>NZ_JAGIPA010000007.1:0-58247 GCF_017876975.1 Methylobacterium sp. PvP105 | reverse complement strand
ATCGTCGCAGCGTGGTGCGCAGCGTCTCGAAAGGCGGCGACGTCCGTGGATGGCACGCGGAGCTGCTGGAAGATGCCCCGCCTCGGCCTGCGCCGTTCATGCAGGTGGCGCACCGGTTCGACACGCTGGAGGCCGCCGTCACATGGCTGGACGGAGCGTGCGTCGAGGACAGCACCTGACCACCTTGTGGGCACAAAGCCGATTGGATCAGGGTGGCCCTCGGATCGACCGGGACGAAGCAGGGCCTCACCGAAGGGATGCCAAGTGGCAAGCACCGTCTGGCCGATCCCTCGTGATCATGCGCCGAGGCAACCGGAAATGCCATCATCGTAATGCCTTTACCAAATAAAATCCCTTTGCTAATATTCTAGCTTCGGCGGAATATCACGCTGATTATAAGGATAGCGGCGACGTGGACGATAAGATGGGGACGATCGAGGCCGAGAGCAGCGACTATACCGGGCTGACAGCTGATCTCGTCGTAGCGTACGTGGCGAACAACCCCGTGCCTGTCACGGAGTTGGCAGCCCTGATCGCCAACGTCCACGCGGCGGTGACCGGGCTCGGCAACACGAGTGCGTTGGCGGCTCCGCGCGTCGAGAAGCCAACGGCGGCCCAGATCCGGAAGTCGATCCGCCCCGATGCGCTAATCAGCTTCGAGGATGGCAAGCCGTACAAGACGCTCAGGCGCCATCTCACGGGGCTGGGGCTCGATCCAGAGACCTATCGGGAGAAGTGGGGCCTGCCGCGGGACTACCCGTTGGTGGCGGTGAGCTACTCCCAGGCCCGCTCGGCGATGGCCAAGAGCATCGGCCTGGGGCAGTCGCGTGGGAAGGCAGCTTCGCAGCGCGCAGACATTCCAGAAGCCACGGCGGAGAAGTCGAAACGCGTGGGCCGGCCGCGGAAGGCCAGGGAGACCGCCGAGGGTTAGCGGTGCCGCGGGCAGGGCTCCTTAGGCGTAAGGACCTCGGAACAGATCTCCGAGCGCTTTGCGCCGAAACAGGGTGACCCAGCGGCGGCGGCGATGCTCGGGGCGATCATGGATCATGTGGCATCGCTGGCAGAAGGCCGCGAGGTTGGCGTTCGTGTTGTTGCTGGTGTCGTGATCGCGATGGGCGGCCGCGAGCACGACGCGCGTCCTGCGCGCACGCCCGAGCACATCGTCGACGCCGAGGGTGAGGCGCATCCGCTTGCCGCCCCCATCACGCCAAGTGCCGCCTTCGGCATCCCACCATCGGCCGTCGCCCAGATGGTAGACGATCCGCCCATGAGGCCGCCCGCAGCTCTCACAGCGGCCCTTGGCCCGGTCGAACCGGATCACGATCGAGAGTTGCGGCCAGTCTATCGGATAGAAGAAGCGGTGCTCGCGCCGGATCGGCATGAGATCGGTCTGTTCCACACGGGGTGAACAAAGCGTAACTTCACCCTACCTCACGGATGCGCCCCGAGCGCCACAGCGCAGCGACGGGTCTCAGGATGCGGCGCCGATCGATCGGATCGATTGCGCTGCACGAGCCGATCCCTTGACTCTTCCATCCCAGCTATTAGATTTATGCGCAGTGATAGACAGCGAGGCTTCCCCCACGGGTCGCTATCACATGCCCGCCCACGCTGGCCGGAATACCACGGTAAGGGGCACTCGCACCGCCTTCAGGCGATAATCAAGGCTCCGCATAGGGGCCTTTTTTATGCCTTGGGCACCCTCTCCTGCTTGAAGTGACACTGACGCAGGAACCTCTTCACGTGCTCGCGCCGCTTGTGGTGGGCTGCCACATACCCCTTGTCGTAGGCTGACTTGACGACGAATTCGACGTCCACGCCTGCCGCCTTGGAAGGCATGAGTTCGTAGTAGACGTGGTATTTCACCCCATCTGTCGTAGGATCGCCGGCGATGGTGAGGTGATTTCTCTGGTTCTTATCTTTGGAATCGAATGTGAGGCCATTGTTCAGGAGAAACTGAGTACACAGCGTATGAAGCGAGAGACACGCTGCGTACCTTGTCGGGCAAAAGACCCGGGATTTGCCCCCCTCATCGAGAAACACGACCTCGACAGTCGGCCTCCCGTCGTTAGCTTGGCTGTAGACGTGCGAATGGAAAGACACGCGCACGATCAAATCCTGTCCCGGCGCAATCTGATCTACGAGCGTGACCTTGAACGGCTGAAGATGATGGAGCTTGTGCGTCGTGCCGTTCGAGAGGATCGGCTGGTGCGTGACGGGAAAGGTCAAGTCGATACCGCAGGTGGGTGTAACCGCCTGCGTATGGGCCACTCAGGCGCGTGGCAAGCACATGCCTCACCGCTCGATGCCGCGTCCGCGCTCTGGATCCGGGTGCCCCAGACGGCGGGCGAGCCGCGCCGTGAGCGCGTGAGTCGCCGAAGTCGACGCGCGTGTCAGGCGGCGTCCGTAGGCGTCGATCACGCGCCACGCCGGCACGATCAGGCGCTCCACGCCGAGCCAGGCCGCAGCCTCGCGTAGGGCGCGCGCTGCACGCGCCGCACGGCGTACATCGATGCCTGGGACGACGCGCTCGCGTAGTCCGAGCAGGCCGTCGCGCACGAACGCGACCCGGTCAGCGGCATAATCGGCCACATTGGCTTTCTCGCGGTAGGTACGCGCCTCTCGGAACAGCCGCTCCAGCACCATCGCGTCGGTGGCCGGCATCCGCGGGTCCGCCTGCCGCTGTCGGCACAGGGCGTCGGGCCGGTCGCGCTCAATCACCACCCGCGCCTCGTGCCGATGCCGGGTCAGACCGACATAGACCTCCCGTGCGTCCGTACCGGCCCCCAGATACATCACCGTCGCAGCGCAGGTTCGCCCCTGCGCCGCGTAGACTGTGCCGGCATACGCGTGCACGATCTTGGGTTGTGGCCGCGCACGGCCGAACCGCGGTTGCTGCGCCAGATCCGACCACGCCGCCTCGATCACCCGTCCGTCTTCCAGCGCCAGGCGCAGACGCGCGCCTCCCTCCGGCTCCGCCGTGATCGCCTCGACACGGGCACGGTTGCCGTTGCGCAAACCGAGATGGGAGAGGCTCTCGCCAAAGCGCAGGGTGTCTCCGACCGCGATCGCCAGCGGCACGAGCTTATCTACGCGGTCACGCGCCGGCAGGGTGATCAGGTCGGGTCCGAGGCGTCCCTCGGCGCGCAGCGCGGCTCGTACCCGCACGTTCAACGCAGCCGCGTCGGCGTTGCGCCGGGTCACGATCAGCACATCGTCGCCGTGGGCGGCGCGCTGCTCACCCCAGATCGCGATCACGCGCGCCTGCGCCGCGTCGACGCCAGCGATCAGTTCGACCCGATCCTCGGCCACGTAGGCGCGCAAGCCTGCCTCGGCATCGCCGCGTGCCATCGCCACGGAGGCGGCGCGCTGCCAGTCCACCGTCTGACGCCGCACGTCTTCGAGCACGGCCGAGCGCCCGACCACCTCGGCGACCACCCGCAATGCACTCGCCCCCCCGACCGAGGCCAGCTGGCGTCTATCGCCGACTAGCACCACCTTCGCCCCGGCGGCGCGAGCGGCACTGAGCACGGCCTCCAGGTCGCGGGTGGCGACCATCCCGGCTTCGTCGACCAACACCAGAGTGTCGGCGTCGAGTTGTGGCGGGAGATCCGAACGGTGCGCTGCGTCGGGACCAGTCGCCCGCACCTGGTCGTGGCGCCAGCGCGCGATCGCCTGAGCCGGGATCCCGGTTGAGCGCGCGAGTTCATCGGCGGCGACCCAGGACGGGGCGAGGCCGATCACCCGCAATCCGGAGCCGTGGGCTGCGGCCACGAGCACCGCGGCCGTCGTGGTCTTGCCGGTGCCGGCGCCAGCCTGGAGCAGCGAGACTCCGTCCCGACCAGCGGCATGACGCACAGCCTCGCCCTGCTCGGGGCTGAGGTAATGAGCTTGTGTCAGTGCGTCCTCGACCGCCTCGGGCGTGATCCACGTCCGCTCCAGGGGGCGATCAGCCGCGCGCAGCATCGCAGCCTCGCAGGCGGCGATGCTCGGGCTGGTCCAGCACGTGCTGGCATCCGGCACCAACTCGGCATCGGCCAGCCGTAGCAGTGTGCCATCCCACTCGAGCTGGGCGAGTTCCGCCTCGACGGCGTCGACACCGAGGCCGACGACGCCGGCGACCTCCAGGGCACGCTGGAGCAGGTCCTTGCGTGCCACGACGCTCTCGTGCCGAAACAGAGCCGAGGCGGCGCGCGCCACCGGGCCGTCGCCGGGGATCTCGGGTGGGTCGAACGGGACTTCCCGCTCCGGATCGCGCTCGGCGTCTATCGCGCGGGCAGCGTCGCGCTCAGGATGCTGCGCGGCCAGCCACGGATCGATCATGCAAGCGGCGAGCTCCTCCCGCCAGCGCGCCTCCAGCTCCGGGCCGGTCGGCAGTTCCTCCTTTCCCCGGCGAGTGGCGAGTGCGGCGATCTCGCGCTGGGCGCTGCTGGCTCCTGCCCCTGCATAGGCGAGGATCTGCTCGGACCGCTTGGAGAAGGCCGCGAGCAGCGTCTCCGGCAGGCCGGCGATTTCCCACTGGCCGCGCCCGGCCTCGCGATACTGCAGCCCGAACCGCTCGCGCAGCCCCTCGGCCAGCGCCGCCCTGTACGCCGCCCCAACCGCGAGCTGAGCAGCGTACAATCGCTCGGGCTCGATAGTCAGATGCGTCCGCGACTTGTACCGACCGGCGCCGGCATTTGCGGGAGCACTAGCGACGTTGATAAATACACAATGCGTGTGAATATTTGGATCACCTTCACGCGTGGTGTAATGATCGAACCGACCGACGATCAGGTCTTGCGGTCGATGCTGCTCCGTGCCGCCCGCGCCGGTCCGGACGGTGATGAGCCCCTCCGCGGTGACAAAACTCAGCGCGCGCTCGACTGCGGTGCGGTGGGCCGCCTCGATCGCCGCGCGCTGCTCGGATGTGCCGGCCATCCAAAGGACGGACACGGACTTCCCGGGTGTCATGGTGCAGTCGACGCCCGCCCAGTGGCCCGGGCCCGCACCGCGGACCAGCGGCCTGCCGGTGGCCGGAGCGAGCCCTGCACAGAGATCCCGGAACGAGGCTGCGTCGATCGCGGCGCCGTGGCGCACGACGGTCTCGCCGCTGCTCCACCACACCCCGCCGCCATCCGAGAGGTAGTACTCATCACGCCGATCCGGGCGTGCCTCGCGCTGGCTGTCGTTGGTGTAGTACGCCGCCGCCGGTGCGCCGGCGCCGAGACGGTGCAGCGAGGCGGTCATCGCGCCGGATCGGCGGCGTCGCCCGCGCGGAGGCGGCAGACCTTGGACAGGTCGATACCGCCCGATGGTGCACCGAGGTCACCGACGGCCTGAGCCATGTCGAGGATGGCGCCGTCGATCTGCTCCATCCGCTCGATCAGGACCCGATGGCGGATCGCCACCTCCAAGGCCTGAGCGACGCAATCGGCCGCGAGGCTTTCGGGGGACCAGCCGCGCTCGGTCGCGGCAACCTTCAATCGGTCGGCGAGCGCCGCCTCCAGGGTCACGGTGAGCTTGACCTCCTGGACCATCGGCGTACCTGCTGCGTGAGGAACCACGCTCCACGGCCTGGCACGATCCGAGCCGCCCGGCGAGGCTCGCTCGGCCACGCGGTTAACGCTCGGTCACTTCAGTGCGTGTGGTGTGATGCCCCCTCTCATGCCGTACCCGTTACCGTATCGCAGCCGTACTGTGCCGTAGCCTGCCGGACGCGACTGGACACTAACGTGAGCCTGCCGTCATCTCCGGCATTCGAGCGATCGGCTGCACGCATCGGCAAGCGCCGGACTGCTAGGGCCTCGCCATGGCCCAGCGCCCCCGTCTCGACCTACGCCGCCTCGCCCACGACGCCGCCGCTACCCCCGGCAGCCGTCGCAGGGCGGGAGCGCCGGGTGGTCGGCCCGCCACGGGTCTGATGGATGCCGTGCGCGACCATCTCGATGCCCTCGTCGCCCTCCAGGCTAGTGGCCTGACCTGGGACGCGGTCGCGGCCGGGCTCACGGCGCAGGGCTACACCACCGCAAACGGCCGGCCGGTCACAGGACGCAATCTGACCGGCATCATCTCCAGCGTCCGCCGCCAAGCCGCTGCCCGTGCGGCCAAGGCGATGGCGCGGGCAGCCCATTCCGATCGGCCTGATCCTGCACCACGAGACGATGCCCAGACTGCCTCCGCTTCCCGATCGTCACGGCTCGCGCCCGAGCTTCGTGCGGAACGCGACGTGCCAGCCGCCGCGGACACGGACGCGCCGCTCACCGAAGCGGAGATCCGGCGGCTGCAGATCGAGAAGCACAGCCACCTGTTCAAGAAGGACTGACACCCATGCCCCGCATCCTCCTCGTCGCCCAGGAAACCGGCGGCATCGGCAAGTCGACCGTGACCCGCGGCTTGGCCGAGGCGGTGCCGGACGCCGCGATCCTGGAGATCGAGTCGGTGCCGCGCCTGACCGAGTTCAAGACCGCCACCGCCGCCAACGAGCCCGGCAGCGTGCAGCACTTCCGCATGCGCGCCACGCGCGAGGCGATCGAGGCCAGCGGTGGCAAGGCGGCACGGGCCGAGCTCGACGATGTGATCAACGCGCTCCATACGGTGAAGACCGCCACCCTCGTCGACATCGGTGCGAACACCTCGGCGAGCCTGCTCGGCATCCTCAAGGACGAGGCACCGGTCCTGAAGAGCGCGGGGATCGAGCTCGGGCTGGTGGTGGTGGTGGCGGCTGAAGCCGGCTCCCTCGCCGACGCGGGCAAGCTGCTGCAGGGCACGCGGGACTGGGCCGGGGCCCGCTTCGTCGTGGCCAATGCTGTGCGCGGCGCGATCGACCCGGCGATCCTGAAGCGGGTCGTGGGCGACGCGACAGTGACGCACCTGCGCGCCTTCGAGCTGGAGGACGAGACGCGCGCGGTCCTGGCGGCCGGTCAATTGCGCGGTGTCGGCCGGCTCGACCGGGCGAGCCTGGTCGAGCAGACCTCACCGGCGAAGGCCGGACGGATCCTGCGCGATCTCACCGCCTTCCGCCTCGCCGTGATGGAGGCGGTCAAGCCGGCCGCCCTCTGGCTCGTCGAGGAGACATCGGCCTCGCCGGCACGCGGCGGAACGCAGGCGGGGGGAGCCAAGCGTGCCCGCAACGCCTGAGGACGTGCGTGCCCGTCTCGCGCGGGCCGAGCGCGCCGCCCGTGAGGCCGCGGCCGCGTTCGCGCAGGACAGCCGCGCCGCACTCACCCGGCTGAAGGCGCGCCCGCAGCGCGAGCGCTTCGCCGCCCTGGAGGACGGCGCCCCGCAACTCCTGCCGGAACATCGGCGCGAGCTCCTGCTCTCCATCCGCGACCAGTCCGGAGAGGCAGAGCCGAGCGCTCGGCCGATCCCGGTCCACGCCAGCCGCATCGAGGTCTGGCGCGGGCGCCTGCCGTTCCGGGGGCACCTCGTCGTCCGCAATGCGCTGCTCGCGCTCTGCCTGGTGTCCGCGCTGCTCCTGGCCTACCGCCGCACACCGATCTCCTGGGTCGAGGTTCGAAGCAGTGGCGACGTGTCCGCGGACTGGGTCATGCCGGACGGGCAGCCCGCCGGCGACCGCCTCGTGGCCGGACGTGCCTACGCGCTGATACGGGTCACGGACGGCAAGGCCGAGCTGCGTGATTGGCGCCCCGGGGTCGGGTACGCCATGACGCATGTGCCGGCGGATTGGCTGCAGACCCGTCCCGGACCAGCCTCGCACTGAGCGTCGGAGCATCCTCGAACGAGGACGCTCCGACGCCGATCACGTGGCAAGCAAGCTGCCGACAGCCGCTGAACCGATTAGCCCTGTCAGGGCCGGTCGCACGTCCTCTCGCCCCCTGCCAATGCACGCCGACACATCGGGGACACGGGCGCGGCGAGGGCCTCGGCTCAGCGCGCTCGACCGACCGGCGCCACAGAGGTGATCAGCCTGCGGAAGCGCGGATCGGTATGCGCGACCGTCTTCTTCAGGCGCAGCGGATGGCGGGCGTGGCCGCCGCTGTTGGGAAACACCAGGAGCTCGTCGCCCGGCATCGCGATCAGCGCCTCCTTGGTCATCAGCCGAGCACCTTGCGAGGCACGGGTCGTGGATGGCGAGCCCTTGGCGTCGCCGGTCGGAGCGGTCTGCGTTTCGACGAAGGCGGTGTAGTCGCCGATCGCCCGCGACCAGCGCTCGGCCTCGTCCGGATCGACGGCCGGCACGTCGAAGATCGTGACGACCTCGGCGGTGTTGAGCAGCACGTCCGCTCCGGCCTCACCGTAGAGGCCGACGAGCTGGGCGCGATCCTGCCACATCGTCCACAGACTGGCGCCGTAGCCCGGCAACTCGCCCGCCGCAGTCAGCAGAGCATCGAACCGGCCGAGCACCGCGGCCTCGTCGACGAAGATCATCAACCGCTCGGTCGGGCGACTACGACGCACCGAGGCGAACAGGTCGGACAACAGCCAGCGCAGAAACGGGGCGAGCACGGCCTTGTACTCGGTCGGCACCGCCACAAACAGGTCGACGGTACCGGAGGACAGCTCCGCCAGCTGGAAGGTCGAGGCGCCGACGAGGTCGCGCAGGCGCCGGTCGGCGAGCCACTGGAACGCCTGCAGGGCAGTGGACTTGATCGGGTCCTTCGTCTTCGGATCGGCCTCCAGGATCTCCAGGGCCGCGTAGGCCGCGGGCTCGGGCCAGTGTGTGACATACTGCTGCAGGAGGCCGCGGAAGCGGCCCTCGTCGCTGAGGAGGTCCTGGACCTCCGTCACCGAGCACACCTCCGGGCGGCGAAGGGTGACCAGAAATGCGCCGGTGATCAGATCGACGGCCCGGTTGCGGAAGTAGGCAGAGGCCTCACCGTCCCCGGTGGCCTCGGGCAGGAGCGCCAGTGCGGTGCTCTGGAGGTACAGGACATCGTCCGGGTCGCGGCCCTGGAGTGGGTTCCAGCGGTCGGTGCCGCCGGCCAGCTTCATGGGATCCAGGCAGACGACGCGCCGGCCGAGTGCCCGGCGCCGAGCGGCTACGGAGCGGTAGACCTCGCCCTTGGGATCGAGCACCACCGCCGGGCCGCCCCAGCCCTGAGGTTCGGGGAAGGCGAGGTTCGGGATCAGGAGACCCGAGGTCTTACCCTTGCGCGGCGGCGCGATGGTGACGAGCGTACCCTGTACGGCGATGCGCACCGGATGCCCCGTCTCTGGATCCCGACCGAGTTCGAGGCCGTCGCGCAGCCACCCGCGCTCGGCCTCGTTGGCGAAGCGGGCCGAGCCGAACAGGTCGGAGGTGTCGCGCTTCTGTTCGGGCTTGGCGCGTCGCAGCAGCTCGGCACCGAACAGGATCAGGAGGGGGGCAACGGCGAGGAGCGGCCCCGGTGACCAGCCGTCGTTCGCGAACTCAGGGGCGCGGCCGATCAGCATCAGATACGGTACCGCGAGCGCATCGCCCATGTGGCGGGAGAACAGGGTCTCAAACCAGACACCTGGGCGCGTCACCCCTGTGGGCCAATACGCCGGGTCGAGCCCGTTCTGGATCAAGCCCGCGACTGGGTGGGCAAGAAGCACAGTCGCGAGAAAAGCTAAGAAGACCAGACGCATGCGCATGAGGGGTCGATCACAAAGGCCGGCGGCGTCACTGCAAGCACGGCTGGTCTTCCACGCTAGGAACTGAGCGACGACATGGCTTCCAGCCAAGCCATGCCGATTGGGAAAGACAGCCGTCGATGGATGTCGGGGAAGCCTTAAAGCAACGATAGGATGTCCCGCTCCAGGCGCGCGAGCGGCTCAACCTTATCCCCGGGGAGAGGCCTGACTTGCGAAAGATAAGACAGGCACCTCAGCCCGGCACTGAACTGATTACGGGTCGCTGACGTCCTCAGTTCGTTGTCTATGACCCTGAGCAAACGCGCCTCGGCGATAAGCTTGTCGTCTTCCAGAGAAGGCATATCACTCGCAGACGCGAACTCCCGCGCCACGTCGCCGTAATGGATCTCATCGCGATGAAGTTCAAGAAAAGTCAACAGCATGAAGCAGTTCGCCGCAATTTCCCTGTAGATCTTGTATGGAAATTCCGACTTTACAGAGTTAAAAACTGCCTGCTGCAGAGTGTAAAAATTTGGCACTGCGCATGTCCCTTAGCGTGACGTCGTCGGCATATACGCCTTTCCCTGAAATAACGTCTTGGGCAGCGCGCAAGATTTAAGCAGGAAAATAACAGCTTGGTCATTGTGTTTTCTAAATCAAGCACCTTTGAATGAAAGTGATATCACCCACCTCCTCGTTTGCAGCTAAATGGAGCCAGATCCCGCCCCGACAGACAAGCAAATGACACTGGCAAAATTGATCTATAGATGTGGCGAGCAACGCGATGGCCCTTTCGTCGCGGGTATTGCGCAAGCCAATGGCCTCATTCCCAAAGCTGGCCGGTTCATCGTCGACCAGAGCGTGATGGATGCGGTCCTGCGCATGGAGAAGACACCCATCGCTGATCTGCTGCGCACCCTCGATCATGCACGGCCACCCTTTCCCCTCACGTGGATTGAATGGGGCGGTCCGGAAGGAGGCCATCTTGGCTATCTCGTCGAACAGGCTGAGGGCACGTCCAGCTTTGCCTTCCGTCAGTTCTTGCATGCACGAGGTATCGAACGCGCGACGGGCTCAACCGTGGTGTGTACCCTCGGCCGTATCCACGTAGATCCGAGCGGGTTTCGCTGCGAAAACGTGGTCGAGGCCGCGACCAGTGGCAATGGGCCGGGCCCGAACCCGCATGAGCAGGCAGCCGCAGACCTGATCAGCATGTTCCTGATCATCAACTCGCCCTCGGGGGTCGTCACGATCGATGCGGCGCCGGACACGCAGCGGGTCGACGCGCGCCGGATCGCCAAAGGTCGGCCGCCGCTACCGAACCTGCGGCCGATCCGCCTCGACGTAGCCCGCCTGCGGCAGATCGATGTCGACGATGGTGCCGCACAAGCTGATGGGCGCCCGCGGGCGGAGCACTTTGTGCGGGGACACTTCAAGTTCCGGAACGGCCGGATGTGGTGGTGGTCGCCCCATATCCGCAACCAGGCTGGGAACGAGCCAGCCGCACTCCCACGCGACTATCAAGTCATGAGTTCCAAAGCAGGGTGAGGCCGGAATTTTCTGACCACCGACGGCGCCATCAGGGTCCGTCGCCGCCGACCACGCGGCTCCGGCTACAGCTTGGCCGAGGGCAGCTTAGTGGCGGAGAAGAGTCGCACCGGGACTGAAGTAGACCCAATCCGATCGGCTGTCCGGTCAGGTCGCGATCACGTCGAGGGCCACCGCTTAGGCCGGCGCGAGCTGTCGCTCAGGAGAGGCCGCCAGCGCTTCGATCGTTCGAATGGCGGCCATGCGCGCCTCGTCTGTCGTCAGAGCGCAGTACGCCCGAACCAGCCGCTGCAGTGTGGGCACCTCGGCACCATCGATCGCCGAGCCTCGGATCTCAGAGGCAACCCGCGGGGATCCAGGCTGCTTGAAGGCTGCGGGATCGACGCCCACCAGCTCAGAAATCTGCTGCAACAGGAGCAGCGTGCGCGTTTCGTCGGCCACCCTGGAACACCTGCTCTCGCGACAAATATCTGAGGTTGCTATAGCCTACGCCACCGCTGGGCGCATCTACGATACGGCCGCCTCCCAGTATCTGGCTTGTTTCGCGGGGATCGGTTCGGGGATGGTTGGCGCCCTCGGCATTCGACAGACTGCCTTCGATATCGTCCATCGCCTCCGCAGAGCGGTGACCGACGTCGATGTCTACTCGGAGCTGCGCAGAAGTGGCGCGGTCTTCGGGTATGACGTATTTCTGATCGCAGGGCTTCCCAGAGCGCCACACGAGAACCTGTACGATTGCTCGCTCATCTCGGGGTGGCCACCGGAATGGGGGCGCCGCTACCAGGATCGGCGGCACATGCACGTCGACCCGGTCATCCGCCATATCCGAGGCACGACCGATCCGTTCCTGTGGCAGGAGGCGGTCGAGGCGCAGGTCACGCCCCAGGGCATGGTCGTGATGGACGAGGCGCGCGCCTTCAGCCTCAACGAGGGCTTCTGCGTGCCGTTCCACCAGATCGATGGGACCGAGGCGGGCGTCAGCTTCGGCGGGGAGCAGGTCCGGCTCTCGCAGGACGAGCGGGCGGCGCTCCATCTCGTGGCGATCTATGCGATGTCCACGGCGAAGGCCATCGCCCGGCGTCGAGGCCCCGCAGGGGACGACGAGACGCCGCCGTCTCCCCTGACAGGTCGCGAGGCCGAGTGCCTGAAGTGGTCCTCGACCGGTAAGTCGGCCTGGGAGATCGGGGTGATACTGTCGATCTCCACGCGCACCGTCGAGCACCATCTCGGTAGCGCGGTCCGCAAGCTGAACAGCGTCACGCGCACGCAGGCCGTCGCCGAGGCGTTGCGCCGTCACATCATAGACTGAAACCTGGCGCGAGCCTTGTCCGTAGATCTACGGATGCCGCCTCCCCGTAGATTTCGCGATCAACCTCCATGCCCTGCATGGAGCCATCGCGATGTTCAGGCTGGTGACCGGTGACATCGACCGGGATCTTCCCGATCTGGCCGAGCGTATCTACAAGTTCAGGCACAGCTTCTTCGTCGACCATCTGGGATGGGAGGCGTGTCGAAAGCCGGATGGCCGCGAGCGTGATCAGTTCGATAGTCCCCACAGCATCCATATCGTCGGCGAAGAGCAAGGGGAGATCATTTCCTACGCACGTCTCCTGCCCACGACGCGGCCACACTTGGTGACGGAGGTCTACCCGGAGATCATGCAGGGGGCGCCGTCGCCGGCTGGGCCGCGGATCTACGAATGGACCCGCCATGCCGTCTCGCCGAAGAAGCGGGAAACCAAGGGGCCGAGTGCGCTAACGCGGGCGGCGTTCGCAGCTGTGGCACGCGCCGTCGAGGTCTTGGATCTCGAGGGTCTCCTCGTTCAGACCCACCCCGTCCTCGTCGATCGGGTCATGGACATGGGCTGGGATGTCGAGCCGCTCGCGCTGCCGACGACCTATGACGGGGCGCTCCTACTGCCGATCTACGCGCGCCTCGTCCCGCAGACGCTGACGGTAGCGCAGGCCGCTTTCTCGGCTCACGGCTCGGGTTTGGAAGCGCCCGCCCTGCGCGCGTCCTCGCCCCCAACAAATCGCCCCGCACCCGGACTTTAGCCGTTCGGCTCTCCTCTCGACTGAAGCAGGTAGGATATGTCGACGACAGCTAATGAAGCTGGTAGCGGAGGTGACCCCGTGGAGGTGGCAGCAAGTCTGGCAATCGATTTGCGTACCGCGATCGATAGGATCTCTGATCCCGATCTCCGAGATTTGATCGATCAGATTTTGCTAAATCTCGGCGCAAGGCTGGCTCTACGCCTGTCGTGATGAGCGGCATTTGATCGGAGCGCCTTCAGACATGCGGTTGCCGTCACGCGCACGAGGCGGCATCGTGTGGCGTGATGGCACGCATCGCGGCCAAGAACCCCCACCTCTACGTCCAGGACGTCGAGGCGATCGTCACCGCGATCCTCGACGCGATGACGGCCGCGCTCGTGCGCGGTGACTGGATCGAGCTTCGGGATTTCGGCACGTTCGCGGTTCGACACCATCCGCTGAGAAGCGCTCACAATCCGCGAACCCAAGCCGTCGTCGCGGTACCGGCGAAGGGCAGCGTCCGGTTCAAGCCGAGCAAGGCCATGCGAGCAGTTGTCGATTTGCGTGAGCAGGATGACGCGGACACGTGAGAGCGGTACCAAGCCGGACCGCAGGATCTCATCCATCAGCGGTGCGTCGCGACACGGGCCTGACAACGTCGCAAGCAGCCCAGAGAGGCCGCCTTTGACGCTGAGCGACTGGATCTTCGGCCTTTTGCGGAGCAGGCCGCCTGCGACAGAATGAGGGCCGTGTCGTCGTTTCCACCTGAAGAGCCTTCATGAACTGATACGGTCGAAATGCTCGCTCCATCGAGGGGAAAGACGCCATTGCGCCGCCCTCTGGCCCACCTTTGGTTGCAGAAACGGCCGCCAGCACTACCTAGTGGAAACCTCTGCTAAGAGGCAAATGAAGGAAGTGAGTTGATGGCTGATCGGGCGGTTAGAAAAACCCGCAAGGATGCTCAAGGGGATATCACGGCTCTCTGTGACGACGGCGAGGTTTGGTCCCCCCGGGACAAACAGAGCGCAATTTACGACATAGAGAACGGGGTTCATACGTATTATGTCCCTTGGACAAGCGGCAGGACAGAAATCCGTGTCGTGCACGGTCAACACGGGAAATACCTACGCACTGATCGAGATCAGACAACCCGCAACAATCTGGATGATCTCCCGGATTGCTAGAAATTTTCACCATTAAGTGCCCCTCCTAAGGCGGCACCCAATGCCTCAAAGGATACACCAATGGTAGATGATCTAACAATCAAGCAGCCGCAAGACCCGACAAAAATCAACATTCACGAGAAATGGGAAGTTGCGTACTGGACCAAGAAATGGAGCGTTACCGAAAAACAACTTAAGGACGCTGTCGCTGCTGTCGGGGTTTCGACAGCCAAGGTTGCAGCCCATCTGGGTAAGAAGGTGTAATCATCCTCTGCTGCACCGCCACTTTTTGTTGGCGGTGCAGCTTGCCTCTGCGAAAGCGGAGCGGGTAGGGCCCGAGGAACGGGTCCTCAGCCGCTTTGCGCAGCCGGTAAGTGTACCGACGCTGGCACAGGTGCTCGGGCCGGTCATGCGGCAAATCGACGATCTGCTGTCCTAAAACTGGACCCCGCCTCAATCCCGGCTGATCAACCTGGCCGCCGAGCATCCGCCGGCGATGATCAAACTCAAGGCGGCCGGGGTAAGGCTCGCGGGCCCCGCGGACCACGAGCGAACTCGGCCAAAGGCCGATTGAAGGCCTTCTTGGAGGAGGCCGGGCCACAGGGGCTCTCCCATGCTGAGATCAGCGATCGGCTGCAGGATGTAGCGCCCAACATCCTGGCGACGTACCTCAGCATGATGACGACGAGCGGTGAGGTCGAGCGGCACGGCGACGTTTACCGCGGCCTCACGTCTGCAGTCGAGCCAGCGGACGACACCCCTGAGGGGTGAGATCCCGAGGGCGCCGAATTCGACCAAGCCGAGGAGGCGTGAGCACTTCGCCTATGGAGAACGGAGGTGACGGACGTCTACCCGGAGATCATGCAGGGGGCGGCGTCGCCGGCTGGCCCGCGGATCTACGAATGGACCCGCCATGCCGTCTCCCCGAAGAAGCGGGAAGCGAAGGGGCCGAGCGCGCTGACACGGGCGGCATTCGCCGCGGTGGCGCGTGCCGTCGAGGTCCTGGATCTCGACGGGCTGCTCGTGCAGACCCACCCCGTCCTCGTCGATCGCGTCATGGACATGGGCTGGGACGTCGAGCCTCTGGCGCTACCGGCGACCTATGACGGGGCGCTCCTACTGCCGATCTACGCGCGCCTCGTCCCGCAGACGCTGACGGTAGCGCAGGCCGCATTCTCGGCTCACGGCTCGGGTTTGGAAGCGCCCGTCCTGCACGCGTCCTCGCCTCCAACAAATCGCCCCGCAACCGGGCTTTAGCCGTTCGGCTCTCCTCTCGACTGAAGCAGGCAGGACATGTCGACCACAACGAATGGGGCGAGTAGCGGCAGCGATCCCGTGGAGTTAGCGGCAAGCTTGGCGATCGATCTGCGAACTGAGATCGACCGGATCGCAGACCCCGACCTCCGAGAGTTGATAGACCGGATCTTGCTCAACCTTGGCGCGAGGCTGGCACTCCGCCTGTCTTAGCAAACGGCCCTCGATCGCTGCATTTCCAGACAGGCGGTTGCACTTCGATAAACGAGACGGCATCGCGTGGGCTATGATCCGATCCGAGCTCGTGGCCCGTATCGCGGCCAAGAACCCCCACCTCTACGTCCAGGACGTCGAGGCGATCGTCACCACGATCCTCGACACCATGACCGCGGCGCTCGTACGCGGTGACCGGATCGAGCTGCGGGAGTTCGGCACATTCGCAGTTCGACCTTACCCCGCGCGGATCGCTCACAATCCGCGAACCCAGGCTGTCGTCATGGTGCCGGCGAAGGGCAGAGTCGCGTTCAAGCCGAGCAAAGCCATGCGGGAGTTGCTCAAGGCGAAGCCCCTCAACGCCGAGCACGGACCTGCGCCCTCGCCACAGACCCGGTAGGGTCCGGGTCGACCATTAGGTGCCGGCTTGCGTGAACAGGTCGAGCTGGCCAGGCGTGACGCGAGCACGTGAGCGCGGTGCCGTGCCGGGACGCTTCGCTCGCGGTAACGGCAGGACTGGCAGAGCGACGCCCGGCTTGCCGTAGAGCACGGCACCGACGATCCGGCATCCGTCGCCGCGGTGGAACACGTTCGCCGTATGCGGCCCCGCCCGCAGGATCTCCTGCATCAGCGGCTCGTCGAGGCTGAGGTCGGACAGGGTCGCGAGCAGGCAGGTGAGGCCCGCCTCCTCGACAGAGAACGACTGGAACTCCGCGGCTCGCTGCCGCCAAACCTGGATGACCGCGCCGACGCTCGTCTCCGGAAATGGGTTCGGCGCCGGCCGCGTCGCGGCGTCAGCGACGAAGGCGGCGATCGTCTGCCGCTCGGCGATGTGGTCGGCAGCGAGCAGGGAGGCGGTGAGCTGACGAGGGTTGATCGGCATGGTGCTCCAGCTATCGGGCTCCGAGTCGGGCAGGAGAGCCACCAGGCTGCACCCCGACGCTGCAAGCAGCAGCTGGATGCAGGCTCTGACCGGGCCAGGTGCTCAGCCCTTAGAGGCGACGCTGTTGGCACGGGCACGGGGGAAGTAGCTATAGAAGGTGTCGCGATTGACGCCGAGGCGCTTGGCGATCTCGGCGACGCTGATCGTGCCGGCCGCCAGCATCGCCCGGCCCGCCTCCAAGTCGGCCTCCTTGAGCTTCCTCGGCCGGCCGCCTTTACGGCCGCGGGCGAGCGCGGCCTTCAGGCCCTCCATGGTGCGCTCGCGGTTGAGGTCGAGGAAGTACTCGGCCATGGCGCCGTGCATCTGCAGGGCGAACCGGCCGTGGGCGGTGGCGCTGTCGAACTGCTCGGTGAGCGAGCGGAAGTGCACCTCCTTCACGCGCAGGCCGTCGATGGTGCGCATCATCTCGACGAGGGAGCGGCCGAGGCGATCAAGCTTCCAGACCACGAGCACGTCCTCGGGACGCAGAAAGGCCAGGGCCGCCTCGAAGGCAGGTCGCTTGGTGCCGGCCTTGCCGGATTTCTTCTCCTCGAACAGGCGCTCGCAACCGGCCTTCGTCAGCGCGTCGCGCTGGAGGTCGAGGTTCTGATCCTGAGTGGAGACGCGGGCATATCCAACGAGCATGTCGGGACAGTGCCAAAAGCGCGTTTCTCCGGCAATAGAAAAGCCGACACGTTTCTCCGACAAAAACTGGGCCGTTTCAGGCCGCTCATCGACGGGTCCTGGCCATTGTCGGAAATACGATCGTTTTTCAGACAAAGAGCACAAAAGGACGAATGTGCGAGGAGTGTGGATTTCTGTCGGTCCTCCGCTAAGCGGCAAAGGCATCAGAGCCGGAATCGCGATCCCGCCCGCTCACGACCCTCTACAGAACCTGCCATTGCCCACCGCGTGGCTGGCATAGGTTGAGGCTGTCGTCTAATCACCCCTAACGATCACTTAGCCTGATCCATCGGCGACCTGCAGCTGTTGTTGCCCCCTAAAGACCGGACAGGGTCTCCTGGGTTGATCGGGTGATGAACTCGCGCGGCGAGCGGTAGCCGAGCGCGCGATGAGGATGAAGATCGTTGTAGTGCGCCAACCAAACGGGGAGCTGGCGCAGCACGCTCTCGGCATCCGGTAGAACCGAGACACGCACGTAGTCGCGTTTCAAGGTTCGCACGAACGCTTCGGCCATGCCGTTGCTCTGCGGGCTCTCCAGCGGCGTCGTCTTCGGTATCAAGCCGAGTTCGCGGGCGAAGCGGCGCGTGTCGCGGGCGACGTAGCAACTGCCGTTGTCAGTCAGCCACTCGATCAGGCTCGGTAGCTGGTTGACCGCCCCGAAGCGATGCTCGACGGCCGCCACCATCAGGTCTCGGACGTCCTCGCCCGTGATGCCCGCCGTGGTCGCCACGTAGCTCATCGCTTCCCGATCGCAGCAATCGAGCGCGAAGGCGACCCGCACACGCTCACCGTTCTCTGCCGCGATCTGCAGCCCGTCCGAGCACCAACGCGTGTTGCGCACGGCCACCGCCACCTTGCCCTTATGACGGCGCGTCTCGGCTCCGCCCGCATGTCGCTGGAGCAGGAGGCCGTGCACCTTCATGACCCGGTAAACCCGCTTGGCGTTCGGCGCAGGCCGCCCATCCCGCTCGGCCTGCCGGCGCAGAAGGGCATGGACTCGCCGATAGCCGTAGGTTGGCAGATCGGCGATAAGCGCCTGGATCGCGCCGAGCAACGCGGCGTCGGGTGCAGGCGGACGGCCGCGTCGGCCCCTGGGCTTCCAGGCGGGGGAGGCCTGCCTGGACGAGGCGAGGTGCGGGCGCGACACGCTCAAAGCTGCGGCCACAGCGCTCACCGGCCGTCCCCCGGCCACGAGGTCACGCGCGAGGGCAACTTTTTGGGGGCGGCAACCCGCTCCATCGCCTCGCGCAGGATCTCGGTCTCGAGCGTCTTCTTGCCCAGGAGCCGCTGCAGCTCACGGATCTGCTGCTGGGCAACACGAAGCTCGGAGGCTGGCACCACCTCTTCACCGGCACCGGCGGCCGTGAACGCGCCGCGCTCCATCAGCCGACGCCACGTGAACAGCTGGTTGGCGTTCAGCCCGTGGCGGCGGGCGACGAGCGAGACGGACTGGCCAGGCAGATAGGTCTCCTCGACGAGGCGCACCTTCTCCTGCGTGGTCCAGTGCCGCCGGCGCTGGACCGAGGTGATCACCTCGACGCGCTCGGCGCGGGGCGGGTCGTTGGAACTCACCATACGGTCGGTCATAGGCACACACTTCCATAAGCGTGAGCCCCTGTCCGGTCATTTAGGGGGCTACTTCAGCAGCACATCGTCCGCACCTCCAGGGCACGTGAGGCGATGGCGCGAGTGACGGAGCAGCCAGCCGACACCGGAACCGCCGCCGGCAAGGCGTTCATAAATATGCTCAGCGTGTTCACAGAGTTCGAGACGAACCTGCGCTGGGAGCGTAAGATGGAGGGCAACGCCCGGGCCAAGGCCGCGAGCGTCTAAAAAGGGCGACAGCTTTCGCTCGATCCCGCCCAGAGGCGATCACGCGCCACAGCTTCCGAGCGCAGCCTAAGACGGTTAGGCCACTCGTCACGCGCGCCGCTCCCGCATCAGGAATGCGCCAACCGGTAGTGTCTGAGCGTGCCGCCAAGAGCGGTGAACGCACCGCGGCTAGAATGCCAATATGTGTCCGAGTTGGTGGTTCGGCGGCGGCAACACAGCGTCGTCCCAGCGAAGACAACGCCACCAGCCGTGATCCCCTCAAGATGATGACGGCCAAAGCCAACAGAAACCGCATATTAAACCCTTCCAGCGCGCCCACGAATAAGTACAGCTCGAACAACCTCTTACGGCCAAATCGTCACGCGTAAGCTGAAGAAAACAGGCAGCGGTTCTGAAGCCAGAAACACTCGGTTACATAGACAGTTATAAATCTGTCATACGCGAGGCCCAAAAACCTAAGGTCGTCATGACAGCGATCACGAACGCTTTGGACCCTCGACAAGACGCACCGGTGTGCAGCGGACCCCGACGGGACGCACCAGCGATCTTTCCGAGAATTGAAGCAAGAAAGAAGTCTAGACAAAGGAAGTCCTATGATCAAAAGCGAAACTGATCACTTATCAATTGAATGGCAAGACGGACAATTGAGCAGGTACCACTGGGTATGGCTTCGGGACAACTGTCACAGCGACGTCTTATTTAACGCGTCGTGCAATCAAAAGTACTACGACACCGCGTTTATTCCGCTCGACGTAGTACCGACATCGACAACAATCAAAGATGGCGACCTACACATAACCTGGAGCGACAATCACAGCAGTGTGTATGACCTAGAATGGTTGCGCGCTAACGACTACTCCCGAAATACGGCCGCATACGACATCCCAGCTGGTCCATCTTGGAAACCCTGGACCGATGATCTGCCCAGCAGTATGGCAGCGTTCGATCAGTCAGCAGTCATGAACGACCGAGGCGCCTTAAAGAACCTGCTTGAGCACCTGTTCGAACACGGGATCGTTGTCGCAAAAGCCGGGTCGGCAGGCGGTATCAAATTTGAGGATCTTGTTCGACGTATTTCAGGCTTTCTACAACCATCCTACTTTGGTGACTATTTCGACCTGAAAACAAAACCGGACGATCAAACAGACAGCATATCATTCAGCACGAAAGAGTTACACCTCCACACGGATATACCTTATTACTCTAATCCGCCCGAGTTTCAATTTCTCTTTGGACTCGACGTTAGCGACGGATGCGCCGAAAATAACTTCGGCAATACTAGGTTTATTGACGGCTTAGAAGCGGCGAACTCGTTCCAAAAATCAGAAAAAAACCTCTACGAGGTGCTCTGCAATGAGGAAGTAATATACATCGCTGAATATCCAGAAGCACAGAAGTTGTTTGTCAATTCAACGCCTATAATCAAAAGGAATGCAGAAAATCAAATTACCGGACTGATAAACAACCCGTCTAAGATGTTTTTCAAGAATACCAAATTCAATGAAATGCCACGACTTTATGAGGCATATTCTAAGTTCAAGAAAAGCCTTCTTACCAAAAGCCCCTATTACACACATAAATGGCATCAAGATGATCTGCTGATCTGGGACAATCGACGCATCTTCCACGGGCGGGACGCGTTCAACTCGGGCACACATACTCGCATTCTACGAGGCGGCTATTTCGGGAAAAATGAACTAGAGGCCAAGTTATATTACGCCTCTAAGAAGGAAGAAACGAGCAACGCCTGAGCAGCATGGAAGACCAAGCCTAGCATTGGCTGCAAGACTCGTCTCGGACCTTTCAGCCGAGACGAGAAGGAGTTCAACGGTACCCAGAGTTAGCAGAGGCAAAAGTGCGCAGAGCTTTGATACTTGCAGCCGGCATGGGTACGAGACTACGGCCCCTTACGCTCTCCAAACCGAAGTGTCTAGTTGCAGTACACGGGACACCAATACTGGAAAGCACACTAAACGCTCTAGAAGTAAGTGGCTATGAAGAGGTCGCAATAGTCGTTGGCTACCTCGCCCACGAGATAATACAATTTGTCGGGCGCGACTGGAAAGGGATGAAGATACAGTATTATGAAGAGGAATACTATCAGGAAGCAGGGGTAGTGAATGCTCTATGGTACGCCCGCGAGTGGCTTCATTCGGATTGTCTGTTGGTCGAAGGAGACGTATTTTTCAGGCCCGTACTGCTCACCAAACTTCACGAAGACGAACATCAAAACTGCGTGGCAGTATCTCGATATGACGAAGATCGATCCGCTACCCTCATACTCACAAATGACAAACTTATGAGTTACAACGTCATAAAAGAACAGGATAAGAACGCTTCGATAGACTATACGTGCCATTATATATCATCCAACATATTCTGGATAAAAAAAGATACTTGGGACCTACTTAACGCTCACGTCGAAAAGTTAATTGAGTCCGGTGTAAAGCAGGAGTGCTATGAGACTATATTGAACGACCTCATCGGCGCCGATTTAGTTTCTCTCAAGGCGGTGCCGTGTGACGGGCAGTGGTACGAGATTGACAACGAAGACGACCTAGCTGCTGCGCACCAATTGCTCCCGAAGCAAGCGAAAGCCCCGCCGTAGGACCGGGCCGCTCAAGTTTTTTCACAGTCAGGTTTCGAGCACCTCCACGCACATACAAAACGATGCTGCACACCTGCAGCACGCAACACACTGCTGGGCCTATTATGACAGGGGATGCATTCCATGACTATGAAACTAATCTTCATGGGTCGGAAGGCAGCCGCATGCGCGGCCCTGCAGATCGCCTATGATGGCGGATCCGAAATACTAGTTGTGGCAGGGAAACAAGGCGGTGAAGAGCTTGAAGCGGGAGAGCACGAAGTGTTCTTGCTCGCCAAAAAGCTCGGGCTGGAGATTTGTACCGAAGACCTACTAAATGAAATGTTAGCAGACACCAAAAACGGCCGCCGTACAAGTTTAAACACCGTAGATTACCTGATATGCATTCAGTACGGCAGAAAGATAAAACGAGAAATAGTTGAGCTTCCAATCCGGGGTTCGATCAATTTCCATCCTGCCCCACTTCCGGCTTATCGCGGTTGGGGTACTTACAATGTCGGAATTCTTGAGGGTGCCACACGCTGGGCGACAAGCGCCCACTATATGACCGACCACATTGACGCGGGACCGATAATCGACACCGAATGGTTCCAGATAGATCCAGGACGTATAACAGCGGCTGATCTAGAACAAATAACAACACAGCATCTCATCTCGCAGTTCGGACGGTTGTACGTCGGAATGACTTCTCGCTCGCTTCCGCTTCCACAAGAGCAGGGAGCTGGCCGTACTTTCTATCGCGCCGAGGTTCTCGCGATGAAAAACGTCACCGATCAGGATACCGAGGATACCATACAGAAGAAAATCCGGGCTTTTTGGCGGCCACCTTACCCAGGCGCACAGGTCCTGATAGACGGCCGAAACTATACTTTGGTGAACGAGGAGATCCTTACACGACTCTGCACATAAATATTACGTCATATGCGATGGAAATCTAAATCGAGCATGTGAGCAGTCAGACTTGTAACTACAGCGCAAACGACCGCTCCATCCATCGGTATCAAACCAAAAGGTGTAGCTAAACATGACCAATCAGTCTCACGGTAATACCTCCGAGGAAGAGCGGTATACCAGACATAGTATCCTGCGTTCCGAGTTCGTTTATGGAAACGGTCTTCAGAGCCCAGACGTCTCTGAAGCGGAAATGTATTTAAAAGATACCGTCGGCAAGCTCGGGCGTGAGGTACGGTCTGTTCTGGATGTCGGCGCTGGGCTTGGAGGATGGTCCTTCTTCATGAAGGAAACGTTCGGCGTACATGTGACAGCCTTGGACCAATCCCCGGTCATGTGCTCTATACTCGAAGAACGCAACGCTTCTACCAAAACAATAGTTGACCAGATTAAATGTGGCAGCGCTCTTGACGGCTCGATTATGGACGGTGATGCATTTGATCTGATCTGGAGCCGTGACTGTTTCCTATACATCGCTGATAAACTCACCTTATGGAGAAACTTTCACCGTTGGCTGAAGCCGACCGGTGTTATTATTTTTACAGATTTTTTCGATGGTCTCGTAAAGGATCCCGGTTTTGAAGATTACAAGCAGAACTGTTCTTACCATCTTCTTCCTGCCGAGAGTTATGTGGACCAGCTTGGCAATGCAGGATTTCGAGAAATAGTTACGCACGATTTAAGTAAGCAATTCAGCCGTGCCAATCGCTTGGCACTCCAACGGTTGTCGGAGAACCGCCAGGAATTCATTCGCAAATACTCAGAAGAAGAATTCGATTTCACCTGCGATAGGTGGAGGAGCAAGATCCGATTTGAGGAATTTGGATCACTTAAGTATCAGCTTATCATCGCTTATCGCTAGCAAAAATGGTAATGAGATGAGCTATTCGGCCAAGTCAATATTGTTCATTAACATATCTCATCTAATTGACCACTATGCAATGCTTATATTTGCGACCGCAGTCTTGTTCATGGCAAGCCACTTTGGCCTTACATATTCAGAGTTGCTGCCATACGCAACCCCAGGGTTTGTTGCTTTCGGCGCCTGTTCACTAATCGCTGGCTGGCTCGGCGATAAATGGAGGCGGGACTACATGCTCGTGATCTTTCTTTTCGGCATCGGTGCATCGCTGATACTCACCTCCCTTGCCCGAACACCCTATCAGTTGAGTGCCGCCCTTCTCCTGGTTGGCGTGTTCGCGTCAATCTATCATCCGGTCGGTACCGCTATGTTGGTGGCGAGCTCCAGAAAAATTGGTCGCGATGTGGGCATCAACGGTGTTTGGGGGAACTTCGGCGTTGCCTCGTCCGCTCTTTTCACCTCGATGTTAAGCGAACTGTTCAGCTGGCGCGTCGCGTTCGCGGTTCCGGGACTCCTTTCCATCGTGATCGGAGCCGCCCTCCTCGCCCACTCTCTTAAAGCGGGTGAGAAGTCGGGCTCTTTTTCCTCACGGAGCACAGCACCCTTGGTAAGTAAGAGCGCAATGCGCCGTGTGGTTTTATGCTTGGCGATAACGTTGGTCGCGAGTTCTACCACGTTCAACGCCATTACGGTCTCGATGCCGAAGCTTATTAGCGATAAATCTTTGCAGATCGATGAGAACGGGCCGTATCTCGGACTGATCGTGTCGGGAATATATCTCTTCGGAGCTCTCGCGCAGTTTCTAATAGGCCGCCTTCTAGATAGATTTTCACTTCGCAATGTGTTCGTACCTTTGTCACTCATTGTAGTGACAACGTTTGTATTGGGTTCGTTTTTGTCGGGCCCGTGGTTTCTCGTTATCGCTGCATTGATAAGCATGGCCGTATTCGGTCAGGTTACGATCAACGACGCAATTGTTGCGAAGTACACCTCCGACGAATGGCGCTCACGTGCTTATGCGGCGCGCTACTTTGTTGGTTTTTCGGCCGCTGGAGCATCGGTCGGGATCGTTTCATACTTCTACACTGCTGGCGGGTTCAATTCTCTTCTTATCTTCCTCGGAGTCCTATGCACATTGATGTTAGTAGGATCAGTTGGTTTCCCACGAGATAAATCCGGGTTCGCTCATACAACCCCCGATGTTGCTACGGGCGTTTCAGCACCATGAATGACGATAATGGTCGAGAGATTGCCGGCCTTCCATGATCTAGCTTTTTGCCAACTAATCTTCAATCAGAGCGCCGCTCAAGCTCAGACCAGTAATGGAACCGAGAGCGCGTTAGACGGGGGAGGATCATCGGAGCTTGGCCGCTTGCAGATCGGGAAAACCCACCCTCAATAGGGTCTGAGATAGCCGTAATTAGGCGAGCCAAATGATAAATTGATGTGAGCTGCGCCGCCCGGAGCAGTAAATCAGAAGGAATGAGGGTCCATGCACAAAAATATCGTCGCGCCGCTTCAAGGTCTAAACAATCGGCCAAAAATCGACCGTACTCGTAATCTTAGAGAGCTTCTCAACGAGGGACGTTGTTTGCGTGTTATAGAGGCGCATAGCCCTATGTCTGCGGTCATCGCGGAAAAGGCGACCGTTCGCGATAGCAAGGGCAGCCGATCATATGATGCGATTTGGTCAAGCTCATTGACAGACTCCACTTTGAAAATGAAGCCCGATATAGAATATCTCGATGTACGCCACAGACTCGCGAATTTGATTGAAATCAGAGAAGTAACTAGTAAGCCAATAATAATGGATTGTGACACGGGCGGAAACATTGAACATTTTGCATTGAATGTCACTGCGCTTTCCAAGCAGAATATTTCTGCAATAATCTTGGAGGACAAGCGTGGTCTGAAGAGGAATTCGTTGTTCGGCAATAGCGTAGAGCAGCAACAGGAAGACGTGAATGATTTTGCTAATAAATTGACCCGGGGGAAGGAAATAGCGAAGTCAAGCGATCTAATGGTGATAGCGCGGATTGAGAGTCTCATACTGGAAAAAGGTATGCTTGATGCTCAGCGTCGCGCTGAGGCATATCTCAGCGCTGGCGCCGATGGTATTATGATACACAGCCGCAGGTCTGAACCGGCGGAGATATTTGAATTTGCGGAGTGGTACAAAAAGCTTGGACTGAAAACACCTCTTGTCTGTGTGCCGACAAGCTTCTTCGAGACAACGTTCGAAGAACTCGAGTTGCACGGGTTTGATATAGTTATATATGCCAATCATTTATTGCGCGCGTCCTACGCTGCGATGATGGCAGCGGCTACGGGAATTTTGCATAACGATAGGTCGAAAGAGATCGAAGGCATGTGCCTCCCTATTGACGAAATCATCTCGTTATAGGCGAACAGCATATGCCAGTTTCGCCCATTCAATTCGCCAAGGCCATAAGATTGGCCGGAGTGGATTTTGCAGCGGGAGTGCCTGACTCGCTCCTAGAAGGACTAAGTGAAAGCTTGCAGGAGGAGTTCGGGAGCGATCACCTTGTCGCGTGTAACGAGGGATCGGCGATTTCGATTGCGGTGGGCTCCCATCTTGGCTCGGGCAATGTGCCCGTCGTCTACATGCAGAATTCTGGAATAGGTAATGCGGTTAATCCGTTAGTCTCGTTGGCACACGAAAAAGTGTGGGGCATCCCGATCTTATTGATCATCGGATGGCGCGGAGAAATTTCCGACGATGATGTCCAGATAGCAGATGAGCCACAGCACTCAAAGCAAGGATATATTACTCTGCCGCTGTTAAAATCCCTCGATATTGACTATCTAGTCTGCGATAAAAGCACGCGTAATGTAAATGAATTAGCTTTTAAAATGGTGGAGGCAGCGAAGGAAAACGCAAAGCCCGTCGCCCTCGTATGCAGAAAAGGGTTTTTTGTTCGGGATAGAGCTGCCATCGCTTCGGAGCCGTCCAAAAGGCCGACAATCACAAGGGCCGAGGTGCTTACAGCTTTCATAGATGGCCTGCCTGACGATACAATCAATGTAGCTACGACAGGCTATACTTCACGCGAGCTATTTGAGCTGCGCTCTGGGCGAGGTAAATCCAGCAGCGCCGATTTGCTCGTAATCGGTGGAATGGGACACGCGTCCGCGATCGCCTATGGCATCGCGAGGAAGGCCCCGTCGCGAAGAGTAGTTTGTTTCGACGGTGACGGTGCATTGCTTATGCATATGGGTGGAATGCTTCACGCGGCAAAGGCTAAAAATCTAGTGCACGTTCTGTTTAACAACGGAGTACATGACTCTGTCGGCGGTATTTGGACCGACGCTAAAGATATCTCATTTTCTTCCTTAGCGTCGGCGGCGGGATACAACCGCGTGGCGACTGTCGAGTCGCTTCACGGCCTTTTCAGTGTGATCCAAGAAGCGGCGAGTTTTGAGGGCAGTTTCTTTATAGAGGTGAAGTGTAGCCCAAGTTACCCATCGAGTGCTGGCCGCCCCAATCGTGCTCCTCGCCATAATAAAGAGGACGTGATGCTAGATCTTGTTGGCCATAGACCGTCAATCAGAGGAAAGTCGGCACATAGCCTTCTTGAGAGTTAAAGGTCGGAGAGCAGAGATGGGGCACACCCTCTTCACGCCAGGTCCAGTAAACATATCCGCGCAGATACATAAGGCAATGTGCCGTGACGTTGGATCACGTTCTGAGGAGTTTGGCCGAGCATCACGTTGGATAGCGCGCCAAATCTTGAGTTTATGTAGTGCATCAGAACGGTACCGTACAGTACTAATTCAGGGAAGTGGCACGTTTGCCATAGAAGCGACGTTAGGAACTCTCGTAGGAAAAGAGCGCAGGGTGCTTATCCTGTCCAATGGTGCATACGGAGATCGCGCCGCATCGATAGCCGCGCGGCTCGGAATCTCTTATGATGTCCTTCGCGTACCCGAGACAGAAATGGTCGACGCGAGGCTGCTTGAAATATCTTATGACGCCCATCCGGCGGCGGACTACATATACGTCGTGCATTGTGAAACGACTACCGGTATCATTAACCCGCTTCCTGAGATTGCTCGATTTTGCAAGGCTCGGAACATAAAGCTTATTGTAGATGCGATAGGGACTATCGGCTCAGAGACCATCGACGTGGAGGCCGAAGAGATATGCGCCGTGATAGGATCGTCTAATAAGTGTATCGAAAGTTCGCCCGGTGTGGCTTTCGTCGTTGTCGATGCAAGTGAGCTGGAATGCAGCGGGGGTAATCCCTTCTCAGTCAGTTTAGACCTTTTCGAACAATGCCGGTCTTTTGAAAGCACTGGACAATGGCGCTTCACGCCACCAACACATTCGGTCCTGGCACTACAAGCAGCACTGGCGGAGTTGGAGGCTGAGGGGGGGATCTCTGCACGTCGTGCCCGTCACCAAGATAAACGGAATAGGATTTACGATGGTATGCGTCGACTCGGTTTTGAGACGTACATACCAATTGAAAGAACTGGCTGCCTGATATTGACCTTCAAAACGCCGTCTTGGCCCTTGTTCACTTTTCGGAGTCTCTTTGAATTTCTTTCGGCTCGGCAAATCGAAATATATCCCGGGAAGCTATCGGATGCCGACACCTTCCGTATAGGGTGTATCGGGAAGACGACATACACAGATGTCGATAAATTGCTTTCCCTTGTTGGTGACTATCTTTCAGATGCCAGACGAGAGTGATCTCCTCCCGACCAGGAGGTAGCTGGGCATAGGCTCAGACGGATGGTGCGGCTTTGCCTTTGACGGCGTCGAGAATGGTTACGGCCGGCTGGATCAGACGAAAGGCTTAGGCCTGTCGTTGTGCTTGGCGATGTAGCGGTTGATCGCGGCCGGAGATCCGCGATCCGGCCGAAGCTGCCGCGCCGCAGTCGTCTTCGTTCGAGGACCGAGAAGAGGCTCTCAACCGCGTTCGTCCCTGAGTCCGTGATCGGGGTGAAGTGGAAGATCCAGCGCGGAAGTCAGGCCAACGAGGCGCGGACCTCCGGGTGCTTGTGAGTGGCATGGTTGTCTAAAATGGCGTGGATTCCCTTGCTGGCCGGCACTGCGGCCCCCTGGCGGTGGCGCTGCGTGCAGCCGCCGACCACATTCCTGTCCACCACGTCGAGCGCGGCGAACAGCGTCGTCCTGCCATGCCGGACGTAGTCGTGCTTCTGGGTTTTGGGACAGCTTGGCCTGACGCGCCGGACCGGTCGCGTGCGCTCCAGCGCCTGGATCTGGGTCTTGTCATCGAGAGACAGCACGGCCGTGTGGCGCCGCGGGTCCATGTACAGGCACCCGATAACATCGATGTTCGCCGCGAAGGCAGGGTCATGGGAGCGCTTGAAGCTGCGCAGTCGGTGCGGCTGCAGGCGGTGCGCATCTCAGATGTGGCGGACAGGGCGCAGCGAGATCCCCGCCGCATCGGCCAGGGCACGGCCAGTCCGATGGGTGACCTCTCCGGGCGGCTCCGAGCAGGTCGGGGCCAGCACCTCGGCCACGGCGTCGGTGGAGTGGGGTGGCTTAACGGGCGGGCGGGTCTCAACGCCTTACTTGGCGTAGCACTGCTGCCGGCGCGAGTTGGCGGGTCGGCTAACACCTGCCCGCTCGGCCACCCCAAAGACAGGCAGATGCTCCGTCGAGAGCCGGACGATGCGAGTGCGCTGGATGTGCTTGAGAGGTCGCGTCCGATCAGCGACGATGGCAAACAGGCGCGCTTGCATATCGCTCTTATTGATCCCGCCTCAATGATCTTCCAGAAAGCTGTGATCGTGTGTGTTTGCTCCTTTTCACCGATGTGCGCCATCTCAAATCGACGGCGACAGTCGATATCCATCTAAAAGGACATACACGCTGAGCCGTTTGATGCTAGGCGTGATTGCGCAATCCCAAGTAGGTGAAGCCCATGAAATCCATTACGATCCTTGGTTGTTCCGGTTCGATCGGAACTAGTGCTCTTGCTTTCATGCGGCAGCATAAAGACGAGTTCTCTCTGAAAGCGGCTTCTTTTGCCTCTTCGTGGAAGGAAGCAGTATCTATATACAAAGAGTTTGCTCCTGAAGTTGTCGCTTTTGCCGACGGTGGCGCTGCGGATGAGTTTAAAGCAGCGAGCGGAGCCAAGTGCCACATCGTGACTGGCCCAAATGCGGCAGCTGAAATCGCCAGTATGAAAGCTGATGTTGTTCTCGCTGCAATATCTGGCTCGGCTGGCTTCCCATCGGTTCATGCTGCAGTAAAGGCCGGCAATCGGGTGGCTCTTGCGAATAAGGAGGCCCTGGTTTGCGGAGGCACGAAGCTGCTCGCTTTAGCTGAAGCTCATTCATCGGAGATAATTCCTGTCGACTCCGAGCACAGTGCGATCTTCCAATGCATGAAACTCGGCCAGAAAAGTGAGCTGCGTCGCATTCTGCTCACCGCGAGCGGCGGACCGTTTCGTGACTGGAATAAGGAGCGTATTGCGGCTGCAAGGCCGCATGAGGCGCTGCAGCACCCGAACTGGCGGATGGGACCAAAGAATTCTCTTGATAGTGCGACGTTGGCTAACAAAGGTCTTGAGCTCATCGAAGCATGCTACTTTTTCGGCGTACCTGAAAACCAAGTAAATGTTCTTATAAATCCATCCTCTCTGCTTCATTCAGCAGTGAGCTTCATTGACGGTTCTATGGTCGCGCTCTTAGGCCACAACGACATGAAAAATGCTATCGGCTACGCTCTAGCTTACCCGAAAAGGATGCGGACGGGTATCGATGATCTCGATCTAAGCGCAATCGGATCGCTCGAGTTTAGGGTAGTTGATCAGGATCGCTTCCCATGTCTTGGCCTTGCTCGTGCCGCCGTAGCTTCAGGACCAGGAGCAACCATGATGTTCAACGCTGCTAACGAAGCTGCTGGTCGCCTTTATCTGGACGGTTGCATTAGTTATTATGATATCAACCAGATCATATCGGAAGCATTGTCGTTGGATACGTCAGTGTTCGACGTAGATTTGAACGAAATAATGGATGCCGACCGTGAGGCTAAAGTTCTTGTCTCCGATATCTCCAGCAGTTTTGTCGCTAAGCGTGGTCGGTAACACTCTTAGCCAAGCTCCGATGTCTTTTGATTGTGTTTCTATTACGCTAGCTGTCGAAGAGGACAGATAGTTAGGTCTCCGTTGTGTCCCTAGGACTATCTTTTGATTGATGAGGAGTATCAAAAATGGACGGTCGCTGCCTCAATGTTTCATGTCAGCAAGCAGAAGAACGCACTGGGCCACCGCGGGGATGGGTTATCTTGGAAGGGGCGCCGGAAGTGAGATCTAGGCGCCTCTATGAGAGTGATGACGGTTTAATTTGGGCCGGAGAGTGGACATCAACTCCAGGGACCTTCTTCGTTGAATATGATAAGTTCGAATTCATACATATGATATACGGCTCTCTAGTTATTGAGCCGGAGCTCGGCTCGCCTATAGTTTTATCTTCCGGTGACAGTTTTGTTATAGAGCCTGGTTTTCGAGGAAGGTGGACTGTAAAGTCAGACATGAAGAAGCGCTATCTTTTCTGCGCGGGACACAAATCATGACGAGCGGTTCTGCGCACGTGACCGGTAAACAAAGAAAAGGATTTCACATCCATGTAGTTGGTGGCGGTGTAGCAGGCACCGGATTTCTTGTTTGTGCGGCAAGGAATAGGGTTTTGCAGCGTTGGCTCGCATCGGGAATATTTCTCTCCGAACAAAGTCCTGATATCGGGGGCGGTAGCCTCCTCCGGTATGGAAATGTCAAGTCCATCTCACAAGCCGGCGGATTTATCAAAGCGTTCGAATCGCCCGAGGTTGAAAAGTATCTACCAGACGTCTTGATGACGCCTTATGCCGAGTACTTAAAGGGTAGGAGAAATGAAGAAGTCAATCTCGACTTTGCGGGTAAATTTTTAGGCGTCGTCGGGTCGAGGATGAGAGCATTGATCGACAGTGAGGCAAATAGCAAAGCTCTGACCGGTGTCGAAGCGGTATCGATCAGGCAGACGTTGGACGAAAGGCTTGTTGTCAGGCTCGCACCTCGATGCGGCTCCGCTTTCGAGGTGCAAAGCAATTATGTTGTTATGAATTTAGGTGCACATCAGTCCTTGAGCGAAATCGCGGGGGAGCAATTCGCCGGAATATTTGAACTTAAATCCTTCTTATCAAAAATTATCCTTTCTGAATGCATCTTAAATGGGGATAAGTCTAGTACTGATCGATGTAGTCAGGCCTTGAGACAGGGACGCGGCGTCACAATTCTTGGCGGGGGGCACAGTGCCTGGGCATGTGCCGTTTCGTTGTTGGAGATATGCGACAGTTTGTCTATCCCGCAATCCGCGGTAGGTATCATCAGACTGGTTCAGAAAGGGCCGCTTAAACTTTTCTATCCTGATGCTGCATCGGCTCTGGAAGATGGTTATGTTTTCGACTTGGCTGCCGATGTCTGCCCGGTGAGTCGGCAGGTAAATAGGTATAGTGGACTTCGAGCTCACACTTTTGATTTGGCGCGTCGTATTCTCGCAGATGAGGGTGAACAGGAGAGGAGACTCAGTTTCGTAGCGGTTGATGGCGAGCAACATAGCTCCCGTGTTCGGCAGCTCGTGCATGACTCCGCCTATCTTATTCCGGCTTTTGGTTATAAGCCGAATATAATTCCATACATAGATGCTCGTGGTAACAGGACTGAATTTCTTTGTGATCGTCATGGATTGATAACTGATGAACAATGCCAGGTGCTTACGCGTTCTGGACTACCAATCAAAGGGCTTTACAGTTTCGGCATTGGAGCTGGGATGCGATCTTCCCCTGATGTAGGAGGCGAGGCTTCTTTCAACGGTCGAATCATTGGTGTCTGGCAGTTTCACCACAGCATGGGTGATGTTGTAGTGCAGTCGATACTGGCAGCGGACGCCCAAAGCTGATTTTGGACTGATCTTGGTCAATGCGCGGGAGGCTTTCCGTGAATGATTCTATAGAATTCCGTTGGATCCGAGAAATACTTGCTATTGCACAGTCGGGGTTGGCGCATTCGCAGGATCCGTTTGATGTCGAGCGCTTCCGTCGATTGGCGACAATAGCCGCGGAGATGCTGTGGTCCGACCATAAGTTCGAACGGGCAGATCTTGTGTCGGCGCTTCTTCGTGACAGCGGTTACGCAACGCCTAAAGTAGAGGTTCGCGGCGCTGCCTTCGATAATCATGGTAGGATCCTATTAGTACGGGAGAAGATGGATCGGGATAGGTGGACGTTGCCTGGCGGTTGGGCTGACGTGAATCTTTCGCTGAGAGAGAATATAGAAAAGGAAATCTTTGAAGAAGCAAGAGTGATGGTTCGATCCTATAAGGTTGCTGCCGTTCTAGATCGAAGATTTCACGCCCACCCGCCTTATCCATACCATATCTACAAAGTTTTTATGCTTTGTGAGCTGGTCGAGCAGTACGCATTTAATTCGTTCGAGTCGACTGAGATTAGTGATCTGGGATATTTTAACCAATTAGAGATTGAAGACCTTGATTTGTCTATTCAACGTGTGACTAGAAACCAAATCGATAAAATGTTCGAACACTATCGTGAGCCGAAAAGACCAACCGAATACGACTGATTGTGCTATTTATATTTTCAAAACGGTTCGTTACACGGGTTCGGTAAGTATCTAGCACGTACATTTTGCTGGTCGGGTGAGGCGCTGGCAGAAGCCTAATCTCACCTTATTGGGGTCACTGCAAGGAAGAGACGTCTGCGTACGCTAAGGCCGAACGGAGCAGGAACACGGTTCCTTACGCGGCGAGGAGCGAGGGTTTGCTCCGGAGCGGTCGCAGTTCGCCCGGTGCCGGCTGGTCATCGGCGTCCCAGGCATAGTCGCCCGTGAGCGAGAGGTGCTCCCAGCCGAGTGGTGCGACGTGCCGCATCAGGTCGGGTTCGACGCCCAGATCGGCCGCGGCGCGAGCGAGGTAGCGCGTGTTCCAGAGGATCACGGCCGCCACGATCAGGTTCAGCCCCGAGGCGCGGTAGGCCTGGTTCTCGAACGTGCGGTCGCGCAGCTCGCCCAGCTGGCAGAAGAAGATCGCCCGTGCCAGCGCGTTGCGGGCCTCGCCCTTGTTGAGCCCAGCCTGCACGCGTCGGCGCAGGTCGAGATCCTGCAGCCAGTTCAGCATGAAAAGCGAGCGCTCCAGCCGACCGACCTCGCGCAGGGCTAGCGCCAGCCCGTTCTGGCGCGGATACGCTCCGAGCTTGCGCAGCATCGCCGAGGCGCTCACCGTGCCGGAGCGGATCGAGGCCGCCACCCGCAGGAGGTCGTCCCAGTGCCGGGTGGCGTGGGCCACGTCGATCGGCCCGCCGGTGTCGACCAGGGGCGCGAGCAGGGGATCGACGCTCACGCCGGGCGGGAGATGGAGCCTGCGCTCCTTCAGGTCGCGCAAGCGGGGCGCGAAGCGGTAGCCGAAGAAGGGCATCAGCCCGAACACGTGATCGGAGGCACCTCCGGTGTCGACCGCATGCTCCGCGATGGCGAGGCCCGACTGATGGGAGAGTAGGCCGTCGAGCACGTGCGGCGCCTCGCCCGCGGTGGCCGCGATCACCTTGGTGTGGAACAGGCCGTACTGGTCCGAGACGTGGGTGTAGAACGACACCCCCGGCTCGTTCCCGTGACAGGCGTTCACGTCGGCGATGGCCTCGCCCGGGCCGCCGGCGAAGAAATGCTGCCCGTCCGAGCTCGCCCGGGTGCCGTCGCCCCAGAGCTGGGACAGCGGCAGGGCGCGATGCGCATCGATCAGGCGCGCGAGCGCTTCCGCGTAGGCCGCCTCGCTCACGTGCCAGTCGTGGACGAGGGCGAGCTGGCGCAACGAGGCGCCACGGCAGGTCTCCGCCATGCGGGTCAGGCCGAGGTTGATCCCGTCGGCCAGCACGCAGGTGAGCAGCGCGGCACGATCGTCGCAGGTTCGGCCGGTCCGCCGATGCGTGAAGCACTCCGAGAACCCGGTCCAGGCGTCGACGTCGAGCAGCACGTCGGTGACGCGCACCCGCGGCAACCGATCGTAGAGCGCCTGCCGGACGGTCTTGACGGTCGGTGGCGTGAGGGCGCGCAACGGCGTGATCGTCAGCCCCGCCTCGTCCAGGCGGATCTCGGGCAGCGTGCCGGCCCTGGCCCGCGCCGCGACGGCCGCGGCGGCCTCCTCGAGCCGAAGGCTGCGCTCGGCCAGGTGGTCCTCGAAGCGCAGTGCGACGGCGAGCGGCAGGGGACCGGTGTTCCTCAAGGCCTCGAAGGCCGGGCGGGGCAGGAGATCGTCGTCGAAGGCGCGATAGCGCCGCGAACCGGCGACCCAGACGTCGCCGGCCCGGAGCCGATCGCGCAGTTCCGAGAAGGCGCACAGCTCGTAGGCGGCGCGGTCGACGCGCCCCTGGTCGAGGACGAAGGCCCGCCAGCGCCGCGGCACGAACCGGAGCGGTGGGGCGGCCGGCAGCTTGCGCTTGCCATCGCGGTAGGTCGTGCGGATCAGATCGAGCGCGGCCACGAGGTTCTGGACCGCGGGCGAGCCCTCGAAGGCGAAGGTGTCGAGCAGCCGGGGCGCGAACACCCTGACGCTCTTGTGACGGGCGACCAGTTCGGCTGTCGGATCAATTAGAGCGGCATCCGATCAGGTTGCGTCGTATCCTGCAGCGGCGAGGTAGGCTCGACATTCAGCTGGCGCGAAGCGGGTTAAGCTGCGCCGTATGGCTTCCCAGAGGTCTGGGATGGTTCGCGCCGCCGCGCGACGCAGCAGCGCCTTCAGCTTCGCGAAGGCCATCTCGATCGGGTTGAATTCGGGCGAGTAGGCCGGGAGGTAGAGCGCTACTGATCCAGCCAGCCGTTCCTGCTCCGTTCGGCCTTAGCGTACGCAGAAGTCACTTTCTTGCAGTGACCCCCACTTGAGGGTCCCCGGATTTTGATCTGGCCGAAGGTGTCCTTCCGGATCCATTCGGCGGCCTGCAGGCCCGCCGCCAGGCCGAGTTCCTGGGGCGTTCGCCACCCCAGGGCGGTGTTGCGCGTCAGGGCTATGGGATCGGCCACGTAGGCATCGTACTCGTCTGCCGGTTCGCGAGGGCCTAGGCCGATCGGGTCCCACACGCTACGCAGTTCTGGCATCGTCGGCCGCGTCAAGCATCGCGCCCGCCCGGCTCGCCGGGCTCGAAGGCGATTGCGACCGAGCGGGCGCGGATCAGCCCGTCGAGCCCGTAGCAGGGCTCAAGCTCGATCTCGATATCGTCGGGTGTGGGGTCGAGGGCGAGGTAGTTCCGTCGCTCCGGCCGGTCGGGCGCGCGGCGCAGGATTAGGCCGCCGATGACGTTCTGACGGCTGAAGCCGTCGAGGCGCAGATCCATGATACCGTGTAGGGTGAAGGTAACGACGGCGTGCCGTCCGGGCCGACGCGGTCGGTGGTGATCCAGCCGTGCAAACGCAGGGTGCTCGGTCCGTCGCGGTTGAGGTGCAGGCCGAGGATCTCGCCATCGTGAAAGCTTGGCATCTCCCCGAAGTGCTGGAGCAATTCGAGGCCGCCGGGCACCTCGGCGAAGATGCTTTCCTCCGCCAACGCAGGCGACCACGGGCGGCCGTCCCAGTGGCGCATCTCCAGGGTCTCGCCCTCGCGTACCATGTCCGCCTCGAACGCGGGATGATCCATGATCCGGGCGTCCACGATCGCCTCGCCCTTGCGCCTGACGCCGACGACGGCGATCCCGCGTAGCAGGCGGTCGATGTACGCGCGGGTGGCTGCTTCGTCGGTGACCCCGTCGTCGCGGTCCAGCAGGTTGGGGTGGGTATGCCATTCGCCACCCTCGAACCCGAGCAGGATCACGCCGTCATCAAGGCGCGCGACGACAAAGGTCAACACGCCATCCGGGCTGACGTGGCGCTCGACGATCATGGCGTGGCAATCCTCGTACCGTCCGATCCGGCGTGGATAGGGGACGCGCCGCGCTCGGTGAGAAGAAGCCGCACCTCGCTGTACCGCGGCATGGCCAAGTCCCCGCATACCTCCAGAACACCGAGCACAACGAGCCTCGCGAGGCTCGCGAGGGCAGTCTCAAGAAGGGGGTCCGGCCCGTCATCGCCCATCTCGCCGTGCAAGCGCGCCGATCGCGACCTGTGGCCGATTGCCTCCAAGGCTGCCTGGGTGACACGCGCCACCTTCAGAAACCGCGGCCCGCACTCGGCCTGGACGATGCGGTCTAAAAGATCGTCGCGATCCATTCGGTCGAAGAGCCGGGCGCGGAGATCGCCAGCGCCAGTCTGGCCGAGGCGCAGAGCATCTGCGGTGGGCCAGCCGAACCAGGTGGGGTCGGTCGTCTGCGAGGGCAGTAGGTCGTTGTTCCTCCTGAACGCCGCTTCGACGCGCATGGTTCGATCAGTGAGAGCCATCGCCAGGAGGAGCGCCTGCAGCCCATCGAGCCCGTAGGCCCGCAACCGTGCTTCGTGGTCGGGCCAGCGCAGCAGGTACTCGCAGCACCACACCCCATCGCCGATCTGCGACGGGCGGAAATAGGACGCTTCGACGGTTAGGTCGGGCAGCAAGCTGAAGCTCTGCGCCAGCATCACCTCGCCGCGCGCGGCGAGGCCGGTGAACGCCTCTTTGCGAGTATCGGGGTCGGGATCGGTCAGGCGTGCGGCGAGCGCGGCGCGGATGGCGGGGGTGTCGCGGTCGATCTGCTGACCCAGGCCGAACGTCGCCCAGTCCCGCACGTGCGGCTCGGTATCGGCTGACAGCGCCATGAGGGCGGAGACCGCCTCGTCGGTATCATGGCCTGACACGCCGAGCGCGACTGCGAGGCGCACGTCCGGCTCCGGATGCGCACGCAGTGCGGCGAGGGGCGAGATGACGCGTGTCTCGTGCAGGTGACCTAGGGCGATGCAGGCGGCGGCCAGAACGCGCGCGTCGGCCGGACCGGCGACTTCGGCCAAGAGCAAGGCGTGCAGAGCCTGGAAGCGCTCCTCGCAAAACACGATGCTCGCCTGCCGATCGCGCACGCCCAACTGGCCGAGCACGGCCGCGGCCACCCGCCGTTCACGCGGGTCAAGGCTGACGCAGCGCGCCGCGCACATTTCGAGCACCGCTCGGCTGCCGGTACGCTGCAGCTTGCCGATAGCCTCCCAGGCCGGTTCATCGTGCGGCTCGCCCACCGCGGACGTGTCCACGCTGTCGAGGGTAGCGACGGCGCGCGCGAACAGCGCGCCTGGGTTGTCGATCTCCGTCTGGCTCACAGGCCGAGCCTCCATGTGCGCACGATCCGTGCGATGGTAGGCCGGTATGACCGACTGGATCGAGCATTTCCGCGCGGCGGCTTGTGGGCTGACCATCGCGCATGTCTGGCGCGGGCACGGCTCGGCGCTGTTCATCGAGCTGGGCGCGCTCACGCCGACGACGCGCCGCGACGGCTCTCCCGGCGAACCGAGGGGAGAGATCAGCCTGATGGTCGAGTGGAGTTGGCGGATTGAGGATGGGCAGTCGATCGCCTACGGCAGTTGGAGTGACGAGGATCTGTGGCCCCCGGCCTTCGCCCGTCTCGTCGGCCGAACGGTCGAGGAGCTCTCGACGTTCGGCCGCCCGCCGGAGGTGTTGCTATCGCTGGGTAGCGACCTGCGCGTGGCATCTTTCATGACGGCGGAGGGCGATCCGGCGTGGGCACTGTCCGACCGGCGCGGTTCTCGAACGATCACCGTGTGCTGTCGGGCAGGGATGATCCGTGTCGAATGATGTCTGCTTGGGGTCGTGAACTGGCGCGGCGGCAACATTCGCTCTTGTTGACGTCTGAAAACGGACTGGCGGAAATCCACCCACCCAGGCCATAGACCTCTGCCGCATCGACGACTTGGAAGGAGGCCTACTAGGACGCCCTGCACCACTCCGTAACCTGCCCGATACTGTTGGCGAAGTGAGCGTGGCCGGCCTGTGGAGCGTTGAGAAGGTTTCCAGTCCGGAGGCCGCCCATGTCGCTCCGTTCGCAACCTCTGCCGCCTGTCCCTGAAGACACCGCTCGGATCGCGCAGACCGCTTTCCGGCGCGGCAACCCCTACATGCTCCTGCGCGACCGGCTCGGCGCCCTGTTCGCCGATGCCGACTTCGCCGACCTCTATTCGACGCTCGGTCAGCCAGCCTACGCGCCCTGGCGCCTCGCGCTCGTCACGCTGATGCAGTTCCGGGAAGGACTGAGCGACCGGCGCGCCGCCGAGGCGGTGCGAAGGCGGATTGACTGGAAGTACCTGCTCGCCCTCGATCTGGCGGATGCCGGCTTCGACTTTTCGGTCCTGTGCGAGTTCCGGGCCCGCCTGCTCGAACACGAGGCGGGCGAGCGCCTGCTCACTCGTCTCCTGGACGCCGAGAAGGCCCATTCGCGCCAGCCAGGGATCCACACGGCACTCGGTTCCGAAACGTTGGCGTAAGCCGTCCGCCGGACGCGCCGGGCAAGCGGCGCGTGTCGCGGTATGGTCGATGAAAGCGGTCAGCGATCTGCAGGGATAACCAGGATCGCAGCAGCGGGGTCGATGCCCCGCTGCATTTTGTTCGGAATGCGCCGGGATTTACTCGGCTGCTGCGCGTGCACGCCGAGCAGTCCGGCCTGCGGTGTAGCCGGAGGTGTAGGTCGCGCGGCCGGCGTTGAGCTCTGCATAGCCCTGATCGGACGGCGCAGCGGCGTCCGAGCTCAGGTTGCCGAACAGGCCACCGGGACGTGAGGTCGGCACTTCGATATGGGCGCCCCAGACGTTGAGCACGCGGGTGTCCTGAGCGAAGGCGGGCGAGGTCGAAGCGGCAAGGCTCAGAGCCAGCAGGCTTGCAGCGGCAGCGAGGCGGGGGGTCATAGTCTTGTCCTTTGGTGTTCTTTGCCGATTGGGCTGTATGCGTCGCCTGAAAGCGGCGGCGTGCAGCAACGCTAGCAAATGCGTTTCGGTTATACCAAGGCTACAAGATGCGGCTGGTTATGCGTGTATTGCATGAGATGCGACTATGTCGCCTTGGGCGTTGAGCATCGAACGGGAGCAGGAATGCCTTGGGATACGAAGCAAATGGTCAGGCGCTACGGGAGAGCGAACCTTACAACCGCAGAAACTCGCCTTCACGAAACGCGAACCGTTCGTCGCGTTTTGGTTCGAACCGCTGCTCCGCGTTCCCGTCGCGTTGAGCTGTCATGAGATCAGATGAGCCCAAGCATGAAGCCGAGCCGGTCCTTCAGCCAACAGGAACTGCGCGCCGGCCTGCGGGGAGGAGCCCGGTCCAAGATCGCAGCGCCGTGACGGTCGGTAAAATCAACGCCGCCGCAGCTCGTCTGCTTGGGCGTCGCATCCCACCCTCTCGGCTTACAACCGCGCAGATTGCACGAGAAGCCGGCGTGTCGGTGGGGGCCCTCTACCGCTTCTTTCCCGACAAGGAGACGCTGGTCCTCGCACTGGCCGCGGAGCGCTTCGAGGCATTCGAGGCGACGCTTCAGCGGGAGGTCGAACCCGGGCTCCTGACAGCAAACGGGCCAGCCTTGATCGCCCGCCTCGTGAATGCTGCCGCCTCCCTGTTCGCTGCCCATCCGGAGCTTCGCACCATCGTCTACGATGGACAGGAATTCGATTGCGGCGACCTGCCTATGCAGGGGCGGCCCGGTCTCGGCGCAGCCGCACTGATCCGGCGCCATATGGTTGAGGGGCTCGGTTACAAGCTGACGCCCGACCTCGAACTCCGGCTGCGCGTCGCGGCAGAAGCCGGAGATCGGTTGATCGGCTTTGCCCTCGAGCAGCAGGACCCGCAGCAGCGCGAGGCGATCCTGGACGAAGCGAAGCGCCTGCTGTCCGGCTACCTGTTCGGATAGCGATGTGCATCGCGCAGCGACCTGGACCATCGCCTGCGGCCAAGCTGTTCAATGTCTTCCAGAGCAGGTCAGTCGGAGCGTTCGCGAAGGATCACCGGAGGCGACGGTCTGGAGTTGACCCGTTTTGGTGGAGCGGTGGAACGTGAACCGCTCCGGGATTTCCGGAGGCTCCAACTCTTGAGAGGATGGAGCCATGACGAAGCGCAGCACACCCTTTTCACCTGAGGTCCGCGAACGCGCGGTCCGGATGGTGTTCGACCACCAGGGCGAGCACGGCTCGCAATCCGGTTCGATCTGGTCGTTGACGAAGACGGGCGCCGGTTCAGCTGTGAATTGCGGCACCGCTCAGGGTCGAGCGCGAACGTGCAGTTCCGGCAGGCTGACCAGCACAAACTGACATCTGTAGCGTGATTGCCAGCAGCCATCCTTCAATTGCTGCATTGCCGCACCAAGCTCTCTAGCGTCCTCCCAAGGGACACCCACCGGCTCGGTCCAAGGTGACCCCCCTTCCCCGCGGGCTGGGTCGGTGGGGCTCGTGCATTAACAGCACAGCGGGGTGGAACTCTGCGGCGCCCGGCGACTTATCGCAGTGCAGCAATGCGATAGCGTCAGCGCCGCTGCGCTGCAGCCCTTCCGAGGACGTTTCCTCCCGTGACTTCGGGCCGCTGCTTGAGGGCGGCCTCTTTTGTTCCGAGCCCTATCAGAGTTTGGAGTGAGCCCCTGGGGGTGGACAGTTCGGGCAGGACTAATTGACCGGATCACTGGGTCTTCGGAGGATGAAGACCGTGGACCGACATCGTTCCCACAGCATCGCATTCAAGCGCCAGGTCGTACAGGAGTACCCGTCGGGCGAGACGCTGCTCGGCTTGGCCAAGCGCCATGACCCCTCGCGCAACCTCCTGCGCGTCTGGGTGCAGAAATACGAGGCTGGCGCGCTCGACGACGATGCAGCCGCCGCCGACACGATCCAGGCCTATGAGGCACGGATCGCCACGCTCGAACGGCTTGTCGGCCGACAGGCGCTTGAGCTTGAGTTTTTAAAAGGGGCACGACACTGTTGGCGAAGTGAGCGTGGCCGGCCTGTGGAGCGTTGAGAAGGTTTCCAGTCCGGAGGCCGCCCATGTCGCTCCGTTCGCAACCTCTGCCGCCTGTCCCTGAAGACACCACTCGGATCGCGCAGGCCGCTTTCCGGCGCGGCAACCCCTACATGCTCCTGCGCGACCAGCTCGGCGCCCTGTTCGCCGATGCCGATTTCGCCGATCTCTACCCGAAGCTCGGTCAGCCAGCCTACGCGCCCTGGCGCCTCGCGCTCGTCACGCTGATGCAATTCCGGGAAGGACTGAGCGACCGGCGCGCCGCCGACGCGGTGCGAGGCCGGATTGACTGGAAGTACCTGCTCGCCCTCGATCTGGCGGATGCCGGCTTCGACTTTTCGGTCCTGTGCGAGTTCCGGGCCCGCCTTCTCGAACACGAGGCGGGCGAGCGCCTGCTCACCCGTCTCCTGGACGTGGCCCGTGCCGGTGGGCTGCTGAAGGCCCGCGGTCGGCAGCGCACGGACAGCACGCACGTCCTGGCCGCCATCCGCACGCTGAACCGGCTCGAACTGCTTGCCGAGACGCTGAGGGCGGCCTTGAATGCCGTGGCCAGCGCGGCGCCGGCCTGGCTTGGGTCTATCGTTCCGGCGGACTGGCACGAGCGTTACGACCGAAGGGTCGAGGATGCCGACCTTCCCGGACCGGGGCCCAAACGCGATGCCCTCATCGCTCAGGTCGGCGCGGACGGCTTCCACCTGCTCGATGCACTGGACAAACCTGACGCGCCTCAGTCCGCACGGGATCCGGCTGCGGTTGCAGTGCTGCACCGGGTGTGGGGGCGGCACTTCGTGCGGGGCGGTTCAGGCCCGCAGGGAAATCCGACCTCCAAGGTTCGATTGCTCCCCCTTCAGAACCGCGGCCCAGGCGATCGCATCCAGTCGCCCTACGATGCCGAGGCTCGCTACCGCACCAAGCGTAACACGGGCTGGATCGGCTACATGGTCCACCTGACCGAGACCTGCGACGCGGGCGCGCCGCACCTGATCGTCCATGCCGATACGACCGCGGCGACCGTGCACGAGATCATGCGGGTCGAGGCGATCCACGCCGCGCTGGCGGCCAAGGGCCTGATCCCCTCCGAGCATTTGGCGGATGCCGCCTACATCAGCGCAGCTCAGCTCGCCGCTGCTCGTGAACGCCACGGCATCGACTTGATCGGTCCACCCCGGCCGCAATCGACGTGGCAGTACAAGACCGCGGGCGGCTTCACCAACGCCGACTTCGACGTGGATTGGGACGATCACGTCGTGCGCTGCCCCGCGGGTCACCGCAGTACGGCCTGGCACGAGTTCACCCGCCGCTATTACGGCGAGGCACGCGGGCGGCGCATCCGGGTCTGCTTCGACGCCGCTCTCTGTGCCCCCTGCTCATCCCGGGCGCGCTGCACATCGGCCCGCGCGCAAGGGCGGCAGCTGACGCTGCACCCGCGCGCCGAGCACGAGGCACTCGCGGCGGTCCGGGTCCGGCAAGCCGGCGAGACGGAGCATCTCTACGCTCAGCGACGCGGCGTCGAAGGCACGATCGCCCAGGCCGTAGGCGCGTTCGGACTGCGCCGCTGCCGCTACCGCGGCTTGGCCAGGGCCGGCCTGCAGAGCCTCGCCACCGCCGCCGCCCTCAACCTCGATCGGCTCGCCGCATGGTTCGCTCGGCGCCCCCTCGCGACAACCCGCACCTCCCGCTTTGCTACCCTCGCCGCGTAGCCACTCACTTCGCCAACAGTGTCCTGCCCTTATGCGAATGGGCCCAAGGCAGACAGATGTAGGGTATGGACAAGGACCGGTGTCCCGTAGCCGGCGCCCACGTCCAGACCACCCTCGGCGCGGAGCGTATGAGACCCTATCTACCGATCACGAGGCCGTACCGGTCTGCTGCTTGATCGTCGCCGTGTGAGCTGCTGCCGTGAACTTCCTTCACTATGAGGTCGACCTTCGTCCTGGCGAAAGTGTCGAGGTCACGCTCGACACGCGTGCCAACGTCAAGCTGCTGGATGCATCCAACTTCGAGGCCTATCGGAGCGGTCGACAGCACCGCTTCTATGGCGGTCAGGCCATGCGCTCGCCAGTCAACATCGTCCCGCCCCATTCGGGGAAATGGCATGTCGTGGTCGATCTCGGCGGGTACGCCGGCACGGTCAGGGCGTCGGTGCGAACGGTGCGGGGTTAGAGGATGCCCCAGCACCCAGCCGATGCGTTCCTTCCGGCTATCCGGCGCGCTCGGTTCGGGCAGTTGGTCATCTACGAGATATCGGACACGGAACTCCAGCTGATCGAGCGCGGCGCTCCTGAGTCGCTGTTTCTTACGTTCGGCATCTTTCTGATCTCGATCGGTATGACCATCCTCGTCACGCTGCTCAGCACCCCAATCGCGTCGATCAGACTGTTCACGACCTTCGTGGTCATCTCGACGATCGGCTTGGTGATCGGATCGATCCTGCTGTGCCTGTGGTGGTGGTACCGCAAATCGCGCTCCGATATCTTCAGAACCATCCGAGAGCGCCTGCCGCCGGAGGGAGAGGCAGTCCCGCTCGTCATCGACGCCGAAGAGCGGCAGACGACCGAGCGCTCACCGTCCTTCCCTCCGGATCCAGCGGCTCCTGCGCCACCGGGCGGACATCTCGAATAGGGTGCCTGCTGTGACTCCGCCGGCGCCAGCACGATGCTGGTGCAGCACTGTTACTTGCCGGACTTCGCAGCCGCCTCTCGGCACGCCGGCACCGCCTCCTGGTTCGGTCTCAGGCTGTGCGGTAAAGTGAATGGATAAGGGGTGCATGCCCGCTCGCATGCAGAGCGGATGAGGTGGATCGCGATGGACGGCGAAGAGTTCATCGTGATCGCCGATCGCCTCGACCGCGCGCACGTTGCCTTTGCGCGTGAGCACGAGCCGGTCCTGAAGAGGATCGGCAAAGCCGTCACACCGTTCAACAAGGCTTGGAGTGGTTCCAACATCGGCTATCATGCCTGTGTCTACTACGAGGCATTCTCACTTCCTCCGACCGACGCACGCTTCAGCCAGGAAAGGGGATTGGAGCCCAGCTACATCGAGGGGACACGCGGATCCTGGGTTGAATACCGCTACGCGGACGTTGTCGAGGCTATCTACCAGCACGCCGGAGACCCCGACTTGTCGGCCGTGCAAGCAAGCGCAGGGACCATTCGAAGCATGGTTGAGGAGGCTCGGGGCGATCTCCTATCCAGCCTTCCCTCGCCGCTCGAGAGTCTCCGAACGACACCTACCTGGCTAAACTCGTCGACCGCACCGAGAATGCCGTCATCCACCAGGCCGATGAGTTCGCCCGCGCCATGCTGCCTTCCGGGCAGTTTGTGACCACTGATATGAGGGCGCTGTCACAAGGCATCCGCGTCGCCCCCATCAATCTGTCCTGGGCGATATCACCGCACTCAATGCACCGGCCGAAACCGCGAAGGAATTGGCCGGGGTCGCGCGCCAAGCCGGGTCGCACCTGACCCGCGCTGCTCGACGCAACCGCAGGGACCGGCTTGTGGGAACGAACGTGTTCATCGGCCATGGCCGTTCACCGGCTTGGCGGGTGCTCAAGAACTTCGTGAAGGATCGCCTCGGTCTTCCCTACGACGAATTCAACCGCGTCCCTGTCGCCGGCATCACCAACATCGCACGGCTGTCCGAGATGCTGGAGGCCGCGGCCTTCGCGCTGATCATCCTGACCGCCGAGGACGAGCAGGCCGATGGCAAGCTTCAAGCCCGCATGAACGTGATCCACGAAGTCGGCCTGTTTCAAGGTCGGCTCGGTCTCATTCCGGGACCTCGCTCGAACCCGAGCTGTCAGACGGTCATGGCCTCGCTCCGGCTCTGAAACGCGTTGAGGCGCTGTCTATGTAGTGCAGCTCGCCGCAGACCCATGTTGCCCTAACCCGACCTTCGGGTGGTAGCTATCGGCGAGCTGTGAAATATATAGTAGCTACTTAGTAGCATATTCCTGTTCCAGCAAGGCGGTGGCGTGCTCGAACGCCTCACCCAGGCCCCAGCCCTTAGCATCGGCAATGCGGGTAAAGGCAGCGATGGTCTCAGGCTTGGCCTTAAGGTTCAACTGGGCGTTCCGGCCAGTACGGCGGCGGCGCTGCGGCGGCTTAGCGGGCGCGGACTCGGCCTTCTGCGACTCGCGGCTCCGAAACCCAACTGCCTCGGCGGCCTTCCGGGAAGTCTCGGGTGCGGGTTTGGTCGCCTTGGGCTTGGTCGAGCTGAACTCGGCCGGGTCGAAGGCATCCAAGTCATCGCCAAAGCCAAGCGACGGACGGTCGGTCCTTGAAGCCATCAGGCGGCCTCCACACGGCTGGCGGCAGCTCGGAGCTTGGCGACAACTTCGCCCGCGAACTCCCGGGCGTTGGTCTGGGCCTTCCCGAGGTTCGATGTGCTAGCGGGATTGAGGCTCGCCAGCGTTCCGCCGTAGTCGAACAAATCTCGGAAGGCGGCCCGCTCCACGATAGTGGTCGCGAACATCTCGATGCCGCCGGCCTGTAACTGCTCCTGGACGTTCCGGAGAGCCCGAGACGTGACGGCCGCACCTGTACGGGTCAGGACAACAGCGTGGGCGATCCGGCGCCTAGCTGTCTTCTCTTGGGTCCGGATCAGCCGGATGGTCTTCGCGCCGCCCTTGGCGTCCATTGCAGAGCCCTGCACAGGGATCACAACCAAGTCCGCCATTGCGATGGCATTGGCAACCATCAGGCTCGCCGTACCCTCCAAATCGACTACGACAAACTGAGAGGCCTCAGCTGCGGCCTCGATCGCGTCGACCACAGAGTCTTCGGTCACATCGCTGATGATTGTGATGGTCTCCGGCTTTCCTGGAAGCTTGGACCACTGGCTGATCCAGCGCTCCGGATCCGCATCGATGATTGTCACCTTGGCGCCACGCTGACCAAGCTCAGTGGCAAGGAGTAGGGCAGTCGTGGTCTTGCCGGCCCCCCCCTTGGGGTTGGCAAACGCTATGACAGGCATGCGAGCATCTCCGAGAGGCGATACATCATATGCCTGATCGGCTACCGAATAGCTACCGGCTACTTTTATTTAGCTAGTAGCTACTAGTTAGCATGTCGTGGCAGATGGCAACCAGTCGGCAAGGCGTGAAGCGGTGCGCGGACGGATGATTGCCAGCTATCTCCCGCTACAAGAGTGTCAACATGTGTCCGAGTGAGCGATAAGAATTTTTGTGAAAAACGCTTATCCTGGATATGCTCAGGTCGAGGACAAGGCCCCCATGGCGACCATGACCATCTCTCTGCCCGACCCGTTGAAGGAGTGGATCGAGGCGCAGATCAAGCAGGGCGATTACGCCAGCACGAGCGACTATGTCCGCGATCTCGTCCGCCGCGACCGGGAGCGGCGTGCCCATCCCGAACTGACGCTCGAGGATCTGCGCCGGATCGTCGATGACGCTCGCGCCAGCGGACCGAGCCGGCGCAAGGTCCCTGAGATCCTCGCCCGGGCCAAGAAGCACGCGCAGGCCGCTCAGCCGCTGGATGAGTGACTACACCCTCACGCGGAAAGCCGAGGCGGATCTGTTCGACATCGCCGTTCACGGCTACCGGTAGTTCGGTGTCCGCCAAGCCGAAGCCTACGCCGCCGGTCTGGAGCAGGCCTTTCAGCTCCTCGCCGACAATCCTGGAATGGGCCGCAAGGCCGACGCGATCCGCCCGGGCGTGCACCGGCATGAGCATGCCTCCCACGTCATCCTGTACGAGGTGGTGACTGGTGGCGTCCTGATCCTGGCCATCATCCACGGCCGCAGCATGAGGCGGCTCGCGCTGTAGGGAAGGGGCGTCTCACGCTGAAGGATCGAGTGGGCCCATCACGACTCAGGCCGCCCCTGAAACCGGCAGGGCTAGATACGGCCAGTGCCGAGCCCACGGTTCAGCATCGTAGCAGCGCCGGCTACTCTGGGTGGCATCGCTACAGCGTTCAGCGATCCGGACGCAGCCTCAACGTTGACTTAGCCGTGCTCGCCAGCCGACATGCGATGTCCGGCTACGCATCGCCTCGCGCGAGTCGCCGGCACCATCAGGAGATCACGCCGCCGCAAGTCGACCCCTGAAAAGCCAACGGCCCCCCAGTCGCCAAACTGGAGGGCCGTCGAAACCCAAAGGGCCTGTGAGGCCGGATTTGCTGCCCCTCACAAGCCATGAGATGCCCCCGGGCGTCAAGCGAAAGCGCCAACTTTCGCGATGGTGAGGCTTTGCCTGTGGACCGGACGCCCTAACCGGCGGCCCGGAACGACCTGTCGTGGCCCGACGAGGGCCGAGAAGGGATGTTTGCAGACGAGATCCGCCGCGCCATCGAGGCGGCGAGCCGAATCGCCTTGCCGCAGGTCACGGCGCAGCTGTGGCGCGCTTTCGGGGATGGACACATCACCGAGGCTGAGGCCGAGCACCTGTCCGCGCTGATCGAGGCACGTACGCTCACCGGGAAGCCGGCTCGTTTCGCGCAGCCGTCGAGCCCGGCAGAGCCGCAGTGGGCCGAAGCGGCCGATACCCCTCAGATCCTCCCAGGAAGCTCCAGGCGGTCGGTGGGCTCACGCCCGCGCACGGACGCCTCGATGGAGCGTCGCCGCCGCTGGGCGGCCTCCGGACGGCTCCCGCCGGGGTTGGCGGCGCGGTTCACCCTGGCCGAGCAGGCGGTGCTGGCGCTCGTGGCGGCCGAGAGCACGCGCCGGGGCGATTGCCGCCTCGCCGTCGGCCACCTCGCGGCGATCGTCGGTGTGGCCGAGACCACCGTGCGCAACGCCATCCGCGAGGCGGCCAAGCTCGGGCTCCTCACCGTCGAGGAGCGGCGCATCACCGGCTTCCGCAACGACACCAACATCGTCCGCATCGTCGCGCCCGAATGGACGGCCTGGCTGCGCCTCGCCCGCAAGACCCATCCCGCGCCTCTGCCCCAGCAGGCAGCGGTGGCAGAGGGGGGAGGGTGCAAATCCCCAAAGCGCACGCATACTCAGGTTCTAAACCCGTTAGATTCGAGGATAACCCAACCGTCAAAAGGCTGCCGGAGGGCAGCGGGCGACCTCGAGCGTGCGACACCTTCGAGAATCCGGCAGGGTGGTGGAAAGGTCAGAGCCATGCGCTGAGGGTCTGAGCCCGGCCGATCTGACGAACGCCCTCCACCATCACGGCATCCTCGGCTCACCGGCACACAGCCGGCCGATCACCTGCGACCGCGCGATCCGCCGACACGCCGACGTGCGTCGACACGGGTGTATGGCTCGGCTAGACGCGCCGCTCCCGATTCCGGAGCGGCCCGATGCACCATGACAGGAGCGATGACCTGCCGGCCCTGCTCCTCGCCCTGGCTACGGAGAATGCCGAACTGCGCCTGCAGCTCGGCGAGGCCCAGGACCTGCTGATGGAAACCGCCATCGACGCCGGACACCTCCACGCCCGCATCGAGGCCGTGCAGATCGAGCGCGACGCCTGGCACACCCAGGCCGTGCAGCTGCAGACCCGCCTCCAACGGGAGGGCTGATCGGCGACAAGCCGAGCTTGGCCTGCTACACCGCGGCCTCTTCCCGCCACGTGCTCGAGGCGTTCGCGACACCGCATGGCACCGCGGCGGGCAAGTGCGCGACGACAGGCGACCGCGGGCCAGTTCCCCTCGGTTCGCCCGTGACCCCTCGGCCGGGCGGTCGCGTGAGGGTCGGCGCCGCGGTGGAACTGGTCACCGCACGCGCCGGCTCACGGCCCACTGATATGCCGGGCTGAACCCGCGCGGCATGTCCTTGGCATGGGGAGGCAGATCCGCCGCCAGGCCAGTTGGGCCCACGATGCACGTCGACCTCGATCAGGACCTCGACCAACCGGCAGAACTCACGCTCTGGCCCGGCCATGCTCCGGCTCATGCCGCCGAGATGCGCAGCTTCCCGACCCTGCGCGCCGCTCTGGCCGCTGCCGCTGCAGCCATCGATGTCCAGGATGCCATCCCGTGGATCATCACGGACAGCGGTGACATCCTCGCGCCCAACTGGATCCGCGCCTACACGGCGATGGCGCTGCCATAAGTAGCCCAGGCCGGCTAGCTACGCCCCCTTCGCATCATCTCCGCCGTCCGGCACTTGACCGTTGGTTGCGGCCACGCAACCGTAGCTTGACGGTTTCGAGGCGAATGACATGGCACGGCGCAGGAGAAGCTCCTCGCGAGGCGACGGCACGTTCGCGCTGGTCCTACTGGCCATCATCGGTCTGCCTCTCACGCTGCTCGGGTATGTTGGCGACTCGTCGAAGCCTGCAGCCGTCCCGACCACCTACGCCGCATTGCCGGGGAGCGCGGGCTCATCAACCGGCACGTTGACGTACTACGGTGGCTTCTCGTCCGATGCCGCCAAGCCTGCTCCGCAGGTCCCGCCTCAGCCTGAGGTGGCCGCACCTGAGACGCTGTACGTGTCGGGGCGCAAGGTGGCGTTACGCGCTGGGCCTGATCCGAAGGGTAAGATCTTGGACCGCTACGGCGCGGGACAGGCCCTCGAGGTGATCGAGCGCAGCGACGACTGGGTGCGAGTCCGACATGCCTTGACCCAGCGAGAAGGGTGGATCCAGGCCAAGCGGTTGCGGGATGCGCCGCCCGAGACAGAGACCGAGAAGCCGACGCCGACACGTGCGTCGCCAGCCTTGAGCGTGGCGGAGATTAGGAAGCGGCTGATCGCCGACTCCATCGCGTCCTACCCCGGCCCGTGCGCCTGCCCCTATCAGAGTGCGCGCAACGGCTCATCGTGTGGTCGGCGCGCCGCTTACGTCCGGCCCGGTGGTTATGCCCCCTTGTGCTATGCGAAGGACATCACGTCCGACATGATCCAAGAGTATCGATCGACCCACTGATGCTGAGTACAAGTAACGCGAGATCGAGAAGGGCGCACCTACTCATCAGACACTTCGATGGGGTTTGTGTCGCAGGAGGGACGCCGCAATGTGTTCAATCTGACAGCAAATTCTCGCGTTCGAGGACGAGGCGGATGTCCTCGAACGCGGCGGCGATGTTGTTTTTCGGGAACCGGATCTGGCCGAGGCCCTGGATGTTGGAGAACTCCTCACAGCCCTCCTCAAGCAGCACGATAGCCCGGGTGAAGCTCGACCTGGGTGAAGCACTCAAGCAAGCGGCAGTGCTCGAAGAGCCTGATCGTGCAAGCTAGTAGCTACCAGCAAGCTCTGTAACATCTGATAGCTACTAGCTAGCACGAATGCGGAACGGGAGCTACAGCAAGAGGCAGCCCACCGATGGTGGACTTCTAGCTTCCGACACCGTTCGCTTATCGGAAGCCAGAGGCGTGATGGTGCTGGCCGGCGAGAACCTGCAGATCACGGGATCGGCATCCGGCGTCGCAGCTCGTCAAGCCGTTCAGCAGGCGACTGGACTTCCGAGCGCTCCAGTCCAAGGTCGCGCAACAGCCAGTCGCCCTGCTCGTCGAGACGGCCTACCGGACGGGTGCGGAAAGCCACGAAGCCCCGCGCCCACCGGGCAATCCGCCCCAGCAGTCCGGCCCCGCGCTCGCCGACCAAGTCGCTCCGATCACCGAGTCCCGCCTCTCGGACAGCCGTGACCTCGATCTCGACCACCGCATCTGCGCGAGCGAGCGCGGCGGCAACAAGGACAGTCACTGCAGCCGGCGCCTTCGAAGCCCAGCGAGCCTGCCGAACCCGCTCAAGAGCGCAGAGATCGCCGGCGCAGGTCAGGATGAACGTCGCCTTCCTCACGTCGGCCAGCGCCATCCCGCCGGCGGCCAGCAGCGCCTCCACGTTGGCCATCGCCAGTCCCAGCTGCTCGGTGAAACCAACGCCCAATCGCCCGTCTGGCGCGATGCCGAGCTGGCCGGACACGAACAGGGCTCGCCCCAAAGGGGCTTCGCGGGCGTGGGCGTAGATGGTGCGGAGCCGATCCGGCACCGCCCAAACGGTCGGCGGATCGAGGGTGAGGGGATTGAGGGTCGTCACGGCTGTTCGCCTTGGTTGCACCCCGTGCCCCGAAAATCGGGCTCCACTGTGCGGGGCAGGTAAAGCCCCGGGCGCGCTCACGGCCGCGAGGCTCGGAGACGCGATCTGGTGTGGGTGCAAGCGAGCGGCGAAGACCGCTCAAGCTGGCCGGAGGCTACAGGCCCCCGTCACGCCGACCGCATCGGGCGGGGCGTTTCCATCGGACGACCATGGTCGGACGGAGGCTGCACATACCGTCACGCTAGCGTAGAGCGTGAGACAAGACAATCGTCAGTCACGATCCGCGGGGAGGGCAGGATCTCTCATCGGCTCGAAGAAGACATCGGGCAAGTCCGCCGCTGATCGGCGCGAGCTCGCCACTGTGATACCTTGTAAAGGCGAGGGCCGCGGGCCAACGGCTGACCGCTCGGCGGCCCGTGCGAAACTCAAGATTTTTGCACCGCATCGCCGCTCGCTGAAATCCTTGGGCTTTTTTGATGCATATTTCCGGTGAACTTCACATCAAACTGCCAGCTCAAACTGGGATGATGTATCCAAGGCTTGCAGGCCACCCATTTCCAAAGATACGGGGGCAACGCAATCGGAAAAGAACATCACTTCCTTGCCAACCCGGCCATTACGAACTGAGTAATTCAAATTGTATTCTAGTTTGTCATATGCCTGATACAGATCTACGATTTCAGGTTCATTATCGTACGATACGACCCATTTTACTTGGCCACTAAGACCAGATATGACGTCGCGAAGCCTCTCGTGATCTTTTGACTCGAAAAAATCATAATATAATTCGCGCCCTTTTCGGAAATAAGGCGGGTCGATGTAAACCAAAGGGGATTTTTCGTCGGCAATCGACTGGCAATTTTCTATAAGTTCAGCCGCATCGAGATTTAAAATACTGATGTTGTGTCGATTTTTGGCAATTCTGCGCACGCGGGCCGCAAGCTCATTTTTATTAAATCTAGCATCAAGACCATAGGCTGATTTCTGGCCATGTCCGCCGATCATGCCGCCGTTCAGAACCCCGGAATGGTTAGTCCTGTTCAGGAAGAATGTCGCGAAGCCGGTTTCGAAGCTAATCTCGCCATTAGCTTCCTGAAAAATCTTTCGCTGGTTAATCCACTCGTCGGTCGTGAGAGGGATATCCAAAATACGTTTTTGGAAACGCTCGGGCTCATCAAGAAGAGCCTTCCAGAACGAAAAAATAGGCGCGCTTAGATCGTTCAGGAAAATCCTATTCACATATCCGTGCAGTAACAAACATAAGCCGACGCCGCCGCCGCCAGCGAACGGTTCGATATATACACCGTCCAGCAATTTATTCTGTCGAACCAGGGCTTTAAAGTAGGGCGCTAGTTTTGCCTTCCCACCAGGATATCGCAAGGGCGACACATGGAAAGAGGCGCGGACGTTAGGGCTACTCATTTACACGTCGCCTGAAAAAAGGCTTCCACGCCGCTCCATGCCCCGATCAGATCGTTTTTCGAAGGAAACATATCAGGGTTGTGCACATATTCATGCAGACGCTGGACCGAGATAACGCTGTCCTTCGCCGTTAAGGCTGTCCTTGCAGCAGTCCCCTGCTGCTTCGTCAAACCCAGAGCCGGATGCTTGAGAACCGCCTCGACTTTTTCGGACAGACTGTAGGCCTTGCCCGCATTCTTAGGGTCGGTATGGACAGTTTTTATGGCGTTATCGTTGCAGTAAATAACGACAACAGCTTCAACGAAACTACGGAAAATACAAGCTCCAGCGATAGGGAATTTGTCAATGTTAAGCTTTTTCAGCTCCCAGAATAATTGAGCGACTTTTGTGTTTGAAATCGCCAGCCCGAACGAGGCTGGAATTAGGGTTTTTCGATCGAGTGGGCTTGGTGTCGGTGGTGCTGGTTTAGGCGAAGGCAGCGGAGACTTCAAAGTTTGAGATACCGGCTCGGCCGCCTTTAGCTTCGGACCGGACGGCATCGAACTTTTAGGCAGGCCATCGACGTACTTAACCTGCTGTTCAGCCGTTTTCACGGCATCGACCTTGATCGTTTTATGAGCAAGATCAAGAACGATTTGCTTCAGAATTTTTATGATTTCCGCCTGCGGATAGATAAAGAAATATTCGCCGTCCACGATCTGAATGCCGATTTTCTGCCGAACAGCGGGATTTGAAATTATTCGGTCTAGCGTCGTGATCGGAAAATTGTGAGAGATCAATGCTTTTTCAGCATCGGTCAAGTTTCCCTTCTGTTTCACAAATTCGATCAGGTCGAGTGTCCGGTCACCCCTGAAGCGTGCTGTTTGCACACCGTTCCAATCGACAATGCCTCGGCCACCATTTTGACCGGTATGGCGCAGCTCGATCCAGCGGCGGGCTGTCTCTCGATCCGACATTAAAACGCCTGAGATCGGTTCGACCTTTGACGGATCGAATTCGTCGGCCAAGTCGGTGAGTTTGCCTCTCAGGGCATCGGGAATTTTCAAATCCTCAAGCAAGGAAGGATTTGCTAAAATCTGCAACGCAGCTGTTCTTCGGTTTCCTTCAAGGGCAATATATTCAGTTTTTTTCGGATCGGTTCGCAACACCATCATGCGATCCATCGGGTTCAAGCCGAATTTAGCGATATCACTCGCTAGTTCGGCGATTTTTGAGCCTTGATCATCAAGTAATGCCTGACGAATGTTTATTTGGCCGTCTTCTGTCGAAATACGTGGATTGTCGTGATCGAGCCGAAGCTCAGAAATCTTTAGATCGACACCACCGGACATTGCGCGTTTGCCCCGTACTATTTAAGTTATTAAACCGCAGCGCCTAAGCCGCTACAAGAGCTAGAGTTGCAGAACACAGCTATAGATTGAAACGCGATGCTTGGAAGTGTCATTTCGGACACACAGTGATCTACCGTAATCACCCAGCTTGATGTCCCGCATTCAAGTGACGCCGCAGCGTAGCGGGAGCGACCCCCACCATGCGGGCAACTTCCGCTCGTCCCTTGCCGTCCTCGATGAGGCGAACGGCCAGGTCGCGTTTTTCGGGCGTGAGCAATGGCGGTCGGCCGGCCCGCCTGCCGCGTCGCCTGGCCGCCTTCAGCCCAGCCTTGGTCCGCTCGGAAATCAGGTCCCGTTCGAGCTGCGCCAGCACACTCATGATGCCGTACAGCGCCTTGCCTGTGGCAGTGCGGGTATCCATGCCATCCATGATCGAGTGAAACTCGACGCCGCGCCCGTGCAGCTCGTCCAGGAGCAGGGCGAGGCCGGCCGTGGTGCGGCCGAGGCGGTCGATGCGCCAGACGGTCAGCGTGTCGCCGGGCTGCAAGGCTGCGAGGGCGGCCGTCAGACCCGGCCGCTTCATGGCGGTACCGGAGATACCTTTGTCCTCATGAATTACCTCACAACCATCTGCGTGCAGCGCGTCGTGCTGCAGGGCGAGGGTCTGTTCGTCCGTCGAGACGCGAGCATAGCCGATCTTCATGCAAGGGCGCTTTCCCAATCCTGCCGGCCGTGCAGGACGCGGATGATCAGAACGCCTGGCCCGTCTTCGACATAGACGATCATGTGCGCCTGATAGGGATGCAGCCGCATGGGCGGCGTCAACTCGTGGCGTTCGCGCGCCAGGCGTGGGTTATCGGCGAGAAGCTGGAAAGCCGCGAATAGCCCGTCCTGATAGCGGTCGGCTTGGGACACGCCGTATCGGACCGCGCCCGCTACGTAGGCGTCAGCAATGTCCTCGTCCGCCTGCGGTGACGTGCGGAAGATCATTTGGCTTGGACGGCTGCCAGCCTGTCGCGGCCGAGCTGGCGAATTTCATCGGGGGTGCGGGAGCTGATGCCGCTGGCCAGCCCTTCATCGACCAGCCGTTGCAGCTCCGCGATCTTGTTAAGCCGGTCCTGATCGCGGCGGATCAGGTCGCGCACATAGTCGCTCGCGTTCGCGTAGCGGCCGGTGCCAGCCTGGGCCTCGACCCAATCCTTCATCGGATCGGGGAGCGATACGTTCATGGTCGCCATGGTCGGTACCTCCTGGCCTATCATGGCAAGGATTGCCAAAAACTGTCAAAAGCTGCCCGCTATTTTAAGCGCACGTTTTTGCGCGATCCGGCCCTAAATTTCGCAATAGCTTAGCGAGTGGCCGAGAATCCGCTCAAAAACGGGCCTTTTCGAGCGGCATTTTTGCCTATCACCTTTCGCCGCATCGAAGCGGCTGACGCTGCTCGATGCCTAAAGCCAAGGGGAAAGGCACACCTTTCGCATCGTGCACCCATCTATGAGAGGATGCTCAAAATGGCTTCCTTTAAAGGGATCTCTAGAGGCGGCTTGCGGCGTGATTTGAACGTGGGACTAACAGTGCATTTGAGCGTTTCAGTCTATCAGACATTATCACAGGAAAGCTACCGCGCTCAATTGCATATTTGCACGGTCACTATGCAGCAAGCTCACAAGCGAAAATTGGGAGGAATCATTGCGCTCATTTATTTTAGCAGCAATTGTTGGCCTTATCGGCATCTCGACGCAGTCAATGTCACCAGTTCAAGCAGCGGAAAATTCGACATCGCCGAGACTACGTGTTGCTGAAGCGACATGCACTTATGAGGGTAAGTCGTACAAGAAAGGTGAAACTGTTTGTCGCGCGAAAGAAAAGCACGAATGTGGCAACGATGGCTGGATCAATACGAGGCAAAAGTGCTGAGCATAAATGCTCAGATCGCATGATCGCAGCGTGCTCTAATTAGCAAAGAACGCCGCATCAACATGAGATTTTGAGATCAAAATACAAATAAACTTATCGGTTAGAGCGGCGGCATTGCGAGATTGCCGCCGTTTTGATTTGAATCTTGAGATAGCAGCGCTGGAAAACACCTTAGCGACGACTAAACTCGATAAAAAGCAAACAGAAATACAGAAATATTGAAAAAAATATTTATTCTTTCTTAAAATCATTACCTGTCCAGTTTAGCGTTACAACTCCAGCTTTCGTAATATCCTGGCTGAGATCGGCGGGCGAGAATGCCTTGGTTGATGTCTCAGTTCTCGGCAATTTGCCTCTTATGGCCGAAAAAACGTGCGCCGTAGGCGCGTCTCCCACCTGAACACTTTTATCATCAGCACCGAACGACCAAACTGCTCCTGGCTGGATCAAAAGGCCATCCTTAGGTTCTTGCATTCCTTTGAAAGGCTTGCATTTTGCAGATTTCGCACATCTTCCAGTCTCGTCCCAGAAGATAAATACGGCGGCTTTGGATGAATTTTTTACGTTTATGTTTAGGGGGAATGCTATTGCGGTGCTTGATAGAAGCATACCAGAGACTGCGAATATAACCGCAATACTGCACGATTTCATCTGACATACCCCTTCAGACTAAACAAATTTGATAACTATCCTTGAAGTCTGTAACTCAAAATCATTGCCTCGTACGCTAAAATCGTATGCTATAATACTGCATCTCCGATGACAAGAAGGCCGGAATTTCGGCGTTCGATACAAGCGAATGTACGATGACGGGTTCTTCTCGATAGCTTCCTGCCTTTGCGAGGCGCCATATCGGTGACGAGCCGCAGGGTGGGCTAAAAGGTAGACCTTTCGCCCCATAGAATACGGTTGAGGCCAGTCAGTCGCGATAGGCTGCCCCTTCGCCTTCGCGAGATCTATGGCCGAACATAGACCGCCTCGGCGCTGCCCTGTTCGGGCTCATTCAATCCAGCCGCCTCTGCTCCGCAGGGTCGCTCCCGCCGCATCGTCTTACTAAGCTTGAGCAGTCCGCGCACCCAAATCGGGCTCGGACGGCTTGGGTTGGGAGGACCATCTCCAGTTCAAGCTGCAGCGCGGTGCTCGCCTGTGGTGGATCGGTGGCGTATGGGCCTGATCGCCGCACCAAACGCGGCCTTACGCGATCCCACCAAGGAGAGACGCAGTTCGGATGTCACAGGACAGCACACTCGCAAACGCCTTGGCCGATGTGAGGCAGAAGCGAGCAGCCCTCGAAGCGGATTTCAATCGGATCGGCGCGGAGCTGACGAAACTACGCCTCGCGGAGCGCTCCCTCGCCGCCATCGTGGATGGGACGCCGTTGGATGAGCCCTTCGCCGAGCAAACAGTCCGCCATGCCTCCGCTGATGACGATCAAGCTCGCGGCGGCCGGCGTACGGGGCGCGGGCCACGCGGACCGCGCGCGAACTCGGCCAAGGGCCGGTTGAAGGCGCTTCTAGTGGAAGCCGGCCCGCAGGGGCTGTCTCAAGACCAGATCAACGACCGGCTGCAGGATGTGGCGTCCAACACCCTGGCCACGTACCTGAGCACGATGACGACGAGCGGTGAAGTCGAGCGAAATGGCGACTTCTACCGCGGCATCACTCCAGCGACCGGGCCGGTGGACGACGCCTCTGAAGGCGGAGATCCCGGCGGCGCCGAACGCGACCGGGCCGAGGAGGCGTGAGCGCTTCGTCGATGGCCCCAGCGGTTCGCCACGGAGCAAGACGCCTATAAAGCATTTCACGAGCTCGTTGCGGTGCACGGTCTGACGATCTTCATCGACCGCAGATCGGCTCCTCGGCACTGATCGCATGGACGCTCGGCTTGAATGGTACGGGTTGTGAGCGTGCGAGCTTGGCAGCTATGGAGGCCCGGGGGCCTGTAGCTCAATGGTTAGAGCCGACCGCTCATAACGGTCTGGTTGCAGGTTCGAGTCCTGCCGGGCCCACCAACATTTCTGAGATCGCGATGCCCTACATCCTCCAGCGCTTGGCGGCCGGCAGCTACGACCTGCTCCTGGATGGGGAA
>NZ_JAGIPA010000006.1:0-46698 GCF_017876975.1 Methylobacterium sp. PvP105 | reverse complement strand
TCTAACGAACGCCGCCCTCTCCTCGGGAGACGGGCAGGGCTTCTTCGGCCTCAAGCCCATCAGGCCCCCACCGACCGAATGCCATCCCCGCCCAGACCCCTGTGCGGACGACCCGTCTCGCTCTACGGTCACGCTTCGATCCCGTATCCCGATCCCCATGCCGATCCGGCCCGAGCACCGCTTCTTCTACCCGATCGACTGGCCCCAGCTCTCGGCCGTAATCCGGTTCGGGCGCGCTCAGGGACGCTGCGAGGGCTGCGGGCGACCGCACGGGCGGACGGTAGTCCACCTCGGCGACGGGCGATGGTGGGATGCGGACGCGGCCTCCTGGCGCGACAGGCGCGGGCGGCGGGTGCGCGTCCAGCCCGGTGCTGTGGACGTCCTCAGGACCGTGCGCCGGACCCGGGTGGTTCTGGCCGCGGCCCATCGCGACCACGACACCGCCAACAACGCCGATGCCAATCTCGCCGCCTTCTGCCAGCGCTGCCATATCATCCACGATCGGCCCGAACACCGCCGACGCCGCTGGACGACCCTGTTTCGCCGCAAGGCGCTCGGCGACCTGTTCCGCGGACCCTACGCCTGAGCGCAGGCGGCCTGGATCAGTGCGGCACGGATCCGGATCGGTCGCGGACCACAGGAATGGAGCTCATCGCTCGATACCGACGTCGCGATCGCGCGGCGGCACCGAGCTGGGGCGGCCGAGGTGGCGGGCGAACCGCATGACCAGGGCGCGCGTCACCGGCGCCGACGCGCGGCTCAGGCGGCGCCCGCAGGCGTCGACCAAGCGCCAAGCGGGCACAATCAGGCAATCCACCCCGAGCCACGCCACGGCCTCGCGCAGAGCCCGGGCCGCGCGGATCGCTCGGCGCACGTCGACGCCCGGGCTGACCCGCTCTGTCAGTCCGAGCAGCCCGTCGCGCACGAACGCCACCCGGTCAGCGGTGTAGTCGACCACGTTGGCCTTCTCGCGGTAGGTCCGTGCCTCCCGGAACAGCCGTTCCAGCACCAGCGTGTCGGTCGCCGGCACGCGCGCATCCGCCTGCCGCTGCCGACACAGGGCGTCGAGCCGGTCGCGCTCGACCACCACCCGCGCATCGTGCCGGTGGCGGGTCAGCCCGACATACACCTCGCGCGCGTCCGTGCTGGCCCCGAGGTACACCACCGCCGCGCAACAGGTTCGGCCCTGCGCCGCGTAAGTTGTACCTGCGTAGGCGTGTACGATCTTGGGTTGTGATGATCGGCGGCCGAAGCGTGGCTCCCGCGTCAGCTGCTCCCAGGCCGTGTCGAGCGCGCGCCCGTCCTCCAGCCGCAGCCGTAGGCGCGGTCCCGCGTCCGGATCGGTGGTGATCGCCTCAACCCGGGCGCGGTTGCCGTTGCGCAGGCCCAAGTGCGGCAGGCTCTCGCCGAACCGCAGGACGTCGCCGATCGCGAGCGCCAGCGGTACGACCTCATCGGCGCGGTTGCGCGACGGCAGCGCGACTACGTCGGGTCCGAGCTGTCCTTCCGCCCGCAGCACGGCCCGCGCCCGCGCGTTCAGCGCCGCCGCATCGGCATTGCGCCGGGTCACAATCAGCGCGTCGCCTTTATGGACCACGCGCTGCTCGGACCAGAGCGCGATCACCCGGGCGTGAGCCGCCTCGGCTCCGGAGATCAGCTCGACCCGGTCGTTGGCGGCGTAGGCGCGCAGACCCGCCTCGGCATCGCCGCGCGCCATCACCACCGAGGCGGCACGCTGCCAATCCACCGTCTGCCGGCGGACGTGTTCGAGCACGGCCGAGCGTCCGACCACCTCGGCGACCGCCCGCAGCGCGCTGGCGCCCCCGACCGAGGCGAGCTGACGCCGGTCGCCGATCAGCACCACTTTGGCCCCGGCCGCCTGCGCCGCGCTCAGCACGGCTTCCAGGTCACGGGTTGATACCATCCCGGCCTCGTCGACCAGCACCAGGGTGTCGGCGCCGAATGCCGGCGAGGGATCGGGGTGAGGCGCGGGGTCCGGATCCGTCGCCCGAGTCCGATCGTGGCGCCAGCGCGCGATCGCCTGCGCCAGGATCCCGGTGGAGCGCGCGAGCTCGTCGGCGGCGACCCAGGATGGTGCCAAGCCGACGACGCGCAATCCAGAGTCGTGGGCCGCGGCCACCAGGGCTGCGGCCGTGGTCGTCTTACCTGTGCCCGCGCCGGCCTGGAGCAGAGACACCCCATCCGGACCGGCAGCATGGCGCACGGCCTCGCCCTGTTCGGGGCTGAGATGGCCCGCCCGCGCAAGGGCCGCTTCGACCGCCTCGGGGGTGATCCAGATCCGCTCCAGCGGGCGGTCGGCGGCGCGCAGCATCGCGGCCTCGCAGGCGGCGATGCCCGGGCTGGTCCAGCACGCGTGGGCGCCCGGCACCCTCTCGGCGGCGCTCAGTGGCAGCAGCGTGCCGTCCCGCTCCAGGCGGGCGAGCTCCGCCTCCACGGCATCGACCCCGAGTCCCTGCACGCCAGCGAGCTCCAGAGCGCGCTGGAGCAGGTCCTTGCGCGTCACCACACTCTCGTGCCGAAACAACGCCGAGGCGGCGCGCGTGACCGGGCTGTCGCCGGGGATCTCGGGCTGATCGAACGGGGGGTCGCGTTCCGTCTCACGCGCGGCGGCCATCGCGATGGCGGGGTCGCGCTCGGGATGGCGCGCGGCATCCCACGGATCGAGCGCGCAGACGGCGAGCTCCTCGCGCCAGCGCGCCTCCAGCTCGGCGCCGGTCGGCAGCTCGTGCTTGCCGCGGCGCGTGGCGAGCGCGGCGATCTCGCGCTGGGCGCTGGTGGCGCCGGCCCCGGCGTAGTTGAGGATCTGCTCCGAGCGTTTGGAGAAGGCCGCCAGCACCGCCTCGGGCGGGCCGGCGATCTCCCACTGCCCGCGCCCGGCCTCGCGGTAGCGCAGGCCGAAACGGCGATGCAGGTCCTCGGCCAAGGCAGCGCGATACGCGGCACCCACGCAAATCTGGTAAGCGTAGAGTTGTTCGACCTCGATGGTCAGATGTGTCTGTGATTTGTAACGTCCGGATCCAGATTTAGGCGGCGCACCGGCAGCGTTGATGAAGACACAGTGCGTATGGATATTTGGATCGCCTTCTCGGGTCGTGTAATGATCGAAGCGGCCGACGATGATGTCACTCGGCCGGTGCCGTTCGACGCCGCCCGCACCGGTTCGGACGGTGACCAGTCCCTCCGCCGCCACGAAGGCGAGCGCCCGCTCGACGGCGGCGCGGTGGGCGGCCTCGATCGCGGCGCGCTGCTCGGGCGTGCCGGCCATCCAGAGGACGGAGACGGATTTCCCGGGGGTCAGGGTGCAATCCTGTCCGGCCCAGTGGCCTGGACCGGCGCCGCGGACCAGCGGCTTGCCGGTTCCGGGATGGAACCCCGCGCACAGGTCGCGGAACGAGCTCGCGTCGATCGCCGCGCCGTGGCGCACGACGCTCTCACCGCTGCTCCACCACACCCCGCCGCCGTCCGCGAGGTAGTACTCGTCGCGCCGGTCCGGCCTGGCTTCGCGCTCGCTGTCATTGGTGTAGTATAGCCCGGCCTCGGCCCCGGCGCCGAGGCGGTGCAGCGAGGCGGTCATCAGGCCAGATCCGGGCCGCCAGTGCCCTTGCGATAGCGGCAGATCTGGGACAGGTCGATGCCGGTCGACGGGGCCCCGAGCTCACCGACGGCCTGTGCCATGTCGAGGATCGCGGCGTCGACCTGTTCCATGCGCTCGATCAGGACACGGTGGCGGATCGCCACCTCCAGGGCTTGAGCGACGCAGTCGGCCGCCAGGCTCTCGGAGGCCCAGCCGCGCTCGGCCGCGGCGGCGCTCAACCGGGCGGCGAGGGATGCCTCCAGCGTGATCGTGAGCTTGACCTGATCGGCCATCGGCGTACCTGCTGCGTGCGGATCCGGACGGCAGCCCTGGCACGGTCGCGACGGCCTGGCGAGGCTCGCATGGCCGCGCGGTTAACGCTTCACCACTTCAGTGCGTGTGGTGTGATACCCCTCCCCTTGCCGTACACGCTACCGTATCGCTGCCGTCCTCAGCCGTAGCCTGCCGTCCGCTGCCGGACCTTAACGTCGGCTTGCCGTCGCCCCCGGCATTCGCGCGATCGGCTGCACGCCCTGGCAAGCCCCGCCTTGCTAGGGCGTCGCCATGGCCCAGCGCCCCCGCCTCGACCTACGCCGCCTCGCCCGCGACGCCGCCGCCACCCCCGACAGCCGCCGCAAGGCCGGTGCGCCGGGTGGTCGGCCCGCCACGGGCTTGATGGACATCGTGCGCGACCACCTCGACGCTCTGGTCGCCCTCCAGGCCGGCGGCTTGACCTGGGACGCGGTCGCGGCCGGGCTCACGGCGCAGGGCTTCACCACCGCCGCCGGCGAGCCGATCACCGGGCGCAACCTCACCGGCGTCATCTCCAGCGTGCGCCGGCAGGCCGCCGCCCGCGCCTCCAGGACGGCGGCGCGGGCGGCTCGCCCCGACCGCGCGGATCCCGCACCGTCGCCCGCGGCCTCGACCGGTTCCAGGTCACGGCCGACACGGCTCGCCCCGGAGCTGCGCTCGGGCAGCGATACACCGGACCCCGCGCCTACAGACGCACCGCTCACCGAGGCGGAGATCCGCCAGATGCAGGCCGAGCGGCACGCCCACCTGTTCAAGAAGGACTGACCTCATGCCCCGCGTCCTCCTCGTCGCCCAGGAAACCGGCGGCGTCGGCAAGTCAACTGTGACCCGCGGCCTCGCCGAGGCGGTGCCGGATGCCCCGATCCTGGAGATCGAGTCGGTGCACCGTCTGACCGAGTTCAAGGCCGCGACGGCCGCGAATGAGCCGGGCAGCGTGCAGCACTTCCTCATGCGCGCCTCGCGCGAGGCGATCGACGCCAGCGGCGGCAAGGCGGCGCGTGCCGAGTTCGACGACGTGATCAACGCGCTCTTCGAGGTCGCGACCCCCACGCTGGTGGACATCGGCGCCAACACCTCGGCGTCTCTGCTGGGGGTCCTGACGCACGAGGCACCGGCGCTGCGCGAGGCCGGGATCGAGCTCGGGCTCGTGGTGGTGGTCGCCGCCGAGGCCGGCGCGCTCGCCGACGGCGGCGCGCTGCTGCACGCGGCCAAGGACTGGGCGGGCGCCCGCTTCGTCGTGGCCAACGCGGTGCGGGGCGCCGTCGATCCGGCCCTGCTCAAGCGGGTAGCCGGCGACGCGGTGGTCACGCACCTGCGCCAATTCGAGCTGGAGGACAGGACGCGCGAGGTGCTGGCGGCAGGTCAGCTGCGCGGCGTCAGTCGGCTCGACCGGGCGGGCTTGGTCAAGCAGACCTCGCAGGCGCAGGCCGGACGGATGCTGCGCGATCTGACCGCGTTCCGCCTCGCCGTGATGGAGGCGGTCAAGCCGGCAGCCCTCTGGCTGGTCGAAGAAGCGCCGGTTCCGGCTCGGGCCGGTACGCCGGCAGGGGGGAGCAAGCGTGCCCGCAACGCCTGAGGACGTGCACGCCCGCCTCACGCGGGCTGATCGCGCCGCGCGCGAGGCTGCGGCCGGGTTCGAGCGGGACAGCCGCGCCGCGCTCACCCGGCTGAAGACGCGCCCGATCCACGAGCGGTTTGCGGCGTTGGAAGAGGGCGCAGTACAGCTCCTGCCCGAACATCGGCGCGAGCTCCTGCTCTCCATCCGTGACCGGTCCGACGCTGTGGGGCCGGGCGCCCGGCCCGCTCCTGGCCACGCCAGCCGCATCGCGGTCTGGCGCGGGCGCCTGCCGTTCCGCGTACGCCGGCTCACCCGTGACGCCCTGCTCGCGCTCTGTCTCCTGCTCGCGCTGCTCCTAGCCTATCGCCGCACGCCGATCTCCTGGGTCGAGGTTCGGAGCGACCGGGATGTGGCCATCGCCTGGGTCATGCCGGACGGGCGACCCGCCGGGGATCGCCTCGTGGCGGGCCGCGCCTACGCGCTGATGCGGGACGCCGACGGCATGGCCGAGCTGCGCGACTGGCGCCCTGGTGAGGGCTATGCCGCGACGCGTGTGCCATCTGATTGGCTGCGGACCCGCTCCGGACCGGCCTCACGCTGAGGTCCGTATCCCTCGATCGGTTGCGGCTCACCTCGGGCATGTGGCGTTCCGGCGGTCCGGCGCCGCTGGGTGGATCCGCCCTGCCAACCGCGGCGGCCGCGTTTTCCACCCTCGACCGAGGCGCGTCCGGCTGGCGCTCGCGCCTGCGTGGCGGCGTCCCCGGCTCAGCGCGCCCGGCCGACCGGCGGCACGGCGGTGATCAGCTTGCGAAAGCGCGGGTCGGTGTGCGCGACCGTCTTCTTCAGGCGCAGCGGATGGCGGGTCTGGCCGCCGCTGTTGGGAAACACCAGGAGCTCGTCGCCCGGCATCGCGATCAGCGCCTCCTTGGTCATCAAGCGCGCGCCCTGCGAGGCCCGGGTCGTGGACGGGCTGCCCTTGGCGTCGCCGGTCGGGGCCGTCCGGGTCTCGACGAAGGCGGTGTAGTCGCCGATCGCCCGCGACCAGCGCTCGGTCTCGTCCGGATCGACGGCCGGGACGTCGAAGACGGTGACGACCTCGGCGGTGTTGAGCAGCACGTCAGCCCCGGCCTCGCCGTAGAGCCCGACGAGCTGGGCGCGATCCTGCCACATCGTCCACAGGCTGGCGCCGTAGCCCGGCAACTCGCCCGCCGCGGTCAGCAGCGCGTCGAACCGGCCGAGCACCGCGGCCTCGTCGACGAAGATCATCAACCGCTCGGCCGGGCGGTGGCGACGCACCGAAGCGAAAAGGTCGGACAGCAGCCAGCGCAGGAACGGGGCTAGCACCGCCTTGTACTCGGTCGGCACCGCCACGAACAGGTCGACGGCGCCGGTGGACAGCTCCGATAGCTGGAAGGTCGAGTCGCCGACGAGGTCGCGCAGGCGCCGGTCGGCCAGCCACTGGAACGCCTGTAGGGCGGTGGATTTGATCGGGTCCTTGGTCTTCGGATCGGCCTGCAGGATCTCCATGGCGGCGTAGGCCGCGGGCTCGGGCCAGTGGGTGACGTACTGTTGCAGGAGGCCATGGAAGCGGGCCTCGTCGGTGAGCAGATCCTGGACCTCCACGACCGTGCACGCCTCCGGCTGGCGCAGGGCGACCAACAGCGCGCCGGTGATCAGGTCGACGGCCCGATTGCGGAAGTAGGCGGAGGCCTCGCCGTCACCGGTGGCCTCGGGCAGAAGGGCCAGGGCGGTGCTCTGAAGGTAGAGGACGTCGTCCGGGTCGCGGCCCTGGAGCGGGTTCCAGTGGTCGGTGCCGCCGGCCAGACCCATGGGGTCGAGGCAGATGACGCGGCGCCCGAGCGCCCGGCGCCGTGCGGCGACGGAGCGGTAGACCTCCCCCTTGGGATCGAACACGACCGCGGGTCCGCCCCAGCCCTGAGGTTCGGGAAAGGCGAGATTGGGGATGAGCAAGCCCGACGTCTTGCCCTTGCGCGGCGGCGCGATGGTGACGAGCGTGCCTTGCACGGCGAGGCGCACGGCACGGCCGGTCTCCGGGTCGCGGCCGAGTTCGAGCCCGCCGCGCAGGCGGCCGCGCTCGGTCGCGGTGGCGAAGCGGGCCGAGCCGAACAGGTCGGAGGTGTCCCGCTTCTGTTCGGGCTTGGCGCGCCGTAGTAGCGCGGCGCCAAACAGGATCAGGAGGGGCGAGAAGGCGATGAGTGGGGCTAGCGACCAGCCGCCATTCGCGAATTCGGGCGCGCGACCGATCAGCATGAGGTACGGCATCGCGAGCGCGTCACCGGCATGCGGGGAGAATAGGGCCCCGAACCAGGCACCGGGGCGCGTCACCTCTGCGGGCCAATACGCTGGGTCGAGCCCGTTCTGGATCAAACCGGCGACTGGGTAGGCCAGGAGCACGGTCGCGAGGAAGGCTGAGAAGATCAGGCGCATTGCGGATCAGTCACGAGGAAAGTAGGCAGCATCGCTGCAAGCACAGCTTGCCCCTCTGTCTCACTTGAAGTTCGACGACGGCATGTCCTCGCGGACCAAAAAGCTTGGAAGAAATTATCTATAATCTAGAGAGGCTAATTTTTCGAGACTTATTTTTTCTTTCAGCCAGGCAGCATTGAGTTGTTCTAGCCACATGGGACGATGACGAGTCCTGAGATCATCAAATCTTAGATGCATCGATGCGACCTCCGGATCGTTCAGAAAGGCCGCCTCGCACAGTGCGGCAAGACCATCAGCATCGAGGGCGTCGAACGCGTGGAGCACACGTGTGGCCAACTTGCGCTGCTCGGTGAGATCCGTCTCGGATCCTCCCAACTGCGCGAGGCGGACCTGACGACCCGCGTAGCGTGACACCGCCTCGTTGATACATGTCGTGACTGCGATGCTGGCGAAAGAATTCGGATTGTAGGCCAACATCTGAACCTGATGCCACGTGGGCAGCAGCACGATCCCGTCTCTTGCAAAGGCCTCCAGTTGCTCAGGTTGCGGCACCGCAAGCCGGTTGTTCTCGAACCAGCGCGTGTCGGGCTGGTGAACCTGGAGTACGGTGTAGGTCGTCGAGCCCATCCGCCGGGCGAAAGCGTTTGCCGCAGCGACCCACTGAGGATGGCGTGCGTCGTCGATGAGGATGATGTCGCGCCCGGTCCTCGCCGGCATTGTCTGTTCAGGCATGACCCTGCACCTGCGGCTTGAGCACGACTACGCCCCGCGTCCGAAAGAGCATTTCGTCGGCCTCTGTCCAGATGGCCCCAAAGCCGCTCAGATCCTGGCCGGGACGTGCCGACACCACGTTATAGTTCGGGCGCACAAGACCAAGCTCGGACGCCCAGCGGGCCTCGGCCTGCCGCACGTCGGGGTGAATCTCTGTATTGACGATAAGCAAGTCCTTGAAAAGCGCTCTCAGCAGCGCGTCCTTGTCCATGGGAGACATAACGATCCTTGCACCCGATCTATATGAACGATGACAGTCGCAATAGAAGGATCGTGTTTCTGAAGCGGCTGGTAAATCGGTAAAATTGATACGATTTGCTCAGTTCACATAAGCTTCGAAGAGATATAAGTATTAACCAAGGTATCCTCTTCAGATGCGCGTCGCCCATCGCCTCACATATTGCTCAGGATGTAGAAAACCTGCCGCCTGCGAGGTTGACGGCATTTGAGAGCGCATCAAGGTAGTGGGAGGCCCTCGGGCGGTCCTCTGGTGTTATCTTGATCGTTATTTGGCATTGATCCTCGGCGTCTCTGTCGCTCTGTATCGAGGGAAACCGGTGATGTGTGAACCCAATGCCGGGCGCCGTGCCGCGTCCACTTAGGTCGCCACGACAGCAGGCATCGTAGATTGGCGCTCCAGGGTCCGGTAGACGGTCGGCCGTGAGACTGAAAACAGCTCGGCCAAGTCGCTGATCGCGTAGTCGCCTGTGTCGTACATCCGGCGCAGCTCCTTCTGCTGGCGATCCGAGAGCTTAGGCTTCTTGCCCCGCAGCTTCCCCTTGGCGCGTGCCATCGCCATGCCCTCGCGCGTGCGCAGCCGGATCAGGTCCGCCTCGAACTCGGCAAACGTCGCCAGGATGTTGAAGAACAGCTTGCCCATCGGGTCGGACGGGTCGTGCACGCTGGCGCCGAGCTGGAGCCTCACACCCCGTTCCGCGAGCGCGTCGCCAATCGCGCGCGCGTCCGGCACCGATCGGGCCAGCCGGTCGAGCTTGGGTACTACTAGGGTATCGCCACTCCGGACCGCGGCCAGCGCTTGGTCGAGGCCCGGGCGTGCCCGGTTCGTCCCCGTGAAGCCCTTGTCAGTGTAGATGCGGTCAGTCGCCACCCCGAGCTGGAACAGCGCGTGGCGCTGGGCAGCGAGGTCCTGCTTGTCGGTCGAGCAGCGGGCATAGCCGATCAGCACATGCGTCATGAGCGGGACTGTAACGTACAGGGTCCCCTCACCGCAATTTTTATCGTACCAACCTATTGAGACAGCGTCCGCGCAGACGGATTGATCCTTTGCGAGCGGATCTTCCGAGCGTCCGTTGACCGATCCCCTTGCGGACATAGCTAAGCGGCACCACACGTCCAGAGTGATCCAGCATCGCGACGCCATGACGTCAGTCGCTTACCCTGGCGTGAACTGGTATTTTTGGCGTACATTGGTTTGCATGGCAGACAGTAGAGGCGTCCCATGAGAGCCAAGGTGATGCCCGATGGGCGCGTGAGCCTGCCGGCCGATCTCCGCAAGCGGCATGGCCTCATTCACGGAGGCGAGGTCATCGTCGAGGATTTGGGCGACGCCATCGTGCTGCGGACGCTCGATCAGGTCGTCGCCCGGGCACAGGCTCTGAGCCGCAGGCTGATCGGCGACAAGGCAGGCGCGTCCGTGGCGGACTTCCTCGCCGACCGGGCCCGTGAGGCCGAGGCCGAATGACGAGCTTCGTCCTCGACGCGTCCGCGCTGCTTGCCCTGCTGCTGGCTGAGCCGGGAGCGGATCGGGTGAAGGCCGGGCTCGACGGGTCTGTCATGACGATCGTCAATCTGGCCGAAGTAGTCAGCCACTACGCCAAGCTCGGGGCTGCACGCCCTGATATCGAAGCGCTGTTGCGCCCCTTGCCGATCCGGTGGGCCGCCGTCGATGCCGCGCTGTCGTACGAGGCCGGCATGCTGCGTCCGCTCACGGTTGCGGGTGGTCTGTCGCTCGGGGATCGCTACTGCTTGGCCCTTGCCAAACGTGAAGGTCGGCCAGCGCTTACGGCGGAGCGGCGCTGGTCGACGATCGCCGAGGCAGCTGGTGTCGTGGTCGAGATGATCCGCTGAGGGCTGCGCGGAAGGACCAGGTCGACGGCGGAGATGCGCGCGAAGCCGACGCGCATGTCGGGATCGTGCCAAACCGGCGTTTGCCCGCCAATAGAAAAGCCGACACGTTTTTCCGACACAACCGGGGTTGTTTCGAGCGACTAGCGATCCGCCCCGCCGGATCGTCGGGGAAACGGTCGGTTTGCCTACACACTAGGCGATAGGCTCAAAGTCCTTTTCTAAGATAATCGGTCCAAGATCCTCTAAAACCGCTTCTCCTTTCCTCTGTGACAGCCGGAGAGCTGCGGGGGCATCGGGGGCGTATCTGCCACCGATCACGCGGATCTGTTTCGGCTCGCCAAGCGTCTGAGACCAAGAGAGCTACCGAGCATAGCGCCCGTCGCGCTCGGCTGGCTGTGGATGGAGATGAACTGGTGACCGTCGCGATCCAGGCAGGCGAAGCGCAGCTCCCGGCACGAACCGCCTCCGTCGCCCTGTCCCTCGGCGCGCTCGGCATCGTCTACGGCGATATCGGCACCAGTCCGCTCTACGCGCTCAAGGAGACCGTCAAGGTCGCAGCCGCAGGTGGCACCCTCCAGCACGACGCGGTGGTCGGATCCGTCTCCCTCATCCTTTGGTCGCTGTTCCTCATCGTCGCGCTCAAGTACGCCGTCTTGATCCTGCGCGCGGACAATCACGGCGAGGGCGGCATCGTGGCCATGCTTGCTCTGCTCGGGGCCCGGCATGCACCGCCACGCTCGTGGCGCGCCATCCTGCTCGTCGTCGGGCTGATCGGAGCCGCGCTACTCTACGGCGACGGCGCGATCACCCCTGCCATCTCGGTGCTCTCAGCTGTCGAGGGCCTGAAGGTCGATGCCCCCGGCGTGACGCCTTTTGTGGTGCCGGCTACCGTCGTCATCCTGATCGGTCTGTTCTCGGTCCAGCGCAAAGGTACCGGCTTCATCGGGCGCCTGTTCGGACCGGTCATGCTGCTGTGGTTTGCCACCATCGCGGCCGTCGGCGCGGCCGGCATCCGGCAGAAGCCGGAGATCTTGGCGGCCCTGAACCCGTTCCGCGCCGTCTATTACCTTCTCACCGCGCATCTGCCGGTCAGCTTCGCCATGCTGGGCGCAGCCTTCCTGGCGGTCACCGGCGGCGAGGCGATGTACGCCGACCTCGGCCATTTCGGGCGCGCACCGATCCGGCTCGCGTGGTTCGCGATCGTGCTCCCGGCCCTGGTGCTGAACTACCTCGGCCAGGGCGCGCTGCTGCTCTCGAACCCGGCCGCGGTCGACAACCCGTTCTTCCAGCTCGCGCCGAGCTGGATCCACTACCCGCTCGTGGCGTTCGCCACGCTGGCCACCGTCATCGCCTCCCAGGCCATCATCTCCGGTGCGTTCTCGCTCACCGAGCAGGCGATCAAGCTCGGCTTCTTCCCGCGCATGCGCATCGTCCATACCTCTTCGCAGGAGGCCGGGCAGATCTACGTGCCCATCGTGAACTGGCTCCTGGCCTTCGCCACCCTCGGCGCGGTGCTGGCCTTCGGCTCGTCGGACGCGCTGGCGGGCGCTTACGGCATCGCGGTGTCACTGCTGATGGTGATCACGACCGTGCTGGCGGCATTGATCGCGCTTCGCTGGGGCTTCAACCTCGCCCTCGTGCTCGCGGTCAACGGCGCGTTCCTGCTCGTCGATCTGACCTTCTTCAGCGCCAACACGCTGAAGCTGTTCGAGGGCGGCTGGTTTCCGCTGCTGCTCGCGGCGGGCGTCGCCTTCCTGATGCTGACCTGGCGGCGCGGCACACAGCTCCTGGAGGCGGCCCGGGCCGATATCCGCATGCCCGAGGCGGAGTTCCTGACCCGCGTCGAATCCAAGCACCTGCCGCGCATCCCGGGCACGGGCGCGTTCCTGACCTCGGCCGAGGACGGCATGCCGTTGCCGCTGATGAACTTCGTGCGCCACCTGCAGGTGCTGCACGAGCGCGTGCTCCTCGTGACGCTGCAGATCCTGGACGTGCCGCACGCGGCAGACGCCGAGCGGATCGAGGTGGTGCCGGTCGCTCCGGACGTGACACGGGTGCTGCTCCGGTTCGGCTTCATGGACACGGTTCATGTCCCGCGCGCCCTGCGACGGGCGGTCGAGGACGGCCGGCTCAAGGGCATCGACTGCGACCACCTGAGCTACTTCATCAGCCACGAGACGGTGGTGGCCTCGGAGAAACGTCCCGGCATGGCGGGTTGGCGCGAGGAGATCTTCGCGCTGATGCAGCGTAACGCCGAGGAGACGGCGAGCTACCTGTGCGTGCCGGCCCAGCAGGTGATGGAGGTCGGCGCCGAGATGGAGGTGTGAACGGAGGCTCTCATGGGATCGATCGTATGCCCCGTGTGCGGGCTCAAGGACTTCGAGGTTGGGCCGCAGGCGGACGGTGGGCTTGCAGCGGCCGCAATCTGGACAGACGCGTTCGTGCGACGCTGCCAGCACGTTCAGGAGCGCAGGCACCGCGCTGATCTTAAGACTCACACCTGTCCGCACTGGGCATGCGCTGTGCAAGATGCCGCTGAGCAGGTCAGTGATCCTCCGCCTCCCGGTTGCTTGAGACACCCCGTTAGCGGACGGTCGCCGCGACAGGGGTGAGGATGATGAGCACGGATACGAGGGCAGATGCAGGCGCAGTCGGTCCTGGTCGCGGCGGGCGCATGTCCCGGCAGCGCAAACGGGATGCAGTGCTGCGGCTGCTACGCGGCGAGGACCTGGAGAGCGTCTCGCGCAGTCTGGGCGTGACCGCCGCGACCCTGTCGGGCTGGCGCGACGCGTTCCTGACGGCGGGCGAAGCGAGCTTGGCGACCCGGCCCCTTGATGCGGACGCGCTGGAGAGCGGGCGGCTGAAGGCCAAGCTCGGTGAGATGCTGATCGAGCGCGAGTTGCTGGAGGCCAAGATGGGACTGTCAGGAATTCCGTGTAGGGGCGGCGGGTTGAACATCAGGCCGCCATGGCCCGGGTGAAGCGCTCGCCGAAGATGACGGCGAACTGCGCCTTGGCCATGACCCACTCACGCGGGCCCATCTTCCACGCCTTCTCGGAGCGGTTCAAGACCAGGTAGAGCAGCTTCAGCGCGGCCTCGTCGGTCGGGAAGTGACCGCGGGCGCGCACAGCCCGGCGCAGCGTGGCGTTCAGAGCCTCGATGGCATTCGTCGTGTACAGGATCCGGCGGACTTCGCCGGGGAACGCGTAGAACGGGACCACCTCACTCCAAGCACGCCGCCAGCTCTGGGCGATGGCCGGGTAGCGCCGGCCCCACTCGCCCGCCTCGAAGGCCGCCAGAGCCGCCTCGCCAGCCGCGGCATCGAGCGCGCGGTAGATGTCCTTCAGCGCGCCCGCCACGAGCTTGCGGTCCTTGTAGGAGACGAAGTCGAGGCTGTGGCGCAGCAGATGGACGATGCAGGTTTGAACCAACGCCTCGGGGAACACCGCCCGGATCGCGTCGGGGAAGCCCTTCAGGCCATCGACCACGGCCAGGAGCACGTCCTCGACGCCGCGGTTCCTGAGCTCGTTCATGACCCGCAACCAGAACTTGGCGCCCTCGTTCTGCTCCAGCCACAGGCCGAGGATCTCCTTGGAGCCGTCGGCGCGCACGCCGAGCGCGATGTGGACGGCCTTGTTGCGGACCACGCCCTCGTCGCGCACTTTGATCCGCAGGGCGTCGAAGAACACGATCGGGTAGACCGGCTCCAGCGGTCGGGCCTGCCAGGCGGCGACCTCCTCCAGCACCGCGTCGGTCACCGCGCTGATCAGGTCGGGCGAGACCTCGATGCCGTAGAGCTCGCGCAGGTGGGAGACGATCTCCCGGGTGCTCATGCCGCGGGCGTACATCGACACGATCTTGTCGTCGAAGCCTGGAAACCGGCGCTGATAGCGGGCGATCAGTTGCGGGTCGAACGTCGCCTGCCGGTCGCGCGGGATCGCCAGCTCGATCCGGCCGGTCTCGGTCGTGACCGTCTTGCGGCCGTAGCCGTTGCGGCTGTTGCCGGCCTCCTCGCCCGCCAGATGATGGTCCATCTCGGCGTTGAGCGCCCGCTCAGCCAGGGCCTTCTTCAACTCGTCCAGCAGGCCGTCGGCCTCGAACGCCGACTTCGGATCAGCACCGGCCAGCAGCTGGTCCAGGATCGCGTCAGGGATGCGGGGGGCTTTGCGTCTGGCCATCGGGAACCTCCTTCGGGGCCACTATGGCCGCCCCACACGAAATTCCCGACAGTCCCGGCCAAGATCGCCGCCCTGGAGGCGCGCGGCCCCGGCCCTTTGGCCCGCAGGCGGTCGCGGCCATGAGCCGGGCCGTCTCGCCTGCCAGCGGCAAAGTTTACGGACTGGCCCGGGTGTGCCGGATCTGGCGCGTGTCGCGCGCTACCGTCCACCGGCACCTCTCACCCGCCCGGCTCGTGCCGTCGCGGCGTCCCGGCCCAGTCGGGCCGATGCCGGATGCGGCGCTGCTCACGCAGATCCGCGCCATCATCACGGACTGCCCCTTCCACGGCGAGGGTCACCGCAAGGTCTGGGCGCGGCTGCGCCTCAAGGGCGTGCGCACCTCCAAACGCCGCGTGCTGCGCCTGATGCGCGCCCATGATCTGCTCGCCCCCTCTCGCGTCGGCACACCGCGCGGCCCGCGCAATCACGACGGCACCATCATCCCGGAGAGGGTGGACACGATGTGGGGCACGGACTTGACCACCACCTGGACGGCTGAGGGACAGGTCGCGGTGTTCGTGGCCGTCGACCACTGCTCGGCCGAGTGCGTGGGCATCCATGCGGCGCGTCGGGCCACACGGTTCGAGGCGCTGGAGCCGATCCGCCAGGGTGTGCGGCAGCGCTTCGGCGGCTTTACGGCCGAGATCGCCTCCGGCCTGAGTGTCCGGCACGACCACGGCAGCCAGTACATGTCGGACGATTTCCAGGCGGAGCTGGCGTTCCTGGGTATCGCGAGTTCGCCCGCCTTCGTGCGCGCACCGGAAGGAAACGGCTGCGCCGAGCGCTTCATCCGCACGCTCAAGGAGAACCTGCTGTGGGTGGAGCACTTCGACACGGTCGAGGACCTGCGTCGCGCGCTGCTGGCGTTTCGCGACCTCTACAATGAGACGTGGCTGATCGAGCGGCACGGGTTCCGACCCCCAGCCGCCGTTCGTGCCGCGCAGCTTCCACCCGCGGCCTTGGCCGCGTAGGCTTCAGATCGGTGTCTCACAATCCGCGGGCGGTACAGTGAGGAGGTATCCGCTTGATTCTATTCAGGATGGGATGCTGCAGAACTACTCGACGAGGCCGCGCCAGCCGAGGAATTCGCGGACGTCCTCGAGGTGATCAGGCTTCATGAGGAGAGGGCCGTTGAAGCGTATACCCTGAAGACATGCGATGCGGGCAAGACCATCTTTGCGACTTCGACGCCGTGGTCCCGAGACTGTGAACATCAGGCGATCACACAAGCTACGCAAACGATCCGTAGCAACGCAAAACTGATCGTTTTATCGACAAAATAAATCCATAGATAATCCTATCATTCTAACTCGTTGATATGCTCTTAGACATGAGGCTTATCAGAGCTCAACTTGACCGCCCGCGACCCCGTTCAAGGTTTTGGAACCTGCCCCGCCGTACTCTGCTCCGAGCGGTATTGGGCGAGGTAGCGTGCAAGCACTGGAATGTGCTCATCTTTGATGTCTCGTGAGACCTCGTTCATCGCCGGCTCGTAGCCAGGGCGTGCGTTGCTCTTGTAGCCCTCAAGCGCGGCCGTCAGATAGTCCTCGCGCTGCCCAGCGACCCTTGGGATCTGTCCCTGCCCCGCGAGGTCGGCACCGTGGCACGAGCCGCAGCGATAGCGCGCGATGAGTGCGCGCGCCTCTTCGGCCGCTTTAGCTTCGATCGGAGCAGAAGTTTCCGGCGCGGGCAATTTGGAGATTGCCTCGGCGAGCGACTGTAGATCATCATCCGACAGGTTTGCCGCCATATCGTTCATCGGCGGAGCAATTCGCTGCTTCTCGCGGAACATCAGCAGCTGCGCGACTACGTAGTCGCTCTTCTGGGCGCCGAGCGACGGCACGTGCTCCGCTTGGGACGTGCCGTTTTCGCCGTGGCAGCTGAGGCAGATACTCAACTGCTCCGTGGCCGGCTGCGCACACACCGGCACGCCGATGCTATCGAGCAAGATCAAGGCTGATAGACCAACAAGCAGGCGCACGGCGGGTCCGATGGCGGGCGAGGGTGATTAAGCCGGGGCGAGGAGGTCTCACCTCGGCCAAGTCACTTAGGGCTCTTTGTAGGTGATGCGCCAGATAGCGCCGTTCCAATCGTCGGATACCAGTAGCGATCCGTCCGGCATTGGCTGCACATCGACGGGCCGGCCCACGTAGGCATTGTTCTGGAGAAAGCCTGTCAGGAACGGCTCGTACGATGCGATAGTGCCGTCGTCCTTGAGCTTGACGACCACGACATCTCCGCCGAGCTTCTTCGTACGATCCCACGAGCCATGACGGGCCAGGAAGATCGCATTCTTGTAGCTGCTCGGGAACATATCGCCCGTGTAAAACCGCATCCCCAGCGTCGCCACGTGCGGGCCCATCAAGCCGGCTGGCTTGGCAAACTCGTCGCACGAGTGACCCCATCCAAATTCAGGGTCGGTGAAGTTGCCCTGATGGCAATAGGGATAGCCGAAGTTGGGCGCCGTCGTCGTTCCCGCCTTGACCACGTGCAGCGTGTCGTTCGGCAGATCCTCCGACATCCAGTCGCGGCCGTTGTTGCTGAAGTAGAAGTCTTTGGTAACAGGGTTCCAATCAAATCCAACTGAGTTGCGCACGCCGGTCGCGACCAGTTCCACGTTCTTGCCGTCCAGGTCCATGCGCCGGATCTGCGCGTGGCGCGATGACGGCATGACGATGTTGCCGGGCGCGCCGACCGGGACGTAGAGCTTGTTGTCGGGGCCGATGGCGATGAACTTCCAGCCATGCGGCTCGTCCGTTGGCAGATCTTCGTAGACCAGCACGGGTTTGGGCGGGCTGTCGAGGTTCGCCTCGATGTTGTCATATCGCCAGATCTTGGACAGCTCCGCGACGTAGAGCGCGCCGTCGTGGAACGCGAGGCCGTTCGGCCGATGCAGACCGCTGGCGATCACCTTGACCACGTTGCCGTTCGGGCCTGGCACGACGGCGTACACCTTGTCGCGCACGCGCGAGCCGACGAACAGCGTTCCCTTGTCGCCCAGGCGCATGGATCGGGCGTCCGGCAGCCCGCTGGCGAACACCTCGACCTTGAATCCCTCGGGTACGTGCAGCATCGCCGTTGGCAGCTTGTCGGCACGGGTGGGCAGAACTGGGCCAGATACCGGAGCCAGCTTCATCGCATCTGGATTATCCGGCTGCCCGATCAGAGGGTCGCCCGGCGGCAGCTGTTGGCCGCGCTGAGTGACAGTCGACGGCTGAGACGGTGGGGTGGTTTGCGCCAGCGCCGTTCCAGCCCACAAAATTGCCCCAGCTGCGATAGTAGCTGGCAGTCGGCGTCTTTCGCCTAGCATGTCATCCTCCCTGACACTCATCGCGCCCACTAACATGTGCTGAACGAGACTGATGTCTAGCTGCAACGATGCCTCAGGCCGCGGCAGTGACCAGACGGTGACGGGCTGTGTCCCGAAGCCGGTTTGATAGTTTATCTACGATTGCGCTTGATCTGACTGAGCAGACCTCGGGCGTTCGAAGCGCAGTGTCTAGCGGAAAACTGAATACGATGAAATTATTGCCCAGCCTAATGTTTATCGTTGATATGGCTCACCTTCATGAATTTAACAGAGTCCGGTGAGATAGATGATTGTGAGCGAGATGTTGCGGCAAATATCTAATTTGATTATGCAGATGGTCGGAGGTAAGTTTCAAATCTGTATTATGAGATTTCTACTTGAATTCGGAGGAAGATTGCGTCATTTGTGCACTTGATCTCCAAAAAGGATTACTTCATGAACGAGAAAGCGGTCACACTGCGGAATGATCATATTCGGCAGACAGTCAAGGTCGTTGCAGCATACATCTCGAACAACAGCCTGCCGGCGGCTGAGCTGCCAAGCTTGATCTTCGGGATCTACTCCGCTCTGTCCGGCCTCCGCCAGGGTGGCGCATCAGAAGCTCCGATGGTCGAGAAACCAACCCCAGCTCAGATCCACAAATCGATTACGCACGACGCGCTAATCTCCTTCATCGACGGCAAGCCGTACAAGACACTGAAGCGGCATCTCACCGGCAATGGTATGACCGTCGCGCAATACCGCGAGCGCTACGGTCTGCCCCGCGACTATCCCACAGTAGCAATTAGCTATTCTCAGCAACGCTCGACTCTCGCCAAGAGTTTCGGTCTCGGCAGTCAGCGCCGAGAGACCACGGCTAAGGCAACAATTACGGTCGGCGCTGAAGCTCCTAAGAAGCGCGGCCGGAAGACCACTTGAAGCCGTCTGCCGTGGCTCCGCCGGCAACCGCTGTAACGGGTTAAGGCCATACTAGATACAAAACTCGGACGGCCCTGTGCATCCGCGCAGGACCGTCGATCCATCGCTGAACTGAATCGTGCCGAGTTCAGCTACACTTTGCGAAAACTAATTTAGAATGCGAAAATCCTCGATGACGCTACCTGACGTAACACACCGCCTCACCGGCGGACCGATCGCGCAGTTCAGGGCGCAGCCGGTGTTCTCCTCGCAGAACCACGTCAGCAACCCGCTCTTCAGGCATGCGCCGCCGCACTGGTGATAGGTACCGTAGGTGGGCCTGATATAGACCGGTTCGATCGATTTCCGCAGCTGCCCCGAGTTGTACTGCGCAGCGCATGACTCAGTGTGAAAAGCAATCCCTGATATCAAAAATAACAGAGTTAGCCCTCGATAATACATGGATCCGATACCGCGCATGATTTTTCAGCACGATTTATTCATTGTCCTCATCAGAATCGAGTAAATAATATTTCATGCAAAAATATGTAAGGCCTGTAGCTGACGGCGTGAACCGCCCTTATGCATCAACGAGACTGAACGCAGGCTGCCAACCTGTGTCCGCCTCTGAGAGTCTTCTCTGATTGGGGTTCGTGAGGCAAGTTTCTCCTGATCGATGTTTTCTGGTTCCGGCTGTATCGCTCCCGCGGGTCACGCGCTTCTCTTCGCGGTCGGCGCGAGGCCGCCGCATGATGGGGTCAGGAGAGCGAGGCGTCTCAATCTGTTTCACGACCTGGTCTGCTGACGCGGACCGGTTCGGGACTCTCAACGAGATCGCCTCACCCATCGTCCCCACGGGAACGATCCGGGTCACCCTCGCGGGTGAAGTCTGGCCTGCCGTCGTCCAGTTCACTTCAGCAGGCGTATCTCGATCAGGCGGCTGCGACGGCCGCTGCCGGCTCCTTGCCAAAGCGGAACTCGGTCCCGTCGCTCCACATCCGATGGAGGATGACGGCGAGCTTGCGCGCAACCGCCACGCGGGCCCGCGCCATGCCACGATGTTTGGCGACCTGCATCCCCCAGGCGCGCAGGCTCGACCATTTGCGCGAGCGCGTCAGCAGGGAATGGGCCGCTTCGTAGAGCGCGGTACGCGCTAGTTCGTCGCCGCAGCGGCTGACCTTGCCCTGGATGTCGGTCTCGCCCGACTGGTAGCGAGACGGTGTCAGGCCGAGATGCGCCCCGACGTTCCGGGAATGCCGGAACCGCTCCGGCTGATCGATGGTGGCGCGGAAGGCCAGCGCGGTGATCGGGCCGACGCCCGGTACACTCATCAGCCGCCGGCAGACCATCTCGCCGCGCACGATGGCGAGGACCTGCCGGGTCAGCCGATCGAGTTGCTCCAGCATCGTGGCCAGGATCGCCAGCAAGGGCGTGACGAGCGGTAGGATCAGGGGATCGTCGCCCGCCATCTCGCGCACCCGCTCGGCAAAGGCCGCGCGGGCCGGGGTGCCGAGCTTGATCCCGCCCTCGCGTAGGATCCCCCGCACCACATTCTCGATGGCTCGCATCTCGTTGAGCACGGTCCGCCGCGCCACCAGCAGCGAACGCCAGAGCCGGGACTGACGCGACTTGACGTGAACCTGCCGGTACCAGCCCGTGCGCATGATCTGAGCAAGCGCGCGGGCATCGTTGCGGTCGGTCTTGTTGGGCATCGTCTTCATCGCCGCGTTGGCGAGCCGCGTCTCGATGCAGACCGCCGGTAGACCCGCCGCCCGAAGCTCGTCGTGCAGCCACGCCGTCAGCGAGCACGCCTCCAGGCCGATGCGCTCCAGGGGAAGGCCGAGCCCCGTCAGGGCAGCGATGAGGGCGAGCGGCTCGCTGGCGGCTCGCAGTTCCTTGATGAGCCGTCCCGTCTCATCGACCACGCAGATCGCGGTCTCTTCCAGGGAGACGTCGAGTCCGGCAAAGTGCGTCATGGCTGCTCCTTCCTGATGCTGTGGCGATCCGACATCGACCACGCTCTCACATCTCGATAGGAGCAGCCGCCTTCAGCGGAACCGCAGCGTGACCCCAATCACCCCATCTGTCCGGCATCATGATGTTTTCTGACAGAGCTTTCGGGTCATGAGGCGGATGGAGGCCAAGAGGACGAACGCTCGTGCTTTCCGGCTTTTGCATTCCCAATCCTTTGCGAGACGGCGGCAGCGGTTGAGCCAGCCGATCGTTCGCTCGACGATCCAACGCTTGGGCAGCACAGCGAAGCCTTTGGCCTGATCGGAGCGCCTGACGATCTCGACCGTGAGGGTGCGGCAGACCTTGCGAAGGCCATCTTGGAAGGCCGGTCCCTGGTAGCCGCCGTCGGCGAAGAGCTTGAGCAGGAACGGGTAGAGGCCAAACAGCGTGGCCATCACCAGCACGCCGCCATCCCGATCCTGAATGTCGGCGGGATGGACGAGCGCGTGCATCAGCAGGCCCTGCGTGTCGACCAGGATGTGGCGCTTCTTGCCCCTGATCTTCTTGCCCGCATCGTAGCCGGGCGGGTCGATCGAGCGCCCCCCTTTTCCGCGCCCTTCACGCTCTGGCTGTCGATGATGGCCACCGTCGGGCTGGCCTCCCGATCCATCCGTTCCCGGCAGGCGACGTAGAGCGTGTGATGGATCCGCTCCAGCGTGCCGTCATAGTCCCAGAGGTCAAAGTAATCGTGAACCGTCGAGCGCGCCGCCAGATCCTTTGGGATCGCCCGCCATTGGCAGCCGGTGCTCAGCACGTACATCAGGCCGTTCACCACCGCCCGCATGTCGACACTGCGCTTGCCGCCGCCACGCTTGGCTGGAGGGATCAGGGGCTCAATCAGCGCCCACTCGTCATCCGTCAGATCGCTCGGATACCGAAGCTCGCTTCGATCGTAGCGGGCCCGGTTCTCGGTCGTCCACATCAGCAGCCTCCACACAGGCCGCCTTGAATCACAAACCCCTTACATCACTCAATATGTCGCCGGACAGACACTGAGTGATCGATGCCCAGCTCCGTCAGCGTTCGTGCGCAGCCGACCATGAAAGCTGCCTGGCCGAATGCGACCAGTCGGAGCTGGACGAACGTCACACTCTGACCTCGACCTTATCGACACGTTGAAGCGCGACGCATTTCGTCTTCATCCTCTTGCACTCACGTCGGCTTGGGCTGCCGAGCCTGGGCGTTCGCCGATCGGGCCTCGCCTCACACGGCGCTTCCATCGTGTCGGACGCACCGTAGATCCTCGAAACGAGCTGGGAATGCGCAAGCGTTTGGGATGTCAGACTTTCGACACGCCCGGACTCAAGCTCTACCTTATCCCTGCAATAAAATCCAAGCTGTTTCTCATAGTCCCCGGGAAAGGCTATGCATACTGTCAGATCTGACAGGACGATTAGCGCCGACCGATATTATCCGCGCTACGCACAGGGTTAATTTTTCGTTGAGCGCTGGATTGCCGCCGGCGCGTCGGCGTGAGAACTTCCGTTAACGAAAGCTTAACGGTTGGGTCTCGGCGATGCGGTTTGCGGCTTTCACGAGGCGGAATGCGGTCTCGGTCCACGCCGCGCGTCGCCTCAGGCCTGCCCTCGCGGCAGCCTTCTCCATCGGCCTCGGGATCGGCGCCGTGCAGGCTCAAACCCTCGCGTCGCTGCCGAGCGCCCCGAGCGTGGCGCAGCCTCTGGGAACGGCCCGACCGATCGCGGCATGGGTGACGTTCTGCGAGAACTATCCGGCCGAATGCGTACTCGACCGCACGGAGCCTGCCCGCATCACCCTCACGCCCGCGACCTGGTCGACCATCGTTTCGATCAACCGCCGGGTGAATAAGGCGGTGCAGCCGATGACCGACATGGACCACTGGCACGTAGCCGATCAATGGAACCTGGCCGAGGACGGCTTCGGCGACTGCGAGGACTATCAGCTCCTGAAGCGCCATCTGCTCGCCGAGGCGGGTCTGCCGCGCCGGGCGATGCGGATGACCGTGGTCGTGGACGCCAACGGCGAGGGTCACGCCGTACTCACCCTGCTGACCGATCGCGGCGACCTCGTCCTGGACAACAAGACCAACGACATCTTACCCTGGCACCGGACCGGCTATGTCTTCGTCAAGCGCGAGAGCCAGGACGCCATCGCCTGGGTGTCGCTGGGCGGGGTCACCTCGCCCGTCACCACGGCGAACCGTTGAGAGGGGATAGTCGCTCGACCGGGCACAGCCTCGGCGAGGATGAGGCGACCGTCGGCTCGATGCCGTTCGTGCCCGTGCTGCGATGATTACCCCTCATATCATGCGCAGGGAACTCCGATGCGGCTAATTTCGGTGATGGTCCTCCCGCTCGTCATGTTTCTGACAGACGTGTCTGCCGAGGCACGTGTGCGCGGCGTCAAGGCTCACCATGATCACAGGGCTTCACGCGCAAGTGACATGGACCTCACGCTCAGACGCAGGGCCGCCGCCGATCGTGCGCGAGGTTGGATGGACTGGGAGGTGCACAGGCCGCTGTCCAGCTACCTCCCGCCTGTGACCAAGCAGCGGGTATCCGCTCCGCCGTTCACAGGTTGGGGTTATGGCGAGACGATCCCCGGTGCGTGGCCCGGCTTCTGATCGTACGATCCTGCACCGTGCGCAGCGTTTGCCGCGATCGTGCGCCCCATCGTGTCGTCGCACGCCTCGCTTTCGGCATCGGCATGCTGGCGGTGGCCGTCACGGCGCTGACAAAGGCTTCGATGAGATATGGGATGCGGCTACCGACATCGTGAGAATCCCCGATCTCGGAACAGCGCCATCCCCGGTCCGGTTGGCTCGATTGCAGCGCGTCTCGAACGCGCCGTCCACGCCATGACCGGAGGCAAAATGAGAGTCGATATCCGCACGCCGCTGATCGCGGCCTTGATGGTCATCGGCATGGTAGCCGGTGTAGCCGCCGCGGGTGGCGGAGCCGGCGGTGGCGCGGGCGGAGCTGGGGCGGGCGGCAGTGCCGGCGGCTCTGCTTCTGGAACCGGTGGTACGGGCTCCAGCGGCGTCAGTGGCACGGGCGCCGTCAACGGGGCGACATCACCGGGTACCTCAAGCACGAGTTCTGGGCTGCCTGCGGGCAGCACCGGCAACTCCAACATCTCGCAGGGGGGCAAGTCGGTCACGCCCGGTACCGGTTCGACATCTGGTACAGGTCGGTAAAGCGCCGGCGTCGCGCGACGTCCGAAGCCGTTCGAACCCCACACCGGACCGGAGGCGGCGAGCGCGATGGGTTTGCCGTCAGCGCCAGTCGTAGGGATTGAGCGGCTCGAGGACCCGACGCAACGCCTGCAGCGGGGCCGGCTGCTGTTGGTGCTCCGCTTCGCGGGCGAGGGCCCGTAGGAAGGCCTGGGGACCCTGCTCGAGGTCGCGACCGATGCCGTCGAACCGGTCGGCCGGCTCGACGTGCGGCGGATCGCGAGTCACGAGATAATCGATGTTGCAGATCGGCGCCGTCGATCGGTCGCCGAGGCGGTAGCAGATGTGAACCCGGGTATACGGCTCACCGAGCCGGTGCTCGGCGTGCACCCGCTCGACCGCGAAGGCTCCGTTGCTCGCGCGCTCGGCGTAGCGCAGGGTCTGAGCCACCGTCGTCAGCGCTTCCGTGCGCCGGCTCAGCACCAGTTCGACCGCACCTCGCGCGGAGGATAGGCGAGGTTCATCGTGGACGAACGATGATCGCGCGGCGGCGTCGATGCTCGCGCGCGGATCGGTTAGCGGACAGGCAGCGGGCACGACGCTGATCACGACCGAGCTTGGGCACTGGCCTCGGCAGCCCGAAGCCGCATCGATCTGATCTCGACCGCAGGCGTCGGCGTAGCAGGACCGCGCGAGAGTCTCGCAGGTCGCCAGGAACCGACCGACGGGCTCTGAGACGATCAGGTCGGCGGCCGACGCGGTCTTGAGGCCGGCCATTCCAACGAGAAGGCCGAGTGCCGTCGCGCAGACCATTCTCGCAACCCTCGCGGCTCGCCGATGATCGTCGGCGGAGGTGGGCGTAAAGTCCCGGCAGGCGAGACCGACCTGATCCAGCGCTTCAGAGAGCCTGCCGGACTGGTCGTACAGTAGTCCCTCGCCATCATGGGAGGGACCGATCCGATCGATGCGAGGTCGTCGATGCCGCATGTGCTCTGTGCCCTTGTATTCACTGGATCGGGTCGTTCCGAGAACAGCGGACGGGTTCGACGAACCAACACTGCCATCGCCTCGGGTTACGGAGAGATGCTGGATCACAGGAACTTCAGCGGATCCTTCTCCGGGGGCGGCGGCGCCACGTCGGCGCGGTTCCACCAGCCGCCGCCCAGCGCCACGAACAGCGCCGCGGTGTCGGCGTACTGGGTCGCGCGAGCACCCGCCGCGGTGACCAGCGCCGACAGGTAACCCTGCTGGGCGATCAGCACTTGCGTCGAGGTCACCGAGCCGGCCGTGAACTGCTTGCGGACCAGCTCCAGGCTCTGGTTCGTCGCATTGACCGCTGCGTCGGCGGCGGCCACCGCCCTGGCGTCGGCCTGCAGCGCTCGCAGCGCGTCGGCGACGTTCTGGAAGGCGGTGATCACCGTGGCGCGGTACTGCGCCTGCGCCTGGGTCAAGCCTTCCTCGGCGGCCCGCTGGCGTCGGAACAGGGTGCCGGCATCGAAGATCGGTGCCGTCGCCTGGCCGACGATCGTGAAGAACGAGGCGGCCGGGTTGGTAATCTGGGTTATTTGCGTCGCGCTCGATCCGCCCGTGGCCGTCAGCGTGAACTGGGGCAGGCGGTTGGCGACCGCGACGCCGACGCTGGCGCTCGCCTGCTGCACCATGGCTTCCGCCGCCTTGACGTCGGGGCGCTGCTGCACGAGCCGCGAGGGCAGGCTCACCGGAAGCCGGGTCGGCAGCCTCAATGCCGAGAGACGGAAGGTCTCCGGGACCTCGTCGGAGGGCAGACGCCCGGCGAGTGCGGTGAGCAGGTTGCGCTGCTGCGCGAGCGCCTTCTCCAGCGGTGGCAGCAGCTGCTGCGACAGGGCGAGCGCCGCCTGCTGCTGCACCACGTCGGCCCCGGCGATCTGCCCGAGCGACAGCTGCTTGTTGTACAGCTGCAGCACCTCGATCTGCGCCTGGATCACTTTCTGCGTCGCATCGATCTGCGCGCGCAGGGATGCCTCCTGGATGGCGGCGGCGACGACGTTGGCGGTCAGACTTAGATAGGCCGCCTCCAGCTGAAAGCGCTGGTTCTCGGTGGCGGCCTCCAGCGACTCGATCTGCCGCCGGTTCCCGCCGAACACGTCTGGATTGTACGAGACCACCGCCTGCGGGGTAAACAGGCTGTAGAGGTACTGGGTCTGGTTCTGCAGCGGCGATTGCAGGTCGAGGCCCGGGGCCTGGATGCCTTCGGCCTGAGGCGTCGCGGTCAGGCTCGGATAGAGCGTGCCCTTCTGGGCGAGCGCGTTCTGCTGCGCTACCCGCAGGGAGGCCTGCGCGGCCTCCAGCGTCGGGTTGTTGGCCAGCGCCTGCTCGACGAGGCGGTTGAGTGCCTTGGAATGGAACAGCGTCCACCACTGGCCGGGGATGTCGGCGCCCGAGGCGAAGCTCTGGTCGGCCGAGCCGCCTTGCCGGGTGCGAATCTTGTCGGCGGCCGACGGGTTCTTCAGCGGCTCCCTGGTGTAGCGGCTGACCGGCGGATCCTCCGGCGGCATGAAGTTCGGCCCCACCGCGCAGGCGGCGACGCTCCAAGCCAGCAGTATGACGCCGCCATACCGAGAGAGACGACCGAGGGCCATCGTCAGCGGGATTACCCATCCTTCCGACACGCGGACGAACATCCCGTCCCGCACCGGATATCGCGCGGCATGATGATCGAGATCGGGACGCATCGAGGCACTTCTGCAGGCGTGGTCCGTCGAGCGACGGCAAGCATCTGAGCTTGACCGTTCTCTATGGCGATTGCGGGACGTTTAAGGGGCGGACACGGCCTGTACTTTGGGTCGAACCTGCGTGCTCCTGGCCGGTCGCCGCCGCGAGAACAGCGAGATCAGGATCGGCATAACGACCAGGATCAGGGCCGGCGCCAGGAGGATGCCGCCAACCACAACCAGCGCCAGCGGCTTCTGGACCTGCGAGCCGATGCCGGTCGACAAGGCGGCCGGCAGCAGGCCGACGCAGGCCGCGACGCAGGTCATCATCACCGGGCGCATCCGCACCGTCGCGGCCTGGAACACCGCGTTGCGGCGCTGCCAGCCGTCTTCGACGAGCTGGTTGTAGTAGGCGAGCAGGATCACGCCCTCCATGGTCGAGATGCCGAACAGCGCGATGAAGCCGATCGCCGCCGAGACCGAGAACGGCGTCCCCGTCAGCACGAGGGCGAAGATGCCGCCGATCATCGCCATCGGGATCACCGACAGCGTCAGCAGCATGTCGGTGGCCGATGAGAAGTTGATGTAAAGGAGCAGGGCGATCAGCGCGAGCGTGATCGGGACGACGACCTTCAGTCGGGCGATCGCGTCCTGCAGGTTCCCGAACTCGCCGACCCATTCGAGGTGAGAGCCCGGCGGCAACTGGACCTGCTGGGCGACCCGGTTCTGCGCCTCGATCACGGCGCCGCCGAGGTCGCGTCCCCGCACCGAGAACTTGACCGGGATGTAGCGCTGCTGACCCTCGCGATAGATGAACGAGGCGCCCGAGACGAGCTCGACCGTGGCGATCTCAGAAAGCGGCACGGGAATCACGCCGCCGCTCGGATTCTGGGCGCCCACCGTGATGTTGCGGATCGTGGCGAGGTCGCGGCGGTACGCCGAGGCCAGGCGCACGCGCATCGCGAAGTGCCGATCCGAGCCATACTCGTACACGTCACCCGCGGTCTGACCGCCGATCGCGGCCTGAACCGTGGTGTTCACATCCCCGGGCGCCAGCCCGTACCGGGCCGCCTTCTCGCGATCGACGGTGATGCGGACCGTCGGCTGACCCAGTGAGGTGAAGATCGCCAAGTCGGTGATGCCCTTCACCTCGGCCAGGGCCGCCTTGATCTGCTCGGCCGCCTGCGAGATCGCGCTGAGATCGTTGCCGTACACCTTGACGGAGTTCTCGCCCTTCACGCCGGAAGCCGCTTCCTCGACATTGTCCTGGATGTACTGGGAGAAGTTGAACTCGACGCCGGGGAAGTGCTCCTCCAGCGTCTTTGACATATCCTCGACGAGCCGCTCCTTGGTCAGCCCCGATGGCCAAGTCTCCTCGTCGGTCAGCGGTGCGAAGATCTCGACGTTGAAGAAGCCGGTCGCGTCCGTGCCGTCGTCGGGCCGGCCATGCTGCGTGATCGTGGTCTCCACCTCCGGATACGCCTTGAGCACGGCGCGTATCCGGTTGACGTAGGTGTTCGCGGCCTCGAGCGAGATCGAGGGTGGCATCGTCCCGCGGATCCAGAGATTGCCCTCCTCGAGCTTGGGCAGGAACTCCAGGCCGAGCGAGCGGACCATCGTGCCGGCGACGAGCAGGACGACGAGCATGGCGCCGAGCGTCAGGATCTTGTTGCCCAAGGCGAAGCGCAGGAAGCGCGTGTGCCCGAAGTGCAGGAGGCGCACGATGAGCGTGTCGCGCTCCTCCATCTCGTTCGGCAGGATCAGGGCCGACAGGGCCGGCGAGACCGTGAAGGTCGCGAGCAGGCCGCCGATCAGCGCGTACGCGTAGGTCTTGGCCATCGGCCCGAAGATGTGCCCTTCAACGCCGCTCAGCGTGAACAGTGGCAGGAAGCCGACGATGATGATCGTCGCCGAGAAGAAAATCGCCCGGTTCACCTCGGACGCGGCGAAACTGATGGTGCCGAGCTTGCCCGTCAGGGCCGACCCCTCATCGCCAGCGTCATCGGCGTGCGTGATCGGACCGCCGGGATGCTCCGACAAGTGTCGGAAGACGTTCTCGACCATGATCACGGTCGCATCGACGATCAGGCCGAAGTCGATGGCACCGAGCGACAGCAGGTTGGCCGACTCGCCGCGGATCACCAAGATCGCCACCGCGAAGGCGAGGGCGAACGGGATCGTCGCCGCCACGATGATGGCGCTTCGCAGCGAGCCCAGGAACAGCCACTGAACCACGAACACGAGCGCCACGCCGAAGACGAGGTTGTGCATCACCGTGTGCGTGGTTTTGCCGATCAGCCCCGACCGGTCGTAGAGCGGCACGATGCGCACGTCGGGCGGGAGAATGCCGCTCGCGTTGATCTTCTCGATCTCGGCTTCCACGCGCTGGATCGTCGGCAGGCTCGGGCTGCCGCGGCGCAGCAGCACGATGCCGAGCACGATGTCGTCCTGATCGTCGTGGCCGACGATGCCGAGCCGGGGTGCGTTCGAGACCCGCACCTCGGCGACGTCGCGCACGAGCACGGGCGTTCCGTTCACCTGCGTGAGCATGGTGTTGCGGATGTCGTCCGGATCGCGGATCAAACCGATGCCGCGCACCACGGCCGCTTGCTCGCCGATGTTCAGCGTCTGACCGCCGACGTTGATGCTGGAGTTGTTCAGGGACGTGACGAGTTGCACCAAGGTCAGGCCCTGCCCTTGAAGCCGGGCGAGGTCGACGGCGATCTCATATTCCTTGGTCTTGCCGCCGAAGCCGGTGACGTCGATGACCCCGGGGATCGCCTTGAACCGCCGCTGCAGGATCCAGTCCTGGAGCGTCTTGAGGTCGGTGGGCGAGAACCCCTTCGGTCCGACCAGCTGATAGCGCATGATCTCGCCGATCGGGCTCACCGGCGAGATTGAGGGCTGGGCGCCGTTCGGCAGGGGGCTGAGCTGCGACAAGCGGTTGAGGACCCGCTGCTCGGCCTCCTCATAGGTGAAATTGTAGTTGAACTGGACCTTCACGTCGGAGAGGCCAAACAGCGAGATCGTCCGCACGACGGTGGCATTCGGGATGCCGGCGAGCTGCACCTCCAGCGGGATGGTGATGTAGCGCTCGATCTCCTCGGCCGATTGGCCGGGGTTCTGGGTAATCACGTCCACGAGCGGCGGCACGGGGTCGGGATAAGCCTCGATGTTCAGTTGGGCATAGCTGGCCGCGCCGACTACCAGCGTCGCGAGAAACAGCAGGAGGACGAGGACGCGCTGGCGCAGGACGAAGGTGATGACGCCGGTCATGACAACTTCCCGCGGTCGGTTGCGGTGCAAGCCGAAGCTCGTCGATCGGTGATCATGAAGCCTTCTCTCCGCTCGCGGCCCGATCGATGAAGAGGGCGCCGCGCGAGACGATCCGTTCGCCGGTCTGCAAGCCCTCGGTGACCTGCAGAAGATCACCGTCACGCAGCCCGAGCTTGATCTCGCGGGCCTCGACCGCGCCGTCCGGGCGCAGCACCCAGACATGCGCGCGGTCCCCCTCCTGAACGACCGCGCTCTCTGGGACCGCCGGGCCGCTCACGGCGTCGCCGGTGATGATCGCGAACCGCGCGAACATCTCAGGCTTGAGTTCTTGATCGGGGTTCTCGACCTCGCACCGGACCGCGAGCCGGCGCGTCGCCGGATCGAGGCTCGCGGCCATGTAGGTGACACGCGCGCGGAAGGTGCGGTCGCCGAAGCCGTTGACGGTCGCCACGGCCGGCTGACCGAGCCGGATGCGGGGGATGTCGCTCTCGCGCACGTTGGCGATCAGCCACACGGTCGCGAGATCGCCGATGGTGAAGACCGGATCGCTGCCGGTGCCGAGGTACTGGCCGAGGCCGACCTTGCGCTGCACGACTGTCCCGGCGATCGGCGCTCGGATCACCGTCTCCGGACTCATGCTGCTGTTCTTCTGGAACGCGGCGATCTCCGCGTCGGTCTTGCCCAGGATCCGCAGGCGGTTCTTGACCGCCTCCAGGGCCGCCTCCGCGGTCTGTTTGTCGCTCTGGGCCGAGATGACGTCGTTCTCGGCGCTCTGATAATCCTTGAGCGCGGCGGCTTTGGCCTGGAATAGCACCTGCTGGCGCGCGGCGATGATCTGGTTGAGCTTGAGCTGCTCCTGGGCTTTGTTGAGGGCGTTGATCGCGCTCTGGAAATCGTTCTGCGCCTGGACCATGTCGGTCACCTCGACGGTGAACAGGGGCTGGCCCGCCCTCACGTCGTCACCTGCCTTGGCGGTGATCTTGGTGACACGCCCAGCATAGGGAGAGTAGACCGGCACGTTGTCGTCATCGTTGAGCGCGATGCGCCCTTCGGCCAGTCCTTGCGGTCGGAACTCGGTCGCCTGAACGCTCGTGATCCCGAACGACGCGAGCTGCATCGGCGTCGGCCGAAAGCTGCGCTCGACCGCGATTGTCGTCGCCGGTTCGGAAGCATCGGCTCTGTCCGCGCGGCGGCCGGACAGGCCGGTGACGAGTGCTGCCGTCCTGCCAGCGACGTCGCGTGCGGCGTCGGGCCAGATGGCAACCGCCGCGACGGTGCCGATCAGAAGCATAGACGCGGCGGCGATCTTCAGCGTCGGCGAGCCGAATGGCCTCAGCGGTGTCCCGGCTTCAGCATCGAGAAGATCAGGCCGGAGCTGATTACGCACATCCATGCCGCGACCTTTCTAAACGACTGCCGCGCATACTTTTGCAGCTCGATGCATACAGAACTAAACATTGCGAACAGGAAGCATCAGCGTGTATCGCGCTGGCTTGTCGCGGGCACCGACGCCCGAGCGGCCGGCTCACACAGGCGCAGCTTCGCGGTAGAGCGTTGCTCCTCCTTCGGCAACTGTCAGTTCTGACAGGCGCACACCCTCGGAAGTTGAGCTTAGCAACCTAGTGTTAGGGTTTTTATATCGGACCGTGGCAAGTGTATGATGATTTTTACAAGCGGTGGGCGGCGTGCGCGGGTCGTCTAACTGTCAGGTTTGACAGGTTGCAGGTCGGCGCGATCCTCGCTCTACTACCCTAAGTTCCGGCGAGAATGTCGCAGCTCAGGTTCTGTGAAAGATTGGTAGCGGCGATCCGTCCCGAGCTTTCAATCGGTGTTGGGTTACGTCGGTAAGGAGGGTAAAGCGTTGGCGAGCGCGCACCATACGGGAACCCGAGCGTTACCCAAGCGCGCCGCTAGCCCTGTCGGTCTCATGCGCGCGCGCCCTCTGCTCATCGAGCCGAGTCGCGCGGCGCGACGAGCGCTCTTCCAAATTACCACGTTGCCGATGCTTAGTCTCAAGCCGAGGCTCGCCCTCGCGCTCCTCCTCGTGGTCGGCGTGTTCACGGCTGATCTCTTCGAGCCCGCCGACAACGTCTCGATCTGCTTCGCCTACACGCTGCCGATCCTCCTCGGCGTCTACATGGGTCCCGGCAGCACGTTCCGTCTCGCCGCCCTCGCCACCGCCGCCTCGTTGGTCGGCTCGTTCATTCGACCGCCGGAGGGCGGGATCGTCCTCAGCTTCGTCGTCAACCGCGTGATCGCGGTCGCCGCGCAGTGGCTCGTCGCCTTCCTGGTCGAGCAACGACGGCGCAACCACGCCCTGGTCGACGCACGTCTGACCGAAGAACGGCTGGTGGCCGAGACCGGACGGCGGTTCGTGCAGATCCTGACTCACGAGATCGCGACGGCGCTGACTGCGATCGACGGTCAAGGCTATCGCCTCGGCAAGCTGGCGCAGACGATCGAGCCGATGGACATCATCGCTCGCAGCGAGAAGATCCGACACGCCGCGACGCGCCTCAAGGGTCTGGTCGAGCGCGTCCGCCTCGCTGCCGAAGTCGGCCGTGGAGAGATCTTGCTGAACCGCGAGGCGATCGAGGCAGTCCCTTTCCTCGAGGCGCTCGTGGCCGAATATGAGGCCGCGCATGTTCACATCGCCGTGTGCGTGGCCGAGCCAACCCTGCACGGCGACCGCGTCCTGATCCATCAGGCGGTGTCGAACCTCGTTTCGAACGCGATCAAGTACTCGCCGCAGCCTTGCGCGATCAGCATCCACGCCGGCCGCTCGGCCCTACTCGACGGAAGCGAGATCACGGTGGCCGACCACGGCGTCGGGATCGCCCTGGAGGAACTCGATCGGGTCTTCGAGCCTTACTATCGCGCCGCCAACAGCGGCGGTGTTCCTGGCCTCGGCATCGGCCTGCATCTCGTGCGCCATTTCGTCGAGGCGCATGGCGGCCAGGTTCGCATCGAGAGCCAGGTCGACCGGGGCACGACGGTACACCTGCATCTGCCCGGAGCGAAGCCGTGACGCGGCGCATCCTGTGCATCGAGGACGATCCCGACATCGCCGAACTCACCAACGAGGTGCTCGCAGAGGCGGGCTTCCGTGTCGATCTTGCGATCACCGGCATGCAAGGTTTGGCGCGGTTGGGCGAGGCGCACGACGCGATCCTCTGCGACATCGACCTTCCGGGCCTGAGCGGGCTCGAACTGCTGCGCGCATTGCGCAAGACCGGCTCGCGGACCCCGTTCGTGCTGCTGACGGCTTTCGCCGGCCGGGAGAACCAGATCGAGGCGCGCCAGCTGGGCTGCGACGACTTCGTCGCCAAGCCCATCGACTTCGAGCTGCTGCTGGCCGTCCTGCACAACGTCCTGCAGCGGACAGCGCCGGCCGTGGGGGACACCGAGCGCCCGACGCTGACCGAACGCGAACGGGAGGTCCTCGCCCGGGTGGTGGAAGGCAAATCCTCTGTCGCCATCGCCGCCCTCCTCGGTATCAGCGAGCGGACGGTGAACTTCCACGTAGACCGCGTGATGCGCAAGCTGAACGTGACGACGCGCACGCAGGCCGCGATTACTTGCGTACGCCTCGGGCTGATGTCTGCCTGAACGCGCGGATCCCACGGATCGGTTAGATCGAGATATACATGATAGAAATAATGATTCAGAGTATGTGAGGCATATACATCTGGACTGGTTGTGAATTTCAAAAATAGAAACTAAAAATCGATGTGTAGACGACTACTGAAAAAATTGGCTGGGCCGCGATCCTTATTGTAACCAGGATTGTCGATGAACTGATAGTCGAACGACACTGTCACCGTGTTTGTCAAACCCAGCGCATAGTAGGTCTCGATGCCGCGCTCTGGCCCGTAACGCAACTGCCCGTCACCGATCACGAGGCCGAGGCCGCCTGCGGCAAAGTAGTCCCGATGCGCGCGCGACAGGCCGTTGATCATCGCGCCGATGCCAATCGTGTCGCTCGGTCGCTCCCACAGGGAGCCCTTGAACGAGAACCCACCGGAGGCGCTCCGATCGACATCGGTGAAGGAGAGGTTCTCATTGCGGCCATCGGCGGCGCTGACCCGGGCGAACAGGCCGATCTCCGGCGTGAGCGCCTGTTCGAGATTGATGTAGGCGCCCCGTTTGTTGCGGGTTCTCCGGCTGAGGTTCACGGCCGTGTTGACGTCGGGGATGTCGATCGAGTCCGCGAGCGCGACCACCTGCCGGTAGTTGGCGGTACGTCCCTCGTGCGAGAACGCGCCGATCCTCAGCCTTCCCGGCTGGTCGAGGATCGGGAGCACGTGGCGTTCCTCGAACTCGACCACGGCCCCGCCCCGGCGCGGGAAGCGCGGATCGAGCGGATCCGTACTCGGGAGCTTGGGGACCTGGGTATAGGCTGCGCGCAGCGCGAACTCGCGACGGTTGTACTCGACCACGATGCCCTGGGTGTAGCCGGGCAGGTTGGCCGGGAAATCGTAGGCCGCCGACTCCCAGAGCGACCAGTTCATGAAGTCGACGCGCGGATCGTGGGCATAAATGTTGCCGTCGAAGAAGTCGCCCAGCGCGAATTTGCCCGCCGCGACGGTGATCCGCTCGATATCCCGTGTGATCGCGACTTGGTTCGGCCCGTCCGGCACGGTCTCGGTCTCGCCGCCGAGCCCGAAGGTCTGACGCACGAAGTAGCGCTGCGAGCGCAGCTTCGGAGAGGACGAGCCGGCCTTCTGCGCCTCGCCGTTGGGAAAGCCGGCCACGCCGAGCGTGCGGCTCAGACCGAAGCCTTGGTCGAACTCAGGATTGTAATACAGCTCGGTGTTGTCGGTCAGCTTGAACCCGAGGAAGGCGGTGGCGGTGAGCGTGCCGCGCGCCTGATGCGGCACGAGGCTGTTGTCGCCGCGGTAAGGCGAATGGAAGCCCGTCACCCCCTGGTCGATGAACGTCGTCTGGCCGTGCAGCGAGAAGCGGCCGGTGTCGCCGTTGTCCGGATCGTGGGGGGCGAGCTCGTCGGGTTCGGGGGGCAGGCGCAGTCCTCCGGGAACCCAGAGGAGCCGCGCCATCACTTGGTTTGAGGTGAACGAGGCCTGGGTCGAGAACGCCCCGCCGTCCGGACCCGCAACGCTGCCGAGACCGAAGCGAGCGCTCCTGCCGTAATCGGCATAGCGATAGTCGATGCCCAGGGCGAGGTTCTCAGCGATTGCGAACTGCACGCCGGCCCCGAGTGTGAAGCCGAGATAGGAGTGGTCACGCCTTGCGATCCCGGCGAAGCCGGTATCCAGGTCGGGAAACGTGGAGCGGAAGCGTGTCTCGGCGCCCGCGAGGCCGAAGGTGGCGTAGACGAGGTTGCGTTCGAACGCGTAGCCGATACGGGCGCGGGCAGCGCCGAACAGATCTGCCTGAGCGCGGATGAGACTGAAGGAGGCGTCGCCGTTCTCGAAGCCGAACCCCGGCACGGTCGACGACACGGGCCGCTTCAGGTTTGCGCCGTAGAGGTCCGCCTCCAGGCCGTAGACGTACGGACCGGTCTGCCAGTTGTAGCCGCTGACGACACCGCCCAGCACCGTCGTGGCATTGCGTCCCTGATCGCTGCGGCCAGTGCTATCCCCGCTTCGAAACGCCGGCACGGAGCGACGCTCGACCGAGCCCGCGTCGAAGTTGAAGCTGCCGTAGGCGTCTCCGGCGCTGCCCTCGACGCCCAGATACCCGCCGGACCAGTCTGCGACGGTCGGGCGATCCGACGATGAACCTCTCCATTCGGCGGCCCGCGCTTGGTCCAAGCATAGGATCGCGACGGCGCCACCCAGAAGCGATAAAAGCTTCTCGATCGGCGATAAGATCTGAATTTGCAGATATCTCATGGCATAGCCTCAATTTTTACTGTATGAATTTCATCTTTTTGTGCATCTACGATAAAACGAATGTTTGATGAGATCTCGGATCCATTCGGGAGCTTGGATCACGCGATATGTTCATGACGGAGCATGGCAAAACCCACGTCGCCCAGACCGGCAACGGCGAGGCGGATCAGCAGAGCCGTCCCGAAACGGCGTGAGCGCATGATCCGCGGCAGGATCGAGAGGACGTGCAGTGCGTGTTCGAGGATATGCACCAGCACCGGAAGCTCGGCTGGCCCCGCGGTCGAGCCTCGCTCCGTCCCCGGCCCTGCGCGGGGTGGCCGCGCGAGCGGCCGGTGGTCGAGCGCGACCTGCAAGCCCATTCGGCTCAGCTGATGCGCGACCTGCGTCCCGATCAGGGCGCCGCGCCGCCCGATCAGGCCGGCGCGGTAGGCCCGCATCGTCAGCCCGAACGCCGATCGACCGAGGCCTGAGAGCAGCCTCGCGAGGTTGGGATGCCGAACCACGATGATCTCCCTGTGTCGGTCGATGTTCAGATGTGCAGCACGATAGCGCGCTGGCTTCGAAGCCCGTTCGAGCGATCTCGACCCGGCGGCCCGTCCGCACGGTCGAGGATCGTCTGGGCCGGCACGTCGCGCTCGGGCACCTCGTAGACGGCGAGCCGTGCCCGAAGGGCGCATCGCACGAGATCCAGCGTGTGCGGGCCGCCGGGGAAGGCCGCCACTAGATCGGGTCGGGCGTCCTTCAGCATGAATCGGTTGCGCACCGCCTCCGCCGTCTTACCGTAGCGAACCCAGTTCGGCGGGTAGCGCACCACGTGCACACCGGCCCGCCGCGCCCAGTCCTCGGCCGCCGCGCAGACGCCGCCCAGACCGCCGTGGATCAGGACCATGACTCGGCAGCGGCGGTGCAGCTTCGCCAACTCGAAGCTCACGAGATCCCGGTATTCCAGATGACCGCTGCCCCCAATGACAAGCCGCATGGTCGTCTCCCGCTCAAGCTGCCGGCCGGAGGCTCGACGCCTCCTGAACCGGATCCTCGCCGTCGCCGCCCGGACCGCCGGCCGAGATGGTCTCGTCCTCGCCGCCGAGCACCGCCTCGTGCCGCCGTTCGAGCAGGGGCGCGCACAGCGCGGCGACGTGCGAGTGCACCCGGCGCAGATCGCGCAGCGTCCGCAGGAACAGCGCATTCGCCTCCGCCATCGCGGCCGGATCGGCGTCGTGCGGCGCATCGCGCAGGCGCGCGACGTGCCGGTCGATGGCCGCGCGCTCCAGCGCGCGCAGGAGACCCTTGCGCCGGGCCACCGACCGCGCGGCGTCGAGGTCGTCGCGTAGGAACGCAGCGAGCGCGAGCTGCAGGCTGGTGAGCGCCTCGGCGTGGAGCCGTTCGATGTCGGCGAGTTCCTCGACGGAGAACGGCTCGCCGGTCCGTTTCAGCCGCCGGCTGGCGAACGCGACCAGGTTATGGGCTATGATGTCACCGACGTGCTCGAGGTTGAGCACGAAGGTCAGGATCTCCTGGGCTCGCGCCTGCGCATCCGCCGAGACGGTGCCGACCTCCTCGCCGCCGAGGTCGGCCAGGTAACGCCGGATCGCGAGCCCGATCCGGTCGATGGCCGCGTCCCGCCGCCCGGCTGCACCGGCCAAGGTCCGATCTCCGGTGCGGAACGCCTGAAGGGCATCGCGCAGGGCTGCGCCGGCCAGATCCGCCATGTGCAGGGCTTCAAGGGCGGCGTTGGCGAGGGCCAGGCTCGGGGTCGCCAGGGCGGTGAGGTCGAGGTGGTGCGGGAGTTCCGCGATCGGCGCGTCTTGCCGTGCGCTCTCAGGCATGATCGGCGCGGGCAAGAGACGCGTGGTGAGGCGGCCAAGCGCGGCCGTCCAGGGTAGGACGAGGATGGCGAGCGCGAGGTTGAGCGCGAGGTGGAACGCCATGGCTCCGCGCGCGGGGTCAGCGACGCCGAACTCGGCGAGACCTGCGGTGATCGGGTCGAGGAGCGGCAGCGCGGCGGCGCAGCCGGCCGCTCGCACGAGCAGGTTGCCCAGGGGAAGCCGGCGCGCTGCCGGCGCACCGGCTGCTTCAAGATAGGGCGGCAGTGCCGCGCCGAGGTTGGCGCCGAGCACGAGGGCGAGGGCACCCTCAAGGGTGATCACGCCTGCACCCCCGAGCGAGACGATGAACAGGATCGCCGCCACGCTGGAATGAGCCGCCCAGGCGAGCATCGCCGCCGCCAGGACGGCCAGGACCGGCTCGGCCGCAAGCGCCCCCACGAGGCTGCGTAGGATCGGCGTGGCCTCGACGGCGGTGAGGCACTGTCCGAGCAACGCGAGCGCCGTCAGCATCAAGCCGAGGCCGATCAGTGCCCGGCCGAGATTGCGCGGTTTGGACCGATCCGCGCGCGCGCGGAACAACAGGAACCCGAACAGGATCAGGATGGGGGCGGCCGCGGCCACGTCGAAGGACAGCACCTGCACGATCAACGCCGTACCGACGTTGGCGCCGAGCATGAGGGCGAGGCCGGCCGAGAGGTCGAGGGTGCCGCTCGCGGCGAAGGCGGTCGCCATGAGCGCGGTGGCGGTGCTGCTCTGGAGCACCGCCGTGACGAGCAGACCCGCGAAACAGGCGCGTGCTCGGCCCTTGAGCCCGCGCCCGATCAGGTCGCGCAGCTCCGGCCCGAAGCCGCGGGCGAGGCCGGTCGTGACCATGTGCGTGCCCCACAGGAGCAGCGCGACGGCGCCCGCAATGTGCAAGAGGGTGAGCGTGCCGGTCATGGCGCCCGTCCGCATCGGCTCGAGGCCGCAGTGAAGTCGCCCAGGGCGTCACTCAGGATCCGGTCCGCGAGGGCAGCCGAACCCTGCGAGTCGGCCGTCAGCAGATCCGGCCGGCGATCGCGCAGGCACGCGAGGATCGCCGCGCGCCGCCACACAGCCGGGTCGTGCAGGCCGAGGTGGAGCGCGGCCAGGTCCGACCTGAGCCACCGGAGCAGGCCGGCTCGGACGGCGGCCGGGATGAAGCGCCGCCGCACCGGTCTAGCCCTCGCCGCCGAGGGCGAGGCCGACGATGCGCATCAGGACGAGGCCGCCAGCGACGACGAGGTAGGCGCGCAGCACCACCATCCACACGCGCGCCGGCAGCGACAGCTTGGCGAGCGGGAGCTGATCCAGCGGCGGCATCCGCCAGCGCTCGCGCGGCAAGGTTGCCCGGTCGCCGGCCGCGGGATCGACGGCCAACCCGTCGGCGCACGTGCGCCGACGCAGGAGCGCGAGCGCGCCCGCGGTGACCAGCGCGACGAGGCTGCCGCCGACGAGCACGCCGACGATGACGGTCTCGTTCGTGGCGTCCGGGAACAGGACGGACGCGGTCAGGATCAGCGAGAGCATCACAAGCACGGAGATCACCGCGCCGGTGAACAGGTTCATCGCGCGCCCGTTCACCCACGGCCCGAGCACGGCCCTGTCGTTGCACAGCAGGAGCAGGAACACGCTGGCGCTGGGCAGGAGCACGCCGGCCAGCGTCTGCACGGCGTTGGTGAGCAGGCCGAGCGGCGTGCCGGGCGTCAGCACCAACCCTGCGGCCAGTGCAATCAGTCCGGAGTAGACCAGGAAGAAGCCCTTGGCCTCGCCGGGTTTGCGATGCAGCGAGTGCCGCAGGGCGAGGACGTCGCCGATGGCGTAGGCGGTAGCCAGCGACACGGCGGCCGCACCGATGATGCTGGCGTCGATGAGCGCGAGCGCGAACAGCACCGCCGGCACCGGGCCGACATACCGCTCCAGCCCGGCTGCGACCCCGCCCGCGTCACCGAAATTGCCGAACTCGGGCCTTCCGGCGAAGGTCGCGGCGCAGAAGGCCATCATCGCTACCGCGCCGACGATGACGAGCACGATGCCGAGGCAGAGATCGACCTTCTCGTAGCGCATGAAGCGCGGCGTGATCCGCTTGTCGATGACGTAGCTCTGCTGGAAGAACAGCTGCCAGGGCGCCACCGTGGTGCCGACGATGGCGATGATCAGCAGCATCACCTCCGAGAGCTTGGCGCCCGCGGGGAGCCGCGGCACGAGGAAGTCCCGGGCGATCTGGCCTACCGGCGGGTGCACGATCAGCACCACGGGCACGAGCAGGAGGCTGCCGGCGACGAGCGCCAGCGCGAAGCGTTCGAAGCGGCGGAAGTCGCCGGTGCTCGCGGCCGCGATCACGAGGATTGCAGCTGCGAGCACGCCCCAGAGCTTTGGCACACCGAGATAATCGAGGCCGAGGCTGATGCCGATGAACTCGGTGACGAGCGTCAGGGCGTTGAGGAGGAACAGGTCGATGACGCTGAACGCGCCCCAGAACCCGCCGAACCGCTCTAGGATGAGGCGGGCGTGCCCGACGCCCGTGACCGCGCCGAGGCGCAGCACCATCTCCTGGTTTACGAACAGGACCGGGATCAGCAGCGCCAGCGTCCACAGCAGCGCCGTGCCGTAGTTCTGGCCGGCCTGGGTGTAGGTGCCGAAGGCGCCGGCATCGTTGTCGCCGACCATGACGATGAGCCCGGGACCGAGGATCGCCAGGAGCGTCTTGAGGCGCGCCCCCCAGCCGATCCGGGGTGCGTGATCGCCCTCGGCGATGGTGCCGAGCGCGCCGCGAATGTCGCCGCGATGGGCCTCGTCCAAGACGGCCGTGGCGGGAAGGCTGGACGCGTCGAGCGCCGAGGTGTGAGCGGTCATAGGTGTCGTCCGACGCCGAGGATCAGGTGAAATCGTCGGCGGCGCGAACGCCGCCCGCTTCAGAGCTGCCCTTGGGCAGCTTCTCGGCGATGCCGAAGCGCTCGGCACGCCGGTACATCTCGGCCCAGATCTCGTCCGGGGCGATGCCGCACTCGCGCCAGAGCACGACGAGGTGGTAGAGCAGATCGGCGCTCTCGCGCACGGTGGCGCGAGCGTGCTGGCGCGACGCCTCGAGTGCGACCTCGCCCGCCTCCTCGATCAGCTTCTGCGCCATGCGCTTGGCGCCGGCCGCGAGCAGTCGCGCCGTGCGCGGATTGGTCTGCGGGGAGACCAGATCGAGCGCGGCGTAGAGCCTGGCGATCTCATCGGGCCCTGTCGCGCGGACACCCTCGGGCGCGCCGGGACAGGACGGAGCAAGCCGGCCTCCCGGGTCGGCATCGTCATCCGCCGCCGCAAAGGACGGCACGCCGCGACGCGGCGGCAGGGGATCGCGGACGAGAGAAACCATGCATGATGACTCCGAGCTTGGGTCGCGTGCGACCGGCTGGGCTCGGGCAAGGCATTCCGGTGCGGTTCAGGCCGCTCGCGAGGAGAGGTTGTCGCGCCAGATGACGCCGTGCTCGCGATCCGAGCCGGGGCGGGTGTGGGAGATCCGTCGGTCGCGCGCGCGACTGGGAGGCTCCACAGTGGATGAAGATCGGCCTGTCATGGTGCTTTCACAGCGCGGAGCCGCCGATACCTCAGCGGGTATCGGCGGCTTGTCGGATCAGCGGGGTGCGAGTTGCCAGGCGCAGACGAGACGATCCGCTTCGTCGCGTCGCCAGACGGCGACGACGTGATCGCCCGCCCACTTGGCCGGTGCCAACGTGTCACCGGTGACGGGACGCGTCGATGTGGGAGCGGCCGGGCTGGCGCCGCTGCGCCGCTGAGGGAAGAGCCCGGACCGCAGCGCGTAGGGCAGCGCGGGCGCGAGGGCGTGGACGAAAGCCATGGTCACCTCCTGTTCGTCGGGTGGTTGCGGATGCGACCCGAGAGGAGGTTTGAGCGCCAGCTGACGAAGCTGGCGAGACGAGGTCTTGCCGGCTCAGACCGTCAGATGATGGCGCTCCGCTCCGCGCGGGTCGACCATCCCCCGCCGGCGCGAGCCCGCACCGGACGGTGCGCGGCCTTCACCGATGGAGGATGAGGGTCTAGATCGAGGGTTCATCGGTCCCGAGGCGTTGACATCGGACCCGGCGCACGGCCGGATACCTGACCGGGTATGGTGACGAGGCTGACGGCTGTCAAGCCGGGTTCTTTGGAAAAGTTCTAAAACTGGCAGGTCGGACGAATTCGATGGCGAGACGGGATGACAGTGTCGACGCGGGATCACAGGCTCGGAGTGACACGCACGTACTGCGGGACAAGCGCGGGTTGGTGAACCGGGTGCGGCGCCTGCGCGGTCAGGTCGACGCCATCGAGCGCGCCTTGCAGGGCGAGTCGAGCTGCTCCGATCTTCTGCAGCGCATCACCGCCGCACGGGGTGCGATCAATGGTCTGATGGCCGAGGTTCTGGAGGAACATGTCCGTGAGTATCTGATCCCGCAGGCCAACTTGCCCGAGGAGACGCGCGAGGACGCCGGCGAGGAATTGATCGAGATCATTCATTCGTACTTGACTTAAATGACGTAAGTATTTTGTAATTTGAATAATAACTCCAAGAGGCATCGTTGTTCAAAAAACACTCAATATCAATTAAATAATTTCATGTATCATTGCCTCAGCGAGATGTATTAAGAGAGTTGTCAGGACGCGGTTGCGCTCCTCCGGGGTCTTCCTTACGAGGTTGGCGTCACTGTTCAGATGCTCCCCGCCAAGAGTTTTGGAAGTCGACATCTAACTGAAGTTGACTGTGGTGTAGATAGGCGTCGAAGGATGAAGCCGCGCAAAGCAGATGTAATCCATTATGGAAGCTAAGAAATTTGTACCGAAGGTGGGGCACGATCGTGCCCCACCTTCGGTACAAATTTTAATTTAAGAGCAATGACTTAAAGTGACCTGAGAGAGCGGTCAGCCTTTGAGGCTCTTTCACACATAGACATCGGCAGTGTCGACGAAGTTGCCACCCGCGTCCACGTAGGCGTCGAACACCGCCCGGCTGTCTGCCTCGTTCGAGCCCCAAGGCGCAGTGCCGAAGGTCATCGTGCTCAGCGCGAGGGGGCTCACGGCGAGGTCAGAGCGGCCCAAGGTGCGGTTGTCGGTCAGCTACATTGCTTAAATTTTCGTATTGTTTGATATGAAACCAATCGACCCAACATCCAGGCGCAAGACCGGCCGCCCGCTTTCATTCGACCCAGATGCTGCCCTGCTCCCGGCCATGCTGCTGTTCTGGCGCTACGGCTATGAGGCCACCTCCCTTGCCGAGCTTACGCGGGCGATGGGGGTTACACCGCCGAGCATCTACGTCGCCTACGGCGACAAGAAGGGGCTGTTCCGATCTGCGGTCCGGCGCTAATTGGCGCAGCCGCAGTCGCCCATTGACGTGATCGCGGAGGCACCCACCGCCGAGGCAGCCGCGCGCACGCTGATTAACGGCGCAGCGATGGCGTTCACCCGCACGGACACGCCGGCGGGGTGCCTGCTGGCCAGCTCGGCGATCGCGGTCTCGGCCGAGGCTGAGGATGTCAAAGAGGAATTGGCCGCGATCCGTCGGGAGATCGAAGCCGCGTTGCGCGACAAGATCGCCGCCGGCATCGACGCGGGAGACGTCCCGGGCACGGCGGATCCGACGGCGCTGGCAGCTTTCGTCATAACGGCGATCCAGGGACTGTCCACCCTGGCGCGCGACGGCGGGAGCCGCGCGAAGCTCCAGCAGGTGGCGAAATTGGCCATGCTCGTTTGGCCATCACCACGATCTCACGCTTGAGAGCTCAACGCTCCGTAAGCTGCCCTTATGCGCATGACGACGAACCAGCTTGGCTTGGCCTTCCAGACCTTGATTGTGCCCTGTGTGGGAGGCGCCGTGGGTCTTCCTGGCAGCTGTCTGGTTTCTTTTGGCTTCCTATTCGGTGCCCGATAGGCTTTTGAGAAGGTCATTTCCTTTTGTGGGCGGCCTCGTAGGCTTCAAGCGCTCTTTCCAGCAGCTCGCCAAGCACCAAGCGGTGTTCGTCGGCTAGGCGGGTGAAGCGCTGGGCGGTCTCTTCCGTCACCTTGAGGCTGAGCTGTTTGTTGCGGCCGGTGCGGTAGCGGCGCTGTTCGACCTTGGCCAATGCCGGCTTCGCCTTCTCGCGTGGGGCGGACTCGCGGCTGGGGAAACCTTCCGCTTCGGAGACGGCACGAATTGCCTCGACCGGCGGCTTCGGCTGCTGGGCAGCGCGTGGCGTGGGCTTGAAGTCGTCCAGTCCACCGAGGTCGAGCTTGCCGAGCGGATCGGTGCGTTCAGGCTTGGGCTGGCCGGGCATCACGCAACCTCCTTGGCCTGCTCGCGCTTGTCGCGCAGGCGCTGCACAATCTCCGCGGCGTACTCGGCCGCGTTGTTGATCGCCACGGTCGTGTTGGCGACCCCCTTCCCTGCTAGGCCCTGCAGCGTGCCACCATAGGAGAACATGGCACGGTAGGCCTCACGGTCGCACAAGCGGGTTTTCAGGACCGGGATCGCGCGCTCGTCGAAGCTCTGCAAGATGTGCTTGAGGGTGTGGGGCATGATCGCGGGATTCGTGCGCGTGATCAGCACCGTGTAGGGAATGGCCCTCCCCCCGCGCTTCTCCGTCCGCTTGATGAGCCCGATCTGACGGGCAGCCTGCGAGGCGTCGAACTGCGAGCCTTGGACGGGGATCACAACTAGGTCGGACATCGAGATTGCGTGGCTGACCATGAGGCTCGCCAAGCCCTCCAGATCCACGATCACGAAGGCGGTCATGCTGGCCGCCTCCTCGATCTTGTCCATGATCGTCTCTTCCGTCGCGCCGCCTACGACCTGAAGGGTGGCGGGCAGGCCCGGCAGCTGCGCCCATTCTTGGACGAACTGATTGGGGTCGGCGTCGATGATGGTTACGGTCGCTCCCTGCTCCGCCAGCATGCTGGCGAGGATGCAGGCAGCCGTGGTTTTGCCGGCACCGCCCTTAGGCGATGAGAACGTGATGACAGGCATAGACACCTCGTTAGAAGCTGTCAGGCACCGGGAAGCTGCCGGGCAGCCGTTAGGTGCCGGGAAGCTGTCGGAAAGCCATCCGGTTCCGGGAAGCTTCCAGCTCTGCGGTAAAAGCCACCTTAACCCGGCGACACCCTGTTTATAACCAGAAAGCTGTCAGATAGCCATTCTCTTTCGGAAAGCTGTCTGGATCCTGGCGTATGTCTGACTGAACGGCGCTAGGCGCCCTCCCCGGTATTCGTATGAGGGTATCAGACAGCTGTCAGACAGCTGATTGGTTTCCACTAAATACTAAACCTTGGCCGTTTTGTCCTACAAAGCGAGCGAGTCTTATTCCCCGGCTCAACCGGGCCGAATTTTCGGCCGAGATGGTGCGCGCCACCGCCAAAACCGTCGCGGCGGTCACCGCCTGGCCGCGTGCTCTCGCCTCGCCGGAGGGGCACGCGCGCTACGTTCATCGAATAAGGAGAAGTGCCTACCGGAATATGGGGTGGTTCAGGACGGCAGGAAAAAGGTCATCAGCCACCCGCAACGTTGACTTAGCCGTGCCGCCCGGTCGACATGGGCTGTCATGGCCGTGCTCGCCCAAGCGAGTCGTGAGCCAGCCATTCAGGAGAGCAATCGCCGCAGTAGGACCCTGAAAAGCCAAAGGCCCCACCCCGGCAAGGGTGAGGCCTTCGAAATCGAGATGGCCTGTGAGGCACAACAGCATCCCTCACAAGCCATAAAGCGCCCTCAGGCGTCAAGTCGGAACCCCGGTTCCGGCAACGATATCGGCTTGTCTTGAACGGAGCGCACAGCTTGCGCCGCCAAACGTCCCCCTGTGGCCCTATGGAAAAGGGCCAAGACACGTGTTTGCCGAAAAAATCCGCTGCGCGATCGAGGCGGCTGACCGAATCACCCTTCCGTCCGTGACGGCGCTGCTCTGGCGCGCTTACGGCGAAGGGCACGTCACGGAGACCGAGGCCGAGACCCTGTCCGGGCTGATCGAGGCGCGCACGGACGCGCCCGCGGCTCGTCGGCTACCGGCGGGTCTACGACCCAGCCCTGAGGCTGCAATCGCGCCCACGTTCCAGGACGGCGCAGGAGCACCCAGGAGGGCCGTCGGCTCACGCCCGCGCACGGAGGCCTCGCTGGAGCGCCGCCGCCGCTGGGCGGCTTCGGGAAGGCTGCCGCCGGGGTTAGCGGCCCAGTTCACCCTGGCCGAGCAGGCGGTGCTGGCCCTGGTGGCCACGGAAACCTCAAAACGAGGCGATTGCCGACTGGCCGTGGGGCAGCTCGCGGCGATCGCGGGCGTGGCCGAGACTACCGTCCGCAACGCCCTGCGCGAGGCCAAGAGACTCGGGCTCGTCACCGTCGAGGAGCGGCGGGTGACGGGCTTCAGGAACGACACCAACGTCGTGCGCATCGTCTCGCCCGAGTGGCAGGCGTGGATGCGGCTGGCGCGCAAGCCGGGCAGAGAACTCTCGGGTGCTGAGGATCACCGGGCCACGCTGAGCGATGGGGGAGGGTGCAAATCCGCGAAGCGCACGAGTACTGGAGTTCTCATCCTGTCAGAATCGGGGAAAACGGAACCGTCGAAGGGCTGTCGGGGGGCAGCGGTCGACCTCGACCGGAGCGGGCACACGCGAATCCGCGCGGGTCGTGGCACGGGCCGAGCCATGCGCTGAGGGTCTGAGCTCGTGCGG
>NZ_JAGIPA010000005.1:360000-485986 GCF_017876975.1 Methylobacterium sp. PvP105 | reverse complement strand
GCACCCTGGCAGCGCGCGATCCGCAACGCCGGACGCTCGCCCTCGTCCCCGCGCGGTATCCGGGGCAGGATGCTTCTGGTGGAGGCGCCGGGTACCGCCCCCGGGTCCTGAAGCGTTATTACGAACCGGTCATCAACCTCGCAGCGACCCTATCCCATCTCGGCCCGCGGGTCCATCGCGTGCGGACGGCTATCCTGGCCCGAAGTCGGTGGCGCCGCGGCCGACGAGTCCCCATATGAGTCCGATCCCTCCGCGCAATCCCGTGCTCTGGGCCACGAAGCGGAGGCCGAGATGGCACGCGAACTCAAGACCGGCAAAGCCCAGGGCGTCACGCCCGAGGACTTCAACGAGCGCGTGAAGCGCCTCCTCGCCGACAAGCCGGATCCCCGCAAGGCCGAACCGGCGCGGAAGAACTTCAAGGCCAGCAAGCCGCTCGTGCGGAGCTGAGAAGCCGCTCCGGGGACGTTCGCTTCGCCGCGGACGTCTCGCGCTCAGTCCCCTGACGATGCCCGCGGCGCTCGCTGCCGCGATCGCGACGGCAGGCGACGACGTCGCAGAACGCGGCGGCCGAGGGATCCCTATATCTGCGCTGTCAGTGGAACGGCTCAGGAGGAGCTACGATGAGAACCGAGAGGGCGGTGCTAGCCGGTGGTTGCTTCTGGGGCATGCAGGACCTCATCCGGCGGCAGGAGGGCGTGATATCGACCCGCGTCGGCTACACGGGCGGCGACGTGCCCAACGCGACCTACCGCAACCACGGCACCCACGCCGAGGCCATCGAGATCATCTACGACCCGGATCGGACGAGCTTCCGGCGCATGCTGGAGTTCTTCTTCCAGATCCACGACCCGACGACGCCGAACCGCCAGGGCAACGACCGGGGCCTCAGCTATCGGTCGGCCATCTTCTACACCGACGACGGTCAGCGCCGCGTGGCCGAAGAGACCGTCGCCGACGTCGACGCCTCCGGCCTGTGGCCCGGCAAGGTCGTGACCGAAGTGTCGCCCGCCGGCCCGTTCTGGGAGGCCGAGCCGGAGCATCAGGACTACCTGGAACGGCGTCCCGACGGATATACCTGCCACTTCATCAGGCCGGGCTGGGTGTTGCCCGCGCGCGCTCCCGCCACGCAGGGCGCATAGGCTCCCCTGGCCGGGGCCGCCGGACCGTCGGCGGTCTGAGGTCCCGACGATCATGACGGAACGGCCGGCGATGTCGCTGGCAGGTCCGGAAGCAGAGGTTCGTCACGGCACGGATGATCAGCGCGGCCTTGCCGTGCAGATCGGCGACGATGCCGGGACGCGCCTCCCAACGTCTGCAGGACCGCTCCGCCGAAGGCACCGATCCGTCCGGCGACGGTCGCACGATCCGCGCCGGGCATCGCATCCGTCCAGCGCGCAGTGCGGCCGCCGCCGGGGCACGGTCCGGTCAGACCGCGAGTTCGGGCCTCGTCCGCCCGCCGAGATATGCCGACCGGATCTCGTCGTTGGCCCACAACGCGTCGGGCGCGCCCTGCAGGACGAGGCGGCCCGTCTCCAGCACGTAGCCGCGATCGGCGACCGAGAGCCCCATCCGGGCATTCTGCTCCACCAGCAGCACGGTGGTCCCGCGGCGGCGCACCTCGGCGATGATCGCGAACACCGCCTGGACGATCACCGGGGCCAGTCCGAGGGAGGGCTCATCCAGCAGCAGGATCCGCGGCTTGGCCATCAGGCCGCGCGCGAGGGCCACCATCTGGAGCTGGCCGCCCGACAGCGTCCAGCCCAGGGCGTCGCCGAACCGGCGGATGTCCGGGAAGAGGTCGAACATCGCCTCGACCTCGTCGCGCAACGCCCGCTTGCCGAGGCCGGAGCGGTTGGACGCCCCGAGCATGATGTTCTCGCGCACCGTGAGCCCCGGGAAGACCCGGCGTCCTTCCGGGACGTGGGCGACGCCGAGCCGCACGATCGTCTCGGGCTTCAGGCCCTCCAGCGGCCGCCCCTCCAGCAGGATCGTGCCGGCGGCGGGCCGCACCAGCCCGGAGATTGCCTTGAGGGTCGTCGACTTACCGGCGCCGTTGGAACCCAGCAGCGTCACCACCTCCCCGGCGCCGACTGAGAAGGACAGGCCGCGCACGGCCTCGATCTCCCCGTACCGGACGACGAGATCGCGGATCTCGAGCAGGGGCGTGGCGGGCGTCGTCATCGCGGGGGTCACGCCGGAGCGAGGTCGGTCTTGAGGCTCGCCGCCGGACCGGCGGCAGCGTCCTCGCCCAGATAGGCCTGGATCACCGCCGGCTCGCGCAGCACGGTCGCCGTGACGCCGTCGGCGATGCGGCGGCCGAAGTTCAGCACGGTGATATGGCTCGCCACGTCGCTCACCAGCGTCATGTCGTGGTCGATGATCAGGATGGTCAGGCCCTTGGCGGCCATCCGGCGCAGGAGCACCGTCAGGGCGTTCTTCTCGCTGGAATTGAGCCCCGCGGCCGGCTCGTCGAGGAGCAGGAGCACGGGGTTGCCGGCCAGCGCCCGCGCGATCTCGATCAGGCGCTGGTGGCCGTACGAGAAGCCGGAGATCGGCTCCAGCGCCCGCCCCTCCAGCCCCACGAAGGCGAGCGCCGCCCGGGCGCGGGCCTCCAGGCCCGCCCGGTCGCGCGCGCCCGAGGGGTTGTCGGGGCGCTCGGCGCCGATGACGACGTTCTCCAGGGCGCTCATCGAGCGGAACAGGCGGATGTTCTGGAAGGTGCGCCCGATCCCGGCCGCCGCCCGCCGGTGCGGGGACAGGCGCGTGACGTCCTGCCCGGCCAGCCGCACGGTGCCGCCCGTGGGGCTGTAGAGGCCCGATAGGACGTTCAGCGTCGTGGTCTTGCCGGAGCCGTTCGGGCCGATCAGCGCGTGGATGCCGCCCCGCGCCACCGTGAAGCTCACCGCGTCCACGGCCTTGAGGCCGCCGAAGTGCTTGGACAGGTCCGACACCTCCAGCATCGGCGCCGTGGAGGCCCCGCCCTGGCTCAGGGTCAGCTCGGCGGCGGGCGGCGGGGCCGGGCGGGCCCGGCGCAGGCGCCGGACCTGGTCGCCGAGGAAGCCCCAGATCCCGTCGGGCATGAACACCACGATCAGGATCACCGCGAGCCCGTAGATCGCGAGGTAGAGCCCGGGGATCTCCTTGAGGAAGCGGAGCCATTCCGGGATCAGGATCAGCAGGGCGGTGCCGATCACGGCGCCCACCGGTGAGCCGACGCCGCCGAGCAGCGCCATCGTCAGGAAGACGATCGACTCGGCGAAGGAGAACTGGTCCGGGCTGATATAGGTGAAGCTGCCGGCGAACAGCCCGCCGCCGAGCCCCGCCAGCAGCGCCCCGAGGGCGAAGGCCGCGACCTTGGTGCGGTAGATGTCGATGCCCGACACGCCCGCCGCGAGCTCGTTGTCGCGCACCGCCCGCATGGCGCGCCCGAGCCGGGTCCGCGGCATGTGCCAGACGAGCCAGCCGACGACGGCCAGCACGAGCACGCACAGGGCGAGGTAGCTCTGCCCGTCCGCGAACAGGGCCGGGCGGCGGATGTTCGGCACGCCGTCCGGCCCGTGCGTGACCGGGATCCAGTTGGTCAGCACGAGCGTCAGGATCTGCTGGAACGAGATCGTCACCATGGCGAGGTAGTGGCCGCCGAGCCGCAGCGTGGAGGCACCGAGCGCGGCGCCCAGCACGACCGCGAGACCGAGGCCGGTGATCAGGCAGATCCAGAAGTTGAGGCCGCCGTCGACCGTGCCGAGCCCGACAGCGTAGGCACCGATCCCGAAGAAGGCGGCCTGGGCCAGGTTGATCTGCCCGCACAGGCCGAGCACCACGGTGAGCCCGATCACCGCGATGGCGTAGGTCGCCGCCTGCATCAGGATGTTGAGGGCGTAGCCGCTGAGCGGCGTCGTCGCGGCCAGCGTCACCAGGGCGGCGGCCAGGACCGCGTAGGCGAGGCTGCCCAGGGGCAGCCGGCGCGGCGCGGGCGCTGGCTTCGCCGCGGCCGGGCCGGCGCCGGTGGAGGGTCGACCGCTCATGCCTTCTCCGCCACGCGCTCGCCGAACAGGCCCTGCGGGCGCACGACCAGGAAGACCACCAGCACCAGGAACGCGAAGGCGTCCTTGTAGGGGACCGAGATGTAGGCAGCCCCGAAGGTCTCAATGATGCCGAGCGCGAGGCCGCCGATGATCGCCCCGGTGACGTCGCCGAAGCCGCCGATGATCGTCGCCGCGAAGGCCTTGAGGGCGATCGTGGCCCCCATCTGGATCGACACGAACAGCACCGGCGCCACCAGGATGCCGGCGATGCCGCCGAGCACCGCGCTGTACACGAAGGTCAGCATGATCATCCCGGCCACCGGGATGCCGAGGAGAGCGGCCATCTCCTTGTCCTGGGACGTCGCCTGCAGCTTCTTGCCGACCAGTGTGTGCTCGAAGAACCAGTACTGGAACGCGACCAGGGCCGCCGTCACCGCGATGATCAGCAGGTACTGGCTGTCGAGGAAGACCGGTCCGAGCAGGAACCCTTGCGTCTCGAAGACGGGCGGGAGCACCTGCGGCTGCGGCCCGTAGAGGGCGAGCGTCGTGTTCGCCAGGAAGATCGAGGCGCCGATGGTCGAGATGATCACCGGCAGGTAGCTGCGGTGGCGCAGCGGGTAGTAGACGCCGAGATTGAACAGGGCGCCGAGCAGCGCCATCCCGCCGAGGGTCAGGAGGAGGGAGAGCCAGTAGGGCCACTGGAGGTCGACGGCGAAGACCACCATCAGGAAGGCCGCCACCATCGAGAACTCGCCCTGCGCGAAGTTCACCACGTTGGTGGCGCGGAAGATCAGCACGAAGCCGAGCGCCACCAGGGCGTAGACGGAGCCGATGCCGATCCCGGTGAAGAGGAGTTGCAGGATCAGGTCCATGCGGTCCGCACGCGTTGCTTCCTCGGGGAGGCGCCGGGGCCGCGCCGATCCGGCCGGATCGGCGCGGCCCCGAGGCCTGTCTCGATCGGGGCGTCTCAGCCCTGGTAGAAGTCGATCCGCCGGTCGAAGACGATGTTGCCCTTGTCGTTGCGCACGACGTTGTAGCCGTGCAGGCCGTCACCGTTCTTGTCGAAGTTGTAGGTGCCCTCGGCGCCCTCGTGGCCGCGCACCGCGAGCAGGGCCTCGCGGATCGCCTGCGGTTCGGTCTTGCCCGCCGTGTTGATCGCCTTGGCCAGCACCGTGACCGCGTCGAAGGTCCAGGACGACTGGTTGTCGGGGGCGACCTTCATGGCGGCCCGGTAGGCCTTGCCGAAGGCCCGGGCGGCGTCGCTCGATTCCTCGGCGTAGTCGGCCACGCCGTAGGTGCCGAAGAGCGACGGCCCGGCGAGCTTCAGCGCCGTCACGTTGGTGATCGACGGCGAGCCGACCCAGGGCGCGGTGACGCCGAGCTGGCGCAACTGCCGGGCGAAGATGCCGATGTCGTTCTCGAAGGTGAAGTACGAGCCGATCATGTCGGCGCCCGACTGGCGGATCGCCAGCACGACCGGGGTGAAGTCCTGGCTCTGGTTGGTGTAGCCCTGGTCGAGGGCGACCGTGGCGCCGCCCTTGGCGAGGCTCTCGGTCAGCGCCTTGGCGCCGCTCGTGCCGAAGGCGTCGGTGGAGTGGATGATCGCCCACTTCTTCTTCCCCAGCCCGTTGACGCCGTGCTCGGCGATCACCCGGGCCGAGAAGCTGTCGTTGGGCCGGAAGCGGAACAGCCAGGGATTGCCGAGCTGGGTCAGAACCGGGTCGGTGCCGCCGAAGCAGACGGGCTTGCCGGTCTTCAGGATGTCTGGCGCCATGGCGTGGTTCTGGGTCGAGCGGATCGAGCCCAGGAAGCCGACGAGGTCGCCCTGCGAGGCGAGCTTGGAGAAGGCGAAGACCGCGCCGGGATTGGTGGTCTGGTCGTCCTCGGTGACGATCTCCAGGGGCTTGCCCAGCACGCCGCCGGCCTTGTTGACCGCCTCCAGGGCGATCTTGGCCCCGGCGAGGGCGTAGCGGCCGGCATCCGCGCCGGGCCCCGTCACCGGGAGCACCATGCCGATCCGGACTGTCGACCCGGCGCCCTGAGCACAGGCCGAGCGGATCACCCCCGGCGCCAGACCGCTCGCGACTGCGGATGCGGCACCCGTCAAGAAAACGCGGCGCGTCGTCCTCATTGGCGTATCCGTCCCACCGCCGATGCTCAGGCCCGGCGTTGGCGACGATGGTCCCTATTCCGCGCGCCGATGTCTATCCTGCAAGCCTTCGCCGGTCAGATTCGATGAGAAGAAGTTCTCGGATCGTCACTCGACCGATTTCGCTGCGGTGCGGCGAAGCGAACTGCGGTCGCGGCGAGACACCGATCGCGTCCCATCTGTCCTGATGCGGGGCCGGAACGGGAAGATCCGGATACACGCGATCCGAAATGTGTACTTTCAGTCATAAACTTCGGGCTCTTCTGCGGCGTGGACGGGCGCCACAGGCGCGATAGGACCGGCGTCCGCGCGCGGGAGGCCGGACGCGACCGGCCTCGCGACCGGCAGTCTCCCGCGACGGACCGTTCGCGGCCGTCGAGCAGGCCGTGCATCCCGCCGGGGCGGTGCATTCCGCGACGACGCGCTTCCGTTTTCCGGCGAACCGTTGCACCGTCGAGCGTCCAGCACGGGGCATCGCGACCTGAAACGCGTGCGGCGTACGAGCGGGCGCGAGCCCGCCTGTCCCGCGACCGGTCCCGTCATCCAGTCGCGAGGCCGAACCTCCCATGGCACCCATCATCACGACGGTCGAGGACCTGCGGCGGGTCGCGAAGCGGCGCGTGCCGCGGATGTTCTACGATTACTGCGATTCCGGTTCGTGGACGGAGTCGACCTACCGCGCGAACGAGGCCGATTTCGCCGGCATCAAGCTCCGCCAGCGCGTCGCGGTCGACATGACCGACCGCTCCCTCGCCACGACGATGGCCGGCCAGGCCGTCGCGATGCCCGTCGCCCTGGCGCCGACGGGCCTCACGGGCATGCAGCACGCCGACGGCGAGATCCTGGCCGCGCGGGCGGCGGAGGCGGCGGGGGTGCCGTTCACGCTGTCGACGATGAGCATCTGCAGCATCGAGGATGTCGCGGAGACCGTCAGCAAGCCGTTCTGGTTTCAGTTGTACGTCATGCGCGACCGCAGCTTCAACGACCGCCTCATCGACCGCGCGAAGGCGGCGGGCTGCTCGGCCCTGGTCCTGACGCTGGACCTCCAGATCCTCGGGCAGCGCCACAAGGATATCCGAAACGGCCTGTCGGCCCCGCCGAGGCTGACGCCGGGCACCGCCCTCGATCTCCTGACCAAGCCGCGCTGGTGCTGGTCCATGCTGCGCACGCAGCGCCGGACGTTCCGCAACATCGTGGGGCACGTGGACGGCGTGCGCGATACCCGCTCGATCTCGGCCTGGACGGCGGACCAGTTCGACCCGCGCCTGGACTGGGACGACGTGCGGCGGATCCGCGACCGGTGGCAGGGCCCTCTGATCCTGAAGGGCATCCTGGACGTGGAGGATGCCGAGAAGGCGGCCGCGACCGGGGCCGATGCGCTCATCGTCTCGAACCATGGCGGGCGGCAGCTCGACGGCGCCCCCTCGTCCATCGCCGCGCTTCCCGGAATCGCGGACGCGGTCGGCCCGCGCATCGAGGTCCTGATGGACGGCGGGATCCGCTCGGGCCAGGACGTCCTGAAAGCCGTCGCCCTGGGTGCGAAGGGCGTGTTCATCGGCCGCGCCTTCCTCTACGGGCTCGGCGCCTACGGTCAGGCGGGCGTCGCCCGCTCCCTGGAGATCATCCGTACGGAACTCGACACGACGATGGCCCTGTGCGGCCATCGCGACATCCGCGCGGTCGACCGGTCGATCCTCTGGGCACCCTCCGCGCAGAAGACCCGGGACGACGCGCCGGCCGCGCGGCGCATCGCGTCCTGACGGCGCGACCGCCGTTCCGATGCGCGGCCTCGCTGCGTCGAGGGCCCCGATCGGGGTCCATCGTGGATCTCGCTTCCCCCGGCCCGCGCACCGCCGAGAAGCCTCGGCGCGGGACCGATACGAACGGGGCGGTCGCGCCGGGCCGCATCCACAACGACAACGGCGCAGCAACCCGTAGGGTCACTGCGCCGCTGGATCGGGCCGCCGAGGGGGGAAAGACGGCCTGGTGAATTTGGTATGCCAGAAACGCCGTCCGCGAAGTGCGCCCGAGCACATCCAAAAGGATGTGGCGCGGCAGTGACAGAGGTCGGCCATCACCTGTGGACAGCGCGAAGCGCCCTCGATCCGTCAAGGTTCAGGCGCGAGCGTGCTGACCTCTCTCCCGATCCGGCCTCGCCATGTTCGCCAGCCCTCACGCCTTCGTCCTGCATCACCGCGAGCCCCTCGCCGTGCTCGTCTCCTCGGCCCTGTTCCTCGCGGGCGCGCTGCCGCTGTTCTGGGCCATCGGCTGACCCTTCGAGACTCGCCGAACGGCCCGAGCGCCCCGCGTGGCGTCTGGCACGGTGTCTGGCATGGCCGCGCGGTCGAAGCCGGTCGACAATCTGCTTCGACCGCGTCGCGGCTCGCACCTGTTCAACGCGGCTTCGCCGGTTTGCCCGGCGGCCAGCCGTGGGCCTGGATGGCCGTCGTCGGCTTGCCCCGCATCGCCGGCATCACGGACTGCATCCATTGCTGCATGCCCGCGCGCTGAATCCGAGCAAGTGGCGGCTGGACTGCCGCGAAGCGTTTCCCGGCGGGCGGCACGTGGAAGGCCGCGATGGCCTGCAACTCGTCCTTGTTCAGTACGGTGGCGAAACCGCGCGCCTGGATGGCGAGCAGCTCGTCGTAGTGCGCCGTCGGCGTCGGCATGACGACCTCCTGCACCAGCACCTGGGCCTTGTCGGGCACCTCGATCCCGATCTGCTGCATCATGCCGATCACCGGGGCCGCCATCGAGCCGAGCGTCGCGGTTCGGTCGCCCTGCATCTGCGCGACTGTCGCCCGGGCAACCTTCAGCAGGGTCGGATCCGGCGCCGCCGCGGGCGCAGGCTTCGGAGCCGGTCGTGCCCGTACCGCGCCGAGCGACATGGAAGCCAGGCACAAACCGACGACGAGTGCAGAGACCGCGCATGGCGGCCTTGTTCACGAGCGCGGCGCGCTTCCGAAGGCCGTGCGTCCGGTCCGGGTTGCTCCACAGCCCTGAACAGAATTGCGCGGCGCCCCGGCAGCCCTCAGACCTGTCCAGGCTGGCAACCGTAGGGTGGCACGGCGCGGGGGAAGCGCTCCTTGATGCGCTGGCAGCCCCACGCACGGAGCGGCTCCGGCAGGCGGCGGTTCACCTCGATGCCGACCTCGTCGTAGGGCGAGGCGCCGGCCGTGACGTAGCTGTACCAGCGCCAGCCGATCGTACCGGCGCCCGCCAAGGCGATGCCGGCGGCGACGAACACGGCCAACGCGGCTCGCGATTGCGGGTGTCGCGCTTCGCTTCCCATCCCGGATGTCCCTCTCGACGTTGACTGAACGGCGCGCCCCGGGCCGACTGGGACCGTTGCGGCAGCGCCCGACCGCGCTGTAGCTGGCGCGCTCCCGTCGGTCTGTCGATCGGTCGATCGCCGCGGCGCCCGGCCCCGACACGGAGAAGCGCCCCGGACGCGGGAGCTGCCGGCGGCGCCGAGAAGCGCCGCTGATCCGGATCAGCGGCGGCGGTGCTGGCGCCCGCCGCTCCGGAAGGCGCTCGGGGAGTTGTCGGGCGCCGGCCCGCATCGAGTAGGGTGTGCACTGAACGCGGCGTGCCGATCAGCACCGAGAATCGGCGGTTACGGGCTCACGGTGGCCTCAACGAGGAGATGGGAGGACACCATGCGTCAATCGTTTCTGCGAACCGGCGGTGCGGCTGCCCTGGTCGCTCTGGCACTCTGCGCCACCCCGCCGGCCGCTCAGGCGCGCGGCCTCGGCGTCGGCGGGGCCGTGGCGCTGGGCATCCTCGGCGGCGTCGTGGCCGGCAGCGCCATCGCGTCGGCCAGCAACGGGCCCTACCCGGGTCGCCCCGTCTACGCCGCGCCCGACCCCTATGGCGCCTGCCACGTCGAGCGATGCGCGTACATCGACCCGTACGGGTACGAGCACGTCCGGCAGGTCGAGGTCTGCGAGTAGGCCGGCCGCGCCCCGGAGGTCGCGGAACGCTCACGCGCCGTCCGAGCGTGCCCCGTTGACGGGCTGCGGCGTGCTGCCGAACGCGGACGTGTAGAAGCCGCAGCCCGGTCGGTAGTCCGGGGGGCCTATCGCTCGTGCATGGCGGCCGCCGTCAGCGGCCGACTACCAGCGCGTCCTTTCCGGTCGACAGGGAAGGTACGTTCCGTGACGCTCGATCACATCGATCTGACCGGCCTCAACGGGCCCGCCGATCGGGCGATGTTCGAGATCTATTTCGGCCTTCTGCTCCGTCATGCGCGGGACGGTGCTCGCCGTCCTGCACGACGATCACGACATGGTCCTGGTTCTCAACGACTTTACCCGGAAACGCGGCGCGTTCGCCTATCCCGAGGACTCCGACCTGCACCACATCGGCTGCATCCAGGACAGCCGGGAACAGGTCGACGCGCTGAACGCCCGCCTCAGAGTCGATGGCTGGGCCGATGGCTGGGCGGTGCCCGAGCCGCGCGCGTCTCAGGGGGCCTGGACGTTCTACGATAGGGGGTGGGGCAGCTACGTCATCGAGGTTGCTACGCGGACCGGACTCCGGCGTGCAGGGCCCGCCGTCGCCTGGCACAGCATCGCGGCTCGAACGCTACGGCGCCACCGCGATGACCGCTTCTGCCGCGTTGCGCGGCGGCAGCGGTCGGAGGAAACACGACCCGGAGCGGCCATTCGGTGCCCGACCCATCCCGGTCACGCAGGCGGCCATCGAGGATTTTCAGATCACGGTCCTTCGTCGCACATTCGGCCAATCACGAGCGGGACCACAGTTCTTCGAAGCTCCGCGCGATAGCTACGGACGCCTTGCTGCCTGCGCGACAATCTACACATTCAGATACGGTCGTCTTTTCGTGACCAGTTTGTCGATACCTGTCAGCCTCTCGCGCCACAGAGCCGCGTCCCTCTGCTTCGCGGACAGATCCGAAACCAGAGCTTCCATTTTATCGGATGAGAAGGGTGGGTTTGGGCAGAAATAAGGGGTCAGGGGCTTGTTGGCGTAATAATTGAAGAAGAGCGCCCTTCGATTCCTCCCTGTCGCGGGCTTGCCCCTGTGGAAATATCTGAAGGTATCGCAAAGTACTACCGTCCCTTTCGGTCCGGTAAATGATGTAACCTCGAAATCGATTTTGCCTTCTTTCCGGAGATTTACAAGTTTTTGATGCCTGAACCCGCGAAATGTCCGCGACATAGGGGCAAGATGCTGTAGATGAAGGATTTCCAGTGGCCCGCCACTGTCATCGACGTCATTGAGATAGACGGCAACTTTCACCATGGGATTGTCCTCGCTATCCCTGTGCCAAGTTCTCGCACCTCTCTCCGACCCGTCGGCTACAGTAAAGAATATATCAACGCCCCCGTAGGCCGCGGGAAGCCTCAGATACTGCTCGACAATTTCCAGAACCCCGATGTCGAGACCGGCTCGAAAGACGATCTTGAACTGATCCAAGAGAGAAGGATACAGGTCGAGCAATTTTATGGTGTCGATGTTCCGACCGGTCCTGAGGTAATGTTCCTCCATGCAATCGTAAATCTCATTCGCGGCAGCCTGAAACTTCACGCTTCCGAACGACTCGAAAATCCCGGCATCCGCCACGCAGAAGCCGTCCTCCACCAGAGCCTGCCCAAGCAATCTCACGTCGTCTCGCAATTCCGAGAGGTTGGAAGCGTGGGCTCGCACGAGGCTAGCCCTGCCGTCTTCTCTTCTCGTCTTAATAAGTCTGATGGAATAGATTTGGTGAATCGCCTTAGATGGCCACTGCAGGATCCTGTGAACGACTTTCTGGATGAAGACCGCGATCGCGCGAACGATTTTCATAGAGCACCGGTTCCTGAAAGGATGGACAGCTGTCTATAAGTCTTCTTCGAGGACGTCCTGCCGATGCAAACATCTACAATCCGAGGCACCGGAGCGCTCCGATCCAACAAGGTGGTCGCTATGGCGTAAGCAGTTTCAGATCCGAGACATTTCATTAATTATCGACACTCATGCCGCGGTCAATATCTGGCTGCCGCCAGATCTAGCAAAGACATATCGATCGGCGTCCGATCGAAGGTCCGTCTCCGGAGCCGTGAGAGGGCGCCAAGGCCGCGTCCCCGTCCCCGCACGCCTGCCGGAGGCGGGCCGGCGGTGCGGGTCGAACGAACAGCCGGACGCCGGCCGCCGTTACGCGGCGATCCCGTCAATCCCGATCGACGCCGTGCGCGTGGCCGCGTCGGGGCTGAGTCGATCGCTCACCCGGATCAGGTCCCGGAGGTGTGTGTTCGCCAGGATCGTGGAAGCGAGGACCGCTCCGACCGTGAGGACACTGAACAGCCGGGACGGACCCAGCACGGCCTCGAAACGCTCGCGCGGCAGGTCGAGGACCAGGGCGCCGCCCGTCTCCGTCTGGATGACGCTCGGGCGCGCATCGAGGACCATGAAGGCGCCCGTCCGGCTCACCGCCTCCCGGTCTCCTTGCTGGACAGTGTCTCGGCCGGAGAGCTTCATGACCGCGTAGACGCGGCCGTGCGGGCCCTTGCGCCGGACCGCGTCGGCCGTCGCCTCGGTTCGCACCGCCGTGTGGGAGAAGTGCGAGATCGGCAGTTGGCCGATGCGCGACACATCCCCAGACGACCCTGGAACCGGGCGTCGGGGAGGGTCCGCAGTTCGGCCGGTACCGGCCGCTCGCAGACCATCTCCCGCCATCGACGGAACGCGTTCCGAAGATGAAGACTGTCTATCGAGAAGAGCGGTTGCATCCGCGGCCCGCGCGCGCAACTCGCCGTTCGATGGGCGAGATGGGAACGCGGCCGTCTATTGTATATAATTTTGCGGCTCAAGATTCGCGGGCCGGAAGCGGGCGCGGAGACGGTGCCCGCTTCCACGAACGGCCGCCCGAGACGGGCAGGCAACGATCAAATTGGGGCAGGCCTTCGGGGAGACCGCGTCGCCCCCCGTGACTGTCCCGTGAGCTGGCCGGCTGCTGTTCGAGCGGCGGGCGCAGGCAGCGCAGTTCGGATCGAAGCGGCGATTGGGCGTCGCCCCGTCCGGCCCCGACCGCTACGTCCGGCCCGATCGCAGGCGTGCGACCTCGCTCGGACCGATCTCGAGGTAGAAGCGGATCGCATCGTCGACCAGGGCGTCGGGGGTGACGCCCGCCGCCTTCGCGGCCCGAGCGACCTGGAGACCGAGCGCGAGATCGACGCGCAGGTCGGCGCCACGGCTCGCCGGGGCCGGTGCGGCGGTCGGGGCCGTTACGGGGGCGGCACTGGTCCGCGACTCGAGCTTGCCGAGCTTCGCTTCGCGGCGGCCCCGGTGGACGAGCGCGTCGGCGCGCTCGTTGAGACGGTCGCCGGCATGTCCCCGGACCCAGGTCCACTTCACGTCGCGCGCCGCGTTCAATTCGTCGAGGCGCTTCATGAGATCGACGTTCTTCACGTCACCCGTGGTCGAGCGCCAGCCCCTCGCCTTCCAGCCGCGCATCCACTCGGTCACGGATTTGACGACGTACTGGCTGTCGCACCGCATCTCGATCGCGGCCCCGGCGGGAAAATGCTCGAGGCCCTTGATCGCGGCGGTCAGCTCCATCCGGTTGTTGGTCGTGGTGCCGGGCTCTCCACCGCACAGCTCCACTGTGCCGTCCGGGGCCGCGATGACGACGCCCCACCCCCCCGGCCCGGGGTTCGGGTCGCATCCGCCATCGGCATAAACGATCGTTCGCATCGTGGCGTCAGCCCTCTCGTACGCAGTGATCGGTGGGTGGCCGCCATCGATGCCCGAAATTGGCTGACAGATGGTAGCCCCAACCCGGGCCCGTGCCGCTGGCGGGCGGCGCGCCGGGCTGCCCGTCTATCACCGATCCCGCGCCGCGGCAGGGCCGGTCGGGCGCTTACCGGCGGGATCGAGACTGTCGCGGGCCTGCTCCTCCGAGCGGAGCGGCCGCCCCGCGGCATTCGGGTCGGGACCTGATCAGTCCGGCAGGGCGCGGCGTTGCTCGCGACCCGTTGCCGGCGTCCGCCCCGCAGGCGACGGCGCAATCCACCGGCGGGCCGCATCGGCCGCCGGGCGACAGGATTGTCTGAGGACCGTCCCGACGATCGGGCGCGGTGCCGGCGACGGCGCTCTCGTGTGAAAGACGCGGCACGGGCGGAGTCAGATCTGCGCCGGAATGGCTGAGGACGGATCGCCGACTCTGGCCGCGCCTGGCGTCGGCTCGCCGCTGCGACGGCGCTCGGCACGGTCGGGTACGTCGGCATGTGGTCGGTCGTCGTCGTGCTGTCCGCGGTGCAGGCCGAGTTCGGGGTTGATCGGGCGGCCGCACTGCCCTCTACCCTCACGATGCTCGGCTTCGCGGTCGGCGGCCTCTCGACGACCCCGTGGCAGTTCGCCCTCGCGCACGGAGTGCTCGTCGGGGCACTCGGCCGCTCGGTCGCCTGCGGGCCGCTGATGGCCGACGTGTCGCGCTGGTTCTGGCGCCGGCGGTGGAGCGCGGAGTCGACGCGTTCGGCCGGCGCGCGACGCGGGCCGGCATCGGCCTGTTCTGCCGCGTCGCCATGCTGCCGCTCGCGCTGCTCTTGCGCGGCCGGCCCGCCGGCCGTGACGACGCTGTCGCCCGCGGCGATGCAGGCCCTCCTGGTCGTGGCCGGTCTCGCGTGCTGCGTGGCGATGGCGATGCCGCAGGTCCACATCGTGGCGTGCTGCAGCGGTCTCGGGTACGGCATCGCCCGTGGCGCGCCGATGCTGTCGCTGATGCTCGGCTTCGGCATCGTCAGCCGGGTCGGGCTTCGTCGCCGACCGGATCGGCGGCCTCGCGACGCTGCTGGCCGGTGCGCTGCTGCAGGCGGCGGCACTCGCGCTCTATCCCGCGTTCGACGACCTGACCTCGCTCTACGTGATCTCGGCCCTGTTCGGTCTGTTCCAGGGCGGCATCGTGCCGGCCTACGCGATCATCGTGCGCGAGGACCTCCCGGCCGAGGAGGCCGGGGCGCGGATCGGTGCGGTACTGATGGCGACGCTCGCCGCCATGGCGCTGGGCGGCTGGCTCACGGGGGTGATCTTCGACGCCACCGGCTCCTACCGTGCGGCGTTCGTCAACGGGTCGGCCTGGAACGCCGTCAACGTGGCGATCGTGCTGTGGCTGATCCGCTGCCGTCGCGCGCGCACGAGGCTGGCCGCGCATCGAGAGCTCCGGAATCCCGGGCCGCCTGCCAGTCCAGGGCTCCCTGCGCGTCCTACGCCTGAGCCGTTCCGAGGGTCACGGCGCGGCCGATCCTGCATCGCGCACGGGCGACACGTCCGGCCGGAAGAACAGGCCGGCCTTCAGACTGTCGCCGATGCGGTGGGCGCGCGCGATCAGGAGGGCGGCAGGTTCGGACGCGAAGTGGGCGGAGGCTGTTTCCTCGAACAGGCCGAGCCATCGCGCGAAGTGCTCGGGCCGGAGACGGCCCAGCGCGAGATGCTTCCCGAACGGATTGCCCTTGTACCGGCCCGACTTGAAGAGGACCGACGACCAGAACGCCTGGACGGTCTCCATGTGCCGGGGCCAGTCCGCGTCGGCGATCGCGGCCGCGAAGACGGGTCCGATCAGCGCGTCGCCGCGCACGCGGCCGTAAAAGGCGTCGAGAAAGCGGGTGAGGCTGGCTTCGTCGAGCGCGACATCGGGCATGATCATGAGATGCCGGCGGGGGCCGGTCTCTTCAAGGGGACAGGACGCCCGCCGGGCCGGCGGCCGGAGGGGAGAGCTCGGGCCTCATCTTCGAACGGTGCTGGCCCTCGACCACGACCGAGGATGTCTCGAGCGTCCGGCATAGGCATCTGGCTGCCGGACGCATCCGGCCGAGAGCGGCGCGTCCGCCCGGTCACGTGAGGCGCTCGGCCGTCACCGAAGCGAGCCAGCGGGTCGAACGCCTCCGGAGCCATTGACCGCCCCGCGCCGCCATAATAAATGATGACTATAATTTTTAGGCGACGGGGTTATGGCGATGGATGGGCGATGGGTGATCGGGTTCGCCGGCTTGGCGCTCGCGGCATGCTCGCCCGCCGAGACCGCCGTCACGCCGGAGCCGCCGCTGGTCCAGACCGTCGCGGTCGCGCCCGCCACGGCGGCCGCCGCGCGCTACACCGGCGTGATCCGGGCCCGGACCGAGAGCAATCTCGGCTTCCGGGTCGGGGGCAAGATCTTCGAGCGCCTCGTCGACCCGGGCGACCACGTGCGCCTCGGGCAGCCCCTGATGCGGCTCGACCGGACCGACTTCACCCTGGCGCTCAACGCGGCCCGCGCCTCGGTCGAGGCGGCCCGCGCGCAGATGATCAAGGCGAGGGCCGACGAGGAGCGCAGCCGCAAGCTCGTCGGCGACGGTTGGACCTCGAAGCAGACCTACGACCAGAACAGGGCCGCGGCGGACGCCGCCATCGCCCAGTTCGCCAACGCCGAGGCGCAGGCGAGCCAGATCGCCAACCAGGCGGGCTATTCCGAACTCCAGGCCGATGCCGACGGCGTCGTGATGGAGGTGCCGAGCGAGCCGGGCCAAGTCGTCGCCGCGGGGCAGACGGTGGTGAAGCTCGCCCGCGACGGCGCCCGCGAGGCGGAGGTGTTCGTGCCGGAGGGGAGCCGGCAGCGCGCGAGAGGCACGGCGTCGGCGACCCTCTACGCCGAGGGGGAGAGCACCTATCCGGCCAAGCTCCGGGAACTGTCGGCCACGGCCGACCCGGCGACCCGCACCTACCGCGCCCGCTACATCCTCTCGGGCGGCGGCGAGACCGCGCCCCTCGGGGCGACCGTGACGCTCCAGCTGACCCCTGCCCAGGCACAGGCGAGGACTTGGGTGTCCGTGCCGCTCGGGGCCCTGTTCGACCAGGGCGGCGGCTCCGCCGTCTGGCGCTACGACGCCGAGACCCAGACCGTCGCGGCGCAGCCCGTCACCGTCGCGCGCCTGTCGGAGGAGAGCGCCGAGATCGCCTCCGGTCTGAACCCCGGCGACCGGATCGTCGCGCTCGGCGCCCATCTGCTCAAGGCCGGGCAGAAGGTCCGGCCGGCGAGCGCGAGCATGGCGGAGGCTGGCCGATGAACGCCTCCGGCTTCAACCTCTCGGCCCTGGCGGTGCGCGAGCGCGCCGTCACGCTGTTCCTCCTGCTCGCGGTCACGGCGGCCGGGATCTTCGCCTTCCAGAAGCTCGGGCGCGCCGAGGACCCGACCTTCACGGTCAAGACCATGGCGGTCTCGGCCGCCTGGCCCGGCGCGACCACCGACGAGATGCAGCGGCAGGTCGCCGACCCGCTAGAGAAGCGTCTCCAGGAACTCGTCTACTACGACCGGGTCGAGACGACCGTTCGCCCCGGCCTGATGCTGATGAAGGTCTTCTTCAGGGACTCGATGCCACCGGCCAAGCTCCAGTCGGAGTTCTACCAGGCGCGCAAGAAGCTCTCCGATCAGGCCTCCAGCCTGCCGCGCGGCGTGCTCGGGCCGCTGTTCAACGACGAGTTCTCGGACGTCTACTTCGCCCTCTACGCGCTCCAGGCCGAGGGACTGCCGCACCGGCATCTCGTGCTGCGCGCCGAGGACCTGCGCCAGCGCCTGCTGCGCGTGCCCGGCGTCGAGAAGATCAACATCCTCGGCGAGCAGGCGCAGAAGATCTTCGTCGAGGTCTCCTACCAGCGCCTCGCGACCCTGGGCATCACCGGCCAGCAGCTCCTGGCGGCGCTCGCCAACCAGAACGACGTGACGCCGGCCGGCTTCGTCGAGGCCGACGGCCCGCGCGTGTACCTGCGGCTCGACGGCGCCATCGACGGCCTCGACGCGCTCCGCAATCTCCCGGTGGCGGCCGGCGACCGCAGCCTCAAGCTCGGCGACATCGCCGTGGTGAGGCGCGGCTACGAGGACCCGAAGGTCTTCGCGATCCGCAACGACGGCGCGCCGGCCCTGGTGCTGGGCCTCGTGATGAAGCCGGGCTTCAACGGCCTCAGCCTGGGCCAGGCGCTCAATGCCGAGGAGGTCGCGATCCATCACGAACTCCCGACCGGCATCACCTTCACGAAGATCACCGACCAGGCGAAGGTGATCGACGACGCCGTCCACGAGTTCATGGTGAAGTTCTTCACCGCGCTCTCGGTGGTGATCTTCGTCAGCCTCGTGGCCCTAGGCTTCCGGGTCGGCGTCGTGGTGGCGCTGGCCGTGCCGCTGACCCTCTCGGCGGTGTTCGTGGTCATGATGGTCACCGGCCGCGACTTCGACCGCATCACGCTCGGTGCCCTGATCATCTCGCTCGGCCTCCTCGTCGACGACGCGATCATCGCCATCGAGATGATGGTGGTGCGCATGGAGGAAGGCGCCGACCGGGTCTCGGCGGCGACTCATGCCTGGAGCGCCACCGCCGCGCCCATGCTGACCGGCACGCTCGTCACCGTCGCGGGCTTCCTGCCGGTGGGCTTCGCCGCCTCCACGGCGGGCGAGTACGCCGGCAACATCTTCTGGGTCGTGGCCTTCTCGCTGATCGTCTCGTGGATCGTGGCCGTGACCTTCACGCCCTATCTCGGCGTCAAGCTCCTGCCGGACATCAGACAGGTGGAAGGCGGGCACGCGGCGATCTACGCCACGCGGAACTATCAGCGCCTGCGCCGGGTCGTGCGGCTCTCGGTCGATCACAAGTGGCTGGCGGCCGGCATCACCGTGGCGCTGTTCGCCGCGGCCGCGGCCGGCATGGGCAAGGTCGAGAAGCAGTTCTTCCCGAACTCGGAGCGCTCCGAGCTCATCGTCGAGGTGACCCTCCCGACCGGCTCCGCCTTCGCCACCACCGAGGCGAGCGTGCGGAAGGTCGAGGCGGCCGTGCGCGCGATCCCCGAGGCGGGCGAGATCACGAGCTATATCGGCCAGGGCATGCCGCGCTTTGTGCTCTCCTTCGATCCGGAGCTGCCGGACCCCGCCTTCGCGCAGGTCGTCGTCCAGACCGCCGACGCCCACGCCCGCGACGTGCTGCGCGGCAAGGTGCGCCAGCTCGTCGACGCGGGCGGCTTCCCCGAGGCGCGGGTGCGGGTGCTGCAGATCGTGTTCGGGCCGCCGGTGCGCTTCCCCGTCGCCTTCCGGGTGGTCGGACCCGACCTCGACGTCATCCGCCGCGTTGCCGCGCAGGTGCGCGACGTCATGATGGCCAATCCCAACATGCGCCTCGTCCACCTCGACTGGGGCGACAGGACGCCGAGTCTGCACCTCGCCCTCGACCAGGAGCGCCTGCGCCTGATCGGCCTGACGCCGAAGGAGGCCGGCCAGCAGCTGCAGAGCTACCTCAACGGGACGCCGGCGACCCAGGTCCGCGAGAACCTGCGCTCCGTCGACGTCGTCCTCCGCAGCCCCGGTCCCGAGCGCCGCTCGCTGGGCGACATCGGCGACCTGACGCTGACCACGAGGGACGGGCGGCAGGTGCCCCTCTCGCAGGTTGCGCACTTGGAGAGCCGCAACGAGGACGCGGTGCTCAAGCGCTACAACCGCGAGACCTATATCCGCGTGCAGGGCGACGTGATCGACGGCAAGCAGCCGCCGGACATTCACGCGCAGATCGTCCCCGAACTCGCCGCCGTGAAGGCGAAGCTGCCGCCCGGCTACCGGATCGACACGGCCGGCTCGGTGGAGGAGAGCGAGAAGGCGATGACGGCGCTGGTGACGGTCTTCCCGCTGATGCTGATCGTGACCCTGACGGTCATCATGCTGCAGGTCCGCTCGTTCACCACCATGGTCATGGTGTTCGCGACCGCGCCGCTCGGCCTCGTCGGTGCCGTCCCGACGCTGCTCGTCTTCCACCAGCCCTTCGGCTTCAACGCGATCCTCGGCCTGATCGCGCTGTCGGGCATCCTGATGCGCAACACGCTGATCCTGGTGGATCAGATCCACCACGACCGCGCGGCGGGGCTGTCGGATTACGAGGCCATCGTCGAATCGACGGTGCGGCGGGCCCGACCGGTGATCCTGACGGCCGCCGCCGCGATGCTGGCCTTCATCCCGCTCACGCACTCGGTGTTCTGGGGGGCGCTGGCCTACGTGCTGATCGGCGGCGTCGGGGTCGGGACCCTGCTGACGCTGCTGTTCCTGCCGGCGCTCTACGCCCTCTGGTTCCGGGTGGCGCGGGACGCGCGCGCGACGCCGAGCGCATCCGGCCCCGCATCGGTGCCCGTGCCGGCCGAGCCCTGACCCGGCCTCACCCCACCGATGCCCCGCCATCCGGGGCATCCCGCGATCGCGCGTTCGGGTCTCGGGCGCGCGGTGTATCGACCGGCCCGCGCTTCGCCCCCTCGCGCAGGCCGGTCGACAGCCTGACCGGCGGCCGCGGCGCGACCGCGACGCCGCCATCCGCCGGACCTCGAGCATGCACGGGCCGCCGTCCCTTCAATAAATGATATCGCGCATCTATGTGAGAGGGGGAGCGGAGGACGGTACGATGCCGAGGGTCTCACAGGAGCAAGCCAAGCTGAACCGCCAGCGCGTGGTCGAGGTCGCATCGGCCCTGTTCCGGGAGCGCGGCCTGCACGGTATCGGCGTCGTCGACATCATGGCGGCCGCCGGCCTGACCCATGGCGGCTTCTACGGTCAGTTCGCCAGCAAGGAGGCCCTCGCAGCGGAGGCGTTCGACGCCGCGATCAGCGCCGAGTACCGGGCGAACCTCGACGCCTTCATCGAGAACTATCTCTCCCTGGCGCACGTCCGGACGCCGGGGAGAGGCTGCCCCGTCGCGGCGCTGGTGAACGACGTCGGGCGCGAGCCGCCCGGGAGCGCCCTGCGATCGCGGTTCACCCAGGGGGTCAAGGGGCTCGCCGGCCTCATCGCGGACAGGCTGCCCAGAGCGTCCAGGGAGCGCCGCAGGCAGCGCGCCCTGATCGCGCTGTCGACCATGGTGGGGGCGGTGGTGCTGGCACGGGGTGTCGACGACGAGGCCCTGGCCGGCGAACTGCTCGAGGCGGCGCGCTCCACGATCCCGGGCTGAGCCGGTTCGAGGCGGCGCCTCGCTCGGGCCGCGTCATGGCCGGGACGGAGCCTGGGACGGGATCGGGTCGCCGGGGGCCAATCGGGCCGCATCGTCGCCGCAGCCGATACCCCCGTGGGGAGGACCGCATTCGGTCGGGGCCCGCTGGGCCGCGCCCCGTGTTTTTAGATTGTGATCTGCATTTATATAGATTACGCTCGACATCGACGCCCAGGCCTCCGGACCGACATCGCCCGACCGGGTCGTCCGCGAGGCCGCGGGTCCGTCGCTCGCCCCCTCTCCGAGAAGGCTCACCGATGACCGGCGACGCGGCTTCGAGATCGCCCGAGCCTTCGCGGCGGAGGATCGTGGAATGGGCGGATCCCCGCTCCATCGCCGCGGCGGGACAAGCCCTCGCGGGGATCGACTTCCTGCGCGCGCTCATGGCGGGGAAGATCCCGCCGCCGCCCGCGATCCAGCTGCTGGGCATCGAGCTCGTGTCGGTCGATCCCGGCACGGCCCGGATGTGCATGCCGGCCGCGGAGTACCTCTTCAACCCGCTGGGCTCCGTCCACGGCGGCTCCCTCGCCACGCTGCTCGACAGCGTCATGGGCTGTGCCGTGCACGCGACCCTGCCGCTGGGACGCGGCTACACGACGCTGGAGTTCAAACTGAATTTCCTGCGCGCCGCCACCGAACGGTCCGGGCTGCTGACCGCGGTCGGGCAGGTCGTTCACGCCGGTCGGCAGCAGGCCGTGGCCGAGGGCCGCCTCAGCGACGCGTCCGACCGCCTCGTCGCGACCGCGAGCACGACCTGCCTCCTGTTCGATCTGCCCGGGGCGAGGACGCCGCCCGCCGGCTGACCGCGCCCGCCGTCGACGCCCGCGTGACTGCACCGCGCCGAAGGTCGGTCCCGCGCCCCGTCGACATCGCGGGCGCTCGGCCGCGACCCCCGAGACTGTGAGGCCCCCGCCATGGACATCCGCACGCGCCGCCTGCTCGAAGCGCCCCTCGTGCCGACCCTGGCGCGAATGGCCGTGCCGAATGTCGTGGTCATGGTCGTCCAGACCTCCATCGGCCTGATCGAGACGTACTTCGTCGCGGAACTCGGAACCGATGCCTTGGCCGGCCTGGCCCTCGTCTTCCCGGTGGTGATGCTCGTCCAGATGCTGTCCGCCGGCGGCATGGGCGGCGGCATCCAGTCGGCGGTCTCCCGCACCCTGGGCGCGGGCCGGCGGGCGGAGGCAGATCTTCTCGCCTGGCACGCCGCCGCGATCGGCCTCGCACTGGGTGTCGTCACCAGCCTCCTCGCCCTGCCGCTGGGGCCGAGGCTCTACGCCGCGATGGGCGGCACCGGGGGCTCGCTCAGGGCCGCGACCGCCTACGCGGGCGTCGTGTTCGGCGCGGCGATCCTGATCTGGCTGTTCAACGCGCTGGCGGCGGTGATCCGCGGGACCGGCAACATGGCGCTTCCTGCCGGCGTCACCTGCGCGGGGGCCGTCGTGCTGATCCCGCTCTCGCCCGCGCTGATCTTCGGCTGGGGCCCGCTGCCCAGGCTCGGGGTCGTGGGCGGCGGCGTCGCCTTCGCGGGCTACTACGCCGCGGGCTCCGCCGTCTTCGCCGCCTACATCTGGTCCGGCCGCGGCGTCCTGCGACCGGGCCGGCGTCCCCCGAGGCTGACCTGGGCGCCGTCCCGCGAGATCCTGCGCATCGGCCTTCTGTCCGGCATCGCCAGCGTGACCTCGAACGTCACGGTCATCGCGGCGACCGGCTTCGTCGGGACGGCGGGGCCGGCGGCGGTGGCCGGATACGGCACCGGTGCGCGGCTGGAGTACCTGCTGGTCCCGCTCGTGTTCGGGCTCGGCTCGCCCATCGCGGCCCTCGTCGGGACGGCCCTCGGCGCCGGGATGGAGGTCCGCGCCCGTCGGGCCGCGCTGACCGGCGCCCTCGTGGCCGGCGGCCTGACGGAGACCATCGGCCTGGTGGCGGCCGGGTCCCCTGAGACCTGGCTGGGCCTGTTCGGAGGCGACCCGGCCATGATGGCCACCGGCTCATCCTATCTCCGCATCGTCGGGCCCTTCTACGGGTTCTTCGGGGCCGGCCTCGCCCTCTACTTCGCCGCCCAGGGCGCCGGCCGCGTCGGCTGGCCGCTCACCGCCAGCCTTCTCCGGCTGGGGGTGGCGCTGGGCGGCGCCTGGATCGCGGCCGTGCTCGGGCTGGGCCTGGCCGGGATGTTCGCCGCCCTCTCGGCCGGCTTCGTCACCATGGGCCTCGTCAATGCCGCCGCCTTCGCCACGGGGCGGATGATCCGAACCAGGGCCGCGCCCGGGACCACCGCGGCACCGGGCGCCGTCGCGGCGGGCGACGGTCCCGCCCTCCGGGCCGCGACGCCCGGACCGGAGCCGATGGGCCGCACGCGGGGCGCGGCGTCGTGACGCCCCCGACATCGCCAGGGCGGTGATGAGCGCGGCAGGCCTGCCGGGTCACGGGGCCGGCAGGCGGGGCTTGCCGAGTTCGGCGACGGGCGCGCCCCGGATGGCGGAGCCGGCCTCTGACGCGCCCGTCCGGGACGACCGGGGCCGTCAGCCCTCGGCCTTGGCGAGGAAGTCGAAGTCGCAGCCCTCCGGGGCCTGCGTGACGCTGCGCCGGTAGAGCGCCTTGTAGCCCCGAGCCGGGGCCGGCGGCGGCCGGTGGTCGGCGAGCCGGCGGGCGATCTCGTCCTCCGCGACCAGGAGATCGACGCGCTTGTCCTGGATCGACAGGCGGATGCGGTCGCCGTCGCGCACCGCCGCCAGCGGGCCGCCGACCGCGGCCTCGGGCGCCACGTGCAGGACGATCGACCCGAAGGCCGTGCCCGACATCCGCGCGTCGGAGATGCGCACCATGTCCTTCACCCCCGCCTGCGCCAGCTTCTTGGGGATCGGCAGGTAGCCCGCCTCCGGCATGCCGGCCGCGTGCGGGCCGGCATTCTGCAGGACGAGGATGTCGCCGGGCGCCACGTCGAGGTCGGGATCGTCGATCCGCGCCGACAGGTCTTCCAGGCCGGTGAATACCACCGCCCGCCCTTCCGACTCGAACAGCTCAGGCGTCGCCGCCGCGCGCTTGAAGATCGCCCCGTCGGGCGCGAGGCTGCCGGACAGGGCCACGAGGCCGCCGACCGGCGACACGGGATCCTCCGCGGTGCGGATGATCGCGCGGTCGACCCAAGCCTCCGGCTCGTCCAGGCGCTCGGCGAGCGTCCGGCCCTCCACGTCCACCGTGTCGAGGTGGAGGAGCGGGCGCAGCTCGCGCAGGAGCGCGCCCATGCCCCCGGCGGCGTGGAAATCCTCCATGTAGCCCTGGCCCACGGGCTTCAGGTCGACCAGCACCGGCGTCGCGTCGGAGATCTGATTGAACCGCTCGGGCGAGATCCGGATGCCGAGCCGCCCGGCGATGGCGGTGAGGTGCACGATGGCGTTGGTCGAGCCCGACACCGCCATCAGCACGCGGATCGCGTTCTCGACCGACTTCTCGGTGATCACCTGCGAGGGCCGGATCTTCGACTGGATCAGCCGCACCGCCGCGCGGCCGGTCTCCTCGGCGGCCACCAGCCGGTCGGAATGCACCGCCGGGATCGCCGCGGTGCCCGGCAGCGACATGCCGAGCGCCTCGGCGATGCACGCCATGGTCGAGGCCGTGCCCATCACCGCGCAGGTGCCGGCCGTGACGGAGAGCCGGCCCTCGACCTCGGCGATCTCCTCGGCGTCGACGGTGCCGGCCCGGTATCTGGCCCAGAAGCCCCGGCAATCCGTGCAGGCGCCGAGCCGCTGGCCCCTGTGGCGGCCGGTCGACATCGGGCCGGTGACGAGCTGGATCGCCGGCAGGTCGGCGGAGGCCGCGCCCATGAGCTGGGCCGGCACGGTCTTGTCGCAACCGCCGATCAGCACGACCGCGTCCATCGGCTGGGCCGCGATCATCTCCTCGGTGTCCATGGCCATGAGGTTGCGGTACATCATGCTGGTCGGGTTGAGGAAAACCTCGCCGAGTGACACGGTCGGGAACGGCCGCGGCAGGGCGCCGGCCGCCAGCACGCCGCGGGAGACCGCCTCGACCAGCTCGGGCATGCCCCGGTGGCAGTTGTTGAAGCCCGACGGGGTCATGGCGATGCCGACCACCGGCTTGTTCAGCAGGCCGACCGAGATGCCCATGGAGCGCGCGAAGGAGCGGCGCAGGTAGCGGGCGAAGTCGCGGTCGCCGTAATTGGTCAGGCCGCGGTCGAAGCCGTGCGGTTCGTCGGTCATGGTCGTCTCCTCGCGAGGGCGGCCCGGGTCACCCCGGCCGTCCGGTCTGTCTCAGCGGTCGCCGGGCTCCCGGCTCCTGACGCGCGTCGGGTCGGTCCTCGTGCGCGGTCCGTCCCACCCCTGTCCTTCTCGCCGCGATTCCGGCGGCGCGCCGCCTGATAGGTTGCGACCGCCGGCGGCACCGGGATGGGCAGAGGCATGACCCAGTTCGGCGGCGCTGACGAGGTCCGCGCAAGGCATGGCCCATCGGATAGCCGTCCGAGAAGGGGGCGCGCGGGATCCGGGGCACGAAAGACGCCGCGGCGTCACCGCGTCCCGCGCGATCCGTCCGGCGCTGCATCCGTAGCACGGCGGCGATCGCGCAGGCCGCTGGCGGCCTGTATGACGGTCCTGGCGTCGGCGGACCCGACGCCTCGCGCGGCAACCGGACACCGGGTCACGTCATGGATTTGCGCAGCGCCGCGGTCAGGCTCGCCCGTCAGGCGCGTGACGCCGTCCGTCGCCGGCCGAACACCGCGTCACCGCGCGGCTCCACCGGCCGCGCGAGGAGCGGGCTGTCGCGGAGATCGCTCGGCACCCTGATCATCCTCGCGGCGGCCTCGGTCTGGCTGGCTGTCGCCGTCGGGCCCAACCTCCTCGGAAACGGCGGAGCCCTGTGGGCGATCGTGCACGGCGCGTGCGTCCCCCACGAGAGGCGCGGACAGGGACCCGCACCTTGCAGCCTGGTCGACCTGGCGGGCGGGGTCGAGAAGGGCTACGCCATCCTCAAGGACCTCCGCGGGCGGGCGCAGTTTCTCCTGATCCCGACGGCGCGCATCACCGGCATCGAGAGCCCCGTGCTCCTTCGACCCGGGACGACGAACTACTTCGCCAAGGCGTGGCGCGCGCGGACCTTCGTCGAGGACCGCCTCGGCCATCCGCTCGACCGGCGCGACGTCAGCCTCGCGGTGAACGCGCGGCTGCGGCGGAGTCAGGGGCAGTTGCACATCCACATCGACTGCGTCCGCCTCGACGTCCGCGACGCCCTTCGCCGCCTCGCGCCCACGATCGGCGATCGCTGGGCGCCTCTGCCCGAACCGCTGGTCGGACGCCCGTTCAGGGCGATGCGCGTGCTCGGGGACGACCTCGACGCCGCGGACCCGTTCGACCTGCTGGCGCGCGACGGCGACGCGCGCGCCGCCATGGGCGAGCACTCGCTGGCCGTCGTGGGGGCCGAGTTCCCGGGCGGGAAGCCGGGCTTCGTGCTCCTCGACGGCCTGGTGACCAGCCGTTTCGGCAGGGCGGCCAACGGCGAGATCCTGCAGGACCACACCTGCGGTCTGACGGTCGAATCCCCGTCGACCGGGCTTCGGCCCCTGGAATTCTGACGCGGGCCGACCCGGCTCACGGTTGCGCGGAGCCCGGCCGGCGCCCGGTCGTCACGCGGAGGGCCGCTCCGGGCTCGCGCGGCGATCGAGCCCGCTCTACCGCTTGTACTCCGGGGAGAGATGATCGAGCGGGTTGGTGCGCGCGTCCTTCTTCCGGCCCGTGTCGGTACCGGCGCTCCCGCCCGCCATGACGTCCGTCGACGACGAGATGGCGCTCGGCGGTGAGACGGGTCCGGTCGACCGGTCGGCGGGGGCAGCGCCGCCCTTGGTCGTGCTGACGCCCGGGGGCAGCGTGGCCGCAGTCGGCTGATCGATCCGGCTCGCCGCCGATTGGGCGAGCACCGGTCCGGACGACAGGATCAGCGCGCAGGCGCCCGCGGCCGCGCGAACCGCGGAAACCCGGGCGGTGCCGCCGGAGCGCGTGCCTATCGAAACCATCGATCCATCCATCCCTGAGAGTCGGCCGGCCGTCGTCCGGTGACCCAATGGATCGGCGCGCGGGCAGTTCCGCTCCTCGTCGATCGGTGCGGCGACGCGGCCTCCGCGTGGCGCCGCGGCGGCCGCGCCCCGCGGTATGGAACGCGGGAGCCGTGTGCCGCCGCGGCCGGGCCCGGGACACCGCCTGCTCGACCGGCCGGATCGTCTCGCCGACCCGGCCGAAGCGGGTGAGCTGCCGCATCCAGCCCAGGAAGACGACGACGGCCAGGTCGATGACCACCACCATCGCCCCCAGCAGCACGGGGCGCCCGCCCGGCCCGTAGAGGGGGGTCGACAGGGCGATGATCTCGACCACCGAGAACATGAACGCGCCGAGGATCGTGGCGAGCGCGTCGTGCGCCGGCCGGTCTCCGGTCCACGGGGTCGTGGCGCGCCGCGTCACGCCCGACGACGCGGCACCGCGGGCGTTGACCGGAACGGTCAGCGAGAAGGCCGTCACCGTCAGCATCGCGGAGGCGAGGATGCTCAGGACAGGGCCGAAGGCGTCGGCGTCGGCGCTCAGGGCGAGATCCTCCTCCGCGCGGAACTGGAAGCGCCACGCGAGCAGGGCCGTCGGGACGCGGCCGACGCAGTCGAGCGCCGCGCGGACTCGGCCTGACGGAGGGTTCGGGACAGGATCAGCCGCCACGCGGCGGGACGGTCCTCACGCTCTCGCAGGCTCCCGTTCGCCGCCGAGCCCGGGATCGGCGGCGCGACCGTCTCGGCGACGGACCAGAGTGGCTACTCGGCCGGCTGCGCCGCGCCGGCCGGCCCGGACTGCGCCCTGGCGGCCGCGTCGCCCCGCCCGAGCAGCCGCTCGAAGGCGACGTAGAACGTCGGCGTGATGAACAGGGTGATGAAGGTCGCGACGACCAAGCCGCCGATCACCACCGTCCCCATGGAGACGCGGGCATGCGCCCCGGCGCCGCTCGCGATGGCGAGCGGGATCGAGCCGGTGATGAAGGCGAACGACGTCATCAGGATCGGGCGCATCCGCAGGCGCGCCGCGTCCTGGGCCGCCTTCAGGACGTCCTCGCCCTGCCGGCGCAGGTCCTCCGCGAAGGACACGAGCAGGATCGAGTTCTTGGCGGCGAGCCCGACGAGCAGCAGCAGACCGATCTGGCCGAAGATGTCGAGTTCGAGCCCGCGCACGGCCAGGAATCCGACCGCGCCGAAGATCGCGATCGGCGTCGCCAGCAGGATCACGAAGGGGAGGCGCAGCGACTCGTACTGCCCGGCGAGCAGCAAAAAGATCATCAGCACGCCGAGGCCGAAGATCAGCGGCGCGTAGCCGCCCGCGACCTTCTCCTGGAAGGCGACGTCGGTCCACTCCACCGCGTAGTCCGAGGGCAGCCGGCGCTTGGCCAGCGCCTCGACCTCCTTGAGCACCGTGCCGGAACTCGCGCTGGAGGCCACCTCGATCGCCACCTCGATGGCCGGGTAGGTGTTGTAGGACAGGACCGCGGTGGGGCCGGTGGTGAATTCCGCCCGCACCAGGGAGCCGATCCGCACGGGCTCGCCCCGGCTGTTGAGGACCGGAAGCGCCTGCAGATCCTGGATCGTGCGCCGGCCCGTGGCCTCGCTCTGCACGTAGACCTGATAGACGAAGCCGAAGCGGTTGAAGAGGTTGACGAAGCTCGACCCGACATAGGTCCCGAGCGCGTCGAACAGGTTCTGGAGGGGCACACCGAGCTGCTCGGCCTTGGCCCGGTCGATCTCCAGGCGGATCTGCGGCACGCCGTAGCTCGTCGTCGGCAGCGCCTGGGCGACGTTGGGGCTTTTCTCCATCTCGTCGATGAAGCGCTGGGCCGCCTCGGCGAGCTTGATGCCGCCGGCACCGCTGCGGTCCTGGATCTCGAGCGTCAGGCCGCTGCGGGTGCCGAGCCCCGGCAGCGGCGACGGGTTGACCACCCGCACCTTCCCGTCCGGATCGTGCCGGAATTCCTTCTGCACGCGGGCGATGATGGCGTCGGCCGAGGCCGCCCGCTCGCCCCACGGCTTCAGGACCGGGATCTGGAACCCGTAGAACGGTGCCACCGCGTCGGCGAGGATGCTGCGCCCCACGACGCCGATCGTGTGATCGACCTCCGGCATGTCCCGCAGGCTCCTGCCGAGCCGCTCGACCATCCGGTCGGTGCGCGCCACCGAGGCGCCCTTCGGCAGGGCGACATCGGCGAAGAAGTAGCCCTGGTCCTCGTTCGGGACGAAGCCGGTCGGGCGCTGCATCACGAGGAGCGCGGTGAGCGCCGCGAAGGCCGCGAAGGCGAGGCCGACGAGCACGAGGTGGCGGGTGAGCCGGCCGATCATCGCGGTGAGGAGGCCCGCGGCGCGCTCCAGCGTCCGGTTGAACCAGCGCAGCGGCGCCCTCCACCGGCTCCGGTGCGCCCCGGCGCCCTCCGGGCGGTGCTTCAGGATCAGGCCGCAGAGCGCCGGCGTCAGGGTCAGCGAGACCACGGCCGAGATCATCACCGAGATCGCGATGGTCAGGGCGAACTGGTTGTAGAGTTGGCCGGTCAGGCCCGGGATGAAGGCCACGGGCACGAACAGGGCGGCCAGCACCAGGGTGGTGGCGATCACCGGGCCGGCGACCTCGTTCACCGCCTCCCGGGCGGCCGGGCGCGGCTCCATCCCCTCGTCCATCAGCCGCTCGGTGTTCTCGACCACGATGATGGCGTCGTCGACCACGAGGCCGACCGCCAGCACCAGGCCGAGCAGGCTCAGGGTGTTGAACGAGAAGCCGAGCAGCGCCATCGGCCCGAAGGTCCCGACCAGCGCCACCGGCACGGCGATCGAGGGGATCAGCGTCGCCCGCCAGTTCTGCAGGAACAGGTAGGTGACCACCACGACGAGGATCAGCGCCTCGAACAGGGTGTGCACCACCTCGCGGATCGCCTCGCGGACGAACTCGGTGCGGTCGAGGGCGATCTTGTACTTGAGCCCCGGCGGGAACCGCCGCGCGAGCTCCGCCATCGTGGCCTTCACCCCGTCCATGACGTGGACGGCGTTGGCGCCCGGCGTCTGGTAGAGGCCGAGGGTCGCCGACGGCTCGCCGTCGAAGCTGGAGCGCACGCCGTACTGCTCCGAGCCGAGTTCCACCCGCGCCACGTCGCGCACCCGCACCACGGAGCCGTCGGGGTTGGCCCGCAGCAGGATGTTGGCGAATTCCTGGGGTTGGCTGAGCCGTCCCTGCGTGACGACCTGCAGCTCGAAGGCGGTGGGCGCGCCGTCGGTCGGCGGCTTGCCGAGGGAGCCGGTGGTGATCTGCTCGTTCTGCTGGCTCACCGCGCGGATCACCGCGTCGGGGCTGATCGCCAGCGCCTCCATCTTCACCGGGTCGAGCCACAGGCGCATGGCGTAGCGCTTCTGGGAGAAGTTCTGGATCCGGCCCATGCCGTCGACCCGGCGGAGCGGTTTGATCACCTGGGTCTCGGCCCAGTTGGCCAGGAACAGCTCGTCGTAGGGCGCACCCGGATCGGCGTAGAGCACGATGTTACCGAGCCGCTGGCGGGAGCTCTTCTGGATCTCCAGCCCCTGCGCGCGCACCGAGGCCGGCAGCTTCGCCTCGGCCCGGTTGGCGCGGGTCAGCACCTCGGCGGCGGCGGCGTCGAGGTCGGAGCCGATCTCGAAGGTCGCGTCGAGGTTGACGCTGCCGTCCGTGTTGCTGGTCGAGGCGATGTAGAGCAGGTGCTGGGCGCCGTTGATCTCCTGCTCGAGGGGCGTCGTGACCGCGTCGTAGGCCTGCTGCGCGCTGGCGCCGGGATAGGTCGCCTGGATGTTGATGATCGGCGGCGCGATCTCGGGAAACTGGGCGATCGGCAGGGTGAGGCCGGCCACGGCGCCGATCAGGGTGATCAGAACCGAGATGACGGCCGCCAGGACCGGCCGGTCGACGAAGCGGGCGAACATCGGACCTCGACGGTGATCGGTGGCCGCGAGGACCGCGGGCTTGCAACGCGAACGCGTTTGGCGTGTTCCCCGTCGGGCTCGGCGCGGGCGCGCCGCAGCGGGAGGAGCAGTCAGCGTGCGGGCGGGGCTTCGGACCGGACTACTCGGATGTGGCGCCGCGCTGGTCCTGGCGGCGGGCGGCTGGTTCGCGATGGGCCGGCCGGAGCCCGCGGCCCTGATGAGCGCGCTGCCTTGGTCGGACCGGCCGGCCGAGACCGCCGAGACCGAGCCGCCGATCGCCGTCACGGTGACGGCGGCGCGGACCCGGACGGTGCCGATCAGCTTCACCTACACGGGCACCATCATCGCGCAGCAGGACGCGGCCCTGCAGGCCCGGGTGACCGGCGACGTCACCGAGCGCCCCTTCGAGCCCGGGAGCCACGTGAAGAAGGGGCAGGTTCTGTTCCGGATCGATCCGCGCCCGTTCCAGGTGGCGCTCACCCAGGCCCAGGCCCAAGAGGCGCAGGCCAAGGCGCAGCTCCAGTTCGCGCAGGCCGAGGTGAGCCGGACCGACACGCTGGCCGACAAGGGCTACGCGTCGGAGCAGCGGCTCCAGCAGCTCCAGTCGAACGCCGCCGCGGCCGCCGCCCAGGTCCAGGGGGCCGAGGCCGCGATCGCGCGGCAGAACCTCAACCTCGACTACGCGGTGGTCAGCGCGCCCTTCGACGGGCGGGCGAGCCTGTCGATCGTGAACCCCGGCGACCTCGTCATCGAGAACCAGACGGAGCTGGTCACGGTGGTGCAGCTCGACCCGATCGACGTGCAGATGGCGCTCTCCTCCGAGGATTCCGAGGCCTTGCGCGAGGCGATGCAGACCGGCCCGGTGACCGTGGAGGTGCTGGACGAGGCCGGCAAGCCCGTGCGCGACGCCAGGGTCTACCAGCTCGACAACCGGTTCGACCCCCGCACCGCCCGGCGCCTCGTGCGCGCGCTGCTGCCGAACACCGACGAGCGCTTCCTGCCCGGTCAGTTCGTCCGCGCGCGGGTCAAGACCGGCACCGAGGAGAAGCTCCTCGTCCCCACGGTCGCGCTGTCGGCCCGGCTCGCCCAGCGGATCGTCTACGTGGTGGACGATCAGGGCGTGGTCCGCCAGCAGCCCGTGACCACGGGCGACAGCTTCGGCGAGGACACCGCGATCCTGGCCGGGCTCAAGGCCGGCGAGCGGGTAGTGACCGACCATCTCCAGGACATGCGGCAGGACCTCAAGGTCGAGATCCGGTCGGCGGACGCGGGTGCCGCGGCCGAACCGCGGGCGCCGGAGGCCGACGGGCCCGCCCCGGGCGCGCCGGGCTGAGCGGGCGATGCGGTCCGCGCTCCCGATCGCGCTCGTGCCGGCGCTCGTTCTGATACTGCTTCCGGCGCCGGCCGCCGGGGCCGCGGCGCCGCACTGCCGCGTCGACCATGCGCACTATGCCGCCCTCGGGAAGGGGATGACCTACCGCCAGGTGCGCGCCCGTCTGGGTTGCGACGGCCGCCGCGTCTCGCACCTGACCGTCGGGCGGGTCCGGCGCGCGACCTATTCCTGGCCCGGACGCGGGACGTACGGCGCCAACATCACGCTCACGTTCCGCAACGACCGCCTCACCGACAAGTCGCAACTCGGCCTGCGGGCGCCCTGAGCGGTGCGCCGCGCCGGACGATGACCGTCCCTTCCCGGCGCGGGGTGCGCGGTGCCGCCCGCGGACCGCGCCCCGGCACGCCCCGGGGCCGCGTCCCGGAGACCGAGCGCGCGATCCTTATGCGCCGCCCCCAGTCTTGTAAATTACCTAACACTCTCGCGCGCGATCCCGGTCGAGGGACGCATGTGGCGGCGCATCGGCGCCGTGCGACGCTCCATCGGGAGCGGGCGGGCGCAAACCTCGACGCCGCGCCCGGCTCTCAGCGATGCGGAATCCCACGGACCGGTCGCGAAGTCTCCGAGGCGAACCGGCGACCGACCCGGCGGGTGTCACAGGGACGCGGGCAGGACCTTCCGCCGGTCACGTCGATCAACCCGTCGGCGCCAGCGCGCGCACGGGTCAGCCTCTGCCACTCTGGCCCGCGGTCCCGTCGTGCCGGGCGCAACCGACGGCGCGCTTCGGTGCGGCCCCACGGACGGCCAGCGAACAGGTCATATATATGATACATGATTATTGACAGGCCTCGTCCGGAGCGTATCCTCGACCCGACGCCGACGAAGTCGCACAACTCGCAAGATCGGCGCGCAGACAGGTGAGGAGCGCCATGACGGCACGGAGCATGATCCGGCTCGTCGGGACGGTCGCGGCCCTGTGGGGGGCCCTCGGCGCCGCCCGGGCAGAGGTCTCGACCGTTCGGCTCGCCAAGCAGTTCGGGATCTCCTACCTGCCCCTGACCGTGATGGAGGAGCAGGGCCTGCTCGAGAAGCAGGCCAAGGCGCGCGGCCTCGACGTCAAGGCCGAGTGGCTGCGCTTCACCGGCGGCTCGGGGATGAACGAGGCCCTGCTCTCCGGCAACCTCGACCTCGCCTCCGGCGGCGTCGGCCCGTTCCTGACGATCTGGGGCCGCACGCTCGCCAACATCAAGGTCAGGGGCGTGGCGGCGCTGAACGCGATGCCGCTCTGGCTGGTGACGACCAACCCCGCGGTGAAGTCGATCGCGGATTTCGGGCCGCAGGACAAGATCGCGCTGCCGACCGCCAAGACCTCGATCCAGGCGATCACCCTGCAGATGGCCGCCGAGAAGGCGTTCGGGCCCGGCCAGCAGGGCAAGCTCGACCCGCTCACCGTCTCGATGGGTCACCCGGACGCTCAGACCGCCCTGATGGGCGGCCGCTCCGAGATCACCGCCCATTTCGGCTCGCCGCCGTTCCAGGAGATGGAGCTGAAGGATCCGCGCGCCCGCAAGGTGCTCGACAGCTACGACGTGATGGGCGGCCCCCACACCTTCAACCTCGTCTGGGCCACCAGCCGGTTCGTCACCGACAATCCGAAGGTCACGGCGGCCTTCCGGGCGGCGCTGGAGGAGAGCCTGACGCTGATCCGCGAAGACCCCGCCCGGGCCGCGGCGCTCTGGATCAAGGCGGAGGGGTCGAAGCTCTCGCAGGACGAGGCCGTCGCCCTCATCCGCGCGCCACAGAACGCCTGGACGACCAAGCCGCAGCGCATGCTCGACTACCTCGCCTACATGAACCGGGCCGGGCTGGTCTCCGCCACCGCGGCCAGCGAGGGTGAGCTGTTCTTCCCCGCGCCGGCCGCCGGCAGCGGCGCGCCGAAAGAGGCCACGCGGTGACGGCGGCCGCGGATCGCGCCGCCGTCACGCCGGAGGCGAGCGCGGCGCTGCGGGTCCACATCCGGCGGGGCGCGGCGGTCGCGGCCTTCACGGTGCCGCGCCGGGCCAACCAGACCGTGCTCGACGTCGTCACCGAGATCCAGCGCGACCAGGACCCCACCCTCGCCTACCGGTTCGCCTGCCGGGTCGGCATGTGCGGCTCCTGCGGCATGACGGTGAACGGGCGCCCGCGCTGGACCTGCCGCACCCGCGTGGCCGCGGTCGCGCCGGACGGGGTGCTGACGCTCGAGCCCCTGCGCAACCTGCCGGTGGTGAAGGACCTCGCGGTCGACATGGAGCCCTTCTTCGAGAAGTGGCGCCGCGCCCACGGCTATTTCGAGCCGGGCGAGACCCCGCCCGACGATTTCGCGACGGTCGCGCCGGATTCGCCCGCGCGCCAGGAGGTCGATGCCGGCATTGAGTGCATCAATTGCGGCGTCTGCTACGCCGCCTGCGATCTGGTGACGTGGAACCCCGATTACCTCGGACCCGCGGCCCTCAACCGGGCCTGGACGCTGGTCAACGACGTGCGCGACCAGGATCGCGACGGGCGGCTCGCCGCGGTGGCGGGCGATGCCGGCTGCCATTCCTGCCACAGCCACATGAGCTGCACCGAGCATTGCCCGAAGGGCCTGAGCCCGACCTTCTCGATCGCCGGCCTGAAGCGCGAGACCGGCAAGGCGGCGCTGCGCCGGTTCTGGAGGCGCGGATGAGCCCGCTCCTGTACCTCGCCCAGCGCAGCACTGCCGCGATCCTCGCGGTCACGGTCGCGGTCCACCTCGGCACGATCGTCTACGCGGTGCGCGGCGGGCTCACGGCCGGCGAGATCCTGGGCCGGACTCAGGGCAACCTCGCCTTCCTGCTGTTCTACGCGGTCTTCGTTCTGGCCGCCGCGATCCACGCCCCGATCGGCCTGCGCAGCGTCCTGCGCGAGTGGGCCGGCTGGCGCGGCCGCTCCCTCGACCTCGCCATGATCGCCCTCTCGGCCCTGCTCGCCGGGCTGGGCCTGCGGGCGGCACTCGCGGTGTACGTGGCATGAGGACCGCCGCGAGCACGGCCGGGCGGACCGGCATCACCCGCGCGTCCCTGCGCCGGCCCGGCTTCGCCGCCGCGCTGATCCACCGGCTGTCGGGGATCGCCCTGGCGCTGTTCCTGCCGATGCACTTCATCGCGCTCGGCACCGCGCTCCAGGGCGCCGACCGGCTGGAGCGCTTCCTCGGCCTCACCCATAACGGCTTCGTCCGCACGGCCGAATGGGGCCTCGTCTGCGCGCTCGCCGTCCACATGGCGCTGGGACTGCGCGTGCTCGCCATCGAGTGGCTGCGCTTCCGCGAGCGCAACGCCCGCGTCGTGTCGGGCTGTCTCGCGACCGCCTTCGCGATCGGCCTCCTGTTCCTCCTCAGCGGGGCCTGACCGTCGCCCATCGCCCTCGTCAGCGGAGACCCGCCATGGATCTCGACATCCGCGAATTCGAGGAGGTCTGCCGCGACCTCTACGTCCGCGCCCTGAAGATCCTGCCGCCCGACATCAAGGCGGGCTTCGCCGACCTGCAGCGGGCCGAGACCAGCGCCACCGGTCGCGCCATCCTCGACACGATGGTGGAGAACGTCGCGGTCGCGGAGCGCACCAAGAACATCCTCTGCCAGGATACCGGCATCCCGATCTACAACGTCGTGATCGGCGCCGGCGTGCGCGTCGACGGCGCCGCCTTGAAGGCCGCGATCCGGCGCGGCTGCGAGCGGGCCACGACGGAGTTTTCCTTACGCTCCTCGGTGGTCCACCCGATCACCCGCCGGAACGCGCAGACCTCCTGCGGCATCCGCGTGCCGATCATCCACGTCGATTTCGACGACCGGCCCGAGACCGTGGCGGTGGAGATGATCCCGAAGGGCTCGGGTTCCGAGAACGGCTCGTTCCTGCAGATGCTGCTGCCCTCGGACGGGATCGGCGCGGCCAAGCGCTTCGTCATCGATCGGGTGATCGAGCTGGGCGGCCGGGTCTGCCCGCCGACCATCGTGGGCGTCGGGCTCGGCGGCACCTCGGACCTGTGCATGCACCTCGCCAAGGTGGCGGCGACCCGGCCGCTGCGCTCGGTCTGCGCCGACCCGGACGGCGCCCGGATCGAGGCCGAGCTGTCGCGGGCGGTGAACGAGCTCGGCATCGGCCCGCAGGGGCTCGGCGGCCGGTCGACGAGCTTCGCCGTCCATGTCGAGCTCGCCGCGACCCACATCACCCAGAACCCGGTCGCGGTGAACATCCAGTGCCACTCGGCCCGCCGCGCCCGCGCGACGCTCACGCCCGGCGGCATCGCGTTCGAGTGAGCGGCGATGCTCCGGGTTAGCCGTGGATCGATACGCTTCGCGACGGGGGCGCGGGTCCCCTCTCCCGTTCGGGAGAGGGACAGGGTGAGGGGTGCGACCTCTCCCGAAGGACCTGATCCCTCACCCCAACTCTCTCCCGCACGGGAGAGGGGGCCCGTTGCGCCACGCACAAGCCGATCCGTGAACATCCGCGGCGGCAGCGGAAGCGGACTCCGGGCGCCCGGAGACATCGCACCACGCCTTTGACCTGAGGAGTACCCCGTGGCCCACCACGTCCTCGACCTGCCGGCCACTGAGCCCGAGATCCGGGCGCTCCGGATCGGCGACACCGTCACCCTGCGGCGCTGGCTGTTCGGTATCCGCGACGCCACCCTGATCCACATGTTCGACCGGGACCGCCGCACCCGGCTCGACCTGGACGGTCACGCGGTGATCCACACCGCGCCGAACGTCCACCGCGTCCCGGTCTCCAACGCGGCGCCGGTCGGCTTCGCGCCGTTCTGCATCGGCACCACCACGTCGATGCGCATGGAGCGCTTCACCGACGCCCTGATGGCGCGCGAGGGCGTGCGCCTCATCGTCGGCAAGGGCGGCATGGGTCCGGCGACCCTCGACGCCTTCGCGCGGCGCGGCGGCGCCTACCTGGCGATCGTCGGCGGCGCGGCGGCGCTGGAGACCACCTGGATCGAGACCATCGTGGATGTCGACCTCGACGACCTCCACCCCGAGAGCCTGTGGCAGTTCGCGATCCGCGATTTCGGGCCGCTGCTGGTCGGGATGGATTCCCACGGCGGCTCGCTCTTCGCCGACGTGCAGCGCGACGTGGCCGCCCGGCGCGACGCCGTCATCGCCTCCCTGGAGGACGCCCGATGAGCCCCGAGCCGATCGAGACCGACATCCTGATCCTCGGCTCCGGCGGGGCCGGGCTGTTCGCGGCGCTCCACGCCAAGAAGGTCGCGCCCGAGCTCGACGTCACGGTCGCGGTGAAGGGACTGCTCGGCAAGTGCGGCTGCACCCGCATGGTCCAGGGCGGCTACAACGTGGCGCTGGCGCCGGGCGACTCGGTCGAGCGGCACTTCATGGACACGGTCGAGGGCGGCAAGTGGCTGAACGACCAGGCCCTCGCCTGGATGCTCGTCACCGAGGCGCAGGTGCGGATCCGCGAGCTGGAGACCGAGCTCGGCTGCTTCTTCGACCGCAACCCGGACGGCAGCGTCCACCAGAAGGCGTTCGCCGGCCAGACCTTCGACCGGACGGTGCACAAGGGCGACCTCACCGGGATCGAGATCATCAACCGCCTGTCCGAGCAGGTCTGGCGCCGGGACGTGCGCCGCCTGGAGGATCACCGCGCCCTGGAACTGATTCCGGCCCGGGACGGATCGGGGCTGGCGGGCGTGCTGATGCTCGACATGCGCACCGGCGCGCCGAAGCTGGTGCGGGCGAAGGCCGTGCTGCTCGCCACCGGCGGCGGCCCGACCATGTACAAGTACCACACGCCGTCGGGCGACAAGTCCTGCGACGGGCTCGCCATGGCGCTGCGCGCCGGGCTGCCCTTGCGCGACATGGAGATGGTGCAGTTCCACCCGACCGGGCTGCTCGCCGGCGCCGGCACCCGCATGACCGGGACGGTGCTGGAGGAGGGCCTGCGCGGGGCCGGCGGCTGGCTCCTCGATTCCACCGGCCAGCGCTTCATGGAGGCCTACGACCCGCGGGCCGAGCGCGCGACCCGGGACGTGGTCAGCCGCTCGATCATGCGGCGGCTCCGCGATGGTTTTTCCACGCCGAGCGGGGGCGTCCACATCCAGATGAGCCATCTCGGGCCCGAGGACGTGCGCCGCCGGTTCAAGGGCATGGTCGAGCGCTGCGCCGATTGCGGCTTCGACCTCGCGGGCGGCCTCGTCGAGGTCATCCCCACGGCCCACTACATGATGGGCGGCCTCCGGTTCGCGGTCGACTGCACGACCGCGCTGCCGCGCCTCTTCGCGGCCGGCGAGGATACCGGCGGCGTCCACGGGGCGAACCGGCTGGGCGGCAACGGGGTGGCAAATTCCACGGTGTTCGGGGGGCTGGCCGGCCAGTCCATGGCGCGGGCCGTGCGGCGCGAGGGTTCTTTCGCCGACCCAGACCCCGCCGCCGTCGAGGCGGGCCTGGCCCGCGCCTACGGGCCGCTCGGCCGGCCGGCGGAGTCGCTGCCGGAGATCCGCGAGGCGCTCTACGAGACGATGTGGGCCGATGTCGGCATTCTGCGGGACGCGGCCGGCCTGACCCGGGCGCTCGCCACCCTCGACGGGCTCTCCGACGCGGTCGCCCGGGCCGGCGCGCCGGACGGCGACCGTCGCTACGCGCTGACCTGGATGGACCGGCTGAACCTCGAGAACCTCGTCCTGGTCTCGCAGGCTATCGCCCGGGCGGCGCTCGCCCGCACCGACAGCCGCGGCGCCCATTTCCGCGAGGACTTTCCGGAAGCCTCGGATCTCGCGACCTCGCACTACACCGTGGTCCGCCAGCGCGGCGGGGCGCTCGACCTCGCGATGGAGCCGGTGCACTTCACGCATGTGCGGCCCGGCGGCTCGCTCCTCGACGCCGCCGCCTGAGGAGAGCCCGTCCATGCAGACCCTGCGCGGCGCCGACATCGTCGCCCGGACCCTGGAGGCGCTCGGCGTCACCCGGATCTTCACCCTGTCGGGCAACCACATCATGCCGGTCTTCGACGCCCTGCTGGAGACCGGGATCGCCCTCGTCCATACCCGCCACGAGGCGGCCTGCGTCCACATGGCCGACGCCTGGGGCCGGCTGACCGGCGAGGTCGGCGTCGCGCTCGTCACGGGCGGACAGGGCCACACCAACGGCGCGGCGGCGCTCACCACGGCGCTCGCGGCGGACTCCCCCGTGCTGCTGCTCTCCGGCCATGCGGGGCTCTCCGAGCTCGGGCGCGGCGCCTTCCAGGAGCTCGCCCAGGCCGACATCGCCCGGCCGATGACCAAGGCCGCCTGGACCGCCGGCTCGGTGGCTTCCCTCGGGCCGGACCTCGCCCGGGCCTTCCGGATCGCCCGGGAGGGGCGGCCCGGTCCGGTCCATCTGAGCCTGCCGGTCGACCTGCTGGAGACGGCCGTCCCCGCCGCCGCGGTGCGGATCCCGGACCGGGCGGCGGCCGCCCTGCGGGTCGCCGAGCCGGCACCGGATCTCGTGGCCGACCTGCTCGCCGCGCTGGCCGGAGCGGAGCGGCCGCTGATCGCCTGCGGTCCGGCCCTGTGCGACGGCTCCGGCCGGGCCGCGATGGCAGCGCTGGAGGAATCTCTTGGCCTGCCGGTCGTCGGCATGGAGAGCCCGCGCGGGATCAACGACCCGGCGCTCGGCGCCTTCGCGGAGGTGCTGGCGCGGGCCGACCTCCTCGTGCTCCTCGGCAAGCCGCTGGATTTCACCCTGCGCTTCGGCGCGGCGCCCGCCCTCGCGCCCGATTGCCGCTTCGCCATCGTCGATCCCGATCCGGCGCTCCTCGCCCGCGCCCCGGCCGACCGCCTCGCCGTCTCGGGCCTCGCCGATCCGCGGCCGGTGGCGGCGGCGCTGACCGCGCGCGCCACCGCCCTCCCCCGCCGGGAGGCCTGGCATCGGGACGCGCGGGCCGCCCTCGCCTACCGGCCGCCCGCCTGGGCGGATCTGCGCGGGATCGAAGGGCGCCTGCACCCGGTGGAGCTGTGCCGGGCGGTCGCGGCTTTCCTGGAGGACCACCCCGACGGCACGCTGATCTGCGACGGCGGCGAGATCGGGCAGTGGCCCCAGGCCCTGGTCCGCGCCGGGCGCCGGCTGATCAACGGCGTATCGGGCACGATCGGCGCGTCGATCCCCTTCGCGCTCGCCGCCGCCCTGGAGCGCCCCGGCGCCCCGGTGGTCGCGGTCCTGGGCGACGGCACCTTCGGCTTCCACATGGCCGAGTTCGACACGGCCGTGCGCTATCGGATCCCGTTCATCGCCGTGGTGGGCAACGACGCGCGCTGGAACGCCGAGCACCAGATCCAGCTGCGCAGCTACGGCCCCGAGCGGACGCGCCACTGCGACCTGCTCCCGACCCGCTACGATACGGTGGTCCAGGCGCTCGGCGGCTTCGGGGCGCTGGTGACCGAGGCGGCCGCCTTCCCGGCGGCGCTGGAGGCGGCCCAGGCCAGCGGCCTGCCGGCCTGCGTCAACGTGATGATCGAGAGCGTGCCGGCGCCGGTGATCCGCCGCCCCGGCTGAGGGAGTCGGTCCTTGAACTCACACCGCGTCCGCTGCACCGGCGACGGCCGCTGAGATTCCCCGCGCCCCGCTTGCGGGGCGAGGGATGTGACGACCCTGTCGTCGGCGCATCGAGGCAGCAGCCGAGGGGAAGGGGGCGATTCAGGACGAGGCTCCCCCGGGATCGCCCCCTCCCCGCCGCTCGGGCTACGCCTTCGCGTCCCTCACGGACGGCGGGGCGCGCGCGGGGAGAGGGGGCGTCGCGCTCGTCCCCGAGGAACGTGTTCGAGCGTGGTAGCCGGCTCGGGAGGGGATCATGCGCAGACGCGACGTTCTGGCCGGGGCCGCGGCGCTCCTGGCGAGCCCCGTCCCGGGGCGGGCCGAGGAGGCCGGCGCCGTGGCGATCGCCCGTCAGCCGAGCCTCGGCCACCTGCCGCTGATGCTGATGGAGGAGCAGGGCCTGCTCCAGAAGGCGGCGATGGCCCGCGGCGTGGCGGGGCTCCAGGCCCGCTACCTCACCCTCGCGGGCGGGGCCGCCATGAACGACGCGCTGCTCTCCGGGCAGATCCAGTTCGCGGCCGGCGGCGTGCCGCCCCTCGTGCTGCTCTGGTCGAAGACGGAGGGCACCGCCATGGCCGTGAAGGGCGTGGCGGCGATGAACAGCATGCCGCTCCTGATGAACACCAGCAACCCGAAGGTGCGCACGCTCGCGGACTTCACCGATCGGGACAAGATCGCGCTCCCCGCCGTGAAGGTCTCGGTCCAGGCGATGTTCCTGCAGATGGCGGCCGAGAAGGAACTCGGCGCGGCCCGCCGCAACGACCTCGACCAGCTCACCGTCACCCTGTCGCATCCCGACGGGATGGCGGCGCTCCTCGGAGGAACCGAGGTGACGGCGCATTTCACCGCCGCCCCGATCCAGGAGCTGGAACTGCGCCGGCCCGGCATCCGCACGGTGCTGAACAGCTTCGACGTGCTGGGCGAGCCCTCGACCTTCAACGTTGTCTGGACCTCCGGCTCCTTCGCGAGCGCCAGCCCCCGGGTCGTCGCGGCCTTCGGCGCCGCCCTGGACGAGGCGCTCGCCGCGATCGCGGCCGACCCGTCGGAGGCGGCGCGCGCCTACGTGCGGCTCGCCCGCGACGGGAGCGATGCCGGGTTGATCACCGAGATCCTGAACGACCCGCAGGTCTCCTTCACGGCGACGCCCCGGGCGGTCGGCAAGGTCGCCGCCTTCATGGCCCGCACCGGCACGATCCGCCACCGGCCGGAGAGCTGGAAGGACCTGTTTCTCGCGGGCGTCCACGCCCGGGACGGGAGCTGACCCGTCGCGGCGGCCGCCTCAGCCCTGCAGCAGGCCGGGGAGCGCCAGCGCCGTGGTGGTCAGCCCGATCGCCGCGAGCAGCGCCAGGACCAGGGTGCGGAAGCGCCGCTGGTCGATCCGCGCGAACAGCGCGAGCCCGGCCAGCACGCTCACCAGCACCACCGGCAGCGCCAGGGCGAGGTCGCCGACGAGCTCGGGCGGGATCGGGTCGAGAGTGACCAGGATCGTCAGGGCCCAGACCTGCATCACCAGGGTGAAGGACTGGTAGACCGCCCGCTGGGTGCGCGGATCCCAGCCGCGCACGAGGCTCCAGGCCGTCGGCAGCGCCCCGGACAGGCCGGCGATGCCGCCCAGCACGCCGCCCAGGAAGCCGATCGCGCCGTCGCTCCAGCGATTGCCGAAGCCGACCCGGTAATCGGCGCGCAGCAGGGCGACCCCGCCGCTGTACAGGACCAGGAAGGCGCCGATCGCGACCTTGATGCAGCGCGGATCGAGGTCGTGCAGCAGGTGGATGCCGATCGGCGCGCCGACGAGGCCCGGCAGGATCATCGCGAAGGCGGTGCCCCGCGGCGGCCAGGTCCGCAGGCGCAGGATCGAGATCACCTGCGAGAGGATGCTGCAGACGAGCACCAGGGCGGTCGCCTCGACGGGCGTGCGGATCGACAGCAGGGTGCCCGAGGCGATCAGCGCGAAGGCGAAGCCCGTCAGGCCCGAGATCACGCCGGCGCAGCCGACGCACAGGATGAGCAGGAGCGTCTCGTTCACCGGGCGTGCCCGGCCGGGCCGAGGCCATCCGCGCGCGCACCCGCCATCCTCGTCCTCCCGGCCCGTCTCCCGCCGGAGGCGGGCTTGATCTGCATATATCTTATATAAGAGTTGCCGCCCGGGGCAAGGCGCGCGACTCGCGCGCCGGATCGGACGGGCCACCCGGATATATCGCGCGCGCCCCCCTCTGCGCGGCCTTTCCTGTTCGCACCCCACCGGCCGCCACGCGTTCTCCTCCACCTTATGGGGAGGAGCCGGAGGTGGGGCGGAACAGGAGGCACCCTCGCGCGCGATCCAGGCCCCCCCTTCTCCCTCGCTTCGCCCAGCAAGGGAGGACGGACTTACGCCTGTCTTGCGGGGGCCTGATGTCCGGCAGAGGCGTGCGGGCCCGGAAGCCTGAGCGAGGCGGGCGACCTGCGGTGCCGTCCCCCAAGCCCGCGAAATCACCTCCGCCCCTCGATCGGCCGTTGACGAGCGCAATATCATACGTCTTATATAAGACTTGTCGCCGCCGAGAAGCCGACGACCACCGTCAGGAGGACCGCATGAGCAGCCACGCCGCGTCCGGCGCGGGGCACCGCAAGCCGCATCTTCTCGCCCATTCCCCCCAGGACAACGTCGCCGTCGCGGTGATCGAGGGCCTGAGCGCGAACACCGACGCCTTCGGGGTGGTCACCGAGAACGACAGCACCTTCGAGGTCGCCGTCCGCCACGACATCCCGATCGGCCACAAGGTGGCGCTCACCGACCTGAAGGCGGGCGACACGGCCATCAAGTACGGCCAGGACATCGGCAAGGTCATCAAGGACGTCGCCAAGGGCGAGCACGTCCACGTCCACAACGTCAAGACGAAGCGCTGGTGAGGTGACGATGTTCAAGGAAGCCGCTCAGCTCGAACACGAGATCGCCACCCCCTTCGTCGGCGGTGCCCCCGATCAGTTCGCCACGAAGGCGCTCGCGACCGAGCGGGCCTCGGAGAACTACACGGCCGCCACCTTCATGGGCTGGCGCCGGGAGAACGGCCGGGTCGGCGTGCGCAACCACGTCGTGCTCCTGCCGCTGGACGATCTGTCCAACGCCGCCTGCGAGGCGGTCGCCAACAACGTGAAGGGCACGATGGCGCTGCCCCACGCCTACGGCCGGCTCCAGTTCGGCGAGGATCTGGATCTCCACTTCCGCACCCTGATCGGGATCGGCTCGAACCCGAACGTCGCCGCCGTCGTGGTGATCGGCATCGAGGACCAGTGGACCAACCGCGTGGTCGAGGGCATCGCCAGGACCGGCAAGCCGGTCGTCGGCTTCGGCATCGAGGGCCACGGCGACATCGCGATCGTCGCCAAGGCGAGCTACCAGGCCAAGCGCTTCGTGCAGTGGGCCACCGAGCTCCAGCGCGAGGAATGCCCGATCGCCGACCTCTGGGTCTCGACCAAGTGCGGCGAGTCCGACACCACCACCGGCCTCGCCTCCTGCCCCACCGTCGGCAACATGTACGACAAGCTGATCCCGCACGGGATCTACGGGGTGTTCGGCGAGACCTCCGAGATCACCGGCGCCGAGCACCTGTGCCGCGAGCGGGCGATCAGTCCCGAAGTCTCCGACAAGTGGTACGCCATGTGGAAGGCCTACCAGGACGACGTTATCGAGGCCCACAAGACCGACGACCTGTCCGACTCGCAGCCCACCAAGGGCAACATCGCGGGCGGCCTGACGACGATCGAGGAGAAGGCGCTCGGAAACCTGGAGAAGATCGGCCACGAGTGCCGGTTCATCGACGCGCTGCAGCCCGCGGAGGCGCCCACCAAGGGGCCCGGCCTCTACTTCATGGACACGTCCTCGGCGGCGGCCGAGTGCGTGACCCTGATGGCGGCGGCCGGCTACGTGGTCCACACCTTCCCGACCGGCCAGGGCAACGTGATCGGCAACCCGATCGTCCCGGTGATCAAGATCACCGGCAATCCCCGCACCGTGCGGACCATGGGCGAGCACATCGACGTCGACGTGTCGGGCGTGCTCACCCGCGAGATGACGATCCCGCAGGCCGGCGACGCGCTCATCGACATGGTGGTGCGCACCGCCAACGGCCGGCTCACGGCGGCCGAGTCCCTCGGCCACCGGGAATTCGTGATGACGAAGCTCTACCGCAGCGCCTGACGCGCGAGTCGCCGACGCACACGTCCCGCGCCCGCGGACCGCGAACCGGTCCGCGGGTGCCGCCCCGACGCCACGGGGTTCAGGACCACGAGGGAGCGCACGACTGCGGGCGAAACCGCGGCGGCCTCCGTCCCGTCACAGTGGAGGAACGCATGAGGCTGCTCCGGTCGATCTACGGCCAGGTTCTGCTCGGCATCGCGCTGGGCATCGGCGTCGGCGTGGTCGCGCCCGACTTCGCGGTGGGCTGCAAGATCCTCGGCGACATGTTCATCAACCTGATCAAGATGATCGTCGCCCCCGTCATCTTCTGCACGGTCGTGGTCGGCATCGCGCATGTCGGCGACATGAAGAGCGTCGGCCGGATGGGCCTGAAGACCATCCTGTACTTCGAGGTCGCCACGACGGTGGCGCTCGCCGCGGGCCTCCTGTTCGTCAACCTGCTGCGGCCGGGCGATGGCGTGAACGCCACGGTCGACAGCCTCGACGCCAAGCTCGTGGCCGGCATCGCCAGCAAGGCCCACGCGCAGTCGCCGATGGAGATCGTCGCCAACATCATCCCGCACAGCGCGGTCGACGCCTTCGCCAAGGGCGACCTGATCCAGGTGATGTTCTTCTCGGTGCTCGTCGGCCTGGGGCTCGCGATGCTGGGCCGGCGCGGCGAGTTCCCGCTCAAGGTGGTCCACGCCTTCGGCGACGTGCTGATGAAGGTCGTCGGCCTGATCATGCACTTCGCCCCCGTCGGCGCCTTCGGCGCGATGGCCTTCACCATCGGCAAGTTCGGGCTCGGCATTCTCGCCCAGTACGGGATGCTGATCGTCTCGCTCTACCTGACCTTCATCGTGTTCATCGCGGTCTTCCTCGGCGGCGTGATGCGCTTCTACGTCGGCCTGAGCCTGTGGAAGCTGTTCCGGTACAGCCGCGAGGAGCTGTTCATCCTGCTCGGCACCACGAGCTCGGAATCGGTGCTGCCGCGGATCATGGCCAAGCTCAACGGGCTCGGGGTCGACAAGAGCGTCACCGGCCTCGTGATGCCGGCCGGCCTGTCCTTCAACATGGACGGCTCGTGCATCTACCTGACCATGGCGATCGGCTTCATCGCCCAGGCCCTCAACGTGCCGCTGACCTGGGAGCAGGAGCTCGGCATCCTCGCCATCGCGCTGGTGACCTCGAAGGGCGTGGCGGGCGTGGCCGGCGCCATCCTGTTCGTGCTCGCGGCGACGCTCCAGGCCTCGCAGCTCCTGCCGGTGGCGGGCATCGCGCTGATCATCGGGGTGGACCGCATCCTGAACGAGCTGCGCTGCGTGACCAACGCGGTCGGCAACATGGTGGCGACCCTCGTGATCGCCCGCTGGGAGGGCAAGATCGACCTCGCCCACGCCCGGGCGGTGCTCGACGGCCGCATCACCCCGAACCTCGACCTCCTCGACGACGACGGCGAGGCCGCGGACGCGATCCCCGCCCGCGAGCCGGCGGCGGCCTTCCGCCGCCCCCTCCCCGCTGCCGTGCCGGCGACCTGAGAAGGATTCACCATGCCCAAGGTCATCATCAGCGAGTTCATGGACGAGGCCGCGATCGCGGCCGAGCTCGCCGGCCTCGACGTGGTGTACGATCCCGGCCTCGTCGACCGGCCGGAGGACCTCGCCGCCGCCGCCGCCCGGGCCGACGCCCTGATCGTGCGCAACCGGACGCAGGTCCGCGGCGCCCTGCTCGACGCCGCCCGCGACCTCACGGTCGTCGGCCGCCTCGGCGTCGGCCTCGACAACATCGACCTCCCCGCCTGCCGGGCGCGCGGCATCGCGGTCTACCCGGCCACCGGCGCCAACGACGGCGCGGTCGCCGAGTACGTCATCGCCTCCGCGCTGCTGCTCCTGCGCGGCGCCTACGGGGCGAGCGCCGCCGTCGCCGCCGGCGCGTGGCCGCGCAACGCCCTGATGGGCCGCGAGATCGCCGGCAAGCGCCTCGGCCTCGTGGGCTTCGGCGCGATCGCCCGCGAGACCGCCCGGCGGGCGGCTGCGCTCGGCATGGCGGTCGCCGCCCACGACCCGTTCGTGGCCGCGGACGACCCGGCCTGGAACCCGGCCACCGGTCCCGTGCAGAGCCGGGCGCTCGACGCGCTGATCGCCCAGAGCGACGTGCTCTCGCTGCACGTGCCGCTCACCGATCGGACCCGCGGCCTGATCGACGCGGCGGCGCTGGCGCGGATGCCGAAGGGCGCGATCCTGATCAACGCGGCGAGGGGCGGCGTGGTGGACGAGGCCGCCGTGGCGCGAGCCCTGCGCTCCGGCCATCTCGGCGGCGCGGCGCTGGACGTGTTCGACCGGGAGCCCCTCGACGCGGCGGCGGGCGCCGTCTTCGCGGACGTGCCGAACCTGATCCTCACGCCGCACATCGCCGGGGTGACGCAGGAATCGAACGTGCGCGTCTCCGCCGTCACGGCCCAGGCCGTCCGCCGCCACCTCACGGAGCGCTGAGCCGATGCCGAACCTCACCCTGTCGGAGGCCGAGGCCCTCGCCGCCGACGCCCTCGTCCGATGCGGCACGGCCGAGGCCGCGGCCCGGAGCGTTGCCCGCGCGCTGGTCGGCGCCGAGGCGGACGGGCTCAAGGGCCACGGCCTGTCGCGGGTCGCGCCCTACGCCGCGCAGGTCCGGGCCGGGAAGGTCGTGGGCGACGCGGTCCCGCTTGCGTCACGCCCGCGGCCGGGCCTGCTCGCGATCGACGCCGCCCACGGCTTCGCCTACCCGGCGATCGATCTCGCCCTGGAGGCGCTGCCGGGTCTCGCCCGCCAGCAGGGCGTGGCGGCGGCGGGCATCCGCCGCTCGCACCATTGCGGCGCCGCGGGGCGGCCGGTGGAGCGCCTGGCCGAGCAGGGCTGCGTCGCGCTGCTCTTCGCCAACACGCCCGCCGCGATGGCGCCGTGGGGTGGGCGCCAGGCGGTGTTCGGCACCAACCCGCTGGCCTTCGCCTGCCCGCTGCCGGGCGGCGCGCCGATCGTGGTCGACCTCGCCCTGTCGAAGGTGGCCCGCGCCAACATCGTCGGGGCGGCCAGGCGCGGGGAGCCGATCCCCGAGGGCTGGGCCCTCGACGCCGACGGGCGCCCGACCACGGATGCGGGGGCCGCCCTCGACGGCACCATGGTGCCGCTGGGCGACGCCAAGGGCACGGCGCTCGCCCTGATGGTGGAACTGCTCGCCGCCGGCCTCGTCGGCGCGCGCTTCGCCGGCGAGGCCTCCTCGTTCCTCGACGCCGCGGGCGACCCGCCGGGGACCGGGCAGCTGATCCTCGTCCTCGACGCGGCCGCGCTCAGCCCGGACGCGCCGGAGCGCTTCGCGGCGCTGGCCGGCACGATCGCGGCGCAGGACGGCGCCCGGCTCCCCGGCAGCCGCCGGCTCGGGCTGCGCCGCCGGGCCGCCGAGGCCGGCCTCGACGTGGCCGAAGCCCTCGTCGCCGAGATCCGGGCGCTGTGACGCGGATCGCCTGTGCGGACGAGGAAGCGGTGATTGCTCCCGTCGTCTGGCCGACGTAAGCGAGAGGAGGGAGAGGTGCTGGACACAACCTTCGACGCTCTACCCACGGATGGGGCTCTGCGTCGTCACGCGATGGAACGGTCAGGCGAAGGGCAGGCAGGTTCGGGGCGCACAGATTCGGGAGGCGCCCGCACGGTCGGCTTCCGCCCGCTCTACCGGCAGGTCTACGACACGCTGCTGAAGCGCCTGGCCGACGCGGTCTGGCAGCCGGGCCAGGTCCTGCCGAGCGAGGGGCAGCTCGCCGCCGAGCTGGGCGTCAGCCAGGGGACGGTGCGCAAGGCCCTCGACGCGCTCACCGCCGACAGCCTGCTGGTGCGCCGCCAGGGCCGCGGGACCTTCGTGGCCGATCACGACGACAAGCAGAGCGTCTTCCGCTTCCTGAAGCTGCGGCCGGACGGCGACGGCGCCGGCATGCCGTCGAGCCGGGTGACGGGGATCGCGGAGGCGGCCGCCAGCGCCGACGAGCGCGGGCGCCTCGACCTCGTGCGGTCCGCCCGCGTGGTCCGGATCGAGCGCGTGCGCGCCGTCGACGCCAAGCTCTGCGTGGTCGAGACGATCAGCGTGCCCGCCGGTCTGTTCCCGGGCATCGCCCAGATCGAGCTGCCGAACACCCTCTACAGCCTCTACGCCACCCGCTACGGCATCACGATCGCCACCGCCAACGAGCGCCTGAAGGCCGTGGCGATCGCGCCCCGCGAGGCGGAGCTGCTCCAGGTGGCCGCCGGCACCCCCGCCCTCGAGATCGACCGCGTCGCCATCGATCTCGAGGAGCGGCCGGTCGAGTGGCGTCTCTCGACCTGCCTGACGCAGGACATCCACTACCTCTCCGTCCTTCGCTGATCGGGATCCCGTCGGGAGCGTCGCCCCGCGGCCGAAGGCGGGCGGGCCGAACCGGACCGCGGCCGCGGCAGCCCGAGCGGGAGCGCGCGATGACCGATCGCGCGAGACGGGATTTCACGCGGCTGAGCGGGAGCCGCGCCGGAACCCCGCCGGCTACAGGCGCAACGTCGTCGAGCCAACCCGCGTGCGGGCGGTCTAGAGGGGCGATCGGCATGTCCAGCACCCGCCCGCTTCGCCCGGCGGTCGCCGCCGCCCGGGCGCTCGCCACCGCGCCAGATACCGACGCGCCGGATACCGACGGCGCAGTTCCGGCCGGCCCCGGATGCCGCGCTCGCGGCCGGCTCGCAGCCCGCGCAGGAGAAGTGCCTGACCTGCCGCTCGGCCGACTACGTCGCCAGGCAGCCGCCCCGGAAGGGGCAGGCGTTCTGGGACGCCGAGGTCGCCAATCGCCAAGCTGTGCCGAGGGAAGCCAAGATGATGAAGGTCTACCGGGCGCCAGTCGCGGGGGAGCAGGCCAGGGCCAACGCGGCCCATCTCGGTGCGGCCCACTGAGCGCCGAGACCGGGCAGGAGGCCGCGCGATGACCGCCAGAACCGCCCTACCGGACCGGTCCGGCTCGCGCGTCGCAGAGGCTGTCGCCCCGTGCCCGCCCCTGCGAGGCTGCTCGCCTGCAGCGCGGCGGTCCCCCGCGCCCGGCAGCGATGTCACGAGCGCGCGCGTTGCGCCCGGGAGGTGTAAGTCCTCAACACGACGACATCGGCAGGACGGGATGAAGACGTCGAGTGAGAAACGGGACGAGCAGGACCGCCCTGGGACCGGGGCAAGAGCGCCCGATCGTTCCGACATCTGACGAGCAGGCCGACGTCTTCCGATCGAATACGGCCGCGCAAGACGACGTCTCTGGATACGGGCCGTCAGCGGCGCGACGCCCGACGGGACATGTGTGAATCCTCCGCGTCCGCTCCCTCCGTATCTGTTCCGCACGGCCCGTAACGCTATCGCTATTCGCCTCCGCGAATGGCCATAATTATAAAATATTCGCGGCCATTATATGAATGTTCGATGCATAGACACGCCCGACGAGCGCCGTTAACCACGCCCTTCAATATCTTTGAAATTCGAGGCCGCTAATCTGCGGAGATAATTTCGGATTGGACTGCCTCAGTGACGACAGCCGCAACGAGAGCGAAGTAGCGAGACGCCGCTTTGGGACTGTACTCCAAACTGCGGGCCGCACTGGCTGAAGACGCCCTGCTCTCGCGCGACGTGAAGCGGTCGCTCGTCGACGGGCTGTATCAGCCCTTCGCCTCTCTCGCGGTCGGCGCCGCGTCCGGCACGATCGTCGCCACGGCCGCGGCGTTCTGGTCCGATGATCGGGCGATCACCCTGACCGCGTTCGCGGTCGGCCTGATCGGGCTCACCCGCGTCCTGCTCGCTCGGGTTTACCTGACGAAGGGCCCGGAAAAGTACGATCGGCACGAAATCTGGGAGACATACTTCTCCGTCGGCGCGTTCGCCTACGCCGCATCGCTCGGTATCCTGTCGTTTCTCATCACGACCCGGTCGTCCAACCTCGCGCTCCAGGTCATCACCCCCACGTTCACCATCGGTTACGCCGCGGGCATCTCGGGCCGCAACGCGGGCCGCCCCCTGCTGGCCATCGCGCAGGTTGTCCTGTCGGCCATGCCGCTGTCGGCGGGTCTGCTGGTGTCCGGCGACGGCGAGCGGGCCTCGCTCGGCATCCTCTCGCTCCTGTTCGCCTACGGCATGATCGATATCACGCTCAGCACGCGCGAGATCATCGTGTCGGCCCTGGTCACGACGCGCGAGAAGGAGGCGCTCGCCGCGAAATTCCAGGCCCAGGCCAATCTCTTCGACATCGCGTTGCGCAACATGTCGCACGGGCTGTGCATGTTCGACGCGCGCGGCCGCCTTCAGGTCTGGAACGACCAGTTCCTCTCGATATCGGGCATTCCCTCAAGCCGGATCCATACCAACTCCACGGCCAGATCGCTGTACAAATTGAGCCGCGCCATCGTCGATGAGAGGTCTGCGGGGCGCGGCTCGACGCTCTCGACGTTTGCGGCGGCGTCGAATGCGTTGCGATCGGGGAATCTGGTCTTGATCCTCCCCGACGATCGCGTGGTCTCGTTGATGCAGCGGCGGACCGCCGAGAAGGGCTACGTCATCATCTTCGAGGACATCACCGAGCGGCGTCGAAACGAGGCCCGCATCCAGCAGATGGCGAGTTACGACGATCTGACCGGCCTGCTGAACCGAAGCAGCTTCAAGGCCAAGGTCTCCGAGGCGCTGAAGGCCAGCGCCCGCAGCAAGGGAGATTTCGCGGTCCATCTGCTCGACCTCGACCACTTCAAAGTCATCAACGACACGCTGGGGCACCCGGCCGGAGACCGATTGTTGCAGATGGTCGCGGACCGGCTGCGCGGGATCGGGGCGCTATCCGGATTGGTCGCCCGCCTCGGCGGCGACGAGTTCGTCATCGTCCAGCAATCCGTCACGTCGCCGGCTGTCGCGGAGGATCTCGCGCGGCGCGTCCTGCAAGAACTGGAGCGGCCTTTCGATATCGACGGCACTCACGTCACCGTCGGCGCCTCGATCGGCATCGCGATCGCCCCGTTCCACGCCAACGACGAGGACAGACTCCTGAAATGCGCCGATATCGCCCTCTACGCCATCAAGGGGGCCGGCAGGAGCGGGTTCAAGATCTTCCAGCATGAGATGGAAGCGGCCACGCGCGCGCGGCACGCCCTCGAGTCGGATCTCCGGGCCGCTCTGACCAACGGGGAGCTGGAGCTGCACTATCAGCCGATCGTCGACTCGAGCACCGGGGCGATCGTGAGCTGCGAGGCCTTGCTTCGGTGGCACCACCCCGTCTCGGGATACATCCCGCCGTCGGACTTCATCCCGGTGGCCGAGGACACGGGGCTCATCGTCCAGCTCGGCAACTGGGTGCTGAACGAGGCCTGCCGCGAGGCCCGGAAGTGGCCGTCGACCGTGAGCGTCGCGGTCAACATGTCGCCGCGTCAGTTCGGCGATCCGCAGCTGGCCTTCCACGTCATCGGCGCGCTGAATCGCTCCGGCCTCCCGGCGCATCGCCTGGAACTCGAGATCACGGAGAGCGTGACGCTGGGCGCGACGCACAAGATCGTCGAGACCATCAACAAGCTCCGCCAGCTCGGGATCCGCCTGTCGATCGACGACTTCGGGACGGGTTACTCGTCCCTGAGCTCCCTGAGAAATTTCGCCTTCGACAAGTTGAAGATCGACCGGTCGTTCGTGTCGGATCTGGACCGGAAGGCCGAGTCGACCGCGATCATCCGGGCGATCGTCGGCATGGGACGAAGCATCGGGATGGCCATCGTCGTCGAGGGCGTCGAGACCGAGACGCAACTCTCCATCCTCCGCACGGAGGGCTGTGATCTGATCCAGGGCTACGTCTTCAGCCGTCCGGTCGCCGCGCCGCAGATCCGGACTATGCTCGCGGCCGCGGGGCCTCTGACGAGGCTAGCGAGCTGACGCCGACAGCGCCCGTGCGGGCACCGTGCGTGCCTGAGCGGCCTGGGCTTTTCCCCTGAGCTTGTCCTGAGCCAGAACGAGCCGCTCCATGATGCTCAGATCCCTGTCGGTGAGGTTCATCGCGGCGGCCGCCCAGACCGCGACGATCTTTCTCAACTCGTCCAAGGATATGCGATCGACCTCGCGGGCCGCTTGATAGATCGCCTGCTGCCCGTTGCGCCGCCGACGGTTGCCGGCGATGTAGGCGCGCACGGCGGCCTCGCCCTGGCCGCGCTCGGCGAGGATGTGAACGATCCCCAGTTCGTGCATCTCTTCGGCGGTGTAGGTTCTTCCATCGAGGATCATCTCCTGAGCCTTGATGGTCCCCAGTCGCCGGGCGAGGAAGCTGTACGCTCCCATACCGGGGAAGAGTCCGAAGAGTATTTCCGGAAAGCCGAATTTGGTGCCCTTCTCGGCGATGATCACGTCGAACGAGAGCAGGCCCTCGAACCCCCCGCCCAGCGCGTCGCCCTGAACGAGGCCGATCGTGATGATCGGCAGATTCAGCGCGTTCATGTTGCGGTGAAGAACATCGACGCACGCGTTGCCGTAGCCGACCAGCGCGGCCTCGTCGCCCGCGCGGATCTTGCTCGCGAACAGGTTCAGATCACCGCCGAGACTGAACACGCCGGGAAATCGCGACCCGAAGACGAAATAGTTCAGATCAGGACCGCCGCTGCCGAAGACCCGCTCGATATCGTCCTGCAGCCGGCTGAAATCGGCCAGCATCTCGGGATTCTGGCAGGGGCGTCCGTGCGGGCGCATGAAGGCCCACAGGGTGTTGCTGCCGGCTTCGAAATCGACTTCGATCTGAGCGAGTTCGGAGAGGCCGGGATCGGCGGGCGATACGGCCGGAGCGATCCGCGTCTCGCTCGGTCGCCGCGCGGGCGTCGGCCGCCGTCGCAGCGGCACAGGACCGGGGTAAGGCACCAAATCTTTGGCGAGGCCTGTAATAGACGCCATTTCATTTGGATCCGTTAAGTGGTCCTTAACCGTATCGCGGCCGGCCCCGCAGGGCTAGGCGGCCGGAGCGGCCCTCCTCAGATAATTAATCTTTGGTTAATTTCTGGCCGATTAGCCGCTTTTGCTTGCAAGCCGGGGCTATTGGGATGTGGCGGCCCGTCGACGCCCAGGTGATCGTGCGGCACGGGTCGCGTCCACGTCGCTCTCGCCGCCGCCGGCCCTGCCCGAGCGACGCGCGGGGCCCGTCCCATCGGGCCCGTAGACCTCCGCCGCGCGACCCAGCCCTGTGACCGCCCTGCCCCGCCGCGCTGCCCCGCCGCATCGCGACCCGCGCCACCCGGAAACAGGGCCGAATGCCGCGCCGTTGGCCGAGGCGCACGGCGCGGCGCGACGGCGGCTGACGCTCCTCGGCGGCGGGCGCGTGCTGGCGGTCTGCCGCGTCTCCCTGGGCTTCGCGCCGATCGGCCCGAAAGCGACGGAAGGCGGCGGAACGCGACGGCAGAACACCCGAGGGTCACGACCGCATCGCGGGCAAGAACCCGAACAGCATCGCCCGCCTCGCGGCGGATCCCCTATCCGGACGCAGCCGACCGCGCCGCGGCATCCGCGGCCGGCGCGCCGCCCGGCGGAGACATCGTGATCCACGGCCTCAGGAACGGCTTCTCCTGGGTCGGACGCCCGCCTCGTCTGACCGATTGGACGGATGGCTGCGCGGGCGCGACCCGCGCCTCGGAAGGAGCCCGGCCGGGACGCCGGGAGGCCTGTGCCGGCCGGGGGACAGTCCCTCGGCGTCCGGGCAGGCCTCAGCGGACGGGGTCCTGGGCGGGCCCGTCCGGCCCCCGGGCTGTGCGCCACGGCAGCGGGTCGAACGCGCGTCGGAGCGCCTCGAGGAACCGCTCCGTCCGGGCCGCGCGCGACCGCCGTTGCGAGCCGAGCAGGGCGACGACCGGCGCCGACGGCAGGGCGTAACCTTCGAGCAGGCGCGTCAGCCGCCCGGCGCGCAGGTCGTCGGCGACGTCCCATTCCGAGCGGACGATCACGCCGAGGCCCGCGAGGGCCCAACCGCGCACCACGTCGCCGTCATTGCTGACCAGGCCCGCGTCCACCCTGACGCGCGCCTCGGCGCCGTCCGCCGCCCGGAAGCGCCAGAGCGTCACGTCCTCGTCGTTCTCGCGCAGCGCGATGCAGGTGTGATCCCGCAGGTCGACCGGCACGCGCGGGGCCGGGTGCCGGGCCAGGTAGGCGGGCGCCGCGCAGAGGATCCGATCGTTCGGCGCGAGGGCGCGCACGGTCAGGCTCGGGGTCGCCTCCCTGATCTCACCGACGTGGATCGCGAGGTCCCAGGTCTCGGACGGGATGCGACCCAGGCGGTCCGAGAGCAGCAGGTCGATCCGCACGCCCGGATGCCGGAGCCGGAACGCCGTCACGACCGGGGCCACGTGCCGGCGCCCGAAGCCGAGCGGGGCGACGACGCGCAGATGTCCGGTCACCGCGCCGACGCGCTCGGCCAGGGCGTCGGCGAGATCGTCGAAGGCGCCGAGGAGGTCGCGGCCGCGCTCGGCCAGCAGCTCCCCCTCGTCGGTCAGCGTGAGGCCGCGGCCGGACCGGTCCACCAGATGAACCCGCAGCCGCTTCTCGAGACTGCGCAGCCGCTGCGTCACGGCGGGCGGGGACACGTTCAGGCTGCGCGCCGCGGCGGCCAGAGACGGGCTGGCCGCCACCGCCGCGAAGAACCGGAGATCGTCGGTGTCGAGCATTAAGGCTGACCTTAATCCAGAATGCCGAACAGATTAATGGTGTCTTCCGGCCCGGCATGGTCTGTCACCCGGCAGTGAGACAGGGAGGCGCGGACATGCCGGGCAATCGAGCCGAGGCGCCGTTGCGGTCAGCGGAGATCGACGGAGCCTCGAGCCCCCTCCAGACGCCGTGCCTGCTCCTCGACGAGGCGCGGCTGCGCGCGAACCTCGCGGGGATGCGGGCGCACCTGGACCGGCTGGGCGTCACCCTCCGGCCGCACCTGAAGACGGCGAAGTCGATCGACGTCGCCCGCCTGGCGATGGCCGGTCCGGCCGGCCCGGCGATGGTCTCGACCCTGCGCGAGGCCGAGTACTTCGCCGAGGGCGGGGTGCGGTACATGATCTACGGCGTCGGCATCGCCCCGCAGAAGCTCGACCGCGTCGGCGCGATCCGGCGACGCTGGGGCGCGGACCTCGCCGTGGTGCTCGACTCGATCGAGCAGGCGGACGCGGTCGCCGCCTGGGCCGCGCGGACCGGCGACCGTCTGCCGGTCCTGATCGAGGTCGACGCCGACGGCCATCGCTCCGGCGTGAAGCCGGCGGACGCGGCGCTGCTGGTGGCGATCGGGCGCGCGCTCGGCGCGGGGGCGGACCTGCGCGGCGTGCTGCTCCATGCCGGCGACAGCTACGGCCTCAGCGATCCCGAGGATCTCGCCGCGGCCGCGGAGACCGAGCGCGCGGCGGCGGTGACGGCGGCCACCCTGCTGCGCGGGGCGGGTCTGCCGTGCCCGGTGGTGAGCGTCGGCTCGACCCCGACCGCGCGCTACGCCCGGGACCTCGCCGGGGTCACCGAGGTTCGGGCCGGCGTGTTCATGTTCGGCGACCTGTTCCAGGCCGGCGTCGGCTCCGTCGCGGTCGACGACATCGCGGTGAGCGTGCTCGCCACCGTGATCGGGCACCGCCGCGACAAGGGCTGGATCATCACCGATGCCGGCTGGATGGCGCTGTCGCGCGACCGGGGCACGGCCCGGCAGGCGGTCGATCAGGGCTACGGCGTGGTCTGCGACCGCGCCGGCCGCCCCTATCCGGACCTGATCGTCGCCGACGCCAACCAGGAGCACGGCATCCTCGCCCTGCGCCCGGGCTCCCGCGCCGCCCTCCCGGAGCTGGCCATCGGCGACCGCGTGCGCGTCCTGCCGAACCACGCCTGCGCGACGGGCGCGCAGTACGACCGCTACCACGTCCTCGACGCCGACGGGCGGGTCGCCGCCGTCTGGCCGCGCATCAATGGCTGGTAGGCGGTGCCGACCGTGACGGCACGGATGGCGCGCACCTCGACCGCCCGGCGACGCCGGACGCGACGGGAGCCGGTCCGGATGCGGTGAGGCGCGGACTGACGCGCCGGGACGCTGCGGCGCGGCCCGCGGCCGCGCGACGGACGGCACCGCCCGCTGCGGCGCGCGACACGGAAGGAGACCCCACCATGACATCCCACCGGTTCGACGCCGTCCTGTTCGATCTCCTGACGGCCCTGCTCGACAGCTGGTCCCTGTGGAACTCGGTCGCCGGCAGCGAGGAGGCCGGCCGCCGGTGGCGGGCCGAGTACCTGCGGATCACCTACCGGACGGGGGCGTACCGGCCGTACGAGGATCTCGTGGCCGAGGCCGCCGAGGCGGTGGGCATGCCGCGCCGCCTCGCGGCGGACCTCGAGGACCGCTACGGCGAACTCCGGCCCTGGCCCGGCGTGACGGAGACCCTGCAGGCGCTCGCGGCGCGCTCCGTGCGGCTCGGCGTCGTGACCAACTGCTCCGAACGTCTGGGGCGCATCGCCGCCGGTTGCGTGGGGGTCGAGCTCGACGCGGTCGTCACGGCGGAGCGCGCCGGATTCTACAAGCCCGATCCGCGTCCCTACCGGCTGGGACTGCAGGCCCTCGGGGTCGAGCCCGCGCGCTGCCTGTTCGTCGCCGGCTCGGCCTTCGACCTGGTGGGGACGGCGCGGGTGGGGCTGGCGACGTACTGGCACGACCGCGCGGGCATGGCGGCCCCGGACGGCGCGCCGCCCCCGCTGGCGCACGAGACCACCCTGGAACCGCTGCGCGGCTGGTTCGAGCCGAGCGCGCGCTGACGCCGGCGCTCGCCGGGCGCAGCGGGTGCGGTCCCGGGGCGGGCAACGGGTCGGCGGAGGGCGCCTTCAGAGCCGCCGACGGCGGTCCTTCCGGTCGCCGCGCACCGAGCGACCGGGTCGAACCGGGCGCAAGCTTTGCCTTTCGGCCGCCGCCCGGTCCATGTAGCCGCCCATGATCCGCCTCATCCCCAGCCTGCCCGCGGCCTACGTCATCGCGCGGGTGGTGTGGCCCCTGCCGGCGCCGCTCGCGCTTAGGCTCGGCCTCGCCGCGCTCCTCCTCGTCGCCTCCCAGTACCACCTGTGGAGCCGCCTCTCCTCCGGGTCGGTCTTCGCGCCGGAATTCCCGCGCCCGGTCGTGATCCTGTTCAACTGGGCGTTCGGCGCGATCGCGCTGGCGGCGGTGACGCAGCTCGCCCTCGACCTCGTCGCCCTGATCTCCCTGGCGCTGCCCGGAGGCGGCTGGGCGATCCCGACCGCTTGGCGCGCCGCGCTGGCCGCGGCGGCCGCGTGCCTCTCGGCCGTCGCCGTGTGGCGGGCCGCGCGCGTGCCGCCGCTGAAGGACGTCCCGGTCGCGATCGCGGACCTGCCCCCCGGCCTCGACGGCTACACGATCCTGCACCTGACCGACCTGCATATCAGCCGCCTGTTCCCGGCCGCCTGGGCGGGGGCCGTCGTCGCGCGCGCCAACGCCCTCCGGGCCGACCTGATCGTGGTGACCGGCGACTTCATCGACGGGTCGCTGGAGGCCCGGCGGAGCGACGTCAGGCCGTTGCAGGACCTGCGCGCGCGCGACGGAGTCTGGGCCGTGCCCGGCAACCACGAGTACTTCTTCGACCACGACGCCTGGATGCGCCACCTCGCCGGGTTGGGGATCCGCGTCCTCGCCAACGCCCACACGGTCCTGAGGCGCGGCGGCGCCGCGCTGGTGCTGGCCGGCGTCACCGACCGCTCCGCGCCCGCCACGGGGCATCCGGGCCCCGACCTCGACGCAGCCCTGGCGGGCGCGCCCGAGGGCGCGCCGATCGTTCTGCTGGACCACCAGCCGGCGAACGCCGCCCGGGCCGCGGCGCGCGGCGTGGCGCTCCAGCTCTCCGGCCATACCCACGGCGGCATGATCCGCGGCCTGGACCGGCTGGTGGCGCGCGGCAATGCCGGGTTCGTCTCGGGCGCGTACCGGGTCGGGACGATGCGGCTCTACGTCAGCAACGGCACCGGGCTCTGGCCCGGCTTCGCCCTCCGGCTGGGGCGTCCGTCGGAGCTGACGCGGGTCACCCTGCGGAGGGCCACCTGACGCGGTGGAGCAGCATCCCGGCGAGCATCGCCGCCACGAACAGCGCGACCTCCGGCAGGCCGAGGCTCAGGCCGGCCAGGGCCGGGCCGGGACAGAAGCCGGCGAGCCCCCAGCCGACGCCGAACAGCGCGGCTCCGGCGAGCAGCCGGGCATCCACGCTCCGGTTCGTCGGCACTTCGAAGCGCGGCGCCAGGGCGGGCTGCGCCATCCGCGCCTTGATCGCGTAGCCCAGCGCCGAGACTCCGACGGCCCCGGCCAGCACGAAGGCGAGGCTCGGATCCCAGGCGCCCGCGACGTCGAGGAAGCCCAGGACCCGCTCGGGGTCCATCATGCCCGAGAGGGCGAGGCCGACGCCGAACAGCAGGCCGCTCACCAGGGCGGCGAGGAGGCGCGGCGCGCTCATCGCGTCACGCCGTGCCGTACGAGGAAGACGGTGACGATGGCCGCCGCCATGAAGGTCGCGACCGCCGCCAGGGAGCGCGGCGAGAGCCGGGCGAGTCCGCAGACCCCGTGACCGCTGGTGCAGCCCGAGCCCAGGCGGGTCCCGTAGCCGACGAGGAGACCGGCGGCGATCAGCATCGGCCACGACGCGCCCGCGCGGACATCCGGCCAGTGGCCCGCCGCCAGCCGGTACAGGGCGGGACCGGCGAGGAGCCCGACGAGGAAGGCCGCGCGCCAGGCCCAGTCGCGGGCCGCCGGCCCCAGGGGGCTGTCGAACAGGCGGTCGAACAGGCTGTCGAGCAGGCCGCCGAGGATGCCGCTGATCCCGGCGATGCGGCCGTTGGCCAGAAGCAGCAGCGCCGCCGAGGCGCCGATCAGGGCGCCCCCCGCGAGCGGAGCGAGGAAAGCGGTCACGGTCCGTCTCCGATCTGCCCGAACTTCGCGGCCTGGCCGAGCGCCCGATCCGGCGCGTCGGGCGCGCGCCGGGAGCCGCCGCGGTCGGCGGTTGATCGCGAGGATATCCTCGACCGCGTCGAGAAGCGCCCGGAGGCGCGGATCGGTCAAGCTGTAGAAGGCCACCCTGTGCTCGCGCCGGCTGGCGACGATATCGACGGTGCGCCGCTCGCCGAGCTTCTCCGACAGGGTCGGTTGCCGGACGCGCAAGCGCCGCCCGATCCTCGGCCGACACGTCGCCCTCGGTGCGATCTGACCGGAACCGTCCTCGCTATCGAAAGGTGCGATGCGAGACCTGTGCGAGCCGGACGCGTGACCTGATCCGATCGCGCCACGACCCGGCTGCCGCCGCACGGATGCCGGGCTGCCAACGCCGCTCGAAGTCTTCGACGATCAACCGGGAGGTCTCGGTCGACTTCGCCACCGGGGCAGAGCACGACAACCGGATCACGACGCCCGGCACCGTCCGGGGTTGACGGAGTTGCGCAGATTGGACAGGTTCCAATCACTAACCTGTGTTACAGTCAGGGCGCCGATGTCCACTGATCTTCCCCAGGGTAGAGTCACGTTCCGCGGCCGCGGTCTGGCCTTCGCGCACGGCGCCAAGCTCGTGCTGAAGGTGTGCCCGCTGTGCTCGCAGTGGAACGCGCCGCGGGCTGCCGACCTCGGGCAATGCGGCTGGTGCGCCTACACCCCGTCCGGTCGCGACGTCGAACCCGCGCCGAGCCGCCACGACACCGAGGTCACCTCGTAGACGGCACAGATGCTCGGAACGGAGCGCGCCGCCCATCGCGGCGATGGGAACGCGGAGCGACACAGTCGATCCTGACGGCCGTCGGGGCGGAGATCGGCACCGCCGCCGACAGGCGCCGCCCACTTCAGCTGTACTGGAGCTCGGCCCTCGCCCGGGAGAGTTTGCGCAGGATTCGGCGGATGTGCTCGCGGAGCATGAGAGTCTCGTCGGTCGGGCTCTCATCGGGAGGCACGGCCAACACATCCAAGACGCTTACGGCCCGGTAGCGCATCCGCTCCTCCGCCAACATGATGACGTGTCCTAGCAGCGACTTCTAATTAACGCATCCATCATTTGATCGATTCCGCGCTTCTGAGGCGAGCAAGTTTACGTAGATCTCCCAATTCAGGCCCCGATCCGATTGCGCAATAGAGTTTCCGACCCCTCCGCTTCACCGAACCGCCGCCCCAGCGAAATAATCCCGGCCCCACTCAGCTTCGATCGTAGCGTCTCTTGGCGGACGATGGCCGGCTCAACAGGGATCGCGGCGTGGGCGCGAAGGCCTTCTCGGCACCACCCGCGCCGCGGCGGTCGCGACGCCGTGAACAGGGTCGCGTTCGCCGCGCCTCGATGCCTGTGCGACGTGCCGACGTCCTGAGCGCGGCGAGATCGGCACCGGCTGTCCCGAGCCTTGGCCGCGCGAGGGGAGACGGATCATCGCCTCCGTCACGAATCCGGTGCCGAGGTGCGGACAGCGCGACGGGCCGCACCCCGGCGCGGGTCTTCCCGGATCTCCGCGTCCGCGCGGCTGCCGCGGTCGGCCGCCCCCTTGCGATCGGAAGGCGGCCGTGTCCGGCACGATCGCCGGCGCTAGCAGTCCGGGGGGCGCCGCCCGATCTCGCTGTCGAGATACACGGACCAGTCCGACAAGGTCGTGAGCTTCGAGCCGAACATCTTGCTGACCTGATGGAAGCCCAGGGCGCGGTAACTCTCGAACTGGCTCTCCGAGAACCACTGGTTGGCCGTGCTCTCGTGCGGGAAGGCCGGGCTGGTGGCGCCGTAGGCGCGGACTTCGGCGGGGATGTCGTCCAGGAAGCTCGGCTTGATGTAGATCAGCGATGCCGCGTCGCGGGCGCCCGGATACGCGATCGTACCGCGCGCGTAGCCCAGCGCGCCGGCGCGCTTGCCCTCGCGCTCGATCGTCGAGCGGGCGAGAATGCGCATCTCGCCCATCTGGACCTTCGCCAACCCGTCCACCTCGGCCTTCCGGATCACGCTGCCGAGGTCGAAGAAGGTGCAGTGTTCGTCCTGGCCCGCGTCGATCACCACGATCCGCGCGCAGCGCCGCCGCAGCATCTCGTAGACGCCGAGATTGTCGAAATGGCCGCCGTCCGAGAGGTAGATCGCCTGCCGGACATCGGTGCTGCGGCCGCCCAGCTCGCTCAGGAGCGCGAGCACGGAATTCCTCGGCTTGGCGAGCTTCAAGTCGTCCCGGCGCGCCACCGCGGGGTTGGGCAGCCAGGCGCCGAGCCGGACGTTGAACAGGGTCATCAGGAACGCGATCGGGCGCGACGAGTGATAGCCCCAGTTCGGGCTGACCGCGGCCCCGGAGATCGTCAGCAGCCCGCCCAGCAGCGGCCCTCTGCCCGCGCTGACACGATCGCCCCGCGTCTCCATCCCGGCATACTGCGATGTGCGGATGTAGGCCCCGCGCGGACCGCCGGTGGCGGGCAGGTCGCGCGCCCTGTCCGCGCGGTCGAGGACAGCCGAGCCGCAGGCGAAGGGTGTCGCGGTGAACGAGGCGGCCTTCCGCTCCGCCCACTCGGTGTGGAGGAGATCGGTCAGGTTGAGCGTCATGTTGACGACGGGCAGCAGCCGCTTCTCCGTCCCGAGTTCGGCGATGCGCGGGCTGTCCTCCTCGTCGAAGTCGGTGAAGGGATCGGCGTCGCGCCGCGCCCGCGCCGAGCCGAGGAACCCCCGGGTCAGGCGGTTGCGGTAGACGCCGTGCATGGAGAAGCGGTTGACGTTGACGCGGCCGAACAGCCAGACGGCCCCGGCCAGGACCGCCGCCACCGCGACATCCAGGATCACGATCATGCCGTAGGGGTTGATGCCGCAGCCGGAGCCGACCTTCGCGCCGCCGAGCGCCCAACCCGGCAGCAGGCAGTCGCCCCACCAGTCGTACGCGGAGCCGAGGAGGCGGCCGAGCCACCAGCCCATCAGGGCGAACAGGCTGATCCCGAAGACCGCGGCCATCGCGCTGAGGCCCATCATCACGAGGTCGTCCATCCGCCCCTTGGCGGCCAGGGACTGCGCGCGGACGAAGACCTGCTTGCCCAGGAAGGCGGCGGCCGGGCCGGTGGCGAGGGCGGCAAGCGCGCTGAACAGGGCGGGGATCTGCGCGTCGTGGCGGCCGAGGGCGTCGGCGGACAGGACGAGGCAGCACAGGCACAGCCCCGTCCAGCCCATCGCGGCCAGCAGAAGCTGTCCGTCGACCCGCGCGACCCACTCGCGGTCGAGGTCGGCGCACTCGGCGCTCTTCCGGAACCCGATGAAGATGACGCTCTGGAGCAGGTGGATGACGATCAGCGCCGGCGGGGCCGCGTAGGTCAGGGTCTGTGAGACCTCTGCCCGTTCGGCATCGAAGCTGGCAGCCCCGCCGACCAGCCAGTCGATGAAGGCGCCGGTGCAGAGACTGATCAGCGCGGCCGAGACGAGGCTGCTGGCGAGCCAGGGACCGACGTTCCGCTCGTACAGCCAGAGGCCGGGATGACCCTTCGCGGTCTGCCAGATCAGGCCGCTGAGATAGGCCGTGACCTGCACGGCGAAGTACGCGAGGCCCAGACGGCACAGGGACAGGCCCGAGACCGGCAGCGGCTGCTCGAACAGCGCGCGGAGCGTGAACGGCAGCGCCAGGGCCCAGACGCAGGTCGGCGCGACGATGCAGGCCGCGACCCGCGCCGGGGACGCGTACGCCGTGACGCCGCCGGTCCGCGGCCGATGGCTCGGCAGGAGGATGCAGGCGCTGAACGTCGCGACGAACAGCGCCGCGCTGCCGAGCACCAGGGGCAGCCACAGCGTGCTGCCGCGCGCAGCCTCGAGCGCCGTCCTGTAGGCGAGCAGCGCGAGGGGAACGAACAGCAGCAGCGGGAAGATGATCAACCAGTTGAGGATCGTGTTCCGGATGTAGAGGACGATGCCGGCCCAGGTGTCCGACGACAGGATCCCGACTTCCGGCGTCAGGTAGTTCGTGTACCGCCGCAATTTGGCGAAGATCTCGTTGCCCGAGCCGCCGAGCTGGCGCTCGGCCTCGGCGATGCTGCCGCACTGGCGTATGAACGTCTGCAGCCAGCCGCCCGCGAAGCCGCCCCCCGATACCGTCGACAAGTAGTGGAACTCGCCGAGCATCCGCCGGCTGGCCAGGGCCTGCAGGGCACCGAGGCAGAAGGTGGCGCTGCGGATCCCGCCCCCGGACAGGCACAGGGCGGCGAGCCGGGCCTGGTCGGCCCGCGCCTGCCAGGGCGCGCGATCGCCGGGCTGCGGCGGTCCGCAGAAGTGATCCATCTCCTCTTCGAGTGCCTGCTCGGTATCGAGGAACCACGCGTCCCGGCCCGTCATCACCGCGGGCAGGTGATGGGACGGGGCATCCGCCTGGATGTCTGCGAGACTGGCGCTCATCGCTCCTCCTATCGCCCGCGCGGTGCCGGACTTCGCGGTTCAGCCGTTCCGATCAGCGGTCGCGCAAACATCTCTCCGCCGGCCATCGGCACAGTTTATGCTAAAATTTTACACCATCAGTATTGATGTCATGAACGATTTCATAATCTATATGCGACAGACGATTCTATCGATGCAGCATTATGGCGGCGCGACACCGCCGCACCGCCGACAGCGAAAATTACAGTCGCTCCGAGCCTCACAGAAAAACTGTATTCGAACATCATCCATTTGAAGGACGCGCGGGCTTCGATCGGCGTTTACTGGAATCGGCAGACACTTCGCGAAGGCAGGGTTCCCGCCATGTCCCAGGTGCGATCGTGACCGGCTCCCGGGCCGCCCGCGCCGCCGCGCTCACGGCGATGATCCTGGTCCCGGTGCAGGCCGGGTTGCGCGCCGCCGACCGGGAGCCGGGGGACAGGCCGGACGGCGGCCCGCACTTTCTCGATCAATCCTGGACGTCGCAGGAGCGCGCGTGGTTCTACGGGGCGAGCCAGGGCTCGCAGATCATGCCGTACGCCTGGTTCATGTCCCTGGAGCGCCCGGACGACGACAGGCTCTTCGTCGCGGACGGGCTCGCGCGCTTCGGCTACCTGCCGAACCCGTATGACGGGACGCGCGGATCGAACCGCAGCGGGCTTCCCATCGGCTTCGTGAAGGATGTGGACGATCGCGGCGAGTGGATCGGCATGACCTGCGCCGCCTGCCACGTGAACCGGATCGACCTGCGCGGTCGGTCGATCCTGATCGATGGCGGCCCGGCCGATGCCGACATGTTCGCCTTCATCGAGGAACTGGGCCGCGCCCTCGCGCAAACGCGCGACGACGGGGCGCGCTTCGAGCGCTTCGCCCGCCGCGTCATCCCGGCGGAACTGTCGGCGCCGGGGGCGGGCCCGTCCGAGGCCGACCGCCGCCGGCTGCGGGTCAGCCTGACGCGGTTGGCCGAGGATTTCTCCCGCTACGTCGCGTCGAGCCGGACCGCGGTGCCCTGGGGGCCGGCCCGCCTGGACGCCTTCGGCATGATCTTCAACCGGGCGACCGGCATCGATCTGCGCGACCCGCACAACATCGCCCCGCCCGACGCGCCCGTCAGCTACCCGTTCCTGTGGGATACGTCGTGGCACGACCGGGTGCAGTGGAACGGCTCGGCCGCGAACGGGCTCGCCGTCGAGCGCCTCGGCCGAAACGTCGGCGAGGTCCTGGGCGTCTTCGCCCGTGCCGACATCCGTGAGCCGATCCTGCCGCCGCTGTGGTTCGAGACCTCGGCGGACCGGGTCAACCTCCTGCGGATCGAGAACCAGCTGGGCGCCCTCACGGCGCCGGCCTGGCCCGACCGGATCGCGCCGCGCACCGAGGCGCAGACCCGCGACGCCGCGGCCGGCAAGGCCCATTACGACCGGTACTGCGTGTCCTGCCACGCGATCGCCCCGACCGGCGCGAACCGCACGCTGACCGTGACCCTGACGCCGCTGGCCGAGATCGGGACCGACCCGAAGATGGCGACGAACGCCGTGTCCCGGCGCGCGCGGACCGGGATCCTCGAAGGGGTCCGGATGCCGTTCCTGGCGACGACGCCGCCGCTGGCCGCCGAGACGAGCAGCCTCGACCTCGTGGCCGCGCTCGTGGCCGGCGCGATCCTGGCGCCGCTCGACCGCGGACCGGAGCCGTCGGGCGTCGGGGCGGACCAGGCCGTCATCCTCGAGCGACTGCACAAGCGCGGCGCCGCCGTCCTCGAAGCCCGCAACGCGATGCTCGACGATGTCTCGACCGCCGGCGGCAAGGGCCTCGTCGCCGCGTTTGTCGGGGCGCGGAGGGACCGCGACCTGCTGGTCTACAAGGCCCGGCCCCTCAACGGGATCTGGGCGACGGGCCCGTACCTGCACAACGGCTCGGTGCCGAACCTGTACGAACTGCTGCTGCCGTCCAGCCGGCGATCCAGGACGTTCCGGGTCGGCAGCCGCGAGCTGGACGAGGACCGGATCGGCTTCCGGTCCGACAGCGGGCCGTTCCTGTTCGACACCGCGTTGCCGGGCAATGCCAATACCGGCCACGAGGGGCCCGCCTACGGGACCGAGCAGCTCGACGAGACCCAGCGCCGGCAGCTCCTGGAGTACCTGCGAACCCTCTAGGCGCCTGCCGCAGACCGAATCTCCACATCACCAGTATTGATTTGCATCTCAACTGCATCCGTAATGGAAGACCCGGGTTCGAAACCTATCGGTCCGATCAGAATCCTGGAGATCTGAGGACACTCAAGACGCGCACTCACCACTCGCACTCACCGCGGAGCGTGGCCATGCAGGATCTCGAGGCGTATTCGGTACTGGTGGGGTCGATCTACGACCGCGTCGGCCAGCCGGAGGAGTGGTCGGCGCTCCTGGAGGATCTGACCGACTTCGTCGGCGGCCGGGTCGGGCAGCTCGCCGTGTTCAGCCTCGACGGGAACCGCAAGCCGCTCTGGGCGGTGTCCGGCTTCGAGCGGGCGCGGTACCGCGAGTTCCTCTACCGGCACGCCACCGAGGATCCGCGCCTCCCCTACATCCTGTCGAACCAGGGCAAGGTCATCCGCGCCGAGGAGGGCGTCGACGCGGTGCAGTTCCGCGAGTCGGCCCTGTTCAAGGAGGTCGTGCAGCCCTTCGAGATCGAGCACAGCCTCGTCACCTACTTCGCCAAGGAAGCCGACGTGATGGCGACGCTCGCGGCGATGCGCGGCGAGGACGGCGGCCCCTTCCGGTCCGACGAGGTCCGGCGCCTGGCGATGCTCGTCCCGCACCTGCGCCGGGCCTTCGAGCTGTACGCGCTGATGCGCCAGGCATCCGAGCGCACGTCCGACCTCGCCTCCGCCCTGGACCTGCTCGACGCCGCCGTGATCCTCACCGATTCCGACCTGCGCGTCGCGCACGCCAACCGCGCGGCGGAAGCGCTCGCGCGGTCCCGGGCCGGCCTGTCCTTCGTGAAGGGCAGCCTCGTCCTCAAGGACAGCCAGACCGGGCGGCGGATCGCCCGCGCGGCCGGCGAGGCGCTCGCGGCCGCGAGCGGCGACGTGGCGATCACGCAGGCCGACCACATCGCGGTGACCTGCGGCGAGAGCGGCGTGCCCTACCGCGTCTCGTTGCACCCGCTGTCGAAGCGGCCGGCGGGCACCGGGTCGAAGGTGCGGGCCGAGCTGGCGATCGTGATCCGGACCGGGACCCAGAAGGTCCAGGAGAGCAACGCCGCGCGGCTGCAGAAGCTGTTCGGGCTGACCGTCGCCGAGTCGAACCTCGCCAACGCGGTGGCTTCGGGGCGGTCCCTCGACGCCCACGCCCGGGACCGCGGCATCGCGATCTCGACCGCCCGCACCCAGCTGCGCGCGCTGTTCGCCAAGACCGAGACCCACCGGCAGGGCGAGCTCGTGGCGCGCCTGCGCGAGGGGCTGGACGTCTCGCTCAACTGACCACCGCGCGTCGGGCCGGACGGCCCGCGCCTCTCCGCGAAGAACCTTGGAGGTCGTGCATGCGCGCCGCCGCTCCCGAGACGCCCTGCCTCACGTTCCTGGAGGCCCTGCCGGTGTCGGAGCGCTGGCAGCGCGCCCGGGACTGGATCGCCCGCGCGCCGCGGCCCTTCTTCGCGCAGCTTCGCGCGCGGCGGACCGCGCTGGATTGCGGCGCGGCCATCCTGGTCGCCGGCCGCGCGGAGGTCGAGGAGATCCTGTCCTTGCCGCAGGTCTTCTCCGTCGCGCTCTACAAGCCCAAGATGGGCGAGTTCATGCTGGCGCTCGACGGCACGGAGGTGAATTACCGCGACAAGGCGGTCATGCGCGCCGTGCTGTCCTGGCGCGACCTCCCGGCCATCCGCGATCTGGCGGGCGCCGTCACCGACGCGGCCCTCGACGCGGGCGAAGGATCCATCGACGTCGTGGCGTCGCTCTCGCGCCTCGTGCCGCTGCGGATCGTGCAGCGGTTCTTCGGCTTCGCGGCCCCGGATGCCGACCTCCTGCGCTGGTCGTACGCGAACCAGTTCGACCAGTTCAACAACCTTCCCTTCGACGCGCGCCCGGATGCCGAGGCGATCCACGCGGCGGCGGATCGGGCGCGCCAGGAGATGCGGGCGGCGTTCGCCAGGATCATCCCGGCGCGCGTCGCGGCGATCGAGGCCGGCGCCGACCTGCCCGACGATGTCCTCACCCGCCTGCTCCGGCTGCACCTGCCGGCGGCGGCCGGCTTCGGCATGGACCGCGTCGTCATCAATGTCGGCGGCCTGCTGATCGGGGCCATCGAGACCACGTCGGAGGCCGTGGTGAACGCCCTCGCCGAGCTCCTCGGCCGGCCGCAGGTCCTCGAAGCCGCGCGCGCGGCCGCCCGGACCGGGCCCGCCGCCTTCGACGGTTACGTGTGGGAGGCGCTGCGCTTCGCGCCGATCGTCGCCTTCATGTTCCGCCAAGCGGAGACCGACCACGTGCTCGGCCGGGGCAGCCCGGCCGAGAGCCGGATCGCGAAGGGCCGGATCGTCCTGCCCCTCAGCCTCTCGGCGATGTTCGACGCGACCGGCGTGCCCGAGCCGGACCGTTTCGACCCGACCCGCCCGGATCAGACCTACCTCCATTTCGGCCGGGGCCATCACGAGTGCCTCGGCCGCTACGTGGCCGGCGCGATGATCCCGGAGATCGTCCGCCGCATCCTGCTGCGCGACGCCGTGCGGGCCGAGGGCGCGGTCGAGGACGGGGGCACGCCGTTTCCGACCGCGTTCCGGATCTCCTACGCCGGACGGTCGGCGGGCGCCGCCGCGCCCGGTTAGCCCGGCGCGCGGGCAGGACGTCGCCGATACCGGGCGCCCGGCCCCTCCGTCGGGAGCCCGCGCCGCGCGACCGCGCGTCCGGATCCGGGGCGTCGCGTGCAGACCCGCCCGATCGGCGCCCGGCCGCGCGGGGGCTCCGGCCGCGCCGCGCGGACCGTCCCGTCAAGGCTTCGTCACCGCAGATCCCGGAGCATCGACATGGCATCCTTCACGGATTTTCAGGACGGCTACGAGCGGACCTGGGCGTCGCTTCAGATCCGGCCGGAGAAGCTCGCGACCGTGCGCGAGCTCGCGCAGCAGCTCGCCGCCGGCAAACTGCGCTACCGGGAGATCGAGGCGCGCACGGGCGTGCCCTGGTGGTTCGTCGGGCTCTGCCACTACCGGGAATCGGCCTTCGACTTCGACACGTATCTCGGCAACGGGCAGACGCTCGGACGACGGACCACGATCGTCCCGAAGGGACGCGGTCCCTTCACCGGGCCGCAGGCCTTCGTCGAAGGGGCGGTCGACGCGCTGCGCCTCCAGGGCCTGATCGGGGTCGGCGACTGGAGCGTCGCGCGCGCCCTCTACCGGCTCGAGGGCTTCAACGGCTACGGCTACCACGGCCGGGGCGTGAACTCGCCGTATCTCTGGGGCGGGTCGACGGCCTACGGGCCGCCGGGCGCGCGCGGCGGCAAGTTCGTGCGCGACCACGTCTTCGACCCGAACGTGGTCGACACGCAGATCGGCACCGCGGTGATCCTGCGGAGCCTCATCGACATCGACGCCACGGTCGCCCTCGCGGCGCCGCGCGCCGTCGAGGCTGCCGTGTCCCGCGAGCCCGACGACGAGCTCGCCGACAGCACGCTCTGGGTTCAGCAATCCCTCAACCGCCTCGGCGCGGCGCCGCCCCTCGTCGAGGACGGCCGGAACGGGCCGCGGACCATGGCGGCCGTGGCGATGTTCCAGGAACGGTGCGGCCTCGACGATTCCGGCCTCGCGGATGCGCGCACGATCGCGGCGATCCAGGAGGCGCTGCGGCCGGCGCCGGACAGGGCGGTGCTGGCGCGGATCCAGGACCTGGAGCGCCAGGTCGCCGCGCGGGCGGCCAGCCCGACGCAAACCGCCCCGCTGCAACCCGTCCCGATGCATCCGGCGGTGATCGCGCCGGCCGCGCCCGTGCCGGCCGCGCCCCCCGCGGATGCCGCGGCACGGCTGGACGAGCTTCTCCAGGCCCTGCGCCGGCAGATCGACGGCGCGCGCCTGCCGACCGCCCAGGTCCTGCCCGGCCCGCCGGCAGCGCGTCCCGCCGGCGCGGTCCTCGGGCCGGTCAACGGCGCCCTCGGGCAGACGATCGGGCAGCTGCTCTCCGGCAAGAAGTCGGCGATCGGTATCGTCGGCGCGGTCGTCACGCAGATCCTGTCCCAGGTGCCGGCCGGCACAGGTCTGGGCCAGGTGCTCGCCCAGCTCACGCCCGCCTTCGGGCTGAGCCCCTACACGATGCCGATCTTCATCGCGCTGACGGCGTGGGGCGTGCTCGGGAAGTTCGAGAAGTGGAACGCGCGCGCGGGGCAGGCGGTGGCGTAGCGCGCAGGGTCCCGAGAAGGCCGGCGCTCACGAGGCGCCGCGCCGCCGACACTGCCTCCGATAGGCGAAGGCCGCCGTGACCGGCGGCAGGGCCGCGAGCACGAAGCCGGCGGCCTTCCACGCGGCCGCGTCGCCGAGCATCACGACGAGGCCCGCGACCGTCAGCGTCGCGAGGCCCAGCGCGAACAGGACCGGCCGCCGCTGCCACAGCGCGGACACCCCGCTCATGCGGGACCTGCCTGCGCGCGACCGGCGCGCCGCCCGCGCCCGCGCGTCCACCACAGCCAAGCCCCGTTGCCGGTGATGAACAGGGTGGCCCAGGACAGCGCGCACCAGAGGATCTTGAGCGGCCAGGACCCGTAGTCGCCGAAATGCAGGGGCTGCGACAGCCTGACGATCGTGAGGTACCAGGGGAGACGGGCCACCTCCGCGACCCGGGCGTCGCGGGCGTCCACCAGGGCGATCTCGAACAGGCGCTTCTGCAGACCGGTCGGGCCGGCGAGCAGCACCGTGTAGTGCCGGTCCGTCGACAGCACCGTGTCCGGAACGATCATCAGCGTGGCCCGCCAGCCGGGCCGGGCGGCCTCCGCGGCGGCCCGGACGGCGTCGAGGGAGACGGCGGCGGGTCCGTCGACGCGCCCGGCGGAGGCCGGGGCGTGGGCGCGCACGAGGCGCTGCAACTCGGTCGCCTGCCACGCCAGGAGGCCGACGCCCCCGAGGGCGAGCGCGATCCCGGTGACCGAGACGAGCAGCGTCCAGCCGAGCGTGGCGACGCCGATCAGGTTGTGCAGATCGCGCTGGCGCAGGGCCGCGCCGCACCCGCGCCGGACCGCGCCGAAGGCGAGTCCGCGGATATAGGGCCCGTAGATCACGGTGCCCGAGACCAGGCAGAGCACGACCAGCAGGGCCACGGCGCCGCCGGCGAGCTGCCCCGGCAGGCCCAGGAACCAGTTCGCGTGCAGCCGCAGCAGGAGGCCGAGGGGCGTCGTCCGCGGGTCGGGCCGCGACAGGACCGCGCCGCTCCGCGCGTCCATCAGCACCGGATCGGCCCCGGCGACCGTGCGGATGCCGGGCGCGGCGAGGCTCACCGTGACCCGCTCCGGATGCTCCGCGTCGAGCGCGACCGCGACGACGCGCCGGCCCGGCGCGCGCGCCAGCGCCGCGTCGGCGAGCGCGGCCAGCGGCCGGAGCGGCGCGTCAGAGGCCTCGACCGCCGGCTCGAAGCCCGCCCAGGCGTCGATCTCCTCGTGGAAGATCAGGACGGTCCCGGTCAGGCAGAGCACGAGGAAGAACGGCGCCGCGACCAGCCCGCTCCAGCGATGCAGCCACAGGCCCAGGCGGAAGGTCCGCGAGGCCGTGAACCGGGGGCTCGACGCAGGCCGGCCCCCCGCCGGGGCCGGTCGCCCGGAGACGGTCGGTGCCGCGCGCGTCATCGGCCGGCGACCCTACCAGCGATACGTGAGCGTCCCGAACACGCTCCGGCGGAACCCCTCGAAGACGTAGCCGGTGTAGAAGCCCGACGTGAAGTACCGCTGGTCGAAGATGTTGTTGGCGTTCACCGACAGGACCGCGCCCTTCCAGGCCGGGTTCAGCTGGGCGAGGTCGTAGTTCAGCGAGGCGTCGACGAGGGCGTAGGCCGGGATGCGATCGACGTTGGTGGCGTCCGTCCGTTCGCCGACGTAGCGCACGCCCGCCCCGGCCCGGAAGCCGGCGAAGGGCGAGTTCAGCGGGAGGGTGTAGTCGGCGAAGAGCGACAGGGTGTTGTCCGGCGCGTTCGGCAGGCGGTTGCCGACGAGCGCCGGGTTGGTCGCGTTCCGCGTGACCTTCGTGTTGAGGTGGGCGTAGCCGAAGATCAGGTTGAACCCGTCGAACAGGCTCGCCTTGCCCTCCAGCTCGAAGCCCCGCGATTCCGCCGCGCCCGTCACGATGAAGAAGCCGGGATTGAGGGGGTCGGCGAGGGGGATGTTGGTCTGCGTGATCTCGAAATACGACGCGGTGACGAGCGCGTTGGTGCCGACCGGCTGCCACTTGACGCCGCCCTCGATCTGGCTGGCCTCGCGGGGCGGCAGCGCCGAGCCGTCCGCCCGCTGACCCGCGATCTGCGGGTTGAACGACGTCGAGTAGGCGGCGTAGGGCACGATCCCGGCGGCGAACGCGTAGCCCAGGGCGGCCCGGTAGCTCAGGGCCGAGAAGTTCTGGTTGTCGATCGTCGTCCGGTTGAGGGTCGCGACCGGCAGGTTCGGGAAATTGAAGGTGGTCCGGACCTGCTGCTCGACCCAGTCGTTGCGCAGGCTGCCCGTGAGGATGAAGCCGTTCCACTTCATCTGGTCCTGGACATAGGCGCCCGTCTGCTGCTGCAGCGCCCGGGTCGCGACGTTCGTTCGCTGCGGGAAGGCGATGCCGAGGTTGTAGACCGGATCGTACAGGTCGATCAGGCGGTTCGCGGCGCTCGTCGGGTAGCCGTTCGGGAAGGTCCGCGCGTCGCGGCGATAGTAGTTCTGGAAGCCGACGCCGAGGACGACGTCGTGCTGGATGTCCCAGGTGTCGAAGCGCCCCTGGACGTAGTTGTCGGTCAGGAGCCCCTGGCTCGACTGGTCGCGCAGGTACGGGAAGACCGAGACGGCGAGGAAGCCGGGCGGCGTGAAGGCCGGGCTGGCGCCGACCGCGTCGAACTTCGAGGTGGTCTCGTAGGCCCGGAAGGCGGCGTGCAGCAGCCATCCCGGCGCGAAGCTGTGGTCGAGGATGTAGCCGATCTCCTTGTTCTCCAGGAGGCCGGTGTTGAAGTTCGGCTGCCCGACGAACGGGCTGCGCGGGAAGAAGCCGCGCGCGCTCGGCAGGATCGAGCCGACGATCGGCAGGCTCTGCTCCGATCCGCCGCCGCGGTACTCGGCGTACTTGCCGAGGACCGTGAGGGCGGTGTCGGCGTCCGGCCGCCAGGTCAGCGCCGGGGCGATGAAGGTCCGGTCGTCCGGCGTGTACTTGACCTGGCTGTCGGCGTTGCGGACGAGGCCGGTCACGCGATAGGCGAATTGCGGCGCGCCCTCGACCGGGCCGGACAGGTCGAAGCCGGCCTGGACGCGCCCGTAATTGCCGCCCTGGAGGAACACCTCGTTGAACGGGACGAAGGTCGGGCGCTTCGAGACGAGGTTGATGATGCCGCCCGGCTGGCCCTGGCCGTAGAGGACCGAGATCGGCCCCTTCACGACGTCGACGCGCTCGTAGGCGTAGGGCTCGATGTTCTGGTCGAACGAGTTGAAGCCGTAGCGCAGGCCGTCCTCGTAGACGCTGTCGAAGTTGTTGGCGTTGAAGCCGCGCAGCGTGAAGGTCGGACCGCCCTGGCCGCCGGGATAGTCGACGGCCTGGACGTTGGGCGTGTAGGCGACCGCGAGGTTGACGTCCTGCACGCCCCGGACATTCAGCTCGTCCCGGGTGATGACGCTGACGGTGGCGGGCGTCTCCAGGATGGAATCGTTGCCCTTCGAGCCCGCCGTGGACCGGGTCGCGACGAAGCCCGTCGTCCCGAAGGTCGGCTGCTGGGCCTCGACCGAGAGCTCGTCGAGGGTGACCGCCGCGGCGGCCGCCCCGACCGGCGTCGGCGCATTCGAATCCCCCGGCGGCAGGGACGCCTGGGCGTAGCGCGGGTTCACGAGGGTGATCGTCGCGTGCTTCGCGGCGCGGTAGGTCAGCCCCGTCCCGTCGAGCAGCCGCGCGAGCGCCTCCAGGGGCAGGACGTCCCCCTCGACGCCCCGCGTCGCGCGGTTCTCGGTCAGCGCCGTCCGGTAGGCCAGCGACAGGCCCGTCCGCGCGATGAGGCTCGCCAGGGCCGGCTCGAGGGGACCGGGCGCGATCGAGAGCCGGACGCGCCGCGCCGAGAGCGCGCGCGGCGGCCCGGCGTCCCCGGCGGCGACGGGCACGATGTTGAGCCGTTCGCCGGCTCGCACGAAGGTCGGGGTGATCGGCCGTTCCTGCGCGGCCGAGGCCTGCCCGATCGCGATCAGGGACGCGCTCGCCAGGGCCGCCCTGCGCCACGTGCCGCCCAGCGCGCTTCCGAGAGTGCCGCCCAGCGCGCTGCCGAGAGTGCCGCCGAGATTCCACACCGCCATCCCTGCCCCCGTTCCGCGGAGGGCGGCACGCTCGGCGCGCGCTCTGGGCCCTCACGGACACACGACAATCGAGCCGCGCGACTCCTGACCTCCCCGCGCGGGTTTTTTTCGCCCCGTCAGCCCGGCGGCCTGACGAGGACGAGGTACGGGGTCAGGCGCGTGACGCGCAGGCCCATCGTCGCGACCAGCACGTCGAGCGCTTCGTCGGTGTCGCGGATGTCGAGCGTCCCGCTGAAGCGCTGCGCGCCGAGCCCCGAGCCGAGCAGGACGATGCGTCCGCGCCGATATCGGTTCAGGTCGGCCACGACCGCGGCGAGGGGCTGCCCCGTGACGACGAGCCGGCCCTCCCGCCACGCCGTGGCGCGCCCGACATCGCCGCGCTCGACCATCAGGTGGCCGTCGGCGCTCCGGAGGGCCACCTCGCCGGCCCCGATCGTCACGGCGCCGGCGGATGTCGACGCGTCCACGCGCCCCTCCGCCACACCGACCGGTTCGGCGTCCCCGCCGGCCCGGACGAAGAAGCGCGTCCCCACCGCGCGAACCCGCAGACCGCCGCCGTGGACCACGAAGGGCCGGCCGCTGTCGGGCACGACATCGAACTCCGCCTCCCCGCGCAGCAGGTGGACGTCGCGCTCGGCGGCCGTGAAGCGCAGGACCAGCGCCGTGTCGGTGTTGAGGGCGGCGCGGCTGCCGTCGGGGAGCCGCGTCGTCTCGATGTCCCCGATACCGGTCCAGACATCGGCGCGGACGCGGTCGAGGAGCCCGCTCTCGTAGGCGACGAAGCCGGACAGGCCCAGCGCCGCCGCGAGACCGACGAGGCGCGTCGGCGGCCGCCGCTTGCGCCGGCGGGTATCGGGCGCGCGCCCGGCGACGCGCCGCCACGCCTCCATCTCCGCGTAGGCCTCGGCATGGGCCGGGTCGGCCGCGCGCCAGGTCGCGAAGGCTGCCCGGTCGGCGTCGGTCGCGTCGGGGGAGGCCAGGCGAACCACCCAGAACGCGGCCCGCGCGTAGACCGGGTCGTCCGCGGCCTCGTCGTCGCCCGCGGGCGTCCGCTCCTCCTCCATGTCGACCCGCTGCCCGCTCCGCCCGTCCGACCTATGAAGACCATCGAGGCCGCGAAGTCCTGACGTGCCGGATCAGAAGAATTCGTGGCACGCGCGGCGGATGTGCAGCAGCGCCTTGATGAGGTGCTTCTCGACCATGTTGCGGCTGACGCCGAGACGGGCGGCGACCTCCCCGTTCGAGAGGCCCTCGAAGGTGCTGAGGAGGAACGCCTCGCGGCAGCGCGGCGGCAGCCCGTCGATCGCCGCCGCGACGAGGCGCAGCTGCTCGCGGGCGATCACCTGCGTCTCGGTCTGCGCGCGGCCGTCCACGACGCTGGACAGCTTGAGATCGGTGATGGACCGGAACAGGCCGGCCTCGAACCGGCGGCGCTTGCCGAGATTGGCGGCGACGTTGCGGGCGAGGTGGAACAGGAACAGGCGCGGCTGCTCCAGGTCGGTGGTGGTGAGCGCCTTGACGAGACGGAGATACGTCTCCTGCGCGGCATCGGCGGCATCCGCGGGATTGCCGAGCTTGCGGAGCAGGAACCGATGAAGGTTCAGGTTCTCGCTGCGATGCAGGGCATCCACCGATACCGCCGCCATTACTCCAATCCTCAGATGCTCGCGCCGTGCACAGTCGCGTGCAGCGTCCGACGGATTAAAATAATATGGCCCCGATTGGCGCAAGCGGCTCAGATCTTTGTAGCACCTCTAAACTGCGGTTGCTCTGTTCGGTCAAACGGTTGTCTAGACGCGAGAAATGAATGGCCGGACAGCGGGGCGTTGGACTGGAATAATTCCAGCCCTCCCGGCTGTTTCCGGCGCCTGTTGCAAATCTGCGGCATGGCGAGCCGCAGAGGCCGCCTTGCCCGCGCCGCGCCCGCTCACTCGGCGAGCACGAAGGCGAGGCCGAGGATCGCCACGAGCAGCGCTCCGCCCGCGAGTTCCTCACGCGGCTCCTCCGCGAAGCGCGTCGACCGGCTCGCGCTGGCGATCCCGGCTCCGACGAGCCCGATGATCAGGAAGCCGAGGCCGAGCAGATCGGTCATGTGAACGGACGGTAGCATAGGTCGATTCTCCGTCGGCGGTGGCTCTTACCCCTCTGGCCAAGCCCAGTGCGCCTCGACGTGCGCGATCAGCCCGAGCGCGTGATCGCGCACGAGGACCGCGGCCCGATCCGCGTCGCGTGCCTGCAGGGCGGCGATGATGGCGGCATGCTCGCGCATCGAATCTTCGAGCCTCCCGGCCCGATGGAGGAAGGCCGACCGGAGCGCCCGCATGTGGATGAACAGGTTGGTCGTCATCTCGACCATCAATCCGCAGCCGCCGAGACGGACGATCGTCCGATGAAAGTCGAGGTTGGCCTCGTCGTAGGCTTTCAGATGATCGGGTAAAGTGGATATGTCGAAATCTTCGAACGCCCTGCCGAGCGCGCGAAGTTCGGAATCTTCGGCGTGCCGCGCGGCGGCATGGGCCGCCATGCCCTCGAGCGCGGCCCAGACGGTGATCATCTCGACGATCTCGCGCTTGGTCTTGCGCGTCACGAAGAGGCCGCGGCGCGGCACCGTGCTCACGAAGCCTTCCCGCTCGAGAAGCGTCAGGGCTTCCCGGACTGGCGTGCGGCTGATGCCGAGATCCTGCGCGATCTGGTGTTCGTGCAGCCGGATCTGCGCTGAGCCGTCGTAGAGATCCATCGCCAGGATCGATTGCTTGATGCTGTCGTAGGCCTGCTCGCGCAGGCTCGCGGTCTGCCCGATCGAGGCCGGACCCAGGGAGGTCTCGGGAGGCTGCAGCACAGTCGATCTCCGAAAACGCGGGAACTGGTTCCAGCCTCAGATCTCGGGCGGGCGCCGGAGCGCGGCTGGAATGTCGCGTGAGAGCGAGGCGCCGACGAAGCACGGCATGATCGGAGGTGTACGCCCGAGGATCCGCAGGTGCCCGCTGCGACGTGCGTCCCGAAGAGACGCCGCGACGGTGCCGGCGGCGCGCACCCCCCTCGATCGTCTCTGCCCCGGCTCCGAGATTCCGGAGCCGGGGCGTCGCGGGTCCGGCCCGGCCGCGGGGCGGCCGAGCCGGTCGCTCAGGCGTGCGCCAGCGTCAGCGCCGGCGCCGCGGCGTCGTTGTTCGCCGCGTGGTGCTGCTTGAGCATCGGCCGCAGCACCGCGATCGCCAGGATGGCGGCGATCAGGTCCATGGTCGCCACCGTGTAGAGGACCGTCGCCCAGGTACCGGTCGCCTGCATGATCAGGTTGCCCACCGGCACGAACAGCGCCGCGAAGCCCTTGGCGCAGTAGAGCACGCCGTAGATCTTGCCGATGTGCTTCGAGCCGAAGGTATCGGCGGCGGTGGCGCTGAACAGCGAGTAGACCTCGCCCCAGGCCAGGAACACCACACCGGACAGGATCACGAAGGCCCACGGATTCGAGCCGAAATAGCCCAGGGCCACGATGCCGATACCCTCCATCGCGAACGCGATGAACATCGTCTTCTCCCGTCCGATCCGGTCGGAGACGAAGCCGAAGAGCGGGCGCGAGATCCCGTTCATGATCCGGTCGAGCATCAGCGCGAAGGGCAGCGCCGCCATGGCGAAGAAGTACAGGTTGACCTGGAAGTTCTTCACCCCGAGATCCTGCGCGATCACGCCGAGCTGGGCCACAGCCATCAGGCCGCCCGTCACCGTGCAGGTGAACATCAGCAGCATCACGTAGAACACGGGGGTGCGCAGCGCCTCGCCCAGCGTGTAGTCGCGCCGCGACTGCAGGACCTTGGTGGAGAACGGCACCTGATCCTTGCGCGGGGCGCGCATGGCGATGGCGGCGGCGATGATGATGGCGCCCTGGATCAGGCCGAAGACGAAGAAGGCCTGGGCGTAGTTGCCACCGTCGATCATCTTGGCGATCGGCAGGATGGTGAGCGCCGAGCCGGCGCCGTAGCCGCCCGCCGTGAGGCCGACCGCCAGGCCGCGCTTGTCCGGGAACCACTTGAGCGCGTTGTTGACACAGGTGGCGTAGACGCAGCCGACGCCGATACCGCCGGCCACTGAGCCGAGGTAGAAGCCGCTCAGGCTGGTGGCGTAGGAGTTGATGACCCAGGCCAGGCCCGTCATCAGGCCGCCGAACATCACGACGCGGCTAGGGCCGTACTTGTCGATGAAGTAGCCCTCGATCGGGGTCAGCCAGGTCTGGACGACGACGAAGATCGTGAAGGCGACCTGGATCGCGGCGCGGTCCCAACCGAAGGTCTTCTGGATCTCGGGAACGAACAGCGTCCAGGCATACTGGATGTTCGCCGCGGCAACCATGCAGATCACGCCGAGCACGATCTGCAGCCATCGATTGGTACTGGGTATTGCCGTAGCCGGCGTGGCATTTGGCATGGCCATGAGCTTCCTCCCTCGTCCCTGCGCTGACATTCGGCGACGTGCTATAGGATTGGCGTGCACGTCGGCGCATCGCCGGCCTCGCCGAAACCTCATGTCGGGTTCCGATATTGGCTTTGCGGCATGCATTATTCTGTGTGCCAGGATCCTATGGCAAGCAAAATAATTCACACGCCGCGGTCGACGGAGCGGGATTATAAGGCGGCGCCGCGCGTGCAGCCTCGCTGCGCGACCGCCCTCCCCTCGATCCTCGCCGGTTCGGGCGAGGCCTCGCGGCCGGTTCCGGGCTTCGCGGACATCCGTCCCGGCTGTGCCGGTGAAGCCGGCTATCCGCGACGCAGCGTCCGGTAGATTCCCGAGCCCGGTGCCGCCGCGTTGACGGGCCGGTCCCGGATCGTGCTGGCCGGGAGGATCGGCTGGGACCGGACGAATCGGCGATGAAGCGCGGGGCAGGGGCGAACGATGGGCCGGCCGTGCCGACGCCGCGCCGGATCGGAGAACCGACGACGCACCGACATCGCCGCAGCCCGTGAGGCGATCGATGTCTCCGGTCCGAGATCCTGTCGTCGATGCGAAGCGTATCGCGGACCGAAGGTCGGTCAGGCCCGGACGATGGAGGGCCCTGAGCGCGGGCACACCCGCCCGCGCCGGCTCGCGACCGGGAGCGTCCGCTCACGGGACGCTGTGAAGCCATCTGATCGTGGCTCCGGGAGTGGGCGGGCAGAAACCGATCCCGCCCTGTCGCCGGATACGCAATCCACCGACGCCGTTCGAGCCCGATCACCGTATCCGCGCGGGCGGCCAACGGTGCTGATGGGCGCGGGCCCGGGCCTCCGAGCGGGCCGACGATCCGGCGGGCGTGGGCTCGCGAGAGGCCGTGCGTCTCCGGCTCAGGGACCGTGCCTGAACCCGATCGGGATGCGGCGGGGCCGCCTTGAGGGGATGGCGCAATCGACGACACGGCCGCGCGGTCACGGCCAGGGCCGTGCCGAGCTCGGCGGTCCGGGCCCCGAGCGCCCGCGGGTCGAGCCCGACGCGGTCGGACGACGCGAGGCCCGCGAAGGAGCGGCCCTCCGGGGCCGGCGGGTCGCGGACCGCGTCCGCGTCAGGGGATCAGCTTGCCGGGGTTCATGAGGTTCCGGGGATCGATGGCGCGCTTGAGGGTCCGCATGAGGCCGAGCGCCTCCGGCCCGTGCTCGCTCTCCATGAAGCGCATCTTCTTCTGGCCGATCCCGTGCTCGCCCGTGCAGGTGCCGCCCAGGTCCAGCGCGCGGGCGACGAGCCGGTCGAGAAAGCCGGCCACCGCGGACATCTCCTCGGGGCTGTCGGCATCGACGAGCGGGAGGGTGTGGAAGTTGCCGTCGCCGACATGGCCGGCGATCGGCGCCGTGAGCCCGGTCGCGGCGATGTCGCGCTTCGTCGCCTCCACGCATTCCGCGAGCCGCGAGATCGGCACGCAGACATCGGTCGACATGTTCTTGATCGTGGGACCGGGCCGCAGCGCGACCGCGGCCCAGTAGACGTCGTGGCGCGCCTGCCAGAGGCGTGCGCGCGCGTCGGCCCCGGTCGCCCAGTCGAACGGGCCGCCGCCGAGCTCGGCGGCGATCTCGCCGAACCGCTCGGCCTGCTCCCGCGCGCCCGCGTCCGTGCCGTGGAACTCGACCAGGAGCAGCGGGGTCTCCGGCAGGGTCAGCTTCGAGTAGCGGTTGCAGGCCGCGACCTGCACCTCGTCGAGCAGCTCGATGCGCGCGACCGGGATGCCGGATTGGATCGTCAGGATCGTGGCGTCGCAGGCCGCCTTGATCGAGGGGAACGGGCAGATGCCCGCCGAGATCGCCTCGGGGATGCCGTGCAGGCGCAGCGTGACCTCGGTGATGATCCCGAGCGTGCCCTCCGAGCCGACGAGGAGCCGGGTGAGATCGTAGCCGGCGGACGACTTGCGCGCCCTCCGGGCGGTCGTGACGATGTCGCCGTTCGGCATCACCGCGGTGAGCGCGAGCACCGCATCCTTCATCGTCCCGTAGCGCACGGCGTTGGTGCCCGATGCCCGCGTCGCCGCCATCCCGCCGATCGTGGCGTCCGCCCCGGGATCGATGGGGAAGAACAGGCCGGTATCGCGCAGGTACGCGTTCAGCGCCCTGCGGGTGACGCCGGCCTCGACCGTGCAGTCGAGGTCGTCGGCATTGACCGCGCGGACGCGATTCATCGCGCCCGTGTCGATCGAGACGCCGCCGAACGGCGCGTTGACGTGGCCCTCGAGGGAGGTGCCGACGCCGTAGGGCACGATCGGCACGTCGCGCTCGGCGCAGGCGCGCACGACGGCCTGCACCTCCGCGGTGGCGTGCGGGAAGACCACGAGGTCCGGCGGCTCGCACGGCGCCCAGGTGAGCTGGTTGGCGTGCTGCTCGCGCACGGCCCGGCTCTCCGTCACCCGGTCCCCGAGCACGGCCCGCAAGGCCTCGGTGAGACCCGCGATCGTCGCCGCGTCCGGGCGGGTGCGGGGGGCGGGAGCGGGTGCGTTCATGGGCTGCTCCGATGGGTTCGAGCCGGCGCGTCGCCGGCGACGGCGTGTCCCCGGGCTCGCGCGGCCCCGCAACACGGCCTCCGCCGGGAGGACAGTCCGACGCTGCCATAAGTCGATCGGCCGCCGGCCGCCACCCGCCGCCGCCCCCCGGGCGCGGCAGGGCGGCGGCGCGATCCCCTGCCCCCAGATCGCGTCTCCTGCGCCGCGTCTACTCCGCCGCGTCTACTCCGCCGCCTGCGCACCGCGCGCCGCGGCCTGCTCCAGGTGTGGGTCGTGGGTGAGGCAGAGGACCGTCACCATGGCGGCGAGCCCGGCCGCCGCGATGAGGAGGAGGCCGCCCGTGAAGGTGCCGGTGGCATCCTTGATCGCGCCGACCGCGTAGGGGGCCGCGAAGCCGGAGAGGTTGCCGAGGGCGTTGACGATGGCGATCCCGCCGGCCGCCGCGGCGCCGGACAGGAAGGCGGTGGGCAGCGTCCAGATCACCGGGAGGCCGCCGAAGACGCCGAAGGCCGAGACGCTGAACAGGACCATCTTGGCGTAGGGATCGGAGACCAGTGCCGCCCCGGCCGTGCCGCCGGCCGCGAGCAGGAGCGCGAAGGCCGCGTGCCCCTTGCGCTCGCCCCGGCGGTCCGAGGAGCGTCCGAGGGCGAGCATGCCGACGATCCCGATCGCGAAGGGGATGAGGCTGACGAGACCGGTCTGGACGTTCGTGAGGTCGAAGCCCTTCACGATCTGCGGCAGGAAGAAGCTGAGCCCGTAGAGCAGCGCCACGTTGCCGAAATACACGAAGGCGACGGCGAGCACGCGCCGGTCGAGGAGCGCGTCCCGGACGCTGTAGCGGCGGGCGGATTCGCGCGCCCGCCGCTCCTGCGCGAGGCGCTCGGTGAGCCAGGCGCGCTCGTCCGCCGGCAGCCAGGCCGCCTGCGCCGGCCGGTCCGTCAGGAAGCCCAGGACGATGCCGGCGCAGATGACGGCCGGCAGGGCCTCGAGGACGTAGAGCCACTGCCAGCCCCTGAAGCCCCAGACCCCGTCGAGGCCCAGCAGCGCCCCCGAGACCGGCGCGCCGACGACGCTCGACAGCGGGACCGCGACCATGAAGGTGCCGATGATCCGCCCGCGGTAGCGCGCGGGGAACCACAGCGTGAGATAGAAGATGATGCCGGGAAAGAAGCCGGCCTCCGCGGCGCCGAGCAGCAGGCGCACGGCGTAGAAGCTCGTCTCGCCGACGATGAAGGCCATCGCGCCCGACAGGAGCCCCCAGGTCAGCATGATCCGGGCGATCCACACCCGCGCCCCGACCCGCTCCAGGATCAGGTTCGACGGCACCTCGAACACGAAGTAGGTCAGGAAGAAGATGCCGGCCCCGAGGCCGTAGGCCGTGGCGGAGATGCCGAGGTCCTCGTTCATGGTCAGCGCGGCGAAGCCGACATTGACCCGGTCGAGGTAGGAGATGAAGTAGCAGGTGATCAGGAGGGGCAGCAGCCGCCTGCTGACCCGCCGGACGGCGCGCGCTTCGACATCCATCGGTCGGCCTCCCTCGAGGATCCGGACCGGACGCCGTGCGCCCGGTCCGACCGGTTCTCCGGCCGGTTCGCGGGAGACATAGCCGGGCGGCGGGCGCCCCGATAGCCGAGGACGCGGTGCGGCGGCGGGCGCCTACGCGCCGGTGCGGTGCCCGGCCCCGCCGCGTGCGAGCGCGTCGAGCAGGAGGTCGACGACGGCTTGGGGCCGCTCCTGCTGCACCCAGTGCCCCGCCCCCGCCACGAAGTGGCAGCCGAGCAGGCCCGCGCCGGCGGCCTCCTCCATGCGCCCCAGCGCGCCCGGCACCTGGAACGGCCCCCAGTCGCGCGCTCCGGACACGAACAGGAGGGGAACCTCGATCCGCCGGCCGGCGAAGCGCGCGAGGTCGCGGTCGATGCTGCCATCCATGCGGCACCGGTAGCCCTGGAGCGCGCCCTGGAAGCCGGACCGCGCGTACTCGGCTGCGTAGACGGCGAGCTCCGCGTCCGTCAGCCAGGCGCAGTCCGCGCCGTCCCGCGGCGGCATCTCCGGCGCCACCGTCGCGGGCATCGTCCGGCCCTGATCCATCACGTAGTAGGTCGGCATCTCGGCGAGGGTCTCGGCCGTCCAGCCGGCGAGCGCGCGGGGTCGGTTGTCCGGCCAGTCGGCGCTCTTGTGGTGGAAATAGGCGCGCAGGAAGGCGGCGAGGCCCTGGGGGCTGCGCTCCATGTCGGCGGCGGCGCGTCGGGACGCGTAGTAGCGGTGATAGTGCGTGCGCGGGCGCGGCAGGGCGGCCAGTGCCGCGTGGATCGGGTCGTCGGCCGGCGTCCGGAGGCCCCGGGCCAGGGCGTCGAGCCCCGGCGCCCCCGCGAAGGGCGCGCTCATGAGGGCGACCGTGCCGAAGAGATCGGGCCGCGCCAGGGCGCAGTAGCCGCAGACCCAGGACCCGTAATCGTGTCCGACGAGCGCCGCGACCCTGTCGCGCGTCAGGGCGCTCATCAGGCACAGCAGGTCGAGGAGATGGTTGTGCAGGCGGTAGGGCGCGAGGTCGTCCGCGAAGGCGACCGGCGCGTCCGCGGTGCGGCCGTAGCCCCGGAGGTCGGGGGCGACGACGTGGTAGCCCGCCGCGGCCAGGGCCGGCATGACCTTCCGCCAGGAATAGGCGATCTCGGGGAAGCCGTGCACCAGCAGGATGAGGGGGCGGTCGGGGCCGGCCTCGCCCGCCTCCAGCACGTGCATGCGCAGGCCGTTGACGCCCTCGACGAAGCGGGCGCGGATGCCGGCCGGGAGCGCGGCCGGATCGAGCGGGGGCAGGACGTTCGTGACCATCGCCGCGCGCTCCCGAGTCGATCGTTCGACGGCCTCTGAACGTACCCGATCCCCGATCCGACCGCGAACCGCCGGGACGCGCGGGGACGGGCAGGCTCGAAGCCGCGACGCGCGCCGGCCTGCCTCGCTCGCCGACCCGCGGGCGTCCGGTCCTGCGTCGGGCGCGCGATCGGCGCGCGGCCGAACCGTCAGGCCATCAGGGCGGCGCGGCCCTCCCGGTGCCCGGCCTCGGCCCGCCACGCGTCGCGCTCGGCCTCCAGCCCCTGGATCCGGGCATGGAGCTGTCCCGCATCGATGGCCGTCTCCATCAGCATGTCCTGCGCGCTGGCGAGCTGCTCGCGCAACTCGGAATTCTCGGTCACGAGGGTCAACAGGATCGCAGCCACGTCGTCGCCCATTCGTCCACCTGCCTCACCGTCCGGGGTCGCGGCTGGTAGGACCGGCATGGTTACCGCCCCTGAAAGGATGGCGGCCGGCCGGCCGTGCCGGAGCCGCTGTCCACAGCAGGATTGCGCCGACCGCCGGCACACCGCCCGCGATCCACGCCGTCACGGCCGCGCGGTGAGCCCGACGCGCGCTGTCGCGACGCGGCCGCAGGAACAATCGTCCGTGCGGGAAGATGCCGTCATGCGCACCCCGCGCGAACGGAGCTGCTCGCATGTTCATGAAGCTCGACCGCCTTCAGGCCGAACTGCCACAGCCGAAGAAGCCCGATCCCAACGCGGCGGCCGCGCTGCAGGAGCTGCTCGGCGGCAAGTACGGGGAGATGTCGACCCTCGGGAACTACATGTTCCAGAGCTTCAACTTCCGCAACAAGTCGAAGCTGCGCCCCTTCTACAGCCTGGTGTCGAGCATCTTCGCCGAGGAGCTCGGGCACGTGGAGCTGGTCTCGACCGGCATCGCGATGCTCAACAACGGCCCCGGCGACGACACCGAGGAGGTCGACGTCTCGAAGGCCCCGTTCCACGACATGCAGGACATCCGGCTCGCCGGCAGCTTCCTGAGCAACGGCGGCGGCGCCACGCCGGTCAATTCCAACGCGCAGTCCTGGAACGTCGACATGGTCACGACGACGGGCAACATCATCATCGACCTGCTGCACAATTTCCACCTGGAATGCGGCGCGCGCCTGCACAAGCTGCGCGTCTACGAGACCCTCAAGGATCCGACCGGCCGGGAGGTCTGCGGCTACCTGCTCGTGCGCGGTTCCGTGCACGCGCACGCCTACGCGCTGGCGCTCAAGAAGCTGACGGGCGTCGAGATCGAGAAGATGCTGCCGACCCCGAACATCGTTCTCGACAAGATTCCGGAATGCCAGAAGTATCTGCAGGAGGGCTCGCACCGGCGCCTCTACCGCTTCAGCCCGGACGACTACAAGGAAGCGGCCGGCGTCTGGTCGAACGACGAGGTCGCGCTGCCGGGCGATCCGCCCGGCAACCTCGAGGTCGTCGACGGCCTGCCGGAGGGCGGCAAGGTCCCGGAACTCGACGGCAATTACGGGGCGTTCGCGCCCAACTACGCCCCCGAGGAGATCTTCGAGATCGCGAGCAAGCTCTACAAGAAAGGGCGCTGAGCCGCGCGCGGAGCCCCGCGGTCTCAGGGCCGTGGGGCACGCCGTCCTCGGTCAGTACCAGTCGTCGTCGTCGGCGGGCGATCCCGGCGGCAGGGGGCCGTCACCCATCACCCCGGGATCCCCGTAGTTGAACGGAGGTCCGTCGAAACCGACGACGCCGTCCGGATTGTCCGGCGTCACGTTGGGATCGACCTTCAGCTCGGTATCCTCGCGCCCGAGCCGTTGATCGAGGCGATCCACGCGCTTGAGATCCCGCTGGATCGGGATGTCCTGCTGGGCCTGCGCGACGATGACGGGGCTCGTCAGAGCGAATACCAGAGCGGCGACGGTCAAGCGTGTCATGGCAATCGGCCTTTCGCGTCCAGGCGCGCTCATGGCGTCGATTCATACCGTACACGCGCCATCGAGCATAGCATTGACGGCCGTCAACACTAATCGCGCGTGCATGTCGGCCGGACACGCCCGCGGCGAGATCGCGTCGCCGTCCGGCGCGGGCGGGTCGAGGTCTGCCGCCGCGCCGTGGAGCGCGCGCACCCGTCGAGCCCTCGCGGCATGCCGGCACGCCTGCGGGCGTGTCGGCCGGGCGTTCGCTTTCCGTACTCATGTGGCACCGGAGCGGCAGTCAGCGCGCGGCGGCTCCGCTACGGTGCGGACGTCTCCACGAGGCGCCCTCGATGCTCATCTCCGCCCTGACCATCCGCCGCGTCTTCCTGCTGGGACTCGTGCTCGTCGCCCTCGTCGCGCTCGCGGACGGCGTGGCCCGCCATGAGCTGCGCACGGCCACGCGCGCGATGACCCTGGCCGACGCGGCCCCGCAGGCGGATCGCGCGTCCGATGAGTAGGCGGTCGCCCTTCGCGGCGGGCCTCGCGCTCCTCGCAGCCCTCGCCGGTGCCCGGCCCGCCGCGGCGCTGGAAGCGGGGCCGGGCGACCTGCCGGGCCTGGAGCGCGCTTGGCACGGCTGCGTCCGCGAGGCCTTCGACCGGCAGCCCGCACACAGGAGCAAGCCCGGACGGGAGCGGGGTGCCCTGGACATGTGCGAACCGCAGGAGGACGCCTACGTGGCCGCCCTGATGGCCGCTCGGCCGATCGACGCGAACCGCCCGGCCCTGGCCTGGGCGCGGACCTGGATGGCCTACGTGGTGGATCCCCTGAAGGACTGGATCGCCGCGCTGCATCGCTGAGCCGTCCCACCCGCGGTCGGCCAGGCGCGCCGGTCCCCGAGCGTGTGGCGAGAGGCGCTGCCGCGAGCCCGCGACCGATCGCGGGCTTCCGGCGACCACATCGCGCGCCCGTGCGGGGCGAGATGCCCAAAGGTCTCGCGCAGCTCTATCGAAGGCGCGCTTCGAGCATTCGCGCCAGTCATGTGCATCCCTTCGCATTGTTCGTGCGTTCCATCCTCGAACCAGCCGATATTTCGGTGCGATTGTCGACATAGAGGAGGCGCGAATGCTGCGCGGTGGATTGCTGTGGCTGCTGGGAATCCCGCTGCCGATCATTCTGTTGTTGTATTTCCTCGGCGTGTTCCACTAGGCACCGGCAGGCGGACGTCGTGCCCTACACGGTCGAGATCACAACGCCGCCGGTTCAGATCGACGGCGCCGAGCAGGCGTCGCGGATGTACCAGCTGCCGGATCCGTTCAGCACGCTGGCCGAGGCCAAGGAGGCGGCGATCACGCATATCGCGGGACTGGGCCTCGATCCGGCCGGCGTCCTCTACACCGTCTTCGACCGCGAGGGCTTCACGGTCGCCTCCAACGCGGATCAGCGCGCCGAGGCCGGATAGATCGGGCCAGGTCCGGGTCCGGTCCCGCTCTGCGGGGTCCTCCGAGCCGGGAGGCGGCCGTCCTGCCCGCCTCCGGCCGGTGCGCAGCCCGAGATCCGTGCGCGAACAGCGGCTCCGCAGGTGTTCCCGGACACGCCGGGCCTGAAAGCTCGGGCGTACATCGGGATCACACCGCGAGCACGGTCGCGAACCCGATGGAGACGACGATGACCTGGACGAACCGCATCACCCTGGCCGCGACCCTGATCGCCGGCGCCATCGCCCTCGTGACCTACGCGCAGGCCCTCAGCCTGCCGGCGCATTTCGCGTGAGCGAGATGCGCCCGGCGGCTGTCCCGCTCACCGGGGCAGCCTGAACCCGGCCCGGTTCCGCCGTGCAGCGGGCCCCTTCGCGCCGCACCCGCCCGGCCGATCCGGCCTCTCGTTGCAGGTGGTGGTCCCGGGTCTCGCCCGAGACCCGCGGCTCGATGAGAGGCGTGCACGACAGGGTCCTGAAGGGCTTCTCCTACGCGATGATCGGCGCCTTCCTGGGTGGCCTCGCGATGACGGTGAGCGGCTCGGCCGGCGTGCTGATGGGCTTCTGAACCGCGCAACGCGCTGGTCCTCAGTTCCGCCCGAGCGCAGGCCGAGGCCGCGCTCACGCGACCGGGTCCTCCCATCCGATGGCGCGGCGCAGGAAGGTGAGCCCCAGCGCCCTGAACGCCGCCGTCTGCTCGCTGTCCTTGCCGGCGCCGTGCCCGCCCGTCGCGGGCTCGTAGAAGGCGACGTCGCAGCCGAGGACGCGGAGCTTCTGCGCCATCTTCCGCGCGTGGCCGGGATGAACCCGGTCGTCGCCGCGGCTCGTGGCCAGAAGGATCGGCGGGTAGGGCCGCCCCGCTTCGGCGGCGTGGTAGGCGGAGATGCCGGACAGGAACGCCCAGTCCTGCGGATCGTCCGGATCGCCGTATTCCCCGATCCAGCTCGCGCCGGCGAGGAGCTTCGTGTAGCGGCGCATGTCGATGAGCGGGATCGTGCAGGCCAGCGCCCCGAACCGCTCCGGGTAGCGGGTGAGCATGTTGGCGATCAGCAGGCCCCCGTTCGAGCCGCCCTCGGCCGCGATCCGCCTCGGCCGCGTCACGCCGCGGGCGACGAGGTCGGCGGCCACCGCGGCGAAGTCGTCGTGCGCCCGCGCCTTGCCCTCGCGCCGGCCCGCGTGGTGCCAGCGGGTGCCGAACTCGCCGCCGCCGCGGATGTTGGCGGTCACGCAGGTGCCGCCGCGCTCCAGCCAGAGCTTGCCCAGCACGGGCTGGTAATCCGGCAGGCGCGAGAGGCCGAACCCGCCATAGGCCGTCAGGTAGACGGGGGCCGCACCGGTCTCGGCCTCCGGCCCGACCTGGACGTAGGGCACGCGCGTCCCGTCCGCCGACCGGGCCTCGTGGCGCGTCACCCGGATGCCGCGCGCCTCGAAGGCCGGGGGCGCCTGACGCAGCACGGCCGGGGCGTCGAGCGCGGGCGGGAAGGCGAGCAGCGCCGGCGGCGTCACCGGATCGTGGGCCAGCGCGAGCAGGGCTCCATCCGCCCGCTCCGGATCGCCGTCGAGGGGCCAGAGATGGACGGAGCCCAGCGCGGGCAGCCCGGCGACGGCCCGCTCGGTCCATCCCCCCGGCCCCGGCTCGAAGACGCGGTAGGTGGGACGCAGGTCCTCGAGCACGTCCACGATCAGCCGCCCGGCCGACCAGAACACGCCCTGGAGGGCGCGCCGCTCGTCCGGCCGCCACAGGACCGTGAACGCGCGGCGGCCCGCCAGAAGATCGGGCAGCGCGATCGCCAGCACCGTGTCGGTGTCATGCGCGACGCCGTCCACCGTCCAGGGCCGCCGCGGCCGCACGGACAGGTGGTTCCGGTGCAGCTGGACCCCGGCATGCGTGGGCAGGTCGAGGCGCACGCGCAGGCCGGTGCGGTCGCCGATATGGATCGCCGCGTCGAAGAAGCCGAGCCGCTCGACGACGGTGATCCGCTCCGTCCCGGTCTGCCGGTCGGACGCGCCCCAGACATCCATGCTGGTCTCGGCGGTCTCGAACAGGACCGGCGCGTCGCGCGGATCCGTGCCGCGCGGCCAGAGCCGGACGGTGCGGGCGTATCCGGACCGCGTGGCCATGCCCGGCCCGAGGGCGCTCGACAGGAGCACGGTGTCGCGATCGAGCCACGTGGCGCCGCCCTTGCCCTCGGGCAGGACGAAGCCGTCGGCCACGAAGGTGCGGGTGTCGAGATCGAACTCGCGGATCACGGCCGCGTCCTTGCCGCCGCGGCTGAGGCGCACCAGGGCGCGGTCGAGATCGCCCTTGAGGATCGCCGCCCCGGCCCAGACCCAGTCCTCGCCCTCGGTCGCCGCGAGGCTGTCGAGATCGAGCAGGATCTCCCAGTCCGGGACCGCGGCGCGGTAGCCGGCCTCGTCGACGCGCCGCCACAGGCCGCGCGGATGCGCGCCGTCCGTCCAGAAATTGTAGAGCCAGGCGCCGAAGCGCTGGACGAACGGGATCCGGCCCGGCCGGTCGAGGAGGTCGCGGGCGATGTCGCGGTCGCGGAGGAAGACGGCATCGCCGTAGCGGGCGAGCGTCTCCGCGTTGCGCGCCTCGACCCAGGCCAGCGCGTCGGGCCCGTCGACCGCCTCCAGCCAGAGGTAGGGATCGTCGTCGGGTCGGGCGAGCGTCGGCCTGGGATCGGGGTGGGGGTCGGTTGCCGCGGACATGGCCGGGAGCGTAGCCCGTGCGCGCCGTCCTCAAAAGTCGCGCGGTGCCCCTCCGATCAGCGGTCAATCGTCCCGGACGCGCAGATCTTCGCGCGCGTCGCGCAGGTCGAGCGGCGGATCCGGTCGCGCGGATCAGGGATGTTCCGCGTGCGCGCGGCCGATCCCGCCCCCTGAAACGTCGCCCGCTCGCCCGCCATCGTCTCGACCGGCGGGGCGCGCACGTCCTTCGTGCGGAAATATACTGGTCTTATCGCCGCCATTCAGATCATCGCAGCGCTTTGACTGTTTTGGATTTCGGTATTTCAGCACATTGGGCTTGCGCGCACCTCGATTATGGTCTTCTATGACGGTTCGGTGGCGTACGTTCCGGTTCGTGCTCTGAGTCCCCATGCCGTCTCGGGGGTCGCAACGATGCGCATCGGCGAGCAAGGGTCACGCGGTTCTCGCCGGGAGGGCCTCGGCCACGTGGCGACGATCGGCCTCGTGGGCGCCGCCGTCCTGGCCTCGGGCGCGCTCGGCGTCTCGGCCGGACGAGCGCTGGACGGGGACGCGGTCGTCGGGACCTGGCGCCTCGTCACGGCGACGCGCCGGATCGTGGACACGGACGAGACCATCGACGCCTACGGCGGCCCGAAGCCGACCGGATGGATCCATTACGGCCGCGACGGGCGCATGATGGTGGTCTGCGCCTACGAAGGCCGGGAGAGGCCGATCGCCAACGACAAGATGTCCGACGCGGACCGGGTCAAGCTCCACAAGACCTTCTTCGCCTATGCCGGGACCTACCGGTTCGAGGGCGACCGGATCATCCACGACATCGACACGTCGTGGAACGAGGCCTGGACCGGGACCTCCCAGGTCCGGCACGTCGCGCAGGAGAACGGGCGGCTCATCCTCCGGACGGTGCCGTTCAAGTTCAACCTCGACGGCAGGATGAGCATCATCACTCTCACCTGGGAGAAATACCCTTAGTCGAAGCCCGCAGACCCCGTGCCGTCACGCTCTCATCAACCAGAACACTTCACGATGGAGGAAGACATGCTGCGCCCTCACGTCCTGCACGCGACCGTGCTCGCCGTGGCCCTGATGACGCCGAGCCTGTGCCGGTCGGATACCGTGCAGGCCGACGCGCAGAGCGCCGCGAGCCGGTGGGACGCGGCGTATAACGGCGGCGACATGGACACGCTGGCCAAGCTCTACGCGCCCGACGCGATCGTCGTCACGAAGGGCGCCCCGCAGACCAGCGACGGCATTCAGAAGTTCTTCGCCGGGCTGAAGGCGAAGGGGTGGGACGAGCACAAGACGACGGTGAATTCGGCGCTGCCCAAGGACAACCTGCTCATCGTCTCCGGACGCTGGGAGATGACCGGCCCCGGCGACGGGGGCGCGCGGAAGAAGTTCGAGGGCAACTGGGTGAACGTGCTGGAGAAGCGCGACGGGGCCTGGCGCACGGTCCTGCACACCTGGAACTGATCGCTCCGCCCGGCCGGGAGACGGCCGGGCGGCGGGCCGCCCGGTCTCAGAGGATCGGCCGCGGGACCGCGTCCCGCGCCCGGTCGGCCGGGCCGCCCTCGGCCGGCGCGACGCCCGCCTCCAGGCTCTCCAGGCTCTGGCTGCGCGGCTCGACGCCGAACGCCGCGACCGCCACGATCTGCAGGGCGAGCAGCCCGATCATCAGGCAGGTCACGCCCGCGATGCCGTAGGCCTCGAACAGGGTCACGACCAGGAAGGGCGTCACGATGGTCGCCCCGCGCCCGACCGTGTTGCACAGGCCCGAGGCCCGCAGGCGCACCTCGGTCGGGAACAGCTCGGGGATGTAGATCCCGAACAGCAGGGCCACCAGCACGTAGATCGGCACCGTCAGCCCGAACCCGACCAGCGGCAGCAGCACCGGGTCGAGGGTCATCGGGTAGAGGATCCCGAACAGGATGGCCGTCGCCGAGGCGCCGACGATCGTCGGCTTGCGACCCCAGCGGTCGGCGGTCAGGGCGCCGATGGCGCTGCCCACCGGCGCGCCGAGCCCCATCAACAGCGCGTAGCCGAAGGAGGTCGCCACCGAGAGTCCCTGCCGGATGAAGAAGGTCGGCAGCCAGGTCACGAAGCCGTACAGCAGGGTGTTGATCACCACGAGGCACAGGCAGCCCAGCAGCAGCCGCGACAGCAGCGGCGGCCGGAACAGGGCGGCGAGCCCGAGCTGCGTGACCGGCGCCATCGCGGCGGCGGGCGGCAGGGGCGCGCCGCGGGCGGCCTCGGCCTCGATCGCGCGCATCAGCGCCTCGGCCTCGGCGTGGCGCCCCACGGCCTCGAGCCAGCGCGGCGATTCCGGCAGGCTCTTGCGGGCGTACCAGACGGCGAGCGCCCCGAGACCGCCCAGCGCGAACATCGCCCGCCATCCGAAGGCTGGGATGATCAGGTAGCCGATCAGGGAGGCGGCCGGCAGGCCCGTGACGACGAACACCGCCATGAGGCCGAGGAAGCGCCCGCGCGAGCGCGCCGGCACGAACTCGGTCATGGTCGAGTAGCCCACGACGTTCTCGGCCCCGAGCCCGACGCCCATGATGAAGCGGAGCACGATCAGCACCGTCATGTTGGGCGCGAAGGCCGCCCCGAGCGCGGCCAGCCCGAAGACCAGCAGGTTGGCCTGGTAGGTGAAGCGCCGCCCGTAGCGGTCGCCGAAGAAGCCCGTCAGGAACGAGCCCGCCATCATGCCCACGAAGGTGGCCGAGACGAACCACGCGTTCTGCGGCAGGGTCGAGAAGCCGCTCTTCAGCGTCGCGCCGAGCACGGTGGCGGCGATGTAGATGTCGAACCCGTCGAAGAACATGCCGATCCCGATCAGCCACATGATGCGGCGGTGGAACGGCCCGATCGGCAGGCGGTCGAGGCGGCCTCCGGCGTTGACCGCCGGGCTCACGGCTTCGGACATGGGGCGTTTCCTTCCTCGGGTTCGGGGCCGGCGCGGAAGGGGTCCGTCTGGCGCGGACCTCGTATCCCCCGCGCCGTCGGTCGTCAGTTGAGGCGGCGCTGGCCGGCCGTGTCGCGGTACCAGTCGAAGGGCCCGTCGCCGGTCGCGACCATCACGCTCTTCACGTCGAAATGGTCGTTGAAGCTCTCGATGCCGCACTCGCGGCCGAGGCCGCTGTCGCCGACCCCGCCCCAGGGCGAGGCCGGGTCGAGGCGGTGGTGGTCGTTGATCCAGACGATGCCGGCCTTGACCGCGTGCGCCACCCGGTGGGCCCGGGCGACGTCGCGGGTGCGCACGGCCGCGGCGAGGCCGAACGGCGAGTCGTTGGCCAGCCGGAGCGCGTCGGCCTCGTCCTCGAAGCGGGTGACGCTGGTGAAGGGCCCGAACACCTCCTCCTGGAAGATGCGCATGTCGGCGGTGACGTCGGCGAACACGGTGGGCTCCACGTAGTAGCCGCCCTCGAAGCCCGGCACCCGGGCCGCCCGCCCGCCCGCGACGGCGCGGGCACCCGCGTCGCGGCCGTAGCCGGCATAGGCCAGCACCCGCTCGCGCTGGCGCTCGGAGATGACCGGGCCGAGCTGGGTCGCCGGGTCGAAGGGGTCGCCGAGGCGGATCGCGGCGGTCTTGGCGGCGAGCCGCTCCACGAACTCGTCGTAGATCGAGGCCTGGACGAGGTGGCGGCTGCCGCAGACGCAGGTCTGGCCGGCGCCGATGAAGGCGCCGAAGGCCGCGTAGTTCACCGCCCGCTCGACGTCGAAGTCGTCGAACACCATCACGGGGGTCTTGCCGCCGAGTTCCATGGTCTGGTGGGCGAAGACCTTCGCGGCCGCCGAGCCGGCGATCCGGCCGGCCTCGGTGCCGCCGGTGAGCACGAGCTTGTTGATGTCGCGGTGCTCGGCCAGCGCCTTGCCGGTGGAGGCGCCGAGCCCCAGCACGATGTTGAACACGCCCGGCGGCAGGCCGGCCTCGGTGAAGATCTGCGCGAGCTTCAGGGTCGTGAGCGGCGTGTACTCGGAGGGCTTGACCACCGTGGTGCAGCCGGTGGCGAGCACGACCGCCAGCGACTTGCACAGGATCATCAGCGGGTGGTTGAACGGCGTGCAGTTCGCCACCACGCCGATCGGGGTGCGGCGGGTGTAGTTGAGGTAGTTGCCCTCCACGGGGATCACGTCGTCGCGCCGCGCCAGCGCCACGCCCGCGAAGTAGCGGAAGAAGTCCGGCAGCCGCGAGAGCTGGGCCCGGGTCTCGTTGACCGGCCGGCCGTTGTTGGTGGTCTCCAGCCGGTAGAGCGTGTCGAGACTGGCCTCGAACGCGTCGGCGAGCCGGTTCACCAGCCGGGCGCGCGCCCGGATGTCCATCCCGCCCCACTCCCGGCCCTCGAAGGTGGCGCGGGCCGAGCGCATCGCCCGGTCGACGTCGACCGGCCCCGAATTCGGGATGCGGGCGATGACCGCGCCGGTGGCCGGGTTGCGCACGTCGATCAGCGTGCCGTCCCCGGCCTCGACCTCGCGCCCGTCGATGAAGTTGCCCCGGGTCTCGACCGTCGGTTCCGGCGCGTGCAGGGTCATGGCGTCTCTCCCGTGTCGGGCCCGCTGTCGGGCCCGTGTCGTGTTCGACCGCGTCCCTCGGCTCCGCGCCGGGCGCGGCCTCGTTCAGAGGACGATCGCGCTGCGCTCCAGGGCGGTCAGGATGCGGCGCTCGGCCTGGGCGACGTGCGCGCGCACGAGGCGCCGCGCGCCGCGCCCGTCGCGCCGTTGCACGGCGTCGATGATGGCGGCGTGCTCGTCCACCAGCTGCGCCGGATCGCGCCCGCGGATGCCGTCGAGGCTGACGCGCACCAGCCGGTCGGCCTGCTCGACGAGGTCGCGCACGGTCGCGGCCATGCGGCGGTTTCCCGACGCCTCGGCGAGGGCGATGTGGAACGCGCGGTTCTCCGCGATGAAGTCGGCGCCGTCCGCGACGGTGCGGAACGCGTCGAGGGACGCCACGACGGAATCGGGCGCGCCGGCGGCGGCCTCGGCCGCGCAGGCCGGCTCCAGGGCGAGGCGCATGCGCAGCAGATCGCGGGCGTCGGCCACCGAAATCGCGTTGATCTGATATCCCTGGCGGGCGTGAACCGTGACGAGGCGCTCGCGCTCCAGGCGCAGCAGTGCCTCCCGGACCGGCTGCCGGCTCACGGCGTAGCGCTGGGCCAGCTCCTGCTCGCGCACCTCGGCGCCGGGACGCAGGACGCAGGCCAGGATGTCGGCGCGGATCGCCGCGTAGATGTTGTCTCGGAGCAGCACGCGCAGCCTCGTTCGGTCGACACATGCTGCCATCCGTGAAATATCACGTCAACAGGATTGCGAGCGAACGTGTCGGATGCGACAGCGTCGTGGAGCCGCCGGCAGAGGCGGCGGGGGAGGTCTCGGATGCAGGCGATGTTCGCGGATGGCCAGGTCGCGGTGACCGCGTGCGGCGAGGGCCCGCCCCTCGTCCTGCTGCACTCGCTGCTCGCCGACCGGACGAGCTTCGACCGGGTCACCCCGGCGCTCGGCCGCGACTTCCGGCTCCTCCTCCCCGACCTGCCCGGATTCGGCGCCTCCGCGCCCGCCCCGGGCGGCCTCGAGGCCGTCGCCGACCGGGTCGGCGCGGCCTTGCGCGCGGCGACCGGGGGCCGGCCGGCGGCCGGGCTGGGCAACGGCTACGGCGGCTTCGTGCTGCTGCTCTGCGCCCTGCGCCACCCCGACCTCTTCGACCGGCTCGTCTTCGCCGATTGCGGCGCCTGCTTCCCGGAGCCCGGCCGGGCCGCGTTCCGCGGCATGGCCGGGGCGGCGGCCGAGAAGGGGCTCGCGGCGATCGCCGACACGGCCATGCGCCGCCTGTTCGCGCCCGCGTTCCAGGCCGCGCACCCGGACCTAATGGCCGAGCGCCGGGCCGCCTTCCTGCGCACGGACGTCGACGTGTTCCGGGCCGCCTGCGCGGCCCTGGCCGGCCTCGACCTGCGCGCCCGCCTCTCCGAGATCCGCGCGCCGGCGCTGGTGCTCGTCGGGGAGGAGGACGAGGCGACCCCGCCGGCCATGGCGCGCGAGCTCGCGGCCGGCCTGCCGGACGCGCGGTTCGTGACGCTGCCGGACTGCGCCCACGTCCCGCAGCTCCAGGCCCCCGAGATGTTCGCCAGCGAGGTCCTGGCGTTTCTCCGGCCGGGCGCCGCCTGACCGGGCGCGCGGAACGGTGCTAGGTTCGGCCGCTCCGGCGGGGTCGGTGGTCCCGATCCGCGCGGCCGCGACGGCGCGCCATCCAGCGAGACGGACATGAAGACATTTTTCGTGCAGATCAAATGCGAGATCGGCAAGACTTACGCCGTGTCCGACGCGCTCGTCGCGATGGAGATCGCGTCGGAGATCTACTCCACGGCCGGGCGCTTCGACATCATGGCCAAGTTCCACGTGGACAACGGCGTCGATATAGGGCTGTTCGTGAACGACTTCCTCCTGCGCCTGGACGGCGTGAAGGATTCCGAGACGATCATCGCCTTCAAGGCCTTCCACTGACGCGCCCGTCGCGCGGAAGCCGCGCGCCGCGGACGTCCGGGGCGCCCCGGCTCAGCGGACCCGCGACGGGTCGATCACCAGGAAGTACTCGCACGCCTCCGTGCCGACATTGGTGAAGGCGTGCCCGGCATCGGCCTCGAAATACAGGCTGTCGCCGGTCTCCATGATGACCGCGCGCTCGCCGATCACCGCCCGCAGGCGGCCGCGCAGGACGTAGATGTACTCGGACACGCCGCGGCGATGGGCGGTGAACTCGCCGGTGCTGGCGCCCGGCGGCAGCGTGTTGAGCACCCAGTCGATGCCGCGCCCGGGCAGGACCGGCGAGATGCAGCGCCGCAGGTAGCCGGACGCCTCGTCGCGCAGGATCGGCTGGCGGCTCGCCGGGATCAGCAGGATCTCGCGCTCCGTCGCGGGCGCCATCAGCCGCGAGAAGGTGACGCCGAGCGCCTCCGCGAGGCGGGACAGCACCACCGTCGACGGCACGGCCTCGGAGCGCTCGATCTTCGAGATCATCGAGCGGCTGACCCCCGAGCGCGCCGCCAGCGTCTCCAGCGACAGGCCCTGCTCCCTGCGGCGCCGCCGGATCTCCTCGGCGATGTGGATCTGCGGGGACGTCTCCGTCGCTGCCGGGTCCGCCCCGATGATCGTCCTCGCCGTCATGCCCCGTCATCCGCGCCCGCGACCGGCCCGCGCGACCGGGGCGCGGCACCGAGAGAGTCGCCCCCGCCTAACGCAGGGGCGGCCGAATTGCACCTTGCGCCGCACTGCGCGCCGCACTGCGCGACGGGTCGGCCGCCGGGCCGCTGCGCGCCGGGCTGGCACGCCGCTTGCCTCCACAAGAATGGATTTTCATCCATCACAGTGGAGGATGTGCCGTGGCCGATACCGCGTTGCCCTTTGAGGCGTCCCCGGCTCTCGAGGCCGGCCCGGTGCCGGTCGCCGACCGGCGCCAGATCGTCTGGTCGAGCGTCATCGGCACGACGGTCGAGTGGTACGACTTCCTGATCTACGGAACGGCCACCGCGCTCGTGTTCAACAAGCTGTTCTTCCCGAGCTTCGACCCGCTGGTCGGCACCATCGCGGCGTTCGGCTCCTACGCGGTGGGCTTCCTGGCGCGCCCCCTCGGCGGCGTCATCTTCGGGCATTTCGGCGACAAGATCGGCCGCAAGGCGATGCTCTCGCTGACCATCATCATCATGGGCCTCGGCACGTTCCTGATCGGGTGCCTGCCGACCTACGCGCAGATCGGCCTGTGGGCCCCGATCCTGCTCGTGGCGCTGCGCCTGGTCCAGGGCATCGGGATCGGCGGCGAGTGGGGCGGCGCGGTCCTGATGGTGGTGGAGAGCGTCCCGGCGGAGCGGCGCGGCTTCTTCGGCAGCATCGTCCAGCTCGGCTACCCCCTCGGCGTCATCGCGTCGATCGGGGCCTTCGCGCTGTGCGGCTTCCTGCCGGAGGCGGAGTTCCTCGCCTGGGGCTGGCGGATCCCGTTCCTGGCCAGCGCGCTGCTGGTCGGCCTCGGGCTGTTCATCCGCCTGCGGCTGCACGAGACGCCGGCCTTCCAGCGGGTGAAGCGGCAATCCGCGGTGGCGCGCCTGCCGGTCATGGAGATCCTCACCGAGCACCCGCGCACCTTCCTGAAGGCCGTGGGCCTCAAGGTCTCGGAGATCGCCTACGTCAGCGTCGTGACCGTGTTCTCGATCTCCTACGTGACCGGCCAGCTCGGGCTGTCGCGCAGCATCATCCTGAACGGGATCCTGGTGGCGGCGGTGATCGAGCTCTTCACCCTGCCGGCCTTCGGCTGGCTGTCGGACCGCTACGGCCGCCGGACGCTGTTCGTCGCCGCCTGCCTGTTCTCGATCGCCTTCGCGTTCCCGCTGTTCACCCTCCTCGACACGCGCGACCCGATGGTCATCACGCTGACCGTCGCGGTGGCGCTGAGCTTCGGCCAGGGGATCATGTTCGGCACCGGCGCCGCCTGGATGTCCGAGCTGTTCGACGCGCGCCTGCGCTACAGCGGCGCCTCGCTGGGCTTCCAGGTGGGCGCGGCCCTGAGCGGCGGCTTCACGCCCCTGATCGCCGCGGCCCTGCTGGGCTGGAGCTCCGGCGCGACCTGGCCGATCTCGGTCTACCTGATCGCCCTCGCCTGCATCACGCTGACCGCCACGCTCCTCGCCCCGGAAACGGCGCGGAAGCCGATCGACTGACCGGTCGGCCGGCCGTCCCGAAGGCGCGCGGACGCTTCCCATAGAGTGGATTATCGTCCACTATCTGAAACAACCCTGCGAGAGACCGACCGCATGACGAAGCACACCATCCGCACCGAGAAGGCCGCCCCGGCGGTCGGGCCCTACGCCCAGGGAATCCGGGCCGGCGGGCTGGTCTTCGCCTCCGGACAGCTGCCGATCGATCCCGCCACCGGCGCGTTCCCGGAGGGGGTCGAGGCGCAGACCCGGCGCTCCCTCGCCAACCTCGCCGCCGTGCTCGAGGCGGGCGGAGCCAGCCTCGCGAGCGTCGTGAAGACGACGGTGTTCCTCAAGGACATGAACGAGTTCGCCGCGATGAACGCGGTCTACGCCGAGCACTTCCCGGGCGAGGCGCCGGCCCGCTCCACCGTCGAGGTCGCGCGCCTGCCGCGCGACGCCCGGGTCGAGATCGAGGCGATCGCGCTTGCCACGGAGGCCGCATGACCAGCGAGACGGCACCCCGCATGGTCGAGGCGTTCGCGCACGCGGCGGGATCGGCCGCCGTTCGGGTTCCGGGCGGCGCCACCGGCTGGGTTGGCACCCTGACCCACATCCACATCGCCCCCGCGGCGAGCTTCGAGATGGAGGCGCTGTCCGAGGCCGTGTGCGTGGCCGGCCGCGGGATCGAGGGCGACCGCTACTTCCTCGGCACCGGCACCTACTCGCCCAAGCCCGACGTGCGCGAGGTCACGCTGATCGAGCAGGAGGCCCTCGACGCCCTCAACCGCAACGACCCGCCGCTGCAGGAGGGGCCGCTGCGCCTCCTGCCGGGGGATCATCGGCGCAATCTCACGGTGCGCGGCGTGCCGCTCAACCACTTGGTCGGCCGGCGCTTCCGGGTCGGCGCCGTGATCCTGCGGGGTGGGCGCCTCAACTTCCCCTGCCGTTATCTCGAGGAGCTTCTCGGGATGCCGGTCTACCTGCCGCTCTACAATCGCTCGGGCCTGAACTGCGGGATCGAGAGCGGCGGCGTGATCCGGCCCGGCGACGCGATCGAGCTGCTGGACTGACGGAGCTGCGCGCGATGACGGCCCGCCTGATCATGAAGCTGCGCGTCGCCGAGGCGGTCGCGACGACGCCGGAGGTGCTGCACCTCAGCCTCGTCCATCCCGCGCGCCCGGAACTCCCCGCCTGGACGGCCGGCGCCCACGTCGACCTGCGCCTGCCGGATGGTCGGGTCCGGCAGTACTCGCTGTGCGGCGACCCGGCCGACCGGGGCCGTTACGAGATCGCGATCAAGCGGGAGCCGGTCGGCCGGGGCGGCTCGGCCTGGGCACACGACACGCTCGCGCCGGGCGCGTTCGCCCACGTCTCCGCGCCCCGCAACAACTTCCCCCTCGAGCCCGACGCCCGCCGCCACCTGCTCGTGGCCGGCGGGATCGGGGTGACGCCCCTGCTCGCCATGGCGCGCGCGCTCTCCGCGTCGGGGGCCGAGTACGCGTTCCATCTCTGCGCCCCCTCCCCCGGGCAGGCGCCGCTGCTGGCGGAGGTGCGGACGGTCTGCGGGCCGCGCCTCAGCTGCTGGTTCGGGTCCGAGGGGCGGCGCCTCGATCCCGGCGCCCTCGGCCCGGCCGAGGCCGGGACGCACGTCTACGCCTGCGGGCCGCGGCGCCTCATGGACGCGGTGCAGACGGGCCTGGTCGCTCGGGGCTGGCCCGTCGAGCGGGTGCACAGCGAGCATTTCGAGCCGCTGCGCGACGAGGGCTTCGTGCCGGAGCCGTTCGAGGCGCGCATCGCCTCCACCGGCCAGGTGCTCCACGTCCCCGCCGACCGGTCCCTGCTCGACGTCCTGCGCCGCGCGGGGTTCGACCTGCCGTCCTCCTGCGAGCTCGGCGTCTGCGGCTCCTGCGAGTGCGGCTATCGCGACGGCACGGTCATCCACCGCGACGCGGTGCTGCCGCTCACCAAGCGCCGGAGTCGCATGATGGCTTGCGTCTCGCGCGCGCGGGACGCCGTGACGCTCGACCTCTGACCACGGGATCCGCGAAAGGGCATTATCAGACGTACCGTCTCGCGCGGGCGCCCTTCCAGGCTCGGACCGGGCCGCGCGGGTCCAGATCACGGGCCCGTCCACCTGCCGGAGCGGCGTCTCCGGCCGACCGCTTCGCCGCACGGCCCGCTCCAGCCTGGAGACTGCGCCGGTTTGGTGGCTGCGCCAGTGCGCCGCACGATTCGGATCAGCGAACCTCGCGCGGCGGATGGCGATGCCGCTCGGGCTGGGTTAGCCCGCCTCGATCGTGCCATCGCCGTGGGGCAGTCCCCCGCCCGCCAAGAGGAGGTCGTGAGAATGAGCCGATCCACGCTGTCCATCAGCGCCGGTCTGGCGGTGGCCGCAGTCGTCCTGGCGGGCCTCTGGGTTTCCTACGGACCCCGTCCTCACGCGAGCCGCGACAGGCAAGCGTCCACGACGATACCCGTGTCCAAGCAGGACCGATCCGGGATTGATCCCCAGGGAGAGAGCATCCGCTCCGTGTATCCGGGGCCGGGTTCCGGATCTGCCCAGCGCGTCGCCCCGGCGCCGCGGACCGGGGCGGCGGCCCCCCCGCCGTCCTCGGCGGCAATCTCGGCGGCAATCCCGGCAGTACCGCCGGATGCTCCGACCGCGGGCGGGGCGGCGGCGAGGCCGATGCCGCCGCAGCCGGCCGACAGCGCGTCCGGCTCGGGCCAGCCGCCGGCCTCTCCGGGTCAGGGCGTCGACCTCAACACGGCGTCCGTCGAGGAGCTGAACGCCCTCGGGGCCGGCATGATCGGACGCAGGATCATCGCGTTCCGGCCCTACGCGTCCCCGGAGGATCTCGTGACCCGGCGTGTCCTGAAGAAGGCCGATTACGAGGCGATCAAGGCTGCCGTCGCGGTGCGGCAGACCGATGCCGCGGGCGCCGGCCGCCCCGATTGAGCGTCGCGATCCTCAGGACAGAGCTTGGCTCCGCCGAGCCGTCAGGAGTGAGCCCTCCAGGGGACGCGCGTTCTTCGCCGTGAATGCGCGTCCGGCGGCGGTGCCGAGCCGCGCCGGACTACACGCGCCGCGACGGCGCGGCCTGCTTACCGGCGAGCCGCTTGCCGAGCCGCTCGATGTCGACGATCATCCGCTCGTGCGTCCCGGCCCCGATCTGCTCCGTCTCGTCCCAGGCCGCGACGCGGAACTGGATCTGGCGTCCGGCGACGCCGACGACCTCGGCCTCTGCCCGGACGCGGTGGCCGACCGGAGTCGCCGCCATGTGGGTCACGTCCACCTTCGTTCCGACGGCGCTCTCACCGGGATCGAGGTATTGGCGAACGGCGTTCAGCGCCGCGTTCTCCATGATCAGGACCATCATCGGCGTGGCGAAGACCGGCGGCAGGATGTTGTCCTTGAACTGGCTGGCCAGATGTGACGGCCCGACCAGCATGGCGAAGCTCCCCTTCGCACCCAACGGGATGTCCTGCATGCGCGCGCTCCAGATCCGTTTCAGCCCGACCACCGATAGGTAGGGCCGCGCGACCGCGTCCGGCCAGCCTCGGGCCTTCGCCGCACGCAGCCCTCCCCTCCCCTGCCCGCCGCTCGGCCCGCCAGGGGACCGCCAAGGGATTACCGTAGCACCGCGGAGCGCGCCCGGTCAGCGCCGGCGGCGGGGCTGGCCGGCCGCCTCCAGGATGAGGTCCGCGATGTCCGGAGCGCGCGAGATCAGCGACAGGTGGCTCGCCTTGAGCTCGACGGTCCGCGCGTTCATGCGCTTGGCCATGAACCGTTCGAGGTCCGGGTCGATGGTCCGATCCTCGGTCGACACCGCGTAGAAGCTCGGCTTCGAGCGCCAGGCCGCGTGGGTGGTCCGTCCCGTCAACAGGGCCTTGCGGAACGGCTGCTGGACCGCGAACAGCACCCGGGCCCTCTCGGCCGGCAGATCGCCCGCGAAATCCCGCAGGAACGCTGCCTCGCTCAGGCGCCCCTCGTCACCGTCGAACTCGATGCCGGCCGCGGCGGGCGGTGTCGGGTAGGTCCTGGCCAGCGCCGCGTAGTCCTCGTTCGCGTCCGGCGCCCGGGCCGCGACGTAGACCAGGGCCGAGACCTTCGGGTCGATACCGGCCTCGGTCACGATCATGCCGGAGAACGAGTGACCGACCAGCACGGTCGGCCCTTCCTGCCGTGCCAGCACGCGCTGCGCCGCGGCCACCGCCTCCTCGAAGGTGGTCAGCGGGTTCTGCACGGAGGTGACGGTGAGGCCGGCCGCCTGCAGGTGCGGGATCACCTCGGACCAGCACGACCCGTCGGCGAACAGCCCGTGCACCAGCACGACGTTGCGCGCCCGCGGCGGGTCCTGGGCCTCGGCCGCGCCGGGAAGCAGCGCGGCCGCCGCGCTGGCGGCGAGCGCGCGGTTCAGCGTTCTGCGCGTCATCATGGGGGCCTCCGTCTGGACGCGTCGGTGCGGGGCGTCCCGTCCCCGTTCGCCGTCGGCGCGGGAAGGATACACCCGGTGACCGGCGAGGCGCACTTCTCGGCGCGGGCCCCGGCGCGCTCTGCCGGGCGGACGGCAACCGGTCGGGCGGGCCGGGTCTCAGGCGGGTGCGAGCGTCACGACGACAAGGAGCGGTGCGCCGCGCGCAGGTAGCGCCGGTCGATGTAGCGGTCCGCCTCCGAATGACGGCGGTTCGGCAACGCGCGGATCAGCGCGCTGACCTCGATCAGGGCCTGGACCGCGGCCGTGCTCGCGTCGCCGTCGCGGGGGAAGATCGCTTCGTCCGTGTAGGTCTGCCACGCCCTGGCGAGGTAGGCGGGCGCCACGCCGGTCTCGACCGCCGCGACGCGGGTCGCGGTGTCCGGATCCCGGTAGAACAGCGCGTGGGCGCGCACGAACGCCCGCAGGAAGCGCGTGAGGATCGCCGCGTTCTCCGCGGCCCAGCGCGCGTCGACGTTCAGGGACGTGAACTGGAAGTCCGGGACGTCCGCACGGGGGTCGCACACGACGCTGAAGCCCGCGTCGATCGCGACGGCGTCGAGCGGGGCCCCCTGCAGGCCGGCGTCGATCGCGCCGCTCTGGAGCAGCTCCCAGCGCGCCAGGATGGGTCCGACGGCCCGCAACGCGTAGTCGCCGGGATAGGTGAGCCCGCGGGCGGCGAGCAGCTTCATCACCAGGGACGAGCTGCCCGCCTCCAGGGACGAGACGCCGATCACCTTGCCGCGCAGGCCCGACACGTCCCGGATCTCCGGGCGGGCGATCAGGGAGAACGGCAGCTTGTTGACGTTGCCGCCGACGATCGTGAGGTGGCCCCCGGCCTCCCGGTCGAGGACGACGTGCTCGGTGATGCCGTAGGCGAGGTCGACCCGCCCGTCGCGCAACCGCTCGGTCACGGCATCGACGCCCTCGTGGAGCTCGATCGCCACGGTGAGGCCCTCCTCGGCGAACAGGCCGGCGTGCTGCGCGATCCAGACCGGGAGGTTGAAGTAGTTCCGCGACACGGCCGCGAAGGTGAGCCCGGTCATCGGTCAGCGGCTCGCGGCGCGCAGGGGAACCGGCGCGGCGGGCAGCGGCGGGGCCGCCCCGCGGATCGGACGACGCGCGCCGAGCAGGACGATCAGCGCCCCCGCCAGGAGCAGCGCGCCCGCGATCAGGAACGCGCCGGCGAAGCCGCCGGTGCCCGCCACGACGTAGCCGGTGACGATGGGGGCGGCGAGGCCGAACGTGTTCCCGCCGACGATGAGCAGGCTGACGGCCGCGCCGTTGGCGGCGCCGTCCTCCAGGAGGTCGGCGGTGAGGGCGATGTTGAGGCCGGCCACGGTCCCGACGCAGCTCAGCGACACTCCGAACAGGCAGAGGATGAGCCAGACCGGCTGGACGAGCGGCGTGGCGAGGATGACCGACGAGGCGAGGAGGAGTCCGGCGATCAGCTTGCGCCGGTCGGCGGGCGTCGCTCCGGGCCGGCGCAGGAGCCGGTCGCTCAGGGCGCCCACGGCGAGGCCGACCAGCGCGGCGATGCCGTAGGGGATCGCGGTGAACAGGCTGCTCTTCAGCACGTCGAGGCCGCGGCTCACCGCGAGGTAGTTCGGCAGCCAGGTCATGAACAGGTAGCTGGTGTAGACGGTGCAGCCCTGCGTGATCGCGAGCGCCCACATCGACGGGCTGCGCAGCAGACGCGTGACGGGCAGGCCGGACGCCGCGCCCGCGGTCCGCCCCTGCGGGCCGCGACGGCTCAGGATGTGGGCGCGCTCCGCGTCGGTCAGCCACGCGGCCGCCTCCGGCGCCCGGTACAGGGCGAACCACGCGGCGGCCAGGACGAGCCCGAGGCCGCCGGCGATCCAGAACGATTCCCGCCAGCCGAAGACCGTGACGAGCCAGCCGACGAGGGGCGCCCCGAGGCACAGCCCCGCGTAGGACCCGCTGTTCAGGCAGGCGGTGGCGAGGCCCCGCTCGTCCCGCGGGGCCCAGGCGCAGGCGATGTGGCCGCCGGCGGGATAGTTCGCCGCCTCGCCGGCCCCGAGCGCCAGCCGGGCCAGGTACAGGGCCGGCAGCGAGGCGGCGAGCCCGGTCCAGACCGCCGCCAGCGACCAGACGGCCAGCGCGGCGGCCGTGAGGGTGCGGCCGCCGAACCGGTCGGCAGCGATGCCCATCGGGATGAGGAGCAGCACGTAGGTCCAGAGGAACGCCGAGAACACGTAGCCCAGCTGGATCGGCGACAGCCTGAACGTGGCGGCGATCGGTGCCGCCGCGACCGAGAGGTTCACGCGGTCGACGTAGCTCACGAAGGTGAGCAGGAAGAGGCCCCCGTAGACCGCGAACCTGCGCGAGCCGATCATGGCGCATCCTCGTTGACCGCGGCGGCGATCGCCGCCCGGACGCGCCGGGCGGTCGTCGTGCCTGCAGGTGTGGGTCCGAGGCCCGGCGCTTCGGTCCGGGAGACTCGGACGTGCGGACCCCTTATCGAGCCGCGGCGGCGGTCAACGGTAAGACCCTTTCGGTATACCTGCTATCGCCCGGGACGATACCGGCGCGCGGTCGCGATCGGCCGGGGAACGCGCCCGGAGCCCGGCCGGTAATGCTGCAGGACCCGGCCGCCGCGTGGATCGCCATGGACATTGCGCAGCTCAGAACGCTGATCCACGTCGCCGAACTCGGCAGCGTCAGCAAGGCGGCCGACCGGCTCAACATCGCCCAGCCTGCCCTCAGCCGGCAGATCCGCCAGCTGGAGCAGGAACTCGGTACCGACCTGTTCGAGCGCCACGGGCGCGGCATGGTCATCACCGAGACCGGGCGCGCGGTGCTGGTGCACGCGAGCCGCGTGATGGCCGAGATGGAGGCGATCCGCGACACGGTCGCGTCCGGTCGCACGTCGTTCCGGGGCACGGTCTCGGTCGGCACCACGCCGACCGTCGCCGAGATCGTGACGGTGCCGCTCGTCACGGCGCTCCGGCGCACGCATCCCGACCTCGCGGTCCGGCTGAGCGCGGCCTATAGCGGGCACATCCTCGACTGGCTGCAGCGCGGGCAGATCGACGTGGCCGTGTCGTACAACCCGCGCCGCCTGCACACGCTGCGCATCGTCCCGATCATGATCGAGACGCTGCTCCTCGTCGGCCCGGGCGGCCGGGAGGAGCCGGGCGCGCCCGTGCCCTTCGCCCGCCTCGCCGGCATGGACCTCGTCCTGCCGAGCCCCGGTCACATGCTGCGCGACATCGCCCACGACTGTGCCCGGCGGGCCGGCATCGAGCTCCGCGTGGTCGTCGAGGCGGACTCGTTCCAGTCGCTGATCAACCTGGTGCGCGCCGGAATCGGGGCCACCGTGCTGCCGCTGGCGCCGGTCCACGCCATGGTGGCGGCGGGCGACCTCACGGCGGCGCCGCTCACGGATCCCAGTCCGACCCGCGAGCTGGTCGTCGCCTATCCCGCCGACCGGCCGGTGAGCCGCGCCGCGCGCCTCGTGGGCGAGACGGTGATCGGGATCGCGGCCGATCTCGCCGCGCGCGGCGTCTGGATGGGCCAGGTGCTGGACGCGTCGCGGGCGGCCCACGCGTCTGGCCGGGACGCTCGAGCCTAGCCGCCCGAGCTAGACATCCGCGGCATCTCTCGTTTCGCCGATTGCTATTGGCCCGGGCCGGGCCGGCGCCTCTACGATCCATCCCGAACCGGCGGGGGTCGGCCACGACCGACGGGTCAGGGCGGCAGGGATGAGGGGGGCGATGACGGGCCAGGAACCGGACCACGCGGCGGACTGGCGCCGCGACGTCTTCCGCGGACTCAAGGCGGCGGGCGTCCGGCACGTGGCCTACGTGCCCGACGCGGGGCACGCGACCGCGATCCGCCTCGCCGAGGCCGACCCGGATCTCAACGCCGTCGTGCTGACCACGGAAGAGGAAGGGATCGGCTACCTCGCGGGAGCCTGGCTCGGCGGGCAGCGCGGGGCGCTGCTGCTGCAATCGAGCGGGGTCGGCAACTGCATCAACACCCTGGCGCTGCCGGCCTGCGGCGGCTTCCCGCTCCTCATGGTCGTCACGATGCGCGGCGACTGGGCCGAGTTCAATCCCTGGCAGAACCCCATGGGGCAGGCCACCGAGGCGTCCCTGAAGCTCATGGGCGTGATGACGTGGCGGGCCGACGCGCCGGACGCCGTCGCGCCGCTCCTGCACGGCGCCGCCACCATGGCGTTCGAGGGCAACGCCGCCTGCGCCCTGCTGCTGGGGCAGCGACTGATCGGAGAGAAGTCGTGGCTGAAGTGAGCGCGGGCGGGCCGCTGGAGCGCCGGGAGGCCGTGGCGCGGCTCCTGGCCGGCCGGGACGATCTGCTGGTCATCACCGGGCTCGGCTCGCCCTCCTACGACGTTATGGCGGCGGGCGACCATCCCGGAAACTACTACCTGTGGGCGGCGATGGGCTCGGCCGCGACGGTCGGCCTCGGCCTCGCCGTCGCCCAGCCGGCCCGACCCGTCCTGGTGATCACCGGCGACGGCGAGATGCTGATGGGGCTCGGCGGGCTCGCGACGATCGCCCTCCAGCGACCGCCGAACCTGACCGTCGCGGTCCTCGACAACGGCCATTACGGCGAGACCGGCATGCAGGCGAGCCACGCCGGCCGCGGCCTGGCGCTCGAGGGGGTCGCGGAGGCCTGCGGCTTCCCGTGGAGCCGGGCGATCGCCGACAGCGCCGGCCTCGACACCCTCCGCGACCGGGTCGCCGCCCGGGCGGGCCTGACCTTCGCGGCGATCAAGATCCGTCCCGAGAACCCACCGCGCGTCCTGCCGCCGCGGGACGGCGTCCACGTCAAGAACCGCTTCCGGGCCGCGCTCGGCTACCCGACTTCCTAGAGCGCGCCCCGGCGGCGGCCGGGACCGCGCGACCGGGAACATCCCGGCGGAAGCGTCGCGCGATGTCACCCGGATATGCTGCTCGATGCTGGACGAGGCCCGCCTTTCAGCCTCTGATGGTGCTGCGAATTGAATAAAAGCCGGGAGAGGAAACCGAGATGCTGCGACGCGTGCTGCGTCAGCTGACGGCTGCGGCCGCCCTGACATTCGCCGGTCCCGCCGTCGCCGAGGAGCCGCTGCGCTTCGAGGTCGATCCGGCCTGGCCGCAGCGCCTGCCGAACGACTGGATCATGGGCCAGGCGGCGGGTGTCGCGGTCGACGCGCAGGACAATGTCTGGGTCATCCAGCGGCCGCGCACCCTCACCGACGACGAGAAGGCCGCGAGCCTCGATCCGCCCCGCACCCGATGCTGCAAGCCGGCACCGCCGGTCCTCGTCTTCGATCAGGCCGGGCGCCTGGTGAAGTCCTGGGGCGGCCCGGGCGAGGGCTATCAATGGCCCCAGAACGAGCACGGCATCCACATCGACCACAAGGGCTTCGTCTGGCTCGCCGGCAACGGCGACACCGACGGCCAGATCCTGAAATTCACGCCGGACGGCAAGTTCGTCCTGCAGATCGGCAAGCAGGGGCCGCAGACCGACAGCCGGGACACGAGCCGCCTCGGCAAACCGGCCGGCATGATGGTCGATCCGGAGACGAACGAGCTCTACGTGGCCGACGGCTACTACAATCACCGCGTCATCGTGTTCGACGCGGAGACCGGCGCGTTCAAGCGGATGTGGGGGGCCTACGGCAAGCCGCCGACCGACGACAAGCTCGGCCCCTACGATCCGGCGGCGGCCCCGTCCCAGCAATTCGCCAACCCGGTGCACTGCGTGCAGATCGCCCGCGACGGCCTCGTCTACGTCTGCGACCGGACCAACGACCGGATCCAGGTGTTCAGGAAGGACGGCACCTTCGTGAAGGAGATGTTCGTCGAGAAGAACACCCGGGCCAACGGCTCGGTCTGGGAACTCGCCCTGTGGCCGGACGAGCGCCAGACCTACCTGCTCAACGCCGACGGGGCCAACAACGAGGTTCGCACCCTGAGCCGCGACACCGGCGAGGTCCTCGGCCGCTTCGGCCGCAACGGCCGGATGGCCGGCGACTTCCACTGGGTCCACAACCTCGCCATCGACTCCAAGGGCAACGTCTTCACCACCGAGGTCGACACCGGGAAGCGGGCGCAGAAGTTCCTGTTCCGGGGCGACATGGTGCTGCGCAAGCGCGCCGCCCTGCCGGAGGACGGCGCGCGATGATCGGCGCGGCGGATCCTGGAACGGGCGGACCGGACGCCGGCGCCCGGTGCGCGTGCTGCCTGCCCCGCCGCGGCTTCATGGGCCGCCTCGCCGGGCTGGGAGCGGCGGCGATGACGGCCGGCGCGGCGCGTGCCGAGCCGTCGCGCTACACGGGTTTGGTCATCGACTGCCACGGGCATTACACCACCGAGCCGGCCGCCCTGCTGGACTGGCGCAAGCGCCAGATCGGCGCGCTCAACGACCCGGGCCAGTCCCCCGCGCCGTCGGACCTGCGGGTCAGCGACGACGCGGTGCGCGCCAGCGTGAGCGGGCGGCAGCTCAAGCTCCAGTCCGAGCGCGGCATCTCCCTGGCGCTGTTCTCGCCGCGGGCCGGCGGGATGGGCCACCATATCGGCACGGCCCGCACCAGCCTCGACTGGTCGATCGTGTCGAACGACATGATCCACCGGGTGACGAGCCTGATGCCGCGGAACTTCGTCGGCGTCTGCCAGCTGCCGCAATCGCCCGGCGTCTCGCCGAAGGCCTGCGTACCCGAGCTGGAGCGCTGCGTCCGGGAGCTCGGCTTCGTCGGCTGCAACGTCAACCCGGACCCGTCCGGAGGTTACTGGACCGACCCGCCGCTCTCCGACCGTTTCTGGTACCCGCTCTGGGAGAAGATGGTCGAGCTCGACGTGCCGGGCATGGTGCATGTCAGCGCCTCGGCCAATCCCAACTTCCACGCGACCGGCGCGCATTACATCAACGGCGACACCACCGCCTTCATGCAGTTCGTCACCTCGGACCTGTTCAAGGACTTCCCGACGCTGCGCCTGATCATCCCGCACGGCGGCGGTGCCGTGCCCTATCATTGGGGGCGCTACCGGGGGCTGGCCCAGGACGCGAAGCGGCCGCCGCTGTCCGAGCTGATGCGCAACGTCTTCTTCGATACCTGCGTCTACCACCAGCCCGGCATCGACCTGCTGCTCAAGGTCGTCCCGCGCGAGAACGTGCTGTTCGCCTCCGAGATGGTCGGCGCGGTGAACGGGATCGATCCCGAGACCGGCCACGCCTACGACGACACCAAGCGCTACGTCGAGGCCGCCGCGATTCCGGACGCGGACCGGGCCAAGATCTATGCCGGGAACGCGCTGCGCGCGTATCCGCGCCTCGCCGAGCGGCTCCGGTCAGTCGGCGTGACGCCGTAGCCCTTCCGGCCCTGCCGGGCACGACGCGCGGGATCGGGCGGGACCGGAGGACCCTATCGGGTCGGTGGCGGCTTCCTGCCGACGCGGGAACGCCGATTGCGCGAGCCCCGCGTGGCCGCGTATCCGGCCGCCCACTCCGCCGTGCTCGTCTGGCAGACACCGTCAAAATCTGCAGTGACGGGCGCCCCCGCCAGGTGGCCCCGGCACCGGCCGTCCGGCGCCGCGTCGTCAAGCGCAACGCCCTCAGGGGTCGCATGCTCGTCGCCCATGGCTGCCGCCAAGCCTTGGAACGAACTCTTCGCTAAGCCGGTCGGCCCGGGGCGGTCGCAGCCCGCTTCCGGCCGAGATCACTCTAGCGCGCCTGGATGTCGAGACACCGATCATGAGAACGCTCATCGCCTTCACGTCGGTCATGATTGTGTGCGCTGGTCCCGCCCTCGCCCAGACTGATCGGCCGGGCGGAAACTGCGGCGACGATCCCGAGACGACAGGTGCCCTGCCCGCCGACCCGCGCAGCCTCTATCTGCCGGGCGAGCGGCCTGCCCGAGACCAGGACACGGTCGAGATCACGCCGCCCGAGGAAAGCTGGCAGGCGGCGGCCCGGGAGGATGCCGAGCGGCGGCGGCGCGCCATCCTCGCCTGCGGCGTGGACTGACGCACCCGTGCGTCGGAATCAGCCGCCGTGGCTCAGTTGACGGCCCGACCGAGAGCGGCCGCCGGAAGGAGGGTCCAGCCGTGGGCAGTGGCCAGACGGATGTCCCCCTGCCCTGCCGGCCCAGGATACGACACGGCCGGCGTCACCGACCCGCGCCGTGCCGCGACAGGTCCCGAGAATCCGGGCGCGTCGCGCAGCCGTCAGCAGGCCCCTTCGACGGGTGTGATTCCGAAGGCGCGGCCACGGATGTCGTCACGGTGCCCTACCCCGGGCGTGTGCGCCTCGATGATCGTGGCCGGCTTCCGAGCGGCACGGCGGGTCGCGGAACATGGCTAACAATCCCTGAACGACCGCCGCTCCGCGTCCGGGGTCAGCTTCCGGCGTCGCGGCGAGCACCGTCGCCTCCCCGGGTCGGGGGTCGCCCAAGAGGCCGAAGACGGGGTCGGCAGCTCCTCCCGGCCGCCGTCGGAGATCGCGCTCCGGCGCATCAGCCGTTGGCGCCCCCTGCCCTCCGAAGCCTCGCCGTGCCGGCGTCGAGAGACCGCGCGGCGCCAGTTCTCAGGCTCTCCCGCAGCTAACCACCGCGAAGGCCGGCTCCACCGGAAATGCGTCAGGGATCGGGCCGACGCACCTCACCCGAGCGGCCAATGCAGCAGCCCGTTGTCCGATATCGGGAGCCGCTCCGGCCAACCAATCGGTGAGGCCCTCCCCTCGAATCGGAGGGGCCGCCGCCCGATGATCCGGCCCTCGAGATCGGCGACGGCCGACGTGTCCGGGCATCCCCTGCGCGTCCGGCGCTCGTCGGCGCAGCGCCCTCCCCTCCGGGCGAACCGCCTTCCGGCGAGCGGTGAGGGCGCGATCCCCTTTGCGACCAGGCGCGGAACGATCGCGCCCGTCGGAGACATCACAGCACTGATCCTGACCGGCCATGCGGCCGCGCGTCACTCGGAGAGAAGACGCTCGGTGCGGCTTCCGCCATCGTCGCCGGCAAAGCTTCGGGAGATCGGCTGTGCATCCGGCACAGCCGATCTCCAGATCTCCCCAACGCCGCCTCGGTCTGCGGCGCCTGGGGTGGTCAGCCTCGGCTCGTTCGATAGGCTGCGAGGAGTTCGGGCAACCGGTCGGCCAGGTAATCACCGAAGCCGGGCGCGATCGACTCATCGAGCGTCAGGCGCAGACCGGTCGTGCTCCGCTCTACGCGGGCGAATTTCAGGCCTCTGGGATCCTTCAGCGTCTCGGCCTTCGGCTTCGCCTTCTGCGGCTGCGGCGCGGCGAGTTCGGTCAGGATCACGGCGAAGCGCTCATCGGAGGGTCTGCCGACCAGCTTCGGCGAGGCGAGGACGGCGGCGATCCGCTCCGGGCTCGCCGCTCGGATCCGGTCGGCGAGCGTCAGCCAGCGCGGACGACCGACCTTCGGGGCCGGACCGATGATCGTCAGAACCGGGGCAGGGATGCTCTCCGCGATGTCGAGATAGCGGTCGAGCTCGGTCCGATGCACGGCCATCGCCTTCAGGATCAGGTCGCGCGCGATGCCGGCCCGCTCCATGTTCCGGGCGAAATGGGCACGCTCGATGTAGCTGAGATCCTCGCGCGCCAGATTCTCTGAGCCCTGTGCGATCACGAGCTCGGCGTCGGTCAGGTCCTGCACGACGGCGCGCACGGGCTTGCCCAGCGCCGTCGCCGCCCGCGTCCGTCGCCGCCCGTAAGCGATCTCGTAGCGGTCGGGCTTGGTCGGATGCCGGCGAACGAGGATCGGGGTATGCTGGCCCTCCTCCCGGATCTGATCCACGAAGGCCTCGAACGTCGCGTCCGTCGCGTCGGGCACCCGGTCGGCGATGGCGGATGGCTCACACAGACCCGGATCGAGTTCCACCACGGCCCCGTCCTGCGCGGCTACAGGACGGGCCGCCGCCCACATGGCGGCGATCGAGCGCGCCGCCGCGGGCCGCTTCTCCGCCACCGGGGGAGGGGGTGTGACACCTGTCACAGGGGGGTAAGCCGTTGAAGAATCGGGATGCGCGGGCGAAGCCACATCCGTCTGGATCGGCGCGCCCATGATCGCGCTCAGGCGCTTCTTCTGGCTCATACCCGGCCCCATGCACGTGCGATCAAGGTCTCGATCTCACTGTTGACCGCGTCGAGCGCGTCGAGCGCGCGGCGGTAGGTCGAACCCGTCACCTCGTCGCGACGAAGCGGTGTTTCGTACACGGTCTGGCCGCGCAGGCCCGAGTTCGAAACCGCGGCCGACTGCAGCATGGCTTTGGTCAGAACGCGCTCGCCGAACAGGCCGCGCAACATCGCGACCACCTCGGTCTGCGGGGTGTCCTGCGGCTCGAAGCGCGTGACGAGGTAGCGGAACCAGTCGTGGGTGCGCACGCCCCCCTGCTCACGCACCGGCTCCATCAGCTCGTCCATCATCGTGAGGAACTGGCGCATGCTCGAGACGTCGAGCATCTGCGGATGGATCGTGATGAGGAGCGAGGTCGACGCGCACAGAGCCGCGATGGTGAGGTAGCCGAGGCGCGGCGGACAATCGATCACGACGACGTCGTAGCGGTCCGCGACCTCCTCCAGAGCGAGTCCGGCCCGCACGAAGAACGGCGGCTCGGGATCGTTCGCCTTCCGCCGCGCCATGTGGTTGGGCGCCTCGAACTCAAAAACCTCAAGTTCCAGATCGGCCGGCACCAGGTCCAGTCCCGTGAAGTAGGTCGGCCGGATGACCGCGCCGAGGCCGCACCGCTCCTCGCCGTAGCGGATTGCATCATAGATGGTGCGGTAGGGCTCGCGCTCGTTCTCGGGTCGGACGCCGAGCAGCGTGGAGAGGCTGGCCTGCGGGTCGAGGTCGACCGCGAGCACGCGGTAGCCGCGCAGCACGAGCGACTGGGCGAGGTGCGCGGCGGTCGTTGTCTTGCCTGAACCGCCCTTGAAGTTGACGCAGGCGATGATCTGCAGATGCTCACCTCGGTCGGCATCGCGGTGTGGCAGGTAGCGGCGTCCCACGCGGTCGATCTCATCGAGATGCGCGCGCAGGGCGTGGATGTCGGCCAGCGTGTACATCCGTCGTCCACCCGGCGCGACCTCGGGCTCGGAGACGAGAAGGTCGGGGGAGAGTTGCCGGATCCGACTGTCGGTGACGCCCAGGATGCGCGCGACCTCACCGGAGGTGAAACGCCGGAGCGTCTTGGCCTCGGACGGCGAGAACACGACGGACGCGATCTCGCGCAGTTTCGCACCGAGCAGCCGAGCATCGTCGCCGGCGGTCTGATTTGGCGCAGGCACGAGCCGCCCGCCGGAGAGATGCTGGTTCATCGGCCCTATCTCGTTCACGGTGAAACGGTTGAAATGCCCAGATCACCGCAAGCGATAGGATGAGCCCGATTCGCGCGGACCTGTCCAGCCCCGGGCGGCCGGGCCCTGCGCGGCGGACGATTCCTGAATGCGCCTCCTGAAAGCAGGGCAGGGGACGCGGGTGGGAACGTCGCCCCACACCGATACCGGTCCGCGACGCGCGGGAGCCGGCCACCGGCCCGCTCGGCTCACGTCATCTTCCTCCGCCGCATCGCCATGAGTTCGGCTTCGAGTCCGTAGCGACCTTCGGAACACAGGCGGACGAGCTGCCTGAAGTAGCCCCCCGGATTCCGGATTCGAATCTCACCCCGCCGCACGTCGTCGTCGTGCAGCTGCGCGACGATCAGTACGAGCACCGAGGCCCGGAACGGACCGAGGGCCTCACAGGCCTCACCCCAGGCGGAGGGATGCGCCCCGATCCCGCCCCGCATCAGACGGCCGACCTCGATGACGTCCGCCTCCGTTCTGAGCTTAACGCCGAATTCACCAGCCACCGGGCAGGCAGCCGCGATGAGACCCGGTTCGGGCAGGTGGATTGGCCCAGGCTCCTTCTCGGGAGCCCTTGCACAAGGATCGGTAGGAGATCCGGTGTCTTGTTCTAATTGGCGGCTGGATATGCCGGCAGAGGCGGCTTGATAGAACCGTTCCTCCGTCATGATCTGAAGTTCCCCCCAAGCCTCAAGGACGAGATCCGGTTCGGCGTTCGACGCTCTGCGGCTCGGCGTACTCAGCTCCAGCGATTCCTGCGCTGCGAGCAGATCGGCCACGTCCGTTCTCGGAAAGCGCGTGCGGAGGGCGGTGAGGGCCTCCGACACAGCGCGGCGGCGGACGGTCAGGAGATCGAACGACCGACGTCTCCGGACTTCTCGCGCGGTCGCCTCAGCGAGCACCTCTGTCCATTCGCCCTGTCGGGCAACGATCGGCGTGAGGTCGAAGCCGTAAGCGTCGATGATGGCGCCGCCCGGTGCCCGGATGGCGAAGCGCTTGCCGTTCGCGCTGTCCCGGGGCGTGATGACCTCCAGGGCCACGAGGTCGCGCAACCCGTAGCGGAGCGCGCGCTCCGACAGCCCGGTCATTCCGCACAGGTGCTCGTTCGACGGCCAGACCACCAGGCGCTCCCACCCCTGCTCGCCCCACACGGCGCAGAGCGCCGAGAGGATGGCGCGCAGGGCAGGGCGCAGGCGCAGGGCCTTGGCGGCGTCCCGGCCGGCGGCCGAGAGCTCCCTGCGCGAGATCGTTCGCCCGGCCTCGAGCGCGCGTCTCCGGCCGGCGAGCGCGGCGCGCGTGAGCGGCCGGCCACCGGAATGAACTGTCTCCACCTCAACCGCCTCCTCTCAGGAGGCAAAGCGGGACCGTTCACCCCGAAGGGTGTTCTTGACGACGGCCTGGGGGAGGGGGCATAAAGGGGGTGCGAATCGCCTGTCGCGCCCCATCCCAGGGTATGTCAGGTCCAAAGGCCTCGAGGTTCCCGCCTCGGGGCCTTCTGCTTTGCCCGTTACGTCATGCCGATTTCTCCTCGAAGGCAGACGCGAGCGCCCACTCGATCGCCTCGGTGCGGCTCTTGAACCGACCGTTCTGGATCGCTTGGTCGATGACAGCCTTGACCGACGGCTTCAGCCACACGTTCTGCTGGGTCATGCCCTTCTGCTTGAGAGCCTCCCTGCGACGTGTCTGACGGCGAATATCCGCCGCCTTCAGCTCTGCCAGCCGTTCCTCTGCGGTCATCGGTCCCCGCCCGATTCTGCCAACGTGACTGTTCATGTGGACCGATTCTGCAAACCGAGTCCAGCGGCGGCAGAGATTCGTGCGGGGATGGAGGGGTTTGTTAAGGGCGACCTGCTCCGCAGCCTCACCCGCGATGACCTGTGAATCGGCCCGGGACGCGCGGCCAATCTCGCGGCGGTCAACACCGGGCGGGCTCGAACCTTGCCGAAGGGTGAGCGCTGGACCGCGGGACGAGCGATCGAGCATCACGGCCGCGATGTCGCGGTCGGCGCCCCCGACAGACGCCCGTGCGGTTCGAAGCGGGCGGGGGAGGGGCGTGCGCCAGGGTGCCCGTATCAGCGGCGAGGGCCGGATGTCTTTCCGAGACCTCCGAGGGCTTCGCGCGTCGCGCGCCTCATCTCACCGCTCCGATCCGGCCAGGCGACGAGGATCCCGGTGGCGCCGAGGTTCGGCGCCTTCCGTGATCCCCTCGGAGCAGCACGCCGCTCTCAGGCGAGATGCGCGACGAGCAGGGCACGGGCGCGGCTCACCCGGCTCTTCACGGTCCCGGTCTGGCAGCCCATCACCTCAGCGGCCGCCTCGTAGGTCAGGCCCTGTGCCCCGACCAGGAGCAGGGCCTCCCGCTGCAGTTCCGGCAGCTTGCCGATGTGGGACCAGACGACCTGCAGATCCGAACCGTGCTCCTGAGCTGCCGGGGCGGTGAGTTGCGCCGCGACAGCGCCGTTCACGTCCTCGATCTCGCGCTTCCGCTTGCGGCATTCGGTGTAGAACTGGTTGCGCAGGATGGTGCACAGCCACGCCTTCAGGTTGGAGCCCGGTATGAACAGCTCCTGTCGCGCCCAGGCCCGGAGCACCGTCTCCTGGACCAGATCGTCGGCGCGCGAGGCATCGCCCACGAGCGAGAGGGCGAAGGCGCGCAGGCCGGGGAGTGCCTCGGTCAGGCCGTCGCGAAAAACGGCGGCGTAGTCCCGTTGCGGTCCCTCCAGCGCCGCATCGAGCTGCGCGACGAGCTCCAGCAGACGCGGCGGTGTCTGTGCCCGTGTCACGGCCTCGTAGGCGACGCGCAACTGCAGACCGAGATGATCCCGCACGCCGGCCGGTAGAGCGGCCAGTTCCGGGGGATCCTGCCGGCTCGGCCGACGGGCCTCTCCGTCTTGAGCAACCAACGTGTCCGTCAAGTCACGTCCTTTCAAAGCGCTCGTCGCACGCCCCGATCCCGGCCCGCCCTGGGGCCCGCTCGGCGGCCCGCAGCGGCATCGGGCCATCCGACGGGACCGACCCGGATGCGCGCGTCATCGAGCGTTCATCTCCGCAGATAGGGCCAGCCACCTGACTGTACAGTGAACATCTAACCCTGCAAATGCGGGATCGTTCTCGGCGGCCCGAGCGTTGGGCCTCGCTTCGATCGGATGGGAGGTGTCAATGATGAAGTGAGCGGGTCCCGAAGATCTTCGCGTCCAGGGCGGCTCGAACGGCGATGTTCCCCGAGTCCGAGCGACGAATGTCGTGTCACGGTGAACGGAATACGGCGTCGGGAGCGGTGCGCGATCCCCACGAGACTGCGAGCTGCGCGCGCGGCGCCGCTGTGGCCCGCCAGATGAGGAACTTCAGAGCAGCTTCGATGCCGCAGAATGTAGAATATTGGATCACGGACAGACCGGATGGCCGGTTCGATGTTGTCGTGAAACTTGAATCCGGAAAAACCGTTCGCCGCACCGGGTGTGTCTCCCGAGCGGAGGCCGATACATGGATCGAAGGGCTGCGAATGCTGATGGCGGCGATCGGCGCACCCGTCTCTGCTGCCGACGCGACCCCTGAGGACGCCTCGGCCTTCGGGTCACAGACGATGCACGATGCGGGTCACTCCACGTCCTGAGCCCGCGCGGCTGGTCGTCTCCTTGCCGGGAACCGTCACGCGCGCCTCGCTCATCCGAGCGATCCTCACCTTGAGAGCGTCGATGGCCTACGCCTCGCCGGTCCCGGGCTTCCCGGCCGGATCGCCGAACAGGATCTCGTGGGTGATCGGGTCGTAGAAGCGCATGACGCTCCGGACGAACGCTCTCGGCTCGATCGCCAGCGCCTCGGCCCAGGCGCGGTACCGATCCGGAGGTATCCGGCCGCGCCCGGTCTCCAGCTGCGAGATGAAGGTGTAGTAGTCCGCACCGACCAGCGCTGCGAGCTGTCGTTGCGACAGGCCGCGTGCCTCCCGAAGTTCCTTCAAATAGCGCCCGCCCTCCCGACGCAGCTCCAGCACCTCCTCGGAGTCCAGGCGTTGCTGATGAGCATACACGGAGTCTCGCCTTCCTGCCGACCGACGCCACTCAGCGCGGCGCTTATACAGCAAAAACCATATAGCCGACCCGGCGTCGCGCTGTCCAGACACGCGCCGTCGACCGTCGCCCCCGAACGCGACCCGATGCTTGGCAGGTATCCGACCAGCGCTATCATCATCCCGTAGGAAACGGTTTGAACAGAGGCGCGGAATGCCGCAATACCGGTCAGTGTCTCCAAATAGCGGCCCATGATTGTCGAGAATCGGACACGTGACCCACGCTCGCTGATCTGAGCGCCCGCGGGTCACGGACGCGAGCAGGACGGGAATCTGAGCCACCGGGTGTCGCCGGTCGTGCCGAACGATCGCAGGAAGAGGGCAGTATGGGCGATCATGCGCTGCAATCGGCACTGACCGTCGGCCTGCGCTCCCTGCGGCCGGTCCTGACGACCGCCGTGTTGTTCGGGCTCTTCATCAATCTGCTGCTGTTCGTCAGCCCGCTCTACATGCTCCAGATCTACGACCGCGTGATCCCGAGCCGGAATGAGACAACCCTGGCGGGGATCACGCTGATCGCGGCGTTCGGCCTGGCCGTCTACGCGATCTTGGAGATGCTGCGCGCCCGCCTCCTGGTACGCGGCGGCGTCGTGTTCGATCAGAAGATTGCCACGCCGATCTTCGATGCTGCCCATCGCGGCACGTTGGTCAGGCCCGGCGCGCAGCACGACACGGCGCTGCGCGACGTGGACATCCTGCGGGAGTTCCTGACCGGAAGCGGCATGCTGGCGTTCTGCGATCTGCCCTGGATCCCGATCTTCCTGCTCGCCTGCTTCATCTTGCACCCCTGGTTCGGCTGGATGGCGCTCGTGGGCGGCGGCACGATCCTGGGCCTCACGCTGCTCAACGAGGTCGCGACCCGCCGGACGCTCGACGCCGCCAGTCAGGCCTCGCGCGAGGCGGGGCAGAGCGCCGCGACGGTCTTTCGAAACGGTGAAGTGCTCCAGGCCATGGGCATGGTGGCGTCCATGCGCGGGCTCTGGAGCCGGCGTCACGACGATGTTCTGCTCCTCCAGGCGCGCGCGAGCGATCGCGCGGGCCTGATCGTCGCCGCCACGAAGTTCATCCGCATGCTCCTGCAGACCCTGGTGCTCGGCATCGGCGCGTATCTCGCGATGCACCGCGAGATCTCGGCCGGGTCGATGATCGCCGCGTCCATCATCATCGGCCGCACCCTCGCGCCGATCGAGGCTGTCGTCGGAAACTGGAAGGGCTTCACGGCGGCGCGGGCCAGCTATCGGCGACTGACCGATCTCATCGCCGTCGCCGGCTCGGAGACGCGCCGCCTCGTGTTGCCGCGACCGCGCGGCCTGATCGAGGCCGAGACCATCTCGGTGGCCGCCCCCGGAGCGTCGCGAGCCATCCTCGAGGACGTGAGCTTCCGGCTCGAGCCCGGCAGCGTCGTCGGGATCATCGGCCCGAGTGCCGCCGGCAAATCGACGCTCGTGCGCGCGCTCACCGGTGTCTGGCCCTTGCTGGAAGGCACGGTGCGCATCGACGGCTCCGACCTGGGCCACTGGGACAAGGCTCTGCTCGGGCAGCATGTCGGTTACCTGCCCCAGGACGTTGAGCTGTTCGACGGGACCGTCGCGCAGAACATCGCGCGCTTCGCCGCCCTGGACGATGCGCGCGTCATCGAGGTTGCCCGAAGGGCTGGCTGTCACGAGCTGATCCAGTCCCTGCCGGAGGGTTACAACACGGTGATCGGGCGCGGGGGACACGGTCTGTCCGGAGGGCAGCGGCAGCGCATCGCTCTGGCCCGGGCCCTCTACGGCGAGCCGAGCCTGGTCGTGCTCGACGAGCCGAATGCGAGTCTCGACCAGCACGGCGAAGCGGCGCTGATGCGCGCCGTCGCGGCCCTGAAGCAGTCCGGGGCGACGGTCGTGATGGTGACCCACAAGATGAGCCTGCTGGAGGAGGCCGACCATATCCTGCTCATGGGCGAGGGCCGCGTCCAACTCTCCGGACCGCCCAATCAGATCCTCGGCCACATCACCGGCCAGAGGCCTGTCCCGACCCTGGTGCCGCCCGTCGGCCCCACGACGTCCCAGAGCCACCGAGGCTCCGACGGGCAGCGGAGCGCGGGGTAAGCGATGACCGTCCCGCGCGCCGCGATCTTGAGCCCGTCACCTGTCCAGAAAGCGCCCGATGGAGAGCGGCCGGGTGTCACCGGCCTGACGAACTGGCGCGCCTACGCGGTGGCCGGCTACGCGCTCATCGTCGCGACGTTCGGAGTAGTCGGCACCTGGGCCACGTTCGCGCGCCTCGACCGGGCGGTCATCAGTCCCGGGGTGGTGGTCGCGGAAGGCAGCCGCAAGGTGGTGCAGCATCTCGAAGGTGGCATCGTCCAGGCGGTGCTGGTCCGGGACGGACAGACGGTCCGCGCGGGCGATGTCCTGCTCCGCATCGATCCGGTGCAATCGCGTGCCAGCAACGATCTCCTCCGTGGCCAGCTCGACGCGGCCCTGATCCTCGAAGCCCGCCTCCGTGCGGAGCAGAGCCAGGCGCAAGACCTGCTCCTGCCGCCGGAGATCGCGGCGCGGCGCGCTGAGCCGGCCGTCGCCGGGATGATCGACGATCAGGCCAGCCAGCTGTCGGAGCGGCGCGGGTCCTTCCAGGCGCAGCTCGCCCTCATCCAGGCGCGCGTCACCCAGTTGAGGACGGAGATTTCCGGGCTCGCGGTCGAGAAGGCCTCGGTCGAGCAGCAGGTCGCCCTGATCAAGCAGGAGCTGGAGGGCCTGCGCGGCCTGCGCGAGAAGAACCTCATCCCGCTCTCGCGCGTCCTGATGATGGAACGCGAGCACGCGCGCCTGGAAGGCGTGATCGGGCGGTCCGTGGCGGAGACCGCCAAGGCGCAGAACGGCATCAACGAAGCGGGGATGCAGACCGCGCAGCTTAAACAGAAGCTACAGGAGGCGCTGACTGCACAGCTCCTGGACACGCGGCAGAAGATCGCCGAGCTGCGCGAGAAGCTCATCGTGGCCCAGGATGTCCTCCGTCGGCACGAGGTCCGGGCCTCGCATCAGGGCGTCATCCAGGGCTTGAAGGTCTACACGATCGGGCAGGTGGTCCGCTCGGGCGAGCCGCTGATGGAGATCGTTCCGACGAACGACAGGCTGGTGATCAGCGTGCAGTTCGCGCCGAACGATCTCGAGGCGGTCCATGCCGGCCTGCGGGCCGAGGTGAAGTTCCCGGCTTTTCAGACGCGCCGCATGTCGGCGATCTTCGGCACGCTGACGATGGTGTCCCGCGATCGCCTGATCGACGACGGCACGAAACACGCCTACTTCGCCGGCACCGTCGAGATCGACGACCGCCAACTCCCGGACGACGTACGGTCACGCCTCCTGGCCGGCCTGCCTGCCGAGGTCGTCGTCTCGGCCGGCGAGCGCACCGCGCTCGACTATCTGGTGGCTCCGTTCTTCGACGCTCTGGGACGCAGTTTCCATGAGCGCTAGACCCTGCTTCTCAGTCACTGTGCGGACGTGAGGTCCCGATGGGCGCGGTCATCTCATTCTTCCGACCCGCGGCGACGTGCCGGGGTGGCTGGTCGCAGCAGGAACTCGCGGAATTCTACCGCGTCGAGGCCGCCCTGGTCCGGGCCGGCCTGCAGATCGGGAGCGAGCAGGGCCTGAGCGACGAGGCGGATCCCTGGTTCGTCTTCTGCCGGCCGGATGGCGACGCCGTCATGCACTTCGCCAGGATCGACGGCAGCTACGTCATCGCGTCCGAGGTCTTGGACAGCCCGATGCGGGGCAGCGATTTTCGCGCTCTCATCAACGAGATCGCCCGACGCTATCCCGAGCTTCTCCCGATCCCGCAGAGTGCCGGTGAGACGAAGCTCTCGGTTCACCCGGCGGCGCTGCTCGCCGCCCTCGTCGCGGCCGCGGCCCTGAGCCTGTCGCCCGACGACGCCCGCGCCGCTGACGAGGCCCGGTCGACCGAGAGCGCGTCCCAGGCCCCTCACGCGGGCCAGGCGCATCAGCAAGGGCCGTCCGAAGCGCGCGACACCGGTGATGCCGAAGACCGCGACGCGCATCGCAAGCAAGTCGGGATCATCGTGTTCTCGGCGATGGTCTTCGCTGTGGACGCCCTCGCCGACCACCCGGCGCAGGGAACCGAAGCGCCATCAGATCTCGGCGCACCGGGTGGCATCAAGGCCTTCCCGGAGGACCAGGGCGGCGTATCGCCGACGGCGGGCGGAGCGCTGAGCCCGGTCCAGGCCGGTGGACCGCACAGCTCCGGCCGGCACGAAGGTCCGACGAGCGGCGCCTCCGGTTCCGTAACGGTCGAACCGATCTCGGTCGTTGCCGCCCGACCCGATGCTGCGGATTTTGGATCGATCGGCCTCAGAGATCCGGCCTCAGCCACGGGGCCGGCGCGGGCAGGCACGGAGCCCGCATATCAGCCCCTGGTGCACGGTGTGGAGGCGGGCGCAGCCCGCGCGGCGGGTTCATCGTCCTCTCCGGATGCCGGATCGGACGGCAGTGCCGTGGCATCGGGGGACGCCCAAGCGCGGGAACAGCCAGCGCCATCGCCAAGCGCGACCGGTGAGGCCGGACCGCAAGTCCGGAGCGCGAACGCGACGACCGGGCCTGGTGCGTCCGAAGCTCCGCCCGCCCAGGTCAATGGCCTCAACTCCGCCGCACAACCCGAATCGAAACATGCGCTGCTCGCGACCGGGGAGGCGCAGTCAGGAAACTCGAACAACGGCTCGCGGGCGAGCACCTTTCCAGACGAACGAGCACGACCCGAGGCGAGCCCGGATGCGGATCCCTCGGGCAGAGGCGCGGGCGCACCCGAACGGGAGCAGCACGGCACGGACAGCCACAACGCAACAACGGTCGCTGGTGAGAGCCCTTCTGCGGGCACCGCGCAGGGCCGAGTGGAGGCTGCGGGGGCTGGCGGCGGTCAAAACGGCGATGGACCCGGCCGGAGCGCTGAAGCGCCGGGACATCGGGAGGAAACAGCAGCGGTCCAACGGGAGGCGGACGGTCGCGGCTCGGCCGGCAGCGCGGATCCGGGTCAACCGTCCGGCATCGCGCAGGTCGAGACCAGCGCTGCCGATCCGGGCCAAGCGCAGGTCGGTCCCGGACGGAGCGCCGAGGCTCCCGGGCATCGAACGGCGGGCTCTGCCCAGTCCGATCCGAGCGATCACGAGACACCTGACAGCGTGAGCCCTTCCCCCGCGGCAGACGTCGCACAGGCTCGCGCGAACAATGCGGATCCGCGACACGGGCAGGCTGGCGCGGAATCGGGACGGACCGCCGAGACACCAGGGCATCTCGAGAGCTCGGCGCCGCGAACGCGGGTCGCGCACGAACAGGGCTGGAGCACCGATGCGGATCCCGCTCAGCCGCAAGTCAGCGCGCAGGCGCGGGGGGAGAGGGCGGATGCAGGTCACGGCCAGGCCGTCGTCGGCCACGGCACCGCCGCCGGTCCAGATACAGACTCAGCCGCCGCACAGGCAGGTCCCGCCCAGAACAGGGTGAGTGCTGGCGAGGCAGGTCACTCGCAGGCCGGGGCGGAACCGGGCCGCAGCGCCGAGGCGCCGAGACATCTCCGGGACACGACACCGCACGCGCAGGATACCGACGGTCATGGCACCGGGGCCGACACGGTCCAAGGCCAACCGTCAGCGAATGCGCAGGTGAGCGTTGCCGATCCAGGTCACACGCAGGCAGTCGGACCCGGGCGGAGCGCCGCGGCGCCCGGGCATGGTCAGGACACCGGACCGCACGCGCAGGATGCCGGCGGTCCGGTCGCGGCGAGCAACCCCGACCCGGCCACGCCGTCAGCTCACGCGCAGGCGCAGGCGAGCGCTGCCGATCCAGCGCACGGGCAAGCCGCCGAACCCGGGCGGAGCGCCGGGGCGCCCGGACATGGTCAGGACACCGGACCGCACGCGCAGGATGCCGGCGGTCCGGTGACGGCGAGCAACCCCGACCCGGCCACGCCGTCAGCTCACGCGCAGGCGCAGGCGAGCGCTGCCGATCCAGCGCACGGGCAAGCCGCCGAACCCGGGCGGAGCGCCGGGGCGCCCGGACATGGTCAGGACACCGGACCGCACGCGCAGGATGCCGGCGGTCCGGTGACGGCGAGCAACCCCGACCCGGCCACACCGTCAGATCACGCGCAGGCGCAGGCGAGCGCTGCCGAGCCCGCGCACGGGCAGGCCGCCGAACCGGGACGGAGCGCCGAGGTGTCGGGGCATCTCCAGGATACGGAAGCGCGAGCGCGGGATGTTGGCAGCCACGCCACGGCCACCGACGCGAACCGTGCCCCGCCGTCAGACGACGCGCCGGCGCAGCCGAGCGCCGCCGATTCCGGGCACGCTCAGACCGACGCAGGGCCCGGTCGAGGCGCCGAGGCATCCGGGCATCCCCAGGAGAACGGACCGCCTCCGCAGAATGTGGCCGAACCGAGCGCGGCGACCGGCACCGACACAGGGATCCCGTCGAGCAACACGGCAGGCCGAACGGTCGACGCGGTGTCCGGTCCACGGCATCT
>NZ_JAGIPA010000005.1:42500-352500 GCF_017876975.1 Methylobacterium sp. PvP105 | reverse complement strand
TCTGGTACGGGTTAGAAGACCGCCGGGACCGCCAGAAGCTACTCAAGTTCGCCCGCGCACTCTCATCGCACGAGAATACCCTGTAATCTACGTGCAGGCTGGCGATGGGCTCACGTCGCCGACGTCGGGCAGCCGGCTATAGGTCTCGGCCGGCGACCCTCTCCTACGCCGCTCGACCTCACCTTGGGCGATGTGTCGCTTGGCGCTGGCAATCAGAAGCTCGCGGCCGGCAACGGCAAGCTCGTCAGCCCGCATGACGCCGACATCACCGATGGTCAGCCACCCTGCAAGCTCGCGGCGAGATCTTCGGGATCTCGCCCCATTGGCGATGATCGTGATGACGTCCGGCCCGACGGTCTCGTCGGCCAAGACCTTCGGCGCCGCCGCGCCCGGCATCCGCTTGGCCATGTTCTCCGCCTTCTTCACCGCCCCGCTCTCGGTCTGCGCCGGCTCCTGCCGGGCCGGGCGCAGCCGCTTCCGGTGCACCTCGAAGCGCTGCACCACGAACGCCGTCCTCCTCGCCATCGTCGACCCTCACCTGTCCAGACCTGCCGAACGCTCTTCGCCGACCGCGCGAGCCGCTTAAGATCCAGCCCAAGCAGGCGTTTTCGATCCGAGTTCACATTCGTCCACCGCCCGGAAAGAAACATCTCGCCCGCAGATTGAACCGAGCCCGCGCATGGGATTTGTTCCGCTTTCGTTCCAGAACGGCGGAGCCGCGGGTGCACCTCAACCGGATCGACGGACTGCTGGTTGGGAGCCCGGACGCCGTCCGCGTGCCGCTGATCGGCCAAGCCCTGTGCGCCGGCTTCCCGTCGCCCGCCGATGACTTCCTCGAGGGCGCGCTCGAACTGCCCCGCTGGCTCGTGCCGAACCCGCCCGCCACCTTCCTGTGGCGGATCAGTGGCTCGTCCATGGAGGGCGCCGGCATCTACGACCGCGACCTCGCCTGCGTCGATCGCAGCCTCAAGGCGGGCCACGGCAGCATCGTCGTCGCGGCAATCGACGGCCAGATGAGCTGCAAGCGCCTCGTGATCGACGGCAACGTCGCCCGGCTCGCCTTCTGCAACCCGGACCTGCCCGCCTTCGCGGTCGACGAGCTCGGCGAGGGTGTGATCTGGGGCGTGGTGCGCTTCTCGATCCGCTGGCATGTCGCCCGCGGGCAGCGCGCGTGAGCATGCCGGAGGCCCGGCAGCGCGACCGGATCGACCGCGGCCGCGCCGTGGCGCTGATCGACGGCAACAGCTTCTACTGCTCGTGCGAGCGCGTGTTCGACCCGAGGCTCGCCACTGTCCCGGTGATCGTGCTCTCGAACAACGACGGCTGCGCCATCGCCCGGACCAGCGAGGCCAAGGCACTCGGCATTCGAATGGGCGACCCGTACTTCAAGATCCGCGACCTGTGCCGGGCACGGGGCGTGCGGGTGTTCTCGTCGAACTACACCCTCTACGGCGACATGTCGGGCCGGACCAACACGGTCTACCGGCAATTCAGCCCGCAGGTGGAGATCTACTCCATCGACGAGAGCTTCCTGAACCTGTCGGACGTGGCGCCGGGCTTGCGGGTCGAGCTCGCTCGGGACCTGCGCGCCACGGTTCGGGCCTGGACCGGAATCCCGACCTGCGTCGGCATCGGCCCGACCAAGACGCTGGCCAAGCTCGCCAACCACATCGCCAAGACCGTTCCGGTCCTCGGCGGCGTGTGCGACCTGACCGACCCGGCGGCCTACACGCACTGGCTGTGCCGGATCGATGTCGCCGAGGTCTGGGGCATCGGCCGGGCCTCGCTCGCCAAGCTCCAGGCGATGGGCGTCGAGAGCGTGGCGGACCTGCGCGACCTCGACCCGCGGCCGGTGCGCAAGAGCCTGACCGTGGTGGGCGAGCGGATCATCTACGAGCTGCGCGGCGCGGCCTGCCTGCCGCTGGAGCTGGTGCCGGCGCGGCGCAAGGGCTGCGCGGTGACGCGCTCGTTCTCGAGCCGGATCACCGAGCGGGCGGTGCTGGAGGAGGCGGTGGCGGCGCACGCCACGCGGCTCGGCGAGAAACTGCGGCGCGAGGGGCTGGGCACCGATCACGTCACGGTCTTCTACCACACGAGCGAGCACGACCGGGACGAGCCGATGCGCTCGGTCTCGACGACGGTGCAGCTGCCGGAGCACAGCTCCGACACGCTGGCGCTGATCAAGGCGGCGCGGCACGGGGTGGCGCGCACCTGGCGCGAGCCGGGCGAGCGGCCATGGCGGTACTCGAAGGCTGGGATCGTCACGAACGACCTCGTGCCGCTGTCGCACAGCCCGCGGGCTCTGATCGGCGCGCTGGACCGCGAGCGGTCAGGGCCGCTGATGGCGGCGATCGACGCGTGCAACGCGCGCTGGGGCCGCGGCGCCGTCGTGCCGGCGCGGGCGGGGCTCGTGAACCGGCGCGACTGGAACACGAAGTTCGAGATGCGCACGCCGCGCTACACGACACGGGTCGGCGAACTGCCGGTCGCCCATGCGTGAACGGCTTCCGGAGTGCGTGGGTGACCGCTGAGGTGGATAGGTTGGGTCGGTAGGAGGCCGTCCGTTATTCCGGCGCTCTTTCCCCGAAGCGGACAGGCCGCTTTCGGCCGGACCGCGTCACGCCGAAGCGTCATCGCGCGCAAGATCGGACATTCAGCTTCGCACCCGTTCCCGTCGCTGATTCGTCGAGGGGTGAGTTCTGAAAGCAGACCTAAATGGATTTTCATCCACAACCGCATAACCGCACCACGCGACATGCCATCGTAGATTTGCGCCAACCGAAAAATGGGCCCGGGTACAGCTGCACGCGTATAGATGGTTGGTGGGCGATACGCCCGTGAGCCGCCCAGCTCAGGAAGAGCACAAACAATTCGGCTCATCGAGGCCAATCTGGACGGTGACGGCTCGCTCACGCGACGCGGTCAGCCGCCCAGGTAAAGGGGCTCTGCTCCGGACAGCCCTGCCTCAAGCTGCAGTCGTCTTCTTCGACACCGCGGCGAGAGCTGGGGCGTGTCGAAGGTCGGACGGTGTCTTGAAGTCCCGGGCCGCACCGCGGGATGCCTGGACGCCGCGCGGAAATCCGCTGCGATCCCGGTAGGAGCGTTTGCGGCCCACCGCGCGGCTGTGCCGCGCCGTGCTGGTCTGCGCGTCGATCAGGTCAACCGCCGTGATACCGACCAGCAGCGCCAGGGCAACGGCGACATTGCCGCGCTTCGGGTTGTCCGGCCGCAGCGCCGTCAATACGGTCGCGATGTCGAGGCCATCGCCCGCGACCCGGCTCCAGAGCCCGACGTTCTTGTCGACCGACAGCGAGAGGATGCCGCTGCCGATCTCCCGGGCACCGTAGACGCGCACCAAGGCCTCCTTGCCCTCCATCCCCAGCGCGCGCGTGATCCGCCCGGGCGCCAGGAGTTCTGTGAGACCCAGCCCGAGGCTGAACCAGCCCAGCCCCTTCGCGAGGCTGTCCGGCACGCCGCGCGAACTCGGCCCGGATCGAAGCACCTTCGGATCGCCCTCTGACCGCGTGATGTTCGAGAAGCTCGTAATGTTCGTCATGATCTTCCTCGCGAAGGGTCAGGGTTTGAGAACGACCTTGATGCAGCTGTCCTGCTTGTCCCGGAACGTCCGGTACATCTCGGGTCCTTGATCGAGCGGCACCTCGTGCGTGATGACGAAGGAGGGGTCGATCTGCTCCTCCTCGATCCGCCGCAGGAGATCGCCGGTCCAGCGCTGGACGTGGGTCTGTCCCATGCGGAACGTCAGGCCCTTGTTCATCGCCGCGCCCATCGGGATCTTGTCGACCAAGCCGCCGTAGACGCCCGGGATCGAGATCAAGCCGCCCGGTCGGCACACGTAGATCATCTCGCGCAGCACGTGCGGCCGGTCGCTCTCGGCGAGGAGGATCTGCTTGGCCCGGTCATAGACCGTGTCCGGCAGGGAAGGTGTGACGTGGCTCTCCATGCCGATGCAGTCGATGCACTTCTCGGGACCCTCGCCCCCGGTCAGCTCGTTGAGGCGCTCGACGACGTTCTCCTCGTCGAAGTTGATGGTGATGGCGCCCCCGGCCTCGGCCATCTCCAGCCGCTCCGGCAGGTGGTCGATCGCGATGACCTGCTCGGCGCCCAGCAGAATGGCCGAGCGGATCGTCATCTGGCCGACAGGCCCGCAGCCCCAGATCGCCACGGTGTCGGTGGGCTGGATGTCGGCCTGTACGGCCGCCTGCCAGCCGGTCGGGAAGATGTCCGAGAGGAAGAGAAGCTTCTCGTCAGGAATGCCCTCGGGCACCTTCTGGACCGTCGCGTCGGCGAACGGCACGCGCAGATACTCGGCCTGGCCGCCCGGATAGCCGCCGGTAAGATGCGAGTACCCGAACAGGCCCGCCGTGGTGTGGCCGAAGACCTTGTCGGCGAGGTGCTTCTTGCGGTTGCTCCGCTGACAGACCGAGAAATAGCCGCGCTTGCACTGGTCGCACTCGCCGCAGACGATGGTGAAGGGCACGACGACCCGGTCCCCCTTCTTCACCTTCCCATTGAGCCCGCGCCCGGTCTCGACGACCTCGCCCATGGTCTCGTGGCCCAGGACGTCGCCCGGCAGCATCGCGGGAATGAAGTTGTGAAACAGGTGCAGATCCGAGCCGCAGATCGCGCAACTCGTCACTTTGACGATGACGTCGCGCCCGTCCTCAATCTCCGGATCGCTGACGGTGTCGCAGCGGATGTCCTCCTTGCCGTGCCAGACTAGGGCTCGCATTGCCGTCTTCTCCTATCGGCCGAGGGGCGGGAGCCAGATCCGGCGGTACGACCGTTCCGGACTTGGGCGCTCGCGGGGATGGGGTCCGTGTTGCAACGAGGCGAACCGGGGACCCATCCGCCCCGTTCCTGCGGACAATCCCCTAGGAGACCTCCGGCGTGGGCAGGCGTCCCGGTCCGGGAAAGGATTGCCGGCGCGGCGTCTGAGATCCGCGTCAGGTTGACGGAGGAACCGAGTTCGCCTGCAGGACGCGGGCCGTCATCGTCGCGCCTCGGGGGGGGGCGGCGGCGATCCGTCGAGACGCCACCGTCTGGTCCGGTCGAGAGCTGCCGCAGGCGCGCCGGGCTCTTCCGCCGCGGAGCGGCGCTCGCCGAGTCCCGCGGCGCGAGGACCGCGCCAGCGGCGAAGCGTCCCCCGGCATGTTCTCGGGCGAGGGCATCCGTCACGGCACCGCTCGACGGAGCCATCCAAAGCTCGACACTTCGCTCGCGCGCCGTCAGAGCTGATCGCTGCCGGTGCCTCGAGACGTCGATGGCGGATCGCATCTCCGGACGAAGGCCTGTGTGGCCCGGATCGAGCGCAGGGTGCCTGGATCTGCCCCGCGCTCCAGCGCCTCGCGCTCGAAGGCGCGCAGTTGCTCCAACAAGTGGAGACGGCCCTGGGGAACCGAGCTTGGCAGCCGCTCCTGCATAAGTGCGACCAGTCTGCGCATCATCGGATCGTCGACGGCTCTGGGTAGGCTCTGCATAGAGCACCTCGTTCGGGGCGGCCGACCGGTCCGGCCGGTCACGCGACGCTCGACTTCGCCGGATCGGGCAGGTCTGACTGCCGGCCAGAAGGATCAGATCGTGCCGCCTGCGCCTCCGACCCGGCTCCCGTAAGAGCCGGGTCGGATCGTGCGATGCGCGCTGCGGGGGCGAAGGCCTGTCGAAGCGCTTCCGAGAACGAGGCGCCGGCGGCGGGCCGCCGCCCCCGGCTCCGGCTAGCGTGCGCCCGGCGCTGCGTGCGCGTCGCCGCCCTGGCCGGCGGCCGCGTCGGATTTCGCGGTGCCGCCATCCGCACCGCCCGATGCGGCGGCGCCCGAACCGTTGAAGGACCCGGTGGTCTGTGGGTTCGGATTGCCCGGCGTGTTCGCACGCGCCGTCATGCCGCCCATGAACTCGCCCCGCTCCCAGCGCGACATGCCGACCGTAGCCAGCAGGTTCGTGGTCAGCGTGCCGGTGGGCTCCAGGCCCTGCGCCTGCTGGAAGTGCGTCGCGGCGATCGTCGTGTCGTTGTTCCAGTTGCCGTCGAGGTGGCCGGCCGCGTAACCCCGCTGGTTGAGCACCTGCTGGATCTGCCGCACACCGTCGGCATTCATGGACAGCGGCTCTCCGGGGCTGTCCGTGCGCTCCACGGCGATGCGCTGGTTGTCGACCTGCCGATCGCCACCCGAGCCGGCCGCCTGACTCGGCTGTGGCCGTGCCGCGTTTGCGGCCTGCGGGCCTGTGCCGTGCCCGGCCGAGAAGATGGAATCGGTCAGGCCGAGGGCGGCAACGAGGCCGACCTCGAGCCGTCCCGTCGGCTCGAGCGCATGCGCCTGCTGGTAGCTGCGCGCCGCCTGGACGGTCGCGGGGCCCCAGCGGCCATCCACCTGTCCCGTGTTCCAGCCCTGCTGGTTCAGCGCCTGCTGGATCTGCCGGATGCCGGCCGGGCTGACGTAGAGGGGCGTCCCGCGGCTGTCCGCGCGCTCGACGACGATGCGCTGGTTGTCGGCCTGCTTGGTGCCTTGATCACCGCCCTGGCCGCCCTGCCGGTCGCGGTTGCCGAAGATGATGTCCTGTTCGAGACCGAGACCGTAGACGATCGGGATGGTGAGCGAGCCGGTCGGCTCCATGTTCTGCGCCTGCTGGAAGCTGCGCGCCGCCGCCGCGGTCTGCGGGTTCCAGCGGCCGTCGACATTGCCCGTGCTGTAGCCCTTCTGGGTCAGGGCCTGCTGGATCTGCCGCACGCCCGCCGAGCTGACGTAGATCTGTGTGCCCTGCCCATCCGGCTGATCCTGCGTGACGCGCTGATTGCTGACAGACGATTGTTGAGCCTGCGCGTTACCGCCGGCCAGGGCCACGATCATCGTGCTCGCGAATAAGACCTGCTTCAGTTCCATAAAGACCTCCTGATGTGGACTTATGGCTGAACCGGGTCGGCCTGCACCCGTTTCCTGCGGACGAATCCATAGGAAGTATCCGATGCGGGCGCATTTCTCAGACCGCGCGCGAATTTATCGGAGGATCGGATCGAATCCGCATCGAACCTACGGAGATGTCCGGATCCTTGTGGGCGACGCCGACCGTTACTTCTTCTCCCACGCGCGCCGCGGCTGGCCGCTGGCCTGGAGTGGCGCCATGATCGATCTTGTCCCGGATGCGGACCGTGATGCCTGCGCGCGCGAAGCCGCCGCGGCCATCGAAGCGGTGCTCGACCACCGGTGCCCGGAGCTGAAATGCGCGTTCTGGGGCGCGGTCGAGAAGCGATACCGGCTCGACACCGAGTCCTGCGGGCGGCTGCCGGCCGAACCGAGCGCGTCTCTGGATGCTCGGCCGCCTGCCTGATCCCGACAGGGATTATCCTAAGGATGGATCGCAGGAACGGGAACGGCGACGGCCGGTTCGCGCCGAGAGTGGCGCCTACGGCGCACAGGGCCTCGCGACAGGCTGATCATGGTGTCCGTTCTCGAACGCGCGTCGGGCGTCCTCGTGATGGGGATCGTTCTCCTCGACGTCTTCCTGACCGTTCTCTACGCCCGCATCGGCACCGGCCTGATCGCCGAACGGGTCGCGCATCTCGCCTGGATGGCCTTTCGCCGCGCCGCCGAGGCGACCGGGACGCACCGCGGGGCAGTGCTGTCCTTCTGCGGACCCGTCATCCTCCTCCTCTACGTCCTGTTCTGGGCCGTCGGCCTGACCCTCGGCGCCGGGCTCATCATCCATCCCGGGCTCGGGACCGGCGTGCAGGCGGCCAGCGGCCCGACACCCGCGGACTTTCTCACCGCGCTCTACGCCGGTGGCAGCAGCATGGCGATCGTCGGCGCCAGTGACTTCAAGCCCACGACAGACGCCTATCGGCTCGTCTACTTGGTGAATTCGCTGATCGGCATGTCGGTGACCTCGCTGGTCCTGACCTACGTCATGCAGGTCTACGGCGCCCTGCGGCAGCGCAACGCGCTCGGCCTTCAGCTTCATATCCTCTCGGCGGGCACCTCCGACGCGGGAGAGCTGCTGGCCCGGCTCGGACCGCGCGGGCAGTTCAGCGGCGGCTACAGTCACCTCGTCTCTCTCGGCCAGGGGATGGCCGAGATGAAGGAGACTCATCACTTCTATCCAGTGTTGTTCTACTTTCGCTTCCGACAACCTTACTATTCAGTCTCGGCACAAGCTTACCTCGCGCTCGACACTGCGTCGCTGATCCGCAGCACCATCGCGGGCGAGGACACGGCATGGTTGAAGGAGGCCGCGGCGATCGAGGCACTCTGGCGGGTGGCCCAGATGCTGGTCGTCACCCTCGAGGCGACCTTTCTGTCGATTGATCCGGCAGTCGTGACGGGCGTCGATCCGCTTGAGCGGCAGCGCTGGCGCACCCATTGGGAGGCGGCGGCATCCCGGCTCGCCGAGGCCGGCATCGCGGTCGCCCGAGACGAGGCAGCAGCGCAGGCCTATGTCGACCTGCGCGCGCGCTGGTGGCCGCACATCGCCCGGCTTGCGCCCGCAATGGCGTATCGGAGCGAAGACATCGAAGCGCGCGGATCGGAGAGGTCCTAAGGAACGGGCCGGATGTACGTCCGGCGCCGGGACAGGTGAATAGGGCCCGTCTTCGGAGAGGCCCTTATGGAGACCGTCGTCCCCATGACCGTCACGGATACCGCCGTATCCAGGCGTGTTCGTCCGCCACGGCCGTCGGCTCCGGTAGGAAGCGAACCCAGATCCGCGCTGATCCGCAAGCTCGAGGGGCTTGCCCCGCTCACGGTGCCGGATCGGGCGGCGCTCGCGGGCTTGACTCGGTATGTTCGGCCGATCGCGCGGCACACCGCCCTCGTGGAGCAGGACGGCGTGGCCGATCATGCCCTGATCGTCGCGGCCGGCTTCGCCGGCCGGCTCAAGCGCTGCGCGTCAGGCCGGCGCCAGATCCTCGCCTATCTCATCCCCGGCGATCTCTGCGACCGGGGCGCCATCCACGGCTACCCCCTGGACCACACGATCGAAACCCTGACCCCCTGTCGGATCGCCGAGGTCCCGCGCGCGGTCTACTTCGACCTGCTCGACCGGCATCCCGGTATCGCGCTGGCGCTGCAGAGGGCAAAGCTCACCGAGGAGGCGACTGCCCGCGAGTGGATGGCCAATATCGCCATGCGCTCGGGTCCCGAGCGCATGGCCCACCTTCTGTGCGAACTACTGGAGCGCCTCGGGTCGATCGGCGAGACCGCGGCCGGGCAGTTCGATATGCCGCTGACCCAGAGGGAGCTGGCCGAAACGCTCGGTCTGTCGAGTGTCCACGTGAACCGCGTGCTGCAAGTCCTGCGGCGCGACGGATTGATCACGCTGCGCGAACGTCGGCTGCGGATCCTCGCGCCGCGCCAACTTCGCCAACTCGCAGAGTTCGAGGCGGGGTATCTCTCGCCCTCGTACCGGGCGCGGGGCGCCGGCACTCGCAATGGTGTGCGACCACCGGCCTGACGCAACGCCGATCCCGGCTTCCGCGACGCCACTTCCGTATCCGCCGCCGCTGCGAGGTGCCGAGCGGACCGCATCTACCGGCCGCCGGGCTCGGCCTTGCCGCCCTCCTGCTGGGCGGGGCGCACGCCGGCCGCGGACGCGATGAGGACGGCCTCGGGCAGGGTATGGGCGCCGAGCGTCTCCATGAGCCGCGCCCGATGGATCTCCACCGTGCGCGGGCTCAGGCCCAGCGTCCGGGCGATGGTCTTGTTGGTGCCGCCCGCGAGCAAGCCCTCCAGCACCGCGCGCTCGCGCCCGGACAGAGCCGCGATCCGATCCTGAGACTCGTCGAGCGCGCGCGACCGCTCGGCGACGTCGCGGATCCCGGCCAGAGCCGTCTTCACGGCGAGGAGCAGCACCTCCGTTGTCCAGGGCGCTTCGAGGAAATCGACCGCCCCCGCCTTCATGGCGCGCACGCCGATCCCGACATCGCCCCCGCCCGCCCCGACCGCCACGACGGGGAGGTGCGCGCAAGACGCCTTCAGCTGGCTCGCGGTCACGAACGCGTCGGTGTGCTCCAAGTCCAGCACGACGCAGCCCGGCATCAGGGAGCCCGCCAGCTTGAGGAGGGCCTGATCGCTCGCGAAGGCCTGAACGGCGTACCCGGCGGCCTGCAGGGCACCGACAAGCGCGTGCCGGGCATCCTCCCCGCCCGTGACCACATAGGCACGCGGGCTGGTCACGACGGTGACGTCCTGCGCGATCCCACCCACGAGCCGGACGCGGCCGTGCTCCGCCGGGATCGGGAAGAATGTATCGCGGATCCGGCGCACGGCGTGGTCCGACGCGCGCAGGATCCGGTACTCCAGAACCACGGTCTCGCCGTCGCCGACACGCTCAAGCGCGTGCGCCGCGGCGTCACGGTCCTCCGGGTGGACGCTCTCGAGCCAAGCCGCGAGATCCGGCATATCCGCGCAGGGCATGCCCCAGACCTGGACAAAGGCCGGGCTGAGGTAATCGAGTCGCCCGCTCGTCAGGTCGGCGAGCCAGAGGACGTTTGCCGAATGCGCGGCGTAGCGCCGAAATCGGGCCTCGCTCTCGCGCAGAGCCGCTTCGGCGCGCTTCTCCCGATCGACGTCCTGCACCACAACGATGGCTTGCCGAACAACGCCATCGCCTCCGTGGACCGGAATGCCGCTGATGCGCATCCAGCACTCGTCGCCCTCACGGGTTCGGTGCAGGAAGCTCATGTTCTTCACGAGTTCGCCCCGCATCGCCCGCGCGAAAGGGTAGTCGTACGGGCTGACGACCCGGCCCTCCGCGTCGAAGCCCGTCCAGCGCGGCTGCACCTCCGGATCGAGAGAGGGCGGCCAGCCGTCAGGGAGGAATCTGCGATAAAGGGGATTGGTGATCAGGGCTTGCCCGTCGGCCCCGAAGAGTCCGGCCCCGAAAGGGAGATGTTCGATCAGGGCCTCGAAGCGCGCTCGGTGTGCCTCGATCTCCTGAATGGCGCATCGGAGACGCCGCTCCGTCAGGATCCGCGCGGTGGTTTCATGAACGTGACAGAGGACGCCGCGCACGCTGCCGCGCTCGTCCCGAACCGGCGAGTAGGCGAACGTCCAGAGACTCTGCTCCCGCGTGCCGTGGCGATCCACCGTAACGGTGTAATCCTCCAGATAACTTGCCTCGCCCCGCAGCGCTCGTTCCATCACAGGCCCGATCTGGTCCCAGGCCTCTTCCCAGACCTCGGGGAAAGGACGCCCAAGCGCCTCGGGCTTGATGCCGAGGATGGGTCGGTACGCGTCGTTGTAGAAGCTGATGAGGTCTGGTCCCCAGGCGAGGTAAGTTGGAAAGGCCGAGTTGAGCATGCTGCTCAATGCGTGCCGCAATGCGTCCGGCCACGCCGCGATCGGGCCGAGCGACGTGGCTGTCCAGTCACGCTCACGGATGCGGACGGCGACTCGACCGCCTCCCGTGAGGAAATCTCCGGATCCCACGTCGGCTTCCTCACTGGCTTCTGTCGACGTGGCGGATCAGAGCTCGGCCCCGGTCTACGATCATCATGGCCCACCACATCATTGAATCCGTATCGGTCGGCGTAATATTAAATATGTTAGCTTGATGATCCTGAGTCCGAACAGGCGCCAGCCGACATGGGCCAAAGAGGGCCGGTAACCATCCGTCGATGCCAGATAAGCTTGCCTGGATCTGCCGCTGCGGCGTTTCGGTCAGAGGCCTTCTTGCCTCCGCAGGGTCATTGTTTTCCAGAGCCGCGCCGCTCGGGCTCTGATCGCGTCGGGAGCTGAGCCAGCGGGGGAGGGGCGGCAATTCTGCCCCAGGTCCCGATCCTGCACGGGTCCACCCACCGGATGAGGTTGGCTGAACGTTGACATGCCGCCTTCGCGGATCGCCGGCTCTCGCCGGCCGCTCCGCGCGCGACCCCGCTGCTTACATGGCGTGATGCTGCGCCCCCGGCCCGGACAGGCGCTCGGAATGCATCCGACGCCTTCGGCCGTGTCCCGCGCACCGTGTTCCGCACGGGAGGGCTAGAGCACGATCGCCCCTCGGGATACCTCAGCGCGGATCGCTCGACGTCCATGCCTGCGCGCGGTGTGCTCGACCGCATGCTCGACGGCGGCACCGACACGAATATCGCCGGGCGGGGAAACTACGATCCGTATACGGTTGCGTGGCACCGCGCGCCTGACGGACCGGCTCGGCGCCGAGATGCTGTCCGAGCTCGTGGCTCCGGCCATGACCGCCCGACGGCGTTCGTCAGGCCGATGCCCGCCAGATCCCCGCGCGAGGATGAGCGATCGATGAACGGAGGTCGGCGCTGCGCCGACGCTTGCCCGCTCGCGCAACGGCCGGGAACATCCCTAGGGTCACCCCTTATCAAACCCGGGTCCTCCAGCCGCTGTTGTCCAAACGCGAAACGGCCGAGCAGATCGGAGCGGGTCGCTCCGCATCCCGCTACGCCGCCGGACCATCACGCAAGTCCGCACTTCGCAGCACTCTGACCAAGGGGGTGACCCGTGGATGATCGACACGGAAACGGCAGACCGCGCGACCCACGGGGGCATGATCGGGTTCCGGCCGGCTCGCGCGCGCACGCCGGGCATGGCCTCGGTGGTGTCGGATGGGCGCTGGCCGGTGCGGCTGGGGCAGCGGCTCTTGCCATCCTCGGCGCGCAGCAGCTCGGTCAGCCGGGTCGAGGGCGTGCGCGAGAAACCGACGCTCCGCACGGCTGGGGCGATGAGCCCGAGGTCGAGTCTTCCATCACCGTCGAGCGCCCGGCCGACGAACTCTATCGGGTCTGGCGAGATCCGCAGACCCTTCCGCGCATCATGGCGTTCTTGGCGGAGATCCGCCCGAGCGGACACGGACGGACCGAGTGGCGCGCCGACGGCCCGCTCGGCCAGAGCCATGCCTGGGTCATGCAGATCACCGAGGAGCGGCCGGGCGAGCTGATCCGCGCGAGCGCGGACGGCGGCAGCGCGCTCGTGACCGCGTGCGAGGTCCGCTTCCGCGCGGCTCAGGGCGGCCGCGGCACGGTCGTTACGCTGCGCGTCCGCTTCGATCCCCCCGGGGGCATGCTGGGCGACGTGGCCGCCCGCTTCTTCGACGGCGTCGTGCCGAAGGAACTCGCGTCGAAAGCGCTTCACTACTTCAAGAGCCTTGTCCTGACCGGCGAGGTCCCCACCACCGATCGTCAGCCGGCGGCCCGGCGTGATTCCCGCTGAGGAGCTTGGACATGCGCGCGCTCTACTGGAACGGCGTCAACGACCTGCGCGTCGGAACCGTCAAGGATCCCGAGATCGTCAACCCGCGTGACGCCATCTTGAAGGTCAGGTTGTCGACCACCTGCGGCTCGGACCTGCATTTCATCGACGGCTACATCCCGAGCATGAAAGCCGGCGACGTGATCGGCCACGAGTTCATGGGCGAGGTCGTCGAGGTCGGCACGGAGGTGCGGAAGGTGAAGAAAGGCGACCGGGTCGTCGTCCCCTCGTTCATCGCCTGCGGTGAATGCTGGTATTGCCAGGAGAAGCTCTTCTCGCTCTGCGACTGCACACACCCGAAGCCGGAACTCCAGGAGCCGCTGCTCGGCTATCCGACAGCCGGCATCTACGGTTACACGCACGCTTTCGGGGGTTATGCGGGGTCGCACGCCGAGTATATCCGCGTGCCGCATGCCGACGTGGACTGCTTCAAGGTGCCCGACGGCGTCGCGGACGAGACGGCCTTGTTCCTCTCCGATGCCGCGCCCACGGGCTACATGGGCGCCGATTTCTGCGGCATCCGGCCGGGCGACACGGTCGCGGTGTGGGGGTGCGGCGGCGTCGGCCTGATGGCGCAGCAGAGCGCGCGGCTGATGGGCGCCGAGCGGGTGATCGCGATCGACCGCTTTCCCGAGCGCCTGCGGATGGCGCGCGAGCACGCCGGGTCCGAGACGCTCGACTACACGCAAGTGCACAGCGTCCTGGAGGCGTTGAAGGAGATGACCGGCGGGCGCGGGCCGGATGCCTGCATCGACGCCGTCGGGATGGAGGCGCACGGCACCGGATCCCAATACGCCTATGACCGCGTGAAGCAGGCGCTGCGCCTGGAGACGGACCGCGGGCAGGCGCTGCGCGAGGCCGTCATGGCCTGCCGCAAGGGCGGCACGCTGTCGGTGCTCGGCGTCTACGGGATGATCGACAAGTTCCCGATGGGCGTCATCATGAACAAGGGCATGACTTTGCGCACCGCCCAGCAGCACGGGCAGGCCTACATGGACCGGCTGCTCACGCATGTCGCGAAGGGAGAGCTCAATCCGGCCTACCTCGCCACCCACCGCTTCTCCCTCGAGGACGGACCGCGCGGCTACGACATGTTCAAGCACAAGACGGACGGCTGCGTGCGCGCGGTGTTTGCGCCGTAGCAGCCGCTGCCCACCGCGAGCCCGCACCTGCCGAGAGGGGATCATGAAAGGCTTCGCAGCCCCTGCAGCCATCACCTTTGCGTTGGCGCTCCTCCTCAGCAGCGCGTCGCTCGCGCAGCAGAATGACGCTCCGAAGCCGGGTGGAGCGGGGCGGCTGCAGCTCGTGGCAAGATTTGAGCACCAGGTGACCGGGGTGACGGTCGCGGCGGACGGGCGCATCTTCGTGAATTTCCCCCGCTGGACCGAAGATGCCCCCGTCTCCGTTGCCGAGATCACGGGCGACGGCCAAGCAAAACCGTACCCGAATGTCGAATGGAACGCTTGGCGGAACGTCAAGAAGAACGAACTCACGCCGCATGACCACTTCGTCTGCGTGCAAAGCGTCGTAGCCGACGGTCGCGGAAGCCTCTGGGTGGTCGATGCCGCGGCTCCGGCGACCGCGCGCGTCGTGCCGGGTGGACCGAAGCTCGTCCGGATTGACCTGAAGGCCAATCAGGTCGCGCAAACCATCCCGTTCGCCGACGCGGTGGCGCCCCAAGGCAGCTACCTCAACGACGTGCGCTTCAGCCCAGATGGACGGCGCGCGTACCTGACAGATTCGGGCGCGAAGGGCGCGCTCGTCGTCGTCGATCTCCAGAGCGGTGACGCGCGCCGTGTCCTCGACGGACATACCAGCACGCAACCGGAAAGCGGTGTGGTGGTGAGCACGGACGGACGGGAATTGCGCCGGCCCGACGGCCGTGGCGTCGACTTCGCGGCCGATAGCATCGCGCTCTCCCCCGATGGTCGTCATCTCTACTGGAAGGCGCTGACTGGCCGGACGCTGTATCGCGTCGCGACCGAGGCACTCGACGATCCGCGCCTGTCCGGGAGGGAGCTGGAAGCCCGTGTCGAGCGGGTCGGCGCCATGGAGCCCACGGACGGCTTATGGATCGACAAGAGCGGGCGGCTCTACCTGAGCGCCATCGAGGAGAACGCCGTGAAAGTCCGGGAGATCGGTCGCGACACGACCCTCGTGCAAGACGACCGGTTGCGCTGGCCCGACACGTTCGCCGAGGGACCCGACGGCACGATCTACGTCACAAGCTCGCGCATCCAAGACATGAGCTGGTTCAAGCCCGAGAATGGCCCGCGCCTCACGACGCACCTGTGGCGTATCGAAGGGAAGCGGTGACGCGAGGATCGGAAAACGGCGGTAGAGCCAGTCCCTCCGGCAGCCTGCAACGCCGGCTCGAACGATACAGGTGATTCATCAAAGCCGGGCGTGTGAGAGCAGTCCTGTACACCGGACCTCGCGACCCGGTGATGCAGGGCGGCTCCATAGGACTGACATGAATCGGCGGGAGCCCGTCAACTTATCCGGTAGGCCCGCTCCGAGGCTGTCGCTCCGTTCACAGGCAACGATAGCCGCCTGTGTAGATGTTTCCGACGGGCGGATATTCGCCGGTCCACTTTTCGAGCATCACGGCTTCGCCGTGGCCCGCGAGGCCGCGCGGCGATGGCCGAAGACATGGCGATCGTCGTCGCCTCGGACCGGGCGTATCCAGGCCACAGCGAAATGCGCGAAGGGGCGCTTGATCGGCAAGCCGTTCCTTGCCGGGATGGTGCACGACCACCTCGCGAACATCTTGCCCGACGGGCGCAAGCCGTCCCCGCGGCGCGCTACGGCTTGACCGGCCGACGACCGAGGTTGGGCGGATACCTTTGCCGCCCCTCCGCATTACTCGAACGATGGCGAGATCGAGTGTCGACCGGGATCCGCGGAGCGATAAGCGGCGCATGGACGCGAGCACGGAAGAACAGGGGGCGCCGGTCGATCTGACCTCCTGCGACCGCGAGCCGATCCACGTGCTCGGCACGGTGCAGCCGTTCGGCTTCCTGCTCGCGGTCTCCTCGGACTGGATCTTGGTGCGTGCCAGCGCCAACGCCCAAGAATGGCTCGGACGTCCCGCGGAGGACCTCCTGGGCCTGCCGCTCGATGCGATCGTCGATCGGGAGGCCATCCACCTGCTGCGCGGCCACCTGCAAACCCTGCGCGGGCCCGACGCCGTCGACCGGGTCTTCGGGGTCCGCCTCGTGCCGGACAAGCCCGTCTTCGACATCGCGCTGCACGTGTCCGGCGGCGCCATCATCATCGAGGCCGAGCCCAGCGCGCCGGAGCACCTCAGCGCCGGCAACCTCGTGCGCAACATGGTCTCCCGCCTGCAGCAGACCGCGGAGTTCGAGCCGCTCTGCCGCGAGGCCGCTCGACAGATGCGGGCGCTCACCGGCTTCGACCGGGTCATGGTCTACCGCTTCGCCCCCGACGGCTCGGGCGAGGTCATCGCCGAGGCCGTGCGGTCCGGTCTCGACCGCTATCTCGGCCTGCATTACCCGGCCTCGGACATCCCCAAGCAGGCCCGCGCGCTCTACGAGCGGAACTGGTTGCGTATCATCGCCGACGTCGATGCGCCGGCCATCCCGGTGATCCCGCCGCACGATCCCGCGGGCGAGCCCCTCGACCTGTCGCTCTCAACCCTGCGCACGGTGTCGTCGATCCATCTCGAGTACCTGCGCAACATGGGCGTGGCCGCCTCGCTGTCCGTCTCCATCCTGCGCGACGGCCGACTCTGGGGCTTGTTCGCCTGCCACCACACCGAGCCGCGCCACATCTCCCTGGAGCGCCGCACCGCCGCCGAGCTGTTCGGCCAGATGTTCTCGTGGATCCTGGAGAGCCGCGAGCGCGAGGTCCTCGCCGCCCAGGAGGCGCTGGCGCGCGAGACGCACAACCGCCTGATGAGCGCCATGGCTTCGGGCGGTGCCGGCCTGGAGGGGCTGGCGGATTTCGCCGATGAGCTCTCCGGCATTGTGGCCTGCGACGGGCTGGGCCTGTGGGTGAACGGCGAGGTCACGCTGCAGGGCATGACGCCGACGCGCGAGGAGTTCACCGGCCTCGTGCGCTTCCTCAACCGCACGGCGGCGAGCCGGGTCTACGCCACGGACGAGATCGGGCGGTTCCACGAGCCTGGCCGCGACTTCAACGAGCGGGCGGCCGGGATGCTGGCCGTGCCCGTGTCGCGCACGCCGCGCGACTTCCTGGTGTTCTTCCGAAAGGAGGTGGCGCGCACCGTAACGTGGGCGGGCAATCCGGAAAAGCCGGCGAGCCTCGGTCCGAACGGCGTCCGCCTGACCCCGCGCAAGAGCTTCGAGGCGTGGCGGGAGGTCGTGCACGGCCGGTCGCTCCCCTGGACGGATGCGGAAGCCCGCACGGCGGAGGCGCTGCGGGTCACGCTCCTGGAGGTGATCCTCCGGCTCAGCGACTCGGCCGAGCGCGAGCGCAAGGAAGCGCAGGAGCGGCAGGAACTCCTCATCGCCGAGCTGAACCACCGGGTGCGCAACATCCTCAACCTGATCCGGGGCGTGGTCACCCAGAGCCGGGCCAGCGCCGGCGATGCGGAAGACTTCACCGAAGTGGTCGGCGACCGCATCCAGGCCCTCGCCCGGGCCCACGACCAGGTCACCTCCGCCAATTGGGGACCGGGTTCCCTCGCCGAGCTCCTCACCGTCGAGGCCGCGGCCTACCTCGGCGCCAAAGCGGACCGCGTCGTCCTCGACGGCGTCGATGTCCTGCTCGAACCACAGGCCTTCACGACCATGGCGCTCGTCGTGCACGAGCTGATGACCAACTCGGCCAAGTACGGCGCGCTGAGCGACAGCGGCGGCCGGGTCGACGTTCGCTGGGAGCGGGACGGCTTCGACAGCCTCGTCGTCCACTGGACCGAGACAGGCGGCCCCGCCGTCAAGGCCCCGACCCGGCGGGGCTTTGGCTCGACGATCATCGAGCGATCCGTCCCCTACGAGCTCAAGGGCGAGGCCGAGGTCCGCTACGCGCTGACCGGCCTGGCCGCGCGGCTCTCCATCCCGGCCGCCTTCGTCCGGGCCGCGCCGCCTCGGGCAGTGCGGGCCGCGAAGCCTGAGGGAGTCCAGCCCGTCTCGTTCGACGGGACCGCGCTGGTTGTGGAGGACAACATGATCATCGCGCTGGAGGCGGAGGAGGTGCTCAGTGCGCTGGGAGCCGACGCGGTCGACATGGCGGCCTCCGTCCGGGAAGCGCTCCGCTTGATCGACGCATCGCCGCCCGACCGCGCGCTCCTCGACGTGAATCTCGGGGCCGAGACGAGCGTCGCGGTCGCCCGGCGGCTCGCAGAGCTCGGCATCCCGTTCGCGTTCGCCACCGGCTACGGCGAGAGCTTCCAGGTCCCGCCCGACCTGGGCGACGTGCCGGTGATCAAGAAGCCCTACGGGGCTGACAGCCTGCGACAGGCGTTCGGTCGCTCCCCGCGGCGCTGAGCCCGGGATCCTATCGGCCAGGAGCAAGAGGCACGGTCCCGGAGCGCCCCCACGCCCGGCCTCGCGGTCTCGTGGTGGAACGGTCCAAGCACGTTCGCCGTATCCGTCGTCCGCCGGCGGAACGCTCCCGGGGGCCGCGGGGCTCAGGCGTGCGGCCGAAGATGGTCGGAGGTCGGGACGGTGACTACGCCGAAGGGTTTCGCCGAGTTCTCCTCACGGGTCGCCCGGGCCGCTGGTCGGCCATCGACGTTCGCGACCAGCATCGGCCTGATCGTCGTCTGGGCGGTCACCGGCCCCCTGTTCGGCTACTCCGATGCCTGGCAGCTCGTGATCAATACCGGCACGACCATCGTCACCTTCCTGATGGTGTTTCTGATCCAGAACACCCAGAACCGGGACGGGGCGGCCATCCAGGCCAAGCTCGACGAGCTGATCCGGGCCAGCGCGGCGCAGAACCGCTTCATCGGCATCGAGAACCTGACGGAGGAGGAACTCGACGAGCTGCGCGCCCGTCTTGCGCTATACAATGGCGTCCGGCCCGGTGCCATCGCAGCGGCGGCCAACCAAGCCGAGGCCGCGGCAGACGCCAGGGCCCGCGAGGCGGCGGCCCGGGTCGCTGGGGCGCCGAACTACCCGAGCTGACGGGCCCGGCGATGCAGCTGCGGCGCGCGTCACTGCATGGGACCGAGCTCGGGAGCCCGGGTTCGGTGAACCGCGTCTGGGCGGCCCCTCATCGGATCATGGCGAAGGCCTCTCGATCCCCGACGCCCGGGCCGCGGGTCGCGCCTTCGGCCGCCCTGAGGCATGCCTCGACCGCGTCACGGAGCGAGGACACGTAGACGTCCGCTCCGACCTCCCGACCGAGCGCGGCGTCGGTGAGCACCCGCTCGCCGACCGGCCAGAGGCCCACCAGGACCGGGACGCCCGGCGCCCGGCGCCTCACCCGCTCCAGGAGATAGCGCAGGTGCGCCGGGTTCCCGGTGATGTCGAGGTAGGAGATGCACACCATGGCGACGCCGGTCACGTCGAGGTCGCGGATGCCCTCGCGCGAGACCGCCCGGTAGGGCGTCACGCGCGCGCCGAGCCCGTGCTTGCGCAGCAGCTGGGCCAGCATCGCCGAGGAGGCCTCGTCGAGGGGGCCGCGCCCGGCCACGCACAGGACTGGTGCCTCCCCGCGCCACGCCTCAGGCAGTGTGTCCCGCGGCGGTGCCTGTCCCGGTACGGCCTCGGTACGGGTGTGGGTCCGCTCGGCCAGGGTCGGGGTCTCGCTCGGGTTCACCTTCTTGTCGTCGCCCGCGGGTGGCGCGTCGGGATGGTCCTCGAAGTCCTCCACCAGCGAGCGGGCCGAAGCGCGGATGTTGTCGAGTTGCGCGGGCGTCACCACCCCGCGCGCGAAGTCGTTGGCGGCGAGTTGCAGGCCCTTGAGCGCCACTTCGTCGTAATACGAGGAGAGCGAGCGGTCCTTCAGCATGGCCTCGGCGACCTCGCGCACCTCGTCCGGGTCGCCGGCCAGCATGCGCTGGTAGAAGTTCTCCACCGGCGTCAGTGGTGGCCGGTCGCCCAGCAGCACGTCGAAGAACTCCAGGCTGTCCACGTGGCGGCCGAGCACGACGAGGCAGACGGTGAACGGGGTCGCCAGGATCAGGCCGATGGGCCCCCACAGGAAGCCCCAGAACAGGGTCGAGACGATCACCGCGAAGGGCGAGAGCCCGGTGGAGTGGCCGTAGAGCAGCGGCTCGATCACCTGCCCGAAGAGCGGCTCGGCGACGAGGAAGAGCGCCGCGGTCGCGATGACCATCGACCAGCCCGGGTCGACCGCGGCCGCCAAGGCCACGGGCAGGATGCCGGAGGCGATGGCACCGATATAGGGGATGAAGCGCATGATCGCCGAGAACACGCCCCACAGGAGCGGGTTGGGCACGCCGATGAACCAGAGGCCGATCCCGACGATCACCCCGAACGTCGCGTTCATGCCGAGCTGAGCGAGGAAGTAGGTGCCGAGGCGGCCGGCCGCGTCGTCCATGGCCACCGTCGTGCGGTGCAGGTCGCTCGATCCGAACAGGCGGATCATGCGATTGCGCAGGTCCTCGCGCTGCAGGAGGAGAAACACGACCACGACGAGGACGATGCCGATGTCGGTCAGCGGTGAGACGATGGGTCCCAGGACCTTCTCGGCCAGCGCGAAGGGCGAGGGCTCGGGCTGCTCCACGCGCACCAGTTGCGCCTTGGGCGTCTCGCCCGCCGGTCCGGTCGCGGCGGTCGTGCCGGCTGCGTCCGCCTTCTGGGTCACGTCGTGCACTTGGTGGTTGAATTTTTGGAGGATGCGGTTGGCCTCGCCCAGCCAGCCCTGCTGCAGGCCCGCGACCTTCCTCTGCACGGTGGCTTGATATTGCGGCAGGTTACCGGCGAGCCCGGCGACCTGGGTGCCGATGACGGCGGCGATGCCGCCGAGAACGCCGAGGGCCAGCAGGACCGCGACGATGACCGAGGGTACGCGCCCGAGCTTGGCCTTCCGCAGCAGGTTGACGACCGGCCCGAGGACGAAGCTGAGCAGCACGGCCAGGACGAGGGGGATGAAAACCTCGCGCCCGAAGTAGAGCGCCGCGACGAGCACGACGCCGACCGCGAGAGTCAGCAGCCCGCGCAGGCCCGGGACGAGCGGCGGCGGGACCTGGGCGGGTTGGCGTGGCAGGGCGTCGTCGACAGGCATGCGGCGTGAATTCCTCGTCGCTGCGCCGACCTCGTGCGGCACACCGTTGGGACAACCTCGTTGCGCGAGCTTCGGCTCATTCGCGGCATGGCCCGGCGACCGATGTCGTCACACCTTTTCCCGAGCGCGTCGTCCGGGCCGAGCCGCTTCGAGTGGGAAGCTGGAACGGCAGCATGGACCGCACGGCCATCAGCGCGGCGCCGGCCCATCGGGAGTGTCGTCAGATGGTCGCCTCGCCCCACCCCATCGCCGGCACGCGCGCCCGCGAGTCGATCCGCCGGGACGATGCCGTCACCGGCCGGTCGTGGTGGTCGATTTCACCGGCTTCGAGCCCGGCTCGTGCGCCATGGTCTTCGTGCGGGACTCCACCTCGCCGTCGCGGACCTTCGTCTTCGTGTGTGACTTCGAGAAGGTCCCACCGTCGTGGGCCATCGCCTTCGACTGCCCGTTGAGTCCTCCGTTCCCGGTCCCGTTGACGTGCGAACGATCGTTGGTCTTGCCGCCCGCCGCGCTTCCGCCGGTCGCGAGCGACGAACCCGTCGACCCGTCTGCGCCGGTCGAGGTGCCGCCGGTGCCGACGGTCGAGGCCGACGTGCCGCCGGCCGCGGCCGAGCCGGCCGAGCCCCCGGTGGCGCTGGACTGGGCGAACGCGAGCGCCGGTGCGACGAGGAGCCCGAGGGCCGCGAGCGGAACGATGTGTTTCGTCGTCATGTGATCCTCACTTCCCCTTCGGGACGGTGACGACGCAGTCGCCGTCTCCGGTGGTCGTCATGGTCGTGCCGCCGGAACTCGAACTGGAGGCCGAGCTGCTGCTCGATCCGTTGCCGGACCTCGTCGTCACCGAGGGGCCGCCCGTGGTCGCACTGCTGACGCCGCCCGGACCGGCCGTGACGGAACTCGACATCGAGCCGGTGTCGCCCGCCCCATCGGAATGCACGACCTTGCACGGCTTGCCGTTCGGGCCGGTGGTGACGGTCGTGCTCCCGGAGACGCCGTTCGGGCCGGTCGTGACCGTGCTGGTCTGGGCGTGGCCCGCGACCGAGCCGGCGAGAATGAAAGTGCCGCAGAGTAACGGCATGATCAGGCGAGGCATGTTCCGGTCTCCTCGAAGACAAGGAGGGCGCGATCCTCCCGGACCGCGCCCGGTGCTTGCACCCGCCGAGGGTCAGCGCTTGTTGTGGCCCGGGGCGTTCTCGGAGTTGCCGGGGCCGCTCTTGTCATGGCCCGCGGCGCTGCCCGACTTGCCCGCGCCGTCCGACATCCCGGACGAGGAACCGCCCGTGCCCATCGACGAGGAACTCGTGCCCTTGCCCGCCGAGGAACCGCCGGTGCCCATCGACGAGGACGAGCCGGAGCCGGAACCCGCGGACGAGCCGCCCGTGCCCACGGTGGAGGAGCTGGTCCCGCCGCCCGCCGACGAGCCGCCGGTGCCAAGCGTCGAGGACGAGCCCGAACCGGTGCCGGAGCCCGAGGAGGAACCGCCCGTGCCCACGGTGGAGGAGCTGGTCCCGCCGCCCGCCGTGGAACCGCCCGTGCCGACGGTCGAGGACGACTGGGCGAGGGCCATGGCCGCACCGCCGATGACGAAGGTCGTCGCGAGGGCGGCGACGCGAACGTGCTTCAGCATGTAGAATCTCCGATTGACTGATCGTACGGCGCTGAAACGGGCAGATTGCGCAAACCGTTCCAGCAAAAACGGCAATATCCGCGCACGATGCCAACATTAACGGCAGCGGAATGCGCGAGATTCATCGTGTTGAGCATGAGTGTATCGCGAGGCGAAACCCGCTCTGGAGCCGGTTTTGCCTTCGGAGCGGCGGGCGTCGACTTGCGCGGGGTGGCCTCGCCCGGTGTCGGTCACGTGCTGGCGTGACGCGCGGCCAGGAACGGCGCTCCCGGAGGGACCGTTCCATCGTCGGCTGGGGCTTTATTGGAGAGCGAGGCCTGATCGGCAGCTTGGACGGAAAGCGGCGATGCCACCGCCCTACGGTGTGCCGATGGGGCTTCGCGGCGGGGAGGGCGAGGCGCGGCCGGTCATCTAGCCAAGCTGAGCCGGCGGCGGCCCGAAAACGCTTCGGTCATCGTCGGCCCCGCGGCCGCTTCGGATGCCGCCTCACCAGCGGCTGCAGCTGTATCCGCCGAAACCGCCGTAGCGGAAGCCGCACTCGCCCCGGGCCCGCGGCGGGTCGGCCAGGGCGGGCGAGGAAGCCGCAAAGACGTCGCCCGCCAGCGTCATCGCCCCGAGCACGGCCAGTGACGGTTCGCGGACCATCAAACGCCTGCCTCGTCCCCGAATGCCGCCGGTCACCGACCGGAGACGGCGCACGGGGCGGAGCGGTCCCATGGGGTACGTCCGCGAGGCTGGATGCCCGTCACTGGGCCGCGACCTCACGAAGCTTGGCCGCGACCTGGCATGATGCCTGCGCCATCGGCGACTGCGCACGGTTCAGGCGACTGCGCACGGTTCAGGCGGCTCGACGGGCTGGCGTGGGCGGCGCTCAGTGGTGCATCGCCAGCATCCAAAGGGCCATCGCGACCATCATCACGTTCTCAGTCAGCGAGACGAAGCCGAGCGGCACCTTGCTCGCCCCGCCCACACAAGCGCATTTGATGTCTCGCTGATCGACGTAGACCGCCTTGAACACCGACACCGCCCCGACCGTGCCGATGAACAGGGCCACCGGGATCGAGATCCAGTTCAGCGCGCCCGCCACCATCAGGACACCCGCGATCCCCTCCAGAAACGGGTAGGCGTAGGCGTAGCGGACCCATCGCCGCCCGAGCAGGTCGTAGCCCAGGAACATCGAGGAGAACGACTCGACGTCCTGGAGCTTCAGCAGGGCGAGCACGCACATGCTGAAGGCGACGAACCACTCCGCCGCGCGCATCGTCAGCGGCGTGCCGTACACGGCGTAGCTGGCCGCCAAGGCCATCAGCGCCGTCATCGAGAAGACCGCGATGACGGGCGTGTAGGTCGGCTTGTTCGGATTGTTGGCGGCCTTGCCGAAGTGGCGCTGTAGGTCGTCGAAGCCGCCGACGCGCGCGCCGTTGATGAAGGTCTGCGGCGTCGACGTGACCTGGTGCTCGGCCTTGAAGCGGTCGGTCTCGGCCCGGTCGGTCAGGAGGTGATCCTCGACCTCGAAACCCTGGCGTTCGAGCAGGTCCTTGGCCTTCAGGCCGTAGGGGCACGTGTGTTCGGGGGTGACCATCCGGTACAGGACGGCCTTGCGGGCGGCTGACGGCATGGTCGGCTCCGGCTCGATGCGGGTCGGGAACGGCGTCGCTGCGCGACGGTGACCCGGTGGCAAGTCATCTTCTCGACGGACACCGCACGGCATTGGTTGCCCGACGCCGGTGCCCGACACTTCACAAATGCGTTGATGGTGGGGAGCGTTACCAGCGTCGGCGGGGCTGGGAACACCGCGCCGACGATCAGCGGTGCTTCGAAGACGACCAAAGTCGGTCAGATTGAGGGGGCGGCGCCTGATGGTTGGCACCTCCCCTCGGCGTCCGAGGCGGGTGGCTGTCTGCCCGTCCGCTTCTGGTCGATCGAGACACCGAAGCAGACACAGCCGCGGTGGTCGCTCGCGCCGCTCCTCGTCTCCTTGAATGACCCCCTCACCGGCTGCCCACCGAGGCTGTATCCATCCGATAGTCCTTGGCTATCCGCCGATGTCGCCTCCGAACGGTTGAGCGATCCGTTCCGGACGGCGGAAGCGCCTCAAGCGCTGTCTCACCTGAGCCTACCCCGAGCAGGGAGATCGCGCTGTGTCAGCTGTATCGTAAAGGACAATCCGAAGATGGATCACTCCGGCGATGCCCGTGAGATGCACCGGACCGTCTCGATCATCCAGGAAGAGGGCGCGGCGGCTGCGCGAGTGCCTCGCGTCCAGTCGCTATCGCAGCCTCAGCGCGGTCACCGCATGGGCGTGCCGGCTGTGACCGAGGCGACACGCGGTCCACCACGGGCGCCGGTTCGATCGCTCCGGCGCTTCCCGGAGTTCGTGCTCCTCACGGATCTTGAGCTTGCCGATGTCCGGGGTTCGGCTGAGAAGCCGGTCGGAGTGCCGCGCGCGGCCGTCATCTGCGCGCGGGCCGTGGAGCCGACCTGCGTCTCCATCTTTGATCGAGGGCTGGGCCTCAGCCTCCGTCGACCTGGACGATGGCGAATGCCAGATCGTTGAAACGCATCCCCCCGGCGATCTAACGGGTGCGCCGAGTGTGAGCCTGATGGAGACCGCCGCGAATAACGCGACCAGAAATCCCCGCTCGGCTCGAGGAACGGTTTTGCCAGCTTGACCGTAACTGGACCAATCGATCGCGATAGCGCGGCGAGAAGACCTAGGCGGTCCAGGCATGAAGCGCGCTCCATTCCGCATCACGATCTGTATCAACGGCGACCGGCGCATCCTCCTCGCGACGACTGAGCGAGAGGCTGCGCTCAAGGCCGAATCCGTTCTTCGACGCTATGACACGTCCCCCGGCGGTGCGGGCTTCGTCATCGAAGCGTCGGACTTTCAGGCTCGCGCGCGCCTAGCGGCCTATCTGGCCGACGTCGCCCTCGAGACGGAAGCCGCGTGATCGGCCTCAGGATGACGGCGTCGTACAACGAGGTCCCGTTCGTACTGGGAGCCGCGGGCGTGCGATCAGTCGAGATCATCGACGGCGGCGACACGCTGGCGGTTCGATTGCGCTCGCCCGACGACAGTGAGTTCTGCGTCCTGCTGCCGATCGGCGTCGTGGGCGACCTCCTGTTCCAGATCGCGGATGTGGTGAGCCGCAGCCATGACCCACGCTCGTGACCGAAACAATACCCGCGTAGACGAAAGCGATGACCCAGTGCTCGACGCGGTCGCGGTCCTTCAGTGTCACGGCTACACGGTTGAACCGGATGACGACTTCGCCCGCTGGCGGATCGATGGCGGTGACTGGATCACGCTGAGCGCCCTGCTCGCGATGGCTTTGCGATTGGGTTTGAGGGACGGGCCGGGGCGAGCACAGTAACCCTTGCCGGAGAAGGCGCGATACTGACCGCTTTCGGTAAGCGCCGATGGCATTCCGCCCGATCGGATCGGCTCGCGTGCGGACGGAGTGCCTCGGGTCGATTTCAGGTGACCTATTTCCAGGCCGCGCCTGCGGCCCGTGGGATCCCGCGGCAGCGCGGTTGCGCTGTCGGAGGGTTCGGGCACCCAGAGGTCACCGCGATGTTCCTCGACACCCTCTTCGGCACCGGCCGCGACCTGACCCTCTGGCAGGAATGTGCGCGCGCCGTGCTCATCTTCGCTTACGGGCTGCTGCTGATGCGGCTCTCGGGCCGGAGGACCTTCGGCAAGTGGTCGGCGCTCGATATCGTCGTGTCGATCATGCTCAGCTCCTCCCTCAGCCGGGCCTTGACCGGAAGCGCGCCGCTGTTCGGCACGATGGCGGCGAGCACGATCCTCGTGCTGCTCCACTGGCTGCTGGCGCAGGGCGCGACGCGGTCCTCGCGTCTGGCGCGGCTCGTCGAGGGTGCGGCGATCGATCTGAGCCGCGGCGGACGGCTCGACGAAGCCGCCTGGCTGCGCCAGTCGGTGAGCGCGGCGGATCTCGCGGAGGCGCTGCGGCAGGCGGGAATCGACAGCGTCGGCGAGACCGCCCGGATCACCCTGGAGCCCAGCGGCAAGATCACGGTGAAGCGGGCGAGCTGAGCCGGCGTCAGGTCCGCGCGAGGCGGCTCAGCACGTCGGCCAGGGTCAGCGTGAACAGGATCGCCGACCAGAACAGGCCGCAGGCGGCCGTCAGGCGGATCAGGGCCGGGGCCCGGACGAGGCGCATGAACAGGAGGGCCACGAGACCGGCCTGCGTGGCGGCGACGGCGAAGCTCACCGCCGGGTTCCAGGCGCCCAGCGGCGCGTAGGCGAGCGCGCAGCCGACCGCCAGCAGCGCCATCAGGCCGAGCCAGACCGGCAGCACGCGGCGCCAGATCGCGCCCGCGGAGACGGGGGCGCTCATCCCGCGCGCCCCACGAGGTAGAGGGCCGGGTAGAGGAACAGCCAGACCATGTCGACGAACCCCCAGTAGAGCGTCGCGACCTCGACCTGCGGGCTTCCGGGCAGGCGCCCGGGGTCCCGCCAGCCGATCCGGACCAGCCGCGCGACGAGGCCGACGCCGATCATCAGGTGGAGGCCGTGAATGCCGGTCGACAGCCAGTAGAAGCCGAAGAACAGCTGCGTGGCGGGCTCCTTGAGCTTGAAGGCCGCTCCCGGCACGAGGTGCTCGGCGATGTCCTCGCGATACTCCAGGCCCTTCACGGCCAGGAAGGCGAGGCCGAGGAGCGCGGTCGCCGCGAGGCACCACAGCGTCAGGCGGCGCAGGGACGGGTGGTCGGAGGCGCGCGAGGCGACGGCGGCGGTCAGCCCGCTGGTCAGGAGGATCGCGGTGTTGAGGGTGCCGTAGACGATGTTCGTCTCCCGGGCCGCCTGCGCGAAGGCCTCGGCGTGCTCCAGCCGCACGGCGGCGTAGAACAGGAACAGGGCCCCGAAGAACAGCACCTCGCTGGCGATGAAGATCCAGATGCCGAAGGTTGCGCCGAAGCGCTGGGCGGACAGCGCCGCGTCCTCGGGGAGCTTCAGCCCGTCCCACGGTTCGCGGAGCAGGGCGTCGGGGGCGACGGCGGGATCGCTCATGTCAGCGAGCCCTGCGAGGGGACGCGCGGCTGGTCCTGGAGGGGGACCGCGCCCTCCGGGTGGTAGTTGTAGGGCTTGCCGAGCACGGCCGGTCGACCGACGAAGTTGTCCCGCGGCGGCGGCGAGGTGGTGCGCCACTCGAGGCCCGCGGCGTTCCACGGATCGTTCACCGCCCGCGCGCCGAAGAACAGCGACCACGTCAGATAGCCGAGCGGCATCAGGTAGGCCGCCGCCAGCACCGCGGCGCCGGAGGAGGAGAGCACGTTCCAGACCTGGAATTCCGGCGGGTAGACGTGGTAGCGTCGCGGCATGCCGAGGTAGCCCGCGATGAATTGCGGGAAGAAGGTCAGGTTGAAGCCGAAGAACATCAGCACGGCTGAGAACTTCGCCCAGGTCTCCGGGTACATTCGACCGGTGAATTTCGGCCACCAGAAGTGCAGCCCGGCGAAGTAGGCCGAGACGGTCGCGCCGACCATGATGTAGTGGAAGTGCGCCACGACGAAATACGTGTCCTGCACGTGCACGTCGATCGGGATCGAGGCGAGGAACAGCCCCGTCAGGCCGCCCACCGTGAACAGGCCGATGTAGCCCAGCACGTAGAGCATCGGCGACTCGAACCCGACTTGCCCGCGATAGAGGGTGGCGGTCCAGTTGAACACCTTGATCGCCGAGGGCACGGCGACCACGAAGGACAGGAACGAGAAGATCAGGGCCGCGTAGGGCGACATGCCCGAGGTGAGCATGTGGTGGCCCCAGGTGAAGAAGCCGATCACCGCGATGGCCACGAGCGCGTAGACCATGAACTCGTAGCCGAAGATCCGCCGCCGCGCGAAGCAGGTGATCACCTCCGAGACGATACCCATGCCCGGCAGGAGCATGATGTAGACGGCCGGGTGCGAGTAGAACCAGAACAGGTGCTGGAACAGGATCGGGTCGCCGCCCTTCGCGGGGTCGAAGATCGGCAGGCCGAGGCTGCGCTCGGCCACGACGAGGAGCAGCGTCAGGGCCAGCACGGGGGTGGCGAGCACGAAGATCAGGCTCGTCGTGTACATGGCCCAGACGAAGAGCGGCAGACGGAACCACGTCATCCCCGGCGCCCGCAGCAGGTGCGTGGTCGCGATGAAGTTCACCCCCGTGGCGATGGTCGAGAAGCCGGAGACGAACACGCCGAGCACGCCCACCGTGACGGCGGTGTTGGAGAAGGTGGTGGAATAGGGGACGTAGAAGGTCCAGCCGGTGTCGATGCCGCCCGCCACGACGGCGGCGGCGGTGATCAGCCCGCCGACGACGTTGAGGTACCAGCTCGCGAGGTTGAGCTTCGGGAAGGCGAGGTCCCGCGCGCCGATCATCAGGGGCAGCAGGAAGTTGCCGAACGTGGTGGGGATCGACGGGATCAGGAAGAACCACACCATGATCACGCCGTGGAGCGTGAACAGCTTGTTGTAGGTGTCGGCGCCGACGAGGTCGGCCTGGGGCGTGAACAGCTCCAGCCGCACCATCGTGGCGGCCGCGCCCCCGATGAAGAAGAACAGGGTCACCGACAGCGCGTAGAGGATCGCGATGCGCTTGTGGTCGGTGGTCGTGAGCCACGATCCGAGCGTGCTCCCGGCCGCGAGGTAGCTCTCGGGCAGGCCGAGGGCCAGCTCGTCCGGGTCGGCGAGGCTGAGGGGGCTCTGCGCGACGCGGCTGCTCATGCGCGCTCTCCTGGTCGCCGGGACGGGGTCACGGCCGCACCGCCGGTCCGGCGGGGGCCGGGGTGTCGGAGACGGGGGCGCCCGGCACCATGGCGGGGCTGCGGGCGGGCGCGGTGCCCGGAACCCGCGACGACAGGGGCGGCAGGCCGGGCGTGCGGATCACCCGCGGGCCCGCGCCCAGCGAGCGGATATAGGCGGTGAGCTCCTGGATCTCCCCGTCCGACAGCAGGCCGGCGTAGCTCGGCATGACCGGCGCGTAGCCCGCCACGATGTCCCGGGCCGGCTGGAGGATCGAGTCGCGGATATAGGCCGCGTCGACCGTCGCGCGCTTGTCTCCCGCGAGCTGCACCGCCTGCCCCCAGATGCCGGCGAGGCTCGGGGCGTGGACCGACGAGCCCGGGGCGTGGCAGCCCGAGCAGCCCCGGGCCGAGAACAGGCGCTCGCCCTGGTGGGCGAGGTCGTCGCCCTCCGGCTGGGCCGAGAGCCAGGACGCGTAGTCCTGCGGCTCCATCACGATCACCCGGCCGAGCATCCGGGCGTGGTCGGTGCCGCAATATTCGGTGCACATCAGCTGGAACGTGCCGGTCTTGGTGGCCTGGAACCACGCCTCGGTCGTCTGATCGGGCACCGCGTCGCGCTTCAGCCGGAAGGCCGGGATGTAGAAGGAGTGGATCACGTCCTGCGAGGTCAGGACGAGGCGCACCGGCGCGTTCACCGGCACGTGCAGCTCGTTGATCTCGCGGGCGCCGTTGGCGCTCTGCGCCTTCCACATCCACTGCTTGCCGACGATGTGGACCTCGAGCGCGTCCTTGGGCGGCGAGAAGGCGGTGATCTCGGCCGACGCAGCCCACCAGAAGATGAAGACGAACACGAACAGCGTGGCGGCGGTCCAGCCGATCTCGAACTCGCGGGAGACCACTTCCGGCAGCGGCCCGCGGTCGGCCTTCGACCCCCGCCGGTAGCGGATCGCGAAGGTCACCACGAGGCCGACCACGAGGAGCACGATCAGCGCGGAGATGATCGTGAGGCCGATGAAGATCCGGTCGACCTTGGCGGCCTGCGTCGAGGCCGCCACCGGCATCAGCCAAGCGGGCAGGAGGGATTCCATCAGCGCTCCCCCTCGGAGGCGGCGCGCTGCGCGCTGCCGGGCTGCCCGTCGGGGGAGGGCAGGGCGCCCGAGGCGCCGCCCCGGCTGCCGAGAGGGGGCACCCGCTCGGGCTGGAGGGGCGCGGCGAAGCCGGCATCGCCCTGCGCTGCGAGGCGGGCCATCGCCGCGTCGACCGGCATGCGGGCGATGCCCTTCTCGCGGTCGATCCAGGCATAGCCCGTGAGCCGCGCCTTCTGCTCCCTCAGGAAGGCGTCGAGGTCGCGCGCCGGGGCACGCTGGAGGCGGGGCTCGGGGACATCGCGCGGCGGCCGCATCAGCGGCAGGGACACGGTGCGGGTGTAGTAGACGCGCAGGCCCGCCAGCGTCGCGCCCACGAAGACCACGATGAACAGGCCGGTCAGCAGCACCGGGCGCAGGGCCAGGACGGGCGCCTCCGTGCCGGGGCGGGCATGGCCGACCGCGTCGTCGTGGACGCCGGTGTGGAGCTGGCCCTCGGCCGGAGGCACCGGTCGGTCGGATGCTCGGTCAGGCGCTCGGTCAGGCGCTCGGTCAGACATGGCGCGGCCTCCCGGCGGCGCGGATGCGGGCGACGCGGCGGCCGACCGGCCGCGAGGCGGAGGCGAGCAGGGCGAGGCCCGGCACGGCGAAGAGGGCGGCGAGCCCCGCATCCGCGCCGTAGGCCGGGAGCACGTACCACGCGAGGTGCAGGGCGATTCCGACCAGCACGAGGAGCCCGACGACCCGCAGGGCGGCGGCGCTCCGGCGCAGCCTCGCGAAGAGCAGGGCCGCGAAGGGGAGGATCCCGCCGAGCGCGACGGCGGCGGCGAGCACGGCGACCCAGGCCCCGGTGCCGCGCGTCAGGTACCACGCCGCCTTGGCGGGCAGGTCGCCGTACCACGCGACGATGTAGGACATCAGGCCGAGGTAGAGGACGCCGAGCAGGCTCGCGAGGATCAGCCCGGCGAGGTCCGCGGCGCGGGCCTCGTCGAGCCCCGGCGGGCTCGCGACAGCGGCCCAGGCGAGGCCCGCCAGGATCTGGTGCAGGGCGATCCCCGCCGCGAAGGCGGACGAGGTGAAATGCGGCTCGACCGAGAGGATCCAGTCCACGGCCACGAGGCTGATCGTGAGCCCGTAGAAGCTCAGGCCCAGAGCCGCGACCAGCGGCCCGCAGCGCCCGGCGAGGTAGAGGAGGGCGAGGGCCGACCAGCCGGCGAGCGCGAGCGTCGCCCGCAGGTCGAACAGGGCCGGATCGAGATAGAGCCGGGCGACGTCCGGCTTCACCCTCCCTGCCTCGGCCGCCCAGGGATAGAGGGCGGGCAGGCCGAGCGCGACGCCGAGGAAGGCCAGGCCGGCGAGCGGCACCAGGGCGGCGGCCGGGCGCAGGGCGGGGGCCAGGGCCTCGCCCCAGCGTCCGCCGGTCACGCCGTGGATCAGCATCAGGACGAGGCTGCCCACCGGCACCGCACTCCAGACGAGCCACGCGACGAGCCAGCCCCGGGCGAGGGCGTCCATCATGGCAGGTGCTCCGCGAGGCCCGGCACCGCCGCGACGCGGGCTCCCTGGGAGAGCTGCAGCGCGCGGATGTAGGCGGCGATCGCCCAGCGGTCGCGGGGCTCCACGCGGTTGGCGTAGGGGTACATCACCCCGTAGCCTCGGGTGATCACGTCCACGAAGTACCGGGCGGGCGCCGCGCGCAGGCGATCCTCCTGGTAGGAGGGCGGCGGCGGAAAGCCCCGCTGCACGACCATGCCGTCGCCCGCGCCGGTATAGCCGTGGCAGGGGGTGCAGATCGCCTCGTAGCGCTCCCGGCCCCGGGCCAGCAGGGCCGCGTCGAGATGCGGCGGCGTGGCGAGACCGTCCGCGACGGCGAGGTCACCCTGAGCCACCGTTCCATCGGGCGGCGTCTGCGCCTCGGCGCCCCCGGGAAAGAGCGGCGCCTTGCCGTAGACTTCGTAGCGGTTCTGCACCCGCATCGACTGGTCGTCGCAGGCCGCGAGGCACAGGGCCGGCAAGGCGGCGAGGAGGAGGGCGGTCCTCATGCCCGCAACTCGGACACGAGGACCGCGCCGGCCTCCTCCAGCCGCAGCCGCAGCGCTGCGGGCTCGGCTTTCGGCGCGACGAGGAGCAGGAAGCGGTCCTGGCTCGCCCGCTCGAACTGCGGCATGTCGTGGACCGGGTGGTTGAGCCGCGGCAGGCCGCAGGCCCAGAGCATCGCGGCGAAGCCCGCGACGGCCGCCGCCAGCACTCCGAACTCGAACGGCACCAGGGTGAAGACCGGCCACGAATGGAGCGGCCGGCCGCCGGAATTCAGCGGGTAATCCACGACCGCGCTGTACCATTGCAGCCCGTACATCGCGGCCGCCGCGCCGAACCCCGCCACGGCCATCACGAACCGCACGGGGTTGCGCGCGGGCGGGAGCGCGCCGGACAGCTCCTCCAGCGGGAAGGGCGTGTAGGCGTCCAGCGGCCGGTGGCCGTCGCCGCGCACGAGGCGCAGGGCCCGCACCAGGGCGTCGGGGGTCTCGAACTCGGCGAGGAGCGGCGCGCTGCTGGAGGCACTCATGCGGCGGCTCCCGCCTCGTGGCTGAGCTGCCGGACCTCGTGCATCGAGACCGCGGGGAAGATCCGAACCAGCACCAGGAAGCCGAGCACGAACAGGCCGAGGGGCCCGAACAGGATCGCGAGGTCGTAGAGACTCGTATGGTAGGTGCGCCACAGGCTCATCGCGTGGCCGTGCGAGAGCGTGTTCCACACGATCAGGATGCGCTCGAACCACATCCCGACATTGATCACGACCGCGATCCCCGCGAGCACCCAGAGGTTGCGGCGCGCGAACGGGAACCACAGGGCCTGCGGCACGACGCAGTTGCAGGCGATCAGGGCGTAGTACAGCCAGCGGTAATCACCCGCGAAGAAGTAGCGCACGACGTCCCGGTCGGGATGCTCGCCCCCGTACCAGGCGGTGAACCATTCGGTGGCGTACGACAGGGTCATCACCACGCTGGCGAAGAGCATGACCTTGCCCATGACGTCGAAATGGGCCGGCGTGATCACCGCCTGGAGGTTCAGGCCCCAGCGGACGAAGATCGCGATCATCACGACCATCGCGAAGCCCGAATACATGGCACCGACGACGAAGTAGGGTGGGAAGATGCTCTCCTGCCAGCCGGGCATGAGGCTCGCGGCGAAGTCGAGGCCGACGATCGAGTGCACCGAGCAGACCAGCGGAACGGCCAGCGCCGCCATGGTCTTGTGGAAGGTCTCGTAGACCTGCCAGTGCCGGGCGGAGTTGCGCCAGCCGAGCGCCAGGGCGCCGTAGATCACCTGGCCCCGCCGGGTCGTGGCCCGGTCGCGCATCGTCGCGAGGTCGGGCAGCAGGCCGGTGAACCAGAACAGGGCCGAGAACAGGATGTAGCTGAGGATCGCCCAGAAATCCCACACCAGCGCCGAGCGCCATTGCGGCCAGAGATCCATGGTGTTGGGGTAGGGCGCCAGCCAGTAGGCGTAGAGCGGCCGCCCGAGATGGATGATCGGGAAGATGCCGGCGATCCCGGCGGCGAACAGGGTCATCGCCTCGGCGAAGCGGTTGATCGAGGCGCGCCAGCGCTGGCGCGTGAGCAGCAGCATCGACGAGATCAGCGTCCCGGCATTGCCGATGCCGATCCACCACACGTAGTTGGCGATGGAGAAGCCCCAGACGACGGTGGTGTTCACCCCCGACAGGCCGATCCCCACGGTGAGCACCGCGCCGACGGCGCCGAGCGTCACCAGCACGAAGGGCAGGGTCGCCAGCAGGGCGTAGACCCAGAGCCGGCCCGGTCCCCGTTTCTGGATCGGGTCGGCGATCGCCGCCGAGATCGCGCCGTGGCTGAGCTGCGCCGGGGCGATCCAGCGATGGGCCTGCGGGTCGCCGCTCATGTCCGGCCCCTGAGGTCGGGGTTCGGGGCGCGGAGATCCGCGAGGTAGGTGGTGCGGGGGCGCGTATTCAGCTCCTCCAGCAGGGCGTAGTGCCGTGGATCCTGCCGCAGGCCCAGGACCGGGTCGCCGGGCCGAGCGAGGTCGCCGAAGGTGATCGCGCGGGTCGGGCAGGCGGACTGACACGCGGTGGCGACGGCCCCCATCGGCCGCCCGTCGCGCGCGGCGTCCTGGCGCGCGTTGGCAATCCGCTGGACGCAGTAGGTGCACTTCTCCATCACCCCCCGGGCGCGGACCGTGACGTTCGGGTTGCGCTGCGCCTTGACGCTCTCGACGCCCATGGTCGCGTAGGGCTGGCCGTCGGCGTAGCCGAAGAAATTGAAGCGCCGGACCTTGTAGGGGCAGTTCGCCTCGCAGAAGCGCGTCCCGACACAGCGGTTGTAGACTTGGAGGTTCAACCCCTCGCCGTCATGGACCGAGGCCGCCACCGGGCAGACCGGCTCGCAGGGCGCGTGCTCGCAATGCATGCACGGCACCGGCTGGAAGCCGGCATTCACCGCCTCGGGCGTCCCGGAATCGTAGAGGTCGACCCTCAGCCAGTGCATCATCCGGCCCCGGGCGATCTCCTCCGGCCCGACGACGGGCACGTTGTTCTCGGACTGGCAGGCGACGACGCAGGCGTTGCAGCCGATGCAGGCGTGGGTGTCGATCACCATCGCCCAGGCATGGCCGTCCGCGTCGCCTGTCCAGGGGGTGAGCAGGGTCGGCCGGTCGTCGCCGATGCCCTCGGGCTCTGTGTCCTTCAGGTCCGCCAGCGCGATCTGGCGGAAGAGCTTCCGGGTCTCGCCCTCGATCTGCGTGTAATTCTGGGTGCGCAGCACCTCGCCCGGGCGGTCGAGCTGTTCGACGCTGACGCCCGCCAGCAGGCGCGGCGACGCCGCCGTGGCGAGGCGATAGCCGTCCGTGCCGATGCCGTTGCCGATCGCTCCGGCGCGGGGGCGCCCGTAGCCGAGCGTCAGGGCGCCGGCCCCCTCGGCGACGCCGGATTCGACCGCGACCAGCGCCTCGATGGTCCGGCCGTCCATCCCGAGGCGCACCACGTCGCCGGCCGCGAGACCGCGACGGGCGGCCTCCGCCACCGAGAGGGCGAGCGCGTTGCCCCAGACCTGCTTCGAGACCGGCTTCGGGCATTCCTGCAGCCATGCATTGTTGGCGTAGCGGCCGTCGTAGAGGCAGGGATCCGCTCGCAATTCGACTGCGAGGCCGGTGACGGGCCGGCGCGCCGGCAGGGTCGGGAGCCGCGCCGCGCCGGGGGCGACCGACAGGGCCGCGCTGGCGGGGATCACGCCGTCGTGCAGGGCCCGGCGCCACCAGCCCTCGAAATCGTCCCCGCCCCGGTCGCGCCACGTCGCGCGCACGAGGTCGTAGCCGGCGGTGGCGGCTTCTCCGGCGAGGAGCGCCAGGATCTCGTGGACCGAGCGCCCGCCGTAGAGGGGCCGCACCAGCGGCTGGACGAGGCTCGCCGTGCCGTCCGGCGCGCGCAGGTCCGACCAGCTCTCGAGCTCGTGCGCCAGCGGCAGGTGCCAGTGTGTGACGCCGGCGGTCTCGTCGCCGTGTGTCCCGGCATGGACCGAGAAGCCGGCCCGGCCGATCCGCTCGGCCAGGGCGAGGTCGGCGGGCGCCGTGTGGACCGGGTTGCAGCCGAGGATCGCGAGGCAGGTGACCGCGCCCCGATCGAGATCCGCCGCCAGGGCGGCGAGATCGGCGGGCGCCGCCTCCTCCGGCGGCAGATAGGCGACGGGTGCCTCGAGCCGCCCGTTGATCCAGTGGCCGAGGGCGTGAAGCTCCGGCGCGAGGGCGCCGCCCACGAGGACCAGGGCGCGGCCCTCCGCCCGCGTCAGGTCCGCCGCCACCGCGTCGGCGAACCGCGCCGTCTCCGGCGGCAGATCGGGCACGGGGAGCCCCGCGCCCAGCCCGTTGGCGATCGCGGCGAGCAATCCTCCCGCGTCGCGGGGCGACAGGGCGTGGCGGGCATCGGCCTTGATGCCGCTCTGGGTCAGCGCGGTCTCGGCCACGTAGAGCCGCCCGAACCGCGCTGGATCCCGGCGGCGCTCCATGAAGGCGCGGCTGAAGCGGATCTGGTCCGGCCCGGGCCCGAGCGGGTCGGCGCCGACGCAGAGGATCGTCTCGGCCCGGCCGGGATCGGACAGCGTCCGGTAGCGGCGGCCGAACGCGAGATCGGCGCCGCGCAGGGCCGCCGTGTCGTCCAGGGGCTCGTGGACGTGCCAGCGCGCCTCCGGCAGCGCCGCCAGCAGGGCCGCGATCTGGCGGGCCAGGGTCGGCGAGGTGACGCGTCCGGTGAGCAGGCGCAGCCCCCTGCCATTCTCCCGGCGCGCCTGCGCCAGGGGCGCGGCCAGGGCCCGCTCGGCCATGTCCCACGAGGCGATGCCGGTCTCCCGCTCGGTCACGGTGCGGGAGCGGTCGGGATCGTAGAGGTCGAGGATCGCGGCTTCCGCGAAGACGTCGGTGGCGCCGAGGCTGGCGGGATGGAGCGGGTTGCCCTCGATCTTGATCGGCCGCCCGTCCACCGCGATGGCGTGAACGCCCCGCGCCCAGCCGCCGAGGGAGAGCGCGGTGGCGTAGCGGACCGGCACGCCCGGCAGCAGCCGCTCCGGCTGGACCACGTAGGGCACCAGCTCCTCGGAGGGTTTCGCGCAGGCGCCGAGCCCCGCCGCGATGCCGGCGGAGAGCAGGCCCAGGGCCGTGCGGCGGGTCGGCGGGGTCAGCGGTGGCATATGGAGCACTCGCTGAGCCGGTCCGGCGACTTGACGTGATAGGCCTCGGCGAGCCGCGCCCCCGCGGCCTTCTGATCGGGCGGCGGCGTCCACGTCACGTCGAACACCGCCTCGCGGGGGCGCAGGTTGGGGCCCGGGTTCCGGTGGCAGTCGAGGCACCAGCCCATGGTGAGCGGTGCCACCTGCCGCACGAGCTTCATGGTCTGGATCGGCCCGTGGCAGGTGGTGCAGCCGACGCCCTTCGCCACATGCACCGCGTGGTTGAAGTAGACGTAGTGCGGCAGGGTGTGGACCTTGCGCCATTCGAGGGGGCGCCCCTCGGCGAGGCTGGTGCGCACGGGGGCGAGCATCGGCGCGTTGGTCCAGATCTGCGAGTGGCAGCTCATGCAGGTCTCGGTCGGCGGGATGCCCGGGAAGGCGGCCTTCTCCACGGAGGTGTGGCAGTAGCGGCAATCGATCCCGAGGCCGCCCACGTGGTGTTCGTGGCTGAACGGCACCGGCTGCTCGCGGGTCACGTCCTGCTGGGTGGCGTAGGGCGAGCGCCAGTAGGCGTAGGCGAGGCCCACCCCGAAGACCGGCGCGGCGGCGAGGGACACGAGGACCAAGCGGGCGACGGCGTCGGCGCCCGGTCGGAAGATCTGCACCATTCCGCGCGTCCGCCTCCGCGAGACATCGGATCCGTCGGTCGGTCGAGGTCTAGGGGAGGCCGGCGGGCCTGGCCTCGATCTATGTTTGTCTCGTCGGAGAACGCGGGCTCGATCTCGGGCGGCAGGCGTTCGGGCAAGACGGGCTCGGCTGGGTCGACGCGCGCAGAGGCCGCCTCCGGTCGGACCGATCGGTCGGGTCCGCCGACACCCGGGTCGAGCGAACGACATCTGACGAAGGCGATTGTTTTCTCGAGGGCCGCCGAGATCCGGTCCCCGACAGGCCTTTCGCCGGAGTGTCATGAACGCCGAAGCCGCATCGAACCTCCTGCGTCGACCCGGCCCGCCCGCGCCCGTGCCGCACGTCGATCCCCCGCGGGCCTCCGATCCGCGCTTCTCTGCGGTGGTGCCCCACCACGCCCGCCTCGTCTCGCTCTACGATCAGGCGACGTTCAGCGAGGGCCCGACGTGGTGGCCCGCGCGGGACATCCTGGTCTGGTCGGACATCGAGGGCCGCCGGGTGCTGGGCTGGCATCCGGACGGCTGCGTCCGCGTGGTGATCGACGCCACGCCGTTCATCAACGGCAACACCGTCGATGGGGACGGCAACCTGATCCATTGCGAGCACGGCAACCGCCGCCTGTCGCGCACCACGCCCGACGGGCGCACCACGCCGTTGGTCGAGACCTACGCGGGCCGCCGCTTCAACGCCCCGAACGACGTGGCCTGCGCCGCCGACGGCGCCCTGTGGTTCAGCGATCCCGCCTACGGCCTGCGGCAGCCCAAACAGGGCGTGCTCGACGAGTCGGAACTCGGCCATCACAGCGTCTACCGCTTCGACCCCGCCGACGGCAGCCTGCGGCGCATGGCCGACCTCGGCCAGCCGAACGGGCTCGCCTTCTCGCCGGACGGCCGCATCCTCTACGTCAGCGACACCTCGCGCACGGAGGGCGGGGACGGGCACACGATCTACGCCTATCCCCTGCGGCCCGACGGAGACCTCGGCGAGCGGCGCGTCCTCGCCCAGGTCGAGCCCGGCGTGCCGGACGGGCTCCGCGTCGATCGCCGCGGCTGGGTCTGGACGAGTTCGGGGGCCGGGGTGCAGGTCTTCTCGGCCGAGGGCCATCGTCTCGGACTGATCCCGACGCCGCAGGCCTGCTCGAATTGCTGTTTCGGCCCGGACGAGCGGCGCCTGTTCATCACCGCGAAGGAGCACCTCTACGCCATCGACCTGGCCGGCGGGTGAGGGCGCCGCGCGTCGCGGCCACCTCACGGGAACGTCAGAACGCCCGCGCATCCGGCAGGAACGCCCCCGGCGACCGCCGGTTAGCCCGTGACACAGGGCGCGACGCAGCGCGCCGAGTCAGGAATCCCGGCGCAGGTACCGAGGCGCGCCCCCCTCCGCAGGGACGCGCGGCCGCGCGGGATCGAGGAGCACCCCCATGGCCGACGCCGTCGCCGACTTCTTCTGGAAGCGCCTCGCCGAATGGGGCGTCAAGACGATCTTCGGCTACCCCGGGGACGGGATCAACGGGCTCCTCGGCGCGCTCCAGCGCAACGACCTGCCCTTCGAGTTCATCCAGGTCCGCCACGAGGAGATGGCGGCGTTCATGGCCACCGCCTACGCCAAGTTCACCGGCGAGGTCGGCGTGTGCCTCGCCACGTCCGGCCCCGGCGCGACGCACCTGCTCACCGGCATGTACGACGCCTATTCGGACCACGTCCCCCTGCTCGCCATCGCCGGCCAGCAGGCGCGCAACGTCAACGGGGCGCATTACCAGCAGGAGCTCGACCTCACGAGCGTCTACAAGGACGTCGCCGCCTACGTGCAGCAGGCGGCGAGCCCGGCCTCGGTCCGCCACATCGTCGACCGCGCCATGCGCATCGCCAAGGCCGAGCGGAAGGTCGCGGCGATCATCCTGCCCAACGACCTGCAGGACGTCCCCTACGAGGCGCCGGTGCGCAAGCACGGCAACACCTTCTCGGGCGTCGGCTACACGATGCCGCGGGTCGTGCCCTTCGACGCCGATCTGCGCCGGGCCGCCGACGTGCTCAATGCCGGCAAGAAGGTCGCGATCCTCGTGGGCGCGGGCGCGCTGCACGCCACCGACGAGGTGATCGCGGTGGCCAACAAGCTCCAGGCCGGCGTGGCCAAGGCGCTGCTCGGCAAGGCGGCGCTGCCGGACGACCTGCCCTTCGTCACCGGCACGATCGGGCTCCTCGGCTCCAAGCCCTCCTCCGACATGATGGCCGAATGCGACACGCTGCTGATGATCGGCTCGGGCTTCCCCTGGGCCGAGTTCCTGCCCGAGGAGGGGCAGGCCCGCGGCGTGCAGATCGACATAGCCCCTGAGATGCTGTCGCTGCGCTATCCGATGGAGGTGCCGCTCTGCGGCGAGTCGGCCGAGACCCTCACCGCCCTGCTGCCGCTCCTGGAGCAGAAGAAGGAAGGCGGCGCTTGGCGCGCCGGCATCGAGAAGGGCGTCGCCTCCTGGTGGAAGGAGGCCGAGGATCGGGCCATGGCCAAGGCCGACCCGGTGAACCCGCAGCGCGTCACCTGGGAGCTCTCGCCGCGCCTGCCCGAGCGGGTGATCGTCACGTCGGATTCCGGCTCCTGCGCCAACTGGTACGCCCGCGACCTGAAGATGCGTCGCGGCCAGATGTGCTCGCTCTCGGGCGGCCTCGCCTCCATGGGCGCGGCGGTGCCCTACGCCATCGCCGCCAAGGTCGCCCATCCTGACCGGCCGGTGATCGCGCTGGTCGGCGACGGCGCCATGCAGATGAACAACATGGCCGAGCTGATCACGGTGGCGAAGTACAGGCACCGCTGGTCCAACAAGACCTGGATCTGCTGCGTGTTCAACAACGAGGACCTGAATCAGGTCACCTGGGAACAGCGGGTGATGGAGGGCAACCCGAAGTTCGAGGCGAGCCAGACCATCCCGAACGTGCCCTATCACAAGTTCGCCGAACTGATCGGCCTGAAAGGCATCTACGTGGACGATCCCGCCCGGGTCGGCCCGGCCTGGGACGAGGCGCTGGCGAGCCCGGTGCCGGTGGTGCTGGAGGTCAAGACGGATCCCGAGGTGCCGCCGCTGCCGCCCTTCTTCACGCTGGACCAGGTGAAGAACTTCATGTCGATGCTCGGCAAGGGCGACCCCAAGGAGCGTCACCTGCTCGCCGACACCGCCCGGCAGGTGCTGAGCTCGGTCCTGCCCGGCGACAGGAAGTAGGGCCGGGACCCGGTTCCGATCATGCGTGGTCAGGGTCCGCCGGATCCTGGTCCGGCCGAACGGTGAGCCTCCGGATCTCACTCGGCGGCCTGCTGGGCGCCTGCCTACCAGCGACCCGCCGCCTGGCGCTGGCGGAGCGCGCGCTCGTCCGCGCTCGGGGGTTTGGTGGCGAAACTGCCGGTCCGAACCGCCCCGTCCCGCGCGAGCATCGCGACGTGGACACCCTTCGGCGAGTGGGTCTGCTCGACCAGCGTCCAGGTGCGGGCCGCCGACGGGTCGTCCGCGTACCAGCGCTTGCCGCGACCGAGCATGACCGGGAAGGTGATCAGGACCATCCGGTCGATGAGGCCCGCCGGGAGCAGCGCCGGGTAGAGCATGCTGCTGCCCTGGATCAGGAGGTCGGGCCCGTCGCTCTCCTTGAGGCGGGAGATCGCCGCGACAGGATCGCCAGCGAGCCGGAAGCTGTTGTTCCAGCCGAGCGCCCCGTCGGACGCGGTCACGACATGCTTGCGGATCGCGTTGAAGGTCTTGCCGATGGGCTGATCGGCGTTGTGCGGCCAGTAGGCGGCGAAGATCTCGTAGGTCCGTCGACCGAGAAGCAGCTCGTAAGCGCCTCCGAGCAGCTTGCCCATCGGCGCGGCGAGGGATGCGTCGAAGTACGGGAAGGTCCAGCCGCCGTGCGCGAAGCCGGTCTGATCCTCCTCCGGTCCGCCCGGCGCCTGGATCACCCCGTCGAGGGACTGGAAGAGGGAGCCGGTGATCTCACGCATGGGCCGAGTCTCCGCGGATGGCGGCCTCGATCCGGGCGATGTCGATCCGGCGCATGGTCATCATGGCCTCGAACGCGCGCCGGGCCGCTTCCCTGTCGGGGTGGCTGTTGGCGCGCAGGAGCGCGCGCGGGGTGATCTGCCAGGAGAAGCCCCAACGGTCCGTGCACCAGCCGCACTGGCTCTCCGCACCGCCGTGGCCCACGATGGCGTCCCAGTACCGGTCGGTCTCTGCCTGATCCTCGGTCAGCACCATGAAGCTGACCGCCTGATTGGCCCGGAAGGCGGGGCCGCCATTCAGGCCGATGAACGGCCGGCCGAGCACCGTGAACGCGACCGTGAGTTCGTCGCCCGCGGACCCGCCGGGGAAATCCGATGGGGCGTTCATGGGGGCGCCGACATGGCTGTCGGGGAAGGTCGCGGCGTAGAATTCCGCGGCCCTGCGGGCTTCGCCGTGGTCGAACCACAGGCAGGTCGTCAGCGTGTCGCTCGCCATCGCCGCCTCCCTCACGACGCGTGCCGCGGGCCGGCGAGGCCGAGCCGGTTGCCCGCGGGATCGGCGATGTTGGCCGCGTAGCTGCCACCGGGGATCGGGTCCGGCCCCTGGAGGACCGTGCCGCCCAGATCCCGGACAGTCGCGAGCGCGCCGTCGATGTCGGCCACGTGGACGTACCAGTTCCACCGGGCCGGCGTGCCGGTGGCCGCGCTCGACATCACCGCGCCGGGGCGCAGGTCGCCCCGCCCGATGAAGGCGTACTCGCCCATGTCGCCCATCGGCATGGCCCCGAGCTTCTCCCAGCCGAAGAGCGCGCCGTAGAAGGCGAGGGCCGCCGCGGGATCGGGAGTGGCGAGCTCGATCCAGACGCCGTGGCCGCGGGTCCGCTCCGTGCCGAGGGGTACCGGCCCGAAGGCCCGGCTCGCGCCGGGATTGGCCGGATCCATCACGGCGAAGATCACGCCCTGCGGGTCGCTCACCATGGCGAAGCGGCCGACATGGGGGATGTCGACGGGTCCGAACGGGACCGCGCCACCGAGTTCGACCGCGCGGGCCGCCACGGCGTCGACGTCCCGCGTCGCGAGGTAGATCGCCCAGCCGGGAAGGCCGGGCGCCTCGGGCATCGACCGGCGGATCCCGGCCACGGGCACCCCGTCGGCCTCCGCGATCCGGTAGCCGCCGTGCTCGGGCATCGGCGACGGCGCGACGCGCCAGCCCGCGACCGCCTCGTAGAAGGCCTGTGCGGCGTCCGGGTCGGTTCCGTTCAGCTCGAACCAGATGGGTGTCCCCTCGGCGGGTGGCATCGGGCGCTCCTCCGTGACAATCGGCGCTACGGCCGCTCCGCGGCGCCCCCTCCGGCCCCGCTTTGCCCAGGCTCGCACTCTCGGTTACACAAAGCAACCATGAAGTCAGAAAAAGTAACTGTTTCGGCGTCCGGGCCGCGCGAGCGCGTCTACGACGACGCCTGCGGCACGGCCCTCGCGCTGGAGTTCATCGGCGAGCGCTGGTCGCTGCTGATCATGCGCGAACTGGTCTACGGCCCGCGCCGCTTCGGCGAGATCCGGGCGAACCTGCCGGGGATCAGCGCGAACGTGCTGACGCAGCGGCTCGAGAGCCTGGAGGCTGCGGGCATCGTCCTGCGCTACCGGCTGCCGTCGCCGGCCAACGTGCAGGTCTACGATCTCACCGACTGGGGCCGCGACGCCGCGCCCCTGATGCGCGACCTGGGCCGCTGGGCCGCCCGCTCGCCGCGGCACGACCCGAGCCTGTTCATGTCGGCGGCCTCGGCCATGATGTCGCTCCAGGCCCTGGTCGATCGCGGGCGCGCGGCGGCGCTGTCGGCGACGGTCGCGTTCCACTTCCCCGGCGAGGATTTCGTCGCGACGGTCGCCGGCGGCGAGATCCGCGTGCGCCGGGGCGTCGCGGAGGCGCCCGACCTCGCCTTCACCGGCGACACGCTGGCGCTGCGCCGCACGATCTACGGCAAGGCGCCCCTGGACCGGGACGGCGCCGGCGGCACGCTCGCCGTCGCGGGGGCGGTCGACCTGGCGCGGTCCTTCATCGACCTCTTCACCCTGCCGGCCAAGGCGGGCTGAGGCGCCCGTCGCGCGGGCGCGACGGCCTCCTCGAACGGGCGGACCAGCCCGGGATCGCACCGGGCCGCGCTCAGGGGCGCCGGCCAGCGCGGGTCGGGGCCGGTTCGGCGCTCACCATGACCCGACGCGCCGGACCCGTCACTTGCGCAGCGGCACGCCCTTCGTGGTGAAGCGCTGACCGCCCGGACGGTACACGGGTCGCGGCTGGCCGCCCGAGCGGCCCGCGCCGGCCCCGGTTCCCGGCGGCTGCGAGAACGGCACGAGCTGGTCCGGCCGCGGCCCGATGAGATCGGCGCGGCCCATCTCCCGCAGGGCCTCGCGCAGCAGCGGCCAGTTCTCGGGGTCGTGGTAGCGCAGGAACGCCTTGTGCAGCCGTCGCTGGCGCAGCCCCTTGATCGCCTCGACCGGCTCGCTGCCGCCGCGGCGCACGCCCCGCAGGGGGTTGATCTCGGTGTGGTACATCGCCGTGGCGGTCGCCATCGGCGAGGGCAGGAACGTCTGGACCTGGTCGGCGCGGTAGTTGTTCTTCTTGAGCCAGAGCGCGAGGTGCATCATGTCCTCGTCGGTCGTGCCCGGATGCGCCGCGATGAAGTACGGGATCAGGTAGTACTTCTTCCCCGCCTCCTTGGCGGCGGCGTCGAACATCTCCTTGAAGCGGTCGTAGGTGCCGATCCCCGGCTTCATCATCTTGTCGAGGGGGCCGCGCTCGGTGTGCTCGGGCGCGATCTTCAGGCGGCCGCCGACGTGGTGGGTGACGAGCTCCTTGATGTATTCGGGACTTTTGACCGCGAGGTCGTAGCGCACGCCCGAGGCGACCATCACCTTCTTGACGCCCTTCACCTCGCGGACCTTGCGGTAGAGCCGGATCAGGTCGTCGTGCGACGTGTTCAGGTTCGGGCAGACGTCCGGGAAGACGCAGGAGGGCAGCCGGCACGCCGCCTCGATCTTCGGGTCCTTGCAGGCCATCCGGTACATGTTGGCGGTCGGGCCGCCGACATCCGAGATCACGCCCGTGAAGCCCGGGGTCTTGTCGCGGATCCGCTCGATCTCGCGCAGGATCGAGCCCTCCGAGCGGTTCTGGATGACGCGGCCCTCGTGCTCGGTGATCGAGCAGAAGGTGCAGCCGCCGAAGCAGCCGCGCATGATCGTCACCGAGAACTTGATCATGTCCCAGGCGGGAATCTTCGCGTCGCCGTAGGACGGGTGGGGCGCGCGGGCGTAGGGGAGGTCGTAGACCGCGTCCATCTCGTCGCTGGTCAGCGGGACCGGGGGCGGGTTGAGCCACAGGTCGCGGTCGCCGTGGCGCTGGACGAGGGGGCGCGCGTTGCCGGGATTGGCCTCCCGGTGCAGGACGCGCGAGGCGCGGGCGTAGGCCTCCTTGTCGTCCTTGACCTGCTCGTAGGCGGGCAGCCGGATCACGGTCTCGCCCGGCCGGCGGGTCGCGGCCTCGTCCGTCGAGTCGAGGTCGTCGGCGGGCAGCTCGGTGTAGTGGGCGGGCACGCGGCGGAACAGGGCGACGCCCCGGATCGCGTCGAGCTGGTGCGGCGCCTCGCCGGCCGCGAGGCGGTTCGCCACCTCGACCACGGCGCGCTCGGCGTTGCCGTAGATCAGCAGGTCCGCCTTGGCGTCCGCCAGGATCGAGCGGCGCACCTTGTCGGACCAGTAATCGTAGTGCGCGATGCGCCGCAGCGACGCCTCGATGCCGCCGAGCACGACCGGCACGTCCTTGAAGGCCTCGCGGCAGCGCTGCGTGTAGACGATGGTGCAGCGGTCCGGGCGCCGGCCGCCCTCGCCGCCGGCCGTGTAGGCGTCGTCGTGGCGCAGCCGCCGGTCCGCCGTGTAGCGGTTCACCATCGAATCGAGGTTGCCGCCGGTGACGCCGAAGAACAGGTTCGGCTTGCCGAGTGCCTTGAACGGCTCCGCCGACTGCCAGTCGGGCTGCGCGATGATGCCGACCCGGAAGCCCTGCGACTCGAGCAGCCGGCCGATGATGGCCATGCCGAAGCTCGGGTGGTCCACGTAGGCGTCACCCGTCACCAGCACGATGTCGCAGGACTCCCACCCGAGGGCCGCCATCTCGGCGCGGCTCATCGGCAGGAACGGCGCCGCAGGCCCGCGCGGCGACGGCGTGCGGACGGGGGGCGCCAGGGGGCGGTCGGCGGTCGCTTGCAGTTCCATGATGCCCCTGCATAGGCCTCCGGGGCCGCGATCTCAACGAATGGCAGGGCGGCGATGGCCGCGGCCGTGCCGCCGGAGGGCGCCCTGCGCCGATCCGGCGCAGGGCGGGAGCGCCCGCGGGCCGCCGCCAGGGCCAGTCAGGTTCCGCGCGCGATCATCTCGCGGATGCGGGCGGCCAGGGCCTCCACGGCGAACGGCTTGGTCAGCACAGCCATGCCGGGCTCGAGACGCCCGTCGCCCGGCAGCGCCGACTCGGCGAAGCCGGTGATGAACAGCACCTTCAGGTCCGGTCGGCCGACGCGCGCGGCGTCCGCCATCTGGCGCCCGTTCATGCCGCCGGGCAGACCGACATCCGTGACGAGCAGGTCGATCCGCGCGCCCGACTGCAGCACGCTGAGCCCGCCCGCGCCGTCCGCCGCCTCGATCGCCGTGTAGCCGAGGTCGCTCAGCACGTCCGTCACCAGCATGCGCACCGTCGGCTCGTCGTCCACGATCAGCACGGTCTCGCCCGCCTCGGCCGGCGCCATCCGGCCTCTGCCCGGGTCGGGCCCGTCCGCGTCCGCCTCGCCGAAATGCCGCGGCAGGTAGATGCACACATTCGTGCCCCGGCCGACCGTCGAGTTGATCCGGACCTGTCCGCCCGACTGCTTGGCGAAGCCGTAGATCATCGACAGGCCGAGGCCGGTGCCCTCGCCCATCGGCTTGGTGGTGAAGAACGGATCGAACGCCCGGGCGACGACCGCCGGCGGCATGCCGGTGCCGGTATCCGACACGCACAGCGACAGGTACGGCCCCTCCGGCATGTCCTGCGCCTCGGCCCGCTGCCGGTCGATCCAGCAATTGTCCGTCTCGATGGTGATCCGGCCGCCCTCCGGCATCGCGTCCCGCGCGTTGATGCAGAGGTTCAGGAGCGCGTTCTCCAGCTGGGACGGGTCCGCCAGGACGGTCCAGAGCCCGTCCGCCCCGACGTGCCGCACCTCGACGCTCGGCCCGACCGTGCGCTGGATCAGGTCGAGCATCCCGCGGACGAGCCGGTCGGCGTCGATGGCCTTGGGCGCCAGCGTCTGGCGGCGCGAGAACGCGAGCAGGCGGTGGGTCAGGGCCGCGGCCCGCCGGGCGGCCCCCTGGGCGGCGGCGATGTACTTGCCGACATCCTTCGACCGGCCCTGGGCGATGCGGGCCTCGATGAGCTCCAGCGAGCCCGAGATGCCCGCCAGCAGGTTGTTGAAGTCGTGCGCCAGCCCGCCGGTGAGCTGGCCCACCGCCTCCATCTTCTGCGACTGGCGCAGCGCCTCCTCCATGCGCGCCCGCTCCTCCCCGGCCTGCCGCAGACGGTCGGCCGCCGCCCGGAGATCGCGCGTCCGCTCCTCGACGCGGGCCTCCAGCGACGCGTTGAGCTGGCGGATCTCGTCCTGCGTGCGGCGCTGCCGGTAGGCCGCGAGGGCCAGCAGCGCGGTGGCGAACAGGCCCCCGCCGCAGACGAGCCAGATCTCCGGCAGCGCCGAGCCGCGCCGGGGCGAGACGCGCTGCGCGAACGCGACGGTCCAGGTGCGGCCGCCGAGCTCGAGATGCGCCTCGCGGGTCAGGCGCCCCGCCCCGGCGGCGGGGACCCGCGCGGACCGGTGCAGCAGGTTCGCCTCGCTCGGCGCGCCGTCGTAGATGGCGAAGGCCGCGTCCTCCTCGGCCTCGGCCGCCACGATGCTGTTGAACAGGTCGTCGGCCCGGAAGGCGCCGAACACGAAGCCCAGGAAGCGCCGGCGCCGGTCTTCGAGGTCGGGCGGCACGGCGCCGCCGGCATAGACCGGCATGGCCACGAGGAAGCCCGCCTGCTTGTTCGCGTCGATCTCCTGCACGAGCTGGATCCGCGCCGAGGCGGCCGGCCGGCCGGTGTCCCGGGCGCGCTCGACCATGTCGCGCCGCACCGGGTCGGACATCACGTCGTAGCCGATGGCGGCGAGGTTGCGCGGGTTCGGCGGCTCGGCGAACAGGACCGGGCTGATCATCGGGTTGTCGGTGGGCGGCCGCACCCGGAACTTCTCGACGCCCAGCGCCTCGGCGCGCGCGGCGAAGGTCTCCCGCGCCGAGGCGGGCAGGGTCGGCGTGAAGCCGATGCCGAGGAAGCCGGGATAGAGGCGCTGCAGCTCGATCCGCTGCACGTAGGCCCGGAACTGGGCCAGCGTGACGGTGTCGTCCTCGGCGGCGAACAGGCCGGCGGCGCCGCGCAGGAGGGCCGTGTAGGTGCGGAACTGGTCCTCGACGGTGCGCAGCTCGATCTCGGTGGCGTGCTCGAAGGTCAGGCGCTCGCGCAGCGCCGCCGCCTGCCACGTGAGGGCGGTGCTGACCCCGGTCGCGAGCAGGCCGGCGGCCAGGATCGCGGGCGCGATCCACCGCGCCGCGCCCGCCCCCCGGCGGGCCGCGCTCGCATCAGGACCCTGCGATGAGGAGAGGTGGGGCAAAGGGCGAGACCGGACTTCGACAGCGGCCCGTCAAAGCAGGCATGCGCCGGGATGCAAGCCCATGGTGGCGTCACCGGGGCGGATTCGCGCGCCGCGGCAGCCCCGGCGACGGCCGCCGGCCGCGCGCGGCTCTCAGGGCGCGCGGCACGCCATCGCGGTCGCGGCCTCGATCACGCTCAGCGCCCGGCGCCGCACCTCCAGCGCCGCGTTCGGGCTGTCCGAGACGGCGGAGGCCTCGCGCTTCAGCGCCGCGTCGCAGGCGCACGAGCGGTATCCCGCCGTGTCGTAGCAGGCGTCGTGGCGCATGCACGCCGCATCGAGGGCGTCGGTCGGCGGCAGCCCCTCGCCGCGCTGCCCCGTGCCGCAGTAATTGCCGTGGAACAGCTCCTTGCCGGCGATGACCCGGCCCAGGTCGCCCTTCGGCGGTGCCGGCGCCTCGGCCCGGCCGCTCGGGTTGAGGTCGTTGGCCGGCCCGCCCGCCTTCGACCCGGAGGAGCGCAGGGCCTTCGGGATGCCGGAGCGCTCGCCCGGCTCGTTCAGGGCCTCGCCGGCCCGGCCGTTCGGGTCGGAGATGTCCGGGAGCGGCGGGGGCGGTCCCGGGCGGGGCTCGCCCGGCTCGACGGTGGCGGCGGGCAGGCCCCGGACGTCCTGCACGTCTTGCTGGACGCTCTGGACACGTTGAGGATCGCGGACATCCTGCGCCCTGGACGGGTGCGGGCAGGCGACGAGCAGCAGCCCGAGCGTTGCGAGGAGAGACGGTCTCACGGTTGGCCCCCGATTCAGCGGCCCCTCAACTCAAAGCTCGGCTTTCCCGTTCCGGAATTTCGTCCACCCCGGTTACGGGGCCCTGTACGCGCGTCGCGCGGCCGGGGGCGGCACCGGGCTGTTCGGTGCCGTGCGCGGGCGCACGGGTGTCTGGCTGGCGGGTCGGGCCGCGTGTTGGACCGCGGGTTGGCCGATCCCACATCTCGAGGAACGCGGCCGGGCTGATCCCGGCGACAGATCTGAGCTGGACCGCCGCCATGACCTCTCGTCTACTGATCGGCGCCCTGATCGGGATCGGCCTCTCCGGGCCCGCCCTGTCCGGGCCCGCCCTGGCGCAGAGCTTCACGGCCCCCGCCGGCATCCCGGCCGTCACGGCTCCCGGGGGCCTCCAGGGCCGCGCGGCGGTCGCGGATCCGCGCACGGCGCCGGACGGGCGCGCCGGTATTCTCGACGCCGGCGGCAGACGCCCGCCGACGGTCGGAATCGCCGATCCGCGCCGCCCGCATCGCGAGCGCTAGGGCGCTCCGCGCCGGAGCCCCACTGGTCAGTCCCGGTCGGGCTCGTCCGGCGCCTCGGTCGTCGCGGCGGGCGCGCCGAGGGCGCGCGAGACCGCGGCGGCGCCTCTCCGCACCCGCTCGCCGATCGCGCGCAGCTTCTCGTCGGACAGCCGGTGCGTCGGCCCCGACACCGAGATCCCCGCGATGGCCTCGCCGTGGACGTTGAGGATCGGGGCGGCGACGCAGCGCATCCCGATGCTCCGCTCCTCGTCGTCGATCGCGTAGCCCCGGCGGCGGGTCGCCTCGACGTCGTCGCGCAGCTGGTCCAGCGAGCCGATGGTCTTGTCGGTGAAGCGCGCGAAGGTCCTCCCCCGGAACAGGCGCTCGGTCCGGGCCGGCGCGTAGGTGCTCAGCAGCGCCTTCCCGATGCCCGACGCGTGCAGCGGCGACAGGGATCCCGGCGGGAAGAAGGCGCGGATCGTCTCGTGGGTCTCCACCTGGCTGACGAACAGGACGTTGCCGTCCTTCTCGACGCCGAGATTGGAGGTCTCGCCGGTCTCCTGCATCAGCGTCCACATCATCGACCGGCTCCGCTCGACGACGTTGTGGCGGCGCAGGAAGGCCGATCCGAGCCGGTAGGCCTCCGCACCGACGTGCCACTCCTGCTTGTCGGCGCTGATCTCGACGAGTCCGCGGCGCTCGAGCGTCGCGAGGACCCGGTGCATGGTCGCGACGGATTGCTCGAGCCTCCCGGCCAGTTCGGAGAGCGTCAGCCCGTCGCCGCCCGCCAGAACGTCGAGGACATCGAGGGCGCGGTCGAGCGCCTGGATGGTCGCCGTGGGCTTGGCGCCGCCGAACCCTTTCGGCCGCCCGCGCCGCCGGTTTCCCGTATCCATGGCGTCCTCGCCCCTCCCGGTCCCCGCCTTCCGTAGAGTGGAAAATTTTTTCTCTCAACGGAAAAAGATAAGCCTCTGCCGCGACGCGCGTTTTCAGGGCCTGCGCTATAATGAAAAACTTTTTCAAAAAAATATCAATGCGGCGGGGGCGGTGCTATCGTCCGCGTATTGGAGGAGAGCGCCGCCGATGTTCGCACAGAATCCCGTCTTCATTCCCGGCCCGACCAATATGCCGGAAGTGCTTCGTCGCGCGGCCGACATGCCGACGCTGGATCATCGCTCGCCGCTGTTCGCGCAGATCCTCCACCCGGCGCTCGCCGGCGTGAAGACGGTGCTGAAGAGCCAGGACGCCGAAGTGTTCGTCTTCCCGTCGACGGCGACCGGCGGGTGGGAGACCGCGCTCTCCAACACGCTCAGCGCCGGCGACGCTGTGCTGGCCGCCCGCCACGGCATGTTCAGCCATCGCTGGATCGACATGACCCGCCGCCACGGCCTCGATGTCCGTGTGATCGAGGCCCCCTGGGGGGAGGGTCTTCCGGCGGACCGCTTCGCCGAGGCCCTCGCGGCCGACACGGCGCACCGCATCCGGGCCGTGCTCGTCACGCACAACGAGACGGCGACCGGCGTCCGCTCGGACGTCGCCGCCGTGCGGCGCGCCCTCGATGCCAGCGGCCACCCGGCCCTGCTGCTGGTCGACGGCGTCAGCTCGATCGCCTCCATGGATTTCCGCATGGATGAGTGGGGCGTCGATGTCGCCGTCACCGGCTCGCAGAAGGGCTTCATGCTGCCCGCGGGCCTCGCCATCGTGGCCTTCTCGCCGAGGGCCATGGCCGCCACCGCGACGGCCACGCTGCCGCGGACCTATTTCGACGTCCGCGACATGGCGAAGGGCTACCCGAACGGCGCCTACCCCTACACGCCGGCGGTCGGCCTCCTGAACGGCCTGAAGCTGTCGACGGAACTGCTCCTGGCCGAGGGGCTCGACAACGTCTTCGCCCGGCACCGCCGCATCGCCGACGGCATCCGCGCCGCCGTCGCCGCCTGGGGCTTGGAGCTGTGCGCCGCGCGCCCGGACCTCTACTCGGACACGGTGAGCGCGATCCGCACCCCGGAGGGCTTCGACGCCACGCGGATCGTCACCCACGCGGCGCGCCACTACGACGTCGCCTTCGGGGTGGGGCTCGGCGAAGTGGCCGGGAAGGTCTTCCGCATCGGCCATCTCGGCAGCCTGACGGACGTGATGGCGCTGTCGGGGATCGCCGCGGCCGAGATGGCGATGGCTGATCTCGGCCTGCGCATCGAGCTGGGATCGGGGGTCGCGGCCGCGCAGGCGGTGTACCGCCGCGCCCCGGCCGCCGGCCTGCGCGCGGCCGCCTGAGGGGGAGCGCCATGGAAAGCGCCCTGATCACGCCCACCCTCGACGACGTTCTGGCTGCCCACGCGCGCATCCGGCCGCACATCCACGAGACACCGGTCCTGACCTCGCGGCTCCTCGACGAGGCGGCCTGCGCGCAGCTGTTCTTCAAGTGCGAGAACCTGCAGAAGGCCGGCGCCTTCAAGGCGCGGGGTGCCTCCAACGCCGTCTTCAGCCTCACGGACGCGCAGGCCGCCCGGGGCGTGGCGACCCACTCGTCGGGCAACCACGGCACCTGCCTGTCCTACGCGGCGGGCCGGCGCGGCATCCCCTGCACGGTGGTGATGCCGCGCACCGCGCCCCAGGCGAAGAAGGACGCCGTGCGCGGCTACGGCGGCCGGGTGGTGGAGTGCGAGCCGTCCACCTCCTCCCGCGAGGCCGTCTTCGCCGAGGTCGTCGCCGAGACCGGCGCGGAGTTCGTGCACCCCTACAACGATCCCCGGGTCATCGCCGGGCAGGCGACCTGCGCCCGCGAGCTGATCGCGCAGGTCCCCGATCTCGACGCGGTGATCGCCCCGATCGGCGGCGGCGGCATGGTGTCGGGCACCTGCCTGACCCTGGCCGGGCTCGCCCCGCACATCGCCGTCTACGCGGCCGAGCCCGAGCAGGCGGACGACGCCCATCGCAGCCTGAAGGCCGGGCGGATCATCGCGGACGACGCGCCGGTGACGGTCGCCGACGGGCTGAAGGTGCCGCTGAAGGACCTCACGTGGCACTTCGTCCGCCACCACGTCGCCGACATCCTCACGGTCTCCGAGGCCGAGATCGTCGCGGCGATGCAGCTGATCTGGAAGCGGCTGAAGATCGTCACGGAGCCGTCGAGCGCCGTCGCCCTGGCGGCGGTGCTCAAGAACCGCCCCGTCTTCGCGAACAAGCGGGTGGGCGTGATCATCACGGGCGGGAACGTCGACCTCGACGCGCTGCCCTGGCAATAATGGGAGGCTTACAATGCAGCTGAACGCCCGGCACATGAACGCCCGGACGGCCGATCTCGAAGTCGGCTTCGACGTCCCGGCGCTGCCCGGCATGCGCGAGGACGAGATCCAGACGCCCTGCCTGATCCTCGATCTCGACGCGCTGGAAGGCAACATCCGCAAGATGGGCGACTACGCCAGGGCGCACGGGATGCGCCACCGCGCCCACGGCAAGATGCACAAGTCCGTGGACATCCTGAAGCTCCAGCAGAGCCTCGGCGGCGCCTGCGGCGTCTGCTGCCAGAAGGTCTCGGAGGCGGAGGTCTTCGCCCGCGCGGGCATCACCGACATCCTCGTCTCGAACCAGGTGCGCGACCCGGGCAAGATCGATCGGCTGGCGCGGCTGCCGCGCCACGGCGCCCGCATCATCGTCTGCCTCGACGACGTGGCGAACGTCGCCGAACTCTCGGCGGCGGCGCAGAGGCACGGCACGCAGGTCGACTGCTTCGTCGAGATCGATTGCGGCGCCGGCCGCTGCGGCGTGCGGACGACGCCCGAGGTGGTGGCGATCGCCCAGGCCGTCCAAGCCGCGCCGAACCTGCGCTTCGCGGGGCTCCAGGCCTACCAGGGCGCCATGCAGCACATCGACGGCTACGAGGAACGGCGCGCCAAGCTCGACGCGGCCATCGCCCAGGTGCGCGACGCCGTCGCGGCGCTGAACCGGGTGGGACTCGAGCCGGAACTCGTCAGCGGCGGCGGCACCGGCAGCTACTATTTCGAGGCCGGATCCGGCGTCTACAACGAGCTGCAATGCGGCAGCTACGCGTTCATGGACGCCGATTACGGGCGCATCCGCGACCGGGACGGCAACCGCATCGACGCGGGCGAGTGGCAGAACGCCCTGTTCATCCTCACCAGCGTGATGAGCCACGCCAAGGCCGACAAGGCGATCTGCGACGCGGGCCTGAAGGTCCAGTCGGTCGATTCCGGCCTGCCCTTCGTCTTCGGCCGCGACGACGTGACGTACATCAAGTGCTCGGACGAGCACGGGGTGATCGAGGATCCCGAAGGCAGGCTGAAGGTCAACGACCGTCTGCGCCTCGTCCCCGGCCACTGCGATCCGACCTGCAACGTCCACGACTGGTACGTCGGCGTGCGCAACGGCCGGGTCGAGACGCTCTGGCCGGTCTCGGCCCGCGGCAAGGCCTACTGACTCGCGCTGCACACACTCCGTCGCTGCGGGCGCAGCGCGGCGATCCGGGGACGCGCCGCGCCTGAAAAGGGCCCGCTGCCCTGGGGCGCCTGGCTCCGCCCGCGATGACGGAGGCGATACGACGGCTCACGAACCGAGGAGACATCCGCGATGATCATCGTTCCCGAGCACGCGATCGACGGGCTGCTGACCGAGGCGGAGTGCTTCGGCGCCGTCGAGCAGGTCTTCGCCTCCATGGCGCGGCGGCGGGCCGGGAACTTCCCGGTCGTCCGGGAAGCCATCGGCCACGCCGACGCGCTCTACGGCTTCAAGTCCGGCTTCGACCGGGACAGCCTCGCGCTCGGGCTCAAGGCCGGCGGCTTCTGGCCCGGCAACGCCGCGAAGGGCCTGACCAACCACCAGTCGACGGTGTTCCTGTTCGACGCCGATACCGGGCGCTGCCGGGCCGTGGTGGGGGGCAACCTCCTCACGGCGCTCCGCACCGCCGCGGCCTGCGCCATCTCCATCCGGCACCTCGCTCGCGAGGGCGCGCGCGTGCTCGGCATGATCGGCGCGGGCCACCAGTCGGCGTTCCAGCTGCGCGCGGCGCTGGTGCAGCGGCCGTTCGAGCGGGTCCTCGCGTGGAACCTGCATCCCGGCATGTTCGGCCGGATGGAGGCGGTGGCGCGGGAGCGCGGCGTGCCGTTCGAGGTGGTGGACCTCGACCGCCTCGGCGCCGAGGCCGACGTCGTCGTGACGATCACGTCCTCCTTCGCGCCGATCCTGAAGGCCGCGCAGGTCCGGCCGGGCACGCACGTCGCCTGCATGGGGACGGACACGCGCGGCAAGCAGGAGGTGGAGGCCGAACTGCTCGCCGCCGCGACGGTGTTCACCGACGAGGTCGCGCAGTCGGTCAGCCTCGGCGAGGCGCAGCACGCCGTCGCGCGGGGGCTCCTCGCCGCGGATTTCATCGTGGAGATCGGCGCGGTGATCAACGGCGATCATCCGGGCCGCGTGTCGGACGCCGAGATCACGGTCTTCGACGGAACCGGGGTCGGACTGCAGGACCTCGCGGTCGCCGCGGTGGCCGTCGACCGTGCTCTGGCGAAGGGGCTGGCGACCGAGGTGGGTTTCTGACCGGCTCGACGGGCGCCGCCCACGGGTGAGGGGCCCGGTTCTGTCTCCGCTCTGCGGATGGCGATGATCATATCTCCAGCGGATCGCGACGCTGATGCGGGAGCGCGACGCCCCCCCCGTGCGCTAGTGGGGACCCGCGCCCGATCGTGAAGTCGCGCTGCCGAACCCGATGTCTGGATCCGCGAGTCCCTGTGCGGGGGAGGGGCGCGGCCTACGCCTCGTCTCGCACCAGGGCCGCCGCGAGGGCGTTGTGGCGGGCGGCCAGCGCCTTCGTGTCGAGGGTGGTCAGGCGGCCCTCGCGGACCACGATCTTCCCGTTGATGACGCTCCAGGCTACCGTCTGCGGCGCGCAGAAGGTGAGGGCGGCGACGGGGTCGTGCAGCGCCCCCGCCATGCCGAGACCCCGCAGGTCGAAGGCGACGATGTCGGCCGCCATGCCGGGGGCCAGCGCGCCGATATCGTCCCGGTTCAGCACCTTCGCGCCGCCGAGCGTCGCGATCTCCAGCGCCTCGCGAGCCGTCATGGCCGCCGGTCCGGAGCCGACGCGGGCGAGCAGCATGGCCTGCCTCGCCTCGCCCAGCATGTGCGACCCGTCGTTGGAGGCCGAGCCGTCGACGCCGAGCCCGACCGGAACGCCCTCGCACCGCATCTGCCGGATGGGCGCGATGCCCGAGGCCAGGCGCATGTTGGAGCACGGGCAGTGCGCCACCCCGGTCCCGGTCCGGCCGAACAGCGCGATGCCGGCGCGGTCGAGCTTGACGCAGTGGGCGTGCCACACGTCGGGGCCCGTCCAGCCCAGGTCGGCGGCGTACGCCGCCGGCGTCATTCCGAATTTTTCCAGGCTGTAGCGGACGTCGTCGTCGTTCTCAGCGAGGTGGGTGTGGAGCGAGACGCCGTAGTGCCGGGCCAGTTCGGCCGCGTCGCGCATCAGGCCGCGGCTCACCGAGAACGGTGAGCAGGGCGCCACCACGATCCGGCGCATGGCGAAGCGCTCCGGATCGTGCCAGCGCTCGATCAGACGGCGCGTGTCGGCGAGGATCGCCGCCTCGTCCTCGACCACCGAGTCCGGCGGCAGACCGCCCGCGCTCTCCCCGACGCTCATCGCGCCGCGGGCGGCGTGGAAGCGCATGCCGATCTCCTCGGCGCCCTCGATGGAATCGTCGAGCCGGCAGCCGTTCGGGTAGATGTAGAGGTGGTCGCTCGACGTGGTGCAGCCCGAGAGGATCAGCTCCGCCATCGCGGTCTGCGTCGAGACGCGGACCATCTCCGGCGTGAGCCGGGCCCAGATCGGGTAGAGCGCCTTCAGCCAGCCGAACAGCTCGGCGTCCTGCGCGGCCGGCACCGCGCGGGTGAGCGTCTGGTACATGTGGTGGTGGGTGTTCACGAGGCCCGGCAGCACTGCGTGGCCGCGCATGTCGAGGACGGTATCGGCCCGCTGCGGCACCTCGGCGGCGGGGCCGACGGCGACGATGCGGTTGCCCTCCACGTAGACCGCGCCGCCGGGGATCTCCCGGCGCTGCGCGTCCATCGTCACCAGGATGTCGGCGTTCGTCAGCAGCAGGGAGGTCATCGCGTCTCTCCGGGTGCGCCCTGGAGGCCGCGCCGGATGGGCCGCGCCGCCTCCCCACGGCCAGATGCCGCCCTATGGCAGCAGGAACGCCGTGCCGGGCGCACCGTCTCGGGGCCGTCAGCGGGCCGCAGCATACGGCAGCAGCCACCGGCCACCTTGGCGATTTTTCGCAAACTGCTTCCGAAATCCCGGCATGGCATTCGCGGCCAGCCATGCAAGGTTTGAGAGCCAGCCAAGTCGGCAGCGCATGACCCCGGAGCGGCCGCCGAGAGCCCGCTCCCCCGCGCCCGGGCGTGCCGCCACGGCCCGCCCTGCGACTGGCCCCACACCCGCTCCTGGCGGCCCGGACCCGGAAGAGGTCCGGCCACCGCTGCCGGGTCCCTGACGACACCATCGCGGGACGACGCCTCGACAGGTCCCGGCTGGCGGAGGACACGCCCATGACGTCTCACGACAGGACAACGCGCGAGGTGGACGCGGTCGACGCGATCCCGCCGCTTCCCAAGCTCCTCGCCTACGGCATGCAGCACGTGCTCGTGATGAGCGCGGGGGCGGTGGCGCCGCCGCTCATCCTCGGCGCGGCGATGAACCTGCCGACCGAGACGGTCGCCTACCTCATCAACTGCGACCTGCTGGTGACGGGCATCGCGATCCTGATCCAGTCCCTCGGCCTGGGGATCTTCGGCATCCGCCTGCCGGTCATCATGGGCGTCAGCTTCGCGGCGGTCGGCCCGATGGTGGCGATGGCGCAGGACCCGACCATCGGCCTGCCGGGCATCTTCGGCGCGACCATCGGGGCGGGGGTGTTCGGGCTGCTGCTCCGGCCGTTCTTCTCCAAGCTGGCGAGCTTCTTCCCGCCGCTGGTCACCGGCACGGTCATCCTGATCATCGGCGTCACGCTGCTGCCGGTCGGGATCAACTGGGCGGGCGGCGGCTTCGGGGCCGCCGATTTCGGCGCCCCGGTCCATCTCGGCGTCGCCGCCTTCGTCCTGGCGGTGATCCTGGTGGTCAGCCGCTTCGCCACCGGCTTCGTCGCCAACGTCGCCGTGCTGATCGGCCTCGTCGCGGGCCTGTGCCTCGCCTGGCCGCTCGGCCTGTTCCGCCTCGACGGGCTGGCCGAGCGCCCGCTCATCGCCCTCGTCACGCCGTTCCACTTCGGCTGGCCGACCTTCCACCTGACGGCCGTGGCGGCGATGTGCATCGTCATGATGGTCACGCTGGTCGAGTCGACCGGCATGTTCCTGGCGGTGGGCGACATCGTCGGGCGCCCGGTGGACAAGCGGACCCTGACCCGCGGCCTGATGGCCGACTCGCTCTCGACGCTGATCGCGGGCTGCCTCAACACCTTCCCGCACACCTCGTTCTCGCAGAACGTCGGCCTCGTGAACATGACGCGGGTGCGCAGCCGCTACGTCACGGTCGCGGCGGGCTTCATCATCCTGGGCGTCAGCCTCCTGCCCAAGGTCGCCTTCGCGGTGGCGTCGATCCCGCCGGCCGTGCTCGGCGGCGCCGGCATCGTCATCTTCGGCATGGTCGCGGCGGCGGGGCTCAAGATCGTGAGCGGCGCCGATCTCGGGGACCGCCGCAACCAGATCGTCGTCGCGGTCAGCATCGGCCTGAGCCTCATCCCGATGGCGGCGCCGAAGCTCTTCGCCGCCACGGCGCCGGACTGGGCCGGGCCGATCCTGCACAGCGGGATCACCCTCGGCGCCATCGGCGCGATCGTCCTGAACCTGCTGCTGAACTCGGACCGTCTCGGTGCCGGGGCCGAGCACCGCGCCGCCGACGCGGAGCCCGACTTCGCGCACGCGGCCGTCCTGGACCGGGCCTGAAGGGGAGACGTCATGTCGACCGAGACCATCGGGGCGCTCTCGCGGCGCCACTTCCTGAAGGCCGGCGCGGCGGCGAGCGTCGCCGTGAAGGTCTCCTTCCTGGCGCCCCCGGCCCGGGCGCGGCTCGCCGAGACCGGCCTGTCCGCCGGCTCCCCGTGGACCGCGCCGGGTCGGCCCCGCTACCGCCTCGACGCCGTCGCCAAGGTCACGGGCGCCAAGACCTTCTCCCGCGACTACCGGGCCCGCGACCTCGCCGGCTGGCCCGACGGCCAAGCCCACGCCTTCCTCGTCGCCGCGACCCGCGCCGACCGCCGCTTCACCGGCCTCGACCTGTCGCGGCTCCCGGCCTCCCTGCGGCCGGACCGGATCGTCCGGCACGATGACCTGGTGGCGGACGGGGTCTCGGTCCCGCACGCCGACTTCTTCGGCGACTGGTTCCTCGTGCCCCAGGGCGAGACGCCGCGGCTGCTGGGGCAGCCGGTGGCGATCCTGATCTACGACGACTTCCCGCGCTTCGCCGCGGCCAAGCGCGCCCTGCGCTTCGCCGACGACGTCGTGCGGTACGGCGCGGAGACCGGTCCCAGGCCGCCAGCCCATTACGGCGCCTCGCGCTGGGTGCGGATCGAGGGCGACGCGCCGGACGCGCCCGACCGGTTCTCGCCGTTCGAGCAGTCCCCGATCTTCGCCGGCTTCTCCGGCGACGAGCCCGCTTGGCCGGAAGCCGGCGACGACGGTCCCGTCGCCCGGGGCATGGCGGCGGCGGCCGCCATCGCGGCCGAGATCGACGGCGCCGGCGCGGACGCCCTGGTGATGCGGCGGACCTACCGGTCGCACTCGACGGACGCCTCGGCCATGGAGGCCGACAACGGCAACGTCTGGTACGATCCGGCCACCGGCACGCTGCGCCTGATGATGGCGACGCAGTCGCCCTACGACGTCGCCGAGGCCGCCGCCGCGCTGGTCTCGAAGTCCCGGTTCCCGCTCAGGGAGGTCGATCTCAAGGTCGGCTACACGGTCGGGTACGGGACGAAGGACCACCACATCTTCCCGTTCCTCTGCGTCGTGGCCGCGCTCTACGCGGGCGGGCGGCCGGTGCGCCTCGCCAACGACCGGTTCGAGCAGTTCCAGAACGGGCTGAAGCGCCACGCCTTCCGGATGGACACCGTCCTGCTGGTGGACCGGGCCAGCGGCCGGTTCCGGGCCATGACCGGGCGCTTCGCCTGCGACGGCGGCGGGCGCCCCAACTACTCCGTCGCGGTCTCCTTCGTCGGCGCCACCGCGGCGCAGTCGATCTACTACCTGCCGAAGAGCGACTTCCAGGCGATCGCCCTGGCCTCGCGGGCCGTGGAGGCCGGATCGACCCGGGGCTTCGGCACGCTCCAGACCATGTCGGCCACCGAGATGATGGTCGACGAGGCGGCGGCGCTCCTGGACATCGACGCGATCGACCTGCGCCTGCGCAACGTGCTCCGCTCGGGCCAGCGCAACAGCCAGGGCGCGGTCCCGGCCGGGGCGCTGCGCAACGCGGAGATCCTGACGAAGGCCGCCGCGCACCCGCTCTGGCGGGACCGGGCGGCGCGCAAGGCCGCCTACGAGGCCGCCCATCCCGGCCGCCGCTACGGCGTCGGCTTCGCGCAGGTGCACAAGGATTACGGCACGGGCGCCGAGGCGGCGGTCGCGTCGCTGGAGCTCGACCCGCGGGGCCGCCTGAGCCTGCGCCACGTCGCCCACGAGATGGGCCCGGGCGTCACCACCTCGCAGGCGGTCATGGTGGCCGAGATCCTCGGCCGGGTCCCCGGCGAGACCGCGTTCGGCGTGGTGCGCTGGCCCGAGATGCCCCTCGAGACCTCCGACCAGCCCTACACGACGTCCCAGGAGGAGGAGGACCGCCGGGCGCAGAACCCCCGCTGGACGCCGCGCTTCGCCTCGCCGATGAGCGCGACCAACTCCGCCTACTACCTCGGCCACGCCACCCGGACGGCCGCGCGGTTCCTCGTCGACCACGCCGTCTGGCCCGCCGCCCGCGCGCTCTGGGCGCGGGGCGGCGGCGGCGGGGCGCTGGCCTCCTACCACGTGGTCGCCCGCGACGAGCTGCGGCTGGTGGACGGGCAAGTGCTGGGCGGCGGCCTGCCGCCGCTGTCCCTGGAGGCGGTGGCCGCCGAGGCGCACCGGCTCGGGCTGCCGGTGGGCGTGACCCTCCACACCTTCAACCGCTGGCAATGGGCCGAGGCCGAGTTCGACCTGCCCGCAACGGGCCGGACGCGCCTGCCGATCGACGCCCTGGCGGTGCGCTACGGCGCCGGGGCCCCGCCCGAGCGCCGCGCCCTGATGGCGGATGCGGGCTGGCACTTCGTGCCCCGGGCGGCGGTCTTCTACCCGCCGACCCAGCGCAACAATGTCGGCACGACCTACTACGCGCCGATGGCCACCCTGGCGGAGGTCGCGGTCGACACCGCCAGCGGCGACGTGACGATCCTGTCCCACCACTCGATCCTCGAGTGCGGCCGCCAGATCGTGCCCGCGCTGGTCTCCGGCCAGGTGCAGGGCGGCCTCGCCATGGGGATCGGCCACGCCCTCAAGGAGGTGCTGCCCCTCTACGAGGACGGCCCCGGCGACGGCACGTGGAACTGGAACCGCTACGAGCTCCCCCGCGCCCGCGACGTGGCCCCGTGGAACCAGACGGTGGAGATCCTGCCGCCGCTCTCCGAGACCGACCCGCCCAAGGGCATCGCCGAGGTCGTGATGATCGCCGTCGTCCCGGCGCTGGCCAACGCCGTCGCGCACGCGATCGGCCACCGCTTCCACGAACTCCCCATCCGGCCCGAGCGCATCCGCGAGGCACTGGCATGAGCGCCGCCATCGAGATCAAGGACCTCTCGCTCCGCGTGAACGGCGCGGCGGTCGGTCCGATCCCCGTCCCCGTCGGCACGAGCCTGCTCGACGTCCTGCACGAGTGGCTGGGCCTCACCGGCAGCCGCATGGGCTGCGGGCAGGGCATCTGCCACGCCTGCACGGTGATGCTGGAGGAGGCGGCCGGCCCGCGGGAGATGCGCGCCTGCATCACCGGCGCCCACTGGTTCGAGGGACGGAGCATCCGCACCGTCGAGGGCCATGCCCGCACCGCGCCGGACGGCACCGTCGTGCTCTCGCCGGTCCAGCAGGCCTTCATCGAGAATTTCGCCTTCCAGTGCGGCTACTGCACGCCGGGCTTCGTCACCGGGGCGAGCGTGCTCATCGAGCGCCTGCGCCGCGAGCCGATCCGCCGCGACGAGGTCGAGCGGGTCGTCACCGAGGCCCTCGACCGCCACATCTGCCGCTGCACCGGCTACGTCCGCTACCATCAGGCGGTGCGCGACCTCGTGCTGGCGACCCCCGGTCTGGTGACCGCCTGAGGCGCGCCGTGCGGATCCCGTCCCTCCTCACCACCCCCGCACGGCGCGTCGGCGCCGGGCTCGCCGCCGCCCTCGCGGTCGCCGTCTCGGCGGCCGGCCTCGTCGCCTCCGGCGCCCTGGAGCGCAGCGTCGTCGCGCGCGACGTCGAGACCCCGCTGAGCGCGGAGGCCCTGCGCGGCCTCGCCCCCCGCGGCGCCAAGGTCGCCGCCGCGGCCGACTGCTTCGCCTGCCACACCGCCCGGGGCGGCGCGCCCTGGGCGGGGGGCCTTCCGCTAGAGACGCCCTTCGGCACGATCCACGCCACCAACATCTCGCCGAGCCCGCAGGGCATCGGCGGCTGGAGCCGCGCCGACTTCCACCGGGCCCTGCGCGACGGGATCGCGCCGGGCGGCCGCCACCTCTACCCGGCGATGCCCTACACGTCGTACCGCGGCCTGACGCCGGAGGATGTCGACGGGCTCTACGCCTACCTGATGACCCGCGCGCCGGTCGCGATCGAGAACAGGACCAACACCCTCGCCTTCCCGTTCGACCAGCGCTGGACCCTGGCGGCCTGGAACCTCCTGAGCCTGCCGGCCACGGTCGCCGCGCCCGATCCGGGCCGCTCTCCCCTGTGGAACCGGGGCCGCTACGTCGCCGACGCCCTCGGCCATTGCGGCGAGTGCCACACGCCGCGCAATGCGATCCAGGCCCTGCGCGCCGACGCCGCCTATCGGGGCGCCACGATCGAGGGCGTGGAGGCGCCCGACATCACCCCCGCGGGCCTCGCGCGGATGGGCTTCACCCCGCACGGGCTCGTCGGGTTCATGCGCAGCGGCCTCTCGGCCCAGGGCGGCGCGACGCACCAGATGTTCGACGTCGTGCATTTCTCGACGCAGCACATGGGCGAGGCCGACCTTACGGCGCTCTCCGCCTACCTGTTCGACCGCGACGCCCTGCCGGCCGAGCCCGAGACGCCCGTCGCCGCCACCCCCGCGCCGATCCCCGCGGCGGTCGCGGCCCGCGGACGGGCCAGCTACGCCGGCCTCTGCGCCGGCTGCCACGGCGGGGCGGGGGAGGGGATTCCCCACGTCTCGGTGCCGCTGCGGACGAACGCCGCGATGCGGGTCGCGGGCGCGGGCGGCCTCCTGCGGGCGATCCTCGCTGGGCTCCCGGCGCAGCGCTTCCCGGGCAACGAGCGCATGGAGGCCATGCCGCCCTTCGCCGCCCTGATCGACGACGCGGCGCTCGCCGACCTCGCGACCTGGATGCGGGCCGAGTGGGGCGGGCAGGGTCAGGCGGTCACGCCGAACGAGGTCGCGCGCCAGCGCGCGGGTTTGCGGGCCGACGCTTCGAACTGAAGGCGGCCGGGAGGAGGGGGTGGACATGACCATGGCTTGTCGGATCGCGGCCGCACTGCTGCCGCTCGGGATGACGTGCGCGGCGGGGGCGCAGGACCTCGGGACGGCGTCGTCGGCGCCGGTGGCACCCGAGGCCACGACGGTGGTGGAGGACGGCCCGTTCTTCCTCTTCGCCGACACCCAGATCAGCTACCGCTACCAGTTCCCCACCGTCTCGCCGGGCGTCCAGATCCAGCGCCCCGACGGCAGCTTCGTCTCCCGCGAGGCGCCCAAGCAGATCCTGAACATCTCCCACGCCGATGCCTGGGCCTATGGGACGAACTTCTTCTCCCTCGACATCCTCAAGTCCGGATCCCAGTTCCCGGCCGGCACCACCAACGCGCCTGGCTCCGTCGCCGCCCCGTTCTTCGCCGATTACGGCAACACCGAAGCCTACGGGCTGTACCGCGGCACGCTGAGCCTCAACGCGCTCACGGGCACGAAGGCCTTCACCGTTCCCGGCCTCGTCAAGGAGGTGTCCCTCGCCTTCGGCTTCGACGCCAACGCCCAGAACGACGCCTTCGGCTCGAAGAAGCGCGACATCGTCGGCGGCCTGAACTTCGCCTTCGACGTGCCGGCGGGCTTTCTCAACCTCTCCGTGCAAGCCTACAAGGAATGGAACCGGAACGGGTTCAATCTCCAGCCGGACCGCGACCAGAGCTTCGACACAGTTCCGGAATTCGAACTGGTCTACAGCTTTCCCCTGACCTTCACGGGGCTGCCGCTCAGCCTCGTCGGCTTCAACAACATCGTGCTGCCGAAGGGGCGCGGCGTCCGCAACCCGGCCGCCTTCGCCTTCAACCCGCCCCGCGGGCTCGAAGTCCTGTCGCGCACCAATCTCGTACTCGACCTCGGCAAGCTCGTCTACGATCGGCCCAACCGGGTCGATGTCTTCGTCGGCTTCCAGTACTGGCACAACAAGTTCGGGAACGTCGAGACCGCGACCTTCAAGGGCACCGAGGAGAAGAGCTTCCTCGCCGGGGTCGCCTTCCACGTGTTCTGAGGGACGGCGCGGTCGGGCCCCTTGCCGAGCCGCCGCAGCCCTCGCGGCCGGGAGACGACCGGCGCAGTGTCCGAACGCGCCCGGGAAATTTCGTTGACAGCTTCCGGATGCGTCTGAAGATCTCGACGCATGATGTCCCTCGAGAGCATCCGCATCTTCTTACGCTCGGCGGAGACGGGGAGCTTCTCGGCGGCCGGCCGCTCGCTCCGGTTGTCACCGTCGGTGGTGAGTTACCGGATCCAGACCCTGGAGGAGCATCTCGGCTGCCTGCTGCTGACCCGCACGACGCGGCGCATGAGCCTCACGGAGGCCGGCCGGATCTTCTACGACCGCTGCCTCGACATCACCGCGGCGGTGGAGCAGGCGGAGAAGAGCGTCGAGACCGCGGGCGCGGTGCCCCGCGGGGTGCTGAAGGTGACGGCGCCGCTCGGTCTGGGCCGCCGGGTCGTCGCGCCGCTCGTGCCGCGCTTCCGCGCCCGACACGGCGAGACCGATCTCCGCCTGCGCCTGTCGGAGCACCTCCTCGACCTCGTCCAGGAGGCGGTCGACGTCGCGATCCGCCTGTCGCAGATGCGCGACTCCACCTTCACCCTGCGCAAGGTCGCGGAGATCGACCGGGTGCTGTGCGCGGCGCCGGCCTACCTGGCCGAGCACCCCGCGCCCGCCGAGCCGGCGGACCTGCTGCAGCACGAGTGCCTGCTGCTGCGCTATCCCGGCTCCGAGCAGTTCCGCTGGACCCTGGTGGACGGGCAGGAGACCGTGACCCTGCCGGTCGCGGGGCATATCGATGCCGACGACGGCGACACGCTCACCGCCTGGGCGCTCGCGGGCGAGGGCATCGTCCTGAAGCCGCTGTTCGAGGTCGCGGCGCACCTCGCCGAGGGCCGGCTCGTGCAGGTCCTGGAGCACACCCCGCCGACCAGCGTGACGCTCGGCCTGCTCTACCCGTCCCGCAAGATGCTGTCGGCCCGGACCAAGACCTTCGTCGACATGACGCACGAGGCGCTGCGCCAGCACGTGAGCGAGCAGCTCGCCCTGGTTGGCGCCCGGGCGGTCTGACGCGGGCGCGTCAGTCCGCGACGAGGGCCTCCAGGCGCAGGGCGGCGATCCGTCCGACCTGCCGCAGGGCCTCGGCCCGCTCGGCCTCCGGCGGGTTGCCGAGCCGCTGCTCCAGCCGGGCGAGGATCGCGTCGCGGTCGAGGCCCCGGACCGCGATGATGAACGGGAAGCCGAAGCGCTCGGCGTAGGCCCGGTTGAGGTCCTGCAGTCGCGCCACCTCCGGGGAGGGGCCGCTCAGCAGGCCGCTTCCGGCCTGCTCGCGGCTGGAATGCGCGGTGAGCTCGCCGCGCTGGGCGGCCCGCCCGGCGAGCTCGGGATGGGCCCGCAGGAGGGCGAGCTGACGGACCCGGTCGGCGCCGGCCACCGCCGCCTCCATCGCCGCGTGCAGGTCCGCGCGCGCCGCGAAGGGCCCGCGGTCGAAGGCCGCCTCGGGGACCCAGGGGGAATGCTCGTAGACCTCGGCGAGGAGGTCCACGAAGGCGTCGCGCGCGAGCGCGTTGAGCGCGGCGACGGTGATCACGGGATCGTCCTCTCCGGGGTCGGTCCCGCCGCCGGGGCGCCGGGAGGATGGTGGGCCGCCCAGTGCCGGGCGATGTCGATCCGCCGGGTCACCCAGACGTCGGGCCGGGCCAGGACGTGGTCGAGGAACCGGGCGAGGGCCGGCAGGCGGGCGGGGCGCCCGACGAGGCGGCAATGCAGCCCGATCGACAGCATCTTCGGGGCGCTCGCCCCCTCCTCGTAGAGGCAGTCGAAGGCGTCGCGCAGGTGCGCGAAGAACTGGTCGCCCGACGGGAAGCCGCCGGGGACCGAGAAGCGCATGTCGTTGGTGTCGAGGGTGTAGGGCACCACGAGGTGGTCCCGGCCGGCGACCTGCACCCAGTAGGGCAGGTCGTCGGCGTAGCTGTCGGAATCGTAGAGGAAGCCGCCGTGCTCGACCACGAGCCGCCGGGTGTTCGGGCTGTCGCGGCCGGTATACCAGCCCAGCAGCGTCTCCCCGGTCAGGCGCTGGATCGTCTCGACCGCGCGGGCGAGGTGCTCCCGCTCGAGCGCCTCCGGGACGTCCTGGTAGGGCAGCCAGCGCCAGCCGTGGCCGGCGATCTCGTGGCCGTCGCGGAGAAAGGCCTCCACGGCGGCCGGGTTGCGGGCGAGCGCCTGCGCGACGCCGAAGACCGTGAGGGGCGCACCGCGCTCGCGGAACAGGCGCAGGATCCGCCAGACGCCCGCGCGCGCCCCGTACTCGTAGAGGCTCTCCATGCTCATGTGCCGGGCGGGGAACGGCGTGGCCCCGGCGATCTCGGAGAGGAAGATCTCGGCGTGGGGGTCGCCGTCGAGGACGGAGCGCTCGCCGCCCTCCTCGTAGTTCAGCACGAACTGGACGGCGACGCGGGCGCCGCCGGGCCAGCGGGCGTCGGGCGGCGTCTCGCCGTAGCCGACGAAGTCGCGCGGGGGGCCGTCGGTATGCGGTGCGGTCACGGGCGGGATCCTGCGTGGGGCCGGAGGCGGGGCCTGACGGTTATCGCGCGGTCAGCCAGCGGGCGAGCGCCGCCCGCTCCTCGGGCTGCATGTCGGTGATGTTGTTGGGCGGCATCGCGTGGGTCAGGACGGCCTGCAGGCGGATGGCCGGCGCGAAGCGCGCGACGTGCTCGGGGCTGTCGAGGAGCACGCCCTTGGGCGGGCCCGTCATGCCCGGCCACAGGGGCTCGGCGGCGTGGCACATGGCGCAGCGCGTCCCGACCACGGCCATCACGGCGTCGTCGACCGCGGGGCCCTCGAGGGCGCCTGTCCCGGCCGCCGCGAGGCTGATCGCCGGGGCCGAGGCCGGCTCGGCGGCGGCCGACAGGCCGATCCGCTCGCGGGCGCCCGGCGAGGAGGCGACGCTGATCGCCACCGCCGCCGCCACGCAGGCCGTCGCGACGCCCCAGGTCCACCAGCGGTCGCCCCCGCCGGCGTTGCGCACGTTGAAGTAGTGCCGGACCACGCCGCCCGCGATCACCACGAGGCCGACGATGCTCCAGCTGTAGGGTGAGGACCACGCCATCGGGTAATGGCCGGACAGCATGAAGAACAGCACCGGCAGCGTCAGGTAGTTGTTGTGGGACGAGCGATTCTTCGCCTGCTTGCCCCAGGCGGGGTTCGGGACCCGGCCCGCGACCAGCTCGGCGATCGCCCTGCGCTGGTTGGGCATGATGACGAAGAAGACGTTGCCGGTCATCCAGGTCGCGATCACCGCGCCCGTGTGCAGCATCGCGGCCCGGCCGGAGAAGACCTGCTGGAAGCCGTACGCGAAGGCGACCACGGTGAGGAACACGGCGGCCGCGAGCAGCGGCGGCCGGTTGGCCAGGGGCGAGCGGTTGAGCCCGTCGTAGATCAGCCAGCCGAGGGCGAGGGCGCCGAGGCCGATGGCCGCCCCGGTCATCGGCGTGATCACGCGGACCGCCGGATCGATCAGGTAGAGGTCGGCCTGACCGTAATAGACCCAGCACAGCAGCGAGAAGCCCGACAGCCAGGTCGCGTAGGATTGCCACTTGTGCCAGATCAGGTGCTCCGGCACGCGGTCGGGCGCGACGAGATACTTGCGCACCTGGTAGAAGCCGCCGCCGTGCACCTCCCAGGCCTCGCCGCCCTTGCCGGTCGGGATTGCCGGAATGGCGCGCAAGCTGGCGTCGAGATGCATGAAGTAGAACGACGCGCCGATCCAGGCGATCGCCGCGACGACGTGGGTCCATCGAATGAGGAACCCGCCCCATTCGTGCAGGATCGGATACATGGGACGGATCCTCCGCGATCTGTCACAGGGCCGGGTTCGGCCTCGATCGCGGCTCGTGGTTCGGCCCGAGCCGCTGCCCCGGGTGTGCCCGGAACCGGGGCCGGCAGCGACCCGACCCGGCGCCAAGGACCTTCAAAATCGTTCGGAAAATGCCGGGCGCTTTCCGGGTTGTCCGAGCCCCCGCCGCGTGCTCCTCTCGCCCGTCTCCTTCGGCCCGACGGACCTCCGCCCGCAGCGGGCGGCGGGCGCGGGCCTCTCCGTCCGGGAGGACGCCGATGGGCCATCTTTCGACACACGTCCTCGACACGGCCGCGGGCAAGCCGGCGGCCGGGGTCACCGTCGAGCTCCGGCGCCTCGCCGAGGACGGCACCGGGGAGATCCTCGCGTCGGCCACGACCAACGGCGACGGGCGGACCGACGCGCCCCTCCTCGCCGGCGAGGCCCTGACGCCCGGGACCTACGAACTCGTCTTCGCCGTCGGCCCCTATTTCGCCGGGACGGGCGCCGGCGCCGAGCGACCCTTCCTCGACCGCGTGCCGGTGCGCTTCTGGGTCTCGGACCCCGACGCCAAGTACCACGTGCCGCTGCTCATCACCCCGTGGAGCTACGCGACCTATCGCGGGAGCTGACACGGGGATGGGCCGGCATCGGCCCGGGCGGAGCGGGTCGGAGCGCCGGAACTCAGCTTTCCAGCCGCGCTCCGGCCGCTCGACCGGTCGCCTCCCTGGGCGAGTGGCCGAACAGCGCCTTGTAGGCCCGGCTGAACGCCGCCTCCGACTCGTATCCGACGCGCAGCCCGATCTCGCCGACGCGCCCGTCGCCCGCGGCGAGCATGTCCCGCGCGAGGTTCAGCCGCCACTCGTTCTGGTAGCGCAGGGGTGAGCGACCGACGAGCGCGTTGAACCGCTCGCAGAAGCTCGAGCGCGACATGCCGGCGACGTCCGACAGGGTCTCCACGCTCCAGCGCTGCAGGGGCCTCTCGTGCATGACCTTGAGGGCGCGGGCGATCCGGGGATCGGCCAGGCCGGCGAGCCACCCCGATGTCCGGCCGAGATGAACCCAGGTCCGCAGCGTGCGTATGACCGCGAGGTCGATGATGCGGGAGATCATCAAGGCCGCGCCGGGTTCGGCGTCGGTCGTCTCGACGAGCAGGAAATGCACGAGGCCGTCGAGCCACCCGGCGCCTTCCTCGCGCCGGATGCAGATGTGCTGCGGCAGGAGCGCGATCATGCTGCGGAGACTGTAGGGATCGAACCAGAATCGGCAGACGACGACCTCCGCGCCCTCGGAGGCGATCAATCGCCCGGTTCCGAGGCCGTGGGGCAGGAACAGCAGGTCGCCGGCGCCGACTGTAAGAGCCGCCGCACCGCCTTCAAGGCGCAGGGCGCCCGCGACCACCACGAGGACGTGACCTGCGCCGACATCCAGATCCAGGCGCTCGCCCGGCGCGACCGGCCGGGATTCGACGCGGTCGCCGGTCAGGCGGATCTGGGCGAGCACGTGTGAGAGCAGGTCGCCGGAGGCCGCGCTGCGCGGACCGCCATCCGGAAGATCGGTCAAGTTTTCCAGCGTTTCCGACATGGTCGGCCTCGGCCCCCGATCCTACACGTGGATCCATCGCAGCGCGTATTCGCTCGGCGTATCCGGATCAACAAAGCTATAAATCGGCACCTGTCGTGTCCATCTGGGATGTTCACGAATAGATCCGGCCCGCCGCTCCGCGCTCATGACACGAAGGAGCCGACGATGAGAGCCGTCCCGCAGCACGATCGCGATCCTGCGTTGCCCTGGCTGAGCGCCTATTACTTCGTGCGTGCCGGGGTCGCCGCCGGCTGGGTGGCAGCCGCCCTCGCGTTCGGCAGAGGCATGCCGGCCGTCGCCGCGACGCTTCTGGTCGCGTATCCCGCTTGGGACGCGCTCGCCAACCTGGTCGACGCGCGGCGCAACGGCGGCCTCGCGGACAATCCCAGTCAGGCCCTCAACGCGGCGATCAGCTCGGTGACCGCGCTCGCGGTCGCCGTCGCACTCGGATGGGGGCCGAACGCGGTGCTCGCGGTGTTCGGCGCCTGGGCCATCCTCTCGGGACTGTTCCAGCTTCTGACCGGCGCGCGGCGCTGGAGGGCCGGCGCACAGTGGGCCATGGTCCTGAGCGGCGCCCAATCTGCGCTCGCCGGAGGCTTCTTCATCAAGCAGGCCGCCGGCGCCGCGGTCCCCGGGATCGTGGATGTCGCGCCCTACGCGGCGTTCGGCGCCTTCTATTTCCTCGTCTCTGCGGCCTGGCTGAGGGTGGCGATCATGCGGGACGCATCGCGGACGCGCGCCGCCTAGGCGGCGCGCGTCCGCGCGGGCCGGGCCTCGATCAACGACCCGGATCTCCCGGACACCGCGCCGAGGGGGCGACGTCGGACTGCAATCGCCCCCGAGAGAGCCTCCGCACATCTGCACCGTCGTCTCGTCCGGCCCTTCCCGGACCAGCAGAGGCCATGTTCCATGCGCGAGCGATCGAGCGCGAAGTCGCGAAAGAGTCCGTTCGAGGCCTACCTGCACGTCCTGCACGCGCTGATCCTGCGCGACATGCGCACCCGCTTCGGCGCGTCGATGTGGGGCTACGGGGTCGTCGTCCTCTGGCCGTGCGTGCACGTCTTCGTGCTGATCACGATCTACACGGTTCAGAAACTGGCCGCGCCGCTCGGCGACGACAGGGCGCTGTTCTTCGCGACGGGCGCCGTTCCCGTCCTCGTCTTCCAGTACATCTCGCGCGAGGTCATGAAGTCGGTGATCACCAATCGGCCCCTGACCTACTACCCGCAGGTGAGGCTGTTCGATCTGGTGTTCTCCCGCGTGCTCGTGGAGATCGTGACCGGCTTCCTGGCGTTGCTGGTCGTGAGCGCCGTGCTGGTCGCGCTCGGCACGGACCCGGTGCCGGCGGACCCGCTGACGGCGGTGGGCGGCTATCTCGCCGCCATCACGCTCGGGATCGGGATCGGCACGATCAACGTCGCGATCATCGGCTTCTTCCCCGGATGGCTGATCGGTTACGCCCTGTTCAGCATCGTCCTGTACGTCTCCAGCGGCGTTCTCTTCCTGCCGAGCTATCTGCCGGAGAGGCTCTATTACTGGGCCAAGTTCAACCCGGCCCTGCAGCTGGCCGAATGGATGCGGTCGGCCTATTACCCGGCCGCCGGACTTCAGGTCGACCACCTCTACGTCATCATGTTCGGCCTGACAGCGGCGAGTGTCGGCCTGTGCCTGGTCGTGCGCGGCGGCGGCCGGCTGCAGGGCTGAGCGGGGACGGGACGCCCGAGCCCGAGGGCGCCGTGCCGCGGTCGGCCGCGGCCGCCCGGGCATCGAAAGAGGCCGCCCCGCGTCGCCCGGAGCGTCGACGGACTCGCTTTTGCTAGGCGCTCCCGCGGACGGATCCGGACGGGGGAGGAGCGGCCGACATGCGCGTCATTCATCGCATCCTGGGCAGCCGGCAGGACGCCGCGATGGCGCATCGCCTGCACCATCTCGCGCATCACGGCGCGGTGGACGTGCTCGTCGTGTCGAGCACCGACGTCGCCCGGCGGCGGATCCGCGCGACCACCCAGTCCGGCGAGGAGATCGCCCTGGCCCTGCCGCGGGACGAGCCGCTCTTCGACGGGGCCGTGCTGGCGCTGGACGCGGACCGCGCCCTCGTCGCACGGGTCGGCGCCGAGCGCTGGCTTCGCCTCGTCCCGGCAAGCCAGGCCGCCGCCCTCGAACTCGGCTACCACGCCGGCAACCTCCACTGGCGGGTGCGCTTCGCCGAGGGAGCCCTCCTGGTGGCCCTGGACGGGCCGGCCGACGACTACCTCGTCCGCCTCGGCGCCCTCGTCACCGACGGACAGGTGACCCACACCATCCTCGACGAGGCGGCGCCGTGCTGAGCCGGCTCCTGTCCCTCCAGCAGGCCGACGCCGCGTTCCCGAGCGGGAGCTTCGCCTTCTCCAACGGGATCGAGGGCCTCATCGCGGGCGACCCGGCCTTCGACACGGAGAGCCTGACGCGGACGCTCACGGCCCTCGTGCGCTTCCGCTGGGCGGAGAGCGACCGCGTCGGCCTGATCCTCGCCCATCGCGCCGGCCCCGATCCGGTCCGGCTCGGCCGCGTCGACGCCGCCGTGGAGGCGGCCACGCTCGTCGAGGCGATGCGCACCGGGAGCCGGCGCAACGGCGCCTCCCTGCTGACCACGCACGCGCGGCTCGCGACACCCGGTGCCGCGGAGATCCGCGCCGCCATCCGGTCCGGGCTCATGCTCGGGCACCTCGCCACCGTGCAGGGCGCCCTGTGGCGCGCCCTGGGCCTGTCGGAACCCGAGGCGGCGGCCATCGCCGGCTATCAGCTCGTCTCCGGCCTGGTCTCGGCCGCGGTCCGGCTCGGGCAGGTCGGCGCCATCCAGGGTCAGCAGGCCGTGCAGGCGGTGCTGCCGCTCGTTGCGGAGATCGCCGAGCGGCCGGTGCCGGACGACCCCGACGGCGCCATCGTCCTCACGGGCTTCACGCCGCTGATCGAGGTCGCCGCGATGCGGCACGCGCGCGCCGACCTGCGCCTGTTCGCCAACTAGGGAGCGCGCGATGCTGCTCACGCCCACCGAGCTCGAACGTCTCACGATCTTCACCGCGGCCGAGCTCGCGCGCAAGCGCCGCGCCCGCGGCCTCAAGCTCAATTACCCGGAGGCGGTGGCGCTCATCACCGACGAGATCCTGGAGGGCGCGCGCGACGGGCGCAGCGTCGCCGACCTGATCGGCTGGGGCTCCACGATCCTGTCGATCGAGGACGTGATGCCGGGCATCGCCGCCATGCTGCCGATCCTGCAGGTCGAGGGCGTCTTCCCGGACGGGACCAAGCTCGTCACGGTCCACGAGCCGATCCGCGCCCGGGAAGGTGCTCCCGCCGACACCCTCGAGCCCGGCGCGATCCTGCCGGCCGACGGCGCGATCGAGCTCGCCGCGGGCCGCCCGCGGGTCACCCTCGACGTCGTCAACACCGGCGACCGCCCGGTCCAGATCGGCTCGCACTACCACTTCTTCGAGGTGAACCGCGCGCTCGACTTCGACCGGGCGGCGGCCCTGGGACACCGCCTCGACATCCCGGCCGGGACGGCGATCCGCTTCGAGCCGGGCCAGCGCAAGACCGTGACGCTGGTCGGCTTCGGCGGCGCCCGGGAGCTGACCGGGCTCAACGACCTGACGCAGGGGACCCTGCCCGACGACGCGGCGCGGGCGGCGGCCCTCGCCCGCGCCAAGGCCCGCGGCTTCAAGGGCGCCTGAGGAGAGTGCCATGGTGACGATCCCGCGCCGCGACTACGCCGCCCTCTACGGGCCGACCACCGGGGACGGGGTGCGGCTCGCCGACACCTCCCTGGTGGCGGTCGTCGAGCACGATCACGCCGTCTACGGGGACGAGTGCCTGCACGGAGGCGGCAAGACCCTGCGCGACGGGATCGGGATGGCGCCCGGGGTGACCGCCGCGCAGGGGGCGCTCGACTTCCTCCTGTGCAACGTCGTGGTGATCGACCCCGTCCTCGGCATCCAGAAGGGCGATCTCGGCATCAAGGACGGGCGGATCGTGGCGCTCGGCAAGGCCGGCAACCCGGCGATCATGGACGGCGTCGACCCGCGCCTGATCGTGTCGGCCGGGACGACGGTGCGGGACTGCGAGGGCCTGATCGCGACGCCCGGGGCCATCGACGTGCACGTGCATTTCGATTCCGCCGGCCTGCCGGACCACGCGATCGCCTCGGGCGTCACGACCCTGCTCGGCGGCTCGCTCGGGCCGATCACGGTCGGCATCGATTCCGGCGGCCCGTTCAACACCGGCCGCATGCTCCAGGCCGCCGAGGCCTGGCCGGTCAATTTCGGCTTCCTCGGGCGCGGCAACACCCACCGGCCGGCCGCCCTGAAGGAGCAACTCGAGACCGGCGTGCTCGGCCTCAAGATCCACGAGGACTGGGGCGCGATGCCGGCCGCGATCGACGCCTGCCTGGGCTTCGCCGACGCCTACGACTTCCAGGTCCAGCTCCACACCGACACGCTGAACGAGTCGGGGTTCGTGGAGGACACGCTGGCGGCGATCGGCGGCCGCACCATCCACATGTACCACACGGAGGGGGCCGGGGGCGGCCACGCGCCGGACATCATCCGGGTCGCCGGGCTGCCGCACTGCCTGCCGTCGTCGACGAACCCGACCAACCCCTACACGGTCAACACCTTCGACGAGCACCTCGACATGACGATGGTGTGCCACCACCTCAACCCGGCCCTTCCGGAGGACGTGGCCTTCGCGGAGAGCCGCATCCGCGCCCAGACCATCGCGGCCGAGGACGTGCTCCACGACATCGGGGCGATCGCGATGCTCGGCTCCGACAGCCAGGGCATGGGCCGGATCCACGAGGTCATCTGCCGGACGTGGCAGCTCGCCTCGAAGATGAAGGACCAGCGCGGCCCGCTCCCCGAGGAGAGACCGGGCTTCGGCGACAATGCCCGGATCAAGCGCTACATCGCCAAGTACACGATCAACGCCGCGCGCACCTTCGGCATCCAGGACCATATCGGCTCGCTGGAACCCGGCAAGATGGCCGACATCGTCATCTGGCGGCCGGCCTTCTTCGGGATCAAGCCGGAGCTCGTGATCAAGGGCGGCTTCATCGCCTGGGGCGCGATGGGCGATTCCGCCGCCTCGCTCATGACCTGCGAGCCGATGCTGATGCGCCCGCAATGGGGCGCCTTCGGGCGCGCCAAGCAGGCGCTCTCGGCCTGCTTCGTCCATCCCCTGGCGATCGAGGCCGATCTCGGCGGCCGGCTCGGCCTCCGCAAGGCGCTCCTGCCGGCCCGCGGGACCCGCACCCTCACGAAGGCCGACATGCTCTGGAACGACGCCTGCCCGGAGATCCGCGTCGACCCGCAGACCTTCGACGTCTTCGTCGACGGCGTGCTCGCCACCTGCGAGCCGGCCCGGACCCTGCCGCTCGCCCAGCGCTACATGCTGCGCTGAGCGCCGCCGAACCCCGACACCCCTCTCACGGCCCAGCTCCCCATGACCGACGTGACTCCCGCGAACGCCGCCCGGATCGGGATCGGCGGCCCGGTCGGATCCGGCAAGACCGCGCTGATCGAGCGGCTGATTCCCGTGCTGCAGGCGCGGGGCGTCGATCTCGCGGTGATCACGAACGATCTCGTCACCAAGGAGGATGCCGAGCGGCTGCGCCGCTCCGGGCTGATCGATCCGAGCCGCGTCGAGGCGGTGGAGGCCGGGGCGTGCCCGCACACGGTGATCCGGGAGGATCCGACCCTCAACATCGCCGCGGGCGACGCGCTGGAGGCGCGCTTCCCGGGGCTGCAGCTGCTCGTCTTCGAATCCGGCGGCGACAATCTCGCCTCGACCTTCTCCCTCGACCTCGTGGACTGGTGGATCTTCGTGATCGACGTGGCCGGCGGCGACGACATCCCGCGCAAGCGCGGTCCGGGCGTGCTGCGCTGCGACCTCCTCGTGATCAACAAGATCGACCTCGCGCCGCATGTCGGCGTCGACCTCGAGGGGATGCTGGCGGAGGCCGCGCGGGTCCGGGGCGGCAAGCCGGTGATCGCCACGAACGCGCGCGCGGGCCTCGGCATCGACCGGGTGGCGGATGCCATCGGCCGCGCCGTGCTGTTCACGCCCTAGCCGTGCCCGACGACATCCAGACCGGCCGCCGCGCGACGGCCCGCCTCGGCTTCGTGCGCGGCGGCGGCACCAGCGTGCTCGCCGACCAGCACGTGCCGTACCCGTTCCACATCACCAAGCCGTTCCGCCTGTATCCGCAGCGGCCGGAGCTGATCACCCTGTACCTGCAATCGGCCTCCGGCGGCCTCTACCGCGGCGACCGTCTCGGCCTCGACATCGCGATGGGTCCGGGCTCGGCGGCGCACGTCACCACCCAGGCCGCCACGGTCGTCCATCGCAGCGCCGATCGGCCGGCCCGCCAGGACACGCGGATCCGCGTCGCCGCGGACGCCTTCCTGCACTGCGTGCCCGATCCCCTGATCCTGTTCCCGGGCGCCGCCCTCTCGGCCACGACCCAGATCACGCTCGAGCCCGGCGCCCGGGCCGTCGTGTCCGAGAGCATCGCCTGCCACGACCCGGAGGGCCGCGGCAGGCCGTTCGACCGGGTCGAACTCGGCCTCGGCATCGAGACGGCGGCGGGGGCAGTCCTGGTCCGCGAGCGGGCCCGCATCGCCGGCGCGGAGTTCGACGCTCCGGACTCGCCGCTCGGCCCGTGGCGGGCCTACGGCGCCATGGTCATCCTCGGTCCGGCCCCGTGCCTGCCCGACCCCGGGGACGTCCAGGCCGCGGCCGACCGCACCGGCTGCCGGGCCGGGCTCAGCCCGCTGCCGAACGCGGCCGGCCTCGGCCTCCGGCTCCTCGCGCCCGACGGCGGGACCCTCGCGGCGGGCCTGGAGGCGGCCGCCGGCCGCGCCTTCGCGGCGCTGACCGGCCTCGCGCCGGCGCGCCGCCGCAAATAGACCCCGACGCCCGGCACGCCGCCGCCGATATGGGCAGGCTGCCGATGTTTTCATCTTGAGGAAAGATATTTTCTTTGGAAGAAATATGCGTGCGGAGACGATCCCCTGCGTGACGGCTGATCCGCTGCGGATGGGGCGGCTCAACCCTCTCGGACGATCGGAAGGATCAGCCCGCCATGGTGACAGACGATCCCGCGCACTTCACCCTCCGCCGGCGCCTGCTGCTCGGCCTGGCGGCGGCGCCGCTGGCGGCCTCGCTGCCGCGCGTCGCGGCGGCCGCCGATGCCGGCGGGCTGGCGGTGACCGACCGCGAGGTGACGGTCGGCATCCTGCACTCGATCACCGGCACCATGGCGATCTCCGAGACCGGGCCGAGCCAGGGCGAGAAGCTGGCGATCCAGCAGATCAACGACGCCGGCGGCGTGCTCGGCCGCAAGATCAAGATCATCCAGGAGGACGGCGCCTCCGACTGGCCGACCTTCGCCGAGAAGGCCAAGAAGCTCCTCGTCAACGACCACTGCGCCGCCGTGTTCGGCTGCTTCACCTCGGCGTCGCGCAAGGCTGTGCTGCCGGTCTTCGAGCAGTACGGCGGCCTGCTCTACTACCCGACCTTCTACGAGGGCCTGGAGCAGTCGAAGAACGTCTTCTACACGGGCCAGGAGGCCACCCAGCAGATCCTCGCCGGCCTCGACTGGGTCCACAAGGAGAAGGGCGGCGACAGCTTCTACTTCATCGGTTCCGACTACATCTGGCCGCGCACCTCCAACAAGATCGCCCGCAGGCACATCGAGACCGTGCTCAAGGGCAAGGTCGTCGGCGAGGAGTACTTCCCCCTCGGCCACACGCAGTTCAACTCGGTGATCAACAAGATCAAGCTGACCAAGCCGAAGGTGATCTTCGCGACGATCGTCGGCGGCTCGAACGTGGCGTTCTACAAGCAGCTCAAGGCGGCCGGCATCGACCTGTCGAAGCAGGTGCTGATGACGCTGTCGGTCACCGAGGACGAGGTCGACGGCATCGGCGGCGAGAACATAGCCGGGGCCTACTCGTGCATGAAGTACTTCGAGTCGATCCAGAACGAGAACAACAAGGCGTTCGTGGCCGCCTTCAAGAAGATGTGGGGCGAGAAGACGGTCATCGGCGACGTGACGCAGGCGGCCTATCTCGGCCCGTTCCTGTGGAAGATGGCCTGCGAGAAGGCCGGCTCGTTCGACGTCGACAAGGTGGTGGCGGCCTCGCCGGGGCTGGAGTTCAAGGGCGCGCCCGAAGGCTACGTGAAGATCGACGAGAACCATCACCTCTGGTCGAAGACCCGGGTGGGCCGGGCCAAGCCCGACGGCCAGTTCGAGATCGTCTATACCAGCCCCGAGCTGATCAAACCCGACCCGTTCCCGAAGGGCTACCAGTGAGGCGCGCGGCCGGGTGATCCGGCGGGCGCGGGGAGACCGGGCCGAACAGCATCCCCGCAGGACATCGTCCCCGCGCGGGCGACGCGGCTCAGCCCTCGCGCGCGTCCGACGACGGCGGAGCCGCGCCGCCGCGATGGGCGATGAGGTCGATCTCGACCAGGGCGTCATAGGCGAGCCCCGTCGTGCCCACGCAGGTCCGGGCCGGCAGCCGGTCGGGCGGGAAGAAGGACTTGTAGGTGTCGTTGAAGGCGGCGTAGTCGCGCTTGAACTCCGTCAGGAAGGCGCGCGCCACGACGACGTTCTCGAGGCCCAGACCGAGGCCGGCCAGGACTGTACCGAGATTGGCCATCACGTTGCGGGTCTGCGCCTCTATCCCGTCGGGCAGGACGCCGGGCCTGTCCGGGGTGTCGGGCATCTGGCCGGTGACGAAGACGAAACCGTCGACCTCGACCGCGTGGCTGAACGGGGCGACCGGCTGCGGCCCTCCGGAGACCATGTGAAACAGCATGGCCGACGAGGCTGAGTGGGGTTGCGGCACCGCGATCTCCCTTTACGACGGGCTCGACCGGCCCGATCTTCGTGCTCCAGGGCCGCGACCGTAAGGTCACGAGCGGGCCGGGGATAGTGTCGGCCCGGCGGCCGGATCCGAGCCGCCCCCGGCGGATCCCGATCACCCCGAAGCCGATCGTGCCGATCGCCGCTCGGGCCGGAGGAGGCCGGCCGCACGCGAACTGCGTGCGACGGCACGAACCATTCCTGAGCGGTGGACAGGCTCAGAAGACCCGCCGGATCTCCTCCGCGATCGCGTCACCGTCGGTTTCGAGGGCGAAATGCCCGGTGTCGAGGAAGGTGACGCGCGCCTCCGGGATGTCGCGCCGGAACGCCTCGGCTCCGGGCGGGACGAAGAACGGGTCGTTGCGGCCCCAGACGGCGAGCAGTTTCGGACGGCGCGCGCGGAAGAAGGCCTGGATCAGCGGGTAACGCTCGAGATTGCGCTTGTAGTCGAGCTTCAGCGTCACCTGCCGGTCGGCATTGCCCGGCCGCGCCAGGATGGCGGCGTCGAGCGTGTACGCCTCGGGCTCGATGCGGGACGGGTCGGCCACTCCGTGGACATAGGCGGCCTTGACGCCGTCGAGGGTCATGCGGGCGCGGATCGCCTCGACGGCGGTCTCGTCCGGCGCCGCCCAGTACGCCCGCAGCGGCGCCCAGGCCGCCTCGCCGAGCCCGTCGAGATAGGCATTGCCGTTCTGGGAGACGATACCGGCGACGCGGTCGGGACGGGCGAGCGCCAGATCCCACGCGACCGGCGCCCCGTAATCGAACGCGTAGAGGATGTAGCGGTCGAGGCCGAGCGCGTCGACGAACGCTCCCATCGTGCGCGACAGCGACGCGAAGTCGTAGACGTAGGCGCGATCCTCCGGCACCTGCGTGAACCCGAAGGAGGGCAGGTCGGGCGCGATCAGGCGGAAGCGATCGGCCAGCTTCGGCATGAGGTGCCGGAAGTAGAAGGACGAATTGGCGAAGCCGTGCAGCAGCAGGAGGACCGGGGCGTCCGGGCGGCCAGCCTCCCGGTAGAAGACGTCCACGCCGTCGGCCCGGACGGTTCCGTGGCGGACCTCTCCGGCCTGCGCGGGGCGGAGCTCCGCCCGCGCGGCCCCCACCCCCACACCCGTCGCCAGCACACCGCCGGCGAGAAGATGCCGCCGCGTCGCGCGGGCGAATCCGCGCCCGGTGACCTCAGGTCCGTACTCGTGTCGCATCGTGGCGCGCCTCAGGCTGGCGGGACGGAACGCGTCGAGCTCGACGGCCGCGGGGTCGAACGGCGCGACCGCTGAGAGGGACAGCGGCACGCCTGACCGGGCGGCCCGGACGCGCGGACCCGATGGCGAGACCATCATGCAGGGACGCGGCGCGGATCAGAACAGGGTGTCGCTGCAATTCACCCTTCCGCGCCGTGAAACGGTCGACGGGCGTCGCGGCGAAGGATCCGCTCACGAAAGTCCAGCGCTCCTCTCGAGGGTGTCGCGAAGTCGAGGAACGCCCGTACCTTGAGCGGGGCGGTCCCTGCCCGACCTGGACGAGGCGGATCGGGATCGGGTCGAGTTCGAACGGTCGCAGCACCAGCGCCTGCCGCCCCGCCACGACGAGGGGAGCCGCTCAACCTCGGCATCCTCAGGAAGAAGACGGACGTGTGAGTCCAGCACGATCGCTGCTTCGAGCCACGGGACGGTTCTCGCCACGCTCCAAGGCCGGGCTTAGGATGGCCGTTCGAAGGGCGTCCTCGAAGACAGCTCAGGCCATCGACCGGAGGGTCTCGTCCGCGGCGAGCGCCCCGCAACTCGCGATGCCGTCGCCGTGGTGGCGCCCGCCATCAGGGTATCGGCGGCCTCCATGGCCGCGACGACCTTCTGCGCCTCCGCCGCGAGCAGGAACGCGGCATAGAAGGGGTTCAGCGTGACGGCTCCGGTCGGTCAGTCGCATGCGGCAAAGCCGAGGCGAGGCCCCGGTCCCTGCGGACGCTGACGCGGGTCGCCACCCACGGGGCGGGCGGCGAGGTTCAAGCCTCAGCGATGAGGTCCTTGATGCGGGTGGCGAGCGTTTCCAGCACGAACGGCTTAGTCAGGACCTGCATGCCGGGGCGCAGGTAGCCGTTCCCGAGGACCGCGTTCTCCGCGTAGCCGGTGATGAACAGCACCTTCAGGTCGGGACGCCGTTCGCGGCCGGCATCCGCCATCTGCCGTCCGTTCATGCCGCCGGGTAGCCCGACGTCGGTCACCAGCAGATCGATGCGCACGTCCGACTGCAGCACCTTGAGTCCGGCGACGCTGTCGGCCGCCTCGATGGCGGTATAGCCCAGGTCCTCCAGCACCTCGGTGACCAGCATCCGCACCGAAGGCTCGTCGTCCACGATCAGCACCGTCTCGCCCTGGCGGGCCTGCCCCACCTCGGCGAGCCTTCGCGCGACCTCGTCCTCGTCGGCCTCGCCGTAGTGCCGCGGCAGGTACAGGCAGACGGTCGTGCCCTCGCCGACCTCGGAGTAGATCCGCACCTGGCCGCCGGACTGGCGGGCGAAGCCGTAGACCATGGACAGGCCGAGGCCCGTGCCCTCGCCGGTGGGCTTGGTGGTGAAGAACGGTTCGAACACTTTGTCGACGAGGTCCGCCGACATGCCGGTACCGGTGTCGGTGACGCAGACGCTGAGGTACTGGCCGGGAGACAGGTCGTGCTGGCGGCCACCCGCCTCGTCGATCCACTTGTTCGCGGTCTCGATGGTGATGCGGCCGCCATCCGGCATCGCGTCACGCGCGTTGATGCACAGGTTGAGAAGCGCGTTCTCCAGCTGCCCCGGATCGATCAGTGCCGGCCACAGCCCCGAGAGCCCGACGACCTCGAGGTGGATCGATGGGCCGACCGTCCGCCGGACCAGCTCCTCCATGTCCTTGACCAAGCGGTTCACGTTGGTCGGCTTGGGGTCGAGAGTCTGACGCCGGGAGAAGGCGAGCAGGCGGTGGGTCAGGGCGGCGGCGCGCTTGGCCGCGCCCTGGGCGACCGTCATGTAGCGCTCGAGGTCGCCCATCCGTCCCTGGGACATGCGGGTCTGCATCAGCTCCAGCGAGCCGGAGATGCCGGCGAGCAGGTTGTTGAAGTCGTGCGCGAGGCCGCCGGTCAGTTGCCCCACCGCCTCCATCTTCTGCGACTGCCGCAAGGCCTCCTCGGTCCTGGCCAGCGCCTCGGCCTGCCGCTTGATTTCGGTCACGTCGCGCACCGACGAGTAGATGAGCCCGTCGCGCGGCACCGCGTTCCACGACAGCCAAAGGTAGCTGCCGTCCTTGCAACGGTAGCGATTCTCGAAGGTAAGCTGGGCCTCCCCGCGCGCCAGGCCGCCGGCTGCCGACACGGTCGCGGCGACGTCGTCGGGGTGGACGAAATCGAGGAACGGGCGCGCCTTCATCTCGGCGTCGGTCCACCCGAGGGTCCGGGGCCAGGCGGGGTTGAGGCTGACGAAGTAGCCGTCGAGGCTGGCCACGCAGAGCAGGTCGGACGACGCCTGCCAGATCTGGTCGCGTTCGGCGGTCCGGGCGGCGACCTGGCGGGCGAGGTCGGCCTCGGTCTGCGCCCGAACGGTCACGTCCTGCACGAAAACATGGAAGCCGTCGACGCGGCCGCCGGCGTCCCGGCGCGGGAGGTAGCGGATCTCGGCGACCCGGTGGCGCCCGTCGCGATGCGGCCAGTCCATCTCGAAGGTGACCGGCTCACCGCCGAGAGCCCGGTCGATGAAGGGTCGGCGTGCCGAGTACGCGTCCGGCCCGAGCAAGTCCCTGACATCCCGACCGACGATCTGCCCGGCCGGGACGAAGAACCAGTCGTCATAGGCCTCGTTGGCGAACCGGTAGACGTGGTCCGCGCCGATGAAGGCGATGAGCACCGGCAGGGCGTCCGCGATCAGGCGGAGTTCCCGCTCGCCGGCTTCGGCGCGCTCTTCGACCCGGCGCCGCTCGGTGATGTCCGAGAAGAAGACGGCGACCCGGTTCGCCGCGGCCTCGCCGGTCCGCAAGGCGCGCACGTCGAACCAGCGCCCGAACACCTCGGCGAAGTGCTCGAAGTGCGCGGGCTCCCCGGTCAGGGCGACGCGCCCGTAGGTGTCGAACCAGTGTCGCTCCAGGTTCGGCGCGAACTCGCTCACCCACTTGCCGGCAACGTCGGCGCCAGTCTGCCGCACGAAGGCAGGGTTGGCTTCGACGATGCGGTAGTCGACGGCGCACGCGCCCTCGAACCTGATCTCGATGATGCAGAACCCGACCTCGATGCTCTCGAACAGGGTCCGGTAGCGCGCCTCGTTCTCGCGCAGAGCGACCTCGGCGCGTGTGCGCTCCGTGACGTCGTGGCCCTCGACGAAGATGCCCGCGACCCGACCGTCCGCGCCAGCGACCGGCTGGTAGACGAAGTCGAAGTAGCGCTCCGTGGCCGGGCCGCCCGGGTCGGGTTGAAGGTCGAGCCTCGCGCCGGTCGCCCGGTGGGCTCGGCCGCTACGGAACACCTCGTCGAGCAGGTCGACGTAGCCCTGAGCGGCGGCCTCCGGCAGCGCCTCGGCGACGGTGCGGCCGGCCACGTCGCGACCGTCGACCATGCGCTGGTAGGCCGCGTTCGTCAGCGTGAAACGGTGCTCGGGCCCGCTGAGCAGGGCGACGAAGCTCGGGGCCTGCTCGAACATCTGCGCGAGGGAGGCCGAGTGCCCGCGCAGGCGCCGAACCTCGGCTTCCAGTTCCTCGCGGGACAGCGTTCCCGGGTCCGGTAGGGGTAGGTGCATGATCGCTCGACAGGTTCCGGCCGCATCGCTCGCGACGGGTCAGAAGACGCATTGGTTGTGGTGAGCGGCTCCGGCCCGGCGGGCGGGATACCGGCGAGATGTGTACCGCGCGGTCATGGAGCGTTGACCGGACCGGGGGGCGGATCGCCGATGGGCGGCGGAGGCTCGCCTCCCGGGCGCGGCGTGTCAGATTGCATGGTGAAATCCCCGGGGTGCGCCTGTCGAGCGGCGGACGTCAACGCGCACAGTTTCCGGCGGATGCGCCCTCGGCCGCCGCTTTCCACCTCGTTCAATCCCTTTACCCGAACGTTAGCGCCGCTCGTTGCCGCAGGGCGTCGCGCAGGGCCGGGATGCGGCCGGCCCGCCTGGCCGCGACGCGCAGGACCGCCTCGCGCAGGGGGCTTTCCAGGAACGGGCGGGCGACGGACGGGACGCCTTCCGGCAGGTCGCCCGGTCGCGGGGTCATCTGCGCCGAGACCGCGACCAGGGCCGCGTCCGGGCGGCGGAGGACCACCTCGCGCGCGGGGGCGAGGCCATCCACGGAACCCGGCATGCGGCCGTCGGTTACCGTCAGGGCGACCGCGCCGTCCAGCCGTTCGAGCGCCGGTGCGGCGTTCCCGGCCTCGACCACCTCGTAGCCCCCGGCTTCGAGGTGGTCGCAAACCTCCAGCCGGAACAGCATCTCGTCCCGGACCACCAGGGCCGTCGTCGGGGTCGGGCAAACGGTCGTGGCGCGCGGCAACGGTCGGGGCCGCCCTCCGTTGCGCCGCATCCTCAGCCGGTGGCCTGAAAATCGGTGAGCGCGGCCTCTATGACGCAGCTCACCCCCTCGGGACGGTAGTCGAGTGCGAGGCTGGCGCTGACCTGTGCCGTCAGGCCGCGCTCGATCAGGCGCGACCCGAAGCCCTTACGAGCCGGCGGCACGACCGGCGGGCCGCCGCGCTCGGTCCAGGCGATGCGCAGGCGCGGCGCCGCTGCCGGCCCGACCAGGGCGGCCTCGACCGTGACGGTCCCGTCAGGCACCGATAGCGCGCCGTACTTGACCGCGTTGGTGGTCAGCTCGTGCAGGGTCAAGGCGAGGGACAGGACGGCCTTTCCGCCGATCTCGACGTCCGGACCCACGAAGGCGACGCGGCGCCCCGCCGATTCCTGCACGCCGACGCCTTCCCGGACCACAGCCGCCAGGGAGGCGCTCTCGGCGGCGCCGCCGAGGAGCACGTCATGCGCCTTACCGAGGGCGACCAGCCGGCTGCCGAGGACCTCGCGCGCCGTGTCCATGTCGGCCGCGCCGCGCAGCGTCGAGGCGGCGATGGCCTGCACCATCGCCAGCAGGTTCTTCATGCGGTGCGAGAGTTCCTGGTTGAGCAGGTCCTGCCGTTCCTCGGCCCGATGGCGGGCGTCGATGTCGGCGACCGCCACGACAGCGCCGACGATCGTGCCGCTCTCGTCGCGCATCGGCACGCCGACGATCTCGATCCAGACCCGGGTCCCGTCGCCGCGCTGGTAGTGGCATTCGAGCGCCGCGTGTTCGGCACCCTCGCGGATGATCCGGCTCAACGGGTACTCTTTGGGCTCGACGCGCCGTCCGTCCTCGTGGAAGGCGACCCACTCCCCGTAGCTCTCGGCGTTCGGCGATGGCAGCACCGGGTGACGGAAGATCTCCTCCAGCCGGCGGTTGCCGCCGACGATGCGACCCGAGGGCGCTTCCGCGAACAGGATGCCCACCGGCACGGTATCGAGGACCGCCCGAAGCGACGCCTCACTCGCTTGCAGGGCCTGCCGGGCGCGGTGCTGCTCCGTCAGATCGCGGGTGACCGTGCCGTAGCCGAGCAGCTCGCCATTGCGGTCGCGGACCTGGAAGATGTTGTAGTGCACGGGTACGCCCGCGCCGGTGGCGAAGTTGCGGAAGTGCAGCTCGCCCTCCCAGAACCCGTCGCGCTCGGCCGCGGGAAGGACATCCGCGAGGATCCGGTCGTGCTCCCCCGGCACGAAGTAGTCGAGGATGCGGTTGGTCCGGGCGGCAAGATCGGGCAGCCCGACAAGCCGGCGGCCGGCCTCGTTGACGAAGTCGACCGTTCCGTCGGGTGCGGCGAGGCCGATGAAGTCACGCGACTGCTCGACGAGGGCGGCGAGCTTGCGCGCCTCCGCCTCCGCCCGGCGCTGGTCCTCGACGTCGACCAACACGGTCACGGCGGCCTGGATCGTACCGTCCGCGTCCCGCACGGGACCACTCGACACCTCCAGAGGCCGGACGAGGCCGGTAGCGGCGTTGCGATAATGCATCTCCTCGGCTCGCACGGTCTCGCCGTGACGCAGGGCCCGCAAGGTCGGATAGTCACCCGGCTCGTAGCGGCGCCCGTCGGGATGCTGCGCGCCATACGAGACGTAGCGGGCGTCGCCCTCGGTCCCGAGCCCGTGCCCGAGGAGTTCCTCGGCCCTGGCATTGATGACCGACGGCACCTCCGCCGTGGCGCCCGCTATAGAGATCCCGACCGGCGCCTGCTGGAAGACCGCGTGGAGCAGGCCGCGTTCCAGGGCGAACCGGCGCTCGCTCTCCCGCAGCGCGTCCTCCGCCTGCTTGCGTGCGCTCAGGTCGAGCATCGCGCCGATCATGCGTCTCGCGCGTCCTTCTGCGTCGCGGATGACGTAGCCGCGGTCGAGCACGTGGGCGTAGGAGCCGTCGGCGCGCAGGAAGCGATACTCTTCGGTCCAGGCGGTCCCCGCGCCGTCGATGACCGCGTGGATGGCGGAATCGATGCGGGCTCGGTCCTCGGGATGGATGTGCGCGATCCACCATTCGCCGGTCGGCTCGACCGCGCCGGAGGCATGGCCGTAGGCTTCGTTGAGGGCCTCGTTCCACAGGACGTGGTTCGTCGCCAGGTCCCAGTCCCAGATCGCGTCGTTGGTCGCCCGCGCGACGAGCCGGTAGCGCTCCCGGCTCTCCTCCAGCCGGGCGACGGCTTCCTTCTGCTCGGTCCGGTCGCGCAGGATCTTCACGAAGCCGATGGCGGCGCCGTCCTCGTCGCGCAGCGCCATCATCTCGCCGTTCGCCCAGAAGCGCTCGCCGTCGCGGCGCAGATGCCAACGCTCGTCGATGCCGCGGCCGTTCTCCATGGCGGACCGCATCTCCTTGTCGGGGATGCCGTCACGCCGGTCCTCGGGCGTGAAGAACGCGTCGGCAGGCTTGCCGCACATCTCCTCGGAGCGCCAGCCCAGGATGCGCGTCGCGCCGGAGTTCCAGTCGGTGACGCGGCCTTCGAGGTCCAAGACGATGATGGCGTAGTCATGCGCGCTGTCGAACACGGCCCGGCGACGGTACTCGGTCCGCGAGGCCTCGCTCCTGGCGGCGACCTCGCCCGCCTCGGCCAGGCCCGTGGCGACCGTCGCGGCGAAGACCGTGGCGGCCCTGAGGTCGTCCTCCGAGAAGGCGGCGGGCCGGCTCGACTGCAGCTTCAGGACGCCGACCACGGTGCCGCCGCGGCGCACCGGGACGAGGAGGCAGGAGCGCAGGCGCGAGCTCTCCAGCACGTCCCGCTTCGCCCGCGGGTCTCGGAGGACGTTCGGGACGAGGAGCGGGATGCCCTCCCTGAGGCAGGCGCCGGCGAGGCTCCCCTGGACCGGGAAGCGGAGGCCGAGATGCGGCGTCAGGTCGTCGGTGACGGCGCGATAGACCAAGTCCTCGCCGTCGCGCATTTCGACCGCGCCGGCCTCCGCTGCCGGCACGGCACGCATGGCGCCGGCCAGGACCGCCCTGAAACTCGCGTCGAGATCGCCGCCGGTCGCGACGACCGCGGCGAGGGTCTCGGCGATGGCCGTACGCTGGCGCTCGCCCCGGTCGCGCTCGGCCAGGGCGCGGCGGAGCACCAGCTGGTCCACCACCTGTCGCGCGAGGCGCTCAAGATTCTCGACCTGGGCCGGTGTCAGCCCTCCCGGGCGGGGTGCGTGGTCGATAACGCAGAGGCTTCCCAGGACTTCGCCTCCGGGGCTTCGCAGCGGCGCGCCGGCATAGAAGCGCAGGTGCGGCTCGCCGGTCACCAAGGGGTTGCCGAGTGTGCGCGGGTCGAGCGTCAGGTCCGGGATCTGCAGCACGCCCGTTTCGGCGAGGACGAACTTGCACACCGAGCGGTCGAGGTCGGTCTCGCAGGGCGGGAAGCCGGCGCGAGCCTTGAACCATTGCCGGTCTCGGTCGAGCAGGCTGATCAAGGCCACTGGCGCGGCGCAGAGCTGGCGGGCGAGGTGGACGATGTCGTCGAAGCCGCGTTCGGGCGGCGTATCGAGGATGCCGAACGCCGCGAGCGCGAGAAGCCGCGCGTCCTCCTCGATCCGGGCGACAGGCATGACTTGGTTCACGGGCTCCCCTCCCGCACGACCGTCGATGGCGGCCGGAGTCTCTCGGGCTCGGCGACGTCGACGGCGATGATCCGCCCGCCGGGCGCGTAAACGGCGCCCATCACTTCCTCGAAGTGCCGCCGCACGGTGGCATGGCACTCGCAGGCTCCGGCCTCGGCGCGGGCGCGGTCCGGCAGCGTGATGCGCCCGTGTCCGATGCCGATCAGCCCTTCGCGCTGCATGCGTCCGAGGACTTCGGTCAGGTACGCTCGTCTCACGCCGAGCATGTCGGCGAGGAGCTCGTGGGTGACCGGCAGTTCGGCGGTGCCGATCCGGTCCTGCAGGGTCAGGAGCCAACGCAGGCAACGCCGCTCGATGGTATGGGCGGCGTTGCAGGCCACCGACTGCAGCACCTGGGCGAGCAGGCAGTCGGCGTAGCGCACGAACAGGTCGCGGATGCCCTTGGAGGCGTGCTTGGCCGCGGACAGACGCGCGGCGTCGATCCGGATGACGGGCCCGCCAACCTGGACCACCGCCTGCCCGAACGCCGGCAGGTAGCCGTGGCTGACGACGCCGCCCATGGCGCCTTCTCGGCCTATCGTCGCTGTCTCGACCGACTTCCCGTCGATGAGCGGCACCACCAGGGTCACGACGCAGCGTTGCGCGGGGAAAGTGACGTGGCTGACGTCGTCGCCGGCGCGAAACAGCACGTCGCCGCGACTGACCTCGCGACGCTCGACGTGCGGGGCCAGCAAGGCGCGGTCGGCCGCGTTGAGGGCTTCGAGCAGCAGGTTGCCGTCGATGGAAGACGATTTTCGGGCAGTCACGAGAGCGGTCCGGGCCGGGGCGGCCGAATTGTCCAGTAGCGGACTTCCGGGCGCGAAGATGTCCGATATCTGACAACTGGCGGCGAAGTGACCGCCGCGGCACGGGATTTTAGCTGTCGATCGCCTCGACTAACGCCGACGGACAACGGACGGTGCGCGCCGGCGGGTCAGGTGAGCGCCGCGACGGACGGGATCGGCCCCGACACGACGGGGGCCGGCAGCCGAAATCGGAAGGTGGTTCCCCGGTCGATGGCGCTCGTCACGGTCAGCACGCCCCCCTGGCGCTCGACGAGGTCCCTACAGAGCAACAGGCCGAGCCCGCTCCCACGCTCACCCGCCGTGCCGTTCGTCGTCGTCCGCCTGTCCAGGCGGAACAGGTCATCGACCTTGCCCGGCGGCATGCCGATGCCGGTGTCGGTCACCGAGATCTCGACCTCGTCGCCGTCGCGCCGACCGGCCACCGTGACGGTTCCGCCCGGCAGCGTGAACTTGACCGCGTTGCTCACGAGGTTGCGCAGCACCGTGGCGAGCATGTCCCGCTGTGCCCGAACGACGACCCGGTCGCACGTTACCACCAGGCCGATGCCCTTATCGGCGGCAGCCTCGGACGCACCCTGCATCACCTCGGCCGCCAAGGCGTCGAGACCGACGTCGGTCAGGGCCACCGCCATCGTGTCCATCTGCAGGCTCGCCCAGGAGAACAGGCTTTCGAGCAGGTCATAGGCCTGCGTCGCCGCCTCGTGGATGCCCTTCGCCCGACGTTCCACGGACGCGGGGTCGCGCGCCGCGACGGCCTTGCCCAGCACCTCGGACAGGCCGAGCAGCGCCTGGAACGGATTGCGCAGGTCGTGGGCGATGATCGAGAACAGGAGGGACTTCTGCCGGTTCAGCGTGTCGAGTTCGAGCGACTTCGCCTCCGCCTCGCGCCGCGCCGCGGCGAGCTCCGCCTGGAAGGCTTGTCGGGCCTCGGCGTAGCGGATTGCACGGGCCAGGCCGGAGGGCGTGACCGCGGCCTTGTCGAGGTAGTCCAGCGCCCCCGCCCGCATCAGCCGGGTCGCGAGGTCCGGGTCGGCCTCGCCGGTCAGCATCAGCACCGCCCGCGCCTGCCCCTCGGCCGCCAGCAGCGTCCTGAGCAGCGCGAACGTGTCGATGCCGGGCAGCCGGTAGTCGAGCAGCACGCAGTCGAAGGTTTCCTCCGCGGCGAGGCGCAGGCCCTCGTCGCCTCCCGGCGCCTCCGTCAGCGAGTGCTTGAGGCCGGACTTGGCCAGCGCCCGGCGCACGGCCGCCCGGTCGACCGCGTCGTCGTCGATCAGCAGGATGCGGGTCGGGGTCGTCACGGGGTCGGCTACGCCGGGAACTCCACGACCTTCCAGTAATGCTCGAGCAGCGCGACCGCCTCCATGAAGGTGTTGGCCGGGTCGCGCTTGACGATGTAGCCGGCGACGTTGTGCCCGTAGGCGCGCATCCGGTCCTCGTCGGCCTTCGACGTGGTGATCATGAACACCACCGCCGAGCGCAGGTCCTCGTCGGCGCGCACCGCCTCCAGGAACTCGATGCCGTTCATGCGCGGCATGTTCAGGTCGAGCAGGACCAGGTGCGGCTTGGGCAGGCGCTCGCGCCCGTTCTCGCCGCGCAGGATCTCCAGGGCCTCGATGCCGTCGCGGGCGACGGTGATCGGGTTGCCGATCTTGCTCTTCTTGAAGGCGCGCTTGAGTCCCTGGACGTCGACCTCGTCGTCGTCGACCAGCAGGATGTTAACCGTCGAACCCATCCGTCCGCCCCTTCCCGCCGTCGAGCGGCCACGTGAAATGCACCGCGAGGCCACGCCCGTCGGAGCCGTCCGCGAGCCAGACCTTGCCGCCCTGCCGGTCGACCAGCTTGCGCACGATAGCGAGCCCCATGCCGCTGCCCTCGACCTCGTCGCGGGGCTTGAGCGTCTGGAACATGCCGAACACGCGTTCGCGGAACTGCTCGGGGATGCCCGGCCCGTCATCGGTCACGACGAACTCGACCGCGCCCCCCGACGGTTTGGCCTCCACCCGGATGTGCCCTTGGGCCGGCCGGTCGTGGTGCTTGATGGCGTTGCCGATCAGGTTCTGCAAGGCCTGGGTGAGGGGCGCCCGGGGGGCCTGTATCGTCGGCAGGGAGGCGTCTGCCGAGATGGTGAAGCCCTTGGGTGGGCTGACCAGGACGGCGAGCTCCCCGACCAGCGCCCGGGTGTCGACCGTGTCCATGGTCGCGTCCGCCCTTCCCGCCCTGGAGTAGGCCAAGAGGTCGTCGAGGAGGCTGTCCAGCCGACGCACGCGGCTCTTGAGGAGCTCCATGTTCGTTCGCACGTCGCCGGTCAGCGAGCCTTCCAGATCCTCCTCGATCCACCCGACGAGGTTCTCGATGCCGCGCAGGGGCGCCTTCAGGTCGTGGGAGGCGACGTAGGCGAACTGCTCCAGTCCCTCGTTCGAGCGGCGCAGGTCGATGGCGTGACGGGCGAGCCGGCGCTCCAAGCCCTTGCGCTCGGTGATGTCGGTGTTGGTCCCGAACCAGCGCAGGATGCGTCCGTCGGATCCGCGATGGGGTTGTGCCAGCGACAGGAACCAGCGGTACTCACCGTCGGCGCCGCGGAGCGGGAAGGTATCCTTCCACGGCTCGCCGGTCCGGAACGCCTCGCTGATGCGTCCCACCACGCGCTCCACGTGGTCGGGGTGATGGACGTCGCGCCAGCCCCATCCACGCATCTGCTCGATGGTGGTGCCGGTGTAGTCGTACCAGCGGCGGTTGTACCAGATGATGTCGCCGTTCGGCTCGGCCACCCAGGCCATCTGCGGCAGTGCGTCGGCCAGCGCGCGAAAATCGTCCGCCGTCAGGTTCGCGGCTCGCTCCACCCAGCTCTCCTTCGTCGAGGCGGCGGGTGAGACGGTGAAGAACAACTCTTCCCGATCGGGAACCGGCGCGGGCGCCAAGTGGGACTGGAAGGCGGCGGTGGCAAGGCCTGCCGACGCGTGACCGGATTCACCGATGCTCGCCACCTCAGCATCGCCTCGACGACGGCGATCTCGAACGATCGGACGACGCGGACCCGATGCGCGACGGGACGCGGGCCATGAGGCGCCGCCCGTTGGATGAGGCTGCCGAGCGGGAGGATCGCGTTGAGGCGGTGGGCGACCTGGTGGCCCGCGAGCCTCCCTGCGCCAAACCCTACCGTCCCGGCGCGCGGCCAACGCATCCGCCCTACGGAGCGGCGCGCACTGGCAGCTGCCATGCTTCATCTGCCGGGGTGAAAGAGAGGGCGGACCGGGTGCCTGTCCGGCCAACTCAGAAACTGGGGCGCGTTGCGACCCGCTGTGTTCGCTCGACCTGCAACGATCTCGCCGCTGTCGCGCGCGTTTCCTGTGTCATCGCATGGACTTGAAGGAGTCCCCGACCCGAGGGATGGCTCGAGGCAGCTTTGTGAGGGCAGGCTTCCGGAGGCGGCGGTGGGCCGCGATGGCGTTCCCCCCGAGACGCTCAACACGCGCTCCGTTGTTCTCCCGCAAAAGGATGAGCTGTATCGGCTTGGCAGCCTTCAGGGCCGCCAAGTGATCGGATAGCTGGCGCACGAACGTCTGCGGTGGCGGTGCTGCCTGGGCGGGCTTCTACGACCGCGTTGGCTCGGTGAGAGGCCGCCCGCTTCGAACTGGGCTTCGCCGAAGCAGTTCCGCTGTCGACCCTATTACGGCGCGCCGGATCGGCAGCACACGCAGCACCAGACAGTCAGCTTCGCGCCCCTCCCGGCCATTCCGCTGGACTGGAAGACGTTCCGCAAGCGGACGCCCCCACGTGCGAACAGCCATTCGCTGACCCGATGCCGAGAGGACGGGTTGGAGGACGCAGCGGCAAGCCGATCGTTGTCGGCGATGAACGCGCCGACCGCTCCTCCCTTCGATCGCGCCGCCCGCTCCTCAGGATGACATCGAGGATGGAAGCGGCCCTGCCATCATGAACAGGCGTTCTCGACCTTTGAGAAGATGGTCGTCTCGAGGGCGATGGGGTTGTCCTCTGCCTTCGGCTTGGAACACCGCTCGACGGCATGAAAGACCGCGTGGATCTCCTCGGCCGTTTCCTCGTCGGCGCGCACGAGACGCCCGGTCCAGGCCGTGATCTCCTGCGGCGACGACGTGCTGGTCACGAAGCCGATGATGTCGCCCTCGGCCGTGCCGACGAGGATGCGGCTTCGATGCGTCTGCGCAGGGCCGGGATTGGCGGCGGTGTAGGTCCCGGAGACGGCCTCGCCCATCTGGAGGAGGCGAAGTTCCGCGCCTGCTCGGCTCCGCCAGACACCATCGAACATCGTTGCCCAAGCCCGCCGACCGAGCGGCCGCTCGCACGGCCTATCACAAGCGATATAGCAGATTTGATATAACGAAGGCGCGGGCCCGGCAATGCTCGGGCGCGGTCTGTGTCCCGTGAGGCTCTGCGTGCGGCCTCGCTACCAAAGGACTTCGTGCGGATGGAACCGCACGACGTCGCCCGGCACGACCTCGGTCCGGTTATCCTCCAGTTCCACGAGGCCTTCGGTCTCGGTGAGCGATGACAGCATGCCCGCGCCGTCGCGCTGGAACTTCCGGACTTCCCAGGTGCCGTCGGCGTCCCGGGCGAGGCTGACCCTGACGAACTCTCTGCGGCCCGCTCGCTTCCGGTAGGAGAAGGCCGCCCTGGCGGTGAACCCGCGCGGCGGCGCGTAAGCCTCGCCGGCGAGCCGGGCGAGGAGCGGCCGCACGACGAACAACAGGGTGACGTAGACGGCCACCGGGTTGCCCGGGAGGCCCAGGAACGGCTTGCCGTCGATCATGCCCATCGCGACCGGCCGCCCGGGCTTGATTCCCAGCCTCCAGAAGACGAGGCGCCCGATGGTCTCGACGGCGGTCTTCACGTGATCCTCGTCACCGGTCGACACGCCGCCCGAAGTCAGGATCACGTCGTGCTCGGCGGCCGCCGCCGAGAGCCTCGCCGCGAGCGCCGTCGGGTCGTCACGGATGACGCCGAGATCGCTCGCCGCGACGCCCATCCGCCGGAGAAGCGCGAGCAGCAGGACGCGGTTCGAGTCGTAGATCGCGCCTGGTCTCAAGGGCGCCCCCGGCTCGACGAGCTCGTTGCCCGTCGAGAACACGCCGACCCGTAGGGTGCGGCGAACCTTCAACGTGCGCAGGCCGACCGCGGTCGCCAGAGCCAAGTCCTGCGGCCGGAGACGCCGGCCGGCCGCGATGATCGACGAGCCCTTGGCCGCGTCCTCGCCGGCGTCGCGGCTGTTGGCGCCGCGCTTCAGCCCGAGCGGCAAGGACACCCGGCCGTCGGGCAGGACGTGGACGTCCTCCTGCATGAAGACGGTGTCGGCCTCGGCCGGCATCGGGGCCCCGGTGAAGATCCGGGTAGCCGAGCCCGCCGCCGACACGCCCTCGGACGACCCGCCGGCCGCGACGACCGCGCCGACCGGCAGCACCGTCGCATCGGAGGCGCGCAGGTCCGTGAAACGGACCGCGTAGCCGTCGACGGCCGAGTTGGGGAACGGCGGGACGTCGATGGGCGCGACGCAATCCTCGGCCAGGATGCGTCCGTCGGCGTCCTGGACGGGAACGTCCTCGGTGCCGACGACCGCTACGAGCCGCTCGCCGAACAGGGCGTGCGCGTCCTCGATGGTCATCAGGGGGCCGCCGAACGCGAAGCAGTCGTCGCTGAGCTGGGCCATCCGGCTAGAGCCTCCCGAGGACGTCTTCGAAGGGAACGGCGACGTCGAGCATCAGCCCCGTCACCGCCTCCGGGTCGTTCAAATCTACGACGGGAATGCCCGAGGCCGGAAATCCGACGTCGCTCGCGATGCCCACGATGGTGGGGTCCAGAGGATGGAGAGGCGGGCGGCCGTTCTCGGCGCGATGGACCTCGAGCTTGGGGATCGGCTCCCGCTTGTAGCCTTCCACGACGATGAGGTCGCAGGGGCTGATCCGCCGCAGGAGCTGAGCCAGGGTCGCTTCCGCCTCGTCCCGCAGCTCGTGGACCTGGGCCCACCGGCGGCCCGACGACACGAGCACCTCGACCGCCCCCGCCCTGCGGTGCTCGTACGAGTCCTTCCCGGGCCAGTCTGTGTCGAAGTCGTGGTGGGCATGCTTGAGGGTCGCCACCTTCACGCCGCGGGCGACGAGCACGGGGATGGCCCGAACCAGCAGGGTGGTCTTGCCAGCCCCGCTCCACCCGGCAAGTCCGATCACGCGCATGCCGGACACCTCTGACCGCCTCCCTCGCGACGTTTCCACTGCCCCGCACGATGTCTCAGAGCAAGCGTCAGCCACGCCGTCGGGGCGCGTGACCCCGCCTCACGCAAATTGAAACGACTTCAAAAACGATATAACACCTCCGCTATAACGGCTGCCATTTGGTATGCCACGAGCGAACGCCACGCCAACGGACCCGAACGGGCACGCCATGCACGACTCCGACCTTCCCTTGATCGCGCAGGCATGAGCATGAGCGACGCATCCTCTGCGGCGGACTGGGCCGCCATCGTGACGGACGCCTACTGCGCCGACGCGAAGCCGCCGCTCACGCAGGAGCTCGCGGACCGCGTTCGCGACGCGCTCGCGGGGACGATCGCTTCCTCGACCGCGGACGCCTCGAAGTCCCTGATGGACCGCCTGAACGCCACCCTCGACGCGTTCGAGATCGAGCTTCGCTCCGTCGTTGGGCCCAGGATCACCTCCCTGGACGCGGCGACGGGAGCCGTCGCGATGGAACATCGGTCCGAGGCCGGCCAGCCGCTTCGGGCCTTCGGCGGCCAGTAAGCCCCGACCGTCAGGACGCCGCGACTAACCGCCCCAGCAGTTGGAAATCAGATATCGCATGAGTGAGGCACCGGGGACCGTCAGAAACTTCTCGCATCCCGGCCGGGGGCGAAACAAGGCGCGCAGCGTACCCAAGGGTCGCCAGGTCGAGCCGCGGGCGAAGGTCGAGATCGAGGAGCTTCTCGGCTCCCGCTCGCGCCAGCGCGACCTGCTCATCGAGCACCTCCACCTGATCCAGGACACCTTCGGCCAGATCAGCGCCGAGCACTTGGCGGCGCTGGCCGACGAGATGGCCCTGGCCTTCGCCGAGGTCTTCGAGACCGCGACCTTCTACGCGCATTTCGACGTGGTGAAGGAGGGTGACGCCGCCATCCCGAGGCTGACCGTCCGGGTCTGCGACAGCATCACCTGCGCGATGTTCGGCGCCGACGAGTTGCTGGAGACGCTCCAGCGGGAACTCGCCTCCGACGCCGTCCGCGTCGTGCGCGCGCCCTGCGTCGGCCTGTGCGACCACGCGCCCGCCGTCGAGGTCGGGCACAACTTCCTGTACAAGGCCGACCTCGCCTCCGTGAGGGCCGCGGTCGAGGCCGGCGACACACACGCCCATGTCCCGGACTACGTGGATTACGACGCCTATCGGGCCGCCGGCGGGTACGCGACCCTGGATCGGCTCCGCAGCGGGGACCTTCCGGTCGACGACATCCTGAAGGTGCTCGACGACGGCGGCCTGCGCGGCCTCGGCGGCGCGGGCTTCCCGACGGGGCGCAAGTGGCGCTCGGTGCGCGGCGAGCCCGGACCCCGGCTGATGGCGGTCAACGGGGACGAGGGCGAGCCCGGCACCTTCAAGGACCAGCTCTACCTCAACACCGACCCGCACCGCTTCCTCGAAGGGATGCTGATCGGCGCCCACGTCGTCGAGGCGCCGGAGGTGTATATCTACCTGCGGGACGAGTACCCCATCTCCCGCGAGATCCTGACGCGCGAGATCGCGAAGCTCCCCGAGGGCGGCCCGCGCATCCACCTGCGCCGCGGCGCCGGCGCCTATATCTGCGGCGAGGAATCCTCGCTGATCGAGTCCCTCGAGGGCAAGCGCGGGTTGCCGCGGCACAAGCCGCCGTTCCCGTTCCAGGTCGGCCTGTTCAACCGTCCGACGCTGATCAACAACATTGAGACGCTGTTCTGGGTCCGCGACCTGATCGAGCGGGGCGGCGACTGGTGGAAGAGCCACGGCCGCAACGACCGCGTCGGCCTGCGCTCCTACTCGGTCTCGGGACGCGTGAAGGAGCCGGGAGTGAAGCTCGCCCCGGCCGGCCTCACCATCCAGGAGCTCATCGACGAGTATTGCGGCGGCATGGCCGACGGCCACACCTTCGCGGCCTACCTGCCGGGCGGCGCGTCGGGCGGCATCCTGCCGGCGTCGATGAACGACATCCCGCTCGATTTCGGGACCCTGGAGAAGTACGGCTGCTTCATCGGCTCTGCCGCCGTCGTGATCCTGTCGGATCGGGACGATGTGCGCGGCGCCGCGTTGAACCTGATGAGGTTCTTCGAGGACGAGAGCTGCGGGCAGTGCACCCCCTGCCGTTCGGGGACCCAGAAGGCCCGCATCCTGATGGAGCAGGGCGTCTGGGACACCGAGCTCCTGGGCGAGCTGTCCCAGTGCATGCGGGACGCCTCGATCTGCGGCCTCGGCCAAGCCGCCTCGAACCCGCTCAGCAGCGTCATCAAGTACTTCCCGGACCTGTTCCCCGCCCCCCGCGCCGCGGCTGCCGAGTGAGGCAACCGATGGTGCCGGCGAACCCTATCCCGATGTCCGAGCCAGGAGCGGCCGCATGAGCAACGCCCCCGAACAGCGCGGCGACAAGACCGAGAAGCCCGAGATCCGGGCCGACGGGCTGCAGGATGCGGGCGGGCCCGCGTCGGGCCCGAAGCCGGGGGCCGGCGGCTCCTACTCGGAAGGGGCGAAGGCGGGCGGCCAAGCGGCCCCTGAGCCGTCGGGCCTGCACGATCTGAAGGGGCGGCCGACCGCCCCCCCGACCATCGCGTTCGAGCTCGACGGACAGCAGGTCGAGGCCGCCCCCGGCGAGACGATCTGGGCCGTCGCCAAGCGCCTCGGCACCCACATCCCGCACCTCTGCCACAAGCCCGAGCCCGGCTACCGCCCGGACGGCAACTGCCGCGCCTGCATGGTCGAGATCGAGGGCGAGCGCGTGCTGGCCGCCTCGTGCAAGCGCACGCCGGCCGTGGGCATGAAGGTCAAGTCCCCGACCGAGCGCGCCACCAAGGCCCGCGCCATGGTGCTCGAGCTGCTCGTGGCCGACCAGCCCGAGCGCGCGACCTCGCACGACCCGACCTCGCATTTCTGGGTGCAGGCCGACTTCCTCGACGTGTCCGAGAGCCGCTTCCCCGCGGCCGAGCGCTGGACCGGCGACTTCAGCCACCCGGCCATGAGCGTCAATCTCGACGCCTGCATCCAGTGCAACCTCTGCGTCCGCGCCTGCCGCGAGGTCCAGGTCAACGACGTCATCGGCATGGCCTACCGCTCGGCCGGCGCCAAGGTCGTGTTCGACTTCGACGACCCGATGGGCGGCTCGACCTGCGTGGCCTGCGGCGAGTGCGTCCAGGCCTGCCCGACCGGCGCGCTGATGCCGTCCGCCTATCTCGACGCCGAGCACAAGACCCGGACGGTGTACCCCGACCGCGAGGTGACCTCGCTGTGCCCCTATTGCGGCGTCGGCTGCCAGGTCTCCTACAAGGTGAAGGACGAGAAGATCGTCTACGCCGAGGGCGTGAATGGCCCGGCCAACCACAACCGGCTCTGCGTGAAGGGGCGCTTCGGCTTCGACTACGTCCACCACCCCCACCGCCTGACGGCGCCGCTGATCCGCCTGGACAACGTCCCGAAGGACGCCAACGATCAGGTCGACCCGGCCAACCCGTGGACGCACTTCCGCGAGGCGACCTGGGAGGAGGCGCTCGACCGCGCCGCCGGGGGCCTCAAGACGGTCCGCGACACGCACGGCCGCAAGGCGCTCGCCGGCTTCGGCTCGGCGAAGGGCTCGAACGAGGAGGCCTACCTCTTCCAGAAGCTGGTGCGGCTCGGGTTCGGCTCGAACAACGTCGACCACTGCACCCGCCTGTGCCACGCCTCGTCGGTGGCGGCCCTCATGGAAGGCCTGAACTCGGGCGCCGTGTCGGCGCCGTTCTCGGCGGCGCTCGACGCCGAGGTCATCATCGTGATCGGCGCCAACCCGACCGTGAACCACCCGGTGGCGGCGACCTTCCTCAAGAACGCCGTGAAGCAGCGCGGCGCCAAGCTGATCGTCATGGACCCGCGCCGGCAGGTGCTGTCGCGGCATGCCTACAAGCACCTCGCGTTCAAGCCCGGCTCGGACGTGGCGATGCTCAACGCGATGCTCAACGTGATCATCGAGGAGGAGCTCTACGACGAGCAATACATCGCGGGGTACACGGAGAACTTCGAGGCGCTGAAGGAGAAGATCGTCGAGTTCACGCCGGAGAAGATGGCCTCGGTCTGCGGCATCGACGCGGAGACGCTGCGCGAGGTCGCCCGGCTCTACGCCCGCGCCAAGTCCTCGATCATCTTCTGGGGCATGGGCATCAGCCAGCACGTCCACGGCACTGACAACTCGCGCTGCCTGATCGCGCTCGCCCTCGTCACGGGGCAGATCGGGCGCCCCGGCACCGGCCTGCATCCGCTGCGCGGCCAGAACAACGTCCAGGGCGCGTCCGACGCCGGCCTGATCCCGATGGTCTATCCGGACTACCAGTCGGTCGAGAAGGCCGCGGTGCGGGAGATGTTCGAGGAGTTCTGGGGTCAGAAGCTCGACCCGCAGAGGGGCCTCACCGTCGTCGAGATCATGCGCGCGATCCACGCCGGCGAGATCAAGGGCATGTTCGTCGAGGGCGAGAACCCGGCGATGTCCGACCCCGACCTGAACCACGCCCGGCACGCCCTGGCGATGCTCGACCACCTCGTCGTGCAGGACCTGTTCCTGACGGAGACCGCCTTCCACGCCGACGTGGTGCTGCCGGCCTCCGCCTTCGCCGAGAAGGCCGGCACCTTCACCAACACCGACCGTCGCGTGCAGATCTCGCAGCCGGTGGTGTCCCCGCCGGGCGACGCGCGGCAGGACTGGTGGATCATCCAGGAACTGGGGAAGCGCCTCGGCCTGCCCTGGAACTACGGCGGTCCGGCCGACATCTTCCGCGAGATGGCCATGGTGATGCCGTCGTTCAACAACATCACCTGGGAGCGCCTGGAGCGCGAGGGCGCCGTGACCTATCCGGTCGACGCGCCGGACAAGCCCGGCAACGAGATCATCTTCTACGCCGGCTTCCCCACGGAGAGCGGGCGCGCGAAGATCGTCCCGGCCGCCGTGGTGCCGCCGGACGAGCTGCCGGACGACGACTACCCGATGGTCCTGTCGACCGGCCGCGTGCTCGAACACTGGCACACCGGATCGATGACCCGGCGCGCCGGCGTCCTCGACGCGCTGGAGCCCGAGGCGGTCGCCTTCATGGCCCCGAAGGAGCTCTACCGGCTCGGGCTGGAGCCCGGCGACACGATGAAGCTGGAGACGCGCCGCGGCGCCGTCCACCTGAAGGTGCGCTCCGACCGCGACGTGCCGGTCGGCATGATCTTCATGCCGTTCTGCTACGCCGAGGCCGCGGCCAACCTGCTGACGAACCCGGCGCTCGACCCGATGGGCAAGATCCCCGAGTTCAAGTTCTGCGCGGCCCGGGCCTCCGCCGTCCACGCGACGCCCATGGCCGCCGAGTAGGCGGCGAGATCTCCGGCGGCGCGCCCGGGCGTGCCGCCAGACCTTGACGGTGGACATCTGCAGTATCCGGCCGGCAGGGCCGGATCCGGCCGGGAGTCTGCCCGTGATGGCGGCGCGCCGCCGCGCGGCGTCCTCGATCCTAGGGGGCGGGCTTCATCAGCGAAGCGAGGAGGTCGAGTTCGGCTGCCACGGCCTCCGAGGCGAGCCGCTCCATGCGCAGGTAACTCTCGAGGATGGCGTCGCCCGTGCTCGTCAGCGTCGCGCCGCCGCCCCGGCGTCCCCCCTTGCTCGCGGAGACGAGCGGCTCCTGGAAAGCCTTGTTCAGCGTATCGATGAGGTACCAGGCTCGCTTGTAGCTCATGCCCATCCGGCGCCCTGCGGCGGCGATGGAGCCGGTGTCGCGGATGCCGCTCAGAAGCGCGGCCTTGCCCGGTCCCAGCAAGGTGTCCGAGCCGAGCTCGATCCTCAGACTGATGCTCGTGTCCTCGCCCAATGCCAACCGCCGCTTCGATGGAGGCCCCAGCGCCTCGCAGGCGTCCCTACTTGAAACGGCATCGTCGATCATCTCGGCGAGCGACAGGATCGCCCCTTTCGTCCCACCGAGGTGTGTCCACCGCGTCGCGGGTCAGGGGCACGCCGCCCGCGGCGAGGCCGGCAGATCAAGCGCGCGTCACGAGGTCTCTGCGGCGGGCGAGAAGCCCAGATCGCGCAGTGCCGCGGCCGTCCCGGGCTCACCGAGCAGTCTCAGGAAGGCCGCGAGCGCCGGCGCCCCCTTGGCGCGCTCGCAGTACGCGAGGTCGTAATGCTCTTCCGTCAGCGGACGGAAGCCCAGGCCATAGGCGTCCGCGACGCTCGCTATGGCCACGCCCCAGTCCGCCCTGCCTTGTGCGACCGCCGCGGCGACGGCGTTGTGCGAGCGCGGCTGGTTCCAGAACCCGGCCGGCCGGGCACCGTTCAGCAGCCCGTCGACGAGCAGGCGCGTGCCCGATCCGGCGTTGCGGTTGACCATCACGGCGTCGGGGTCGGACAGCGCCGCGGCGACCGCGTCCGCGGCGTTCCGGCCTTCGAACCTGGCGTCGCCGCGGCGAAACACGACGCCCTGGAGGCGGCGCCAGCCGGGCGCGAGGGACATCCCTTCGGCGAGGAACGGGGCATTGTACCGGCCCGTCTCGGGATCGAAGAGGTGCATGGCCGCGACGTCGCATTCGCCGCGCCGCAGGGCGGCGAGACCGCCGGCCGACCCGACCCAGATGGTTCGGGCGCGGTAGCCGCGCTCGGCGAGCAGGCCGACCACCCGGTCCAGACCGATGCAATGGCTGCCGACGATCGTCAGGTCGGGCGCCCGAACGCCGGCGCCCAGGCGGACCACGGCGACGCCCTCTCCGGCCTCGACGCCGGCGCGCGCGGCGGGAACCGCGAAGAAGCCGTCCGCTTGCGAGAACGCCGTGACCGAACCCGAGCCCTTCGGCAGCGGCAGGGCGATCGTCCCCTCGGGACCGAGGGCCAGCGAGGTCATCACGAACTCGGTGCGACCGAGCTCGGAGGGCACACGCTGGGACACGCGCGCCGCGATCGTCTCGTCCTCCCGCGGCGGCAGCCCGGCGAGCGCCCGCACGAAGGGAACGACGAAGTCGTGGAAGGTGAACATCGCGGAGGTGGGAAATCCCGGCAGGACGATGATCGGCCTGCCCTGAGCCACCGCCACGCAGAGCGGCTTCCCCGGCTTGAGCGCTACGCCGTGGAACAGGATGCCCGGCTCGCCGAGGCGGGACAGCACCCGGTGGGAGACGTCGCCGGCCCCTTTGGACGTGCCCCCCGAGAGCACGACGAGGTCGCTGTCCCGGAGGGCGGAGTGGAGGGCTGCCTCCAGGACGGCGGCGTCGTCGCGCACGATCCCGAGCCGGACCGGTTCCCCGCCGTTCTCGGTCACCGCGGCCGCGACGATCGCGCCGTTCGAGTCGTAGATCGCGCCTTCGGGCAGGGGCTCGCCCGGTGCGACCAGCTCGTCCCCCGTGGAGAGGACGGCGACGCGCGGGCGTCGGGTGACGTCGACGGCCGGAAGGCCGCACGCCGCCAGCATGCCGATCTCGCGGGCGGTGATCCGCGTGCCCTCGCGCAGCACCGTCTCGCCGCGTGCCATGTCGGCCCCGGCGTATCCCACGAACTGCGCCGGCCGAACGGCGGTCAGAATGTCGACGGCGAGGCTCCGGGCGTCGAACTCCGAGTGCTCGACCATCACCACGGCGTCGGCGCCGCGCGGGATCATACCGCCGGTGGAGATCGGCGTCGCCGTTCCGGGCTGAACGACGACCGTCGGCGCGACACCGCAGGCGAGGATCTCGCGGTTCAGCGCGAGACGCCGCGGGCTCGCCGGCCCGGCTCCTTCCGTGTCGGCCGCGCGCAGGGCGAATCCGTCGACCAGGGAACGGTCGAAGGGCGGAACGTCCATGGGCGAGGCGACGTCGCGGGCGAGCACGCGCCCGAGCGCTTCCTCCAAGGGCAGCGTCTCGGACGGCAGGCGCGTGTGCGGGACCGCCGCCCGGAACGCCGCGAGCGCGTCGTCCCGGCTCATCACCCTGAGAAACTGCTCCTGGCTCGAGGCCGCGGCGAGACGCGCGGCGAAATCCACCGCCTCGTCACGGTCTGCGTCGCCGCTCACAGGGCCCAAACCTCTGCCTCCTCGCCAGTCCGGAAGCCTTCGCTCTCCGGCTCGACCACGACGATCCCGTCCGCCTGCACCAACCGACCGAGCGGAAGCCCGGCTCCGCCGAGCGGCTCGACGCCCTCGGACGCGCTCCGGACGAAGACGACCTCGGACAGACCGATCGACGAGACGATCTTCCGTACGAGGACATGCCGCCGAGGCCCGCGGTCCTGCGCGCCGGCGAGCCTCGCGATGAGAGGACGGCCCAGTGCCAAGAACGCGGCGAGCGCCGCCTCGGGACGCCCGGGCACCAGAAGAACCGGCCTGCCGGCTGCGGAGCCGACGGCGGTGGTTTCCCCGGGCCGCAACGCGATGCCGTGCGCGCGGACTTCTCCGGCGAGGCCGAGGGCCGCCGCGCTATGGTCCGAGCGGCCGAAACCGCTTCCCCCGACCACCAGCACCGCGTCCGCCGTGCCGCCGCGGATGGCCGCGACGATGTCCTCGACTCCCCGGGCGCGAACGGCCTCGGTCACCCCGCCTGCCCGCGCGATCAGACGCCTGAGCAGGGGCGACACGGTATCGAGGCTCGACGTCCCCGCGGTGACGACGCGCAAGAGTGGCTGTCGGACGTCTATCGTCTCCAGGCCGGCCGCCTCCAGGACGAGCAGGTGAAGCGGCTCGATCCGGGTGCCCGCCTCGATCAGCCTCGCGTTGTCAGCGACGTCGTCGCCCGCCCCGCACACGCCTTCCCGCGTGGCGATGTCCGCGACGACCGTCCCGTCCGCGTATCCCTCCGGGGGCAACACGGCGTCGGTGCCGGAAGGCAGCGGCTGTCCCGCCTCGACCCATGGCGGTGGCCGCGCCAGGAAGATCGGCGCGTAGGCCGACGCGCCTCCCACCGCAGCGGCCTCGACCGCGAATCCGTCTCGCACCGCCGTCATGGCCGCGGGCACGGCGGAGCGCGCGACGACCGCTCCCGCGGCGATGCATCCGAGCGCCGCTTCGAGCGGAACGGTCGCGGGGGCGACGGGCGCAGACTCGCCGCTGAGCAGGTTCGCCGCCTCCCGAAGTGGGATCAGCGCCGAGGACGCATTTCGGACCATCCTGGCGGCGATGCGCCATCCGGGTTCGAGGATCAAGGGCCGGCGCGGCGGTCGACCCGGCATGCGCCGCGTTCGCGTACCGAGAGAAGCCGCGTCGGCGAGAATCCGGGCGGCCCGCCCGGAGCGCGGCACCGACGACGCCTCCGACGGGCAGGTTCCCCCGCAGAGGGGCTCACATCCCCGACGGACGGCGATGGCCACTTCGAATGTCCCGACGGCACGACAACAAGCGCTCCGGGCGATATGCTCACCCGGTATCCGCGCGCTCCCTGGTAGGCATGACAGGACCATTCCGCCGAACCTGCGTCTCGAGGTCGGCCTCATCGGCTGATCTCGCCATCCGCCGCGTCCCGTTCCTGAGGACCGGCCCGGGCGCGTGATGCAGACGCTCCAGGACATCCTCTCCCGCCTGTTCAGCCTGGATCGCGACGTGCTGGCGATCGCGTGGCTGTCGCTGCATGTCAGCCTCACCGCCGTCGGCATCGGCCTCGTGCTCGGCATACCCCTGGGTGCGTTCCTGGCTGTGGCCCGCTTTCCCGGACGCGGCGCCGCGGTCGGCCTGCTGAACGCCTTCATGGGGCTGCCGCCGGTGCTCGTCGGCCTCGCGCTCTACCTCGTCCTCTCCCGCTCCGGCCCGCTCGGCCCGCTCGGCCTGCTGTTCACCCCCGGCGCGATGATCGCCGCACAGGCGACGCTCGCGACCCCGCTCGTCGCCGCCCTGACGCAGCAGGTCGTCGCCGACGCCCGGGTGCATCTCGGCGAGCAGCTGCGCTCCCTCGGGCTCTCCGCACCGCGTCAAGCCGGGGCGATGATCTACGACGTGCGCTTCTCCCTCGTGACCGCGGCGCTCGCCGCGTTCGGCCGGGCGATCTCGGAGATCGGCGCGGTCCTCGTCGTCGGCGGCAACATCGACGGGTATACCCGCACGATGACGACGGCGATCTCGCTGGAGACCCAGAAGGGCGATCTCAGCCTCGCCCTGGCGCTCGGCCTCGTGCTGATCGGCCTCGTTCTGGTGGTGAACGTCGCCGTGGCCTTGCTCCGCCGCCACGCCGCGCGCGTGTACGGATGAGCGCGGCGCCGGCCATCCGCCTCGAGGACGTGACGCTGTCTCTCGACGGGCGAACGGTGCTCGACCGTCTCTGCCTGGAGGTCGTTTCGGGCAGCGTCACGGCGGTCATCGGACCGAACGGAGCGGGCAAGAGCGTCACGCTCAGGGTCATCGACGGGCTCCTGCGACCCGACGGCGGGACGGTCCGGGTCGGCCCGCACCGGCGGGCCTTCGTGTTTCAGCGGCCCGCGCTGATCCGCGCGACCGCCGCCGCGAACGTCGCGCTGGCTCTCGGAAGCCTGCCCCGTCCTGCGCGCGCCGCGCGGGTGCAGGAGGCGCTCGCCCGGGTCCGACTCGCGGAGCGCGCATGCGATGCCGCGACGCGGTTCTCCGGCGGCGAGCAGCAGCGGCTGGCGCTGGCCCGCGCCTGGGCGGTCGGACCCGACCTGCTCCTCCTCGACGAGCCGACCGCGAACCTCGACCCGGCTTCGACCGAGATCGTCGAGGGGCTGGTGTCCGCGATGGCGCGGGCGGGCACCACGGTGGTGCTCGTCTCACACAATCTCGGGCAGGTGGCGCGCCTCGCCGACACGGCGATCGTGCTGGCCTCCGGCCGCGCCGTCGAGCATGGTCCATCCCGCCAGATCCTGTTCTCGCCCCGCACGTCCGAGGCGCGGGCCTACCTCGCCGGGGAATTGCCGTGGACCCCTTCCGTCGTCGCCTCCTGACCCTGGGATTGGCCGCGCTCCTGAGCGCGGCCGGCCTCCTGCCATCGGCCGACGCCGAACCGACCGCGATCGTCGTCGCCTCGACGACCTCGACCGAGCAGTCCGGCCTGTTCAAGCACATCCTCCCGCTCTTCCGGGAGACGTCCGGGATCGACGTGAAGGTCGTCGCTCTGGGCACGGGCCAGGCGCTCGACGCCGCGCGCCGCGGCGATGCCGACGTGGTCCTGGTCCACGACCGTCCGGCCGAGGACAAGTTCCTCGCCGAGGGCTTCGCGAAGAGGCGGTACGACGTGATGTACAACGATTTCGTGCTGATCGGCCCGGCCTCCGATCCGGCCGGCGTGCGCGGCCTGGGCGTGCGCGAGGCCTTCGCCAAGCTCGCGGCCAGCAAGGCGGCGTTCGTGTCGCGCGGTGATCGTTCGGGCACCCACAGCGCCGAGTTGCGCAGCTGGAGGGAGGCCGGCGTCGATCTCGCCGCCGTGCGCGGTCCTTGGTACCGGGACGTCGGCCAGGGCATGGGCCCCGCGCTCAACGCGGCCTCGGCTCTCGGCGCCTACATCCTCGCCGACCGGGGGACGTGGCTCGCGTTCAAGAACCGCGCCGACTTGGTCATCCTGGTTCAGGGGGATCCGAGCCTGTTCAACCCCTACGGCGTGATGCTGGTGAACCCCGACAGGCACCCCGGCGTGAAGGCGAAGGAGGGGCAGGCCTTCATCGACTGGCTTGTCTCGCCGGAGGGGCAGGGGGCGATCGCGGGCTACAAGGTCGGTGGCGAAGAGCTGTTTTTCCCGAGCGCGGGTGCGCTCACGACGCGCTGACCCGGTATCCGCGATTTGGGGAACCGGACCGGCGTCGACACAGGCTGGAGCAGAGGATCGGAGGCCATGAGCCGACCGCTCAACCTCATCATGCCCGAACGACCGCGCGAGCCCCGCCGCGAGGGGTGCCGCAAGACTACGGCGACCGGGGAGAGCCACTATGGTGCGGGCGCTCCCCCATCCGTCCCGGTCGTCCGCGAGGATGGGCGGTCGATCTCGCTGAAGTCCGCCATCGTGCCGCTCCAAGCCGCACAGGGGCGATGACCGGGACGGTCGTGATGATGCGGGATGTCACGATCCGCGTCGCCGAACCGAAGGTGCTGAAACAGCGTTCGGCGAGGCCACCGAGGCTCGTGCGGGTCCATCGACGCGAGGGCGCGCGTCGACGGACCCGCAGGTGCACGACGTCCTTACGGACATCATCGTCACAGAAGACGGTGTCTGGCCGGAATCGGGTCGAGCGCGACTGTGCTGCGAAGCTCGAACGGTATCCGCACTGCCTGACTTCTCAGCCGATGCGGCCCCGGCCTGCCCTGGATGATGCTCGCCCCGAGCCTCGATCCGGAAGATCCGGGTCTCTTACGGCGACATCACCGGAGCGCTAGAGTCGGGAGACGCCGGCCGCGCGAGCCGGCCCGCTCACAGAGAAAGCATCGGATCTTCTCGCGACATCGAGAGCTGCAGCGATCGTTTCGGGTGCCCGGACGCCGTGCGCTGACGATCCTGCCGTGAGATCCGCTCCATGGCCGATGTTTACTGAGATCCAGCCGTTTCGCGCGAGCGGAGCAGCGCTATCAGCCCTTCGGCCAGCCCAACTCGCAGCGATGCCATCCAACGCCGCCCGATTGTGTGTCGGATCTGCTCCGAAGCGGGCGAGCCGCTTCCGGCCAGCTCCGGTCGTTGGCGCGGATCAGACCGCCGCTCAGCGGACCTTCCGAGCGCCCAGTCAGGATCGACAGCGGCAGATTGAGCTCGGGATGCGGAGGATCTGCCCCTGGTGCATGTCGAATTCGCGGGCCGGCCGACCCCGGTAGGATTTCAGAAGCGTCGGCAACGGCTCCAAACGGTCGAGATGGACTTCGATCGATCGGACCAGAGGCTGTAACGTCGCAACGCCGGCGGGTCCGCTTCAGAGGCCCAATTTGCGGCCGGGATGAGCGTCGGAAAGCTTGGCTCTGCGAACGTATCCACGCATCGTCTTGAGATCCCGATGCCGTGAATGGCTCATGATCTCCTCGTCCCGTGATCCGCGTCTGTAAGCCTCGGTGATGAAGCCCGCGCGGAACCCGTGTGCTGAGATGCGCTCGCGGGGCCCAGCAACGAGGCCGGCCTCTGCGGCGCGTTTCTGAACGATACGTCCGATCGAATCCGGATGAAGACCCGCTTCCATCACGGTTCCGTCGGCTCGGACAGCGCGGAAGATATGGTTCTCGGTGGGCGCCGCCTTTAGCCAACGCCGAAGCGCCGCGACGGGACACGTCGCGACGTTCTCGCCGGCCAGGACGGTCACGATCGTGCCCTCGCCCTCCTGATCGCCTTTCGACTGGGGCAGGAACACGTCGACCGCACCTTCGCGGAAGGCGACGTCCTCGAAGCGGATCCGCGCGATCTCGGAGCGCCGGAACGCTCCGGCGAAGCTCATCAGGAACAGCGCGCGATCACGAAGAGCCGCAACCGTGCCTTCACAGGCGGCGACGATCTGGAGGGTCTCGGGCACGCCGAGCGCGGCGGCCTGCTTCTTCGGCCGACCGTAGCGCCGGAACATACCGCGCAGGGCTGCCCGCACGGCCGGATGGGCCGGGATCCACGGCAACCCTTGGAGCTTGTGCGCCTGACCGATCGTGACGAGCCGGCGCTCGATCGTGGCGCGCTTGTGAGTCTCGGCCATCGAGGTGAGATAGCTCGCCACCTGCTCGGGGCCCGCGGGCAGGGGCTCGAGATCGTGGGTGCGGCACCAATCCGCGTAGTGCTGCCAGTCGGCGCGGTAGGCCCGGCGGGAATTTTCCGAGAGCGCCTCGTCGGCAAACGCGCGGGCGCGGGCGGCAAGCGTAGCGGGCAGCGTCATGGCTCTCTCCCTCAATCGAACCTGAGCGTAACGCTACGTCTGATAAGAAAGGGTTATCAGACGTTGGTCGAGCGGAGGGCGGCAGAGCGGCCGCTGACCGGAACGGCCCTGCGTCCAGTCAACGGCATCGCCAGCAATCCGTCGATCAGCGGACGCGCCCGGGTCCTCACGGCCACAGGATACTGGGGCGTCTCCGCAAACTCCAGTGAGCCGAAGCATGGTCATGGCGAGGGTGACCGTGGCGAGGTCGTTGGCAGTCCGCTTCTCGGTGGAGGAGCCGCCCTGACTGCGCGCGAGCGCCTCGCCGACGACCTCGACTGTGCCGTCACCCCCCGATGGCGCTGAACCGGCGTGCCCCGGCGGCGTACTGGTGGGCGCACCACCGTGGCGTCCGCGCAGCGCGGATCCCAGTCCACGGCGCCGCGGGCGTCCGCCTGCGCCTGCAGGCGCTGCAGCACCCGGTCGGACACGCCGGCCTCGCGCCGGCGGTAGAACCGGCTCGACACGGTTCCGGCCGCCCCGTAGCGGGCCGGCAGGTCCTCCCAGGGCACACCGGTACGCACGATCCTACGCAGGATCCAGAGCATGCCGTTGAGCATTTGGCAGTGATCCTCCGCAGGCCGGCCCGTGCGCGCTGTGAACCCGTTGCAGAGACGCCCTAGGCGCGGAGGTTCTCGTCGACCCTGGTATTCTGATACTCTTCAACACGGCCGCCGAAGATGGCGACTGCCTCGGCGAAGCCGGCCCCCGATCGGCGCGGATCTTCGCGCCCTTCGCCGGTTCGACATCAAAAATCCAGCCTGGGCATTTTGTACGCTCCGAGCGAATTTTGGCACGCGATTTATACGCTTGAACACCATATGCGGTCACGGTCTAAGGTTTCCGTTTTGTGGGCGGAATGGATCAAGCTGTTTCCGGCATGGCAGACTGTAGCTGACTCGGCACCCGTAGCAGCGCCGGATCGCGCGTGGGGGAGGGGAGGCGAACTAAGTTATCGGAGATCGGCTGAGCCCCTTGTTGTGGGAATAACTCTTGCAGATTATACGAATTTTTTGTCTACGATGCTGTAATTCGCATAAGGACGGTGTTACGGAACGCAGCGCGTCGGCCGTCCCGGCCCGTGTGCGCCCTCGCCGGGCAGGCGACCAACCCGGTAAGCCCTCCACCCGACCGACAACCTGTGCGGTGCATCCTCGCCCGTCTCCAGGGCTGTCGCGCTTACCGATTGTCCGGACGGTTCGGCCATTTCTGGCCGAACGCCCCGATCGAGCGTTCTCAATAGCTTAGCCGTTCCCTGAAGCTGGAGCAGTTCGAACCGCATCAAATTCCGCTGCCATCGCAGCAGCTTACCCCACTTAAAAAGTTCGGCCAGTTCTGGCCAAGCCCTCGGCCATCCTTGGCCAAGTTTTTCCACTTCCAGGCGATCGCCAGGACGCGTATACGCCAAGCATACCTGATCACCATGCAAGACCAGGCGCTTGTGCGATCAAGCACACAACCGGATCTCTGAGGATAAGATTGGCACGAACTCTGCCATATTTATCCGCGCAGGGCCGAGAACGGCGGGATCATCCCGACCCCCGCCCGGACGATCGCACGATCGACCCGGGCCGGCCGCAACCGCACCGGGAGAGACCATGCCGACACCCGCCTATATCTCGATCGAGGGCTCGACCCAGGGCAACATCACCCAGGGCGCCTTCACCGAAGCCTCCGTGGGCAACATCTGGCAGGAAGGCCACGAGAACGAGATCCTCGTCCAGGCCATCGACCACCGCGTCACCATCCCGCGCGACCCCCAGTCCGGCCAGCCCTCGGGTCAGCGCGTCCACCTGCCGTTCAAGTTCACCGCGCCGCTGAACAAGGCGACCCCGCTGCTCTACAACGCGCTCACCTCGGGCGAGATGCTGACCAAGGTCGAGGTCAAGTGGTTCCGCACCAGCTCGGCCGGCAAGCAGGAGCACTTCTTCACCACCCGCTTGGTCGACGCGACCATCATCGACATCGACGCCCAGCTGCCGCACTGCCAGGACGCGCGCAACGCCGACTTCACCCAGCTGGTCGCCGTGTCGCTGTCCTACCGCCGGATCGAGTGGGAGCACACCGTCGCCAGCACGTCGGGCGCCGACGACTGGCGCAAGCCCAAGGCCTGAGCCGGACAGCCTGAGCCGGACGGCCTGAGCGGCGGAGGGCGAGCCGATGCGCGCCTCGGGCGGCCCACGCGCCGGACGGCCCGGACAGCTCCGCCTGGTCCAGCCTCGCGTCCCGCGCGACGAAGCGCGCGCGGACGCGGGGGGCCCAGGACGAGCCGGCCGCGGCCGATCCCCCACCGCGGCCGATCCCGGCCCGGATGGTCCGGCCCCCCGCCCGGCTGCCGGGGCGGTGGCCGGGCTGGCGCGACCGCGCCCGCGACCTCGCGCTGGTGCCGACCGCCGCGGTCACCGCCCGGGCGATCCAGGTGTTCTCCGCCGACCCGGCCGGGTTGTTCCTCGACCTGCCCGGTCACCCGGCCCTGGCGTTCTGCGCCGTGCCGGACGGCCGGGACGGGATGCCGATTCTCCTGGGCCTGCTCACGCTCGGCCCGGGGCTCGGCCTGATCGGCCCGGTCGGCCTCAGTCGCCCGCACTCCCGGCTCGGCCCGATCCTGGGCGCGGGGCTCGCCGCCTTCTGGCTGCAGCGCTTCGTCCTCCACGTCCCCGGCTGCACCCCCTGAACCGGCACCCCTTCCTTGAGCCGGCCCCCGCCGGCCGGGACCGCCACCGCCTTCGAGAGATCCCGATGATCGCCCTGCCCGCCGAGATCACCCAGCCGCTGAGCGCGGTCGAGCGCGACTTCACCCTCGCGTTCACCGCCGACGGCCTGCCGGACGCCGATCTCGCGGTCACGGGCTTCCGCCTGGAGGAGGCGATCTCGAGCCTGTTCCAGGCCGAGATCGCCCTGGCCTCGCCCGACCCGGGGCTGGACCTGACCGCGCTCCTCGACAAGCCGGCGCGGCTCACCGTGCTCGACCGCTACGGCCCGCCCCGCCACGTCCACGGCGTGCTCGCCCTGGCCGAGCGCGGCGACACCGGCGCGCACCACACGCGCTACTCCGTCCTGCTCATGCCGGCGCTGCACCGCCTGCGCTTTGCCGCCGATTGCCGGATCTTCCAGGCGAAGCGCGTGCCCGAGATCGTCGAGGCGGTGCTCGAGGAGACCGGCGTCACCGCCTACCGCTTCGCGCTGACCGAGCCGCACCCCGCGCGCGAGTACTGCGTGCAGTACCGGGAGACCCACCTCGCCTTCATCGAGCGGCTGCTGGCCGAGGAGGGCATCGCCTACCACTTCGAGCATACGGAGGGCGGCCACACCCTGGTGCTCACCGACGCCACCAAGCTCGCGCCCGACGCGCCGGGCGCGGAGGCGATCGAGTACAACGCCGAGCCCGGCGGCACGGTGAAGGGCCCGCATGTCGGCCGGTTCACGTGGCGGGAGGTGGTGTGGACTTGCTCCGCAAAAGTGGAGAGCTCTTTTCCTGAAGGAGGAGGGTTCCGATGGCAGACCGGAAGCAGACCTTTACCCCCGAGTTTCGTGCTGAGGCGGTGCGATTAGCGCAGACGAGCGGGCGGTCCCGCCGCGAGGTGGCCGCCGATCTCGGCGTCGGGCTCTCGACGCTGCGCAACTGGATCGACGGCCGGCGTGAGCGGGAGATGGACAACCCGCCGGCCGATCGGCAGGAGGACATGGCCGCCGAGCTCAAGCGCCTGCGGCGCGAGAACGAGGTGCTGCGCCAGGAGCGGGAGATCCTGAAGCGGGCCACGGCTTTTTTCGCCAAGGAGGGAAGTCGATGAGGTTTCGCCTCGTCGACGCGGCGAAGAAGGACTTCCCGGTCGCGCGCCTGTGCAAGGTCCTCGATGTCAGTCCGAGCGGCTATTTCGCTTGGAAGAACCGTCCGGCCTCGACGCGGCAGCGCGAGGACCTCGTGCTACTCGCCCATGTCCGATCCGCCTTCACGCTCTCGCACGAGACGTACGGCAGCCCACGCATGACCCACGAGTTGCGTGAGCAGGGTTTGGCGGCAGGCCGAAGACGCGTGGCCCGGCTGATGCGGGAGAACGGGCTCAAGGCTCGCCAGCCGCGGCGCTTCCGGCGCACGACGGACAGCGGCCACGCCTTCCCGATCGCGCCCAACCACCTCGACCAAGACTTCACGGCGGCCGGGCCCGATCGCAAGTGGGGAAGCGACATCTCCTACATCTGGACGCGGGAGGGTTGGCTGTACCTGGCGGTGGTCCTCGACCTGTACTCTCGACGGGTCGTCGGCTGGGCGGCGGGCGACCGCCTTCACAAGCAACTCGCGCTGACCGCGCTGCGACGAGCCCTCGTTGTCCGGCAGCCCGGATCAGATTTGCTCCATCATTCCGACCGCGGCAGTCAGTATTGTTCGAACGAGTATCAGGCAGAACTACGAGGACATGGCATCGTGATTTCGATGTCTGGCAAGGGAAATTGCTTCGACAATGCGATGGTCGAGACGTTCTTCAAGACGCTGAAGAGCGAGTTGGTCTGGCGCACCGCGTTCCAGACGCGAGCCGAGGCCACCGTCGCGCTGGCCCATTACATCGATGGCTTCTACAATCCCCGCCGCCGTCACTCGGCGCTGGGCTACACCAGCCCTATCCAGTTCGAGAGGGGCTTCACCCACCAAACCGCTCTCCATTAAACCGGAGCAAGTCCAGTGGCGCCCTCCGACGTGGTCCAGCGCGACCACTTCTTCCGCAACCCCGTGCACGACTTCGAGGCGCGGGCGCAGGCGAGCGCGCTCAACGGCCTGACGCGCAAGCTGGAGATGTACGACTACCCCGGGCGTTACAAGGCGGACGCGGTGGGTCGGGCGTTCACGCGCTACCGGCTGGAGGGGTTCCGGGCTGAGGCGAGCCACGGCGAGGGCGCGGGGCGGTGCGCGCGGCTGCTGCCGGGGCACCGGGTCGCGCTGACCGGGCATCCCGACCCGGCGCTGAACCGGCGGTTCCTGGTGGTGGCGGCGAGCCACGCCGGCAGCCAGCCGGGGGCGGTGGAGGGCGATGCCGGCGACGGCGGCGCGTACCTGACCACGTCGTTCCGGGTGATCCGGCACGACACGCCGTACCGGCCTGACGCGCCCGCCAAGCCGCGGGTGGAGGGCCCGCAGATGGCGATCGTGACCGGTCCGGCGGGCGAGGAGATCCACTGCGACGCGTTCGGCCGGGTGAAGGTGCGCTTTCCCTGGGACCGGTCGGGGCGGGCGGACGACACGGCCTCGTGCTGGATCCGGGTGAGCCAGGGCTGGGCGGGGGCGAGCTGGGGCCAGATGGCGCTGCCGCGGGTCGGCCAGCACGTGATCGTGGACTTCCTGGAGGGCGATCCCGACCAGCCGATCATCACGGGCCGGGCCTACAACGCGCGCGAGCCGGTGCCGTACCCGCTGCCGGCCAACAAGACGCGGATGACGATCCGGTCGAAGACGCACAAGGGCGAGGGGTTCAACGAGCTGCGGTTCGAGGACGAGCAGGGCCGGGAGGAGGTGTTCGTCCACGCGCAGAGGGACATGCGGGTGAAGGTGCGCCACGACCGGCGCAAGCGGGTGGACCACGACCAGTCGGAGAGCATCGGCCACGACAAGGCGATCGATGTCGGCGGCAACCACGTCGAGACGATCGCGCAGAACAAGCAGCTCGCGGTCGGCCTGAACATGAACCGCACGGTCGGCCTGACCTCGTCGGAGGAGGTCGGGATGATGAAGAACACCGTCGTCGGCGCCAATCAAAACGTCATTGTCGGCGCGCTGAAGGTCGAAAAGATTGGAAAGAAATACAGGCTCGAAGTCGGGGAGGAGCTTGAAATCGTCGTCGGAAAATCACGGTTCGTCATGGACAAGGAGGGGAACATCACCCTTCAGGGTGAGACGCACACACACTCTGCGTCCGGGCCGATCCAGATGAACGGCAAGACCATCGATCTGAATTGACGGTGGCCCATGATCGGAACGAACGAGAGCCCCTTTTCGGCCATAGGCTTCGAACAAGTCCATCGCGACGGCCAGAGGATGGCCGTCGTTGCCGCACGGGTCCGCTATAAACTTACTCCGGGCGGTCGTCTGACACGAGACAACACCGACGCGCTCGTCCTTTCCGACACGTACGAGCACGCGCCGGCAAACTCACCGCTCCTCCGAGTGAGCGACTTGGTTCCGTTCCGGCCGTTCGCCGACGTAACCCTCATCGGCCAAGCGCATGCTCCGGAGGGGAAGGAGGCGGCTGCGTGGATGATTGGATTGCGTGTCGGCGATCAGCCAACTGTCTACCGCGTCACCGGTCCCCGGGAATGGATGGCCGTCTCGGCGGGAAAGACGGATGGATTTGTTCTGAGTGCCCCGAAGTCGTGTAATAGTATTGCCATCGATTATCGCCAAGCCAGCGGCGGACGGGTCATCGGCGATCCGGCTTGGAATTGCGATCTTCGCAATCCCATCGGAGCAGGGCTCGTCCATAGGACGTACACGTCGCCCGCCTTCCGCTATGTGGCGCCGACCATTGAAGATCCTGAGGCACCGGTCACCGACGCGTTCGCGCAACCGGAGCCTGTGGGCTTCGGTCCGATTCCACCGTCTTGGCAGCAACGGCTCCAATATGCTGGAACGTTCGACGACGGGTGGTTACGACGCGATCATCCGCGCCTGCCACGCGACTTCAGGTATCAATTCTACCAAGTCGCTCATCCAAGACTGATTTTCCGTAAATATCTTCCGGCCGGCCTGCGAATTTCCGCGGTCAATCTGGCGCGCGACCATCGACAGGTTGATTTCCGATTGCCCGATGAGGAGCCCCTTGCCCGCTTCCAATGGGTCGATGGGCGGGAGGTGACCGCGCGGATGAACCGGGACGGTCTGCATATCGATATGCGCACCGAGCCACCATGGACGGTCGACGTGACGTTCCGCGTCTGGATCGAGATCTGCCCGCGCTTCCAGAAGGTCGATCTCATCCACGCCGATTCACGCGGTGCGGGCGGCTTGCCGGCCTCTGGTGAATTCGGTCTCGAGGAGGCGGCATGAGCATCCCGCGCGAGGGCAGCCGGGCGACGGCGGAGGGTCTGCTCGTGTCGATCCATCCGGACGTGTGCTTGACGCCGATGGGCAACATGATGGTGCCGGTGCCCTACACGATCTGGGCCCGGCAGTCGGACGAGGCCAACACGACGCCGACCGTCCGCTTCACGGCGCAGCGGACTCACAACCTGGGCTCGCTGATCACCACGTGCCACGGCGACGAGGCGGGCACGGGCGGCGGGGTGAAATCGGGCACGCATAACGGCATCTGCGAGCCGCTCGACCACTCGGCCACGGTTCGCGCGCAGGGCAAGCCGCTGGTCCGGCATGCCGACACGTGGTGGATGAACACCCGGAACACACAGGGCCGGCTGATGTACGTGAAGGGGCCGGACGAGGCCTCGCCGACGCCGCAGTCGCGCCAGAGCTGGATGGCGCCCACGCCGGCCTCGGCCCGGTCCGGACCGGTGATGTCGGATGCGTCCGATCCGCAGGCTCAGTTCTGGAAGCCGGGCTCGCAACTGGCCCTGCTGGATACGGGCGCCTACGCGCGGCAGCTGGCCGCCGCGGAGGCGGAGGTCGCGGCTGCCGAGGCGGAGGTCGCCGCGGTCGCGGCCCGGGGCGGGGCGGCGGTTAGCTCGGAGGCGGAGGCGGGCGCCGCCGGGGCCGAGTTCGGTCCGGTGGAATGGGGCCTTGCTGCGGTCATCATCGGCGGGACGGTGGTCTACGGGGGGTACCAGCTCTACCGCGCCCGGCAGAGATTAGCAGAGGCCCAAGCCAAGCTTAAGGCGCTGCAGGCAAAGGAGCGGAGGGGAGCGACGGTTGGACGGACGGAGGCCAACGTCAATGTGTCCGGTTCGACGAAGAGCGCCTGCGACGAGATCTGCGAGGTCGCCTGCGCATGCCAGAAGGACAAGGGCGACCATCATACGTACACGGCCTGCGTGTCGAGGAAGCTGCGTGAGCGATACTACGACCCGAACGGCCCGAAGTATCCGGACAAATCACCTCGCCGTCCGAGGGCGCCTGCGGCCGACGGGCCACGTCCGGAAGTGAGTTACAAGCAGGATGAGCATGGGATCTATCGCCCAGTGATGAGCAAGACAGACACGGATATGCCGTCGAGCCAGATCCCGATCACAGGCGCACCCCGGCCGGACATCTCGTGGTGGAAGTACGGGAAGCCTTGGAAAATGTTTGAGCTGAAATTTACCGATAAGACTTTGACGGAAATGCAAAGAAGAGGCCTTTACAGGGACATAGCAGCAGATCAAGGGTTGGATCCGGATAACGATCTGATCAATCTGGACATCGATAAAGATTGCGATTGTAGTTCCGAAAGTGGCAGAGCCTCGGAAGCGGGATCTCAGAGATGCAAGGACTAGCCCGATGATCATGCCGAGCGATCTTAGATCGGATCCCAAAGACATCGAAGAGAGGGGGATCCTGCGCGATGACAGGCGTCAAAAGATCCGATCGCGGGTTGGCGTGTTGGTGTCACTGTATTTCGAGCGCGGCTGGGAGCAGGCTAGGCGAGCGGCAGTGCGGCAATGCCTGGATGAATATATCGCTATACCAGAAAATAAGATCGATCATTATCAGCTTCCCAACGACACTTTTCTACGCAAATGGGATCGGTCGAGCATTCCTAAGGAGTACCAAGACATCGACAAGATTGGTGACCATGAGAATCTGTATCACTTTATGACCGAAAGCCACGCCGAAGAGAGAGACGACCCGTCCCTTTGGATGTTCATAGCCTTCGGATTTAGCAAGAACAATATTCGTCGCCGGTTATCCGGTGTAAAGGCCTACTTCGCGCCCAGCTACCTGTGTGCGGATCCGGATCGGTTCGTCGATCTAATCAGGCGCTGGGCCGGGCGACTGCAGGTGTCGCATGGATCCGGCGGTCTGGGGGCGCTCTCCATCCCGGGCGCCGAGACAGTAGAGGATGCCTACTACTATCCATGGCTGACTCAATATCCCGGCCTCGAATACGACGCTATGGGCGACTACTTCTCCGAAAGCTGGAAGGACGAGGGCTACAAGCGGCCGCGCTCGTCGAATTGGCTGACGGTGCTCGGCGCGGACAACGTGGCCGCGCTGGGCGGTCGGGAGGCGATCGAGGCCCGGCTGACCTCGGGCATGCAGCTGATCCCCTGCGGCCAGGGTGTGCTCGTCCGGGCCAGTCCGTTGCCCACCCTCGGCGACGCTGCCAACGGCGGCATCCCCGAGGGCTACCGCACCATCGCGCGCATCATCAAGCCCATCCGCTTCGAGGGATATCAATACAGCATCATCAAATTGCCCCCCGAATTGAACACTGGCCGCGGAGGTCGCTTGGCCGAAACGCTTAAGTGGATTCGCCGCTTCGATTGACGTCTGCAAGGAGCCGGACGAGGCCTCGCCGACGCCGCAGTCGCGCCAGAGCTGGATGGCGCCCACGCCGGCCTCGACGCAGTCCGGACCGGTGATGTCGGATGCGCCCGATCCGCAGGCTCAGTTCTGGAAGCCGGGCTCGCAACTGGCCCTGCTGGATACGGGCGCCTATGCGCGGCAGCTGGCCGCCGCCGAGGTCGAGGTCGCGGCTGCCGAGGCGGAGGTTGCCGCGGTCGCGGCCCGGGGCGGGGCGGCGGTCGCACGTCCCCGGGCTGATCCCGTAGGGGGGCTGCGGCTGCATCTGCCCCGGCCACCTCGTCGGCGACAAGCACATCCAGCTCGCTGGGCTGACCGGGGACGCGCGACCGGTGCATCTCGACTTCCCGGGCGAGGCGCTGGCGGTGGCGTTCGCCGAGCCCGGGGGTGCGGTCAAGGTCCGGCCGATGGTGCTGGACACGGTGTCGCCGGACGTGGCGGCGCCGCTTTGGGCCGAGGCGCGGGTGTTCCTGAGCTGGCGGGTGCGGTTCGAGCCGGACCGGTACGCGACCGCCACGATCCTGCGCCGACCGGGAACGGGCGTGCCGGGCGCGGGTCCGGACGCGGCTTCCATACGGATCAGGGTCAGGCGCGGGGGCGTGCGGCATGAGCGAGGGTCGGATCTCGGCGCGCAAGACCAACTCGCCTTTCAGCGTAAAGCTGTAGCCCGCTTCAGGATCTCTCGCTCCTGGCGCAGGACCTCGTTCTCACGGCGCAGGCGCTTGAGCTCGGCGGCCATGTCCTCCTGCTGATCGGCCGGCGGGTGGTCCATCTCCCGCTCCCGCCGACCGTCGATCCAGTTGCGCAGCGTCGAGAGCCCGACGCCCAGATCGGCGGCCACCTCCCGGCAGGACCGTCCACCCGTCCGGGCCAGTCGCACCGCCTCAGCCCGAAACGCGGAAGTAAAGGCCTGCTTCCGGTCTGCCATCGGAACCCTCCTCCTTCAGGACAAGAGCTCTCCACTTTCTCGAGGCAAGTCCAATCCAGCTCACCTCCGCGGATCGCCGGCTTCAGCCCGGCCTCGAGCGGTGACACCGGCCATACGGCCAGCCAGACGGAGACGCGTACTACCTTGACGATCGACCCGAGCCGCACCCCGCTGCATCAGGCGTCACGGCACGCATCCCGACCTTCCCGGATATAGACGGGTGATCACGACAGAAGGGCGGGGGCGGTGGGCCCCCCTCCCCTACGCGGCCGAGCCCCTGCTGACGGTGGGGCCGGACGACGCGGCGGTGGCGCTGGAGGCCGCCCTGCCGCGCCGGGCGGCGGGGTTCGTGCGGGAGGGCAGCCGGCGGAGGTGAAGCCGGAGCGTTCCCGTTCACGCGGTTCGGGACAGTGCCGGGTCCGATGCGCCTCGTGAGATGCGAGGCGACGAGCGGCGCGACGCCCCCGCCCTGACCCGGGAGCGCGCCGTCGCGGCCCTCGCCGCGCAGGTGAGCCGCGAGGCGCCGGTGATGGCCTATGCCGACGGGTCCCGGCGTTGGGCGCCGACCTCGCCCTCAGCCTCGCGCTGGTCCTGCTCCTGAGGCGGGCCCCGGTCCTCGGCCGTCTACGGCGTCACGGCGGCGACCGGCCCGCGCACGTCGTGGAGCCCCTGCCAGCCGAGATAGCCGGTGTAGAGCCCCACCAGCACGATCAGGCCGGCCGAGGCGTAGGGTGCCCGCGCCGCGACCGCCGAGAGGCCCGGCCAGCGCCCGGCCGCGTGCCGCAGGCCGAGCGCCGCCACGACACCTGCGGCGACCAGGGTCAGGGCGAGGCCGATCCCGAAGCACAGCACCAGGGCGAAGCCGAGGCTGAGCTGCTTCAGCTGCATGCACAGCAGCAGCACGGTGATCGCCGCCGGACAGGGAATCAGTCCGCCCGTGAGGCCGAACAGCATGATCTGGCCCGTGGTCACGCTGCGCCCGGCGAAGCGGCGCTGGATGTCGGCCGCGTGGGCGCGGGCATGGGCGTCGTCCGCCTCGCCGAGGTCGAGCGCGCCGGAATGATCGTGGTCGTGCTCCGCGAAGGCGAGGTCGTACGTCTCCGCGCCGAGGCCCAGGCGGACCGTGAAGGCGTGCGGCTCCGGGATAATGTCGCGGCTCTCGAGGTACCCGTCGCGCGCCACGAAGGCGAAATCCTGATGCCCGCCGTCGGGCCGGATCGTGGTCAGGTGCAGCGCCTGCGCGTCGGGCAGCGACTTGTCCGTGGCCGCGATGCGCCAGCGCGGCGGCACGCCCTCTTCGAAGATCGTCAGGGTCAGCGCCCCCGCCGCCGTGGCGATCCGCCGGGACTCGGCCTCGTGGTGATGAGGCGCGTGATCGTGGTCGTGTTGGTCCCGCCGGATCTGCCAGGCCGTCCAGGCGCCGATCGCCAGGATGAGCGCCCCCGCGATGAGCTGGAGGCGCGCTTCCGCCGCCTCGCCCATCCAGGCCTGCCCGAAACGCTGGCCGATCAGGGCGATCGCCCAGACCACCGCCGTGTGCGAGAGCGCGGCGCACAGGCCGAGGAGCACCGCCTGCCGCACCGTGCCCCGGATGGCGACGATGAAGGCGGCCATCAGCGTCTTGGAATGGCCGGGTTCGAGCCCGTGCAGCGCGCCGAGCAGGATCGCCGTCGGCACGAACAGCCAGACATGCCCGGTGCCCTGCTGGAGGAGATCGGGAAGGCTGGGCACGGACGGCTCCTCTCACTTGAGATAGGTGCGGACCAACTCGATCAGCTCCGTCGCGCCCTGGGCGCGCTCGGCCTCGGTCGGGGGATCCACGACGTGATGGCGGATGTGATCCTCCATCAGCTCGGCGGTCAGGCCGTTGATGGCGCCGCGCACGGAGGCCACGAGCATCAGCACCTCGGCGCAACCGCGCTCGGCCTCCAAGGCCCGCTCCACGGCCTCCATCTGCCCCTTGAGGCGCCGGACCCGGCCGAGCAGCTTCGTCTTGTCCTTGATCGTGTGCGACATGGTAGGGCCATCCCTATAAGATAGGGGGGTACCCTATGCAAGCGGAGACAGACTGGGGCGGGCAAGGCCTGAGGCCGGCCTCGTACACGGCGGCCCCCTGCGTCTGTGGACGATGGAAACCGCGCCTCCGCTCGGGGCGCTGCCGGCGGGCTCAGCGCAGGCGGGTGAAGCGGGAGGGGCTGAGCCCCTTGTTCTCGCGGAAAACGTTGATGGAATCGCTGAGGGTTCCGAACCCGACCGACACGGCCGCGCTGACGCCCTGCCGGAGGAGCCGGGCCGCCGCGTCGAGAAGGAGCGCCGCGAGATGGGCGTGGACCGGCTGCCCGGCGCGGTCGCGGAACCCGTATTCGAGCGGCTTCTCGTCGATGCCGACCTCCCGCGCCAAGCGCTCGATCGTCCAGCCATTCCTGAAGTCGCGTTCGAGGCCCGACAGGCGCGCATCACCGGCCCGGATCAGGTCCTCGCCCGAGGCGGGGCCGCAACAGGCGTAGAGCAGCGCGGGGCCGGCCAGACCGACCGTGATCTCGGCGGCAACCGGCTCGATCCGCGCCACCTCCAGCCAGCCCGGCCGGGCCAGCCCCTCCGCCACCGCGTCCTGCCAGGACCGGGGCGGAGCTGGGGCCGCCGCGGCGCTGGGTGGATCCGACACCCCTCCGGCCCATCCTCCGCAAGCTTCGATCTTGTGCCGACGGCCTCGATGCCGGCCCCGAGACCGGCAGCCGCGATCCTCTGGAACTACGATGGCGCGCGACGTAGATTTTTTGGCCAGGCCGTAGCCTAGAGAGGATCTTAAATAGTGCAGGCGCGTCCGGGTCTGTTGCCATTCCCGCGCTTGCGTCCGGAAAACCTGCCCTTTCTCGGCCGGAGGGCGATTCGGTCCGGCTCGAAGAGCTTGCAGTCACGTCGAACAAGCGCGAGCAGCGCCTCGATAGGGTCGACGGTGCCGTCTCCGTGGCGAATGCGGCGCCGCTGGCCGACCACGACGTCCGCGAGAAGTCCGATCTGCAGGCGCGCTGCGCGCTCTGCGGCGGGCTCGAATCTTCGAGCCCCTTGCGCCACCACATCACGTCGGATCGCGGCAGCAAGTCAGCCATCTCTCCGATCCTCATCATCGGCGCGGGCCGGCTTCTCTGCCTCCTCGTCACCTGCGACGCGGGCGCCATCCACGCAGGACGGACGACCGCCGGCCTAGACCAGCGTCACGAAGAGCCGGCGGCAATCTTCCAGAACCGGGCCGTCGTCAGCCGGCCGGCCTCTTCGACTCAGCAGGGCCGCTCCTCACCGGCTGCCCGGAGAGAGAACCATGACTCAGGTTCCCATCCAGGCCGATCCCGCCCAAAAATGATCAGCACGCACTGAAGCATACGATTACCGCTCAGCAGGAGGCGGGAGAAAGCTTTTCAGGAGATAACCTGCTTAAATCTCGCCCATCGAGGTTTCCGCGTAGTTTCGATCAGCTATCCCGTCGCGGAGACGTCGCCATGTCAAACCCGCTCTCCCGCAAGCGGCAGCGCTACGTCCCTCTCTCAGAGACCGATCTGAAGTTGCTAGCCGGGCCGATGGCTCAGGGCCGCGTGGTCGCCGCGCGCGAGGACGTCATCCACGAGGGCGACGACCCGCGCGGCATCAACGTCATCCTCGCTGGCTGGGCCTGCCGCTACAGGCAACTCGTCGATGGGCGCCGTCAGAATGCGTCGCTCCTCCTTCCGGGCGACGCCTGCGATCCGCACATGTTCCTTCTCGAACCGATGGACCACACGATCGGGGCGGTCACGCCCGGTCTCCTCGGCGAGAACACCGGCTCCGCCCTGCAGGCGATGACTGGCCGCAGCCTGCAGCTTGATCGGGCCTTCCACCACGAGGCGCTAGCCGCCGCGGCAGTCCAGCGCGAACGGACTGTCAGCCTCGGTTGCCGCACCGTGATCGAGCGCCTCGCGCTTTGTTCTGTGCGCTGCTGGCGCGGCCGGCGGCGGTCGGTCTCGCAGACGCAGCGAGCTGTCCGTTGCCAATCACGCGGAGCGATCTCGCGGTCGCGATGGGCCAGACCAGCGTGCACATCAACCGCACGCCCCAAGAGCTGCGCGGCCAAGGTCCGATTACCCTGCGCTGTCGCCGTCTGACCATCCACGATCCAGTGGCCCCGGCTCGGCCCGCACATTTCGATCGGCCTCTCTTCACCTGACGGCACACGTTGAGCCTGCTGTTCCAAGGCCCGCATGAACCGCACGCACGCGTTCTGACTTGGCAGAGATACCCGGCATCGACGGAGGCGCGGCATGACAGATCCCGATGACGCGGCGGACCAGCTCGCCGCCCTGCGCGCCGACAATGCGCGCCTGCGCCGGCTGCTCGATGAGGCGGGTATGCCCGATAGCCTGCGCCACGGCGTGCGCAACACCATGGCGATGCTGCGTACGATCATGCATCGGTCCGCGGAGAGCGCTGAGGAGATCGACACCTACGTCGCCCACCTGGACGGACGCCTGGGCGCCATCGCCCGGGTGCACGCCATCACGGATGCGTTCGGCGAGGCCAGCCTTCACACGCTCGTCTCGGACGAGCTCATGGTCCATCTCGTGCGCGAAGGCGAGCGGGCCACGATCGCCGGCCCCCCTGTAAGACTTCGGCCTAAAGCAGCGCAGGTGCTGGCGATGGCGCTGCACGAGCTGACGAGCAACGGGATCGAACACGGATCCCTCGCGCTCCCGCAAGGGCGGGTGACGGTGGCATGGCAGATCAGACCGGGTGAGCCGGAGCCGATCCTCGCGCTGATGTGGAACGAGACGGGCGGGAGAGAGGTGGCGCGGCCCACACGTCGCGGCTTCGGCACGACCGTGATCGAGGACGTGCTCGCCTACGAACTCGAAGCCCGGTCGGCCCTCAATTACGAATTGGATGGCCTGCACTGCAGCCTGCTCATCCCGTTCACCGACCAGGTCGGACGCGTGGTCATCACGGAGGCCGAGCGGGATGCAGGCGATGGACGCGACTGAGAACACCCGGAGGACCTCATCCCCGGCACCCCCGGCACCGCGCTCGCGGTGCTCGGACGAACTGGGCCGAGCACGGCCCTCGATGCTCCAACGAGATCGGTCATGATGAACCGCGACATCATCGTCATCGGGGGCTCCTCCGGCGCGACCGCACCGCTCAAGGCGATCCTCGGGGCGTTACCGGTAGACCTGCCGGCGGCGGTCTTCGTCGTCGTGCACATCCCGGCCCGCAGCCTCGGCCTGCTCGCGACGGTCACAGCCGCGGCCGCGCATATGCCGGTCCACGCCGCGCGGGACGGCATGGCTATCGCGCCCGGCAACATCTACCTCGGCGTGCCCGATCATCACCTGATCGTGCGCGACGGCCAGATGAGGCTCGGTCGCGGCCCCCGCGAGAACATGGCCCGCCCATCCATCGACCCGCTGTTCCGCTCCGCCGCCGCGGCCTACGGCTCGCGGGTCATCGGCGTGCTGCTCAGCGGACTACTCAACGATGGCGCCGCCGGGCTGGAGGCGATCAAGCGCTGCGGCGGGATCGCGATCGTGCAGGACCCGGCGGACGCGATCGCCGACGAGATGCCGCTCAGCGGGATGGCTGCGGCCGGCGTCGACCTCGCCCTTCCGAGCGCCCGCCTCGGCGACGTTCTATCCGAACTCGTGCGGGAGCCGGCCGGACCGCGGCTGCCGGTGCCGCCCGAGATCCGCCTGGAGGTCGACATCGCCGCGGGCGAGCGCATCGACAGCGATGTGCTGCGCCGGATCGCCGATCCCGCGGCGCTCACCTGTCCACACTGCAGCGGCGTCCTGTCCAAAGTCCGCGACGCCAAGCCGCTGCGTTTCCGCTGCCAAGTGGGTCACGCCTACACGGCGGAGGTGGTCGCCAAAGAGCAGGAGAACGCCGTCGACGAGGCCCTGCGCGTCGCGCTGCGCATCATCGAGGAGCGGGCCGAACTCGTCGCCCGCATGGCGCAGGATGGCCGAAATTCCGGACGCCCGGCGGTGGCGGATATGTACGACGAGCGCGCCGCCGAGTACCGAGGCTACGCGGAGACGATCCGCCGCGCGGTCCTGCTGTCCCTACCCGAGCCCGAATCGTCCGGAAGCGAGGGCACGCAGGAGGAGTAAGGCATCCAGCCTCGGTCACGTTGCGGCCCCGCCGTGGTACACGGGCCCGACATTTCACGCACGCGCTGCTCGCAGCGGGACCGCCGCTGTCACCGGGCCTCGCATCACGGCGATCCAGCATGACCGAACCCGATGTGAGCCCGCCGAGGACGACCGCCTACCTCGCCCTGAGCGCGTCGGCCGCGAGCACCGGATCGCTGCAGCACATTCTCACCCGGATGCCGCGACTGGATGGCGTGGCGGTGATCGTGGCCCTGCAGCACCGGGACGCCCTCGACGAGGAGGGGTTCCGGCGCGCCCTGGCGGCGGCCGGGCTCGAACTGGCGGATGTCCGGGACGACGCCCTCATCGAGGCCGGACGCACCTACCTGATCGGCGCCGACCTCGTCGTGGACGTCCAGAACGGACGCTTCCGCACGCGTCCAGCGAACGAGGTCGGCGGCCGGGGCATCATCGACAGCTTCCTCGTCTCACTCGCCCGCGACGAGGACGGCCGCAGCATCGCGGTCGCGCTGGCGGGAACTGCCGGGGACGGGACACTCGGCTTCAAGGCGATCAAGGAGGCGGGCGGCCTCACGCTCGCCGAGGAGACCGCCGAGTCCAGGGCCGGCGAGCTGACCTCGAGCGATACCCCGGCGGCGCTGGCCGACGCCGTCCTGTCCCTCGACGACCTCATCGAGCGCGTGGCGTCCGCCGCCCGCCAGCTCGCCGCCGAGGAGGTTGCCACCCCGGCCGTCTCCAAGGCGGCGCTCACGGCGATCGCAGGGGTGCTGCGCAACAGGACCGGTCACGACTTCCACGGCTACAAGCCGGGAACCTTCCTGCGCCGGGTCCAGCGCCGGATGCAGGTTCTCTCGGTGGTGACGGTCGAGGGCTACGTCGAGGCGCTGCGCAACCAGCCGGACGAGGCCCAGGAGCTCTTCAACGATCTCCTGATCGGCGTCACCCAGTTCTTCCGTGACCCGAAGGAGTTCGAGATCCTGGAGCGGGACGTGATCCCGAAGCTGTTCGCCGACAAGGAACGGGACGATCAGATCCGGGTCTGGGTGATCGGCTGCTCGACCGGCGAGGAGGCGTACTCGCTGGCAATCCTGCTGCGCGAGCACATGGCCACCCTCGACGTCGTTCCCCAGGTCCAGATCTTCGCGACCGATCTCGACGGTCGGGCCCTGGCTTCGGCACGGGCCGCCCGCTTCGCCAGCACGATCAGCGAGGCCCTGTCGCCCGAGCGGTTGGCCCGCTGGTTCGTGAAGGAGGGCAACACCTACTGCCTCGTGAAGGAGCTGCGCGAGATGTGCATCTTCTCGCAGCACTCGATCATCAAGGACCCGCCGTTCTCACGACTCGACCTGATCTCGTGCCGCAACCTGCTCATCTACCTCGACGCGGAGTTGCAGGGCCGGGTCATCCCGCTGTTCCACTTCGCCCTGAAGTCCGAGGGCGCCCTGTTCCTGGGCAACTCCGAGAACGTCTCGCGCCACACCGAGCTGTTCGCGCCCATCGACGGTCGCTCGCGCATCTTCCGTCGCCGGGAGACCGGCTCCCGCATCTTGCCGGACTTCCCGTTCGCGGCGCCGGATCGCCGGATCGGCGTGTCCGCCACCGCCGAGGAGCGGGTCCGGCCGAACGGGGTGACGCTGACGCGGCGCGCGGAGCGGCTGGCGGAACGCTATGCCCCCGCCTACGTGATCACCGACGCCTCGTACAACGTTCTGCACTTCTCCGGGCGGAGCGGGCGCTACATCGAGCCCGCCGGTGGCACAGCCAGCCTGAACCTGCTGCAGCTCGCTCATCCGGACCTGCGCCTCCACCTGCGCGCCGCGCTGGCGAAGGCCGATGAGACCGCTCAGACGGTGCAGATCGATGGCTTGCAGATCGGCCGGAACGGCGCGAGCCTGTCGGTCGACCTCGTCGTCGAGCCCATGCGCGACGATCCGGCCGCGCGCGGCTACTTCGTGCTGTTCAAGGAGGGCGGTCCGAAGGCGGTCGCCGGCGGCGACAGCGCCGCAGGTGGCTCAGGCGCGTTCGAGCACACCCGACGCCTCGAGGCCGAGCTCGGAGCCACGCGCGAGCGCCTGCAGGCCACCATCGAGGAGCTGGAGAGCACCAACGAGGAGCTGAAATCCTCGAACGAGGAGTATCAGTCACTCAATGAGGAGCTGCAATCGACCAACGAGGAGTTGCAAACCTCGAAGGAAGAGCAGCAATCCGTCAACGAAGAACTGACCACGGTCAACGGCGAGCTCGGCCATCGGGTTCAGGAGCTGGGTCGAGCCAACAGCGATCTGAAGAATTTTCTCGAGAGCACGCAGATCGCGACGATCTTCCTCGACAACGAGTTGCGGGTGACCAAGCACACGCCCGCCGTCACCGAGATCTTCCATCTCATCGAGACGGACGCTGGCCGCCCGATCGGCCATATCAAGTCGCGCATCGCCTATGAGGAGTTGCAGGACGATGCCCGACGCGTTCTTCGCACCTTGAGCGTGGTCGAGCGCGAGATCACCAACTCGACAACGGGCGCGCAGTACCTCGTCCGGGTCCTGCCCTACCGCAGCGTCGACAACTTCATCGCCGGTGTCGTGATCACCTTCGTCGACATCACCGAGCGCAAGCGGGCCGAGGAGCGTCAGCGCGCGAGCGAGCGGCGGCTCCTCGCCCTGATCGAGGGTATCCCGCAGCTGGTCTGGCGGGCGGCAGAGGATGGAAAGTGGACTTGGGCGAGCCCGCAATGGTCCGCCTATACCGGACAGACGGAAGCGCAGAGCCGGAATCACGGCTGGCTCGACGCCCTGCACCAGGACGACCGTGGTCCAGCTATCGAGGCTTGGCGCGATGCCACGCGAACCGGCGTCCTGCAGATGGAAGGTCGTCTGCGCAACGCCGGCGATGGCAGCTACCGGTGGTTCCAGACGCGCGCGATGCCGGTCCGCGGCGAGCGCGGGGAGGTGGTCGAGTGGCTCGGCACGTCGACCGACATCGACGATCTGCGCCGAATGCAGGAGCAGCAGCACGTCATGGTCGCCGAGCTGCAGCATCGCACCCGGAACCTGCTCGGCGTGGTGCAGTCGATCGCGCAGCAGACCGTCGCGGCGAGTGACACGCTAGAGGCGTTCGATTCGGCGTTCAACGAGCGGTTGGCCGCCCTCTCGCGCGTTCAGGGACTGCTCTCGCGCGCCGGCGAGGAGCCGATCACGCTATCGGCACTGATCCGGAGCGAACTCGACGCGCTCGCCGCCGCGAACCTGCAGGAGCGGATCGTGCTCGACGGACCCGACGTTCGCGTCCGCAAGGGGGCGGTGCAGACCTTCGCGCTGGCCCTGCACGAACTGGCCACCAACGCGCGCAAGTACGGCGCGTTCTCCAACGCACATGGCCAGCTCAGCGTGAGGTGGCGGATCCGCGAAAGCGACGGGCAGATGCCGCGGCTCGTGCTCGAATGGGTCGAGACCGGCATTGACCGCCGACACGGGACAGGGAGCGGTGCGCCGAAGAACGGCTACGGCCGGGAGCTGATCGAGAACGCGCTTCCGTACGCGCTCGATGCCACGACGCGCTATGAACTCGGTGAGGCTGAGGTACGTTGTCTGATCGAGCTTCCATTGGCCTGAGGCTTCCAGAGGCATGGATGACGATGGGCACACCGAGCGATGATCTGGACGCTCTGTCAGGCCACAAGGTGCTCTTGGTCGAGGACGACTACTTCATCGCCGACGCGATGCGGCGGATGCTGTCGAGGACCGGCGCAGAGGTGCTCGGTCCCGTGGCAACGGTCGATAGAGCCTTGGCGCTGATCGCGGCGAGTTCCAAGATCGACGTGGCTGTCCTCGACATCAATCTGCGCGACGTGATGGTCTTCCCCGTCGCGGACGCTCTGGAGACCCGCGGCGTGCCGTTCGTCTTCGCCACGGGCTATGAAGGCACCGCTATTCCCGCGCGCTACGCGCACGTTCAACGCTGTGAGAAGCCGGTGGGGATGGCCGCCCTCGCGAGCGTCTTGTCGAACGAGATCAACACGGACCGAGGGGCGCTCCTCTGAGCGCAGCGGCGTTCCTGGCGGTGGCACAGCCCGCTCCGAACGTGTCAGCCTGCCTGTCGCGCGCGAGATCTCCGCAAAACTGCTCGGCACATGCCGGCGAGGGGAGATGATAGCTGAACTGGAGCAGGACAGGGATGGGGTGAAGCGGACGACCGCTCGCGCCCAACGCGGCCGCCCAGCTGGTTCCGGCGAAATCACCTAAGCGGGCGCGTGTCGTCTCCATCGGCCCTCCCCGTGGAGGAGAGAGGCTCACTGGTCGGTGATCGTGATGCTGATGCGGGCACACATCACGCGCCGCCCAAGCTCGTCGCGTGCGCTCGCGGCGAACTCGTCGATACCTCGCTCTTCGCCTTCGTCGCGGAGGATTTCCGTCAGGGCGGTGCGAAGCAGGCAGCGCAGTGCCGCCCTGTCCGGGAGCACGGTCCCCTCCTCGTCGATCGCATCCACGTGGTCGAACGTGTCAATGAAGTAGCGCGGCACCCACGCCTCCCTGATCGGATGCTCTTCTCCAAGCTGGCCGAGGTTAGAAGGGATGGTTCGCCCCGTCTGTGCTGATGCGGCCTGGAGGCGGTGATGACGCTTCCCAACCTGACTAGTCGTACCGATCTCGATCGATGCCGCAGAACGCTGGAGATCGTCGGGGCGCGACGCTCCTTCGGCAGGACCAGCCTGAGCCGGCTTCGGATCGTGTCGCCGTCTGATGTAGCCTGTAGCCGGAGGGCAGGCCGTCGATCCGCTCGAGAGCGGAACCGACGGACGCGAGACGCAGCGTCTCGGCGTCCCGGATCCACAGAACGTCCGCCGAAGCGCCTGCGAACTGACGGAAGCGCTCCTCGCTCCCGCGCCGCGCTTCCTCCGTCTGGCGCCGCTCGGTGATCGAGTCCCGCTGGAACGAGCCAGCGCCGATGTATTTCGCGCCGCCGGAGCAGCATATGGAGTCTATCTCAACGACTGGCCAGGCGCCTCCGGTAGGAGCGCCGGGACATCCCTCGGAATGGGGCAGCTTCCCGAGCGGGCCCACGATCGGCACCTCGGTACGACCCGCAGCAATCCGCGATCGCGCGACGACGAGAGCACCGGCGGGCCGGGTTCGGGGCCGCTGAATGACGCCCTTCGACGCCTCGGCCGTGATGCCGGATTGCGAAGCCCGCGATACGGCAGGCGACGTGGTCACAGGTGTCCAGGACCGGCCCGTCACGGCGGCAATCCACCCTGCGTGATCGGGCGGCCGGACCATTCACAAGCCACGGGCGGGGGCCGTTGGAACCGCTGACCGTTGGTCAGTTTAACCTGGGTAAGAAATGCGTAGGACCGGTCGGATGAGCTTCACTGTTGTGAACGGCAGAGACGACCACGAGCTGGAGGACGCGGTCCGTCGAGGTGTCGCCGACGGGTTAGCCCGGTTGCTGCGGGTGCCCGGACACCCCGACAGCGTCCAGGCGATGCTCGACAAGGACGCGCGCGCCGAGAGAGACGGCCCGAAGCCTTGTATCCGAGCCCCCGCGGACTCGGATCAAAACGCCTGACGCGCCGTCTCGCCCGGTTCTCAGCATTGCCGCCCGAGAGCGGACGGGCAGAAACCTCTCCGTTTCCACCACCCTGCCTCACCGAGCCTCCCGCGAGCGGACGCTCCCGGGTTCTGCAAGGGGGCTCGCGAGGCCGGGACGGCGACGCCCGCTCGGCGAGCCCAGGGAAGCGGCCAGCGGAACATCAACCCTGGGCGGCCTGCGAGATTTGAGTCGGTCGACAGCGCGTCGGCGCCCAAATCCGACCTGAAGCTTCTTAACCGGATCGCGGCCCACGGATCATCGCAATCGCGGAGAAGCATGGGGCACGAATGAGCGAGGCGGCGGCATCGCGATCCATCCACCGTGGGCGCTCGTGAACTTGAGCGACACGAGCCACAGAAGCTGGGCCGGTTGTACGCCCGGCCCCTTCACCGGGGATTCGAGCCACGCTCCGACGGGCGCCCCGGGGCCGCCCGTAGCCGCACGATCGGCGCGCGAAAGGCGGCTCGCGATCGCGCGGCGCGTCAGTGCCGCATCGGCCGGGTCATGGGCATCGCGGGCTGGGACGATTGCGGACTGGATGACGGGGGCGTCGCCGGCATCATGTTGGAATTCATGTTGCTCATGATCCAGACCGAGCCGCCGATCAGCAGCACCACGAACAGGACGCCGAAGGCCAGTGCCATGACGTTGTTGATGTTGTCCGGCCCGGTGGTGATGTGGAGGAAGAACACGAGATGCACGCCCATCTGGGCGATGGCGAAGACGATCACGGCCACGGGGACCGCCGGCGCCCACACGAACTTGGCGTGCACGACGGCAAAGGAGCAGACCGTCAGCAGGGTCGCGAGCGCGAGGCCGATGAGATAGCCCCGGATGCCCTTGCCGATATCCTCCTCGGCAAACTCCTCCCCCGGTGCGACCTCGGTCTGGTGCCGATCGAGATCCTCCGCGCTGGCGTGGTCCGCGTGGCTCATGTGATCGACCCCATCAGGTAGACGACGCTGAAGACTCCGACCCAGACGATGTCGAGGGCGTGCCAGAACAGGGCGAAGCACAGGGTCCGGCGCACGATGTCGGACCGGAATCCCTTGGTCAGCACCTGCGCCATCATGGTGAGCAGCCAGAGCAGGCCGACCGTGACGTGCAACCCGTGGCATCCGACGAGCGTGAAGAAGGAGGACAGGAAGGCGCTCCGGGACGGGCCGGCGCCGCGCTGGATCAGGTCGTGTAACTCCATCACCTCCAGGGCCACGAAGCCCGCGCCCAGGCAGAACGTCACCGCCATCGCGGTCTGGAAGAGCAGCATCCGGCGAGCCGAGAGCGCGAGGCTCGCCATGCCGCAGGTGAAGCTCGACAGGAGGAGCAGCGCCGTCTCGATGGCGATCCGGTCCAGGTCGAAGATCTCGGGACCGGTCGGCCCGTCCGAGACGCCGCCCTGTAGCACCGCGTAGCTCGCGAAGAACGACGCGAACATCACGATGTCGCTGAGGATGAAGATCCAGAAGCCGTAGGCGACGATGATGCGCTTCGGCGAGGGGCCACCGGTCCCGCGGCCGGTGGCGCGGGACTCGCCGTGGCCGTCCCGAGTGTGGCCGAGGTGGTAGGGGTCACCGCGCAGCGCGGTGACCCAGGCGGGGGACGCGGTGCCGCTCATGCCGCCCTCCGCTGGCCCGCGCCGTGGAGCGCCTCGAGCCGGGTCGACCGGTTCGCGCGGTTGACCTTGGCGACCTCGGAAGCCGGGATCTCGTACTCGACCGTGTCGCGCCAGGCGAAGGCCACGAAGGTGACGAAGGCCCCGAGGAACCCGGCGGCGGCGAGCCACCAGATGTACCAGATCATCGCGAAGCCGATCAGCGTGGAGAAGAAGGCGCAGATGAAGCCGGTCGGGCTGTTGAGCGGCATCTCGATGGGCTCATACGCGGGCTCCTCGCGCAGGCGCATCTGCTCGCGGGCGCGGCTCTTGATCGCCCAGTACGCCTCCTCGCCGTGGACTTCCGGCAGGGCCGCGAAGTTGAACACCGGCGGCGGCGAGGCCGTGGCCCATTCGAGGGAGCGGCCGTCCCAAGGGTCGCCCGTGATGTCCCGGAGGGACTCGCGGCGGCGGATCGAGACCACGAGCTGCACCACTTGGCAGACCACGCCGGCGAGCATCACCGCGACGCCGAAGGCCGAGACCAGGATCCAGGGGCGCCAGTCGGCCACGTCGTAGTGCTGCATCCGGCGGGTCATGCCGAGGAGGCCCAGCCAGTAGAAGGCGCCGAAGACGATGACGAACCCGGTGATGCCGAACCAGAACGCGGCCTTGCCCCACCACTCGTTGAGCTGGAACCCGAACGCCTTGGGGAACCAGTAGGTGTAGCCGGCGAAGGCCCCGAACAGCACGGCCGAGACCATCACGTTGTGGAAGTGCGCCACCAGGAACATGCTGTTGTGAAGCACGAAGTCGGCGGGCGGGATGGCCAGCAGCACGCCGGTGGCGCCGCCGACCACGAAGGTCACCATGAAGCCCAGCGACCACAGCATCGCTGTGGTCAGCCGGACCCGCCCCCCGTACATCGTGAACAGCCAGTCGAAGATCTTCACGCCGGTCGGCACCGCGATGATCATCGACGTGATGGCGAACACGCCGTTGACGTCGCCGCCCGGTCCCATGGTGAAGAAGTGGTGCAACCACACCATGAACGAGAGGATGAAGATCGCCATGGTGGCCATCACCATCGACCGGTAGGCGAAGAGCGGCTTGCCCGAGAAGGTCGAGATCACCTCCGAGAACACCCCGTAGGCCGGCAGCGCCAGGATGTAGACCTCCGGGTGACCCCAGGCCCAGAACAGGTTCATGAACATCATCGAATTCCCGCCGTGGGAATCCGTGAAGAAGTGGAAGCCGAGATACCGGTCGAGGATCAGCATCGCCAGCGTGGCGGTGAGGATCGGGAAGGCCGCGATGATGAGCAGGTTCGAGGCCAGCGCGGTCCAGCAGAACATCGGCATGCGCAGGTAGCTCATGCCGGGCGCGCGCATCTTCAGGATGGTCGTGACCAAGTTGACGCCCGACAGCAGCGTCCCGACGCCGGAGATCTGGATCGCCCAGAGGTAGTAATCGACGCCGACGCCGGGCGAGTAGGTCACCTCGGAGAGCGGGGGCGCAGGCCACCAGCCGGTGCGGGCGAACTCGCCCACCACCAGTGAGACATTCACCAGCAGCGCGCCCGAGGCCGTGAGCCAGAAGCTGACCGAATTCAGCGTCGGGAAGGCGACGTCGCGCACGCCGAGCTGGAGCGGCACCGCGAAGTTCATCAGCCCGATCATGAACGGCATGGCGCCGAAGAAGATCATGATCACCCCGTGGGCCGAGAAGATCTGATCGTAGTGCTCGGGCGGAAGGTAACCCCCGGCCTTGTAGGCGACGGCGTGCTGCGAGCGCATCAGGATCGCGTCCGAGAAGCCGCGGATCAGCATCACCAGCGCGAGGATGCAGTACATCACGCCGATGCGCTTGTGATCGACACTGGTGATCCACTCGCGCCAGAGATACGGCAGGTGGCCGGCGATCACGACCCAGGCGACGACCCCGAGCGCGATGAGCGCGACCACCGCGCCCGCCACGAGGGGGACCGGCTGGTCAAGCGGGATCGCCGAGAGGGTGAGCTTGCCCAGCATGGAATGATGTCCTCGCAGTCAGGAGCCGCGTCTGGCGGGGGCACGCCCCGGTCAGGAGCCGCCTTTGGGCCGCACGCCCTCGACGCCGCTCCCGCCCGGCCCGGGGCCGGGCGGCACGGTCTGGGCAACGATGCCGTCGAACAGGCCGGGTTCGATCGCGCCGAAGCTGCGCGGGGCGTCGAGGGTGCCCTGCTTGGCGATCTCCGCGTAGGACGCCCTGTCGAGGGTGGCGCCCGAGCCCTGCGCGCCCTTCACCCAGTCGGCGAAGGCCGCGTCCGAGACCGCTCGCACCGGGAAGTGCATGTCGGAGAAGCCGTCGCCGCTGAAATGGGTCGACAGTCCGCGAAGCTCGCCCTCCTGATCGGCCATGAGGTTGAGCGTCGTGACCATGCCGCGCATCGTGTAGATCATGCTGCCGAGCTTCGGCACGAAGAACGAGTTCCAGACACTGCTGGAAGTCAGCCGAAAGCGGACCGGGGTGGCCGCCGGCACGACCAGTTCGTTGACGCTGGCGACCCCCGCCTCGGGGTAGAGGAACAACCACTTCCAATCCAGCGAGACCACCTGGACCTCGAGGGGCTTCTTGTCCGAGTCGAGCGGTGTTGCCGGGTCGAGCCTGTGCGCGCCGATCCAGGCGATGGCACCCAGGAACGTGATGGTCAGGAGAGGTACGGACCAGACGACCAGCTCGATGCGGCCCGAGAACGCCCAGTCGGGCCGATAGCGGGCGCGCGGATTGGCTTCCCGGTACCAGAGCGCGAACACCACCGTGGCGATCATCGTCGGCACGATGATCGCCAACATGATGATCGTGGCGATGATGAGTATATTCGCCTCGGCGGCTCCGACGGGGCCTTTGGCGTCGAGGATGTTGTGCTGCTGGCACCCGCAGAGGAGCGGCAGCACGGCAGCGAGCGCGAGCGGGCGGAGCAGTCCACCGCGGCGGGAGAGCGTCACACGGGTCAAGCGGCCGGGCCGCTGCGCGAGCACTGAGACCGTAAAGTGCTCATTCGGAAGCTCCTGAACAGGTCACTGTCTCGATCGACGACCATAGCGTTATATCGGACGCGCAGAGCACCGAAATAACACCCGTTAGGACATATTGCCGAATATCTGCAACCTATGTTCGGTTTTTTAATTTCTCTGAGATCGGAGGCGGCATCGACGAAATTGCAGGCGCGACTTTAACATGAATGCTATGCGGCGGCCGGGGATGGGCGTACGGCGTTGCTTCCGCCGAGGCCGTGATCGCGCCGCATGCAGCAGTGTTTCCGCTTGCCCGAGATCGGGCACCGCGCCGGGCCGGGCGTCCTGAGATGCGAGCTTGGCAGTCCGGTTCGTGCAGGGCGGCCGGCGTGACCGGACAAGCCGGCGCGCTTCTGCTGGCCACCGGCTTCGCGTTGGGCTGCGCCGGGATCTACGGCCTGCCTGCCTGGGCGCGCGCCGGGCTGGGGATCCTGCTTCGCGTGGCGCTGTGCCTCGTCCCGGCGGTGTACGTCATGGTCCTCTCGCGCTAGAGCTGCGCCCGATCGTGGAGCAAGGGCCACGTCGTGTGCGTATCCGGCTGCGGCGAGGCAGTTGCGGCACGCCTGCGCGGTGAAGCGGTTGAGCGCCTGCCGATGGCAGCCCACGGGTCGACGACGGTGCGGGCTGCTTAGGTCCGGAGGAGGCGCTCGAGCTTGGCGACGTCGAAGCTCCGCAGCTTGCTGTTGACGGCGCGGTCGGACGTGGCGCACGCGGTTCTCGCGGTCGAATCAGACCCGGATCGCTCCGACGCGCTGGGTTTGCGGGCGCGCTCGGCGCCGAGCCTGCGACCCGCGTTCCGGGCCGGTCGCCCTTTCGTGGCCGGGTCGCGCGCGGAGTGTCCCACCGTCAGACTCCTCGCCGGGCCACGCCGGCGAGGCGAGAGGACATCCGAACCGGTGATCCTGAAATCAGGGCGGGCGTGAGCGGACGTTCGCCCCACCCCTTTTCGGTCAGGATCAAGCAGCCGCTCGCATCTCCAAGTACAGGTAGGTTGGGTCGAACTCAGAAGCCTGCAGCAAGTCATCCCAGGCCTCGATCACCAACGTCTGGTGCCGAAGCGTGATCAGTGCGCGGCTGCGCATCTCCCGCAGCACGCGGTTGATGTGCACGGGCGTGAGACCCAGCGCGTCGGCGAGGTCCATCTGAGTGACCGGCAGCGGGCAGCGGTAATCGCCGGCCAGTCCCACCGCTCGAAGCTTCAGGTAAAGCTCGCAGAACAGGTGACCGATCCGCTCGAACGCCGTGCGGCGGCCCATGCCGGTCATCCACGCGCGGACGACCGCTGCGTCGAGCAGAGTGTCTCGCCACAGGAGCGTTGCGACGCTGGGAAAGCGTGCCGTCAGCTCTCGCAGGCTCTCGCGCGCGATGAACGCGACGGTCGCGTGCTTCACCGTGGAGAGGCCGTAATCCATGGTGTGGGCGTGCAGACCCTGAAGATCTGGCATGTCGCCCGCGATATGGAACGATAGGATTTGCCGCTTGCCCTGGCTGAGTAGCTTGTAGCGGCAGACCCAACCATCGAGGATGAGGCAGCATTGCGTGGGCTGTTCGCCGTCGCGCACGATGTCCTGCCGAGCACCGAGGATGTGGATCCTCATCGGCAGGCTCTGAATGGCCTGCCGCTCTTCCTCAGAGAGGGTGCCGATGCTCTCCAGCTTGCGGATGAGCACGTCGATGCCGTGGTGGCCGAAACTGGAGGGCATATGGCTTCCTCTTGGGTCGCAGGTGGAAGCACACGGCTCTTCCGGCCGTCAGCACCTGTTTCGAACCGGCTGACGATGAGCGCGATGATAGATCGATGATATCGCGGGACCCTGACCTAGATGTATTTATGAAAATGTTTCTAGCTTGGCGTTATTTCATACACTTCCGAGCTTCTGATGGCGTCGGTTAAAGATGTGCGTGCCAGCATCCTGAGGAATGCTGATCGGCGAGAGCGAACCCGTCTCTCGCTCCTTCTCCAACGGTTGCGCCTGTTGACATCGGCGTCGGCTCGTTTCGCCGGGCGCTCTGAGGGGCTGCGTCGAGCGTTGCCGAGGAGGTTGGGGCGCGAGCGGGCCCGGCCTGGATCGCCATCTCGAGGTCGAGGGCCGAGGTCGCCCCGTCGAGGAGGAGGATCGGCGCCCGCTTCCGCAGCGCCCGGGCGATGCCGATGCGCTGGCGCTGGTCGCCCGAGAGGCGGGCGCCGCGCTCGCCCACGATGGTGTCGTAGCCGTCCGGCAGCCGGCGCACGGAGCCGTCGCAGGCCGCCGCCCGCGCGGCCGCGACGATCGCCGCCGCGTCGGCGTCGGGCCGATCCCCTCACCCACACTCCGGCCTTGAGAGACCCGCATCCACCTGCCGCCGCTCGGCGACGGCGTCCTCTGGCTCGCGCCGCTTCGTTCCCCTGTGTCCGCCCCCGTTCTGGCTCGGAAGCCATACGTCGGGGCGGACCACCTCATCGGGGGGCGGATCAGGCGGGGCTGAACATCGCCCCGCGCCGTCGGGATCCCGCCAATGGGGGATCGGCATCCTGCGCCTCGGGCCGCGTCGCGTACGGGCCCTGCCCGCAACGCACGGCACCGAGCCCCGTCGGCCTGCGGGCAGATCGGGCGCCGTGGCTGGCCGCAGTCACCGCGGCATCGGCCGGACCGCCCGCTGGGGAACGCGCTCTCCGGCCTCGGCCATTCGGCCCGATCGCGACTGGCCGAAGCGTCCGCCGTTCCAGATCAGATAGCCGAGACCGGCGGCCACTCCGGCGAGCGTCGCGATAAGGGCGAACTCGCTCGACATGCCCCGCGCCACGGTGCCTCGGCGCCGAGACCGAAGGGCGTTCGTCTTCGCTCGCACGAACGCCCGTGTGGCAGCGGCAACCTCCTCGGGCGCGAGAAGCATCTGCGCGGCGGGGATCAGTTCATGCACGTGACGGTGTAGGTGCTGATCCACCAGGAACGTGACATCTTCGAAGGTGTCGAGCCAGCCGGCGGAGGCCGTCTTGCGGCGACGGGCGAGTTGCTGGAGCTGTCGCCTGAACTCCGCGTGGCCGCGGTTCAAGTCTTCGATCAGCGTGCGCGTCCGGCCCTCTCGGCTCAAGGGTCCGTACAAGCTTGCACCGAGCCCGATCGCGTGCAGATCAAGCTCGTCCATGAGGTCAGCCAGCATCTGCTCGCGGCTGCCGACCGCTCTGGGGTCGTTGAGAGCGTATGGTATCTCACGGATCAGGCCACCGATGTTCTCGTGGTCGCGCTCAATGAGTTGCCAAACGTCCATGCACGTCTTCCTCACCGGTGAAACTACCAGTTCTGAACACCGTGTGCCCGCTGAGCGTTCCTGATCGAGGTCGTGCCGACCCGGGCCACCCCCTCAGATGCGTGCCCGAGGATAGGGCGACGGCGTGCCGGAGTACCGCTTCGGGTCCCGCGGACAGCCGGTATGCACCCTGCGATGGCTGAACTTCCGATTGCCGTTCGCGGCGTACGATCCCGAGAGCACCGAGGCGCTGGGGCAGGACGGGCAGCGCGTCGGCGCCATCACGGGGGCGCTCCCGGCCTCAGCGACGCTGATCTGGCGCCAGACACCCGCGATCTTCGCTTCACAGGTCCGATCATCGAGCGTCGCCACGCTCGCGGGGTGCCAGGCCGGGACGGATTGCGCCAGCCCGCGATCGTGCGAACCGGCGCGACGGAATGCCGGCGCTCAGGTCATCCGCGGAGGTCGTTCCCGCACGTCCTGCAGGGCGAGCTCGCGTCGGACCGCGCGGCGCCGCTGCCTGCCGGCGCATCCTGTCCGAAGGGGCGGCAGAGGCGTTCGACGCTCGTGCGAGCGGCCGCAGGGCGGCCCCGGCTTGTCCGAGCGCCGGCGGGTGGGTGCGAGACCGCCCTCACCCGTGCAAGGCAACCCCGCTTCTGGCCGCATGGCCCAACGGTCACGCTTGCCGTAGCCCGTGGGATGGCTTCCAGTTTCGCACCCACCATGCTCCCCGACGCCGCCGCCCTGTGGCGCAGCGCTATCGAGGACCTGTCTCCGCACGTCTCGCCGTGCCGGTATCTCGTCCCGGCCCGCTGGGCGCCGATACGTGAGGCCGCCATCGATTTCTGCGACCGTCTCGGCGCCGAGGCGCACGCGCTCGGCTGGACGGCGGCCGAACTGTTCGCGCTTCACCCCGAGCACGGGACGCTGCGGATCGAGGTCTGCGGGGTGATGATGATCACCGGCAACCGGGCTCAGACTGTCGAACCGACGCGGGTGGTGTTCGAGCGCGGCTCGGCCTACCGGACCAAGCAGGGGCAGGTCTGGGGCATTCCGGTCTGGGAGTTCGCGAAGAAGGGCCGCTAACGCGCGACGCAGGGAGCGCTCCGCGGGCCCGATCGTTGCCCCCGGATGCGCACAGCCCTCGTCGTCCTGATCATGCTCGTTCGCTTCGGCCCCGACCTCGTGTACGCGGCGAACGCCACGCTTCCGCAGCCGGACTCGTCGCGCCAGGTGGCAGCGCAGAAGTGGATTGTCAGCCCGCCCGCGGTGGTGGTGATCCGGCCACCGCATCGAGGGCGCTGATCCCGGTCAGTCGCGCCTCGCCTCGGCGCTCGCGCGTTCGACCACGGCCCGCAACGCTGCGCTGCCTTCCACAGCGAACCAAGCGCGCAGCATGCTGGAGGTTTCGGGTGTGTCGTCCGACCGCTCGCGAAAGAGGTCGGCGTAGCGGGCCAGTTCGCGCTCCACGAACATGTCGAGGTAGGCGGCACCGCGCGTCCTGGCGAGATCTGCCAGGGCGTCTTCCAGAACGCGCTGCATCATCTCACCGACCATGGCGGAGACGTAGATCGCCGCCTCGCTACCCTGTTCGAGCTCTTTCAACCAAGCCTCCTACTCCCGTGGAAGCCCGGTCCTAAGCTTGACCGGAGGCACGATGCAACGCTGGCTGAACGGACCGGCGGTCAAGCGGGCCGTCGGCAGCGGCACCCTCAGGCCCACCCCGCGGGTTTCCAGTTCGAAGAGCGTGCGTGAAGCCCATGACCTACACCGTCGAACAACTCGCGCCCGGCAGCTATGACGTGCTGCTGTATCCCGTCGTGACCGCAGCGCTGGTTCGGGTCGTCTCCGGCACGGAGCCGAGCGATGCGTGGCAGATCAAGTTGCTCGATGAGGTGCCACAGGCAGACCGGCCGGCGCCGTTCACATCACAGGGGCACACCTTCAGATCGCGGGCGGCCGCGCTGGAGTGGCTCGGCACCGGCGAGCGTCCCGGAGATCGGACCCGCGGCTCCTGATCGCGGGTGCCTCTGGAACAGCCGGCCGCGGCGACCCGTTCAGGCGTCACGGCCCGTCACGTGGGCGAGCCGGTGACGACCAGGATACAGCCATGGCTACAGGCACCGTGAAGTGGTTCAACGAGACCAAGGGCTACGGATTCATCCAACCCGACGATGGCGGCAAGGACGTGTTCGTTCACATCTCGGCCGTCGAGCGTGCGGGCCTTCGCTCCCTCAACGAGGGTCAGAAGATCGCCTATGACGTCGAGGCGGACCGCCGCAGCGGCAAGGAGAGCGCCGCCAACCTGAAGGCGGGCTGATCACCGCGCGACGAGTGGCCTGTGCAGGGGCCGCTCGTCACAGATCGGGCTTCGAGCTGGGAGCCGGAGACCGCATCAGGCGCTCGATCTCGCGCTTCGGCCTCCCCGATTTGCGGGCAATCTCCTCTTCCTGCTCGCCGATGAGGGCGCGCGCCGGCTCATCGCCGTCGAGGCCACCCAGGATCTCGGCCGGCACGCGTCGATTCGAGGCGCGGCTGCCGTCGGCGTAGGTGACGTCGAACAGTACGAACCCCTGCACCTTCGGCAGAGACTTGGTACGCTTGGCCATGGGAGGTGATACCGGCTTCTCGGTCGAGGCGAACGCCGTCGCGACCCGTGCTCGATGCGAGCGCGGCGCGCGGTCAGGAGCGCGTCTCATAACTCATCCTTCCCGTTTGCCGGAATAATCGAGACGCCGGCCCACAGAGGGACGCCCGTGACATCGTGGATGCATATCGACACCGGCATCGTTCCCGGCGGCACGCCGTTGCACCTGATGCGGCGGGGCCACGAGTTCTCGATCGTCGCCGACACGATCGAGTTGATGAACAGCACCCGCGGCGCCTCCGAAGAGGCGCTGGCGATCCTCGCCTGCGGCCGTGTGCGCGGCCGGGGTGCGGCGCGCGTGCTGGTCGGCGGCCTCGGAATGGGGTTCACCCTGCGCGCGGCCCTGCGCAACCTCGGGCCCGAGGCGAGCGTCACGGTCGCCGAGCTGGTGCCGACGGTAGCGGCTTGGGCACGCGGACCGCTCGCGGGCGTCTTTGCCGGCTGCCTCGACGACGCGCGCGTCGACTTGCGCGAGGCCGATGTCGACGACCTCATCCAGTCCGGTCCGGCCGCGTGGGACGCGATCCTGCTCGATGTCGACAACGGACCAGAAGGATTCGTGCGCCCGGAGAACGATCGCCTCTATGGCAGCCCCGGCTTGGCGTTGGCGCGGCGGGCGCTGCGGCCGGGCGGCGTGCTCGGCGTCTGGTCGGCGACGCCCGACCGCAAGTTCAAGGCGCGCCTCCAGCGCTCGGGTTTCGTCGTCGAGGAGGTTCGGCCCCACGCGAACGGGCACAGCGGCCCGCGGCACGTGGTGTGGATCGCGACGTCCGTCGGCCCAACAGCCTGACCATTCCGCCTCTGCGCCTGAATGAGAGCGCATTGCGGCGCTGACGGCACGGCCTCGGCAGGGGGCCTGCGTCTTCCGCACGCGATCCTTCGCGTCCGCCTGCACCGGTTCGCCGCGGACGGCAGCGACCGCGGCACGGCCCTCATCCGGGCCCGAGACGACGCGGAGGCAAGGGATCGGGCCGACAGCCTGGCCGAAGGGTTGCTGGCCGAGCTGTGGTCAGGGGATCGGCTTCTGGATCACCTCGCACCGGCCGGCCACCCCGTCGCAGATCGCATCCGTCCAACCCGCGATGGCCCTCGAGCCCGCGGACGCGCTGGCCTGCCGGCGATGAGGGCAAGATCCTGTTACATTATTGCATGCCCTCGCGAGAGGTGCGATACGCCGCGGATGTCAGTCGAGGCCACGCTCTGGGATCTGGTGACCGCCGAGCGTATCGCCATTGAAGATGTCGGCGCCGCAATCGACGCCTATCTGGCCGAACCGACCACCCAGGATCACTCGATCGGTCCAGACCACGTGCTCGATCTTGCGGCGGCTGTCGCGGCCCACCCCTCCGCGCCCGCGATCGTGGTTGACGCCGAGGCCAACGAGCCGTCGCGCCGCATGGCGGTACGGGCGGCCCTGCTCATGAGCCGCCCCACCACCCGCTCGAACAGCGACGAAGACCGCACCGACGATCAGCTGTCCACCCAATGACCGGCGGCGCAAGCGCGGCTATTGATCGTCATCGTCATCGTTGACTTCGACGAGATCGCTGGTGTCGTCATCGTCCTCATCGACGACGAGGTTGTCATCGTCGACTTGCTCACCGTCGTCTTCGATATCGAGAGCGTCATCGTCTTCAGCATTGCTGTCCGTGTCTTTCTCGGCCTCTTCAGCCTCGACCTCGTCCAGCGATACGAGCTCGGGGCCCTCCGTCTCATCCTCTTCGTCGCTCGGCGCCTCTTTGCGGGCGACAACGGGAGCGCTCCCCCGCGAGTACGATGTCGCCGCAGCGATCGGCACGACCTCGCCTGAATAGGGCGAGATCACAGGATTCTTGCCGAGGTCGTAGAACTTCCTACCCGTCGTCGGGCAAACACGCTTCGTACCGAGGTCCGGACGCGCCACTGCAACTCTCCCTGAGGGCCATGAGACGCTGGATCGCCAGCGCGCATGCGGTGACGTCTACCACAGTCAGCGGCCCACCGCCCGGCATCTTCACGCCGGCCGAGGCGTGTCTGAGCGTCGGAGGCGTCGAGCCGCGCTGGATCGACTCACCGGCTCCGGATGGCGGCGCCGCGCGCCTCGACCATGTCGCGCGTTCGCGGAGCAGCCGACCTGCGACGGGCGGTGGGGAAGCGCTGGGCGGGGCCGTATTCCGCAGGTGCCGAGAACGGTCGCCCGACCGCGAGGGGACGGGCGGCGCTCGGTCGCGTCTCGACAGTTCAGCCGTGCCTCATCGAGGGTGGACGGGCGCTGCCCGCCGCCCACCTTCACTTCGCGGAGCAGGCGGCATCGTCAGGCCGAACGCCGAGGCGCGATCTGAGCCCTGGCCCACGCGGCCCGTGCCCTCTGGGCAGCAGCCATCTCGGCGAAGGCCCTGGCGGCGCCCGTCGCTTCCATGGCCCGCATCTTCTCGGCCAGGATCGCCGCCTTCATCGCTTCGGTCTCGGCCACGATCGCTTGGGCAACGAACGGATGAGTCAGGGGCATCGGCTTCCTTCGGGCTCGGCCGGCCCGGAGGTCTGCGCGCAGATGGTTAATAAGACGTTGATCGACCCCGGTTGCAGGACTGCCTGCCGGAACAGGCCCACGGGGTTGCCCGGACAGGTCCCGGAGCAAGACATGATGACGGGCGGCCTTCTGTGGTTCTCGGTGGGCCGAGCCCTGTCCTGATCTGGTTCTTCTTCCTGCGCGACCAGTAACGCGCAGCATCGTACGCAGAAGCCCGCGCCGGAGGACCGGGCGGGCTTGCTAGGATCCGCTCAGCGGGGAGTGTCAGAAGCCGCCGCGGCGCCCGTAGCCGTAACCATGGCCGGGCCCATATCCGCGGCCGTAGCCGCGACCATACCCGCGCCCATACCCGCGCCCATAGCCGTAGCCGCGCCCACGGAAGTGCGGGCCACCGTAGCCCCGGCGACCGTAACCGAAGTGCCGTCCGAAGCGCGGGCCGCCGTAGCCATACTGGACGTCTCGCACCGCCGAACCGGCCTCCGGAACGGCTCCGATGCCAATCTGGGCCGCAGATGCCGGGGCGGGGGCGAGAAACATGCTGGCTGCGAACAACCCAGCCGTCAGTGCGGGTACTTTGAACAAGGGCTCTCTCCTGGCCACGGCCGCGAGCCTGCGGCAGTCGCTTCAGGCCAACCGGACGGGCGCAGTCACTGTTCCGTATCGCCCGTCCGCCTTCGCCATCCGACGCCCGTGGTTCAGCACGATGTCGCGGACGCGGTGAGCCGGCGGCCAAGCCGTCCGCCACCCAGGCAGAGCATCATCCGAATAGGGGTAGTGTTCTGCAGCACATCGCGACGTGATGTAAGGTACTCAAACAGGTCTCGCACCATCATCGCCGATGGGACTGTGCGGCGAGGTGCTGGAGGGTCTCCACCATGTTGACTCGCACCGTCGTCAGCCTCGCCGCCCCCGCCCTCCTCGCCACCGCGTGGGCCGCTCCGTCCTCGGCACAGCCAGCCGCGAACGGCGGGCCGAAGTTTCTCATCCACGGCAACTACTGCGGCCCCGGCAACAACGCTCCTCTGCCGCCTGTCGACGCCCTGGACGCCGCTTGCGCCCGTCACGACGCCTGCACGCCGGATGTCGGCCTCCCGACAAAGGCCTGTAACCTTCGGCTGGAACGGGGAGCCGCCGCGGTCGCTCGAGACCCGCGACAACCGGACGATGTACGTTCCCTGGCCGGCTTCGTTGCCTCGTTCGCGGCGTCGAACGCGTCCCGCCCGGCGCCGACAATGCTCCCCGCGAAGCTGGCTCGCTGAGAAGCCGACGTGTCGGCCTCCTCGCCCGTGCGATCGTCAGGCCCCGGCCCGGATCAGATCCCGTGAGAGTGCCGGAAGCTGAGGTCCCTTCCACCTGCGCCCTCTGCCGCCCACGGTCCTGCACGTTGCCGCAGAGCAGGGATCCGGTGGCGGAGACGTCGCACGTGGCAGCCCGCCGCGGCGGCCTGAGCGCGCTGAGATACGCGCGCGTGAGAGCCTACCGTCCGCTGGGCGCGGCGTAGCTGCCGGTGACCCCGTTGCCCCGGCTGCTGCCGCCCGGAGCGCCGGGCGTCTTGTTCCGGACGAAGCTCGCACCGGGATAGCGCCGCTGGATCCGCGACATCGAATGGCGCCGCACGTGATGGCGCCTTATCCGAACGTCGGTGAGCATGTCGGACGGTGACGAGATGCCGGTCACGGGACCGGCTGGCACGGCCGAGGCGGGGACGGCCAGGACGCCGAGGCTCACACCCGCGAGCGCGGCAAGAACTGGAATACGCATGGAGATCCTCCGTGCCTCGGCGAAGTTGGATCGCGTCGGCTTTCAGGCAAAACCTGAAGCACGCGTCTGGTTCAACGATCGGGCCCTGTGAGCGCGATCTGCCGCCCGGTCTCGAAGCCGCGGCGGAGGCAGCCTGTTCGCGCGCGGTCACAGCAGCGCCACCGCCCCGATTAATCCCGGACGCTGCGTGCGCAGCGGCACGCCGCCACGGGACAGCCGTCCCCATATCGGTATCACGCAAGAGAGAGCAGGCCGAACATCTCGGACTGTACTGCGCAAAGGAGCAAGGATTAGTTCATGAAGACCCGCATCGCCGCTGCCGTCACTGCCCTCGCACTCACCGCAGCACCGATCTCGTCCGCGATGTCCTACGACCGTCCCGCCTGGACGGGCTACGCGCCCTACGATGTGGAAACCACGGGCTCGTTCGACGCCCCGTTCGGCAGCCGCTTCGACCGCGACCCCTCGACTTGTCCGCAGAGCTCGGCTGCCGAGGGCAATGCCAACCAGCAGAACTTCCCAGTCAAGCAGTACGGCCAGACCGCGGGCGGCAACCGCTGCTGAGCGCCGGGCGTCATGATGCGCAAGGCCATATGCGCAAGGCCATGTCCTGCGCGATGATCGGCGCCCTCGCTGCCGGTCCCGCGGTGACGGTCACGGGCTTGGCTGGGGTGCTCCGCCCGACGTGTCGCAACCGATCACGCGCAGGCGCATTATCACAGCGGCGCGCCCGCACAGGTTGCAGGCGCCGGATACCGGGCGGTGTCCATCCACATACCTTGGGCAGGTTCGGGTGTTCGTTTCGCTTCCTCCAGCGGTCGCGTACCTGCGACCGTTTACCTGGGGCCGGAGCGCAGCAATGACCGAAGAACGAACCACAAGCGGCAGCATCCTGCGGCGCATCGCTGCAGCGCTCGGGGACGACGTCGCGATCTTCCGGGACAGGCCCGCAAGCGTCAGAGCGGCGGAAGAAGCGCTCGCGCTCTTGACCGCCTTCGAGCGCGTCGTCGATCGCGATGATCGCCGCTCCTGTATTGACTTCGTAAGTTCTGTCGCCGCCCAGCAGGATAGGCATCGAGGAAACTGTTAATTCAGTTGGCGTGCGGTTCGCTTCATCTGGCCGGCCAGAAGCTTTCCGAACTCCAAGAGCGTCGCGTCGATCAGCGTGCGCAGGAGAGGCGAACCGACTTCTGCAACCAGCGGGCGGACCGCGATCAACGCGTCGACGACTCGATCGATCGCTCGAAGCCGCTGGGCTGAAGCGGTCAGGTCGTCCTGGCTGCCATCCCCGAGATCCAGGACGACGCCGAGGCAGCGTTGCCCCTGGCCGCGCGCGTCAACCTCGACCCGGCCTCGTGCAGCGACGCGACGCACGCCACCGGGACCATCGTTGGTCTGGAACTCGGCCTCGAAGCGCCCTGCCGTGTGGTGTGCCTCGTGCACCAGATACGCGACCCGCTCGCGATCGTCGGGATGAACGCCTTCCAGAAACGCCGTCACCGGGACGCCCGCCGCGGCACGCTGCTCGTCGAGGCCGAGCAGGTTGGGCAGAGCCCCCGTCATCGCGACGGTCTGTGTGGCGAGGTCCGTTTCCCAGAAGCCGACATAGCCGGAGGCGGCCAAGGCAGATTGCAGGGACGGCGTCACGGGCGATCTCCCCGGTTGTTCTCGTTCAAGCAACGCAACTTGAGGGTTCAACGAGCCGCGATCTCCATCCGTTCCCCCCGGCACAGTCGCGCAGAAGCGGGATGAGGTCATGGTCGCGATAGACGTCTTCACGATCGCCCCGACAGTGCCGTTGCTCGCGGGATTGCGACCGCTGTCGTCAATCCCGCCCGTCGATCACAAGCATCAATGTCGTCACTTGCAGGCCTGAAGCCGCGCCATGAGGACATCGATCTCGATCACAGGCTCCGTCGACACGCTCGCCACAGACTTTACGCGACGTCTCTACCCGGAGCGGATGCCAGTTCTCCGAGACCTGTACCTCGGCGGATCGGCCGCGCCAGACGACGTCCGGCGGGGTGCGAGCGACGCCGGCTTCCTGGCGGTGCCGGACCGCGAGCCCAACCGCAGGACTGCACCGCGCTCGGCCGCATCCATGCCGGGACGATGATCCGCGCGCCGACCGAGATTGTCCGGAAAGGGCCGGCCGACATGCGCTGCGTCATCGCGGCGGCAGATCCCGGGAGAGCATCTCGGCTCTCCGCCGGCCGGAGGCGAGCTTCGGGCAGCTCCCACCGACGCTTCTGTAAAGAGGTTGGGTCGGACGCAGGATGGTCGCTCTGGGTGGTTACGCGACGGTCCGCTTGCGCGCGACAATTTCGGGGCGGCGGATGTCGTCGCCACGCCTGTCCCGACCCGAAGCAGGCCCTCCCGACGTCCGCCTCGCGTCGTTCCGACGTGTCGGCCTGCTACGACCGGTTCGATCGAGAACGTCGCTTTGCGAGGTCTCACGGCACAGCCGGACCCGACCGATGGCGTTGGCTCGCCGCGTCGATGCCCACGATGAGCCGGCATCAGGCTTGATGCCGGAATCACGGCGCGCTGGATCGAACAGCGACCGGGCGACGTTCCTCACCGCCTAGACTGGCCAAACAGGAGGAACGGTCATGCGTATTCGCCATCTGCTGCCGCTCGTCGGCTTGCTCACGCTCACGGCCTGCAAAGACGAGAAGAAGGCCGAGGCCCCCACGCCTCCGCCACCTCCTGCCAGCACGGCGCCGGCAAACCCTGCGCCTCCGGCAACGACGACGAACCCGGCTCCGGCCAACAAGCCGTAGCCAACGAGCCTAGAAGGTGGCGGGCCCCGTCGCGTAGTCTCGAAAGACGGGCCCGGCCCTTCGCAACCGGGCTGAGGGCGCGGCTCTGTTCATGAAACGCGCACCCACACCGTACCGCTTGGATCGACTGCTCCGGGTGGGACGCTGCCCGTCCGCTTCTGGGCGCCAGAGGCCAGAAGCGGACGGGTCGGAATCAGCTTTGCCGTCGCGCTACGCCGCTGTCAGCGCCGCTCGTTGCGCCGTCTCGCCGGTGTTGGGCGCGTCAGGACACAGGCCAGCTGAGCGCTTGTCCCACGTTCGCTCGATGATGCCGCCGGCCGAGTGCGCGGTGGCCTCTCGGTATCCGGGCGCGGATCTCGTGGACGCCTTCGCGGTGACGCTGCCCGGGCCGGGGCCGCATGACCTGTCAAGGCTGGCTCAAGAAGCGCTCTCGAACCCGGCCCCCTGGATCACGGCAGCCATGGCACTGCGCGACGCGGCTGTGCGCCTCTTCGGGGTTGAGACGTCGGGGGCGATGAGGGCCCGCCTCAAGGCCGACGGCCGGGACCGGATCGACTTCTTTCCGGTACTCTCTCGGTCTGAGCGCGAGATCGTCCTGGGAGAGGACGACCGCCACCTCGATTTTCGCCTGTCGCTTCTTCTCAGCCAGCGCCCGGACGGGCGGGAGGACCTCGTCGCCACCACGGTCGTCCGCTGCCGTAACCGCCTCGGACACGCCTATCTCGCGGCCATCATGCCCGGGCACATCCTCGTTGTCCGCTCCGCGCTGAGAAGGGCCGCGGCATGCCAGGCCGGCCGGATGGCTGTTTGACGGACATCGCAGCCCATCGGCACCGCCAGGGCCGCTCCTGAGTGTGCGGGGCGGCGGATCCCGATCCCACCGCGAGCTGCTGAACCGCTCTCCACCCCGCCCGGCCGTTTCCAGGACCTCCGCGCGGGCTCGGCACGGCTTTCGCGATATTCGAATCCTATCGGGATCGCGCGGCGCCCTGCCCTGCCCTGCCCTGCCCTGCCCTGCCCTTCCCTGCGTCGATGCCACGCGTCGCGGCGTCGACGATGGCTGGCCCGGTCTAGGTGGGCCGAAGCCCCTCCTGATCGGAGGCTCTGTTCCGGCTCAGGCCGTGAACCCCCGCCAGCCCCGGTGCCGAGAGGCCGGTCGCGTTCTCGATCCATCATCGTTCTCGAGAACGAGTCCGTCGGCCCACGATGACAGCGATCGGCGTCCCGCACCCCGGAAGCCGTCGGCTCGACCTCCACCCGACGGCGACGCCCGGCGGCGCATCGGCGCCCGTCGAAGCTTGCCGGAAGGGGCTCATCCGCTCCGGAGACGTTGTCCGGAGAGGTGGTCGCAGGCGGTTCGTCAGCCTGAGCTGAGCGCCATGACCACTGCTGGATGAGAAGGACGGTGTCGGCCGTTCTCCTGCAAGGCCCGCCTCCGGGATTGCCCATCCTTGTTTCGACGACGCACGGTTCCGACGCTCGACACTGCCTCCCGTCCCGCCGCCTCGCGGCTGGTGGTCTCGGGCGTGAGCCGGCGGTTCGGCCGGACGCTCGCCCTGGACCGCGTCTCGTTGACCCTCGAGCCGGGCGAGATCGTGGCGGTGCTCGGCGCCTCCGGCTGCGGGAAGAGCACGCTGCTGCGGCTCATCGCCGGCCTGGACGCGCCGGACGCGGGCGAGATCGCCATCGGCGGCCGGCGCGTCGCCGGCCGCGGCCGCAACGAGTCGCCCGCGACCCGCGGCGTCGGGCTCATGTTCCAGGACTACGCGCTGTTTCCCCATCTCACCGTGCTCGCCAATGTTCGCTTCGGCCTCGCCCATCTCGGTGGCGCGGGGGCGGAGCGCGTCGCCCGCGAGCGGCTCGAGCAGGTGGGCTTGGCGCACCGGGCCGACAGCTATCCGGGCACCCTGTCGGGCGGCGAAGCGCAGCGGGTGGCGCTCGCCCGCGCCCTGGCACCGCGCCCGCGGGTCCTGCTCCTCGACGAGCCGTTCTCGAACCTCGATGCCGGCAACCGCGATCGCGTTCGCGCCGACACCCTCGCCGTCCTGCGCCGGGACCGGACCGGCGCGCTCCTCGTGACCCACGACGCTGCGGAGGCCGTGGCCTTCGCGAACCGCATCGTCCTGATCCACCGCGGCCGGATCGTCCAATCCGGCACGCCCGAGGCGATCTACGGCGCGCCGGAGACGCCCTTCGCCGCCAGGGCGCTCGGCGAGATCATCGAGATTCCGGGCCGGGCGGCGGCCGACCGCATCGCGACGCCGCTCGGTCCGCTGCCCCGGCCTGCCGCCCTGCCGGACGGGGATGTGACGGTGTGCCTTCGCCCGGAGGCGATCCGTCTGAAGGCCTCGCGCGGACCGGCGGGGAACGGGGTGCGCGCCTCCGTCCTCGGCCGCACCTTCGCGGGACCGCGCCTGCGCCTGGATCTCGCGGTGACCGGCCTCGACGCGCCGCTGCGCCTGCACCTCCCGCCGGCGGCCGTTCCCGGAGACGAGGTCGGCATTCACCTTGTGCCGGAACAGGCTCACATCTTCCCTGCAGCAGGCGCCAGCGAAGACGAGCCTGCACTGAATTAGAATATTTAAAAACAAAACTTTCTTGCGATATAATGATTACACGTATACCGCCCTACGCATCGTTTGATGAAGGGGGTTTTGCCGTGTCGTCTCTCTCCGGAAAGTTCGCCTGGTCTGGCCTCGTCCTTTCGCTCGGCCTCGGCGTGACTGCCCACGCGGCGGAGGTGAACCTCTACACGACGCGGGAACCGGGCCTGATCCGCCCCCTGCTCGAAGCCTACACCGCCAAGAGCGGCGTCAAGGTCAACACCGTCTTCGTGGAGAAGGGCCTCGCCGAGCGCGTCGCCGCCGAGGGTGCCCGCTCCTCCGCCGACATCCTCATGACGGTCGATATCGGCAACCTGATCGAACTCGTGGACCGCGATCTCGCCCAGCCGGTGCGCTCGCCCGCGCTGGAGGCGGCGGTGCCTGCGCCCCTGCGCGACGCCGAAGGCCGGTGGTTCGCCCTCTCGATGCGCGCCCGCGTGCTTTACGCCGACGAGACTCTCTCGGGCCTCACCGCCGCGACCTACGAGTCCCTCGCCGATCCGCAGTGGACGGGAAAGGTGTGCCTGCGCTCGGGACAGCACCCCTACAACACCGCCCTGATCTCGGCCTTCCTCGTCCGCCACGGCGCGGAGAAGACCGAAGCGTGGCTGCGCGGGCTGAAGGCCAATCTCGCCCGGAAGGCGGCGGGCGGTGACCGCGACGTGGCCCGGGACATCGCCGCCGACCTCTGCGAGGTCGGTCTCGGGAATTCCTACTATGTCGGGCTGATGCGCTCGGGGCGCGGCGGACCGGACCAGCAGAAATGGGGCAAGGCGATCAAGGTCGTGCTCCCGACCTTCGAGGGCGGCGGCACCCATGTGAACGTCTCGGGCGCCGTCGTCGCCAAGGCGGCGCCCAATCGCGAGGAGGCGGTGAAGCTCCTCGAATATCTCGTCTCCGACGAGGCGCAGGCGGTCTACGCCAACGCCGACTACGAGTATCCCGTGAAGGCCGGCGCCGCGATCGACCCGCTGCTCGCGAGCCTCGGCACCCTGACGATCGATCAGACGCCGCTGCTAGAGATCGCCCGCAACCGCAAGGCGGCGAGCCTGCTCGTCGACAAGGTCGGTTTCGACAACTGAGCCCGTGCGGACGAGGATGGCGGCGACGCGCGGTCTCGGCTGGGCGGGCGCGGCGGCGCTGGCGGCGTTGCTGCTCTCGCCGGTCATCTCCCTGGGGATCGCGGCCCTCGGTGGCGGCAGCGAACTCTGGCCGCATCTGGCCGCCTACGTGTTGCCGCAGGCGATCCGGGACACCGCCCTCCTGCTGGCGGGCGTCGGCCTCCTGGTGATCGGGCTCGGGACCGGGGCCGCGTGGCTGGTCTCGGCCTTCGACTTTCCCGGCCGCCGCGTCCTAGAAGGCGCGCTGCTTCTGCCGCTGGCGATGCCGACCTATGTCGTGGCCTACGCCTATCTCGACCTGTCGCATCCCCTCGGGCCGCTTCAGGCCGGGCTGCGGAGCCTGCTCGGCCTGTCGAGCCCCCGCGACCTGCCCCTGCCGGACCTGCGCTCGCTACCGGGCTGCATCCTGCTCCTCGGCTTCGTCCTGTACCCGTACGTCTACCTGCCGACGCGGGCGCTGTTCCTGATGCAGGCGGGCACGTTGCTGGAGGCCGCGCGGGTGCTCGGCGCCGGGCCGTTCCGCAGCTTCCTGCGGGTCGCCCTCCCGCTTGCCCGCCCGGCGGTGGCGCTCGGCACCGGCCTCGCCCTGATGGAGGCGCTGAACGATGTCGGTGCTGCCGAGTTCCTGGGCGTGCGCACCTTGACCGTACAGGTCTACGCGACTTGGGTGAACCGCTCCGATCTACCCGGCGCGGCGCAGATCGCGCTGGTGATGCTCGCCTGCGTCGTCGCCCTCGTCGGCCTGGAGCGGCTGGCCCGGGGCGGGCGCGGCTATGCCGGCAGCGCCCGCCGGAACGCGGCGGTCACGCGGCGTCGGCTCTCCGGCTGGCGCGCCGGAACCGCCGTGGCCCTCGGCGCGACGCCGGTCGTCCTCGGCTTTCTGCTGCCTGCGGGCCACCTCGCCTGCGAGGCATGGCGGCGGGTCGCGGGCGGGGGATGGCCCGACACGCTGGCGGTCCAGACCGGCAACACGATCCTCTACGCGAGCCTCGCGACGGGGGTGACGGTGGTGGTCGGCCTGCTGGTGGCGGCGGCGCCGTTCCTGTTGAGCGCCCGCGCCGGGCGCGCGCTGATTCGCGCGGCGGGGCTCGGCTATGCCATGCCCGGCACCGTGCTGGCGGTGGGGTTGCTCGGCCCCCTGGCGCTGATCGATTCCGGGTTGCTCGAGGCGGGCTTCGCCACCGTCTCGGTGGGGCTTGGGACGGGCGCAGCCCTGGTCATCGCCTACGCTCTGCGCTTCCTGACCGTGACGGTGGGCGCCAGCGAGGCCGGCCTGGCGCGGATCCCGCACACCATATCGGACGCGGCCCGGGTCCTGGGGCGCGGGCGGCTCGCCACGCTCGCCACCGTGCAGATCCCGCTGGCCTGGCCCGCGATGCTGAGCGGCGGGCTGCTGGCGTTCGTCGACATCGCCAAGGAGCTGCCGGTGACGCTGCTCCTGCGCCCTCTCAACGTCGAGACATTGAGCACGTTTCTCTACGGCGAGGCGGCGCGCGGCACGTACGAGGATGGCGCCGTCGCCGCAGTTCTCATCGTGATGATCGGTCTCGTGCCGGTCACGCTGCTCCTGAGGATCGACGAGAACGCGGTGTGGCGACGGAGATAGATCGTCTCGAGCGGATCGGCGGCGCGTGATCGGGGCGACCATCCACGGCTTCATGCTCGCGAGACCGTCCCGGCAACGCGCTGGACGCGGGGCGCATGGCGCGCGGGCAGGCCAGGGTCGAGGCAATGTTCACCTTCGCGACGGCCGCCTCCGCCTCGGTGCGGCTGCTTGGGCTGTCGGCATCACCGGCCGTCCGACCGCGCGACACCGCCCGGTGCGGCGGCCGGTGTACCAACGACGGCTGTCGCCGGTGCGGCACCCGTTCCGACGCCTCGACCCGTCGCCGCAGTCAGATCAGGACGTCCGCGGCAGCCTGCCCAATCCTTGCCGCACGGTGAGGCAGGGCGGTCCGGTCGTGGCGTTCGAGAAGCGGCTGCGGGCGCTCAGCCGGGCGCGGGCCCTGCTCAGCCATGCGGGGAGCGATACCGTCGAGGTCGGAGCGCTGATCAGGGCTGAGGTGGCGGCGCACGCGAGCGGAGCCCGGGACCGACCGACGATTGCTGGACCGCGGGTCTCTCGGAAGACGCGGCAGATCCAGAGCTTCGCCCCGGCCCTGCACGAGCTGACCACCGATGCGGTGGAGTCCGGTGCGCTGACGGTCGAGACCGGCCGACTCGACGCGACCTGGGAGTCGTCCTCGACCGGCGCGGATGCCGGCGACGGGCCTGGGGCTGGGTCGAGAGCGGTGTCGCCATCAATCCGGAGGCGACGACGCGCCGGGGCTACGGCACGGAGCTGATCCTGGAGGGCGTGGCGCGAGCCTTCGACCGGATCGAGGACACGCGTTTCGCGGGGGAGTCGGAGAGCCTCATTTCTCACGAAAAGCGCGTCGGGCCTGATCGACGAGCGGCTTCGTGAGGTAGGAGAGAACGGTTCGGTCGGCGGTTCGGATGAAGGCCTCCACCGGCATGCCGGGCATCAACTTGGCCCCGTCCAGCCGATTCAACTCCTCCTTCGTCACGCCCAGGCGAACAAGATAGTAGAAGCTGCCCGTCCGCTTGTCTTCGCTCACGTCCGCGGCGATCCGGACGACCCGACCGTTCAGTTCCGGCGTTGTGCGCTGGTCGAAGCTCGGGAAGCGAAGTCCGGCGGCTTGGCCGGTCTGCAGCCGATCGATGTCTTGCGGCGCGACCCGAACCTCCGCGACGAGCGAGTCCGCATTCGGCACGATCAGCATGATCTGCTCGCCCGGGGAGATCACGCCGCCACGGGTGTGGACCGCGAGTTCGTGCACGTAGCCGGTCTGCGGCGCGCGGATCTCGATGCGCTGCAGCTGGTCGAAGGCCGTGATCCTCTGCTCGGTCAGCGTCGCGGCCTTCGCGCGGTTCTCGGCCAGTTCCTTGGCGACGTCGCTGCGCAGATTCTGCTCCAGCTGGATGATCTGAAGCTCGGTCTCCGAGACCTTGCCCTTGGTCTGCGCGATGTTCGCGACGAGGACGCCGCGCTCACCCTTCAGGCGGGACATGTCGCGCTGGAGGCTCGTGAGCCGGGTCAGCTGGATGAGGTTCTTCTTCCAGAGATCCTCGACGCCCTCGTATTCCCGCCCGATGATCGCGGTCTCCTGCTCCTTGGCGGCGGCCTGCTCGGCCAGACCTTTGATCTCCTCGTTCAGCTGACCGATCCGCTCGCGGAGCTGCGCCTTCTGGCCCTGGAGCGCGTCCCGTCGGAAGCGGAACAGCTTGCGCTCGCCGTCGACGATCCGGGCCACTTCCGGTCCGGCTCCCTCGAGCTCGGGGGCGATGGCGAGGCTGTCGCGGCCGTCGCGCTCCGCCTCCAGTCGGGCGTTGCGCGCCGCGATCTCCCACAGGCTCTTGGTGACGCTGTCGTAGGTGGCCCGGGCGGTGGTCGCGTCCAGGCGCACCAGCAGGTCGCCCGCCTGGACGCGCGCACCCTCCTGGATCGGCAGTTCGGCGACGACGCCGCCGGTCGGATGCTGGACCTTCTTGATGTTGCTCTCGACGACCAGCGACCCCGTGGCGATGATGGCGCCGGACAACTCGGTCGCCGCCGTCCAGGCTGCCGCGCCCGTGGCGACCACGATCACGGCGGCGACGCCGGCGACGTGCCGCCGCAAGGAGCGCCGCGTCTCGCGGGTCGGATCCGCCCCCGGCCCGATGGGCGTGTGACCCGTCGTCATGCAACCCTCGTGGGCGTCCGTCGCGTCAGGGCATTGAGCTTCGACAGAACGTCGTCGCGCGGACCGTGCAGCTGCACGCGCCCCTCCCCCAGGACCAGGATGCGATCGACCGCCGCCAGGGCACTGGGCCGGTGGGCGATCACCACCACGATGCCGCCGCGGGCGCGCACGCCCTGCACGGCGGCCGACAGGGCGCGGTCGCCGTCGACGTCGAGATTCGAGTTCGGCTCGTCGAGGACCACGAGGAAGGGATCGCCGTAGAGCGCCCGCGCGAGCGCGATCCGCTGCCGCTGACCGCCGGAGAGGCCCAGGCCGCCAGAACCGACGCGGGCATCGTAGCCGCCCGGCAGGCGGAGCACGACCTCGTGCACGCCGGCGGCCTGGGCGGCCGCGAGCAGGGCCTCGGGGTTGGGCTCGGGATCGAAGCGCGTGATGTTCTCGGCGATCGTGCCGTCGAACATCTCGATGTCCTGCGGCAGGTAGCCGACCGCGCGCCCGAGGGCATCGGAGTCCCACTGATCGATCGACGCGCCGTCGAGGCGGATCACGCCGCGACTCGGGCGCGCCAGCCCGACGAGGGCACGGGCGAAGGTAGACTTGCCGGAGCCGCTGGCCCCGATCACGCCGAGGGCGCTGCCGGGGGCGAGGGCGACGTTGACGTCGTGGAGCACCAGGGTGTCGGTTCCGGGCGCCGCGATCGACAGGGCCGTCACGCGGACGCTCTCCCGCGGCGCCGGGAGCGGCGTGAGGGCGGCGGGCTCCCGCCGGGGCAGGAACGCGACGAGGCGGCCCCAGGCCTGTCGGGCGCCCGAGAACGACTTCCAGTTGGCGATCGCCAGGTCGACCGGCGCGAGGGCGCGGGCGGACAGGATCGTGGCGGCCAGCATCACGCCGGCCGTCGCCTCCTCGCGCACCACCAGGAAGGCTCCCAGACCGAGGATGCTGGATTGCAGCACCGTGCGCAGCAGGCGTGCCGTCGTGCCGAAGCCGATGGCCAGATCGTTTCCGTACGCCGCGACGTCGAGGTTCCGCCGGGCCCGGACCTGCCAGAGTTCCGCCATGCGGGACCGCATTCCGAGGGCCGAGAGCAGCGGTGCCGTCCGGTGCGCCATGTCGGTGAAGGACCGGCGCTCACCGGCCGTCCGGACGGCTTCCTGAGTGGAGGCGGACGAGGCCCAGTCCGTGAGGACCGTCAGCACGCACAGGAACAGGGCGCCCCCGGCCACCGCCGCGCCGAGCCAGGGATGGAACAGGAAGCAGACCGCGACGTAGAGCGGCACCCAGGGCAGGTCGAAGAAGGCGCTGACCGCCATGCTCGACACGAAGCCGCGGACGGTATCGAGATCGCGCAGGGCCTGGGGTCCGTCGTCGCCGCGCGGCATCTCGGCGCCGCGGGCCAGCAGGGCCCGGAAGATCCGCGGCCCCAGGCGCTCGTCGACGAGGCGACCGAAGCGCGCCAGAATGCGGGCCCGGAAGATCTCGAAGATGCTCTGGATCACGAGCAGCATCAGCGTGATGCCGGCGAGACCGACGAGCGTCGCGATGCTCCGGCTCGGCAGCACCCGGTCGTAGACCTGCAGCATGAAGATCGGGGCCGTGAGCATCAGCAGGTTGATGAAACCGCTGATGATCATCACGGTGATCAGGCACGTGCGTCCGGCCCGAACCGCGGACCAGAACTCCCGGCGCCTCGCGACACGCAACACGCGTTCGTCGGTCACAGATCGATCCCTCGGCTTTGCAGGTCAGCGAAGCGGTTCAGGCCGACGCGACGCGGGCCGCAGCGTCGGGACGGCCCCGCCGCGGAAGCGGCGGGGCCGGATCTCACAGGCCGAGCAGATGCAGGCCGCTCGTGGCCGTGTGGGGAGTCGGGTCCGCGTGCTGAACCTCGGCGTGGCCGCCGAGATCGATCGTGGCGATGCCGAGATCGACGCTGACGCCCTGAGCGGCACCCGCCCCGGCCGGCGCGGCGGATGTCGCCGACACCGCGTCCACGAGGTGGCCGACGAGGGAATCGGCGCCGCCGCCGGTCTGCGGCAGGTGAATGCTGTCGCTGCCGAGCAGGTTCGCCGTGGCCAAACTCGGCTGATCGGCACTCACCGCGATCGCGCTCACCTCGACGGCGTGCGCCGGATCGGCGGAGGGCGTGAGCACGGCGACGTCCGCGACCGGGGTCGCGGTGGTCGGCCCCGCCGACGCGTCGATCAATGGGTGGGTCCCGGCTCCCGCCTCACCCGATGGGCCGCCGGTGAGTTCGCCGAGCAGGCTGCCGACGGCGCCGCCCGCCGCACCGGCATCGCCCCCGCCCAGGACCGTGGTGACGGCCGCGACGACGCCGTCGACCGGAGTGCCGGTCTGGTGACCGTCCCCGCCGGCCGCAGGAAGGATCCCCGCGACCGAACCCAGCACGCTGCCAGCCGCACCGGTCACGGATCCGACGTCGCTCGCCACCTGCGCCACCGCGGGTGCCCCGTCGCCGGCCAGCACCGCGCCCGGCAGGTTGACGACATCGGTCACGAGATTGCTCGACTCGCCGAGTTCTCCCAAGCCGACCGCGGTTCCGAGGTTGATCACGGCGTGGAGCGGGTCGTTCAGGGCCGGCACAGCGTGGCCGACCTGTTCCACGCCGGCATGGACGCCGTCGATCAGCGTATTGGCGACATCCCCGACCGGCTGCAGCGGCGCGTTCGTCCCGAGGAGCGCGCCGGTCACGCCGGAGCCCGTGCCGCCGTTCAGGCCGCCCAGCAGACCGTCGACGGCACCGGTACCCTGGCCACCCGTGAGGCCGCCGAGCGCGGAGGTGACCGGTGCCAGGAGGCCACCGCCCGGCAGGCCGGCTCCGAGACCGCCGCCGGCCGTGTCGAGGAGACCGGTCGCCGAGCCGACAACGCCGCCCAGCGCGTCCGCCACGGGCCCGAGATCGTCGGCGACCTGAGCCACGCCGCCAGGCCCGTTTCCGGTCAGGATCGCGCCGGGCAGGTTGATGGTGTCGGTGAGCAAATTGTGGGTGTCGCCGAGTTCACCCAATCCGACCGTGTTGCCCAGCGCGATCACCGCATGGAGCGGGTCGTTGAGGATCGGAACATCGTGTCCGACCTGCTCCAGCGTCGCGTGAACGGCGTCGATCACGGTGTTGGCGACATTGCCCACCGGCTGCAGCGGTGCGTTCGACCCGAGCAGAGCCCCGGTTCCGTCCAGAGCGCCGCCGGTCACGCCGCCGAGCAGGCCGTCGACCGCGGCGGTGACGGGGGCGAGGAGACTCCCCGTGCCCGGCGCTCCCGCACCACCCAGGTCGCCGACGATGCCGGTGACGCCGCCGAGCAGGCCGCCGGCAGCGCCGGCCACCGCGCCGACATCGCCGAGGATAGGGGACAGCGCCCCGAGTCCCTGACCGCCCAGGAGGGCACCGGGCAGGGCCGCGGCGTCGGTCAGCAGGTTTCCGGCCTCGCCCAGATGGCCGAGGCCGAGGGTCTCGCCGAGATTGGTCAGGCCGTGGACGGCCCCGTTCAGCAGCGGGATCTCGTGCCCGAGGTTCTCGAGGGTCATGTGGACGTCGAGGACGGCGGTGTTCGCGAGGTTCGTGACCGGGGCAAGAAGGCCGCCCGGCGCGAGCAGGCCACCGGCGGTCGCGGTGCCCGTGACGGCGGTGATCAGCGTGTCGGTCGCTCCGAGAACGGGACCGAGATCCGTAAGGACCGGACTGGCCGAGGCGAGGCCGCCGCCACTCAGAATCGACCCCGGCACGGCGAGCGTGTCCGTCAGGAGATTGCCTGCCGCGCCGATGTGACCGAGGCCGACCGTCTCGCCGAGGCCGGTGAGGGCGTGAATCGGCGCGTTGAGCACCGGGATCTGGTGGCCGGCATCCTCGAGCGTCGTGTGCAGGTCGAGGACGGCTTGGTTTAGGATCCCCGTCACCGGCGCCAGCGTGCCGCCGGAGCCGACGAGGCCGTTGCCGGCCACGGGCAGTGCCGTGACGGTATTCAGCAAGGTTCCGGCAGCCTCGGCGGCCTGGCCGGCATCGCTCAGCACCGGAACGACGGCGCCGGTCTCGGTCGGGTTGGCGACGGCGCCGGACAGATCCGTGATCAGGTTGCCGCGCTCGCCGATATGACCGAGCCCGATCGTCTCGCCGAGATGGGTCAGCCCGTGGAGCGGACCGTTCAACGCTGCGATCTGATGACCCGTGTCCTCGAGTTGGGCATGCGTGTCGAGGACGATCCGGTTGGCGGTGTCCGTCAGCGCGTCGGGGAGCAGCGACCCACCCTCGTCCGCGGCGCCGACATCGACGGCACTCTCGACGAGGGAGGCAATCGGGCCGAGGCTCGTCAGCTGCCCGGTCGAGAGTGCGGTGGAGGACAACAGTGCGCTCGACCCGACGAGCCATTCGAGCGAGCGTGACGACGGGTTGAGCGCGGCGAGCGAGGACGACGTCATGAGCACCTCCGGTTTTGATTCGTAACCGGCAGTACAATTTTGGGTTGCAAAAGCGCGCGTCCGTAGTGATTACCGAGCCGGGGACCTCCCGTTGCTGCGCGCTGGCTTTCGGAAGGCCGACGGACGGAGCCGGCCGACCCTCTCGACTTTCGGCCCGAGCCCGAGACTGTCCGCCTCCTCAACGAAGCCTTTGACTCCTGCGAGCCGTCACCGAAGCGATCTGATACTGGAGGAGAGCGGGGTCATACGCGTGCTCGCTTCAAAGGGGCAGGACGCCTGTCGCCCTGAGGCCCGAGCCGGCGCCTCATCCAACGCAGAGTATCGCCGCACGGAACCCGCGCGCCGTCGCTCCGCGCGCAGCGAAAGCGGCACCCCGCGTGCCGTGCCGTCCCCGAAACCGTGCGCGCCATCACGGCCGGAACCGGCCCACGGTTCCCGTATTACAGCTTATGATTGTACAATCCGGTGCAACCGCTCCGTTGCGTGCGGCGACTGTGCAGGTGACCCGTGGGTATCGATCCGAGCAATCTCGCCCAGACAGCGACCCTGACGTACAGCGAGGACTTCGACAGGCTGACGCTCTGGGACGGCACCGCGGGTCTCGACACGTCCGGCGGTCCGCAATGGAGCATCTACGTCACGTCGACCGGAACGCTCCCCTTCAATCAAGAGCAGCAATGGTATGTCCGCGCCGATCAGCCCGCCGGCAGCGCGCTCGCGAGCCCGTTCAGCGTTCACGACGGCATCCTGAGCATCACCGCCGCGCCGTCCGACCCGTCTCAACTCCAGGAGTTGGGAGGGCAGCCCTACACCTCGGGGATGATCAATACCTTCCACAGTTTCAGCCAGACCTACGGCTACTTCGAGATGCGGGCCGAGCTACCCGCCGGTCAGGGCTTCTGGCCCGCCTTCTGGTTGCTCCCGGAGGACGGTTCCTGGCCGCCCGAGATCGACGTGATGGAGATGCTCGGCCACGATCCCGGCACGCTCTACACCACGGTGCACAGCCTGGCGCCCGGCCAGACCCCCGGCAACCACACCGTGAGCCAGGGTATCTCCGCCGTCGCCGACATGAGCGGCGGCTACCACACGTACGGCGTCGATTGGCAGCCGGACACGCTGACCTTCTACTTCGACGGACAGGAGATCTACCGGACACCGACGCCGGCCGGTCTGGACAAACCCATGTACATGATCGCGAACCTGGCCGTCGGCGGCTCGTGGCCGGGCGACGCCGACGCGACGACGCCGTTTCCCGCGCAGATGAACATCGACTACATGCGCGCCTATCAGGCTAATCCGGGCGCCCCCGCGGCGCTGGAGCCGGTGTTCCACTTCTATGACGCGTCCACCGGGCAGCATTTCTACACGGCGAGCGCGGCAGAACGCGCGCATCTGGAGAGCACTCAGTCGGGCTATGCCTATCAGGGCGTCGGCTGGGCCGCCCCGGTGTCGTCGTCGGCCACCGACGACGTCTTTCGATTCACCAACCCGACGACCGGCGACCACTTCTACACGACCAGCACCGCGGAGCGCGACGGGCTTCTCTCGGACGGCTCCGGCTACCACTATGACGGCGTTGCGTTCGACGCCTACGCGAGTTCGGCTGCCGCCGGACCGGGCGCGTTGAACATCGAGCGGTTCGTCAACACCGAGAGCGGGCGCCACTATTACGCTTCCAGCGCCGACGAGATCAGCTACATCGAGCAAGGTCACGCCGGAAGCGGCTGGATCGATGAGGGCCATGCCTTCACGCTGCATGCTCCGACGACGAGCATGTTCGGCATGTGACGATCGATCCCCGACGCTCGACGGGTTCAGAACGCAGGCTCGGACAACGCGGGATCGCGTTCGGGCCGCGAATCGCGCTCGGCCTCGTCAGCCAGGGGTTCCCATCACCGCGGCGCATCGGTCACGGTGGCGCCGGAAGCCGCAACGGCGCCGGTTCTCGGGACGAGAGCCGCCCGGGGGATGGCCGCTCTCGGAGATTGCAAAAGGCCTCCGGAGCGGGTGGTATGGGCGCGAGGCCGAGCCGCGCCACGTGATGCGGCGAGACGGCCGACGCGGCTGGCACCACGCCCGGACAGCGCCTCGTGCGCCCGCGTAGACCGCCGCGCAGGATCCCGCGTGAACCCGGACGAGAGCCACGACGAGGATGAGGGCGACGATTGGCGCTCCGTCAGCACGCGCCGCCCCGACCCGAGAAGCCTCAGCCTCGCCCAGAGCCGCGCGCGCGAACCCGGGCGCGGTCGAACCGCAGATGATCCTGCCCAAATCCCGGCTGTGGGATGGAAGGACGTCCTCTTCAGGGTCGTGTACTCGTTCCCGCGCGATCGCGTGCTCGCCACGGCCGGCGGCGTCGCCTTCTTCGCGCTGTTGGCGACTTTCCCGGCCCTCGCGACCGTCGTGTCGGTCTACAGTCTGTTTGCCGACCCGCACGCCATCAGCCAGCACGTGAGCCTCCTCGCGGGCGTGCTGCCGAGCGGCGTCCTCGACCTCCTGTCCGACCAGCTGATACGCGTTGCCCAGCAGAGCACCGGTGCGCTCAGCACAGCCTCGCTGGTGAGCGTCTTGATCGCCTTCTGGAGCGCGAATTCGGGGGTGAGCGCCCTCTTCGACGCGCTCAACGTGATCTACCGGGAGCGCGAGAAGCGTTCGCTGATGCGCTTCTACGCCACCACCTTCCTGTTCACGCTCAGCGGCATCCTGTTCGCCCTGACAGCCACCAGCTTGGTCGTCGTCCTTCCGATCGCGCTCAACCAGCTCGGTCTGGGCGCCCTGACGGACGCTCTGCTGCGTCTGGTGCGCTGGCCGGGACTGCTCATCCTCGTGAGCCTGGGCCTGGCCGTGACGTATCGGTACGGACCCAGTCGGCGCGACGCCAAGTGGCGTTGGGTGAGTTGGGGCGGCGCCGCCGCGGCCGTCTCCTGGGTCTGCGCCTCGGTCTCGTTCTCGTGGTACGTGGCCAGCTTCGACAGCTACAACAGGATCTACGGCTCGCTCGGCGCGGGCATCGGATTCATGACGTGGATCTGGTTCTCGGTCGTGATCGTGCTTCTCGGGGCCAAGTTGAACGCCGAGATCGAACGTCAGACCGCGCGCGACAGCACGACCGGGCCGCCGAAGCCGCTCGGGTCCCGCGAGGCCCATGCGGCCGATACCGTTGGCCCGCCAGAGGGCTGAACGCGGGTCGGTGAGGCAACGGGATCGCGGCCTGGACGCGAAGCCGCTGCGCCGGCCGGCTGAGAGCGGAACGGCCGCTCCCTTTCTCGCTGCTCAGGACAGAGACGGGAGCGGGCCGGTGAGGTCGGGCCGCTCCTCGATCGTCCAGACGGCGTCGAGGATACGGCGAACCGCGCGCGTGCCGAGACGCTCACCGGCATCCATGCGAACCTCGCGCTCGACGGCGTCCCGGGTCATCGGCCGTGCCACGAAGCCCGGGCCATCGTCGGCCTGGCGGCCGATCTCGCGCCCGTCCGCCAGTGCGGCGGTCACGCGGTTCGGCACCGTTCCGGCTGCGTGGTCGTCAGGGCGGCCTCCTCGGCCGCGGTGACCCGGTCGATGAGCGCCAGCGGGGATGGGTCGCGGAGTCGGTCCTGGGCGTAGCTGGCGCTGGGAATGGCGACGTCGAGCATCGCCCGCGCGGATAAAGGGCTGGCCGTGGTCGGCCGTGTCCCTTGTCGTGGGGCGCCACTTCTCGTGAAGCGGCCGGCGGTGACGTAGCCGCGATGCGTCGCTGCCGGGTCGGGCAGGTCCCGACACGGCTTACGGGATCTCGGCCCGTCGGGCGGGGAGCCCGCCTCCTCACGTGGGCGAGCCCCCTCACCCCGTCCTCGCGCGCATGATCGTCGGGCCGAGCACCGGCGACCGCCGCTCCTAATCCCGGCACGCACATGCAGGCGCCGCATGCCTGGCGTGAGGAATGTGGCATACCAAGGCGCCGTGTGCGGTGCGATATCGCCCTCACGCACCGCACAACAGGACGCCGCCGATGACCCTCTTCGCCGCTCTCGCGCTTCTCCCCTTCGCCGCTATCGCCAACTTCGCGCTCGTGGTGGCGCTGGCAAATCAGTTCGACGACGACCGGCCGGCCGCGGGCTTCCCCGGCGCGGTCCCGACCCTCGCCTGAGCTGCGTCCAGCCCGCCTCACGCGGGTGAGATCTAGCCTCCCCCGGAACCTGGTCCGGGCGTCAAGGAGCCTCCGGGACTTCCCGGAGTTGCTCCTGTCAGTGGTCCACCTCCGACGCGCGCTCGCGAGCCGTGGCGGCCGGGTCAGAATTTGCGAGGCGTCGAGCCGCCCTGAGCCGCATCGGCACGATCGTCGCTGTCGGGGTGCCTCCGGTCCCGGGCGCCCTCACGGCCCTCGGCCAGGGTCGGAACGGCAAGGCCTTCCGGCACGCCGGACGCAGGTGCGCCACCGCGTCCAGAGTCTCGTCACCGGAATGGGGCGGAAGTCGGCTCTCGGATTGAGCGAGAGCGCTTCTCGCGTGCGGCAATCGACGACCGTCGGGATCCGGAGCGGACGCCCGTCGAACGGGCGGACCTGAAGTCCATCACCCAGACCACGTCAGGGCCGCCGGATCTCCGGCAGACCGCGTCCGCCATCGCACCGCTCCCCGCCTGCCGCAGGGCGGAAGCGATCGGCTGCCTCGCGAGGTGGTCGGGCGGCACGGCATCCATCCCCATCGGGATCCGGGATCACCCGAAAATTCGCCCTCAACGCGGACCGGTCTGCCGGGTCAGGGCCAGGAGCGGTCCCCGACGCGGACCCAGGCCGCGTATTCAGCGCGACGCGGTGGTCTTCGCGGCCTGCAGCTCGGAGCCCGCGTCCGAGGCGTAGGCGTTGATGATCCCCGCCAGCAGACCGGGAAAGCGTGCCTCCACCTCGAGCCAGCGGGAATGGTTGCGCACCTCGACGCCGTGGCGTTCGCTGCGGATCAAACCGGCCTCGCGCAGCACCTTGAAGTGGTTGGACAACGAGGATTTCGGGATGACCCGGTCCCCGACCGCCGAGACGGCCGAGCAGGCCTCGACACAGCCCGCCTGCATGATCTTGGCGAAGATGGCTGCCCGGCTCGGGTCGGCGAGCGCGTGCAGGATCGCCTCCGGACGCACGTCCTCGATAGCGGGGTGAAACAGCGGTCTCATATTTCGTCCCTATGGGGTCTTGAACGACGCTCCGTTAGTTCCGAAGTTCCGAACTATGGGTCGATGGCTGCCATACCGGAGCCGGCCCATATCGGAGATAGCACACATGTCGAAGCTTGCGGGCAAGGTCGCCGTGGTGACCGGGGCATCCAAGGGCATCGGTGCGGGGATCGCCAAGGCGCTGGCACAGGATGGCGCCGCTGTGGTGGTGAACTACGCGTCCAGCAAGTCCGGGGCCGACGCCGTCGTGGCGGCGATCACCTCGGCCGGCGGCAGGGCCATCGCGGTCCAGGGGGACGTCTCCAGAGCGTCCGAGGCGCAGGGGGTGATCGAGGCGGCGGTGCGGGAATTCGGGCGGCTCGACGTGCTCGTCAACAATTCCGGCATCTACGAGTTCGCGGCGATCGAGGAGGTCACCGAGGAACACTATCGCCGCCAATTCGACGTCAACGTGCTCGGCATCCTGCTGGCGACGCGGGCGGCCGCGAAGCATCTCGGCGCGGGCGCGAGCATCGTGAACATCTCCTCGGCGATCACGCACGTGCACACGCCGACGGCGGCGGTGTACGCGGGCACCAAGGGCGCGGTGAACGCCATATCGGGGGTGCTCGCCAACGAGCTGGCCCCGCGCAAGATACGCGTGAACGTCGTCAGCCCGGGCTTCGTGGTCACTGAGGGCACGCACACAGCGGGCGTCGTCGGTTCCGAGATGGAAACCGGTCTCGTCGCGCAGACGCCGCTCGGCCGTGCCGGTCAGCCGGACGACATCGCCACGGTCGTGGCCTTCCTCGCGTCCGACGACGCGCGCTGGCTCACCGGCGAGAACATCACCGCCAGCGGCGGCATCCGCTGATACACGACGACGACACCTGCGCGCAGGGTCCAGGCAGACTGCGCGCAGGGGCGGATGCAGGGCGGCGATGAGCGGGCCGGTGCCGAGGACGGCCCTCAGCCGCACCGTGCCGCGGACGGATCTACGGCGTCGGAAGTCGATCGCGGCCGACAGCAGGACCGTCGGCGGCGGGCCCTGGCCCAGGACGTCCCTGCCGGTCGGCGCCCAGTGGGCTTGCCCGACACGTTGACGACGTTCGCCGGCAGGGTCAGCGCCCGGTCCCGGAACGTGGGAGCGCAGCGCAGGCCGACATCGCGGGTCGCCCCGTCCGGGATCTTCTGGCTCTTGGCGCGGTCGTGGTATTGCGCCGACGTGTCGGTCACCCGGCCGGTGAGCGTCAGGCCTGGAACGCGGCCCGGCGGCAGGTCGTACCCGCCGTAGAGGTTGAGCGGCAAGGACGCTGGGCCCGCACCGGCAGGCCGTCGAGCAAACTGACCCCGACTGGGACACGGATGCCCGCCACCGGGGAGACGAGAACCCACTGAGGGCCGGCCGCAATCCCGTCTCTCAAACGGGCCGAGCACTCTGGAGACGGACCATGGCGACGCCAGCTTCAAGCCAGCCCCCGGTCGGACCGGACCGCGTCCTGGCCGAGGCGCCGTACCGGATCGGTACGGTGACCCTCGTCGTGCGCGACCTCGGCGCGCTCACGCGGTTCTACCGGGACATCCTGGGGCTCCGCATCCTCTCGGAAGCCGACGGTGCCGTGCAGCTCGGGACGGGCGACGCCACGCTCCTCGTCCTTCGGCACGACCCGGATGCGCGGCCACGGGCGCCACGTGAGGCCGGCCTGTTCCACACGGCGTTCCTGCTCCCCGGCCGGGGCGACCTCGGAGCTTGGCTCCTGCACGCGGAGAAACACGGCATCGCGCTCACCGGCGGCGCCGACCACCTCGTGAGCGAGGCCGTGTACCTCGACGATCCGGAAGGCAACGGCGTGGAGATCTACGTCGACCGCCCCGCCTCCGCGTGGCAGCGCGCCTCGGACGGTACGGTCGTGATGCGCAACGAACGGCTCGATCAGGCCGGGCTCGTCGCGGCCGCGACACGTCCCTGGTCGGAGATGCCGGCCGCTGCCTGCGTCGGGCACGTCCATCTCCAGGTGGGCGCGCTCGAAGCTGCGGAGCGCTTCTACGCGAAGCTGCTCGGTTTCGACGTGATGTGCCGCTATCCCGGTGCCCTGTTCCTCGGCTCCGGCGGCTATCACCACCAGCTCGCCGGCAACGTCTGGAACAGCCGAGGTGCGGCCGTCCGATCCGAGGGGCTGACGGGCCTCGCCGAGGTGGCCCTGCTGGTCGATGGACCGACCCTGGCATCGGCAAGAGACCGGCTGCGCGAGGCCGCCGGGGTGCTTGGCGGAGCCGGCGGCACGCTCGTCGTCCGCGATCCTTGGGGCATCCCCGTGCGGCTCGTGCCCGCGGATTGACAGCGCCGCTGGCGCGCGATCGGACGGATACCTGCGGTGCGCGATCTGGACAATATTCGCTGCCTGAGGATCGCCTACGGCTGAAGCCCGATAGTCTAGCGATCAGCGCCTCTGCCCTCTTCGCAGGAACCTTCCCGATCGTGACTGACTGGTCGGAGATCGCCGCTGTTCATCCCGTCGAGATGCCCGAGTCCTCCGTCTCGTCGACGTCGAAGCCGCCGTCGCGTTGAGGCACGGTCCCGCGCCGGACATGCAACGCGCGAGAGGCTTGCGCCACGACCGTTCGGCTCGGAGGCGCGATGCTGGATCGGCATGCCGAGATGTAGCGGCGGGAGGAGCGCGGGGCCGGCTCGGGCAACAGTCGGAGATATGAGGACCGGCGCGTCCGGCCCCGGAGAGCGATCACCTCGGATCTCCCGCCGGACGCCGGCACCGCGGTCAACCTTCAGAAGGCGCTGGGCCATACTGCCGACATCGCCGGCGGTGCCGACGTCGCGGGCCGTGATCCAGGCCCACCGCGGATCGGGCCGATCCGCGGTGGGCCGCCTGTCCGTCATAGAACCCGGAGATCGCCATGCGCCGGCCGGCACGCGAGATCGCCGGCCGCTCCCTCGATCCTGTGATCCACCTTTCCATATATCTCAGTATAACATGAATATATTTGAGTCATTGCGTCGGCGACGATCGACGACCGCGCACAATATATGTCGTTAACTCAAAATTTGCGGTCGTCTTATAGATGTCTATAGAGATCGTGACTCTGAACTGCGTGGTTTTCTGCTCCCTTTGACGGGAGATGATGGCCAAGGCAGTCCAGCGGGTGTCCCGGTCTCGGCAAGGTTCGCGCGGATCAGCACCGGAGACATCCGCTCGCTGCAGTCCGCGCGCTCCGCTCTGTCCGTGCATTTCGCGTGCGAGGGTCCGATCGTCCCATGACTGCCCTGGATCCCGCGGAGATCTTCCGCGCCGAGGCCGCCGAGCTGCTCGCCTGCCTGGAGACGACCCTGCTCGACCTCGGCGACCGGCCCGAGGACCGGACCCTGATCGACACCGCCTTCCGCGCCCTACACACCATCAAGGGCTCGGGCGCCATGTTCGGCTTCGAGCAGGTCGCCGCCTTCACCCACGACTTCGAGACCGCCTTCGACCGCGTCCGCCGCGGCGAGGTCCCGGTCGGCCGCGACCTCGTCAACGTCTCCCTCTCGGCCAAGGACTTCATCCGCGGCCTCATCGAGGAGCCCGAGGCCAGCGCGCCCATCATCGGCGAGGCCATCCTGGCCGAGCTCGAGCAGCTCCTCGGCGCCGCGGGCGCCGACGCGGCCCAGGCCGCTGCCGATACCGCTGCCGATACCGCCGCCGCTTCCGCCGCCGCTTCCGCCGCCGCTTCCGCCGCCCCGCCCGCCGAGGCCGGCTGGCGGATCGGCATCGCCTTCGCCCTGGACGTCCTGCGCAACGGCACCAACCCGCTCGCCCTCCTCGACGAGCTGCGCGACCTCGGCGCCTGCACGGTCGTGCCGCGGCTCGAGGCCCTGCCCGAGCTGCCCGGCCTCGATCCCGAGAGCCTCGCCCTCGGCTGGGACGTCACGCTGCGCGGGCCCGTCAGCCGCGCGGCGGTCGAGGACGTGTTCCTGTTCGTGCGCGACGAGATGGTCCTGACCCTGGAGCCGGCGGGCCCGGCGCTGCCGGACGCCGCCCCGCCCGAGCCGGTGCCGGCCCAGGCGCGCGCCCCCGCTCCGGTCGCGGCGGAGCCGGCACCACCGGCCGCGCCCGCTGCCGCTGCCGCTGCCGCCCCGGCCGTCGCCGCCCCGCCCGTCGCCGCTGCCGCGCCGGCCGATGCCCGGGCGCCGGCGCGGCGGGCCGAGGACCGGCCGGCCAGCAGCGTGCGGGTCGAGGCCGAGCGGCTCGACGAGCTGATGGACCGGGTCGGCGAACTCGTCATCGCCCAGGCCCGCCTCGGCCAGCTCGCCGGCCTGCACGCCGATCCCGGCCTCAAGACCGTCGCGGAGGAGATCGAGCGCCTCTCGGCGCGCCTGCGCGACACCACGATGAGCATCCGCATGGTCGCCATCGGCGCCCTGTTCGGCCGCTTCCGCCGCCTCGTCCACGACCTCGCGCGCGACCTCGGCAAGCCGGTCGAGTTCGTCACCGGCGGCGAGGAGACCGAGCTCGACAAGACCGTGATCGAGCGCCTGGCCGACCCGCTCGTCCACCTGATCCGCAACGCCATCGACCACGGCATCGAGGCGCCCGCGCAGCGCGCGGCCGCCGCCAAGCCCGCCACGGGCCGGATCACGCTCACCGCCGAGCATGTCGGCGCCCAGGTGCTGGTGAGCGTGCGCGACGACGGCGCCGGGCTCGACGCGGCGCGCATCCGCGCCAAGGCCGAGGAGCGGGGCCTGTGCGCGCCCGGCGCGGTGCTGAGCGACCAGCAGATCTACCAGTTCCTGTTCGCGCCGGGCTTCTCGACCGCGCCGACGATCTCGGCGCTGTCGGGGCGCGGGGTCGGCATGGACGTGGTCAAGAAGACGATCGAGAGCCTGCGCGGCACGATCGACATCACCACCGAGCCGGGGGGCGGGACCTGCGTGGCGCTGCGCCTGCCGCTGACCCTGGCGATCATCGAGGGGCTGCTGATCCGGGTCGGCGCGGGGCGCTACGTGATCCCGCTGGCGGCGGTGGAGGAGTGCGTCGCGCTGCCCGCGGGCGAGCGCGGCGGGCGCGGGCGGGACTTCCTGAACATCCGCGGCGCGCTGGTGCCGTTCCTGCGGCTGCGCGACCTGTTCGGGGCGCCGGGCGAGCCGGAGGAGCACCAGAAGGTGATCGTGGTGTCGGCGGGCGAGGCGCGGGTCGGCCTGGTGGCGGACCAGATCATCGGCAACCACCAGACGGTGATCAAGTCGCTGTCGAAGCTGCACGCGGACGTGGCGACGTTCTCGGGGGCGACGATCCTGGGCGACGGCACGGCCGCGCTGATCGTCGATGTCGGCCGGCTCGTGGGCGGCGGCGAGCGGGCGCACGAGAGCCCGCGCGAGAGCCCGCGCGCCTACCAGGAGGTGGCGTGATGAGCGGCGGCGTGACGAGTGGCGTGATGAGCGGCGTGACGCGCGGCGTGACGCGCGGGTCTCCCGGGTCCGGGCCGCAGGCGGGCGCGCAGTCTGACGCGCAGGTGGGCGCTCAGCCTGGCGCGCGGGTGGGCGGTCCGGCGGGTCAGCGGGGCGGCCGGCAGGTGGTGATGTTCCGGATCGGCACGGAGAGCTTCGCGCTGGAGGCCGGGATGGTGCGCGAGATCATCGACCCGATCCCGGCGACCCGGGTGGCGGGGGCGCGGGCGCATGTCGACCGGATCGTGAACGTGCGCGGCAACGTCGTGCCGCTGGCCGACATCCGCGGGCGGTTCGGGATGCCGGCGGCGGCCGACAGCCCGGACACGCGCTTCCTGGTCCTGGAGGTGGCGGTGGCGGGCGATCCGGTGGTGGTCGCGCTGGTGGCCGACAAGGTGTTCGCGGTCACCGAGGTCGACCCGGCCGATTGCGAGGCGGTGCCGCCGGTCGGGACGACGTGGCGGCCCGAGTACATCCGCGCGATCGTCAAGGCGGGCGACGACTTCATCATCGTCCCCGACCTCGAGCAGATCCTCAACTGAAGTCCTTCCGGAGACCTGTGGGGATCTCGCCCCGGCTCAGCTCCGATCGTTTCGAATTCCGTGCACACATGGGGGCAAGTATGATGCGTTTCACAATCAAGGCCAAGCTCGGGATCGCCTTCGGGGTGATCCTGCTGCTCCTGGGCGGCGCCGGCTACCTCGCCGTGTCGAGCCTGAGCAGCTCCAACGACCGGATGCAGGCCTTCGCGGCTCGCCCGTTCACTCAGGTCCAGCGCGTCCTGCGCTTCGAGGCCATGTCGTTCGATGCCGCCCGCATGTTCGCGCGGTCGATGCTGGAGCCGACCAACGCGGCCCGCGAGAAGCTGTTCGCCGATTTCCGGGCGCACGACGCGAAATTCCAGGCTCTGTTCAAGGACTACCAGGATCTCGTCCCGGCGGACGAGCGTGCCCGTGTCCAGCCCCTGCGTGACGACTGGTCGAAGCTCAGCGAGGCGGTGACCAAGGGCATGGAGTTCGCGGTCCAGAACGGCAACAACACCGCCAACGCGCTCGCCACCGGCGAGCAGCTGGCCGCGTTCACCGCGGTCATGGCCAAGATCGACGACATCAAGGCGCGCCCCGACCTCTCGACCGAGGACCGCAGCCAGATCAACGTCATCGAACTGAAGATGGTTCGTCTGCGCGGCGAGATCTACCGGGAGATCGTGATCACCGACGACGCCCTCCTCGCGAAGATCGCCGGCGAGTTCAAGCAAACCCTGACGGTCCTGGAGCGCGATCTCGCCAAGTTCACCGAGATGTCGCGCGGAACGGGCTTTGCCGATGGGACCAGCGCGCTCAACGCCGCGGTGAAGGCCTGGACCCCGTCGGCCGAGAAGGTCTTCGCCCTCGGACTGGCGAACACGGACGCCAAGGCGCTCCAGTATTACGTCGGCCCGTTCACGGACGCCCGGAAGGCCGTGGTCGAGGACGTGGCCAAGCTGCGCGCCTACGAGGAGAGCGTGGCGAACGGCTTCGTGCAGAGCACGCAGGCAGCCTTCGAGTCGACCCGCACGATCATGATCGCCGTCGTGACCGGCGCCGTCGTGCTCGGTCTCGCCATGGCGCTCTGGATCGCGATCAGCATCTCTCGCGGCCTGTCGAAGGCGGTCTCCGCCGCTCAGAGCGTCGCCGCGGGCGACCTGACCCGGGACGTGGCCGTGACCGGTCGCGACGAGGTGTCCGACCTCCTGCAGGCGATCCAGGCGATGAACGTGAAGCTGCGCGAGGTGGTCGGCCAGGTGGTCAACGCGGCGAGCAACGTGTCTGCGGGGTCCCAGGAGCTGTCGGCGTCGGCCGAGCAGCTGTCGCAGGGCTCGACCGAGCAGGCGGCCTCGACCGAGGAGGCCTCGGCGTCGATGGAGGAGATGGCCGCCAACGTGAAGCAGAACGCCGAGAACGCCAGCCAGACCGAGACGATCGCCCGGCAGTCGGCCCAGGACGCCGAGGCCAGCGGCGTCGCCGTCGGCCGGGCCGTGGAGGCCATGCAGACCATCGCCCAGAAGATCACCATCGTGCAGGAGATCGCCCGCCAGACTGACCTCCTGGCCCTCAACGCCGCCGTCGAGGCCGCCCGGGCCGGCGAGCACGGGCGCGGCTTCGCGGTGGTGGCCAGCGAGGTGCGCAAGCTCGCCGAGCGCAGCCAGGCGGCCGCGGCCGAGATCGGCACGCTCTCGGCCGACACCGTCAAGGCCGCCCAGCAGGCCGGCGACATGCTGGGCCGGCTCGTGCCCGACATCAAGAAGACCGCCGGCCTGGTCGAGGAGATCACCGCCGCCTGCCGGGAGCAGGATGTCGGCTCGGGCCAGATCAACCAGGCGATCCAGCAGCTCGACAAGGTCACCCAGCAGAACGCCAGCGCCTCCGAGCAGGTCTCGGCCACCTCCGAGGAGCTGGCCACCCAGGCCGAGAAGCTGCAGGCGACGATCGCCTACTTCCGCCTCGCCGAGGCGTCCGCGCCGGGCGCGCCCCTGGCGGGTGTCCCCCTGGCCGGCGTCGATCAGGCGGTGACGCGCCTGCGCGCGACCGCGGCGCGGATGGGCACGGCCTCGGCGGGCCCGGCCTCGGGCGCTTCCTCGGCGGCGATCCGCTCGCCGAGCCCGAAGCGGGCGGGCGGGCGCGGCCCGGCCGCGGGCGGCGGCTTCGCCCTCGACATGGGCGCGGGCGACGCGCAGGACGCCGCCTTCACCCGCGTCGCCTGACCCGCCGCCCGAAGCCCGGATCCGCGCGGCACCTGTCGCCGCGCGGATCCCGCCGCCGGGCCGCAGCCGCAGCCGCAGCCGCAGCCGCGCCCCGATCCATCCGGAGATCCCGCATGTCCAGTGTGTGGCAGTACCTGACCCTTGGCCTCGGGGCCGAGACCTTCGGGATCGACGTCGAGCACGTCCACGAGATCCTCGACTACCGGGTGCCGGCGGCGCTGCCGCAGGCGCCGGCCTTCCTGCTGGGGATGATCGACGTGCGCGGGCAGAGCTACCCGGTGGTCGACCTGCGGACCAAGCTCGGCCTGCCGCCGGTCGCGCGCACGCCGGCGACGCGGATCATCCTGCTCAACGTTCCGATGCCGGGCCGGGCGCTGCGGGTCGGGTTCGTGGCCGACCGGGTGATCGAGGTGACGGAACTCGACAGCGCCGAGATGGAGGCCGCGCCCGAGGTCGGCGGGCGCTGGAACGCGCGCTACATCGCGGGCATCGGCCGCCGGGGCGAGGCGTTCGTGGTCGTGTTCGACCTCGTCGCGCTCATGGACGGCGACGGCCCGGCGCTGGCCGCACCCTCGCAGGCCGCCTGAGGGATCCGCTCCGGCCCGCGCTCACGCCGTCGGGGCCTCGCGGGCCAGCTCACGGACGAACATCTCCGCCTGGTCGATGAGCAGGTTCAGATCGGCCACGCTGCTGCTCATTCGGCCGGCCAGCTCCGCGGTGAGCACGGTCAGCCGGGTGTCGGCACTCGGCTGCACGCTCTGGAGGTTGGCGATCTGGGCCGCCAGCTCGGTCCGTCTCCGATGCAGCACCTTCAGGAGCGCCTCGATCCGAGCCGCGACCAGATCCGCGGTGAGCGCGTCCGTCCGTGCGCCGCTGGCGGTCCCATCCTCCTCGGAGCGCGGTGGGATGATCGTTCCGGTCATGGCAACCTTGCTCTGCCTCGGGACGAACGGCTTAGGCCGTGACGCATTCCTCAGGCTGACCGGCGCTGGCGATGGACGCTCCGGCGGCCGACCCTTCCTCTCATCCGAACCGGCGGCACGCGCGCGGCCGGGGCCTGCGGTCCGCGTCGGAGTTCGAGCAAGTCTCAGGCCGCCCGGACGGTCGCGACGAAGCGAGCCACCTCCGCACAAGATGCTCGGACGGGCGGGACAGCCCGTTTGCCGCGTCGAGCGCCTGGGCCGCGCCCATCTCCTCGGAGGCCGCTGCCGCGCCGGCGACGTTGCGCGTCACCTCGCCCGTGCCCGTCGCCGCCCGAGCGACGTCGCGCAGGATCTCCTGCGTGGCGGCGGCCCGCTCCTCGACCGCCGCGCCGTTGACCTCCCGGATCCGCCCGGCGATCACTCCGACGGCACCGACCGCCCCGGCGGTCACGCCCTGCCCGCGCGCAGTCTGAACCGAGATCTCCGCGGTGGCCCTGGCCGTCTGCGCGGCGAGCGCCGTGACCCCGGCGGCGGCCGGTTTCAGGCCGCCCTCGATATAGTGAGACGGCATGATCTATCTGAGCGCATCGGCCCGCGTGTCATCGCCGATTTTCCCGCGGGACGGCAGGATCTGCCGCGTCTGCGCACCGATATAGCCGCTCGATCGCCTGTGTTGCCTGATCTCATCCTCCGTCATACGCCGCTTGGTCGCGACAGCAGCGGTGAAGACGGAGCCGATCTGACCCGCGCAGTCACGCAACTCCGTCGCCGTCCGGACCATCGTCAGCCAGGAGCCGCACGGAGCTCTCCGCGCAGCGCGCGGTCTCGGATCCAACCTTCGTCCGCGCCGAGGACGTGCTCGGTGAGCCGGACGTCGTTGACCTGACCGCGCTGACCTACACCTACGTGACCGTCGTCATGCTGCTGAGCATGGCTGGGGAAGGCGTGCCGCCCGGTCAGGAGCCGCTGTCCGAGCCCGGCGACTGAGCGCGACACGCGTCGAACGGCGCGATCCGGAGGGCAGGCACGCTCGCGCCGCGCCCCACGCGCGTCCGCCCCGCGCGGCCTCGCGGCTCCCTCGGGCCGGCAGGAGCGGCCGTGGTATCGCTGGCGCGGGCAGAAAAAAAAGGCCGCCCCGTCGGAGCGGCCCGAAGTCTTGGGAGGAAACGCTCTCGGAGAGGGCTGCAGGATCGCGACGCCATCGCGACCCGGCACGGTCGATCTGGGCACCGGCCGTGCCGCGGACAACCGAGGGCAGGTGGGATCGCGTGCATAAGCGGCACTGTTCGGCCCGCCGGGTGCGATTCCACACCATGGCGGGTTCCGGCCGCCGGTCGTGCCGGCGTCTGGACCCGAGCAGAGCGGCGGCGGCGGGGCCGCTCCGGGGCCGCACAGGAACGGGGCGCAAACGCAGACGTTCACGGACCATGCCGGCTCAAAGGCAGGCTCCCATGTCCGCTCCGATGTCCGGGTCGGGCCGGCATCACGGCGGGATCCGCTGCCCGTCCCACGCCAGGGTGTGACCGGAATCTTCGGCCTGCAGCCCGGACACCACCTGCAGCAGCCGGGCCGCACACTCGTCCGGCGCGAAGACGCCGGGCGTCCCGGCATCCGGGCGGAACGGCCGGGACAGTGCCGTCCGCACGGTTCCGGGATGGAGACCGACGACGATCAGCTCCGGATGGGTGCGCGCCGTCTCGACGGCGAGCGTGCGGAGGATCTGGTTGAGCGCCGCCTTCGAGGCCCTGTAGGCGTACCATCCGCCCAGGCGATTGTCGCCGATCGATCCGACGCGCGCCGAGAGCGCGGCGAAAACGCCGTGCCCGGCGCGCGGCATCAGCGGGATGAAGTGCTTGGCCACGAGGGCGGGACCGACGGTGTTGACGGCGAACACGGCGGTCATCGCGGCCGGATCGAGCGCGCGGATCGCCTTCTCCGGTGCGATGCCCGCCCCGTGCAGCAGACCGCTGGCGACGAGGACCAGCCCGACCGGTCCCGCGGCGCCGACAGCCTCGGCCGCCGCCGCGATCGAGGCCTCGTCCGTGATGTCGACGGACAGGGACTGCACGGATTCGGGCTGGGACGCCTGCGACCGCGAGAGGGCGAAGATGCGCGCGTACGTTCCGGTCTCCGCGAGAGCTGCGACGAGCGCCTGACCGATCCCGCCCGAAGCTCCGAAGACGACTGCACTGCTCATTCGGCACACCGCGAACGGGACGTCTTCCCGGGCTCTACACTCAACGGATCCGGGGCGTCGCCCGCAAGGTCTGCGAACCCGCATCGGACGGCTATCCCGCGCCCGGAAGGAAGATCTGAGGACCGGCCGGGCAGAGCCTCACCGCAACAGGCGAAACGCTCGGCCCCGCGGAGCCCGAATCCCCGGACCCGGCAGGGAGGCCCGGACAGACCGGCGACCCGCCCAGGGCGGCTGACGGCGCGAGACCGGGGCAGAGCCGGATGCTGCCCGCCCCGTCCCCGGTCGCGTCCGTGAAGCGGTCCGGCCCGTCGATGCGGACGGCGTGGCGCTCGACGGCACGACCGAGACGGGGCCCGCCGGACTGCCGGCAGTCCTGCTCGACGCGGAAGTCGTTGCCGTGGCATCGGCTCACAGGTCCAGCAGCCGCTGGCGACCGTGGTCGTGGTCGGAGGATCGTCGGCCCGGTGACGCTGTTGTCGGTGATCCCGGCCCTCCGGCGCGTGCTCCCGACGGCGGATCGGGACGCATCGCGCGCCTCGTCGTGACACGCAGAGCGGCGCGCGACCGTCGGGCGGCGCCTCCGCCCGAAGAGGCGCCGCCCGACGGTCGCGCGCCTGTGGTCGCGGGAACGGGATCTCGAACAGGCGTCACGAAGCGGCGAGCCGCCGGGGATGCGCGGCCGGAGCGCTTGACCGGACAGGGCCCCCGTGGCTTCTGGCGACTGCGCGAACGGCCGGTCACGGCTCCGCGCGTCACCGTCAGGACTCCTGAACCCCATGCCCAGCGACAGTCACAGTCGATTGTCCGCGCCGTTCGCGCCGGCCGCCGCTCGCATGGACGCCTGATCGGCGCGCCTCGGGACACGGTCGCGCGAGCGGCCGGACGCCTCCGAGGTGCCGTATGAAGACGATCATCCCCCACAGCGCAGGCGCGCGCGTCGCGCCGTTCGCCGAGCGCCGGCAAGCCCCGTTCGACGCGCACCGCGTCCGTGTTCCGAGGCCGGTCGAGCGCGGCCTCCGCGCTCCTCTGCGGGCACGCTGGTCGATCGATCCCGCCAGCGGGCGCCTGGCGTGCAGATGGGTGTCGGACGACGAGGTGCCGGACAGTCCGCATCGTCGAGACCGCAGCCCGATGAGCGACGCCTCTGATCGCACCGCGTGCGATCGGCTCGCCGCCTAGCACGCCTCTTCGACGGGACGGCCGACGCCCCGTCGATGATGGCGAGGCCATCGGGCTTCGAGGTGGATCCGCCGGACAGGCAGGCGGGTTCGTGACGCCCCGACTTCAACACGCGGCGTCCCCTCGACGCGGGCGGCGTCCGAGTAAGGTCATGCCGGCCGGATCTGCTCCGAGGCCAGCAACCTCTCGAAGTAGGCGATGGTTTTCATGAGCCCTTCCCGCAGCGGCACCGTCGGGCGCCAGTCGAGGAGCTGCTCGGCCAGGGCGATGTCGGGCCGCCGCTGTCGCGGATCGTCCACCGGGAGCGGGGCGTGAACGAGCTTCGAGCGCGAGCCCGACAAGTCGACGACGAGGTCGGCCAGCTGTCGGATGGTGAACTCGTCCGCATTGCCCAGATTGACGGGACCGGTGATCGCCGCCCCGGTGGCCATCATCGCCTGGAGGCCCAGGACCAGGTCGTCGACGTAGCAGAACGAACGGGTTTGATGCCCTTCGCCGAAGACCGTGATCGGCGCGCCGCGCAGGGCCTGAACGACGAAGTTGGAGACGACCCGCCCGTCGCTGGGATGCATGCGCGGGCCGTAGGTGTTGAAGATCCGCACGACCTTGATCGGGACGCGATGCTGCCTGTGATAGTCGAAGAACAGGGTCTCGGCGCAGCGCTTGCCCTCGTCGTAGCAGGAGCGGGGCCCGAGCGGATTGACGTTGCCCCAGTACCCCTCGGGCTGCGGGTGCACGAGCGGATCCCCGTAGACCTCCGAGGTCGAGGCCTGGAGGATCGGCACGCGGAGCCGCTTCGCCAGCCCCAGCATGTTGATGGCCCCCATCACGCTGGTCTTGGTCGTTTGGACAGGATCGAACTGGTAATGGATCGGGGAGGCCGGGCAGGCGAGATTGTAGATCCGGTCCACTTCGACGAAGAGCGGATGCGTGACATCGTGCCGTACGAGCTCGAAGCGCGGGTTGTCGAACAGGTGAGCGATGTTGCTCTTCCTGCCCGTGAAGAAATTGTCGACGCAGAGGACCTCGTGGCCCTGCTCCAGCAGGCGCTCGCTGAGGTGCGAGCCGATGAAGCCGCCGCCGCCGGTGATCAGGATCCGGTCGCTCATCTGTGACGGTCCCAGCAATCAGGGCCTTGCCGTGTCGGCGTGGCGCGGTTTCTGAAGAAGTTCAGCCGTCCGAGCCAGCGCGCGCGCGCCGCGCGCTTCTTCGGCAGGCATTCCTCGACGAAGCGGGCAAACTCCTCGAGGTCGAGATCGAAATCCTCGCGCTCCCTGCTGCCGGGGACGTGCAGGGCGTTGCTCGAGGTGTCGAGATCCGTCACCCGCTCGGCGGGAAAGTAGAAACAGGCCGACACGTTCTCGCGAAAGATCTCGGTGTCGTAGATGCGCAGATCGTCCTTTCCGCTGAGCACGGATCGGCTCGATATGACGCATCCGGGCGCGTTGGCGACCCATTTGTACTTGGCGAGACCGGCTCCGAAATGCGTCACGAACAGGTCGGTGTGGAGCGCGGCCACGAGGCTCGCGCCCATCGAGCAGGGCACGAGCGGCAGCAGGTCGACGTTGGCGATATCCGCCACCCGCCGGCGGAGCGCGTCGATCAGGTCGATCTCCATCTGGACGATGGAGGGCACGGTCCCCGTCGCGGGGACGAGGCTCTCGCAGTAGCTCTCGACGAAGCCGCCCTTCGCGCGCGCGAGCGTGTTGTGCCCGTCGACGAGGACCAGAAACCGCTCCCCCCGCCTCCGGCCGAGGCGTCGGATCAGGCCAACATACCCGTCGAGCTGCCGGACCCACTGGCGATTCTCCAGCCGCAGGCCGATGAGGACGATCGTGGCCCGGCGCGCCGCGTCCGCCAGGCGGGCATCGAGCGCGGGCTCGGCGCTCCGCGCCAGGGCCGCGAGACGATCGGCCAAGCGCTGGCTCACGCGGTAGGAGCGGAACGGCAGGAAGGTCGCCGCGCCGGTGACGGCAGCCTGCAACAGGGGCAGCGGGCCTTCGATCCCGCGATACACACGTCCGGCGACTTCCGGAAAGACGGCGTCGACCGGAAAGATCGGCTCGTTGCAGCTGGCGAACAGGAACACCGCCGGCGAGCGACCGAGCGACAGCACGTCGTCGACCGCGGCCAGCTCGTTCCAGATGGCGTGACTGATGTGCGCGTGTTCGAAGACGATCCCGACGCGTGTCGACCGGGCCGCGCCGTCGATCAGGGCCGGGAGAAGGTACTGCCGCCACAGCCGGACCTGCACGAGGGTCGCGGCGTCGAACCCGACGCTCGCCAGGTTGGGCCGGGCGTAGGCCGTGTTGGTTCGAACGTCCAGCAGGGCCGATGCGAGGCGGGAGTTCTTGCCGATCAGCGTGCACAGCGTCTCGTTCCGGTCCGCCGAGTAGCCGACAAACCGGAAGCCCGGCATGGGCAGGTAGATCGAGAAGCGGAGATCGCCGCCGTCCGGATGGCGCGTCTCCTGCCCGCCGCGCGCGACGATCTCCTTCGTCACCAGTTCGGGCAGATGGGGCGGAGACCCCGCCGGCGCGCCGTTGAGCCGCGCCAGCGCCGCGTGCATCGCCTGTGCCCGCGGATCGGAACCGCCGCCCGTCACGACCCGGACAGCCTGCTCCGGGTTGGCGGCAGCCGCGCGCGCGAGGGCTTCGATCAGGAGATGGATATCCTCGATCATGGCCCGCGAGCCCGCCGCGCCATCGTCGTCGGTGAGAAGCGCCTCCGCCTGCCAGTCGAGAGGCCCCGCCCCGTCCCGTGGCGCGGCGAGGAACTCCGCCGCGCAGGATGCCAGCGGCGCGCCGTCCGGGTTCAGGAACCGGAACGCGCGCGCGTCGTCGGGACCCACGAGCGCGACCACCGTGGCGCGCCCGCCGAGATCGATCAGGCCGAGCGCGGACCAGCCGGACTCGGCCGGACAATGCGCCACGAGTCGCCCGTCGCGGCTCGTGACCGCGTCCCCCGATCGCTGCAGCCTACGGGTATGGCGGATGATCATAGGCGCCCGTCCTCGGCATCGTCCGAGCGGGTTTGTCGAACTTCAGGCATTGCCACAAGGAGACCCGTGGGCGCGTCGCCCGGACAGGCCGACCCGATCGCCTTCACCGCGCCAGCCACACCGTCGCTGCCCCCTCCCCCCGAACGCCTCACTGGGGCCCGGCCGGGAGTGGCAGCGGACGGCCGGACGGCCGCCTGCCTCGAGAACGGGGTCGATAAGGCGGCCCATCGTCGTCGGGCGGGCGCCGCGGCCCCGGCGAGCCCGCGCATCCTCGACCGCGGCGAACGCTGCCGGCGAGCGCGGGATCGCCTGTCCCGCGGACACGGCAGAGCGGGATCCCTGCGACCGGCCTCGTTCGATGACGGTCATGATCGACACGGCGGCCGGCTCCGGAGTGTTGGCGCGCGGCGATCGGCGCGATCGGCCACCCGCGGCTGCGACAGGTGTCGGATCTGGCGCTGTCCGAGGTCGGACGAGCGCTGGCGCAGCGCGCTCGGGCGTAACGCCGCCCGTCCAGGCCGCGAACCGCACGCGCGGATGACGCGCCCGCCCGGCGCCGGCCTGGAGGATCGAGGCTAGGCCGTGCCGGTCATGCCGCCGGTCGCGACCGGTCGGCCGCCCCCGCGAGGTTGCGCTCGATGACGGCGCGCAGATGGGCGCGGTCGAAGGGCTTGCCGACGTGGTCATCGACGCCGGCCGCCCGGAGCGCCCGGACCTGCTCGGGCAGGACATGGGCCGTCATCGCGATGATCGGCACCGCGCCGAGCGCACCGTCGAGGCCGCGGATCGAGCGCGTCGCCGCGATGCCGTCCATCACCGGCATCTCAACGTCCATCAGCACGAGATCGTAGGCCTGCGCCCGGACCAGGGCCACGGCCTCCTGGCCGTTGCAGGCGACGGAGACGCGGTACCCCATCGCCTCCAGAACCATCTGGGCGATCTCGCGGTTGATCGCCCCGTCCTCGACGAGGAGCAGGTGCGCGCGCTGCGCCCCGTCCGCCGCGGCCGCGTGCGGCGGAGCCGCCAGGATCGACCGTTCGAGCGCCGGGGCGTCCGTCGCCGCGCGCGGGAGGACCACGTCGAACCAGAAGGTCGAGCCCGCGCCGTCGCGGCTGTCCAGCCCCATGGTACCGCCCATCGTCTCGATCAGGCCCTTGGCGATCGCGAGCCCCAGTCCCGTGCCGCCGAAGCGCCGGGTCGTGGAGCTGTCGGCCTGGGCGAAGCGGGTGAAGAGCCGCGCCTGCGCGTCGACCGGGATCCCGATCCCGGTGTCGCGGACGGCGACCCGCAGAGCGACGCCATCCGGGCTCGGCGTCTGCGTGAGCGCGACCGTCACGGAGCCGCGGTGCGTGAACTTGACCGCGTTGTTGACGAGGTTCAGCAGCACCTGCCTCAGCCGCGTCTTGTCCCCGATGAGGGGCTGATCCGTGCCCGCGTCGCTGTCCCAGCGCAGGTCGAGGCCCTTGCGCTCGGCGGTTCCGGCGACGAGGGCCACGGTCTCCTCCACGAGCGCGCGCGGCGAGAACGGCGCAGCCTCCAGCGCGACGCCATCCGCCTCGATGCGCGCGTAGTCGAGGATGTCGTTGACCACCGTCGTCAGGACCTCGCATCCGACCCGCATCTGGTCGACGCAGCGCTGCTGGCTCGGGGTCAGGGTGGGGTCGTCGCGGAGCAGGTCACCGAAGCCCACGATGGCGTTCAGCGGGGTGCGAACCTCGTGGCTCATCGTGGCCAGGAAGTCGCTCTTGGCCCGCTCACCGGCCTCGGCACGCGCCTGTGCCGCTTCGGCCCGGTCGCAGGCATCGGCGAGTTCCGCGGTCCGGTCGGACACGCGACGCTCGAGATCGACATTGGCGAGTGCCAGGGCTTGGTCGCGTTCACCCAGGCGCGCCAGCAGCGAGGTCAGCGCGTCCGTCAGCTCGGCGATCTCCCGGTAGCCGCGCGGCTTCGGCAGGCGGGCATCGCCGGTGGACGTGTCGATGCCGCTGGCCGCCTTGGCCAGCGCGCGAAGCGGATGGGCGAGGCGCTCCGCCGCCGACCAGCCCAGCAGCGCGAACAGGAGCGTGAAGGCCACCCCGCCGAGCATCAGCCGGTTGATGATCGGATCGGAGATCGCCTTCGCCACCTCGACGGGCTGCCGCACCAGGACCGTCCAGGGCAGGGTCGGCTGATCGATCGAGGGGCTGCCGCGGCTCGCGCCGGTGAAGTAGTCACCACCGTCGGGCCACGTTCCGCGCGCGCTCGCGAGTTCGGCGCCGGTCGTCAGCGCCGGCAGAGCGGGCAGGACGGCGTCGATGCGCCGGCCGGCCTGATCGCCGGGGCCGAGGATGACGGTGCCGTCGCCGGCGAGGATGAGCACCTCGACGCTCGGCTCGCGCCTCAGAGCCTTGGCGATGGCCGCCCGGCTCATCTCGCGCATCCACGTGATGCTGAGATGGCCGCCGACCACGCCGATCCGGTCTCCGGACGCGTCGCGGAGCGGCATCGCGACGTCGATGAAGCGCCAGGGCTCCCCGTAGGGGAGCGCCGGCAGGCGTTTCGCGAGGAGCTTCGCGTCGTGGACGTCGATGACGGCCGGGGCCTCGATGCCCCTCTGGAACCACGGGCGCGCGGCCACGCTCTCCCCCTCCAGCATGCCGCCGGTACTGGCCACGACGGTGCCGGACCGGTCCGCGAAACCGATCCAGGCATAGGCGGGGAAACTCTCGCGCAGGGCATCGACCCACGCGCGCTGCGCTTCGGGCCTCGTGGCGTTCGTCCGGGCGACCGCCGACAGCACGGCCATGTCGCCGAGCCGCTCGGCGATGTTGGCGTCGATGATCTGGCGCAGATGCTCCGCGAGTTCGGCGATGTGCGCCTCGGCGCGGATCTGCACGCGCGCGGCGACGAATTGCGAGACCAGGGTCGTGGCGGCGGCCGTCAGGAGCAGCGCTCCGGCGGCGAAGACGAGGGCGAGGAGGGTGCGCAGCCGCATGATGCATCGGGCCCGGGACGCCCGATCGTCGCACGCGGGCGGTTAATGCGAGGCTGTTGAGGTCCGGACAATCCGGATTGCCGAACGGAAACAGCGCTCTCGATCCCGCAGGAGAACCGCCGAATAGAGATCGATACATCGAAGGTCGGTCTGCGGATCCGTATCGACGTGTCGGCGGCCTCGGCGGCTGCCAGATCCGGGGCGCGGACGGCGTGACTCAGGTCCGGATGTGCTCCCACACCTTCGAGATGACGACCGAGCCCTCGCCGACCGAGGCCGCGACGCGCTTGACGGAGCCGGCCCGCACATCGCCGACCGCGAAGATGCCGGGATGCGACGTCGCGTAGGGAGACTGGGCGCCGATCGCGTCTCCCGTCAGGACGAACCCGTGGCTATCGAGGTCGACGAGCCCGGACAGCCAGCCCGTATTGGGCGCGGCGCCGACCATGACGAACACGGCACAGGTCGGGACCTCGCGCGTCGTTCGATCGGCGAGGGTGCGGATCGTGACCGCTTCGAGGTGGGTGTCGCCGTGCAGGGCCGTGAGTTCGGCGCCGTACTCGATGGTGATCGACGGCTCCGCTTCCAGCCGGCTCGACAGGTAGCTCGACATGGAGGTCGCGAGCGACGGCCCGCGCACGAGCAGGCGCACGTGCCGGGCGGATCGGCTGAGATACATCGCCGCCTGCCCCGCCGAGTTGCCACCGCCGACGATGATCGCCTCGGCATTCCTGCAGTAGCGGGCCTCGATCTCGGTCGCCGCGTAGTAGATGCCGGCCCCCTCGAACGACTCCAGGCGCGGGATCGGCAGTCTCCGGTACTGAACGCCGGTCGCGACGACCACGGCCTGACCGCGGACCCGCCGACCGTTGTCGAAGGTCGCGCAGAAGGCGCCGTCCGCGAGCCGCTCCAGCTTCGCAACGCGCCGCGGCATCGCGAACCGCGTGCCGAATTTCATCGCCTGGACCTCTCCGCGCCAGACGAGATCGGCTCCCGAGATGCCGGTCGGGAATCCCATGTAGTTCTCGATCCGGCTCGAGGTGCCGGCCTGACCGCCGATCGCCACGTCCTCGATCACCAGCGCGCGGAGCCCCTCCGCGCCGGCGTAGACGCCGGCGGCCACCCCGGCCGGGCCACCGCCCACGATCAGGACGTCGAAGACCTCGTCGTCCACGAGGCTATAGTCCAGGCCGAGCAACCGCGCGACCTTGGCGGGGGTCGGATCGGCCACGACGACGCCCCGACCGAAGATGACGGCCGGCCGCTCGGCCGCGATCGCGCAGCTCTCGGCCACGCTCGCCGCCTCCGGGCTGCCAAGGGGATAGGACCTGTAGGGAAGGCGGTTGCGGCTCGCGAACTCCGCGATCCGCCGCACGCTCCGGTCCCCGTCCTCGCCGATGAGCACCAGCGTGCCGTCATGCGAGTCGAGCTGCCGCCGTCGCCGTGCGGCGAGGACCGTGATGATGATGTCCGACATCTCCGGGATCTCGGACATCAGGCGCAGCATCGCCGGACGCGGCACCTCGGTGACGGCGGTATCGGCGCTCGCCCGCATCGGCATCGACCAGACGCCGCCGTTCAGGAACGAGATCTCGCCCATGAACTGGGTCGGCCCGAGCGTCGAGGGCAGATGCCGCTCGTCGGTGAACGGGTTGACCACTTCGATCTCGCCGGCCTCGACATAGTAGAAGCGGTCGGCCAGGTCGCCGGCGCGCACTAGGAAGGTGCCGGCCGGGTAGTGCCTCACGACCCCGAGGCCCCGAAGCGCCGCGACATGCGATGCGGCGAGCGGGATGCGCTGCATCTCCCCCAGGTCACGACCGATCGATTCCATGGATCGTCCCCATCGCGAGTCGCGCGCGGCGGCGCAGCATCGATGGCCGGGCCGCGGGAGGCAAGATCCGCGTCCTCGCGTCCGCCGGCACCGCGGACCGGGGCCTATTCCTGGAATGATCGACGTCGCGGGTGCGCGCTCCTGAACCGGCGCGGCCGCAGAGTCGGCCGGCGCGGATCTCTCCGGATTGCGACGCGCGCGGATCAGTGTTCGCGCGCGTGTGCCGGAGCACGGTCGACGATCTTGGGCCGTGAGAATTTACCGGCACGTCGAGAGATCAATATTCCCGTAGAGGCTCCCATGGCTGATGCTGCTGCGATCCGCGAGACGATACGCCTCGACGAAGGCGACGTGATCGTCCTGCTCCCCGGCAACCTGTCCCCGACGAGCATCGGCCTGCTCCAGGCCAAGCTCGACGGCCTGGCCGCGGACCTGAACGCGCGCTGCCTGGAGGACAGTCGCGCTTCCCTGTCGGGACTGGCCGGGCTCGCCGCCTTCCTCGCCAACTGAGGTAGCGCCGACGGCGCACTCAGTGCAGGTGAAGGGCCTTGAGCGCCTGCCGCACCCGTTTCTCCCCGCAGGGCTTGGCGATGAAATGGGCCTCCTCGGGCAGCAGCGTCGCCTCGCGCGGATCGCAGCCCGAGCAGACGATGATGCGGGTCTCCGGCCAGCGTGCCCGGACGGCGTGCGCCAGATCGCAGCCGTCCATGGCGCCGGGCATGTTGATGTCGGTGTAGAGCAGGACGGCCCCGTCGTAAGCCTCCAGATGCTGGAGCGCGCCGTGGGCATGTTCCGCCTCCAGCACCTCGAATCCCAGCGTCGTCAGCATGTCGGCTGCGACGCGGCGGCTGAACTCTTCGTCCTCGGCGAGGACGGCGATGGGGCGAGGTCCTGACATACATCAGAAACTGCACCGACGGGCGCCTGTTTCAGCGTTGCCGCAGATTTTCAGACCGGCGCGGCCGGACGGTGGGCACGCGGGACGGGCGCGCTCGGAACGGGCGAGGCCCGGTAAGTGCGGGTCGTCGTCCGGGATCGGAGCGCGCCGTCCGGACGCCGTCGCGGCGCGTGAGCGCTCACCCGGAACGCGGCGCGTCGCGAGTGGAGGAATGACCGGCGCGGAGCCCGACCACACCCTGTTCGACCGGGTCCCGGTCCGCCGGACCGGACCGCGGGACGGCCGGTCGCGGCTCCTCGCGATCGCATCCCGCGACCGATGCGACGGGCCCGGCGCCACCGGCGGGGCGGGCCGTCCGCCGCCCACCGCGTCGGCTCAGCGCTCCGACCGCGCGGCTCCGGCGGAACGCCGCGCTCCGAGATCCGGCCAATCGTCGCCGCGGTCGGTCCGGCCCTGGAGCGCTGTCGGCGAGATCAGAAATGGATGAGACGAGGCTTCTCTCCCGAAGAGTCGAGCACGCATCTCCGCTGTTGCATCGGTTCCTCCCAGTGGATGCGTCGTGCTTCCTGCCGCCTGCGCGCCCGCGGAGATTCCAGGACTGAAATCCAGGTTATTCCGCCGGATCCGTTGTCGGACGAGGCGTCTCAGCCCGCGTAGAGACGGCCGTATCCTGTAGGGCGAAACCTGACTTATGATGGTTGCAACGGTTTGCTAAGGTTGATGGTTACTGCTCGCGAAAAGCGTGGAGAGCTCGATGTACGCCTCGGTTCTGGGTGATCCGGAGATATCGGTTGAGCCTCCGGATGTCGGTCCGACGCCTGAGGCCCTCATCCTCCGCGAGCACATCCGCCGGATCCTGCGCAAGCTTCCGCGCCCCGCGGCCAGTGCTCAGTACAGCTGAAGGGAGCGGAGCACGACGCCGTCGGCGGTGTGGATCTCCACGCACCAGCGTTCGTCAGGATCGGGCAATTCGCCCCGCGCGTGCATCTCGGCGATCAGCTGCGTCGCCTCGGCCACGGCGACCTCGATCGAGCTTGCCAGCACGCCCTCCTCGTCCTCGATGACCTCGCTCGGTCCCCTCAGGCGGAAATGGTACCGCTCTACCATGTCGCTCCTGCTCACACCGTCGGCACAGCACTCCAACAACGCGAGGGTAACATCGAATGGTCGGATAAAGCCAAGCTGGCATGCCAAGTCGGCGCCGACCGGGGCGGAGTGCGTCCGAGCCGGCACGTGTTCCTGCCTGTGATCTGCGGGGATGTCGGGGGCAAGCCCGGGGCTGGCCGACGCAGGTTGTTGCGCCGGTCAAGCTCTTAACGCGGCTGGCCTTTTTCAGGCGCATGGTGCGGGCATGTCCCAGTGCCCGACGAGCCCGCCATGCATTTCGAGATCCGCGCGACCGACACCCGTCTGTGGACCTGGGTGCTCCTCGATGCGACGCAGATGCCGGTCCTGACATCGGACCGGACCTTCCCTTCCGAGGCGCAGGCCTCGGCGGCCGCGCTGGCGTTCGCCAAACTCGTGACGCGGGCCGGCAGGACCCTGACCGCAGCGCCGCCGGGCGGCCTGCTCTGAGGCGAATGCTGTTCTCCGGCGCGATCAGGGTCGATCGGTGACGCCTGACGCAACCCTGCAGCGCCATGTCGCGGCGCGACGATCGCCGCGTCACGCGGCGGGTCGAGGGACCGCAGCTCGAAGTTCGCGATGAGACCCTTCTGCTTCTCCTCGAGATGGTACGTGACGGGGTGGGCCACGAAGGCGCCGAGACGGACCGTCGGCCCGCCGGACGCCGTCGCCGGCGCCGCGTCGGCCCGCGCCAGCAACGTCCCCACGCGCTCCGGACGGTGTCTGACAGCAGATCCTGCTTGCTGCGGGATATGATCGTCGAGCGAGGCCGCCTGGATCCCGGCCTCGGCGGAAAGCCCAGGGTCATCGCCGCGTAGCCGGACGATAGACCAGCCGGGACATGGTCATACGCGGCGGCGAGCGTGTCCATCCGCGCGAGATCGCGGAGGTCGTCTTCCGGCATCCGCGGATCCAGGATGTCCGTCTTCGGGGTCCCCGACTCGATATTCGGGGCGGAGCTGTGCGCCTGGATCAGGCTGCGCGACGGTGAGACCTCGTCGGAGCAGGCGGTGCGCGCGTCCTGACGATCGCCCGGATCCCGCGCATGCTGCCGCCGGTCGGCGACGTGATGGATTCGACCTCCGGTGGAGCGCGGTCGTTGCTGCGAGCGCCGCGAGCGGACATGCTGGCGCGCGACATCATCGAGGCGGCGTATCAGTGTCGGCATGGCCACAGGGCGGCGGCGAGATGGCCGCGCGCATCCGCGACTTCGCTTGGGAGCGGACCCCGCTGGGGCCGTCCGCCCGCTGGCCGGAGCGCCTCAAGGTGATGGTCGAGCAGGTGCTCGCCAGCCCGCTGGTCGCGTCCCTCGTCTGCGGGCCCGAGCGCCTCCTGATCTACAACGATGCCGCCGCCCGGCTCTACGGCGCCCGGCACCCGGAGGGCCTCGGCCGGCCGCTCGCGCGCACGTTCCCGGAGGGGTGGGGGACGGTGGCGGCCTTCTACGCGCGCGCCTTCGCGGGCGAGGCCGTACAGGTGGCCGGTCAACCGCTGGACACCCGCGGCGCCGCGGAGGACGTCTTCGACGCGCTCCTGGTGCCGGTGCGCGACGCCGACGGGCAGGTGATGGCCGTCCACATGACCGGCTTCGAGATCGGTGAGCGGCTGCGCACCGAGGCCAAGTTGCGGATGAGCGAGGCCCGGTACCGCCGCCTCTTCGACGCCATCGACGAGGGCTTCTGCACCATCGAGGTCCTGGTCGACGCGGCCGGGCAGGCGGTCGACTACCGATTCCTGTCCGTGAACGCGGCCTTCGAGCAGCAGACCGGGCTCAGCGACGCGGTCGGCCGGACGGTCCGGGCGCTGGCGCCCGACCTCGAGCGACACTGGTTCGAGACCTACGGCCGGATCGTGCGCACCGGCAAAGCCGAGCGCTTCGAGGACCGCGCCGACGCGCTCGGGCGCTGGTACGAGGTCTACGCCTTCCCGATCGGGGCGCCGGAACGGCGGCAGGTCGGGGTGCTGTTCAAGGACATCCTCCAGCGCAAGCGCGCCGAAGACCGGCTGCGCGCGAGCGAGGAGCGGTTCCGCGCCCTCGTCACCGCCAGTTCGGACGTCATCTACCGCATGAGCCCGGACTGGAGCGAGCTGCGCGTCCTGGAGGGCCGCGGCTTCCTGGTCGATACCGTCACCCCGAACGACGACTGGCTGAGCGCCTACATCGACCCAGCCGACCAGCCGCGCCTGCGCGAGGCGATCCAGCGGGCGATCCGATCCAAGACGATGTTCGAGCTGGAGCATCCCGTCCGGCAGGCGGACGGGAGCCGGGGCTGGGCGCTGTCCCGGGCCGTGCCGCTGCTCGACGATGACGGCGAGATCCGCGAATGGTTCGGCGCCGCCAGCGACGTGACCGCGCGCAAGCGGGCGGAGGACGACCTGCGCGCGAGCGAGGAGCGGTTCCGCGGGCTGGTCGAGGGGTTCGGTCAGTTCAGCTGGGAGGCCTCGGCCGAGGGCCTCATCGAGGCCGACAGTCCGGGCTGGCGCGCGTTCACCGGGCAGCGCCTGGACGAGTGGCTCGGGCGCGGCTGGGTCCACGCGATCCACGCCGACGACCGGGCGCTCACGGAAGCGAAGTGGCGGCAGGCGGTCGCGACGCGGACGGCGGTCGATCACGAGTACCGCCTGTGGCACGCCGCGAGCGCGTCGTGGCGGTGGTCGAACGTCCGCGCGGTGCCGATTACGAACCCGGACGGGTCGATCCGCAAGTGGTCGGGCGTGAACATCGACGTCACGGATCACCACAGATTGCTGGCGCGGCAGGAGGTGCTGATCAACGAGCTGCAGCACCGCACGCGCAACCTGCTCGGTGTCGTGAGTGCCGTGGCTGGCAGGACGCTGCGGGAGGGCAGCCCGGTCGAGGCGTTCGAGGCGCGGCTGCAGGCGCTCAGCCGCGCGCAGGGCCTGCTCAGCCAGTACGGCAGCGACACGGTCGAGGTGGGCGCACTGGTGCGGGCCGAACTGGCCGCCTACGTCGACGGCGCGGCCGGGCGCATGACCGTCGCCGGCCCCGAGGTGCATCTGAGCGCGCGGCAGGTGCAGAACTTCGCCCTGGCCGTCCATGAACTGACCACGAACGCGGTCAAGCACGGGGCGCTCAAGACCGGGATCGGCCATCTCAGCGTCACCTGGGAGATCGTGCGCGACCGGCGCGAGCGCCGCCGACTGGCCCTGAGCTGGATCGAGACCGGCCTGCCCGAGCAGGGGGCGCGCGTGACCCGTCGCGGCTATGGGACCGAGCTGATCCAGGAAGCGCTGGCCTACGCCCTGGGTGCCAAGGTCGATTACGCGCTCGACCGCGACGGCGTGCGCTGCCGCATCGAGATGCCCGTGTCTTAGCCCGTGAGACGGCCTGGATGCCCGCGCGCAGTCGGATCGCGGTCCTTTCCGCCGCCGACGCGCTCCGCGCGGGGCGTCCCGTATCTACTCGCCACGGACGAGGCGACGCCGATGCGGCCGGTAGCCGCTCTCCCCGGCCGATCCAACGGCCGGGAAGGCCCCGGTGCCGGGAGATCCCGCGGCTCCCGCGCACCACCTGCCGGCCGCGGTCGCCAGGATCGGTCGGGATGTCTCGGACTGACCAGGTCGTGGGATCCGGCGGGCCGTTTTCAACCCATGCCCGTCGGATCCTGCGGCGCGCCCCTGCCGCTGAGAACCGCTGCCACCGCGCGATTGCAACCTGCGGTCACAATCTCGTCTAAAGTAGAGTTCCCGCGCCGTCGGATTCGGGCGATCCCATCATCCGCCGGTTGAAGGCACACTTCTTCATGCTCGATATCACAAATTTGAGACCACTGAACGGACACTCAGCAGGAAACTGGGTGAGATAAATTTTAATCAATTCGCCTATATTTTGCGCGACTTGCTCATGACTGCGCATCCAGACTTGCCCGCCCGGGCCCTGGATACCGGAGCCTGAAAGTCTGCCCTATGAAAATGACGATCCAACTGCGGCTCGTGGCGCTGCTCGGCGGCCTCGGCCTGGTCCTGCTCGCGACAGCCGCGCTGGGAAATTTCGCGCTATATTGGAGTCATCAAAGCCTCAAAACCGTATTCGATGACCGGGTCGTCTGTCTTCGGCAATTCAGCACCATTCGTGACGCCTATGATGACCTGATCGATGCCTCGCGCCTGCTGCGCAACAAGCAGATCGAGCCCGCCCGGGCCAGGGACAAGATCGAGCGCGATCTCTCGAAGCTCCACACCGAGTGGTCGGCCTACCTGGCGACCTACCTGACTCCGGAGGAGGATGTCCTCGCCAAGGACCTGCAGGGGCGCATCGATCGGAACGACACGATCGCCGCCGAGATCCTCAAACGCGTCGCCGCCGGTGCCGGCTCGGATTTCGAGGCCACGCATGCGGATCTGCTGAAGAGCATGCAGGCCACCAACGCGACGCTGAGCAAGCTGACCGCGCTGCAGGTCCGGGAAGCCGAGGCAGAATACCGCCGCTCCGAGACGACCGCCGGCTGGTCGCGCCTCGCGCTCCTGGCCGCGCTCGTCCTCGCCGCGCTCAGCATCGCCTACGGCGTCTACGTGATCGTCCTGCAGGTCGCCCGCCCGCTCGGCAACCTCGTCGGCGTGCTGCAGCGGATGGCCCGCGGCGAGGTCGACGCGGAGATCCGCGAGGCCGGCCGCGGCGACGAGATCGGCGCCGTCGGCAAGGCGGTCGAGGGCATCAAGGCCATGGTCGCCCGCAAGGCCGCCGAGGAGGCCGAGGTCAAGCGCCTGGCCGACGCGGCCGCCGCCGCCGAGCGGAAGCGCACCATGATCGAGCTCGCCGACGGCTTCGAGCGCGCCGTCGGCGGCATCGTCGGCCTGGTCTCGTCCTCGGCCACCGAGCTCCAGGCCACCGCCCAGCAGATGACCGCCACCGCCCAGGAGACCGCCGCGCAATCGACCACCGTGGCCGCCGCAGCGGAAGAGGCCGCCACCAACGTCAACACGGTCGCGGCCGCGGCCGAGGAGCTCGGCTCGTCGGTGCAGGAGATCGGCCGGCAGGTGCAGGGCTCGGCCCATCTCGCCCAGGCCGCGGTGGGCGAGGCCGACCAGACTGCGCACCTCGTCCAGGCGCTCAGCCAGAACGCGGCGCGGATCGGCGACATGGTCGGGATGATCTCGGGCATCGCCGGCCAGACCAACCTCTTGGCGCTCAACGCCACGATCGAGGCGGCGCGCGCCGGCGCGGCGGGGCGGGGCTTCGCGGTGGTGGCCTCCGAGGTGAAGGCGCTGGCCGAGCAGACCGCCAAGGCGACCGAGGAGATCGCGCGCCAGATCGGCGAGGTTCAGGGGGTGACCGCGCAGGCGGTGACGGCGATCGGCGGGATCACGGGGCGGATCCGGGAGATCGACGGCGTGGCGACGTCGATCGCGGCGGCGGTGGAGCAGCAGGGTGCGGCGACCCAGGAGATCGTGCGCAACGTGGCGCAGGCCTCGACCGGCGCCGGCGAGGTGACGGGCAACATCGCGGGCGTGGCGCAGGCCTCGGAGGAGACGGGGGCCGCGGCCGGTCAGGTCCTGTCGGCGGCCTCGGAGCTGTCGCGGCAATCCGAGCATCTCCGCGCCGAAGTCGCACGCTTCCTCGCCACCGTCCGCGCCGCTTGACCCATCCCTCTCGTCGCTCTGGTGCGCAACGAGGCGGCCCAGCTTCGAGGTTCGCCTCCGCCTCCTCGACGAGCGGAAGCGGACCGGCAGAGATCGACCCGTGCGCTCATCCGGGCCGTGATCGGCGGCCCCGAGGGCGGCTGTGTCAGGCTGGCAACGATGTATTAGTCGATTGTGTGCGATCTATATGCCGGGCGGCGCAGCGGCCGCCCCGAGGCCAACCGCGGAGCGGCTCGGACCACCATCTGTCGGAGCCGACCGCCACGCTCTGTTTTCCGGCCCAGACACGATCACCGAACTCCGCGCGCTCGACGGTAAGGGTCTGAACATCTGCGAAGCGCCGGAAGCTGGGCATGCACTGAGATAACAGCCCGAGTCTATGAGTTCGCCTTTTGCTCCCGCGCCAGAGAAGGGCGACAGATGAGGGCCGGGATGGCAGCGATGTTCGGATCACCTGATCGGTCATACCCCGCTCTCGTCACGTCACTGGTCGTTCTAGCTCTCGCGATCGCCTCGGGCGGGGCCATCTTGATCTCCGACATGTACGGCCAGGCGCTGCAGGATACCGAGCGCAACCTCGTCGGCCTCTCCACGATCCTCGCTGATCAGGCCGACCGTTCGCTCCAGGCCCTCGAGATCGTTCAGGAAGCCATCATCGAGGATATGGCCGGCGCAAAGGTAGCCACTCCTTCGCAGTACGCTGCGGCGGCAAGCCGACACGACTTACATGAGGCACTCAAAGCGCGCGTCGCCGCCTTGCCGCAGGTCAACGCGGTCACGATTATCGATCACACCGGCCAGCTCCTGAACTTCAGCCGCTTCTGGCCGATCCCGAACGTCAACATCGCAGATCGTGATTACTTCAAGGCGCTCGCTTCGGACCCGAAGCTGCAACGCTTCATCAGCCAGCCGGTCCAGAACCGCGGCGACGGTGCCTGGACGATCTACATCGCGCGGAAGGTCACGGCGCCCGACGGAACGTTCCTCGGCCTCGTGCTCGGCGCAATCGAGCTCGGCTATTTCGAACGACTGTACCGGCAGATCGCGCCGACCGACGACGCCGTGGTCTCGGTCTTCCGCCACGACGGGATGCTGCTCGTCCGTCACCCCTATCGGGAAAACGTGATCGGCAAGATCCTGCCGACCACGGGGGCCGCGCTGATCGCCCAGAAGAATCCTCTGGGCGGCGTGATGCGCAACGTGAGCCCCGTCGATGATCAAGAACGCATCATCGCGACGAAGGCGCTCGCCGGCTATCCGCTCATTCTCAGCATCAGCCGCACGACAGAAGCGTGCCTGGCCCCCTTCCGCCGGCAGGCGCTCGCGGTCGGTTCAGCAACAGCCCTCCTCCTGGTGTGCATCGCGGCGCTGTTTCAACTCTTTCTTCGGGGGGCGAGCGCCGAGCGGCGGATCGCGAGCGCCGAAGAACGTGCCCGCAGCGAGCGCGACTTACGGGCCCATTACGAGCGGTTCGGCGTCGCGCTCGACAACATGGTCCAGGGACTATGCCTGTTCGACGTCGACGAGCGGCTCGTCATCTTGAATGAGCGCTTCGCCACGCTCTACGCGATCCCCGATCAACTTCGGCAACCCGGCACGAAAGCCAAGGATCTGCGCGGGTTCGTGCTGGCGCAGCACCGCGACGCGGGGGGGCCTGGGACGAAGTGCTGACGCCACCATCGCCCCGGGCCCCTTCGGACACGGCGAGCGTCGTTCACATGACCGACGATCGGGACATCAGCGTCCTCCGCGTTCTCCTTCCGGACGGAGGCTGGATTTCGACGCATGAGGACATCACGGAGCGCCGCCGGAGCGAAGCGCGCCTGCGCTTCCTCGCGCGGCACGACGTTCTGACCCAATTGCCGAACCGCCTGCATTTCGAGGAGGTCGTCGAACGCGAGCTGGCAGTGCGCGCCGATCGAGCCGAGGCAGTGGCCCTTCTCTGCCTCGATCTCGACGGCTTCAAGCAGGTCAACGATCTCTTCGGTCATCCGGCCGGGGACCGCCTGCTGATCGAGGTCGCCGCGCGCCTGAAGGCATTGATCGGCGCGCGCGGCGCGGTCGCGCGCCTCGGCGGCGACGAATTCGCGGTGCTGGCGACAGATCTCGCCGCCGGGCAAGCTGCCGCGCGGGCCCAGGCTATCATCGATGCGATCTCAGCGCCCTACGCGGACGGCGAGCTGAGGTATTCCATCAGTTGCAGCGTCGGCATCGCCCTCTTCCCGCATGATGGCGACACCTACGACGCGGTGCTGTCCGCTTCCGATATGGCGCTCGTGCGCGCCAAGAAGGAAGGCAAGGGAACCTACCGCTTCTTCGAGGCGGATATGGACAAGGCGGCTTTCGAGCGGCAACGATTGGCTCTGGACCTGCGCGCGGCCATCGGGACGGGGCAGTTCGCGCTGCATTACCAGCCCCAGTTCAGGATCGCCGCCGATCGCGCCTGCGGCTTCGAGGCGCTCCTGCGATGGACCCATCCGACCGGCGGGCCGATTTCGCCGGCGCAGTTCATACCGCTGGCAGAGGAGACAGGGGCGATCCTCCCACTCGGCGAGTGGGTGCTCCGTGAGGCCTGCCGCGAGGCTGCGAGCTGGGCGTTGCCCCTCGGCATCGCTGTCAATCTCTCGATCGCGCAGCTGCAGCAAGCTGGCCTGTGCGATGTCGTCGGTGCGGTGCTCGAGGAGACCGGACTGAAGGCCGACCGTCTCGAACTCGAGGTGACCGAGAGCCTCTTCCTGAAGGGGTCGGCACGCGCGCAGGAGGTGCTGCGCGACCTGAAAGCGCTCGGCGTGCGCATCTCGATGGATGATTTCGGCACCGGATACTCATCACTGGCAACGTTGGAAGCTTTTCCGTTCGACAAGATCAAGATCGATCGGTCGTTCGTATGGCAGATCGGCGTGACCAGCAAAGGCGGCGCGATCGTCCGGGCGATCCTGAGTCTCGGCGAGAGCTTGGACATTCCGGTCATCGCGGAGGGCGTCGAGACTGAGGGGCAGGTGGCCTTCTTGCGGCAACACGGTTGTGCAGAGATACAAGGCTATCTGCGCGGCAAACCGCAGCCGATCGCCTCTTACCGCGCGCTTGTCGGTCCCGATCGTGATCTCAAGGTCGCCTAGCGGCGACTTGTGTCCGCCCAACGAGCGGTTCTCGAATACTCCTCGACAGCGAAACCGCTATCGCCAGAGGAAGAAGCCCCGAAGCCCGTCCCGCTTCCCATCGATCCGAGCGACCGGCCTGAGGGAGCATGAGAGGCCCCAAGAACAGGACTTTCCCGCCGGCGCACGCTGATGTCGTCGAATGCGGTGAACAGCGACACTTTCGCGGCTGGCATCATGGCATTGGCCACGGGCGCGCATCGGCCGCGCGGAATCGGAGTCGCACTCTGCCTTGTCAAGCGAGACCGATATCGAAGTCGAATAGCATATCATCAAGGATCGCATCCTGAACTGCGTGCAGGCCCGCTTGTTCTGGAGATGCGGAGGCTCCCGGACCGTGTCCGGTCGTCGCGTCCTGACCGGCCCTTGGCGGTGCCGCCTCGGACCGTCGCGACGCAGCCGCCATGGTCGTGGCGGCGCGGGCATGTCCTGGCTCGATCCGAACCATCCGGATCACCGACGGTTGACCAGATGTCGTCATGACCGAGGTCCTGCCCGGGAGTTCAGATGGCTGACGCCGAGGAGCGGGCGCTCAGATTGCAGGTCGCCAATGCACGCCCCCAGGATTCGGGGCGCGGCATCGCCCGACTCGGCCATGCAGCGCTGACCCAGCTCGGCCTGCGCGAGGGCGACGTTGTCGAGGTCGTCGGCAAGCGCCACACCGCGGCGATCGCGGTCGGTCCCTACGATGAGGACGAGGGCCTGAACCTCGTTCGCCTCGACGGGCTGCAGCGCGTCAACGCCGGCACCGCGAGCGGCGACCATGTCGAGATCCACCCCGCGGAGATCCGGCCGGCCGCCCGCGTCGTCGTCGCGCCGGCTCAGAAGAACATGCGCTTGCAGGGTTCGGGGGAGGCCCTGCGCCGCACGCTGTTCCGGCGGCCGCTGGTTTCGGGCGACGTCATCTCCACATCGACTCAGTCGCGCGCCGCGTCCGACCCGCGCGTTCCACCGGAGCTGCGCCCGTATCTCGAGGGGCCGTCCTACGGCCTGCAGGAGATCCGCCTCGTCGTCGTCGCCACACAGCCCCGCGGCATCGTCTACGTGGCGGAAGGGACACAGATCGAACTCCGGCCGCTCTTCGAGGAGCCGAAGGACGGGCGGCGCGCCGACGTCACCTACGACGATATCGGCGGCCTCGGCGACACCGTCGATCAGATCCGCGAGATGGTCGAGCTGCCCCTGCGCCACCCAGAGCTGTTCCAGCGTCTCGGCATCGATCCGCCGAAGGGCGTGCTGCTGCACGGACCGCCCGGCACCGGCAAGACCCGGCTGGCGCGGGCGGTGGCCAACGAGACCGAGGCCCGGTTCTTCCACATCGCCGGGCCCGAGATCATGGGCAGCCGGTACGGCGAGTCCGAGCAGCGCCTGCGCGAGGTCTTCCAGGAAGCCGCTCAGAGCGCGCCCTCGATCATCTTCATCGACGAGATCGACTCGATCGCCCCGAAGCGCGAGCAGGTGACCGGCGAGGTCGAGCGCCGCATCGTCGCGCAGCTCCTCACGCTGATGGACGGGCTGGAGCCGCGCCAGAACATCGTGGTGATCGGCGCGACGAACCGGCGCGACGCCATCGACGAGGCCCTGCGCCGGCCTGGCCGCTTCGACCGCGAGATCATCATCGGCGTGCCGGACCAGCCGGGCCGGCGCGAGATCCTGGGCATCCACACCCGCGGCATGCCGCTGGCGGAGGATGTCGACCTGGATGAGGTCGCGCGCACCACCTACGGGTTCGTCGGGGCCGATCTCGGCGCGCTGGTGCGCGAGGCCGCCATGGACGCGGTGCGCCGGATCCTCCCGGAGGTGAACCTGCGCGACGGTATCCCGGCGGAGATCCTAGAGGGCCTGAGCGTCCGGCGCGACGACTTCCTCTCGGCGATGAAACGGATTCAGCCGTCGGCGCTGCGCGAGATCATGATCCAGGTGCCGGACGTGACCTGGGACGATGTCGGGGGACTCGCCGAGGCCCAGATGCGCCTGCGCGAGGGCGTCGAGCTGCCGCTGCGGTCGCCGCAGGCCTTCCGCCGCATCGGCATCCGGCCGGCCAAGGGCTTCCTCCTGTTCGGGCCACCCGGCACCGGCAAGACGCTGCTCGCCAAGGCGGTGGCGCGGGAGTCGGACGCGAACTTCGTCGCGACGAAATCCTCCGACCTCCTGTCGAAATGGTACGGCGAATCCGAGCAGCAGGTCTCGCGCCTGTTCCAACGCGCCCGGCAGGTGGCGCCGACGGTGATCTTCATCGACGAGATCGACAGTCTCGCGCCAGCGCGGGGCGGGGGTCTCGGCGAGCCCGCCGTCACGGAGCGCGTCGTCAACACACTCCTGGCCGAGATGGACGGGCTGGAGGATTTGCAGGGGGTTGTCGTGATGGCGGCCACAAACCGCCCGAACCTGCTCGACCAAGCGCTGCTGCGTCCGGGACGGTTCGACGAACTCGTCTATGTGCCGGTTCCGGACATCGCCGGCCGTCGCCGGATCCTGGCCATTCACACGCGGGACATGCCGCTCGCGGAAGATGTCGATCTCGACGTGATTGCCGAGCGGACCGCCCGCTTCACCGGCGCGGATCTGGAAGATCTCACGCGCCGCGCCGGTCTGCTGGCGCTGCGCGAATCGCTGGAGGCGGCCCAGGTGCAGCGTGCACATTTCGAACAGGCTGCCCGTGAGACCCGGCCTTCGGTCATACCCGAGATGGAGCGGGAATACGAGGAGATGCTGCGCACCTTGAAGCAAGAGGGCCCGCAGCGCCAACCGATCGGCTTCCTATCCCCGCGCTGAGGCGGCCCACCAGGCGAAAGGGCGGGCGGCGCCCGAAACGGGATCACGTCAGGGATTTCTTCGAATCGGACGCCGCGTCCGCTGACCAAGGCAGGCCATGCGCGAGCGCCCGTTTCGGCCGAGCGGGCATCCTGGCGCCTACAGCATCGGCAGCCGACGCGGCCGCGGCCCGAGCGGGAACGCCGCGTCGAGCCGGGCGAGCTCGGCATCCGTCAGCGAGAGCGCGCTCGCGCCCGCGTTGTCGGCGGCATGCTCTGGGCTGGACGCCTTGGGGATCGCGAAGGTCGACGGCCTCCGCACGAGAAACCGGAGCGCGACCTGGCGTGCGGTCGCGCCGTGGTTGGCCGCGATACTCTCCAACAGGCGGCCGCCCGGCGTGCGGGGGCCGGGGAAGCTGCCATGACCGAAGGGGCTGTAGGCGACGACGGCGATGCCGTGCGCCTCGCACCAGGGCTGGACCGCGTGCTCGATCGCGCGCTCCTCCAGGTGGTAGAGCACTTGGTTGCAGGCGATGCGGCCCTCGCCGCCGGCTTCCCACGCGGCCTCGAGGTCGGGCACGTCGAAGTTGCTCACCCCCCAGGACAGGATCTTGCCCTGCTCGCGAAGCCGTTCGAAGGCGGTGAAGGTGTCCTCGAGCGGGTGCGGACCGGGCCAGTGCAGGAGGTAGCAGTCCAGCCTGTCGGTGCGCAGACGCGCGAGGGAGCGCTCGCACGCGGCCACCGTCCCGGCGCGCGAGGCGTTGCTGGGGACGACCTTGGAGACGAGGAACACCGCGTCGCGCCGTCCGGCGATCGCCTCGCCGACCACGATCTCGGCGTCGCCGTACATCTCGGCGGTGTCGACGTGGGTCATCCCGAGATCGAGGCCGCGGCGCAGGGCAGCGACCGCGGTGGGCCGGTGCGCGTCGTCGATGTACCAGGTTCCCTGCCCGATCAGCGCCACCTCGTGCGGCACGAGACCGAAGGGACGTCGTTCCATTTGCAACGGCTCCCTTGAACGACGTGTGCTCTGCAGCGCCGGTTCGGGCTGCAGGTCACACCCGGCCGCGGCGGGCCGCGATCGTCCCTGTGCGCGGGCGGACAGCCTGATCACTGCGGGCTCGAAGGCCGGGATCCCGATCCTTGTCGTGAAAGACAAACGTCGGCCGTAGCCCCTGGTTTGCTACGGGGTGTCCCTAAGGATGGTCTCGCGCGTTGACTCTATCCGCGGTCCAGCGGCGTTTGCTGTTTTACGCGAGAGTGCCCGCCGAGAGAGCGATCCGATGGACCAGCCGACGCCCAGGGAACCCGGCAGGATCGCGCGATCCGGCGTCGGACGGCCGGGCTACGTCACGGTAAAGGGCGCCCGGGAGCACAACCTGCGCGACGTCGACGTGGAACTGCCGCGCGACGCCCTCGTCGTGTTCACGGGGGTCTCCGGCTCCGGCAAGTCCTCGCTCGCCTTCGGTACGCTCTATGCGGAAGCCCAGCGGCGCTACTTCGAGTCGGTCGCCCCCTACGCGCGGCGGATGATCGACCAAGTCGGCGTGCCCGACGTCGATTCCATCGAGGGCCTCCCCCCGGCGGTCGCCCTGCAGCAGCAGCGCGGCACGCCCAGCGCCCGCTCCTCGGTCGGCAGCGTCACCACCCTGTCGAGCCTCGTGCGGATGATGTACTCGCGCGCCGGCACCTACCCGCCGGGCCAACCGATGCTCTACGCGGAGGACTTCTCGCCCAACACGCCCCAGGGCGCCTGCCCGTCCTGCGGCGGGCTCGGGCGGATCTACCGGGCCACGGAAGCCTCCATGGTGCCCGACCCGTCGCTGACGATCCGCGAGCGCGCCGTCGCGGCCTGGCCGCAGGCCTGGGGCGGCCAGAACCTGCGGGACATCCTGGTGAGCCGGGGTGTCGATGTCGACACGCCGTGGAAGGACCTGCCGCGGGCGCTCCGGGACTGGATCCTGTTCACGGACGACCAGCCGCAGGAGCCGGTCTATGCCGGGCTCTCCCCAGAGCAAACGCGCCTCGCCCGCCAGCGCCGCCTGGAGCCGAGCTACATGGGCACGTTCACGAGCGCCCGCCGCCACGTGCTCGGGACCTTCACCAAGTCGCAGAGCGCGCTCATGCGCCGACGGGCGGCGCGCTACCTCGTCAGCGAGGACTGCCCCGCCTGCCACGGCAAGCGCCTGAAGCCCGAAGCGCTCTCGGTCACCTTCGCGGGCTTCGATATCGGCGACCTGTCGCGCATGCCGCTCTCCGAGCTCGCCGCGGTGATGCGGCCGGTCGCCGAGGACCGGCTGCCCGATGACGACGCCGACGCCAGCGCCGGGTCCGGGACGCTCGATCGCGAAGTGGGCCGGCGCGATCGGGCCCGGCGGGCCGCCTCCGGAGCGTCGGCCCATGCCGGCGCGCCGGACGTGCGCGCGACCCCGAACCTCTCGATCGAGAAGCGGCTCGCCGCCCAGCGCCTCGCCGCCGATCTCATCGACCGGATCGGGACGCTCACGGAGCTGGGCCTCGGCTACCTGTCGCTCGACCGGGTCACCACGACCCTGTCGTCGGGCGAGTTGCAGCGCCTGCGCCTCGCCACCCAGCTGCGCTCGCAGCTCTTCGGCGTGGCCTACGTGCTCGATGAGCCGACGGCCGGCCTGCACCCCGCCGACGGTGACGCCATGCACGACGCGCTTGCCGGGCTGCTCGCCTCGGGCAACTCGCTGTTCGTCGTCGAGCACGATATCGGCACGATGCGCCGCGCCGACTGGCTGGTCGATGTCGGTCCGGCGGCGGGCGAGCACGGGGGCACCGTGCTCTACAGCGGCCCGCCGGAGGGCCTGCGCGCCGTGGAGGCGTCGCGCACGCGCCTTCACCTGTTCGGGCTCGCCGAGCCGCCGCTGCGACCGCAGCGCGAGCCCGCGGGATGGCTGCGCCTGGAGGGGATCGTCCGCAACAACCTGCGCGACGTCTCGGTCGCGTTCCCGCTGGGATGCCTCACCGCCGTCACGGGCATCTCGGGCTCCGGCAAGTCGAGCCTCGTCAGCCAGGCCTTGCTGGATCTCGTCGGCGACCGCCTCGGCCGGCCCGTCGACACCGACGACGAGCCGGACGATCCCCTCGACGCGGCGCCGGGCCCGACGGAGGGGCGCATCGCCGGCGGCCTGGAGGGAATCCGCCGCTTGGTCCAGGTCGATCAGAAACCGATCGGGCGCACGCCCCGCTCGAACCTCGCGACCTATACTGGCCTGTTCGACGGCGTCCGCAAACTGTTCGCCGCCGCGCCCGAGGCCCGCCGGCGCCGCTACGATGCCGGCCGCTTCTCCTTCAACGTCGCGAAGGGCCGCTGCCCGGCCTGCGACGGCGAGGGTTTCGTCAGCGTCGAACTCCTGTTCATGCCGAGCGTCTACGCCCCCTGCCCGACCTGCCATGGGTCCCGCTACGCGCCGGAGACGCTGGCGGTCACCTGGAACGGGCTGACCATCGCGGACGTGCTCGGGCTGACCGTCGAGCGGGCCTGCGAAGCCTTCGCGGACGAGCCCGCCGTACTGCGGCCGCTCACCGTGCTGCGGGATCTCGGCCTCGGCTACCTGCGCCTGGGCCAGCCGGCGACCGAACTCTCCGGCGGGGAGGCCCAGCGGATCAAGCTCGCGACCGAATTGCAGAGGGGGCAGCGCGGGGGCACGCTCTACGTCCTCGACGAGCCGACGACCGGGTTGCACCCGACCGATGTCGACCGCCTCATGCTCCAGCTCAACGGCCTGGTCGATGCGGGCAACACGGTCGTCATGGTCGAACACGACATGCGCGTCGTCGCGGCGGCCGATCACGTCATCGACGTGGGGCCCGGCGCCGGAAACCTCGGTGGCACGATCGTGGCGGCCGGCCGCCCCGAGGTGGTGGCCCGGGCGCGGGCGAGCCGCACGGCACCGTACCTGCGGGAGGAGCTTGAGGCCGACGCCAACGGGGGCTGGCAGCCCCGAGATCCGTGATGGCCCCGCCGACCCGGTTTCTGGGCTCGGCCGGCACCGGACGCGGGTGACGGCATCCAGGACGACTGACCCAGACCAGCCCCGGAGAATGACCATGAAGATCCTGATGGTGCTGACCTCCCACGACCGGCTCGGCGATACCGGCCGCAGGACCGGCTTCTGGCTCGAGGAGCTCGCCGCGCCCTACTACGTGTTCAAGGATGCCGGTGCGGAGGTGGTCCTCGTCTCGCCGAAGGGCGGGCGTCCGCCGCTCGATCCGAAGAGCAGCGAGCCGGGTTCTCAGACCGACCTGACCCGGCGCTTCGAGGCGGACGGCGAGGCCAACGCCGCCCTGTCAAGCACGGGCCGGCTCGACGGCGTCACCCACGCGGGCTTCGACGCGGTGTTCTATCCCGGCGGCCATGGCCCCCTCTGGGATCTCGCCGAGGACCCGGCCTCGATCCGGCTGATCGAGACGACGCTCCGGGCCGGCAAGCCGGTCACCCTCGTCTGCCACGCCCCCGGCGTGCTGCGTCATGCCAAGACGCCCGACGGCCAGCCGCTCGTCGCCGGCAAGGCGGTGACCGGCTTCACCAACACCGAAGAGGAGGCCGTGGGCCTGACCGCGGTGGTTCCCTTCCTCGTCGAGGACGAGCTCAAGCGGAAGGGCGGCCTGTTCTCCAAGGCCGGCGACTGGCAGCCCTACGTGGTCGGGGACGGGCTGCTGATCACCGGCCAGAACCCGGCCTCGTCCGGACCGGCGGCCGAGCGCCTCAAAGCGACGCTCGACGATCGATGACCGGAGGGGGCGCATACCGGCCGGTTTGGGCTTCGGATCCCCGCGACGCCGGCGCCGCGGGGCTGACCCGCGCCTCTGGTCGCACGGCCGGCGATCCGGCAGACTCGGCCACCGTGACGGGGCCCGCCGCTCCGGCGGCCGCTTGATGACGCGCCCCCCGGCGGGCCGGCACGAAAGTGGCAGGGGCGACCGGCGGGCCCGTCCCGGGGCCCCGCCCGGGGAGGCGTAGCGATGGACCGCGTGTCCGCCATCAAGGCAGCCGTGCGCGCGCAGCACGGCCGGGTCGAGGCCCTGTTCGCGGAGCTGGCCCGGTGCGGCCGGACGGAGCCGGGCTTCACCCGCCCCTCCTACAGCCCGGAGGAGACCGCGGCGCACGCGGTGGTCGCGCGCTGCGCTGCGGATCTGGGCCTCGCGATCGGCCGGGACGCCGCCGCCAACACCGCGATGACGCTGCTGGGGCGGGACCGGACCCTGCCGCCGATCCTGATCGGCTCCCACCTCGACACCGTGGCCCAGGGCGGCAACTTCGACGGCGCCGCCGGCGTGGTGGCCGGGCTCGCCGCCGTCGCGGCGATCCGCGTGCTCGGCCTGGAGCCGGAGCGGGACATCACCGTCCTCGGCATCCGCGCCGAGGAGAGCGTCTGGTTCCAGGTCTCCTACATCGGCAGCCGCGCGGCGCTCGGAGCGCTGCCGGACGGGGCGCTCGACGCGGCCCGGATCGACACCGGCCTCAGCCTCGCCGCCCACATCGCCCGGGAGGGCGGCGACCCGGACGCGCTCGTCCGCGGCCCGGCCGCCCGCGCCGCCGCCGCGATCCACGCCTTCCTCGAGGTGCATATCGAGCAGGCGCCGAGCCTCGAGGAGGCCGGGATCTCGGTCGGCTTGTGCACCGGGATCCCCGGCAACGTCCGCTATCCTGACGTCCGCATCGCTGGCCGCTACGACCATGTCGGGACGCCGCGCCGCTTCCGGCGCGACGCGGCCATGGCGGGGGCCGAGATCGCTCTGGCGCTGGACCGGGTCTGGGCGGAGCGCGAGGCGGCCGGCTGCCCGATGGCCGTCACCTTCGGCCGGTTCCACACCGACGCCGCTGCGCACGGCCTGACGACCGTACCGGGTGAGTTCCGGTTCAGCCTCGACATGCGGGCCTACGCCGCCGGGGTGCTGGCCGCGCTGGAGGCGGCGTTCCTGGCGGCGGTGGCGGAGGTGTCGGCGCGCCGCGGCGTGACGGTGACGCTTGGCCCGCGCGCCGAGGCGGGCGTCGGGACTGTCGCGCCCCGGATCCGCGACGGGTTCGCGGCGGCCGCGGACGCGCTCGGCATCGCGACGCGGCTCCTCGGCAGCCCGGCCTCCCACGACGCCGCCGCCTTCGCCAAGGCCGGCGTGCCGATGGCGATGCTGTTCGTGCGCAACGCCAACGGCAGTCACAATCCCGACGAGACCATGGCGATCGACGACCTGCTCGACGCCGTGGCGATCCTCACCGCGTGGCTGGTGGCGGAGACGTGCGGCGGCTGAGGGGCGCCCCGTCAGGCGGCGAAGCGCGCGAGGCGACCGACGGGTTCGCCCAGCACCGCGTCGTCGCGCATGACGGGGGTCCCGCGCACGATCGTGGCGACGGGCCAGCCGGTGACCTCGAGGCCCGCGAAGGGCGTCCAGCCGCAGGGCGAGGCGATCCACGATTCCTCGATCCTGCGGTGGGCCTTCAGGTCCACCAGGGTGAAGTCCGCGTCGTAGCCGGCGGCGATGCGGCCCTTGCCCAAGAGCCCGTAGACGCGGGCCGGCCCGGCCGCCATCAGGTCGACGAGGCGGGCGAGGGACAATCGCCCCGCCGCCACGTGATCGAGCATCACCGGCACCAGGGTCTGGACCCCGGTGAGGCCGGCCGGGCAGTCCGGCCAGGGCTGCGCCTTGGCCGCCCGCGCGTGGGGCGCGTGGTCGCTGCCGACCGTGTCGACGGTGCCGTCGCGCACGGCCGCCCAGGCGGCCGCCCGGTGGCGTGCGTCGCGGATCGGCGGGTTCATCACGCCGAGCCCGCCCAGCGTGTCGTAGCATTCCGGCGCCACCTGGGTCAGGTGGTTGACCAAGACCTCGACGGTGGCGACGTCGCGGAAGTCGCGCAGGTAGGCGAGTTCCTCCGCGGTCGAGACGTGGAGGATGTGGGTCGCCCGGCCGGTCCTGCGCGCGAGGGCCATGAGGCGCCGCGTGCCCAGGAAGGCGCATTCCGGGTCGCGCCACGCCATGTGAGTCCGGTAGGGCTGCCCCCGGCTGAACAGCGCCTTGCGCGCCTGGAGCCGGTACTCGTCCTCGCTGTGGAAGGCCATGCGCCGGTGGCCGGCGCGCATCGCCCGCTCGAGGTGCGCGTCGTCCTCGATCATCAGCGCCGCCGTGGAGCTGCCGGCGAAGACCTTGACGGCGCAGACCCCGGCCTCGCGTTCCAGGGCCGCGAGCGCGTCGATGTTGGTCTTCGTCCCGGCCACGTAGAGGCCGATGTCGCACCAGCTGCGGCCCGCGACGTAGTCGCGCTTCCAGGCGACGCGCCCGGCGTCGGCGATCGGCGGGACCGTGTTGGGCATGTCGAACAGCGTGGCGATCCCGCCGAGGATTGCGGCCCGCGTGCCGGTCTCGATCGTCTCCACCGCCGGGTCGCCGGGATCGCGCAGGTGGACGTGGCTGTCGATCAGGCCGGGCAGGACGTGCAGGCCCGCGGCGTCGATCACCGCCTCCGCGGTCGCACCGGCCGGGACCCCGAGGGCCGCGATGCGCCCGTCGCGGACCCCGACATCCATCGTGTCGGAGCCCCAGGGTGTCACGCAGGTGCCGCCGCGGATCAGGAGGTCGTAATGCATGCCCGGTTCCTTCTCACGGGGCCGTCCGAAGCAGCACGGCCCCGAGGGCCGCGGCGGCCGCCTGCTGGCAGGGCTCGATGACGGGACACCCGATCGCGCTCGCCACGGCGGCCCGGTGGCGCGCCATGCCGGCGCAGCCGAGCACGACCACGTCGGCGCCGTCGCGCTCGACCAGGGTCCGACCGGCCGCGATCAGGCGCGAACCCATCGCGGCGTCCGCCGTCTCGGAGGCCCGCGCCTCGACGGGTCGGCTTCCGGCATAGCGATCCCCGACGCCCATCTGGCGCACCATGCGGCGCTGGCGCCGGACGCTGCCCTCCGACAGGGCCACGATGCCGAAGCGCTCCCCGAGCGTCAGGGCCCGCAGGATCCCCCACTCGGCGATGCCCATCACCGGGCGTCCGCGGGCCGCCTCCCGGACCGCGTGCAGGCCCGGATCGCTGAAGCAGGCGATGACGAAGGCGTCGGACGGATCGTCCGCCACGCGCCGCACGAGCGGCAACACCACCGAATCCGCGTCCTGCTGGGTCGCGATGCTCTCCGGGCCCTCCGGCAGGTCGGTCACCGCGAGAACGGGGCCGCCCGGCAGGCGCAGCGGTGCCAGCGCGGCGTCGATGGCGTCCGTCACCGCCTGGGACGCGTTCGGGTTGATGACGAGGATGCGCGGGGGCGCGGTGGTGTCGCGAGGCTGCACGGCGCCCTCTCTCTGAACGCGGTTCGATCCGGACCGACCTCGATGCCGCGACATCGACCGCTCTGTCGTGACCGCGGAGGGGTCCAAGCGAAACCCGGGCCGCACGGCCGCCGGTCCGAGTGCGAGGCACCGATCTTGCCCGCCCGCCGACGCAAGCGAGAGGTTATCGATGCACGACGAAGCTCCGGACGCCACCGCCGCCGTCACCCTGGTCAAGGGAGCCCGGTGGGTCGTCGCCTGGGATCCGGACAGCGGCGGTCACGTCTACCGCACCGACGCGGACGTCGCCTTCGCGGACGGGGCCCTCGTCCATGTCGGGCCGGGCTACGCGGGTCCCGAGCCGGCCCGGACCATCGACGCCTCCGGCTGCATGGTCATGCCCGGGCTCGTCGACATCCACACGCACCTGTTCTCGGAACCGATGAACAAGGGCATGTGGGACGAGGTCGGCAGCCAGCGGCTCTACAACACCTCGCTCTACGAGTACCTACCGATCCTACGGCCCGACGCGGAGGGTACCCGCGCCGCCTACGGGGTGGCGCTCGCCGAGCTGGCGCTCTCGGGCGTCACCACCGTCTGCGATCTCGCCCTGCCGAGCGAGGGCTGGCTCGACCTCCTCGGCGCCTCGGGCCTGCGGGTCTGCATCGCCCCGATGTTCCGGTCGGGGCGCTGGCTGACCCGGAACGGCCACAGCGTCGAGTACGAGTGGGACGCGGCGGCGGGCCAGCGCGGCCTGGAGCAGGCGCTCGCCGAGATCGAGGCCGCGCGAAGGCACCCGAGCGGGCGCCTGTTCGGCATGCTCTGCCCGGCGCAGGTCGATACCTGCACGGCGGAGCTGCTGCGGGACGCTTACGCCGAGGCGGTGCGGCGCGACCTGCGCTTCCACACGCACGCGGCGCAATCGCTGTCGGAGTTCCACGAGATCACCCGCCGCAGCGGGATGACGCCGATCGAGTGGCTCGACGACCTCGGCGTGCTCACCGAGCGGACCATCGTGGGTCACGGGATCTTCCTGGACGACCACCCCTGGACCCACTGGCACAGCCCGGGCTCGGACATGCGCCGCTTGGCCGAGCGCGGCGCCACGGTCGCCCACTGCCCGACGGTCTTCGCCCGCCGCGGCATCGCGCTCCACCATTTCGGGCGCTACCTCCAGGCGGGCGTCAACATGGGCATCGGCACCGACGTCTACCCGCACAACATGCTCGACGAGATGCGCCTGGTCTCGTACCTCGCCCGGGTCGTCGCCGAGAATCCCCGCGACACCCGCGCGGCGGACGTGTTCCACGCCGCCACGGTGGGGGGCGCCAGGGCGCTCGGGCGCGGCGATATCGGCCGTCTCGCGCCGGGCTGCAAGGCCGACTTCGTCCTCGTCGACTGCGCGCATCCCGCCATGCGGCCGTGCCGCGATCCCGTGCAGTCGCTGATCTACTCGGCCGGCGACCGCGCGGTCCGGCAGGTCTTCGTCGGCGGCCGCGAGATCGTGCGCGACGGCCGCGCCCTGACGATCGACTATGCGGCGGCCGCGGCGGCGCTGGAGGAGGCGCAGGGCCGCGCGCTGGCGCAGATCCGGCAGCTCGACTGGGCCGGGCGCGGCCCCGACGCCATCGCGCCTCCGACCTTCCCGGGGCTGTGAGGCCCCGCGCTCCTCAGGCGGGCCGGACGTTCCAGAAGGTCGGGAACCCGTCGAGGATGCCGGTGAGCCGGGAGCGGTAGGCGGTCGGCTGCAGGTACTGCCCGAGGGGATAGTAGGGCACGTCCTGCATCGCCTGGAGCTGGATGTCCCGGCAGAGCGCGGCGCGCGCCGCCTCGTCCGGGGCGGTGAGCCAGGCGTCGCGCAGGGACTCGATCCGCGGGGTCGTGGCCCAGCCGGCGTAGCCGGTCTCGCCGGTGCCGCGCAGGGCGATGTAGCCCGCGGGGTTGAGCCAATCCATGCCGGACCAGTTGGTGACGAAGGCGCTCCAGCCGCCCTCGGAGACCGGCCCCTTGCGGTTGCGCCGCTGCAGCATCGCGTTGAACTCGACCGCGTAGACCTCGACCGTCATGCCGACGCGCTGGAGCAGGTCGGCCGCGACTTGGCCGAGCGCCAGAAGGGGCGCCGAGTTCGACGGCACCATCAGCAGCACGGTCTCGCCATTGTAGCCGGCCGCCTCGAGGTCGGCGCGCACCCGCGCCGGATCGCGCGGATCCGTGAGCGGCTGCAATCCGTCCGTCGAGGCCATCGGCGTGCCCGGGCAGAAGAAGCCGAGGGGCACGTGGAACAGGCCGGGATCCTCGGCGCCGACGACCCCCTGCATGCAGGCGGTCTGGTCGATCCCACCCCAGAGCGCCCGCCGGATCGCCGGGTTGTTGAAGGGCGGCTGCAGGTGGTTGACCCGCAGCATGGTCACGAAGCCGGTCGGGTCGAGGACGCGGGTGCTCACGCCTTTGGCGGCGTGCAGGAGCCCGAGCTGGTCGTGCGAGGCGTATTCCTGCCAGTCCGCCTCGCCGGCGATCAGCGCCGAGGTCGCCGTGGAGGTGTCGCCGATCACGCGCCACTCGACCCGGTCGAAGTGGACGACCTTCGGACCCGAGGTCCAGGTGAGCGGGCCGTCCCGGCGCGGCACGTAGCCCTCGAAGCGGGTGTAGACGACGCGGTCGCCGGGCACCCGCTCGTCCGCCTTGAAGCGGAACGGGCCCGAGCCGATGAGCTCCGGCACCTGCTGGAACGGGTCGGTGGCGGCGAGGCGCTCCGGCATCATGGCGCAGACCGGGACGGACGCCTTGCCCAGCGCGATCGGCAGCAGCGGGAACGGGTGCTTGAGGCGGAACCGGATCGTCCGGTCGTCGGGCGCGGAGAGCTCGTCGGTCGCCTCCATGAGGGAGCCGCCGAACGGGTCGCGCTTCGCCCAGCGCCGCAGGGAGGCGACGCAGTCGCGGGCCAGCACCGGCGTCCCGTCGTGGAAGCGCAGGCCCTCGCGCAGGGTCAGGTCCCAGCGGCGCCCGTCCGCCTCGACGCGGTGGCCCTCGACCATCTGCGGCGTGGCGCGATAGGCCGCGTCCATGCCGTAGAGCGTGTCGAAGACCATGTAGCCGTGGTTGCGGGTGATGTACGCGAAGGTCGTCACCGGATCGAGGGTGACGAGATCCTGCTGCGGGATGAAGCGCAGGGTCCTGGCAGCCTCCGCACGGACGAGGGCCGGCGCCGCGACGGCGCCGGCGACGAGGGCGCCGGCTCCCTGCAACAGCGTGCGTCGCTTCATCCGAAACCTCCCGCTCTGCTCCGGCACCGCGCCTCGCGCGCCTGCGGCCCGAGGCCCCGCTGGGCGCCCGGCCCGGCATCGCTTGCAGGAACGGGGCCGGCTTCCGCTCGGGGGGGACCGGCCGGCCCTCGACCGGGGGCGCGAGGCGGCGGCCCGTCAGTCCGACCTCCGTTCGTGAAAGCAGCGCCTCACCGCAGCGACAGGGTGCGGGGCAGGTCGGACAGGGGCTCGGCCCCGCTGGCGGTGACGATGACGGTCTCGGACGCGCCGACCGTCCAGGCGCCGTAGCGGCGCAGGGTGGCCGGCAGGTGGAAGACCATCCCGGGCTCGATCGGCCGGTCCTCACCGGTGAAGAGCGAGAGCAGACCGCCCTCCCCCCAGTCCGGGGCGAAGGCGACGCCCATCGAGTAGCCGATGCGCTTGCGGAAGGCCGGGCCGTAGCCCGCCGCGTCGATGACGGCCTGCGCCGCTTCGTGGGGAGCCGAGCAGGGATGGCCGGGGCGAATCGCGTCGAGTGCCGCGTCGAGGGCGCGCAGGGCGCAGTCCATCATCCGCGACGCCTCGTCCGGCGGCGGGCCGATCCAGACGCTGCGCATCAGCGCCGCGTGGTAGCGGGCGTGGCTGCCGGCGAGTTCGAGGAAGACCGCGTCGCCCGGCTCCAGCCGTCGCCGCCGCCACGTCATGTGCGGCAGCCCGCTGCGCGGGCCCGACGCGACCAGGGGCTCCATCGCCATGGCCTCGGACCCGGCGGCCGTCGCGGCCGCCAGCATGGCGGCGGCGACGGCGTTCTCGTCGGTGCCCGCCGCGCAGGCATCGAGCCCCGCGGCGAGCCCGGCCTGCGCGTACCGGGCGGCGGCCCGGATCGCCTCCAGCTCGGCCGCCGACTTCATCGCCCGCAAGGGGGCCAGGAGGCCGGAGCCGTCGGGCAGCGGGCCGCGGCCGAGGGCAGCGTCGATCCGTCCCGCGAGCGCCGGCGAGACGAACCAGCCGTCCCGCTCCAGGGCCGGCCGGGCGAGCCCGCGCCGGCGCACGAGGGCCGCCAGGGCCTCGACCGGGTCGGCGCCGTCCGGATAGGCCTGGATGTCGTCGAGCCACGTGTTGGCGGCCGCACCCGGCAGTTCGAGCTGCCGGACGAGGAGCGCCGGGTCGCCCTCCACCGGCACGAGGAGGGCCTGGAAGGCGAAGTAGCCCGCGGTCTGGCGGCCGGTCAGCCAGTAGATCGTCTCCGGGCCGGTCACCACCAGGGCGTCGTGGCCGGCCGCCGCGATGGCGGCCCGGGCCGCCCCCTGCCGGGCGGCGAACTCCGCCTCCGGGAAGGCCGCCTCGCGGCCGCGCAGGTCCGTGAACTCGTGCATCGCGCCGCCCTCGTCTCAGACTGCGCTCAGACTTCGCTCAGGCGTCGGATGATGCCCTGCTTGAAGTTCTCGAGATGGGCCGCGATGGCGTCCGCCGCCGCCGCCGCGTCCTTGGCCCGCAGGGCGGCGACCACCGCGAGGTGTTCGCGATGGACCGCCTCGAACCGCTCGGGCATCCGGCTCAGGTTGAACATCTGCGTCTTGAGCCGCAGGTCCTTGATCGTCTTGGCGAGGATCGCGTTGTGGCTGTGATCCGCGATCAGGTCGTGGAAGCGCCTGTCGACCTCCCAATTGCCCGGCGCGTCCGGATCGCCCGCCGCCAGAAGCGACTCCATCTGCCGCTGCAGGTCCGCCAGCACCGCGTCGGCGATCCGGCCGGTGGCCAGCGTGACGCTCTCCCGTTCCAGCAGGCGGCGGACATGCAGGATCTCGATCAGCTCGCGCAGGGAGAACTCCTTGACCACGAGCATCCCGCCGGGCTGCCGCTCGATCAGCCCCTCGGTCTCCAGGCGCGACATCGCCTCGCGGGTCGGGGTCCGCGAGATGTCGAGCATCTCGGCCAGGCGGCGCTCGTGCAGCACGGTGCCGGCCGGAAGGTCGCGGCGGACCAGCATGTCGAGCAGACGGTCGTAGGCCATCTGACCGAGACTCTGCTCGCGCCGGGCACTGAGCGCCGTCGTGTAGGACGATGCGTCGAGGGTCTTCATCGCGTCCTCCCGGGGCGGCCGACCGGGCCGCCCCCTGTTTTCTTTTTCTCTGGCGTCCGGCGCGCCCGCCTACATGGCAGGCGTGCGGATCGGCTCCTTCGGGGCCGGGTCATAGCCGATCAGCGGCGTGACGAGCTTGGCGTAGGTACCGTCGGCGACCATCTCGGCCAGGGCCTTGTTGACGGCGGCGTGCAGGTTCGGCTTGCCCTTCTTGATGGCGAAGCCCTTCTGGACCGTGCTGAGCGGGGTCTCGATCATCACCAGCGGCAGCTTGCGCGCCTTGATCGCGTAGTTGCCGGCCACCGCGTCGTTGATCACCGCGTCGATGTTGCCGCCGACGAGGTCCTGCATGGCGTCCGCGGCGGTCTTGTAGCTCTTCAGGGTGGCACCGTGCTCCTCGGCGAGCTTGCCGAAGGTCGAGGCCGAGAGGGCGCCGACGTTGCGGCCCTTGAGATCGTCCGGCCCCTTGATGCCGGTATCCTTGCGGGTGACGATCCGCGCGCCGGATTCGAGCCACCCGTCCGCGAAGGCGACCTGCTTCTGGCGGGCGGGGGTGATGTCCATCGACTCGCTGGTGATGTCGTACTGATCGGCCATCAGGCCCACCAGCAGAGCGTCGAACTTGATGTTGACCGGGCTGTATTCGAGTCCGAGCCGGCGGCAGACCTCGCGCATGACCCGGACCTCCAGGCCGTCGAGCTCGCCGCTCGGCGTGCGCATGCTGAACGGCGCGAAGGTGCTGTCGGTGGCCACGATCAGCTTGCCGGGCTCGATCAGCTCGAGCTTGCCCTCGGCGGCGTGGGCCGGTGGAGCGGCGAGGAGGCCGGTGCCGAGGCTGGCGCAGAGGGCGGCGAGGGCGAGGACGTGGCGGCGGTTCATGGCAGTCTCCGGTCTCGGGACGGGGCGGGAGGGGTCGGCCGCGGCCCGTCCCGCGGCGGGTGAGGCTCAGGACAGGCGGGCGTAGCGCCGCTCGAAATAGGCCGAGAGCTGCGACAGGATCGACGTGAGGCCGAGGTAGATCAGCGCCGCCGCGATGTAGAAATCGAACGGCCGGAAGGTCGTGGCGATCATGAGCTGCGCGTAGAGCGTCAGCTCGACCACCGTGATCGTCGACAGGAGCGAGGTGTTCTTGACCGCCGAGATCGCCTCGTTGGTCAGGGACGGCAGGATCATGCGGAAGACCTGCGGCAGGACGATCCGGACCATCATGATCCGCGGGTTCATGCCCAGCGCGAGCGCCGACTCGACCTGACCCCGGGGGATCGCCGCGAGGCCGGCCCGGATGGTCTCGGCCACGTAGGCGCCGCTGCTGACGCCCAGCGCGATGATGCCGGCGGTCACGGGCGAGAGCTTCACCCCGATCTGCGGCATGCCGAAATACACGATGAAGACCTGGATCAGGGTCGGCGTGCCGCGGATGAACCAGACGTAGAAGCTCGCCAGCGCCCTGAACGGCGCGAAGGACGAGCGCTTGCCCAGCGCCCCGAGCAGGCCGCAGACCCAGCTCACCAGGATGCTCGCCACCGTGACGCCGAGCACCACCAGGGTCGCCGAGAGGAAGCCGGGGCCGTAGGTGACGACCTCGTCCGAGAGGGTGAGCCACAACTCCTGCAACGCCGTGCCAGTCATCGCCGTCCGATCTCCTTGGGGATGGGCCGGCGGCTCACGCCGTCTGTCCGGGCGCGGCGGGCTGATGCAGCACGCGCCGGAGGAACTGGCGCAGCCGCTCGCTCCGGGGCGCGCCGATGATGTCGTCCGGCGGCCCGTCCTCGGCGATCACGCCGCCGTCGAAGAACAGGGTGCGGGTGCCGACGTCCCGGGCGAACGCCATCTCGTGGGTGACGAGCAGCATCGTCATCCCGTCCGCCGCGAGGGAGCCCATCAGCGCCAGCACCTCGCCCACCAGCTCCGGGTCGAGGGCCGAGGTCACCTCGTCGAACAGCATCACCTTGGGCGCCATCGCCAGGGCGCGCACGATCGCCACGCGCTGCTGCTGCCCGCCGGAGAGCTTCGACGGGTAGGCGTGCCGCTTCTCGTAGAGGCCGATGCGCTGGAGCAGCGCCTCGGCCTCCGCGACCGCCTGCCGCCGCGGCAGCCGGCGCACCCGGATCGGCGCCTCGATGACGTTCTCCAGCACGGTCATGTGCGGCCAGAGATTGTAGCTCTGGAAGACCATGCCGATCCGCGCGCGCAGCTCGCAGAGCTGCTGCGGCGTCGGCTGGCGGCGGGCGCCCTGCTCGTAGTCGAAGGCGAAGCGCTCGAAATCCATGAAGCCGGAGGTCGGCGTCTCCATGAGGTTCAGGCAGCGCAGGAACGTGCTCTTGCCCGAGCCGCTCGCGCCGATGATCGACACGACCTCGCCCTCGTGGATGTCGAGGGAGATGCCTTTCAGGACCTCGTTGGCGCCGTAGCTCTTGTGCAGCTTCCTGATCTTCAGGAGCGGAGGCGCGGCCGTCTCGATCTGAGTCATCGTCGAACCCGATGTGATGCGATTCCGTCGCGGATCTCTGCTTCGATCCACGCCAGATCGGCGCCTGTTTTTCAATATTTTGCTTGTCAAAGCCGTCGTATGGGAGCTTTTATTTCGCCATCTGACCCGTTTTACGTTGCCAAGTCCGCTTCGATGTCTTAGCAGAGCCGGTATACCGCCGGCATTCAAGCGGTATTTTTGAGCATGGCTTCCTTCGACATGGTCATCGAGCCCCTGGATCCCGGTCTTCCCTTCGCGATCGCGCAGGACCCGTGCCTCATAGTTCAGCCGATGGTCCGGCTCGGGCCGGCGCATCGGCGGGCTGCGGCCTTGGAATCCCGGGCCGCCACCGGCCGCGGTCCCGCGATCCGCGCCGAACCGGATGGCGGCGATCGGCGACGGTCGGAGGCCGCACGCACGGGGCAGGCGGCATGACCGGCCTCGCGATCGACCCGGATTTCTGCGCGGGCCTGTTCGCCAAGCTCCTGGCCTTCAGCCAGGACGCGCCGGGCGTGACGCGGGCGGCCTACGGCGCCGGCGAGGAGCGCGCCCACGCTCTGATGCGGGCCACCGGACTGGCGCTCGGACTCACCGCCGAGACCGACGCGGCCGGCAACCTGTTCCTGACGATGGCGGGGCGCGAGCCGGCGCTGGCGCCCTGGATGGTGGGCTCGCACGTCGACACGGTGCCCCACGGGGGCAATTTCGACGGGGCGGCGGGCGTGATCGGCGGCCTCGCGGCCGTGGAGGCCCTGCGCCGAGCGGGCGTCGTGCCGGCGCGGCCCGTGACGGTGGCGGTGTTCCGGGCCGAGGAGAGCGTGTGGTTCCCGGCCTCCTATGTCGGCAGCCGGGCCGCCTTCGGCCTGCTGCCGCCGGAGGTGCTCGACCTGCCCCGCGCCGATACCGGCCGGAGCCTGCGCGACCACATGGCCGATCTCGGCTTGCGGCCGGAGGCGGTGGCGCGGGGCGAGCGGCTCCTCGACCCGGCGCGGATCCACGGCTTCGTGGAGATGCATATCGAGCAGGGGCCGGCGCTGGAGGCGGCCGGGATCCCGGTGGGCTTCGTCACGGCGATCAGCGGCAGCTTCCGCTACCGCAAGGCGGCTTGCTTCGGCCGCTACGGCCATTCCGGGGCCGTGGCGCGGAGCGAGCGCAGCGACGCCGTCTTCGCCCTCGCCGACCTGATCACCGGGCTGGACGCGCTCTGGGGCACGCTGGAGGCGGAGGGCTGCCCGGCCACGATCACGCTGGGCGAGGTCGGCACCGACCCGGTCCAGCACGCCTTCGCCAAGATCCCCGGCGAGGTCCGCTTCTGCCTCGACGTGCGCAGCACCGAGCCGGCCGTTCTCGACCGGATCGAGGCGGCGCTCGCCGAGCGCGTCGCCGCCGTCGAGGCCGCCCGCTCGGTGCGCTTCGTCCTGGGCGAGCGCACCGGCAGCACGCCGGCGCGGATGAGCGCCGCGCTGGTCGAGGCCCTGTCCGGACACGCGCACCGGCTCGGGATGCCGTTCCGCACGATGGCGAGCGGGGCGGGGCACGACACCGCGACGCTGGCCGGCCAGGGCGTGCCGAGCACCATGATCTTCATCCGCAACCAGAACGGCAGCCACAACCCGGACGAGGCGATGCGGATCGAGGATCTGTGCGCGGCCGCGACCCTGGTGGCCCACTTGGTCGCTGAAGCCTGACCCCGCGCGCGAGAAAGGATGCACCGATGATCGTCGATCTGAACTGCGACATGGGCGAGGGCTTCGGCGTCTACCGCCTGGGCGACGATGCCGAGATGCTGACCGTGGCGACCTCGGCCAACATCGCCTGCGGCTTCCATGCCGGCGACCCGCTGGTGATGCACGAGACCCTGAGCCGCGCCGCCGCGAACGGCGTCCAGGCCGGCGCCCATCCGAGCTTCCTCGACCTCTGGGGCTTCGGCCGGCGGCCGATCCACGGCGAGCGCCCCGCCGACATCGAGAAGGCGGTCCTCTACCAGGTCGGCGCCCTCCTGGCGCTCGCGCAGGATGCCGGCTGCCCGGTGCGCCACGTGAAGACTCACGGGGCGATGGGCAACATGGCCAACGAGGATGCCGACCTCGCCCTGGCTGTGGCGCGGGCGATCCGCACCCTCGACCGCGACCTGATCTTCGTGGTCATGCCGGGCCTGGAGACCGAGCGGGCCGGCGAGAAACTCGGGCTGCCGATCGCGCGCGAGATCTACGCCGACCGCGCCTACGCGGATGACGGCACCCTGGTCTCGCGCAAGCTCCCCGGCGCCGTGCTGCACGATCCCGACGCCGTCTCGCAGCGCGTGGCGCGGATGCTGGAGGACGGGGCGATCACCTGCCTGTCCGGGCGGCGCATCCCGACGCGGATCGACACGGTCTGCGTCCACGGGGACACGCCCGGCGCCGTCGCCATGGCCCGCCGCCTGCGCGCGGAGTGCGCCGCCAAGGGGATTGCCCTGCGCCCGATGGCGGAGGTGCTGGGTGTCTGAGCCCGGCTACCGCCTCCTCGATTGCGGTGACCGGGCCCTCACGGTGGAGCTCGGCCGAACGGTCGATCCCGCGGTCAACGCGCGGGTCATCGCCCTCGACGCGGCGCTCCGCGGCGCCGGCCGTCCCGGCCTCCTGGAGACCGTGCCGACCTACCGCTCGCTCCTCGTCCTCTACGATCCGGACCTGCTGCCCCGGGCCGACCTCGTCGCGCTGATCGCCGCGCACTGGCCGCCGCCGGACGGGGCGGCGGGGTCCCTGCGCCGCTGGCGGGTGCCGGTCCATTACGGCGGCGCGCACGGCGCCGACCTCGACGACCTCGCCGCCGGGGCCGGGCTCAGCCCGGAGGCGGTGATCGCCCTTCATTCCGGCCGTGACTACCGCGTCTACATGATCGGGTTCGCCCCCGGCTTCGCCTATCTCGGCGGCCTCGATCCCCGGCTCCACGCGAGCCGGCGCACCGATCCCCGACCGAAGACCCCGGCGGGCAGCGTCTCGATCGGCGGGAACCAGACCGGCGTCTCGCCGCCCCTGGAACTGCCGAGCGGCTGGCAGCTCATCGGCCGCACGCCCGCGCGGTCCTACGATCCGGCCCGGGCCGAGCCGTTCCTATTCGCGGCCGGCGACCTGATCCGGTTCGAGCCGATCGACCGCGCCGCGTTCGACGCCCTCAGCGAGGCCGCCCGCGCCGGCGAGACCGTCGCGACCCTGGAGCGGATCGATGCCTGAGGGCCTGCGCGTCATCGCCCCCGGCGTGTCCTCGACCCTGCAGGATGCCGGGCGGCCGGGCTACCTGCGCTACGGCATCTCGGGGTCCGGCGCGATGGATCCCGACCTTCTGGCTCTGGCCAACGGACTCGTCGGCAACCCGCTCGACGCCGCGGTGATCGAGATGGCGATGGTCGGTCCGACGCTCGTCTGCGAGACGGACATCTGCCGCGTCGCGCTCGCAGGGGCACCCTTCGCGATGAGCGTGAACGGGCGCCCCCTCGACCCGTTCACGGCCCACGACCTGCGGCGGGGCGACCGGCTCGTCCTCGGCGGCCCGCGGCAGGGCCTGCGCGCCTGCCTCGCGGTCGCCGGCGGTCTCGCCGTCGCGCCGATGCTCGGCAGCGTCGCGACGCACACGCGCACCCGCCTCGGCGGCCTCGACGGCAATCCCCTGGCGGCGGGCGACCTGCTGCCCCTCGCGGCGCCCGCGCCCCGCGACCGCCCTCTGACCCTGCCGACGGCCCACCGGCCGACCTTCGGCGGACCCATCCGGGTGGTGCTCGGGCCGCAGGCCGACGGCTTCACCGAGGACGGCCTGCGGACCTTCCTCTCCGAACCCTACACCCTCACGGCGCGGGCGGACCGGATGGGCTGCCACCTCGACGGGCCGCCGATCGCCCACGCCGACGGCTTCAACATCGTCTCGGACGGGATCGTGAACGGCTCGATCCAGGTGCCCGGCCACGGGCGGCCGCTGATCCTGCTCGCCGACCGCCACACCACCGGCGGCTACCCGAAGATCGCCACCGTGATCTCGGCGGATCTCGGCCGCCTCGCGCAGGTGCGGCCGGGCGAGACCATCCGGTTCGCGGCCGTCGCCGTCGCGGAGGCCCAGGCCATCGCCCACGCGGCGCGGCGCGGCCTGGCCGCGCGGTTGGCGGCGCTGGTGCCGGCCGGCGGCGGCGATCTCGACAGCGCCTTCCTGCTGTCCTGCAACCTCGTCGGCGGCGTCGTCTCGGCGCGCGCCCTCGACCCGGCGCCCTGACGGCGTCGCACCCCCTCCCACCCAGCAAGAGACCGTCGATGCTCACGCCGTTCCATCTCGCCTACCACGTCACCGACCTCGACGCGGCGCGCCGCTTCTACGGCGGCGTCCTCGGCTGCCAGGAGGGCCGCAGCACCGAGACCTGGGTCGATTTCGACTTCTTCGGCCATCAGCTCTCGCTGCACCTGGGCGAACCCTTCGCCACCACCCGGAGCGGGAAAGTCGGCGACCACACGGTGATGATGCCGCATCTCGGCGTGGTGCTGCCGCTCGACGCCTGGGAGGCGCTCGCCGGCCGCGTCGAGGCGGCCGGCATCGCCTTCGACATCCCGCCGGTCGTCCGCTTCGCCGGCGAGCCCGGCGAGCAGCGCACGATGTTCTTCTTCGATCCGAGCGGCAATCCGATCGAGATCAAGGGTTTCCGGGATCTGGCCGGCGTCTTCGCGCACTGAGGCGCGCGCGCCCGTCGCCGACGGCGACGGGCGGCTCGGACGGGCCGCCCGTCAGGCGCGGCGGGCGTTCCAGAAGACGAACTGGCCGTCGACCACGTCCCGGAGATCGCGCCGGAAGGCCGTCCGGTAGAAGTACTGGCCGGTCGGCAGGTACGGCACGTCGCGCATCGCCAGGGTCTGCATCTTGGCCGCGATCGTCTTGCGCGCCGCCTGGTCCGGCGCCTCGATCCAGGCCTCGCGCAGGCTCTCCAGTTCGGGCAGGTCAGGCCAGCCGAAGAAACCCTTCTCGCCGCCGCAGCGCAGGACCTGCTCCACGACCGGGTTGGCCATGTCGAGGCCGGTCCAGGTCGTGGTGAAGATGTTCCAGCCGCCCTGGTCGGGGGGCGCCTTGCTGGCGCGGCGCGTGACCAGCGTGCCCCAGTCGGACACGACGTACTGCACGTTCATCCCGAGGCGCTGGAGCAGGTCGTGCATGATCTCGCCGAGGGCGCCGAGCACGGGGTTCTCGCTCGTCGACATGAGCACGACGCGCTCGCCCTTGTAGCCGGCCGCCACGAGGTCGCGCTTGGCCTTGGCGAGATCGCGCGGCCGGGTGAGCACGTCGAGGCCGGCATCGGTCGCCATCGCGGTCCCCGGCGTGAACAGGCCGACATCCTTGCGCCACAGCTTGGGATCGTCGCCGGCGGCCGCCGCCATGAAGTCCGCCTGCGACAAGGCCTCGAGGACCACGCGCCGGACCGCGGGCTTGTCGAAGGGCGGATAGAGGTGGTTCATGACCCCGGTGCCGAGGTTGCCGAGCGGCGAGGCGAGCTGCGTGGCGATCTGCGGGTGGGCCTGCAGGGTCGGCACGAGATCGCTGATCGGGTTCTCCCACCAGTCGACCTCGCCGTTCTGGAGGGCGGCGGCCGCGGTGCCGGGGTCGGGCATGACCTGCCACTCGACCCGCTCGAAATGGACCCGCTTCGGCCCGGCCACCCAGGAGACCGGGCCGTCCTCCCGGGGCCGGTAGTCCGGGTTGCGGTCGTAGACCACGCGGGCGCCGACGAGCCGCTCCTTGGCGTTGAACCGGAACGGGCCGGAGCCGATCAGCTCGGGGATCTGCTGGGCCGGGTCGATGGCGGCGAGGCGCTCGGGCATGATGACGAGGACCGGCGGCCCGAGCTTCGCCAGGGTCTCGAGCATGAGCCCGTAGGGCCGCTTCAGGCGGATGACGAAGGTCCGGTCGTCCGGCGCCTCCAGGGCGTCGGTGCGCGCCATCAGGGCCTGTCCGAGGCTGTCGCGCTGCGCCCAGCGCCGGATCGACGCGACGCAGTCGCGGCCCCGCACCGGCTCGCCGTCGTGGAATCTCAGGCCCTCGCGCAGCCGGAAGGTCCAGCGCCGCCCGTCCTCCTCGACCGTGTGGCCCTCGACCATCTGCGGCTGCGGCGTGAACTGCGCGTCGAGGCCGTAGAGCTGGTCGAACACCATGAGCGCGTGGTTGCGCGTGACGTAGGCCGTGGTCGTCACCGGATCGACGATGGTGAGGTCGGATTGCGGCACGAAGCGCAGGACGCTCGCCCGGCCGCCCTGGGCCAGGGCCGGGCGGGCCGGCAGGAAGGGCGCGGCGGCCGCGGCGGCGGTACCGCCGAGGAAGGTTCGTCGCAGCATCGGGGTCACTCCTGGCGTTCCGGGTCAGGCGGGCGGGGACGGGTGCGCCGGGCGGCATCCCTCGCGAGGATGCCTTCTGCGGGCGCGCATTCCGTAGGAACACAACCTGCAAGGGCCGTTCCGCCCGGGCCGGTCACCGGGCCCGGACGGCCTCTTCGGCGCGCCGGCGCAGGGCCGCGCGGTCGATCTTGCCGGTCGAGGCGAGCGGCAGCGCCTCGACGAACCAGACCCGGCGCGGGTGCTGGTAGGCGGGCGCGTGTTCGAGCGCGTGCTCCTTGAGGGCGGCCTCGTCGACGGTGGTGCCGGGCCGGCGGACCGCGAAGGCGACGGGCTTGGTGCCCTTGATGGCGTCGTCCACGGGCACCACGCAGGCCTGGAGCACCGCGGGGTGGCGCTCCAAGACCAGCTCGACCTCGCCGGGGAAGATGTTCTCCCCGCCCGAGACGAACATGTCGTCGGTCCGGCCGAGGAAATAGTAGAACCCGTCCGCGTCGCGGCGGAAGACATCGCCGGTGTCGTAGAACCCGTCCGGGGTGATCGGCACGGGGACGTCCGGCCGGTTGTGGTAGCCCAGCATGATCGCGGGGCTGCGCATCTGCAGGACGCCGGTCTCCGGGGCGTCCGGTCCGACGAGGCGCACCGCGACCCGGGGGTGCGGCGCGCCGACGGAGGCGACCGGCGTGGGCAGGCCGTCCGGATGGTCGCCGAACACGACCGGGCCGCCCTCGGTGGTCCCGTAGGCGTTGAGGATGCGCGCGTTCGGCAGGAGGGCGCGGATCTGCCGGGCCAGGGCGTCGCTGACCGGCGCCGAGCCCATCCGCACCGTCCGCACGCGGGTGAGGTCGGCCTCCGCCAAGACATCCCGCTCCCGCAGCATCATGGCGATCATCGGCGGCACGGCGGTGAGCCACGTGCAGCTTTGGCGGTCGATCGCCGCGATGTAGGCCCGCGCCTCGAACTGCGGCAGCAGCACCATCGTGGCGCCGGCCGCGCAGACGAGGAGCGCCAGGGCCAGCGCGTTCATGTGGTAGAGGGGCGCCGCCACGAGCAGCCGTTCGTCGCGCAGGTCCGTGTCCGCGGCGCGGGTCCGGGCCACCCAGAGGTGGCTGGCATGGCTCAGCCGCACGCCCTTCGGCCGGCCCGTGGAGCCGGAGGTGTACAGGAACAGCGCCGCCTCGTCGGGCTCGGGCACAATCGGCGCGAAGGGCCCGGGATCGAGCCAGGCCGCGAAGCCCTCCGGTCCGTCATCGTCGAACCCGGCGACCCGGACCCCGGGGCCGAGCCCCGCCAGCACGTCCCGGCGCGGGCCGTCGCAGAGCACGAGCCGGGCCCCGCAATCGGCGAGCACGGCGGCGATCGTGGCCGGCGGAAACTTGTGGTTGACCGGGACCGGGACCACCCCGGCCCGCATCGCGCCGAGCAGGGCCGCGATCGTGTCGGGCCGGTTGGCCGCGAGGATCGCGAGCCGCGCGCCGCGGCCGATCCCGCCGCGCACGAGACCGCGCGCGAAGGCGTCGGCCCGGGCATCGAGGTCGGCGCGGGTCATCACCGTCGCCCCGACCCCGGGGTCGACGCCGATGATCAGCGGCCTGTCCGGCGACCCGGACCGGTCGACGAGATCGCCGAGATTGGTCGGACCCGTGGCCGCGCGCGTCATGGGGCCGCCCTGCACGGGAGACGGAGGTCGAAGGCCGGCAGCGTCAGCGTGGCCGCCTCCGGCCCGTGCCTGACCCAGGCCGCCTCCGGGAGCGCGACCGCGCGGGCCTCGAGGGCGTCGAGGCCGCGGAAGCGCAGGGTCAGGGCGGCGAAGCGGGCGGCCGGCCCCGGCACGATCGCGACCCGCGTCTCCCCGAGCCGCAGGGTCCAGCCATCGCCTGTGGCCTCGGCCGCGGTGCCTGTCGCGGCGGCGTAGAGAGCGGCGTCGGCCTCGGGCGCCGGGCTCTCGATCGTCAGCGCGTCGATGCCCGAGAAGCCGTTCGGATGGTCGAGCCATTCGGGGCGCCAGACCAGATCCGGGGTCCGGTGCTCGCAGTGGTAGAGGCGGCCCGCCGGGAACCGGTCGGCCGGCACCCGAACCGTGCGGAACCGGGCCGCCGCCTCGCGGCCGTCGACGGTGACCGGGCGCGAGAAGGCGACGGGCGGTCCGGCCGCCAGCCCCAGAGCGGCCAGCCGCGCCTGGGTCGCGTCGGCGTCCCGGCTCGCCACGACGAGCCCGTTCAGGCCGAACGGGCTGTCCAAGACGTCCTGCCGCTGCGGACCGGTGTCGGGCACGCCCACGAGTTCGAGGTACGGGCCCGCCGTCATCATTAGGTGGTTGATGGAGCCGAGCGAGTGGTGGCCGCGCGGCGTCAGGCGGAATCCGAGGGCGGCGAACAGGTCCGCCGCCTCGTCCATCCGCCGCAGCACGTTGATCACGACGTGGTCGAGGGCCCCGTCCGCCGGGGCGCCGGGGGCCTGCCCCATCATCTCGCCGGCGCCGTCATGTAGACGCCCCGGCCGCTCGCGAGCAGGCGCCCCGCGTCGTCGAGGATCTGCGCCTCGGCCACCGAGAGCTGGTTGCCGAACTTCACCACCGTGCCGCGGCAGGTGAGATCGCCCTGCATCGCGGCGCGGTGGTAGTCGACCCGCAGGTCCACCGTGGGGACGCCGCGGCCGGTCTTGGAGACCAGCGCCCAGTCGGCGGTGAGATCAACGAGCGTCGCCAGGATGCCGCCGTGGACGTAGCCGCGCTCGGCGTTGACGACCCATTCCGGCCGCCACGTCGCCTTCAGCTCGATCGTGCCCTCGCCGACGGCGACGACGGAGAGCCCGAGCCACTGGTGGAACGGGCCGCGCAGCAGCAGCGCCTCGACCTGCTCCTTGCTGAGGGGGGTGTCGGACATGGCTTCGGGATCTCCTTGGGCGAGGGCAGAGGCGACGACGCGCGCCGGACCGGCTCGGGCGGTGTCAGGGGGTGACGACGATCTTGCCCATGACCTCGCGGTCGCGGATCATCCGCAGGCCTTCGGCGGCCTCTTCGAGAGGCAGGATCTTGTCGATGGTCGGCTTCAGCGTGCCGGCCTGGATCATGTCCATCAGGGCCGACAGGTCGTCGTCGTAGAAGCTGTTCGAGCCGATCACCCTGAGCTCGAAGCTCCAGATGTAGCGGAGATCCTCCTTGGGATCGTGCCCCGCGGTCGCCCCGCAGACGAGCAGCGTCCCGCCGCGCTTCAGGCACTTGAGCGAGGGGACCCAGGTGTCGCCGCCGGTGAAGTTGATCACCACGTCGACGCCGCCCTCGTAGGTCCGGCGCTGCGGCTTGCCGTACTGCTGGATCGCCCACTTGGAGAAGTCGGTCTCGCGGTAGTTGACGACGTGGTCGGCCCCGAGCGCCTTGAGCGCCGCCATCTTCTCCGCGCTGCCAGCGCAGGCGATCACCTCGGCGCCGAGCTGCTTGGCCAGCATCACACAGCCCGTGCCGACGCCGCCGCTGGCACCCAGGATCAGGACCCTGTCGCCCGCCTTCACGGTGTTGTGGGTGATCAGCATGCGGTGGGCGGTGCCGTAGGCCACCGGCAGGGAGGCGGCGTCCGCGTAGCTCACGTCCGGCGGCATCGCGATCAGCTGGCTCGTCGAGACGCGGCAGTACTCGGCCATGCCGCCGTCGAGCATCTCGCCCATCAGGCCCTTGGCCTTGTTGAGCGGGTTGACCAGGACCCGGTCGCCGACGTGCCACTCGGCGACGCCCGCGCCGAGCTCGACGATCTGGCCGGCCATGTCGAGGCCGATGACCACCGGCATCGGCACCTTGATGCCGGGCATGCCCTTCACGGTGAACACGTCGTGGTAGTTGAACGAGGACGCGCCGACGCGGATCAGGACCTCGCCCGGGCCGGGCGACGGCTTCGGGTAGTCGTCGACCACTTTCAGCGTGTCGATGTCGCCGTGCGCCTCCAGCACGAGCGCCTTCATCGTCTGAGCCATCGTGGAAACCCTCTTCTGCAGGTCGGAAAGGCTACGGGATCGACTTCGACCGCTCGTAGGGGCCGGGAACCAGGGCCGTGTCGGGCAGGCTGCCCTGGACGGCGCCGACCGCCTTGAACACCTCGAACTCCCGCTTCAGCGAGGCGATGTCGGCGGGCTCCAGACTGACCGTGTAGATGCCGTCCCAGAGACCCGCGTAGGCGGCGGCGTCGGCGTCGCTCAGGTTCGCGGCCGCCGTCAGGATCTTGGCCACGCCCGGCTTGTCGGCCTGGCCGAAGGCGTAGGCCTTGCGCATCGCGGCCACGACCTTGGCGGGGGCGTCGGGGTTCTGCGTCATCCAGGCGTTGCGCATGAGGCCGACGCCGAGGACAGGCGGCGCGTCCTGCCGGGTGAGGCGCTTCCACTCCTCCCGGAAGGTGCCGAGGCGGCGCAGCTTCACGTCCGGCAGGAGCGCCAGGGTCACGGTGCGCAGGGCCGCGGCGTCGATGTCCTTCTGGACGAGGAATTGTGCCAGCCGGGAATCGTTGCCGGGCACGGCCTGGTAATCCGCGGGCTTGAGCCCGTGATTGGTCTCCAGGATCGCCGCCGCGATGGCGGCGGTGCCGCTGCCGGCCGGCGAGGTGCCGATCTTCTTGCCCCTGAGGTCGGCCATCGTCTTGATCGGCGAGTCCGCGGGGACCACGAAGTCGAGATCGGCCACCTGCGTCGCCAGGACGATGCTCATCGGCAGCCCGTCGGCGGTCACGCTCAGCGCCGTCCCCGCGCTCGCCGCGATCGCGAAATCGATGGCTCCGGCCGCCATGGCCTTGGTCGGCGCGTTCACGTCCGGGAACTTGACGTACTCGGCCGTCAGGCCCTCCTTCTCCATGAACTTTCCGGCCTCCAGCACGGCGCCGAAGCCGAGGCTGATGCCGGAACTCCAGTAGCCGATGCGCACCGTCTCGGCGCGCGCGAGGCCGGGCAGGCCGATCGCGCAGAGCGCGGCGGCGGCGAGGACGCGGATCCGGTTCAAGGCGATCTCCTGGACGGGGGATGGGAGGGCGTTCCGCGGGCGTGGCGCCGTGCGGTGGCCGTCATGGCCGCGTCGCCTTCTTCCAGGCGAACAGGCGCTGCTCGGCCGGCTTCAGGACGAGCGTCTCGAGGCCGATCATCAGGGCGACGAGGGTGAGGGTCCAGGCGAAGACCTGATCGGTCTGGACGAGGTCCGCCGCCTGCCGGAGGCGGTAGCCGATGCCGCTGCTCGCCCCGAGCGACTCCGCGACGAGGACGACCCGGGCCCCGAAGCCGATGGCGAGGCGCGCGCCCGAGAAGAAGGCCGGCAGGATCGTCGGCAGGTAGATCTTGGTCAGCACCTTGTGGCGCGGCATGCGGAAGGTGCGGGCGAGTTCGAGGTGCTCGGCGCTGACCGTGCGCGTGCCCTGCCAGACGTTGGTCAGGATCAGCGGCATCGCGGTCATGAACACCACGAAGATCGTGGTCCAGTTCGAGAGGCCGAACCAGATCAGCGCGAAGATCGCCCAGATCGCGGAGGAGACGGTGTTGGTCACCGTCAGCACCGGCTCGAAGAAGCGGCCGAGGCGGGGGCTGGCGCCGAGCAGCAGGCCGAGCGGCAGCCCCACGAGGGCCGCGAGGGCGAGGCCGGCGCCGATCCGGCCCAGGGTGATGCCGAGATCGGCGGCGAAGCTCGGCGTGGCGACGAGGCCGAGCCACGTGTGCCAGACCCGCGCGGGGCTCGGCAGGACGAAGCTCGGCGCGTGCAGCGATCCGAGCTGCCACGCCGCCAGCGCCAGGGCGAGGAGGGCGAGCCGCTGCAGCAGCACGCCCGCCCGGCGCCCGGCCCGGGACAACCGCGTCCGCCGGATCAGGCGTGGCGGGGTCTGCACTAGCATCGCGCGCTCGCGGCGGAGAGGCTGATGCGCAGGCGCCGGACTTCCTCGGCGACCTCCGGCGAGAGGGGGTCGCGGGGATACGGCAGATCGATCGACCGGACCGCGCCGATCCGGCCCGGCCGCGGGTGCAGGACGACCACTTGGCTCGCCAGCACCACCGCCTCCTCGACGTCGTGCGTGACGAAGACCAGGGTCATCGCCCGCAGCTCGGCGATGCGCAGCAGTTCCGCGTGCATCTGCGCGCGGATCTCGGGATCGAGCTTCGAGAACGGCTCGTCGAGGAGCAGGATCCTGGGCTCGGTGACGAGGCTGCGCGCGAGCGCCACCCGGCTGCGCATGCCCCCGGACAATTCGTGCGGGTAGGCGTCGCGGAAGGCCTCCAGCCCGACGAGCCGCAGGGTCTCGTCGACCCGCCGGACCCGCTCCGCCCGGCCCATGCGCCCGGCCTCGAGCCCGAAGGCGACGTTCTGGGCGGCCGTGCGCCAGGGGAGAAGCCGGTCCTCCTGGAACATGTAGGTCATGGCCCGCCAGTCGCGGAAGGCGTGCGACGGGATGCCGTTCAGGAGGACGGCGCCCCGGTCGGGCTCGACCAGCCCGGCGATCATGTTCAGGAGGGTGCTCTTGCCGCAGCCCGACGCCCCCAGGATCGCGACGATCGCGTGCTGCGGGATCGCGATGTCGACGGCGTCGAGGACGTGGAGCGGCCCGCCCTCGCGCCGGTCGAACCACTTGCTGACATGGTCGAGCTCGACGGCGTTCACGGCTCGCCCCCGTCGGCCCGGGATGGCCGCGCCGGCGCCACCACCGCGGTGTCGCGCAGGCTCGCGATGACCTTCTCCATCGTCATGGCCCGGAAGGTCTCGACGTGGCGGCGGGCCACCAGGGCGGCGCTGTCGGCATCCCCCGCCGCGAGATGCTCGATCATCGCCGTGTGGTCGTTCTCGATGTTCGGTCGCACCCCCTGCACGCCGAAGCCGAGGGCGACGAGGCGGGTCATCTCGTCGAGGAGGCCCGACAGCGTCCGGTACAGGCGCCCGTTCCCCGACGCGGCGGCGATCGCGAGGTGGAAGCCCCGGTTGGCCTCCAGGAAGAAGTCGATCTGATTGCCCATCTCCACCGTGATCTTGCGGCGGCAGGCCTGCTCCAGGCGCTCCAGATGCGCCCGGTTCACGCGGCCGGCGGCGCCCCTTGCCGCGAGGGGCTCGAGCTCCATCCGCAGCGCGAAGACCTCGTCGACGTCCTTCACGGTCACCGGGCTGACCCGGTAGCCGTGCCGCGGCATCGAGCTGACGAAGCCTTCCTGTGCCAGGCGCTGCAGCGCGATCCGGCAGCTCGCCTTGCCGATCTCGAAACGCTCCATCACCTCGGCCTCGGTGAAGCGCGTACCGGGCAGGAGGCGGCAGGCGACGATCTCGCGCCGCATCAGGTCGTAGGCTTGGTTCCCCTTGCGCGTGGCGTCGGGGACGGCGAGCACCGTCGCGGTCGGGCGATCGAGCCGGGACCTGTCATCGCGTGTCGTCATCGCACCTCGCTGTCTGGGCATTGAGGCTCCCACAGCATGCTGTGAGCTGCTCACCGCACGCAGAACATGTGCCAACCCCGCGCTGAACCCGTTCGCGCGCGGCGCGCATCGGCGCGCGGAACGGTGCTCGGAGCCGGCATTCAGCACGCGCTGGGAAGCTCAGACGCGCCGCGTGATCAGATCAGCGTGCGCTGTGGGCATCCCATGCCGTATTTATGCGCAACGCCCCCGCGTTCTGTAAATGGAATACGCGTCCAATTTTCCCGAAGAGGTTGGAATAATGGGCTTTTCAACGCGGTCGGATGCAGAACAATCTGTGTTTTCTTTGAGCAGACGGTGCGTGCTCGAGGCCGCGCCGGCGCGCCTCACAGGATGTCGGGCTGATCTCTCCGGTGCTCGTGCCCCGCGATAACGCGGCGCAGGAGCCGGGTCAGGGTGTCCTGCTCCGCCGGCGTGAGGGCGTCGACGGTCAGCGCGTGAGCGGCCCGCGCCGCCGGCTCCATCGCTCCGTGGAGCGCGGCGCCCGCCTCCGTCAAACGGCAGACCTGCGCGCGGCGGTCGAGCGGCGACGTCGTGCGGCTCACGAGGCCGCGGGCCGCGAGGCGCTTCAGGGCGCCGGTCGTCGTCGTGCGGTCGAGGGCGACCGCGCTCGCGAGCGTCGTCTGATCGGCCTCCTCCAGGTCCCGCAGCAGCGAGAGCAGGCTGTACTGGAGCGGGGTGACGCGGAACGCGGCACAGCGTTCGGCGAAGAGGCTGACGTGGATCTGGTGCATGCGGCGAGCGAGGAAGCCCGGGCGCTCGGCCAGGGGCCAGTGCCGCGCGTCCGCCGCCCCCGCCGCCGCCGCTTCCGCCTCTGCCGCCCCCGCCGCGGAACCGGCAACCGGGACCTCATCCATCGTCCGCCTCCGCAGAACGGTTCCAGCCTTGGCACGCCACGTGCAACGCCGAAATACGAAGCATGCTTCGCTTTTGGCAAGGGCGAGGCCGGCGCGCGCCGGCCGGGACCACGAGGTCGAAATGGACAATCGCCGCTATGATCTGGTTCTGCGGGGCGGGCGGGTCATCTGCCCGGCCTCCGGCATCGACGGCATCCGCGACGTGGCGGTGCAGGACGGGCGCATCGCCGCCGTGGCGGAGACGATCCTGCCCTCGGCCGCCGCCGAGGTGGTCGACGTCGCGGGCAAGCTCGTCCTGCCCGGCATGATCGACACCCACGCGCACGTCTACCAGTACGTCACCGGCCGGTTCGGCCTGAATCCCGACATGGTCGGCGTGCGCTCGGGCGTCACCACGGTGGTGGACCAGGGCGGCCCGTCCTGCATGACCCTGCCGGGCTTCCGCCACTTCATCGCCGAGCGGTCCGAGACGCAGGTGCTCGCCTTTCTGTCGGCCTACCTCGTGGGCGGCCTGGAGGGGCATTTCTACCCGAACCTCTACAGCCCGGACGGCGTCGATATCGACGCCACGGTGAAGTCGGCGACCGAGAACCGCGACCTCGTGCGCGGCATCAAGGGCCACGCCGAGATCGGCGGTTTCGCCCGCTGGGGCATCAAGGTGATGGAGATGGCGGCCGAGATCAGCCGTCGCGCCGACATGCCGCTCTACGTGCATTTCGGCCAGCTCTGGGGCCTGCCGGAATCGGGCGCCAACGGCGAGGATGCCGACACCATCGTCGAGCGGGTCATCCCGCTGCTGCGGCCGGGCGACGTGCTGGCCCACCCCTTCACCCGCCATCCGGGCGGCTTCATCAACGAGCAGGGCGAGGTCCACCACATCATCCGCCGGGCCATGGAGGCCGGGCTGAAGGTCGACGTCGGCCACGGCAGCCACTTCTCCTACCGCGTGGCGCGGGCCTCCCTGCCGGCCGGCGTGATCCCCTACACGCTGGGCGCCGACATGCACGGCTACAACACCGAGATCCCCGAGGTGAAGAAGCCCGCCGGCACACCGGACGAGCACCACGACGACGAGAACCACCCCTTCCTCGGGCAGGCCCGGTTCAGCCTCACCCAGGCGATGAGCTCGATGATGGCGCTCGGCATCCCGCTGGAGGACGTGGTGCCGATGGTGACGTCGCACCCGGCCGAGATGCTGCGCATGAGCGACCGGATCGGTGCCCTCAAGGTCGGCTACGCGGCCGACGTCTCGGTGCTGCATGATGACCGCGGCCGCTTCCTGCTGCGCGACAACGAGGACACGCGGGTGATCGCCGACCGCCTGCTGCGCCCGGCCTTCTGCCTGCGCGCGGGGAAGCGCTTCGAGGCCGACTCGCCGATCCTGCCCCAGGCGATCGCGGCCTGAGGTGGCTCCGGTGCCCGCCTTCGTCCTCGACGACCCGACCCCGCCGGACCCGCGCCGCCGCTGGGACAGCCTGGACTTCGCGGCCCGGGGCGCCTGCTACGACAACAACGCGGGCGTGCCCGACAGCGCCGCGCAGGTCGCGGCCCGCAACGCCGCCTCGGCCGTGTACCGGGCCGCCCATCCCGCCGGGCTCGACATCCCCTATGCCGCAGGCGAACGCACGGCCTTCGACCTCTACCCTGCGGCGGACGCGCAGGCCCCCTGCCTCGTCTTCGTCCACGGCGGCTACTGGCAGCGCAACGCCCGGGCCGACTTCGCGTGCTTCGCGGAGGGGATGAACGCGGCCGGCTGGTCGGTGGCGATGCCGGGCTACACCCTGGCGCCCGAGGCGCGCCTCGCCGGCATCGTCGCCGAGATCGGGGCCGCCCTCGACTGGCTCGCCGACCATGGCGCGGCGCGCGGGATCGGCGGGCCGATCGTCCTGGCGGGCTGGTCCGCGGGCGCGCAGCTCGCCGCGCTCCATCTCGGGCATGCCGCCGTGTCCGCGGTCCTGGCGATCTCCGGCGTCTACGACCTCGCGCCGATCCGCGAGACCTACCTGAACGAGAAGCTCGGGCTGAGCGACGTCGAGATCGAGACCCTGTCGCCCCTGCGGCTGCCGGTCACGCCCAAGCCCATGACGGTCGCCTACGGCAGCCGGGAGCTGCCCGCCCTCGTTCGCGACGCGCGCAACCTCCACGCCCTGCGCAGCGCCGCCCACGCGCCGGGCGCGCTGCTGCCGGTGCCGGGCGCCGACCACTTCTCGATCCTCGACGGGTTCCGCCGGCCCGAGGGCCTCCTGGTCCGCGCCGCGCAGGATCTTCTCGGAGGCATCCGATGAGCCGCGAGGGCGTCGGGGCGCCCCTACCCCGCAAGGAGGACGACCGCCTGATGCGCGGGCGCGGCCAGTATGTCGGCGATCTCCGGCTGCCGGGGATGCAGGACGTCGCATTCGTGCGCAGCCCGCTGGCCCATGCCCGCATCCGCGCCGTCCACGTCCCGGAGGCCTATCGCGACCGCGTGTTCATCGCCGCCGATCTCGACGGCGTGCTGCCGATCCGCGCCGTCTCGGGGCTGCCGGGCTTCAAGGTCTCCGAGCAGCCGGTGCTGGCCACCGGCAAGGTCCGGCAAGTGGGTGAGCTCGTCGCGATGTGCGTCGCGCCGACCCGCGCCGAGGCCGAGGACATCGCCGCCGCCGTGGTGCTCGACCTGGAGGAATTGCCCGCCGTCCACGACATGCTGGCCGCGCGCGCGCCGGGCTCCGCCCTCGTCCACGAGCACTGGGGTGACAACGTCTTCCTGGAGACCCTGGTCGACGTCGGCATCGAGAGCGCCCTCGACGCGCCGATCAGGGTCAGCCGCACCATCTCGACGGGGCGCCAGTGCATGGCGCCGATCGAGGGCCGCGGCACCGTGGTGCAGCTCGATCACCGCCTCGACCAGCTCGTCGTCCACACCGCGAGCCAGATGCCGCACATCGTGCGCAACGGCCTCTCCGAATGCCTCGGGATCGAGCAGGGACGCATCCGCATCGTCTCGCCGGATGTCGGCGGCGGGTTCGGCTACAAGGCGATCCTGCTCGCCGAGGACGTGGCGCTGGCGTGGCTCGCCCTCCGCTGCGGCCACCCGGTCCGCTGGCTGGAGGACCGGCGCGAGCACCTGACCGCCAACGCCAATTGCCGCGAGCACCATTACCGCATCACCGCCTACGCGGAGCGGGACGGAAGGCTGCGCGGCATCGACTGCGAGGCCACCGTCGATTCCGGCGCCTACTCGGCCTACCCCTTCTCGGCCTGCCTGGAGGCCGCGCAGGTCGCCAGCATCCTGCCGGGTCCCTACGACTTCCCGGCCTATCGCTGCCGCACGTGGTCGGTGGCGACCAACAAGTGCCCGATCCTGCCCTACCGGGGCGTCGCGCGCACCGGCGTCTGCTTCGCGCTGGAACTGGTGCTCGACGCCGTCGCCCGCGCGGCCGGGATCCCGCCCGAGGCGGTGCGCGAGAGGAACCTCGTGCGGCCCGAGCAGATGCCGTTCGAGAACATCACGAAGAAGCATTTCGACAGCGGCGACTACCCGGAGGCCCTCGCCCGGGCGCTGAAGGCGATCGACGTGGAGGCGGTCCGCGCCCGCCAGCGTCAGGTCGAGCCGGACGGGCGCCGGATCGGCCTCGGCCTCGCGATCTACTGCGAGCAGGCGGCGCACGGCACCTCGGTCTATTCCGGCTGGGGCATCCCGATGGTGCCCGGCCACGAGCAGGCTAGCGCCCGCCTGACCCCGGACGGCGGCCTGGAGCTGCGGATCGGGGCCCATTCCCACGGCCAGGGCTTGGAGACGACCCTCGCGCAGGTCGCCCACGAGATCCTGGGCGTCCCGGTGGCGCGCACCCGCCTCGTCCACGGCGACACCGCGATGACCCCCTATTCCACCGGCTCCTGGGGCTCCCGCGTCATGGTGATGGCCGGCGGCGCGGTGGCGGCGGCCTGCGAGGAGCTGCGCGCGCGCGCGATCCGGATCGGCGCCCACCTGCTCCAGGCGAGGCCCGACGAGTGCCGGTTCGAGGGCGGCCACGTCGTCGGCCCCACCGGCGACGTGCCGCTGGAGGCGATCGCCCGCACCTGGTACCGGCGCCCGCAGGATCTCGCGCCCGACACCGATCCGGGCGGGCTCGAAGTCACCGCCGGCTACAAGCCGGTGCGCGATTCCGGCACCTTCTCGTACGCGGCGCACGCGGCCGTGGTGGCGGTCGATCCCGATCTCGGGGCGGTGGAGATCCTCGACTACGTCATCGTCGAGGACGGCGGCACGCTGGTGAACCCCCTCGTGGTCGACGGCCAGATCTACGGCGGCCTCGCGCAGGGCATCGGTACGGCCCTGTTCGAGGAGATGCGCTTCGACGGCCGCGGCCAGCCGCTGGCCTCGACGTTGGCCGACTATCTCCTGCCCGGCGCCGCCGATGTGCCGATGGCGCGCATCGACCACATGGAGACGCCCTCGCCCTACACGCGCTTCGGCCAGAAGGGCATCGGCGAGGGTGGCGCCATCGCGCCCCCGGCGGCGCTCGCCAACGCGGTCAACGACGCGCTGGCGCCGCTCGGTGTCGAGCTGCTGCATTCGCCCATCACCCCCCGGCGGATCGTGGAGGCGGTGCTCGCCGCCGGGACCCCCGCCGTGACCGCGCGGGAGGCCGCATGAAGCCCGCCGCCTTCTCCTGGGAGCGCCCCGACAGCCTGCCCGCGCTGCTGGCGCGCCTCGCCGAGGCTCCCGCCGGCGTGAAGCTGATCGCGGGTGGCCAGTCCCTAGGGCCGATGCTGAACCTGCGCCTCGTCGAGCCCGTCCTGATCCTCGACATCACCGGCGTGCCCGAGCTCCGGACCGCGCGGGTCGAGGGCGACACCCTCGTCCTCGGGGCCTGCGTGACCCATGCCGACATCGAGGACGGGCGCGTCCCGGACCTCACCGGCGGCGCGCTGCGGCGGGTCGCCGCCGCGATCGCCTACCGGCCGGTCCGCAACCGCGGCACGATCGGCGGCAGCCTCGTCCACGCCGACCCGGCCGCCGACTGGGTGAGCGCCCTGACCGCCCTCGGCGCCGAGGTCGAGATCGCGGGGCGCAACGGCCGCCGCACTCTGCCGGTCGAGCGCTTCGTGACCGGCGCCCTCGCGGTCGCCCTCGGCGCGGACGAGATCCTGGTCGCGGTGCGCGTGCCGGCGCTGCCGGCAGGCGCGGCCTGGGGCTACGTCAAGCACTGCGCGAAGATCGGCGAGTTCGCCCACGCCATCGGGGCGGTGCGGCTCGAACCCGGCGCGGGCCGGGGCCGGGCCGTGATCGGCGCGGTCGAGGGGCCGCCCGTGCTCCTGGCCGATGCCCGACCTCTCTTCGGCGGCCGTATCGGCCCCGACTTCGCCGCGCGCTTCGACCCCCGGGCCGCCGACCAGGCCTTGCGGGACGCCGGGATGGCCGACGCGGTCGAGCGGCACATCCACGTCACCGTCCTGGGCCGCGCGGTGGCCGCGGCGGCCGAGCCCGATCCCCGATCCAATACCCTTCCGGAGGCCGCATGAGCGCCGCGCTGGCCGAACCCGGGCCGTCCCGCATGGCCGTCGCGCTGACGGTCAACGGCCGCGCCGTGCGCGTCGCGGCCGAGCCGCGCAGCCATCTCGGCGACGTGCTGCGCGACGGGCTCGACCTGACCGGCACGCATCTGGGCTGCGAGCACGGCGTCTGCGGCGCCTGCACGATCCTGCTCGACGGCGAGCCGGCCCGCGCCTGTCTGACCTTCGCGGGCGCCTGCGCGGGCGCCGCGATCACCACGATCGAGGGTCTCGATACGGACGCGATCGCGGGCGAGCTGCGGGCCGCCTTCAACCGCGAGCACGCGCTCCAGTGCGGCTACTGCACGCCCGGGATGCTGGTGGCGGCCCGCGATCTGGTCCTCCGGCTGCCCGAGGCCGACGAGCGGCGGATCCGCGCCGGCCTGTCGGGCAATCTCTGCCGCTGCACCGGCTATGCCGGCATCGTCCGGGCCGTGATGGCGGTCATCGCGGCGCGGCGGGCGCGCGGCATCCCCCCGGAGACCGGCGCGGCGCGCGCCCTCGGCCCGGTCGGTGCCCGGGTCGGCGGCGCGACGGTCGCGCCCCTGGATCCGCCGGCGAACCGGATCGCCCCGGCGGCACCCGCGGCGGTTGCGGACCTGTCCGACGCGTTCGTCCCGGCCCACAGCTTCACGCAGGTGCTCGACCTCGCCCACCCGCCGGAGGCCGTCTTCGCGCTGCTGGGCGACATCGCAGCGGTCGCCGCCTGCCTGCCGGGCGCCGTGCTGACGGCGCAGCCCACCCCTGACACGGTGGAGGGTGGACTGCAGGTGCGGATCGGGCCGATCGCCGCGACGTTCCGCGGCCGTGCCCGCCTCGCGCGCGACGAGGCCGCGCGGACCGGCGCGGTCCACGGGGCCGGCAGCGACGCGGGCGGCCGCTCGGCGACCGAGGGCCGGATCCGCTACCGGGTCGAGGTCGGGCCGACGCCCGGCACCGCCCGGGTCGCGCTCGACGTCGGCTACACCCTGACCGGGCCGCTGGCGCAGTTCGGCCGCCCCGGCCTCGTGCGCGACCTCGCCGGCCGCATCGCGGCGGAGTTCTGCCGCAACCTCGATGCCCGGCTCTCGGGCGTCGCGGCGCCGGCGCCCGCCCGCCTCGACCCGCTCCGCCTGATACTCGGCCTCGCCCGCGCGCGCCTCGCGGCGTGGTTCGGCCGCGCCTGATCCCCTCCCGCCTCAATCCACCGGAGACACGCGAATGCTTGGCAGGTTCACCCTCACCACCGCGATCCTGCTGGCGCTGACGGCGACGGGCGCCCGGGCGGACGCGATCCGCATCGGCGTCAACGAGCCCCTGACCGGACCGTTCGCGGCGTCCGGCACCTACGTGGTGAACGGCGCCAAGATCGCCGCCGACGAGATCAACGCCAAGGGCGGCGTTCTCGGCAAGAAACTGGAACTCGTGATCGAGGACAACAAGAGCAACCCGACCGAGGCCGCCGCGGTCGCCGAGAAGCTGATCACCAGCGACAAGACTCCGGTGATGATGGGGGCCTGGGGCTCCAGCCTGACGCTCGCGGTCATGCCCAAGCTCGCGGATTACGAGACGCCGATGCTGGTCGAGACCTCCTCGTCCGGCAAGATCACGACCTCCGGCAATCCCTACGTGTTCCGGATCTCGCCGCCCTCGTCGCTCGAGGCCGAGACCTTCGCGCCGATGGTTGCGCGCCTGGGGCTGAAGAAGGTCGACTTCCTGGTCCTCAACAACGATTTCGGCCGCGGTGCCGCGACCGACTTCGGCAAGATGCTCAAGGACAAGGGCGTCGCGGTCGGCCTCGTCGAGACCATGGACCAGGGCGCGCAGGACATGAGCGCCCAACTCGCCAAGCTGAAGGCGTCGGATTCCGACACGATCATGATCACGAGCTCCGTCGATCAGCTCGTGCTCCTGTTCAAGCAGATGGCGGCGCTCGGCCTGAAGAAGCGGGTGATCACCACCGGCGGCTCCCAGAACCCGGACCAGATCATCGCCCAGGCCGGCGCGGCGGCCGACGGCACGATGCACCTCACGACCTTCCTGCCCTGGTCGCCCGACAAGACGCCGGACCCGAAGGCCACAGAGGCCTTCATCGGCGCCTGGAAGAAGCGCGGCTTCGACTTCGCGGGCGTCACCGAGAGCTTCCGCGGCTACGACGGCATCCGCGCGATCGCCCACGCCATCGAGAAGGCGGGCTCGGCCGATCCGGCCGCGATCACCAAGGCCTTCTGGTCGGTCGACTTCGTCGGGCTCAACGGCCCGATCCGCTTCGCCAAGGCCGGCCCCGCCGGGAAGGAGAGCGGCCAGAGCAAGCCCGACGTCTACCTCATCGAGATCAAGGACGGGAAAGTGATCGTGCCGGCGCTGTGAGCGCCCCGGACCGGCGGCCTGACGCCGGTCCCTTCGCCCGTCCACCGGCCTCCGGGCCGGGGCGCATCCTCGGAGGCGGCCCGTGAACGAACTGATTCAGCACCTCGTCAACGCGCTCATCCTCGGCGGCACCTACGCGCTGCTGGGGATCGGCCTGACGCTGATCTTCGGGATCATGAACGTGGTGAACTTCACCCACGGCGCGCTCTACACGGTCGGCGCCTACGTCATGTATCTCGCGGTCGCCGCCCTGGGGCTGAACTTCTTCCTGGCGCTGCCGGTGGCGATCCTCGGCGGCCTGCTGCTCGGGGCCGCGATCGAGCTGCTGCTGCTGCGCCCGTTCCGGGGCTCGGACATCGACACCACCATGCTGGTGATGATCGGCGCCGGCATCGTCCTGCAATCCGGCACGCTCTGGACCTTCGGCGGCGTCGCCAAGGCGATCCCGTCGCCCTTCCCCGAGGCGCCGCTCCAGGTCGGCCCGGTCTCGGTGTCGTGGCTGCGGCTGTTCGTGCTCGGCGCGGCGCTGACCCTGATCGCCCTGACCTACGCGCTGATCAACCGGACCAAGCTCGGTCTCGCCATGCGCGCGGCCTTCCAGGATTCCGACACGGCGGCGCTGATGGGCGTCGACGTCCGCCGGATCTACACCGCGACCTTCGCCCTCGGCTCGTCGCTGGCGGCGGCGGCGGGCGCGCTCCTCGGTCCCGTCTACGTGGTGTTCCCGCAGATGGGCGGCCTCGCCGAGCTCAAGGCCTTCGCCATCGTCATCCTGGGCGGGCTCGGCAACGTCACCGGCGCGGCGATCGGCGGCTTCATCCTGGCGCTCGCCGAGGAGCTGGGCGCCGGGTACGTCTCCTCCGGCTACCGGGACGCGATGGGGTTCCTGATCATCATCGCGGTTCTGCTCTACAGGCCCACCGGGCTGTTCGCGAAGGCGGAGCGCATCGGATGAACCGGCTCCTCCCCCTCGCCCTGCTCGCCGGCCTCGTGGCCCTGCCCCTGGGACTCGGCGCCAACCCCTACCTCCTCAACGCGCTGATCGTGACCGGCATCCTGACGATCGGCGCCATGAGCCTGAACCTGCTCCTGGGCTTCACCGGGCAGCTCAGCCTCGGCCACATCGCGTTCTTCGGGATCGGCGCCTATGTCAGCGCGCTGACGAGCCTCGGCTTCGACGTGGATCTCGGCTTCGGGATCCGCGCGGTCCACGAGCCCTGGCCGGCGGTCGTCGGCCTCCTGCTGGCGACGGCGGCGGCGGGCGCTTGCGGCTACCTGATCGGCCGGCTCTCCTTCCGGGTCCGGGGCGCCTACTTCGTGATCGTGACGATCTCGTTCGCCGAGGTCGTGCGGCTCGTGGCGCTCAACTGGGTGGAGCTGACCCAGGGGCCGCTGGCGCTGACCAACATCCCGGCCATCACCCTCGGCCTGCCGGGCCTCGGGATGTGGACCCTCAAGACCAAGCTCCAGAACTACTACCTCGTTCTGGCCGTGGGGACGCTCTGCTACGCCGTGATCGCCCGCCTGGTCGGCGGGCGCTTCGGCCGGGCGATGCGGGGCCTCAAGGAGAACGAGCCGCTGGCGCTGTCGGTCGGCATCAACGCCACCCGCACGCTGACGGTGGCGGCCGTCATCTCGGCCGCGATGGCCGGCGCGGCGGGCAGCCTCTACGCCCATTACCTGCGGATCATCGATCCCGACGTGTTCCTGTTCGCCACCACGGTCAGCATGGTCATCATGGTGGTGGCGGGCGGCAAGGGTACCCTGATGGGCCCGGTCGTCGGCGGCCTGATCTTCGGCCTGCTGCCGGTGGCGCTCCGCCCGGTCATGGCGCCGGAGGCGCAGTGGATCGTCTACGGCCTCGTGCTGATCGTGATCCTGTTCGTGATGCCGCGGGGCATCGTCCCGGGCCTGGCGGCGCTGCTCGGCCGCCGGCCGGCCCCGGCCGCCCCCGTCCTCGAGGCCAATCCGGCGGTGCAGCGATGAGCGCGATCCTCTCCGTCGAGCATGTCGGCGTCCGCTTCGGCGGCCTCGTCGCCATCGTGGACCTGCATTTCGACGTCCGGGCCGGCGAGATCGTCAGCCTGATCGGCCCGAACGGGGCCGGCAAGACGACGGCCTTCAACGTGATGACCGGCTTCCTCAAGCCCAGCCAGGGCGATGTCCGCTTCCGCGGCACGTCCCTGAAGGGCCTGCCGCCGCACGCGATCACGCGGCTCGGCCTCGCCCGCACCTTCCAGCGCACCAGCGTCTTCCCGGACGACACGGTGTTCGAGAACGTGATGATTGGCCTGCACCAGATGGGCGCCGCGGCGGGCCGCGCGCCGGTGCTCGACGCGCTCCTCGGCCGCGCGGGGGCCGGCGAGCGGCAGCTGCGCGCCCGCGCCGCGGCGCTCCTCGACTGGGTCGGGCTTGCCGGCCGGGCGCAGGAGAAGGCCGGCGCCCTGGCCTACGGGGAGCAGCGCCTCGTCGGCGTGGCGCTGGCGCTCGCCACTGAGCCCGCCATGCTGCTCCTCGACGAGCCGGTCTCGGGGATGAACGCCTCCGAGACGCGGGTCTTCGTGCGGCTGATCCGGCAGATCCGGGAGCGCGGCGTCACCATCCTGCTCGTCGAGCACGACATGCCGATGGTGATGGAGGTCTCCGACCGCATCGTCGTCCTCAATTACGGCCGCCTGATCGCCGAGGGGCCGCCGGACCGGATCCGCAGCGACCCGGCGGTGATCGAGGCCTATCTCGGCCAGGGCAGCGCCGCCCGGCAGGCCGCCGCCGCTGCCGCGCAGGAGGCGGTCCATGCTTGAGATCCGCGACCTCGTCTGCGGCTACGGGCACGTCACGGCGCTGAAGGGACTCACGATCGACGTGCGCGAGGGCCAGCTCGTCGCCCTCGTCGGCGCGAACGGGGCCGGCAAGTCCACGACGCTGCGGGCGATCTCCGGCCTCGTCCCGCCGCGATCCGGCGCGATCCGGTTCGCCGGCCGGGACATCGCCGGGGCGGAGCCCCGCCGGATCCTGGCCGCGGGCATCGCCCATTGTCCGGAGGGGCGGCGCGTCTTCCCGCAGATGACGGTCGCCGAGAACCTCGCCATGGGCGCCTATCTGCGCCGCGACCGGGCGGCGGTCGCGGCGGACCTGACGCGCATCTACGGGGAGTTCCCGCGCCTCGCGGAACGCCGCGACCAGGCGGCCGGCACGCTCTCGGGCGGCGAGCAGCAGATGCTGGCGATCGGCCGCGCGCTGATGGGGCGCCCGAAGCTCGTACTGTTCGACGAGCCGTCCCTGGGCCTCGCGCCGAACATCGTCGAGCGGATGTTCGCGGTGATCGGGGCGATCCGCGATGCCGGCACGACCGTGCTGCTCGTCGAGCAGAACGCCTTCGCGGCCCTCGAACTCTGCGACTACGCCTACCTGCTCGAGACCGGCCGCATCGTCCTCGAGGGGCGCGGGCAGGACCTCATCGCCGATCCCCACGTCCGGGACGCCTATCTCGGTGGCTGAGGCGGTACCGCCGGGGTGGATCCGCCTCGGCCCGACCGACCTTCTCGGCGATCGGGACCTGCTCCCCGTCACCGCGGGCGGACGCCAGCTGCTCCTCGTGCGGGCCGGCGCGCGGATCGTGGCCGCCGAGCGCGCCTGCCCGCACGAGGGGGCCGACCTGGCCCTCGGCCGCTGCGTCGCGGGCCGGCTGCTCTGCCCCCGCCACCAGGCCTCGTTCGACCTCCGGGACGGCGCCGTCTCGCCGGGCTGGTCCTTCCGTGCCCTGCGCCTGTTCGCGATCGAGGCGGCCCCGGACGGGCTCTGGCTCAGGACCGGATCGGACCTTCTCGCGCCCAACACGGCGCGGTCGGGCTGCACCCGCCGGGCGGGCACGGGAGAGCGGTCGGAAGCGGGACCGGACGGTAGAGCGACCGCGAGCGGCCGACAGATCGGGATCTAGGGCCGCGCGGTCGGGATCGCGGCGCTCACCGCGCGTCTCGCGCGGACGATCGTGCTGCACCCGCTCCTGCTCGGGCGGGGGCGCATCGCGAGGACGGTCGCGGGGGCGTCCTCCCGCTGGGGACGTGGGCCGATCGCCCGTCCGAAGGTGTCGGCCCAGGCCAGCCTCGTCACGTTGTCCGGGCTCGGAGTCGTCGGGGCTTCCTGGCGGGCCGCTCGGCGGCGCTTGCGGGCCGCGGCGCCGATCCACCGCTTGATCAGGGGACCCCTCGCGGCGAATGTCGGATCCGACGCGGTCCAGCCGACGCTTCGTCTATGACGGCGATGAGCCATGGAATCCCCTCAAACCGACTTCGGCGGGCCGCTCGCGCGCGGTCCGTCGGACAGCATCGCACCGCCGCGTGGGTCGCACAGGATCGCGGGCGCGCGCCCAGCATCCGATCCCGTCCGCGTGGCCTTCTGCTGCATCCCCGGGCGCGTGCGATTGAATGTCCCGAACATCAGCTTAGCCGATCGGGATAGCTTCGTGGACCAGTCCACATGGACTGGTCTATGACCCGTGACGGCGCCTGCGCGGTTGCTCTAAACAGGATCCGGCATGGCGCAGGAAGCAATCCTCATCATCGATGACCACGCGCTGTTCCGATCCGGCATCGTCTCGATGCTGTCGACGGCGTTCGACGAGATTCCGGTTCTCGACAGTGCATCGCTGCACGAGGCGCTCGCCATCGTCGCCGTCGTCCCGACGATCGTCCTCCTCGACATCCAGTTGCCGGGCATCAGCGGCCTCGAGGGGATGGGCCTGCTCCAGCAACGCTGGCCGGCCGCCCGGATCGTCGTGGTGTCCGGCCTGGATCTGCCCGACACCGTCAGCACGGCCCTGGCGCATGGCGCCTGCGCGTTCCTGTCCAAGGCCGACCGTCCCGACCGGATGATGACGGTCCTGCGCGAGATGCTCGCGCGGTCGTCCGCGGCCCCGCGCGCGGGCGCCGCCCTCTGCCCGACGCTCACGCCGCGCCAGGCCGAGGTGCTGACCCTGGTCGGGCGCGGCTTGTCCAACAAGATGATCGGACGCAGTCTCGGCCTGTCGGAACACACGGTCCGGGGCCACGTGCAGGGGCTGCTGTCGGTCCTGGGGGTGACGCGGCGCGCGGAGGCGGTCTTCAAGGCTCAGCAACTCGGCCTGATCCGATGAGCCCGTCGCAGGAGGACCGGATCGCGGCGGAGCAGCTGCGCCTCGTTCTCGACGGCGTCACGCAGTCGGTCGCCGTCGGTTTCCTCGTCTCGACGCTCATGCTCGCCGTGCTGTGGGAGCTGGTGCCCCACGCCGTCCTGCTCGGCTGGTACGGCGCGTTCCTCGTCGAGCGGTTCGGGGCGGCCGCCTACGCGCGCCGCGTGCGCGAGGCGGTCGGCGAGCCCGATTGCGCCCGCCGGGTGGAGCGCGTCGTCTTCGCGAGCAAGATCGTCGAGGGCGCGATCCTCGGGTCCCTGATCTGGATCGCGCTCCCGCTGCAGATCCCGGCGGTGAGCATCCTGACCATGTCGCTGCTGGGCGCGACCTGCAGCAACGGCGTCTCGCTCCTGGCGCCGCGGCGGCACCTCTATCTAGCCCTCGTCGTCCCCGTCGCCGTCCTGGCCGCCGGAACCCTCTGGTCGCTCGGCGGCGCGCCCTACAGGGCCCTGGCGGTCTGCTCGATCCTCTTCGTGGTCGGGCAGTACGGTCAGGTCGTGCTCGCCAGCCGCCGCGTGCGGGAATCCATCGAGCTCCGCTTCGAGAACGCGGCCCTCGTCGAGCAGCTGCGCGCGGAGAGCGCCGCGGCGCACCGGGCCCGCCGCGACGCCGAGCACGCCAACACCGCCAAGTCGCAATTCCTGGCGGCGGCCAGCCACGATCTGCGCCAGCCGGTCCACGCCCAGGGCCTGTTCCTCCAGGCGCTGAGCCAGACGGATCTCGCCGCGCCGCAGCGGCGGATCCTCCAGAACGCCCAGACCGCGAACGTCGCGTCGACGGACATGCTCAACACGCTGCTGGACTTCTCGCGCCTGGAAGCCGGGGTCATCACGCCGCGGCGCCGCGCCTTCGAACTCCAGCCGCTCCTCGACAAGATCGAGAACGATCTGGCGCATCTGGCCGACGCCAAGCGCCTGATCTATCGAACCCCCCAGACCGATCTGGCGATCGTCTCGGACGCGGCCCTGCTGGAGCTGGTCCTGCGCAATCTCGTCCTCAACGCCATCCGGTACACCGAGCGCGGCGGCGTCCTCATCGGCTGCCGCCGCCGGGGCGCGGGCGTGTCGATCGAAGTCTACGACACCGGGATCGGCATCCCCGTCGACCAGCGCGAGGACATCTTCCGGGAGTTCTACCAGCTCGGCAATCCCGAGCGCGATCGGCACAAGGGCCTGGGGCTCGGGCTCGCGATCGCGCGCGGGATCGCCGCCTCGCTCGATCATCCGCTCTCCCTCTCGTCGGAGGTCGGGAGCGGCAGCGTCTTCCGCATCCTCGTGCCCAGGAGTCTCGACGCCGTGCCCGACAACGTGCTCGACACCGTGCACGGCGCCGACCTCGACGCCGCGGGCGAGGCGGATATCTCGGAGAGCGGCGGACTGGCCGGCGCCCGCATCCTGATCGTCGACGACGACGCCATCGTCCGCGACGCGATGGTGGCTCTCCTCTCGGGCTGGGGGTGCTTGTGCTGGGCCTTCGAGGACCCGACCGAAGTCACCCGACTGCCCTGGCAGGGGCCGCCGCCGGATGCGCTGATCTGCGACTATCGCCTGAGACGGGACCAGACCGGCGCGGAAGCCATCGCGACGCTGCGGCAGCATTGGGGGCGGCCGGTCCCGGCGATCCTCATCACCGGCGACACCGCGCCCGTCCGCATGCGGGAGGCCTCGGAGAGCGGGATCCCGCTGATCCACAAGCCGGTCCGACCGGACCTTCTCCAGACCGCGCTCGCCGCGCTGATCCCGCCGGGCCGGCCGCCCGTCGGGCCCGTGAGCGCGGAGGCTCGGCGCGGACCGGAGGACACGGGTCTCGTCCGCGCGGCGGGATAGTCGGCGCCTCCCAAGCTCCGCGGGCCGCCGAACGCCCGCCGCGCCATCGTCGCGGCCCACCCGGCGCGGCCGGCGGCGGGTTGGGCCGGATCGGCGTGCACGGGATCGGTGACGCGACGGCGCTGCGCGGCCGCGTCGCCGAACGCAGAGCGTCAGCGGGACGGCTCGGCGGCCGCGTCGGTCCAGCTCGGAAGCGGGAAGGTCCGATCGTAGGCCAGATTGAACACGAAGGCGTAGGCCACGTAGAAGGCCGCGATCGCGAGATCCATGAAGAAGGCCTCGACCAGGCCGATGCCGAGGTACCACGCGATCGGCGGCAGCAGGATCATGAGCAGACCCGCCTCGAACAGCACGGCGTGGAAGACCCGCAGGACGAGGCTCTTGCGCGTGTGCCCGGCGAGCCGCTGCATCGCCCGGTCGAAGCCGAGATTGTAGACGTAGTTCCAGCTCGTCGCGACGAGGGCGCTGCCGACGCCGATCACGCCCATGTCGGCGGCGTGCAGGCCGAAGGCCGCGGTCCCGAGCGGGACGATGAGCAGGAGGCCGATCACCTCGAACAGGATGGCGTGGCGGATACGGTCGCGGGTGCTGCGCATGGTCTCGCTCTGCGGAGGCGGTTTGGTCGGCCGCTCTCTATCTGCGATAACGCCATCCTCAAGTTAGGACGTATCTGAGAATCCGATAGATGGCGGTGTCGCTGGACCAGCTCCAGGCTTTCGTGGCCGCGGCGGAGGCCGGCTCCTTCTCGGGCGCGGCGCGGGCGCTGCGGAAGGCCCAGTCGGCCGTCAGCGCGCAGGTGGCCAACCTCGAAACGGATCTGGGGTTGGCGCTGTTCAGCCGCGCGGGCCGGAACCCGGTGCTGACCCCCGCGGGGGAGCGGCTGCTGCTGGAGGCGCGCGTGGTGCTCGACCGGCGGGAGCACCTGATCGGCGTCGCGAGCAGCCTGGAGCAGGGCGTCGAGAACCGGCTGGTGGTCGCCATCGACGAGCTCTACCCGGAGCACGCCCTCGGCGCCCTCTTCGCCAGCTTCGCCCAGCGCTTCCCCTTCGTGGAACTCGAACTGCTCTTCCCGCTCATGGAGGATGTCAGCCGCATGGTTCAGTCGGGGGCCGCCGACCTGGGTGTGATGTGGCGCCAGGAGGAGCTCCCCACGGAACTCGGGTTCCAGACCATCGGCTGGGTGCCGCTCAAGCTCGTCTGCGGCCGCGATCACCCGCTCGCGAAGGCGCGGGTGGAGTGGGAGGAGCTGAAGCGCCACCGCCAGATCCTCGTGGCCGCCCGCGGCGACGGGGCGGAGAAGCGCCGTCTGCGGGTCGCCGCCGAGGTGTGGTGGGTGGAGAGCCACTGGGTCATCCTGGAGATGGTGAAGCACGGGATCGGCTGGGCCTTCGTCACCGACCACGTCATCGCCGCGTCCCTCACGGCGCCGTACCTCGTGACGCCGGACCTTCAGTTCGACCAGGGCGACTGGCCGATCGCCCTCGAACTGGTCTGGCACAAGCAGCGGCCCTGCGGCCCCGCCGCGACCTGGCTCCGGGAGCGTTTCGCGGCGGAGCGCGTCGGCGGCCTCCCGGTCGAGGGCTGGCCACGCTGAGAAGGGGCGCCGCGCGGAGCCGCGATCGACGGGCCCGCCGGTGAGCGCGACCCGGCGCGACTCCGGGCGCGGTCGTCACGACAGGCGGTCTGGACGCGGAAAGACCTCTGTGTTCCTATCCATTCGAATTTCCTATGGTCCGGCCCATGGAGCTCCGGCATCTTCGCTACTTCGCCGCGGTGGCGGAGCATCTCAGCTTCACCGCCGCCGCCCAGAGCCTGGGTGTGTCGCAACCGCCGTTGAGCCAGCAGATCCGCGATCTCGAAGTGGAGATCGGCGTCAACCTGTTCGAGCGCTCGAGCCGGCGCGTCGTCCTGACCGCGGCGGGCGAGGACTTTCTCGGGAACGCGCGGGCGGTTCTCGCGCAGGTCTCCGACGCCGTCGACCGGGCGCGCACGATCGGCACCGGAGCGGCCGGCATCCTCAACATCGGCATGACGAGCTCCGTCCTCGCAGGGCCGGCCGGATGCCTGATCCGGGCCTTCGAGCAGCGCTTCCGGGCGGTGGACGTGCGCATCCACGAGATGGCGCCGACCGACCAGATCGCGGCCCTCAAGGCGAACCGGACGGATCTCAGCTTCCTGCGCAGCCCCCCCGAGGACCCGGATCTCGTCGCCCACATGGCGTGGCCGGAGCGGCTCTGCGTGGCCGTGCCGCGCGAGCACGCCCTCGCCGCCGGTCGGAGCGTCGCGATCGACGTCTTCCGCAGCGAGCCGCTGATCTCGCTCGGCCTCGAGAGCTCGCGCTTCGCCGCGGACATCTACCATGCCTGCATCCAGAGAGGCTTCACGCCGAGCATCTCGCAGCAGGTCAACGAGGCCTCGTCGCTGATCAACTTGGTCGCGGCCGGCTTCGGTCTCGCCATCATCCCGGAATTCGTCGGTCGTGCGAGACATCCGGACGTCGTCGTCTTGCCGATCAAGCCGTCATTCCTGTCGGCGGACGTCTATGCGCTGCATCATACTCGACGAAATCCGGTCATCGACAATTTCCTCGCGCTGATTCGCGAGGAGGCGCCGGGCTTGATCGCGCGGTTCCAGAAGCGGTGACGCCGTCCGGAGGCCGGATCAGTTGTCCCGCCATCTAAACGTGCAGCCTATCAATCAAGCCGAACAAGATATTGGACCAACGGACGTCGGTGCGTCTATCTCGCGTTGGAACGAGGGATCACGCCATGTTCGACCTCGACCAGGACTATCCCCGCGACATGGTCGGATACGGTCGGCATCGACCGGACCCGGCCTGGCCCGGGGGCAAGCGCGTCGCCGTCCAGTGCGTCATCAACTACGAGGAGGGCGGGGAGAACTGCATCCTCCACGGTGACGCGGCGTCCGAGGCCTTCCTCTCCGAGATCGTCGGGGCCCTGCCCTGGCCGGGGAAGCGCCACGCCAACATGGAGTCGATCTACGAGTACGGTGCCCGCGCCGGCTTCTGGCGCCTCTGGCGGGCGTTCACGCGCCGCAACCTCCCGGTCACGGTCTTCGGCGTCGCCTCGGCGATGCAGCGCAACCCCGAGGCCGTCGCCGCCATGGTCGAGTCCGGCTGGGAGATTGCCAGCCACGGCCTTCGCTGGATCGACTATCGTGACCACAGCCCGGAGGCCGAGCGCGCCGATATCGACGCGGCCGTCGCGCTGCAGACGTCGCTGACGGGCAGCCGGCCCCTCGGCCTCTACCAGGGGCGGACCTCCGCGAACACGCTGGCGATCGGCGCCGCCGAGGGCGGTTTCCTGTACCTCGCCGATTCCTACGCCGACGACCTGCCCTACTGGCTGCGGATCGGGGGGCGTCAGCAGCTCGTCGTTCCCTACACCCTCGACGCCAACGATATGCGGTTCGCGACCGCCCAGGGCTTCAACAACGGCGACCAGTTCTTCGGCTACCTCAAGGACACGTTCGACGTCCTGTACCGCGAGGGCGAGGCGGGCCGGGGCGGCATCATGTCGGTGGGGCTCCACTGCCGCCTGGTCGGGCGTCCGGGGCGGATGGCCGCGCTGGAGCGGTTCCTCGACTACGTGGGCGATCACCCGGACGCCTGGGTGACCACCCGGCTGGACATCGCCCGCCACTGGATCGCGGCCCACCCGCCGCGCGGCGGCTACCGGCCGACCCGCATGGGCCGCGCCCTGTTCGGCGAGGTCTTCGGCCCGGTCTGCGCCGGCCTGTCCGGCGCGTCGCCCGCGGCCGGCGCGGCGATGGCGGAGCGGGTCCGCGCGGGCGGACTCCCCGCGGAGGCGGACGACCTGTCCGGTCTGGCCCGGCTCCTCGCGGAGGCCGCGGGTGTCCCGGCCGACGCGCGCGGCCTCCGGAGCCGACTCGAGGCGCTCACCGGAGAATAGAGCCGACGCCTCGACCGGGTCGTGAATGCCCCAACGCGGTCGTTATCTGTATTCGGTTCGGGTTTACGAGGATCAGGAGACGGAGAGACGTAGGTCTTGCTTGACGGGCCGCAAAGGGCCGTCAGGGTCACGGGAAAAGCCCGGCAACAGGGCTGCGCCAGTCAGGGAGAAACGCCATGTACGCACAGGTCGAGGCCGCCGGCATCAGCACCGCCGTGTCGGATGAACGGGACGCCGTCGTCATCAAGCCGAGCTACGATCCGGATCTCGTGAACAAGGATCTGGCGCCGCTGCGCAAGCAGACCTGGGGCACCTACAACATCTTCGCCTTCTGGATGTCTGACGTTCACAGCGTCGGCGGATACGTGACCGCCGGCTCCCTGTTCTCGCTGGGACTCGTGAGCTGGCAGGTGCTGATCGCCCTGCTGGTCGGCATCGTCATCGTCCAGGTCTTCTGCAACCTCGTCGCCAAACCCAGCCAGCGGACCGGCACGCCCTATCCGGTGATCTGCCGCGCCTCCTTCGGCGTGAAGGGCGCCAACATCCCGGCGATCATCCGCGGGCTGATCGCGGTGGCGTGGTACGGCATTCAGACCTACCTCGCCTCGGCGGCGCTGACCGTGGTGGCGCTGCGCTTCTTCCCTGAACTCGCCGTCTACGCCGACCTCAAGCAGCACGGCTTCGCCGGCCTGTCGAGCCTGGGCTGGGCCGCCTTCATGACCCTCTGGGTCCTGCAGGCTCTGGTCTTCTGGCGCGGCATGGAGGCGATCCGCGTGTTCATCGACTGGGCGGGACCGGCGGTCTACGTGGTGATGATCGCGCTCGCCGCGTACCTCGTCGCCAAGGCCGGGCTCGGCGAGATCGGGCTGACCCTGGGCACCGTGAAGTACACCGGCTGGGACGCCCTGCCGGTGATGATCAACGCCGTCGCCCTCGTGGTCTCCTACTTCTCCGGGCCGATGCTGAACTTCGGCGACTTCTCGCGCTACGGCGAGAGCTTCGACGCGGTGAAGAGGGGCAACTTCTGGGGCCTCCCGGTGAACTTCCTCGGATTCTCGCTCCTGACGGTCGTCACCGCCTCGGCGACGGTGCCGGTCTTCGGTCACCTGATCACCGACCCGGTGGAGACGGTGAGCCGCATCGACAGCACCTTCGCGGTCGTGCTCGGCGCCTTCACCTTCATGACGGCGACCATCGGGATCAACATCGTCGCGAACTTCGTCTCGCCCGCGTTCGACTTCTCGAACGTGTCGCCGCGGCGGATCTCGTGGCGGATGGGCGGGATGATCGCGGCCGTCGGCTCGATCTTCATCACGCCCTGGAACCTCTACAACAATCCCGCCGTGATCCACTACACGCTCGACGTCCTCGGCGCTTTCATCGGCCCGCTGTTCGGGATCCTGATCGCCGATTTCTACGTCGTGAAGAAGGAGAAGGTCGTCCTCGACGACCTCTACACGATGAGCCCCGCCGGGACGTACTGGTACACGGACGGGTACAACCGCGCCGCCGTGGCCGCCCTGATCCCCTCGGCCCTGATCCCCGCGCTCTGCGTGATCCTGCCGGGCCTGGAGAGCGTGGCGAACTTCACGTGGTTCATCGGCTGCGCCCTGGGCTTCGCGATCTACACGGCCCTCATGCGCCGCCGCCCCGCCGGCGCGGTCCGTCCGGCCTGAACCGGACCGATCGGGCCCGGCCCCGGTCCGTATCGGAGACACGAACCCGCCCGACGGCGCGGACCGACCCGCGCCGCGCGGCCCTGCCCGATCTCACCACCTCAGGCCGGCTTCGTGCCGGCCGTCGCCCGGCCGTCCGGCCGGCTCCCGCCAAGCGAGGGCGCCATGCGGATCCTTCTGCTCAATCCGAACACCAGCACCTCTGTGACCGAACTCCTGGCCGCGCAGGTCGGGACGATGTCGGGTGCGGCGGCGACCTTCATCCCGGCCACGGCGCGTTTCGGCGCCGCCTACATCGCCAGCCGGGCGGCCCTGGCCATCGCCGGCCACGCGGCCCTCGACGCCTTCGCGGAGCACGGCCAAGGCTGCGACGCGGTCTTCCTCGCCTGCTTCGGCGATCCCGGCCTGCTCGCCCTGCGCGAGGTCTCGCCGGTCCCGGTGGTGGGGATGCTCGAAGCGTCGTGTCGCGAGGCCCAGCGGACCGCCGCGCGCTACGCCATCGTGACCGGCGGGGCCCTGTGGAAGCCGATGCTCCACGAGATCGTCGCCGGCCTCGGCGTCGGTGACGGCCTCGTGGGCATCCGGACGATCGCGCGCACCGGCGGCGAGATCGCGAAGGACCCGGAAGCCGCGCTGTCCGATCTCGCGGCCGCCTGCCAAGCCTGCGCCACCGAGGATCGCGCCGAGGCGGTGATCCTCGGCGGCGCCGCCCTGGTCGGCCTCGCCGCCCGCGTGCAGCCGCACGTGCCGGTCCCGGTCCTCTGCTCGGTCGCGTCGGGGGTGACGGCGGTCCTGGCCGCCGCGGCCGCGCCCTACCGGCGACCGCCCGTCATCGCCACCGACACCGTCGGTCTCGGCACCGCCCTCGGGACGCTGCTCGCGCCGCGCCAAGCCGTCGGCCAAGCCGCCGGTTGAGGCGGGACGGAGGCCGCCGGCGCGAGACTGGCAGCCGTCCTGCATCGCTCGGGATCCTTCGCCGTTCCAGACGGAACAAGCCACGTGGGGACAGCCATGACGATCCAGGCGCAACCCGCGACCGACGGGCCGGTCATCGCCGCGACCGCGCGTCTGGACGACACCTACCGGCGGATCACGTGGCGGCTGCTGCCGTTCCTGATGGTCCTCTGGATCCTGTCCTGGATCGACCGGGTGAATATCGGCTTCGCCAAGCTGCAGATGCTGGCCGAGCTCCGGTTCAGCGAGACCGTCTACGGCATCGGCGCCGGGATCTTCTTCATCGGCTACTTCCTCTGCGAGGTGCCGAGCAACCTGCTGCTGGAGCATATCGGCGCCCGCAAGACGATCGCGCGGATCACGCTGCTGTGGGGGATCTGCTGCGTGGCGATGATGTTCGTGACCACGCCGGCATTCTTCTACATCCTGCGCTTCCTGCTCGGAGTCTTCGAGGCCGGATTCTATCCCGGCGTCATCCTGTACCTGACCTACTGGTATCCCAGCGAGCGCCGGGCCAAGGTGTTCGGGCTGTTCATGTCGGCCTCCGCGCTGGCCGGCGTCATCGGGGGGCCGCTCGCGGGCGCGATCATGTCGGGGATGCACGGCGTCAACGGCTGGTCCGGCTGGCAGTGGGTGTTCCTGCTCGAGGGCATCCCCTCGATCCTGGCCGGCATCGTCACGCTGTTCTACCTGACCGACCGACCCGCCAAGGCCGGCTGGCTGACGCCGGAGCAGAAGGCGCTGGTCGAGGCCGACCTCGCGCGCGACGCCGCGGCCCTGGGCCACCGCGAGCACCGGATCCTCGCCTCGCTGAAGGACGCGCGCGTCTGGCAATGCATCGCGATCTTCTTCTGCATCGTCACGGCGAACTCGGCCCTGACCTTCTTCGGGCCGAGCGTGGTGCGCGATGCCGGCTTCACCGACCCGCTCGCGGTCGGCTGGATCATGTCGGCGGCCTATCTCTGCGGCGGCGCCGGGATGATCCTCAACGGCCGCCACTCGGATCGGACCGGCGAGGCGCGGCTGCATTGCGGGGTCCCGGCCCTCGTCGGGGCGTTGGCCATCGCGCTCACGGGGGTCTTCATCGCGAACGCCCCGATCCTCGCGCTGCTCATGCTCGGGGTGGCGGTCGTCGGCACGATGAGCGCGATCCCGGTCTTCTGGCAGATCCCCGGCCGCTTCCTCGCGGGGTCGGCGGCGGCGGCCGGCATCGCGCTCATCAATTCGGTGGCCAACCTCGCGGGCTTCGGAGCGCCGGCGGTGATGGGTTACCTGCGCGAGCAGACCGGCTCGGTCGCGACCGGACTGTGGCTGGTCGCGGCCGTCGAGGCCGCGGCGCTCGTCCTGATCCTGGCCTTCGTCCCGCCGGCGACGCCGGAGATGGGGCGGCGCGCCCGGGCTCGCGCGGCGCACGAGCCGGCATGAACCGATGCAAGAGAGGGAGGCCGTCTTGAGACACGTACTTGACCGACAGGCTCTGACGCGGCGCGGCCTCGTGGCGACGGGGCTCGGCGCCGCGGCCGCGATCTCCGCGGGTCCGGCGCTGGTCCAGGGCACGCCCGCACCGGCGGCTCCGGCCAGCCCTCCGGCCAACTCTTCCGCCAAGCCCGGCACGTTGAGCGCCGCACCCGTCTCGCAGGCCGGCCTCTCGCCGCGGCTGACCCTGCACGCCATCGACAATTTCCACGGCACGCCCGGTGCCGGCATGGTCTGCGACCTCGCGCTGCACGACGGCGACGGTTACCGGCTGATCAAGACGGTCACCACCGCGCCGAACGGTCGGACCGCCGAGCCGCTCCTGGTCGACGCGGCCTTCAAGCCGGGCCGCTACGAGCTGGTGATGCACGTCGAGGCGTATTTCGCGGGTCTCGGCGTGAAGCTCCCGACCCCGAACTTCCTCGGCCTCGTGCCGATCCGCTTCCGGATCCGCGACGCGAGCCAGCGCTACCACCTGCCGGTGCTGTTCACGCCCTGGGGCTACTCCTACTACCGCGGCAGCTGACCCGTCCGAACCCCGACGCGACAAGGAGACCCGGCATGGCGGGCATCACCACACACGTCCTCGACACCGATCGCGGCCGCCCCGTCGCGGGCGTCCGCATCGACTTCTCGGTCCTGGAGAACGGCCAGTGGCGCCTCGTGAAGAGCGTCGTCACCAACGCCGACGGCCGCACCGACGCGCCGATCCTCCCGGCCGACAAGGCCGAGACCGGCCAGTATCAGCTGGAATTCTTCGTCGACGCGTATTTCCAGACCCGCGCCGGCACGGCGGAGGCCGACATCTTCATCGACAACCCGGTCGTGCGGTTCGCCGTCTTCGACGCCAAGCAGCATTACCACGTGCCGATGCTGTGCGCCCCGTCGAGCTTCACCACCTACCGCGGAAGCTGAGCGGCATGATCGACCTCGACCGCCTCAACGCCCTCGATCGCGACGCCTTCGTCGAGCATCTCGGCGGCGTCTTCGAGCACGCGCCCTGGGTCGCTCGGGCCGCCCACGACGCGGCGCCCTTCGCCAGCCTCGCCGCACTCCACGGGGCGATGATGGCGGCCGTGCGCGCGGCGCCGCCGGAGGTGCGCCTGGCCTTCCTCAACGGCCATCCCGAACTCGCCGGCCCGGAGGCCCGGGCGCGGGCGATGACCGCCGAGTCCGCGCAGGAGCAGGGCAGCGCCGGCCTCGACCGGCTGACGGAGGCGGACGCGGCGGCCTTCGACCGGCTGAACGCCGCCTACCGGCACCGGTTCGGCTTCCCGTTCATCGTCGCCGTGCGCGGCCGCGACCTGCGCGAGATCCGCGTGCTGTTCGAGGAACGCCTCGCGCGCCCGGTCGCGGTCGAGGAAGCGACGGCTCTGGAGGAGATCGGCGCGATCACCCGGATGCGGCTCGACCGGCTGGTGCGGCCGGCCTAGGGCGACGCCCCGCGGCGATTTCGGTCTTGGCCGGCCGGTCGGCAGCGTCCATGCTGGGCGCGGTCTTGACCGCGATCCCGGTTCGGGGGCTGCATGAAGCGACTGGACGTGGCCGTCATCGGCGGTTCGATTGCCGGACTGACCGCGGCGTGCCTGCTCGCGCGGAGCGGTCACGCCGTCGCGGTGTTCGAGCGGTCGGCGGGCGCGCTCACGGGCCGCGGCGCGGGGATCGTCACGCATCCGGACCTCCGGGCGGTGCTGGCGCGCTGCGGTGCGCCGGCCGGCGCGCGCGATCTCGGCGTCATGGTCGAGGGCCGCCGGGTCCTCGACCGCGACGGGACCGTGATCGCCGAACGGAGCCTGCCGCAGGTGCTCGCGAGCTGGGGGCGGCTCTACGGCCTGCTCCTGGACGCCGTGCCCGCCGACGGCGTCCGCTTCGGCGCGGCGCTCGCCGCGGTCGAACACGACGGCGAGCGCGTCGTCGCGCTGTTCGAGGACGGCCGCCGCATCACGGCGGATCTCCTCGTCGGCGCCGACGGGCAGTTCTCCACCGTGCGGGCCCGGTACCTGAGCGCCGTCGCGCCGCGTTACGCGGGCTACGTGGCGTGGCGCGCGGTCGTCGACGCGGCGGCCCTCTCGCCGGCAACCCGCGAGGCGATCGCCGGCCATTTCGCGTTCTGCCTGCCGCCGGGCGAGCAGATCCTCGGCTATCCCGTCCCCGGGCGCGCGGACGGGACCGCGCGCTCCTTCAACGCGGTCTGGTACAGGCCGACCGAGGAGGCCGCGCTCGCCGCGCTGCTGACCGATGCCGGCGGCGTCCGCCACGCCCTCTCCATCCCGCCGGGCCGGATCAAGGCCGCGGTGCTGGCGGCGATGCGCGCCGACGCCGAGCGGATCCTCGCGCCGCCGTTCGCCGAGGTCATGCTGCGCGCCGATCAGCCGTTCCTGCAGGCGATCCTGGACATCGAGGTGCCGACCATGATCCCGGCGCGCGGTATCGCCCTGATCGGCGACGCCGCCTTCGTGGCCCGGCCCCATGTCGGGATGGGCGTGACCAAGGCCATGGAGGACGCCGCCGCCCTGGCGGAGGCGCTGGACGCGGCCGGCGGCGCCGTGGACGCCGCGCTGACGGCCTTCGACGCGCGCCGGCGGTCCTACGGCGCGGCGGTCGTGGCGCGGGGACGGGATCTCGGCGCGTACCTGCAGGCGCAGCAGCGCGGCGCGGCCGAGCGGGCGGCGGCGGAGCGGTTCCGCAGCCCCGAGGCGGTCATGGCCGGGACGGCGGTCCCGCCGGAGGTCCGCCTCCGTTAAGCCGCGCGGCAGGTCGCCTCGGCGCGCACGGCGGCCGGGAGGGCGAGGGGCGGATTCGCGCTGTCCAGAAACTCGACGGTGGTGAAGATCAGCTCCGTGTCGCCGATATTGGCGAGGTCGTGGGTCATCGACTCGCCCGGCCCGAACGACAGGTGCTGGATGTCGCCCGCGCGGTAATCGACCTCCGCGACCCGCCCGTCGCCGTAGTGCGAGCGGGCGCGCCCTGCCGTCACAGCGGTCCAGAAATAGTCGAGCACGTGCGTGTGGAAGCCGATCCGCGCGCCGGGCGCCAGGACGATGGTCCAGACCCGGCAGCGCGCGTCCTCCGAGAGCAGCCGGGTGCCGACGCAGCCGTTGTCCCGCGCCGCCGCGAAGTCCTGAGCCAAGTCGGGCGGCAGCGCCGCCGAGGCCGGTTCCGTTCCCTGGGTCATGGCGCTCCTCCGGCCCGTGAGGCTAACGCAGTTCCCGCGAAAGTCATCGCCGCGGCGGCACCTCTCGGTGACACGTCCGCGGCCGAGGTGGCGCGTCCCGCGATCTGGCCATCCCGGCACGGCCTCTAGATCGCGTCGGCCGGTCGCGCGGCCGTCACCACCCGGCGGTGGGTGGCGAGAAGCCCCGGCAGGGCCGCGTCGAGCATCGCGGCCCGGACCGCGTCGCGGTCCGCCGTGCCGTCGATGCCGTAGACCCGCGAGCGCAGGCCGACATAGACCAGTGCGCCGTGGATGCCGAACAGGAGCTCGAACTCGTCGTCGGCGAGCGGCTGCGCCTGCGGGTCCGGCAGGTTCGATTCCGCGCGCATCCCGGCGAGCAGCGGCGCGAAGATGCGCGCGCGGACCATGCCGAGGTAGCGGCTCGGCAGATCGAACCCCTTGAGGCCCGCCGAGACGAAGATCCGCAGCCACGCGTAGTCGTCGATCCGGCGCTGGTAGTCGATCTCGAAGCGCCGGAAGCGCTCGAGGACGGGGAGCGCGGGGTCGCGCACCGTCGCCTCCCAGGCGGGATCCCAGCGCTTGAGGTAGACCTCCGCGTAGATGCGCTCGATCAGCGCGGCCTTGGTCGGGAAGTAGCGGAACAGCAGCGGCTGCGTGATGCCCAGCCGGCGCGCGAGCTCCCGGGTGTGCCCGTCGAGGCCGACCTCGGCGAAGTAGGCGACCGCCCCCTCGACGATCTGGCGCTCGCGGGCCTCGGGCGCCAGCCGTCGGCCGGTCGGCACGCGACCGTCACTGCCCGCCGGCCTGCTTGACGCCATCTCGGTTTCGCCTTCTATTGAGCGAACGATAAATAGAGGCTTCCAGCCTGTCCCATCGGGGCGGTCATGGGCAAGCCCGTCGGGAGGAGACCAGGGCTTGAAGGCGCCCGACTTCGCCTACGCGCGTCCAGCCTCGCTCGAGGCGGCGCTCGCCCTGCTCGCCGAGCACGGGGACGATGCCGTTCCCCTCGCGGGCGGCCAGAGCCTCGTCACGGCCCTCAACATGCGCCTCTCGGCGCCCGGGCTGCTGGTCGACCTCAACGCGATCCCCGAACTCACCGGCGTCTCGGAGGCCGACGGCGTTGTGCGGATCGGTGCCATGACGCGCCACCGCGACGTCGGGACCACGGCGATCGTGCGCGATCGCCTGCCGCTGCTCGCCGCCGCCCTGCCGCACATCGCCCATCCGGCGATCCGCAATCGCGGCACGATCGGCGGCTCAGTGGCGCTGGCCGACCCGGCCACCGAGTGGCCCGCCTGCTGCCTCGCCGCCGGCGCCACGATCGTGGTGCGCGGCCCCGCGGCCGAGCGGCGCGTCCCGGCCGACGCGTTCTTCCGCGGCCTCTACACGACGGCCCTGGAGCCCGGCGAGATCGTCACGGCGATCGAGTTTCCCGTGCCGGGAGCCGACGCGGTCTGGGGGTTCGAGGAGTTGTCGCGCCGCCACGGCGACTACGCCCTCGTCGGCCTCGCGGCGACCGGGCGCCGGGCCGCGGGCGGCCTGTCGGACCTGCGCCTCGCCTTCTTCGGCGTGGCCGATCGGCCGGTCCTGGCGCGGACCGCCGCGGCGGCCCTGGAGGCCGGCGACCTCGCGGGTGCCCAGGCGGCGCTCGCCGGTGAGCTCGACCCGCCGGACGACCCGACGACCAAGGCCGCGACGCGGCTTCACCTCGCCCGCGTGATCCTCGGCCGCGTTGCGGCAGGGATGCGCGGCGGCGGAGCGCAGGAGGGAGACCCCGATGGCGTCTGAGAGCCCGGACCGCGCGCGCGCGGTCGCCTTCACGCTGAACGGCGAGGCCGTGCGGGCCCATGTCCCGGCCCGGATGCATCTCGGCGATCTGCTGCGCCAGTCCTTCGGCCTCACCGGCGTGCATCTCGGCTGCGAGCACGGCGTCTGCGGCGCCTGCACGATCCTGGTGGACGGCCGGGCGGTGCGCGCCTGCCTGATGCTCGGCGTGCAGGCCGACGGCGCCGCCGTCGAGACCGTCGAGGGCCTGACCGAGAGCGGGCGCATCCGCGACCTGCAGGACGCCTTCCACGCCCGCAACGCCCTGCAGTGCGGCTACTGTACCCCCGGCATGCTGGTGACGGCCGCCGAGCTCCTGGACGACGCCGACGCGGCGGCGTCGCGCGCGGCGATCCGCGCGGCGATCGCGGGCAATTACTGCCGCTGCACCGGCTACCACGCCATCGTCGACGCGATCGCGGCGACCGCCGAGGCGCGCCGGCAGGGTCGCCAGAATGCAGGCCGGGAGGCCGCCGAATGAGCGCGGATCCGGGCGGCCTCACCTTCCTCGACCGGCCGAACAGCTATATCGGCCGCTCGGTCCCGCGGCCGAACGCCCGGCGCCTCCTCGAGGGCCGAGGCGTCTACGTGGACGACGTGGCCGTCGCCCGCCTCGGCCACGTGGCCTTCCTGCGCAGCCCCCACGCCCACGCCCGCATCGTCGCGCTGGAGACCGCGGACGCCGCGGCAATGCCCGGCGTGATCGCGGTGGTGACCGGCGCCGAGCTGGCGGAGGTGTGCGCGCCCTGGGTCGGCGTGCTCGGCCACTTCAAGGGGCTGCGCTCGGCGCCTCAGCACGCGCTGGCGATCGACCGGGTGACCTGGGTCGGCGAGCCGTTCTGCGCCGTGGTCGCGCGCGGCCGGGCCGAGGCCGAGGACGCGCTGGCCGCCATCATGGTCGAGTTCGACCCGCTCCCCGCCGTCGTCGACATGGAGGCGGCGCTCGATCCCGCGACGCCGGCGATCCACGCCGAACTCGGCGACAACCTCGCCTTCGAGCGCGTCCTCGACGTCGGCGACGTCGACGCCGCCTTCCGCGACGCCGCCGTCGTGGTCGAGGAGACCTTCCAGTTCGGCCGGCACACGGGCGTGTGCCTGGAGCCGCGGGCGATCCTCGCGGACTGGGCGGCGGCGGACGGGATGCTCACCGTCCACCATTCCTTCCAGGCGCCGCACATGATGCAGGACATCCTGTGCAAGCACCTCGCTCTGCCCGAAGGGGCGGTGCGGGTGATCTGCAAGGATGTCGGCGGCTCCTTCGGGATCAAGGTCCACATCTACCCCGACGAGATGGCGACCTGCGCGCTGGCGCTGATGCTGAAGCGCCCGGTCAAGTTCGTCGCCGACCGGCTGGAGAGCTTCCAGAGCGACATCCACGCCCGCGACCACCGGGTCACCGCCCGGATGGCCTTCTCGGCCGAGGGCGACATCCTCGCCCTCGACATGGACGACCTCACGGGCATCGGGCCCTACTCGGTCTACCCGCGCACCAGCGCGGTCGAGGCCAACCAGGTCGTCAACCTGACCGGCGGTCCCTACCGGCACCGGCATTACCGGGCCCGGGCCCGGGTCGTGCTGCAGAACAAGGCGCCGACCTGCCAGTACCGGGCGGTGGGCCACCCGATCGCCACGATGGTCGCCGAGGGGCTCGTCGACCTGGGCGCCGCCCGGCTCGGGCTCGATCCCCTGGCCGTGCGCGAGCGGAACGTCATCCCCGACGACGCCTATCCCTGCGCGGGCGTCTCGGGGATCAAGCTGGAGAAGCTGTCCCACCAGGCGGCGCTCGCCAAGCTCAAGGCGATGATGGACTACGATGCCCTGCGGGCCGAGCAGGCGCGCCTGCGCGCGCGGGGGATCCACCGGGGCATCGGGCTCGCGGCCTTCATCGAGATCACCAACCCGTCGGCGGCCTTCTACGGGGTCGGCGGCGCGCGCATCTCCTCCCAGGACGGCTGCACGATCCGGCTCGATCCCCAGGGCGGTGTCGTCGCGGCGGTCAGCGTCACCGAGCAGGGCCAGGGCACCGAGGGCATCATCGCGCAGATCGTGGCGACCGCCACCGGCGTGCCGATGGACAAGGTCCGGGTGATCTCGGGCGACACGCAGGCGACCCCCTACGGCGGCGGGACCTGGGCCTCGCGCGGGGCCGGCATCGGCGGCGAGGCGGCGTGGCAGGCCGGCAAGGCGCTGCGCGGCAACGTCCTGGCGGTGGCGGGCGCGATCCTGCAGGCCGATCCCGGGAGCCTCGACGTGCGCGACGGCGCCGTGGTGGACGCCGCCACCGGGACCGAGCGCATGCCGCTCGCGGAGCTCGGCCGCATCGTCTACTTCCGCCCCGACACGCTGCCGCCGGGCGTGCAGCCGGAATTCGTGGCGACCCGCCACTACGTGCCGAAGGACTACCCCTTCGCCTTCACCAACGGCGTGCAGGCCTCCTACGTCGAGGTCGACACCGAGACGGGCTTCGTGCGGCTGCTGAAGCACTGGTGCGTCGAGGATTGCGGCACCGTGCTGAATCCGCTCCTCGTCGACGAGCAGATCCGCGGCGGCATCGTCCAGGGGATCGGCGGCGCCCTGTTCGAGCACTGCCTGTACGACAGCGAGGGCCAGCTCCTGAACGGGTCCATGGCCGACTACCTCGTGCCGATGGCCGGCGAGATGCCCGACATCGCGGTCGCTCACGTGGTCTCGGCCACCGCGTCGTCCGAGATCGGCGCCAAGGGCGCGGGCGAGGCCGGCACCGCCGGCGCGCCGGCCGCGGTCGTCAACGCCATCAACGACGCGCTCGCGCCGCTGAACGCCCGGGTCGCGCGCCAGCCGGTGACGCCCGAGGTCGTGCTGGAGGCGCTGGGACTGATCTGAACGGATATCGGGAACCGGTCCGCACGAACGAGACCGGTCCCGACGGGGAAACGCCGACGGAGGGACGAAGGGATGGGAACGGGCTTCGACAGGCGCCGGATGCTCCAGGGCGGCGCCGCCGCATCCGCGCTGGCGCTCGCCGCCCCGGCGCTCCTGCGCGCCGCGGCCGCGCAGGACGGTCCGATCCGCATCGGCTTCCCGGTACCGCTCACCGGCGCCTTCGGGGCCGAGGCGAACGATCAGGTCCGCGCCGCCCAGCTCGCCGTCAAGGAGTTCAACGAGTCCGGCGGCTTCCAGGGCCGCAACGCCGAGCTCCTGGTGCGCGACGACAAGCTCAATCCCGGCGAGGCCGCGACCCGGACCCTCGAGCTGATCGAGAAGGACAAGGTCAATGTCCTGGTCGGTGGCCTGTCGGCGGCGGTGACGCTCTCGATCAACAACGTCGCCCGCGAGCGGGGCGTGATCTACAACTCGATCAGCCAGTCCGACGCGATCAACGAGGCCAAGGATTTCGGCCGCACCACCTTCCACGAGGCCCTGAACCCGCACATGACCGCGGGTGCGGTCGGCCGCTACGTCTTCCCGAAATCGGGCAAGCGGGTCGCCTTCCTCAGCGCCGACTACGCCTACGGCCACGAGATGATGCGCGGGTTCAAGCGCGCCGGCGAGGCCTTCGGCATCGAGGTCGTCGCCGACATCCGCCACCCGATCGGCGCCTCCGACTACTCGGCCTTCCTGCCCCGCATCGCGGCGCTCAAGCCCGACGTGCTCTGCCTGTGCAATTTCGGCCGGGACCAGGTGGTCTCGATCCAGCAGGCCACCGAGTTCGGCCTGAAGCGCAGGACCAAGCTCGTCGCGCCGGTGCTCCTGTTCACCGCGCGCAAGGCCGGCGGCGACGCCTTCGACGGCGTGATCGGCGGCACCTCCTACTACTGGCGCCTGGAGGACAGCGTGCCCTCCGCCAAGGCGTTCAACGACCGGTTCCGGGCCGCCTACAACGGCGCCGTGCCCTCCGATTACGGGGCGCTGGGCTATGCCGGCGTCCGCTCGGTGCTGGAGGGGGTGAAGGCCGCCGGGTCGGTCGAGACCGACAAGGTCGTGGCCGCCATGGAGGCCCTGAAGGCCGATTTCTACAAGGGGCCCCAGAGCTTCCGGAAATGCGACCACCAGTCGGTGCAGTCGGTCCTGATCGTCGAGGCGAAGTCGAAGGACATGAAGACCCCGGACGACGTCTTCACGATCCTCGGCACGGAGGGGCCGGACGAGCGCTTCCTGCGCGGCTGCGACGAACTCGGCCACAAGGCGTGAGGCGCTCCGTGCGAACCCGCGGGAGGGCGCGGCCTTGAGCGACATCGCGATCGGCGGCTTCCCCCTCGATCTCCTCGCGCTCCAGCTCGTGACCGGCATCGCGCTCGGGGCGATCTACGTGCTCGTCGGCATCGGCCTGTCGCTGATCTTCGGGCTGATGAACGTGGTCAACTTCGCCCACGGCGCCTTCTTCATGGTCGGCGCCTATGTCGGGGTCTTCCTCTACGGCTACACCGGCAGCTTCTGGCTCAGCCTCGTCGCGGCGCCGCTGGCGATGGGGCTCCTCGGGCTCGCCGTGGAGCGCGTGCTCGTGCGCCCCCTCTACGGGCGCGGCATCGACGACCCGCTGCTCCTCACCTTCGGCCTGTCCTACGTCATGGTCGAGAGCGTGCGCATCGCCTTCGGGCTGACCGGGCTGCCCTTCGCGGCGCCGCCCGAGCTGCGCGGCGCCGTCGATCTCGGCATCGGCTACTTCCCGCTCTACCGCCTGTTCCTGATCGGCTTCGCGCTGGCGGTGGTGGGCGCCCTGTGGCTGTTCATCGAGCGCACGCCCTTCGGCCTCGTGATCCGCGCGGGCGCCCGCGACCCGCAGATCGTGCAGGTGCTCGGCATCGAGATCGCCAAGGTCTGGCTCGCGGTCTTCGCCCTGGGCTGCGCGCTTGCCGGGCTCGCCGGCATCCTCGCCGCGCCTCTCCAGGGCGTCACGCCCGAGATGGGGATCCCGGTTCTGGCCGAAGCCTTCGTGGTGACGGTGGTCGGCGGCATGGGCTCGCTGGCCGGCGCCGTGCTCGCCGGGCTGATCGTCGGCGTGGTGGTGGCGATGACGTCGCTCGTCGCCCCCGACATGACCAAGATGGCGATCTTCGCCCTCATGGCCCTGGTGCTGCTCGTGCGCCCCCGCGGCCTCCTCGGGCGGGCCGGAGCCCTCGGATGAGCGCCCGCGCCCCTGCCCCCGCCGTCACGAAGGCCGGAGCCCGGCCGACGGCCCGGCCGGGCTCCGGCCGGACCGGCCGACGGCTCGCGTGGTGCGGCCGGCACCGCGTCGCCCTGACGCTCGCCTTCCTCGTCGTGTTCCCCTGGATCGCGCCCTATCAGGCGCTCGCCGTGAACATCCTGGTGCTCGGCCTCTACGCCCTCGGGTTCAACCTGCTGTTCGGCTATACCGGGCTCCTGTCCTTCGGCCACGCCGCCTTCCTGGGCGGCGGCGCCTACGGCTGCGGCATCGCCATCGTGCGGTACGGGCTGCACCCGGTCCTGGGCCTCGCCGCCGGCACGCTGCTCGCCACCGGGATCGCCGCCGCCATGGGCGTGCTCGCGATCCGCACCCGCGGCATCTACTTCGCGATGACGACGCTGGCGCTGTCGATGTGCGTCTACTACGCCTTCTACCAGGCGGAAGCCTTCACCGGCGGCGAGAACGGCCTGCGCGGCATCAACGTGCCGGCGCTGGCCCTCCCGGGCTTCAGCCTCAATCTCCTCGACCCGGTGGTGAAGTACTACGCCGCGCTGGCGGTGGTCGGGGTCGCGGTCTGGCTGTTCTCGCGCCTCCTGTCCTCGCCGTTCGGGGCCGCCCTCGAGGCGATCCGCGAGAACGAGGGCCGGGCGCAGGCCTGCGGCTACGACGTGCGCCGCATGAAGCTCGTGGCCTTCGTGATCTCCGGGGCCCTGTGCGGTCTCGCGGGCGGTCTCCAGGCGATCCACCTCTCGATCGTACCGATCGAGACGATGCACTATTCGACCTCCGGGCAGGCGGTGATGATGGCGCTGCTCGGCGGCATGGGGACCTTCTTCGGTCCGTTCGTGGGGGCCGCGACCTACGCGCTCCTGCAGGACGGGCTCGCCACGGTCACGAGCCACTGGCAGCTCTTCGTCGGCGCCATCTTCATCGCCTTCGTGCTGTTCCTGCCGCTCGGTATCTGGGGCGAGGTGCTGGCGCGCCTGAGGAGGGCCGGATGGTGAGCGCCGCCCCGGCCGTCGCCGCGCCCGGTGCGGCGACGGGTGCGGCGCCCAGTGCGGCGCCGCCGATCCTCGCCGCGGAGAGGCTCGGCAAACGGTTCGGGCATTTCCGTGCCCTGTCCGACGTGACCGTCGCGTTCCCGGAGGGTGGCATCACGGCGATCATCGGGCCGAACGGTGCGGGCAAGTCGACCTTCTTCAACCTGATCTCCGGCGCCGTCCCGCCGAGCGAGGGCCGCGTGCTGTTCCGCGGGCGCGACATCACCGGCGCGGCCCCGCACGCCTTCGCCCGGATGGGCATCGCCAAGTCGTTCCAGATCACCAACGTCTTCCCGCACCTCACGGTGCGCGAGAACGTGCGGGTGGCCGCCCAGGCGCGGCGCGTCCGCTTCGCGTTCTTCCGCGACCGCGCGGCCTACCCCGAGCTGACGGAGCGGGCCGAGGCGCTGCTGGGCGAGGTCGGGCTCGGCGCCCGGATGGACCGCCTCGCCCGGGAACTCGCCCACGGCGAGCAGCGGGCCCTGGAGATCGCGGTGGCGCTCGCCGCCGAGCCGCGCCTCCTCCTGCTCGACGAGCCGACCGCCGGGATGAGCCCCGAGGAGACGCGGGAGATGATGGACCTCGTGCAGCGCCTCGCCGAGACCCGGACCCTGATCCTCGTCGAGCACAAGATGAAGCTCGTCATGGGCCTGTGCCGCCGCCTCGTCGTCCTGCATCAGGGCCAACTCCTGGCCGAGGGCAGCCCCGACGACATCCGCGCGCATCCCGAGGTGCGCCGCGTCTACCTGGGCAACACGGCGGGCAAGACCGCATGAGCGCCGCCCCGCAGCGCGACGCCGCCCAGCCGCTCCTGGCGGTCGAGAACCTGCGGGCGTGGTACGGCCATTCCCACATTCTCCAGGGCCTCTCGCTGGAGGTGCGTCCCGGCGAGATCGTCACGCTGGTCGGCCGCAACGGCGCCGGTAAGACCACCACGCTGAAGGCGATCATGGGTCTCGTGGCGAAGCGCGCGGGCCGCGTCACCTTCGCGGGGGCCGAGATCCTCGACCGGCCGCCCCACGAGCGCTTCCACCGGGGCCTCGCCTACGTGCCGGAGGAGCGGCGCATCGTGCCGGGGCTGACCGTGGAGGAGAACCTGCGCCTCGGCATCCTGGCCGCCAGAGGCGCGCGCGCGACGCGCCGCGACGAGGCGCGGCGGATCGAGGTCATCGCCGAGACCTTCCCGCGGCTCAAGCAGCGCCTGAAGCAGGAGGCGGTCACGATGTCGGGCGGCGAGCAGCAGATGCTCGCCATCGCCCGGGCGCTCATGGCCGAGCCCGTGATGGTGCTCCTCGACGAGCCCTCCGAGGGGATCATGCCGATCCTCGTCGAGGAGATGTTCGCGCAGTTCGTCGCGATGAAGCGGGCCGGCACCACGATCCTGCTCGTGGAGCAGAACGTCGAGCTCGCCCTCGACGTCTCCGACCGCGTCTACATCGTCGACGGCGGCGCCGTCGTCTACCACGCCCCCGCGGCCGCTCTGCGGGACGATCCCGAGATCCAGGCGCGCTACTGCGCGGTCTGAGCGCCCGCGCCGGCCGAGCGGGCACTGCATCAGGAGGAGACCAGGATGGACATCGCTGGCGCGTATCGGATCCCGGTCGCGCGGGAGGCCGTCTGGGCGGCGCTGAACGATCCGGACGTGCTCGCCCGCTGCATCCCGGGCTGCAAGGAGCTGGTGCAGGTCTCCCCGGAGGAGATGACCGCCAGGGTCGCCCTGAAGATCGGGCCGGTCTCGGCGACCTTCACGGGCACGGTCCGCCTGGAGGACTTGCGTCCCCCCGAGGGCTACAGCCTCGTCGGCCAGGGCAACGGCGGCATGGCGGGCTTCGCCAAGGGCCGCGCCGCGGTCAGCCTCGCGGCCGAGGGCGGCGAGACGCTCCTGAGCTACACCGCCAAGGCCGAGGTCGGCGGCAAGATCGCGACGCTGGGCGGCCGGCTCATGCAGGCGACCGCGCGCAAGCTCGCCGACGAGTTCTTCGGCAAGTTCGCCGCCGAACTCGGGGCGGCCGGCGACCCGGCCGCATCGAGGGCGGCCGAGGCCTAGGCCCGCCGTCGCGCCTCAACCGCGGCGGCTGGGGCGGTCGCGCGCGGGGCCGGCTCGCCGAATTCCGGTCATCGCTGCGTTCCGATCTGCAGCACATTGAACCCGCGCTGCCTGTACGTCTCGATGAACGCTGCGAACGGGGGCTTCGCGCCCTGTGCCTGAGCGACGCGAAGGACGGCGGCACAGCCGCGCCGCGGGCTCTCGACCGTGCGGCCGTCGAGCGAGGCCGCGGGCGCCATGCCGGCTTGCCACCGCGCCTTCAGCGCCGTGACGGCCCTGCCGGCCGTCCGGCAATCGGGATAGGCAAGGGACACGAGGAGCGCCGGGCCCGCCTTGCCCTGGTAGTCGGCCACGAGACCGCCGGCATAGGCCGGGACGCCGTCCGGATCTTGTTCGCGCCGGTCGTCGATCGCCTTCGCCTTGGCGGCCATCTCGGTCGGGGCCGACAGGACGGCGGCAGGATCGCCGGGGGGCGTGCCCATCAGCGGCGTGACGACGGCCGCTTGGACGATCGCGCCCGGGTCGCGGTCATCCGCGGTGGCCATGCCCGCCAGCGCCGTGGCGACCGCCCCGTGATCCGCCGCGCTCCGTCCGACCCCGGTGAGGTTCTCCAGATCCGCGGCCGCGGACGCCTGGGCGACGACCCGATCGATCGCCAGCACCGCGCTGGTCTCGCCCATGGGTCCGGACCAGGGATTGGTCGGCTGCCGATTCCTCAGACTCACGGCGCGCGGCTCACCGTTGGCGAGAATGCGCGGTGCGGTCGTGACCGGTCGGAAGGTCCTGTCCTGCAGCTTGCCGATCAGGTTGTCTGCCGCCGCCTTCGTCGCCAGTCCCCAGTAGCTCACGCGCGCCGGAGGCTGGCCGAAGGCTGCGAAATAGGAAATGTCGTCGAACGGGATGCCGGCGGTCTCGGTCCATGTCCGCGCGCCGCCATAGCTGAGCACGTTCAGCGGGCGAATGCTCTCGTGGAAGGCCATGCGCCGCAGGGCGGCATCGCTCAACGCGCCGCCGGCCGCCTCGGACAGCGCTCGGACGTCCAGGAAGACGATCGGCATCGGATCGGACGTCGCGAGGGCGGAATCCGGTACCGTGCGGAGAGCCGCCTCCAGATTGCCGGCCGCCCGCGCCGCCGGCACGATCATCAGGGCCGAGACCGAGACGGCGACGAGGCGCGATGAAACTGTGTGCCGGAGCGTTCGGGTCAAGATGAATCCCATGCCTTCGGGTCCCTCGGATGCGCCGCGCGTTTATCGGCCAAGTCGACGATCGCGACGGGCAAGAAGAGGTGTCTGCCGTGTTCGCCTGATCGTCCCTGTACAGGGTCTCTGCCGTGTCGATCTCTCGAGTCTAGCAGGGCGGCTCTCGGCCTCCACTAGGGAGGGTGACCTATTGACCGTGCCGCCCGGATCGCGCCCATCGGATGCCCGGCTCCCTCGCGGCGAGCGACGATCGACGAAGGCGGTTCGGGGAGAGCCGTGACGGGCGTGCCCGCCGGATGGGCTCCGGGCACGCAGCCGCAACGTCGGGCTCGTCGACCGGGCGCGGCTGCACGAGGCCGGAGATCTGTCGGAGGACCGCGGTCGGATCGTCTCGGTCAGATGCGATCCGCCACCTCCGGGTGCCGGGGATCGACCGTCGTCGGGCGCGGGCGGACACGCACGACCGGACCGTGACGTGGGCCGCAGCGCCTCGTCCCGAGTCCGTGCCGGACATCATCTCACGCGAGCGATTCTCCGGTCCGATCGCGCATCGTCAGGATCGCTGCGAGCGAGATGGCCGACAGCACGGCCACGTAGAGACCCGGCCCCGTAGGCCATGCCAGGTGGTGGACGATCCAGGTCGCGGCCATCGGGGCGGTGCCCCCGACCAGCGCCATCGAGGCGTTGAAGCTGATCGCCAGCGCCGTGCAGCGCGAGCGGTGCTGGAACATCTCGACGAACGCGGTCGGCACCACGGCGGCGTTGCCGGCGATCAGGATCGCGAACGCGACCTGGCTCAGGACGATCAGGAGCGTGTCGCCGGTGGTCAGCAGCATGAACAGCGGCCACGACAGGATCGTCAGGCCCGCCCCGGTCAGGACCAGAACGCGCTTGCGTCCGAAGCGGTCGGACAGGGCTCCGGCGATCGGGATGCACGCGGCTTGAACCACCATGGCGAGGGTGTTGATGAGAAACGCCGTGTGTTGCGGGAGACCCGACACGGTATGCAGGAAGGTCACGAGGTAGACGAACACCACGTAGAAGCCGCAGGCCAGGCCGAGATTCATCGCGAAGGCGCGCAGCATGGCGGCGCCGTCGATCTCGACGGCCAAGCGCAGCGGTGAGCGCCGGTCCGCCGGCGCCTGATCTTCGCGCAACACGGTCTCGGCGTGCGCGTCGTCGATGTGCCGGCGCAGGGCGAAGATGAAGACGCCGAGCACGATCCCGAACAGGAACGGCAGGCGCCAGCCCCACAGATGCACGTCCTCGGGGGTGAGCAGCCCGGTGACGAGCGTCCCGGAAATGGAGCCGAGCAGGATCCCGCCGGCGGCCCCGATGCAGGCGAGGCTGCCGGTCAGCCCGCGGCGCGCGGGGGCCGCGGTCTCGGACAGGAAGATGGCCGAGGAGGTGTACTCGCCGCCCACCGAGAGGCCCTGGCCGAGGCGCAGCAGCACGAGCAGGACCGGCGCGAGGAGCCCGGCGGACGCGTAGGTCGGCAGGCAGCCCATCAGGAAGGTCGAGACCGCCATGAGGCCCGCCGACAGCAGGAGTGCCCTCTTCCGCCCGTAGCGGTCGCCGATGTGACCGAACACGATGCCGCCGATCGGACGCATGAAGAAGGCCGCGGCGAAGACCGCGAAGGCCGAGAGCAGCGACGTCGTGGGACTAGCGGACGGGAAGAAGTTCCGGCCGATGACGGCGCTGAAGTACCCGTAGGTGGCGAAATCGTACCATTCGAGCGCGTTGCCGATGGCGCCGGCGACCACGGAGCGACGCCGCGCCGTGCTGGGGGTTTTCGGGCCGTCGCCGATCGCCCCGGAACTGATCGGCACAGGCGGCTCACCGTACGGAGGGGTGAAATGCATGATCCGCCCGCCCTTCCGCCGAAATCAGTCTTGAAGCTAGACTGAAACGCCGATCTTGGCGAGACAATAGATAAAGAGGGATAACGCCCCGCGGACCGACAGGGAAAATGCTGGCGGCGAACAGGCGATCGGCGCCCGCGCCGCGGAAGGCCCGTTCGCCGAACCGGGCTCTGATGCGCCTATCCCGGCCAGACCGCGATCGGGACAGCCTCGGCCGTCACGATGGCCCGGGGCCGGCGGGCAGGTCCGCAGCGTCGGCCGCCGCCGCGAACGCGCGACGGGACCGCTCGATCTCGGCGTGGTGCGTCTCGGCCCAGATCCACACGCCGCAGAACGCGGCTCCCAAGCTCCGGCCGAGCGGGGTCAGCGCGTAGTCCACGCGCGGCGGGATCACCGGGTGGACCGTCCGCCGGACGAGACCGTCCCGCTCCATCTGCCGGACGGTCTGCGTCAGCATCTTCTGGCTGATCCGACCGACGGCCTTGCCGAGCTGCGTGAACCGGAGGGTGCCGTGCTCCTCCAGGGCTTCGAGGATCAGCATGGTCCACTTGTCGGCCACCTGACCGATGATGTCGTTCACCAGGGCCTCAATCGCCGGATCGGCGTCCTGCGGGACCGGGCCGCGCCGCTTCGCCTCGATCGCGGGGTCAGGATTGGACCGGCGCATCCGACACTCTCCTTTCGGTAAGTACAAATCTTTTCGGTGCCTACTTCAGGCTGGAGAGTGTGGGCCATACCCTCTGCGGCGGCAACAACGAGGGTCGCCACCATGAAGACTTCAGGCAACACGGTTCTCATCACCGGCGGCGGATCCGGGATCGGAGCGGCGCTGGCGCAGCGCTTCCACGACCTGGGCAACACTGTCATCGTCGCCGGTCGTCGGGTCGAGGCCCTGGACCGGGTCACGGCCGGCCGGCCGGGCATGCACGCGATGCCGCTCGACATCGCGGAGGCCGGCGACATCGCGGCGTTCGCCGAGCGGATCATCGCCGAGCACCCGACCCTGAACGTGGTGATCAACAACGCCGGGATCATGCGCCTCGAGGCGCTGGATCGGGCCCGCGACCTCTCCGATGCGGAGGCGACGATCACCACCAACCTGCTCGGCCCGATCCGCCTGACGGACGCGCTCGTCGCGCATCTGGTCACGCGCCCGGACGCGGCGCTGATCAACGTGTCGTCCGGGCTGGCCTTCGTGCCCCTGACGACGACGCCGACCTACTCGGCGACGAAGGCGGCGATCCACAGCTACACGGTCTCGCTGCGCGAGGTTCTGAAGGGCAAGGTCGAGGTGATCGAGCTCGTGCCCCCGGCGGTGCAGACGGATCTGACGCCCGGCCAGGCCACGCGCGCGGGCTACCTGCCGCTGGCCGACTTCATCGACGAGGTCATGGTCCTGTTCCAGCAGCAGCCCACGCCGCGCGAGATCCTGGTGCAGCGCGTCGCCTTCCAGCGCAACGCCGAGGCCGAACACCGCTTCGACGCGGCCGTCGCGACCTTGAACGAGGCCGCCCGCGCGGCCCGCGCAGCGCAGCGGTGAGGCCCGCGCCGTCGCGCGGGCGCGGTCAGTGTTCCGTCGATTCAACCTGGAGAAGATCGATGCCGTTCGCCAATTTCAAGATCCCGCAGGGCATGATGACCGGTGCGCAGAAGGCGGATCTGGTTCACCGCGCGACGGATCTGCTGGTCTCCTACTTCGGAGAGGCCGCGCGACCGCACACCATGGTCCTGGTCGATGAGGTCGTCGACGGCGGCTACGGTCGCGCGGACGCGGTGTTCGACCTCGCGGCCCTGCGACGCCTGCAGGCGCAGCAGGAGCCGGGTTCACGCTGACGGATCCGAGCCTCGGCGCGAGTGAGATCTTCGCGCGTCAAGACGGCCCGGGTCCGGTCGGCGGCGCCCCGGGTCAGGCGGAGAGCGAGGCGTCTCCAGCAGCGTCGCGGCTCGGCGGCCGCGCGAGCCCGAGATGGTCGCGCAGGGTCGCGCCCGCGTAGTCGCGCCGGAACAGGCCGCGGCGCTGGAGGATCGGAACGACCGCGTCCACGAAGGTCTCCAGCCCGTCGGGCAGGACGTCCGGCATCAGGTTGAAGCCGTCGGCGGCGCCCGCCCGGAACCACGCCTCGATGTCGTCGGCGATCGCCTCCGGCGTCCCAGCGACGATGCGGTGGCCGACGCCGCCGCCCAGCGCCCGCAGCAGCTGGCGCACGGTCAGCCCGTCCCGCCGGGCGAGCGCCACGGTGCCCAGGAACATCGTGTGGTTGGCGTCGGGCGGGAGCGGCAGCGGGTCCGGCAGCGGCCGGTCGAGGTCGAGCCGCGCGGGATCGATCCGCAGCGTCCCGGCGAGCCGCGCGAGGCTGTACTCGACCGGCACGAGGTTCCAGAGCGCGTCCTGGCGTCGCCGCGCCTCGGCCTCCGTGGAGCCGATCACCGTGGCGAGGCCGGGCAGGATGACCAGCGCGTCCGGGGCGCGGCCGTAGCGCGCCGCGCGGGCGCGCAGGTCCCGCGCATAGGCCGCCCCGTCCGCGACGGTCTGGGCCAGGGAGAACACCGCGTCGGCGGTGGCGGCGGCGAGCTCGCGCCCGTCCTCCGAGCCGCCCGCCTGGAAGGTCACCGGGCGCCCCTGCGGGCTGCGCGGCACCGTGAGCGGTCCCTCGACCGCGTAGTGGGCGCCCCGGTGGCGGATTGCGTGGACCTTCCCGGTGTCGACGAACCGCCCGCCCGCCTTGTCGCCGACGAACGCGTCGTCCTCCCAGCTGTCCCACAGGGCGTGGACCAGCTCGGTGAACTCCCGCGCCCGGGCGTAGCGCGCCCCGTGCTCGGACGCGCCCGCGAAGCCGAAATTGCGGCCCGCGGCGGCATCGGCGGTGGTCACCACGTTCCAGCCGGCGCGGCCGCGGCTGACCATGTCCAGGCTCGCGAAGCGGCGGGCGAGATTGTACGGCTCGTTGTAGGTCGTCGAGGCGGTGGCGACGAGGCCGACATGGCTGGTCGCCGCCGCGACGCTCGCCAGCACCACGGTGGGTTCGAGGGCGTTGAACGGCCGGTAGTCGATCCGGTCGTTGATCGCCGGCGTGTCGGCCAGGAAGATCGCGTCGAGCTTGCCCCGCTCCGCGACGCGGGCGACGCGCACGAAGTGGTCGATGTCGACGAAGGCGTCCGGCCGGCTGTCCGGCAGCCGCCACGCGGACGGGTAGACGCCCGAGTGCAGCAGGTTGACGTTGAGATGCAGCGTGCGTCCGCTCATCGAACTCTCCGGATCAACGAACGCGCGGCAGAACCTGCTCGGCGAAGCGGCGCATCTCCGCCTCGAACGGCTGGAACTGCAGCATGAACAGGTCGATGCCGGCCGCGTGGAACGCCCGGATCCGCTCCGCCACGGTGGCGTAGCTGCCCACCAGCCCGGCGGCCGTGCCGCCGTTGGTGCCGACGTGGCGGGCGGCGGCCGCGTCGGTCTTGGCGAACATCACGCTGGCCGTGTCGGTCCGGGCGCGGGTGTCGGCGCGCAGGTCGGCGTCGCGCTGCGCCAGGGCGAGGAGCCGCGCGTGCTCGGCCTCCGCCGCCGCGTCGGTGTCCCGCGCGATCACGAAGGCCGAGAGGCCGTAGCGCAGCGGGCCGTTGGCGGCGGGCCGGCGGGCGACGTCGGCGATCAGGGCGGCGACGTCCTCCAGCGGCTGGCCGTTGATGAACCAGACATCCGCGTGGTCGGCCGCCAGCGCCCGGGCGGGCTCCGACTCGCCGCCGAGATAGATGGTCGGCCGCTTCCGGAACGTGCCGGCGGGGCGGAGCTGGTAATCCTCCACGCGGAAATGCGCCCCCGCGAACGTGACCCGCTCGCCGCGCATCAGCCGGTCCACGAGGCCGATCCACTCGCGGCCGTAGGCGTAGCGGTCGTCGTGCGCGGGGAACGGCAGGCCGGCCCGCTCGAACTCGGCCCGGTTCCAGGCATTCACGAGGTTCAGCGCGAAGCGGCCGCCGCTGATGTGCTCGATCTGGAGTGCCATCTTGGCGAGCACGACCGGGTGGTAGAGCCCGGGCTTGATCGCCGCGATGATCTCGATGTGCCGGGTGAGCGCCGCGAGGGCCGCCGCCCCCGTCCAGGCCTCGAGCTGGTCGCGGTCCCCGTCGTAGGGGTTCATCGTGTGCTGGGCGACCAGCACGGAATCGTAGCCCAGGGTCTCCGCCTCCAGGACCAGGGCGCGGTTGCGCTCCCAGCTGGCGTCGTCCGGCTCGTCGGGGTCGTGGTGGGAGGCCCGGGAGCCGTGAACGGCCGCCCAGATGCCGAAGCGGGGTGCGTCGGTCGGTCCGGCCACGGCCTCAGCCCCGACCCACGGGCGCCTGCCAGATCGGCACGTCGGTGGCGTCGATCCGGCGCGGGATGAGCTTGGCCTCGTAGAACACGTCGGCGATGGCCTGCTGCTCGCCGAGCTGGGCGCGGTCCACCGGCTCGACCGCGTAGGTGCGGCGGCTGTTGGCGGCGGCCACCACCGCGGGCGGCAGGTCGCCCCAGATCGGCGCGAGGAGCGCCACCGCCTCCTGCGGGTTCGCCCGCATCCAGGCGCCGGCCTCGACCAGCGCCCGGTAAACCGTGGCGACGACCTCCGGCTGCGCGGCGACGAAGCTGTCGTTGACGAGGTAGTAGCGGTGATAGCTCGTCAGACCGGTGGCGTCGGCGACGACCCGCACCGGGCGCTTGGCCTGCGCGAAGGCGAGGAACGGGTCCCAGATCGACCACGCGTCGAGGCTGCCCTGCTCGAAGGCGGCCGCGCCCTCCGGTGCCTGGAGGTAGGCCGGCTTGATGTCGGAAAAACTCAGGCCGGCGCGCTTCAGGGCGGCGGCGAGCACGTAGTGGCTGCCCGAGCCCCGGGAGACGCCGACCGTGCGGCCCTTGAGATCCGCGACCGTGCGGATCGGCGAGTCCGCCGGGACGATGATCGCCTCGGCGGCCGGCGCGCCGCGCTCGCGGGCGTAGAAGGTCAGCGGCGCCCTGGCCGACTGCGTGAAGATCGGCACCGCGTCGGCGACGTCGGCGTGGATGTCCACCGCGCCGGCCGACATGGGCTCGATCACGCTGGTGAACAGGTGCCAGCTCGGGGTGAAGCCCAGCGGCGCGAGGCGCTCGGCGAGCGTCCCCTTCACCTTCAGCACGGTGAACAGCACCGAGGAGCGCTGCATGCTGATCTTCACCTCGCGGGGACCGGCCAGCACCGCGGGCGTGCCGAGCGCCAGGGTGGCGGCCGCGCCGAGGCCAGTGCGCAGCACCGATCGGCGGGACGGGGCGATCCGGCTCAACGTGTCGTCGGTCATCGAGATCTCGCGGATCGGACGGTGTGGTCGAAGGCAAGGCCGGATAGGCGCGGCGGTCCGGATAGTCCGCGACGGTCCGCGCCACATCCGGCTGCATACTATTGAAGACCGGCGCCGATGACCGGATCAATGGAATAGGATTTCTATTTACTCGCGGAGTAGGAAAGCGCGTCCTCCCGATGGCGGTGCGCGCAGCAAGGCCGTCTTCCGAACGCATCGGAGGGCCCGTCTCATGGTGCGGGCGGCCTCGGCCGGCCCGATGGCCGGGCCGGATCCGGCGCCGCAGAGGATCTCCGAGACGCGCGCGCCGGGCGAAGAAAGGTATTTCCTCGGAGGTTCGACTTGTAAATCAAACCTATTTCTGAAGAGGATCTGCCGAGATGTTGGTTCCAAATGCCTGGCCGGCGTCCGGATTCGGCTTGAGTGCGGAGATCATCTCACCGATTCCATGGCCGTGCGCCCGGAGGCGCGGGTCGGAATCGGGAACAGGAAGCCATGTCGCAGACGGGAGCGGGGTGGGGTGCGGGTCCGAGCGCGCGCTACGAGGCGCTGGCGGATCGGTTTCGCCCGGTCTTCGCCGAGATCCGCGCCACCGCGGTCGAGCGGGACCGCACGCGTCGCCTGCCCCATGCCGAGATCGGCTGGCTGCGGGAGGCGAACTTCACCACCCTGCGTCTCGCCCTCGAGGAGGGCGGACACGGCGCCAGCCTTCCGGAGCTGTTCGCGCTGCTGATCGAGCTGTCCCAGGCGGATTCCAACGTCACCAACGCCCTGCGCGCCCATTTCGGCTTCACCGAGGACGCGCTGTGCTCCGCGTCGGCCGCGTGGCGCACCGCCTGGATCGCCCGGATCGGCGCCGGCGAGACGATCGGCAGCGGCGTCTCGGAGACGGGGCCCGCCAAGGTCGGCGCCTTCGACACGGTGGTCCGGCGCCGCGACGGGACCCCCGTCGTCGACGGCCGGAAATTCTACACCACGGGCTCGCTGTTCGCGGATTACATCCACCTCTCGGCCGAGGACGAGGCGGGCGGCGCCGTGACCGCCGCGGTGCCGGTGCGCGCGCCGGGCGTGACCATCGTGGACGACTGGGACGGGTTCGGGCAGGCGCTCACCGCCAGCGGCACCGCGACCTTCGCGGACGTCGCGCTCGAGCCGGCGCTCATCAAGCCGGATCCGGCGCGCTTCCCCTACGCCATGGCGTTCTTCCAGCTGGTGCATCTCGCCACGCTCGCCGGGATCGGCCGGGCCGCGGCCGAGGACGTGGCGCGGCTCGTGGCCGAGCGTTCCCGGGTCTACAGCCACGGCAATGCCGGGCGCGCGGTGGACGACCCGCAGATCCAGGCGGTGGTGGGGCGCGTCCGGGGGAACGCCTACGCGGCCGGCGCCGTGGTGCTGAAGGCCGCCGAATCCCTCCAGCGGGCCTACGACGCGCATCGGGCCGGCGACGGCGCCGCGGCGGACCGGGCGGCGACGCTCGCCGATGTCGAGGTCAACCAGGCGGTGAGCGTGGTGACCGATCTCGTGCTCCAGGCCACGACGAGTCTGTTCGACGCGCTGGGCGCCTCGGCGGTGAAGGCGGGCCTCGGACTCGACCGCTACTGGCGCAACGCCCGCACCATCGCGTCCCACAACCCGCGGATCTACCGGGACCGGATCGTCGGGGCCTTCGCGATCACGGGCGCGCCGCCGCCGCGGCAGTACCGCGTCGGATCGGCGTGAGGCGACCGTGCCGCGCCGCCGCGACCGCCCGCGCCTGGGCGCCTGCCTGGACCCAGGCGGGCACCACGTCGCCGCGTGGCGGCACCCGTCCGCGCAGGCGGATGCCGGGAGCAACGCCGCCCATGACCGGCAGATCGCCCGGACCGCGGAGGCCGCGAAGTTCGACCCGGTTTTCCTCGCCGACGGGGTCAGCATCCGGGGCGACGACCTCGACGCCCTGAGCCGGACGGCGAACCGCTACGCCGGCCCGGTCGAGCCGCCGACCCTGCCGGGGGACCGCGACGGTTTCGCCGCGCGCGTCGTCCCCGAACGGCAGCGCCGGGGCCTGTTCCGAGAGGACTATGAGGGACCGACGTTGCGTGAGAATCTCGGCCTGCCCCGGCCGGTGGGGCGAGGCAGCGTGCCAGACGATGAGCCGTGACGATGAGCCGTGACGATAAACCCCCGCCGGCGCGCCGGCGCTTCCTCGCTCAGGGCGCGGCGGCGGCCGCGGCCGCGCTCGCCGGCGGGCCGGCCCGGGCGGAGGAGGCGGCGCCCCCGGCCGTTCCCGAATGGATGAAGATCCCGGGCGCCGATGTCGGCAGCCAGACCTACGGCCGGCCCTCGCGCTTCGAGGACGGCGTCATCCGCAACGTCCCGCAGGGTCTGAAGCAGTATATCTCGGCGTCGAGCCGCACGCCGCTGCAGGATCTCGACGGCATCCTGACGCCCAACGGCCTGTTCTACGAGCGCCACCACGGCGGCATCCCGGACATCGATCCCGCCCGGCACCGGCTGATGATCCACGGGCTCGTCGAGACACCGCTGATCCTCACCATGGAGGACATCCGCCGCTTCCCGTCGGAATCGCACATCTACTTCCTCGAATGCTCGGGCAACCCGGGCTTCGAGGCGATCAAGGGGCGGACAGCGTCGGATCTCGTCGGTCTCGTCAGCTGCGCCGAATGGACGGGCGTGCGCCTCGCGACCGTGCTGGCGGAGGCCGGGCTCAAGCCGGACGCGCGGTGGATCGTGGCCGAGGGCGCGGACGCGGCCGCGCTGACCCGCAGCATCCCGATCGCCAAGTGCCTCGACGACGCCCTGCTGGTCTACAGCCAGAACGGGGAGCGGCTGCGCCCGCAGCAGGGCTACCCGCTCCGGTTGCTCCTGCCCGGCTACGAGGGCAACATGAGCGTGAAGTGGCTGCGCCGGCTCAACGTCACGGCGGAGCCGGCCTATTCGCGCGAGGAGACGTCGAAGTACACCGACCTGATGCCCGACGGCACGGCCCGGCAATTCACCTTCGTCATGGAGGCCAAGTCGATCATCACGCGGCCCTCGGGCACCCAGCGGATCGCCCCCGGCTTCCGCGAGATCACCGGCCTCGCCTGGAGCGGGCGCGGGCGGATCCGCGGCGTGCAGGTCTCGACCGACGGGGGCGCGAGCTGGCGGGACGCGGTGCTGCAGGAGCCGGTGCTCAACCGGGCGCTGACGCGCTTCCGCCTGCCCTGGCACTGGGACGGCACGCCGACCACCATCGCGAGCCGGGCGATCGACGAGACCGGGTACGTCCAGCCGAGCTTCGACGCGCTGACGGCGGTGCGCGGCCTCAAATCCTTCTACCACAACAACGCGGTCGTGCCCTGGCGCATCGGGCCGGACGGCGAGGTGACCAATGGCTATGCGTGAAGCGAGCGCCGCCGTCGGCATGGCCCTGGTGCTCGCCTGCGCGGGGTCGGCGCCGGCGAGCGAGCGCCTCGGGATCGGGCGCCCGGCCTCGGAGGCCGAGATCGCCGCCTGGAACATCGATATCGACCGCGACGGGCGGAAGCTGCCGCCGGGACACGGCAGCGTCGCCCAGGGGCGCGCGGTCTTCGACGCGCAGTGCGCGTCCTGCCACGGCGGCCGGGGCGAGGGCGGGACCGGCGAGCGGCTCGTCGGCGGGCGGGGCACGCTCGCCTCGGCGAAGCCGCTCAAGACCGTCGGCAGCTTCTGGCCCTACGCGCCGACCCTGTTCGACTACATCCGGCGGGCGATGCCGATGAACGCACCGCAATCGCTCAGCGCCGACGAGGTCTACGCGGTCTCGGGCTACGTGCTGTACCTGAACGGGCTCGTCCCGGAGAGCGCCGTGCTCGACGCCGCCACCCTGGCCGCCGTCCGCATGCCGAACCGCGACGGGTTCGTTCCCGATCCCAGGCCCGACGTGAGACCCTGACGGGAGCGGCGTACCCGATGAGACCGCCCCGGCCCCGCCCGCCGCCGTGCCGCGACGGCGCTGTGGCCGTTCCGCCACTGTCGTCGCAACATTATTACATTCGGTTGTCAGGGCGTTGACCCGGCCGGTCACCGCGGCAAGTATCCTCCGGCCAAGGTTCTCCGGGCACGGCTCGGAGCCGGAACGGGACGCCGGCGCGCTCTTCGCGCCGCATCCGGATCTGCCCCGCACCTGTGGACGGGGCGTTCCCGCCCTGCGCGGCCGCCGGTGCCGCGCGCCGGGACGGTCCGGCGGCGGCGATGACCCGCGTCACGGGAGGCGTCCTTCGGCGCGATGACGTTCCTCGGGCGCGGTGCCCCAGCGGAGCGCGCGGTGACGCCCCTCCGGGCGGGACGCCGCTCGCCGCCGCGTGGCCGCGCGCCGGCAGCAGCGAGTGTGTGGTGGCGAGTTCTGGACGACCGTCCTTCCGCGAAAGTCCCAGGCCGCGCCGGGGATACGCCGGCCCTGCACGGGCGCGACGCGGCAGCCCGCGTCTGGCACTCGCGGCCCTGCTGTCCGCCGGCGCGCCGGTCGGCGAGGTCCGCGCGCAGGAGAGCGTGACCCTGGAGGAGTTGTCGGTCGAGCATGTCGGCGAGGGTGCCGGTCGCACGACGGCGTCCGGGCGCGGGACCATCGGCCTGATCGGCCCGACACCGGGCTACGGCGCGGGCGCGGCCGTAAGCGCGACGCGCACGGCGACGCCGCAGATCGACGTGCCCGTGGCCGTGTCGGTGGCGCCGCGCGAGACGATCACCGACATCGCCGCCACCCGCGTGGACCGGGTCTTCGACTACCTGCCCGGCGTCGCCCGGCAGAACAATTTCGGTGGGCTGTCGATCTTCAGCTACGCCATCCGCGGCGTCACGACCTCCGAGATCTACAAGAACGGCTTTCCCCTCAATCGCGGGACGCCGCCGCCGCCGGATGCCCAGAACATCGAGCGCATCGAGGTGCTCAAGGGCCCGGGCGCGGCCCTGTTCGGGCGCAGCGATCCCGGCGGCCTCGTCAACCTGATCACCAAGCAGCCGACCGCCGAACGGTTCGTCGAGTTCGGCAACCAAATCGACTCGTTCGGCCTGACCCGGGGCACGATCGATGCCGGCGGCGCGCTGAGCGCGGACGGCACGGTCCTCTACCGCTTCAATCTCGCCGCGCAGGGCGCGGGCAGCTTCCGCGATTTCGTGGACAGCGACCGGCTCCTCGTCGCGCCGGTGGTGAGCTGGCAGGTCACCCCGGACACGCGGATCACGGTCGAGACCGAGTTCGTGCGGAACCGGATCGTCTTCGACCGGGGCGTCATCGCGCTGAACCGGCAACTCGGATTCCTGCCCGTCTCCCGCTTCCTCGGCGAGCCCGGGCAGAGCACCTATCAGAACAACAACAGCCTGCAAGTCCGCGTCGACCATCGGTTCGACGAGAACTGGCAGCTTCGCCTGGCGACCTACTTCAACACGGGCGATCTCGCGGGCGAGTCGGCGGAGATCCGCGCCATCGCCGCCGACAACCGCACGGTCTCGCGCGACCGCAACGTGCGCGACTACCGCTGGGACGTGGCCGTCGGCCAAGCCGACCTCGTCGGGCGCTTCGATACCGCCGGCATCGGCCACACGCTTCTTCTCGGGATGGACCGGGAGAGCACCGACAGCCGCACGCAGTACCTGCGCTCGAACTTCCGCACGAGCCCGTTCGCCCTGGACATCTACGCCCCGGTCTACGGCCAGGCGCTGCCGCCGATCACCGTCCCGCGCAACAACCTGGAGCGGATCACCAACACCGGCCTCTACGCGCAGGACGAGATCGTCCTGAGCCCCGAATGGCGGGCGCTCGTCGGTGTGCGCCTCGACATCTTCGAGCAGAGCTTCCGCGAGCGCGCCGTTCGCAGCCAGGTCGACCAGTCGCGGGTCGCCGCGTCCCCGCGGGCCGGCCTCGTCTACCGGCCGATCCCGGAACTCGCCCTCTACACCAACGTCGGCACGAGCTTCCGGCCGAATACCGGTCCGGACGCCGCCGCCGTCACCCGCGGCACGGCCCTGCCGCCCGAGACCGGCCTCGGCTACGAGGTCGGCGCCAAATCCGAGCTGTTCGGCGGCACCCTGCTCCTCACCGCCGCGGCCTTCCGGGTGGAGCGGGAGAACGTGCTGACGCCCGACCCCGCGAATACCGGCTTCTCCCTCGCCGCCGGGGCCGTCCGCAGCCAGGGATTCGAGCTGACGGCCCAGGGGCAGATCACGCCGGAACTGAAGCTCCTGGCCGGCTACGTCTACGCCGATGCCCGGGTGACCAAGGACAACGTGCTGCCGGTCGGGGCCCCGCTCATCAACGTGCCGCGCCATTCGGGCAGCCTGCTCGCGGTCTACGAGCCGGAGGGTGCGTGGCGCGGCTTCGGTGTCGGCGGCGGCGTCCGGGGCGTGGGCGCGCGCGCGGGCGACGCGGCCGGCTCGGGCTTCACGCTGCCGGCCTACGTCGCGGTCGATGCGCTGGCCTACTACCGCTTCGACAATGCCCGGATCGCGCTCAACGTCGAGAACATCTTCGACACCGCGTACTACGAGAGTTCGCTCAACGCGTTCAGGGTCTATCCGGGCTCGCCCCGGCGGTTCACGGGCTCCGTGACGGTGCGGTTCTGATGGCGAGCTCCGGGGCCGCCCCGGGGCGAGGGAGCGCCCGGATGCGCCCGGGCGACTCGACGCGTCGCGGCCGCCGTGAGACTGCCGCGCTCGCGGTACTCCGCGGCTTCGCCGGTTCTGCGCTATGTCGGATCGCGCGCGGCGGCGCGGGGCCGGGCGGCGGCGGCGAGGGGACGATGGTCGGGTGGGTAAGGGTTTGATGGAAGCGATCGTCCCGTCCGATGGCACGGCGCCGCGCGTCGTGCGACGCCGTATCGGTCTGCTCTACCTCGTCCTGATCGCGGCCAACATCGCGGCCTGGATATGGGCCTACAGCCTGTTCGCCGGCCAGCCGGCCCTGCTCTCGACCGCGCTGCTGGCCTACGTCTTCGGGCTGCGCCACGCGGTCGATCCCGACCACATCGCCGCCATCGACAACGTCACCCGCAAGCTGATGCAGGCGGGCCAGCGGCCGGTCTCGGTGGGCTTCTGGTTCGCGCTCGGCCACTCCACCGTGGTGGTGGTGGCCGCGGCCGCGGTGGCGCTGGCCGCGACCAGCCTGATCACGGCCTCGGAGGGCTACCGGGAGCTCGGCGGCCTGATCGGCACCGGCGTCTCGGCCGCCTTCCTGATCCTCATCGGCCTCGTCAACCTCGTCGTCCTCGCGGGCGTCTGGCGCGCGTTCCGGCAAGTGCGGCGCACCGGCCGCTACGTCGAGGCCGACTTCGACATGCTGCTCGCCAACCAGGGCGTTCTCGCCCGGATCCTGCGGCCCCTGTTCCGCCTCGTGACGCGCTCCTGGCACATGTACCCGCTGGGCCTGCTCTTCGCCCTCGGCTTCGACACCGCCACGGAGGTGAGCCTCTTCGGGCTGTCGGCCGCCCAGGCGAGCCAGGGCACCGACCTGTGGACGATCCTGGTCTTCCCGGCGCTGTTCACCGCCGGGATGACGCTGGTCGACGCGACCGACGGCGTGCTGATGCTCGGGGCCTACAGCTGGGCCTATGTTCAGCCCATGCGGAAGCTGTTCTACAACCTCACCATCACCCTGGTGTCGGTGGCGGTCGCGCTGGTGATCGGCACGCTGGAGGCGCTGAACCTCCTGGCGGACAAGCTCAACCTGCAGGGCTGGCTCTGGCAGCGGATCGCCGCGATCAACGACCATTTCGGCGTGCTCGGCTTCGGCATCGTCGGGCTCTTCGCGGCGGCGTGGCTCCTGTCGTTCCTCATCTACCGCCTCGGCCGGTTCGACCGGATCGCGGTCGAACCGGCCGATATGCCCTGACCGGCGCCGGCCGTGCCCGCGCGCGGATCGTCCAGGCCCGGTGAGCCGGGCCGACGTCGAGGCGCGCCGGATGCGCGACGCGGGCTGAACCTACTCGGCCGCCTCGCTCAGCCTCAGGCCGGTGAAAGTCAGCGTCGCCGTGTAGATCGGAGCGCCCGCCGCATCCCGGACAATCACCGTGTAGGATTGCCTGTCCCCGTCGTTCGGGATCTCCCATCGCGCGACGTCCGGGAGGGAGATCATCGCCTCTCTGCGAGCGGCGTCGAAGTCGGCGCACTCGGTCCCGTCCTCGTCCCCTTGCAACTGGCCGTCGTGGATATCGAAGAAATAGCGTGGCACCCACGCCTCCGTGACTGGCTCCCCCCTCACGAACGCTAACCGGGGTCAGAAGCGTCGGTTCTCGGCGCGCGGCGCCCGGTCCGCGCCGCCCGCCCCGGCGGCCCGCGCGGATCCGGCGCGGAACTCCCGGTCGCGCGCTTCCAGCGAGAGGCCCGGCGGCGACCCGGGAGGGTATCGCGCGGGCCTCGGCCGTCGCCGCCTCAGGCGGCCCGCACGGTGGTCAGGAAGCGGCGCACCTCCTCCGACAGTCGCTCGGATTGCTGTGACAGCTCGGACGCCGACGTCAGGACATGGGCGGCTGCCGCGCCCGTCTCCTCGGACGCCCGGGCCACGCCCGCGATGTTGCCGGTCACCTCGGACGTGCCGTTCGAGGCCTGCGCCACGTTGCGCACGATCTCCTGCGTGGCGGCGCTCTGCTGCTCGACAGCCGCGGCGATGCCGGCCGCCACCTCGTTGATCTCGCGGATCCGTCCCGTGATCCCGCCGATCGCCGCGACGGCCTGATCGGTCACGCCCTGGACCTGGCCGATGCGCTGGCCGATCTCCTGGGTGGCGCGCGCCGTCTGGTTGGCCAACGCCTTGACCTCGGCCGCCACGACCGCGAAGCCGCGCCCGGCCTCGCCCGCGCGCGCCGCCTCGATCGTCGCGTTGAGCGCCAGAAGGTTCGTCTGGCCCGCGATGTTCGAGATCAAGCCGACCATCGCGCCGATCTGCTCGGCCGCCTGGCTGAGCTCCTGCACGAGGCGCGTGGTCTGGTCAGCCTCCGCGACAGCCGCCTGAGCGAGCCCGGCCGAGCCGGCCACCTGCCGCCCGATCTCCTGCACGGACGTGCCCAGCTCCTCGGCAGCCACCGCGACCGTCCCGACATTCGCCGCCGCCTCTTCGGCCGCCGCCGCCACCGTGCTCGATCGCGCGGCCGTCTGGCTGGCGTTGGCGGTCATCTGCTCGGCCGTGGCCTGCAGCTCGGTGGAGGACGAGGACACCAGGCCGACGATCCCCCCGACCGCCCGCTCGAAGCTGTCGGCCATCTCGACCATCGTGCGCCGGCGCTCCGCCGCGGCGGCCGCGTCGGCGATCTGGCGACGCTCGGCCTCCTCGGCCGCCTTGCGGGCGACCATGCTCTTGATGGTGTCGACGGCGCGGCCGAGTGCGCCGATCTCGTCGCCGCGCCGGCGCTCGGCGATCTCGGCGTCGATCTCGCCGGCAGCCATGCGCTCCAGAACGGCGACGAGGCGGGTGATCGGGCGCTGGATGTTGAGCATCAGCAGCATCGCCGCCCCGAGCAGGCTCAGCAGCATCGCGGCGCCCGCGACCAGACCGAAACGCGTCGCGGCGCTGACTTGCTCGGCGGTGGTCTGCATGGCGCTGTCGGTGAAGCCGCGCGCGTTGGCGACCGCCTGGTTGATCATCCCCTCCGCCCGGGCGATCTGGTCCGTGATGGACCGTCGCGCCGCACTGGCCGCCTCGGAATCGGCCGCGCCGCCGCGCAGGTCGCCCCGCCCGGCTCCGGCATAGCTGCCGATCGCGGTGGCCAAGTCCTGGAGAGCCTTCCCGCTGTCGCGCAGGATCTGCGGCTTGAGCGCGATGGCGATGGGACGCTCCAGCCCCCGCATCGCCTGATCGGCCTCCCGCGCGGCGGCGGAGACGGCCGCGTCGGCCTCGGGACCAGTCCGCGCGAGATCGACGGCCTTGAAGCTCAGCTGGATGCGATTCAGGGCGACCTGTGCCTGGGAGATCCCGGACAGGATTGCCTGCTCGCGGACGACCGCATCGGTCGCCTCGGCGATCCGGCGATCGCTGTTCCACTGGTTGTAGATGACGCCGACAGCGAACGCGGCCGTGACAGCAGAGGAAAGGATGAGCTTACGTCCGATGGTCAGTCTGAGCATGTCGGCAGCCAGTATCCGCAGTCGTTAGACGAGATTTCTGGCCTTGAATACGATAGGCGATCTAAAAGAGTCTTAAGCTATCGATGATTTGTCTTGACGTCATCAATTTCAACTTTTGATGATCCTGGCCACAGCTCTGGCGTGTGCCACGTGGCTGGACCAGATCTGGACCCGGCGCCGAACGCGCGGCCGTCGCGGAAGTTCCCGGGGCAGCCGCCAGGATACCCTCCGTTCCCGAGGCCGACCGTGCCCCGCCGCGCCGTCCGCGTGCTGGCGGCGAAGCGCGCCCCTGCGCTCCTGCTGCTTGCCGACGGCGCGATGCCCCCGTCGGTCCCACCGAGGGTCGTCATCGCGACCGCGTCCGGTCCGGCCGGCGAGGCTGCGACGCTCGCGCGCCATCTCCACGTCGGCGGCGGCGATGCCGACGCGTGAGTCCTGATCCGCGTCCGCGACGCGGACCGGCGCCCCATATAGCCTCGCGGAAGCGCGGGCCTCCGGGACGTCGTCCGTGACGGCTCGGGGATCCTCCGGAGCACCGGGTTGACGCGGTGCTTCCCGATCGGAGGCGCGCGAGGCCAGGGGACGAGGATGACCGAGACGCTGCGCGACAATATCGAGCAAAGCCGGTTCGAGCTGCAGGTCGGCGACGACGTCGCCTTCGCGACCTACCGGCGCGAACCCGGCCGGCTCGTCATCGGCTACGTCTACGCGCCGCCGGTCCTGCGCGGCACCGGGGCGGCCGCGCGGCTCATGGAAGGGGTCGCGGCGCACGCGCGCGCCGCGGGGGATCGGATCGTACCCCTGTGCGGCTACGCCCGGGCATGGCTGCGCGGTCACCGGGCGCATCGCGACCTGCTCGCGTGAGACCGCGATCGGGCGCGCTCGCCGGGCCCGGACCGGGATCGGCCGCCGACGGGCCGGGCGCCCGGATCGCCTGGACTACGACGTCCGTCGCGCCGCACGCCGCCGGCGCTGGACGGCCTCGCGGACATGGGTGACGAGCAGGGCGACGAGGCGGATCTCGATGCTCTCCGTCCGCCGGTGGGCCTCGATCCGGATCGTCTCCGCCGCGAGCGCGTCGGCCTCCCGTTCCAGCTGATCGAGCTCGACCGGGTCGGCACTCGAGACGGACAGCCAGATCTCCAGGAGGCGCATGACCCGGGTGGGCGGCTGCCGCGGCCGGAAGCGCCGATACAGGCCGATGCCCGCCGCGCCGAGCGAGGCCGCCGCGCTGATCATGAGCCCGACCCAGTAGGCCGCGTTCTGCGCCTGATCGCTCAGGCTGGGCTGGTTCCCGGTCAGGTACGCCGTGGCACCCGGATGGATCGGCAGCGCCTGGACCTTGTCGTCGGTGTCGGGGGCCTCGATGCCGGCCAGATCGTCGTCGAGCGCGACGAGCCGCGGCTTGCCGGTGAGAACCTCGCGCGTGATCTCGCCCGCGAGCCAGTCCGGCATGGCGCCGCGGGCCACGAGCCGGTGGCTGACGGACAGCGTGGTGATGTCGTCGCCCGGCTCCGGCAGCGAGCCGAGGAAGGCGCCCTTGGGCACGTCGATCGTGTCGAGCACGGGGTGCTCCTTGGCGATCGCCGCCGCCTCGTCGACCTCGAACAGCTTCACCGCCCCGGAGCCTTTGCGCAGCGCCGTGAACAGCGGCAGCCACAGCGCGCTGCCGACCGGGGCGACCACGAACACCGAACCGATCTGGCGGCCGCGGGCGGCCTCTGTCAGCTGGTCGATCGTCAGGATCCTGCGATGCACGCTGCTCGGCGGGATGCCGAAATGCGTCAGGATCAGGTCGAGCAGGCGCGGGTCGAGCTTCCGCCCGTCGAGGAGCCCGACTGTGCTGCCCCGCAGCTTGGCCACGCTGTCGACGGCGCTGCCCCCGGGCGCGAGGAAGACCACCGCGTCGCGGCGCAGGATGACCAGGGTCTGCCCATCCTTCGGTGCGGCGTCGCTGCGCACCAGGGCGAGCTGGGTCTCGCCCCTGTCCAGGGCCGCCGACGCCCCGAGGCGATCCGGCTCGAAGATCGTCCGGATGCGCAGCCGCGGATGCTGCGTCTCGAAGAGCTGCGTCAGGGCCTGTGCGGCCTCCCGGTCCTCGGTGCTGGTCTTGGCGACCGCGATCTCCAGGGAGAGCAGGCCGAGGAGGAGATGGACGAGCAGGGCGACGATGGCGGCCCCGGCCATGACCCCGAGGACGATGACAGTCGTTCTGGAACGCCGGATCATCCGTGCCGCGCTGATCTGCAGATCCGCCAGCATAGCGCGATCGCGCGGCCCGGTCTCCCGCCCACCGACAGCATCCGGCGACGTCCCGCCCCGCGATGACTCGGGCGACGGCGCATCGCGATCAGTTCATGTGGCGGTGCCGGTCCCGAACCTCCTGGAGGGCGAGCTTGCGGCCCAGCGTCCTCAGCAGCGCTTCGGCCTGCACCTTCAACTCCGGGTCCCGCAGCGCGCTGATCGCGTACATCGCCGCGATGGCGTGATCTGCCGCCACTTCGAGGGGCGACGTCTCCAGCAGCGGCGCCGCCGCGTCGGCCAGGTCCTCGAACATCCGCATCCGCGTGATGTCCAGGAGGATGCCGCTGCCGCTCCGAGGCCGTCCGGCATGATCGCCGATGAAGCGGCCGCGCACCAGCACCCAGCGCGTCTCACCGTCCGCCGAGGTCACCCGATGCTCGGCGAGGTACGGTGTCCCCTCGCGCGCGCTGCGCCTTATCAGATCCTCGATCCGCGCGCGGTCGTCCGCGTGGATGCTGTCGAAGTAGCGGCCGAGCGGGACACCCTCCTCGGCCTCGATCGGATCGACGTTGTGCACCAGGGCGACGGAGGCGTCGGCGCGCACCCGATCGAGGCCCGCGTCCCATTCCCAGCGGCCGACCACGTCGAGCGCATCGCGTGCGGACTGGAAGGTTTCCGAGGTTGTTTGCCCGTCCAGGGGCTTAAAAGCTGCCACCCGAGCACCCGTCTTCTGTGATCCGTAACATAGGTTGGTCCGAAAACTCTGCAACCGCAAGGGGCATATAGCGTCTATCAATCAACTGTGGCGTGCCAGACACTGTGAGCCCGCCGCACCGTCGGGAGGTGTGTCGGGTATCGCCCCGTCCCGGCGCCCAGAGACCCGGCACCCAGAGACCCGGCGGGTCGCCGGGGTGGCACCCTCCGCGCCGGCGGCGCGCGCGACGCCCTTGCCGATCCTGCCCCAAGCCCCCATTATGACCACAGTGGTCACGGAGGTTGCCATGCAGGAGATCCAGCTTCGCGACGCCAAGGCGACGCTGTCGGCCGTCATCGATCAGGCCAAGCAGGGCGCGCCCTCGATCATCACGCGCCACGGCCGGCCCGAGGCGGTGCTGCTCAGCTTCGAGGAGTGGCAGCGGCTGTCCCGCGTCCCGTCGTTCGGCCGCCTGCTCATGGCCGCGCCCGTCGCGGCGGACGACCTCCCCTCCCCGTCCGGCGGGCTCAGAAGCGCCGAGCTGTGACGCCGTGTACCTCGTCGACACCAATGTCCTCTCGGCCGGCGCGCCGACCAAGGCCGTCCCGGCCGTCGACCTGATCGACTGGATGGACCGGAACAGCGCCGGGCTCCACCTCTCCGTCGTCACGATCGCCGAGATCGAGGACGGCATCGCGAAGAGCCGCAGGGAGGGTGCCGCGCGCAAGGCCGAGCGCCTCGCGGCGTGGCTGGAGACCCTGCTGCACCTGTACGCCGCCAAGGTTCTCCCGATCGACCTCGCCGTCGCGCGGCACATCGGCGGATTGTCCGATCTGGCGCGCGGTCAGGGGCACGCGCCCGGCTTCGCGGATCTCGCGATCGCCGCCACGGCGCGCTGCAACGGCTGGATGATCCTCACTCGGAATGTGCGGCACTTCGCGCCGCTGGGCGTTCCCGCGTGCGATCCCTTCGTGGCGCTGCCGGCCGATGGGCCGTGACTGCCCCGCGCGCGTCACCGCGGGGCGGCGCCGATCGAGCGCGCGCTAACGGGACGGCGCGCAGAACTCGGCCGCAAGGCCGGCGAAGGCGGCCCGCAGGAAGGCGTCCACCGGCCGGTCCCCGCCCGCCTGGATCCAGGCCTCGATCGCCAGGCGCATCGCACCGAGCGACGCCATGGCGACGAGGCGCAGCGAGGCGCTGCGGGCCGGATCCCCCCAGCGCTCGATCAGTGCGGCGTGCAGGGCCTGCTCGTGCAGGCCGTAGGCCGCCTGCTTGCGGGCCTTCAGGGTCTCGCTGGATCGCATGACCCGGTCGATGCTGATGAACTCCTGGGTCCGGAATCCCGTCGACAGCGTCAGCAGGGCGTCGCGGACGACCTCGACCGGAGCCTTGCCCTCCGGCTGGGCCAGGACGGCCCTGCGCAGGGCCGCGCCGAAGCCCCGCATCTGCCAATCCAGCAGAATCTCTTCTTTCGACTTGAAGTAGTAGAAGAAGGTTCGACGCGAGATGCCGGCGGCCTCGGCGATCGCGTCCAGAGTCGTGGCCTCGTAGCCGTGCTGGCTGAACAACCGCAGGCCGGTCTCGGCGATCCGTTCCAGTGTCTCCTGCCGCTTTCGCGCGCGCAGGCTGCCGGGCTTCGGTGGCGGGATCCCCATGCCGGCGTTGTCGCATGCGATTCCGCACTTGCAAAGTTGCACGCAGTGCAATTATATTTTCGCACCGAGTGCAAATTTCTGGAACGGTATCGGGACGTGGTGCCGGTTTCCGGTCGCGTGCTCGCCCGCCCGCCGAGTCCGGCAGGCTCGGTCGCCGTCGGGACGCGCGTCCCGACGGCCGAACTCTCGCCGGCGCGCCCAGCGGCGGGCGCGCGTCGTGGTCGCGCTGTGACCGGCGACGCGCAGCGCCGCGGGTCGTCCCGTCCCGCCTCCTCTCGCGAAAGCCCTGCCCCATGCTCGATTGCTCCAGTCCGACAGCGGCGCGGCCGACGCCCAGCCGGCGGCAGGTCGGCGCCCTGCTGCTGGGAACCCTGGCCGCGGGACTGACGCGCCCGGCCGCGGCGCAGCCTATCGTGGAGGACGTCCGGATCGCCGATTTCGACTGGGTCGACGGCGCGCGTCAGCGGCCCGTGCCGGCACGCCTCTACTGGCCGAACACGTCGTCGCTCCGGCGGCGCGTTCCGCTCGTCGTGTTCTCGCACGGTCTCGGGCAGTCCCGGACCGGCTACAGCTATCTCGGTCAACACTGGGCGTCCCACGGGGTCGCGAGCCTGCACCTGCAGCACGTCGGCAGCGACACGTCCGTCTGGACCGGCAATCCCCTGGCGCTGCTCGACCGGATCGAGCGGGCGGCGCAGGAACAGGAGGCGATCGCGCGGGCGCGCGACCTGCGCTTCGCCCTGGACCGCATCCTCGTTCAGGACGGGGGCGCTTTCGGAGACCGGATCGACCCGCGCCGGATCGTTGCGGCCGGCCATTCCTACGGTGCCAACACGACGCTGATCGCGGCGGGCGCGCGCGTCATCCGCGACGGACGCCCCCTTCAGGCGCGGGACCCGCGGATCGCGGCCGGCATCGTGATCTCGGCGCCGCCCTTCTACGGCGAGCGCGACCTGCGGGCCGTCCTGGGCGCGGTGGAGATCCCGACCCTGCACGTCACGGCGACCGAGGACGTCATCCAGCTGCCCGGGCGCACCTCGCCGTTCAGCGATCGCCTCGCCGTGTACGAGGCGATCGCGACGCCCCGGAAGGCGCTGGCGGTCTTCCGGGGCGGCTCGCACAGCATCTTCACCGACCGTCCCCTGACCGGCGGTCTGAACCTGAACCCGCAGGTGAAGGAGGCGACCGCCACCGGGGCGCTGGCCTTCCTCGACCTCGCGTTCGGCGGCGATCCGGAGCCGCTGCGCGCGTGGTCCTCGACCTGGAAGCCGATCCTCGCCGTCGCGCCCGCGGGCTTCGCGCGCGCGTCGCTGGCGCAACCCTCCGTGTCGTCCCGCGAGAGGGACCGAGCGCGCGCGCACCCGGTGCAACCGCTCTGACACGCCGGTCATCGCGCCCCATCGGAGCCGAACCTGCGAGCCCGGTCTCACCGTCGATGTCGGTGCTCCGGGTCAGGTCGCTTCGCGCGACGTGAGGGTGCGCTCGACCAGTGCGCGGATCCGCTCCCGGTTCGGCGCGGTCCCGAACAGGATCCGGTAGAGGATCGGCGAGACGACCCCGTCCAGCACCGCCTCGGGATCCGGGAAGGCCTCGCCGCGGGCCAGGGCCCGATCCGCGATGATCGCGATCTGATCGCGCGTGAAGCTGCAGCATCGCTGGGCACAGTTCGCGTCCGACGCCGCCAGAACGTCCCGGATCATCGCCCGCCCCGGCGCGGACGACATCTCGTCCGCGTACTGTTCCGCCCAGGCCTCGAGATCGGTCCGGCCGTTGCCGGTATCGGCCGGCTCGGCGTCGGGACGCAGCCGCTCGACTGCGACGTCGGCGAAGAGTTCGGCGAGCGTGCCCCACCGCCGGTAGATCGTCGACGGCGTCACGCCCGCCGCGGCGGCCACCAGGGGCACCGTGATCTCCGAACGGTCCGTCCGGGTCAGGAGTTCGCGCACGGCCGCCTGAACCGAGGTCTGCACCCGCGCGCTGCGCCCGCCCGGACGCGGCCCTTGCCTCGTCGTCATCCTGCACTCTGCCGTCGGCGGCGCCACAAACGCAAAAGAGTTGCGTTTGTGGCGCGGAGGGACTACGCATCAAACGCAACGGATTAGCCTTTAGGGTCGTCAATGACCAGGGTCGGCAACCTGAAAGTTGTGGCTGTCGCGGGCGGCGGCACGCTGTTCTTCCACGCGGCGGTGCTCGGCACCTTCCTCGCCGCGTCCGCCGCACCGACGCCGCTGTACCGTTTCTATCAGGAGACCTACGCGCTCTCCCCCGTGCTCACGACCGCGGTGTTCGCGGTCTACGCGCTGGCCCTCCTCAAGGCGCTTCTCGTCGCCGGGTCGATCTCGGACCACCTGGGTCGACGGCCGGTGATCTGCGGCGCGCTGCTCCTCGAACTCGTGGCGATGGTCCTGTTCACGACGGCCCACGGGGCGTGGGGTCTCATCGCGGCGCGCTTCGTCCAGGGCGTGGCCACCGGCATCGCGGCGAGTTCCCTGGGCGCCGCGCTGGTCGACGTCGACCGGGGGCGGGCCCAGCTCGTGAACGCGATCATGCCGCTGATCGGGATGGCGGTGGGCGCGCTCGGGACCAGCGCGCTCGTGCAGTACGGCCCGCATCCGCTCCGTCTCGTCTACGCGATCCTGGGGGCGGTGTTCGTCGCGCAGGCCGCCCTCCTCTGGCTGACGCCCGAGACCGGGGAGCGCCGCACGGGAGCGCTGCGGGCCCTGAGGCCCCGCGTCGTGGTCCCGCCGCAGGCCAGACGGCCGCTGGCCGCGATCACGCCGACCAACATCGCGACCTGGATGCTCGGGGGCTTCTACCTCTCCATCGTCCCCTCGCTGGTGGTCGCCGCGACGGGCAGCCGGACACCGTTGACGAGCGGCGTCATGGTCGCGGCCCTGATGGTCGCGGGCGCCTGCGCGGTCGTCCAGCGGCGCGGCGGGGACGCGGCAGCCAACCTGACGATCGGGACGCTGGCCATGACGACCGGTCTCGTCATCGTGCTCGCCGGCATGCACGGCGGGAGCGTGCCGGTCCTGATCGGCGGGACGTTGGTCGGCGGCGCTGGCTTCGGGACGAGTTTCCTCGGTGCCCTCGGGACGATCGTTCCGCTGGCGAAGCCGGGCGAGCGGGCGGGGCTTCTCTCGACCTACTATGTCGAGAGCTACCTGGCCTTCAGCCTGCCGGTGATCTGTGCCGGATATCTCGTGCGCCGGATCGGCTACGTGACCACCGCCGACATCTACGCGGCCGCCATCGTCGCCATGAGCGCGGCCGGGTTCCTGGCACGGCGGGCGATGGCGGCGCGGCGCGTCCTGCCCGGCTGATGCACGGTGCCGTGGCCGAGACGGTCCCCGGCCGCATTCCGCGCCCGCTTCAACGGCTGCCCGACACGCGCGAGCGCCGAGGGCGGCGCCGCGCGGGCAGCGGTTGTCGTGCCGACGGAGGCGATACCGGCGGGACGGTCTCGGTCCAGCCGCGTTGAGGCAGGTCAGCGGCGCGCGTGGGACAGCTGGCTTCCGCGCGCTCCCGGGACGCGGATCCGAGCGGAGGCATGCATGCGAGACTTCACGGTCGTCTGGGACGCGGCGCGGCTGGCCTGGGTGCGGGAGCGCGTGCGGGCCTACCGCATGCCGCGCCTGCCGACGGGGGCCGGCTGGCGCTACGGCTGCGATCCGGACGTCCTGGCCGCCCTGTGCGCTCACTGGCTCGACGGCTTCGACGAGGCCGCCGCCGCGGCCGAGCTCAACCGCTTCCCGCAGATCCTGGCCCGCGTCGAGGATCTCGACCTGCACGCGGTCCACGTCGTCGGTGAAGCGGAGGGCCGGCGCCCGCTGCTGCTGATCCACGGCTGGCCGGGCTCGATCTACGAGTTCTGGTCGGTGATCGAGCCCCTGGCCTTCCCGTCGCGCCACGGCGGGCGGCCGGAGGACGCGTTCGACCTCGTGATCCCGGCGCTGCCCGGCTACGGCTTCTCGGGCAAACCCGCCGCGCCGATCGGGGCGCGCACCGCGGCGCGGCTGTTCGACCGCCTGATGCGCGAGGCGTTGGGCTACCCGCGCTACCGGGTGCAGGGCGGCGACTGGGGCGCCGGGGTCGCGGCCTGGCTCGGCCTCGACCACGCCGACGCGCTGGAGGCGATCCACCTGAACTACCTGCTGGTGCAGCCCGACGCCGAGCCGGAGAGCGCGGTGGAGCGGGCCTGGCAGAAGCAGGCCGCGGCCACCCAGCAGGCCCTCGGGGCCTACGCGCAGCTCCAGGGCACCAAGCCCCTGTCCCTGGGCTACGCCATGGCGGACGAGCCGGTGGCGCAGCTGGCCTGGCTGGTCGAGCGCTTCCACGACTGGGCCGACCTGCGGGAGCGGCCCTTCGCGCAGGTGTTCTCGAACGATCAGCTCCTGACCAACGCCCTGCTCTACATCCTGACCGATTCCTTCGCGACGGCGACGTGGTTCTACGCCGGCGCGCAGCTTGAGGGCGTGCGCCGGATGCCGCCGGGCCGGCGCGTCACGGTGCCGACGGCCTTCGCGGCCTACCCGGATCCGCGCACGCCCGCGCCGCCGCGGGACTGGCTCGAGCGCGGCTACGCGGTCTCGCGCTGGCGGACGATGCCGCGCGGCGGGCACTTCGCCGCCATGGAGGCTCCGGACCTGTTCGTCCAGGACCTGCGGGACTGGGGCCGCGGCTGACGGAGTCATCCCGCCGCACCCCGGACCCGGCCGCGCCCTGGGGCGTTGGCCCGGGATATCCCCCATCCTCGTGGAGTGCGCGCTATGAAGCTTGCAGGAGGCGTTCGCGCCGGGCTGGCCGTGTCGTTGATGTCCGGCGCGGCCGTGCTGGCAGGTCCCGCCGCGGCTCAGGACGCGAAGCCCGCGCCCGCGGCACTCACGAAGGTGGCGGGCTTCGCCCATCAGGTCACGGGCATCACCGTCAGCCGCGACGGGCGCATGTTCGTCAACTTCCCCCGCTGGAGCGAGGACGCGCCCGTCTCCGTGGCCGAGGTGAAGGACGGCACGCCTGTCCCCTATCCGGACGCGGAGTGGAATAGCTGGCGCAACGCCAAGAAGGACGAGGTCGACCCGAAGACCCACTTCGTCTGCGTGCAGAGCGTCGTGGCCGACGGTCAGGACCGTCTCTGGGTGGTCGACGCGGCCGCGCCCGCCATGGCGCACGTGGTCAAGGACGGCCCCAAGCTCGTCGGCATCGACCTGAAGACCAACCGGGTCGTGAAGACCATCCCGTTCGACACCAGCACGGTGCTGCAGGCCTCCTACATCAACGACGTGCGGATCGCGCCCGACGGCAAGACCGCCTACCTGACCGATTCCGGCGCCGAGGGGGCGCTGATCGTGGTGGATCTCGACAGCGGGTCCGCCAAGCGCGTGCTGTCCGGCCATGCCTCGACCATGCCGGACAAGAGCGTGACCGTGCAGTACGACGGCAAGCCGCTGCGCCGCCCGGACGGCCGCGGCGTCGAGTTCTCGGCCGACGGCATCGCCCTCTCGCCGGACGGGAAGACCCTGTACTGGCAGGCCATCAAGGGCAAGACGCTCTACAGCCTGCCGACCGACGCCCTCGCCGGCTGGGCGACCGCCTCCTTCGTGCCCGAGACGCTCAGCGACAGGACGCTGGAATCGAAGATCGTGACGGTCGGCGAGAACGGCCCCGCCGACGGCCTGCTGATCGCCCGCAAGGACGGCCGGATGTACGTGACCTCGCCGCAGGACAACGCCGTGAAGGTCCGCGACCTGACCGGCAAGGGGAGCGGCCTCACGACCCTGGTGCAGGACCCGCAGCTGCGGTGGCCGGACACGTTCAGCGAGGGACCGGACGGCACGATCTACGTGACGACGTCGCACATCCAGGACTCGGCCGACTACAAGCCGGGCGCGCCGATCAGCCTTCCCACGGAACTCTGGGCGATCCGGTCGGGACCGGGCGACGTCACCGGGTCCACGGCGCCCGGGACGGCTCGCTGAGGGCCGCTGCGGCCGCGCCCCGTCGTCCCGACGCGGGCCCCCCTCGCCCGGTCAGGTCGGCGGAGGCCGTGCTCGTGCTGCCGGGGGCATCGGCGTCGCCCGAGCCCCCGCGACGCGCCGGGCGGGGCCCGACCCGCCATCGCGCCCGCTGCGGCGCGGCCCGGGACCTCTAGACCAGCGCGTATCCGGCATCGGTCCGCTCGATCCGCCCGCGGGCGGCGAGATGCATCCCGGTCACGCTCAGGCCCTCCGTCGCCGCGCGATCGAGGACGCGCCGGCGGGTCGCGATCGCCTCCGCCGGGTCGGTGTCCCAGATCACCGTCCAATCCGGGTGCGGCATCTGCAGGAGCCGCGAGTGGACGATGTCGCCCCAGATCAGCAACCGGTCCGCGCCGTCCGCGATCAGCACGCCCATGTGCCCCGGCGTATGGCCGGGTAGCGGCAGCGCGTGGATGCCGGGCGCGAGTTCCGCCTCGCCCGAGACGTGGCGGGTCCGAGCGCGGTAGGCGGCGAGCACGGCCTGCGCCGTCTCGAACATCGGGCGCAGGGCGGCGGGCGCGGAGGCCCGGGCCCCGGCATCGGTCCAGTAGGCGACCTCGCGCGCCTGCACCACGAGCTCGGCGTTCGCGAACCGCGCCAGGCGTTCCGGCGTCAGGAGACCGCCCACGTGGTCGGCGTGGAGGTGGCTCAGCCAGATGGTCTCGACCTGATCGGGCCGCACGCCCTCCGCCGCGAGCGCGGCGGTCACGCGGTCGAAGCCCGGTCCGAAGACGGTGCCGCAGCCCGCATCCAGCAGCCAGTGGCGCGCGCCGCGCCGGATCAGGAAGGCGTTGACCGGCTCCGGCGACGGACCGTCCGCGCTGAGACCGGCACCCTGCAACAGCGCCCGTCCGGCCGGGCTCTCGGCCGCCGGCATCATGCGCGGCTCCAGCGGAAACAGCCCGTCGCGCAGCGGCGTCACGGTGAGCGCGCCGACCCGATAGGGTCCAGGCGCGGCCGCGGCGGGCTCGCGCAGGCCGAGCGGCAGCAGGGCGGAGGCGGCGAGCAGCCTGCGGCGGGAGAGATGAATTGCCATGGCGGGCTCTGCGGGAGACGGGACGCCGCCATCCTGCGGTGCGTGTCGGCCTCGGGCCAGGGACGGCCTCCCGCCCGCGACCGGGCATTCTTCCCGCGCTGACCGGCACAGCTTGCGCGCAGGCCCGGTCCCGGTGCCAAATCGGCGCGTCGTCTCGAGCCCGGCCGTTTCGCCCCCATGAGCCTGCCCGCGCATCTCGGCTTACGCCTCCTCGCGGTCGCCATCCTGTGCTTGGCCGGCGCCGTCGCCTGGACCGGCTGCGCGGCACAGGCGAGCCTGCGGCGGGAGGCCGCGATCTCGGCGGACCGGATCGCCGCGCAGCTCGCGCGTCAGCCGGGCCTCGGCAGCGCCGGCCCGGTCGCGATGGCCGCCGCGCCGCCGCAGCCCGCACCGGCGATCCTCACGCTCCTTCCGGGGATCTGCGCCGACATCCAGCTCGGCGTCGAACCGCCCCGGCGGGTCTGCGGCGACTGGGATGGCCTCGATGCCGCGCCCGGGTGGTTTCGGGCGGCGGACGCCGCGGTCGAGCCGACGATCCGCGCCGTCGTCTATCGGGAGCGCGCGATCGGCAGCGTCACGTCCTGGCCCGACCCGACCGCCGCGGCGGCCCGTGTCTGGCAGCGGGTTCGCCTCGCCGGCGGGCTCGCGCTCGCTCTGACGGCGGCGACACTGCTTCTCAACTGGCTCGCCGTCACGCGCCTCGTCGCGCCGGCCCGGCAGATCGTGCACGGGCTGGCGAACGTCGACGCGGCCCGCGCCCGGTCGCCGCTGCCGCGCTTCGCAGCCGCCGAGTTCGACCGGATCGCCCGCGCCTGCGACGATCTCGCCGACCGTCTCGTCCGCGCCGAGGCCGCGCGCGCGGAGCTGATGCAGCGGCTCGTCACGGTGCAGGAAGAGGAGCGGCAGGCGCTCGCGCGGGACCTGCACGACGCCTTCGGCCAGTGCCTCGCAGCCGCGGGCGCGCGGGCGGCCGCGATCGAACTCGCCGCGCCCCACGATCGCGAGGATCTCCGCGCGGACGCGCGCGGCATCGAGGCCGTGATCGCCAGCATGCGGGAGAGCCTGCGCGGGGCGTTGGCGCGCCTCGAACTGCCCGATCTCGCCGAGACCGGGCTGGAGGACGCGCTGCGGGGCCTCGTGGCGGATTGGCGGGGGCAGCTCAGGTCCGGCCCGGCCCTCCATCTCGACGTGGCCGGCGACCTCGCCGACATGCCGGTGACCGTCGCGGCGAGTCTCTACCGCGTCGCGCAGGAGCTCCTGACCAACGCCCTCCGCCACGGGCGTCCGAGCCGGATCTTCCTGCGGGTCGTCCGGGCGGAGACCGGAGCGCGACCGGTGACGCTCACCCTGGACGACGACGGCAGGGGCGATGTGTCCCGCACGGCGTCCGGGACGGGCCGCGGGCTCGTCGGCATCCGCGCGCGCCTCGCCGCCCTCGGGGGCACCCTCGCGCTGACCGGCACCGGCAACGGGATCCGCGCCTGCGCGACCGTCCCGACCGCGGGCTGAGGCGCCATGGCCGCGTCCATCCTCCTCGTCGACGACCATCCGGTCGTGCGCGAGGGCTACCGCCGCCTGATCGAGCGCCAGCCGGGACTCGCCGTGACGGCGGAGGCGGCGAGCGCGGCGGAGGCCTACCGCCAGTACAAGGCGCACGGGCCGGATCTCGTGATCCTCGACCTGTCGCTTCCGGGACCGAGCGGCATCGAGGCCATCCGGCACATCCGCCAGTGGGACAAAACGGCCCGCATCCTCGTCTTCAGCATGCGCACCGGGGCCGTCGTCGCGCGCCAAGCTTTCGCCGCCGGGGCGTGTGGCTATGTCAGCAAGGCGAGCCCGCCGCGCGAGTTGCTGGCGGCGGTGGCCGCCGTGCTGCGCGGCGAGCGGGCGATGAGCGCCGACATCGCGCGCGCGATCGCCCAGGACGACGTTGCGGGCGGGCGCGCGGCGGTCGACGCGCTGAGCCCGCGGGAAGTCGAAATCCTGAGCCTGACCGCGGCGGGAATGACCGCGCAGGCCGTGGCCGAGGCCCTCTGCGTGAGCCTGAAGACCGTGCACAACAACCTGTCGGGGATCCGCGCCAAGCTCGGTGCCCGCACCGATGCACACCTCGTCTGGATCGCCCTGGGCGCCGGGCTCGTGTCCCCGCCCGAGGCGCCGGCCGGCAGGACGTGACGGGGACCGCGCGCGCGCGCGAACTCCGATCGAGGCCCGCCGCGCCGCAACCGTCGCGGCGCTCGGCGTCGGCGCGCCCTGCGGGCCGGCCTGTCGCTCGACGCCCTGCCCCGCTCCGGTTCCTGAGGTCAGCGGCGCCAGCCGCGTGACCGCGCGTGCATTGATCTGACTGAGGGCTGATCCTTCCCGACATCCGTCAGCGGGCGGCGCGCCGCGTTTAATCCGCGCCGATGCGTGCGTGGGGGCACTCCGCGATTGCATGTCGTCGCCTACATTGCCATCGCGGCGGAAAATTATGGCTCCATTCAAGGCTCGTGATTTTGCCGAGACTGCGGATTAAACGACGATTACATGCGAACGGCGTCGCTGCTCTTGGCTGGCGCGGAGCGGGCGCACCCGATGCCCGGGTTGTCGCTCGCGGATCTCCTGCCGGTCGTCGGTTCTCGCCGCGAGGACGGGCGCGTCCCGCCGCGCAGGCACATCAGAGCGGAGATTGAATCGGGAGGCTCGCCATGACTGTCGGAACAACACTGACGCGCGGAGCGGTCATCGGCCTCGTCGCGCCGTTCATCGGCATCCATGCGGCGCTGGCAGCCCCGTTCACGGGGACGGGCGGCGGCCCTGAGACCACGATCAACGCGCCGTACCGCTCGTCGGTGGGGCAGACGGTGCCGCCCGGCGCGGGGGCCGCGCCGCTGCACGATCCGCGCGAGCGGACGCGCCGGCAGAAGGACCTCGACGCAGTCCTCGGCAGCGTCTGCGACGGGTGCTGACACCGTCGCGACAGGTCCGCCTCACTCATCGACTGGCACGAACGGGAACGAGCAGTTGCGTCCTCCACACGACATCCGAATCCTCAGCCAGGTGCGCTGCCACCTCGGCGAAGGGCCGAGCTACGATCCGCGTACCGGGACGGCGTGGTGGGTCGATATCCTGGAAGCGCGCCTGTTCGAGAAGCCGATCGCCAGCGCCCAGAAGGCGCTGGTCCACGTCCTGCCCGTCCAGGTCAGCGACGTCGCGGCGATCGACGGCGCCCACCAGCTGCTCTCGGCGGAGGACGGTCTCTATGTCCGGTCGATCCGGGACGGGGACATCCGGATGCTCTGCCCCCTCGAGGAGGATCTGCTCGACAACCGCTCCAACGACGGCCGCGTCCATCCGAGCGGGGCCCTGTGGATCGGCACGATGGATCGCGACGCCACCAAGGGGCGTGGATCGATCTATCACGTGGCCGGCACGAAGGTGCACCGCCTCTTCGGTGGCCTGACGATCCCCAACGGCATCAGCTTCTCGCCGGACGGCGCCACCGGCTACTTCGTCGATACCGACGTCGGCGTGCTTCACCGCGTGCCGCTCGACCCGAGGACCGGGCTGCCGCGGGGGCCGGTCGCGATCCACTTCGACCATCGCGGCGGCGAGGGCGCGATCGACGGGGCCGCCGTCGATGCCGAGGGCCTGATCTGGACGGCGCGCTTCGGCGCCGGCTGCCTCGACGCCTACAGCCCCGCGGGCGAGCGGGTCCGCACCGTCTCGGTGCCGATGCGGCAACCGACCTGCCCGACCTTCGCGGGCCGCGACCTCGACCGCCTGCTGGTCACGTCCGCCTACGAGGGCATGGACGCGGCGGACCGCGCCGAGGATCCGGAGCACGGCCGAACCATCCTGATCGACGTGGGCGCGCGGGGGCTGCTGGAGCCGGCCTTCCGGCTCTGCGCCTGACCCAGCGGATCCGGCCGGAACCCGTTCCTCGCGCGCCCTCGGCCCGGGCGTCGGAGCCCGACCCTCAGGAGATTCCATGACCGACGCGGGCGAGCGCCCCTATCAGCCCATCGAAGCCTACGCCCTCCTCAGCAACTGCGAGGGGTGCGCGCTCGTCGCCCGCGACGGGTCGATCGACTGGGCCTGCCTGGAGCGCTTCGACGCCGACCCGGCCTTCTCCCGGCTGCTCGACCGCCGGCGCGGCGGCCATTTCTCCATCCGCCCCGAGGGGCGGTACGAGACGACGCGGCAGTACCTGAGCCGCAGCAACATCCTGGAGACCACCTTCACCACGCCGGACGGCTTCGTGACCCTGCACGACTTCATGGTCGGGCCGGAGGGCGGCCCGGACCGGCCCCGGTTGGTCCGGCACGTCAGCGGCGTGTCGGGCCGCGTCCCGATGGCGGTCGCCTACCGGCCGCTGGCGGGCTTCGCCGAGGCCGTCGCGCCGCCGGAGATCGCGGACGGGCGGGTGACGGCACCGGGATGCCCGGGCCTCGTCGCGGATGTCGAGTTCGTGCGGGACGGGACCGGCGCCGCGGCGCGGTTCGTCCTGGAGGGCGGGCAGGCGCGGAGCTTCAGCCTCTACGGCGATGCCCTGCCGGCCGCGCCGCCGGCCGCGCGCGCCCTGATGGAGCGGACGCGCAGCGCCTGGGTGCTGTGGACGCAGGACGCCGCCTATACCGGGCCGCTCGCGGACGAGCTGATCCGGTCGGCGCTCGTGCTCAAGGCGCTGACCTACGCGCCGACCGGCGCGATGGTGGCGGCGGCCACGACCTCGCTGCCGGAGGAGATCGGCGGGATCCGCAACTGGGATTACCGGTTCTGCTGGATCCGCGACGCGTGCCTGTCCTTCTACGTCCTGAAGAAGTTCGGCATGCTGCGCGAAGCCGAGGCCTTCTTCGGGTTCGTGGCCGAACTCTGCGCGCGGGCGAAGGGGCGGCTGCGGCCGCTCTACAGCGTCTCGGGCGAGGCCGATCTCACCGAGGCCACGATCGCGCATTTCGAGGGCTGGCGGGGCAGCGCGCCGGTTCGGGCGGGCAACGAGGCCGCCGAGCAGCATCAGGCCGACGCGTACGGACAGGTGCTCGACCTGCTCTACCTCTACACACGCCTGGGCGGCACGCTCCCGGACGCGATGCACGGGCACGGCGCCCGGCTGGCCGACATCTCCGCCGCGCACTGGCACCGGCCCGACGCGGGCCTCTGGGAGCCGCGCAAGCCCGAGCAGCGCTACCTCCACGCGGCGATCATGAACTGGGTCGCCCTGGACCGGGCGATCCGCCTGTTCGGCCCGCGCGAGACCTGGTGCCGGGAGCGCGACCGGATCGTCGCGTGCGTGAACGGCCCGGGGATCCACCGGGACGGCTACTACCCGCAATACCTCGGCGGGGACGACGTCGATGCCGCCCTGCTGATGGCGCCCATGGTCGGCTTCCCGGTCGACGAGGCCGCCTTCGCCCGGACCGTGGACGTCGTCATCGAGCGCCTCGGGCACGGCCACCTCGTCTACCGCTACCGCAACGGCGACGGCCTGCCCGGCCACGAGGGCACGTTCCTGCTCTGCGCCTTCTGGCTGGTCGACGCGCTGCTCTGGCTCGGCCGGGACGCGGAGGCGCGGCTGCGCTTCAACGCCCTGCGCGCCCTCCAGAACGACGTCGGGCTCTACGCCGAGGAGGTCGCGCCGGACGGCGCGTTCCTGGGGAACTTCCCGCAGGCGTTCAGCCATCTCGGCTTCATCCACAGCGCCCTGATGCTCGACCTGTTCGACCACGGCGGCCGCGCGGCGGTGCAGGGCACCTACGCCGACCGGTCCCTGCGCGAGACGGCGCTGCGCCGGAGCCCGACCCTGGGCGGGCCCGCCTGACCGCCGCGCGTTCCGCCCTGCCCGCCTCGCCACCCGCGTCGCTACCTGGAGTGCCCATGTCCCGATCGAGCCGTCACGAAGCCCGTCTCCTGAGCGTCGACGAGGCCGATCTCGTCGCGCGCTCGCATCATCCCAGGCTCGCCGAGGCCGATGACGGCGGCTTGGCGGAGCTGGTCGCGCGTCTTCGGGAAAGCCGTGACCGCGCGCGGCATATCTCCCGCCGGCAGCGCCGCGAGCTGCGCGGCAAGGCCGACCCGTCCGGCGCGCGGGCCGCGACGGACAACACCGGGACACGCCGGAAGGCCGCGGTGCTGGCGGCCGCGGTGAAGCGCGCCAGCAAGGAGAGCGAGCGCAGGCGCAACGCCCGGGCGCGCGGTCGCCTGGTCACGAGCTCCCGCAGGGCGCTGGCAATGAAGCAGGCCGCCGGCGATCCCGGTCCCGCGCGGCCGTCCACGCGCGAAGCGCACGATGGCATGCGGCCCGTGCCCAACGACGGCCTCGCACCGTCGGGCGCCCTCGACAGTGCGGGCCATGAGATCGCGCGGCGGCGCGGCGGCGGACCGCGGTAGCGCCGGACCCGGCCGGCCCGAGCGGGCGCTCCGGGCCTAGCCCTGCTCCCCCCCGGCGTCCGCCTCCGCGGCATCTCACCGGGAGCGGACGGGCCGGAGCGGATCTCGCGAGGTCCCGCTCCAGGCTCCCTGTCGAAGAGCGCGACCGCGCCCAAGGACGGAGCGACAGGGGTCGTCAGTCCTGGCAGGGTGGGATCCGTTCGCGGCCCTGGGCCGATGCAGAGCGCGCACCGACAGGTGCGGGCACGAGGATGTCGTCGATGCGGGGCGCCGCGCTGGTTTTCGGAACACTTCTCGTCATCGCGACCTTCGTGTGGTTCATGTACTTCGTCCCTCTGGGATGCGCGATGAACACGACGGGATGCCGGGAGACGTTCACCGTCTGGAGCGGCGGCGGCCTGGTCCATTTCTGGGCCCCGCTCCTTGTCGCAGCCTCGGCGATCGTCTTCGGATTGTCGGGCTCCAGGTAGATTGGCGGTGTCATCGTCCCTCGATGGATGCGCACCGATCTCGACAGTCGTCGACGGATCTGTTCGGGAGCGATGAGGCGATCGTCGATGTCGTGGCGGGCGATGCGGCCGGGATCATCGCGATGGCCGGGCAGACGTTCCGGTGATCTTGCTCGCGGGTCACAGCCCGGCGTGGCGGCGCGAGCGGCCGATATCGGCGGTGGCAACCTGGTCCACCGGACGGTGTTGGGTCCCCCGGAGGTCGTTTCGGTATGGCGCGTCGCATCCTGGTCACCGGCGCCAGCATCGCCGGCAACACGGCGGCCTGGTGGCTCGGCCGCAGCGGCTTCGACGTGACCGTGGTCGAGCGCGCGCCCGCCTTCCGGGATGGTGGGCAGAACGTCGACGTGCGCGGCGTCGGTCGCACGGTGCTGCGCCGGATGGGCCTGGAGCGGGCCGCCCTCGACAGCGGTACCGGCGAGGAGGGGACGGCCTGGATCGACGGTCAGGGGCGGGTCGCCGCGCGATTCGACGTCGCCGGGTCCGCGGGCGATGGCCCGACCGCCGAGATGGAGATCCTGCGCGGCGACCTGGCCCGCCTTCTCTACGAGCCGGCCCGGGAGCGGGCCCGCTACCGCTTCGGCGACCGCGTGGCCCGCGTCGCGGAGGACGAGGACGCGGTCGCCGTCACCTTCGCGAACGGCGCGACGGAACGCTACGACGCGGTGATCGTGGCCGAGGGCGTCGGCTCATCGACCCGCGAGCTCGTCTTTCCCGGGGAGAATGCGCCGCGCTGGATGGATCTGACCATCGCCTACTTCACCATTCCCCGAACCCCCGACGACGACCGGATGTGGCGCTGGTTCAACGCGAGGGGCGGCCGCAGTATCTCGCTGCGGCCGGACCAGCACGGCACCACGCGCGCGATGCTGACGCTCCGTCAACCGCCCGGCGGCGAGCAGGAATGGGATATCGCCCGGCAGAAGGCGTTCCTGCGGGCGCGTTTCGAGGGCGCCGGGTGGCAAGCCGAGCGCGTCGTGGCTGGTCTGGACGGGGCGGACGATTTCTACCTCGACGTCCTGCGCCAGGTGCGGATGAAGCGCTGGTCGTCCGGCCGCGTCGCGCTGACCGGCGACGCGGCTTGGTGCGCGACGCCGCTCGCGGGAATCGGAACGACGCTGGCGGTCACCGGCGCCTGCGTGCTGGCCGGCGAGCTGGCCCGCGCCGACACGGTCGGGGCCGCGTTCGCGGCGTACGAACGGGCGATGCGCCCGTATGTCGAGCGGGCGCAGAGTGTTCCCAAGCTCGCGCCGAAGCTCATGAACCCGCGGACGCGGACCGGCATCCGTCTCCTCCACGCGGCCCTGAACGTCGCGAGTCGGCCCGTGGTTCGCCGCGTCACCGCGAAGCTGTTCGACGGGCGATCCGAGGAGCCCGATCTCTCCGCTTATCTCGGTCGATCGGCTTGAGCCGACAGCGCGGCACCCGCGCGCCGCACGGTTTTACCGCGAGCGCTCGGATCTCCGCGGCCCGGCGCGCTGCGGGCTCTGACCCGGGGCTGGTGCGCGACACCGTCTGTTGTCGGCGCCGCCCGTGCCGGCACGCAGGTCAGTGCCGGCACGCGACAATCCTATCCATCCCCGTGAGATCAATGCCCGGTCTTTCGTGAAGCGGATCCCTGCCGGGTCCCGACGCGCGCGAGCATGTCGAGGGCGTCACCGATCGCCGCGAACGCCGCGGTGTTGTCGAAGATGCACCACGCGCGACGGCCGAGGGCCTCGTGCTCTTCGAGGCGCTCGGCGATCCGGGACAGGACGCGCGGCTCGTACGCCGAGTGGTACATCCGCGGCGAGCCGTGGAGCCGGTAGTAGACGAGGTCCGGCCAGCCGCCGGGCACGGCGGCGTTCCGGACCGGCGCGGGGTCGGCCGCGACGCGGGCGATCGCGAGGCCGACGAGCAGGCGATCGACATCCTGGGTGAACCACGTGGCGTGGCGCGGCTCACAGACGATGTCGCCCGGGAAGCGCCGCCGGAATTCCGTCAGGAAGGACGCCGCGGACGGGCTGTCGAAGGCCAGACTCGGCGGGAGCTGGAGCAGCAGCGGCCCGAGCCTCGTCCCGAGACCTGCGACCTCACCGAGGAAGCGCGCGAGGGGCTCGTCCGCTCCGATGAGGCGCCGCTCGTGCGTGACCGATCGCGGCACCTTCACGGCGAAGCGGAACCCGTCCGGCACCGCCGCGGCCCATTTCGCGTACGTCGTCACCCGATGGGGCCGATAGAAGGAGGAGTTGATCTCGACGGCGGGAAAGCGCTGTCCGTACCGCTCCAGGTGGCTGCCCGCCTCTGGAAATCGCGGCGCGTAGGTCTTGGGCAGGCTCCAGCCCGCGGTACCGACGGCGATGGTGTCTGATGGATGCATGGAATACCGCTCGTGGCCGAAGCCATGCCGGCCCGACCGGCGATCGGTAGACCGGGACCTGCGCGCATGCGAGCGCTCGACGAGGTGTTCGACCGTCTCCCGCACTCCGCGTTCCGTCGACGATTCCGGCTGGCGCCCGCCGATCGCGCTTATCTCCGGGCGAAGGGGCTCCCGACGGTCCTGGACCATGCGCGGGACTTCGTGCGGCGACGCCTCGCGCCCGCCGAGCCCAGGAACGATGGCAAGCAGACGCCCTTCCGCGGCCACCCCGTCTTCACAGCGCAGCACGCGACGGCAACCTGCTGCCGCGGCTGTCTGGCCAAGTGGCACGCGATCCCCGCGGGCCGGGAATTGACCGCGGCCGAGCAGGCCCACGCGGTCGCGGCGATCGCGCGCTGGCTGCGCTCCCAGGACGTCGAGGCCTGAGGCGCGCCCGAGCCCGGGCGCTGCCGCCGGGCGCCGCGATTCCCGACACGCCCGCCGAAGCGGTTCAGGCCCGGCGGCGTGCCGTCGCTGGTCGCGGCGTCCGGGCCGACCGGCCCCGCCGCTTCTCCCGCTCCGCGGATTTCTTGCCCTTCGTCCCTCCGGCACTCGCCTCGCCCCTCCCCTGCCGCGGCGGCGCGGCGTGCGCGTCGAGGAAGCGGCGGCACGCGTCGAAGTCGGTCTCCGCCTCCGGAGGGCACGGGACGCCGCGCTGCTGGGCGAGGCTGCGCGCGTAGCCGAGCATCGCCGCGCTCGGGATCCGCTGGCCGCCGGCGTGGTCCGCCTGCGCGGCGCGCGGTCCGGCATGGGTGTCGAGGAACGCGCGGCAGACGCTGATGCTGCTCCTGCAGCCGCGCGGCAGCGTCACGCCCTTCCGCTCGGAGAGGCTCACCGCGAACGCCATCATGGCCGGCGTCGGTGGCCGCTGGTCGCCCTGACCGGCTGGGATCAGGCTCGGATCGAGGCTGACCGCCGGCGCCTGCGCGATCGCGGCGATCAGGTCGTCGAGACGGGCGCGGGTGCGCTGCCGGAAGGCGTTCGCGCGCGCGACGGCCTCGGCCCGCGTGGCCGCCCGTCCGATCTCGGCGAGCTCCGCCTCGAACATGGCGCGCCCGACCGGATCCCCGTAGGCCGGGAACACCCCGCGCACCGCGCGGATGAAGGTCCGGCCGACCTCGGTGACCTCGATGGCCGGATCCTTTCCCGTCGACAGCGTGATGTAGCGGCTCTTCAGGAGCTTGGGCAGGATCGTGTCCCGGGTCGCGGCGGTCCCGAGCCCCTTCGGCTCGTTCGGGTTGGCCGGGTTCTCCAGGGCGCGCTTGGCGGCCGGATCGTCCACCTGGTCGATCAGCCGACCCATCACCACCGGCAACTCGCCCCGGGTGATCCGCCGCGGCGGCTCGGTCATCGCGGTGGCGACGTCCGCCGTCGCGGCGGAGGCGGCCTCGCCGTCGGTCACGAGCGGCAGGCGGGTGGCGGTGGCTTCCGCCTCGCGCTTGGCCTTGCCGGGCACGACGTCCGCCTCGGCCTCGGCCTCGCTGCCGTAGATCGCGCGCCAACCGGGCGCGCGCACGACGCTGCCGGAGACGGCGAACCGCTTCACGCCGAGCGGTGTCTCGACCTCCGCCGTGACGCTCGTGCGCGCGTCGACACCGTCGGGAAGGTGCGCGGCGAGGTAGGCCTTCGCCACGAGCTCCCACAATCGGAACTGATCGGCGCCGAGACGGCCGCGCTCGGGCGCCTTGCGCAGGGGCACGATGGCGTGGTGCTCGCCCGGATCCGCGACGTAGTGGCCCTTGAGACCGCGACGGATCAGCGGCGCAGCGTCTCGCGGAACCACCGCGTTCAGATCGGTCAGGACGGTCGTGACGGCCGCGATGACCGCGGCGGCATCGCCGGCCTGGCCCTCCGGCAGGTGCTCGGACTCCGTGCGCGGGTAGCTGAGGTACCCCTGATCGTAGAGGTCCTGGGCGACGCCGGCCGTGTGCTGCGGGTCCCAGCCGAACCGCTTGGCGCAGCGCCGCGCCAGGGTATCCTTCGAGAACAGCCGGGGCGGTGCGCGCCGGACATCCTTGTGCGCGACCGCCAGAGGGCCCGACCACGTCGCCGCGGCGGACCGGATCGTCTCGGCGATCGCCGCGTCGAAGATCCGCTCCTTCGGGGCGTGCCAGAGGGTGAGTTCCGCGCCCGAGCGGGTGGCCAGGTGCACCGCGACCTTGAAGAAGTCCTGCGGCACGAAGGACCGGATCCGCTCCTCCAAATCCGTCAGGATGGCGAGGGTGGGCGTCTGCACGCCGCCGAAGCGCCACGGCTCCCGGAAGGCGGGCGGGCGCAGGCGCAGCGAGATCGCCCGCGTGCCGTTCAGGCCGAGATGATAGTCCTCGTACTGCCGGCAGAGCGCCTCGAGGTAGGCGGCGTAGTCCCGCTCGCCCGAGTCGGGATCCTTGGCCAGGGCCGCGAAGGCGCGTCGGATCGACACTTCGTCGAGCGCGCCGAGCTTGAGCCGGTCGACACGCCCGTGCCAGCCGAGATGCTCGAGCACTTCCCAGGCGATCATCGAGCCCTCACGACCGGGATCGGTGGCGATGATCACGCGCTCGACGCCGGTCAGCGCCTGCCGGATCGCGGCGATCTTCGACTCGTGCGACTGGCCGGACCGGTTCGTCCCGTAGCCGACCGGGATCGTGGCGAGGACGATCGGGAGGACGTCGAAGCGCCAGGGCTTCCACTCGGGCCGGATGCTGCCCGGCTCCTCGGCCGACAGCAGGTGTCCCTCCGCGGCCACGCAGACCGTGCTCGGCGAGCGGAAGAAGCGCTGCAACTGGCGCATCGCCGAGGGCTTCTCGAAGAAGAACAGCGTGCGACCGGAGCTCGGAGGTGGCATGTCGCTGACCGATAGGACTGTCGCCGCACCGGGCGGTGGTTCCCATTTTGTTCCAGACGGGTGCCGCTTGCAACCGGCGCCATCGATCGAGGGTTAGCCGAGGCCGCGGCACCGCGGGGGCGCCTGCGGCGCCGGTCACGAGAGCTCCGTTCGCCGAGCCGACGCATCGGATCGGTCGAGACCGTCGCGGACGCCTGGAGGCTCTGCCTTCGCAGCCCGTCGGACGGAGGAGCGTGGCGCGCGGTGGCTCCCTCCGGGCGCGGTCGTGTCCGAGCCGGGCGAGGCCGCCGGGTGCACCGGGCATGCCGTGTCGCCGGATCTTCGCCTGCGTGCGCCGCGCCATCGACGGCCGGGCGTTCGGCGCCCCGAAGGCTCCGAACGCCCGGCTGCGCGACACGGTCTTCCCGCCCCTAAGACCTGCCGGGACGGGCCGGCATCCTGCTGGCGTGGAACCGAGACCCGGTCGCCCACTAGCCGGCGCCGTGCGCCGAGACGGTCTTGTTGCCGTGAATGAGCTCCCGGCCGGCATAGAGCCCGCCGACGACCTGAAGATCGAGACGCTCCGCGTCGCGGCGCCGGACCTCTTCCATGATCGCGCTGGCCGCTTCCGGGTCGGCGCCGGTCGTCAGGAGGGCCTGCTCGCCGAGGAGCAGGGCCGAGGCGACAGTCTCCCGGATCTGGTAGGCCACGCCGGCCTGGATCAGTTCGACAGCGTGTTCCCGATCGCGGGCGCGCGCCAGCACGGGTACCAGGGGGAATTCCGCCTTGGCGATCTCCGCGACGCGCCTGGCCATGGCGGTGTCGTCGACGCAGATCAGGATCGCCCGCGCCGTCGCGGCACCGGCCGCGTGGAGGATGTCGAGGCGCGTGCCGTCGCCGTAATAGACCTTGAAGCCGAAGCCCTCGGCGAGACGGATGTTGCCCGGGTTCGTGTCGATGATCGAGACGGAGCAGCCCTGAGCGATCAGCGGCTGACTGGCGATCTGACCGAAGCGACCGAACCCGACGATGAGGGCGCTGCCCACGAGATCCTCGGGCGCCTCGACGCCGTCGGTGGACAGGGCGGCCTTGGGGCCGAGACGGTCGAAGGCGACGACCATCAGCGGCGTGATCGCCATCGACAGGATGATGGTGGCGGTCAGGACGGCGTTGGTCGTGCCGTCGATGATGCCGGCGCTCGCGGCGGCCGCGTACAGCACGAAGGCGAACTCGCCGCCCTGCGCCATGAGGGCCGCGCGCTCCAGCGACTCGGCATGG
>NZ_JAGIPA010000005.1:0-35000 GCF_017876975.1 Methylobacterium sp. PvP105 | reverse complement strand
GCCAAGTTTTTCCACCTCCAGGCGATCGCCAGGACACGCATTCGCCAAGTAACCATGATCCTTGTGCAAGATCAGGCGCTTGTACAATCAAGCATGCAACCGGATCTCTGAAGATTAACTTGGCACGAACTCTGCCATATTTATCCGCGCAGGGCCGAGAACGGCGGGATCATCCCGACCCCCGCCCGGACGATCGCACGATCGACCCGGGCCGGCCGCAACCGCACCGGGAGAGACCATGCCGACACCCGCCTATATCTCGATCGAGGGCTCGACCCAGGGCAACATCACCCAGGGCGCCTTCACCGAAGCCTCCGTGGGCAACATCTGGCAGGAAGGCCACGAGAACGAGATCCTCGTCCAGGCCATCGACCACCGCGTCACCATCCCGCGCGACCCCCAGTCCGGCCAGCCCTCGGGTCAGCGCGTCCACCTGCCGTTCAAGTTCACCGCGCCGCTGAACAAGGCGACCCCGCTGCTCTACAACGCGCTCACCTCGGGCGAGATGCTGACCAAGGTCGAGGTCAAGTGGTTCCGCACCAGCTCGGCCGGCAAGCAGGAGCACTTCTTCACCACCCGCTTGGTCGACGCGACCATCATCGACATCGACGCCCAGCTGCCGCACTGCCAGGACGCGCGCAACGCCGACTTCACCCAGCTGGTCGCCGTGTCGCTGTCCTACCGCCGGATCGAGTGGGAGCACACCGTCGCCAGCACGTCGGGCGCCGACGACTGGCGCAAGCCCAAGGCCTGAGCCGGACAGCCTGAGCCGGACGGCCTGAGCGGCGGAGGGCGAGCCGATGCGCGCCTCGGGCGGCCCACGCGCCGGACGGCCCGGACAGCTCCGCCTGGTCCAGCCTCGCGTCCCGCGCGACGAAGCGCGCGCGGACGCGGGGGGCCCAGGACGAGCCGGCCGCGGCCGATCCCCCACCGCGGCCGATCCCGGCCCGGATGGTCCGGCCCCCCGCCCGGCTGCCGGGGCGGTGGCCGGGCTGGCGCGACCGCGCCCGCGACCTCGCGCTGGTGCCGACCGCCGCGGTCACCGCCCGGGCGATCCAGGTGTTCTCCGCCGACCCGGCCGGGTTGTTCCTCGACCTGCCCGGTCACCCGGCCCTGGCGTTCTGCGCCGTGCCGTGATCTGCCCCCAATGAAGTGGTCCGCCCTGAGGTATGGCTTTCGGGCCAGGATGAGGACGGACAGATGGGAACGAAGCGGCACAAGCCGGAGGATGTCGTCGCCAAGCTGCGGCAGGTGGATGTGCTGGTCTCGCAGGGCCAGAGCGTTGGGGACGCGATCCGCACGATCGGCGTGACGGAGGTCACCTACTACCGCTGGCGCAAGGAGTACGGCGGCCTGAAGAGCGACCAGGTCCGGCGCATGAAGGACCTGGAGACCGAGAACCAGCGGCTCCGGAAGGCAATCGCCGATCTCACGCTCGACAAGCTGATCCTGCAGGAGGCTGCCCGGGGAAACTGACCAGCCCCGCGCGCCGACGCGCCTGCATCGAGCATGTCATGGACGTCCTGGACGTCTCCGAGCGCCGCGCTTGCAGTGCGCTCGGGCAGCATCGCTCGACCCAGCGCAAGGTGCCGCGGGGCAGAGACGACGAGGCGGCGCTGACCGCCGATCTTGTGGAGCTGGCGCGCCGGTACGGGCGCTACGGCTACCGGAAGATCGGCGCGCTGCTGAAGGCGGCCGGCTGGTTGGTCAACGACAAGCGGGTCGAGCGGATCTGGCGGCGCGAGGGGCTGAAGGTGCCCGGCCGCCAGCCGAAGAAGGGCCGGCTGTGGGACGGGGATGGTTCCTGCCTCCGGCTCAAACCGGAGCGGCGCGACCACGTCTGGGCCTATGACTTCGTCGAGGCGCGCACCCATGACGGGCGCAAAATCCGGATGCTGAACGTCGTCGACGAGTTCACCCGCGAATGTCTGGCGATCCGCGTTGCGCGCAAGCTGAAGGGAGCTGACGTGATCGACGTGCTCTCGGACCTGTTTATCCTGCGCGGCGTGCCCCAGCACGTTCGTTCAGACAACGGACCCGAGTTCATCGCCAAGTCGGTGCAGTCCTGGATTGCGGCCATTGGCGCAAAGGCCGCCTACATCGCGCCGGGCTCACCATGGGAGAACGGCTTTGTCGAAAGCTTCAACGCGCGATTGCGGGATGAACTCCTGAACGGCGAGATTTTCTACACCCTGAGGGAGGCACAGATCATCATCGAAAGCTGGCGTCGGCACTACAACACGATCCGCCCGCACGGTGCGCTTGGTTATAAGCCACCAGCGCCGGAGGTGTTCGTGCCAGCCATGACCGCTTGGCCGACTGCGCTCGCCCGACCGGCTCCGTCGGCCAAGCTACCCGTAGAGCAGAGGCCGACCCTGCACTAACTTTGAACTCGGACCACCGCGTGGGGGCTGGTCAAGGCGATCTGCGCCCTATCGACGTCCATCCCTGCGAGGTGCCTGATATCCTCTTCGTCCGCCACGAGGCGATCGAAGAGACTTCCGTTCAGGATGCGCAGGCGCGATGCCGATGCCGTCACAGGTTTGCGCGAGATCATAGTTAATGGGCGGCCCGATGCGCGATGGTAGACGGAGCTAAACCCGGATACACTGCGGCTGTTTATCAAGCAGTCGTAGCGGCATCAGATTTGTCGAGTTTGCCAAGGAGCGACAATTCAAAATTTGCACCCATGTATTTGAAATGCGGTCGAACCTTCAGTGTCACCTGGTACCAACCCGGATCACCTTCGACATCGCTGACTTGGACGGCCGCGTCCCTGAGGGGACGGAGCGACCGGACCTCGGAAGGTGGGTTTTCCTGATCGGCAATATACTGGCGCAACCAGACATTGAGCTCGCGCTCAAGATCTGCACGCTCTTTCCAAGAGCCAATCTGCTCGCGCTGCAAAACCTTGATGTAATGAGCGAGCCGATTGACGATGAAGAGATAAGGAAGCTGTGTCCCGAGCTTATAATTGGTCTCAGCCGCTTTACCTTCCTTGGTCCCGGGAAACCGCTTCGGCTTCTGGATCGTGTTAGCGGAAAAAAATGCCGCGTTGTCCGAGCCTTTGCGCATGGTCAGTGCAATGAAACCGAGCTCGGCTAGCTCGTATTCTCGCCGGTCAGTAATCAAAACCTCGGTCGGGATCTTGGACTCGATTTGCCCCAAAGAATCGTATACGTGAACAGGCAGATCGTGGACCGCACCACCGGATCTCGGACCAATTATATTTGGGCACCAACGATATCTCGCAAAACTGTCCGTTATGCGTGACGCCAAAAGGAAGGCTGTATTTCCCCATAAATAATTCTCATGATTTGAGTCCACATCTTCATTGTATACGAAGCTGTGCACGGGATTGTTGATCGGATGATAAGGCTGGCGCAGAAGAAATCGCGGCCCGGTAAGACCAATATATCGGCTATCTTCACTCTCTCGTAAAGCGTTCCATTTACGATAACGCGGCCCTTCGAACACTGAGGCCAGATCGCGGACATTGGGGAGTTCAAGATAGCTATCGATTGCAAACATCTGCGGAGCCGCTGCCGCGATGAACGGAGCATGCGCCATAGCCCCTACAGATGCCGCGTACTGAAGGAGCTTGAGGTCGGGGACAGACGGCCCGAAATAGAAGTTTGCGATCATCGCGCCAACGGGCTCGCCACCGAATTGACCGTATTCGGTCGAATAAACGTGTTTGTATAGGCCGGATTGAATCACTTCCGGCGCATTCTGAAAGTCTTCAAGCAATTCCTGCTTTGAGACCGGCAATAAATTGATTTTTATATTTTCTCGGAAATCGGTGCGGTCAACAAGGATTTTAAGACTACGCCAAGCCGCCTCTAATTCCCGGAATTCCGGGTGGTGCAGGATTTCATCGACTTGGGCGCTGACTTTTTTGTCGATTTCCACGATCATTCGATCAACAAGAACTTTGTTGATCTTCTGATTATGGTCATCCGATTTCAAAAGGTCGGCGATAAATGCTTGCACGCCCAGGCGGGCAGCATCGTACCCCTCTTCTCCTGGATGGATCCGAGTTTCCTCCATTATCTGCTCAAGTAGGGATCCAGACTCACTCGGAATTCTCTGGGTTGACAATGCTGAAACCAGAGCGTCCATGATAGCCTCTTGAGATCTTATTGAAAAAATGGAGATCAGATCACGTTTTTGCAAACCTGCACGACGGCAGTCATTCAGATTTATCTCATGAGTATCTATGCCGAGACGTTATCTTGCCGTCCCGAGATCGGTTAGAGACGGACTTCCGCGCAGACAGCATGTCAGGATGCGTTAACATCGAGCTGATGACGCGCTTCCAGCTCGGCAATCAGCCGGTTGCGGCTCTCCTCATTTTCAAGGATTTGCTGCATTCGCTTACGAAATGCCGGCATATTTCCCAGCGGTCCCTTCAGCGCAACCAGCGCTTCGCGCAGCTGCATCATCTTCATAAGCTCTGGCACTTGCTGAACCAGAGAATCCGGCTCGAAATCCTTAAACGACTCGAACTTTAGTTCGACGGTCAAGTCTGTGCTACCATTTTGCTCATCAAGTAAGTTACGGATGGTGATCTTTTTTTCGATTTCAGATTCGCTCATAACTGTCGATAGGGTGTTTTTATCGACACTGATCATTCTTCGCTCTTCGACGGGCGTCGTATCCGCTTTCCCGAGAAAATCCCCGAGAACGACAAGCTTGAGCGGCAATTCTGCCTCAGATATTTGACCCATCGTTGCCGGTACGTATCGTATATTAATACGCTCCTTTGGAGCAATAGAACCTTCTGCCTCATTCATTGCGTCATCCCTTCAGTAGCAAGCGAGTAAAAGGGAATCTTTCACAAAGCATTCGCTCATGTATGGCAATCGTGGCGCTTATTGCAGCCCTCAAGAGGGTTCGATGATAGGTCTCTGTAGATGTTTGATTTTTTTGGCGATTTCGGACGCGGAATGCGGGAAATGTATTCGAAGTACGATTTAAAGTGTTTGATTTACACTACAAAATAGAATCGCAGAAGTGTCAGTATGGTCGTTCGCGGTGTGGCTAATGCTGCCATTCGTATGATAAACCATATATTAGGCCGAGTCGCAACAAGGCAACCTTGGAAAAGAGAGTTTTTTAATTTCTTTTTATGTCATTATAAAACGCAGTTGAAGATCATGAAATCTATGTATTTACATTAGATGGGGCCTTTTATATTGCATCCAAATCGCAGCAACAGCGATCTTGCAGCATGACACATTTTCAAAAATGTCAGAACTGACAATTGATTCCGGATGATCATGTCAGTGGTCCCACAAGATGCCCGGCTAGTGAATTATGTGATATACGTTCGAGCTTGGCCTGATCTATTCAGGCTTGGACTGCCGCGCTCCGGATCCGCTTGCTTCCCACCACTCGCACCGCTTCTACAGCCTCTCTGAATCGCATCGGGTTTGTCGGAGGTTCTCTCGGTTGAGGTACGCCGGCAATACCTTCCTCAGGATCTCATCGGCGTGTCGGAGTTCACAGTTCTCCCGCGCCAGTTCTTTAATTCGGTCGCAGTTGTCCCTTATCAGTTCGGCTCGCTGGCCCTACCGTCTGGACTGATAATCAGTAGCGGACCGTCGCCGCGGGGCAGACGGCAGCGGTGTAAGCGAGAGCGATCCGATCATAGAGGCCGGCGATGCGGCGAAAGTCCTCGAGTCGCCCGAACATCCGCTTGATGGTGTGACGGCCGCGATCGAGCACGGGCGAGAAGCACGGCTTCCAGCGGCGGTCGACCTTTGGCGGGATGTTGAACGCGGCTCTTATCGCCTCGATCTGCTGGTAGATGGCGGCGCTGTCGTAGCCCTTATCGGCCAGAATGATGCGGGACCTCGTGCAGCGACGCGGACCGAGGATTCACGCGCGCGACGAGACGTGTGAGTCTGGGCGATGGCTCAGACGGTCTGTGTGCTTCTCAATGCGAGCGACGCGGCACGGCTGGTTGCGATCGCCAGCGACCGCTCCCGCCCGCTCAAGCAGGCCCGGCGCGCCCGCATCGTCCTGTTCTCGGCCCGAGCGCCCGAGTGTCCAGGACTTCGCCCGGCGGGCGGGCGTCAGCCGCCCGGTCGTGTGGCGCTGGCAGCGGCGCTACGCCGAGGCTGGCGTCGAAGGTCTGCTGCGCGACAAGACACGTCCGCCCGGCACTCGCGCTGGACGTTCCGGTCAGATCATCGCCCCCGCATTCATGAATCCATGCGGATCAATGGCCTGCTTGAGAGCGCCGAGTAGGGCCAGGCGGGTCGGACCGCCGTAGCGGCTCAGCAAGTCGCGCTTGAACCGGCCGATGCCGTATTCGGCGCTGAAGCTCCCGCCGAGGTCGAGCGCCACCGCGTAGACCGCGTGAGCGACGCCCGCCTCGATCTCTCGCGTGAAGGCGATCCGATCGCGGCCCGGCGGCACCATCAGATTGAAGTGAATGTTGCCATCGCCGACATGGCCGTAGACCGACAGACGCGTGCCCGGAGCATGCGCCTCCACGACCGCGCCGGCCTGGTTCAGGAAGTCGGCGACCGCCGAAGTCGGCACAGCGATGTCGAGCTTGACCGATCCACCGGCGTGCTTCTCCGCCTCAGGGATGGTCTCGCGGATCGTCCACATCTCGCGCCGCTGCCGCTCCGACTGGGCGAGCGCAGCATCCTCGACGTGACCAGCCTCGATCAGCGCTTCCAGAGTGCCCGAAAGGATATCGTCGAGCGGGATGCGCTCCGAGGATGCGGAGAGTTCCAGCAGCACCGCGCCGCCGGGACCGGACGCGAGCCCGAGTTCGGCGCCGCGCATGTCGGCGACGAGACCCAGCGATGAGGCCGAGATGAGCTCGAAGGCTGAGGCGAGGTCAGCGGTCTCCCGTCGGACCAGAGCGGCGATCGCCGGGATAGGTGCGCCGGCCGCGAGTTGCACCCAAGCCGTGGCACGCCGTGTCTGCGCGGGCCAGAGCTTGAGCACCACCGCGGTCACGATGCCGAGCGTACCCTCGGCGCCGATGAAGAGCTGCTTCAGATCATAGCCGATGTTGTTCTTGCGCAAGGTTCGCATGTCGGAGAACAGCGATCCGTCCGGCAGCACGACCTCCAAGCCGAGCACGAGGTCCCGGGTCATGCCGTAGCGTAGCACCTGCAGGCCCCCGGCGTTGGTTCCGACGTTGCCGCCGAGACGGCAGCTGCCCTCGGCACCGAGGCTCAGCGGCAGCAGACAGCCGCGTGCCTCGGCAGCCGCCTGCGCGTCGGCGAGGATCGTGCCGGCGTCGCAGGCAAGAGTGAAGCCCGTCGCGTCGACGGATCGGATCCGGCTCATCCGCTCGAGCGTCACGACGAGCTGCCCGCGGCCGGGTTCGGGCGTGGCACCGCCGACATAGCTGGTGTTGCCTCCTTGAGGCACGAGGCCGAAGCCGAGGCGCGCTGCCAGACGGACGATTTCCTGGACGTCTTCGGTCGAGCGCGGGCGCAGGACGCCAGGCGTCTGCCCCTGCATCAACGCGCGCTGATCGTGGGTGTAGCGCGTCAAGCTGGCGGCATCGGTGATGAGGCCGCCCTCGCCGAGAAACTCGTGGAAGGCGGATAGATCTGGGGATGGCGAGGACAACATCCGGGTTGGCGCGGCTCGTGGCAGGAGGTGAATGGGATCGAGGCTGACGCCGTCAACCCGGCGCGGCAGGGGGCAGCCACTCTATCCGGGCTCCCCGCCGCGGCAAGAGCAGCCCTACGGTTCGCCATCGGTCCGCCCGATACGCCTTGACTGCCTCGCTAACGCGGACCTAGCTGAACGCCCGGCCCTGCGCGCGCGGACGACCCGACGTGACGTAGTCTGGCCGTTCGCGACCCGTCTGTTTGAGGCTCGGGTGGCGGCCGATCGTACGTCTTGCGCGGCTCAAAAGGGGTTCGAAGTGACCCTTTGCAAGACTATCCGCTCCGTGGATCGGCTACGAATGCTGAGAATTCTCCCGAATATGGGCGCGGTGGCCCAAGCAGCCATCCAGGCGGCGCCTTGAGGGATCATACCGGGCTGATTGACCAGCCAGGATCGCACTTAGGACGGATCCGGCTATCACACCCAACGAGGGGCGCCATTTGAGCTCGCGTCGTAGAGGCAGACGAGGATGCGAGGGCTCCATGTCGAACACCGGGCCAGCAAAGCCACCCGCCATCGACGGCGTTGGGAAGCGCGTCTCGAACCTGGGCGACCCCGACCGGGCTGCAGATGCGGCCCCGGGGCCCCGCGTACCCGACGAGGATTTGGAGAAGCGCCAGGACCAGTTGCTCGACGAAGCCGTCGAGGAGACCTTCCCGGCAAGCGACCCCATCGCGCCGAAGCGCATCACAAGGTAGGTGCCCGATCCTGCAATCCGACGTAGGGGCCCAGCGTTCCGGCGAACTTATTGAGCCTGAGCAACCGCCCCCTGATCGCCATAAAACGCCCAGTTTCGGGCACATCGCCGGGCTCAGTTGACGTCGCTCACCCGCCTTGAACCCAAGATCGGCTCGCGGTGTTCACACAGGTGAGTGAGGTGCTCCGCATGGTCCGAGCCACGGTTCTTCGCTGACGAGCGCCTCATCGCTCCGCGCCGGGGAATTCCGATGCCCAGCCAAGAGCAGATGATGAAGCGCCAGCAGGTTCTGGCCGACTTCGGCGAGTTCGTCCTGCGCAGCGAGAACCTCGACGAGGTGCTCACCGAGGCCTGCCGTCTCGTCGCCGAGGCTTGCGGCATCACCCGCGCCAAGATCCTGGAAATCCAAGAGGATGGACAGGTGCTCTTCGTGAGGGCCGGCGTCGGCTGGGCTCCGGGCATCGTTGGCCGGCTGCGCCTACCCATCAGAGAGCGCTCCTCCGAGACCTTCGCGATCAGGGAAGGCTTGCCGATCATCACGCAAGACATCCGCGAGGAGGAGCGCTTCGATGTCCCCGCCTTCATGAAGGAGGCCGGGGTCATCGCATTCGCCAACGTGCCGATCTTTCTGCCGGGCCGGAAGGCTTACGGCCTGCTGGAGGTGGACGCGACCGAACGGCGCGACTTCGGCAACGAGGACACTGAATTTCTGCGCACCTACGCCATTATTCTCGGGCCGGTGATCGACCGCCTACAGAAGGCGAGTGCCTTGCGCTTGACCGAGGAGCGCTTCCGGCGCTTCGCCGAGCATTCGGCCAACGTGCTCTGGCTCGCCGATCTGGAGAGTGGACGGCTTGATTACCTCAGCCCGGCCTTTGAGCAGGTCTGGGGCATGCCCGCCGAGGACATGCCGGACCTCGCGCGCTGGCTCGCCAGCGTCCACCCGGACGACCGAGATGCCGCCGCGCAGGCGCTGGAGCGGGTTGGCGGTGGCGAGACACTCGTGTTGGAGTACCGCATCCTGCGCGCCTCGGATGACGCCGTGCGCCGCATCCGCGATACCTTCTTCTCAATCCCGGGGATTGACGGACGGAGCCGGTCAGCCGGCGGTATCGCGCAGGACATCACCGTCGATACCGGCCTACGCGCTTACGTGATCGCGGGTAGAGATGATGCCCGGCGTGACCTTGTCGAGGCCCTACAGGCTGGCGGCTACGAGGTGCAAGCCTTTGCGGCCGGTCAGGCTCTCCTCAAGATGACAGGCTCGCTGAGGCCGGGCTGCGTCGTGTTCAACCTGGAGGAAGCCGGCGACATCGTCGTCGCAAGTGAGTTGAAGACGGCACGCGCGCACCTGCCCATGGTGGCGGTCGGCGCGAGCGGGGGCGATATCGGCTTCGGGGTCCGCGTTATGAAGGCGGGAGTGGTCGATTTCCTCGAAGCTCCCTGGGCACCGGAGGCGCTGCTGTTCGCCGTCAAGACGGCGCTCGCCGAGATCCACGCCGAGGCGGATCGGGCGCGCGGGAGCAACGAGGCTCGGAGCCGGATCGTGGCGCTTTCCTCGCGCGAGCGCGCGGTGCTGGAGGGCTTGCTCGCTGGCGGGACCAACAAGACCATCGCTCGTACGCTGGGCCTGAGCCCACGCACGGTGGAGATCCACCGGGCCCGAGTGATGGAGGCGCTGGGCGTCCGCACCTTGCCCGAGGCCGTTCTGATCGCGACGGCCGCCGGTGTGCGTCCCGCCCAACACGACGACGACTAGGGCCTGTCGTGACCTGAGGTGATCGAGGGCTGCGGCGAGGCAGAGGACGCCGCTGAAGCTGGCGGCGGTCTTCTCGTAGCGCGTGGCGATGGCTCGCCACTCCTTAAGCCTTGCCCAGAGCCGCTCGACGATGTTGCGGTGGGTGTAGATCCACTCCGGACAGCGCGCGGGAGCCTCGTTGCGCTTGGACGGGATAGCGGGCTTTGCCCCGGCGTCCCGGACGTGTTGCCGGAAGCGATGACTGGAGTAGCCGCGATCCGCGACGACCCATCGCGGATCGCTCGGCAGTTGCTCAAGCAAGGGCAGCGCGTGCGGCAGTTCATGGGCCTGCCCCGGTGCGATCCGGAAGGCGATCGCGCGGCCTGCACCGTCGGCGATCACGCAGGCTTTGGACCCATACCCGCCACGCGATCGGCCAAGAGCCTCACGATCATCTCGCCCGGCTGCAGATCCGCCCTTTTCGCCGCCCCGGCCGCTTTCTGATGCGCACGCATGTTGGTGCCGTCGAGGAACACCATGCCCAGCCGAACGCCGCGCTCCTGCACGAGAGCACGCAGACGCTCCCAGCCCCCAGCGCGCGACCACCGGATGAAGATCTGCGCGGCCCACCACGGCCCGATCTCGTGCGGGATTGCACGCCACTTGGCGCCGTTCCGATGTCGCCGCAGGATTGCTGAGAGCGTGCGTTGGAGGTCTTGCGGTGGTGTCTTCGCCTTCGGCCGACACGCCTCAACCAGCGGCTCCAGAACAGCCCATGGCGCGTCGCTCAGCATCGTCTTTCCTCCCGGCGAGGGCACAAAACGCGTGCTATGCCAGATGGCTCAGGCGACGACAGACCCGAGATGCTCTGGTGCGAGGTTCGCCCTGCGGGGCTCGTTCCTCGCGCAGGCCGCGCAAGTGCGAGTTGCGTTAGCCCGGCTCCGATGCGATAGCCCGCGCAGGGTGCGCGGTCCGTCGTTCGGATCGGCAGGTTGAGCGCTGGTCGGGCCGCCAGCGCCGGAGACCCGTGCCCGTGTCGGCCCCTTCCCGCGCCGTTCCGCGGCCGCCGCGCCGCCGTCTGTCGGCGCTCCGCAACATGCTCGTCAGCGAGGCCGGCGGCGGCCTTGTCCTGATGGCCAGCGCCGCGCTGGCGCTGGCCGTCGCCAACTCGCCGCTCAAGGACGCCTACTTCGCAGCCCTCAAGGCCTATCTCGGCCCGCTCTCGGTCCTGCACTGGATCAACGACGCCCTGATGGCGGTGTTCTTCCTCCTCGTCGGGCTGGAGATCAAGCGCGAGGTGCTCGACGGACGTCTGCGCACCTGGCCCGACCGGGTGCTGCCCGGCCTGGCCGCGATCGGCGGCATGGCCGCGCCGGCCATCGTCTACACCGCGGTCAACTGGAACTCCCCCGAGACGCTGCGGGGGTGGGCCATCCCGGCCGCCACCGACATCGCCTTCGCGCTGGGCGTCCTGGCTCTCCTCGGGTCCCGGGTGCCGGTCTCACTCAAGATCTTCCTGACGGCGCTCGCCATCATCGACGACCTCGGGGCCGTGCTGATCATCGCGCTGTTCTACACCGCCGACCTGTCGCTCCCGATGCTGGGCGGGGCCGCGGCGACGCTCGCCGTGCTCTACGGCCTCAACAAGGCCGGCGTGGCACGCCTGTGGCCCTACCTGCTCCTCGGCATCCTCCTCTGGGTGTTCGTGCTCGCGTCGGGCGTCCACGCGACCATCGCCGGCGTGCTGCTGGCGCTGACCATCCCGTTGCGCCTCAGCGCCGGCAAGCCGGACGACCCGACCTCGCCGCTGCATATCCTGGAGCACGCGGTCCATCCGTGGTCGGCCTACCTCATCCTGCCGATCTTCGGCTTTGCCAACGCCGGCGTGTCGCTGGCGGGTATCACGCCGCACATGCTCTTCGACCCCGTGACGCTCGGCGTGGCGCTGGGCCTGTTCGTCGGCAAGCAGGTCGGGGTGTTCGGCCTCGTCTTCGCTGCCGTGAAGCTCGGGTTGGCACAGCGCCCGGCCAATGCAGGATGGTGGCAGGTCTACGGCGTCTCGCTCCTCTGCGGCGTCGGCTTCACCATGAGCCTGTTCATCGGCCTGCTCGCCTTCGCGCATGTCCCCGAGCTCGAGGCCGAGACCAAGGTCGGCGTGCTGCTCGGCTCGCTCGCCTGCATGGCCGCCGGGGCGCTGGTCCTGCGGCTCGCCCCGGCCCGACTGTCCCGCTGCTGAACCGGGACCGGCCGCGTTCCATCCTGCCGCGGTCACCTCTCCGACATCCGAGGACCAGGTGAGCATCATGCCCCGTCAGTTCCCGCGGCGCCGTCCCGGCGCCATCGAGGGCCGTCTGTCCGATCTCATACTCGCTCTGACCGGGGTCCTGCTCCTCGGGATGGGAATGCTGATGCTGCTGTCGTGGCTTTCGGATGGTGCCGAAGGCGCCGTGGCCGGGTACGGCATCGTGCGGGATTCCTGAGATCCAGCCCCTTCCGGCCCGACGACCGATGACGATGTTCACCGCGACACTGCGCGAACTCTACGAGGAGGACACCGGACGCGCGCACCGCTTCCGCTACGCCCTGCTCGTGTTCGACGTGGCGACCATCGCCTTCGTGGTCGTCACCTCGTTCCTGCCGCTGAGCCCCTGGATCGTCGCCTGCGACGTGGCGGTGGGTCTGTGCGTGCTCCTCGACTTCGCCGCCCGCCTGCGCATCAGCCGCGCACCGCTGCGCGAGTTCCGGCACCTGAGCACCTGGACGGACCTCGTGGCGGTGACCTCGTTCCTCGCCCCGTTGCTGGTCGAGAGCGTCGGCTTCCTGCGCATCCTGCGGACGCTGCGCATGCTGCGCACCTATCACCTGTTGGAGCGGCTGCGGCAGGATAGCGGGCTGTTCCGCCGCAACGAGGACGCGATCCTGGCCGCGACCAACCTCGTGGTCTTCGTCTTCGCGATGACCGGCATCGTCTACGCCACCCAGCACGGCTCCAACCCAGCCATACAGACACCGATCGACGCCCTGTACTTCACCGTGACGTCGCTCACGACGACGGGCTACGGCGACATCACCCTTCCGGGACCGACCGGCCGGCTGTTGTCGGTCTTCGTGATGATCTGCGGCGTGACGCTGTTCTTCCGCCTCGCGCAGGTGGTGTTCCGCCCCTACAAGGTCCGCTTTCCCTGCACCGCCTGTGGGCTGCAGCGCCACGAGCCGGACGCCGTGCACTGCAAGGCCTGCGGCAACATCCTGAACATCCCCGACGAGGGTGCGTACTAGCCGCCATCGGGTGCAGCGCCGCGGAGCCGGCAGTAGCGATCCTCCAGGTCGGCGAGGTCGGACGGGTCCGCCACGTCGCGGCGGGCGGCGGCGATGACGAGGCCGGCATGCCGGGCGAGGTCCGCCGCCCGATCCGGCCGCCTCTCGACCTCGGCGACGCGGGCGAGCACGTCGAGCATCCGGCCCAGGACGTGGACCGACCCGGCCGCGTTCTGCCGGATCATGTGGAACATGGCGTCGCACAGCCCGTCGTAGTCCGTGACGGGATGGATCAGCACGGTGCGACCCGCGCGCAGCACCACGCCGGTGGGCAGGTGCCGCGGCGCGATCCGGCACAGCGCGTCGCCGAGATGGTCGACGACGCTGCCGGCGGTGAACGGGTCGTTGATGCCGGGCGAGAGGGCGCGGACCGCGATCTCGACCAACTGCCGGACCGAGTATTCCGGATCCTGGAGCGCGGCGGGACGCCGCCCCAGCGTCACCGCGTCGAGAATGGCGGTCTCGGCGCCCTCGACTGGCGCGGACAGAACCGCGATCGGGAAACCGCTCGGCACGTAGTCGCCGGGCCGTACCCGCAGGGTGACCGAGATCCCGCGCTCGTGGGCCCAGTCGGCCAAGGCGTCCTCGTCGAGGGCCTGCACGTAGCCGCCGCCCGTCGCGGCCACGGCCCTTCCGGTCGGAGGATTGCCGGGACGGTCGGCCCCCGGCTCGTCCCGGGTATGGGTCGCGATAGCCTTGCAGAGGTCCTGCTGGACGGCGTCGACCACGGTCTCGATGTTGATGCTCGTGGCTATGTGGTGGACGAACCAGACCAGCGTGCCGACCGCAACCAGCGCGAGGACGAGGGCGCCGGTGATGGCGAGGTGCGGGACGAACGGGTCTTCCTCCACCGTCCGCACCGTGCGCAGGACCATCAGCGCGTAGGCGAAGGCACCGAGAAAGATGCCGAGGACGGTCTGGTTGCGGCCATCCCGGATGAAGTTACGCAGGAGTCGGGGGCCCATCTGACCGGAGGCCAGGGTCAGGGCGGCGATGGTGATGGAGAAGGTCGTCCCGGCAACCCCGATGTTCGAGGAGGCGATGGCGCTGAGCAGCGCCCGCGCGCCCTCGGCCCCGCCCGAATAGCCCCAGTTCGTGTCCGGCGAGGAGGGATCGAAGCCGGCGACGTGGGCCGTCTCCAGCCAGACACCGAACTGGGCGAGCAGGATGCAGCCGAGGACGACGAGGGCCGGGCGGAGCCAGAACAGGTCGCCGAGGATCTCCAGCCAGGCTTTGACGCGCGCGTTCATCGTTGCGGACCGATCCCTTTCGAGCCCGGCAACGACCGGCACGATGGGGCGTTCCGGAAGACCGCTGGCGGGAAGGACACGCCTTGATCTCGATCTTCGACCTCGCCGCGATGCTGCTGACGCTGTCGGCTCTGTTCGGCTGGCTGAACCGCCGCTTCCTGCGCATGCCGCACAGCATCGGCCTGCTCGTGATGGGGCTTCTCGCCTCGCTCGCCCTCGTGCTCGTCGACGTCGCCTTCCCGGCGCAACACCTCTACCAAGACCTCACCCGCGTCCTCGACCAGGTCGACTTCACCGGTGTCGTCATGAACGGCATGCTGGCCTTCCTGCTGTTCGCCGGCGCCCTGAACCTCGACCTCCGGGCGCTCCGGGAGCGGGCCATGGCGGTGGCGACCCTCGCGTTGCTCGGGACCGTCATCTCGAGCGCCTCGGTCGGTGCGGCCTTCTGGGCGGCGGGGCAGGCGCTCGGCAGCCCGGTGCCCCTCGCCTGGGCCCTGGTGTTCGGCGCGTTGATCAGCCCGACCGACCCCGTGGCGGTGCTGGCCACCCTGAAGAACGTGGAGGTGCCGGAAGCCCTCGAAGTCGAGATGCAGGGCGAGGCGCTGTTCAACGACGGCATCGGCATCGTGCTGTTCACGGTGCTCGTCGCCGTCGCGTCCGGCCGCGGTGGCGAGGCGATGAGCGCGGGCGGGGTGGCGACGCTGCTCCTCCACGAGGCCGGGGGCGGCGTGCTGCTGGGCATCGTGACCGGCTACGTCGCCTACCGAGCGATGAAGGCCATCGACGACTTCCCCGTGGAGGTGCTGATCACGCTGGCCCTCGTCACCGGGACCTACGCCATCGCGCAGAAGATCGGGGCGAGCGGCCCGCTCGCGGTTGTCGCCGCCGGGCTGCTGATCGGCGAGCGCGCGCCGCGCTACGCGATGAGCGACACCACCCAGAAGTACGTCTCGGCCCTGTGGACGCTCGTCGATGAGGTGCTCAACTCGGTCCTGTTCCTCCTGATCGGCCTCGAGGTGCTCGTCCTGCGTTTCCAGGTCTCCGGGCTGGCGCTGGCAGCCTGCGCAGTGCCCATCGTGCTCGTCGGGCGCCTCGTGGCGGTCACGACGCCTGTCCTCGCGTTCCGCTGGGGCGGCAACCTCTCGCTCGGCAACGTGCCGTTCCTGACCTGGGCGGGCGTGCGCGGCGGCATCTCGGTGGCGCTGGCGCTCTCGATCCCGGAGAGCGAGGCCAAGCCCGCCATCCTGGCGGCGACCTACGCCGTGGTGCTGTTCACCATCATCGTGCAGGGATCGACCCTCGGCCTCGTAGCACGGCGGACCCTCCGAGCGAGCTGACTGTGGCCGAATCTCTCTCCGTCGATGCGAGCTGGCGGACGGAACCCCGAGGGCTCGGTTGAGAAGCGTGACGTGCGGGCGACAACGTCGCTCAGATGCGCGGCCTGCCGGACGCAGAACGGTGGGATCCACCCCGAGCGGCCACCCGGCTCTCGATCCGCCGCCGCCGTAGGAACATATCCCGGTAGCCGGCCTTCAGGGCGCAACAGCCGGGAACTGCCTGCCTCGTTCAGTGTGCCGGCGAGCGCTCCGATGCGTCCGGCAAGCGCTTCTTCCTTCTGCGCTTGCTCACCTTCAACACCACGTCCGCGTTGTCCTCGGCGATGCGCTCGGCCAGCGCGAAATCGTGAAGTTCCGCGGTCGCACCGTCTCCGACGCGCGGCGCTTCGGTCAGGGCGTGGAACGCGGCGCGAACGATCTCCTTCTTCCTCGCCTCCGGATGCCGTTCACGGATCGCAGAACGGATCGCCTTCGGCGTCATCCCAGGGGTGGCGATCGCTCTCAGCGTCTCTGCGATCTCTCTGATCGATGCCATACCGCTTCCCTGCACCTCACCCTTCCGGCCGGGTCACAAACCCGCCAGCCGATGCGACGTTCCGATGACACGGTCACCCAGCCGGCTTCTCCGCGAGGCGCAGTGTTCACGCGGGCGTGAGGTCTTATCGCAGCGCCGGGTTCTTCCTGAGACCGGAACACGTCGGCGGCGTGCTCGGAATGCGGCGCGCCCTCTCTTCGGCGGCCTCTGTCAGCAAGGCGGGCGACGACGGGGCGCCAGCGCTGAGCGGTCAGGGTGCTCTCGACCCAACCCAGCCGCTAGGTTCGCAGTCGGCGCATCCCGAAAGCAGCCGTCCTGTCCTCGACTCAATTCGGCTCGCCAAGGATCCCCCGTGCCCCCCGGTTGATCTGCTGTAGGGACGCGCAACGCCACGAGACGGTGCCGATCGGCTCCTACGATCATCACCGGTGGATCTAGGACGCCGCCAGGGTATGGCGCACCTTTGGATGCCGTGCCGTGGCCGCCCGAAGGACCTTCCCGATCTCTTCGGCCGAGTAGGGCTTGCGCACGAACGCGAAGCCGTGTGTGTCGTCACGGGCCAGCACGTGGCTGTAGCCGGAGGTCAGCACCACCGGCATCTCCGGGTGGATCGCCCGCAGGCGCTTGGCCAACTCGACCCCACCCATCCCCGGCATCACGACGTCCGAGAACACCGCATCGAAGCGGAACGGCACGGCCTCGACCTCGGCGAGCGCCGCCTCCGCCGTCTGGGTCAGTACGGTGCCGTAGCCGAGGTCTTGTAGGATCTGCGTGCAGAACCGGCCGATCTCGACGTTGTCCTCGACGACCAGGATGCACTGGTTGGCCTGCTCCAGAGGCATTGCCTCCGGTTCGAGGACGGGTTCTCCCTCGTACGGCCTGGCTTCAGCCTGGGGCAGGTACAGGGTGAAGGTGCTGCCTCGCCCGACCACGCTGGCCACGTCCACGTCCCCGCCGGACTGCTTGGTGAAGCCGATGACCTGGCTCAAGCCGAGCCCGGTGCCCTTGCCGACCTCCTTCGTGGTGAAGAACGGCTCGAAGATCCGGGCGAGTTGCTCCTTCGCGATCCCCGAGCCGGTGTCGGAAACGGACACCGCCACGAAGGGCTTTGGCGAGCCCGCATGGCCGCGGATCGTGGGCTTGGGGCGTCCGCAGGCCATCTCGATGGTGAGCGTGCCCTCACCGTTCATGGCATCCCGCGCATTCACCGCGAGGTTCACCAGCGCGGTCTCGAACTGCACGGGGTCGGCGCGCACCGCGCAGTTGCCCTCGGCCAGGGTCGTCACGATCCGGATGCGGGCGCCGGTGAGGGAGTCGATCATCTGAGCGATGCCTCGGATGCGTTCGCGGGTATCGAACACCTCGGGCTTGAGCGCCTGGCGACGGGCGAAGGCGAGCAGTTGCGCCGTCAGCTTCGCGGCGCGGTCGACCGTGTCTGAGACGGCGTCGAGGTAGCGACGCCGTCGCTCCTCGGGCAGATCCGGCCTGCGCAGGAAGTCGGCCGACGAGCGGATGATGGTCAGCAAGTTGTTGAAATCGTGCGCCACACCTCCGGTGAGCTGGCCAATGGCCTCCATCTTCTGGGCCTGCACCAGCGCGTCCTGCGCGTCGGCGAGCTCCTGCGTGCGCTCGACGACGCGCCGCTCCAAGGCATCGTTCATTCCCTGCAGCGCTTCCCGCAATCGCCGCTCCGCGACCGCGCGTCGGTCGACGTTGCGCGCCATGCGTATGGCCAGCGCCGCCAGCCAAAGGGTCAGGACGGAAACGAGGAGCGCCGTGCCGGTCTCGGCCTCGATCAGGTCGGCGCGAACGGCGCTGAGCTGAACCCAGCCCAGGAACAACGGCGCCAACACGACGGCCGGAAGCAGGTGACGCGTCAGGGCACCCGCCTCGCCGGTGCCGAGCACCGGCGCGATCCAGGGAGAAGGTGGCCGGCTCGCCAGCGCGCCGACCGCGAGGATGCTCAGGGCGACCGCGGTCACGAGGGCCATGCGGGAGAACGGACCCTCCTGATGCAGGGCGCCGAGCCCGTACAAGTGACCGAGTGCCCCTACTGCCGCGATGACGAAGCCCACGAGGCTTACGAGGGTGCCAAGATCCCTAAGCCGGCGGCGAGACGCTTCCTTGAGAAGGAGACCGGTCGCGACCGCCACGATGCTGGCGGCCGTCGACAGGGCCATGCCGCTCCCGGGCTTGAGCGGGCCGAAGACAAGGCGCTGCACCCAGTCGTCGAGCCGGACCGGAAGCGGCAGGACGTACTGCAGGAGCCCTCCGATGCCGATCGCCGCAGCCGATGCGGCGGTCCATCGCCTCGACCGGCGCAGCAAACGAAATGCGCCGACGAACGTGCCAGACAGGATCGAGGTTGCGAGCAGTAGCGTGCCTACGGCGGTCAGGATGACCATCGGCGGCTGACCGGGAATGATGCGTCTTAGGATTGGAACGTCGAAGGCCCAGCCGGCCAACACCATCAGGGCGGTCGCGAAGCCGACGATGCCGCTTGCCCACGCGATCAAGTGAGCTTTGGAAGCGGACCCGGCTGGCTCCGCCGAAAGGTCCGGTCCGCGGCGGTGGCACTCAATCATTCCGCGTCGACCAAGCTGGGTTCGGTAATGTCTCCTGCTCGAGTCTCTCGCGTCGTTCGTCGCGGTTCCGCATCGTCACCAAGCTTGGCTATCGTGTCGGAAACCTGGCCCCTGCGAGGCCTGTGGCTCCCTCTCCCCCATGGACTGGAACGCACTAGCTGGTGCCCCGTTCGCGGGCTCAGCCGGTTCGGAAAGTCGGGCGACCGATAGAGAGTGCTCTTCCGCCTCGCCCAGGTCGTGTTCCGCCCCTACAAGGTGCGCTTCCCCTGCACCGCTTGCGGGCTGCAGCGTCGCGAGCAGGATGCTGTGTACTGCAAGGCGTGCGGCAACATCCTGAACATCCTCGAGGATGGGGCCTACTAACGGTCATAATCGGGCGCTCGATACCTGCGGCGAGACTCTGCTGGCGCCCCTTATACGACATGGCGGCTCGAGATCTTTCACACCGAAAGCCGACGTTCACTGCTTCGGTTTGATGCTGTCATGCTCGCAATTGGCCGCCTCAATCGCTGCACCATTGTCGAGGGCCCATGAGCAGAGCGCCTCGAAGGGCTGACGTAGTGAATGGCCAAGTGGCGTGATCGCATACTCGACGCCGATTGGAGCGGTCGGCAGCACTGTCCGGGTCACCAGACCGTTGCGTTCCAGCCGCTTCAGCGCGTCCGCTAGCGCCTTGTGCGTGATGCCATCGAGCCGCCGTTTGATCGCGTTGAACCGGGCCGGTCGCGGGCAAAGCACCGTGAGGATCAGGATCGTCCACTTGTCGGCGATCTTGTCCAACACCGGACGGACCCGCGCCATGTTGGCGAGCGCGCACTCGGACGCGGCATCGAGATCGGTATCGTCGACCATATCTAGGCTAACCTAAGTGCGTTCTTGATAGCAGATATACGTTCTGTATCTCTGAGGCCATCACGGATGAAGGGATGCCCTGATGGCCCGCATGGTGGACAAAGTTGCTCTCGTGGTCGGCGGGGCGAAGGGCATCGGCCTTGCGGTGGCCGAGCGGCTGGCGATCGAGGGCGCGTCGGTCGTCTTCACCGGGCGGCGCACCGACGAGGTCGAGGCCGCCGCTGCGAGGATCGGGAAAGGGGCGCGGGGTCTCGTCGCAGACGCAGCCCTACAGGAGGATCTGCACCGCGTCGTCGCGACGGTGCGGGAGACGCATGGCCGGATCGACGCGCTCGTCCTCAACGCGGGCATTTCGGAACCGGCGACCCTGCGCGACGGGACGCCGGAGCACTTTGACCGGCACTTTGCCGTCAACGTGCGTGGGGCCGTCTTCGGGCTACAGGCCGCTCTGGGGGTGATGGGGCAGGGTGGGTCCGTCGTTCTGATGGGATCGATCGCCGACGCCGCAGGCATCACGCCGTACGGGACCTATTGCGCGACAAAGGCGGCGCTACGTTCCTACGCACGCACATGGACAGCGGAACTAGCCCCACAGGGCATCCGCGTGAACGTTGTGGCCCCCGGCCCAACCGACACCGCCATGATGGCGAGCGTGCCGGAGGAGGGGCGGGCCAGGCTGATCGCGCCGATCCCGCTCGGCCGGATGGCCCGTCCTGAGGAGGTGGCAGCGGCCACGCTGTTCCTCCTTAGCGACGAGGCGAGCTTTGTCGCGGGAGCCGAACTGTGCGTCGATGGCGGGATGCGACAAGTCTAGCTTCCCCAACCCCGGTTTCAGCGTGTCCGCTTCGGCCAGTTTGCGTCCCCGAAGCGGATCGTCGCCAAACCGCCCGACTGAGACGCTCGCCCTCTCCCGCTGCAGCGGAATCCGGCGGCGCAGCCTCGCCGCTTTCGGGTATGGTGCGCCGTGGAGCGCGCGCGGCTCCCTTCGGCGGGAGGGGCCCGTGCGGCTTCGCGCCGATGTCGTTCGTGCCCGCCGCCCGATCCTGGAAGCGCCGCCGATGCCGAACCGAGTCCAGTCGGCCCTCCGCGCGGTCGCCGAGGTCGGCGTCGGCCTGTTGGCGGCGTGCAACCGGCTGCGCCTGCCCGGAACGGCCAACCCCTTCGTCGTCGGCGTTCACGAACCGATGCGCGCGGAGCTGACGCTGGAGAACCTGCCCGTCACCGGCGCGATCCCGCCCGGCCTCGACGGCCTCTACCTCAAGATGGGGGCCAACCCCGTCCGCCCGGCGACGCGGGGTCACGACTGGTTTCTCGGCGACGGCATGGTGCACGGTCTCGCGCTCGAGGGCGGCCGGGCGCTGTGGTATCGCAACCGCTGGATCAACTCGCGCACGGCCGCCACGGCGCTCGAGCGGCCAGCGGCGCCCGGGCCGCGGCGGGGCGGCAACGACACCGTCAACACCAACGTCGTCGAGATCGGCGGCCGGATCTTCGCGGTGGTGGAGGCCGGCAGCTTCCCCGTCGAGCTCGCGCGCACCCTGGAGGAGCAGCGCTACAACCCGTTCGACGGGACGCTGGCCGGCTCCTTCACCGGGCACCCGCACCGCGACCCGCTGACCGGCGAGACTCACGCCGTCGCGTATGACGGCCGCGTCTGGGAGAGCGTGCGCCACGTCGTCCTCGCACCGAGCGGGCAGGTCGTGCGCGACGTGCCGGTCGCGGTCGCGCACGGCCCCTGCATCCACGATTGCGCGATCACCGCGCGCTTCGTGATCGTGCTGGACCTGCCCGTCACGTTCTCGTTCCGGGCCCTGCTCGCCGGGTACCGCTTCCCGTTCCGCTGGAACCCCGACCACGGGGCCCGCGTGGGCCTCCTCCCCCGACAGGGCGAGGGCGCCGACATCCTCTGGTGCGCCGTCGAGCCCTGCTTCGTGTTCCACACCGCCAACGCCTACGACGACGCCGACGGGCGGGTGATCCTCGACGTCATCGCCTACGGGACAGTGTTCGCCTCGCCCGGGGGCGGGCTCGACACACCGGGCCGGCTCGAACGCTGGATCATCGATCCGTCGACGGGTCGGGTCGAGCGGCGCGTGACCGACCCCGCGGCGCAGGAATTCCCCCGCATCGATGAGCGGCGCCTCGGGCAGCGCCACCGCTACGTTTACACGGTCAGCGTCCCGGCCGACGGCAACACGCAGCTCGCCGGTGCGACGCAGCTCTACAAGCACGACCTCGAGACGGGCGAACGCCACGTGCACGACTTCGGCCCCGATCACGTCCCGGGGGAGTTCGTCTTCGTCCCGGCGCGGACCGGGTCCGGCGAGGACGAGGGCTGGCTCGTCGGGCTCGTCATCGACACCGCCCGCGACGCGACCGACTTCACCGTCCTCGACGCGCGCGCGTTCGACGCCCCGCCCGTGGCCCGGGTCCGCCTCGGACACCGGATCCCGCCGGGCTTCCACGGCAACTGGTTCCCGGCGCGCACCCCGGCTTGAGGGGCCGGGTGCGGTGCCGGGACCGGCCGCTGCCGGGCCCTCAGGCCGCGGCCGTCCGGCCGATCACCGCCGTCACCGGGTCGCCGGGACCTCCCGCGGGCTTGAGGACGCGTCTCTCGACGCGGGTGAAGCCGGCGCGCTGGAGGTACAGACCGACGAGCTGGGCATGTCCCGCGCCGTCGAGGGCTGTCCAGATGGCCACCGCCTTGGTCGGGAAGCAGCGGTTCGAGAAGCTGATCACCGCCGGGGCGCCGGGGCGCAGCACGCGCGCGATCTCGGACAGGACGGCCACGGGGCGCTGGAGATACTGGACCGAGACGCAGATCAGTGCGGCGTCGACGCAGGCCGTGTCGAGCGGCAGGCGCGGCTCGGCGTTGAGGTCCTGCACGAAATGCCGGGTCAGGCGCGGGTTGGCGGCGAGTTCGGCCGCGTTCAGGCCGTGGCCGGTGACGCTGGCATAACCGACCTCGTCCGGCAGGTGGCTGACCCAACTCGACATCAGGTCGAGGACGTCGCCGCCCGCCGGGACGATCTCCCTGTAGAGGTCGGTGACCGCCCCGATGGCGGCGGCATCGATATGGGTCACGAAGCGCGGCTGCGCGTAGAACGCGGGATCGGGATCGCGGTCGTGCTTGGCGAACGCCTCGGGGGGAAAGTCCGGCAGATCCTGCGTCATCGGCGAGCGCGCCTCCGGGTCGAACGGCGCGCCGGCTCCGACAGCCGGCGCCCAAACCGTGGATTGCGTGCGCCGTTAGAGAGAGCCCGGCCGCCCCTCGGCCAGGTGTCCACGTCGCCGCATCAGCGTCGGGGGTGCGGGCACGGACGGCGTCACGGGTCGGAGACGACGTTGCCGCCGCTTGTCCGGCCCGCTGGAGGGGCGCTCCTCATCACACCGGACCGGCCGTTGACGCCGTCGGAGATCGGCCGGCCGAACGCCGGAGCGCGGGCCGACAAGCCGCTTCGTCCGAGCCGTTCACGGGAAACGCGGCGCGAAGTTTCGGGATGAATAATCGCCGCTCGGCCCGGCATAAATCGCGCACTTTCTCAATGTACTTGTCATCGTCACATCGATGGCGTACAGATACAGCATCGATTTTTGGCCAGGTATCCGGCCGTATCGCCTCAACAGGGCGAGCGTTCTGCATCTCTCCCATTTTCGACATCCGGCGACCGGGCGCGTGTGATCCACGCGCCCGCCCTATCTATTTGCCTTCACTGATATGGAATACCTATGACCATCGGCACCGTTAAATGGTTCAACGACACCAAGGGCTTCGGCTTCATCCAGCCGGATGACGGCGGCAAGGACGTGTTCGTCCACATCTCGGCCGTCGAGCGCGCCGGCATGCAAGGCCTGAACGAGGGCCAGAAAGTCTCCTACGAGATGGAGACCGATCGGCGGACCGGCAAGCAGTCGGCCGGCAGCCTTCAGGCCGCCTGAGTCTCACGCGTCAGCCCCAGACGCCCGTCGAAGCCGTTCCCGTCGCGGAGCGGCTTCATCCATGTCCCGCCACCAGGGCCGACGTCCGGTGCGCCTGCGGAGAATTCGTGAAACCTTTGAAAACCGATCACCTCGTCGATCGTCTCGCAGAGACGGCCAGAGCGCGGCAGGCCACACTGGCCCGGTTCCGGGCGCGCCCCGCGGCCGACGATCCGGGCCTCCTCGCTCGGCAAGCCGCGCGGCACGCGGTCATCCAGGCGCGAGACCTCCGGGCAACCGAACGGGAAGCCGTTCGTCTGGCCGCCGCGGTCGAGCACGAGGCTGAGGTCCAGGCCGCGCGGGCCCGCGCCGCGGCCGAGTCCGACCGTCTGGCTGCCGAGAAGGCGGAGCAGCAGGTTGCCCGCGCTGCCGAACAGAAGGCTGCACGCGACGCACGGTTTGCGGCCCGCAAGGCGCGCGCACGCCGCTAGGCCGCACCCGGCCCGCACGCGCCATCACTCCGGAGGACGACCCATGTCTCACAAGTTCAAGATCGGCCAGCATGTCCGGCAGCTGGGGATCAGCTACGCGGGCAATAAGAGCACCGTCGACGGGCTCTTCGAGGTGATCCGCCTGACGCCGGACGACCGTTCCGGCGAGCCGACTTACCGTATCAAGTCCGCGAGCGGCGAGCGTGCCGTGCGGGAAGGCGAGCTCACGCCTGCCTGAATCGTCTCGGGCGGACGGGCCCGCGGACGACCGCGTGGCGTTCCGTGACGCGCGTCCGCCACGACGCATCGGCCCGGCTGAGGGCGTCCCCGGGCGGACCGAGCGAGGCCTTTGCGATCCATGACGACGAAGGACACCCACTCGGCCGACGCGGCGATGATCGAACCCAATCAGACGGCCTTCATCCTCAAGGTGACGCGGCCCGACGAGGCGGAGCTTTCGGGCCGGTTGGTCATGTTCTACGCGACGATCACCACCTCGGAGGACGAGGCGCTGGCGATCGTGCGCCGCGCGGTGAAGGCCGATGCTGCGGTAGAGCCGACGGGCGTCCGCCTCTCTCAGCAGACCGCCAGCGCCCTCGATCTGGAGGCGGGCCTCGCACGGGCCCTCTGACACGACGGCCACCTTGCCGCGCCGCGAGACCGCGCGAAGAAGCCGCAGCGCCCCCATCGTAGCCCGCAACGTCTTCCAGTTGCACCGATCCCCCGATCCGCGACCGCGGCCGGCCGGGATCACGCTCGCGTTGGACCTCTGGGCAGGACGGCGCGTTGTGGCAGGCGGCGATGAGGTAAGGACGTCTGCCATGAACATCGAACGCTTCGCGGAAACCGAGACGACGCTCGCCGTCGCGGACCGCCTCTGGCGCGCCGAGATGCGTCGTGTCTTCGGACCCGACGCAGTTCTGCTCCACGGCTATGGCGCGGAGCGGCAGGGTGCACCGGGCACGCGGTTGCGCACGGCCTTCGAGGCGAGACGGAGCGCGATTGCGGCGTGGCGGCACGCGCGGCGCCCGACGGCCTGAGCCACCCGCCCGCCGGGTCAGGGCGCCGCCTGGCCCCCCGTCGCCGACGCTCCCGCCGAGCGCCCGGCTTGCGCCGGAAAGCCGCCCGCCCTGGCGCACAGCACCCGCCCCTCGCATCTCCGCCATCAGCCACATCCCCGCCGCACGACGGCAATCGAGGACAGACCGATCGCGAGCAAAGCACGAGTCTGCGGCGGCCCGAGCCAGGGCGTCCCGCGGACCCCCGAGCGCACCGTCCCCGGCCGGTCATGCGGTTCCTGCACGATGTGCTGCCGTGTTCTGGCGATCCCGGCCCTCGACAAGCCGGCAGGGGTCGTGTGCCGGCACAACACCGGAACGGGCTGCGAGATCTACCGCGAACGCCCGGAGGCCTGCGCCCGGTGGTACTGCCTCTGGCGCAAGATCGACGCCCTCCCGGACGCGCTCAGGCCCGATCGATCAGGCGTGATGTTCTCGCTCGATATCCGCTCGCCCGCGGCTGATACGGCGGATGGGGCCTGCATCGTCGGGCGCGCACGTGAGGGTATGCGCGCTTTCGACCGGCCGGACGTGATCGAGGCGTTCGCCATGTTCGTTCGCGAGGGCTCCTGGCCCGTGTGGAAGGCGACCGAACATGTCACGACCCTGGTGCATCCGGGTCCGCAGATCTCCCCGCCCTGACCGACGGCGGTGCGGTCCAGGGCGGGTGCCGGGACGCGCCGTGACTCGGCAGGCGCGCGGGCGCCCGGCCCTCGTCCCGGCGGGCCGCGGAGCGTCCCCCTATCGATGGGCGTGGTGACCGACGCAGGCCCGGGCCTTGACCCGGACAGCCGGACGCTTCGGCCAGCATACCGCGGCGGCCTGCCGGAAACTTCGATTATCAGCGGGCCCGTATTTTTAAGCTCAGGTGGCGCCGCGATGTGCTATGTATCCGCACGGGACGGCATTCGCCGCCCGCACAGGAGATTCCGATGACCATCATCCGGTGGCTGATCTCCAGAACGATTCACTTTTTCCTTGGCAGCGCGCAAGAGCGCAGGTCCGATGCGATCGCCAAGCGAAAGGAAGCCGGGACCTTCGAGGGGGCATCGGCGAGCAAGGGCCGGGATTTCGAAGCCAATTACGCCGCGGCAGCTCAGCTTCTCAGAACGCGGATCGATCGGGAATTTCCCGACGCCTACTACGCGCGGCTGAGTTCCGGGAGAAACAGCTCCTACGATTACGGGCAGGATCGCGCGCTCGCCATCGACACCATGTCGATCGCCATAGCGATGGCGTTGCGGAACGGCGCGACCGTTCCGCAGGCGGCCGCCGCCGGGGCGGCGAGCATCGGCATCTGACGGGCGACGCGGGGCATCCGTGCCTCGAAGGACGAGGGCGCGATTCCGCGGGCGTTCGGCCGGCGGCGGCGCGTCACGCCGTCGTGGCCTCTGCCAAGGTGCGCGTCCGCTCGATCATCGCGGGGCGGACCGTGTGAAGGCTGCTCGCGCGAGCGGGAGCCGGCCCGCGTCTCGCACGGGAGTTCGGCGCGGAGGCCGTCGAGGACCGCTGTCCGTCGCTCCGGACCGTCGTCGCGCAGGATGAAGCGCTGCGGGCTATCCTGAGCGGCCGCGAGCTCGGCCGGGTCCGCCCGGACGATGAGCGCTCGCAGCGCGTCCAAGCACGTCTCACGATCGATCATCGCACAGCGATCAGGGAGCTAGAGGCTGTTATGGACCTGGGGCGGGTCTGTGCTCAGATGAGCGGGGATGAGCGCTCCCCGCAAGCCGTATCCGTCCGACGTTTCCGATGAGGAGTGGGCGCTGGTTGCGCCCTACCTGACGCTGCTGCGTGAAGATGCCGGTCAGCGTGAGCATGCGTTGCGCGAGGTGTTCAACGGCCTGCGCTACGTGGTGCGAAGCGGCTGCCCGTGGCGGCTGATGCCGCATGATCTGCCGCCCTGGTTTGCCGTGTATCAGCAGGCCCAGCGTTGGCTGGCTGCCGGCTGTTTCGAGCAACTGGCCGAGGATCTGCGCGCGGTGCTGCGCACGGCGTCGGGTCGCGCGCCGGAGCCGACGGCGGCTGTGCTCGACAGCCGGACTTTGCGCTCCTCGCCCGAGAGCGGCGAGCGGGCCGGCTACGATGGGGCCAAGCGCAAGAAGGGCTCGAAGCTGCACATGGCGGTGGACACCCTCGGCCATCTCCTGGCGCTGCACGTCACGCCCGCCGATGCCGATGATCGCGCTCAGGTCGGCCGGCTGGCCAAGGCCGTGCAGGCGGCCACCGGCGAGAGCGTCGAGGTCGCCTTCGTCGATCAGGGCTACACGGGCGAGAAGCCGGCCACAGCCGCCCGCGAGCATGGCATCGCACTGGAGGTGGTGAAGCTGCCCGAGGCTAAGCGCGGCTTCGTGCTGCTCCCACGCCGTTGGGTCGTGGAGCGCTCCTTTGCCTGGGCCACCCGCTTCCGCAGGCTCGTCAAAGATTACGAGCGCTATGCCAGCACCCTGGCAGACCTGCACCTCGTCGCTTTCGTCTGCCTCATGCTCAGACAGGCCGCTCAAATGGCCACAGGTTCATAACAGCCTCTAGCGGCAGAGACGATTTCGGTATCAGGCCCTCGACGCGCAGCTTCAATCGCGTAGCTCTGATTGTCTCGATGGACCGCCACGAAATATTCCGGGCCAAGCCCTCGGTTTCCAGATCGGTGAGTTGATCGATCAGCCGGCCGCTCTCGAGGAGGCCGGGTCGCTGCGCCATACGGACGACCAACCGGGCCAGCTTCCGCATCACCGGGCATGGCCGGGGTTGGCCGGGCTCTACCACCCGGCTTGGCCGTGACGAGCGAGCATCGCCCTCAGGCCTTCCGGGGCGGCCTCATGGCCGCCGCGACGGAGCCCTTGACCGAGGGCGCCGAGGCATTGGTCTTGGGCACAGGCTTCTTCGGCTTCTTGACTTCGCGATTTCCGCGCTTCTGTTCCGCTGCCATGATCTCGCTCCTCGATACGATGACGGACCGGACGGAGTTGTCTTCACCGTTCGGGCGTCGGCTGATCTGGGAGCAACCGGATTGCGGTCGCGATCGGGGTCTCGAAGGCGCCGAAGACGGCAACGAGGCGGTCGCTTGCCCAGAGTTCGGTATGATGCCCCGCGATCAGACCCGCTAGCTGCCGCTTGGCATCGCCGTCGTTGCGCGCTGTGATGACGCAAGTCGTGAGCACGCCACCGGTCGGGGCGAGCCGATGGACCTGATAGGCGCGGCGCGCGTGTCGTGAGCGGGGCCGGGCGGGAAAGGTGATGAGGTCTGCCACGCGCGCCTGTCCGTTGCAGGCGGGGGCATGGACCCTCAGCCACCGGAGCCTGGATCAACCGATCCGGTGATGTCGGCACTCTGCGCTTTCATGACGGACAAAGATAGTCCTGACCCGGGGGCGCCCCCGCGGCCCGCCGGGATCGGCTTCTTCGTCGGCCTGGGGCGGAGCTTGCCGCGATCGACCGGGCAGCGGGCCCGGCGCGCGGCGCGACAGGTCCGCTCGGGACCTGCGGCCAGGGTCCGTCAGACGCGCGGGATCGGCGCGAGAGCGCCGATCGGCCGCGATCGAAGCGATCGGTTGCGCGATCCGGCAGGGACGATGCAGCCGACGGACCGGCAGGCCTCAGGGTCTGGCACCGGTCGCCCGCGCGTGCTCCAGGAAGAAGCGGATCATCTCCTGGCTCGCGTCCGGGCCGCGCGGGTCGGTGAACGAGCCGGCCGGGCTGCCGCCCGACCAGGCGTGCCCGGCTCCGTGCACGACCCACTGCTCCACGACGGCGCGGCCGGACGCGTCCGTCCGGACGGTGCGGGTGTAGTCCACTCCGTCCGGTGTCCGGCCCTGGGTCGCGGATGTGCGGAGCTCCGGATCGGAAGGCCCCTGCGCGGTCACGCGATCGCCGTTGGCCGCGTGCACGGTGCGGTCGCGGTCACCGTGGAACACGATCAGCGGCACGGCGTGTCGCTCCCCCGTCGCGGGCGCGCCGACGCCCTTCATGGCCGCGAAGGCCGAGGGCACGTCCCGCGCGGAACCGCAGGCCAGGCCGGAATGGACGCCGATCGCCGCGAACAAATCGGGGTGGGTCATCGCCAGGATCGCGGCGGCGGCCCCGCCTGCCGACAGGCCTGCCGCGTAGACGCGCCTGTCATCGGCCGAGAACTCCGCGATCACCTGCCGGACGATGCCGGCGATCAGGGCGGGCTCGCCGCCCTCCCGCTGCTGGTCACCGGGCTCGTACCAGTTCCAGCACCGCTGCATGTTGGCCGAACGCGGCTGCTCCGGATAGACCACGAGGACGCCGCGCGCCTCGGCGACCGCGTTCATCCGCGTGCCTGCGGCGAAGTCGTCCGGGTTCTGCGTGCAGCCGTGCAGCATCACCACGACGGGCAGCGCCTGGCCGGTGTAGCCGCTCGGTACGTAGACCTTGTAGTTCCGGGTCCCGGCCGCGCCGGTGAAGGTGCGGGCCTCGAAGCGTGCCCCCTCCGGAAGCCCGGCCGGGGCCGGCGTCGCGCCGCTCCGCCCGTCGCGATCCGGGTCCACGCCGGCCTTCGCCAGCGCCTCCTGGATGGTGCGCATCACGTTGCCGGCGATGTCGCCTCCGAGTTCGGCGTGGGGATGCCGGCCCGAACGACTTCCAGTTGTCTCCGGCGCGACCCAGGCTTCGCCGGGAGCGGAGGGCGCGACCATGTCGAGGATGTCGGCCGCGTCCGCGGTCCGCACCTCCGCGGCGCTCCGACCCGCCTCCGACCACAGTTTGAACGCCGCGGCCTGCCGCTCGTGAAGCTTGGCCATCGCCTCCGCCGCACGGGCGGCACGGGCCGGGTCGACCTTCGGGAATGCGAAGCGCGCGAAGGCGGTCTTCGTGGTGTGATCCATCGGACAGGTCCTGGGTAAGGGAGAGCGGGCGCGGCGGAATCTCCAGTCGCGTCGGCGGGAAGACGTCAGGTCGTCCGGTCGGCGAGCGCGGCCTTGACCGCGGGACTGGCCTGGAAGGCGCCGAGCACCTCGACCGAGGCGATGGCGGCGCGCGCCAGTTCGGGCGTGACGTCGAGGGCGATGCTGGCCAGCCCGAGCACCTGGATATGCAGCGGCGCGCCCGCGTCGCGCGCCGCCTCGAGCGCTTGCTTCGTGTAGTGCGACAGGCCGAGGCTGAGCTGTTTCCGGCTGACGGACTGCCTGACAGCCTCGCCCTGGCGCTCGATCTGATTGCGCACGGCGGTTCGAATGAAATCGGCACGGTTGGCGTAGAAGCCGTCGCGGACCATCAGGTCGATGTGGCCGAGGTCGACGAACCCGAGGTTGAGCGTGATCTTCTCGCTGTCCGGCAGCTTGGGTCGCAGATCGTGCACCTTATCCGCCATTCTATCCATCCCTGGACCATCCCGTTGGATGGTCTGAAGATGGTAAGCGCGCGCGGCGGCGCAAGGGGGGGCGTTGCGCGCCCGTCTCGGATGGGCGGGATCATGCCCCTTCACAGGCCGTTCGCCGGGTCTTTCACGAAGCGCCGGGCGGCGCGCCCAGGGACCCGAACGGGCTCACGTCGGATCGAGCCGGGCCGTCTCGACGGCACCTGGCGGCGCGCGGTCCGACCCGATCTCGGATCGGGAGGAGTGGTCAAGTCCGGTGCCTGCCCTTGGTCGGCGCGGCCTCGTCCCACTCGCGGTCCCGCTCCGCCAGCAGAGCGGCACGACGGGTCGCCATTGCCGCGGCGTCGCCCGCCGGTGCAGCCCCGGCCTCCTCCAGGGGGCGCGGAGGGCCCGGATCGGAGGCTCGAGCAAGGCGGGTGAGCGCGGCGACGACGTGGTCCACGTCATCGGATGTCACGGCGCCTGTCCGGAGGAGCCAGAGACGCGAGCACGTAGCTATGTCCGCACAGGACCCGTCCTCGAAGCGGAGCGCCGCGATCTGACCCGCCGCGAGGGGCAGGCATCCGGCTGACAGCCCGCGCAGCCGGTCGAGCCTCCGCGCCCGCGTCGCCTCGTGGGTGTGCGTCTCCCGGGCGCGCGGGAGCCAGCGCGCCAGCGTGTCGAGGATGAAGTGTCGGACGCGCTCGACCCGGACGGGGCCGAACTTTCTGATCGCGGCGATCGCGACCGGTGAAGACTGGGCCAGATGACCGAGATCGGGGAATCCGGCCTTGCGCAGGCGGGCTCGCAAGGACGCCGTCAGCAAGCCGCGCCCGAAGCCCTCGGCCGACAGACGCTGAATCGTGTCTGGGGAAAGGTCATCGAAGAGGGGGAGGCGCGCGCCGACCTCGGCCATGAGATCGTCGGACCGGACGGCGCGGAGGGATCGGTCGGGCATCGTCGCGGCCGATAGGGCACTTGCAGGGTGTCCGCAACGGCCGGTCACCGCGGGCCTGGAGTTCGCCCGGTCGCCGCGCCCCGGCTCGGCACAGGCCCGGCCGACAGCCGCTGACGCGCGTCGAGGCGCCTGATCTTGAGACAACGACCCGACGCGACCTTGAGAACGGCAGAGCGTGGCGAACATCTCCGCGTCGGGCCCGCGCTTCGGAACAGTCTTCACGCCGGAGCACGCTCGGCGAAGCCTAGAGGCGTGCATCGAAACGGATGGTCGATCGTGGGCGTCGCTAGCTGCGCGCGGGCGGCCCTACCCCGTTCGTCGCCGCAGAACCCGTCCGATCCGCCTACGATTTCACCGCGGTCAGCTCGTGGAGAACGCAGTCGATCGCCCGGATGAGCTGCTCACTGGCGCGAACGACGGCAGGATCCCGCGATAGAGCGACGACAGCTTGCTGCAGCGCCCGAAACTGATCGAGTCGAATGGCCGGATCGACGCCTCGTGCCACGGCCGACTGTACGAGGCCGCGGACGAATTCGAGCGCCAATTGCTCGTCGAACCCCTGCAAATTCTGGATCTCTACCTCTCAACCACGACATCTTTAACACCGTCCGGATGAGAAGAGATCCGCGCGGCGCCGGTTTGCCGGAACCAGCGCCTGACCGCACGGAATCAGCGGGCCAAGGCGGCCTCCGCGATCTTGACGGCCGATTGCGCGTCCGCGGCGACGGCATCCGCGCCCACGAAGCTGGCGCAGGCAGGCTCGCGCACGAACAGCGGACCACCCACGATGACGCGCAAGTCCCGGTTGCACGACGCGGCGCGCAACTTCGCCACGGACTCCGCCATCACGGGCAGGAGGACGTCGCACGACAGCGAGATGCCGACCAGATCGAATTGTTCGGCTCGAACCAGGCTGGCGGGATCCTCGTCCGCTCCGTCGGTCAGGACCACGTGCCACCCCGCCTCGCGGAAGAAGCTCGCCACGAGCGCGAGACTGAAGAGATGGGCCTCGCCGGGACAGGGCATCAGCAGGACCCGGCGCCCGTTCGCCGTCACGTCCACGCCCTCCAGATCCGCACACAGGGCGCGGGTCAGGTTCTGAAGACGACCGAGCGCGACCGCCACGTCGAGGAAATCCGCGGCATCGTCTTCCCACAGCGCGCCCAGATACCGCGCCGCGGGTGCGAACAGGTCGAGCAGCAGCGCATCGAGCGAGAGCCCCTCTTCCAGAATCGCGCGGACCCACGCGCCGTGCGAGTCGCCCGCCATCAGCGCCCGAGCGAGAGCGGCGACGCGGTCAGGCATCGGCGATCTCGTCGTCGATGCACGCGACGGCGGATCCGCCTGATGCGCGAGCGTGAGACGCGGCAGGATCTCGTCCTCGACGATCCGGGCGAGGCCGGCCTGGATGACGGCCGCGTTGCGTGCGGCCGCTCCGCGCGCGGACCGAGTCTGTCGGTCGGCGCAGGCGTGCGCGACACCGATCCCAGCCATCTCAGGCATTGGCCCCCCCGCCGACACGGCACTATAGGTTTTGATCGAGCGATAGGCAACTCGAATGCTGAACTATAATTCCACACGCTCGAGAAGCGCTCCGGCTGCGGCCTGACGGGACTCCTGCTCGACGATGCCGTGGCCGACTTTTCAGATCGGTGCCGGCACAGAACTGCCGCCTCGAGTGCAGGTTCCCGTCGGGCCCGCGACGCGACGGGAGCCGTCCGCGACGCTCGGCGGCAACGGGAGATAGACGCCGCCGCGTGTCTCCGCGCGTTCGACTCCGCGCGGAGACACGCGGCTTCCGTTCCCCGGGTTAAGGGCCGGGCGAGGCGAGGAACCCTTCGGACACGCCACAGCGGCCCGCACCGGTCTGAGGTGAGGCGCGGCGGCGGAGCAGGTCCAGAGCGCGCTGCGCATCGTGGGCACGGCTTCCGAGGTCGATCCTGTTCCGCACCGCCGGTCACCCCGCACCGCAGCGACTGATCCAGGTGAGTGCCCAGGGGCCGCCGCTGTGCGAGCGTCGACAATGGCGAGCAGGACGACCGGGCCCCGGTGGCCGCGTGATGTGCGCTGCTATGTCAGTCGGCGGAGAGCCCGATGCCGAGATACTTCATCGTCACATCCGATCGCATCACGGTCAGGGACGACGAAGGGGTACAACTGTCCGGTCGGGACGCGCTGCGAGATACCCTTCGCCGGTTGCTGACCGACATCCTGCGCGATGAGGGGTATCGCACCGAGGTGAACGCGTTCACCGCCCGAGCCTACGACGAAGCGGGCAAGCTCGTGATGAGCGCGAGCGCCAACTTCTCGGCGACAGATCTGTAGGTCACTTGGCCGTTCCACGGCGATGCGCTCGAACGCGCCCTGGTCGCGAAGTCGGATCGACGTGTCGCGAGGCAAGGGTGCGGCGATTGCCGCATCGCGGATGACGGCGGCCCTTCCGCGCTCGGCCGGTCGCAGGAAGACCCCAGGGCAGAGCTGCGCAAGCTCATCGCCGCGGCAATTCCGGTCGCCCCGGCCGCCGACCGAGCCAGAGAGAATCCGGGGTTCTGTGGCTCAAGATGCCGTCATCGACTGCCGCCATCACGGTCCGAACGATCGTGAGACGAGACTTGCCCGAAAAGTCCGTGCGCAGCGCTCCGAGAAGCGCCGCCGTGCGATGATCGTCGACAAGGCCGGCGGCGGGCCCATCTCTGGAGCGCCTCAATCACGCGCCGCTTCGACGCTGGCACGATCGACCACGGCTCGCAGCGCTTCGCCACCCTCCATGGCAAACCAAGCCCGCAACATGTCCGTCATCTCGGGCGTATCGCCGGGTCGGCCACGGAACAGGTCGGCGCAGCGGGCCAGCTCGCGCGACACGAAGATTTCCAGGAAGGCAGCGCCGCGGGTTCTCGCGAGTTCGGCGAGAGCGTCCTCCAGAACGCGCCGCATCATCTCGCCGACCAGGGCCGAGATGTAGACGGCCTCCGCACTGCCCTGTTCGGGCTCGTTCAAGCGACGCTCCGATCTGCCCAGCCGCAACCCTGAACCTGGCAGACGATAAAGGCGGGTCCCGAGGCCGAAGCCTCGGGTTCTGTTGCTAGGCGTACCCACGCCCCGGAAGATTACGCCGCGAGGCGCATCTCCATGCCGACGTTGTCGTTGGCATTTAGAGTTTTGGTCAGGTGCTCGGAACGGGGGTTGCCCGCGCCGAACCGGTCGAGTCCTTACCGAAAGCCGCATCTTACCCTGCCGAGGCAGGACAGAACTCGCGATCCCTTTACCGCCCAGTCGAACCTGTTTCACCCCCAGCAGAA
>NZ_JAGIPA010000004.1:0-166645 GCF_017876975.1 Methylobacterium sp. PvP105 | reverse complement strand
GCCCATGCGTAGGGTCATCCTGCACGGCCGCCTGAAGCGCGAGTTCGGCCCGGAGTTCCGGCTCGACGCCGCGACGGTCGGCGAGTGCATCCGCGGGATCGGCGTCCAGGTGAAGGGCTTCCTCGAGGCCCTGAAGCAGGGCTCCTACGAGGTGATCCGCGGCGAGCGCCGGACCGGGCTGCGGCTCGGCGAGGAGGACATCAACACGCTGCGCCTCGGCCAGGCGGACCTGCACCTGGTGCCGGTCGCGGCCGGCCGCGCCAAGGGCGGCGCGCTCAAGGCCATCCTGGGCGTCGCGCTGGTCGGCGTGGCGATCTTCGCCTCAGGCGGCACGCTGGCCGCCCCGCTCGCCGGCCTGACCTCGGGCGGCATGTGGGGCTCGGTCGCGGTGCTGGGCCTCGGCCTCGCGGTCTCGGGCGCGGCCCAGATGATGACGAAGAAGGAGTCCTCCGACACCGGCAAGAAGGAGGACAGCTTCGCCTTCTCCGGGCCGACGAACGGCACCGAGCAGGGCACGGCCGTGCCCCTCATCTACGGCCGCGTGATGTGCGGCTCGATCGCGGCCTCGACCGGGCTGGACGTCGAGGACATCGCGATGGGCGCGAGCCCGGACGGCACCGTGACCAAGATCAACGAGGACGGCTCGGTCACGACCTCGATCAAGACCGGGCAGACGACGGGCGACACGAAGGGCGGCTTCTAAATGGACGCGATGATCGAGGACCTGCGCGCGCTGGAGTCAGTCAGCGCTGACGTGAGCGGCTCGGGCGGCGGCAGCTCGGCGAAGCTCGGCGGCTCGAGCGCGGGCAAGTCGGACGCCTCGAACACGCTGCGCTCGGACGCCAAGGCGCGCCTCGTCGAGGTGCTGGGCGAGGGCGAGATCGTCGGCCTGGTCAACGGCGCGCAGTCGATCTTCTTCGACCAGACCTCGCTCCAGAACGCCGACGGCACCTTCAACTTCGTGGGCGTGACCTGGCAGGAGCGGCACGGCGAGCCCGAGCAGCCGCCGCTGATCGGCATGGCCTCGTCCGAGACCACCTACTCGGTCGGCGTCGAGATCAAGAAGTCCCAGGAGCCGCCGGTCCGGACGATCGCCGACGAGAACGCGACCTCGGTGCGCGTCGTCTGCCAGATCCCGACCCTCGTGGTGCAGAACCCGAAGAACGGCTCCCTGCTGCCGAACGACCTCGACTACATGATCGAGATCCGCCCGAACGGCGGCCAGTGGACCGAGGTCCACCGCGAGCTGCTGCTCCAGCAGAAGACCACCTCGCCCTACGAGCGCGCGAGCGTCGTCAGCCTGCCGCCGGGCGGCCACCCCTACAGCCTGCGCGTGCGCCGGGAGAGCCCGGATCCGACCGTCGACTACATGCAGGCCGGCCTGATCTGGGAGAGCTACACGACGATCGTCGAGGGGCAGTTCACCTATCCCCACACGGCACTCGTGGCCCTCGAGCTCGACGCCCAGCAGTTCGGCGGCTCGATCCCCTCGCGCTACTACGACGTGAAGGGCCTCATCATCCAGGTGCCCTCGAACTACGACCCCGAGGCCCGGACCTACACGGGCTTCTGGGACGGCACCTTCAAGCGCGCCTGGACCAACAACCCGGCGTGGATCTTCTACGACCTGCTGACCAACGACCGCTACGGCCTCGGCGAGTTCATCGACGAGACCAAGATCGACAAGTTCGGCCTCTACGAGATCGCCGGCTACTGCGACGAGCTGGTCGCCGACGGCAAGGGTGGGCAGGAGCCGCGCTACACCTTCAACGGCGTCATCAACTCGCGCGACGAGGCCTACAAGGTCCTCCAGCAGATCACCGCGGCCTTCCGCGGCATGGCCTTCTGGTCGGTCGGCCAGGTGTTCGCGGTCGCCGACAAGCCGGCCGACCCGGTGAAGCTGCTCGCCCCGGCCAACGTGATCGGCGGCCAGTTCAAGTATTCCCGCACGGCCAAGAAGACCCGCAACACGGTCGCGATGGTCTCGTGGAACGACCCGGAGGACTTCTACCGGAACGCCATCGAGGTCGTGCAGCACGACGAGGGCCTGGACAAGTTCGGCTGGCGCCAGACCGACATCCAGGCGGTCGGCTGCACCTCGCGCGGGCTCGCGCACCGGATCGGCGCCTGGACGCTCGACACCGACTACACGGCCACCGAGAGCGTCGAGTTCGAGATGGGTCTCGACGCGCTCGCGGCCGACCCGCTGCGGCCCGGGCACATCGTGGCCATCGCCGATCCGCGCAAGGCTCAGACCCGCATCGGCGGCCGAGTGATCTCGCACTCGCCCTCGCGGCTGAACCTCGACAAGGCCTTCGAGCCGACGGCCACGGCCACCTACAAGATCTCGGTGGTGAACAAGGCCGGCGTCATCGAGACCCGGGGTGTGATCGGCTGGGAGCAGGGCAACGTCACGGCCGTCCTCGACGCCGAGCTCGAGGGCGAGATCGCGCCCGGCGCCATGTGGGCGATCTCGAGCACGGATGTGGCCCCGCGCCAGTATCGCGTGCTCTCGGTCACGGAGCCGAAGAAGAACACCTTCAAGGTCGCGGCCCTGTTCCACGACCCGACGAAGTATGCCCGCATCGAGCAGAACGTCTTCCTCGCGCCGCCGAGCTACGTGCGGCCGTCGACCAAGATCCTGCCGCCGGTGAACCTGAAGGCGACCGAGACCCAGACGTTCCGGGACGGCCTGCCGCACATCGAGGTGCTCCTGTCCTGGACGCCGGCCTCCGACTGGATGAGCAACGCCTACAGCGTGCTCCTGTCCGGCCCGGACGGCGACGTCGACATGGGCGTCACCTCGAACCCCTCGATCACGCTGCCCGACCTCAAGGCTGGCGACTGGACGGCCTCCGTGACCGGCCAGGGCCAGGGGAAGCGCTCGGCGCCGGCCTCGCTCGCCTTCACGGTCGCGGGCTGGGAAGGCCAGCCCGGGCCGGCCGTCGCGAACCTGCGCGTGCGCGGGCAGGACGCCGGCGACGGCGCCTTCGCCGGCAAGGACCTGGTGCTCGACTGGGACGTCACCTGGCCGGACGCCGTGATCCCCTACGCGATCGACTTCGTGGTGCGCATCCTCGACGTCGACACGCAGGAGCTCGTGTCCGACTGGGTCGCGCCCGGCGCCACCTTCACCTACGGCCTCGACGCCAACGCGGCCGACGGCGGCCCGCGCCGCAAGTTCTGGGTCCAGGTCCGGGCCCGGGACGTGCTCGGCCGCGAGAGCGCGCCGGCCACGCTCGTGTGCGAGAACGCCGCCCCGGACGTGATCTCGCCCTCGATCACCACGACGACCGAGAGCCTATTCGTGTCCTTCGACCGGCCGGCCGACCCGGACTTCGCGGGCGTGCTCGTGTGGCTCGAGCAGGCCTCGGGCTTCGACCCCGCGGCGACCAAGCCGGCCTACGACGGCAACTCCACCCTCGTCTCGTTCAAGGTGACGCCCGAGACCTTCTACTTCGTCCGGGTCGCCGCCTACGACCAGTTCGGCAAGCAGGGCCTGAACGTCGGCCCCGAGCAGAAGGTGTGGGTGTCGAACCGGATCATCGACACCGACGTGCCGGGCGCGCCGACGGGGCTGAAGCTCGAGACCGCGGCCGAGACCGCGATCGACGGCACCCTGACGGCCGTGGTGCGCGCGAGCTGGGACAAGAGCGGGTCCGAGAACCTCGCGGGCTACGAGGTCGAGGTCGCGGTCGAGGGCGGCACCTGGGTGCGCGAGCGCGTCACCGACCCGGCCTGGGAGCGGCACGGCCTGGCGCCCGGGCAGACCTACGCGGTGCGGGTGCGGGCCTACAACGGCTCGGACACGGTCGGCACCTGGTCGGACCCGGTCGCGATCGTCGCCGCGGTGAACGAGACCGCCCCGGACCCGGTCACGGGCCTCGCGGTCGTCGCCGCCTTCGAGACGGCCGTGCTGAGCTGGGTCGACCCGGCCCAGGCCGATCTTGCGTATGTCGAGCTGTTCGCGGCTGCTGCCCAGAATGCGCAGCGCGCGTCGCTGGGGCGCGCCGTCGCGGGCGCGCAGACCTTCATCGACAAGACGCTGCCGGCCGGCCAGACGCGCTTCTACTGGGCGCGCACGGTCAACACGTCCGGCACCCAGAGCGAGGTGTTCGCTGGCCCGGTGCAGGCGGTCTCGCCGGTCATCACCAAGGAGCAGATCGCCGGCCAGATCCTGGACCAGACCTCGTTCGCCGACGGGCTGACGGCGATCGGCGTGGTCGACACGCTGCCGGCGCTCGCCGACTACGACGGCCCGCTCGTGCTGCTGCTCAAGACCGACGGCAAGCTCTACCAGATCGAGGACGGCAAATGGGAGCCGGTCGTGGGCAACACCACGGCAGGCGGCATCGTCGGGCAGATCAAGGGCACGCAGATCGAGGACGGCGCCATCTCGACCGAGAAGATGGCCGCCAACTCGATCGACGCCGACCGCCTGGTCGCGAACTCGATCACGGCCGGGCTGATCGCCGCCGGCGCCATCAAGGCCGAGGCCCTGGCCGCGGGCGCGATCACGGCCGACAAGATCGCCGTCGGGCTGTCCTCGGGCAACCTGCTGTTCAACGCCGACTTCCTGGGCGGCGTCTCGGGCTTCGCGCTGCACGGCGCCTCCGACGGCGTGGCCCCGGCGATCACCGCCTCGACCACCTTCGCCCCGCCCGGGATGGGTGCCGCGCTGGTCGCGCGCGCCGACACGCCGGCTGCCGGCGCCTACGCGGACCTGGTGCTGGAGCGCCGGCTCCCGGCCGGCTGGGACGAAGCCTACCCGGTCGCGCCCGGCCAGCGCTACGAGCTGTCGGTCTACGCCTCGATCACCCGCGCGCAGGCGCAGGTCATCCTCCTGTTCCTCGACGCCTCGCGCCAGCCGCTCGCCGCCGCCTCGGGCGACGTGCATGCGGCCGCCCCTGGTGTCGGTCCGCTGGAGACGATGGCGCGCGTGGGCGTGTTCGGGACCGCGCCGGCCGGCGCCGCCTTCGTGGTGCCGGTGCAGCGCGCGATCTGGATCGGACAGGCCGCTCCGCAGGTCGCTTGGACGGGCCTCTACCTGGGCAAGGCGCTGGCGAACCAGACCGCGTTCGCCCCGTGGGTCGCCAACGCCTCGACCGTGATCGACGGCGGCTCGATCGCCACCAACTCGCTGTCGGCCGACCGCATCGTCGCCGGCACGATCACCGCGGACCAGATCAAGGGCGGGACGATCACCGGCGACCGCATCGCCGCCGGGACCATCACGGGCGACAACATCAAGGCCGGCTCGATCCAGGCCGACCGGATCCGCATCGGCGGCGAGGTCTCGCTCGCCTCGTGGCTCGGCGGCCCGGACGCGACGCAGATCGACGGCGGCCACATCGCGGCCAACTCGATCGCCGCCAACACCCTGAAGATCGGCGCGCGCGGGCTCCAGACGGTCGGGCTCGACTTCTCGGCCGACAAGGAGGACGCCACGCTCTCCTGGAGCGCCGGCACGATCCTGTTCACGGGCGACGACGGCCATGCGGTCGCCGCGGCCGTGGCCTCGGGCAGCATCGCCACGGGCGGCAAGCACGCCTTCGCCTGGTGGAGCCGGGCCCAGCAGGGCGTGGTCCAGGCCGGGCTGGAGAACTATGCGGCCATCCTGGCAGACCCAGATGCTGTGCTCCTGTGCTCCTATGACGGCTTCGCCGGCCTCAACCCGATCTACGGCGGCACGATCATCGACGGCTCGCGCATCAACACGGGCTCGATCACGGCCGACCAGATCAAGGCGGGTGCCATCCAGGCGTCGCACATCGCGGCTGGGGCGATCACGGCCGAGAAGATCGCCGCGGGCGAGGTGACGGCCGACAAGCTCGGCGCCGGCACCATCACCGCGGACCTGATCTTCCTCGGCTCGGCCAACTTCCAGCTCGACGCCCGCAACAAGCTCATGCGGATCGTCGCCAACAACGGGGTCGAGCAGGTCTCCATCGGCAACGTCGGCGTCTTCGAGGGCGACGGCAAGACCGAGATCTTCGGCATGGAGGTCCGGGACAAGAACGGCCAGGCCGTCCTGAAGATCACCGACGACGAGACCTCGCTGGACGGCAGCTACATCCGTAAGGCGACCATCGACGGTGCCTCGATCAAGGACGCCTCGATCCAGTCGGCTCAGATCGGGAACGCGGCGATCACCAACGCCAAGATCGGCGATCTTCAGGTCGATACGGTCAAGATCGCCGGCAAGGCGGTCTCCCAGACCGTCGCGAACGCAGACCCGGGCAAGGTCACGTCGGTGCCCATCGCCGCCCGCGAGCTGACCAGCATCTTCCAGATCCTCGCCTACCGGAAGGGCGATGGCGGCACCCCGCACCCGCAGAACGCGTCGACCGGAGCGCTGACGGTCGATTACTCGGCCGACGGCGGCCAGACCTGGACGGTCCTGCGGGGCGTCGTGAACAGCTTTTCCTACCTCTACTCCGTCTCAGCGGGCGGAAGCTTCCAGTTCATGACGCCGACTGTGCTGGTGTTTTCCTGGGAGCCCAAGCAGATCGGCAACCTCATTCTGCGCGTCACCGACAGTAACGGCGAGCCGAATGTTGGCGACGTCTATCTTTCAGTCACGGAGCTTGCACGATGACCGAGAAGCGCGACTACATCACGCCGGCCGAGGCCGTGCCCTACGACGAGACCGGGCGCATCGTCGGCTACCGCTTTCAGGGGGTCGGCTTCACCGAGGACGAGCAGGAGCGTGGCATCCGCATCCTGTTCGGGGACGGCGGCTGGTGCATGCAGACGTTCACCTCCCGACGCTACGTGGATCTCTCGGGCGCCAAGCCAGTGATCCAGGACCGCCCGGAGTTCGAGGGCCGCTTCGACCGCCCGATCCTGCCGGCCGGCGAGGAGGCGACGCTCCCGGATGTTCCGGCCTGCACCATCACATTCGCCGGCCCGGTCTCGGGCACGCACGAGCACGAAGGCGGCGACCTGAAGATCGGGTTCACCGTGCCCGGCACCTACGCGATCCTGTTCGAGGCGTTCCCGGTGCTGCCGGCCGCCCTCACCCTCACCGTCACGGACTAGAGCCGGCGGCAACCAGGCGTCGCCCGCTGTGGGCGCCGTATTCGAGAAGTGGATGATCCTGAAATGACCAGTCCGAATGATTATGTGAGCTATTACACCTACGATCTCACCGGCAAGATCCACGCGACCGGCAGCACGCTACGCTCTCAATACGATGAGATGGTTGCGAGCGGCATGCTCGTTGGGATCGGAGTGCCCAAGCACATCCCTGTTTCGGGCTACTTCCCCAACAACGAGGTTTCGCAGATGGTCGACCTGTCGGGCCCTGAGCCCGTTCTCGTCGATCGCCCGACCTACGACGGTCAGTTCGAGCCCGAGACGCTGAAGCGCGGGGAGACGGCGACCCTTCGTGATGTGCCGCCAGGGTTCGCCACCTATCGGACGGCCGACTACTCCGATTTCGACTACGGCAGCACCTTCGCAGGCGGCGATTACGTCCTCACCGCGCGGGTCGTGGGTCGCTATGCGGTGATCGTCAGCGACACCTTCCCGATCCTGCCATTCGTCCGCTTCGTCGACGTCACGGAGTAAGCCATGATCCACGGACCCGCCCTCCCGGACGCGCGCGAGCGCGCCAAGGCCATCGTCGCCGCCCACTACGAGGGGCTCGCGCATCAGGACGTGCCGGCTGGCCGGCGCGCCATGTATGTCCGCAAGGCCGAGCAGGCGCGCTTGGTCGTTGAGGGCGGGTCCTCGCCACTGATCGAACAGGAGGCTCGACTGCGGCGCATCGACTCGGCGACCCTCGCCCAGTCCATCCTCGACCGCGCGAACGGTGCCGGTGACGCCCTGGAGCTCCAGCGGATCGCCCTCAACGTCGAGATCGAGCAGTGCGAAAGCCACGCTGCCATCGTTCGGCTGCTCGCCCGACACGGAATGGCCTTCGCCTCATAACCGGGGGAGGGGTGTTCAGAACGGGGCGCTTCGGGCATAATAAGTCACTGCTTACTCACCCCGTTCGGGAGATCTCGCAATGCCTGAAATCCCTGACAGCGGGCTAGCCGTGCTGATCGCCAAGATAGAAGTCCTCACCGAGAAGGTGACGGAGGCACGCGACGAGCTGAAGGAGACGAGCCGGGAGCTGACCAAGGTCAAGGAGCAGCTCCAGGCCACCTCCTTCGAGCTCCAGCAGACCAAGAACGAGCTGGCCTCGACCAAGACCGAGCTGACCACGGCGAAGGTCGAGATCGAGGCTCTCAAGAAGATGATCTCGAATTACCGCGCCGGCGCTGCCGCGATCCTGGGCCTGGGTGGGCTCATCGGCTGGCTGCTCGCCACCGTCACGGGCGTCACCGGCATGGTCAAGACCTGGGTCCATTGACCCGGATAGTCAGTCAGCACTGACTTATCACATGAGAGAGGAAGCTATGTCCCTGTCCCCGTCCGCCGTCTGGTCCTGGCTCAAGGCCCAGTTCGCCAAGGTCCCGCTCGCCGTCCAGCTCCGCGACGACTGGGTGAACCTCATCAAGAAGACCTGGAGCGTCCGGTTCTCGCTGCTCGCGTCGCTGCTCGCGGCCGTCCAGCTCGGCATGCAGGCGCTCCTCGAGAACCCGCCGATCGACAACAAGGTCTTCGTCGCCCTCTACATCCTGGTCAGCGCGGCCGCCGGCTACTCGCGCCTCGTGACGCAGGACGGGATCACCCCGTCCTCGGTCTCGGGCGGCGAGCAGTGAGCCGCCTGACGAAGCGCACCGTGCTCGGTGGTCTGGTCGCCACGGCCCTCGGGGTCGCGGCGATCAGCCAGGTGGGCACCGAGGAGGGTCTGCGGCTGCGGACCTACAAGGACACGGTCGGGGTCAACACCTACTGCTACGGTGAGACCAAGGGTGCCGTGTGGGGCGCGACCTACACCAAGGCGCAGTGCGACGCGCTGCTGCTCAAGCGGATCGACGAGTTCGCCAACAAGGTCGAGAGCTGCGTCAAGCAGCCGATGACGGACAAGACGGAGATCGCCTTCGTCTCGTTCGCCTACAACATCGGGCAGGCCGGCTTCTGCAAGTCGACCACCGTCCGGCTCTACAACCAGGGCCGCAAGGTCGAAGCCTGCAACGCCATGATGGCGTGGACGAAGCAGAAGGAGCTGATCGGGCGGCGCACGCGCGAGAAGAACCTCTGCCTCGAGGGGGTGAAATGAGCAGTCTGCTCCTCACCCTCGCCAACGGCTGGACCGCCTTCTCGATCCTCGCGACGCTCTCGGGCATCGCGGGGATCGCGCTCATCGCGCTCGCGGTGTTCGGCACGACCTTCCTGCCGAGCTTCATCAAGCAGCCGCTCATCATCGCCGGCATCTGCCTGATCGTGGGCGGCGCCCTCTACCAGGCCGGGCAGGCGAAGGGTGCGCACCTCGCCTTCGAGCAGGAGGCCAGCCGCGCGCTCGACGCCGAGACCAAGCGGGCCGACCTCGCGGAGGCCCAGAACAAGCAGCAGGCGGCGCAGGCCGCGAAGGACCTCGCCGCCGAGAAGGCGGACAACGCCAAGCTGAAGGAGCTGAACGATGTTCTGGCCAAGGACAAGGACCGTGATCGCGAGTGCGTTGATGGCGACGTCGCTCGGCGCCTGCGTAACCTCTAACGCGCCGGCCCCGCTCACCGGGACCAGCATCCGCGTGACGCTGCCCGCGGCGCCCGACGGCGTCCAGGGCTGCCTCGCGCGGGCCTTCCCCGACATCCCGGACCGGGCCCTCTCCAAGGCCGACGTGGTGCGGATCATCGGGGAGGCGAAGGTCCTCGACCGGGCCAAGACCGCTTGCGGTCAGCGCGCCGTGGACTGGATCAACGCCGTGCGCCGGGATTATGCCCGGTAGCCAAGACTTCCCGGTGCCATCGGCCTGTATTTAGATATTAGTATTAGACTACTACTGATTATCTACATACAGGGCGATGGCGTTGGGCATCCGGGGTAGGAAGCGCTCCCGAGCCTCTGGATCGCCGGCTCCTCCTCGGCTATGATAAGTCACCACTGACTTACCGATGCCGGCTCTGCCCGGCCACAGGAGCCCCGAATGGCCGGCAAGAGCACCTACCTCGAGAACGCCCTCCTCAACTGGCTGCGCGGCACCGCCTTCCCGGCCCCGCCCGCTGGCCTGTTCATCGCCCTGTTCAACGGCGACCCGACCGACGCCGGCACCGGCGGCCAGGAGGTCACGACCGCGGTTCGTCCCGACGGGCGCGTCGCCGCGCCGTTCGGCGAGCCGGCCAACAAGACCATCTCCAACTCGGCCATCGTGGACTTCGGCAACGCCGCGGGCGGCACCGATGTGACCCACTTCGCCGTGTTCTCGGCCGCGGCCGGCGGCACCATGCTGGAGTCGGCCCCGCTGACCGGCGGCAAGCAGACGATCAACCCCGGCAACCCGGTGAGCTTCCCGGTCGGCGCCCTCGCCATCACCGAAGACTAAGGTCTCCGGCTCGTGCTCCCCAGCGCCTACACGGCTGCCGCAAGCCGTCGCTACTACGGTGGCGACCGCTTTGCGCTGTCCGGGTCCGCGCTGGGCCGGGCGAGCCTCACCGGCCGCCTCTCGATCACCAGCCGGGCCGACAACCTCGCGGGCGTCGCCGCCGGCCGCACGAGCATCCGGGCGAACCTCTTGACCATCGCGCCGCTGCACGGGACCGCCTCGGGCCGCAGCACGATCACCGGCCGGCTGCGCTCCTCGCTCAGCGACGACATGCACGGGCAGGCCGCGGGGCGCACGAGCGTCGCCGGCTCCCTCGTCGTCGGCAAGCGCCTGGTCGGCTGGGCTTCGAGCCGGTCGAGCGGGGAGGGGACGCTCCACATCGGCAAGCCGCTCAGCGCCACGAGCGCCGGCAAGAGCCAGGCGGCCGGCGCGCCCAGCATCGGGCGGCTGCTCGCGGGCGAGACCGCCCAGGGCACCGGCTCCGCGACGGGCCGGCTTCTGGTCGAGCAGCTCCTCGCCGGCACGATCGTCGGCACGGGTGCGGCCTCGGGCGAGCTGCGCACCGATACGGCGCTCAAGGGCACGCTGCGCGGCTCCAGCACGGCCGCCGGCGCCCTGGCAGTGGGCAAGCCCCTCGCGGGCGCGACGCACGGCTCTACGAGCCCCGCTGGCGCGCTGCGGGTGGCGAAGGTTCTGGGCGGCCACCCCGCGGGCGCGGGCCGCCTGACGGGCCACGAGATCATCGCGAAGGCGCTGAAGGGCAAGGCCGCCGGCAAGGCGACCGTCACCGGTCAGCTCGGCGCACTGGCGACCTACAGGCTCACCGAGGACGGCGACATCCGCCTGACCGAGGCTGGCGACCTTCAGCAGGTCGAGAACGACGACAGCAACTAGGCTCCAGGCAGAGGATCGAACGGTGGCAAACCGCAAGGCGAGTGAGGAGCCGCAGGCAACCGCCCTGGGCTCGGCGGACTTCTGGGCCGCGGTCCAGAGCGGCCGGGACGTGCAGATCAGCGTGGGCCAGATCCTGGCCTACCTGCGCACGGTCCTGGTCACGGCCGACATCACCGACCTGGCCGGCAAGCTCCAGGCGATCAGCGACACCGCTGCCGGCGACACGGCTGCGGCCAAGGCTGCCATCGAGGCCGAGCTGGGCACGGCCGCGCGTCTCGCCGCCGGCACGGGTGCCGGCCAGGTGCCGGTGCTCGACGCCAACTCGAAGCTCGACGCCTCGATCATCCCGGCTGTCGCGATCACCGACACGTTCCCGGTGGCGTCCGAGGCCGAGATGCTCGCGCTCACGGCCGAGCGCGGCGACATCGCGATCCGCTCCGACCTCAACAAGTGCTTCATCCTGAAGGTCGAGCCGGCGACGACGCTCGCCAACTGGAAGGAGCTGCTGACGCCGACCGACGCCGTGCTCTCGGTGGCTGGGCTCAAGGGGGCGATCACGGCCGCGGCCCTGAAGACGGCGCTCGCCATCGCGGTCGCCGATGTGTCCGGGCTCCAGGCCGCGCTCGACAGCGTGCGCACCGACTTCGCCGCGGCCGACACGGCGATCCGCTCGGACATGGCGACCGCGCTGGCCGGCAAGTTCGACAAGGCCGGCGGCAACGTCACGGGCGCGACCGACTTCGGCACCCGGCCTACCGTCAACGGAAAGGCCGTCTGGGACGCCGGCAACTTCGACCCGACCGCGAAGGCCGGGCTGGGCGGGGCCGCCTTCACAGGCGCGATCAGCGCGCCGTCGGTCTCCTCGGCGTCCGGCGCCTTCGACGCGCTCACGGTCGGCAACAAGGCTGTCTGGCACGCGGGCAACTTCGATCCGTCCACCAAGGCGAGCCTGAACTCCAACGTCAGCTTCTCGGCGCTCACGGTCTCGGGCGCGACCTCGGTCGCCGACCTGTCGGCCTCGGGGACCGGCACGTTCGCGGCCCTGAAGGTCGGCACCAGCGCGGTCTGGCACGCGGGGAACTTCGACCCCTCGACCAAGGCGAACCTGGCGAGCCCGGCCTTCACCGGCGAGGTGACGGCGCCCAAGGTCACGGTGGCCGGCGCCGGCTCTTTCGGCTCGCTCTCGGTCCAGAACCGCCCGAGCTGGGGCGGTCTGACCCCGTGGGACAGCGGCAACTTCGACCCCTCGAGCAAGGCGACGCTCGGCGGCGACGCGAGCTTCGCGTCCGTGGCTGTGGGCGGGAAGGCTGTGTGGCACGCCGGGAACTTCGACCCGGGCACCAAGGCGACCCTGGGTGGCGCGGCGAGCTTCGCCTCGCTCGCCGTCTCCGCGCGCCCGAGCTGGGCGAACCTGACGCCGTGGGACAACGGGAACTTCGACCCGAACGCCAAGGCGAGCCTCGGCGCGGGCGTCAACTTCGCCTCGCTCCAGTTCTCGGGCCGGCAGACCTACCTCTACACGGACGCGGGCACCGAAAACCTGGTCGTGCGCACGGGCGCGGCCAACGCCTACCGCTACTCGGTGTTCGGCGCCGACGGCTCGTTCACGGCTCCGGGCACAGTCCTGAGCCCGCTCCTGCGCGCCACGGGCGCCGCGGCGGCGCTCCAGCTCGACGACCGGGCCGGCGGCACGGCCGCGACGCTCTACCAGAACGCCAACGTGTTCGGTCTCTTCATGGGTGCCGACGTGTTCCGCGTGGGCAAGGACGGCTCGGTGTGGTCGTCGGCGATCGGCGACTTCGCGAGCGCGCTGCGCAACGCCGGCCCGGACATCTCGGGCAAGTTCGACAAGGTCGGCGGCCAGCTCACCGGCGACATCACGCTGGCCAAGGTGAACCCGCGGATCACCTTCGGCTACACGGCCGGCTTCCAGGGTTACTGGCGCCTCGAGGCCGACGGCTACCTCTACTGGCGCAGCGCGGCCGACGACTCGGTCATCTTCTGGATCGGGCAGGGCGGCGACTTCGGCTCGAAGCAGTTCGGCACAGGCCCGGCGTCGGGTGGCCTGAACTCCCGCATCGAGGACCGGGCGACCGCCTGGGCCCGCTACTACAACTCGATCAAGAACGTCCGTCTCGTGAAGGCCGGCGACAAGACCGCGGTCGACCTGCTTAACGCCACCGGCAACGCCAACGGCACGATCTACGAGCCCTTCGCCGGCGCCGTGGTCACGGGTCTCGCCGCCGACAACTCCTGGAAGCTGCTGAGCAACGCCCGCTGGCGCTACGTCCAGGTCACGGACCCGGACCAGAACTGGGTCACGGTCGCCTACATCAACTGATCCCGAGAAGAAGCATGTCCTACTCAGTCATCGACCACGGCGCGTTCGAGATCTACCAGCCGACCGAGCCGCCGGATGGCATGTTCGTGCCGCCCGGCACCCTGTTCAGCCGCCGCATCAGCGATGGCCTCGACTGGTATAGCTTCTCGCGGAAGGCCGAGAACTGGACCGAGGGCACGGTCCGGGCGATCCTGGTGCCGACGCCGGCCGGCGACATGGTGCTGTCCGCGGTGCGCGACGAGCACGCGATGTTCCCGGGCAACGGGCGCGTGGTCGAGATCAGCGGCGTCGACCTCGACATCGTCGACGTGGACGGCCTGTTCGCCAACAAGGTCTGCAACCTGGCGACCGGCGAGTTCGTCGATCCGCCCAAGCCGCCCGTCACGAAGGTCTCGGCCGCCCAGGCGGTGACGGCGCTGTTCAACCGCGGGCTGCTGCCCCTGGTCGAGAGCATCGCGCTCAACCACCCCTACCCGCCGGTGAAGATCTTCTTCCAGCGGGCCAACGACTGGGAGATCGCCAACCCCTACGTGCAGGCGATCGGCCAGGAGCTCGGGATGGACGCCACCCAGCTCCAGGTCCTGTTCGACGACGCGGCGAAGATCGTCTGATGCGCCGGATCATCGACAGCTTCCGCTACACGGGGCAGCCCCCGTCGGCGTGGCCGGCCTGGCTCGTGTTCCGCAACTACGCCCGGAGCACCGACGGCGGCCTGCTCATCATCCACGGCTTCGACTCCGAGCTGCGGGTCCTGCCCGGGCAGACGCTCGCACTGACGGCCACCCAGGAGATCGCGCTCCTGGCCGAATGACCGCTTGCGTCCTGAAGTAAGTCAGTGCTTACTTATGTGCGCTCGCTCTCTTTCCCCACCGACCCTGGAGTCGACATGAGCACCGCGACCAACACCGCCGAGAAGGCGATCCGCCGTAAGCAGCGCCGCGACGCCAAGCGTCAGGGGAAGGGCACTCAGCACGGTCCGCTCCTTCAACTCGTCGCCGAGAACCGGCGCCCGCAGGCGCCGGCCAAGCCCCGGCAGGCGCCCGTAAAGCCGCTCAACGCCGCCCAGGCGCGCTTCGACGTCTCGATGAGCTCCAACACGCTCACGATCGCCCTGGGCTCGGCCGGCACCGGCAAGACCTGGTTCGCCGCCGCCCGCATGGCCGAGCGCCTGCGCGACGGCGAGATCGAGCGGGTGGTCATCACCCGGCCCGCGGTCGAGGCCGGCGAGAGCCTCGGCTTCCTGCCCGGCGAGCTGGACGAGAAGTTCGAGCCCTACTTCCGGCCGGTGCGCGAGGCGTTCGAGGACGTCCTGGGCAAGGGCTTCACCGAATACCTCATCAAGGAAGGGCGGATCGAGGCGCGCCCGCTGGCGCTGCTGCGCGGCTCCACGCTCAAGGACGCCGACGTGCTGCTCGACGAGGCGCAGAACACCACGCCCGGCCAGATGAAGATGTTCCTCACCCGCATCGGCGAGAACACCCGCGTGGTGGTCAACGGCGACCCGGCCCAGAAGGACATCCCGGGCCCGTCGGGGCTCATGGACGCCGTCTCGCGCCTGGAGCGCGTGCGCAGCGTCGGGATCATCCGGTTCGGCCGCGAGGACGTCGTGCGCTCGGGCTTCTGCCAGGACGTGCTGGAGGCCTACGAGACGCCCGTGGCCGTCGAGCCGGTCAACGACGACGAGCCCGACCACGCCGGCCTGCGGCGCTTCATCGGCGCCGAGGTCTAGGTCAGAAGACCCGACGCTGCGCGACTATAGCGTGAGCAGCACAGCAACGCGCCCGGCCTCGGGCAGCTCACGCGAAGGTCGACGATGACACCGGGACAGGACACGGCAGGGGAGGGGGAGAGACACGTCTTCGGGACGGACCTCCCCCTCGAGGCCTGCCACGACATCATGCACGCGCTGCCCGACGAGTGGGTCGAGCCCGAGCGCTGGCTCATGGCCTCGAAGTGGTTCGACTACCGCTTCATGCACCCGGTCCACGCGACCTACCTGTTCACGGACGCCTACCGCCGGGTCTACCGGCAGATGTATGCCTCGACCTTCGACCGGGCCAAGGCCGACTACGTGAAGGGGATCAAGGCCGAGGATCCGTTCGACCTGGCCAAGCGCAACACCGACCGGGCCGGACTGTGGAAGGCGCGCCAGATGGCCGACGGGCTGTGCATGCCCTACGACCTCTACATCGGCATCGCCATGCACTGGTCCCTGCGCAAGTGCCGCAAGGAATACCTGCCGCGGCCGACGCACCTCTACAACTTCGACCTGCTCACGGCCGTGTCCGACACCTGGACCGACCGGCAGAGCGGCATCCTCTACGTGGCCAAGGACGAGCGCTTCAAGAACGAGCGCTACCAGGCCTCGCCGATCCAGGACGCGCACCACGAGTGGCTGCTCGCCCAGGTGTCGAAGCGCTCCAACATCGTCCACGCCCTCAAGGGCCTGATCTACGACGAGCAGGTGCTCCCGGAGGAGAAGGCCCGGGCGCGCTGGGGCGATGTGGTGATGTCGCGGATCGACGACGTCCGCTGAGAAACCCCGACCTGCGCTCGCTATAGACGACGCGACGCAACACAACACGAGCGAGAGAACGCGAGATGAAGCCCCAGACCCGCCCCGTGATCGAGCGTCGTGGTCCGAGCGCGCCTCGGCAGCCGATGAAGCCGCGCACCTGGAACCACCAGGACGACCTGAAGGCGGCGATCGGCCGGCAGATCACCGTGCATTTCGGCGCGACCACCCGGACCGGGCGGCTCGTCGCCGCCGACCAGTTCACCATCAAGGTCGCCCGCGGAGATCAGTCAGCGATGACTTACTTTAAGGGCAACCTGACGGGCTACGAAATCCTCGAGGCCTGATCCATGACCGCGTACGTCACGGTCGAGGAAGACGACGCGGTCCCCGCGAACCCGGGCGCCTTCCAGTTCGACGCCGAGTTTCAGAGCAAGGTCGCCGCGCTCCAGGTGCGCGACCCGGTCTTCGCGCAGCGCACGGACGGGCTGATCCAGCCCTTCTACTTCGTCAACGAGTCCGAAGCCGTCCTGGTCAAGCTGACCGGGGAATACTTCGCCAAGTATAAGATGCTGCCCGACAAGGTCACACTTGTCAGGCTCATCGCCAATGGCATCGCGAACAAGACCATCCGCAAGGACATGGTCGCCGATGTCAAGGAGAAGGTGAAGGAACTCCTCACCGCCGACATCTCGGACCGCGATTTCGTGGTCGACGAGGTCGCGAGCTTCGCCAAGCACCGGGCGCTGGAGGAGGCGATCCTGGCCTCGGTCGGGGACCTCGACCGGGGCGACTTCGCCAAGATCGCCCAGCGCATCTCGGCGGCGCAGCTCGTGGGCGTGGCCGACGACGCCAGCGGCATCAACTACTTCGACCACATCCAGGAGCGCACCGAGCGGCGCAAGATGATCGCGGCCGGGCTCTACAAGCCCGACGGCATCACCACCGGCATCAAGGAGATCGACGACCTCCTCTACCACAAGGGCTGGGGCCGCAAGGAGCTCTCGGCGCTGATGGCGCCGGCCAAGGGCGGCAAGTCGATGGGCTTGGCCGACTTCGGCAAGTATGCGGCCTTCGCCGGCTTCAACGTCCTCTACGTCTCCCTCGAGGTCGCCTCGCGCATCATCGCGGATCGTCTCGACGCGAACGTGTCGGACACCCTGATGAAGGGCCTTAACGACAACCCGTTCAAGGTGCAGGAGGCCGTCGAGCTCGCGGCCAAGAAGTCGGGCCAGTTCTACATCCACGAGTTCCCGACGGGGACGATGAAGGGCAGCCAGCTCCGGCGGCTGATCGAGCGCTACCGGGCGCGCGGGGTCATCTTCGACCTCATCATCGTCGACTACGCGGACATCATGGCCGCGGAGCACCGCAACGACAATCCGATCCAGGAGAGCAAGTCGATCTGGGTCGATCTGCGCGCGATCGCCTTCGAGCAGAACGCCGCGGTGCTCACGGCCACGCAGACGAACCGCGACGGCGCCAAGGCGACCAGCGTCAAGGCGACCGACGTGGCCGAGGACTTCAACAAGATCCGCATCGCCGACGTGGTGATCGCGATCTCGGCGACGTCCGAGGAGAAGCAGGTCTCGGAAGCCCGCATCGAGTTCGTCGCGCACCGCAACGGCGAAGAGGGCGTCGTGATCCGCATCCAGCAGGACCGGGCCCGCATGAAGTTCCTCTCGAAGGTCCTGGGGGTGAGCCGCTGATGGCCAAGATCACCGTGCTCTGGCGCGAATGCCCGCGCCAGAAGATCAAGATGGACCGGCGCTACCAGCCGCCCGAGCCCTACGAGAGCCAGGCCGAGGTGGATCTGCCCGAGTTCGTGCGCGGGTCCGACGTCGCCGAGATGCTGATCGAGGCCAACGTCGAGAACGATCCCGAGAGCTGGGACGCCTTCGACTACGTGGTCGAGATCCTGGCGCCGGCCCGGATCGCCGGCCGCTACGCCGTCGAGGTGGTGATGGAGCCGCGCTGCGTGGCGATCGAGCTCAACGACGAGGACGAGAGGAGGGCGGCATGAGGACGGGTCGTTTCAGGTTCGTCGAGCGGCGCCGGTTCTGGCTGCCGCCGATCCAGGTGCTCGAGGTCGAGGTCCGCTACCCGGCCGACATCTGGGCCAGCTCCTTCATCCGGGCCTGGATCCTGGCCTCCGGCAGCGACGCGCACGCGATCCAGGCGGCCACGCGCGGCGAGATCCGAGGCACCGCATGATCGACCGCTCGGGCAAGGACTGCATGGGCTACCCGCTGGAGCAGCAGCTCGACGGGTTCACCGACGAGGACATCGGCGCGGCGCGCGTGCTGGCGCGCAACGCCAACTTCCAGTGGGACTGCGTGCTCGAGGATCCGAAGGTCACGGGCCGGCGCTTCCTCGAGCAGGCCCGGACCGTGCGCGAGACCCTCGAGTCCCTCGGCTGGAGGCGCCCGTGAGCGATTTTCAGGAGCTGTCCGAGGAGCTCGACCTGGAGCAGTGGTTCGACCGCGAGGGCCTGGCCTACAAGGGGCCCACGCGCGGCTCGTCGGGCATGCAGATCAACGTGAAGGACTGCCCGCAGGACCACTGCCGGGACGGGCGCTACCGGGTCTACCTCAACGCCGAGTCCGGGATCGGCAACTGCTTCGTGTGCGAGACCCGCTTCAACAAGCTGTCCTTCGTCAACGCCTTCCTGCACGGCGACAAGGACGCGAAGAAGTGGGGCGAGACCCTCAAGCACGTCAAGGCGGCCTGCGTGGAGCAGGGCTGGCGCCCGAAGCGCACGATCACGGCCGCCGTCGAGGTGCCCGACGAGATCAAGCTCCCCGACAGCTTCGCGCTGCCGACGGCTGACGGCCAGAACCTGAAATACCTCGAGAGCCGCGGGATCGGCGTGGAGCTCGCGGCCTACTTCCGGCTGCGCTACTGCGACAGCGGCTGGTGGAACTGGACGAAGGACGACGGCAGCCGGGGCGGCCAGAAGTGGGAGCAGCGGCTGCTGATCCCGGTCTACGACCTCGACGGCAAGCTCGTGACCTTCCAGGGCCGGGACATCATCGGCGACCAGGACGCGAAATACCTGTTCCCGCCCGCGCTGCCCGGCACCGGTCGCTTCCTCTACAACGGCCACAACGCCGTGCGGGCGCGCCGGATCGCGATGGGGGAGGGCGCCTTCGACGTGTTCTCGCTCAAGGCGGCGATCGACGGTGAGAGCGAGCTGCGCGACATCGTCCCGGTCGGCTCCTTCGGCAAGCACCTGTCGACCGGCGATCTCGAGGGCCGCGACCAGCTCGGTCAGCTCCTCGTGCTCAAGGGCTACGGGCTCCAGGAGGTCATCATCTGCTGGGACGGGACGCCCGACGCGCTCGCCGCCGCGGTGAAGGCGGCCGAGTCGATCCGCAAGATCGGGCTGAAGGCCCGCATCGCCCTGCTGCCGCTCGACCAGGACCCGAACGAGGCCAAGCCCGAGGTCGTGCGCAAGGCGCTCTGGCAGGCCCAGGAATACAGCCCGCGGCTGGCCGTCGAATGGCGCCTGCGCAACCCCTACACGGCGCTGCGCCGGGCGAAGGCGCCGCTCACTGCCTGACGCAATAAGTCAGTGGTGACACGAAACACCGACGCACGCTCGCTATAGTCAGCGAGCGAGACACAGACACACGCACAGCAGAGAGGAGCCATGCCGGTCTACCCGATCGCCCTGCGCAAGAAGTCGATGCTGCATCGACAGGGCACCAAGGAATATCACCAAGTGCTGATCGTGAACGGCGAGGGCCGCGCGATCGTCATCCAGCGCTGGGGCAAGAAGAACGCCGAAGGCCAGATGCGGGTGGATGCGTTCCACCACTCTGACGCGGCCGTCGCTGAGTTTGAGAGCAAGGACCGCGACAAGAAGCGGAACGGCTACGAGCACGACCCGGCCCGGGACACCATCGTGCAGTGCGATGACGAGGCCGATTTCCGCAAGAAGCTCGGCATCCTCTACCTGTCCAAGCTCGGCCCGGACAACCTCGAGCACATCGCGCCCGGCGCCGACACGACCGGCGTGCGCACTCCCGATCCGCAACCCGAGTTCGACCGCGACGGGAAGATCGTCCGCAAGGGCTACCAGCCCCGGCACAAGTTCACCGACTTCGTGGAGCCGGCCGGGCCGTCCGTCGCCGACGAGGTCGCCCACAACGAGAACTGGGGGACCTGGTAGATGACGCTCATCAAGACCTACTCGCCGAAGAACGAGGCCCTGATCGTCTGCCCGATCTTCGGGGCCGAGACGCGGCTCGCCGACTGCCTGGAGCTCGAGCAGCAGGTGGCTCGCGGCCGCAAGCCCGACGAGCGGCGCGGCTGCCAGGCCTGCCTGATGTCCTCGAAGTGCCCGGTCTACTGGATCAACCGGGCGATCATCCGCACGGGCGAGGATCCCTACTTCTCGGCCGAGCCGAAGGTGCTCCCGCTCAAGGGTGAGATCCTCGAGGCGGTGCGCCCGATCCTGGTGCGCGACGACGCGGTCAACCGCTACGCGGTCGAGGGCGCCGAAGCCGATGCGATCCGGGCGGCGAACGAGGCGGCCAGTGCCGGCAAGCCCCGGGCGGCCAAGAAGACCGCGGGCGTGAAGCTCGCCGCGGTGAAGCGCGAGGAGTCGGCGCCGGCCGCTGACGACGGGCTGAAGGCGGCCGCGCTGTCGGGCGACCTGTCGGCTGCCGTGACCCGCGCCGTCGCCAGGGCCAGCGAGGCGCCAGCTCCCGCGCCCGCGCCCAAGGCTGTCGCACCGGCACCGAAGCCGCCTGCGGCCGCCCCTGCGCAGCCCAAGCCCACCCCGAAGCCCGCACCGGCTCCGGCCGGCAAGGGCATGTCGCTCCTCGAGATGGCCCGCGCCCGGGCCGCAGCACAGAAGGACCAGGCCGCGTGAACTCGATCGACGTCTACCGCCTCCTCCAGGAGATCGGCGCCACCACCTCGCGCAACGCGAAGGAGGACCTGCTCCGGTCCAAGATCGAGGACCCGACCGTCCAGCGCGTCGTGCAGCTCGCCTACGACCCGTTCATCACCTTCGGCATCACGCCGCCCCAGGTGAAGGGCGCCGGCCGGCTCAGCTTCGACCACACCAGCCCGCAGCCCTGGGTGATGCTGCACCAGCTTTCCAAGCGCGAGCTGACCGGCAACGCCGCCAAGGTCGCGGTCGAGCGCATGCTCGTCGACCTGGAGCCGGCCTCCTGCGAGGTCCTGCGCCGGATCCTGGCCAAGGACCTGCGCTGCGGCATCTCCGAGAAGACCATCAACCTGGTCTTGCCGAATACGGTGCCGACCTTCGACCTGATGCTGTCCAAGGCCTACGAGGAGAAGCGCATCAAGACGTTCCCGGTCCCGATCGAGCCCAAGCTCGACGGCTTCCGGGGCATGAGCCTGGTCTCGGCCGGGGTCTCGAAGGCGTTCTCGCGCGTGGGCAACCACTTCCCGCAGCTCGACTGGGCCGGCCCCTACCTGGTCCAGATGGTCGAGAACGCCCGGGCCAAGGTCCAGAACGCCGAGAGCTGCCCGGGGATGACCGACAAGGTGCGCCGCTTCATCTGGGACGTCCTGGGCGGCGACGCTGGTCCGTCGGCGGCGATCGACGGCGAGGCGGTGTCCGGCTCCTACAAGACGACCTCGGGCGATCTGCGCCGCAAGGACGAGGAGGCGACCGATACGATCCTGAACGTGTTCGACATCGTGCCCTACGCCATCATGCGCGACACCGGCCAGATCGAGTGGAAGGTCCCGCTCAAGATCCGGCGCAAGGTGCTGGAGTTCGTGGTGCGCTGCGCGCCCGAGGGCGCCCCGATCCAGGTGACAGACCTACGCGAGGCGAACTCCCACGAGGAGATCCAGGCCATCTACGCCGAGCACCGGGCCAACGGCCTTGAGGGTGCGATGGTGAAGCCCTGGGACGGCCACTACGTGAAGAAGAAGGGCCACCTCTGGATGAAGATCAAGGGGCAGGAAACGGAGGATCTCCGGATCACCGGCCACTACACCGGGAAGGCCGGCACCCGCCTGGAAGGGAAGTTCGCGGGCTTCGTGGTCGACCGGGCCGGGGTCAGCGTCAGCGTGGGCGGCGGTTTCTCGCACGAGCTGCTGGAGACGATCGACAAGGACCCGGACAGCTACATCGGGCGGCTGATCGAGGTGGAGTATCACGAGGTGACACCGGATGGATCGCTTCGTCATCCCCGCTTCGTAAGGTTCCGGGACGATAAGGACTCGGCTCTGAAGGTCGCCGCTTGACGGTAAGTCAGCACTGACCTACGAAGACAGGATGAAACACTGCTCGAAGTGCCAGTGCTCGAAGCCATTGTCCGAGTTCAACTCGGACAAGTCCACCAAGGACGGCTTCGGGCACTGGTGCGCATCCTGTGTGCGCGAGAAAAACCGGACCAACTACCAGAAGAACAGGGCGGCCAGGATCGCGAAGGCGAAGGCTCGGCACCAGGCTGATCCCGAGGCACACAAGGCCGGGTGCAAGGCGCGCTACCGGGAGAACCGCGAGGAGCGGATCGCCCAGGCCATCGCGGTGCAGAAGGCTGACCCGGAGCGGCGCAAGCGCTACGCTCAGCAGACCTACCGCAACAACCCGGGCTACTACGCCGCCAAGTCCATCTGGCGCTGGGACGCCATCAAGCAGGCCACCCCGCCCTGGGCCGACCGCAAGGCGATCGAGGCCGTCTACGCCGAGGCCCGGCGCATGACCGACGTGACGGGGATCCCGCACGAAGTCGACCACATCGAGCCGCTCCAGCACGAGCTGCTCTGCGGGCTCCACGTCCCCTGGAACCTCCAGGTGAAGACCCGCGACGCGAACAGGAGGAAGGGCAACCGCCTCCTCGAGAAATAGGCAAGTCAGCGTTGACTTACCGTTAGGAGACCCGTAGAACCGTCGGGTGGGACCGACGTGTTCGGGTTTCCTTTCTGTGTGTGTGCGGGGCGGCCTCTCCTGGGGTCGCCCCTTTTTGCAACTTCCGGGAGAAAATTCCAAAATCTTGATCGATTTTCCAACATCCCAGGAAATACGCCAAATTTAGTTGTGGTGTTTCATTTTATACCGAGCGATGCCCTAGCACACCTATCGGTTGAGGCGAGACAATAATTTTTTTACGTTTTATCTACTTGTTTGCAGACAAAACGCAGGCAGGAGGATTAAACCATGAGTGGAGACGTGCCGCGCTATGAGACACCGCGCCCGTTTGACCCGACCGCCCGGTGCTACTGGTATCACTCGATGGTCTTCCCGGGCCTCGAGCGCGTCAAAGGTTCCTGGACGATCGATAATTTCGCCACATACATCGGCGGCTATGACCTAAAAAGTAAGTCAGTGCTTGATGTTGGCACGGCCTCTGGCTACCTCGCGTTCCACGCCGAGCTGGCAGGCGCGACGGTCACAGGCCTCGACGCCTCCTCGACCCACGAGTTCCGGCACTTCCCGTTCGCCGATAGCCTCTCCTACAAGGACATTCGCGGCTACCGGGCGATGTGGGAGCGCGAGAACCTCGTGCCCATCAAGAACTCCTGGTGGCACGCCTGGCACAAGTTCGGCAGCCGGGCGCGCTGCGTCTACGCGCCGATGGCCGAGCTCTACGAGTGGCCCGAGCAGATGTTCGACGTCGTGATGGCCGGCGCCATCGTCGAGCACCTGTCTGACCCGGTCTACGCGATCGGCGCCTGGGCCCGGCTCGCCAGGGAGGCGGTGCTCATCCCCTTCACGGACGTCACACCGCTGGACGACCTGACGATGCGGCCGATCACGCCGCTCGACAACCCGCAGATCAACTACGTCTGGTGGCACCTCTCGCGCGGGCTCTACAACAAGATCTTCGACAACCTGGGCTTTGACGTCCACTACACCCTGGCCCACGCCGACCACCACGACGACGCCTCCGGCACCGTGACCGCGACCCGGCCCTCGATCATCGCGATCAGGCGCGGGACCGAGGCCGCGCGCACCTTCGATGCCTCCTCGCTCGTCGACCCCTGGCGCCAGAACTACGCCGCGGATCCTGAGCCGGCAGCACCCACGCCGCGCCCCCAGAGCCTTCTCAGTCGGCTGCGCCGGAGGTGAGCATGGATGGGCACGAGAAATACGAGCGGTTCCGGCGCATCTTCCAGGCGCCGCTCGACGAGCACCCGAGTGGCGCCTTCCCGATCATCGCCGGCGATCGGCACTTCGATCTGAGTCAGTATCAGTCCGAGAGCGCTGGCGCGAACGTCGCTCAGTTCGACCACATGATCCAACAGCACCCGGACGAGCTGTTCCTGGATCTCGGTTGCGGCCTGCGGGAGAAGACCTACGACAACTGCCTCTACCTCGAGGTCTACCCGTCCAACTCGGCCGACCTGATCGTCGACCCGACGGGCTTCTACCCGATCAAGGACCAGTCGCTCTACGGCATCGGTTGTTTCGCGGTCCTCGAGCACGTCCCCGAGCCCTGGCAGGTGATTCAGGAGATGCACCGGATGCTCAAGCCGGGCGGCTGGGTCATGATCGACTGGCCGTTCCTCCAGCCGGTCCACGGCTACCCGAGCCACTTCTTCAATGCGACGCGCGAGGGCCTGACCTCGATCTTTCAGGACAAGGGCTTCGAGGTCGTCGATGCCTTCACCGGAGATCACCAGACGGCGGCATTCACGGTGCGCTGGATCCTCCAGATGCTCCTCTACCGGCTGCCCGAGACCGAGCGTAAGCGCGTCGCCAAGATGAAGATCCACGAGATCGTGTCGCTCGATCCGCAGGGGCCCGAGTGGACTCACATCGTGAAGGCGCTGCCGCCGGCCGCCCAGTCCGAGCTCGCCTGCGGCAACTTCCTGATCGGCCGCAAGCCCGGCGAGATCGCCGAGGCCATGCACCGGGATGATCCGCCGATCCTGCCGGACGTGCCGCTTCCGGAGTCCGAGCAGGCATGGTCGGGCCGGCGCCAAGGTCTCCTCCAGAGGATCAACCGAGTGCTGGGTCGCTGACCCGAACTGATGCGAATCTCAAGGCGGCCCTCGGGCCGCCTTTTTGCTGTCGAACGCTCGCGACTACGACTCCTTGCCGGGCTCCTCGGTCAAGTAGTGCTTGGCCGCGCGATGATGTCGGCGCCGACATCATCGTGTTCCTCAAGAGGCTTGAGCTTCTTGAACGCCTCTTCGATCATCTCGTGGTAGTCCTCTGGCGCCTTCTCACGCAGATGGGTGGCGAGCACCATGACGCTGATCTGGAGCGCCAGATCTTCTTTCTTTCGCTCCTTCATACCTAGCCCTCAAGTCATTTTCCTGCGACGCATCGCCATGAGCTCGGCCTCGAGCCCGTAGCGACCGTTTACGGCTAAACGCACGAGCTGCCGGAAGTAGCCGCCCGGGTTCTTGATGCGAATCTCACCGCGGCGCGTCTCGTCGTCGTGGAGCTGGGCGACGATCAGCACCAGGCAGGCGGCGCGGAACGCGCCGAGAGATTCGCACGCCTCCGACCAGGCCGACGGGTGCGCCCCGATCCCGCCCCGCATCAGGCGCCCGGCCTCGATGACGTCCGCCGCGGTCTTGAGATTCGCAACCATCTCGGCCGCGACAGGGCAGGCGGCCGCGACGAGCTCGGCGTCGGGCAGACGGATCGGCCCAGGCTCCTCTTGAGAGCCGTTTGCACAAGGATCGGTAGGAGCATCGGGGTCTTGTTCTATGTGCCGGCCGGAATTGCCGGCAGAGGCGGCTTGATAGAAGCGTTCCTCTGCCATGACCTGCAGCTCTCCCCAGGCCTCGAGCACCAGGTCCGGGTCGGTGCCGGCCGCTCGCCGCCTGGGTGTGTCGAACTCCAGGGACTCGCGCGCCGCGAGCAGATCGGAGACCTCAATCTGAGGAAATCGCATTAGAAGCCCGTGGAGCGCCTCGGCCACCGCCCGGCGTCGGACGGTCAAAATCTCGAACGAACGCCGCCGGTGGTCATCTCTCACGGTCGCTTCCATGAGAGCATTCGCCCATTCGCCCTTTCGCGCCACGATCGGGGTCAGGTCGAACCCGAAAGCGTCGATGATCGCCCCACCCGGGGCGCGCACAGCGAAGCGCTTCCCGTTCGCGCTGTCGCGGGGCGTGACGAGCTCCAGGGCGACCAGGTCGCGCAGCCCGTAGCGCAGCGCGCGCTCGGACAGGCCTGTCATCCCGCACAGGTGCTCGTTCGAGGGCCACACCACCAGGCGCTCCCACTCCTGCTCGCCCCACACGGCACAGAGCGCCGACAGGATCGCGCGCAGGGCAGGGCGCAGGCGCAAGGCCTTGGCCGCATCCCGGCCGGCGGCCGCGAGCTCCTTGCGGGAGATCGTTCGCCCGTCCTCGAGCGCACGTCTCCGACCGGCGAGCGCGGCGCGCGTGAGCGGCCGGCCACCGGAATGAACCGTCTCCACCTTCCACCTCCTCCTGGAGGCAAAGCGGGATCGTTCACCCGAGAGGGTGTCATTGACGGCGATCTGGGGGAGGGCTACAAAGAGGTGCGAATCACTTTGTGGCGGCCCTTCCCCGGACCGGTATGAAGATCCAAGGCCTCGGAGCTCCCCAGCTCCGGGGCCTTTGCTTTGCCGGTTACATCTGCTTGGTCTCCGAGAACGTCGCTTCGAGCGCGTGGACGATCGCCAGACGCCGGTTCGGGAACTTGCCCGCCTCGACGGCGCGGTCGATCGCCGATCGCAGGTGTGCCGGCACCCACACGTTCGTCTCGACCTCGCCGGAGGCCTTTCGCTGCTCGCGCAAGCGTTTGACCCGGGCTTGAGACGCCATGTTGGGCATCAGCATCCTCCTGTGTGGCGCGACTCGTAGCGCGTTACGAGTCGTGGACCGATTCTCTCGGCTGACGCAAGGGCTACCGGAAAATGGACCGGGGACGCAAGAGAAGTCAGCGGTGATTTATCTACCGGCGCCTTTTGGAACCCCCGGCCGGAGCGGGTGTTCGCGCAGGTGAACGCCATGCCGCAGGCCTGGACAAGCTATGCGGTATCGTGGTTCTCTAAGGCCGTTCGGGCTCTTCGACCGTGCCCAGAACGCTTCAGGAAGGCCGGCTGCGATGGGTGCCCCTCACTCGCAGCCGGCCTTTCGTGTTTCAGGGCCTGCCATTCGCATAAGCTAAATTATGGAACCTAACGCCCCTTCCGCACTGTGTGACTGAGATTGCGATTACAGAGAGCGCCAGGGAATATCGAACCTCTCACCCGGAAAACGGGTTCCATAACGCGAAGCGAACGATTTTTAGGACTGTGTGCCAAGGCGTTAACGTTTCGGTCCGAACTTCGACGGAGGTTTCGGTCTGGGCAGCGGCGGCCATGGTAGTTTCGCCCCACCGGCATCGGGATCCCCTTCCCGCGCAATTAGCGCATGAACCTCGGGGCGGTCGCCCATCTCGGGGTTCCAGTCCAGAATGCAGCCCGGTCCCCATTGTCGACCACGGCCTTCCATGAACCGCACCCCGCGGTCGTTCAGCGCCTTGCCGATCAGTCCGAGGGAATGGTCCGCGACCGGCGGCTGGCCGTCTACTGCTTCACATCGTCGTATGGTCTTTTCGCTGACACCTGAGCACTCGGCCAATTCAGTAAGCGATAACCGCAGCGCGGCGCGCGCCATGCGGATCTGACAACCTTGCAGCCGCAAGCAGATCAACCTTCAGTAAAATTCTAACAACCCCAGGTGGCAATTTGATTCGGGGCCTTCGCTAGGCCACCTTAACACCACCGGGCGCTACGAGTCGCATACCCGAAGCGTCAGGCTAGGGCTACAGATGGCATGACACAGAAATTTTATTAGGCACAACCTAAGTCAGTGTTGACTTATCCGTGAAATTCAGGCTTGTAGACTCCGGCGCGATACCTGCATCGCAACCCGAGCTCGAGCTGCTATATCGAGATCGCAAGAGCATCGAGAAAATCGAAACCGAAGCGATCATACAATGGTGATCAACCGAGCAACCATAGCAGTTCAGGAGACAAAAAATTTGACGACGAAGCCAGTTCAGCGCCCGTATGAAAACACGACGATGGCTGTGTATCTGCGAAATCAGATCGACAGCCTCGGTGATCTTGGCATAAATCAGCGGGAGATCGCACTCGCCGCCGGCTACGACAAGCCGAACATTCTTTCCATGTTTAAGCGCGGCGAAACGAAGGTGCCGCTGAATAAGACCCTCGTGCTGGCCAAGGCGCTACGCTGCGACCCGAGCTTCTTCTTCCGTCTAGCCGCTCAGCAGCCCGATATGCCGATAAGCGCGGCTGAAATCGACAAGATTTTCCCTAACTTGGTCTCGGCCGGGGAGATGAAGGTCGTGAGCGCGATCCGGCAGGCGACCGGCGGCGCGGACGTTGATCCGACCGAGGAGCAGCTCGAGGCCGTCGGAGACCTGTTCCGAGTTAAAGACCGCCGGGGCGTCTCCCCAGTGCCGAAGTCGCTCTAAACCATATACGCAACCGCGCCCGGTCCGGGCGCGACATCGGAATGCCAGCCAGCCGCCCAAAAGGGTGGCTCAATTTTTGACGCGTATAGCAAGTCAGCAATGACTCATGTCCCTGGGAATAGGCGGAAGCGATGAAGACGTCCAACGAGATCCTGAACCTCATCCCGACGCCTCCGGCGATCGAGATCCTGGCCGAGGAGTTCAACCCGGTGATCCACAAAGTGGATCAGATTGACGCCCTCGAGCAGGTTGCACTCCTGCGGGAACAGAATTTCACCAACGTCGGCCAGACCGAACTCCACAGCGGTGTTCATCCAGTCTACGGCCGCTGTATCATCATGATCTCGGACGCATCTGCGTCTATCATTCCATTCGCGTAACCAATTTACGTCGTCTATACAGTAGTAAGTCACTACTGACTTGGAGAGACAACTTATGAATGACGAGGTGCGGATCCTGCGAGAGGTTGTGGTGAAAGTCACCCAGCTCCTCGCCGGGATGGGTCTCAAGGTAACGCAGCGGGGCACCAAGGCGTTCGTCGGCACCAACCGGGCCACCCACAAGCCCGAGGTGGTCAACATCCCCTACCTGCCGGACAACGCGAGCAAGGAGCTGATCCTCGCGATCCAAGGCTTCATCGACCACGAGGTCGCCCACATCCTCGAGACCGACTTCTCGGTGCATGCCGCGATTGACAAGGCGCAGAGGGACTTCCCCCACCTGCGCGCGATCTGGAACACCCTTGAGGACACCTTCATCGAGCGCCAGATGTCCCGGCGCTTCGCGGGCTCGGGCTTTAACCTCCAGCAGCTCCACCGCTTCTTCATCTCCGACATTACCACGCCGGTCTACACGGCAGCGCTCGCCAAGGGCGACGTCGACACCGCGTTCTCGGCGCTGTTCGTTCCCGCCTTCCGCGCCTACTCCGGCCAGCGGCTGTTCCAGGAGTTCATGGAGGCCGGCGCCTTCGAGGCTCACCCGGAGCTCGGGCCGAAGTTCAAGCGCCTCGCGCCGTTCGTCGCCGAGGTCGCCAAGCTCAAGAGCACCTGGGAGTGCTTCGAGCTCGCCAAGCGCATCAGCGAGGCCCTGAAGGCGCCGCCGCCCCCGCCCGCTCCCAAGATGCCCGCGCCGCCCCCTCCCCCGCCCTCGAGCGAGGATGAGGAGCAGCCCGAGGAGCAGCCCGAGAACGAGCCGCAGGGTGGGAACGGCGGCGAGGGTGACACGCCCGAGGACGAGGGTAAGGGTCCGGCCGAGGAGCCGAAGGACGAGCAGTCGGACGCTGGCAAGCCCGGTGAGAGCGACGACGCTGGCGAGGAGGACAAGGACGAGGATGCTGACGCTTCGGGCGATGAGGCTGGTGGAGACGAGGCACCCGAGACCGAGGACGACGAACCCGGCGAAGGGGCGGCTGGCGAAGGCGAGCTCGAGGGCCAGGACGATACCGGCGAGCCGAGCGATGGCGCCGCCGATGATGGCGATGATGCCGATAAGGGCGAGGAACCTGCGTCTGAGGACGATGGTGCCGGTTCGCCCGTGGAAGATGGCGACGATCAGGAAGGAGATCGTGGCGAGGAGGAAGGCGAGGTCGGAGCCTCTGGCGCTTCCGGTGAGCACGATGATGAGGACGATCACGGCGACGATGAGCCTAGTGAGACCGCTGACGCCGACGGCGAGGGCGGCGACGGATCGGACGAGGCTGATGGGGAGGCTGCGGACGGTGAAGGCGATGCAGCGGGCGGCGCTGATGCGGGCGAGGAAGACACGGCCGGCGACCAGGGTCCGGTAGAGCAGCACGACGAGGACGCCGAGGGCGAGGGCAACGACGACCCGAACGCCGGCGGCCCGGTCCTGCTGGTTGGTGGCGCTGTCGACTACGACGACGCGATCGCCGCCAAGATCGGCGAGGAGGCCCGCGACATGACCGCGAGCGCCGCCTACCGTATCTACACCAAGGACTTCGACGTCATCGAGCCATTCCCAACAGACATGGAGAACTACCAGGACGCCTGGCTGACGGCGCTCGACGACCGCACGCGCCAGTCGGTCGGCGTGATGCAGAAGGAGATCCAGCGCATGATGGCCGCGCGCTCTCAGAGCGTGAAGGTCCCGGGCTTCCGCTCGGGCCGCCTGCACACGGCCGGCCTGCACCGCCTGGCCGCGGGCGACGACCGCGTGTTCCGCCGGCTCCACGTCAACGTGAGCAAGGACGTCGCCGTCGGCCTCCTGATCGACAACTCCGGGTCGATGGAAGGCATCAAGGTCCAGACCGCGATGGAGGCGGGCTACGCGCTCTCGACCACCCTCGAGCGGGTCGGGATCCAGCACGAGGTGCTCGGCTTCACCACGAAGTGGCACCCCTGGGGCAAGGAGATCAAGGAGGCGCACGAGGCCGCGATCGCCGCCGGGATCCCCTACACCCGCTACGAGCCGATCTACATGCCCGTCTACAAGGGCTTCGACGAACGGCTGACCTCCGAGATCAAGCGCCGGTTCGCGGCCGCCCCGCACCAGGACTTCATGGGCTCGAACGTCGACGGCGAGAGCCTCGAATACGCCGCCTACCGCCTGCTGCGGCGCAAGGAGACCCGCAAGGTCCTCCTGGTGCTGTCCGACGGCAACCCGGTCGCCGACGGCGACGTGCCCGCGCTGCGCAAGCACCTCAAGGAGACGGTGAAGGCGGTCGAGGCGCGCGGCATCGAGACCGTCGGCATCGGCATCCTGACCGACGCGCCGCGGCACTACTTCCCCAAGTTCGCGCTCCTGAACAACGCGGCCGACCTGCCGAAGTGCGTGATGGGCGAGCTCAAGCGGATCCTGCTGAGCTGACAGCCGGATCGTCGCGGGACCCCGAAATGTAAGTCAGGACTGACTTGTGTCCCTCGACGAGATCAGCGATAACTGACTCGCACACAGAGAGCGCACCCAGCGCACAACCCAGGAGAGTTCCACCCGATGAACACGCCCGCCCCCGCAGCCCTGTCCGACGGCAAGATCGAGTGCCTGCTCGACGGGGCCCGCGTCCATGTCATCCAGGCGCACCTGAAGACGCACCACCCCGAATGGACGGTGGAGCGCTACCGCGCCACCTACCCCGACGCGCCGCTGCTGTCGCCGGCCGCCGAGAAGCGTCAGAAGGAGCGCCTCGTGGAGCAGAAGAAGGCCGCCGAGGACGGCACCGTCACACAGCTCGTGGACAAAATGCCGCTGGCGGCCGTGTTCGAGACCGGCGACGTGCCCGCGACCAAGAACAAGCGCGGCGAGCCGATCCTGATCTCGGTGATGAAGGGCCACGACGCCGAGGCGCTCGCCCTCGTGCCGGACGTCGACCCGAACTACGTGTTCAACCTCGACCTGGTGAAGACGGCGCTCATGGGCCTCGAGATGGGCATGAACGTCTACTTCTGGGGCTTTCACGGCACCGGCAAGACCACCGCCTTCGAGCAAGTCTGCGCCCGCACCAAGCGGCCGTTCATGCGGGTCCAGCACACCGCCAACACCGAAGAGGCGCACATCGTCGGGCAGTATGTCGTCCAGGCGGTCGAGCGCGTCACGAAGAACCAGGCGACCGGCGAGGACATCGCGGTGCTCTCCACCGAGACCGTGTTTCAGCCCGGCCCGCTCACGATCGCCATGCTCAACGGCTACGTCTACTGCGCCGACGAGTATGACTTCGCCCTCCCCTCGGTCCTGTCGGTCTACCAGCCGATCCTCGAGGGCAAGCCGCTGTTCATCAAGGACGCGCCGCCCGACATGCGGGTGATCCGCCCGCACAAGAACTTCCGCTTCGTGGCGACCGGCAACACCAACGGTGGCGGAGACGAAACGGGTCTCTACCAGGGCACCCAGATCCAGAACGCCGCGAACTACTCCCGCATGCACATCGTCGAGGAGGTTCCCTACATGGAGCCCGACGTGGAGACGGCCGTCATCGTCAGCCAGGCGCGCGTGAAGAAGGACGATGCCGCCAAGCTGGTGAAGTTCGCCAACGACATCCGCGAGGCGTTCAAGGGCGGCCGGATCGGCATGACGATCTCGCCCCGCGAGCTCATCACCGCGGGCCGGCTCGGCGTGATGCGCGGCGCCGACTACTCGGCCGGCCTGCGCCAGGGCTTCATGAACCGCATGAGCCGGGTCGACCGCGAGGCCGCCTCCCAGCTCGCGCAGCGCTACTTCGGGTAACGCCATGCGCGACACCCACCCGATCCAATGGGGCGACTGGAGCAAGGTCGTCGAGCGGTCCGCCTACCGCTACCTGAAGCGGGCGCACGCGGCCGGCGCGCGCACCGTGCTCCTGGCCGACTTGGTCTCGGAGCTGTCGCTCGCCTGGGTGATCGCCCGGGACAAGTTCGACCCGACCAAGGGCGTGCCGTTCGGGGCCTACCTCCAGCTCGGCATGCGCAACCACATCAACGCCTGGATCGACCGGCAGATCGGCCACTCCAACGCCCTCGACCTCGACGAGGATCACGGCGACGAGGACGGCTCCGACCTGCACGAGGTGATCGCCGACGGCAGCCCGCTCCAGGACGACGTGCTCGGCGACGCCCAGGAGTTCGAGCGCAACATCGCCCTCCTCTCCCCCGAGGCGCGCCAGTTCGTCGAGCTCCTCGCGAACCCGCCTCCGGCGCTCTACGAGGAGATGACCGCGATCCAGGCCCGGGCCGAGTTCGCCAACGCCCGCGGGATCCGCACCGGCGTGCCCAGCCACATCACCGGCTCGCTCGTCCTCGACCTGATGGGTGCGGACCGGGTCGAACGCAACCGCATCTACGGCGAGGTCAAAGGCCTCGCGCGGCAGATCCTTCGCTGAGGAAGTAAGTCAGTGCTGACTTCGATGCTCCGTCCGGGCTGCTTCGGCTTCGCCCTCGCCTATCGCGCGGAAGCGGCCGAGTGCATCTCGTGCCCGTTCGCCGCTGAGTGCGCGCAGGTCGGCGCCGAGCAGCTCACGCGGCGGCGCGCCGAGCTCGGCATCAAGCCCAAGGAGCCGCGCGCGCAGCGCCCTCCCCGCCCGCGGGGTCCCACGGAAGCGCACGCGACCGGCGTCTTGACCGAGGGCCTGCCCAAGAAGGTCGAGGAGCTGATCGGGCGCATCGAGCGCGCCGGCATCTCGGTGACGGCCGCCCTCTCGCGCGGCGAGAACCCGTTCACGACGAGCCCAGCCTTCCTGCGCGTCACCTGCCACCTGCTGCTGCACATGAAGGCCGGCATCGACCGGGCGACGCTCAAGACCGCCTTCATGCGCAAACTCGAATGGAGCGAGGGCACCGCAGCCGCCCACGCGACCCAGGCCTTCCAGGCGCTCACCGCGCTCGGCGCAGCCATCGAGCAGAACGGCCGCCTCACACTCAGGACGGAATGATGGGCCGGCTGGTCGATCTCACGGGCCAGACCTTCGGGCGCCTCACGGTAGAGGCGCGCGACGGCGTCATGGGTGGCAACGCCGCTTGGAGGTGCCTTTGCACCTGCGGCGGCTCAGCAAGGGCGGCCGGACGGGATCTCCAGTCCGGTCACACGTCGTCCTGCGGCTGCGCCAAGAACGAAGCGACGAGCGCCCGCTCCATCCGGCACGGGCACAGCAAGCGCTCACCCACCTACGTCTGCTGGTCCAACATGATCCAGCGGACGACGAACCCGAACAACGAGTCCTACAAGGATTACGGCGCCCGCGGGATCACCGTGTGCGAGCACTGGAAGACCTTCGAGAATTTCCTCGCCGACATGGGCGAGCGCCCGCGCAATCTGACGATCGAGCGGAAGAACAACGACGGCCCCTACGAGCCAGGCAACTGCGTCTGGGCCACCCGAAAAGTTCAAGCCAACAACCGGAGATCTCCATGCACGCGGTCCTAGCGGCTCGCACCAATTTTTCGATCGGCGAGAGCATCTTGTCGATCGAGAGCCTCGTGGACCGGGCCGTTGGAGCCGGCGCCAAGGCCGTCGGCGTGACGGACACCATGTCGGCGACCAGTCTGATCGAGCTGACCCAGAAGGCGCAGAAGGCCGGGATCAAGCCCGTCATCGGCTGCCGGCTCCGGCTCGTGGACGACGTCACCTGGCGCAAGACCAAGGAGGACAAGAAGGCGCCGCCGGAGTTCTTCGTGACCTGGTATGTTCTCTCCCAGGCCGGGCTGATGGCGCTCTACCGCCTGCTGTCGCTCGCCAACTCCGAGGAGCGCTTCTACAACAACGCCAAGCTCTCCTTCGACGATCTCTATGCAGAGCTTGCGAACGTGACTGCGGCAGACGTCGCAATCGCGACGAGCGACGCGCACAGCGTCGTCGCGCACAAGTCAGCGTCACAGATACTCACGAAGATTTCCGACGCTCTGAGCGCGTCTAATACGTTCTGCACGCTGGTGCCGATCGACACGCCCTACTGGGACACCCAGAACGTCAAGGCGCTCCAGCTCGCCGAGGAGCTCGGCCTGCCGACGCTGGTCGCCGCGCCCGCCCTCTACGAGGAGGGCAGCGCCGACGCGGCCGACATCATGAACGCCGTCACCCGCAACGTGAAGCTCACCGAGCCCTGGGCGTGGTTCAACCCGGTGCGCGACCTGCATCCGAAGACCCTGCAGGAGTTGGTGCGCGACGTGAAGGCGGCCGCCAAGCGGCTCGAGGAGTTCCGGGGCGTGCCGACCAAGGGGCGCTTCTCCGAGGGCATGAAGAACACCGCGCGCCTCGTCGACATGGTCACCTTCGCCTGGGCCAAGTCCGCGCCCTCGCTGCCGATCATGGCGCCCGACGAGTTCAAGGCGGTCGTCGAGGCCTGCACCAAGGGCTGGCACGAGCGCTTCACCGCCCCGGTGTTCGGGCACCGCCCGTCGAACCAGGAGCTCAAGGACGTCTACCAGCCGCGGCTGCGCTACGAGCTGACCGTGCTCAAGAACCTCAGCTTCTCGGGCTACTTCCTCCTGGTGCAGGACGTGGTCGTGTGGGCCAAGAGCCAGGGGATCCTGGTCGGCCCCGGCCGCGGCTCCGTGGGCGGCTCGCTCGTCGCCTACCTGATGGGGATCACCGACTGCGATCCGCTCCGCTTCGAGCTCCTGTTCGAGCGCTTCATCAACCCCGAGCGTATCGACCTTCCCGACGCCGACCTCGACTTCATGTCCGAGCGCCGGCACGAGGTGTTCCAGTATCTCATCCGCAAGTATGGCACCGCCCGCGTGGCCGGCGTCTCGAACTACGGGCGCCTGGGCGCCAGCTCGGCGATCCGGGACGTGAGCCGCGTGTTCGGCCTCAACGAGGAGCTCTATCGCTGCTCCAAGTTCGTGCCGAAGAAGCACGGCCAGCCGGTCAAGCTCGCCGAGGCCGCCGCAGAGGTGACGGAGATCGGCGCGTTCGCGGCCGGCAACCCCGAGATCTGGGACACGGCCAAGAAGCTCGAAGGCTGCCTGCGCAACCTCTCGCAGCACGCGGCCGGCGTCGTCGTCGGCGGCGTCGATCTGGTCGAGCGGGCCGTCATCGAGCGGCGCAAGGCGCCCTCGAAGCCGAAGGAGGGCGAGGAGCCGGTCCCGGATCTGCCGGTGGTGTGCTGGGACAAGCGCATCGTCGAGGACCAGGGCCTGGTGAAGATGGACATCCTGGGCCTCAACACCCTGGACCTGATCGCGCTCACCCTCGACTACATCCGCAAGCGGCGCGGCAAGAAGGTCGACCTACTGCGGATCCCGCTCGACGAGCCGAAGGTGCTCGACAACTTCGCCCGCGCGATCTCCACGGGCATCTTCCAGTTCGAGGGCGGCGGCATGCGGCGCCTGCTCAAGGAGCTGGGCAAGGACGGCACCATCACCTTCGACGACATCACGGCCGCGACCGCGCTCTACCGCCCGGGCCCGATGGAGTCGGGCATGATGGACAGCTACTGGAAGCGCAAGCAGGGCATCGAGAGCGTGGACTATGACCACCCGCTCCTCGAGCCGGTGCTCAGCCCGACCTACGGCGTGTTCGTCTACCAGGAGCAGGTCATGAAGGCCTCTCAGGTGATCGCCGGCTACTCAGGCGCGCAGGCCGACAAGCTCCGCAAGATCATGGGTAAGAAGCTCCCCGAGGAGATGAAGAAGGAGCGCGGCAAGTTCGTCGAGGGCTGTGTCGCGACCGTGGACTGCACGCCCGAGTGGGCCGGTCTGCTGTTCGACAAGATCGAGGGCTTCGCCGGCTACGGCTTCAACAAGAGCCACTCGGTCGAATACACGCTGATCTCCTACCAGGCGATGTATCTCAAGACCCACTACCCGGTGGAGTTCTTCGCGGCGGCGCTCACCCTGATGCCCCAGGACAAGCTGCCGGGCCTGATGAAGGACGCCGAGCGGATGGGGATCGAGGTGGATCTGCCCGACATCAACCACTCGACCAACCAGTTCGAGATCGTGACCGACACGCGGCTGTGCATGCCGTTCAACCGGATCAAGGGCATTTCGGCGCTGACCACCGAGGCCATCCTGAAGGCGCGGGGCGACGGGGCCGGCCCGTTCAAGTCGAAGGAGGACCTGACCGCCCGCGTCGAGCGGCGGCGCTGCAACGTCAAGCACGTCGGGCTCCTCGACCTGGTCGGCGCCTTCGCCGACATCGAGCCAGGCCAGCTACCTCGACGCCACCCGGACCGGATCAAGGACCAGCGCGAGCTGATCCCGGGGCTCATCACGGCCCACGTCCCGATCAGCCGCGAGATGCACCGCGACCGGGACAGCCGGATCAAGATCCTGGAGGTGTTCGCCGACTACTCGGACGGCTGCGCCGAGGACGGCATGCCGGTGAAGATGACCACGGGCAAGAACATGCGCTTCATGGTGATCCTCGACGCGCCCTCGAAGGGCGAGGACACCTCCGGCCGCATGAGCTACGACAACCGCGGCTCCTACTGCGTCAGCGAGTGGGTCCAGGAGGCGCTCGACGCCAACGACCTGTCGCGGGCCGACGCCTACTGGACCGCCCTCATCAAGCGGCCCAAGGCCGGCAAGCAGGTCTCGGCCAGCGAGATCGCCACCTACGGGCCCTACCTCGCCCGCGAGATCGAGATCCTCAAGCCGCCGGTGATCGTGCTGCTCGGCTCGACCACGGTCCGGCAGTTCATCCCCGACTTCAAGGGCAAGGCGTCCGAGGTCGCCGGCGAGGTCGTCTACCACAAGGGCCTCGACGCCAATCTCGTGATCGGCTTCGCCCCGGGCGAGATCTTCCACGACGCCTCCAAGCAGGCGAAGCTCAACGAGGTGTTCGAGGTGGCCGCCGCCCTCATGAGCGACTGATCGCGCCTGTCAAGCCCACACCGGCCGACGCGCCCCGAGAATGCGTCAGTCAATAGGCGCTCTTGGGGATACCGGGGACAAGAGACGGCCGACCCCCGCAAAACGGTGGATGTTGGGGACGAGACGCTCGGCCGGTTTTGTAGACTCGGAGTTGCCTGCTACATTGGCCTCGTTGGGTCTCCTCCCTACGCGACCCCCTTGGACCGAGGGTTAACGGCGAGTGCCGCCGCCGTCTTGAGAAGGCAGGGGAGGAGGTGATGCAATGTGCTGATGATCCCGCTTCTGCGGGTCACGGTTACACGAAACCCGAGCGGTGAGTGGTCTGTGACCATCACGCTCGGGCTCATGTAACGAGTAGCGCTGCCAGCTACCAACACCGAGGGACGCGGGCGGCCACCTGCGTCCCTCACCCCCTAAGATAGCACAAACGTCGATTTTTCAAACCAATTCAGCGCTGACTTATCTTGCTGTGGATGGCCATAGCTACCCACACCAGAAGCCAGCGCGACCCACGCAAAACCCGACGCGCGCTCGCTATAAAAGATCAGTCAGCACTTACTCACTCAGCGGAGGCAGCCATGCCCGCACACCAGCGTCCCAGCGTCGGACGCATCGTCCACTACCACCCCAGGGACGCCGAGCGCGTCTCGATCTCGGATCAGCCCTACGCGGCGATCGTCACCGGCGTGTTCGAGGCCGGCGACGGCGGCGACATCTGCTCGCTGACGGTGTTCGCGCCCGGCCGGAAGCCCGAGCCGCTGCCGGAATGCGTGCTCGAGGGTGGCCCGGATCAGCCGGGCACCTGGTCGTTCCCGCCGCGGGTCTGAGCCATGAGCGACGAAGCCCAGACCGACGAGACATCGGCAACGCCGCCGACGCCCCCTGCCCCGAAGCAGATCCAGGTCCGCAAGGTCCAGGTGAAGGACTTCCTGGCCGAGGAGGACCTCAAGGGGAAGCTCGCCTACTCGCTCAACGACCTGTCGAGCGCGATGGCCGATCAGGCGTCCCTGTTCGCCCACTTCGGCGTGCTGGCGGCCAAGGCCTCGCGCCAGGTCGACAACATCAAGATCCTCATCGAGAACCAGGAAGCCAAGGTGGATCGCGAGATCCGCGAGGCGATGGCCGTCCTCGGCGAGAAGATCACCGAGGGCATCGTCGAGCGGAAGATCGCCCGGCACCCGCAGGTGGTCGCCTTCAAGCGGGCGCTGAACGAGGCCAAGCAGATCGAGAAGGTCGCCAACACGACCCTCGAGGCCTTCCGGCACCGGCGCGACATGCTCGTGCAGGCCGGCGCCACCTCCCGCGAGGAGATGAAGGGCGAGCTGTCGATGGCGGCCAAGCGCGAGCTGGCCGACAACGCCAAGTCGGCCGCTGAGCGCGTCGGCGCCCGGGCCGCCCGCACGATGGCCGAGTCCGAGTGATGGTCGTCGGCGTCGCCCTCCTGGTCCTCGGACCCCTGTTCTGGATCCGCTCCCGGATCAAGAAGCCGCGCCCGGCCCTGCCGGCGCCCCGGCACCGGCCCTTCTGAGGGCACCCATTCCCGTATTCTCCCATTCGAGAATGCGCGAATTAGCGAAAAACCCAACAGGTGATCGCTATAACAGAGCAGCGACAGATGAAAGTCTTAGCAAGCAACCAAGCACCGGCAGCAGCGCTCCGCGCAAATCGCCAAAGACGAAAGCAGCAGAACAATGGCACTCAGCCCCGCAATGATGGCGCTCGTTAAGGGCGCCAAGAACCGCTACACGCGGAACACCTCCAAGTTCGTCAAGCTCAAAGAGGGCAAGACCCGCGTTCGCCTGATCGCGACCGAGGAGAAATTCTGGCAGGACCTCGGCGTCCACTGGATCAAGACCGAGCAGAACGGCAAGCCCGTCGCTGTCGTCGGCTGCCACGATCTGGTGAAGGACGAGGCCTGCCCGATCTGCGCCGCGATCGACAAGGCGATGAAGGCCGCGACCGACGACGACACCGTCAAGCTCGTCAAGGAGTGGACCACCCGCAAGTCGGTGCTGGTGAAGGCGATCATCCACGATGGCGCCGACGCGAGCCCCGATCCGCAGATCCTCGAGCTCACCCCGTCGACCTTCGGCACCATCGTGTCGATGATCGAGGAATACGGCTCCGAGGTGGATCCGCTGTCCCCGACCGAGGGCATGGACTTCGTCATCACTCGCTCGGGCAAGGGTCTAGACACCCGCTACGAGCCGATGCCGGCGCTCAAGTCCCAGCCGCTCACGAAGGACCAGATCACGAAGGCCAAGGAGATCAACCTCCTCGAGGCCATCGAGAAGGAGTTCTTCCGCGGCGACGAGCAGAAGGCGCTCAACGCCATCGGCCAGGCCACCGGCATCTCGCTCGCCATCGCGCCCCCGAAGCGCGCTGCCGGCCTGCTGACCGGCGCGGTCGTCGCCGAGGAGCCCGAGGAGGTCGCCGCCCCGGCGCCCCGCCCTGCCGCGAAGCCCGCTGCCCGCCCGGCCGCGGCCGTCGAGGAGGTCGAGGAGGCCGATGTGGTCGAGGAGAAGCCCGCCCCGAAGGCGGTCTCGACCGGCGCCGAGTTCGGGTCCGACGTGCCGGACGCCGAGCTGGACGGTCTGCTCGACGAGCTGGACGGCGTCTGAGCCTCGCAACGGGAGGGCGCACGCGCCCTCTCCTCCACCTGGGCGGCAGCTTCACCCGGCTGCCGCCCATAACCTGTCAGCGAGGCTCTGATGGCCGAGAATTGGCTTCCTGTTGTTGGCTACGAGGACCTCTACGAGGTCTCGGACATGGGTCGGGTGCGCAAGCCCGCTCGCGTCGATAGCCGCGGCCGGAAGGCAGGCGGTCATTGCCTACGCCAGCAGGTGAGCCCCAAGGGCTACCTCCGGGTCTGCCTCTCGAAGGAAGGCGAGCACCGGCACCACAGCGTTCACACGCTCGTGCTGACCGCGTTCGTCGGACCGAAGCCGGAAGGGCACAAGGGGCTGCACGGCAACCGGGGCAGCGGCTGCAACGAGCTTCCGAACCTCCGCTGGGGCACGCCCTGGGAGAACAACCAGGACCGAAAGCGGATGGGCACGCTGCCGATCGGCGAACGGCATCCGGGCGCGAGCATCACGGATGAGGTCGCCCGCAAGATCAAGGTCCGGCTCGCGGGCCATCCGACATCTCTGAAGGTCGCAAAGGAGTTTGGGGTGACGAAGGCGGTAGTCGACGCGATCCGGCAGGGTCGCACCTGGAGGCACGTATGAAGCACCGGGGCCATCTGCTCATCGACGTGAATAACATCGGTTTTGCTGCCACTTCGACCAAGGTCCTCAAGGTTGGGGAGCAGGAGACGCAGGGGGTTCTAGGGACAATTCGCGCCATCAGGATGATGGTCGCGACCTATCCCCAACTGCGCCCGCTTCTGCTCTGGGACGGCGATAGCTGGCGGAAGAAGGAAATCGAGGGCTACAAGGGCTCGCGCGACGCCAAGCCCGTGACCAAGAACGACGAGAAGGTCGCCCATGTGCGCGCCTCCTGGCGTTCGCAGCGGCCCCTGGTCAACCGGATCATGAAGGCCTGCGGCGTGCCGCAGCTCTCGGCCGCCAACCTCGAGGCCGACGACTTCGCCGGCATCCTGGTGAAGCGCTACACGCCCGACATCGCGGCCGGCGCCAAGATCCTGATGATCTCCGGCGACAAGGACTGGCTCCAGCTCGTCCAACCCGGCGTCGCCTGGCACGCGCCCGTCCAGCAGAAGCGTGTGACCCACTCCAACTTCTCGGAGAAGGTCGGCTACATGAAGCAGAAGCGGACCAAGCAGGCCGACGGCTCCGTCCTGGTCGAGGACATCGAGTGGCGCGGCTGCCCGAGCCCGCAGGCCTATCTCGAGGCGAAGGCCCTGATGGGCGACGTCTCGGACGAGATCCCGGGCGTGGGCGGCATCGGCGAGATCGGCGCCTTCGACCTGGTGCGCAAGTTCGGCACCGTGCGCGGGTTCTTCGAGGCGGTCGAGATCCACAAGGTCGACGTGCCCAAGAAGCTCGCCGACTTCTGCTCCGAGAAGGAGAAGCGGGAGATCTTCTACCGCAACCTGCGCATCATGGACCTGATGCACAACGACATCCCCGCGCCCGTGCGGCCGAAGCTCACCAAGCCCGAGTTCAACCCGGACGCGGTGCGCGAGCAGTGCGAGGCGCTTGTCTTCAACTCCCTCCTCTCGGACCTGGACGGCTGGCTCGAGCCGTTCTGCGCGCTGAGTGGAGTCAGCACTGACTTGAGGGCCGCAGCATGAGCATACCGAAGAAGAAGGCGCCGCGGCCGAATACCCCGCAGCAGAACCTGGAGGCCGGCGTTGGCGCCGTCACCCGCTCGATCACCGCCCTGGTGAAGCTGATCGAGCGCAGCGGCGAGAAGCTGACGGCCGAGGACGTCGTGAAGGCCTTCAGCTTCATCGGCGTCGCCAATGCCGCCGGGCAGACGAAGGCGCTGGCCGCGGTGCAGGCGGCGAGCCTCACGAGCTTCTCCCTCGACCGGGCGATCCCGGCGATCGGCGGCGTGCAGCTCGCCACGGCGCCCGCGCCCGTGGTGCCCGGCGCCCCGATCGGCGCGAGCCCGGCGCCGGCGCGCCCCGCGGGCCGCCCGTCCGTGGATGAGCTCGGCGGCCGGTTCTGCCGCGACGTGCGCGACGCGGCCAAGCGCACCCCGGGCAACGACCGCGGCCTGATCGTGTCGGGCTCGGGCGGCAGTGAAGACGTCGGCTTCGTCGATGACGACGAGGCCTCGGAAACCGAAGAGGAGTGAGCACAATGGCATCGGCAGCAGACATCGCGAAGGCGCTCGAGGGCCTGGTCGGCGGCAACGACGACGAGGCGACCGTCACCCAGTTCCTCGACACCGGCTACGCGCCGCTGAACTACGCCCTGTCCTCGCGCTGGGACGGTGGCTTCCCCGTCGGGCGCCAGGTCGAGGTGGCCGGTCCGTCGACCTCGGGCAAGACGGCCATCGCGACGCGCGCCATGATCGCCGCGCAGCGCGCCGGCGGCTTCGCCGGGTTCATGGACCACGAGCGATCGTTCTCGGGCGTGCTCGCCCAGCGGATCGGCCTCGACACCACGCCCGGCCGGTTCCTCTACAAGAAGCCGCGCACCTTCGAGGACAGCCTCACGATCATGGTGCGGGCGGCCGAGCTGATCCGCGCCAAGAAGCTGATCGCGCCCGAGGCGCCCATCTGCTTCGTGGCCGACTCCCTCGCTTCGATGGTCCCCCAGTCCGCGCTGATCGACATGAAGACCGGCAAGGACAAGGACATGACCGACCGGAACATGAACGACAACACGGCGCTCGCCCGCGCCACGTCGGCTCACCTCCCGGCGTTCAACCTCTACATCGAGGAGCTCGGTGTCTGCGCGATCTTCACCAACCAGATCCGCATGAAGATCGGCGTCATGTATGGTGATCCCCGGAAGACCCCGGGCGGCGAGGCGCCCTACTTCTACGACAGCCAGAAGCTGATGCTCGGCGCCGCGGCCAAGATCCAGAAGGGCAAGGGCGAGGACGCCGAGGTCCTGGGCGTCGAGGTCTCGGGTGTGGTCGCCAAGAACAAGGTCGCCCGGCCGTTCCTGCGCGCCACCTGGCGCTTCATGTTCCAGCCCGACGGCTTCGGGAAGTTCGACGTCGAGCGCTCGCTGATCGAGTTCCTGGTCAAGGAGAAGCTGATGCCCGAGGGCCGGCCTGGCTTCGTGGTCTGGGACGGCAAGCAGATCGCCAAGGAGGCGCTCGCCCGCAAGATCGAGGCGGCCGGTGCCCTCGAGGAGCTGCACGCGCTGCTGCCCAAAGCCTACGAGCCGCCGGTGGTCGGGGAGGTCGAACTCACCGGCGAGACCGAAGCGGCCCCGATCGCCGAAGCCGCATGAGCTCGATGCGGCGCCTCATCGTCGGTTGAGGCGCCCATCGCACTTTCACCCCGACTCGCGCGACGCTACGTTTCTACCCAGAAGGGAAACTGTGTCGTGCGTGTCATCTCCGTTTGGAACCCCTATGCGTCGCTCCTGGTGCATGGGCACAAGCTCGTCGAAACCCGGGGCTTCCCCGCGCCCAAAGCTCTGATCGGTCAGCGGATCGGCATCGCGTCGACCAAGATCGTCCGTCCCGAGCAGCGCGACGCGATGAAGGACCCGGTCTTCGCCCGCTACTACTTCGAGACCAACCTCCCGCGGGACATCGAGGCGCTGCCGAACGGCTACCTCCTCGGCACCGTGCTGCTGCACTCGTGCGAGCCGATCAGCGAGGAGGACCTCGAGGACGTGACGGAGGAGGAGAAGGTCTACGGCTGGTGGACGGAAGGGCGCTACGCCTGGCGCGTCCGTGAGCCCGAAGCCTTCGACGATCCGGTGCCAGTCCGGGGCGCGCAGGGCATTTGGACCCTGCCCGATGCAACTGTCATCCCCTTCTCCCGCGGCATCGCTGCCTGATCGTTACGCCAAAAGCCCAGCAAGCCACATAAGGCCGACGACTGTTCCGCCGATCAATATGATCGCGGCCCATAGCCCTATCACACGCCGGAAATCATATAAAAATGCGCCAGCCGCATAGATTACGGCCATAAAACCTACCGTTATCACTAATGACCAAACCCAGGACTGGAAAAAATTCGGGTTTGTGAATTGGCCGGCGCCTCCGATCCACCAGAAACAAGACGCCGGGAACAAAGCGACAACACAACAGATCAAGAAAAAACGGATCATTCGATGAATTCGTCCCGTGTCACGCTACTGGAGAAGGTCAAGAAGGGCCACAGGCTCTACGGTGGCATCTACCTGATGCCGGACGGGCGCAAGGTCTACCTCGCCTACCGGCACCGCAAGGAGATTTTCCGATCGGGCGAGAGCTATATCTCGGACGCAGTGCGCGAGGGCAACGCCGCCTGGGCGCTCGATGACGCCACCCTCCTGATGCTGCGCGCCCGCAAGATCGAGTTCGCGGGCGTGCTGCTCAAGGACACCGGCGACAAGTGGCTGATCCGCACGGAGATCTTCTTCGACCGGGACAAGGCCAGCGCGAAGAACTACTCCGGCCGCGGCGGCGCGCTCCAGCGCTACCTGCCCATGCAGCACTTCGCGTTCCGCCGCGCGCCCGTGAAAATGCCAAAGCGCTAAATTATTTCTTGGAAGTTCGCGCCCGCAACCGATCTCTCATATCTCTCATCTTAGCAGTTCTTCGGTCCAGCGCGGCATCTTGGTCTTTAAGGTCGACTATCGAAAGCATTATAGCATCCGTGGCTTCATCAAATACCGATTGAGCAAGATCTGCGTTGCTCATCAAATTGTCTATCGCCGAACAATAAGCATGCCCCTTCCTTTTTGAAGGATGTAAATTGCAGATGCGCTCACAGATAAAACGTGCGGCCATTGCAATTTGGAAGCGGAATGGTTTCCAAACCGGAAGCATCCTTTTGGTCCGAAACATAAATTCAAGTCTATATCCTATATATGCAGCCGTATAATATGAGTATATCTCTTCGTTAGGAATAAATATACTTTTGCCGATCAAAGGTATGAGATCTTTGTAATACCTACCAACCTGGTTTGGAGACTCGATAAAAACTGACGCATACAATTTTAACAACGAGTCCTTAGTTACTATTCGAACTTTTTCGATTCCCGAAACTGAATTATATTGGCCGGGCCTGCGCTCATAGAATAGTCGCTGATCTCCAGACTTCGATTCAAATAATATCTCAATGGATTTGTGGATCGGATCGAGACCCCAGAAACTATCCTGCTCAACCTTATTCTGCTGGTTCGACGCAATTATAACCTGCCTGGTAACCTCTTCATCTTCTGTGGCTATAATTTTAACGGGAATGGCTATAGAGTGCTGCTCACTCTCTGCATTGGCCGCTATCACATGGCTAGTTTGACATCCATTTACAACTTGAAAATCTTCTAACGTAAACTGTGACCCGACGCGTTGAAGTTTTCTCGCAACAATGGTGATACCATTGTTGCGAAGAGGGAATTCGATACTGGAGTCCGAATTCAAGGTTTCGGCAATAGATACATTTACAGGCGTATTTCCCTGAAAATCTCTAATGTTGTCGAAGAAAAGCCGCCGCCGAACGGAGCCGTCCTCGTCACAGATCATTTTGAGATATTCACCTATCGTTATTAACCCGATATACGACTCCCTGACGTTCGGTATGTCCGGAAGAGACAGACTCTGCGGAAAATTGATACTCGCCTTGAAGGCATTCTTCGTTCTAAAATACAATTTCTGAACGCGAGATGCGTCTAACGGCGTGAAATTTATTCCTGCAAACATGTGCAGCGCTTCAGCCTGAGCGAGAAACCCATCTCGAATAGCGCACAAGTTTTTATCGTTTTGCCAACTGCCAGTTGTTGCGTAGTATAGACTGATCTTCGGCAAGCCTCGCACGAACTTCGATGCAAACTGATAGATTTTGTTCTTTATACCCTGCAGCTCCAAGATCTTTTCATTTTGCACAAATGATGCGTCAGTTTTGAAAAAATCTAGAACGGCGTGGAAAAATTTCGCCATATCGCCCGAGTCGAAAAACGAGCTACTTTTAGACTGCATGAACAAAAACTGAACTTGCAACACCGCAGAAGCAGCTAATATATCGTCAAGCTGCTCCTCATCATCAACAATTACGTCGTTGACTATGATGGCAATACCATCTAGTCCAAATTCACCTTCGCCGGTTGATACGACATTGAAGTCAAATTCTTCAGGATAGATGTCTGAGACGACGATATAATTAATGAAAGACTCGAATTGAGATGCCTGGTTCTGCTTCTCAATTTTTTGACTTTCAGCAAATTCGCGCAGCAGACTTTGAGTCACTACGTCCACGCTGGACTCCGATTATTTCCGTATGAAGGCTACCCGCGACCGTAGGGTAGTATGAAATTTTTGCCTGAGGGGCATCATCTCCGATCAAAAGCCAACGTCAAGTAGCTATAGTTTGCTGACTAGCGCCCGAATGACGCGCGCAACCTTGGCGTATCAATGACTTACGGCCTCCTCTCCGACATCCACGCGCACGCCTGGTCGGCCTTCTCGACCCGGCTGCCGTGCGGCCGCAACTCGCGGCTCCAGATCATCGTGGACGAGCTGAAGCGCGCGGCCGCGGACACCCGCGACGTCGGCGGCGACCTGCTGGTGTTCGGCGGCGACCTCTTCCACACCCGCGGCTCGCTCGACCCGGAGGTGTTCAACCCCGTCACGGAGGGGATCAAGGAGCTGCTCGCCGACGGCTTCCGCATCGTCGCGATCCCGGGCAACCACGACCTCAAGTCGAACGAGACCACGGAGCTCGGCAACGCCTTCCAGTCGCTCAAGGGCACGCAGGGCTTCGGCATCATCACGCAGCCGAAGCTCCTGGACAGCCTGCCGCTGGCGATGGTGCCGTGGATCCCGAAGCTCGACGACCTCAAGGCCGTGCTCGAGGCGCTCGCGGATGAGGCGGTGCGTCGCGGCAGCCTGGGGCAGACCGACCTGGTGATGCACGCGGGCATCGACGGTGTCCTGTCGGGCATGCCGGCGCACGGGCTGACGCCCGACTTCCTGGCCAAGCTCGGCTTCCGGCGCGTGTTCGCCGGCCACTACCATCACCACTGCTCGTTCGAGGACGGCAAGGTCTGGTCGATCGGCGCGACGACGCACCAGACGGCCAGCGACATCGGCACCAAGGCCGGCTTCCTGCTGGTGGACGATGCCGGCGTCGCCTACCGCGCCAGCCGGGCGCCCGAGTTCGTCGAGGTCTCAGACGAGACCGACCCGGACGAGATCCCGAACGTGGTCGACGGCAACTACGTCCGGGTGCGCGGGCTCAAGCTCTCCGAGGCCGACGAGGTCAATCTGCGCGAGGAGCTGATCCGGCTCGGCGCCAAGGGCGTCGTCATGAACGTGGAGCGGCAGACCGCGAGCGCCCGGGCCTCGACGTCGTCGGTGAAGGCCAAGAGCCTCGAGGCTTCGGTGGCCGACTACATCGAGCGCCAGGCCTCGCCGCACATGGACGCCGTGAAGACCCGGGCCGCGGCGATCATCTCGGCTGTGCGCGCCGCCACTGAATAAGCCGCGAACAACCCGAGATCGTCTCGCTATATTCGTCTGAGCAACAACGAGCGCGAGGGCAAAATGAGCCAGTATTTCAAGATCACTTACGTCCGCAAGCAAGTCATCACTGACTATTTGCCCGGCGGCGCGACCCGCGAGGTCACGCGCGAGATCGAGGAGACGATCGGCGGCCTGCCCGGCTCAACGGTCGCGAACTACCGCCGGGTGCTGGGCGACCAAATCCGTCGCGTCGAGGCCGAGGCGATGGAGCCGAGCGTGGCGCACAAGGGCCGGCGTCCGTCCGCAGGCGACCGGCAGGCGTTCGGCTTAGGGACGGCGCCCGAGGGCTACGCTCCGAGCCCGGAGCGCGGCACGTCCATCCACACCGGCAAGGTGCCGGCGGCCGCCGAGACCGAGAACGACCCCTTCGGCGTCTCCTACGCCGACATCGTCAATGCGATGGTCGAGAAGGCAGCCTGATGTTCCTCGTCACGGACCTCACGATCAAGCCCGAGGCCGACGACGTCGAGCGTGGATGGATTGGCGTCGAGTCCGTCGTCCACCTGGGCGCCGAGGCTGCCATCGCAGACCTGATCGGGCGCGTCCGCTTCTCCCTCGGCTACGAGCTCGACACGGAGCTCGGCCAGGGCGAGCCGGCGCTCGCGGTCCAGGCTGAGCGGATGATCGCGCTCTGGAAGAAGCACCAGCTCAGCAACGGTCATGGCGCGGCAACCCTGCGCATCGACACCCGCGACTTCCAGCACCTCCTGATCCCCGTCGCGCACCCGAGGGCGGCCTCATGAAAATCCTCGACGTCGAGATCGAGAACTTCCTCACCCTGGCGAGCGCCCGGGTCGGCATGTCCGACCGGGGCTTGGTGCTCGTGCAGGGCGAGAACCAGGCCGACACGTCGGCCGACTCCAACGGCGCCGGCAAGAGCTCCTTCGCCGACGCCGTCTTCTGGTGCCTCTACGGCGAGACCAGCCGTGGCATCTCGGGCGACGACGTCATCAACTGGGCTGCCAAGAAGGGCACCCGGGTCGCGACCCGGATCCAGGAAGGCGACCTCACCTACACGATCGCCCGGCACCGCAAGCACAAGGCCGGCAAGAACGCCCTGCGCGTCCTGCTGCTCGACGCGGCCGGCGACACCCACGACCTGACGAAGGGCACCGACAAGCTCACGCAGGCCCTGGTGATCGAGATCCTCGGCGCCTCGCGCGAGGTGTTCATCTCGGCCGTTCTCGCGGGTCAGGACCAGATGCCGGACCTGCCCGGCATGACCGACAAGAACCTGAAGGTGATCGTCGAGGAGGCCGCCGGCACGACCGTGCTGGAGAAGGGCCACAAGGTCGCCCTGACCCAGTTCCGGGGAGCGGAGACCGCCTGCGCGTCGGCGAACCTCGTGCTGACCGGCGCCGGCTCGCTGCTCGACGGCGCGCGTGCCCAGGTGGTGGCGTGCGACGGTGAGCTGACCGAATGGGAGCATGCGCGTAAGCTCGAAATCGCCCAGATGACCGACAAAGTCCGCACGATCGTCGCGGAGGTGAAGGCGGCCCGGGCCGAGCTCACCAAGACCGACAAGGCGGCCCTGGGGGCGCAGCTCGCCGACGCCTTCGCCCGGCTCAACGGCCTGGCCGGCGAGCAGACCGAGGAGCGCCGGCTGGTGCAGGAGCTCGCCCAGGCCCAGCGCCTGGTGGACGCGCATCAGCACTCCATCGAGACGATCTCGGCCCGGGCGCGCCGGCTCAAGGCGGCGCACGACGAGATGGATCACCAGGTCGGCTGCCCGTGCGGCACCTGCGCCAAGCCCTACACGGCCGACGACATCGCCCCGGCCAAGGAGAAGGCCGCGGCCGACCTGCGCGCTGAGCTGCTGACGCTGCGCGACGTGAAGCGCGATCACGCGAGCGCATCAGAAGCGCTCACAGTCGCGCGCACAGCGCTGGAAACGCATCGCGCGAGCATGACTGACGCGAGCGCGACGAACACGCTCAGCGCTCAGCTACGCGCATCCATCGCGGCCTACGACCGGGAGGCCGACCGCATCGACGCCCAGGCCGCACAGGCGCGCCAGGAGTCCGACCGGATCAAGGCGCTCATGGCGAAGCCCAACCCGCACGCGGCGTCGAAGGCCCGGGCAGAGGCGCGGGTCGTCGAGTGCGAGACGGCCGTGCTCGAGGCCCAGAAGAAGCACGCGGCGGCGATCAGCGAGTGCGAGATCGCCGAGGAGGTCTGCAAGGTGTTCGCGCCGGCCGGCGCCCGGGCCGAGATGCTCGACGAGGTGACGCCCTACCTCAACGCCCAGACGGCGAAGTATCTGGGAACGCTCTCGGACGGCAACATCCAGGCGACCTGGTCGACGCTCACCCGCAACAAGGCCGGCGAGCTGAAGGAGAAGTTCGCCATCGAGGTGGACCACGCGCTGGGCGGGACCCGGTTCGCGGCGATCTCGGGCGGCGAGCAGCGCAAGGTCCGCATCGCGGCAGCTCTCGCGCTCCAGGACCTGGTCGCGTCCCGGGCCTCGAAGCCGATCCCGCTATTCGTGGGCGACGAGATCGACAACGCCCTCGATCCAGCCGGCGTCGAGAGGCTCACCATGATCCTTCAGGAGAAGGCCCGCGAGCGCGGAACCGTCTTCATTATCAGCCACAGCGACCTGAAGGATTGGGTGCCACAGGTGATGAAGGTCACGAAGACCGGGCGCGGGACGTCCACCATCGAGGAGATTTTCGCCTGAGCAACAAGAAAGTTGGTTAGCGCGGGGCTTAAATACCTTAGCTATGTCAGCTAAGGTGGCGAATTGCCGTCAGATCCCATTTCAGGCAACCCAAGACGCAGCGTAGCAGGCATAGCGCATGAGCAGTCATTATGGCTGGAAGGTCGGTCAACCACTACCAAAACTTGGCGCACACAGCTTGGCCAAGCATCAGGTTTTTGCAGATTATACCCGCAAATATCTGCACATATTGTCGCCGATGCTCCAGAAAACGGAACTGCGGCTAACAATAGTCGATGGTTTTTGCGGCGGCGGCGCTTATGATTTAAACGGAACGGTCACCGCCGGGTCGCCACTAATTTTACTTCGAGCAGTCAAAGCAGCAGAGATCGAACTTGCCAACGCCAGACAGCACGGATTTACTATTCATTGCGATTTCTATTTCGTGGATAGAAAAGTAAATCACACCGCTTTCCTGATGGAAGAGATCCAAAAATCTGAGTTCTCAGAGCGCATAGGCCGAGATATACATATAATCACGGGTGATTTTGATGAAAAAGCCCCTGAAATTGTCGCGGCAATCAAAGCTAAGGGGCGCAGTCAAAGGTCTCTGTTTTTTCTGGATCAATATGGGTGGAGCGCAGTTTCGTTCGAAACGGTGCGCGGGTTATTCAGAGAACTCGCCAATCCAGAGGTATTGATCACCTTTTCCGTCGACACGCTCATCAACTATCTGACCGATCAGACTTCAAAAATGCGAGCTGGTCAGCGTATCGAACTAAGCCCTTTGCTGGGTGAAGCTCTCAAGGACATGCGCACAGAGAGAGCACAGAGAGCGGTGATTCAAGGATTTCTGTATAAACACATCATAGATCGCACCGGTGCCGCCTTTTATACCCCGTTTTTTATAAGATCGCCGCAGAGCCGATGGTCTTATTGGCTGATACATCTATCTATGCATGCCCGCGCTCGGGATGAGATGGCGCGTCGACATTGGGATTTATCCAATACTTTTTCGCACCCGGGTAAATCTGGATTCAATGCCCTAGGATACGATCCAAGTATAGACAATAATCAGCTCAGTTTGGAATTCGATTTTGGCACAAATGCACGGATCGACTCTGTTAACGCTGCCGTCGAGCAACTTCCCCGGATGATCAACGACGGTTCTGCAGGAGACAGCACGCCCGTGTCGCTCTCTGAACTTTTCGTTGCACACTGCAACGAAACGCCGCTAACGATGAGCTTAGTCTCCGAAGCCGTCGTGCGCCTCCGAGACGAATATAACGAGATAGAAATATTTGACTCAGAGGGCCGCCTACGCCCACGAGCGACAAAACTCAGCAATCTTGACCGTGTTCGCGCAAAGAAACAGCAGAACTTTCTAAGAACTCTGTATCGACCGCGAAATATTTAGCAATCAGAACTTTGTTTGTCCGAAATCGTGAGTCCCTCCTTAAGTGTGGAGAGGAGGCGCTCCCGTGCAAGAAGCGCTTTTTCATGCCCCGAAGCTGCCGCATCGAACCAAATCCAAAGCGTTTCGGTTTCCAGTAATTCTTGAAATTTAAAATGAGTGGGGCACAGCGCAAAAGCTACTTTCCACGTATCTTGACCTGCCTGTGCTCTTAGTTTTGATTCCGCCGTCTTCGCGATAGCAAACAATCCGGCTCGGTTCGGTGGTGCAAGCGGGAGTTGTGCGATTTGGATATACCCCCCTGCCCAATGTCGACGGCTTAATCTCTCACCGCCGCGCTTATGAGAACCAAGATCGCACCCAACGCTCATCAATTGCGAAGCTTCGCTGGCAAGCATCGCCAGGATTTCGCGCAATCCTTGGCTTTCTAACGCCTCCGGAATTCGATTAATTTGTTCTGGCTTGCCACGAAGATCCGTAAACCCGTGATTGCGGCGCACATCATCAAACAACGGCGGATAAGGAACGGTGTTCCCACGTTCGCTGGGATAGCTGACAATCAAGGGCATTGCTGAAAATTGCTGCCGCTCTAGCTATGCTACTGCGCGAGGAAGGCCGTCCCATGTTTGACCTTCCAACGTTCGGCCAGCGACCTTTTTGCCTACTCTCAACATAGTAGTCCCATCATCGGCACGCGCGCTACGCACCCGCGCCAAACTGATACCCTGACCTGGGGCCCAGTCACCCCACTGTTTGAAATGAAATGGAATATCTGCCGCCATGCAGAGATTCATCAGGTCCCTAAACCATGACGGGCTAGAGGGCCGCGCGTGTGGCCCACTTTCGCCGCCAGTTATCACCCAATCGATGCTATCTTTCCAAGCCGTCAGATCTAGCGGTCCGAGTAGCGGCTCAGCAGAAATAAACCGCACTGCCGCCGGAATTTTTGCGAGCTCAGGCATCCGCTTGTCAGCCCAGGTTTGGTTTTCGACAGTAGTCCCAAGCCAAACATGAGATGGCCATTCGCTAGCCCACGGAACTTTTTTAAGCACCAGATCGGGTCGCTTAGTTAGTAGCAACCAGTTCAGACTTGGTGTTGCTTCAATCAGCCGCCACAGTCGTTCGCGCCAGGCATCTAGATCGTCTCGATCCTCAAATACGTCCGCCATCGAGGCGCAGAAAACGCGAGCTCGGACTCCGGTCCGCAAAGCTTCGGCGTTCCACCTAAGCGGCTCGTCCCAGTGCTTATCTCCAAAAAATCGGCGCGGTGTTTCTATACCCCAGACACCGGCCCCTAATCGCTTCGCCCAAGCCTCTGCATAGCAATGCTTGCACGCTGGAGACATTTTCACACATCCCCACCATGGGTTGAAGGTGTGTGTGGTCCATTCGATACGAGAATTTTTGGCCATCCGGCGCTCTGAGTCCCACAAGCCGCGCATCCGTTCCGGATCCGTTCACGTTAGCATAACCTTGCTAGATGAGGAAGTTAGGGCTCAGACGCCCTCAGATCGGCAGGATCGCAGTCAGAGCCTCGGATCAGCCTCGCATTTCTTCATCAAAGACCGGGCATCAAGCGCTATAGAGTGTATGTCAGCACTTACTTCACGGATCGGAGATGTCTCAGCAACCCGATACGACCGATGGCCATCTGCTCAAGGCCATCGCCAACGCCTGCGACGGCCGGATCATCCAGATCCCGGCGCCGATGGCTGTCGCGGCCATCTACCCGGACCGCTCGCCGCCCTTCAAGACGATCAAGCTCAAGGGCACCGAGGAGTTCTTGCTCGCCGGCGCCCGGATCGGGAACCGGCAGCCGGTCATCCTCAAGCTGACCCCGATGGACGCGGTCGACTACGAGGCGATTGAGCTGGAGAGCAACAAGGTCACGCAGTTCGAGGCGCTCGATAAGCACCTGGTCGATCACCTCGGCGGCTACTTCAACCTGCTGCTGGACGAGGCTGGCGCTGACGGGCTCGACGCCCCGTTCATCTCCTCGGGTCACTCGTTCAACGGCGCGATCGTCATCTTCCGGCGCGAGGTCGAGCCGCTGCTGGGACGCATCAAGGCGAACCGCCTGGCCGAGGCCGAGCGGGACGCGGCGCTCGCCTACGCCGACAACGACGACTGGGGGACTTGGTAGCCCCCTCCCCTTCCACCAACGGAGGCCCCGCGTGGGCATGTGAGCATGAAGATCCCGATCCTGACGAACGACCCGAGCTTCACGTCCTGGGGCATGGCCCGGATGCTGCTCGACACCGACACGCTGGAGCTCGAGCTCCAGGAGCTGGTGCTCGTGAAGACGAAGAAGACCACGGAGAAGCGCGTCCGGGTGTCCTCGGACAAGCTGGAGCGGGCCGAGACCCTGTCCCGGGCCTTCCTCAAGATGGCGCAGGGCGTGAACGCGATCTTCTCCGAGGTGCCCTCGGGCGCGCAGGACGCGAACTCGGCCAACGCCTTCGGCATCGTCGTCGGCATCCTGGCCGCGGCCCCGATCCCGATCACGCAGGTGATGCCGCTCGAGACCAAGGAGGCCACGGGGCTCGGCAAGAACGCCACCAAGGCCGAGATCATCGAGTGGGCCTTCGCCAAGTATCCGCACCCGACCTGGCTCCGGGCCCGAGGCAAGGCGGACGGGCCGCTGGTCGCCGACAACGAACACCTCGCCGACGCCATCGCGGTGGCCGAAGCCGGGGTGCTCACCGACGAATTTCGCCGTTCCCTGTCACTTATGCGCCGAGCTTCATAAGCGGCTTCGCTTGTCCAGTCTGATAAGTCAGCACTGACTTCCCTACACTCTCCAACCCCGCAATCGAGATCGACGAAAATGGCAGGCCTTTTCCCCGAGTCGCTGACCCCGGCTCGCTCCTACTTCCCCGGCATGGGGCAGGCGGTCGCCGACCGCACCGTGAACCGCAAGATCCAGAAGCCCTACACGGCGGAAGCCGTCGTCACCTTCAAGATCCCCCGCGACGACAGCACCTCGCTCGACAGCCAGGTCGCTGCCTACGCCAAGAGCCAGGGTTACGGGCTCGCCGACTACCACGTCGACCAGGGTGACGACGTCACCGTGTCCGGCTGGTTCATCCCGCCCTACACGATCCAGACCGAGGAATGGGCGGACGTCGCCTACCGGGTCGCCGTCGGCAACGCCTCGCTTGATCCGCGCCTGCGCCCGGCCGGCATGGATCCGGTCGACGCGATGTTCGACGCCGGCACCAACAAGGTGTTCACCGACGAGTTCGGCCGCATGCACCATCACCTGCGGCAGGCCTCGCTGCTCATGAGCGGCCGGCACCTCCAGCACGGCGACGCCACCCAGCGCGACCGCAACATGGAGGTGTTCACGAACTGCTCGACCAGCGCGACCACGTTCCTGCTGTTCTACCTGCTGCTCAACGGCTCCGGCGTCGGCCGCGACTACTCGGACGCCATGATCCGGGCCGACCTCAACCAGATGCCCATCGTGGTGCCGGTCATCGACTGGAACCATGCGGACGTCGGCAAGGGCCTGATCCAGGGCTACCTGACGGAGCGCGACGCGCGCCACCTCTACGCCGGGCGCACGATCACCACCTTCAAGGTGCCGGACTCCCGTGAGGGCTGGGCCAAGGCCGTCGAGATCATCGAGCGCTTCGCGTTCGAGGGACGCCGGGAAGAGGTCCTGATCCTGGACTTCACCGACGTGCGCCCGAACGGCGCGCCGATCGCCGGCATGCAGGGCCGGCCGGCCTCTGGCCCGGGCCCGCTGATGGGCGCCATCAAGTCGATCGCCCAGGTTCGCGACGCCGGTATGGCCCCGTGGCGCGCGGCCCTCTACGCCGACCACTACGCCGCTGAGTGCGTGCTCGTGGGCGGCGCCCGGCGCGCGGCGCGCATGGCCACGAAGTTCTGGAAGGACCGCACGGTCCTGGACTTCATCGCGGTCAAGCGCGGCGGCTTCCTCTGGAGCTCGAACAACTCGGTCACGATCGACGAGGAGTTCCGGTCTGCGGTGCGCAAGCTGCACCAGCTCGCCGGCGGCTACGAGGGCGAGGGTCTCAACCTGCGCCTCAACCTGCTTCAGCTCTCGGGGCAGATCACCGACGACGAGGCGCACGCCTACCGGGTGCTGCGCGCGGCCGCCCACGCCGCCTACCATGACGGCACGGGTGAGCCGGGCTTCATCAACCAGGACAAGCTGACCTCGAAGCCGGAAGGCCTGGACGCCTACCTCGACGGCCTGATCGCCGAGAGCGCCAAGTTCAAGCTCGACGTCGAGACCCTGCCGCTGATGAAGTCGCTGGTCGAGGCCTGCGCGGCGCTCGGCTGGCCGATGATTACGAACCCGTGCGGGGAGATCTGCCTCCTGATGCTCGGGGCCTACTGCGTGATCGCGGACGTGGTGCCCTTCCACGCATCGAGCGACGACGACGCCGAGGACGCCTTCCGCACGGCCGTGCGGGCGCTGATCCGGACGAACACGATGGACAGCCTCTACTCGCGCGAGGTGAAGCGGACCAACCGCATCGGCGTCGGCATGACGGGCTTCCACGAGTGGGCCTACGACCGCTTCGGCTTCACCTGGCACGACCTGGTCGACGAGGAGAAGTCCAAGGCGCTGTGGCTGACGGTGAGCCGGTTCAAGCGGGCCGTGGTCGACGAGGCGCGCCGGTTCTCGGAGCTGCTCGGCGTCACCGTCCCGCACACGGACACGACGTTCAAGCCGGCCGGCACCACCTCGAAGCTGTTCGGGCTCACGGAAGGGGCGCACCTGCCCTCGATGCGCGAGTTCCTGCGCTGGGTGCAGTTCCGCAACGACGACCCGCTGGTGAAGGTCTACGAGGAGAAGGGCTACCCGGTCCGGCGCCTCAAGAGCTACTCCGGCACGACCATCGTCGGGTTCCCGACCAAGCCCGCGATCTGCGAGCTGGGCGACGGGCAGTGGGTGGTCACGGCCGCCGAGGCGACGCCCGAGGAGCAGTATCAGTTCCTGCGGCTCCTCGAGAAGTATTGGCTCACGGGTGTCGAGGAAGACGGCGTCACCCCGCTGTCGACCGAGAGCGGCAACCAGATCTCCTACACGCTCAAGTATGATCCGAAGGAGGTCTCCTACGGCCAGTTCCTCGAGACGCTGATCGAGGGCCAGTTCTCGATCCGCTGCTGCTCGGTGATGCCCCAGAGCGATGTCACAGCATACGAATATCAACCCGAACAGCCGCTCCCCAAGGTCGAGTTCGAGAAGATCGTGGCTGCCCTCAAGCTCGCCGGCAACGACAACGTCAAGGAGGAGATCGGCTTCGAGCACGTCGACTGCAGCACGGGCGGCTGCCCGGTCGACTTCAACGAGGAGAAGGCCGCCTGATGGCGACGATGGAGTGCCGCCTGCGGATCCGCCAGCGATGGTGGGTCCGCCCCTACATCGCCCTGGCGCGTTTCAACGCGAGCCTCGGCATCCCGGTGGACCCCGACCGCCTGGTCGAGACCATCCTCAAGCACGGGATCAGCTACGAACTGGTTTGAAACCAGAGTCTCACGGTCCAAGCCGTGAGGCTTAATTTCGACACTCGTTTGTTGCCGATGCTGCCAAATCTGATCGCCTCGTCTGATTGGACGGAAAAACAATGAGCTATGTTCCGGCAATTTTATTCGCATTCACAATCATCGCGCTTCTAATTATCCGCCTATACACACCGCTAAGGCAAGCGAGTGTTTTTGATATCGCAATTGTTAAAGCATCATGGAACACATCGGAGGTTTCAGGCGCGCCCAAAAACCCGCCGCCTGACACCATTGAAACCAACATCGACGGCACCGAATATGTATATCACCTGGAAGACAAGAAGCCTCCTGCAAAGACGAAGCGGCCCTCGCGCGATGATGTAAAATTCAACGCAACGTTTGTAAAAAATGTAATGCAGCCGCTGGTTAGTCTTATCGTGCTAGCCGTGGCCTTCTGGATCATACTATCAGATATTTATGACGCAGAACACAAACAGTGGGCCTACGGTGCGATTGGCACCGTAGTTGGATTTTGGATCAAGGGCTGAATTGCAAGCACGGGATCAGCTACGAGCTGGTCTGACGATAGAGGCTCCGCAGAGATGCGGGGCCTTTTTCGTATCATCTCTTGTGGCTTGGATAGATTTCGACAGTGTAAGGACCTTTCATGTAGCCCTTTGTGGGCAGACCGGTTCCTGAGATTCGCAGTCGTCCGGTTCCTTCGTCAAATTCATAGACCTGATAAAGCGGGTTGAAGAGCAAATGATAATCATTCGTCCTTAACTGACCGGATCCAATCAACTCAACCTCCTGATCGGGGTTGATTTTGACATCGGTCAAAAAATCGCGTGGCTCGCCTCCACACGAGATGCCAACTTCGGCTTCAAATAGCTCGAAGCGTTCTACCTGCTGGCTTCCGCGCTCGCTGGTTTCCCAATAATTACAGAATGCTTTAACCGCATCACGGCTCCGTATTTGAACAGGCTCTGCTTGCCTTACGGGCGCTGGCTGTGCTGGCTGCACCGGCCTCCTTGGCATCTTGGACTCCAGGTTCGTCGTTGGCCGAGCGACGATAGCGCTCAGTTCCTGAGAAAACCCGAACTGCGCGCGCTATGGATGATAAGTCAGCACTGACCCACCTGATATGCAGCTTGTTGGTCGGGTTCTTCTTCAGGCACGGGGTGCGGGTAGATCTCGCCTAAACGACTGACACGGCGGGGTAAAGGGCGTAGCTGAGCGCCCATTGAGGATGACTAGCAGGGTGTAACCGTTTCGCAAGAGCCAATGGAACCTAAAGGCAGATCGTCTGACGTCCCGTTGGGGCATATACCTCAAATTGAGCCTTGCTTAGGACTGAAATCAGTGATCTCCATATGTCGCCATCTGAGAATGGGGGTCACTACAATGAAGCGAGCTTCTCTCATCACCGCGACGGTGTTTGCTTTGGTTTCGAGCTTCCCGGCTTTGGCAGAGATTTCGTCCGCGCCGAAGAGCAAATGGACCTTAGCTCAGTCCTGCTCGTCTGAGAGTCAAAATATCTGCAATAGTCGCAACAATAGCTGCCAACAGCGTGCTGGAAACAATAAGGCGATGCAGACATCTTGTTGCGTTGAGTATAAATCCTGCTTGATGCAGCGCGGATGCGACTCTTCGAGCATTAGCTGTATCAGTTATTAACTGCGAAGGCCCCGGGGCTCGCGCTCTGGGGCTCTCCTTAGAAGGTGTCGGCGCAAGCCGCGAAAAAACCCGAGGGTCGTGCGCTATATGAGATAAGTCAGTGATGACACAGCGCCTTGGTAGGGAGGACCAGGCTATGACCATGCGCTTTTGCACCTGCTGCAAGACGGACCAGCCGATCGGCCGCTTCAACGTCGTGCGCGGCCAGCCTCACGGCCACTGCCGGACGTGCAAGACCAACTACAACCGCCAGCAGCGCCGCGCCGCCGGGGTGAAGCCAAAATCAACCGGCCCGATCGTCGATGGCAAGAAGATTTGCAGCGCGTGTCTGACGGCGAAGCCGCTGGCAGACTTCGCGCTTCTCAAGTCCGGCCGCGGTGGCGTCGCCGGCGCGTGCAAGGCTTGTCACACGACCACCGAGAAGGCCCGGCGCGCTGCACAGGGAATCCCGGTCAAGAACCTCTCGCGGATCGAGGGTGACAACAAGCTGTGCGTGACCTGCCAGGAGATGAAGCCCCTCGGGGACTTCTCGCCGAGCGCACGCGGTCTGGGAGGGTGCTCGGCGAACTGCAAGCCGTGCCACAACCTCCGCTACCGGGCGCCCAAAGAGCGGGCGCGCGAGGTGACGGCAAAGCATCGCGCGCGTCACCTGGAGCGGGTGCGGGCGCGCCAGCGGATCTACCAGTTCGAGCGCAACAAGAGCGTGCGGGCGACGGCCGATGGCACCGTCACCGACGAGTTCATGAAGGCGCTCTACGACACCGAGGACTGCGCCTACTGCCTCCGGTTCACCGAGCGGGATCGACGCACCGCGGACCACGCGACACCTCTGGCACGAGGCGGCGCCCACAGCGCCGACAACCTCGTGATGGCCTGTCATCCCTGTAATTCGGCCAAGCGAAATCGGACTGGCGAAGAGTTCCTGGAGATCATAGATGCTACGCTCTGCAGTGATAATTGAGGACAGCGTTTCGCCGCAGGGCGAGCGACTAACGACAGTGCTGTTGAGCTACAGCCGCTTTGTTCATAGCGAAATGATGACCCACCGCGTCTTCTCCCGGAACGGCCGCTCCTCTCGCGCCGTGCCGACCAAGCGGCTGCTCGCGGAGCCGATCGTGGAGCCGCTTTTCTACGGCTCGAACAAGTCGGGCATGGCCGCGGGCGAGGAGCTCACCGGCTGGCGCTACTGGCTCGCCCGGGCCGTCTGGGTCGGCACAGCCCGGCTGACAAAACTCAGCGTGCGGCTGCTGCACTTCGCCGGGCTCCACAAGCAGTGGGCGAACCGGCCGCTGGAGTGGTTCGGCAAGATCGACGTCCTGGTCACGTCGACCGACTGGGCCAACTTCTTCGCTCTGCGCGACGAAGCCGGCGCACAGCCCGAGATCGAGGCGCTCGCCCGGGCGATCAAGGCGGCGCTCGACGCCTCCTCCCCGCGCGTCCTCCAGCCCGGGCAGTGGCACATGCCCTTCGTGACATTGGCGGAGAGGGAAACCATCTCCGCCAACGAGCAGCTCGTCCTCTCCACCGCGCGCTGCGCCCGGCTGACCATCGAGCCCTTCGACGGGAACGCCGACTACGAGGCTGAGAAGGCCCGCTTCGAGCGCCTGGTCATCTCGAAGCCCGTCCACGCGAGTCCGGCCGAGCACCAGGCCACGCCCGACGTGTTCACCGGCCTGCGCCAGCCCTGGAAGCACCCGCACCTGCACGGCAACTTCCGCGGCTGGATCCAGCACCGGAAGCTCCTCGACAGCGAGGCGGTGTTCGACCAGCCCTACGCCGGCAAGGCTCTGTTCCTGCGCCCGGCCGACGAGACCGAGGCCGCCTGAGATCGCCGGCTGCTGGACATCCGGCGGCCACCTAGATAAGTCAGCGCTTACACACGAGGCCGCGATGAGCGAGACCGGAACGGTCGACTTCAAGGACGAGGAGGGAGGCACGTTCGCCTCCGTCACCGTCGGCATCATCCAGCTCGATGCCACGAACAAGCTGGAGCTGTGGCCGGGCTTCTACTTCACCCTGCCCGACCCCGACGCGAAGCCCGGCACGACGGTGCAGCTCTACGGGCCGCACGAGACCCGCGAGGCCGCGCTCGAGGCGGCCGGCACCCTGATCCTGGATCTGGCCGACGCCCGCGCGCAGGCCGTTGTCGAGGGGATCGCAGCGTGAACACGATCCAGATCCCCCTGCGCATCAAGCGCCTGACCCCGACCGCGATCCTGCCGACCTACGGCACCGATCAGGCCGCCGGCATGGATCTCCACGCCGACATCCCGCACCACATCACCGTGCAGCCGGGCGGCCGCGCGCTGATCCCGACCGGCATCGCCATGTCGCTGCCCGCGCACCTCGCGCTGTTCGTCTGCCCGCGCTCCGGCCTGTCGAACAAGTCCGGCATCACCGTCCACAACGGCCCTGGCGTGATCGACGGCGACTACCGGGGCGGGCTCGGCGTGATCCTGCACAACACCACGGACCAGCAGTTCCACGTCGCCCCGGGCGACCGGATCGCGCAGGGCGTGATCGTGCCGGTGTTCCAGGCCGTGTTCGAGGAGGTCGAGGAGCTCGACGAGACGGCGCGCGGCACCGGCGGCTTCGGCTCCACGGGCGTCAGCCAGGCCCCCTCCCCTCCCCTCTCGGTGCTGGACCAGGAGGTTCTTCTCCCGTCGGGCAAGCCGATGGACCGCAACAGCAAGATCGGTCTCCGCGCGCTCGCGCAGGAGGCGGCCGACCGGCGCCGGCACGAGGGTCCGCCTCGCTGGCTCGAAGCTGCCCCTGAGACCGGGGAGGAGCCCGCGTGAGCACGGTTCGCCCAGGGCAGATCTGGATCTCGAACACCCGCCTGCCCGGCGGCGAGGCCCGCTACGTGCGCGTCGACCGGATCGAGGTGCAGACCTCGACCCAGACGGTGCTCGGCCTCTCCCGCACCGTCGAGACGCAGATCGCCCGCGTCTCGACCCGCCCGGCCAGCCGGGCAGAGTTCCGCCCTACCAACCGCTTCATCCGGCTCGCGCGCTTCGCACGCTGCTACCGGCTCATCCAGGACACTCCATGATCGGGTTCACCGGCGCCAGCCGCACTGGCAAGAGCACCCTCGCGCGCCTCGCTGCCGCGAACCTCGGCTTCACCTACCACGAGATGAAGACGGCCGAGATCATGGCCGGCGGCGGCTTCGAGAACATCGGCAACCTGTCGATCGACGTGCGCATCGCCGCCCAGGAGTTCTACCTCAAGCGCTACGCGGAGATCATCGCCGAGCTGCCGCGCCCGGTGCTCGTCGACCGCACGCCGCTCGACCTGATCGGCTACATGATGGCCGAGGTGGGCATGCACGCGACCACGCCCGAACAGGGCGAGCGGATCCGCGTCTTCTGCGAGCGCGCCCTGTCGTTGGCGAACCGCAACTTCGGGATCATCTTCATCCCTGTGCCGCTGCCGACCTACCAGGTCGCCGACGGCAAGGCGCCGGCCAACCCCGCCTACCAGTGGCACACGCACTGGATCATGGAAGGCGCCGCCCAGATGATGCGCGGCCCGACGATGGTGCGGATCTCGGCGCTCGACCTGGAGACCCGGGTCAACGGCGTGTGCAATGTCATCGCCGAATGGCTGGATGAAAACTCGCTGAAACGGTCCGCTTCACCTCTCCAATGAACCGAACCACCTAACCGTTGATCCTTGGCGATCCGAAAAATTCAGCAATATGCCAAGATAACTAATTCCGAAGCTGGATTGATGTGAGCGTAGGCGTCGGTTGAGCGGCGGGCACGGCTTGTATGGTCAACAAAGTGTTCAAAAGAGAGAAGTTTCTCTTCGAAATTCGGTCATCATCCCTGATAGAATACCAGACACCATTTCTCTCGTAGCTGGCAAATGCACCGTAGACAGGATGATTTGTAGTTTGGATCAAAATCAACGCGCGCTGCCCAGCCAGCTTTCGAAACTCGAATTGGGCTTGGGCACTCGGTTCATTCGACGCCATCAACCTGTAATAGGAAGACCAAAGCTCGGCAACACCCAAATCTCCTCTTCCCATGAAATAGAAATCTTGTAAGCAGTTATCTTGTTGTTTATTTTCAAGTATAATACGATTTATTTCGATTTCCGGCAGAAATGCGATGTCATGGTCATTGCCACTGACACTGAGAGCGCCAAGTGCTGAGCGTGTCACAATATACGTCTCGCGCCTTTTTGTGAGCCCAGCGAATAGAAGTATTTCATTGCGACTGCGCTGCTTATAAATAGAAAGCAACTGAGCCCAAAGGCCGCGAGCCAAACCAGATGAGCTTACTGAATTAAAACAAGCAATATTTGCGTCCTCTCGGTTATCAGATACCGCCTTGGAAACGAACCCTCGCTCGTCGAACTTAATCGATACAACACCGTCATCCGCTTGTTGCATAGTGATGGCGCCAAGCGTATCGAGCGCATTGATTATCGCGATAGCCCTAAAATAATCACCGAACTCCGGCGTAAATCTGTTGGTCGAGAATACCAGCAACGGCAGCAAGGGAGAGTTAGAACTCGTCAACTTGAATATGTCATTGATTGATATTGGATCAGAAATTTGACTTATAAGATCATAACCAGTTGTCGCAGTATATTTAACAATTGGCTGATCGTTTGCAGAAAACATGCTGCTAAGCGAGCCGATTGGCAGCATGGCCCCTATGTTGCTTGATCCACCGCTTAAGTTTGCGCCCAAAGATTTGCTGCTCGTGATATCCGATACATTTAAAAAAGTCGGACTTTCCCGATTATACGATCGAACGATATTGGCCATAGTCTGCTGCGTAGAGGTGTAATTAATCGCTTCGTTGTAATCCTGTCTCTCCGCAACTATGCTTGTCACTCCGATGCGCGTGCACGATCCGAGAAATGCGGCCACGATCAAAATCGTTACGCGCCGAGCCATCGTCATGAGCAAATAATCCGTCTGCAAATAGATAGTCACACGCTCGAATATCAGCCCACTGAAGCCAATCACCCAGCGGGCCGGATCTGGAAAATTTGCTGATTAATCAGGATATCGGTCAGGGTTCTGAGGTCTTGGGATACCAGTGTCTGGTCTTTTTTTCTCTTTTTCTTTCTCTTCGTCTTTTTCTTTGTCTTCATCCTTATCGGGAGCGTCATCTTCACCCAAATCTGGATCGACTTTGTCTGGATAGCGGCCCATTGAAGCATTCGACATGCAGACCTCCCATTTCGACAATCTATTTATTCTGGATGTCGGAAACGAGGTAAAGTGCTATTTATATCACAGCGGAGGTTTTCTTTTTCAAAGCCTCCGTCATGAACCGGCCGTCCATATTTACTGATGCTGCGCTGCAAAGCCTCACGATGTCGGCCATTTCAGAGCGTCAAATTTGCTTGGCCGGTCAAGGCAAAGGCGCATTGCCGAAGCGTCGTTTCAAACGCGCCCGCTCAAGTATCTCGCCGAGCTTGATGTGGTGCAGGACGCTCGCAAGGCGGGCAACCCTACGTCAGTGCGGCAGGACGTTGAGCACATGTGGCATGAGACTGGCCAAGCGCATTGCACTCCTCAGCGTGCTGGTTTAGCACGGTAAGTCAGCGCTGACTGTGACAACCCGACGTCGCGTCGCTACAAATGAGTCGTGACGTCGAGCTGACGCGACGCGCACACAGACAGGGAGGCGAAAATGAGCGAGCGACACGAGTTTCATATCGCCTGCCGTGCTGGGGCCGCCGCGCTCAACAAGCACCGGCCCGGCACCAGCGCAGCGGCCCGGCTAATGGTCCTCGCTGGCCGCCTGATCGAGCCGCCGAAGGCGCCCAAGCGCGAAAGCCCGAATGCGAGCAAGAGCGAATGGCCGACGATGCGCGAGGAGCTGACCCGCAAGGCGCTCCAAGCGGTCCAGGACGCCAACGCCGCCCGCGACGCCGGGCGCATGACCGACCGAGACCTGTGGTTCGTGATCGACGCCCTGTTCGACGTGACCCACGGGCTGATCGCCGAGGACATGAGCGCCCTGCTCTACCGGGCGCGGCAGGAGCTCAAGGAGCATGCGCCGAAGTGAGCAAGGTGTTCCGCATCAAGGATGAGAACGGAGCGCCCGTCTACCGGGCCTTCAAGCACGAAGCGGTCCGGGTCGCGCGGCGCGCCTCGGTGAAGACCGACCGGGTGATCGAGATCGAGCGGATCGAGCTCGCGGAGATGCCGAAGCTCCAGCTCGTCGAGGCCCTGTTGAACGACCATGCCTGGAGCGAGGGCGAGCCCGTCGTGGTCGCCCGCTTCCGGGACGGAGACGAGATCGCCGGCAGCCTCGAGGAGGATGTGCCGCTCACCGACGAGGAGAACGAGGCGTGACGCTGATCGCGGGTTGGGACACCGAGACGACGGGATTGCAGCCGGGCGACCATCGGTTTGTCGAGGTCGCGATCCTCACCTACGAGCTGGAGTCTGAGCGGCTCGTGGATACCTACGTGACCAAGGTCGACCCGCAGCGCTCGATCCCGGCCGACGTCCGGCGGATCCACGGCATCGGCCCGAACGACATCGTGGGCTGCCCGACCTGGTCCGAGGTCGCCGAGGAGGTGCGCCGGCGCCTCGAGGAGCCGGTGTTCACCGTCGCCCACAACGGCGAGGGCTTCGACCTCCCCTTCATGAACTACGAGCTGGGCCGCATGCGGCTGCCCGCCCTGACCAAGCCCGTCCTCGACACGATGCTGCGCGGCCGGTTCGCCACCCCGAACGGCGCGGTCCCGAACCTCGGCGTGTTCTGCGCCGCCCTCGGCATCGACTACGACCCGTCCCAGGCGCACCGGGCGGAATACGACGTGGACGTGATGATGCGTGCCTTCTTCAACGCGCGCCGTTGGCGCGCCTTCAAGGACCCCGACCTCGACTTCCTCTACCCCGCCCAGGAGATCTCCCTTGCCGCGTAAGCCCGATCCGCTGAACGACTTCCTCGACATCGAGGCCGGCCGAAACCCGCGCTACGTCAGCTCCGTTTACCTCGCGTTCGAGCGGGGCATCCTCCGGGCACCCGGCTCGCTCATCAACCTCACCTGGTGGCCCCTCGTCACCATGCTGTCGGGCTTCGCCTTCCTGATCGTGGGCCTCGCTCTGTGGGTGCTGATCCGCCTGCACTTCGTGGTGTTCGGTCTGCTGGGTCATCTACGCCCGAAGTCCGTCCAGGGCAGTAAGTCAGTGCTGAGTTCCCACCGATGATCGCGGTCAACGACAATCTCACGATCGCGGAGTTCAAGGCCTACGCCGCGCCCAAGCCCTCGATCGCGATGGTGGTCGAGCACGACCCCGAGATCGCCCGCTACTACCTAATGGGCGGCAACGAGGGCTGGGGCCTCGTGCGCTTCGGCGCCTACCAGTTCGACCGGCGCATGCCGCGCCGGTTCATGGCCTTCCCGGTCGCGGCCGCGCCGCACCCGCTCTGCCCGGCGCACAGCTACACGCCGCCGGCCGCGCACCGCCCTCCCCTTCGCTCGAAGTCCCGTCCCTCTCACCTGCAGGTGGTCGCATGAACTGGCTCGCTCTCATCGCCCTGGCCCTGATCCTGTTCGGGACGGCCGCCTACGACTGGCGCGAGGGCCTCTACGGCTCGTGCGGCTTCAACATCATCCTCGGCACCGCGGCGCTCTCGGCCGGCGGCCTGATGGCCGCAGGCGTCCACTTCTGATCGCATTCAATCAAGCGAGCATGCGCCCATGATCGTCCTCGGCACCGAGATCCCCGACAGCGTCGTGACGGCGCTGACCCACTTCATCACCAGCGGCTCCGGCCCCACGGCCACCGCGATCGAGGGCCGCGCCACGTCGCTGCTCCTCGCCGCCGGCATCACCGACCCGAAGCGGATGGTCCCGCACCGGCTCGCAGACCGGCTCATCCAGAAGCTCCGCACGGCCGGGCAGATCCGGTGCGTGCGCCAGGGCCGGCAGCAGCGCTGGTTCGCCATCCCGTAGCCCATTCGCACAAGCACGAAAGCGAGCATGCCACCATGAAGGCTGTGAAGTTCCACGGGGCGAACCTGCGCCTCACGGCACCCAAGGACTGGGACGAGGCCAAGCACGGCAAGTGCCTCACGATCTACGGCCACCGGAAGGACGGCCAGGTCACGACCGTCTGGGAGCCGACGCCCGAGGAGCGCGCCCAGATCGCCGCCGGCGCCAACATCTGCATGGTCGTCGCGGGCCAAACCATCATGCCGGCCGCGATGCTCGTCGCAGACATCCCGGCAGTTCCCGAAGAATTTGCAGAAGCCGAGTAAAAATTCGGTTGCCATCCCCGAAGTCGCCTCACTATAGATAAGTCACTACTGACTGAGACGGCAAAGATCCACCAGTAGAATACACAGGATAACTATGACCTATTTCCTTCGTAACCTTCTGCTCGCCTCCGTTCTTGCTTGCGCGGCCTCTCCTGTCGCGGCGCAGACCTTTGTCCCGAACGTGCAGGGCACGGGTCAGCCGGGCATCGACGGCGGCACGATGATGATCTGGAACGCGCCGCCGAACTTCGACCCGACGACCAGCTTGCGGGTCGACCGGCACATGAACTCGGGCTCGGGGCAGATGTGGAACACCTACCACACCATCTGGGCGCTGGGCTCGACCAACCCGAACAACAAGGGCTTCGAGTGGGTCCTCACGGGTGAGCTCCACAACAACGCCCTCGCCTCCACGGGCGCCCAGAACGTCGCGGTGAACGGCACGGCCTTCAAGGAGTCGAACGGCATCGGACCGGTCGGTCCGACCTGGGCGGGCAACTTCAACTGCGCGGACATGACGGGCGAGGAAGACCCGGTCGCCTCGTGCATCGGCACCGAGATCGACGTGTCCACCACGGCCAAGGGCACCGACAAGAACCGGCAGCGCGTCGGCATCCAGATCTCCATGTCCGGCACGAACGGCGCCCACTCGGGCTACGGCATCATGATGGGCACCCCGGCCGGCGGCTGGATCGACCGCGGCATCGGCTTCCTGGGCCAGGGCGGGCAGTTCCAGATCGGCCTCGACACCACGCAGGCCTACTTCTCCAAGGCCGCGATCATGATGGCGCCGAACCAGTTCTTCGCGGTCGACGGCGACAACGACGGCAACTTCAAGCACTTCTGGGACTACGACAACACGGCGCTCCGCTACTTCACCCCGGGCGGCCCGATGCTGTCGGTGTTCGATGACGGCCTTGTCCAGGTCGGCCGGATCGCCGCCACGATCCCGCACACCCCGTCCTCGTCGTTCGGCGCGTGCGTGCGCGGCGAGCAGGCCTACGACACCGGCTTCTTCTACCAGTGCGTGTCGGACAACCACTGGAAGCGGGCCGCGCTCCAGGACTTCTGATCCTCGCACATCGTGACCGAACGGCCGGGGCTGGACCCCGGCCGTATGGCGGCAAGCGCGCATCAGCGCATGCGCGCAAGAGCGAAAGCTCCCTTCCTGATCCAAGTCGTTCCAGCCGCATCGCCGAGTTCTCGTAGCTATAACGAGACTGTCGAGAGCAAGAGAGCAACGACAACAGCAACAGAGAAGGAGAACACACAGATGAACGACGCGAGCACCACCGTGATGACTGCCGAAGCCGACGAGCTGGACGCTCTGCTGGGCGGTCTGGATATCCCCGACGAGACCATCGTCGACGTGCAGGCGGTCAGCGACGTCGCCGCCGACGACGTGATCGAGGAGCCGGCGACCGAGGACGGCCAGGTGGAGCTCGCGGCTACCGACGAGACGATCCTCGACGAGGAGACCGCCTCCGCGATCGAGGCCGAGATGCAGCTCCAGGAGGCCCGCGAGGAGGTCTACGCCAGCCACGAGAGCGGCCCGGTCATCGACCTCGCGGCGACCGACGTCACCCCGGCCACGCCCGCTGCCGCCAAGCCCAAGAAGGCTGCCGGCCCGGCGAAAACCCGCACCCCGCGGATCAGCGTCGATGCCCTGCCGGTCGACGCCTTCGTGCTCACCACCCTCGTGCCCGACGACCTCGAGGCGAACAAGGCGGCCGTCATCCGCGCCTGCCCGGCGCAGAAGAAGGTCCAGGAGAAATTCGAGAACCTCCTGGTCTCGATCCACCAGGGCAAGGCGCCGTCCACCTACGTGATGGACTGCTTCCGGGCGCTCGACGCCGCCGGCGAGATCACCTCGTCGGACATGGTCGCGGTGCTGAAGGCGACCAGCACCAAGAACGGCTCGAAGACCTACGCCGAGGGCACCGCCCGCAGCCAGGTCGGCCAGATCATGTCGCTGTTCCCCGCGCTCAAGATCGCGACCCGGGCCGGCAACAAGCTGACCGTGAACCCGGACAGCCTCCTGGTCGAGGCGCTTCGCACCCTCGCCGCCGGGCCCGCCCCGGCGGAAGCCGCCTGATCCACCGGGCGGGGCCGACGCGCCCCGCCCTCACCTCGATCATTCGCGCATTCGAGCAAAGGAGCTTTCGATCATGCTGGCGCCGTCGGCCGCCTACGCCATCGCCTCCCAGTGGGGCAGCTACATCCACTCAGCCGACCCCGGGGCCTGTTTCTACGCCTTCCACGCGGGCGATGGCCGGCCCGTCTCCGAAGAACATCGCACCCAGTGCCTCGCGCACCTCGACGGGACCGTGCTCCCCGAGGCCGAGGACCGGGTCAAGCGCACCTTCCCGCGCCGTCACGGCAAGCGGGGCCACGAGCACTGGAACGCCGTCGAGGACCTCAACGAGCTGCGGGTCCTGCGCGACTTCCTGATTGCAACCCCTCTGCGCGAAAGCGCGCATTAGCGAAAGGACACAAGCGACCATGAAGAACCGTCACATCGCCCTCGCCCTCTGCTGCCTGCTGGCCATCCCGGCGAACTCGATCGCCGCCCGCGCGGGCTGGGTCACGAACCACGAGGACGCCCCGAACGGGCACATCGAGGCGACGAACAAGGACGCCCCGAAGGCGGCCCCGGCCCAGACGCCGCGCCCCGACCAGTCCAAGCTGCCGACCGGCACGCCCGAGCAGATCCGGGAGAGCCGCAACTACCAGACCCAGGCGACCTTCATCGCCCTGAACGAGTTCGTGGACGGCGGCGCCTGCCCGAACGCCAAGTTCGACCCGGTCGGCGCGGCCACCCGGCTCTCCGAGGCCAAGTTCAAGACCGACGGCCTCGACCAGGTGAAGATCAAGGACCTCGCCGATCAGCAGCTCGCCTTCTACCGCGGCATGGAGGCGAAGCGCGCCTGCGACCTGATCTTCTCCGAGTTCGGGCCGACCGGCAGCGCCATCCCGGACGTGATCGTCAGCGCCGGCAAGAAGTAGGCCGCATTCGCTAAAGCGCGCATGCGATCAAGCCCGCATGCGCGCCCCGACACACCCAGCAATCGAGACGGAAATTCGACCATGCGCGCATGCGCTCTTTCGGCCATCGCCCTCGCTCTCGCCCTCACCTCCTCAGCCGGCGCCTACGAGGCCAAGAACGGCTCCCGCGAGATGAAGATCGTCCAGATCGCCTCGGTCAACGTCGTGGCCGCCTTCGTCTGCCGCAACGTCGAGCCCGACTCCGCAGGCCAGGCCGGCGCCATGAAGGGCTACGGCATCACGCAAGCCGATCTCGTGGACAAGCGCTACGCGGCCGACATCGCCGAGCTGACGGACAAGCTGCGCAAGGACCCGGTGAACGGCTGCAAGGGGATCGAGGAGGCGTTCGGACCCCAGGGCACCGTGATCCTCGGGCTCGTGAAGCCGCGCGAGCAGAAGAAGCCGATCACCGAGCGCTTCCCCGACGGCTCGCCGGAGAACAAGGCGGCGCTGCTGATGGCGTCGAGCTCCTACGTCCGGGGCCAGTGCAAGGACATGGAGATCAGCCAGGATACCTTTGTGTCGACGCTCAACGGCCTCGAGGTGCCCCAGGACCACATCAACAGCCCGGCGCTCGCCAACGAGGCGATGAACCAGGTGGCCGCCTACGTGAGGCACCCGAAGGGCTGTGACACCGCCTGGGGCCGCTTCGGCGACGAGGGCAGCGTGATCGCCCACGTCATCACCAAGAAGCACTGACGATCGCAAGGGCGCATGCGGGCAAGCTCGCATGCGCCTATTCGACCAACCCGCTCAAACGAAAGGACCTAGCCCCAGCATGAAGCGCGCCCTGACCACCCTCGCCTTGATCGCCGCGACTACCGCTCCGGCGCTCGCGAAGGAGAAGCCGATGACCAGCCTCGACCGGGTCGGCATCATGATCGCCGTCGCCCGGTTCGTGGACCACAACTGCGCCGGCATGCGCACGAACTACGAGGTGATGGCGCAGGCGGTGCGCGCCAACGGCGTCAGCCGGGCCGAGGTCGAGGGCAAGAAGGTCGCCGCTATCGCCCGCGACTGGGAGGAGCGCTTCCACCGGGGCGCGGTCGGGTCGAACTGCGTCGACCTCTACAGCCGGTTCGGGCGCCGCGGCACCACCCTGCCCGGCCTGATCGTGTGGCCGAACGCGCCGCAGGGCGAGTAAGGGAGCATTCGATCATGCGCGCATTCGCACGAACCGCCCTCCTCGTCGCTCTGATCGCCGGCCCGGCGCAGGCGCAGACCCACTTCCGGCACCAGTCGGAGCCCGACCACTTCGACAAGCTGAAGGCGATGGCCGCCATGTTCGGCGACACCCAGTATGCCGACAAGGCCTGCCCGGGGCTGCGGGTCGACGGCGACGCCGTGACCAAGACGCTCTACGCCAACGGCATCGAGATGATGGACCTCGAGCCCGAGGGCCCCGAGGAGATTTGGCTCGGCCAGCAGAAGCGCCGCGGCAAGCAGGGCGCCCGCACCGCATGCGAGGAGATCCTCGAGGTCTACGGGCCGGCCGGGAGCCGCTACCCCGGCCTCGTTTCGCCCAAGCGCTAAAGGGAGCATGCGATCATGACCGCAACCGCGCTTTCGCCCAAGCCCGACTACCTGCCCGGTCGCGGCTCGATCTGGCGCCACCACAAGGGCACCCGCTACCGCGTCGCCGCCGTCTCCCGACACAGCGAGAACCCGGGCGAGTGGCTCGTGACCTACGAGCCGGTCGAGGGTGGCGACGCCTGGACCCGGGCGCTGCTGTTCTCGGCCGACAACCAGTGGGCGGGCTTCGCCGATAGCTGGGTCGGCGACGGCGGCACCGACCGCTTCACCTACGTGTCGGGCCCGCGCACCTGGCGCGACGAGCCGCCGGCCGAGCCGACCCGCGAGCAGCTCCTGGAGATGCTGGACAACGTCTCGGCCGCGGCCCGCAACCTGATGATTCAGTTCGGCGGCCAGCTCTACCGGGACGATGCAGCCCAGCGCCGGCAGCTCGTGGACGAGGCGAGGGCGCTGTGTGACGGCCTGATCCGGGGCGAGGTCGCCTGACATGGTGCCGTCGATCAGCCACTACGGCAATTCCGGCGTCCGCGGCCCGGTCTACTCGGGCTTCGGGAGCGAGCCGTCCGTCGGCTTCTTCCTGATGGAGGCGGGGCTGATCGCCCTCTTCATCGCCGGCCTGGTGCTCCGGGCGCGACGCTGATAGACGGCGCGCTTTCGCGCATAGGAGCATGCGAGAATGAGCGCCTTCACCGACAAGATCTTCAGGCCCTTCTTTCATCCGGACGCGCAGCTCGCGTTCACGGATGGTGGCGAGACGATCACCGCGACGCTGCCGAACGGCTCGCAGATCACGCTCGGGATGAAGGACATGAAGTGGAAGGGCTCGCCGACGGAGCCGCTGAAGATGGTCCTGCCGCTCCTGAAGCAGGGCGAGACGAACGGCAGCGACGACGGCGACCGCGACCCGGTCTGACGCCGATCTGCTGGGGCGATATCGCAGCCCACTTGCTCTGGCAGAACCTGGCCCGCGCAGCACCCGCTGCTCGGGTCTTTTCGTGAGCGCTTGCGAGCGTGCGCGCATGATCGAATGGGCGAGAGCGCGCAAGCTCTCAGAAGCTCGCACAGCGTCGGGGCGCGCTCGCGCGCACGACGACAGCACGCAGCACGCGAAGCGTCTCAGCGACGCGCGCACGCGATCCCCGGCCTGGTCGAGCGGCCGGGCGGGCAGCGTTCAGACAAACCCGGGCCCTCCCTCGCTATAATAAGTCAGCACTGACTTGTTCGGTGTGCAACAGAGGAGAGGGCGGATGCGCCTCGTAACGCTGGCGGCCATGGTCGCACTGACGATCACGGCCACGACGGGAGAGGCTGCGGCCCGGGTCCGTCATCACCATCACCACCGGCACCACGCGCAGATCGTGGCGCTGGAGCCAGTCGCTGTCGAGGCGCCGGCCGAGGAGCCCAGCTTCCTCGATCAGCTTCTCGGGAAGACCAAGCGCGTCGTCGAGGCGCCGGTCCGCCGGATCAACCGCGGGCTGAACCGCCTCACCGACCAGGCCGAGGGCGGCTCCGTCCAGGCGATCGTCACCCAGGAAGCGGCCCGCGCCGGCGTGCCCCAGCGGATCGCCCACGCGATCATCCGGGTGGAGAGCGGCTACAACTGCCGGGCCCGCAACCGCTCGGGTGCGGCCGGGGCAGGGCAGCTCATGCCGGCGACGGCACGGGCCATGGGCGTGCGCAACCCGATGGACTGCCGCCAGAACATCGCGGGCTCGATGCGCTACCTGCGCCAGGCGATCAGCAGGGGAGGGGCCTCCTGCGCGGGCGTCTCGCTCTACAACACGGGCGTCGGCGCGCGGCCGCGCTGCACCAGTTACGGTCGCAAGGTGATGCACTTCGCCGGTCTGTGAGCATCAGGGCATTCGCGCATGCTCTCATGCCGGCATGCGCGAATGCCGTTTTAACAGTCGGGTCGAGAGTGACTGTGTGTCTGTCGACCGGTGCAACCGCGCCGATCCTGCAAACCGCCGAGGTTCCGCTCGCTTCGACCGCGAACGTCAGTCTCGAACCGCATCTGCCCGGCCTGGGCCGCGCTGCTGCCTCCACCGAACCCGCCGCTGCTGTAACCCCCACCTCCGGGCCAGTTTTGTTCCTTTGGTGCAGCCTGAGCGGTGGCGATCGTGAGCAGGAACGCACCGGCGATGAACAGGTGTCGTGCCATCAGATACTCCATTTGCCGAGCGCACGCCGGCGATCTGTCAACGAACGTGAACGCAAAATAATCCTCGCATCGCCACCCGACCCGGCTGAACGGCTGTCGTAGCTTCTGAGTGTCGAGAGCGACACGAGAGGAGCGACATGCACACCGAAAAGACCATCCTGGCGCTGATCGCCGGCTCCGACGCCGCGGTGAAGCGCGCGATCAAGGCGCTGGCGCCCGCGGGCTTCGACGGCCCGGACGCGGAGTTCCTGGCGGACATCCATCGCAAGCTCCCGCTCTACGACGACCGCATGACCCAGCGGCAATATCGCCGGGCCCGGAAGGCGCTCGCCGGCTACGCGGAGAAGCTGCTCGCAATCGCGAATGCGCGCATGGCCGAAATCGACCAGACCATCGAGGAGCCGGCGCCGGCAGTCGAACCCGCCCTCGAGCGCGTGCCCGAAGACGGCTATGCGTGGGGGAGCTGGTAGCTCAGCCGTGGAACGGCGGATCGTCGAGCATCGTGCCGTCGTCGTGGCGAGAGCCCGCGACCTCAGAGGGTGTCAGCTCCTTGGTCTCCTCGAGATGGACCACGTCCCACGGCTCGCCCGGATGCCGGGTGAACCGCATGCGGTAGACGTGACCGTGATCCTCGACGATCCGCACGGACTCGGGCGGCGCGTTCTTGGAGAAGATGAAGCTGGCGACTTGGTGGAACCCGGGCAGGCTCACCGTCTCCGTCGTCGCGGCCGCGATGATCGTGGAGCCCGTCACGGCCCCGATGATCGACATGGCCATGCGAACGCCGGCGAACGCCCTAGGGCGGCGCCGCGAGCGTCCGACCGGCAGGCGGACAACATTCCCACCGTAGTCGTCGTCGCTGCCCCCGGACCCGTGGGTCCAGATGTCCATTCCGAACGTGAGGGCGTCTTGAGCGAGATCCCTAATCGACTGATGCGATTGGGACATCGCCACGGCACTGTAGACTTGTCCGTGCTCGCGTGCGTAGTGAGCAAGCGTATCCTCGATCCGAGCTACGAGTTCGGAGCTCATGTCGTGGAAGCGATTGACCGACACCTCTGACATCGTGTGTGAGGCTCCCGGGATTTCTTGTGTGTGGTGTGAAGACGGGCCGCATTGCTTCCGGGTCGCCAATCACCCGGGGCCGTAGCTGTCCATAAATCGGACAGCGTTAACATGCTAGTGGGTTACGGGCGTAACCAGCGGTCGTGGTAGCGAAATTTTGCAGACCTCGCAGGTTTCCGTGACATTCCAACCGACACCGCAGGAAAAAATCGCTAATTTCACAACACGTTCATGAAGAAGCTGAGCCATGGAGAAAAAATCCCCTAAGTGCCGCAACCCAAACGCCAAAGTTTTAGCACGCCCAATCTTTAGGCAGCGGGTCATCACCAAGAAGACCTACCAGCGGAAGCCCCGGACCCCCTCCGGGGCTTCCGACGCTTTCAACCTATGGTGAGTCGTTCCGTTCCCTTTTTGTTCTAGCAATCGGTTCCTACACACGCCACGAAAATCTGAGCGACAGCGCGCTATAGATGAGACGCACAGCGCGACACGCGCCACATATCCACAGCGCATCCACAGCCAACAAGGAGACCTCGTGAAGCCCAACACCCTGCTGACCCTGGAGAACACCGTAACCTCACCGATCGAACACGGTGATGCCGGCGTGATCCTCAAGCCCGACGGCACCTTCAAGGTGTTCTCGACCGGCGTCGACGGCCCACTGACGCCCGCGCAGGAGGCACAGGGCCGGAAGCTGATCGCCCTCTCGATCGCCTTGCGCTACCCCGAGGTCATGATGGTCCTCGAGCGCATGGCGAACGATCCGGCCATCGTCGGCGACGGCATCGACACCGGGCCCAGCCACTAGAACCGGGCAGGGCGCTCTCGCGCGCCGTGTTGCCCATCTGCAACAGTCACCACTGACTTACCAGGAGACGAACGTGCTCACTCCCCACCAGACCCGCTACACGCGGGACAAGCGCCAGGTCGTCGTGAAGGACTGGATCACCCGGGTGTTCGGCCTGCGCACCCTGAACCTGCGCTTCCGGGCCGAGCGGGTCCTGGAGGAGGCGTTGGAGCTCGCCCAGGCGGCCGGCTACCCGCAGGAGAAGATCGCCGGGCTCACGGCCAAGGTCTACGCCAATCCGCCGGGCGCGCTGCGCCAGGAGGTCGGCGGCCTCGGGATCAGCGTGCTTGCCCTGTGCGAGACGGCCGAGATCTCCGCGGACGAGTGCGAGGAGGCCGAGATCCTCCGGGTGCTCTCGAAATCCACCGCCCATTTCAAGGCGCGGATCGAGCGCAAGATCGCCGACGGCGTGTGCAGCGAGGACCTGCTCGAGGAGGCTGCATGAACCGGATCATCACGCAGGACGGCACCATCATCGAGGACGGAGAGAGCCGCCCGTCCGACCTGATCCAGGAGGAGCCGTGAAGCCCTACGGCCGCCGGCGCGGGGACAGCGGCTGCTGCCCCGGCCACGACACCTTCCCGTCCGAGACCTACGCCAACCGGCGCAGCAAGCGGGCGCAGACCCGGGACACCGTGCTCCAGCACCAGCGCGCACGCGCCCAGCAGAAGCACGAGACGCGCGCAGCCCTAGAAGACCCCGAGCGCTGCCAGTAGTTCCCCGATCGTCATTCGCGCATTCTCGCATGACAGCAAGCGAGAACGCGCGAATGATCGGTCACGACGCAAACGGGCAGGAGATCGCCCTCGACGCCGACAAGCTCACCGGCACCCACCTCGCGATCATCGGCAACACGGGCGCCGGCAAGACGCACACGGTGCGCAAGGTCCTCGAGCAGCTCTGGGGCCACGGGGTGCAGATCATCATCGACCCCGAGCAGGAGTTCCACACCCTGCGCCAGCTCCACCCCTACGTGATCTTCGGCGGCCCGCACGCCGATGCGCCGCGCGGCGCAGCCTTCCGGCTCGCCCGGTGGATCCTGGAGACCAAGACCTCGGTCATCATCCAGTTCAACGACACCGAGGGTATGGACGCGCAGCGCCTCTGGATCGGCAAGTTCCTCGACGCGCTCATGACCCAGCCGCGCGACCTCTGGCAGCCCGCATTCGTCGTGATCGACGAGGCGCACCGCTACGCCCCGCAGTCCGGGCCGGCCGACACCTCTCGGCGCGCGATCTGCACGCTGATGAGCCAGGGCCGGAAGCGCGGGTTCACCGGCATCCTCTGCACCCAGCGGCTCGCCAAGATCACGAAGGACGCCACCGGCGAGTGCAACACCTGGCTCGTCGGCCGGGTCGGGCAGGTGCTTGACCGCAACGCCGCGGCGAACAATCTGGGCTTCCCGCTCAAGAGCGACGAGGCGCTGGGTCTACGCGACCTCGACCCAGGCCAGTTCTGGGGCTTCGGCATCGCCATCGGCAAGCAGCCGGTCCTCATCTCCGTCGCGCCCACGCAGAGCAAGCACCTCAAGCTCGGCGAAGCCTTCGTGCCGACGAAGCTGGTGAACAGGCCGCGCCTACCGAATGAGTCGCCCTGGTTGGCCAAGCTCGCCGTCGCCGGCGTGCTCATGGCCTTCGTCACCCTGGTCGCGCTGCTTCCGCATCTCGCCTGATGCAACCCGACGCTCTCGCGCTATAGTCAGTCAGCACTTACTCACGACCGGAGCACAGCACATGGACCTCCTGATCCTCCCCACACTGACCGGCACGGCCGGCGCCGCCATGATCCTCGGCTCCTTCGCCGTCTCCCGGTTCATCCTCGCCGGCGCCCGCAAGCGCGCGGCGCAGATCGAGGCGGGCGCCGAAGACCTGGTGCAGTATCGGGTGCGCCAGACGCTCGGCTACATCGACGACGTCCGGGCGCGCTGGCGCCGAATGGACGTGCAGGGCGGCCTCAACGTCGCCGCGGCGCTCGCCGAGCACTTCCGGCTCACGGCTCAGGTCCAGGAGCTGAGCGAGGAGAACGCCGACCTGCGCACAGAGCTCGAGGCCTACAAGGTCGACTCGGTGGAGCAGGGGAGGGCGGCTGACGCCTACGCACGGCAGGCTGGCGAGGCCAACGCCGTGATCGACCACCTGACCTGGGCGATCAACGAGAGCGGCAACTCCATCCACCTGCCCGGGCACCTGGCCGAGGCCCACGCCGAGAGCCTGATCCGCACCGGCTTGAAAGGTCGTATTGGCCGGACAACCCGCACCATCGGGCGCGCCGCGTGATGACCAAGCCGCCGATCGACGGGCTGACCGCGCAGATCGCCACCCAGTCCTGGCTCGCCGAGTGGCGCCGGGCCTGGGTGCGGCTCCACCCGACCAAGGAATGCCCCGTGCTTGCCTGGGAGGCATACTCCTCGGCCGAGCAGGGGTTGATGATCCGAGCAGTGAAGGCGGCCATCGCCGCAGCCAGCCTGGAGAACGTCGCCGCGGTCATCGCCCGACGCGCGGACTGAAGCCACGAGATTTGTCGGATCGCCTACTAATTATCTGTCAAGTAGCTGATCATACGTATGCAGCAAGCAGACAACCTAAGACGCTGTGACAGGCGACCGAAAGAAAATCAGCACTGACTGACTTATTGACAAATTGACGACTAGCGCGTATATCAGGTCGAAGTCGCTTGCCCGGCCACCGAAGGCGATGATTTAAATGGACGTTTTAGAATTTTCTATAGAAGCAGATGTCACCGAGTTCGATAGGGAACCTAAGTTCTATCGCGATAAGGCGCATCGCAAGCCCGTTCTTGTCAAAGAAGATGGCAAGCCTAGCACAGTAGTTGTTGATTACTCGGATTTCATAGAGATGCTGGAAGCTCTCGAAGCCGCTCTTAACTTATTGAAAATTGGCGACACTAAAAGTGACCGCCAAGCTTATACAATTGACAATCTCCCGCCAGACGTCGCTCAAATGATTCTGGAAGCGCCGCCGTCTGATTTGGAGGAATATGAATATTAGGATTTCGCATTGTGATACCACCAGCACCACCCACACCAGGCACTGTTGTTAGATTTAATTACCTATGGGCACGCGAGCGTAGGGAGGGCGAGACAAAGCCTAAGAAGGTTCGCCCCGCAGTTTTGATGATCGCGAGAGATGCGGCATCAGGCCAATGCTTAGTAGCGCCGATAACGCATTCTCCTCCCGAGGAGCCGGATGCAGGCATTGAAATCCCAAATAAAATTAAAGAGCGACTCGGTTTGGACGCGGACCGCCAATGGGTAATCTATACGGAAGTAAATCTGTTTCCTTGGCCCGGAACCGACTTACGACCCGTCCCCGATAAAGAACCGGCTACAGTGATTTACGGCCAATTTCCTAAGAGTTTCTTTGAAAAAATATATGATTATATGGCCGCAGAAGTTAGGCGCGCTGGGGCCAACTTCGAACAAACTCCTCGATCTTAAATGTGTGCGGAGGACCAGCTTGCTACTGATCCTCCGCATCCAGCTCGGTTGACCTAGCCACTGAAAGGTTCGGGAGGTTCACGAGGCCTCCCGGCCCACTCCCGGGCTGCCAGCTTGCTCCAGCGGCCCGACGTGATCGTATAGATAATCGCGCGTCTGCGCCCGAAATCAAGAGGGTAGGGGAGCCGTAAGCGTAGCCGGCACGGCATTCCATCCCGGAACCATGGATTCCACCGCCATCGGCCTGTAATTACTAATTTACTACTTATCTATACTTCTAATTACAGGCCCATGGCACCGGATATTCCCGAGCGCCCCGTGCCACGATCCGGACCAATCCGAGCTTGACGCGCGTTCACAGTTCAGTCACCACTGACTTGCCACACAGCCCCAGCCGACACGTTCGTGCTGCGCAGCTACGTTGTCAGAGCAGACAACGCGCACACAGGAAGTCAGTCAGCGATGACACACCTTCTCCCATCGGTCGGCGACCGGATCCGCCTCCTCGAGATGCCGAACGATCCGTGCCCCATCGAGCCGGGCAGCCTCGGCACCATCCTCTACGTCAGCGCCGGCCCGGGCCAGATCGGCGTGAAGTGGGACAGCGGCCGGACACTGCACCTGGTCATCGGCGTCGACGTCTTCGAGGTGGTCGCCACGCACCGCGTCGTCCTGATCGAGGACTGCGCCTACACCCGCTACGAGCTGCTGATCGAGGCGACCGACCCGGACCAGGCCGCCGGCATCGCCCGCGAGATGGTCACGGACGGCCGAGCCGGCGCGCCCCGCATGGAGCACCGGGACGACGCGCTCCCCTACGTCACCGACGTCATCAACCACGAGGGCGAGGAGTGCGCCTTCAGCGAGGAGCATGGGCACGATGGCGTCATGGTCCCGGACCTGCTCAAGGCGCGCGACACCTGCGCCGACGTGATCGAGTCCATCGACGATTTCGCGGTCGCCTGTGGTCGGGCCCAGCACACCGACACGGGCGAAGCGTGGGACCTGCTCAACCGGATCCGCACCGCGCTGTTCGAGGCGCTGCCCAAGGACATGCAGCAGGAGGCGACCGCCTACCTGCACGAGCGGGCGACCACGGCCGAGCGTGAGGACGCCATCGAGGCCGACCACGCCCAGCACGCCATGACGGTGAGTGCCTGACATGGCCATCCTCGCCTGCACCAAGTGCCACTGCTTCGAGAACGCGGAGCTCCTCAACGACCGGCTGGAGTGCATCGCCTGCGCCGGCGACGACTGGGCGCCGCTCGCCCGCTCCTCGCTCGCCAAGAGCTGCGCCGACCACCTCAAGCACCTCTACGCCGCCTACCGCCTGAAGGTGATCCGGCGCTGGGCTGGCCTCGACGACAACCAGATGCGTCTCCGCTCAGCCGCCTAGAGGCTGTTATGGACCTGGGGCGGGTCTGTGCTCAGATGAGCGGGGATGAGCGCTCCCCGCAAGCCGTATCCGTCCGACGTTTCCGATGAGGAGTGGGCGCTGGTTGCGCCCTACCTGACGCTGCTGCGTGAAGATGCCGGTCAGCGTGAGCATGCGTTGCGCGAGGTGTTCAACGGCCTGCGCTACGTGGTGCGAAGCGGCTGCCCGTGGCGGCTGATGCCGCATGATCTGCCGCCCTGGTTTGCCGTGTATCAGCAGGCCCAGCGTTGGCTGGCTGCCGGCTGTTTCGAGCAACTGGCCGAGGATCTGCGCGCGGTGCTGCGCACGGCGTCGGGTCGCGCGCCGGAGCCGACGGCGGCTGTGCTCGACAGCCGGACTTTGCGCTCCTCGCCCGAGAGCGGCGAGCGGGCCGGCTACGATGGGGCCAAGCGCAAGAAGGGCTCGAAGCTGCACATGGCGGTGGACACCCTCGGCCATCTCCTGGCGCTGCACGTCACGCCCGCCGATGCCGATGATCGCGCTCAGGTCGGCCGGCTGGCCAAGGCCGTGCAGGCGGCCACCGGCGAGAGCGTCGAGGTCGCCTTCGTCGATCAGGGCTACACGGGCGAGAAGCCGGCCACAGCCGCCCGCGAGCATGGCATCGCACTGGAGGTGGTGAAGCTGCCCGAGGCTAAGCGCGGCTTCGTGCTGCTCCCACGCCGTTGGGTCGTGGAGCGCTCCTTTGCCTGGGCCACCCGCTTCCGCAGGCTCGTCAAAGATTACGAGCGCTATGCCAGCACCCTGGCAGACCTGCACCTCGTCGCTTTCGTCTGCCTCATGCTCAGACAGGCCGCTCAAATGGCCACAGGTTCATAACAGCCTCTAGACGTTCCAGGCACACCCGTAAGTCATTGCGCTACAACTTAATTGTCAGTCAGCACTGACACGCAAGAGGAGACAGCCATGACGCCGAAGTCCGCTGCACACGACCGCACCGACGTCCTGCACATGATCGGGCTCCAGCGCGGCGACGCGCTGGGCGGCCTGAACGAGAGCCTCTATCTCGCTGCCCGCGCCGTGCTCTCGAACTGGGAGGGCGGCGACCTCGCCGCCGCCGTGCGCGAGCTCCAGACCGCGGTGAACGGGCTCGACGACCATTACCATGAGGTCGCCGCGGTGGACGCCGGCTGGGAGCGCCGGACCGGCGTCTGGATGCGCTTCGCGGTAGCGGGCGAGACCATCGACCCCGAGCTGCCCAATCACGAGATCTGGGTGTTCGCCGGCATGGTCTACGCCTACCGGGCCGAGCACGCGCTCGCCCAGGACGAGTTCCGCAACGCCAAGGCCGGCGCCCACTGATGGCGCGGACCATGACGCCCGGCACGGATGCCGACGTCCAGCGGATCGGCCACGCGATGTGGCTGCTCCGCGAAGCGCGCAAGGCCCTGAAGGCGGCCGGCGCCCGCACCAGCGCCAAGAAGGTCGCCCGCGCCCTCAAGTCCGCCGACGGCGCTCGCCGTCACGCCCGACACCGCGCGCTGCGCACCGAGCTGGGAGAGGTGTAATGAGGCTCGTGACCAAGGAAATCATGGCCGCCGCGGAGCTGGTCGACCCGGCCAAGCACGCGGGCGTGGTCGACGGCGCCTCGCTGATCGTGCGCAGCGGGCAGAGCTACGACTTCGCAGAGGTCGAGCGGGTGAAGGGCGGCTTGGCCTTCCGCGTCCCGGGCCACTCCACGCTGCTGATGCTCGACGAGGACGCCCTGGTCGGCATCGAGGTCCGGCTCGCCGACGGCGCGGAGGACGCGCACAAGATCCGCTCGCTCACCGACCTGCTCGCCTGGGCGGCGAAGGAGCGGAAGGCGTGAAGCTCCTCGTCTGCGTGAAGGTCCAGGACACCGGCGGCAGCGAACCGCTGGTCGAGACCCGCGTTGCCACCACGGACGGCGAGGCGTGCAAGGCGCTCGCCGACCTTGAGGGCTTCGAGATCGGGCCGGGCGACGGCTACTCCACGGATCCGTTCGAGCTGGCCGAGGAGCTGAGCCAGGACGATCGGCACTTCTACGTCGAGGCCCACGCGCTGGAGCAACCAGCGCCATCGTCAACCTCTGCGCAAGTCAGCCGCAAGTGATTTTTGTCTCGCTTCCTCGAAAATAGCGCTTGTCAGCGCTGACTTACCAGAATAGAGTTCAGAAAGTGATCGAGACGCACTGAGCGACGCGATCGGAGAGCTTCCCACATCGTCTGCGATACTGCTGTTGAGCGGGTCGTTACAGTGTTCGGAAGGGTGTGCTCTGCTCAAAGTGAGCAGTCAGCACTGACTTAGTCCAGCTTGAAAGGGTCAACTACGTGAAGTCCATGCTCAAGAAGCTCGTGCTCGGCGGTATCGCGCTCGCTGCGCTCGCCGGAGCCGCTGTGCCCGCCTCTGCCTCGTGGCAGGGCCCGGCCGGAAACGCCTGGTTCAACAACGACGTGCGGCCCCAGGGCTACAACTACGCGCCGTCGATCATCAACACGGGCGGCACGACCGACGTGTGGTGGTGCGGCCAGGGCGCCACGGACGTCATCTACCACCGCACCGCGACCGGCGCCGGTTTCGGCCCGATCCAGCAGGTGCTCTACTCGCGCCAGACCTGGAACCGGCAGTATACCTGCGATCCGTCGGTCATCCGCGGCAACTTCACCAACCCGCAGGACGGCCAGCACTACACCCACATCATGTATTACTCGGGTGCTGACAATCAGCCCGGGTGGAACAACCAGCTCGGCCTCGCCTACTCGAACGACGGCATCAACTGGGTCGACTGGCAGGGCGACTCCATCCTGAAGCCGATCGGCGACGCCTCGAACAACTACGGCCTGGGTCAGCCCTCGACCTTCAACGCCGACGGTCAGTCCAGCCTGTTCGTGTTCACCACCGACACCTCGGTGCCGGCCGATCCGAACTTCGCCCAGATCTTCGTGCGTCACACCCCGAACGGCGTGAACTTCGAGGCTCCGGTCCGTCTGCCGGCCCGCGCCACCGACGGCACGTCCATCGGCCCGAACTCGGACTTCGGCTACGACTACAACACCGGTGACGTCTACATGATGTCCTCGCTGCCCGGCCGGAACTGCAACGCCGAGCCGTGCAAGGACAAGGTCAACAACCCGGACCGCGAGACCTACCAGATGGGTCTCTACAAGATGCCGATCTCGCAGGTCCTCTCGGGCCAGCCGTTCCAGTGGACCCCGCTGGGCCAGCTCAACACCGACCAGACCGGCTTCTACCTGAACCACTCGCCGGGCTTCAACCGCGACCCGTCGGGCAACATCACGCCGTTCTTCCCGAACATCCAGATCTTCTTCGCCGGTGGCGATCCCTCGCCGACGACCTGGAAGCTGACGTTCTCGATCCTCAACAAGGACGACCCCTTCGCGCCGCTGGTCCGTTACTACAACGGCCAGGTCCACAAGGTGACGTCCGGCTACGCCGGCCCGGGCTTCAACGCTGAGTTCCAGCTCGGCCGCGGCCTGGTCGCTGCGACCGCTGCCACGCACAAGCTCTACTCCTGCTTCACCGGCGCCGACTACTTCCTGTCGACCGACGCCGGCTGTGAGGGTCAGCAGCACCTGGGCGTGACCGCGGAGGTGTTCAACAACCAGGAGGCCAACACCCACGCGATCTACCGCTGCTGGGCTGGCAACCACCACTTCGCGTCCAACGATCCGGGCTGCGAGGGCACCACGACCGAGGGCCCGCTGGGCTTCATCTACAACAACTGAGCAGTCAGCACTGACACGCTACGAGTTGGGGGCGGCCTTCGGGCCGCCCCTTTCTTTTTGCCCGCTCGCTCCCATCCGATGCCGCGCAAAAGCGCGAATGGCTCAGCTAGAAATTGAGCATCGAGAGAGCACAGAGAGCGACATGACCACCGACAAGTTCGTCCCCGCGATCGAGGAGCTGGGCAGCGCCCTCGGCGCCGGCGAGAAGCTGGAGACGGCCCTCGTGGAGATCGCCGACGATTACGGGCTCGCCCCGCAGGCGCTGCGCAACCGGGCCGAGCGCAGCCTGGGCGACCTCGCCGCCTACGCGGTGCAGCGGGCGGCCAGCGACAAGCATGAGCGCCAGTGGGCGATGGCCCGGCGCCACGTCATCGCCCGGGCCGCGGAGCGCGGCGAGACCATGAGCGTCGAGGACGCCGACGCGGAGATCCGGTTCTGGGGCATCGAGGGCGTGATGCGCCCGGCGCCCGAGGGCTTCACCCCGACCAAGGCCACCTGGGACGACGAGTGAGCACCATGCGCAAGATCGCCATCATCACCGCCCTGCTGCTGAGCACCACGGGTGCTCGGGCAGAAGGCGCCTGGGCCGTCGGCCGCGGAAACGATAGCTGCGCCACCTGGCTGTCATCGCCCGCAAACGAGATCGCCGGGGTGGACTACATTCTCGGGTTCTGGACGGGGCTCAACATCGCCGCGCCGACCGGCTTTCACGGGGTCGGCTCCACCACCGACAACGCGGGCATCGTCGGCGAGGTCAGACGCATCTGCCGCCTGTCGCCGTCCAGCTCTCTGATCGTGGCCAGCATGAGCGCCTATCGATTGATCCGCGAGCGCGAATTTCCGGGAACCAAATAGCCCGATCCAGTTCGCGGATGAGGATGCAACCGTAGCGTTTCCGGCCTCATTGACTTCGAGAGCCTCGCGTGAATGGTGAGGTAGATCAGCGCCAGGTGATCTGGCTTTCCCCAGGAGGGGTTGCGTATGGGTTTTCCGATTGGCGCCGGCCACGTCAGCTCCTTCAGGATCGAAGGGCCCCGGGGTCCCACCCCCGACCTCATTCGCCCCGGCGACCTCGGGGCGAACGGCGGCACCGGCCCGAGCCATGATGACCTGCTCATCGAGCGGCTTCGGAAAATGCCTCGTCTGCGCGCCAGCATCGCCAACGCCTACGCGGAGACCTTCCCGCGCGGCCGCTCCCTCGCCGATTTCCTGCACAAGCCCGAGCGGAAGACGGCCCAGGTCATCATGGTCTGGCGCATTCGCGGCGAGCGCAAGCTCCCGCACGACAAGGCCGAGACCGTGTTCGCGCTCGCCATGAACGACGAGGAAGCCTTCGGGCGGCTGCTGCACCTCTCCGGGCTCGACCCGCACGAGATCGAGGATCACGGGCTCACCTTCCGCAAGCTCCAGAGCCCCGTGAACCTGCTGGAGAAGCTCCAGGAGCTCACCGGCGACGAATACGGGATGGCGACCCAGGAGATGACCCTGCCCCTGCTACGGAGCGTCGTGCATCAGATCATGGTCGACCCTGAGACGGCCGATGACCTCTGACCCTGTCATCGTTCAGGCGCTCGCCATCATCGAGAAGCACCACGTCAAGCACGGGCAGCCGTCCGTGCTGGAGATGCAGGACGTGGAGGCGGCGATGGGCGCCCGGGTCAACGGCCACGTCCTGCCCGAGGAGCTGGCCCAGGACACCCTCGAGGAGCTCGGCTGGCACGTCGAGATGGTCGACGGCGAGATCTACCGCCTGGAGCGTGCCGCGGACCGTGCTTGACTTGAACGACCCGCCGTGAATGGTGAAGCGCTGCTGCTCGCCAATTCGGTCGACAGGAGCGCAAATGTCAGACCCTGATCCTCGCAAATTGCAATGGCGGCCGCTCGATAAGCCTCTGACTTGGTCAAACCTCTGCGATTTCGAGAATTTACCCCTTCTAATCAATCCGAAAGCGACGATCGACCTTTCGCTCGGAGCGACGAGTGGGGACGATCCGGTCTTTTCGGCTCCGTCGCTTGGTATGACTCTAGTGCTGGATGAGGTGCTCAAGGGCTTCTTTCAGCCCGAGCCGATCACCGTCGCCAAGCTGATCGCGGATGCCAAGGAGATTGGCTACACCGAGGTCTACGGCGTGTTTCGCTACCGCAATCACGCCGCGCCGGGACGGCATCCTGAGGTGATGGCGATCGTGCCTACGCTTGATGCGGCCGTGAAGAAGCTCCTCTTCATCGCTGGCTTCGATACTCAAGCGGATGTCGAGCTCCTCGGCCTGGACCAGTTCGACGCCAGCAACATCATGGAGCTGTGCGATCGGCTCACGGAGCTCACCGGCGATGACCACATCGTCTGTCCCTACGAGATGCCGATCGAGAACTGAGGGAGCGTAGCAAGGCCCAGGACGGCCGCGCTATGCAGAGGGCATGAAGCTCGCTCGCATAGCCCTCGCGGCCGCCCTGGGCCTGCCCTGCGCAGCCACGGCCACTCCTCGCACCGGACCGCTGGAGGCGGCCGGCCCGCACCGACTCGCCCACGACCAGCTCGCCTGCCAGTTCTGGCAGGACATCGACAACCTGACGGTCGCTCGACGCACCAAGGACCGGCTGACCACCGAGCGGATCTGGGCCCAGACCAACAACCCGGAGGCCCTCGAGCGCGGAAGGCTGTGCATGGTGCTGCGCAAGGGCACCACGGTAAGGGTCGTGAAGCGGCCCGTGGGCTATGAGTGCGTCCAGGTGCGGGGCCACCCGCTGCGCGACTGCCTCTACACCGAGAACGTCTCCGGGATCACCACGACGACCCATGAGCCAGTCTTCTCACCCTGGGATCCGTCTTACTACCGGCCCTGACGCTGGCCCGGCCGCGACCAGGCTCCGCGAGATGATGATGACGGGCAGCCCGGGCCTGACGGACTACGCGCTCCGTCGGGCTCTCACGGCTCTGGCACTGGAGAAGCCGCGCCGGCGTGCTACCAGTCCATACGCGATCCCGGCGCTGGTCCAGGGCCTGCCCAACGCAGAGGCCATCATAACCCGGGCTGTGAGGCTAAGATCGGCATGCTCCTGGTAGAGATGACTCCCGAGGAGATCCGGGACGTGTTCGAGAACCACGGCGACGACTTACGCCGCCTGGATCACGCCATCGAGGTCGCCCTGGACAAGCTGGAATGGATCGAGCGCAAGGGCGAGAAGGCCAAGAGCCCCTACGCCATATCGAAGCTGACGGCCGGCCTGTCCGAGGAGGAGAGGGGTCGGATCATCGACCACGCGATCCGCCTGACGAACGTGAGGGCGCAAAGGCGCGCGGCCGATGATGCGCTTCAGATGAGCGCTCGCGACATCCGCGACTTCCAGAAGATCCTGGATGAGGCTACGAGATCCACGGATGAGTTGAACAAAATGCTCGCCTCGCGCCGGGGCCTCCTGGGGCGGCTGCGGTGGCTCTTCTTTGGGAAATAGACCACGGTCCGCAGGGCTACAGGCCGGACATCTGAGGGACAAACCGTCCCCTAAACGTCCCCTCGGCGTCCAATACGACCAAGCGGGCTTTGTCCCCTCAATGTCCCCCTGGTGTCCCCTAGATGTCCCCCGCTTGTCCGACGATCGGCCGATTTTGCTCGATTTCGGACAAGTGGAGCGCAGCCCGGCAGGGACGCTGAAAATCGCTCACACAGCGTCGGGATAGAGAGAACGCACACAGTCAGCGCACGAGCACGCGACACTTCTCACCAGCGCGCACAAACGATCCCTGACACAGCTCTGGGCTATAGCATCGTGTATGCAGTGAGCACGCACAGAGTGCCCACTCCCAGAGCGAAAGTGACATCGGTCCAATCGAGAGGCGGTCTGTCGCGCATGTCGATCCTCCGGTTGCACGAAACCAACAAGCTCTCGAAGGAGTCGTTCCTGCTCGTTGCCTGACAGAGCCGCATAGGGGAGGGGAGAGCGCCTCTGTATGCATGAGGCCTAGAGAGACACATGCCTGAGAGAGAGCGCACGCAGCCAGGAAGCGCATAGAGAGCACGTCAGGAAATATCCACCGCGGCCGCGGCGACCCGATCTTCCCTCCCGCACCAAATCCGAAACCTTGATGCGTCACCGGGCGATCCGCGCCGGGAACCGAAATCAGGAACGGCCAGGGGTCCCTGCAGGCAGAGGTCCATGGCCGGCCATGCCACGTCTCGCATATCCAGGAACCGGCCTGTTCCTTCCCAAACCGCCAAACTTCATGGAAGCGCCAAATCCATGTTCGGCCATTCACGGGCGAACTTGCGCTGGAAATCGGCCATCAAACCGGTAGATACTCCGCATAATGCGCTGGATTTTCGCCACTGTGCCTTGACGCCCTCTCAGAACTGTTCCGATGGTTGCGTGCGCATCTAATGGAGCTGCAAGTGGACGAAAGTACATCACCTTCGGTATCCGGCCAGACCGATCCCGTCGAGCTCACCACCAGCATCATCGCCGCCTACGTCGCGAACAACTCCGTGCCGGTGTCTGAATTGCCGGCGCTGCTGTCCAGCGTTCACGCTGCCATCACCGGGTTGGGCGGCCCCGCCGCATCGGGCGGCCCTCAAGTGGAAAAGCCGACGCCCGTGCAGATCCGGAAATCGATCCGGCCGGAGGCGCTGATCAGCTTCATCGACGGCAAGCCGTACAAGACGCTGAAGCGCCACCTCACCGGCAACGGCATGAGCATGGAGGAGTACCGGGAGCGCTACGGCTTGCCGAGAGACTACCCCAGCACGGCCGCCAGCTACTCAGAGCAGCGCTCGGCTCTCGCGAAGGCCGCCGGCCTCGGCCAGCAGCGTCGGAATGCTGCCGCTAAGGCCGTCACTGCCGCTGAGACCGTCACGGATGCGCCGAAGGCTTCGGGACGGAAGAAGGCCGTCGAGCCGGCCAAGAAGCCGGCGCGGGCTCGCAAGCCGAAGAAGGCTACGACTGCTGACGCCGAGTGAGGCGGCTCGGGGCTCCCACGGCCCGTAGACGCTCCCGCGCCGTGAGCAGATCGGCGCGGGGCCGCAACGCCGACATCAATCCGGCGGACGGCCACGGGCTCATGTACGCCCTCCTCGGGAGCCTCACATCTCAAGCTCCTCCAGGCGCTGCTGTATGAACTCGGCAAGCTGCCGCGCCGTGTAGTGCCGGGCATCGACGTAACCGTCGTTCGGCAGCACGCCCTCAACGTCTCCCTCTCCGGTCTTGATGTACATGACGCGATCACCTTCGCGCCGGTTTATGATGTCCCGGATGGCGTGGAACTCGACGCCACACCAATCTTTCGCTTGATAGCTGCCGCTGATGAACACCACGATCAGCCTCGATCGCTCGCGATAGATGCCCTGCAGCAGGACATCCATTCCCGGGCGAGCCAAATGACCCGTGTAGTTACGGTCGTAGAAACAGCGATCGGGACCCAGGTCGTGCTCCAACTCGGCCGCGATCTGCTCGACGAGCTTTCTCTGCTCGCCCGGAAACGACAAGGCGACGTCGAACTGATGCGTTGAGATGTTGATCCGGGAACGCTGGGCCCAGTCGGGGAGTGGGACGCCTTTGCGGGCAAGCTCCCGCACCAGGTTGACCTCCTTCACGGCCCAGTGCGTCCGGTTCATCTCCAACTTGCCGATCTCGAGCTCGAACGCCAGGCTCGCTAGGTCATCGTGGACCAGGAACGGATTAACCGGCTCCAGGCGGTATTCGACCCGCACCTCGTTATGCCGCCGCGTCACGTCCACGATACGCCCGAACTGGGGCGGGAGCTCGTGCACGGCCTCATAGGCGAATATGCAGGGGAGCCGCTTGAGCGCGGCCACGGCTTGGCGGTCGAGGCTGCCGTATCTCTCCGTGATCTCCGGCGCGGTGTACTCCCGAACGCACCGGGACAGCTCGATATCGAAAGGCTCGCCGTGCCAAGCCTCGTCATCGCCTGAGACGAAAAGGTTGTACATCGACCTGAGCCCGCAACGCGCCTGGGGGCCTTTTACGCGCCTCTGATACGGTGGCAACAGCACCGCTCGTCAAGTCGGCCACTCTCTGTATCGTACTGCATCGATTGCATCGGACGGCGCCGCAAGTACATTGCCCGCCATACACTTCCATTATCATTATATTAGCGGAGCGTCTAGAACAATACTTGTCGTAACGAAGTGCAATGCTTCAACAGACAAGGATTTCGACAGATGGCCCGCAAGACCTCGAAGAAGATCACCGCCCAGCCCGTCCTGACCGCCGGCGATTTCGGCGCCCACGCCTCCGATCACACCGACCACATGCGCCGCGCGGACCGCGCCGCCTCACTCGCCCAGACCTTCGCCGCCGAGGGTCTCGAGGAGCTGGACACCGCGCTCGCGTCCCTTGAGGTGCAGCCCGAGCCGGCGCTGGAGCTGGCCCAGGAGCTGGAACTGGCCCAGGAGCTGGAGGAGCTGATCGAGGAGGCTCAGACCTCACTGAGCGCCGACGACCCCACCTTCCGCGAGCTGATGCTCTCCCACGACGAGATCGCGGTCCAGAACATGACCGCGGAGATCACCGCGGCGATCGACGCGCGCCTGGCCTTCGAGACCGAGAAACACGGCAGCCACCACAACATCCACAGGACGCTGGCCAAGGTGCGAAAGGCGCTGATGTGGAAAGACACGGCCCGGGTGATGCTCGCGGCGAACGTGGACCCGGGCTTCGTCAACCGCACGCTCCACGACGGCTTCCGCTACAACGTCTACGCGGTCGACAAGGTCGCGGACGCGGTGAAGGGCCTCGCGGACGGCGCCGTATCGAACGCCATCAACCGGGCCTGCATGGTCTCCCTCTTCCAGATGCGGAAGGTGGGCATCCCGTTCACCGGCGAGATCGCCAAGGCGTGCGCCTCCGACAAGGTCCACGTGGATCTGGCCATCCGCAAGCACCTCTTGCGGCACACGGTCAGCGCCTCGACCGCGCCGACCCAGGCGAGCAGCACCATGCAGGCGCTGAAGACTCTCGGGATCGTGCGTCGGGAAGGATCAGCCCGCAACCCAACCTTCCACCTTACCGACGCGCCCATCACCCGACAGCTCGAAATGGTGCTGCTCGCACAGGCCGCCTGAGAGCTGATCGAAGAGGGGAGGGGAGGGGCCGCCGAGGTCTCCTCTTCCTCTCCGGGCTCAAGCGCCGACGGCCCCAGGTGCGGCCAGCGAGAGCTCCGGCCGAGCGGCATCAAAAAACTTGCAAACCGCGATTTGCAAGATTATGTACGGCCGCGGGAGTGAGCGATGACAAACCCTCTGATCGGACTGCGCCTTCGGGCGATGCGCGAGGAACGAAAGGTCAACCAGAGCCGGGTCGCCGAGCTCTTGGGCCTTGCGGACCACCAGAGCGTCTCGAACATCGAGAACGGCGAGCGACGCGCCAAAGCCGAGGAGCTCGGCATCCTGATCGACCATTTCGGGCTCGATCCCGATTATTTCACCGACCCGTTCCGGCTGGTCGGCGAAGGTGAATTCAGCTGGCGTCAGACGGCGTGCTCGCAGGAGGCCCTCAAGGCCTACCAAGCCTCGGCCGGCCGCTGGTTGGCGGCTTATCGCTCGCTCTGTGACGCGGACGACCGGCTCGGTCCGGCCGAGAGGCGCAGCCTGCGCCTGTGGGAGAACTCAACCTACGAGCAGGCGCAGGCGGAAGGCGAGCGCATCGTCCGAGACTACAAGATGGGCGATATCCCCGCGCTCGCGCTCCCGCGGGTCATGGAGAACGATTTCGGCATCTTGGTGCTGATGGTCGACATGGACGAGCGGATCTCCGGTGCGGCCTGCCGGCTTCCGGAGCTGGACGCCGTCCTGGTCAATCGACGTGAGAACAAGGGCCGCCGGAATTTCGATCTCGCCCACGAGTTCTTCCACATCCTGACCTGGGACACGATGCCCCCGAAACCGGTCGAGACGGTAGTCGAGAAAGGTGGAAACCGCGTCGAGCAGCTCGCCAACGCGTTTGCTCGAGCCCTGCTGATGCCGCATCGTCTCCTCAAGCGTTTCGGCCAGTGGCGCGGGCTTGGCGATGCGGAGCGCGCCGCCCGCATGCGTGAGGCCGCTGACTACTTCCACGTCTCGGTCCCGGCGCTGTTCTGGCGGCTGGTCTCCCTGGGCCTGTTGAGCGCTGAGGCGAAACGCGGAGAGGTTGCACCGGCAACGACCAAAGCCGCCGATCCGCTGCCGCCCTTGTTCTCGAGGACTTTCGCGAACACGATCGCCAACGCGATCGAGGGAGGCCGATTGTCCGTCGGCAAGACGGTTAAGATCCTCGGCCAGTCTCGGGAACAGCTGCGGGAGATTTTCGCATCGCACGGGGTGCCGGTCCCGGTGACTGTCTGAGCGGAGCCGGCAAGCTATGGCCTCCGCCCGACAGACAGTCCTGGTCGACAACTGCGCCATCTCTGCCTGCGCGGATGCTGGAGGCTGGAAGGCGCTCGTCCACCGCTACCAGGTCGAGACCGTCGAGGAGGTCGCCAGCGAGGCCGGCACCGGCTACCAGCACCGTGAGATTATCGATCCCGCCGAGTTCCGCGCCGAGGTGACGATCCATCCCGTCACGAGAGACGAGCGCCTTGAGCGTCAGGCCGAGCACGCCGGCCTCGGCGTCCTCGATGACGGCGAGCGCGATCTGTGGATCCACGCCCTGGGCCGAGCCGACGGATGGATCCTGTGCGGTCCGGACGCGGCCAGCATGCGCTTCGGGGTGCGGGCCGGTCTCTCGCATCGGCTCATCTCCCTCGAGGAGCTCCTGGAGAAGATCGGACATTCGACCAAGGGCTTGCAGCCGCATCACACCAAGCGGTGGCTGCGGGACAAGATCTCGGCGTACACGGTCGAGCTTGTATCCGATCAGACAAAGGCCGCCGACGCCGCGAAGGGGAACGCCACCCCGAAGCGCGGCAAAGCCTCGGGCGGCAGACGCTAGCCCAGCGACGGTGCGATCGCGGCATGGCACGCGAAGACGGACCGGCAAGCGGCCGCATGGGCTTATTAGCGAAAGAGCCCATTCGCGCGAGCACGCATGCGCGAATGATAGCCGCAATCTCATTGGCTCCTGGAGCTCACATCAACGATCCCAGCAGAGGGGCTGGAGCCACCCTCCTGATGACTTTGGGATGAGCGGTCGGCGGGACAGCCCGGCCATCGCATTCTGTAGGACCAGGGACAGCCCGCTGAGCGTGCAGAGGCGAGAGCCTAGTGTCGGCACCGACATCAGGTTTCGCAGCCATGAGCCGGCTCTGGCACGCGTGGGGCGAACGGCACGTGACGGGCTCGAAGTGGCAGGGTTCGAACGACCCGACCTCCACCATGCGGCCCATGCGGGTGGGTGACACGAATGCCGGACCGGCTCCGGGTGGACACGGCGAGAGGGCCGATTTCAGGAACGGCCACGTCCTTGTCCAGGATGTGGTCGCCATGGCGGCATACGGGGAGGCGAGGGTGTCCGAGGAAGGGGTTGGATAGACTGGGAAAATGGAAGTCCTAGGGCAGGGATGTGGGGCGGAAGCCCATGCCTTCAGTTTGTATGCGTCCGCAGGAACCATCCTTGGGTGATGGGGTGGATGCACGCCACGGCATCGACGTGCTGGAGCGACAGTGTTGAGGACAGGATCACCCGCCTCGTGGATCAGCCTATACCATCCCCGTCACTGCGGCCGTTCCACGCAAAGTGCGGCAGAACTACAGAACTGGCCAATCTTCAGAGGCTTAGTCGCAAGGACGAGGCCCCTCCCATCCCAGACCAGGAGATTCACCCGGTCGGCGCACTCCGAGTGAAAAACGTGGACCGTGCCGGGGAACGGATCCGCACCCATCGCGTCACGCACCAGAGCCGCGGGCACGTCCATGCTGCGGAAGCGGTGGCCGGGAGGCCAGTATGCTGGGAGCTGTCGACGCCGGGTGAATGATGGACGAAGGCGCCGACTGAAAAATCCCCAGTTCTGCGCGCGTCCGCAGGGTCGGAGGCGCTGATCTGGGCAGCCGGGCGTCGTCACCTCGCCGATGATCGAACCTCGTGAGCGCACGAGGAGTGTCGGCGGTGATCCAGCTCGGAGAACTCGTCATGATCCTGGACCTGCACCGCCAGGGCCTGTCCGTCACGGCCATCGCTCGCCAGCTCAGCCTCGACCGCAAGACGGTACGTCGGTACATCGCCCGCGGCCTCGAACCCCCGGCCTACACACCACGCCCGCCCCGCGAACGTCGCCTCGACCCCTTCACCGCCTACCTGCGCGAGCGCGTCGCCGCCTATCCCGCACTGACCGGCTCGCGTCTCTGGCGCGAGCTCAAGGAGCGCGGCTACGCGGGCGGCTACACCGCTGTCACCGACTACCTGCGCGGGATACGCCCGGCGGTGCCCGCGCCGTTCGAGGTCCGCTTCGAGACCCCGCCCGGCCAGCAGGCCCAGGCCGACTTCGCCCGCTTCGTCGTCTCGTTTGCGGACGAGCCGGGCGTGACGCGCATCGTCTGGCTGTTCTCGATGGTGCTGGGCCACTCCCGCCACGTCTGGGCGCGCTTCGTCCTGCACCAGGATCTGCAGACGGTCCTGCGCTGCCACATCGCCGCCTTTACGGCCCTGGGCGGCGTGCCGCTGGAGATCCTCTACGACCGCATGAAGACCGCGGTGACCGGCGAGAGCGAGGACGGCAACATCGTCTACAACCGCTCGCTCGTGGCGCTGGCCGCCCACTATGGCTTCCTGCCGCGCGCCTGCCGGCCCTACCGGGCGAAGACCAAAGGAAAGGTGGAGCGGCCGTTCCGCTACGTGCGCGAGGACTTCTTCCTCGCCCGTAGCTTCCGCAATCTCGAGGACCTGAACGTCCAGCTTGGCGATTGGCTCGCCACCGTCGCCAACGTGCGCCTGCACGGCACGACGCTGCGCATCGTCTCGGAAGCCTTCGCCGAAGAGCGGCCCAGCCTGCAGCCGCTGCCGGTCGTGCCGTTCCGGGCCGTGCTGCGTCTGGAGCGGCGCGTCACCCACGATGGCCTCGTGAGCGTCGGCGGCAACCTCTACAGCGTGCCCGACCGGACACGGCGTGTCGTCGAGGTCCACCAGTTCGCCGACGAGATCCAGATCTTCGACGCAGGCCGTTTGGTGGCGGCGCACACCGTCGTCGAGGGGCGTCGGCAGATCCTGGTCGCGCCCGGGCATCGCCGCCGGCCGGAACTGACGCGCCGCACCGCAGCGGGACGCGACGGCCCCATCGTGATCGGCCGCACCGGCGAGCACGTCGCGCGGCGCTCGTTGGAGGTCTACGCCGCCGTCGGCCGCCGCTTGGCCGAGGGAGGCCGGCCATGACGGGGCGGCTGGATCCTGCCGCGACGCTGGAGAGCATCCGGCGCAACCTCGTCGGGCTCAAGATGGCTCGGGCATTGGAGGTGCTCGACCAGACCCTGCGCCAGATCGAGCAGGGTCAGATCGGCGCGGTCGAGGCCATCGACGTGCTCCTGACCGAGGAACTGACGCTGCGCCAGACGCGGCGGGTGAAGATGGCGCTGATGACGGCGCGGATCACGACGGTGAAGACGTTGGCCAGCTTCGACTTCGCCTTCCAACCCTCGCTGGACCGCAACCGCGTCCTGGCGCTGGCAGGCCTGGACTTCATCGACCGGCGCGAGGCCGTCCACCTGCTCGGTCCACCCGGCACGGGCAAGAGCCACCTCGCTGTGGCCTTGGGCGTGGAGGCGATCAAGGCAGGGCGCGGGGTCTACTTTGCGACGCTGGCCGACATCATCGCTTCCCTGGCCAAGGCGGAGCGAGAGGGTACGTTGCGCGAGCGCATCCGCTTCCTCGCGGCCTTCGCCCTCCTGATCGTGGACGAGATCGGCTATCTGCCGGTGGTACCGGGTGGGGGCAACCTGTTCTTCCAACTTGTCAACGCGCGCTACGAGCGGGGCGCGATGATTCTGACCTCGAACCGCGGCTTTGCGGAATGGGGCGAGGTGTTCGGCGATCCGGTCGTGGCCACCGCGCTCCTCGACCGCCTGCTGCATCACGCGGTCGTCGTACAGATCGAGGGGGCAAGCTATCGGCTGCGCCAGCACGCCGACCTGGTGCCCGAGCACGTGCGCTCGAAGGCGACGATCACGCCGCCGCCGGCCCCCAAGCGCCGCGGTCGTCCGCCAATGCGTCACGAGCCCGACCCCAATGCGGCCTGACCCACGGGAGTGGGGACTTTTGCTTCGGCGGATCTGAGGACGATGCACTCGGCGTTGACAAGTTTTTGGTGTCGTCGTTCTGAGAGATGACGTCGAGCGCCCAGCGCAGGCGTTCGCCTTGATAGTCGAGCGACAGAGCGCCGAGCCCGGTCTGCCAGTTGCCATCGTTGATCGAGGCTTCCCCGGTGCGACCCAGGCCGTTGAAGCGAATACCCCACTCCTTGTTCTGTCCACCGCGGGTACTGGCATCGACGTGAACGCCAAAATTGCCGGGACTGATGTACTGTGGCGTCACTTGGAGAAGCGGGACATCAAGAGCGCGCTTGGTTACAATGTTGATACTGCCGCCGACACTGCCGCCAGGCGGAATGCCATACATGAACGCGCCTGGCCCCTTCAGCACCTCAATCCGCTCGATGTATTGAGCGGCCACGCGATTTGACGAGATCAATCCGTAGAGGCCGTTCAGGCCAACGTCCTGGGCGGGGACCGGAAAACCGCGGATCTGGAACGTGTCGTCGAACCCGTTGCTGCCTGTGGTAAGACGGACGGACGAGTCATTGACCAGCGTATCGGCGGCGGTTCGCGCCTGCTGATCCTGGATCACCTGCTGCGTGAAGTTGACTGTGCTGAAGGGCGTGTTCAGCGCATCTCTCGTGCCGAGGACACCCAAGGATCCGCCGCGCGCGAACTGTCCACCGGCATAGGGTGCTGGCAGGTCTTTCTGAAGTCCGACTGTCCGCCGTCAGCGGCCGTGAGACAGAGTGAGGCCCTTCACGAACGGAGGATGACTGGTTCATCGTAGCCCCCAAGGAGCGAAGATGAAGCAGACATCCGGGCCGGCACGGAAGCCGGCAGAGGCGGTGATCAAGGACATCCGCCGCGCCACCCGCCGCCAGTTCTCGGCCGAGGAGAAGATCCGCATCGTGCTGGAGGGCCTGCGCGGCGAGGACAGCATCGCAGAGCTGTGCCGACGCGAAGGCATTGCCACCTCGATGTACTACGGCTGGTCCAAGGAGTTCCTGGAAGCGGGCAAGAAGCGGCTGGCCGGCGACACGGCCCGCGCCGCCACCTCGGACGAGGTCAAGGACCTGCGCCGTGAGGCTCGTGCCCTCAAGGAGGTCGTGGCCGATCTCACCCTGGAAAACCGCCTGCTCAAAAAAAGTATGAGCGGAGCTGGGGAAGACGAGGCATGAGGTACTCGGCTTCTGAGAAGCTGGAGATCATCCGGCTGGTCGAGCAGTCCTCTCTGCCGGTGCGCGCCACCCTGGAGAAACTCGGCATCCCGCGCGCCACATTCTACCGCTGGTACGACGCCTACCAGCAAGGGGGACCCGAGGCCCTGGCCGACCGACCCTCTCGGCCCAGCCGGGTCTGGAACCGCCTGCCCACGGCGATCCGCGAGCAGATCGTCGCCCTCGCGCTCGAGCAGCCGGAGCTCAGCCCACGCGAGCTGGCCGTGCGCTTCACCGACGAGCAGCGCTCCTTCGTCTCGGAAGCCACGGTCTACCGCCTGCTCAAGGCGCACGACCTGATCACCAGCCCAGCCTACATCGTTGTCAAGGCAGCCGACGAGTTCCGTGACAAGACCACGGCCTCCAACCAGCTCTGGCAGACCGACTTCACCTACCTGAAGGTGGTCGGCTGGGGCTGGTACTATCTGTCGACGGTGCTCGACGACTTCTCCCGCTTCATCGTGGCCTGGAAGCTGTGCGCCACGATGCAGGCCAGCGACGTCACTGCCACGCTCGACCTGGCGCTCAGCGCCGCCGGGCTCGATCAGGTGCAGGTGGTGCACCGGCCGCGGCTGCTGACCGACAACGGATCGAGCTACGTCGCGGGTGACCTGGCCGACTGGCTCGGCAGCCGCGGCATGACCCACATCCGCGGTGCTCCCCGCCATCCCCAAACTCAGGGCAAGATCGAGCGCTGGCACCAGACGCTGAAGAACCGCATCCTGCTCGAACACGCCTATCTGCCCGGCGAGTTGGAGGCGCGGGTCGGGGCGTTCGTGGAGCACTACAACCACGTCCGAGCTCATGAGAGCCTGAACAATCTCACGCCGGCCGACGTCTACTTCGGCCGGGGCGAGGCCATCCTGCGCGAGCGGGAGCGGATCAAGCGCCAGACTCTCACCGACCGCCGCTTGCGCCACCACGCGCAGGCTGCCTAACTTCTCAACCCAGGTGGACCAGTGCCTCCGTTCCTGAGGCCCGCAGCCTGTCTCAAATCATCTGACGACGGACAGTCACGACGATATTGACCGAGGCTGCATGACGGCGGCACACTGTAGCGTCGACGCCATACACTTCCGCCAGCATCGCAGAAGTCACCGCTTGGTCGGGAGGCCCATCGACCGAGACAGCTCCGTTGTGGATGATGATCATGCGATCTGCCCAGATCGCCGCGAGGCCAAGATCGTGCAGCACGGTCACTACGATCAGGCCATCCATTGCGAGGCTGCGCAGAACCGTCAGGACTTCGTGCTGGTGGCGCAAGTCAAGCGCACTCAGCGGTTCGTCGAGTAGGAGCAGCTGCGGCTGCCGGACCAAGGCCTGTGCCAGGCTCGTCAACTGGCGCTGGCCGCCTGAGAGTTGACCTATCTGGGTTCCGCCGAGGGATGTAAGACCGAGGCGATCGAGCACCGCCGCTGCACGATCGGGTGCCGCGTCTCCGGACAGCGGCCGGCGGCCGGCGCGGGCAGCGTGGATGACGGCCTCGATCACGGTGAAAGCCAAGTCCTGAGGCAGCGCCTGAGGCATGAAGGCTACGTTGGCTGCCCGTCGCCCGGCCGGTGCGCCAACCAACTCATGCCCGTCGAGCTGGATTGATCCAGTAGCCGGCACGAGCCCGGCCAATGCGCGCAGGAACGTTGACTTGCCCGCGCCGTTCGGCCCAGCCACGACTGTAAGTTGGCCCCGCTTGATCACCGGGATCGTTAGACTGTGCAGCACCTCACGCCGGCCATAGCCTACGCGGAGGCTCGATACGGCAAGTCCCGACATGCCATCAGCAGTCATGACGTCCCTGACGGGCGATCAGGATCAGGAAGAATGGCACACCAATCAAGGCCGTGACGATCCCCACCGGCAGCACAACGCCGGGGATGGTGAGTTTGCTGGCGGTCGAGGCAAAGGACAGGAGCAGCGCGCCGGTGCACAGACTCATCGGCAGCAGGAAACGGTGGTCTTCTCCGGTCAGGAGCCGAGCGAGATGAGGACCAACTAAGCCCACGAAGCCGATCGTCCCGACGAACGCTACCCCCGCAGCCGTCAGGAGGCTGATCCGTAGCATGGCCGCCAGACGCAGCCGCCCCACGTCGATGCCGAAGGTACGCGCGCGCTCCGCGCCGAAGCGGAGAGCGGTCAGGTCCGACGCTGATCGCAGCGATAGACCGGTTGCTACCGCCAGGATCGCCGTCAGGATGACGATCTGCGACCAGGTGGTGCGAGCGAGATTTCCCATTGTCCAGAACACCAACTGCTGCAGCGCCTGCTCAGTGGCCGCGAATTGCAGCAGAGCGACCAGCGCATTGAAGGTGAAGAACAGCGCGATGCCGAACAGCAGTACGCCGTCGCGTCCACCCCGCAGCCGCGACAAGGCCTGCAGAAGCAGGGCCGTACCGAACGCAAATGCAAAGGCGTAGGCGGGCACGATCCAGGCCGTTGGCAGGAATGGCACGGTCGTGCCCAGTACAATGCATAGGGCTGCACCGAAGGTCGCGGCGGAGGCGAGACCCAAAGTGAACGGGCTCGCCAACGGATTGTCGAGCACCGTCTGCATCTCCGTACCGGCAAGCGACAGCGCGGCCCCGACGAGGAGCGCCGTCACCGCCGGGGGCAATCGGATCTCCCGAACGATCGCCGCCTCCGCGGGCGTTACGCCTGCTGGATCGAAGAGCGCGCGCAGCACCTTGTCTGGCGATAGCAAGGATGGACCGGTCGCGACATCGAGCAGGAACGCGAGCCCGACGCCGAGAATGGCGAGGGCCAACCATGCTGCCCGCTGCCGCAGCGTCCGCCCATACTCCGAAGCAAGGTCTCGGCCTTCGTGGGGCGAACCGCTCGCCCCATTGAGGAGCCTGGTCATCGCAGTGCCACCCAGTATGCACCATCCATCGGCACCGCGAGAAAACGGGCGTTGATCTCGGCGAGCGTTCTAGCCGGGTCGACGTCCTCCATGAGCTCAGGGTGTAGCCATTTCGCCATGACCTCGACGGCGAGGACATTCAGTGGCGACGTACTGAACCCGTGCCAGAGCCCATAAGCTCGGCCAGCCTTTACGGCGGAAAGGGGCGCGAGGCCCGGGGCGCGTAGAATTGCTTCGAGGGCGGTATGTGCCGCGGCCCGATCGACCCCATCGCCGAGTACGAGCCCCCCTTTATCGGCGAGGTGCGCTCCGCCGGTGGCGACGTAGATCGTCGGATCGAGGCTCAGCAACGCTTCCGGGCTGATCTGGCCTGTCGCCCCTGGCAAGAGGGGCGCTGCCGCGTTCCGCCCCCCTGCAGCGAGAATGTCGTCGTTGAAGGTCCCCTGGCCCGGAGAGAAGCAGCACGCCATCGCGCCGGCATGTGTGTGTAGGAAGAGCACAGGTGCATCCCGTGCCCCTCGCAGCCGGACGGCCACTGCTGCGAGATGCGCCGCGACGAAGGCGTTGAACTCGTCGGCTTCGCGCTCCCGGCCGAGAAGCCGGCCCAGTGCACGCATGGCCGGCGCCGTGTCGCGCAAAGGGTGCTCATGGAAGTCGATCACGGCGGCGGCGATTCCCGCCGCACCGAGGGCGCGCAGTAGGGGCGTGGAACCATCGGCGTCGGGAGATCCGGCTTGGGTGCGGCCGAGGATGACGAGGTCGGGGCCAAGCGCGATCGCACGCTCGGCCGGGAAACCGCCGGGGCCCGTCTCCATCACCGGCAGTTCCGCCAGTCGCGGATATGCCCGCTCGTAGGCTCTCCAGACATCGGGGCTCTGTCGTCTAAGATCCTGCCCAATGCCGACGATCCGGGTGGCCACATCCTTGTCGATCAAAGCCAGGGCGGGCAGGTCGCGGCCGGCAGCCAGGAGAATGCGACGGGCAGGGGCCGCCAAGGCGACGCTGCGCCCGAGGCTGTCGATCGCATTCACTGGTTCCGCCGATGCAGCGCCGGTGAGCGCAGCCAGAAGCAGGCCGGCCCGAACGAGCTGGTGCGCCAATGCATTCATCGCGAGGTGTTCGACCTATTGAGGAGGAAGGGCAGCGCACGGCTGATCGCAGCCGGTACGACTGAAACGTGGTTCTCGCCTGGGAAGACGTGGAATCGCACGATCGGCCCGGCATCGCCACGCGCGCCCAGGCGTTCGGCCATGGTCCGAGCATTGTCGATCATGGCGCGGTCGGGCATCCGGCATGGTGCCTGCCCCCCCGCTCCGTCCAACGCGCGGCTGTCCGGCTGTTCCAACGCCCCCGCCATGATCACCACGGACGCTGACGACGGGATCCGTGCAGTCTCGGCCGTACGAAGCATCGAACCACCGTCGAACCACAACGAGGGGCTGGCAGCGGCGTAAGCCGCAAAGGCGTCCGGTCGGGTCATAAGCGCATGGAGCACGAACAGGCCTCCGAACGAGTGGCCAAACACGACTCGACGCGGTAGGTGAAGACCGAATCGAGCATCGATCATCGGCCCGAGTTCTTCCACGATGAACGCAAGGAACGCGTCGCCGCCGCCGATGGAGGCATCGTCTTCGCTCGAAGCGCGCGCACCACGAGAGGGGGTCAGGTCGTACCGGCGCCGCTCAACGTCGACGACGGTATCGGTCGGATAGCCGATGCCAACAGTGATGGCCGGACCGACGCCGGTGACGTCCGGCCGCCTGTTCTGCATGCGCAGGCTGTCGACGAGGGTGCCGAACCAAGCGTTGCCGTCGAGGAGATAGACGACGTCCCACCCTTCCGATGGTGGCTCCCCCTCGGGCCAGGCCAAAAAGATGCGGTAGGCGAGCCCGGCACGTGAGCAGATATTCCAGCTTTCGGTGTTCGGGACGCGCACCGGGGCTGGAAAATGGGCTGCGGGTCGTGTCAGCACGCGATCACCAGCGGTAGGAGATGGTAGCCAGCACCGTGCGGCTCGATCCGTAAAAGCACTGGTTCGCCGATGCACAGGCCGAGACGTAGTGCTTGTCGAAGAGGTTCGTGGCGTTCACGGCGGCGGTCAGCCCCCGCAATGCGGGGTTCGCTGCACCGAAGTCGTAATGGAACTGTGCATCGGCCAGCAGGTAGCCAGGCACCCTGTAGGCGGCGGAGTTGACTGCATCCCCGAAGGAAGAGCCGATGTAGCGCAGGCCGCCGCCGAAGCCGAACCCGCGCAGGGCTCCGGTTTGGATCGTGTAGTCGCCCCAGCCCGCGATGGTCTGGTCGGGTACGCCGATCGGTCGCTTGCCCTGCACCGCGATCCCGCTCGTCACCACGGTGCTGCGGGTGACCTTGACGTCGGCATAGCCATAAGAGGCGATCAGGGCGAGCCCGGGCAGGGGGGAGGCCTTGGCGCTGAACTCGACACCCTTCGAATTGACCGCGCCGGTTTGGACCTGACAGACCGTGCTGCTGCACCCGGTCAGGGTCGTGTTGGTGCTGGTGTGGACGTTGTCCGTGGTCAGGACGTTGAACTGGGTCAGGTCGAAGGCTGCGACCTGGACGAGGGCGTCAACGCCCGGAGGTTGGTACTTGACGCCGGCCTCGTACTGCTCGCCTGTGGTCGGCTTGAACGCCGTCCCGCCATAGCCCGTACCCGCTTGCGGTTCGAAGGAGGTTGCGTAGTCGGCGAACGGAGCGATGCCGTTCTCGAACTGGTAGAGCAGACCGACACGACCTGTGGTCGCTTGGCTGTCGGTCCGAGCGATCGTCGATTTGGCAGTGGCCAGCGTCGTGGTTTCCGCCCAGTTCCGAGCCCAGTCATGGCGGACGCCCGCCTGCAGGTGCCAGTTCTCGAATTGGATCTGATCCTCGGCGTACAGGCCGAGCTGGCTGTTGTCTTGACGCTGCTCCGTCGTCAGCCCTGGAACGGTGAATGCCCCGTAGGCGGACGTCAGGTAGTTGACGTAACTCGTCGTGCCTGTGCCGTACCTCGCCGTCGGCCCGGTCCACAGGTAGCCGAGACCGGTCAGCACGGTATGCTTGAGCGGTCCCGTCCAGAAATGTGCTTCGGCTTCGTTGTCGAGTGCGATGGAATCGAGGCTCTCGATGTAGTGCTGCGGCGTACGCGCAAGACACAAGTTTGTTCGACCACCGCATAGGGACCCCGCTGCGAACGCGCTGCCGCTCGCCGGGACCGAGAACGCCTTGAAGTCGGTATCGAGGTGAAAGTATCGAAAGTTCTGACGGACGGCGAACGTGTCGTCAAATACGTGCTCGAACTGGTAGCTGAAGGCGGACTGCTCGCGGTTGAAGCTGTTGTAGAGCGGGTTGCCGCTCTGGAAGGTGTAGGGAATCTGCCCGTTCGGATTGCGCAGAAGCGTGCCGAGAGCCGGCATCCAGTTAGACTGGAAACTGTTGGGATCGCGCTGATGCAGTCCCTGTATGGATAGGGTTGTGGAGGCGTCGGGGCGCCACGTCAGCATCGGTGCAATCATCGCACGCTGGTCGGCACTGTCCTTGACGGCGTTATCGGTGTCGCGGCCGAGACCGATCAGCCGGTAAAGCAGATGTCCTTCCGGATCGACCGGCCCACTCAGATCGAAGCCGCCCTCGACATGGCCGTAGCTGCCGAGGCGGGTGAAGACCTCGTTGTAGGGCATGCTGAGCGGCCGCTTGCTCACGAGGTTGATCAGGCCGCCGGGGTTCGATTGGCCATAGAGAACGGAGGCCGGTCCGTGGATGACATCGATGCGCTCGAGCAGGTAGGGCTCGACGGACGGGATCGCGTAGGAGACGCCCTTGGGCAGGCGAAGATTATCGAGGAACTGCACGTAGTTGGCATTGCCGCCGAATCCACCGAAGCCGCGTACAAAGACACTGTCAGACCGGTTGCCGCCCCGCGTCTCGGCGGCAAGGCCGGGCTCGTAGCGAAGGGCTTGGTTGACGGTGACGGATGCCTGCGTCTCGATCTGCGCCCGGGGCACCACCGTGATGAACTGAGGGGTCTGACCGATCGGCGTGGCTGTCTTGGTACCCGTCGACGTGACGGTGGGCGCGTAGCCTACGGAAGCTCCCGTCGTGGATAGGCCGCTGCCTTCTACGGACAGCGCATCGAGTTGTATCTCGGCTGATTGTACCAACGGATGGGACGCCGGCGCAGCGTGCGTGGCGCTCACCTGCAGGGATACAAGCGCGCCGCCGACGAGGAACAGCGGCGACCGAGCCTCGCGGCAGGACGTGGGGAACTTCGACACGTCGTTTGATCCCGAACAGCCATCCTGGGATGAGCGAAGGTTTTCGAACTCCCAGGCGCCCCAGTCATACCGACGGAGATCTAAGCGGAGCAATTTCTGCGACTTTCGAGATTACGCCTATGTCTTTCGATCCTATTTGGAACAATTACGATCTACCATCATCGGAGATTGCGTGGAGACAGTCCGAACCGATTGCGGAACAGTGTCGATAGATAGGCCGGCGTATAGCCGACGCGGTAGGCAGTCTCGGCGACGCCGGCTTTCCCGCTTGCGAGAGTGTCGTAGGCGACCTGAAGCCGATACTCCTGCAGAAATTCGGGAATGCCCGTCCCGAACAGGCACCGGAAAGCGGCGGCCAGTGCCTTGGCGTTCAATCCGACTAGCGCAGCCAGTTGCGGCACGCTCAATGGCTCGGCGTATCGCCGCACTAGGATATCGCGAGCGGTCGTCACGCGATCGATGACGTCGGCGGACAGGCCGCCATTGACCTCTGCAGGGCCGAGGGCCGGCATGCACCGTTCGAGCGCATAGGCGACGAGTTCCAAAGCCTTTCCAAGTAAAAACAAGCTTCGTGCAGCACCGTAGATCGGGCAGACCATGATCTGTGAGGCCAAGGAGCGGACAACGTGGTCAGCGTCCGTTGTGATGAAGGCAGGACCGTAAATCGCTCCCGGCGTTGCTGCCCTCGCGAGCAGCGTCGCGAACGGAACCCCCACGTGGGTTTCCACGACTTCTCTCGACAGATGAACCAAGGCGTATCTAAACGTTTGTTGTCGGACGAATGTCTGCTCGCGCCGATGCTCCGAGGCGTTCAGGATCAAGCTCACGGAAGGCGCTTCGATTTGGATGGGGGAGCGGTCATCGATCTGGCAGGACATGCGTCCCTCGAGGGTAACCGCAGCAGTCAGCCCCTGTTTGAAGGGTGTCAGAACACGCTTCTCTGCATCGAATTCATTTTCACCAGTAGATACGATTATTCCGCCATCAAGAAGTTTTGCAAACCGCTTCGGTAGCAGAATATTATGGTTCACGTCGGACATTAGTATAGATCTAAGGCGCCGGTAAGCCCTGCGAAGGGCGGGGACATTTTCAATTATAACGATTAAACACAACGATTTTCTGCGCATCGTCCTTGAAATCTTACGCCTCTTGACTGGGATGAGCCAGCCCCATTGATAGCGCCGCGCCACATATCGCACCGCAATATTCGTCGCTCAAGGGTCGACTTAGACCTGCAAAATTTCTGCGTATTCAAGCTTATTCATTATTGAAAATTGCGGCATTATCGGCAGTTGCTTGGGTGATTGTTGTCTATAATATTTTCAATACGTGCAATATACCCGCATAACAGCGCCTTCCTTGCTTTCTTCATGGCATCCAGCAGTTCTGTATATATAGGTACTTATGAAAAATTGCTCTTATATCGTCACCGCTATTGAGAATCCATCCTGATCATCTAGGTCTGTCTAAATGCATGCCCCTGAGATGTGGCTCAACCGATCAAGCTGAGGCGCACGGACTACTTCGTCCGGGCTTGAAGCATACGCTTATACGGTGTCAGCCCCTCTTGAACCGCACCGCGTTTTGACTGGACAGGCGGCATATCTCACAAAGGCATCGGCGTTGGCCCATGGGTAAAGCTCTCTCATCCGATCCGACCGCGCCGCCAATGCGCGGCGACATCCTGACCGGCGTTCAGCGTCGCCGGCGCTGGTCCACCACCGAGAAGATCCGCCTTGTCGAGGAGCCAGCAGCCCGGCTCGTCCGTATCATCCGTTGCCCGCCGCTACGGCACCGCGCCAAGCCCGCTGTTCTCGTGGAAGCCTCACATGCTGGAGGGCGGCCAAAAAGCCGTGCGCGCCGATGAGGACGTCGTCGGCACCAGCCGCGTGTCGGAGCTGGAACGGCGCGCGTTCGCCATCTAGCAGATATAGCGCTGCCCGCGAAACGCCGCGCCGTTACCACCGATAATTACACTTATCGTTGATAACAGCGCCCGTAAGGGCTAGAAGGCGGCATGGGCATCAGAACGAGGTTGACATCCGCGTCCGTCGCAAGCGGTCAAGCGCCGCCGCCGGTCCCGCTCGACATGCTCGCCGAGCGACTTGACGGGTACGCGCGCGCGGCGCGAGGCGCGTTCGCCGATAATACCGTTCGCGCGCTCCATGCTGACACAAGGGTGTTCGCGGACTGGTGTCGAGCCAACCACCGTCAAAATATCCCAGCTTCATCTGAGACAGTTGTGGCTTTCATCGACGCGATGAGCCAGCTCAAAGCGCCGGCTACGGTGCGGCGCTATCGTTCGTCGATCGCTGCTCTTCATCGTGCCGCCGAGCTGCCGAACCCCTGCGAAGCGGAGGTCGTGCGCCTTGCTCTGAGGCGAATGAACCGAATGAGAGGCGTTCGGCAAAAGCAGGCGGAGCCTCTCAATCGGAGCGCGATAGAGCGCATGGTCGTAGCTGAAGCGCCAGACAGCTCCGATCTCCTCGGGCTTCGCGACGCGGCTCTGATCTCTGTGGCCTACGACACACTGCTACGACGCTCCGAACTCGTTGGCCTTCTCATTGAGGATCTGCAACGTGCCGACGATGGTGGCGGCACGATCCTGGTACGACGCTCTAAAGGCGACCAAGAAGCGGCAGGCACCATCAAATACTTGGCTCCGGATACGATGGCGCGCGTCGAAGCTTATTTAAACTTTGGGATGCTCGCCGGCGGACCGTTGTTTCGCGCAGTCGACAAAGGCGGCCGCCCAAGCCGTACGCCTCTCGAGGCTCAGGAGGTGCGACGGATATTCCGCAAGCTAGCCGAACTGGCCGACTTGCGACTTAGCCGACCTCCATCTGCGCACTCGACTCGGGTCGGCGCAGCTCAAGATATGCTTTCGGCTGGTCTTGAGCTCAGCGAAGTTATGCAAGCGGGAAGTTGGAAGTCAGTTGTCATGGTTGCACGATATGGTGAGCGGCTGCTAGCCAGAAGGGGCGCAGCAAGAAAGTTGGCGGCGCTTCAGAGTAGAGCTTGATCAGCTGCAATAGCCTGGGTTGCTCAAAGACGGGCGAATCCTGTATGCCGGAACGGGTTGCCGTCGACTTGGCTTCGCCCATCACGGCTATAGACAGCGCCCAGTTTTGCTGTTGAAAGCCCTAGAACGCTACGTCTGGCGCGGATTGAACACGCATAGATCAGCGCTATACTATAGCATTCGGCGATAGACTCTGGTTTATACGCTTGGTTGAGGTTCAGTCTGCCCGTAAATAGGAGAGCACCATGCCGCTGGACGACAACAAGGCAGTGGTCCGCCGCTTTAACGATGAGGTGATTGTCCGAGGCAATCGGGCAGCTTTCGACATGCTCGTAGACCCGAGCTTCGTCAACCGTTCCGCCGCACCAGGTGCACCGGACGGACCAGAAGGCCTTTGGGCTACCTTCGAGGAAATCCTCCGTCCGGCGATGTCAGCTCTTGAGGTCGTGATCCATGATCAGGTCGCCGAGGGAGACAAAGTTACTACGCGGAAAACAATTAGCGGAATACACAGCGGTTCGTTCTTTGGCATTGAGGCGACTGGACGTCCTATATCAATCGATGTCATTGATATTGTTCGCGTGATCGGTGGTCGCTATGTCGAACACTGGGGTATCAACACCCTGCAGGCAGAGCTTGGCAAATTGGCTCGCTGAAACGAGATTTTTGCCAAGCCCCAAATACTGTTCGAGTATCGTTTGATCGTCGAAACCAGCAGCGCCGCGTCGTTTTATTATGGATTGAGGCCGCTGCCCAAATGCACTGTGAGTACTCAGCTGAGGTGAAAGCGTCGGCCCTGTCCCAGCGGCTGCCTGTGTATTAATAGGGACGGCGAGTCAGCGCTCCGACCTCTGCTTAGCCGCGGCTATCAGTCCGTCGAGCCAATCCTGATGTCCGTTGATCATTGGGTTCGGCTTTGTCCTCGCGAGATCGCGCGCTGGCTGCCCTTTCTGAGTTTCCTGTGTAAGGACTCGAACTCGCCCCCCGGGCAGATTTTCGACGAGCCAGGCATGGTGGACATCCAACCGTGTTCCGCCCTCGCCCGCCCAGCCATGCCAAGCGAGCCGTCCCGGCTGGTTGCCCGCTGGGGACTGGTACTCCACGACCTGGGCCTCAACAGGGAAGCCAAACGTTTCGAAATAGAAGCACACCCCAAGTGCCAATGCAGGCCCCTTGCCGTCATGGAATCGAACGTTCGCTGAGTTTGCATAGTAAGTCGGCCATAACGAAGCCTCGCTTAGAAACGGCCACACAAGGGCTGCGCTTAGCCCGGACGCAATCACTTCATTAGAAGCAAAATTATCTGTGAATCCTGGAACGTAGTTCGCGGGCCATTCAATTTCGTGCATGATTTTCTCCAATTTGAAGTATGATTTCGCCTGAAACGCAGCGCGAACGTGTGATCTATCGCCTCAATGCGCCGAGGCGGCTATTGTTCATCTCTATGGTAGCTAGGTTGTCGTCCAGCGTGCTGGCCTACCAAGTTCTCTTCTGAAGAAGGCCGTTCAACTTCGCCCGGGTCAGCGTCCCGCGTTCCGGCTGACCGTCGAGCCAAGCCATGAACGCCTGCCGCACCGGCTCCGACCACTGGGCATCGATGTCGCCGGGGCCGAAGCGGCCTGACTTCAGCGACTCCTGACCGAAGCGGTCCTTGAGGCCGATGAATTCAGCGGTCTCGACCACCTTTTCGGCGAGATGGGCGGGGATGAACAGGACGCCGGTCTTCTCTGAGATCACGAGGTCGCCCGGCAGCACGACGGCACCGCCGATCCGGATGGGCGTATTGTGGCCCATCAACGTCATATCCATCAGGAACGATGGATGAAAATCGCGCACTAGGGCGTTGAAGCCCTTAATCGCCCTCAGGCCGCCGAGGTCGCGTACGGCGCCATCGATCACGACGCCGGTGCCGGTATGGGTGAAGATGGCGTTGCCGAGGTTGTCGCCAATGATTGTGCCGTCCTTGATCTTACCGAAGCCGTCGACGACCAGCACGTCGCCGCGCTGGAGATCTGCGATCGGCCAGGCGTTGGTATCGCCCGTCCTGCCTTGGGCGGCGCCGCGCGCCTTCACCTGCCGCTCCACGTCCGGACGCGAGGGCAGGAAGGCTGCCGTCACGGCGCGGCCTGTGACCGGAATGGCGTCGTCCACCTGCTTCCAGTTGCCCTCGAATTGGTTGCGGTAGCCTTCGTTCTGCAGGACCGTCCAGGCCTCCTCAATGCCGATCCTGGCAGCGCGCCGGATCAGGTCGTCGGAGACGCGGGGGCGCCCGTCTGGGAAGCGCTCGCCCTTCCACTCGGACGTCAGGAACAGCAGTTCGTCGCGCGGAATGGTCTGCGCGTCGGCAGGGCCGGTCAGCGTCAGGGTTAGAAGTGCTAGGACGAGAGCGCGCGTGCGCTTCTGGAGGAACATGGCCTTGCTCAGCCTTCGATCTTCTCGTGGACGTCGGCGACGCCCTTTTTCCAGTAGCCGCTCGCCTTCAGCCATGCGCTGGGGTGGCCGAGGGCTTCGACTTGCACGCGAATGGCGCGAGCGACGCCGGCCTCAGCGGCGGCCCAGACAAAGCCGTCGCCCGGTGGCAGTATGATCTTGGCGAGGGCGTCCAGAACGCGCGCCGGATCGTCGGCCTCTCCAAGCGGGCGATGCACCCAGATCGCGCGATGCGCAGCGGCGGTGTCGAAGCGCTGCTCCTCCGCCTGGCCGGCGATCGCCACGACAGTGGTGACCGGCACGCCCTGCGGCAGTTCCTCAAGCCGGCGGCCGATGGCCGGCAGGGCGGTCTCATCGCCGACGAGAAGCCACCAGTCGAAGTCGAAGGGCACGATCATTGAGCCGCGTGGACCGCCGATCTCGATGATGTCTCCCGGCTTCGTCCCCAGCGCCCAACGGGTTGCGGGGCCGGCCTCATGGAGGGCGAAGTCGAGCGAGAGCTCGCCAGCCTCGGAATCGAAGCGGCGTGGGGTGTAGTCCCGTCGCTCGCCGCCGCTGCCCGGCACGAACAGCTTCACGTGGTCGTCGGGCGACAGGCTTTTGAAGCCGGCTAGTTCAGGGCCTCCGAGGTGAATGCGCAGCATCCCAGGCGTGACCCGCTCGACTCGCTGCACCGTCAGACTGCGACGGTGCAGCTCATGGCGAACGCGGACGATCTCGTGCGGCATGGATCTCCTCCGTAAGGGTCCGAGGTCGGGATCACCCGAGAGCCGAAGCCCGCCGGTGCGTCGCGGCCTCCTGCCGGCCGGCGTAGCGTTCGAGCCAGTGGGCGTAGGGTGGCGGCAGCACCCATGCCGGCCGCTCTTCGCCGAGCTCGATCGCGGCGGCATAGGGATAGTGCGGGTTAGCGAGGTGAGCGCGACCGACCATCACGAGGTCGACCTGCTCCTGCTCGACAGTACGGTTCGCGACCGTGGGCGCGTCGATGCCCCAAGCCGAGGAGACCGGCAGGGCCGCCTCGCGACGGACCCGCTGAGCGATCGGCGCCAGGAAAGCCGGCCCCCACGGGATGCGGGCGTCGGGAGTCGAGAAGCCTATGCTGACGCTCATCATGTCGAGGCCCTCGGCCCGGAACTGCCGCGTGAGCGCGATGGCTTCGCCTAGGGTCTCCTCGTCCCGGCCGTCAAACTCGACCACACCAAAGCGGACGGTGAGCGGCAGGCGCTCAGGCCAGGCGGCGCGAACGGCGGCCAGGGTTTCGCGCAGGAAGCGGCCGCGGCCTGCGGCGTCGCCACCATACACATCGGTGCGCTCGTTGGCGCGGACCGAGAAGAAGCTCTGCGCGAGATAGCCGTGGGCGAAGTGCAACTCCAGCCACTCGTAGCCGGCGTCACAGGCGCGAACCGCGGCGGCGACGAAGTCGGCCTTGATCCGGCCGATGTCCTGCAGGGTCATCGTACCTGGCACCTTCGGCAGGTTGGCGCCAAACGCGAGGGCCGAGGGCGACAGGGTGTTCCATCCGCGCGGGTCTCCATCGGAAATGTGATTGTCGCCTTCCCACGGCCGGTTCGCGCTGGCCTTGCGGCCGGCGTGGGCAATCTGGATCCCCGGCACTGATCCGGCAGCCTTGATGGCAGCGGCGACGCGCGCCAAGCCCTCGACCTGCTCGTCCTGCCAAAGCCCCGTGCAGCCAGGGGTGATCCGCCCCTCCGGTGAGATGGCCGTGGCCTCGACGATGACGAGCCCGGCGCCTCCCCGGGCAATGCCGCTGTAGTGGGCGAGGTGCCAGTCGTTGATGAAGCCGTCGTTGGCACTGTACTGGCACATCGGCGGGACTGCGATACGGTTGCGCAGCGCGACGTCCTTTAGGGTGTAGGGCGTGAACAGGGCGGACATCTGCCTCTCTTGCGATCGGAAAATGAGGGCGCGAGCCGGCAGATGGCCCGCTCAGAGCGACTGGCTGCTTGGTGGCCGATTTCGTTGAAAAAGTCGGAGACCGCGCTTTGAGCGGCATCGAAGGCGGTGCCCGGGAAAAGATTTTTCTCTCGATAACGGTGTAATTCCATCCCGGTAGTGGGTTCTGAGCAATTCAATGGCACGTCCTTCTCCGGCCGCCGTCCTCTACGGCACTGCTTCGATCAGATCCCGAGTTTTTCAACGAAATCTGGCCTCAAGCGGCCGCAGGGCTGCCGTAGGCACCGGCGGAGTAGGTCAGCTCGTAGCTGTGGCTGTAGATCTCGAAGATGTTGCCGAACGGGTCTTCCACGTAGACCATCCGATAGGGCTTCTCGCCGGGGTAATATTCTCGCACAGGCATGCGCTGCTTGCCGCCAGCCGCGACGATTTTGGCGACGAGCCCTTCGACGTCGGGGTCCTGGACGCAGAAGTGGAACACGCCGGACTTCCGGTACTCGAAATTGTCCTCCCGCCGCTCCGCTCCGCGGAACTCGAAGATCTCAACGCCGACTCGGTCCCCCGTCGAGAGGTGGGCGATACGGAAAGAGCCCCAGCCTGCCCCGAATACGTCCGTGCACATTAGGCCGATGGCGCTTGTGTCCTCGCTGACCGTGGTGGGTGGCATGATTAGGTACCAGCCCATGACCTCCGTGTAGAACCGCACCGCCGCATCAAGGTCAGAAACCGAGAGGCCGATGTGGGAGAAGCTGCGGGGATAGGCGGCCATGCCTTCGACCTTCATGGGAGAGGGGATAGCATCGTAGCCATGCCTCGCTATAAGTTAAAGGCAGCGAACGTTATGGAATCGATCACATTTGCTTATGTTGAACGCACAGTGGGTACGCACCTTCGCGGTGCTGATTGACGCCGGCAGCTTTACGAAAGCGGCTGAGCGAATGGGCCTAACCCAGGCCGCGGTGAGCCAGCATGTCCGGCATCTTGAAGATGAGCTTGGCCCTCTTCTAATCCGTCGCCCACGCGCACTGGAGCTCACTCCCTCTGGATCGGCGCTGCTGGACTACTGTCGCGAGGTCGAACTGGCAGATCAGCGCATGCGTTCTCGCCTTTCCGACGCGGATGCCGCTACAGGCGAAGTCAGCCTGATCACGCCTGGGAGCATCGGGCTATTCCTCTATCCCAAGCTCCTTGACCTGCAGCAGGCACGCCCGGGAATAACCATCCGGCACCGTTTCGCTCCCGACAACGAGGTGCTCGACGCCGTGCTTCAGAACCGGTTCGAGGTCGGGCTAATCACCCTGAAGCCGGACGATCCACGGATCGTGGCAAGCCCCTTCGCCGAGGAGGCGCTCGAACTTATTGTGCCAGCAAGCGAGGAGGTGCAGCGCTGGACTGATCTAGAGCGGATTGGCTTCATCGACCATCCAGATGGGCTCGCTATGGCGACGCGTCTTCTAAGTCAGAATTTCCCCGGCCTTTGCAGCGGACAAAAATTGCCCGTGCACGGCTTCAGCAATCAAGTTGGATTGATTTTGGAGCCAGTTGCCCGCGGACTAGGGTCGACGGTGCTGCCCCGCTACGCGCGCCAAGCCTTCCGTTACCAGGAAGCAATCCGCGTCGTCGACTTGGATACACCAGTAGTGGACACGCTGTGGCTTATCCATCGGTCCGAATGGCCGCTGCGCGCGCGAACTGTTTGGATAATGGATCAACTTCGGAAGTGCGTGAGCGTTAGTGTCGCAATGGGCAGATCCTAAAAGCATTCATTCACATACGGCATTTTCCGAGTCCATTGCAGTCGAGTTTACTACAGATGCAGAATTGCAAGCATAACGAATGCAAATGCCAGCATGCAAAATCGAAAATATATTTGCTGATGATGGCCACCCAAGATCGCTGTCGACCAAATATCAACAAGTGATGGTTGTCAGAACCTAGAACAGCTCATTTTAGCGACTCTCATCCACTACAGGTCCAAAAAGCCACGCGCGCTCCACTCCGTGACGGTCTTCGAAGGCGCTGATCTGCTGCTCTCGAATGAGGGTTTCGCCTATATCGTCGATGCCATTCAAAAGCTTGTGCTTGCGTGTTGGATCAATTTCGAACTTGATGCCCTCACCATTGGGTGGGACTATGAGCTGTCCAGCCAGATCGATTCCGAAGCGTGCGTTCCCGCCCATTCGGGCGTCGTTCATCAGACGATCGCAGATCTCACGTTCTAGTGAAATTAGCAGGAGGCCGTTCTTGAAGCTGTTATTGTGAAAGATATCTGCAAAGCTGGGAGCGATGATGCAGCGGATCCCATAATCCCGGAGGGCCCAAGGGGCATGCTCGCGCGAAGACCCACATCCGAAGTTCTCGTAAGCGATCACGATCTCGGCGTCGCGGAACTGTGGTTGGTTCAGCACGAAGTCTGGCCGCTCCGACCCATCTGACTCAAATCGAAGGTCGGCGAACGCCGCCCTGCCAAGTCCGGAACGTTCCACGGTCTTCATGAAGCGAGCCGGCACAATCGTGTCGGTATCGACGTTAGCCATCGGGAATGGCGCGGCAATGCCCGCGAAGGCTGTGAAAGGCGTCATAGGGCCAAGTCTCGCACGTCGGCGATGTGGCCAAAGACGGCCGCTGCAGCTGCCATTGCAGGTGACATCAAGTGTGTCCGGCCGCCCTTACCCTGGCGACCTTCGAAGTTTCTGTTAGAAGTGGACGCGCAACGCTCGCCTGGTTCCAGGCGGTCTGGATTCATGCCGAGGCACATGGAGCAACCGGCCTCGCGCCACTCGAAGCCGGCCTCCTTTAGGAGGACGTCGAGACCCTCGCGTTCAGCCTGCGCCTTGACCGAGCTCGACCCAGGGACGACCAGGGCGCGAATCCCTTTCGCGACCTTACGGCCACGCGCAACGATGGCAGCGGCACGGATGTCCTCGATACGTCCGTTCGTGCAGGAGCCGATGAAGACCGCGTCGATCCGGAGGTCTGTGAGGCGCTGACCTGGTGTCAGGCCCATATATCGAACCATACGGCGCATCTGCTCTCGCCGCGCCACGTCGGTGACGTCTTCCGGATCCGGGATTATGCCCGTGACGGGCTCGGCATCCTCGGGAGACGTCCCCCATGTAACCATAGGTTCGATTGAGCCGCCATCCAGCACGACCTCCTTGTCGAACCGGGCATCCGGGTCAGTCCGGAGGGTTCGCCACCATTGGATCGCCTGTTCCAAGACGTCGCCGGAGGGCGCCATCGGACGACCTCGGACATAGTCGAACGTCTTATCGTCCGGGGCGACTAAGCCGGCCCTGGCGCCCGCCTCAATCGACATGTTGCACACCGTCATCCGGCCGGCCATGTCCAGGGCCTCGATGGCTTGGCCCGCGTACTCGATCACGTGGCCGGTTCCACCCGCCGTCCCAACCTTTCGGATGATGGCGAGCGCGATGTCCTTGGCTGTGCAGCCCGGACCGAGGCTGCCGGACACGGTCACGCGCATGTTCCTGGCAGGCTTCTGGAGGAGAGTTTGAGTCGCCAGGACGTGCTCGACCTCGGAAGTGCCGATACCAAAGGCGAGGGCACCGAGCGCGCCATGGGTGGAGGTATGGCTGTCGCCGCACACGATCGTCATACCGGGGAGAGAGAAGCCGAGTTCCGGCCCTATGACGTGGACTATGCCCTGTCGCCGATCATTCAGCGGGAGGTGGACTAGCCCGAACCCTCTGGCATTTTCGTCGAGCGTGGAGACCTGCAAGGCGCTGTCCGGATCCGCGATACGGTCGAGGCGGCTTGCATCCGTCGGCACGTTGTGGTCGGCAACCGAGATGGTGGCTGCGGGCCGGCGTACGCGGCGACCTGCAGCGCGCAGGCCCGCGAACGCCTGCGGGCTTGTTACCTCGTTGACGAGATGGCGGTCGATGTACAGCAGGGTCATGCCGTCCGGTAGGACCTCGACGACGTGCGCATCCCAGACCTTCTCGAACAAGGTACGTGGTCGGTCGGCCATGGCGTGTGAAGCTCCTTCCAGACCTTGGTCATTCGGCAGACCGGCGCGGAACGCCGCTCTGCTCAATCCTCGGACCGCACGATTACGCGGCGCGCATATAAGACACGTGCGCTGCAACGATTTTCCATACTCCTGACACCCGCACCCAGGTCTGGCTCTGACGGCCGATGCGCGCGTCGTTGGGGAGTTGGAACTCGACGTTGGCGACGGCAAAATCCGCGTCAAATGTCGATACCTCGGTCCGCAAGATAGCCCGCGGCTTCGGGCCAGAGGGACGGGCAGCGCGGAACGCGGCTATGGCCCGCGCCCCGTAGAGGTTCTCAGCTTCGCCGTAGCGGACAGTCCCAGGATCATCGAGGAACATCGCGTCGATCGCAGGAAGGTCGTTCGCCACAAGGGCCGCGTCGTAGGCCGACACTGCCGCGAGGACCTCCGCGATTACGGTTGGATCGTTGTGGCGCATGGTGAGGCCCTCAGGCGACGTCGCGGTCGAGCCATTCCAAGTGGCGGGCGACGGAGCGTTTCAGCACGTCCGCCGCATCGGACGGGACGACCTTGTCCCAGAAGGCTCCGTAAACGGCGTCGAACCGAAAGGGGGTGACCCGATTTGCTACGCGCTCGACGGCCTTCGCGCCTAGGGGAAGGAAGTTCGGGTAGCTCCGCATGAAAGCAAAGTGGCGGGCATCCGCCGTCACCTGGATCAAATCTCCGGTAAAGAGTGCCCCCTTGCCCTCGTGTGCCCCAGCCCAGTGGAGCACTGTTCCGCCTTCGAAATGGCCGCCGGTGCGCACGAGCGTGACCCCGTCAAGGATCTCGAGGGCGTCACCTGACCAGAAACGGACGGCCGGGTCCGGCCGCATGACCCACTCGCGGTCAGCTGCGTTCAGATGGATCGGGGCATCTCCGAACCGCCGGCTCCATTCCACCATAGTCGTGTAATAGTGCGGGTGCGAAATCGCGATGTGGTCGATCCCGCCAAGCGCCTCGATGATCTCAACCGCTGCATCGGACAGCAAGCTGACGCAATCCCAGAGGACGTTCCCGGCGGGAGTGCGCAAGAGGAGCGCGCGTTGGCCGATCGCGAAGTGCGGGGCTACGCCAATGCCGAGAACGGCGCCGTCGTGTCGAAAGGTGTTGGAGTGTGTCCGATTCAGGCGAGCGAATGTCGTCCACCCCTGGCCCGCGGCTGGGACGTACTGCCGCTCATCGAGACAGATCGGGCAGTCGTCGGGCGCCTTTTCAGACGGTGCGAATTGAGTGCCGCATGTGACGCAGATGAATTCCGTGCTCATGGTCTTTCCCAATTGGGGGAGTTCGGCTGGTGACATCCGGCCGCGGGGTGCTGGTGCGAAGGGCGCGCGGCTCGCGCACGCCATAAGGCGGCTCCACCTACCCTGCGCGAGCCGCGGCTGCCTCCGACAGCTCGATGCCGGTGTTGCGCATGATGAAGTCAGGACTGACCGGCGGAGCGTCCGGCGTATAGTTGGACCGTCGCCGCCCGTCGGCATCCATCTGGAAGTAGGAGCCGAGGTGAGCCGCCCACTCGACGGCGTCTTGGCCTGCAGCGCCGCGTTCAGCGTTGTAGCGAGCGGTCGCCTCCGCCACATTGTCGGTTCCTGCCAGGGCGTCGGCCAGTCCGGCAGCGTCGGCCGCTGCTTTACTCACCCCGGCTCCACAGTGCGGCCTAGCGACAAAGGCTGCGTCACCCGCGAGAACGATGCGACCTTGGGCGATGCACTGACTCTTCAGATCGTAGATCGGCTGTAGGAAGAGGCCATCCATGCGCCGCATGGTCTCGGCGAAGACCGGGGGAAGAAGCCGCGCGGCGTCCGCCTTCACCTGCTCGACAAGTTCCGGGCGGACGAGGTGGGGCGGAATTCCATTCGCATAGTGGGTTCCATCGCTGCTGGTCAACAAGTTGCGCAGCTCAGTGTCGGCCTCAGCGGGCCTATACCACATGACGTTGAACCGCCGCCGCCCCGTCTCTGTCGACCCGTCGGCGCCAGCGACCGGGTAGCCGACGGCTTCCTCTCCAGGGCAGAACCCGAAGTTGAAGGACGAGAAGGCGGTCTCCTTGAAGTCGACTGGAACGTCGGCCTCGTCGAGCATCCCCCGCCAAGCAACATATCCCGCGTAGGCCGGCTGCACATTCGGGAACAGGCAAGCCCGAACTGTTGAACGGATACCATCGGTACCAATCAAGAGATCGGCAGTTTCAGAGCTCCCATCATCAAACGTGACGGTTGCGGCGTCCGCCGTCTGCCCGACAGAAACGACGTTCCGACCTCCGTGGAAGCGTTCGTCCGGGAAGGCCGCGCGCAACAGCCCGTAAATAACGCCCCAAGACGTGGTGTGCTGCCCGTAGGCGTGTGTGCCGACAATCTCCCCGGCCTGGTCGTACATCACGCGCCGTTCGAACGAGATGCCGATCCCAGGCGGCACCGTCACGCCGGCGCGCCCGAGCGCGGCCATAAGCGCTCGCTGGGTCGCGATACCGGCGCCACGGCCCTGGAGGTCGCCTCCTGTCCGCTCGTATACGCGGACGTCCCACCCGGCTCTAAGGAGGATGTTGCCGGCGAGGAGGCCCCCCATGGAGCCTCCGACGACGATCGCGCTTTTCATATGTGCTCGTCCCATTAATCGAGAGTGGGCGGCAGCCAAGATGAGTCTTGGGGCGACCGCATCGTGCTTCCGTTGCAGCAGCTTAGGCCAGGCGCGCGGCCCGCTCGGCTGGTGCAACGGCCGCCACGACTTCATCGACAGACATCACGTCGCCGTACTTCAGCTGGATGTCGACCAGGCTCTGGTGGTGTGAGGCAGGCAGGCGGTCGAAGACGGCTTCCCGGGCGACGATGACGTGTAGGCCGAGCTGGCAGGCATCAACGGCAGTCGCTCGGACGCAGCCGCTCGTCGTACATCCGGTAAGGATCAGGGTGTCAACGCCGCGAGAAACTAGCCGTGACAGTAGGTCGGTTCCGAAAAAGCAACTGGCGTACTTTTTGACAATTAGATCGTCTGTCCCTTCGCGGCGTAACCGACCGTCGACTTCGCTGCCTCCAGTCGACGACAGCAGCGTCCGGAGCGCCGAAACCTTCCGTATCCACACGCCGGCGTCACTGAAATTCTCATCGTCGTAACGGATAGTGAAGAACATCACTGGGATCGACGCCGAGCGGGCCGCGTCAATCAAGCGGTTGGTCTCGGCGACTTCGGCATCGGCAGACGCCCCGAGGGGCGAGTTTGGGTTCGTGAAGGCTTCGATCACGTCGATGACGAGCAGTGCTGGGCTGCGGCCGAAACCGACGCTTTGCCCAAAGCCGCGGTCGGCTAGATCCGGGGGGACCATGTCCTGCATGGATTGTGCTCCTTCGTTCCAGGGGATGGCGTCCCGGGGACGCCGTTTGCCCGGGTGCCCATTTGTTAGGGCCCGGAAAGTGGTGTCTCGCTCAGGTGCGCCACCGCTCGGCACGGCGCTCAGCCGCGCGCACCGCCTCGTTGAAGCCTATCGCCACGAGAGAAACGAGGATGACGCCGGCGAGGAGCTGGTCGACCTGAAAGTTTTCACCCCACGAGGATAGCGATCGGCCGAATCCGCCCCTCGATGCATACATCTCCGCGACGAGAATGCCCGTGAAGCCGAAGATCATCGAGAGCCGGAGCCCCTCCAGGAGCACCGGCACCATGCTTGGAAGATAGACGTGGCGGACTGTCTGGACGAGACTCGCGTCGTAAGAGCGGGCGACGCGCAAATACTCTTCAGGAACGGACTCGACGGCGGCTATTGAAGTGACGACCATCAGGAAGACGATCGAAAACGTCCCGAACGCGATAGACTGCACCGGCCCAATACCGAGCGTCAATATGAATAGCGGGAGGAAGACAGATTTTGGTATGCTGAGCGGGAAGTAGAGAATCGGGCGCAGGACGTCCTTCCAGTAATCGCTAGCTGCAGTGGCGAAGCCAATTACTGCACCCAAGGGCACTGCTATAGCGGCTGAAGCCAGCACCGCAGATACTGTCCAGCCAAGATTAGACCAAGTGTCCGGCCGCTGAACCAGCTCAGCGAATGCCGCCGCTACCCGTCCCGGAGGTGGAAGGACGAACGGGCTTACAAAGCCTCCCGCCGTCAAGCCCCACCAGAGCACAACTAGCGCGCCCACGATGGCCAACTGCGCGATCACGTCGCCGACACGCATTTTCGTTCAAGCCTCAATTGTGTCTCTGGACGGCGGCGTTGTCCGCCGCTTAGCGGACTTCGCTGACCAATCAGCCTGCTGCGGCTGCGGCAGGCTGCTCGCCACTCACAGCAAGCTCGAGCGATTTCCAGGGCGCCCAACGCCGGCGGCAACCCGCGTCAAGGGTGCGCATCAAGATCTCGAACAAGACCACCAGCGCGATCACGCACAGAACGGAGAAGAATACCGCTGGCGCATCGAGCATCGTCCGGAACTGCGAGATCAGGTAACCGAGCCCTTCAGAAGACGTCAGCATTTCGGCAGCGATGACGCCCACGATCGCGAGGGCGCCCCCGAGACGGACTCCGGACACGATCGAAGGGATGGCGGCAGGCAGGACAATCCCGACCAGTTCCTGCAGCGAGGTTGCCCCTAGGCTGCGACCCACCAATCGAAGATTGCTGGGTATAGTTGAGACGCCGGCTGCGCTCGCTAGGAAAGTTGGCACGAAGCCGTAGAAGGAGCCGAAAGCGAGCTTGGACGCCGAACCGATTCCAAGCCAGACTGTGAACAGTGGGTAGAGTACCACCAGTGGGATCGCGTAAAGCATCGAGGCAAGGGGGACGATCGTCCTCGAAACCGTGCGAGACGCGCCAACGAGGGCACCAAGCACCAGGCCGAGGCTACACGAGATCACGACCGCGAGCGCCGATTCCCAAGCTGTGATGAGGAAATGCTCGAGGAACAGCCCGCGCGATTCGAAGCCAGCGGAGAGAGTCCGCGTCAGGCTGGGGAGGAGAATTTCCGGGATCCCGAAAACAACCGGAACCACTTGCCATAGGAGCAATATCGTCGCGACGATGCCCAAGCGCATGATGGAAGGGGACGGCCTCATGAGCGCTCCTCCGGATTACGGATCTGGCCCCAGATGCGGTCCCTGTAGGCGGCGAACGCGGGGGTCGAGATCATCGATAGGGTCCGCGGGCGCGGCAGATCGACGTCGATGCGGTCGATGACTTTTCCAGGGCGGCCGCTCATGACGACAACCTCGTCGGCAAGATAGACGGCCTCTGTGAGGCTATGGGTAACGAAGACGAGTGTCTTCCGAGTACGATCCCAAATGCGCAGGAGCTCGTCGCTCATCGTCAAGCGAGTCTGCTCGTCGAGCGCAGCGAAAGGCTCATCCATGAGCAGGATTGGCGGATCTTGAACGAGTCCTCGAGCGATCGAGGCGCGCTGCTTCATACCTCCAGACAATTCATGCGGATATTTGTCGCGAAAGCCGCCGAGCCCGACCCGGTCGAGCTCGGCCCTCGCCCGGTCCGACCGCTCCTCCTTCCGCACGCCGCGCAATTTCAAAGGGAACTCAACGTTCTGCTGTGCGGTCAGCCAAGGAAAGAGACTGGCTTCTTGAAACACAATCCCAACGCGCTGCGGGTCGGGCGTCACCAACGGCCGCCCGGCACAGGATATGTTGCCCTGGGTCGGGCGCCCGAGCCCTCCCAACATCATGAGCAGAGAGGACTTGCCGCACCCTGATGGTCCGACAAGCACAACGAATTTGCCGCTCTCGATTTTGAGGTCGATCGAATCGAGGGCAAGCATACCGCCGTATCGATGCGAAACACCCGATACAACGATTTCACCACGGCGTTCCTTAGCCAGGGCGGCCGGCGCCGCGTCGGCTACGGCCCCCATCGTCCGTGCGCTCATTGCGGCGGCCTTCGTCATGTCAGTTACTCCTTGCTCATGGTGTCGGTCGCCCATGAGGCTTCCGGAGAAATGATGGGCGACAGCGGTGCCCAGCTGCCGTCACGGCTTCGCTGGTTTGGCAACCAAAACGTCGGCGTGCGGCAAATCTGGCTCAGTCGGGCGAGCGAAGTCGATGTACTGATCGACCAGAGCGGGATCTAATTTATTTTCACGGGGGAGCTTGAGGATGGTGTTTTCGTATTCGAGTGCAGCTGTCTGCTTCGACACCGCCCCGTTGCGCATGATCAGTTCGATCGCGTAATCCCGGTCCCCCTGCAGGAGGACAACCGCCTCGAACAACGCGTCCACAGTTGAGCGGATTGCCGTGCTTCGGGCGGAAAGTATCTTCTCCGATGTGGTCCAGGTATCGATCGCAGCCTTCGGCATCTCTTTACTGAAATCGAGGAGCGATCGGATCTCACCGGAGGCGATTAGGTCGTAGGTCACCGGTGGGTAAAGCACCGTTGCGTCGATATTCCCTGAAAGGAGGTTCGGAGCTACCCCGCCTCCACCGAGCGCAACGAACTGCATTGCCGTCGCGGTTCGGGCTGCGGCCCAACGACCGAGTAGGTCCGACAGCGAGCCGGCGCTGTTCATTCCAACCCGCTTACCTGCCAGCTTCCGCGGATCGTCGACGGGCGATTTCGCCTTGACAACGAGGTGCCAGCCGAGGGGGGCATCGCTGCCGATGCCGACAACCAACGTCTTGACGCCGCGCTTGTAGGCTTGCGCGTTACTAGTTGGCGAATTCAGCGAAAGGTCCGCGGCATCGGCAACAACGGCCTGAAAACAGTCCGCACCGCTGCGGAATATGATTAGTTCCGAGTCGATGCCTTTCTTTTTGAAAAGACCCTTTTCCTGAGCAGCTGTCGCCACTGTAGTGGACCAATAGCCCTTGGTCGGAACCGCAATACGTATCTTCTCTGTAGCTTGGGCACTATGAGATGCTGCCACGCAGAAGCCCAAGGAGAGTGCCAGGGCTACGGGTCTAAGCAATGACCTCAGCATCTTAGTGGTTCCTCAGTTCGGTATCGAACGACGTCGCCTGTTCGTGCGGGTCGCGTGGTGTGTTGATTAGGATAATACTGCGAAACAGGCTCATCCCGGGCGGGCCGGTCTGCTGTCGCGGCACCTAGAGTGCGCCGATCCTCTTCAGGAGTTGAATGTCGGCGGGCGCTGGGCCACCGACGCTGGTCACTCCGCAGTCTGGATCGGCGCGTACCGCATGCTTTACACCCGGAGGCACGTGCACGACGCAGCCTGCGTGGAACCGAAGCTCTTTGCCCGCGTCATAGTCGTGAGCCGTCCCCGTACCCTCGAGTATGAAGATCGTGTCCTCGGAGGACTCATGCACATGGGGGACATTGGCCTCGCCGGGCTCCATGCGTACGTATCCAAGCGTGGCGTCCCAAGCTCCGACGCCAGGCCAGACGACGATGCGGGCATCCTTAGAGATCATTGGGAGACGCAGACTCGGCCCATCTCGGTGAAAGATCCTGATCGCCATCACGCCGTCTCCCCAGGGAACGCAATCAGCTTGTAAAGGTTGGGATCAGGTGGGCACGGCCCCCCGACTATGCTTAATCCATCAACGCCCGCGTCGAAATGATAGGTGTCGCCGGGACCGACGTGGACGATGGAGCCGCCGGTGAGCTCAAACCGTTCGCCGGTGCCGGCGTCGGTGACCGCTCCACCTCCATCGATCACGTAATATACGCTCTCGGATGGGTGCTGGAGAGGTATGGTGGCTGCGCCATCCTCAAGACGGAGGAGGTGAAGACTGCGATGCTGGGCGCCATTACCAGGCCAGCTCAGGATTTTAACTTCGCCTGCGCCGCGGACAATGCGCAACGTCGGATGCGTGTCGGAGCTGTCGAGCACGGTCACTACAAACGGGTCGCTAGACGAAGCTGCGTGTGTCTCGCGCTTGGCAGCGAGCTCTTCAACTGATGCAAGTTCCATTACTATCTTTCCCGGTTGGGACATCGGTACCTGCCAGGCGACAGGCGCGACCCGACCCTCAAAGGTCCAGTACGAGCCGCTCGCTCTTCGCGCGCGACACGCAGATCATGAGCACCCTATTGGTCGCCTGCTCCGCAGCGCTGAGCACCGAGTCTCGATGGTCGGGCTCCCCCTCCAGCACGCCGGTCTCGCAGGTCCCGCACGTGCCCTCTTCACATGAGCAGGGCACGATCAGCCCGGCCTCTTGGATTGTAGCGAGGATCGACTTGTCCGGCGGGACCTCCAGCGTCACACCTGATCTCCGCAGCTCAACGACGAAGGCACCAGCCTCGGTTGAGGCTGCCTTCGGCTTGAAGCGCTCGACGTGGAGCGTCCCTTCCGGTCGCCTGCCAGCGAGTGCCTCCACTGCCGCGACGAGCGCCTCCGGCCCACAGCAGTAAATCAAGGTCTCGCGATCTAGGCCCTCCAGTTGGGCAGCAAGATCGATCCGGCCCCGTTTGTCTTTAGGCACGACGTTGACCCGGTCACCGTAGCGCGAAAGGTCAGCTAGAAACGCCATCGAACCGAGCCGACGTCCTACGTACAGTAACCGCCAATCTACACCGGACCGTTCCGCCGCCGCTATCATCGGAACGATTGGAGTGATCCCAATCCCACCGGCAATGAATAACTGCCGATCGGATCGCACCCAGCCGAAGTTGTTCCGCGGCCCCTTAACATTGATTCTCTGGCCAACCGCGAGCTCTTCGTGGATGAACTGTGAGCCCCCTCGCCCAGCCTCTTCCCGCAAAACTGCAACACGGTAAATCCGGCGATCATTCGGATCGCCGCAGAGCGAGTATTGCCGGGTCAGGCCGTTAGGCAACTCAAGGTCAATATGTGCTCCGGCGGTCCATCCGGGTAGTTCCTGGCCGTCCGGCCGGCTTAAGGTGACGGCCACAACGGTCTCGGAGGCCGGGGTTTTCGCGACGACTTGGAGTTCGTCGCGGTGCTCCGTCACGATGGTTTTCATAGCTCCGACCCTACTGTTTCCGTGTCGCCCCGGCCCATTGCAGGCCGGGGCGTTTCATAGTCAGGCCGCGATCGAGTCCTTGGCTCCGTCGGGGTTCTTCATTGCCAATCCGGTCTCGCGCATGGTTTTACGGTAGTTCACCGCCACCTTGTCGAAGTCGAGATGAAGTTCGTCCGCGAGATCGAACGGCACGTGTTCAGGCCGCTGCGTTTCAACGATGAATTTATCCTGGTCGAAGATAACGTCGTTGAAGTCGACCATGACCTTCGGGTCCTGATCGTGGGCGTAGTTGCGAGCGGTGCGAATGAACCCCCGCGAGTGCTCACGATCGATCGGCTGCGAAGTAAAGATGTGCACCATCTGCTCGCGTCCGCCCCAGTTGTGGCGCAGGATGATAGTGTAAGGGACCTGCAGCTCATAGCGGGAATGTCGAATTGGGGCGTTGCGCTGGGCTTCGCCTCCAAAAACCGGGAAGTCATCCGTGTTGTTCACCTCGGGGCGATCATAGGTATAATGCAGCACATGCCCGCGAACTTCGACATTGTACTTGTCGACGACGACGCGGTCAGGGTCGCCGAGCAGGCCGGCGTGGACCCAAGGGAAGTGGCCGAAATCGGTAAAGTTTTCGACCTGACGCGACGAGTCCGCCTTCCAGGGGTATGGGCCGGCCGAGACTTTGTTGTACTCCTCGTCCTCCATCTCCGGGATTTCGGGCAGGGCCCAGCGCGGCTCGTCCATCGCCACCCATATGAGACCGTAGCGCTCTTGCGTGTTGTAGGCAGCCACGCGGGCCTTCGATGGCACGTTGCGGGGATTCTCGCGCTGCGGGATCAGAGTGCAGGCACCGTCCTTCCCGTAGCGCCAGCCGTGGTAGGGACACATGATTTCGTCACCGACGACCTTACCGATCGAGAGTGCGGTACCGCGGTGGATGCACAAGTCCGCCATGGCGTGGACTGCGCCCTTAGAGTCCCGCCAGACAACGATCTGCTCGTCCAGGAGACGGGTTGCGTAGGGCTTGTCGGTGACCTCGTTAGTGAAGGCCACCGGGTGCCAGCAGTGCCGAAGCGCCTTGAAATCGGGGATTGCCGCGGGTGCGTACATGTCCATTCCTCCGTGTTGTGCTCTCTTACCCAAGCGGGCCGACGCGCGATTATCCGCCGCATACCCGCATGGTCCCTCAGTTCCGTCGCTGAATAGAGTCCTGACGACGGGACGACCCCTTTGCTTCCGTCACTGGCGACGGAAGATCGAATTCCAGAGCGCCGCGAGCATCATGCGCGCCGCCGCAAAGGCGCCAAGCGGCCTTGTCGCTGACGTTGACGCTTCACCGCCTGTGATTGAGGCGCTTGCACGGGTCGCAAACTCTTCCATCAGCCGCATTGTAAATTCGCGGACGATTGAGGACCGCGAGAATTGGGCGAGGGGACCCTGGATGTCGAATGCAAGGGTTACAGTAAGCTCGGTTGAGCTGGGGCTAAGCGGCTTAAGCTTGAAGCTCAAGTCGCCTCTGACCTTGGACCTTGTGATTTTATCCTGTCCAGAGCCGGTGATGGCGCCGCTATGTGCCGCGTTGTCGAAGGCATAGGTTCCGCGACCACTAACCTTAGCTCGAATTGGGCCCAGAGCTACGGCCACCAACCCCTCAAATGTCGTGTCGTCGAATGACGTGAGTTCCGCACCCGGTACGCAGCCGGCAACGCGGTTCAGATCACGAAACAAAGCCCAAGTGTCATCTATTCCGGCATGAACGACGGCCGTCTGCGTGATGCTGGGACCGTCAGTCCCTCCTGATGTCTTGGACCGAACTTGGCCGGATTCGTCCTGTCGATTCGGCGTCGGCCCGAGCCGAGTGGGAGCGGATCCTAGGGCTTCGAGGCCGGCCTTCGGCGAAGTGGAGGGCACTACAGTTGCAACGGGTGCCAAGCGAGGGGGCTGAGGCTGCGTCTCAGCGGGTCGCGTGGCGCCGACAGAGCGGATGGCCCTCACGATGCCCACGTAACCCGTGCAGCGACACAGATTTCCGGCGAGTTCAGCCCTGGTGCGCTCCTCGCCAGGATCGCCCAACCGGAGAACGATATCTCTAGCTGTGACCAGCATTCCGGGCGTGCAATACCCGCACTGGAGTCCGTGCTCGCGGCTGAACGCTCGGCGCAAATCCGACATGACTGGATCGTCGTCGAATCCCTCGATGGTGATAATCTCGCGGCCATTCGCCTGCGCCGCAGACATGATGCAGGACCGCATGGGTTTGCCGTCTACCAACAGCGTGCATGCGCCGCAGACGCCGTGTTGACAGGACAGGTGAGTGCCCGTGAGGTTCAGCGACTCGCGCAGGAACTCACCGATACTCGTGCGCGGCTCCACGCGCCCGGTGCGGCGTTCCCCGTTTACGGTCAGTGCGATGTCAAGCATGACGGGCCTGGTCGATGGCGCGGGCGAGACAGTGGGTGAAGATCTGGCGATCAGGTCCGTCGAGATCGGGAGCCGCCTCTCCGACGCGATCCGTAAGGGCAGCAATCGAGGCGTCGAGGTCGTCGAGCGACTCGCCCTCCCGTGTTAGCGGTTGGGGCGGACCTCCGAGCGCTCCTAGGTAGATCCGACACCCATCTCTGTCTGGGTCAGAAATGATAGCTGCACTTGCCGATGGGAATTCGCCGACTTTGCGGCAAACCTTGGCGTATCCCCAACGGGAATGCTTGCCACTTTTCGGAAGATCCACGCTGACGATGATCTCCTCCGGCGCGAGCACTGTAGTGAACGTCGTAATCATCAAGTCAGCGCACGTTACTTTGCGCCGACCGCCGGGTCCCGCGACGTTGACGGTCGCCCCCATCGTGGTCAAAGCAAGGACCCAGTCGGCTGAGGGATCCGCGTGCGCTAACGAGCCACCGATCGTGCCTCGGTTGCGGATCGCGCGGTATGCAATCCGACGGGCGACGGACGCGAAAGGGCAGGTCCGACCAGCGACGGCAAGCGCGCCGTCTTCGATCTCCGCGTGAGTCGTCGCCGAGCCCACGCGCCAATGCGTCCCATGATCCTCAATTGCCCGGAGTTCGGGCATACGAGATATGTCGACAACAACGCGAGGTCGCGCGATCCGCAGGTTGAGCATCGGTCCAAGCGACTGTCCGCCCGCTATGACCTTACCTTCGCCGTCCGCGGCCTCGAGCGCCGCAATCGCGCTCGCAACATCCGCTGGCAGCACGTATTCGTAGGCAGCGGGCGTCATGCGAACTCCTTCGTTTGAGTTGGCACGTCGGCAGGGGCAGTCAGGTGCGGGTCATTGCCCGCAGCTCTCGCCTCCGCGAGGCGAGTGAGCAGCCTTCGCGGCGTTAGAGGCAGCTCGTTCATGACAACGCCAAACTCCTTGATCGCGTCGTTGACCGCGTTGAGGATGGCCGCCGGCGGTGGGATCGCGCCGCTTTCGCCTGCTCCTTTGATGCCGAACTCGGTCAGAGGCGATGGCGTCTCTATGTGCATAAGCTTGATCTGCGGCATCTCGGACGCGCCGGGGAGCATGTAATCGGCCAGGGTTGAGGCGAGCGGCTGCCCGTTCTGGTCGAACGTCATTTCTTCAAACAGTGCCGTACCGATGCCTTGGGCCGTTCCGCCGTAGGCCTGCCCCTCGACGATCAAAGGATTGACGATGCGTCCGCAATCCTCCACCACGACGTAGTCGAGGATTTTGACCTCGCCCAGGTCAAGGTCGACCTCCACCAGCGCGCCATGGCTGCCGTAGGCGAATTGGCCGGTGTCGGCCTTGGCCTTGAATCCCTCGGTCACTTCAATGCCGCCGGGGTCTACATCTTCGGGTAGACGCTGCGGCTGCCGGTACCACGTCACAGCAACCTCACGCATGGCGATGTCGCCGACGGGCCCCTGGAAGCGGTCGCCCACGAGGGTAACATCAACTGGCGCCGCCTGAAGGAGGTGCGCGGCAATCTTGGTCATTCGCTCCTTGAGCTTGGCGCAGGCTCGCGCAACGGCGCCGCCTGCCATTGTGATCGAGCGCGAAGCGTAGGTTCCGGTCGAGTAGGGCGTCAGGGCCGTGTCGCCGAGAACCACCGCGATGCGCGCCAGGGGGACGTGCAACACCTCGTGCGCGATCTGCGCTAGGGAGGTCTCCATTCCCTGCCCGTGGGAGTGCACACCTGCACGGATCTCAAGGCCCCCGTCGGGCGTGAAGCGGACAGTTGCCTGCTCGTAGCCCGGAATGAACGCGTAGCCGCCTGCAACGAAGGCTGCCGTCCCATGCCCAGTCATCTCTATATAGTTCGCGAACCCCACCCCGATGCGTTTGTTACTCTTAGAGTTGCTAGCCTGTTGGGCCCGAATTGCAGGCACGTCCAGTTGCTCTACCGCCATCTGAAGGCTTTTGCCGTAGTCGCCACTGTCGTAGACTCTTCCGGTGGGATTGGTAAACGGCATGGCTGCAGCCGAAACCAAGTTCTGAAGCCGCACCTCCCAGGGTTCGCGACCGATTTTCCGGGCTATCGCGTCGAGCGTCAGCTCCATCGCGAAGCAAATGTTGGTACGTGCCACACCCCGGTAGGGCAAAACAGGAGGCTTATTCGTCGCAACCGAATAGGTCTGGGCGCGATATGCTGAGAACTTGTAGGGTCCCGGAAAGTGGTTCCCCGCCATGGTACCTTCCAGTGCGGAGGTTGAAGGCCATACAGAATAGGCTCCTGCGTCAACGTGCACCTCGACATCGACCCCCAGCAGCATTCCGCGGCCGTCAGCGTAGGCAGTGACTTCGTAGTGATGATCGCGACAGTTGGCGCCCGCTATCAAGTGCTCCCGACGATCCTCAATCCACCGGAAAGGCTTCTTGTAGGTCATCGCTAGCCACGCGATTAGTAGCTGCTCTGACTCCAAGTTGCACTTGAGGCCGAAACCGCCGCCGACATCGGGCGCGACGACCCGAATGAACTCCTGCTCGAGCCCAAGAAATTCGGAAATCCCGAGCCTGATAAGGTGCGGCACCTGTGTCGAGGCGTAGACGACCAGTTGGTTTGCCCGGTCATCCCAGTACGCGAGCACAGCCCGCCCCTCCATAGGGTTCATGACTTGGCGGGCAGCCTTGAACTTCCCCGATACCTTCACCGTCGCCGCACGGGCGGCCTCGGCGATGCCCGTGTCGATGTGTGTGCTGACGAAGACATTGTCGTTCCAGTGCTCGTGGACTAGCACGGGAGACCCGTCTCGCGCCGCAACGCTGTCGACGACGGCCGGCAATTCCTCGAGGTCAAGCTCGACCTCCTCGGCTAAGTCTTCGGCGAGGGCTCGGGTGGCCCCTACGCACATGGCTACTGGCTCGCCGACGAATCGCACCTTGCCCTTCGCCAGCGGGGGGAACGCAGAGAGCTTGAACCCCGGTATTGCCAGCCGGCACTCGGGGGCCACCACGCCGTTAAGGTCTTCGGCGACAAAGACAGCCCCCTCGTTGCCCGCCGGCTTCGTGACGCTCAGGATGCGCCCGTGGGCGAGAGGACTACGCAGGAAGGCAACGTCGCGCATACCCGGGATCGCAATATCCCCGACGTATCGGCCGCGCCCTCTCATGAAGCGCGAGTCCTCCTTGCGTTCGACTCGCGCGCCGATGCCCTCTCCCTGCTTCGCTTCTAGCGCCATGTTGATCTCGTCCGTTGGCTTGCCCCACCGCCAGGCAGTCCATGGCGGCGGCCGTCCGGGCCGTCGCCAAGATACTTGGCACGCAAACTATATACGGTCAACAGGCCTAGCAAGCTCGGCTGGACAAATGCGTCGATGCACTGCAACAATTTTGCGCAGCGGTGATTGCTGGCGATACAAATGGTGTAATGGCTCAAGACAACTGATGAATACATGTGAACAATTTGCGCCCGAAAAAACGGCAGTCGAGACGATCGACGCCGCCTAATGAGTATAATTATAATTCTAAAGGCTTGTTGACGATGGCGTACCGCTATGAAATCTTATGCCGCCACCCGTCCGCTTCGGAATCTTGAGTGATGTTCCTGTTGCGAGATCCGCTGAGTCCCATCGAACTGATGCAGGCTGTCGGCGATGGCGGCATTGGCACCCGAAACGAGGGACGCCACGATCGAGGACCCGACAGATCGCCTTTCACACGTGTGAATGCAGATGGAATCCGAGTGTAACGGCCATGGTTTCCGCACGCTCTCTCGGCTACGTGGATCATTGCGGCAACGTGTGCGGCGCACGGCCGGCGCACGACATCGATCGTCGGCACCGCCTTCATGCGCGGAGAAGGTTCATGGAGCGAGTTTCGTCAATGAAGAGAAATACGCTGCTCAAACCCAAGACGGGTTCGAGGAACGTCGACGCCTATCTCTTCCGAGAGCAGGTCGGTTTTCTGCTCAGGGTCGCCTATCAGAGACACTCGGCGATATTTGCCGCGCGGATGACGGCGAACGTGACGCAAACACAGCTGGCGGCGCTGGTAGCGCTCTACAAACACGGTCCATGTGCGCACAACGAATTAGGACAGCTCATTTGTCTCGACGCCGCCACGATCAAGGGCGTCGTCGATCGTCTTCGAGATGGCGGGCTACTGGATATTCGAGTTAATGAGAGCGATCGCAGGTCGAGGACCGTCAGCTTGTCGCCACTTGGCCGGCAGACTGTCGAAATCGCGATTGAGGATGGGTTCCGCATTACGGAGGAGACGCTTGAGCCTCTGTCGCAAGACGAGCGGGGCGTCTTCCTGGATATGCTTCGCCGTCTCGGGTAACAGTCCTCTCCTGGTTCAACACCGTCAATCTACGTTTGTCGTGGTCATGGATCGGAATAAATGGCCCGTGTGTTCACCACTCGCGGAAGATTCGATTGCCCATTCCTATTAACCCGTGAGCGTTTCCCAATTGTCGGTCTGTTTGCGCCTCCCGTCTTGCCGAAGGTAGGCGCGGATAGGAGTCTGGGGTTGCTTCCATTAAGCCGAACCGGGTGAATGGCTCCCGCTCCGACCGCGGTCACCTGAGTGCCAGAGTGTGGTTACTGTTAAAGCAGCCACGCTGATGCTGGTCCGCGTCGAGGAACGCTTTGCCGAGGTGCGGGTGCCGCACCTCATGCTGTGGCTTGTTGCTAACGGCTCCGCTTACACGGCGTCCGAAACATCGGCCTGCGCTGCAGCTTGGGAGCACAGCCCTGCTTCATTTCCTCCGCTCGCGGCAGAGCTACGGCGTCGTGAAGGCGTTCGCAAAGACGCTTGAGCGCGACTACGCTCGCCGCGCCATCTTGGCCGACACCGAGACCGTGATGCGCCTTCCGCTGGCTTGCGCCGTGGATTACAGTTGCTCGTCAGAACGCACATTTCGCTATGTCGTTGATGTGAAGAGGGATTGCTGCGCCGGATGCGGTACCGCGCGATGTCCGCCTCGGTCGAATGCCTCCTGCGCAAGGCCACTGGCAGCTGGGCCGCCGCGAGGGGTGCGGCTGTTGACCCAGGTTCGTCCCCGAGCGGATGCGCCGCATCGATTCTACCCCTCGCCGCGGCTAGACGAAGGGTTTGCGCAGCAACTCCTACGTGGGCGTCAGCTGGGGTCAGGCTCAGGCAAGGCTCCTCTCCCGTCGTGGCCTCGAGAAAAACTTGGTTGCGGTACTGCGAGCCCAAAGCGGTTATGTGTTCGCGCGTGAAGCGGTTTTCGTACCCCGTCCTCAGCCGTTGCAGTCGAGCACGCACGCGATCACGTTGTCGCGCGATAAGCGCCAGCGCGCGCGACGCTTCGATTACGTCAGCGGGCGTGCTGTCGCGCTAACCGCGTCGGTGACGCGGCAATCAATGCTCGGTGCGGGCGCCGTCGGCCCACAGTGCAGCGGGAGCACGATCTCCGCCCGTACCTCGTCGAGATCGGCGATCGCCTCGTGGACGAGATGTGCACGAACTGCTTCTTGAGCCGTGCATTCGTCGTGTGCGCTGATCAGACGCCCATCCGGTCCACGGCGAGCGCGTCCTCTTCTGCGGCACCGGCGTCCACGGCTCTCTTTGGCCCCTCCTACGCGATCCCTGGTAGAGACCTCAGCCTTCAATCGGTCGCCAAGCTAGGGGAGACGGGAGACGGGACCGCGAGAATGGGATAGAGGCGTGCGGATGAACGCGTCCCATCAGACAGGACACCGGACAGGATCGACGCCGATGCAAGCCAGCGCCCTCGACCGCCTCAGAGCCGGCGATGCAGCGCGCTGGGCCACAATCGCGAATGCCCAGGCTCTGAGCCGCAGCAAGATGGCTGCGCTTGCCGAGATCGCGGCCGACCTGCTCCCGACGGATGAAGGCACGCTGGTGGTGTTCGGCTCCCTAGCGAGAGGTGAGTACACCGCCGATAGCGACCTCGACTGGACGGTCATCATCGACGGCCTCGCCGACTCGGGCCACCTGAAGATCGTTCAGTCACTGAGGCCGAATTTGACCGGGGCAGGCTTCAAGGTCCCGGGACCGACCGAGGTGTTCGGAGGCCTGGTCTTCAGCCACGATTTGATCCACGCGATCGGCGGCGATGAGGACACCAACAAGAACATGACCCGGCGCCTCCTGCTGTTGCTGGAGTCAGCACCGATCGATCTGTCCGGAAGCAAACTCGTCCATAGCCGTGTCCTGAACGGCATCTTGAACCGCTACGTCGAGGAAGACGCAAACTTCATCGCGGCCAACCAGCATAAAAACAAAATACCGCGCTTCCTTCTTAACGACGTCGTTCGCTTTTGGCGCACCATGGCTGTCGATTATGCCAATAAGTATCGGGTGCGCGGCCGCGAAAAATGGGCACTTCGGAACATCAAACTGCGGATGTCGCGCAAGCTCTTGTTTGTGTCCGGGTTTTTCATGTGCATTACGTGGACGCTACAGAACCCGGACCCCGCTGATGAGCCGCTCATCACGCAAAGACTCGTATCATATCTGCGAGATTGGACACAGAAGCCGCCGCTTGAGTCGCTGGCAACCATCGTCGAGGAATACGGCCCCTCCTTGGCCGACGATATCTTCGGCGCATACGACTCGTTTCTAGCTCTGCTCAACAATAAAGAGCACCGCGAACTCCTCGAGCGACTATCACCCGACGAGGCGTACGAAAATCCGATCTTTCTGGCGGCCCGTGACGAGGCATATCGCTTCGATGAGGCCCTGACCAAACTGATGTTCGACACGGACGAGCGCGTCACCGCTCTCGTGAAGAAATATGGAGTCTTCTGATGTGCACAGTTGGATTTTCAACGGGCGCGCTGGCCTACGAAGATTTCGCACACGCCCTCGAGTTACTTGAGCCGACGCGCGCAACCGCTGTGGAACTATCAGCCCTGCGCTCCGTCGAACTTCCGGCCCTGCTTGCAGCGCTGCCATCCATATTTGGCACGCTCAAGAACCGCTACCGCTATATCAGCTTCCATGCGCCGACCAACTTCACCGACGAGCCCGGCATGGTCGAGCAGCTCATGGAGATCGCGGGCAGGGGCCTGAACATCATCGTCCATCCGGACTGCATCAAAGACAGGTCGCTATGGCGCCGACTCGGCAGCCACCTGTGCCTTGAAAATATGGACTCGAGGAAGCCAACGGGTCGCACCGTCGCGGAACTTGCCGGTTTCTTCGCCGATCTGCCGCGGGCCAAGTTGTGCTTCGACATCGCGCACGCGAGACAGGTCGATCCAACTATGACGGAAGCGGCTTGCATTCTAACCGAGTTCGGCGACCGCCTGGCGCAGGTTCATATGAGTGAGGTCAACAGCCGAGGCAAGCATTTCGCTATGTCTTTTGGCGCAAAACACGCCTACGAACCGTTCGCCTGTGCGATGTCAAAGGTTCCGGTTATTCTAGAATCGGTCGTCGAGGCATCGAATATCGAGAAGGAAATTGATGCCGCTGTGAAGATCCTTTCACATCACACCGGCTACTATACGCACGCCGAGTCGACCCACGAAGAAGCCGTTGAGCTCGCTTACGTTTACCGGGGGTAGGGACCATTGGCTCGTCCCCGCAGAACCGCGCCGCAATGTCGGTACCGAGCGCCACAGTAGGGCGCGAGCCGATGACTCAAGCCGCTTCGTGTGGAAGCCGGGCACTTGATGGCTAAGCCGGTCGATCCTCGGCCCAATTGTCGGCCCCAGGCCGAGCCTACAGCGCCGCGCTGGGCGCTGCAGTCAAGGCGATGGACAGCCACGTAGGCCGTCACGATACCAACGACCTGTTCAAATAGCTTCGGCATGCCCCGTTCCCGACTCGTCCTGTGTGCGCTCATCAGCGGACTTGTTTGTTCTGGAGCGCGGCGGGCTCGTGTGGCATGAGCGTCGCCTTCGTTGAGGGGCAGGCGCTCGGCCCCTACGCCTCGTTCGTTGACTTGGCTGGCGCCACGCCCAATCCGACGCGTCGGCACGCGATCTCCGACGGCTTCCTCAATGACAAGACGTCCCCTGGATGTCTCCGCCGGCCCAATGCGACCAGCGGCTCTTGTCCCCGCAATGTCCCCTAGATGTCCCCCGCGTGTCCCCTGGATGTCCGGCCAACGTGCGATTTTGCTCGCGTCCGGACAAAATCGCCGTGTCTCAGAACGCTCATGCGCTCCCTGAACATGCCCCAGGTCGTGCAGCATAACGGGCGCAACGACGCAGAAAGCGCACGCCTTGAGGATCAAGCCCGATACCTCAATGAGAGGCGAGGGGCTCACGACTGGCCGAGTTCAGTCGAGGCATGGTCCACCCAACCGGTGCGACTCGAGCGAGGTTCAACGGGAACGCGCAGAGAGACGAGGACTTGGCTCCGTGGATGTGCATGAAGAATTTACAGAGAGAAACTGCCAGACAACATGTACATCTCTTCGGCCGCCCCAACCACAACCGACCCACAGCTCCAAAACACGCCTTGCCACCGGCGCTCCACGCCCCGCACCCGGCAGCGCCACCCGAAGCCGATCCCTGCCGCCACACCGCCCAATCCGGACCTAAACCCGGAATCCGGAACGGCCGGACATCCCTTCAGGTACCAACCCGCCTTCAGGTACCAACCCGTGCCGCCGTGGCCGGCCCCAGCCGACCGGCCGGATATCCAAGTCCGCGTCCCTGTATGTAGATACATCTCTAGAAGCGTAGATATTTACATACAGGCCGATGGCGCATTCCCGAGTTGGGCATCCGGCCGCTCCCATGGGCTCCCGCCCCGGTACACCCGTCCATAGAACACGGATCGAGGCCATGGCAGGCGGAGGCTGACCTACGCTCCTCCAGCCCACGGCCTTCTATGATGTCCTGTGCCCTTCCATGGGAGCGCCGGCCCATGGAGCAGCCTCCCGTGCCACCTCACGCCGGGCATGTATTTCCTCGAGCATCTTCCAAGTAGTCGCCAATACATTCCGCACATAAACTCTATGACATTCGCTAATCTCTTGCTGCAAACGACGAAGCACAATGCTTCAACACAGCAGAGCTATGCCAATGACCAACTTCATCGCCTCCGTCGCCCGTCGTCTCGCCGAGTGCGGCGACTACCTCGACAGCCTCGACACCGAGACCCGTGCTCGACGACGCGCCGCTGCCCGGGTGGTCTCGGACCAAGCGTCGCGCAACCTGCGCGAGATCGCCCGCGCCATCGAGACCGAGCGCGAGACGATCCCCTTCAGCCTGGCCCGTCAGCTCGCCCGGGCCGAGCACCTGCAAGCCCGCGCCGCACGCCGACGAGACCGCGCCCGGGCACGCGCCCAGAAGGCGCTGCTCCGTGACGACCTCTTCATCTGACACCGAGACACCCGAGCGCCGCGCGCACCGAGGGGCATCGTATCCCGGGGCGCCCCTTTTCTCGACCGGGTGCCTGCGCATGGGAGCGCGAGAATTAGCCCGTGGGCGCCCATGGGAGGGTTCTCAGCTGGCATTGGTGCTCCGCGGGGCTCTATGGGGCTCCTCGTGCCGTTTCTCGCGTCTGGTGCGCCATGGGCGTCCCGGTCCATGGCGCCAATCCGGTCCGACTCGGCCCATTTGGAATTTCCAGGAACGGCCCGGGGTCCCTACCGGAGAGCCCCATGGCGGCGCCCGGCGCCCCGTGGGAGGCCATGGGACCCGGGTGCGGCGGGGAAGCCGCTGTGACATCACCGCCGCCACAGTGGCGGCCCAGCCACAGGGCGCGTCCGCGGAATCCTATGGGAAAGCCAAGTGGCTTTTCCGCCGACCTCACAGCTTTCCCATGCTGGGGCACGGATTTCGAGCTTCCGCAGAAAATCAGTTTTAGCTGACTTGTTCGCTTTTTCCGTCTCGGGGCGCTTGCTCCCCCGCCTCCCCCGAGTATTCTACAGAAGTCATCACGACACATATCGAGAAAGACAAGCAAATGACCAGGTTGATCGAAGCCGTCGCCACCTACACCGCCGAAATTGCCGCCGCCATCGTCTCGCGCAAGTCTTACGAGACAGATCAGAACTCCGAGAACATGAACATTCAAAAGACCCTTGACGGTCTTGCCGCTGATTTCGCCCACGTCGATGTGTGCAAATTCATGCACGCTGCCAGCGTTGACGCCAACTTCATTAACCGCCAGGAGCGCAAGAACAAGCGCTTCAACGTCTACAGCGCCCAGAAGATCGCCAACGTGGCTCGCGCCGCTGCGGCTGCGGAGTCGCTCAACGCCTACACCCAGACGCTCCTGCGCACTGCCATCGCGCTGACGAAGGCAGAGAGCAGCATGACGCACCGCGACGCCCACAGCGCGCTGTGCCTGGACCTCAAGGTCGATGCGTCCAAGGCGCAACACATCGTGCGCTACGGCAAGAACATCGCGAGCAACACTGCCGACACCCAGTCGTCCTCGTCCATCAACGCACTGCAAATGTTCAACGTTCTCAAGGAGATCCGCGACGACCGCAACGAGGTTGCCTATGTCGTCGACCTGAGCAACGCAACCACGAAGCGTCTCGCGAAGCACCTCGACATCGCGCTCTAAGCGCACCAGGAGCTCGCACAGCGTGTCCGACGCTGTGCGAGCAACACGGGTAGCACCCGCACGCGGACCCTGCCAGTGAGCTTCCCACGCACGCTTTTCCCTTCTGTGCATAAGTCAGCCCTGACTTGTATAAGCCACGAGGGCGTGCGACAAGCAGCCATCAATATAGCAACCGAGCCCGCGATGACCATCGAGGATATCGTTGAGATGAACGAAGAAGGGTTCCGCCTCCGCTACATCCTGAGCCGGCGTGTTGCTCGGTGGATGCGTGGTATGTTCGCCACAGACATCGACGACTAGGGGATGGTTGCGGCAAAGCCACTGTACATCCTGCGTCACAGTCGAAGTCCTAGGGGTTTGGCGCGCCCTCGGAGGCTGTGCCTCGGGTCCCCTCGCAGCTCCCGGATCTACCCTTGGGAGACCAGGCACTCTCTACCCCGGCGATCGGTCGAGCGACGCTCCCGACCTTGGGATCATCCTTGGAACGCCTGTATCAACGCGTCAAATCGGGAAGCATGCAGTAGCTCCGGAAGTCATTCTCGAACGCCGAACTAAACTCCACGCTCTCGACGATCGCCGTCGGTCCGATAGTGTAGTAGCGCTTCATGGGCGCGTATCCACCGAAGCTGTTGCGACCCGTGACCATCCCGCAGGAGACGTAGAAGCCGCCCTGCGCCAACACCTCGAACTGGCTGCTGAAGCGGGCGGACGAGGGCTCCAGCAGCGCAGCGCGCACGGCCGCCTCTCCCATCTGGCGCGCTGCCGTCTTCGCAGCTTGCTTGACCTCGAACTCCGAGACGACTGGCGTCGCAGCGACGGCCTCTGGCACGACTGGCTGGCGCTTCATGAACATGGGAGCGATGACCAGGCCGAGGCCGAACAGCGCGAAAGCCCCGCATGCCGTCGCGTAGTTCTCACGCCCATTGGAATGAGCCTGGATCGCGCGGACGACTCCCGAGACGAACAGCAAGAACCCAAGTATCGCGAAGGTGGCAACCATCAGAGCGATCCAGACCGGACTGGATCGACCCTAGATTTCGTCCGTTAGCGAGGTGTAACCGACATTTGAGGGACCTGAATGTTGGTTAAACCGGCCGTCACCATACGGGCCTTGGGTCTCTCACCATCCGACCTTGGGTAGCTTCTCGCGCTCCTTCTGGACGTCGCGACGTGCCATCTCCTCGAGCTGGTAGCCGCGCACGATCGCACCGAGCGCCCGGGCCACTAGCACCTCGACCTCGACACCCTTGGAGATCGCCTCCGCTATCGCGTCAGCGCGCTCTTCGGGCGTCATCAGGGCCAGGACCTCTCGAGCGCCCTTCAGGACGTCTTGGAGCTTGTGGTGCTCGAGAAGGTCGTAGGGCTCGCTCAATGCAAGGTCGTCCCCGTCTCGGAGCGCATTCGCGCCAGGTTGCGCTCGATCCGCTCAGAGGCCCGATCGAACAGCTCCAGGATGGTTATACCACCTTCCCGAGCCCGCTGCTCGTAGGCGGCGAGCTCCTTCTCGGAGAGGCGCATACCCGTGAGCCTCTCCAACCTCTCGAACGCCGGCTGCCCGGCGAGCTTCTCGCGATGATCCAACGCTACACCCTTCGAGAACCTACCCCTCGAAGGGCACCCCGCTACGCCCGCGGGAAGCGTGGCTCAATGGGGTCTGACGCTACCTGTCGGGCACCGGGTATGTGTCCCGGTAGTGCTGCATGGCAGCCTGAAACAGCTCCTTGTGCTTCATCTTTCGCTTGGCCGCCTCGAGGATGAACTCGTCGCGTTCGTCCTCGGTCAGCTTGAAGGAGAGGTCCACCCAGCGCTTCTGGTTCGAGCTGGTCATGTTCTGGGGCGCCTCCGCCCGGGCCGGCACGGCGTGCGCCAGGCGGCCTGCGGGCTTGTCGTCCTTGGGAGGCGGGGGCGGCGCGGACAGGCGAGGGCGGCTCATCTCTTGGTCCCTGCGAGCTCGGTGAAGCGGTCGATGATCTCTTGAGCGAGCGCGTCGGCCCGCTCGTTGAGGCTCGGATACTGGCTCTCGTTGATGGCGCGCCCCTGGTTCTGGGCGAGCTGGTAGCCGGTTTTCACCGGCAGGTCGGTCGAGGCGCAGCGGTAGCCGGCGGCATCGATGAAGCCTTTGGCGTCGGCGATCGAGGCCGCGCTGTCGAGCGTCTTGTTCAGGACGAACAGGATGTCGGACCGCTCCACGCCGCGCTGGAGCAGCTCGTGGGCGAACTTCACCTGCGGGCTCAGGTCGTCGAGCGTCACCTGGGCCGGGATCAGGATCAGGTCGCTCTCCCGGGCGATCTCCAGCGTGATGGTGTCGGAGTCGGGTTTCCCGTCGAACACCATGAGGTCGTATTGGGTCTGCTGGGTCAGTGCCTTCTTGACGTTGGCGAAGGCCTCGGCCGGCACCTCGGGCGTCAGCTCGTTCTTCAGCCGGTGCCCGGCCCAGTCCACGCTGGTGAGCTGCTTCACGTTGAAGTCGGCGAGCTTCACGCGCCAACCGACGCCGGCGTAGGCCGTAGCCATCAGCCGGGCGATCGTGGATTTGCCTACCCCTCCCTTCTGGGAGAGCACGGCGAGGGTCTTCATGGGCGAACTCGCTCAAGGCCTAATGCGATCATGCGCGCATAAGGCCTCTCATAGGTTCACAGGTCGTTAACGGCTACGTGAACACAGGTGGAACAGGGCGTCGCACCGGATATTTAGGGAGCCGTCATGCTCTGGTCCTGCCTGGTTCTGATCGCAGAACACACCTTCGTGCCCGTCCAGTGGGAGCGCTCCTCGGTGCCCCGGGAGGCGCTCCTCGACTGGCTATGCCTCGGTATCGTAGGCGCCATCGTCGGCGCCGGCGCTCTCGTGTTCGCGATGGGAACGATCGAGATCAGCGGCGTGACCCACAGCGTGGGCTGGCAGCGCAGGCACGATCAGGTGCGGCCGGACGTTGGACCGCTACCGCCTCTTGCCGCTGAAATCGCCGCCCATCTGCCGCTCTAGCGCGCGGTTCATCTTAGAGCCGGCTTTCGCGGCGGCCGCGCCGAGCTGGTTGAGCGTCTTGCCCAGCTCCGAGACAGGCATCTTCACGTTCACGAGAACCGAGGCGAGGTCCGAGACCGGGGTCGTGACGCGACCCAGCGTCGAGATCGTGGTCGCGACGCTCGACGGCTTCAGGAGCGAGCCGGGCACCTTCAGCGGGGCGGCCGGCTTGCCCCAGGAGTGGAACAGCGCCTCCTCGGCCATCAGGGCACCGTCGGCCTCGCCGAAGGGCACGAAGTTGTCGAAGTCGAACAGCTCCTCGGCCTCCTCGGGGCTCACCACGGCAGCGGTCCAGGTGTAGACGCAGGCCTGCACGCCCTCGAGGCGCGAGCACCGGGCGTATTCGGGCACGATCGCGTGGATGTGGTCGAGCGCGGCGTGCGTGCGGTAGTCGGTGAAGCGCGCCTCGAACTCGTCGACCCGGACGCCGCTCATCAGGCCTTGCGTCTGCACGCCGTCCTCGTCCTCGATCACCATCCCGTCCGGGTCGGCCACGAACTCGAGGAGCTCGTCGGCCGGCACCAGGGCCGCCCGAATGCCCGAGATCCAGCCGAGCAGCCGGCCGGTCTCGCCGCAGCGCACCTCGAGGTGGTCGGCCGGCGCCCGGTTACCCTTGATATTCGAGCGGGTCAGCATCGCCGGTCCTCCTCCATGAGCGCGCCTGCCTCCCGGGACATGGCCGTCCAGTAGGCGAGGGTGAGGGCGTTCGCGGTCGTGACCGACCGAAGCCAGAAGTCGAACCAGCGGATCATCAAGCGGCCTGCTGGGTGACGCGGGCCAGCCAGTCGGCGCGCCGGGCGTGCAGCTCCTGGAGCGCGGCGAACACCGCCTTCTCCAGCGCGCGCAGGCAGCGACCGTCGTTCTCGATCGTGAGGTCGACGACAGATCGGTCGTATCGGTCGAACTCGTAGGGGGAGGGGCCCGCGCTCGGGTTGATGATCTCGATCACCACGCCGCCGCGCTCCTGGTAGTAGCGGCCCTGGTCGCGCCGGACCAAGCCGAACGATAAGTGCCCGGCCCGGGCCGCGACGGTGCGCTCGGTGAGGAACGGCATCGCGTGGGGCCCGAGCAGCGCTTCGAGCTGGTTGCCGATCTGCCCGAGCAGGTCGCGAACGACCCAGTCCTTGCCGGCGAGCTGCACGCTCTCGCGCTTGCCGGCCTGGGTGCGGACCTGGTCCCAGGTCAGGCCCATGTGCTCGACGGCGATCGAGCGGATCGCGTGCCCGTCGTCGACCGGGGTGACGCCGTAGTCGCGCCGCAGGATCTCCTGGACGGTGCTCTTGCCTGAGAGCGGGTTGCCGCACAGGGCGATGTAGCGGGGAAGGGTGATCGCGTAATTCATGTCAGCACTGACTGATGGCTCCGGGCGCACTAAGCCATTGGTAAAACAATGAGGAAAACCCGCCGCCGCTAGTGCGTGCGGGGCGGGGTGGCAGCGGCGTGGGCCGCCTTCGACTTGGCCAGGATCTGGTTGATCTTGGCGAGGTTAGCGCGCAGCCGGGCGTTCTCCGTCCGGAGCTGCTGGATGATCGTCTCCTGTACGTCGTAGCTGGAGAGGGCGTGCCCACGCTCATCGAAGAGGTGGACCGGGTCGACGAGGTGGGGCTTCTTGCTCATGGGACCCACTATAGCGATCAGGCTGCGCGCTTCGTCGCCGAAACGAGGCGCCACGGGTGGTCGGCACCCGATTTCAGGATCCCCTCGCGGAAGCCGTCGGTGCCCTCGATGATCGCCCGGCGCTCGCGGGCGTGGCCCTGAAGGTGACTGTTCGGGCCGGTCGAGTAGTCCGAGATGAAGAAGATGTTGGCGCCCATCTTCTTGCGCCTGGCGCCGCGGCCGATCCGCTGCCGGAGCGCGACCTCGGCCTTGCCGCCGCCAGCGAGCTGCACCAGGCCGACGGCCGGCACGTCGACGCCGACGTCGAGGATGGTCGTGCCGATCAGGACGTGGATGCGCCCATCGGCGAGCGAGGCGAGGGCGGCCTTCCGGGCGGCCTGGTTGTCCTCGCCCTTCAGGAACACGACGCGCAGGCCGGCCTTGCGCATCAGCTCGGCCAGGATGTCGCCGTGGGCGGTGCGCTGGATCAGCGTCATCACCGGCTGCCCGAGCTCGGCCGCCTTCTTCGCCTCGGTCACGATCGCCTGGTGCATCGGCACGTTGTTGACGTAGCCCATCGCGTAGGCGCGCTGGTAGGGCGTCGACTTGAACAGGCCCTTGGGCGTCGGGGTGTCGACGAACCGGAAGTAGGGCTTGGCCAGGATCCCCTTGTCGATCAGCTCCTTCTCCGTGACCTGGATCAGGATCGGGCCGAAGGCGGCCATCAGGCGCATGTTGTCGGCCGCGTCCGCGCGCATGAACGGGGTCGCGGTCAGCGCCAGGCGGTAGCGGGCGTTGCGGCAGTGGCGCAGGATCTCGAAGTAGCTCGTGCCGCCGACCTCGTGGGCCTCCTCGCCGATCACCAGCTCGATCATCTCGAGGAACTTGATGGTGCGCGCCCGCAGGGTCATCTGCTGGATCGCGCGGCGCGAGGCCTCGGCAGCCATCTCCTCGTCGGAAGGTCTCGCGTCGATCTGCTCGTTCTCCAGCTTGTCGAGCGCGATGCTGATGTCCCGGGGCTTCGCGCCGTCGCGCTTCATCCGGGCCTCGAGCCCGGCCCGGGCCTTCTCTTCGGCCGCGGCGCGCCGCTCGACGCCCTTGATGAGCTCCCTGGAGACGTCGGTCTCCTCGAGCCGGGCGACGAGCGTCTGCACCATCGCGCAGTTCACGCCCCGGACCGGGCTCCACTCGCCGTCGCCGATCAGCCCGACCTTGAAGCCGGCGTCCCGGAAGCCGTCGGCCATCTGGTGCATGAGCACGCCGCGGGTGGTGATGAACAGCGTGGGCCGGCGGATGCGCGCGACCGCGAGCTTGGCGATCTTCGACTTGCCGCCGCCGGTGGCGATCTGGGCGATCCCGCGCCCGTGGCGCAGGAGCTGCCGGATCGTGCGCATCTGGTAGTCGTAGTCGGGATTGTCGTTGCCGAAGGCGTCGACCTGCGGATCCTCCGGGCCGAGCGGCTCGGGCAGCGGCTTCTTCACGACGTGGACGCGGTGGCCGGCCCGGACCAGCTCCGAGTGCAGCAGGTGGGCAAAGCCCGCGGGGAAGGTGCCGCGCAGGTTCGAGAAGAACGACGAGCGCCCGTTCCACTGACCGTTGCCGGCGCCCGAGAACTCGGCGCCCTCGACGACGTAGGACAGCGTCTTGTGGGCGATCGCCTTCACCGCCTTCGAGGGGTTCACGAGCTGGGCGTTCACGGTGCCCACGGCCATCTGGACCAGATCAGTCACGGCTTACTTTTTCCCCGCGTTGGCATTGACAAGTCAGTCAGCACTGACTTACCAAATCCTCTCATGCAACCCAACTCGCTTCAGGTCTCGCCTACCGAGCTCCGGCCCAACCCGTGGAACTCCAACCACGTCGCGCCGGACAACGAGGGCAAGCTCATCGCCTCGATCCGCGAGCGCGGCATCGTGCGCCCGATCCTGGTGCGCGAGACCGACACCGGCTTCGAGATCCTGGGCGGCGAGCACCGCTGGCGCTGCGCCTCCGACCTGGGCCTGGCCACCGTGCCGGTGCTCAACTTCGGCCGGGTCAGCGACGACGAGGCCAAGAAGATCGGGCTGATCGACAACGTCCGATACGGCGAGGACGACGCGAGCGAGCTCGCCGCCCTGCTGCGGAGCTTGGACGATGTCGAGGGCTTCCAGGAGACCATGCCGTTCACAGACCAGGAGATCACGTCGATCTTCTCGTCTTCGACTATAGCGCTGGAGGACTTGGATTTAGACGAGTCCGAGTCCGATCCCGCGCCGGAAGACGATCATCCGGTCGCCGCGGCCCCGAAGACGCACGCCATGATGCGCTTCCAGGTGCCGCTGGCCGACGCGGAGCGCCTGACCGACCTCATCACCCGGACGTGCAAGCGCCAGGGCTTCGAGGCGGCCACCGCCCTCATGAACGCGGGCGACGCGCTCTGCTTCCTCCTCCTCGGCGCCGCAGCGCCCCCAGTGCCCGGCGCCGAGGAGGAGACGGAGATCCCCGAGGCCGACGGCTTCGGAGAGCCGCTGTGACCGGCATCCGCATCGAGCAGCGCTTCTCGGAGTGCGAGGAGTGCGTCCACTTCGACCCGACGCGGCTCGTGCGGGCCTGCCTCGGCTGCAAGGCCGGGGAGAACTTCGACCCCAAGATCGACGACGAGGAGCCCTCGGAGGCGACCCTCCTCGGCATGCTGAAGGAATGGTCCCGTGACGACGGCTAAGACGGATCCGGCCAACCTGGTCGTCGAGCACTGGCCGGTCGCGGACCTGGTCCCCTACGCCAAGAACGCCAAGAAGCACACGCCCGAGAGCACGAAGAAGCTCGCCGGCGTGATCCGGGCCCGGGGTCACTGGACGGCGCCGATCGTCGTGCGGGCCGAGACCAAGGAGGTCATCAACGGCCACGGCCGGCGCCTGGCCGCGCTGCACCTCGGCATGAAGACCGTGCCCGTGGTCGTGCTGCACGGGCTCACGGACGCCGAGGCCGACGCGCTGCGCCTCTCGGACAACCAGGTCTCGAACCAGGACTACGACACCGACCTGCTGCGCCAGGGCCTGTCCGCGCTCGCCGAGACCGGCGGCATCGACATGGACAACCTGGGCTTCGACGAGAAGGAGCTCGACTTCCTGGTCGAGGACCCGGGCGAGATGCTCGAGGACGCCTTCGTCGAGGACATCGGCGAGGCCGTCGAGGAGCAGAAGACCGAGAACGACGCCAAGGCGGCCGCCGTCGACGAGGCGCCGGCCCGGCTCGCCGAGGTGTTCGGCTTCACCAAGGTCTCGGTGGCCGACGGCCGGCGCGTGAAGGCGTTCATGGCCCGGATCGAGGCCGAGACCGGCAAGAAGGGTGCTGAGGCCTTCATGGGCTTCCTTACCGAGTTTGGCATCTGAGTTAAGTCAGGACTGACACGCCCATGAGCGATGCCCTCGACGAACTCCGCAAGCGCCTGAAGGCGGTGGCCGACGAGGCGGCTGCGGCCGCCCCGACGACGCCGAAGGTGTTCCACATCTTCTCGCGCAAGCCCTACGAGCCCGCGCCCGAGACCGGGGCCGCCCCGAAGCGCGTCCGACCGCCGAAGCGCGACAAGCAGGCGATCGAGGCGCTCACCGAGCTGCTCGAGGACTACCGCGCTGGCCGGCTGCACGGGCTCTGCCTGATCGGCTGGAACATCGACGAGAGTCGCATCGAGCAGCACGTCATCCTCCCGCCCGGCAAGAGCGACCACGAGGCCGCGCTGCTGTTCTCGGGCGGCGCCGTGATGCTCAACCAGGCGCTCCAGGACATCGCCGAGTTCGGCCTGGAGAACATGCGCGACGGCAACGAGGTCGTCCTGATGGACGGCCCGGAGGACGCGCTGTGAGCGTCTACCGGATCTCGAAGGCCTTCACCTCCTCGGTGGGGCGGACCCCGCGCGTGCTCGAGGTCGCCGAGGGCTTCGGCCTAGGCCTCTCCGACAAGGAGTTCGTGATCTACGACGGCCTCGAGGTCGAGGTCCGGCCGGCCGACGTCGTCTACATCACCGGGCAGTCGGGCTCGGGCAAGTCGCTGCTCCTGAAGGAGCTCGCCGCGCAGATGCGCGCGGGCGGCCTTAAGGTCGCCGACCTGAACGAGATCGTGCTCGATGACCGCCCGGTGATCGAGCAGGTCGGCGCGTCGATGACCGAGGCGACCCACCTGCTGGCGCTCGCCGGCATCTCGGACGCCTGGATCTACATCCGCAAGCCCTCGGAGCTCTCCGACGGCCAGCGCTACCGGCTGAAGCTCGCGAAGGTGCTGGAGTCCGGCGCCGACGTCTGGATCGCCGACGAGTTCGGCGCCGTGCTCGACCGGGTCACGGCCAAGGTCGTCGCCTTCAATATCCAGAAGGTCGCGCGCCGGCAGGGCCGGACGCTGATGGTCGCCACGACCCACACCGATCTGACGGCCGAGCTCGCCCCCTCCCTCACCCTGACCAAGCGCTTCCGCGAGCGGGTCGACATCGAGAAGGCCGCACCATGACCACCGTCGTCCTGATCCGCCCCACGGGCCCGGCCACCAACGTCCAGGCGCAGGGGACCCACTTCGTCGAGACCAGCCTCGAGCAGCTCGTGGTGAAGGCCTCGGCCCGGTCCGTGCTGCTGACCCTCTCCGTCGGCGCCCTGATCCTGGAGGACCTGCGCCTCGAGGACATGCCGGAGCACGTCCGCAAGGCCGTCGTCGGCGCCACGCTCGGCCAGAGCTGCCCGATCGTCACCCGCTGGACGAGCCCACGGACCGGGGACGCCAGGTGAGACCGCGCGACCGCCTCGAGGCCGTGCTCGGCCTGGCGCTCGGCGCCTCGATTATCGCCGCGATGCTGCTCGCGCAGTCGCTGGGCTACCAGTGATGCTCGACGTCGTGCAGGAACACGCGCCCGGTCGCGCTGGGGAGCTCGCTCACAGCGTCCGCGCGTATCAAGCGCCCGAGACACTGATCGAGCGCGAGAGCGCTCCTGCGCCCCGTTTCTCGCTCATCGACGAGATGATCGTGGAGCGCGGCACCAAGGCGGACTGGGAGCTCCTGCACGACCTGCACTACAAGGCCGAGAACCTGCCGATCGGCCCGCGCTTCTGGAAGCTGACGCTCGCCGGCGAGACGATCGGCGTCCTGGTCACGGCCAACCCGAAGGGCCTACTGAAGGAACGGCACATCGCCTTCCCGAAGCTGAAGCCGGGCGGGTCCGAGACCAAGCTCACGAACACCGACCGCTACGTCTGGGTGAACCGCAACATGCGGGTGATCTCCCGCTTCGTCGTGGACACGATGTATCGCGGCATCGGCGCCGGCTACCGGATGATGAACCTGGCCTCGCGCCTCGAGGGCGCGCCGATCATGGAGATCCAGAGCTCCATGTCCAAGTTCAACCACTTCGGCCAGAAGGCCGGCTTCCGGTTCGTGAAGCCGATGAACGCCAACAAGTTCGAGGCCGGGCTCAAGTTCTTCCGGGGCCACTTCGAGGCGTCGCCGTCCGACTACGAGGCGATCCTGGCCGAGCTCGACGCCAAGGCCCCGGCCGAGCGCGAGCGGCTGCTCCGGGCGGCCCGAGACTTCTACTACCGGCACTCGGCGCTGGAGAAGACCGGCAACAACCGGGACAAGGGGCAGGGCCGGGTCGACGCCATGGAGGCGCGCCAGGTCTTCAAGAGCCTCCAGCAGATCACGCTGGCCTCGCCGATGTATGGCGTGTGGCGCAACCCCGATCGCGGCCGGGCCCTACCCGAGCGCCTTCCCCTGTCCGCATTCGACTGGCAGGGCGTGAACGAGCCGCTCAAGGAGCCGGTCGATGGCTGAGACCTTCGCCGGCACCGAGAAGCAGCACGAGATCATGAATCTGGTGTTCGCGGCAGCCGACGGCAGCCGGGACATCGGGTTTCACGAGCTGAAGGCGTGCCTGTCCTACGGGGCCGGGATCACCGACCAGGCGCTCCAGTATTCGCTGCGGTATCTCGACCGGCACGGCCTGATCGCCCGGAAATACGGGGAGCGCCGGAAGCTGACGATCGCGCCGACGCTGCTCGCCTACCAGATGCTGCGGTCCAATTCCGGTGCCGCGATGGACTTGGATCCGGCGCCATCGGCCTGAATGTATATAACTACTAAAGAAACAACTATATAATACATACAGGCCGATGGCGCCGGAATACCCGAGCCACGCCCGATGGAGTAAGTAAGTGCTGACTGGTGAGGATCAGGTTCCGGGAGACGACGCCGCCCTCGAAAACGAGGATGCGAGCGACGCCGGCCGCCGCCTGACGCCCGCTGAGTGGGCGCAGATCAAGGACCTGTGGGAGCTCGGCACCGCGGACGCCTCGGAGATCTGCGCCCGGTTCAAGATCAAGCCCGACACCCTGGCCAAGCGCATCAAGCGCGCCGGGATCCGCCGGGGCTCGCGCGCCCACGAGGTCGCCAAGGCCAACACCGCGGCCACCGTGAAGGCCGCCGAGAAGACGGCCGAGGAGCTGACGGCCGAGCGCAAGCAGAAGATCGAGAAGGCCCGGTCCGAGCACCTCAACTGGACGACGATCCTCGCCCAGCAGGCCATGGCGCTCGTCGCCAAGGCCAAGCAGGAGGACCGGCCGTTCTCCACCGAGGACAAGAACCTGAAGGCGCTGGAGCGCGCCATGAAGATCGTCGTGGCCGCGCGCGACGAGCGCTTCACCCTGCTCGACGCCCACGACGAGGTGGATGACCGCGAGCTGCCGCAGCTCGTGATCCGCGACCTCACCGACGCCGAGATCAAGGCGCGCCGCGACGCCCAGGAGGCCGACGACGCCGAGATCCTCGACGAGACCGACGAGGCGGCCATCGCCGCCCTCGGCGAGGAAGAGGTGATCGAGGACGGCGACGATGACTAGCGCCGCCGCCCTGCTGCCCGGGCTCGGCGGCGCGCCTGCGCACGAGTTCACGCTCCACCGCGGCCAGTCGAAGGTGTTCAAGGACCCGCGCCGCGTGCGCGTGGTCGTGGCCGGCCGGCGCTGGGGCAAGACGCAGCTCGCGCGCATCCTCGCGGTCCGGGCGGCCGCGGCCAAGACCAAGCAGCTCATCTGGTATGTGGCCCCGACCTACGGGATGGCCCGCTCGATCCTCTGGGACGAGCTGAAGGACTCCATCCCGAAGAAGTGGATCCGCTCGATCAACGAGACCCGGATGACGGTGCGGCTGCGCAACGGCTCGCGCATCGAGCTGAAGGGCGCGGACAAGCCGGACAGCCTGCGCGGCGTCGCGCTCAACCTGGTGATCGTCGACGAGGCCCAGGACATCGAGCCCGACACCTGGTTCAAGGTCCTCTACCCGACGCTCACCTCGACGCGGGGTGAGGCGATCATCATCGGGACGCCCAAGGCCTACAACTGGCTCTACGACGTCTACATGAAGGGCCAGCGCGGCGAGACCTACCGCGACAGCAAGGGCCGGCTGCGCAAGAACGACCACAAGTCCTGGCAGTTTCCGACGATCACCTCGCCGTTCATCCCGCTCGAGGAGATCGCGTCCGCGCGCCAGAACATGGACGAGAAGTCGTTCCGCCAGGAGTTCGAGGCGAGCTTCGAGACCATGTCGGGGCGCGTCTACTACGCCTTCGACCGCAACATCCACGTCGGCGACTTCGCCTTCAACCCACACCTGCCGATCTGGGTGGGCCAGGACTTCAACATCGACCCGATGTCCTCGGTCATCATGCAGCCGCAAGACAACGGCGAGGTGTGGGTGGTCGGCGAGGCGATCCTGTTCAACTCGTCCACCGCCGAGGTCTGCCTCGAACTCGACCGGCGCTACTTCAAGCAGCAGAAGTCGGTCATCATCTTCCCGGATCCGGCCGGCGCGCAGCGCGGGCACGGGCGCGGCGAGAGCGATCTCGACATCCTGCGCCAGGGCGGCTTCCGCAAGCTCCAGTATAAGCGCAAGCACCCGCCCGTGGCCGACCGCGTCAACGCGGTGAACCGGATGCTCAAGGCGGCCGACGGCATGGTGAAGCTGCGGGTCGACCGGAGGTGCAAGCACGTCATCGCGGGCTTCGAGCAGACCATCTACAAGCCGGGCACCCGCGAGGTGGACAAGTCGCAGGGCGTCGAGCACCCGATGGACGCGATCGGCTACTGCATCGACTTCAAGTTCCCAGTCCGGCGCATCAGCGTCCTTGGGGTGTCGGTCTGAGGTTGCGTACAAGTCAGCGCTGACTTATTATTGTGGCCTCAGACCCCTGCAATCGGTGAGGCGCGCGGAACATGCTCTCTGGAGCCAGTCAGAAGCAGCTCCAGGAGTTCCTGAAGCGGCGCCACCCCGAATACGAGAACCGGATCAAGCACTGGACCTTCCTCGAGGCGACCTACGAAGGGTCGCGCGACTGGTTCAAGGCGAACATCCACAAGTATCTCAAGGAGGGGCGCAAGGAGTTCAACGACCGTGTGGCGCGGGCCTACCGCTTCAACCACACGCGCGAGATCGTGGAGCTCGTCCAGAAGTATCTCTTCAAGGGCGACGTCATCCGCAAGGACGACGCGCCCGACTACATCAAGACCTTCTGGAAGGCCTCGACCCGCTCCAACCTCAACATCGACCAGTTCGTGCGCCTCGTTTCCTCGACCACGTCGCAGCTCGGGCGCTGCGCGGTGTTCGTCGACAGCACCAAGACCGACCAGACGCTGACCAAGGCCGACGAGAAGAAGGCCGGCGCGCGCGTCTACGCCTACATCGTCAAGCCCCAGAACATTCTGGACTACGGCTTCGACGACGACGACGGCGAGCTGCTCTGGATCCTGGTCGCCGAGACCTACCGGGACGACAAGGACCCGATCACGGCCACCGGCAAGGTCAAGGTCCGCTACCGGCTCTGGACGCGCACCGACTGGTATCTCTTCGAGGTCAACACGACCCGGGGCGGCAACGCGCGCGTCGACCAGACCGGCACCGGCGCGGTGTCGATCGGCCGGGTGCCGTGCTTCTTCGCCGACCATCTGATAGGCGAGAACCTCTACTGGGCGCCGGGCCTGATCGACGAGATCGCCTACCTGGATCGCGCCACCGCGAACTACCTGTCGAACTTGGACGCCATCATCCAGGACCAGACCTTCTCCCAGCTCGCGATGCCGGCCCAGTCCGTGCTCCCGGGCGAGAAGGGCTACGACGCGCTGATCGAGGCCGGCACCAAGCGGACCTTCCTATACGACAGCGAGGGCGGTGAGCCGAAGTTCCTGTCGCCGGATCCGAAGCAGGCGCAGCTCATCATCACCGTCATCAACAAGATCATCGCCGAGATCTACCAGACGGCCGGCGCGAGCGGAGAGCGGACCAAGCAGGACAACGCGGTCGGGATCGACAACTCCTCGGGCGTGGCCAAGGCCTACGACTTCGACAAGCTGAACTCGCTGCTCACCTCGAAGGCGCAGTCGCTCCAGCAGGTCGAGAACAAGATCGTGGAGCTGGTCGCGCTCTGGACCGGCGAGACGCCTCCGGAGGAGAACCTCGTCTCCTACCCCGAGACCTTCGACGTCCGCTCGCTGTTCGACGAGTTCACGGTCGCCCAGAACCTCGCGCTCATGGACGCGCCGCAGACGGTGCGCGCCGAGCAGATGAAGCAGGTCATCGAGAAGCTGTTCCCGGGCATCGCCAAGGCGATCAAGGACAAGATGCTCGACGAGCTGAAGGATTGGCCGAAGGACCCGATCGAGCAGGCCCGGCTGATGTTCAACGCCACGACGCCGGCAGCCGGCGCCGACGGCGAGAGTTTGACCGCGAGCCGCAGCAACGCGCCGCCCACGGCCTCCAAGACTTCCGGGCAGTCCGACACCAAGAAGACCTCGACGAAGGGTCGGCAGGGTCAGGTGACGGACAAGACCCAGAAGAAGACCGCGGCCTGATCCCCAGGCCCGGCACCACCCCGCGCGCCCGAGAGACTGTGGCGCAAGGAGCATGACAGTGACCAAGTTCTACCAGGCCCGCAGCTTCCCGCTGCACTCGATCTTCACGCACCCCTTCGGCCACTCCCGGCCGGTCTACGACGCCCCGGGCGAGGGCGGTGCAGGTGGTGGAGAGCCCCCGGCGACCCCGCCCGCGACGCCCCCGGCCACTCTCCCGGCCACGCCGCCCGCGACCCCGCCCGCGACGCCGGAGCCCGGCACCGAGCCGACGCTGCCCAAGGCCGGCGACCAGATCACCGACGAGGTGGCCAAGCTCCTCAAGGACACGATGAAGCACAAGAAGGCGGCCCAGACCGCCCAGGAGAAGCTCGCCGCGTTCGGGCAGGTGACGCCCGAGGAGGTCGCCTCGCTGCTCGCCGAGAAGCGCACTGCTGCCGAGAAGAAGGCGGCCGACGAGCTGGCCGCGGCCGAGGCCCGGGGCGAGTTCGACCGCGTGAAGCAGTCGATGACCGAGCAGCACAACACGGCGCTCGAGGCGATCCGCAGCCAGGTGGCCGCCAAGGACACCGAGCTCGCGGCCGCGCAGGCGACGATCTCCGAGCTCACCGTCGGCTCGGCCTTCGGCAACTCGTCGTTCATCCGCGAGAAGCTGGTGCTGACCCCGGCTAAGGCCCGGACCGTCTACGGCTCGCACTTCGAGACCGAGGGCACGAAGGTCGTGGCCTACGACAAGCCGCGCGGCGCCGCCGATCGCACGCCCCTCGTCGACGCCCAGGGCAACAAGCTCGGCTTCGAGGCGGCCATCGCCAAGCTGGTCGAGCTGGATCCCGACAAGGACCACATGCTGCGCTCCACCATGCCGACGGGTGCCGGGTCGAAGACCACGGACAACACCAAGCAGGCGAAGACGGCCGGAGCTGAGACGACCGAGCTGACGGGCGCCGCCCGCATCCGCGCGGCTCTCGCAGCGAAGAAGGCCGCGCTCGGGGCCTGAAACCCCTTGCGTGGTGCAAAAAATCAGTCAGTGCTGACTGATTTTGCTTGGCGACGAGTCCCGTGCCGGATATCCTATTGTAAGTCACCGATGACTTATGCCCGGCACGGGCAGTCGCCAAGGAGAATTGGGAATGCCCCTGCTTGTGGAAGAGGCCGCGAAGCTGAGCGTCGATCAGCTCGAGCGCGGCATCATCGAAGAGATCATCGTCCAGGACGACCTGTTCGCCCTGTTCCCGTTCGTCCACGTCAACGGCAAGGCCTACGACTACATTCGTGAGGCCACGCTGTCCGAGGGCGCGTTCCTCGACCCCTACGAGGACATCACCGAGGGCGCCGCGACCTTCGAGGAAGTGCAGGCCAAGCTGCGCATCCTGGCTGGCCACGTCGACCTGGACAACTTCCTGGTCGAGACCCAGTCCGACACCCAGGACCAGCTCGCCGTGCAGCTCGCCGCCAAGGCGAAGGCCCTCGGCATGCAGTTCCGTCGGACGCTGGTGAACGGCGACACCACGAAGAACCGCAAGGAGTTCGACGGCGTCAAGGCGCTGGTTCCGGCCAAGCAGACCCTGATCGCCGGCGCCGACGGCGCGGCCGTCTCCTTCACCATGCTCGACGAGCTGCGTGACGCGGTCATCGGCGGCGCCGACGTGCTCATGATGCGCAAGGGCACCTGGCGCTCGATCAAGGCGCTCCTGCGCGCCATGGGCGGCAACGACGCCGGCACGATCATCGTCAAGGACTTCGGCAAGGCGCTGCCGGCGTTCGATGGAACCCCGGTCATCATCAACGACTACATCACCGCCGACGAGGTCCAGGGCGCGTCGACCGCCTCCACCTCGATCTACGCCCTGCGCCTCAACGAGGTCGACGGCATCCACGGCCTCTACGGCGGCGCCACCGCCGGTCTGCGGGTCGAGGAGATCGGCAAGCTCGAGGGCAAGGACGCCCAGCGCTGGCGCCTCAAGTGGTATTGCGGCACGGCCCTGAAGCGCACGACCTCGGTGGCCCGTCTCAAGGGCGTGACCAACATCTAAGGTCTCGACAATAAGTCACCACTGACTTACCATCAAAGGGCGGGGAGCGATCCCCGCCCTTTCGTCGTCTCGAACCCTGCAAGGACCCAGATGCCAGCGATCCGCATCTACGGGCAGCCGGACTGCATCTGGTGTGCCCGCGCCAAGGCGCTCTGCGAGAACCGCGCCTACGACCACAGCTACGCCGACATGAAGGCCGACCCGGGCGCCCGCGCCTACGTCGCCGGCCGCGTCGGCTCCGAGACCTTCACGGCCCCGCAGATCTTCGTCGGCGAGCGGCTGATCGGCGGCTTCACCCAGCTCGCGCTGGCCGACAATGACGGCTCGCTCCAGCAGATGATCGCGGGGGCCTGAGATGGCGCGCATCAAGATCACCCAGCCCGGCTGGGCCGGCTTCACCGGCGAGATCGGCATCACGCTGTTCAAGGACGGCATCTCGGTCGACCACGTCGGCCGGCGCGAGATCGTCAAGATCGGCGCGTCGCTCTCCCTGATCGAGGTGGACGACGAGGGGGACGAGGGCGAGAACCCCGCGCTCCAGCACCGGATGCTCACCGACGGCTCGATGTCGATCCCGGCCGAGGTCCTGACGCCGCTCGCGCGCGCCAGCGACGAGCCGAGCGTCCCGGCCGCGCCCCGCGCCGCCAAGGCCGTCGACCCGACCACGATCACCTTCCACACCAAGGACGAGCTGGAGAAGCTCGCCGAGACCAAGGGCCTCGCCGGGCTCCGGGCGATCATGGACCCGCTCAACATCAAGGCGGTCTCGATCAACAAGGCGATCCAGGTGATCCTGAAGGCCGAGCTGCGGCTCAAGGCCGAGCTGGAGCACGCCGGGCACCTGGTGCGCGAGGACCAGGCCAACGCCGGCGCCTCGACCCCGAACGAGGTCGTCGAGGGCGAGGACGATAAGGCCGGCGAGCAGGGCGGCGAGCAGAACGGCCAGCAGGACGGCCAGCAGGACGGTGAGAGCTCCGAGGAGGCCGAGACCGACGAGGACGGCAAGCCGAAGGCCACGACCCCGCCCAGCGCCAAGAACACCGACGCCGGCCCGGGCGCCGACGGCAGCGAGCAGGCCTGATCCCGATGAAGAACCTCCCGGCCGGCTGCGCCTTCTCCGTCACGGTCCCGTTCCAGAACGCCCAGGGCGTCGCGGTCCAGCCGACCGGGATCATCGTCACCGTCCTCAACGAGGACGGCCGGGTCCTGCACGGGCCCGAAATCCCCGATGCGTCCGTGCTCGAGCAGGACGCGATCACCTACAAGGTCCCGGCCTCGGTCAACGCGCTCCCCGTGGACGTGCCGCTGGCCGTGCGCGTCGTCGAGGTCGAGCTCACCACGGCCGACGGCGTGATCGAGCTGCGCGAGAGCGTGCTCCTGCGCGCGGGCCTGCGCCTGCGCTACCTCGTGAACTCGTTCGGCACCTACGAGCGCCTGGTCATGGCCGCGGCCGACATGCCGCGGATCGAGAGCTTCAACGCCCTCGAGCAGACTGACCAGGAGCCGGCGCTGATCGAGGCGTTCCGGCGTCTCACCCGCTTCGGCTACCGCGTGCTGCCGCCGGGCTACGACGACGGCTGCGATCGGAGCTTCAACACGATCGGCGGCGTCATCGACCGCATCGTGCCGCGCGAGTGGCAGGCGATGACCCCGGAGTGGTTCGAGACGCTGAACCCCGACTTCCGCTCCGCGCTGCTGCGCGCCCAGGTCCAGGAGGCCAACGCCATCCTGACCTCGGGCACGGCCGACGAAGCGCGCTCGCAGGGCCTGCTGTCGAAGACCACCGGCGAGAGCTCGGCGATGTTCCGCTCGGGCAAGCCGCTGGAGCTCGGGATCTCGAAGGAGACGCTCGCCCACCTCACCGGCTTCATCGAGATCCGCTCGAGGCTCGCCCGCGCGTGATGACGCTCAACCTCATGACCCAGGCGGCCGACGCCGCGGGCGCCCGCTACCAGGCGCTCGTGGACGCCTGGGGCGCCCTCTACACCGAGGCGCTGGGGCAGCGCGACGCCGGCTACGTGCCGGCCGTCGAGCGCGCGGGGAGCCGCGCCTACGAGCTCGCCCGGACCTACCTCGCGGCCGAGGAGGGTCACATCACGAGCGCGATCCGCCAGGTCTCAGCAGACGCGCTCTCAGACGCGGCCGACGATCTGGGCAGCACGACTGAGCGCGCGCTCACGGAAGCTGCCAGCGAGCTGCTGAGCGCGACCGAGCACTATCTGCTGCGCGAGATCACGATCCAGATCGAGCGCGACGTCGCGCAGCTTCAGCAGGCGATCCGGCACGCCTTCCTCCAGGCGCAGCTCACCGCCCGGGCCAAGGGCTCGACGGTCCGGCGCGCGTTGATGGAGCACCAGTTCGCGTCCGCCGAGGCGCCGGCCTTCTACTTCCGGGACCGGCGCTCCTCGAAGTGGCCGTCCCGGCTGTTCGTGCGCACGACGTGGCGCCAGGCGCTGCTGTCCGCCTACAACGAGGTGGTGCTCGCCGTGCTCTCCGAGGCCGGCATCGCGGTCGCCGAGGTCGAGCACACCCACGGCAAGGCCGGCGTTCACGGCCTGCAGGTCGCCCTGGGCCCGAGCACGGCGCTGCCGGCCTACGGCGAGATCCGCAACGACATCTTCCACCCGAACGCGGAGGCGCGCCTGCGCGTGCCGGCGGCGCTGCGAGGCACGCGATGAACCTGATCGGCAACACGACGGGCACGCTCACCCGCAAGATCGGCAACTCGCGCCGCGGCGAGCCTCTCTACGCGGCCGCCTCCGAGATCGTGCGCTGCGACCTGATCCAGCTCCGCGCCCAGGTGGCGCCGACCAGCGTGCGCACCGACCAGTCGGCGACCCACGGCAACGCCGAGGAGCAGGTGGCCGACGCGCGGATCCTGTTCCGGGTCGAGACGCGCCCGCAGCGCGGCGACCGCTTCAAGATCGACGGCGTGGTCCTGCGCATCGAGGGCGTCGAGCCCCGGCGCGACGTGTTCGGCAAGCTCGACCACTGGGACACGACCCTGGTGCTCTGGGACGACGACGAAGACAGCGAGGAGATCGTGTCGTGAACGTCGGCATGCGCATGACCGGGGACGTCGAGCTCCAGGCGCAGCTCCGCTCGACCGGGCTCCTGGTGCCGGCCAACGCCCGCAAGGTGATGCAGGCGGCCGCCGACCGGATCACCAAGGAGGCCAAGCTCAACGCGCCCGTGGACACCCACGCGCTGGAGGACTCGATCCGGCAGACCAAGAGCTACTCGACCTTCCGGGGCCGGCTTCAGATCGACATCGACGTCGGCGGCTTCGTCGACGGCGTGAACGTCGACCTCTACGCCGTCGAGGTCCACGAGAACTACGACGCCAAGCGCGCCGGCCCGGGCACGCTCGCCAAGATGGAGGCCAACCCCGGTCGGCACATCGGCTCCAAGTTCCTCGAGCGCGCGGCCCAGGCCGAGGCGCCCAAGGTCCAGCCCTCGCTCATCCAGGCCGTCCTCGCGGCCATTCGCGGGAAGTCCCTCTGATGCGCATCGACCTGCTCGCCGACCTGCTCGAGGCCGCCAAGATCGGCACGCCCGGCACGTCCATCTTCGAGGACGAGATGCCGGCCGACGCCCGGGCCGGCGTGCTGCTGAGGCTGCCGATCCTCGGCGTGCCGATCGACTGGGAGATCCCGGGCTACCTGAAGGGCCAGGTGCAGGCGATCGTGCGCGCCCAGAAGGTCGCCACCGGCGACGCGCTGGCCCGGAAGGTCTCCGAGGCGCTCACCTTCACGGACCGGAGCTTCACCGACGACAAGGGCGTCGAGGTCATGTTCGTGAACTACCTGCGCCCGCGCACGCTGCCGATCATCTACCCCCGCTCCGACGGAAACGGGAAGGAGTGGTCCATCAACCTGGACGCCTGCTACGTGCTGCGATAGAATGTAAGTCACCACTGATTCATCTTCGCGAGAGACGATCCGCGAAGGCAGACGACGGCTCGGCGAAGGAGATTTGAGATGGCGTCCGATACCAAGAACGTGAAGATGGGCGTGTGCGCCGTCTTCTTCGGAGAGGAAGACCTCGGCTACACCAAGGGCGGCGTGTCCGTCGAGGTGACGACCGACACCCACGAGGTCGAGATCGACCAGTTCGGCAAGTCGCCGATCGACGAGGTCATCATGGGCCGGACCGTGACCGCGAAGGTCCCGCTGGCCGAGACGACCATCGAGAACATGGTCAAGATCATGCCCGGCGCGGTCATCGTGACCGACAAGGACGACCCGACCAAGAAGAAGGTCGTGATCCCCAACGGCGTCGGCACCTCGCTGCTGAAGATCGCCAAGGAGCTGCGGTTCCACCCGAAGTCCAACGCGGCCACCGACAACTCGGACGACTTCGTGATCCCGCTGGCGGCGACCGCCGGTGGCCTCCAGTTCGCCTACGAGCTGGAGAACGAGCGGATCTACAACTGCACGTTCAAGGGCTACCCGGACCCGAAGGACGGCACGCTGTTCTACGTGGGCGACGACGCCGTCGCCGGCGCGTAAGCCCTTGCCTTTCGGGGCAAGATAAGTCACCACTGACTTTCCGTGCATCCGCTCGGCAAGTCATTTTCACGAGCGCAGAAGGGCAGCATGTCCACGAAGATCATCGACCTCGACGCGGTGGACCAGTTCCCCGACATCGTCGCCAAGCTCGGCGGCAAGCGCCACAAGCTGGTGCCCGTGTCGGTCGAGGACTTCATCGCCAACACCAAGCTGCTCCAGACCCTGGGCAAGGACGGCGACATCGACGCCGAGGTCTCGGGCCTGATCCAGATCATCCTGCGGGCCTTCCCGTCGATGACCGACGAGATGCTGCGCAAGCTCCCGCTCGTGAACCTGAACAAGCTCATGGGCATCGCCCAGGAGAACGACGGCACCAAGAAGGTGTCGGGTGAGGCCTCCGAGGGAAACCCGGCGGCGGCGGCGTAGAGGCGATCGACTTCGGCTTCTTCGTCTCCCGCGTCTCGTATCACTACGGGATGAAGTTCCAGGACGTCATGCGCATGCCGCTCAAGACGTTCTGGCTCTACTCCAAGAACATCGACCGCATCCTCTCGGAAGTCGATCTCCGGCAGTTGCAGTTGGTGGCGTCCGCGACCTCCTCGGAGGCCTACGGCCAGATGCAGGAGCGCCTTCGCAAGCAGATGGGCGTGGTCATCAAGGTCAAGGACGAGGGCAAGGCCACACAGGAGGAGCTGGACCGCGCGGGGCTCGCAGACCTGAAAGCGATGGCACGGGGTTTCTGAGGCGATGACTGCAATCCGGGTAGAGCTTGAGCTGGACGACGGCTCCTTCACGACCCGGATGCTGCGCGCCGGCCAGTCCGTCGACGAGTTTCGCGCCTCCGTCGGCCAGGGCATCCGCCAGGTCAACGCGATGCAGGGCGCCTCGCAGGGCCTGATCGGCTCGCTGCGCGACGTCACGGTCATCCTCTCCCAGGTCCGGGGCGCGATCGGCACCTTGCAGTCGGTCACGACCGACTGGGTGCAGTCCATCATCCAGGTCAACGCCGGGTTCGAGACCACCCGCAAGACCCTCGAGGGCCTCGCCACCTCGGCCGACAAGGTCAAGGAGGTCGGCGACAACTTCGCCTACCTGCGCAACCAGGTCCAGAACACCCCCTACACGATGGCCGGGCTGACGGACGTGTTCGTCAAGCTCAAGAGCGCCGGCATCGACCCGACCAAGGGCTCGATGACCGGCCTCGTGGACGCCGTCGCGTCGTTCGGCGGCTCCGAGGAGCAGCTCAAGCGCGCCTCGCTCGCGATCCAGCAGATGGCCGGCAAGGGCGTCGTGCAGATGGAGGAGCTGCGCCAGCAGCTCGGTGAGGCGGTCCCGCGCGCGGCCGAGCTGATGGCCCGGTCGATGGGCGTCACCTACTCCGAGCTGACGAAGCTCCTGGCCACCGGCACCGTCGAGGCCAAGAACGCCATCCAGGCGATGTCGGGCGAGTTCGAGCGCACCTTCGGAGGCGCCGCGGCCGCGCAGATGGACACCTACAACGGCATGGTCACGAAGCTCCGCTCGAGCTTCCAGGACCTCGCCGTGAAGGTGGGCGAGAGCGGCGCGTTCTTCGACACGGTGAAGGCCAAGGCCGCCCAGCTCAACGAGATCCTCCAGAGCCGGGGCGCCGTCGACCTCGCGAACTCGATCGGCTCGGCGCTCACGACGCTGATCCGCTACGTCGACACCGCGGTCGGCCGCATCGCCTACTTCCGCACCGAGATCGTCCAGGTCGGCATCGCGCTCGCGACCGGCATCGGCGCGACCAAGGTGCTCGAGGCGCTCATGGCCATCGGCAGCGCCTTCGGCCAGGCGAGTGCCCAGATCACGGCGCTGGGCGTCGCGATCCGCGAGCTGCCGACCCGGTTCGACCAGGTGCAGACCTCGCTCTCGGCCGCGGGCGCCTCGTTCGCGACCTTCCGGGCCGGGCTCGCCACCGTCCGCACGGCCATCGTCGCCACCTCGGTGGCGCTCCTCGAGCTCGCGCCCGTGCTCGTGGCGATCGGCGCCGGCATCACGTTCGCGGTGAGCTACTTCGACCTGTTCGGCAAGAAGGCCAAGGAGGCGCGCGAGGAGGTCGAGAAGTTCGGCGCCAGCGCCTCGAAGGAGAGCCTGAAATCGTTCGTCAAGCAGATCCAGGATGAGAAGGAGCAGCTCACGGCGCTCGAGGCCGAGAAGAAGCGCGTGCAGAACGTGGGCATCTACGTGGGCTCCGGCTCGCGCGATGACCGGCTGGCCGAGCTGACCAAGCAGATCGCCGACCAGCGCGCCAAGATCCAGGCCGACGAGCAGCGCGCCTCCCAGGTGAGCGCCGACTACCAGGTCAACCAGGCCGAACGCGTGGCCAACGAGAAGCTGCGCGTGTTCGACCAGAACGGCCGCGATCAGCTCCGGCTGTTCGACCTCTACGGCAAGGAGCTCGCCGACAAGCAGGAGGCGGCGCTCGCCGCCGCGGCCAAGGCCGGCAAGTCGACCGACGCGCTGAAGGCGGAATACGCCAAGGCCGAGCGGGAGCGCGAGCTCGGCATCTACGATCTCCAGATCGCCAACTCCCAGGCCGCCTACGAGGACGCCAAGGACAAGGCGCAGAAGGCCGACGGGCTCTCCAAGGAGGCCCTCGAGCGGGAGATGGACGGCTACGTCAAGCGCCAGCAGGCCGCTCAGAAGGCGCGCGACACGCTGGCCAAGCAGCCGATGGGCGTGACGCTCCTCGCCAAGCCGATCGACGAGGACAAGCTCTACCAGAAGGGCAAGACGGCGCTCGACAATCTGTCGGCGGCGATCCAGGGCGTGCGCGCGAACCTGACCGGCGCTTCCGGTGAGGTGGCCGAGCTCCAGGCGAAGCTCGCGGCCGGCAAGTATGGCCCGATCGACTCCGGCCGCGTGCAGGAGCTGATCGGCCAGCTCCTCCAGGCCCAGGCCGAGAAGTCCAAGCTCGACGAGCTGATGGAAGGCCGCAACAAGTTCGACCGCGACGCCACCAACGCCCAGCAGAAGGCCGAGCAGGACCTGTTCGAGGCGCGCAACCGCAACATCTCCGCGGTCGACAAGATCGTCGTCGGGCTGAACAACGACCTCTACAAGGGGATGGGCTCGAACCAGACCCCGATGGAGCGCGCCATCGCGGCCGCCCGCACCCAGCTCCAGGCCGCCCAGAAGGAGGCGACCGACGCCGCGAGCACCGTGTGGGGCAAGCTGCTCGGCGGCCAGGGCGTCGGCGGCTCGGACCAGGCGCTGGAGAAGATGAAGGAGCTCGCCCGCTGGATGGGCGTGGTCCGGGGCGACGCCTCGGCGATCACCGAGCTCAACATCGGCGCCAACATCCGCGTGCCCAACTCGCCCGTGTCGCGCAACGGCCAGGTCACGGGCGGCTCCTCGACCGACCCGGTCTCGACGAACCTGCCGGCCGCGGCCATCGCCTTCCTGAACGCGATCTCGGGCCCGGAGAGCGCCGGCCGCTACAACGTGCGCTACACGCCGAGCGGCGGCGCCACGTTCGACAGCTACGACCAGCACCCGCGCATCTACGAGCCGACCCGGGATGGGCGCCAGTCGTCGGCGGCCGGCCGCTACCAGATCGTCGCCTCGACCTGGGACAGCCTGGGCATGGGCGGCATGCCCTTCACGCCTGAGAACCAGGACGCGGCCGCCTGGAAGCTCGCGCAGCAGGACTACAGCCGCAACACCGGCGGCGGCGACCTGCTGAAGGAGCTCCAGGACAACGGCTTCACCGACAAGGTGGTCGCCGCGCTCAAGAGCACCTGGGAGGGGCTCCAGTCCGGCGCGGGCGCCGGCAAGGCGCGCGACTGGTATGGCGACACGCTGCGCCGGCAGGGCGGGAACACGGTCGAGCAGGACTCCGGCTACTACCCGGTGAACCCGACGGACAGCCGCGCCCGGATCCCGACCACGATCCCGCAGGCCGACGCCGAGAAGCTGTCGATGGCCCGCGCCGCCCAGCAGCTCGCGACCATCGAGCAGAACGACAACGAGGTGCAGGACGCGCTCAAGAACATCATCAACCTCACCGAGAAGGCCTCGGAGAAGGAGGAGGGCTACGGCAAGCGCGTGTCCGAGACCCGGCGCCTGATCCGCGACGGCAAGTTCGGCTCGGCCGACGGCCAGAAGGACCCGGACAACGAGCGCTACAAGGAGCTGATCGCCTCCGCGCAGAAGCTCGACGAGGTCGAGGCCGCGGCCGCGCGCGCCCAGCAGGAGCGCAACCGGCTGAAGCAGGCCGAGGACCGGCGCGCCAAGCAGAGCGACGAGCTGGACGTGAAGGAGGCCGAGCTCAAGGCGCGCCTCGACGAGGAGGGCACCTACAAGCTGCCGGCCAGCGTCCAGCGCGCCCGGGCCGAGCAGCTCCGCGACCAGCAGCGCTACCAGGAGCTGATGAAGGTCGACCCGTCGTTCACGCAGGCCGGCTACGACGCGCTCGCCGCGTCGAACGACGCCCTGTTCCAGCGCATGAAGGACTACGAGGTCTCCTCGACGATCCAGGCCGAGCAGAAGAAGACCCGCGAGATCAACCGCGGGCTGATGACGGCCGACGAGGCGCGCGAGGCGAGCTACCAGGAGGAGGTGAAGCGGCTCCAGGACCTGCTCAACCAGGTCTCGGGCAACGCCGACCAGCGCGCGGCCGTCGAGAAGGTGCTCGCCGACCGGATCATCGCGGAGCGCAAGCGGATCGAGGCCTCCTCGCCGCTCGGCAAGCAGCAGAAGGAGTGGTCGGACCTCGGCAACAACATGCAGAAGGCCGCGACCGGCTGGCTCGACAGCGCCACCGATCAGCTCGCCACCTTCGTGACCACCGGCAAGGCGAACTTCGCGGACCTGTTCCAGTCGATCGCCAAGGACATCACCAAGATGGGGATCCGGTATCTCCTGTCCTCGGCGCTCGGCGGCTCCGGGGTCGGTGGTGGCCTGAAGTCGCTGCTGGGCGGCGGCAGCGCCAAGGCCGCGGGCTCGGCCGGCGGCGGCGCCAAGCTGTTCGGCGCGATGCACACCGGCGGCATCGTCGGCGCGGGCTTCTCCATGACCCGGAACGTCTCGCCGTCGATCTTCTCGGGCGCGCCCCGCTTCCACACGGGCGGCATCATCGGCGCCGACGAGGTGCCGATCATCGCCCAGAAGGGCGAGGGCGTGTTCACCAAGGAGCAGATGGCGGCGATGGGCGGCGCCCAGGCCGGCAACATCGTGACGCTCGCGCCCACGATCCAGATGAACGCGACCGGCGGCACCAAGGAGCAGAACGCCGACCTCGCCCAGCAGACCGCAACGCAGGTCCAGACGATGATGCGCGCGATGATCCAGAAGGAGCTCGCCGTGCAGCAGCGCCCGGGCAACATGCTCAACAACTGAGGATCGTCATGGCCGTCCCGACCTTCACCCCGGCGTATCCGCCGACCGAGAGCACCGACAAGCCGGAGCTGAAGCTGCTCGAGGCCGAGTTCGGCGACGGCTACACGCAGGTCGCCGGCGACGGCATGAACCACATCCGCAAGGTGGTGGACCTCTCCTGGGAGGTCCTCACCCCGGCCCAGGCCAAGGAGATCGAGGCGTTCCTCGTCGCGCGCGGCGGCTTCGAGCCGTTCTACTACACGCTGTCCGACGACGACGCCCCGATCCTGTGGACCTGCAAGGACTGGAGCCGGAAGCGCGGCACGCCCAACACGATGGAAGCCACCTTCCGGCAGTGCTTCACCCTCGTCTGACCCCTGGACGATAAGTCAGCGCTGACTTATGATGGCCGCTCACCCAAGGGCAGCCATGTCGTCGATCCACGCCACCGTTCAGAGCTTGAGCCCCGGCGAACAGGTCTACCTGTTCCGCCTGGACACGACGTCGATCGGCGGCCCGGTCTACTACTTCACGCAGTCGGCGCACCCGGACGGGCAGGTCTCGTTCGGCGGCGTCGTCTACACGGCCGTGGACATCGACTTCTCGGACTACGAGACCAACGGCCAGGGCTCGCTGCCCCAGCCCAAGATCCGCTTCGCCAACTCCAACGAGGTGATCCAGCACCTTGTGAACACCTGGGGCGACGAGCTGATCGGCTGCACCGTGCAGCGCGTGCGCACCTTCGCCCAGTTCCTCGACGGCGGCGCGCAGGCCGATCCGACGGCCTTCTACGGCCCGGACACCTTCGAGGTCGAGCAGCTCACCGACGAGAACCCCGTCTACATCGAGTTCGAGCTGTCGGCCTCGTTCGACCAGCAGGGCCGCAAGCTGCCCGGCCGGCAGATGCTGCGCGACACCTGCACCGCCCGCTACCGGCGCTTCAAGAACGGGGCGTTCTCCTACGAGAAGGCGAGCTGCCCCTACACGGGCTCCGCGTGCTTCGACCGCAACGCCAACCCGGTCTCCGACCCGGCCCAGGACGTGTGCGGGCGCCGGCTGGTCGACTGCCAGGCCCGGTTCGGCACCAACGCGGCGCTGCCGACCTGGTCGTTCCCCGGCATGGCCCGCGTGCGGACCCAGTGATGTTCAAGCTGCCCAACGCCGCGCTGAAGGCCGCGCGCGCCCACGCGCTGCGCGACTTCCCCAAGGAGGCCTGCGGTCTCCTGGTCAACGGCCGCTACAAGCCGGTGCCGAACTACGCCGCCGACCCGGAGCGCGACTTCGTCATCCCGGGCGAGGTGTTCGCGCGGCTGCGCGAGCAGGGCAAGGACGTCCAGGCCGTTATCCATAGCCACCCGAACGGCCCGCTGTTCCCCAGCGAGGCGGACATGCAGGGCCAGATCGACACGGACCTGCCGTGGGTGATCCTCGCCACCGACGGGAAGGACTGCGCCGACCCGATCATCTGGGGCGAGGGCGTCGACCAGGGCCCGCTGATCGGCCGGCCGTTCCGGCACGGCGTCACCGACTGCTACGAGCTCGTGCGCCACGCCTACGCGCTCGGCCGCGAGGGGCTCGCTGCCCAGGACGTCACCAAGGAGTGGCCGCTGCCGCCGGTCAGCTTGCGCGCCCAGGCCCGCGCCGACGGCTGGTGGGATCCGGCCTACGAGGCGGACCACCGCGACCTCTACGCGGCGTTCGCGGACGTCGGCTTCCGGGAGATCCCGGTCTCCGAGGTGATGCCGGGCGACTGCTTCCTGGTGAAGCTCGGGCCCGGCGTGACCCAGCTCAACCACGGCGGCGTCTACCTCGGCTCGAACCTCATCCTCCACCACCTGCCGACCCGGGTGTCGCGTCGCGAGCCCATCGGGATCTGGCTGCGCGCCGTCGAGAAGTGGCTGCGCCACGAGCGCCTCGACGCGCTCCTGAAGGAGAAC
>NZ_JAGIPA010000003.1:0-43915 GCF_017876975.1 Methylobacterium sp. PvP105 | reverse complement strand
GGCGGCGCACGGGACCGGAGGGCGGTGCGCCGGGCGCTGGACTACGCGCATGCGGCCGGGCTGATCGTGACCCGGACCGGGGCGCAGGGCCGAGAGCGGGCGCCGGCCGCAGGGGTGAGCGCGGCTTTGTACCGGCACTTCACCTCGCGGGCGCAGGACCCGCAGCTGCACAGCCACGCGGTGCTGCTCAACCTGTGCGTCCGGGCCGACGGCTCGACCGGGGGCCTCGACAACCGCGCGATCTTGAAGAACGCCGGCGGGATCGCGGCTTTGTACCGGAGCGAGCTGGCCAGCACCCTGCGGGCGGAGCTGGGCTACGAGGCGGTGCGGGCCGGGCGCAACTTCGAGATCGCCGGGGTGGCCGAGTCGGTGCTGGAGCTGTTCTCCAAGCGACGCGCGGCGATCGAGGCGGCTGCACGGGAGCGGGGGTTCGACACCGCCGAGGACCGGGTCGCGGCCCAGGCCGCCGCCCACGGCACGCGGGGGCGCAAGGACCGGGAGACGCCGCTGGCCACCCTGGAGGCGGATTGGGAGCGCCAGCTGATCCAGGCCGGCTGGGCGCGCAGGGCGCTGTTCGAAGGGGTGCGGATCGCGGCGGACGGGATCCGCGCGGCACGGACGGGCTCGGCGGCGCGGCGGGTGCAGACCTTGGCCGAGGCCGGCCTCGCCGAGGCGCTGGCGATGCAGGCGGTGGTCGAAGAGCGCGCGCTCGTGCGCCGTGTCGCGGAGGCGCTGCAATGCGAAGCCGGGGCCGACGCCGTCCTGGAAGAGGTAGAGCGGCTGCGCCGGGACGGCGGCGTGGTCGCGGTCGGGCGCACAGCCGAGGGCGAGGCGGTGTACGCGAGCCCTGAGATGATCGCGGCGGAGCGGGGGATGCTCCACCGTGCCTACGCCCGGCAGGACGAGCGCGACTTCGTTCCCCAGGAGGTCGTGGCGCGGGTGCTGGCGGAGCGGCCGAGCCTGCGCGCGGAGCAGCGGGCGGCAGTGCGGCATGCGCTGAACCGCGACGGGGTCAGCGTGGTCGAGGGCAGCGCCGGCTCGGGCAAGTCGTTTGCCATGGCCAGCGTCGCCGACGCCGTGCGCGCCAGCGGCGGCGAGGTCTGGGTGATCGCGCCATCGTGGAAGGCGGTGGGCGTGATCCAGACCGACACGGCGACCGCCGAGGCGATGGCGCGGGCGGTGACCGGGTTCCTCAACCGGATCGACAAGGGCGAGATCGCGCTGGGGCCGCGGACGACCGTGATCGCCGACGAGGCCGGGATGATCGGCACGCGCGATCTCGCGGCGCTGGTCGAGGCCACGGGCGCGGCTGGGGCGAAGCTGGTGCTGAGCGGCGACACGCGCCAGCTCGCGCCCGTGGTGGCGGGCGCGCCGATGCGGCTGCTGGTCCGGGCGCTGGGCGCAAGCCGGATGGACGAGATCCAGCGGCAGCGCGGGCGCAGCGAGGCGGAGGGAGCCTGGATGCGGGCGGCGAGCGTCGACTTCGCCGCGGGCCGGACCGCGAGCGCGCTGGAGGCGTACGACCGTGGCGGCGCGATCACCTGGGGGGCGGACCGCGAGGCTACGATCGCCGCCCTGGTCGACGCTTACGCCGAGAGCCGCCACGACCCCGAAGGGGCGCAGCGGACGCGGGCGGTGCTGACCGGCTGGAACAAGGACGTGCGCGCGCTCAACGCGCGGATCCGGGATCGGCTGAAGCACGACGGGCTGCTGCCGGAGGATGAGGACGTCGAGATCGCCGCGATCCCGCGCGGGGGCAGCCGGGCCGAGGCGCTGGCGCTGGCGGTCGGCGACGAGGTGATTTTTGGGGAGACCGTCGAGGTCGAGGGCCAGACGATCCGCAACGCCGACCTCGCCCGGATCGAGGCGCTCTCGGGTGATCCAGCTGATCCGGTGCTGACGCTGCGGCTCTTGAAGAACGGGGCGCGGCTGAGCGCCCGGGCGAGCGCGTTGGTCGGGCACCGTGATCCGGACGAGCCGCAGGTGCCGCGGCTGCAGCACAGCTACGCCCTGACCACGCACGCGGCCCAGGGCGTCACCGTGGACGAGGCGTTCGTGGCCGACCTGCGCGGCACAGGGGCGGAGGCGACCTACGTGGCGATGACCCGGCATCGGCGCAGCGCGCAGCTCTTCGTCGACACGGACCGGATCCGGGAGCGGCTGGAGTCGGCGCGCTCCGGCGTTCGGGCGGAGGAGCGCGGCCTGCCGGGCAGCCGCGGCGGCGCGCACTCGGGGCTCGCCCCGATCGGCCACAGCGAGATCCGGCAGAGCTTCCTGGCGGAGAGCGCGAGCAGCGGCGGCAAGGCGAATGTCGCCGACTACGCCGGGACCGACCTGCGCGGCTGGTGTGGCGCGCCAGTCCGGTCGCGCGACGTCCCGGTGCCGCCCGGCGGCAGGATGGGCCTGGAGCGCGCGGGGGCGTGGAGGACGACCATCGCCGGGATCACCCCAGCCCCCGAGCGCGAGCCGTCGCCGGCCACCCAGGCGCTGAGGCAGCGCATGGACGCGCGCCTGCATGCGACCGCGACCTATCCGGTGCCGCGTCCGGACGTGCCGGATCAGGCGACACCGCTCGAACTCGAAGATCGCAAGCTTCAGAACCGGGTCGGGCGGTTCGCCGCGGTCTTGTGGCAGGGGCTGAGGCGCCAAGCCTGGAGCGCGGCGGCCGCGTTGCAGGGGCAGCTCCCGCGGCTGCTGGAGCGCCTCTCCAGCGACGTGCTGATCGACCCACAGGGCCGAGCTTTGTTCGCCCGCCGGGATCCGCTCGGCCGCATCGACGGGATCGAGCGGTTCGAGGCGGATTGGCCCGGGACCGAGACGCTGGCGCCCGCAGGTCCGCCGGGCCTGATCCAGCTGGGCGACAGACGCGCTCCTGACAGGATCTACGTGGCCAGGACCGCGAGGACGGCGCTGGGCTTGTATCAGCGGGATGGGCTGCCCGATCGTGCTCTGCTCTGCGGCATAGGGGATGAAGCCGAAGAGACCGACAGCGCGCTCGCTGGCCTCATCGCCCGGCATCCGGGGGCGACCGTGCAGGTCGCGATCGACGCACGGGATGATGAGGCGGAGGCCGAGGCGTTCGAGACGCGCGTGCGCGCGGCTCTGCGCAAGGGGCGGACGCGCGAGGCTCGTGCGACGGTGCGGCGTTCCGTACCCGTGGAGCTGAGCTTCGGTGAAGGTCACGTCGTGTCGGCTGAACCTCTCTCTAAGGAAAAAGGTCGCCCCCGACGCGGCGAGCGGACAGGACAGGATCGTGGGAGGGAGGGGATCCCTTCGGCGCGATCGGCCCACCGATCTCGGGGCCGCTAGGACCTGAGGAAGATCCAGGCAGCCTCTCGGTCACAGTTGCGGACCAACGTGGCAGAAAAGTGCAATCAAACCTGTGCTTAGATGTTGTGGCGATCGGCCAGGTACATCGCGATGTATTCCGGTAGTCTAGCGCATATTAACAGACGGGTTACTGTGCCGACCGGCGGCATTAGGCGGCAGTGTGTCCATAAAGCTACAGCCATTTCGTCCACGGGCCGGTAGCCTTACCGTCAGATTGAAATCTGGACCTTACGTAATGACCAAGCTCCTGGCCTCGCTGACCGCCTTCACCGCCTTCACCGCCTTGACCGCCGCCGCTTCGGCCGCCGACCTGCCGCGCCGCGCTGCTCCGCCGCCGGTGTTCACCCCCGTCCCGGTCTTCACCTGGACCGGCGCGTACTTCGGTATCAACGCCGGCTACGCCTTCGACGCCAGCAGCCGCTCCAACGGCTCGGTGTTCGGCGTTCCCGCCCCCTACGCCGCCCTCGGCACCACCGCCACCTTCCGCGATCGCAGCCAGGACGGCTTCTCGGGCGGCGCCCAGATCGGCTACAATTGGCAGCTGACCCCGGGCTCGGGCGTGGTGTTCGGCATCGAGGCCGACGCCCAGTACCTCGACTTCGGCCGCAACCGGAACAACGCCTTCATCTCCGGCGCCGTCGCCCCGGGCTACTACGTGACCGACCCGCGCGGCCTGTCGAGCCTCGACTACTTCGGCACCGTGCGCGGCCGCCTGGGCTACGCCTTCGACCGCACCCTCGTGTACGCCACCGGCGGCTTCGCCTACGGCTCGGGCAGCGCTGACCGCTCGTTCGGCGGCTACGCCGGCAACGACAGCTTCCGCACCGGCTACGCGGTCGGCGGCGGCGTCGAGTTCGCCCTGCCCACCGAGTCGTTCCTGAACTTCTTCCGCTCCTCGGCGGTGACGTTCAAGATCGAAGGCCTGTACGTGAACCTGGAGCGCGGCAACCGCAACCAGGGCGCCCTGGTCGTCAACGCCGCCAACCTCGTCCCGGTCGCCTACAGCGCCATCGGTCGCCGCGACGACGAGTTCGCCGTCGTCCGCGCCGGCCTGAACTACAAGTTCGGCTCGTACTAAGAGCCTGTCGCGCAGCTCCCGGTCTCTGTCCCGGGAGCTGCGGCGGCGGGCGAGGGGTAGCTGGTCCTCCTCATCGCTCTCCGCCGTCGAAGAGCAGCCATCCGGTTGACCTTCGCATCCCCAGCCCGATCAAACTGGCCGCGAGGCCAGCGACACCCTGGGAGCACCCGCTCTTGGGGTGTTTCTCGTTTGAGAGTTTGGTCCGGGTGCCGGCCGGCTGCGCTTTTGAAGAAGCTGCAGCTGAGGGCACCCTGGGGATTTTGCTTCGAACGCCCGCCGCGGAGCGCGCCTTGCTCTGCAGGACTCAGGCTGCAACATGTGCGGAGCTGATGCGGAGGTTTCGATGGGCAAGGGAAGGACGGGCAGCAACGCCTACAAGGCGGTGCAACAGAAGATCGCCGCGGGTATGGACATCGTGACCCGGATCGACGGCAACGCGGCGCCGACGAAAGCAGAGCTCCGGGCCTCTATCCCGCCCTATGACCCGTCCATGATCAAGAAGGTTGAGACCGGGAAGAAGACAATCAAGAAGGGCTAGAAGCCGACGAACGCGTCCTGCACCGAGATACCGGCGAGGCGCGGGATCGCCTTCGAGGCCAGAGCCACGTAGCGGGCGTCGAGCTCCGTCCCGATGCTCGGATATCCGACGGCGCAGGCCGCCGCGAGCGTGGAGCCGGACCCCGCGAACGGGTCGAGCACGATGCCCTCGCCAAGCGGCAGGGAAGCCCGAACGATCTGTCTGAGGACGGCCTGCGGCTTCAGCGACGGATGCGGTGCGATCCTGCGCTCTGATGCCGGCGTGGGCCCCGACTTGATTACATCGCCGAATGGTCGCTCCGCGGAGGGACGGCGAAAGCCGCCGGTCCCCCACTTGCGCAGGTTGTCCTGCACCCGGCCCTCCAGCGGGTTCCGCAGGACGACCCACGGCTCCCACATCGAGCGCGGCATCACCGAGACGCCCGCGAACTCCTCATGGGCGTTTTTCGGTCGGTCGCCGCCGCGCATCGTCATAACGAGCCGCGCGATGTAGCCTCTGAGCTCCAGGCCGCCCTCGGCCATGGCCGCGGCGACGATGTGCGCGAGCAGCGGGTTCGAGGCGACGACGACGTTCGCGCCCGGCACGGTCGCGCGGGCAAGCTGGACGGCCAGCTTCTTGAAGAACGTATGGAGCTCCGCGCGGTCGTCGTGGTCGAGAACCGTGAAGCGCGGAAGCGGCGCTCGCTGATGTCCATCGAAGGATGGCGGGATACGCCAGACGCCGCCGCGGCCGGCGTGCAGCTTTTCCTGTTCCTTGGCCGTGTACTCGACAAGTCCATACGGCGGGTCCGTCACGACGGCATGGATGGAGCGCTCGGGCTGGCGCGCCAACCACGAGAAACAATCCGCGTGGTAGAGCTTGGTCAGATTGTCGACGAAGACGGGGGCCGGCTCGGGGTCCTCGCTCTCTGCCGTCTTGACCTTCGTCTTCGAAGCGGCGGCCACCTTTGTTGACCGGAGCTTGTACCGACCGCGTCCGGTTCGCTCGAAGTGCTTGCCCGGACCCGTGTTGAGATTGAGATAGGATCGCACGGAGGAGCGGGGCACCTCGGCGCTTAGCTTCCGGTTCACCGCAGCATGGATCTCGTCCATGCTGGCGTCGGCGCCAAGCAGCTTGAGATGTTCGAGGATTGCGTCTCTAACAGCTCCGGGGGCGAGCATGGCTTTGAACTCGGTGACCTGATCTGCGGAGAACGCAACGAAAGACGTCTGGACGTCAATCGAAATCTCGGCCAGCCGAGTTAAGATTTTGTTGATGAGGCTTTCACCGTTGGCGGTTTGAGGCCTTCCGGTTGCGCGCCCTTCTTCGCCACCTTCTTGGGCGCAGCGGACACGGCTCTATAGACCCAACCCTCGCGCAGCTTCGCGACGCCGGCCGCATGCAGGGTCGCGGTTCGGGTCCCGAGGGTACCGCGGGCGTTCGACCTGAAGTCGCCTTCCTCGACCTGCGCCAAGTACACCTCGGTGAACCGCATCGGTTCCCGCGCGCTCGCTGGCTCAGTCTCGTTGTCGACCTCGTAGACGAACACGCACATCCACTGTGCCCGGGCGCCGTGCGTGTCGACAGCGCCACCTGGCTTGCGCGTGCTCTTGATCTCGATCCCGTGCTCTCCGGAGGGCACGGCGTCGTTCTTGTACTGGCCCCGCATGACGAGATCGGGATGGCCGTTAAAATGCCGGTTCTCGACGAGGGACCGGGAGAACTTGGCCAGCGAGGCGGTGATCATGTCGGAGATCATCCCGCTCAAGGCAGCTGGCCGCATCATGTCGTCCAGGCGGTGTAGGCCCTTCGACGAGAGGAGCTCGTTCACGTCAGAGAAGAAGTCATAGACGTCCTGCATCGCGACCTCGAAGTCGCTGACGCGCAAGGCGAACGGGAGGGACGTGGCCTTCGGATTGAATGCGGCCTTGTCGACCGTCGCCTTCTTGGCTGGCACTGATTCGCCTCCACAGATTGCAGAGACGATATCAACCCGCAGTACGCAAGGGATCCCCGCCCCAGCCTGTCGCGATGAACGATCGGTGCTCGGCCGAGAGGCCCGGTCACACAAACGGAAAGGCCCGCCGAAGCGGGCCTCTAGTCCAAGCGGGTAGATCGTCAGGCGCACTGGATCAGCACCTGAAGCGCGGCCTTGACAAGACCCCACAAAACATGTATTTTGCGCATTCTTAGGAATTCCAACGAGATCCAGATTGGCCAAATTCGAGCCTGTGAGAGTGTCCTCCGCCGATGTTGTGCGGCAGTTCTCTCTTTATGCCGACATGGCTCTAACGAGCCCTGTTATTGTAAGTAAGCACGGTCGTGATCGGAACGTCATTTTGTCGTTTGAAGAATACAATCGCCTAACTAAGCGCGACCTTATTTCACTAAAGTCTGAAGATACGCCTCAAGAATTCATTGATGATCTAGAGAGCTTCATTTCAGAAAAGAATATTGGAGAGAAGAAATGAATGTTAACCGCGCGGAGAAACTATGTTGCCAGTCCCAAGTCGTGGCCTGATTGCTCGCCACTGTTACCTTTTTCATCAAGATCAGGAGGACGGACACGAGGTTTCTGACGACCCTCACCCAGTCGTCATCGTGTCAGTCCAATCAAGCCGGGTGCTCGCCCTGGTGATTACCCACTCACCGCCGCAGTCCGATGCCGCCGCCGTGGAGATCCCGGCGGAGGTGAAGGCGGCGTCTGGCCTCGACGAGCATCGCCAGTGGGTCGTCGTGAACGAGGCGAACCTTTTCACGTGGCCGGGTCCCGATCTGCGGACGATCTCGGGAAGCAATCCACCGTCAGCGGTCTATGGCACTATGCCGACCGACTTCCTGCGGGAGGTCGCCAGCGCCTACATGGCATGTCGGAGAGGGGACCCGACCGACGCCAAGACGGTCGAGCGGGCGTGAGCGACCGACCCGCGCCAGCTGCCGTCATCATCCCCTACTACCAGTCCGCCGCCTAGCGCTGCCGCAAAGCAGAAGGGTGCGACGGCCGTCTCGCAGCTCGCGGGGCGGCCGACTTGTTGACGATCGCGCGTGATCTGCGCGCTGCCGGCGTCGGGTTACATTCGCTCACCGAGCCAATCCTCGACACGACAAACGAGATGGCCGACGTCATTCTGGCTGTCCTCGGCCTCGCCGCGAAGCTGGAGCATAAGCGGCTGCGTGAGCGTACCACGGCCGTCCGCGCCAAGGCGAAGGCGGATGGAGTAAGGTTCGGGCCCAATCCCAAACTGACTCCACACCAGCAGCGGGAGGCGATCCGGCGCAGGGATATCGATGGTGAGTCACCAGCCAGCATTGGCCGGAGCTTCAACTTCAACCGTCAGACAATTTCGCGGGAGAAATAGCTTTTTGACAGATTGGACGGTCTCAATTAATCAGAAAAAAGATTTCGTTCTTTGTTTTGATCTTCAGCGATAAGCTCCCTGACATCGTCAGATGTTTTAGAGCTGCTCTTGAAGTCCCACGATTTTGCGAAACGCTCCCTGTCCACGTGCGAATAATCTAGAAGTGCTCCCAGCATAGACTTGGTTTGGGTGCTCAAGTGATCGAAGTTCGGCAAATTTGCTTTATAAGCAGTCATTTCCAGTTCACGACCAACAAAGAATAATTGGTCAGCTTTCAACAACCTGACGCATTGATCAGCAACGATTTCTGCGGGTATGCGATCCAGCTCTTTCTTAAGTGCTGCCTCGACGGCCGCTGCTGTTGCCCTGCCTCCAGGAGCATATCTTTCCACCAGTCCCAAGGCGAGTCTGAGGGTTTGATGTCTGTCCTCATTGCTCAACGCGCCCAAGCGAACTGCTCCTAATATGAGCTCTCGCTTCTCCTCGATTGTGCGGAAAGCTGCTCCAACGCTCACATAATCTAGGCTTTCGCATGCGATGGCTGCCGCTAGGTAAGCGAGTCTACCCGCCGCACGAGCAGCAGACGAGTCTGGGTGGTAACTGACCGCCAGCCTAGCCAGGCGAGCGAACCCTTCCAGAGAGCGAACAGTCGATGGTGCGCCAAATCCTTCAGAAAGAGAAGAAAGGATATCAATCCTCGCTTCAGAAAGCTCCTTATTTCTGAATTCCTTATCTACAGATTGCAATTCTCTGATCATATCTTCGTCGCTTATGCCGTCTACATAAACGATCGACGGACTATTATGAATCCTCTGAATGTCTGTTCCGTCGATAAGTTGAAGGCTTAGTTTGTCAGCTACTGACCTAAGATTTCTTCTCTTGTCAGTGGTCGCTACATAAGCAGCATCGACATTCAGCGCTTCTGCCAGCCCTTTCGTCCAGAACAGGCGCTCGACGGCTTTTGGTCGTTGCTTGTATTTAATATCGCAGATTTGCACGCGACGAGACGTTCCGGTGGGCCTTTCATACAGCCATAAATCCACATCTGTAAGATCTTCGTCTGCAAAGCGGAATGGAACGCCGCGGATCACAAAAAATCCCGCACGTAGAAAATAGGCGCGCAAAACTTCTTCTAAGACTGCGCCCTTTGGCAGTGTCGACTGATCACTCATCTCAGAGTCCGCCCGCCTCGCACAGCTTCCAGGACGTCCTGGGTTGTTTTTTTACTCATCGCTGATTGTCTACGTCGAACCGAGCTCCGGGTCTCCTCAGGGCCGATATACCCTGACATAGGCGCGCTAACCAAGCTGGTTAGTGACTCTTCATAAGCGTTGCCTTGTGTAAGTACCTGTAGGGCCAATTGGCCAATTTCAGTTTTAACAAGCCTCATATAATAGCGATCTGGGTAGGATATATCGGCACGAAGCTTGATAACCCGGTTTACCTCCAGCACTCGATAATCCTGTCCAATCGCTGTCGCCGGTCCGATTTCTCGACCACTAATTAATTTGCCGAGAAGCGCCGGCAGCATACTGATACGTCCTTGAGATGCTGATCGTGATTTCATTCCGTAGGTAAGAGCTGCAACGAGAGATTTAGCCATATCAAAGCAATCATCGATCATTGGATCGACAAATTTATGAAATGCGGATGGAGCCGTCACATAAACGTGGTTGCCCTTTTCATTTGTTACTTGATTTAGGTCATAAACGCCCGCAGCAATGAGTTTTTCGAATAGAGGCTTAGTAAGTACGCGTTCAACATGTTTGACTGTTAGGCAGCCGACGATCGATAATTGGCCGCTAATTTCTGTCACAAGTTTCTGATCAGACTCAGTTAAGGAAGCCAATACCATTCGACTTTTGACGACGGAGTCGCGGCGGAACAGATTTCCGTTAAACAAAATTTTGTCGTCGCCCTCGCCCTCCTTGTCAACAAACCCAACTTCCTCGGCCCTACGCAGAAAATCGATAGTTTGAGCCTTCGTCAGTTCGTGTTCATCTCCAATTTGCTCGACTATATCTGATGACCTAACAGGGGCGGTGGAGGCTAGCTCGGCGAGTGTCAGGGAGGCATTCTCGTACTGAGTCGGTTCCGCATCCTGGAAAATGTCGGCTGCATGGCCAAGGGAGCCACGAGTTGTGATGCCGAGAACGGATACCTCATTCTCCGATTGCTCGATGAGACGCTTATCTTCTAAGACCTTGAGTAGGCCGTTGAGCTCGTGCCTCGGATTAAAACCCGATGCTACAGCAATTGCGCGGACTTCTGACTTTGGAATATCGACTTGATCTGCCTGACCGAGTTTGGTGAGCAAGGTAGAAGCCTTGACCTGACCGGCTGGCTTTGGACCGGGCTGATTGAGAGGATCAGCTTGGACCAGAGGAGTTGGGGATGAAGCGAGGACAGAGGCCAAGTGCGGAGCAGGTCGTGCTGATGTTGCGCCAGATCGAGGTGCAGACGGCCCAGGGAAAGAGCATCGCCGTTGCATGCAAGGAAGCGGATGTCTCAGAGCAGAGTTACTACCGCTGGCGTAAGGAGTACGGCGGCCTGAAGGTCGATCAAGCCAAGAAAATGAAGGATCTGGAGCGCGAGAACGCTCGATTGCGGCGGCTGGTAGCCGACCTGTCCTTGGAGAAACAAGTTCTGGCGGACGTCGCCTCGGGAAACTTGTAGCCCCCGAGCGACGCCGGCAGGCGGTCGACGGCATCCGGGAGAAGTACGGCTTCTCGGAGCGTCACGCCTGCCGGATCGTCGGCCAGCATCGGGGTACGCAGCGCTACGTGCCCACCGTGCCGGCCGACGAGGATGAGCTGACCCGCGCCATCATCGCCCTGGCGTCCGAGTACGGGCGCTATGGCTACCGCCGCGTCACCGCGCTGCTGCAGGCAGCCGGCTGGCAAGTGGGCAAGGACCGGGTTCAGCGCATCTGGCGTCGCGAGGGGCTCAAAGTCCCTAGCCGACAGAGGCCCCGCAGCCGCCTATGGCTGAACGACGGCTCATGCGTGCGGCTACGACCGCTCCACCGCAACCATGTGTGGAGCTTCGACTTCGTGCAGGCTCAGACCCACGACGGCCGAAGCCTACGCATCCTCACGCTGATCGACGAGCATAGCCGGGCGTGCCTGGCGCTGAAGGTGGCACGGCGTATCAACAGCGTCGGCGTGATCGAGGCGCTGGCCGATGCCATGTGCCTGCACGGCATCCCCGAGCACATCCGCTGCGATAATGGCCCTGAGATGATCTCAAAGGCGCTGCGCAAGTGGGTCGCCAAGACGGGGCCACAGATCCAGTACATCGCACCAGGATCGCCGTAGGAGAACGGGTACTGTGAGAGCTTCAACGGCAAACTTCGGGACGAGTGCCTACGCCAGGAAATCTTCTACTCGCTGAAGGAGGCGCAGATCGTCATCGGTCTATGGGGGACTGTCAGGAATTCCGTGTGCGGGCGGCGGGTTGAACATCAGGCTGCCATGGCCCGGGTGAAGCGCTCGCCGAAGATGACGGCGAACTGCGCCTTGGCCATGACCCACTCACGCGGGCCTACCTTCCACGCCTTCTCGGAGCGGTTCAAGACCAGGTAGAGCAGCTTCAGCGCGGCCTCGTCGGTCGGGAAGTGACCGCGGGCGCGTACAGCCCGACGCAGCGTGGCGTTCAGGGCCTCGATGGCGTTCGTGGTGTAGAGGATCCGCCGGACCTCGCCGGGGAAGCCGTAGAACGGGATCACCTCGCCCCAGGCTCGCCGCCAGCTCTGGGCGATGGCCGGGTACTTCCGGCCCCACTCGCCCGCCTCGAAGGCGGACAGCGCTGCCTCGCCGGCGGCCGCATCGAGCGCGCGGTAGATCTCCTTCAGCGCTCCCGCCACGAGCTTGCGGTCCTTGTAGGAGACGAAGTCGAGGCTGTGGCGCAGCAGGTGAACGATGCAGGTCTGGACCAGCGCCTCGGGGAACACCGCCCGGATCGCATCGGGGAAGCCCTTCAGGCCGTCGACCACGGCCAGCAGCACGTCCTCGACGCCGCGGTGCCTCAGCTCGTTCATGACCCGCAACCAGAACTTGGCGCCCTCGTTCTGCTCCAGCCACAGGCCGAGGATCTCCTTGGAGCCGTCGGCGCGCACGCCCAGCGCGATGTGGACGGCCTTGTTGCGGACCACGCCCTCATCACGCACCTTGATCCGCAGGGCGTCGAAGAACACGATCGGGTAGACCGGCTCCAGGGGCCGGGCCTGCCAGGCGGCGACCTCCTCCAGAACCGCGTCGGTCACCGCGCTGATCAGGTCGGGGGAGACCTCGATCCCGTAGAGCTCGCGCAGGTGGGAGACGATCTCCCGGGTGCTCATGCCGCGGGCGTACAGCGACACGATCTTGTCGTCGAAGCCGGGAAAGCGGCGCTGATAGCGAGCGATCAGTTGCGGGTCGAACGTCGCCTGCCGGTCGCGCGGGATCGCCAGCTCGATCCGGCCGGTCTCGGTCGTGACCGTCTTGCGACCGTAGCCGTTGCGCGTGTTGCCGGCGTCCTCGCCTGCCAGATGGTGGTCCATCTCGGCGTTGAGCGCCCGCTCGGCCAGGGCCTTCTTCAGCTCGTCCAGCAGGCCATCGGCCTCGAACGCCGTCTTCGGATCAGCCCCGGCCAGGAGCTGATCCAGGAGCGCGTCAGGGATACGGGGTGCTTTGCGTCGTGCCATCGGAAACCTCCGTCGGATCCACTATGGCCGCCCCCACACGAAATTCCTGACAGTCCCGTCTATGGCAAACCACGTACAACTGCATCCGACCGCATTCGTCGCTGGGCTATCGGCCGCCCGCGCCCGTCAGCTCCCCGGATCTGGCCTTCCGGCTACCCATGGCCGCTACCATGCAGTAATCTCGCAACTGGCCCGGTCCAAAATACCGGTCAGGTCACCCCGATAGCGAAACCCTACGAACGAAAGCGACCGATCATGAAAGCACTCACGTGGCAGAGCCGGGGCAAGATCACCTGCGAGACGGTGCCGGACCCCAAGATCGAGCACGGACGCGACGTCATCATCAAGGTCACCGCCTGCGCGATCTGCGGCTCCGACCTCCACCTGATGGGCGGGTTCATGCCGACGATGGAGTGCGGCGACGTCCTCGGCCACGAGACCATGGGCGAGGTCATCGAGGTCGGTCGGGACAACCACAAGCTCAAGGTCGGCGACCGCATCGTGGTGCCCTTCACCATCTGCTGCGGCGAGTGCCGCCAGTGCAAGTGGGGCAACTGGAGCTGCTGCGAGCGCACCAACCCGAACGGCAAGCTCCAGGCCGAGACCTACGGCTACCCCTTGGCCGGCCTGTTCGGCTTCTCGCACATCACCGGCGGCTTCGCCGGCGGGCAGGCCGAGTACCTGCGGGTGCCCTACGCCGACGTCGGACCCATCGTGGTGCCCGAGGGCCTCACCGACGAGCAGGTGCTCTTCCTCTCCGACATCTTCCCCACGGCCTACCAAGCCGCCGAACACTGTGACATCGGCCCGGAGGATACGGTGGCGATCTGGGGCTGCGGCCCGGTCGGCGTGCTCGCGGTCAAGTGCTGCCTGATGCTGGGCGCCAAGCGGGTCATATCCATCGACAGCGTCCCGGAGCGCCTCGCACTGGCCCGGGAGGCAGGGGCCGAGACCATCGACCTGTCCAAGGAGAACGTGCAGGACACGCTGATGGAGATGACCCATGGCCTCGGCCCGGACTCGGTCATTGAGGCGGTGGGTATGGAGTCCCACGGGGCCGACACCACCCTGCAGAAGGTGTCCTCCGCCATCATGGAGCACACCGTCAGCCTGGAGCGGCCCTTCGCCCTCAACCAGGCCATCCTGGCCTGCCGTCCGGGCGGAAACGTCTCGATGCCCGGCGTCTTCGTCGGTCCGGTCGGTCCCGTCGCCCTCGGCGTCCTGATGAACAAGGGCCTGACCCTGAAGACCGGTCAGACCCACATGGTGCGATACATGAAGCCGCTGATGGAGCGCATCCAGAACGGCGAGATCGATCCGTCCTTCATCATCAGCCACCGCTCCACGAACCTGGAGGATGGCCCGGCGCTGTACGACATGTTCCGGGACAAGAAGGACAACTGCACCAAGGTCGTGTTCAAGCCGCACGGCTGACGTCGGACCGTGCCGAACGGGTGAACGCCCGCCTGTATGGGGTGCGGCGGACGCCTGCCAGCCTCTCGTCGGGTCGGATGGCGCCGCGTGCTCCGTCCGATTACAGCGAGGGGATCCCTCAAGACGCGAAGGCAAGGATGCCGGACGACACACGCGACCTCGCCATGGTCTTCGCCGGCGGCAACGCCGTCGGCGCCTACCATGCCGGGACTTACGAGGCGCTGCACGACCACGGGCTCAGGCCCGACTGGGTCGTCGGCGCCTCCATCGGTGCGGTGACGGCCGCCATCGTGGCGGGCAACCCGCCCGAGGATAGGGTCGCCAAGCTCCGGACGTTCTGGGACGAGGCGACCCAGGCCACGGGCCCGAGCCCGACCGGGCTGCTCAAGCCGCGCCAAGTCTACAACGGGCTCCATGCCCTCCTGGCACTCACCTTGGGACGCCCCAGCATCTTCGGCCATCGGCTACCCGGCCTGTGGTCGGCCCTGCCGTGGGTGCCGAACGACGTGGCCCTGTTCGACAACCGGCCGCTTCTCCGGACCTTGGAGCGCCTCGTCGACTTCGAGCGGCTGAACCGAGGCGACACGCGCCTGACGGTGGGCTGCGTCGACATCGAGACCGGGGAAGAGGTCTACTTCGACACCGCCCGCCAGGAGGTCCGCCCCGAGCACATCCTCGCTAGCACGGCCATCCTGCCCGCCTTCCCGCCGGTGGAGGTGGACGGGCGTGTCCTGTGCGACGCGGGGTACACGAACAACCTGCCTCTCGACCCGCTCTTCGAAACCGAGCCGGGGCGCGACCTCCTCTGCATCGCCTCGGACCTGTTCTCCTTACGGGCGCCGCGCCCCGCCTCGCTCGACGCCGTGCTGGAGCGCGCCAACGACCTCATCTTTGCCAGCCCGCCGCGCCGGGCCATAGCGGGCCTGAGGCGCGAGTACGAGTTGCGGGAGCGGCTCGATCCAACGGGACCGACGGTGACGCTGCTCCACCTCGTCTACCAGGCTGGCGCCGACGAGCTCGCGGCCAAGAGCTTCGACTTCTCGCCCTCGTCCATCCGCGACCGCTGGGCCGCGGGCGGAAGGGACGCCATGCGGGGCCTTGGGCTACTGGCGCCCGGCAGACGCCCGAGCGGCCGCTTCGATTACCTCACCCTTCCCGACAGCCTCGTTGTCCCCGGGGACGCAGGGAATCACGCGGCTTCCGCGGTAGCGTGAAGTCGGCAGTGCTGGAGGTAACCGACCTCGTGCCGGCCGGCGAGCTCGACCACAGCCAGTTCGGAGCCTGCTCCCCGCCGTCGGTGCCCCGCAGGACATCCTGCCGCCAATTGGCACGGGTAGCCTCGTCCATTTGGCGCCCGTGCGCCTTACCCACGACATAGGCAAGGTAGTGCGCCGCCCGCACCGCCTCTTCGCGGGTGAACTGATCGACGTCGAGCTTGAGGTCCTGCGGCGCGAGCTCGCGCATGACGACCGGCTTGCCCAGCAGGCGCAATGGCAGCATTCGCTCGCCCAGGTTCGGCGAGAGCGCCCGCGCCCCGGCCACCACGCGCTCGGCCGGATCGGCCGGCATCTCGGCGCCGGGGGCTGCCGGCGCGGCCGGCTCGACCGCCTCCTTCAGGTCGACGAGCGCAAGGCGCCGCTTGCCGCAATCCTCAATCCGCACCAGCGCGGCGTAGCGCAGGAAGCCCAGCGAGGAGCAGCCCTTCATCCAGTAGGCCGCGTCGATCAAGCGGAGGTCGGCGTTCTCGCCGCGCCCGGTCAGCGACAGCACTAGGCCGCGCACCCGCTCCTCCTCGAACAGGTCGTTCAGGGCGGCGCGTTCCTCTTCGTTGAGTGCCCAGAACTTGCGACCCAGCGGGATGGTGGGCTCGACGTCCTTCAGGCGCTCGCGGGCGAGGTGCTTCCAATGCCGGCCCAATGCACGATGGCGGACTGACCTGACCGGCTGGCTTTGGACCGGGCTGATTGAGAGGATCAGCTTGGACCAGAGGAGTTGGGGATGAAGCGAGGACAGAGGCCAAGTGCGGAGCAGGTCGTGCTGATGTTGCGCCAGATCGAGGTGCAGACGGCCCAGGGAAAGAGCATCGCCGTTGCATGCAAGGAAGCGGATGTCTCAGAGCAGAGTTACTACCGCTGGCGTAAGGAGTACGGCGGCCTGAAGGTCGATCAAGCCAAGAAAATGAAGGATCTGGAGCGCGAGAACGCTCGATTGCGGCGGCTGGTAGCCGACCTGTCCTTGGAGAAACAAGTTCTGGCGGACGTCGCCTCGGGAAACTTGTAGCCCCCGAGCGACGCCGGCAGGCGGTCGACGGCATCCGGGAGAAGTACGGCTTCTCGGAGCGTCACGCCTGCCGGATCGTCGGCCAGCATCGGGGTACGCAGCGCTACGTGCCCACCGTGCCGGCCGACGAGGATGAGCTGACCCGCGCCATCATCGCCCTGGCGTCCGAGTACGGGCGCTATGGCTACCGCCGCGTCACCGCGCTGCTGCAGGCAGCCGGCTGGCAAGTGGGCAAGGACCGGGTTCAGCGCATCTGGCGTCGCGAGGGGCTCAAAGTCCCTAGCCGACAGAGGCCCCGCAGCCGCCTATGGCTGAACGACGGCTCATGCGTGCGGCTACGACCGCTCCACCGCAACCATGTGTGGAGCTTCGACTTCGTGCAGGCTCAGACCCACGACGGCCGAAGCCTACGCATCCTCACGCTGATCGACGAGCATAGCCGGGCGTGCCTGGCGCTGAAGGTGGCACGGCGTATCAACAGCGTCGGCGTGATCGAGGCGCTGGCCGATGCCATGTGCCTGCACGGCATCCCCGAGCACATCCGCTGCGATAATGGCCCTGAGATGATCTCAAAGGCGCTGCGCAAGTGGGTCGCCAAGACGGGGCCACAGATCCAGTACATCGCACCAGGATCGCCGTAGGAGAACGGGTACTGTGAGAGCTTCAACGGCAAACTTCGGGACGAGTGCCTACGCCAGGAAATCTTCTACTCGCTGAAGGAGGCGCAGATCGTCTGTCAACGCCGAGTGCATCGTCCTCAGATCCGCCGAAGCAAAAGTCCCCACTCCCGTGGGTCAGGCCGCATTGGGGTCGGGCTCGTGACGCATTGGCGGACGACCGCGGCGCTTGGGGGCCGGCGGCGGCGTGATCGTCGCCTTCGAGCGCACGTGCTCGGGCACCAGGTCGGCGTGCTGGCGCAGCCGATAGCTTGCCCCCTCGATCTGTACGACGACCGCGTGATGCAGCAGGCGGTCGAGGAGCGCGGTGGCCACGACCGGATCGCCGAACACCTCGCCCCATTCCGCAAAGCCGCGGTTCGAGGTCAGAATCATCGCGCCCCGCTCGTAGCGCGCGTTGACAAGTTGGAAGAACAGGTTGCCCCCACCCGGTACCACCGGCAGATAGCCGATCTCGTCCACGATCAGGAGGGCGAAGGCCGCGAGGAAGCGGATGCGCTCGCGCAACGTACCCTCTCGCTCCGCCTTGGCCAGGGAAGCGATGATGTCGGCCAGCGTCGCAAAGTAGACCCCGCGCCCTGCCTTGATCGCCTCCACGCCCAAGGCCACAGCGAGGTGGCTCTTGCCCGTGCCGGGTGGACCGAGCAGGTGGACGGCCTCGCGCCGGTCGATGAAGTCCAGGCCTGCCAGCGCCAGGACGCGGTTGCGGTCCAGCGAGGGTTGGAAGGCGAAGTCGAAGCTGGCCAACGTCTTCACCGTCGTGATCCGCGCCGTCATCAGCGCCATCTTCACCCGCCGCGTCTGGCGCAGCGTCAGTTCCTCGGTCAGGAGCACGTCGATGGCCTCGACCGCGCCGATCTGACCCTGCTCGATCTGGCGCAGGGTCTGGTCGAGCACCTCCAATGCCCGAGCCATCTTGAGCCCGACGAGGTTGCGCCGGATGCTCTCCAGCGTCGCGGCAGGATCCAGCCGCCCCGTCATGGCCGGCCTCCCTCGGCCAAGCGGCGGCCGACGGCGGCGTAGACCTCCAACGAGCGCCGCGCGACGTGCTCGCCGGTGCGGCCGATCACGATGGGGCCGTCGCGTCCCGCTGCGGTGCGGCGCGTCAGTTCCGGCCGGCGGCGATGCCCGGGCGCGACCAGGATCTGCCGACGCCCCTCGACGACGGTGTGCGCCGCCACCAAACGGCCTGCGTCGAAGATCTGGATCTCGTCGGCGAACTGGTGGACCTCGACGACACGCCGTGTCCGGTCGGGCACGCTGTAGAGGTTGCCGCCGACGCTCACGAGGCCATCGTGGGTGACGCGCCGCTCCAGACGCAGCACGGCCCGGAACGGCACGACCGGCAGCGGCTGCAGGCTGGGCCGCTCTTCGGCGAAGGCTTCCGAGACGATGCGCAGCGTCGTGCCGTGCAGGCGCACGTTGGCGACGGTGGCGAGCCAATCGCCAAGCTGGACGTTCAGGTCCTCGAGATTGCGGAAGCTACGGGCGAGGAAGAAGTCCTCGCGCACGTAGCGGAACGGCCGCTCCACCTTTCCTTTGGTCTTCGCCCGGTAGGGCCGGCAGGCGCGCGGCAGGAAGCCATAGTGGGCGGCCAGCGCCACGAGCGAGCGGTTGTAGACGATGTTGCCGTCCTCGCTCTCGCCGGTCACCGCGGTCTTCATGCGGTCGTAGAGGATCTCCAGCGGCACGCCGCCCAGGGCCGTAAAGGCGGCGATGTGGCAGCGCAGGACCGTCTGCAGATCCTGGTGCAGGACGAAGCGCGCCCAGACGTGGCGGGAGTGGCCCAGCACCATCGAGAACAGCCAGACGATGCGCGTCACGCCCGGCTCGTCCGCAAACGAGACGACGAAGCGGGCGAAGTCGGCCTGGGCCTGCTGGCCGGGCGGGGTCTCGAAGCGGACCTCGAACGGCGCGGGCACCGCCGGGCGTATCCCGCGCAGGTAGTCGGTGACAGCGGTGTAGCCGCCCGCGTAGCCGCGCTCCTTGAGCTCGCGCCAGAGACGCGAGCCGGTCAGTGCGGGATAGGCGGCGACGCGCTCGCGCAGGTAGGCGGTGAAGGGGTCGAGGCGACGTTCGCGGGGCGGGCGTGGTGTGTAGGCCGGGGGTTCGAGGCCGCGGGCGATGTACCGACGTACCGTCTTGCGGTCGAGGCTGAGCTGGCGAGCGATGGCCGTGACGGACAGGCCCTGGCGGTGCAGGTCCAGGATCATGACGAGTTCTCCGAGCTGGATCACCGCCGACACTCCTCGTGCGCTCACGAGGTTCGATCATCGGCGAGGTGACGACGCCCGGCTGCCCAGATCAGCGCCTCCGACCCTGCGGACGCGCGCAGAACTGGGGATTTTTCAGTCGGCGCCTTCGTCCATCATTCACCCGGCGTCGACAATCGTCATCGGTCTATGGCAAACCACGTACAACTGCATCCGACCGCATTCGTCGCTGGGCTATCGGCCGCCCGCGCCCGTCAGCTCCCCGGATCTGGCCTTCCGGCTACCCATGGCCGCTACCATGCAGTAATCTCGCAACTGGCCCGGTCCAAAATACCGGTCAGGTCAGCCTTGGCTGCTTCATCTAACGCGGGAAATTCTGCGGGACCATTAGCATCGAGCACTAACTTGCGGCCGTGATGAATTACCCAGGCGCCAGTTGTTTCTTTAGTTGTAGAACTCGACATTGGTCACCACCGACCTACAGCGACGAGTGAAAAAGAGAGGACTTTATGCGGACGTGATACTATTGCCAACGGCAGTCACACGTGGCGATCTAACGATACAACTTCAAGTCACCTGCTACACTCTTGATTGCCTGTTTGCAAATCGAAGCGACCGTTTCGGAGTGCTACAGGGCGCTGGCTAGGAAGCACATGTGCATACCCACGGCTGAAAGCTGCACACCCCAGCCATGGCTGTCCCGCTCACATGAATAGGTCGAGCTGCCCCACGGCGGTTCGGACACGTCGCCTGGGACCACGATGCGCAAGCGGCATGGCCGGTGCATCCGGCAGCGCATGCCCGGGCTTGCCGTAGAGAACGGCGCCTACGATCTGGCAGTGGGCACCCTGGTGGAACACGTTTGCCGTGTGCGGCCCGGCACGTAGGATCTCCTGTACCAACGGCTCACTCACGCTCATGTCCGACAAGGCCGCGAGCAGACAGGCGAGCCCCGCTACTTGAACGTCAAACGACTGGAACTCCGCGGCGCGCTGCCGCCAGATCTGTCGCACGGCGCCGACGCTGGTGTTTGGAAATGGGTTGGGCGCGGGCTCAGTCGCCGCATCGGCGATAAATGCCGCGATCAGGTTCCGCTCGGCGATGTGCGTAGCCGTGAGCAGGGCGTCAGTGAGCTGAGGGCGGTTGATCGTCATGAAGCTTCGATGATCTCGGACCGGACGGTGAGCGACAGCCCCGCGAGGCCAGCGGAGGCACGTATCGGGATACGTGGTCCGTCGTTACATCCGTTGTGCCGGGACCGGCAGAACGCCGGAGCCACACGTGTCATGCGCGGGTTCACGGCTTGACCGCGATGCTGTTGGCGCGAGCGCGGGGGAAGTAGCTGTAGAAGGTGTCGCGATTGACGCCCATACGCTTGGCGATCTCTGCCACGCTGATCGTGCCGGCTGCGAGCATGGCCCGGGCCGCCTCCAGGTCGGCTTCGCTGAGCTTCTTTGGCCGGCCACCCTTGCGACCCCGAGCGAGCGCTGCCTTCAGGCCTTCCATGGTGCGTTCGCGATTGAGGTCGAGGAAGTACTCGGCCATGGCACCGTGCATCTGCAGGGCAAAGCGGCCGTGTGCGGTGGCGCTGTCGAACTGCTCGGTGAGGGAGCGGAAGTGGACCTCCTTCACCCGCAGGCCGTCGATGGTGCGCATCATCTCGATGAGGGAGCGACCGAGGCGATCGAGCTTCCAGACCACGAGCACGTCCTCGGGGCGCAGGAAAGCCAGCGCTGCCTCAAAGGCTGGTCGCTTGGTGCCGGCCTTTCCGGACTTCTTCTCCTCGAACAGGCGCTCGCAGCCGACGCGGGTCAGGGCGTCGCGCTGGAGGTCGAGGTTCTGATCCTGAGTCGAGACGCGGGCATATCCAACGAGCATGTCGGGACAGTGCCAAAAGAGCGTTTCTCCGGCAATAGAAAAGCCGACACGTTTCTCCGACAAAAGCGAGGCCGTTTGGAGCGGCTCGGTGGCCCCTCTTCGTTAGCGTCGGGAAAACGATCGTTTTCCTTACATCGCTGACCGCACCACCTATCGTTGGGTTCCTATAGTGTAAGCAATGTGGGACAGCGCAGCTGGAACTCAGCCTTGCCGGTCCGGTCACGGAGAGAAACCTAACTGTTGTTCCACTATATTTGCGCTCTCAGCGAAATATTGCTTACAGCTGCACCTGATATACATCGAATATGAAGGCATAGATCTGAAGAAGGATTTTTTCCAATGATTAATGGTCAAGATTATTTATTTTTACACCAAGACAGAAACATTTGAACACCTTCTTTCACCTGAGACTCGATCTCGCTAGAAGAAGGGCACTCACCTAGAAGCATCCGCTCTCGGATCTGGCCTGTTGTTACGGATACAAACAACTGAACAGCGGTCGTGACATCTTTGATCACAAGCACACGTCGAGCGACTTGATCGGTGAGGTACGCCGTCACGACCTCACGGAACGCGTCGGTGCTTTCTCGATAAAGCGTCACGAGGTGGGGGAAGCGTCCGGCTTCCGTGATGACAAGCCTGTAGAGTCCGAACTCGCGCTCCGATGTCCAATGGTAGGCGGTGGTCAAGGCGAAGGTCGTCAGACCTTGCTCGGGGCTAACTGAGCCATCCGTCAGCTCCTGGGCCAATCCCTCGCGCGAGGCTTCCGTCAAGTGAACCACTACTGCCAGCAGCAACTCGTCCTTTGTGGCGTAGCGCGCGTAGATCGTCTTGGGTGAAACTCCTGCGGTGCGGGCTATACGTGCGATGTTTGCCCCCTCATAGCCGTATGTCAGAAACTCGGCAGTGACGATGTCCATCAGCCGATCTTGACGTGCCTGGATCGTCGCCGCGCGTGGGCGTCCGGGGCTGAGCGAACGCTTCCTTGATGCCGACGGCGACGCCTCTTTCTGGCTTGTCGTCATTGCATACCTCCCCGGGACAGCCCTACTTGAAAAGGAACTTATTATTTCCTTTATGGTTCTTGGACGGGGCGCATCCAGAGAGCCGCATCATGTCGCGTTTGACCATTCCAGTCCTATTCCTCGTGGTCGGTAGCAGTCTCCAAGGCGCTGCCGCCGAGACAAGTATCACGGAAGCGACCGTGGCGTGTCGTAGCGACGTCCTGCGCCTGTGCGCAGAGGACGTGCCTAACCGTCCGGCGATCATCGCCTGCATGCATCAACACCGCGAGCAGTTGAGTGCCCGGTGCGGTGCCGTGTTCGATGAGGGGACGAGCGCGCCATCCTCCCCCGGGAGGTCGCACGACTAACGCTCCGCGTCAGCCAGTGACTGCCGCTTCCGGCGTTTCCCTCTTCGACGGAGTGTTATCCATGAAGGTCGTCGTCGACCTCAACCGCTGCCAAGCTTACGCGCAGTGCATCTACGCCGCTCCCGACCACTTCGCCCTGCATGGTGCAGAAGCGTTGGTTTACGACATGGCGCCGGACGAAGCCGCCCGAGCCGAGATTGAGCGCGCGGTGCAGGCCTGCCCGGTGCGCGCCATCACTGCGACGAGCGACGTTCCGTCTCCCACGCTGCAGAGAGCGGGCGACCGATGACGGCGCCCACCGAAGCTCCTCGCCAAATCGTCATCGTCGGCGCCTCGCTCGCCGGCCTGTCCGCGGCGCACGCACTGCGCGATGTGGGCTACAGAGGCAGGATCATCCTGATCGGTGACGAGCACGAGCCGCCTTACGATCGTCCGCCGCTGTCGAAGCAGGTGCTCCGCGGCCTGTACGGCGCGGACACCTCCCTGCCGCAACGGGCCGATCTGGACGCCACGTTCCGCCTCGGGGTCGGTGCATTGGGGCTCGATACGCTCGCACATCGTATCTACCTCTCGGACGGCACGCAGATCGTATACGACCGGCTGCTCATCGCGACCGGGACTCGGGCACGCCCGTGGCCGAACGGCGCCGAAGCAGCTTCCTCGAACGTGTACACGCTCCGCGGCCACGCGGACGCCGAGCAGCTCGCGCGCGGCCTCGCCGGGAAACCGCGCCGCGTGCTCATCATCGGTGGCGGCTTTATCGGCTGCGAGATCGCGTCGTGCTGCCGCGATCTCGGCCTCGACGTGACCCTGGCGGTGCGCGGTGCGCTCCCGTTGGCTCATGCCCTAGGTTCCGTCACGGCCGCTTTCATGCGGGACGTGATCCGCGACCGCGGCGTGGACCTCCGCTTGGAGACGGAAGTCGCGCGATTTCAAGCCGACTCGGATAGCCGGGTCGTCGCGGTCATCCTGCGCACCGGCCAACGGATCGAGGCAGATTGCGTCGTCGCTGCCCTCGGCGCCCTGCGCAACACCGAGTGGCTGGCCGGTGCGGGCTTGGCGGTTTCGCCCAAAGGCGTCCGGGTGGACACCCACTGCCGCGTTCTCACCGCCACTCGGGCAGTTGTGCCGGATGTCTTCGCGGCCGGCGATATCGCTCACTGGCCGAGCGCCATCTACGGCAGCCGCCACCTCGCCGTCGAGCATTGGGGCAACGCGGTCGCTCAAGCGGAGACGGCAGCCCGGAACATGGTCGCTGGGGAAGCGGGGCTAGTCCCCTACGATCACCTGCCGGACTTCTGGTCGCAGCAGTTCGGCCTCAACATCAAACTCGTCGGCCTGCCGACCGGGGCCGACCAATTCGCGGTCGTGCAGGGTTCGTTGCGGGATCGCCGGTTCATCGGTGTGTACGGCGCGCAGGGGCGAACCGTGGCCGCTATCTCCGTAGACAGCGCCCGCTGGCTGCCCGCCTACCGGGCGGCGGTGGCGGAGGCGACGCCTTTCCCACCGATCGTCGGCGCCCTCGACCAAGCCGACATCCGGCCTCAACCGCTGGCCCAGACTGTGTCCTGACCGCATCCCGCACCACCGTCCGACAGGAGCTCACCGTGAACGGCACGCTGTTCCAGCAGATCCTCGATCCGGCCAACCGCGCCGACCCGTACCCGCTCTACGCCGAGATGCGCCGGACGCCCGTGAGCCGCCAGGACGACGGCAGTTACGTCGTGAGCACTCACGCGGAACTCTACCGCCTCCTGCACGATCCGCGCATTAGCTCGGAGGATCTGCCCGATCCGCCTCTGTTCCGCTGGACCGGGCATCCACTGAGCGATCTGTTCGTGCGCCCAGTCCGCAGCCGGATCACCGCGCGCCATCGTCCCTTCATTTTCCGCGATCCGCCGGACCACGACCTCCTGCGCCGGCAGGTCATGCGCGAATTCGCACCCACCCGCGTGCGATCAATGCGCCGCAAGTCGGAGCAGCTCACCCACACCCTCCTCGACGGGCTGCAAGACCGGACCGACCTCGATCTGGTCGACGACTTCTCCTACCCCCTTCCGGTTACTGTGATCTGCGAGCTGCTCGGCGTTCCGCGCGAGGACGAGCCCCGGTTCCAGGGATGGGCGACGCAGCTCGCGACTGCCCTCGAACCGGACCGGCGTACGGACCGCGAGAACGCCGGCAGGACCGAGGAAGCGTTTACTGCGATCACCGACTACCTGCGAGGATTGATCAAGGACAAGCGTCGGGCACCGCAGGACGACCTGCTCTCCGGGCTCGCGGCCGAGCACGACGGCGAGTGGATGAACGACCATGACCTCGTGGCCACGGCCGTCCTGCTCCTGGTAGCGGGTCACGAGACGACCGTGAACCTAATCACTAATGGCGTCCTGACGCTGCTCCGCTTCCCTGAGCACCTGGAACGCCTACGCCGGGAGCCGGAGGTCGCGCCGCGGCTGATCGAGGAGTTGCTGCGCTACGAGCCGCCCGTCCACTATCGCACGCGGCTGGCGTGCGCTGACATCGCGATCGGGGGAACCACGATCCCGGAAGGGGCGCCGGTGGTGCTCCTGCTCGCCTCCGGCAGCCGCGACCCGCTGCGCTTCGCCGATCCGGACCGCTTCAATCCCGACCGTGCGAACAACCAGCACTTCGGGTTTGGCGGCAGCCTGCACTACTGCGTGGGAGCGCCGCTCGCGCGGATCGAGGCGGAGGTCGCACTCGTGGCACTGGCCCAGCGGCTGCGGGCGCCGCGGCTTCTCGCCGACCCACCACCATACCGCCCCGGCGCCTCGCTGCGCGGTCCACGGCAGTTGCTTTTGGCTATTGACGCCGTCGCACCGGGCGCATCGGCGGAGCTCGCGGCATGAGTACGCTCGACGGGAGTTCTCACCGCGAAGCCGGAAGGCCCTATCTCCGCTACACGTCGGATGTCGAGGTTCAACAACCGTATGAGGCGGCCCTGACGGCCGAAATCCTCGACGTCATGGCGCGCTCGAACCATGTGGCGTTTGAACGGCATCGTCACGCGGTTCGCGACGCCCACGCGAAGAGCCACGGCATCCTCACGGGCGAGCTCGTCATATCTGACGGGCTGCCGGCATACCTGCAGCAGGGGATCTTCGCACGACCCGCCGTCTATCCCGTCGTCGTGCGCCTGTCCTCCGCGCCCGGCGACATCCACTCCGATACAATCCCGAGTCCGCGCGGCATGGCGATCAAGGTGCTCGGGGTCAAGGGCGAACGCCTTCTGCCTGAGGATGCGGGAGGCAACCAGGACTTCCTGCTGGTCAACATCCCCGTACTCAGCTTCGGTACCATCCAGGCCTACAGGCAGCTCGTCGGTCTCCTGGAGAAGAACGCCCGAAATCCCGCCTTCCTGCAGCGGGCGCTCGCCGGCGCAGCGCGCGGGATCGAGTCGGCGGCCGAAGCAATCGGTCTCACGCCCGGCGCGACCCTGCGCGGGTTGGCCCGGGACAACGCCCACCTGCTCGGCGAGACCTACCACTCCATGGCGGCGCTCCGCTTCGGCGACCACGTCGCTAAGATCAGCGCCGCGCCGTTGTCCGCGAACGTGAGGGCGCTGGCGGGCAAGGAAGTCGGCCCGGTCGACGATGGGACTATGCGCGATCTCGTGGTCGAGCACTTCCGGACGGAAGGGGCCGAGTATCAGCTCCGTGCCCAGCTCTGCACCGATCTCGCGGCGATGCCAGTCGAGGATGCGTCGGTGCTCTGGCCGGAAAATCTCTCCCCGCATCAGCCGATTGCCACCCTGCGGTTCCCCCCGCAGGGTGCTTACTCTCCGACCCGGCGTGTCTACGGCGACGACGTGCTCTCGTTCAATCCCTGGCACGGCATCCAGGAGCACCGGCCACTCGGCTCGATCATGCGCGTGCGCATCGCCGCCTACGAACGGTCGAGCGCACGTCGACACATGCTGAACGCACAGCCACGCGTCGAGCCGACGTTGATCGAGCAGATACCTGACTGAAGGGATCTCGAACCCCAGACGCGACAGGAGCCACCGATGACCAACAGCCACGACGCCCCGCAGATCGACGAGACCCGTCTCCAGGCGATCCGCCGCCGGATCGAGGAGGTCGCGGGCGACGCGCCGCAGCTCGCCAAGCTTGCGCTCGAACAGATGATGACTAAGCACAATCCCGACCTGAAGGGCTCCGCGGGCTCGGCCGGGCGGGTCGGTGCGCAGTCCGGCAACGTCTCGGAGCTGACGGCGATCGCCAGGCTGAAGCCTGGAGGCGCCGAACGGCTGCGGCGCATCTTCGGCCTGGTCAACGGCAACTTCGATGGTGCGCAGAAGGTCGGCACACTCCACGACATGCGCTTCGCCTTCTTCGACGATGACACGCGCATCCTGTTCGCTACCACCTACGACGGCGACTGGGACACGTACATCAACGACTTTGCCACCAAGATCCCGGACCTGATGGACCTGCTGTTCCAGTCGGTTGAGGGCTGGCCGGGGATCAAGAGCCCGAAGGTCAAGGACTTCATCGCCGCCCATCAGATCACCGCGGCCGGCTGGTTCGTGGCCAACCCACAGGTCACGGTCGTCGACGTGCGCCGGCTCCAGCGCCTAGAGCGCGCCTTCAACGAATTCCTGGACAAGGTGGGTTGAGGCATGTCGATCATAGAACGACTCGCATCGCGCTTCCGCAGAGACACCGTCTCGCTGGAGCTCGACGACATCCAGGCGCTGATCCTGCGCAGCCGGCCCGAGCCGTACGTCGGCATCCACGCCATGCTCCACTTCGACGAAGCGGAGGGTGCACGCGACCTGCTCGGGCGCCTTACCCCTCATATCGCATCGGCCGATACCTGGACCGATGAGCTCGATCACTGGATCGGTGTAGCCCTCAGCTACGAAGGGCTTCAGGCCCTCGGCCTGCCCGAGGACCAGCTCAAGACCTTCCCACTGCCCTTCCAGCAGGGCATGGCCGCACGCGCGCCGCAGCTGCGCGATCAGGGGCCCAACGCGCCAGAGAACTGGGACGCGGTGTTCACGCCCGGCCGGTGCCATCTCGCGCTGACCATCTATGCAGTCGACGATGCCGCCCTCGACAGGGCGCTCGCGAGCGCCCGTGCGGAGCTCGACCGTGCTGCGGGGGTGACGCTGCTCGGAGAGCACCGCTTCGGCGCGCCCGAGGGAGCGAAAAACCCATTCGGCTTCCGAGACTCAATCTCGCAGCCAGCAATCGAGGGCAGCGGCGTCGCCCCATTGCCCGGCGAGGCACGGCCGATCAAGGCTGGCGAGTTCATCCTAGGCTACCCCAGCGAGACCGGCGTGCCACTCGCGATGCCTGAGCCAGCCGTCTTGGGGCGGAACGGCACCTTCGTGGTGCTGCGCAAATACCAGAGCCGCGTCGGCTGCTTCAACGCCTTCCTCAAGGCCAACGGCGAGACGGCGGAAGCACGTGAGCGCCTCGCCGCCAAGATGTTCGGGCGCTGGCGCTCAGGCGCGCCCCTTACCCTCGCGCCCAACACTGACGATCCCGAACTCGGCGCTGATCCGCGCCGCAACAACAACTTCGCCTACGCGGACGACCCGAAAGGGCGTCTCGTCCCGCTCGGCTGCCATATGCGCCGGCTCAACCCACGCGACGCCGAGTTGACGCTGCTCACCGACGTCAACATCCACCGCATCATCCGCCGCTCCAGCACCTTCGGGCCTGTCTACTCCGATGACGTGGTACCGGCGGACGATGCCAGGGGCGAGCGGGGCATCTTCTTCATCTTCGTCAGCGCACGCGCTTACGATACGATCGAGTTCATGCAGCAGGAGTGGATCAACCGCGGCAACTTCATCGACCTCGGGGAGGAGCGAGATCCGGTCGTGGGGTTGCACGAGGGTGAGCAACGCTTCACGATCCCGCAGACGCCGGCACGCAAGCGCGTCGACGGCGTGCAAACCTTCAACGTCATGAAAGGTGGCGAGTACCTATTCATGCCGAGCTTCTCGGCGCTGAACTGGCTAGCCAAAGCTGGATGGCGCAATGCTGCCAAACACGACTGACACAATTGGTCCGATCTGGGTATGTCGTAATCAAATCGGTCAGAAGATGGGCTGAAAAGGATTCATTCAATACAAATCGAAATTCCTCGGTCTGAGCTGTCACAACGAACCGTGCAAATACGAACCTGTCGCGATGATCAGCCGATTGCAGGGAATCATCCCGACTGTCTCGCGAGCGGTGCTCGTCGTCCTGCCGTTCCGTAAGCCGCCCGACACTGTTGGCGAAGTGAGTGGCTACGCGGCGAGGGTAGCAAAGCGGGAGGTGCGGGTTGTCGCGAGGGGGCGCCGAGCGAACCATGCGGCGAGCCGATCGAGGTTGAGGGCGGCGGCGGTGGCGAGGCTCTGCAGGCCGGCCCTGGCCAAGCCGCGGTAGCGGCAGCGGCGCAGTCCGAACGCGCCTACGGCCTGGGCGATCGTGCCTTCGACGCCGCGTCGCTGAGCGTAGAGATGCTCCGTCTCGCCGGCTTGCCGGACCCGGACCGCCGCGAGTGCCTCGTGCTCGGCGCGCGGGTGCAGCGTCAGCTGCCGCCCTTGCGCGCGGGCCGATGTGCAGCGCGCCCGGGATGAGCAGGGGGCACAGAGAGCGGCGTCGAAGCAGACCCGGATGCGCCGCCCGCGTGCCTCGCCGTAATAGCGGCGGGTGAACTCGTGCCAGGCCGTACTGCGGTGACCCGCGGGGCAGCGCACGACGTGATCGTCCCAATCCACGTCGAAGTCGGCGTTGGTGAAGCCGCCCGCGGTCTTGTACTGCCACGTCGATTGCGGCCGGGGTGGACCGATCAAGTCGATGCCGTGGCGTTCACGAGCAGCGGCGAGCTGAGCTGCGCTGATGTAGGCGGCATCCGCCAAATGCTCGGAGGGGATCAGGCCCTTGGCCGCCAGCGCGGCGTGGATCGCCTCGACCCGCATGATCTCGTGCACGGTCGCCGCGGTCGTATCGGCATGGACGATCAGGTGCGGCGCGCCCGCGTCGCAGGTCTCGGTCAGGTGGACCATGTAGCCGATCCAGCCCGTGTTACGCTTGGTGCGGTAGCGAGCCTCGGCATCGTAGGGCGACTGGATGCGATCGCCTGGGCCGCGGTTCTGAAGGGGGAGCAATCGAACCTTGGAGGTCGGATTTCCCTGCGGGCCTGAACCGCCCCGCACGAAGTGCCGCCCCCACACCCGGTGCAGCACTGCAACCGCAGCCGGATCCCGTGCGGACTGAGGCGCGTCAGGTTTGTCCAGTGCATCGAGCAGGTGGAAGCCGTCCGCGCCGACCTGAGCGATGAGGGCATCGCGTTTGGGCCCCGGTCCGGGAAGGTCGGCATCCTCGACCCTTCGGTCGTAACGCTCGTGCCAGTCCGCCGGAACGATAGACCCAAGCCAGGCCGGCGCCGCGCTGGCCACGGCATTCAAGGCCGCCCTCAGCGTCTCGGCAAGCAGTTCGAGCCGGTTCAGCGTGCGGATGGCGGCCAGGACGTGCGTGCTGTCCGTGCGCTGCCGACCGCGGGCCTTCAGCAGCCCACCGGCACGGGCCACGTCCAGGAGACGGGTGAGCAGGCGCTCGCCCGCCTCGTGTTCGAGAAGGCGGGCCCGGAACTCGCACAGGACCGAAAAGTCGAAGCCGGCATCCGCCAGATCGAGGGCGAGCAGGTACTTCCAGTCAATCCGGCCTCGCACCGCGTCGGCGGCGCGCCGGTCGCTCAGTCCTTCCCGGAATTGCATCAGCGTGACGAGCGCGAGGCGCCAGGGCGCGTAGGCTGGCTGACCGAGCTTCGGGTAGAGATCGGCGAAATCGGCATCGGCGAACAGGGCGCCGAGCTGGTCGCGCAGGAGCATGTAGGGGTTGCCGCGCCGGAAAGCGGCCTGCGCGATCCGAGTGGTGTCTTCAGGGACAGGCGGCAGAGGTTGCGAACGGAGCGACATGGGCGGCCTCCGGACTGGAAACCTTCTCAACGCTCCACAGGCCGGCCACGCTCACTTCGCCAACAGTGTCGTGCCCCTTTTAAAAACTCAAGCTCAAGCGCCTGTCGGCCGACAAGCCGTTCGAGCGTGGCGATCCGTGCCTCATAGGCCTGGATCGTGTCGGCGGCGGCTGCATCGTCGTCGAGCGCGCCAGCCTCGTATTTCTGCACCCAGACGCGCAGGAGGTTGCGCGAGGGGTCATGGCGCTTGGCCAAGCCGAGCAGCGTCTCGCCCGACGGGTACTCCTGTACGACCTGGCGCTTGAATGCGATGCTGTGGGAACGATGTCGGTCCACGGTCTTCATCCTCCGAAGACCCAGTGATCCGGTCAATTAGTCCTGCCCGAACTGTCCACCCCCAGGGGCTCACTCCAAACTCTGATAGGGCTCGGAACAAAAGAGGCCGCCCTCAAGCAGCGGCCCGAAGTCACGGGAGGAAACGTCCTCGGAAGGGCTGCAGCGCAGCGGCGCTGACGCTATCGCATTGCTGCACTGCGATAAGTCGCCGGGCGCCGCAGAGTTCCACCCCGCTGTGCTGTTAATGCACGAGCCCCACCGACCCAGCCCGCGGGGAAGGGGGGTCACCTTGGACCGAGCCGGTGGGTGTCCCTTGGGAGGACGCTAGAGAGCTTGGTGCGGCAATGCAGCAATTGAAGGATGGCTGCTGGCAATCACGCTACAGATGTCAGTTTGTGCTGGTCAGCCTGCCGGAACTGCACGTTCGCGCTCGACCCTGAGCGGTGCCGCAATTCACAGCTGAACCGGCGCCCGTCTTCGTCAACGACCAGATCGAACCGGATTGCGAGCCGTGCTCGCCCTGGTGGTCGAACACCATCCGGACCGCGCGTTCGCGGACCTCAGGTGAAAAGGGTGTGCTGCGCTTCGTCATGGCTCCATCCTCTCAAGAGTTGGAGCCTCCGGAAATCCCGGAGCGGTTCACGTTCCACCGCTCCACCAAAACGGGTCAACTCCAGACCGTCGCCTCCGGTGATCCTTCGCGAACGCTCCGACTGACCTGCTCTGGAAGACATTGAACAGCTTGGCCGCAGGCGATGGTCCAGGTCGCTGCGCGATGCACATCGCTATCCGAACAGGTAGCCGGACAGCAGGCGCTTCGCTTCGTCCAGGATCGCCTCGCGCTGCTGCGGGTCCTGCTGCTCGAGGGCAAAGCCGATCAACCGATCTCCGGCTTCTGCCGCGACGCGCAGCCGGAGTTCGAGGTCGGGCGTCAGCTTGTAACCGAGCCCCTCAACCATATGGCGCCGGATCAGTGCGGCTGCGCCGAGACCGGGCCGCCCCTGCATAGGCAGGTCGCCGCAATCGAATTCCTGTCCATCGTAGACGATGGTGCGAAGCTCCGGATGGGCAGCGAACAGGGAGGCGGCAGCATTCACGAGGCGGGCGATCAAGGCTGGCCCGTTTGCTGTCAGGAGCCCGGGTTCGACCTCCCGCTGAAGCGTCGCCTCGAATGCCTCGAAGCGCTCCGCGGCCAGTGCGAGGACCAGCGTCTCCTTGTCGGGAAAGAAGCGGTAGAGGGCCCCCACCGACACGCCGGCTTCTCGTGCAATCTGCGCGGTTGTAAGCCGAGAGGGTGGGATGCGACGCCCAAGCAGACGAGCTGCGGCGGCGTTGATTTTACCGACCGTCACGGCGCTGCGATCTTGGACCGGGCTCCTCCCCGCAGGCCGGCGCGCAGTTCCTGTTGGCTGAAGGACCGGCTCGGCTTCATGCTTGGGCTCATCTGATCTCATGACAGCTCAACGCGACGGGAACGCGGAGCAGCGGTTCGAACCAAAACGCGACGAACGGTTCGCGTTTCGTGAAGGCGAGTTTCTGCGGTTGTAAGGTTCGCTCTCCCGTAGCGCCTGACCATTTGCTTCGTATCCCAAGGCATTCCTGCTCCCGTTCGATGCTCAACGCCCAAGGCGACATAGTCGCATCTCATGCAATACACGCATAACCAGCCGCATCTTGTAGCCTTGGTATAACCGAAACGCATTTGCTAGCGTTGCTGCACGCCGCCGCTTTCAGGCGACGCATACAGCCCAATCGGCAAAGAACACCAAAGGACAAGACTATGACCCCCCGCCTCGCTGCCGCTGCAAGCCTGCTGGCTCTGAGCCTTGCCGCTTCGACCTCGCCCGCCTTCGCTCAGGACACCCGCGTGCTCAACGTCTGGGGCGCCCATATCGAAGTGCCGACCTCACGTCCCGGTGGCCTGTTCGGCAACCTGAGCTCGGACGCCGCTGCGCCGTCCGATCAGGGCTATGCAGAGCTCAACGCCGGCCGCGCGACCTACACCTCCGGCTACACCGCAGGCCGGACTGCTCGGCGTGCACGCGCAGCAGCCGAGTAAATCCCGGCGCATTCCGAACAAAATGCAGCGGGGCATCGACCCCGCTGCTGCGATCCTGGTTATCCCTGCAGATCGCTGACCGCTTTCATCGACCATACCGCGACACGCGCCGCTTGCCCGGCGCGTCCGGCGGACGGCTTACGCCAACGTTTCGGAACCGAGTGCCGTGTGGATCCCTGGCTGGCGCGAATGGGCCTTCTCGGCGTCCAGGAGACGAGTGAGCAGGCGCTCGCCCGCCTCGTGTTCGAGCAGGCGGGCCCGGAACTCGCACAGGACCGAAAAGTCGAAGCCGGCATCCGCCAGATCGAGGGCGAGCAGGTACTTCCAGTCAATCCGCCTTCGCACCGCCTCGGCGGCGCGCCGGTCGCTCAGTCCTTCCCGGAACTGCATCAGCGTGACGAGCGCGAGGCGCCAGGGCGCGTAGGCTGGCTGACCGAGCGTCGAATAGAGGTCGGCGAAGTCGGCATCGGCGAACAGGGCGCCGAGCCGGTCGCGCAGGAGCATGTAGGGGTTGCCGCGCCGGAAAGCGGTCTGCGCGATCCGAGCGGTGTCTTCAGGGACAGGCGGCAGAGGTTGCGAACGGAGCGACATGGGCGGCCTCCGGACTGGAAACCTTCTCAACGCTCCACAGGCCGGCCACGCTCACTTCGCCAACAGTATCCCGCCCTTATGCGAACATCCCTTCCCAACGTTGGTCTGCTTGATTGTCCTTTAATGGCCGACAGCCACAGCCAGGTGCACACCCGCCGCCTTTTGAACCGTGCTCAGGACGCTGAACAGGTTGCTGGCCGTGGGATTGCCCGTTGGGCTAAGCATGCGCATCAGGCTCTTGGACGAGCTGCCGGTTTCTGCGGCCAGGCGCTCAAAGCCGATCGTCGCGTTGATGTAGTCGCGGAGCACCGCCTTACCGGTATCGAGGTCACCCGCCAGGAACTGGTCGACTGCCTCGGTGAGCAGGGCGTCACGGAACGCCGGGTCGCGCTCAGCACGCGCCTTCACGGTGTCCTTGAAGCTGCGGGTCAGGGCCATCACCCCTCCTCTTTCTTGCGTCGTTTGTACTCCGCCCAGTGCGCCTGCGCCTCGGCGATATCGTCCTGCTGTCGGCGCTTGGTGCCGCCACACAGTAGGATGATCAGCGTGTCCCCATCCCGGCCGAAATACAGCCTGTAGCCAGGACCCCAGTCGATCCGGAACTCCTGGCCCCTCCCCCGACCGCCTTGGCGTTCGCGAGATTGCCGCGCTCCATTCGCGTCAGCGCCACCGTGACCTTGGCCGCCGCTTGGGCGTCCAGATCATCGAACCAGCTGGCGAACGGGCTCCCTCCGCGGGCGTCCAGAAACTACCTGATCTCCATTCAATATAGTACCGTATATGTTACCAGTTAAGCCTGTTCTGACAGGCTGCTGGCTCCTCGGTACACCGGAGCGGCTTAGGGAGTCCCTGCCGCTGCCTGCCGGAACGGCAGGTTTCTGCCAAAACGCTCGCGTTGCCGCATGCCGTACACGGTTTACGGTAAGCCGTTCACCGCAAACGGTGACGTTGAACAAAGATGGAACGAACGCCTAGCCAGACCATTGGTCTGCTGAGCTGCCAAGGCCGTTAGAGGGAGAGCAGCGCAACCCGATCACGCCCGGAGGCGCTGTTCCCGATGCCGAACAACGCCTTTATCTCCTACGCCCACGCCGACGAAAAGCACTTGGAGCGCCTGCACAAGCACTTGGCCATGCTCCGCCGGGACGGCCGCCTGCAGGCCTGGTCGGATCACGCGATCATCCCCGGTGACAACGTCGGCCAGACGATCAGCGCAGCGCTCGACCAGAGCAGCCTGTTCATCGCGTTGGTAAGCCCCGATTACCTGAACTCTAACTACTGCTACGAAAAGGAATTCCAGCGGGCGCTGCAGCTGCAGGCGGAGGGACGCCTGCGCATCGTGGCTGTGATCCTCGAGCCGTGCGACTGGCTCAATTCACCGTTCAGCCAGATCCTCGTCCTGCCCAAGGATGGCAAGCCGGTGTCCGAGTGGACCAACGAGAACACCGCCTATCTCAATGCCGTGGAGGGGATCCGCCGGGCGCTGGCCGCTACCCCCTCCCCCGGACCGGACGTGGCGGCTGAGGGTACTGGCGCGACGGCGACCGGCACGGCTCGTCGCGTGCGGGTCAAGCAGCAGTTCGATGCGATCCAGAAGGCCGAGTATGCTGAGGCCGCCTTCAGGACGATCCAGACCTACTTCCAAAACGCCTGCGCCGAGCTGCACGAGGCCAGCGACCAGATCCGTGCGCGGTTCGAGTTGATGGGCCCGAACGCGTTCACCTGCACGGTGGTCAACCGCGCCCTGATGCGCAACGGCGAGGCGCACATCACGGTCCGCCACGCCCGCGGCGGCCGCATGCATGTGGGCGACCTCTCCTTCGTCTATCAGCCGCATGCCGACGACGGCACGTCGAACGGGTGGATGAGCGTCGAAGCAGACGACTACAACCTGTTCCTGAACGCGATGATCGACGGACTGGGCCGTTCCCGCGACGAGAAGGTCACGCCGGAGCAGGCCGCTGAACGGCTCTGGAACAACTTCGTGACCCAGGCCGGGATCGAGTACGAATAGAGCTGCCGCTTACCGCATGCGGTATGCCGCAGCCGCGATGGTCAACCCCACGGCCTTCATTGTTGCGGACGAAGCCATCAAGCTCCTGTTTTGACAGCCTTACCGTATGCCGTTTGCGGTACTCGGCGGCGATCGTCGCGTTGTGAGCGTCCTCCCTAGATCATCGACCCTGCGGTGAACTGGCCTCGCTGCAAGATTTGCCGTAAACTGCATACCGCTTGCCGTGTGCCGCATAGGGCACACCGCTTGCCGCTTACCGCGTGCAGTTTGCTGTTAACCGCTTGCCGTTTAGGCTCGCCCCCGAAAGGATGCCGCCATGAACGTCATCGCATTTGTCACCCAGAAGGGCGGCACCGGAAAAAGTAGCCTGGCCGTCTCCCTGGCCGTCGCGGCTGAGGAGCGGGGGATCAAGACCTCGATCATCGACCTCGATCCGCAAGGCACCGCCAAGAACTGGTACGAGCGCCGTGAAGGCACCGGCGGGCCGGAGGTCAACGCCCTGCAGGCCGGCCAGCTTGAGGCCGCCATGGGTATCCTGAAGAAGCAGGGCGTCCAGCTCGTGATCATCGACACGCCCGGCGTCGACACCCCGGCAGCCACTGCCGCGATCCAGGTCGCCAACCTCTGCCTGATCCCGGCCCGGCCGAGCATCGCCGACATCGAGGCTGCCGCGCCGACCGTGCGCAGCATCACCCGCCTCGGCAAACCGTTCTCCTACGTCCTCAACCAGTGCCCGCCGGGCCGCTCGATCCGCACCAGCGACGCGTTCCGCGTCCTGCAGCTGTCCGGGGCGGTGGCGAACACGCCGCTCGCCATGCGCGCCGACCACATGGACGCGCTGGCGACAGGGCAGGGGGTCACAGAACGCGACACCACCAGCAAGGCCGCCGCCGAAGTACGCGAGCTGCTGCAGTGGGCGCTCAACCGCATGGAAGGAAAACAGCATGGCCAAGAAACCCGCGTCGCTTGAGGTCGCCCTCAGCGGCCACAGCCAACCCGCTGCCCACGACATCGCCGAGGTCGTGCAGCACCCGTCTGCGTCAGCCGCCCGTCCGGGCAAGCCGCAGGAAGCCAAGCTCACGGTCTACGTGCCGCCCGCCGCCAGCAAGCGCCTGCGCCTGATGTGCATCGAGCACAATCGCGACCTGAACAGCTATCTGCGCGAAGGCCTCGACATGGTCCTGGCCAAATACGGCCAGCCGTCGCTGGCGGAGTTTTCCGACAAGTAAGGGGCGGTTTACGGCTTGCGGTAAGCCGTAAACCGTAAACCGTCTAGATTGGCGACCGACCGCATACGGGCTGCTGCCACAGTGAGCAAAAATTTGGGGCTGCTGTTCCCAAATTTTGGTGCCACTGTTCCCGTCATGCCTTAGCTTGAGTCGCAGCCATGACCACCGGACGCCCACTCACGCCTGAAGAACAGCAGCGCCTCGCGCGCCGCGAGCGGACGCTCAAGAACCGGCGCGGCCGGCGCAACCCGGCCGTGATGCCGGACCGCCTGGCCCGGACCTCGGCCTTCGTGCCGCGCAAGGTCAACCTGATCACCGACAGCAATTTCACCCGCGTCTACGAGGTGCCGGGCTACTCGGTCGTGGAGGTAAGGGGGCGCGAGCTGGGCAGCCAGCACCGCGACGCGATCTACGCCCTGTTCCGCCTCAAGCGCGAAAAGGTCTCCATGCCCAACCCGGACTACCGGCCGGGCACGTTCATCCCGCCCATGCGGACCTATTACGAGACGCGCACGAGCTGGCGCGAGCTGATCCGCGTAATGGGCCGCACCGAGCACGTGAACAACCTCCTGAGCCTCGTGCACGTGTTCCAGGAGATCCAGCAGGTCAGCGTGCTAATCCATGAGGGCCGCTCCCTCGACGAGCTCGACAAGATCAAAAAATCCCGCTCGATCGGGGCCCTGCCGGACAGCCGCGGCAGCGCTGCGCCGCTGATCACCGAGGTCAGCTGGGAAGGGGCCCGGCTCGATAGCAGCGTCACGGTCCGCTACGGCCCGAGTGTGCTGCAGATGATCGAGAAGGCCCACCTGGTCAGCATCAACGCCGACGTGCAGTTCCGCCTCAAGGGCGACCACGCCAAGACGTTCTGGCCGTTCATCGACAGCCAGCCGGCCTTTGCTTGGATCGGTGAGGAGCGCCTCGCCCAGCTCGCCGGCCGGGATCTCTGGTCGGACAAGGAGACCAGCGCGACCCGGGCCCAGTTCCGCAAGGACTGCCGGCAGGCCTTCAACGACATGGTTGCTGCCGGCGGCCTGAAGGAATGGCGCGAGGAGATCACCGGTTCGGGCTGGAAGAAGTCACGCCGCTATCACTACACCCACGCCGCGCCAACCCAGCTGGAGATGGACCTGGCCAAGGCGGCCGGGCAGGCTGCCGAGCAGCTGACCGCCTAACACTCTGGAATTGCAGGCTTCACCCCGGAAGTGCAGCCTCAAATTCCGGCTGGCCTCGCGCAGGTCGATGGCGTCTCCCCTCGTGGACTCCGCCGCTAAGTCCCTGCAATCATTGCAAGTGCACGGGAAAGCTGGCCCCAGAATTGGCCCAAAGGCCAGTGCCGCACGCTGTGCCGGGGCAGGGATGCTTTGGGCTAAGTGCTTGTGTCGGCTGGCTTCGCAGCGGAAAGCCGGCCCCAAGTTCACGGCTAAATCTGCCGCAGAATGCGCCGTCAGAGAGCGTTTTAGGGGGTGTAGAGCGGCAATACGGCATGCGGGAACCGCGGCCCCAAATTTCCGCAGAAATCCGCTGTTGGCAGAGGCTCTCAAGCGGAGCCTTAGTGCTGTGGATAACACGAGGGGGCACCGGAAGTGCAGCCCCAAATTTCCGGAAGCGCGGCCCCAAATTCTGGAAGTGCGGCCCCAATTTACCGGAAAACCGGCCCCAAATTTATGGTGTAAACCCCTACGTTATAACAGGAATTTTCATAAAGACTTTTATATAGATATCTTAAAGAGACCTAAAGAGACACAGATCTGGGGAAAAGCAGGGCAGAAACCATACCCTGAACAAGCCCGTGGACAGCCTGTGTATCTCCGGACCTATTGGTGCAGGCACAAACCCCGCCCCTTTTCGCTGCGCGAAAACCCGCTCCCCCACCCAATAAAGAAGCCGCCTTCAGCGGCTCAATTCCGAATGGTGGTCGCCCAACGGCGACCAAAGATAAGCTCTGCGAGTGTGCGGATGGCAAAAATCCACCTGCGTGGCCTCAGGAAGGGTTCGGGCGGCAGAACCGACAGCGGACGGCAGAGCCTCGAAAAGCCGCTCACAGCCCTCCTGAGAGGCTTTGTTACCGCGCTGAGCACGGTGGTGTGATGAGGCAGTCGCTTCGCGACTGCGAATCTTTCGGATGAGGAGTGCCGGTCCATCGGATGAACTCGGCCCCCGCTGTCGCCAGCTGCAATCTGGGGCGGGCTTTCCCGTGCCTGTGCGTACCCGCAGCCAGGCTGTCGATCGGCCCGCGCCCGACGCGAAATCGCGCTTCCTGCAGCGGTTCGCGTCGAAAAACCGGGAAATCTGGGGCCGGTGTTCCCACGAATCTCTGACTGGCCGCCAATTTGGGGCCGGCTTTCCCGTTCAACCGACTCCAGTTGGTCGCATACCGTTTACGGTAATCCGCGCGGGTGGTGGGACAGCCAGAGCCATGCGCTAAGGGTCTGCGCCCGGACGGTCTGACGAACGCGGGTGGCTTCGGCTCACCTGCTCGCGGCCGGACGATCTGCAGATCACGGAGTGTTCAGTCCACGCTGTTCAGCGCGCGTCGATACCCCGGCACGGCTAGACGCGCCGAGCCCAATTCTGGAGCGGACCGATGCACGAAAACTCGCCGCTCCTGCCCCTGGCAACCGAGAGCACCGAGCTGCACGGGCAGCTCGGTGCTGGGCTGACCGCCCGGTTCGCGGCCCGTTCCACTCGCTCAGGCACGGCGTCGAGCGCTGCCGGGATGGTGCGAGCGGCCTGCTCCAGCAATCGCACCGGTACACGCCTGGTATCTAGACCTTGCTGTCGGGCCTTGACCCCAGCCGGCCGAACTTGGGACATATCTACGTACGGGAGGACTGGCCGGCCTCATCGAAGGTGACCCTCACAATGATCTCGGCGTAGGGGAGGTCGGCCAAGCCGACCATGCTTCTTCCGACCGCGGGATCAAGGCAGCGCTGTTGATCCTCCGCTTAGAGCAGGTAGAAGGCAGCAGCGTCGGCGAAGAGGGATTAGCGATCAAACTTGGAGGACAACAAATTGCCTATGGTTCAAGTCAAGACTTATTCCTACGTTGAACAAGACTTCAACGGAGACTGGATGGCAACCGGCATGGGAATTCCATCCGAGCAAAACACAAAAATCGAACGTATAATCACAGAAAATATAGATACGATCGAAGCATATAGATTTGTCGGCAAGAATACCTTTGGAAGAGAAGTTCGGAATGTGCTTCAAAATTTCCATACTGTGAAAATGCGAGACGGCACTGAATACCATGTTGAGCAAGATGATTTCGAAGTCATAGAAAATGCGATGAGGCGCTAGAATAATAAATATGCTACTGAAGAACAATCGGCTGATATGTCCGGTTGTTTTTGACTGAATTTACCTTGGACGGAGGCTGACGCGCAGGCCGCCTATCGCGGAGACCGTAGGGCGGTCGCTCGTACAAGATGATGCCGGCCTTGGCCTACTTCGCTCGGGCCGCCATAGATCCCCTCTGAGACTTGACAGAGGTCCGCTTCGCGCTTGCCGCCTACAGAGGCGTCAGCCTTTAGCGTGCGGTTTGGGATTTATCCTGCGGTTACCTCAGGTACGCAGCCGGCCTGAATGGTCCGATGCCGTGCCTCCGGCGGCCCGCATTCCAGCATGGGCCTGCGCTCACTTCAGCAGCCAGGCTGCGGGCTGCCACCCGATGACGGCCCGCAGCACGCGGCGGGCGACGAGGACCGTCAACCCAGCCGCAACGACCAGCCAGCCCGCCCCCCAATCCAAGAGCCAGCTGCGTACGCTGAAGGACAGTGCATCCCAGAAGCCGCCGACGGGCGCGACGGTGCCCTCGACCCAGAGCGGGAACTCGCAGTACTGTCGCTTCTGTATCGGATCCGTCTTGTGTTGATGTGGCCCGCAGGACTTGACCATCTGCTCGCGCATGTCCGCGTTGGCGGCGATCAGCTTAAGCCACTCGGACCCGTCCGCGCGCGTGGACAGGGCCGACCACTGTGCGGTTACGCTCGTGGTCTCAGCCCGTCCGATCCTGTAACCGACACCGCCGCATACGATGCCGCTGGCCAGGACGATTCCGGCCGCCCAAAGGCCGACCTCGTGGGCGCGGGTGCGCTCCATCTTCCTGAAATGCTCGCTCGCGCTCGCCGCAACCGCCGCGCCGGTGGTCTGCGCGAGCATGGCGTGAGCTGCCTCGACCCGGGCGCTAGCGGCCTGCGCGACCGGGCCGACAGCGCGCCTGGCCGCCTGCTCGACTCGCGCGGGGACCGCATCGACCGCCTCCGGGATGGTCCGGGCCGCCTTCTCCAGCAGCCCTGTGACCGCGAGATAGACCCAGAGGGGATCATCGGGATTGACCCCAAGATCCGTCATCCGGCGCCATGTGAGGTCGCGGAGCGCCGGGTCGAGCCCGAAGACCTCGGCGGCCTTGTCGAAATTGAGCTTGGCGTCGGGATGCATCGCGGGGCGGGGTCGGCGGGCTGGACCTCGCCTCAGAGGCCGAGGAGGGGGCGCAGGGGCTCGAAGGCGGCCGCGGACTCGCGCCGGTATCGCGCGACGTGCGAGCGCTCGACGATGGTCAGGCGCGACGCGGAGGCCGCTGTCGAGAACGGTAGATCGTCGGCATCGACCTTGGCGAACGTGCCGGCCGGCAGGGCGGGAAGGCTGATCTCAAGGCCGCCGAGTTCCTGCAGCAGGCGGTTGCGGACCTTGCCGCCCCGCTCCTGACCGTCGCCGTCGGTGTAGCCGTGCCAGAAGGGGAAATCGGACTCGGCCTTGCCCCAGCGGGTGTTGCGGACCGCGACATGATCGACCCGGTCTCCGACCAGCTCGATCCAGCGGGCGACCGAGTGGGTCGCGGCGACCTCCGAAGAGATCAGGTGCAAGACGGTAAGACGGTAGCCATTCTCGTCGACGGCAACCAGCAGGTCGTCGAGCCCCTCACCCATATCCGTGATGCGCGTCAGGTCGGCCAAGCTGCCGCCGGCGAGATCGTGGACGATCAGAGGCTCCTGCGTCCCAAGGCAGTTGAGCAGGGTGTGGCTCTCGGCAGCGTCGCGGATGTTGTAGTAGCCCACGCCGATGGCCGGATCCTGCTCGTCCAGGACTTCGCCCGCCCCGTCCCGGGTCCCGAGAACCCGGACGAGGCCGCCCACGCTGCCGTCGGCGTCGTAGGCCGCCACGCGTGTGCCGCCCTCGCGCAGGTACTCCACGAAGGTGCGGGCGGTCACGCTCTTGCCGACGCCGCCCTTCTCAGAAGTGACCAGGACGAGTCGCTTCCGCTGCGGGGCGGTCTCCTTGCGCGCCTGTTGTGCCCTTGCCATGCTGCCCTTCCGATCCGGTGCCCAGGCCTGCTCCGCGGCCTAGAGGTCCTTGTTGCTCATCCTGTGCCCGAGGGCAGGTGAGGCGGGCGCGCGCCCCTGCGTTGATCCCTGATCGCGCGCGGTGTTTGAGCGTAGCTGCTGACCGGGCCGGTGTTCTGCCGGCACCCGTGGGGCCTTAGCGGGTGACTTCGCCTGGACCTTGCCGCGCCGTCGCACGGGCTTGTGGCCGGCGAGCTCGCGCGTGGCGGTCTGGATGTACTGACGCAGCGTGGCGATGCTGAGCTTGACCTCCATGCGGGCGAGGAGCTCACGGATCTCGGCGTCGGTCTTGCACTTGGCTTTGAGCTCCTTGATCTCCGGGAGCACGGCCTTGACCGCCTCATAGGCGGACGGCTTGCGGCTCGGGGCGAGCTTGATCTCCTCGCGCAGGAAGGCGCGCAGCTCGCTGAAAGGATCGGGTTCGACGGCCTCACCCATCTCCATCACTCCTCTCGCGCTCCTCGCAGTCCGTTCGGTCGGGTGCACCCGCTATGCCTACCGGATCAGCAAAGCGCTCGAACGCACCGTCCCGGTCGATCAGCATGATACCACGGCCGAGCTTGTGGGCACGATAGCTGCGGACGGGCTGTGGATAACCGTAGTCCTGGAGACCGAAATCGTGACACATCACGCACCGATGGTGCTGGGCGGAGGCCCGGCTTGCGGCTAAGCTATTGCCAAATCTCATAGCCCCGCTGTTCGGAGCCCCATCATGGCCCGCCGTCCCGTCCGCGTCGCCCTGGATGAGGCTCTCTGGGCAGCGGTGGAGGCGGCGGCCCGGGCGCGCGGGATCGCGCCGTACCTGTTCGTCGAGGAGGCGCTGACCGCCGCGCTCGGCCCGTCCGAGATGGTGGCGCGCGTGGCCGAACTCGCAGAGGCCGCGGCCGCCAGCGCCCGCGAGGCTCGGGTGAGTGCTGCCGAGATGCGCGATCAGATCCAGGTGATCTCGGACTTCATCGTCGATTTGTACCGGGCGGAGGCTCAGGCAAGCAACGAGGCCGGTCCGGCTGAAGGCTAAGGCGAGGCCTGAGCGATGATGACCTGCACACGGATCACCAGCGTCGAGTACTACGAGTCGATGGCGCGCCAGATCCGGCGCGAGGCCGGTCTGAGCACGCCCGACACCCCGCGCGACGACACGGCCGCGGCGTACGCCCGAAAGGTGGCGGCAGCGGTCGCGGTGGAGGGCAGTGCGGTGTACGAGGCGGCCTACGCGGAAGCATTCGACCGGGCACTGGCGACACTGCACCGGGGTCACACCGAGGGTCGCGACCAGGTCGCGTACTACACCGACAACGGCGCGGGCGAGGCCAACGGCGTGTGGTGGACGCGTGGCCCCGCGTCCGAGGCTGGTCCGGTCCGGTCCGGCGATCCGTTCCGCCTGTGCCCGGATGGTGCCGAGGTCGACGGGCGGGTGCTGCGCGACCTCGCGGCCGGGCGCGACCCGGAGAGCCTGGGGCCGCTGGTGCGGGCTCCAGCCAACGGTCGGCGCAGCGTCGGCTACGATCTCCAGTTCGCCGCGCCGAAGAGCGTGAGCGTGCTCGCCGCCTTCGCGGGGCCGGAGGAGCGCGCGCGGATCCT
>NZ_JAGIPA010000002.1:0-16783 GCF_017876975.1 Methylobacterium sp. PvP105 | reverse complement strand
GAGTATTCGAGGTGTTCGGTTGCCGGGTCCTTGCGGCGGCTCCAGACATGGCCATTCGCGTGGTCAACCTGTTCCCGGCACCAATCCTGCGCTTCAACCCCCGATCCTGAAACTCGTCATGGTTGGTGATCGGGGGAAGACCCACGGTGTAGGTCTGCCGTTCGGATACCGGTGCACGAGGATCGCGAGTCGGGCGGAAATGATCGCCCGCAGCTTGTCAATATTAAAAGGTAAGATCATGTCTTTCTGAAAATTCTTTCGGTTAATGTGTCCATCTTTAACTTGTGACGCCGTCGTTCGTCAATTTCCTTCTGCACGATCATCGCGAGATCAATCGAACGGCGGACTGGGTCACGTTGTAGGATGGTCTTCTGACGGCGTAGTGATAGCTGCGCATGGCCGAATTGTGCCGCTCACGCTCGTCGTCCTTCTGCCTCCTGATCTTCGCGGTCGCTCGATCTCCTTCGAGGCGCTGCCCGGCTTGATCTTCTTCGGCTTGCGCGGCTTCATGATTGAAACCCTCGGCGGAAGACGAGGCACTTGAAGCCGCCGTAACGGTGAACCGCGTTATAGTACGTCGAGAGCGTGATCGGTCGCACGGCTCGACGCCGCGCGTGTTGTTGATCGAGTGATGCAGCACACCGTGGATGTCGTTCCTTCACGACGCAATTCGGGAAACGCTGTAGACGAACTGACACCAACGGATCGATGACGTTGAGGAAGTTGACCTCATGAACTCTATCGAGGTAGATGATCCCGGTGAACGAGGCGGACCACAAGCCATTGATGAACTTCGGGTTGAAGTACCCGATGATCTTGATGCTCGACCATCGTGCGTTGTCGCGCTGCCGACGATCTATGGCGCGGCGAATGGTGAAGCGGGTGCTTTTGATCCCCATCAGCAGTTCATCGGGTGTCGAGTAGCTCGGGGTTTCGCACACGATCTTCCGAAGGGTGTGCGCGTGCGGCTGGATGATGGCCCACTCGGAGACACTGTCCGAGACGGATCGTGCTCGATGACGGCGACATCTGTCGCAGCCAGGAGATCGGCACCAGTTCCAATACCCTCCCCTAGTTCGTGTTCCGCAGAGGCGGAGCTTGTTGATCAGCGTCGGTGATGTTGCGTTCGAGCTGATGATTTTCGTTGTCGTGTTCATGGCTTCCGGATGTTGATAGTGTCTCTATTTACATCCGCGTGCTTGAACTGACGGTTTGGACATGGCATTTACGAACCATCGAACCAACCGACGATGATCCGTACCCATGTCGAAGATCGTTGCGCTCTACCGTGTTTCGACGGCCCGTCAGGGGCGGAGTGGTCTTGGCCTGGATGCGCAGCAGGCCGCGGTTCGGTCGTACATCAGTGACCGGCACGAACTGGTTGGCGAGTTCATCGAGGTGGAGAGCGGGAAACGTTGTGATCGGCCGCAGCTTAAGGCGGCTCTTCATCGCGCCAGGGTAACCGGAGCGATCTTGTGTATCGCGCGCCTTGATCGGCTCAGCAGGAACGCGGCATTCCTGCTGGCGCTGCGTGATAGCGGTGTGCGCTTCGTGGCCGTTGATATGCCCGACGCGAACGAGATGACGGTTGGGATCATGGCGGTGATCGCGGAGGGCGAGCGCAAGATGATCGCCACCCGCACTCGGGATGCTCTGGCGGCGGCTCGTGCCCGTGGTCGTGTCCTTGGCAACGCCCCTACCCTGGTGCCGGGTGCTGGTCGGGATCGCGCCAGCAAGCGCGTCATCGAGATCGCTGATCAGACGGCGCGTGACCTTCTGGTCGTGATCGAGGACATCCAGGCGGCCGGTGTCGTGAGTGCGCGCGGCATTGCGCGCGAGCTACAGGCCCGGCAGGTGCGGACGCCGCGGGGCGGCTCGGCATGGCAGGCGGTGCAGGTTCGCCGCGTGCTCGACCGGGCTGCCAATCCTTAACGGATCGTCAACCATGATCCGGCACGGTTACCCTCACCGTGCTGAAACCGTGAGGGCAACCGTGCGCTCCCCCTCCGTCCCCCGACGATCTGGACGAGCACTGGTGCTCGGTTGCCGAGGCCGCACGTCGTCTGGGCGTCACCCCGACTGCGATCCGCAACCGGATCAGGCGCGGCACGCTCGACGTGAAGCCCAACGGCAACGTCGGGCACCTCGTCCGCGTGCCGAGACCGGACCCCGTGCTCGACACCGTGTCGGAAACGGGTTCGGGCACGGTGCCGACCGACGCCTTGGACCGTGTGGCCGATGCCCTCGTCGCTGAGCTACGTGGGCGACTGGTCGAGCTTCAAGCCCGCGCCACGGCGGCTGAGGCCGAGCGGGTGGCGGTCCAGCACGGAGCGGCCCAGGAGCGCGCTCAGGCGGCCCAGGAGCGGGATCGGCTCCAACGGGCGGTCGTGGATGCCGGTGAGCGCCTCGCGGCCTTCCAGGCGGCCCGTGAGGCCGATCTGGTTCGGCATCGAGGCGAGGTAGACGACCTCCAGCGACAGCTTGACCAACTACGGCGTCGGCCGTGGTGGCAGCGGATGTGGGCGGCGTAGCACGGTGTCGGAGCAGGGGGACCTCTTCGTCGCCGCGGTGATCGACCCACCGCTCCGGGACAACCGCGACGCGATGGAGCACCCCTTCCTGTCGCTTCAGAAGCGCAGAACACGGCCCATCACCTACGCCCACAACAACATCCGGATCGAGGTACACGCGCCCGAAAAGTTCGGCATCGCAACGATATGGGATTGGGACATCATCATCGGTGTCGCATCACAGATCAACGACGCCATCGAAAGGGGTGATCCAACGTCACCGCGGGTGAGCTTCGCGCCGTACAACCTGCTCAAGAGCATCGGTCGAGGAACGGGTGGGAAGGACTACCGCGAACTGGCCGCGGCGATCAGACGGCTCCGGATGACGACGGTCATCACGAACGTTCGATCAGAAGACGGAGCAGGTCTTGAGCGGCCGTTCTCATGGGTGTCGGATTACGCCATACCGACGAAGTACACGACCATACTAACACCTGAAGCCCACGATGGTGAGGCTGATCCGACGCGCCCCTGGATCATAGAACTACCTCCGTGGCTGTACAACGCGATCACCCGCCGCCGTGATATCCTCGCAGTTCATCCGGGATACTTCGATCTGACATCAGGGATCGCCAGGGCGCTTTACCGGATGGCGCGCAAGTCGGTGCCGGAGAGCGGTGTCGGGGTCTGGAACTTCCGGATCGAGACGCTGCACCATCGGCTCGGGGTTTCCTCCAGCAGACGCGAGTTCGCCCGAGCCCTGCGCGAGATCGCAGCGGACAACCTCATGCCGGAGTACGTGATCCACATCGCCAAGGTTCACGGGCACGAGACGGTCACAATGATCCGGGACCGCGGTAAGCCACCTCGACCGCGACGGGGCATCTACCGCCCATAGCCCGGTCGTGGCCGCTATGATCGCGAGCAGCAGGACGCAGGCTGACCGCTCACACGGACCTCTTGGATCGGCGGACAGGGTACGTCACCGAAGGAGCAGAACACGCAGCAGTCGCCCGCATTCGGGCGCAGGAGCGCGCCGCAGCCGGTACACTTGTAGAAGAACTGACAGGCGTCGGTCGGCATCGTCTCCGTCGCCTGATGGCCGCAATGCGGGCATGTGAGAGTGGACTGAAGCTGCATCATCCTTACCGCATGACCCTGAGCGCCATCGGCTCAAGGTAAGGTTCCCATACAAGCGCCAGGGCAACCAACGCCGTCCCGAGCCCGAGCAGAGCAGCCGTGCGCCGTGATGGTCCGGCGCTGGCACATGGGCCATCCATGTCGCAGGCTGCCGCCCGGCGGTGGAAGAACAACCACCAGCCCACAAGGAGGGCCAGGGTAGCCCCGCCGAGCAAGAGGAGCCGGATGCTCGCCAACACCGCCAACCCACCGAACACAGCCCCTGTCGCACCGAGACTGGCGAGCGCTACCGGCAGAGCACAGCAGGACGATGCCGCCAGAGCCCCCAGCCCGGCGAGCGTGCCCAGCCCGGCGAACCAGCCCCCCGCAGGAACTGGCAGGCTCTCCCGTGTACGCGGGGCAGGTATCGCGGGAGCCGCTCTGGATGGTGTGTCGGTCATGGCCGTGCCACTCTGCATCCCGTAGCCACTACAGGATCAAGAGGGAAATGGTCACAGGTCCGCGCGGCCTCTCCATCGGGCAGCTTGCTGCGGCGACCAAGGTCAATCTGGAGACGGTTCGCTACTACGAACGCATCGGGCTGATGCCGTCCCCTGCTCGTACTGGAGGCGGTCACCGGGCCTACGATCCGACCCACGTCCAGCGCTTGGCGTTCATCCGTCATGCTCGCGCTTTGGGCTTCGGGATCGAGGACATTCGGGCCTTGCTGACGTTGGCCGCGCCCGGTCACCGATCCTGTGCCGAGGTCCGGGACATTGCGAGCGCGCATCTGTCCGAGGTCCGCATCAAACTTGCCCATCTCACGCGGCTTGAGCGCATCCTGAGCGACACGATCCACCAGTGCAGCGGCGCGCCGACGCCCGCCTGCCCGGTTCTCGACATGCTGGACGCTGCGACGTGAAAGATCACCCCTTCTAAAGGCCCGCTACACCGGCTTCAGCCCTCGGGGGATCGCCCACATCACCCTCGGGGGATCGCCCACAAATATTCGGGGGATCGCCCACACCCTCGGCGGCCAAGCCATTGGAAAATAAAGAGGCTTCGCCAGCCGCGGGGACGTAAACTCTGAAACTCTCTCTACGAGAGATATAAACGTCAGGATCACAAAGGAACATCATAAATCGCGAGAACAAGCTCGGATTGCGCGAACACAACGGTTCTGGTACAAGGGGTAGAGAATCTTAATATGGAGAACCGTATGGGCTATCTCGACAAGCTTAAGAAGAACTTAGCGTCTGGTCTGGAGAAGCCGAAGGCGACGAGGAAAGGTGCTGATCAAGCCGGGAAGAGAAGGGCGAACTTCGCAAGCTACCTCAAGAACCAGAAACAACTCATACTGTCACATCAGACACCTGCGGAACTTCAGGGTAAGAAAAAGGGCAAGAGACTGAGACTGGATTTCTGGGAGAAAGACGGTCTTCATGTGTTCGCGCCACGTTACGGCTCATCACTTGTTTACATATCAGGCGATCAAAACCAACTGAAAGCTGAAACGCCAGAACTGCTCGGAGATGCTGTCGAAACTCTCATCCTTGCAACGCGAGAAGGCGAGTTAGATGAAGCTCTCCAGAAGGCGTCGTTCAAGAAACGGAGTGCGTCTAAGTTAAATCCGGACACAACTCCTGATGACGAGACGCAGAACAAGCCGAAGGTCGGCGCTAATATCAGAGTGGCGAAGTAACCTACGAGCTTCACTTCGGACCACATGCGGTGGGGGATGTCCCCCACCGCACCCGCGTTAAGTCCCCCATGTCCGACGAGATGCGCAGAGCATTTTCATGGGTTTTCGAGGTGGTGTAGTTAGAAGATTGCAGGTCACTTCTTCGAACGGAACTCTCTCTCCAGCCCGACGTAGAGACCTTCGACAAACCCTCCCCACCTCTTCCCGTAGCTGTCACCGAACACAACCGTCTCACTGTTGAGACCACCACTGGTGTACTGTAGTCGGTGCTTGTGGCAGTACCCGCACAAGGCCGTGACCGCCTCCTCGATAGTCTGGTCGGATTGGAGGCCCTTCACCTGGGTGCGCCACCGACCCTGCCATACGGCCGCGAGATGGCCCCGCAGATCGTCCGCCTCGATCCCGTCCGGCAACACGGCGACGAGGTGGGTGTGGACCACCACCACCCGCTCCGTCGCTTCGAGCGGGCTCGTGTCGCACTCCAGGTCTTCGAGAAGGGCGTGTCGGTGGCTGCCGGGGCGGATGTCGCGGTGTAGCTCCAGTTCGATCACCCCTCGCCAGATCAAGCCGGGGAGAGCCCTGCCGCGGGTCATCCCGAGCCAACGAAGGCGGAACTCCTCGACCATGTCGGACACGGCCGACGAGAGGGCCGCTGGGTCATCGGCATCGGAGACCCGGATCGCGCCGATGATGATCGTCACCCACCGTAGCTCGGCGCGGGTACGCGCGCAGAGGACGCGCCAGGAGGGCGCGAGGTCGTAGTTCCTCGACATCGCGCCCGCTACCGGAACCGGAGCTTGAAGGCGACGGCCGTGAGGTCATGCGAGAACGAGTATTCGAGGTGTTCGGTGGCCGGGTCCTTGCGGCGGCTCCAGACATGGCCATTCGCGTGGTCAACCTGTTCCCGGCACCAATCCTGCGCTTCAACCCACCGATCCTGAAACTCGTCATGGTTGGTGATCGGGGGAAGACCCACGGTGTAGGTCTGCCGTTCGGATACCGGAGCACGAGGATCGCGAGGTCGGGCGGAAATGATCGCCCGCAGCTTGTCAATATTAAAAGGTAAGATCATGTCTTTCTGAAAATTCTTTCGGTTAATGTGTCCATCTTTAACTTGTGACGCCGTCGTTCGTCAATTTCCTTCTGCACGATCATCGCGAGATCAATCGAACGGCGGACTGGGTCACGTTGTAGGATGGTCTTCTGACGGCGTAGTGATAGCTGTCGCATGGCCGAATTGTGCCGCTCACGCTCGTCGTCCTTCTGCCTCCTGATCTTCGCGGTGCGCTCGATCTCCTTCGAGGCGCTGCCCGGCTTGATCTTCTTCGGCTTGCGCGGCTTCATGATTGAAACCCTCGGCGGAAGACGAGGCACTTGAAGCCGCCGTAACGGTGAACCGCGTTATAGTACGTCGAGAGCGTGATCGGGTCGCACGGCTCGACGCCGCGCGTGTTGTTGATCGAGTGATGCAGCACACCGTGGATGTCGTTCTTCACGACGCAATTCGGGAAACGCTGTAGACGAACTGACACCAACGGATCGATGACGTTGAGGAAGTTGACCTCATGAACTCTATCGAGGTAGATGATCCCGGTGAACGAGGCGGACCACAAGCCATTGATGAACTTCGGGTTGAAGTACCCGATGATCTTGATGCTCGACCATCGTGCGTTGTCGCGCTGCCGACGATCTATGGCGCGGCGAATGGTGAAGCGGGTGCTTTTGATCCCCATCAGCAGTTCATCGGGTGTCGAGTAGCTCGGGGTTTCGCACACGATCTTCCGAAGGGTGTGCGCGTGCGGCTGGATGATGGCCCACTCGGAGACACTGTCCGAGACGGATCGTGCTCGATGACGGCGACATCTGTCGCAGCCAGGAGATCGGCACCAGTTCCAATACCCTCCCCTAGTTCGTGTTCCGCAGAGGCGGAGCTTGTTGATCAGCGTCGGTGATGTTGCGTTCGAGCTGATGATTTTCGTTGTCGTGTTCATGGCTTCCGGATGTTGATAGTGTCTCTATTTACATCCGCGTGCTTGAACTGACGGTTTGGACATGGCATTTACGAACCATCGAACCAACCGACGATGATCCGTACCCATGTCGAAGATCGTTGCGCTCTACCGTGTTTCGACGGCCCGTCAGGGGCGGAGTGGTCTTGGCCTGGATGCGCAGCAGGCCGCGGTTCGGTCGTACATCAGTGACCGGCACGAACTGGTTGGCGAGTTCATCGAGGTGGAGAGCGGGAAACGTTGTGATCGGCCGCAGCTTAAGGCGGCTCTTCATCGCGCCAGGGTAACCGGAGCGATCTTGTGTATCGCGCGCCTTGATCGGCTCAGCAGGAACGCGGCATTCCTGCTGGCGCTGCGTGATAGCGGTGTGCGCTTCGTGGCCGTTGATATGCCCGACGCGAACGAGATGACGGTTGGGATCATGGCGGTGATCGCGGAGGGCGAGCGCAAGATGATCGCCACCCGCACTCGGGATGCTCTGGCGGCGGCTCGTGCCCGTGGTCGTGTCCTTGGCAACGCCCCTACCCTGGTGCCGGGTGCTGGTCGGGATCGCGCCAGCAAGCGCGTCATCGAGATCGCTGATCAGACGGCGCGTGACCTTCTGGTCGTGATCGAGGACATCCAGGCGGCCGGTGTCGTGAGTGCGCGCGGCATTGCGCGCGAGCTACAGGCCCGGCAGGTGCGGACGCCGCGGGGCGGCTCGGCATGGCAGGCGGTGCAGGTTCGCCGCGTGCTCGACCGGGCTGCCAATCCTTAACGGATCGTCAACCATGATCCGGCACGGTTACCCTCACCGTGCTGAAACCGTGAGGGCAACCGTGCGCTCCCCCTCCGTCCCCGACGATCTGGACGAGCACTGGTGCTCGGTTGCCGAGGCCGCACGTCGTCTGGGCGTCACCCCGACTGCGATCCGCAACCGGATCAGGCGCGGCACGCTCGACGTGAAGCCCAACGGCAACGTCGGGCACCTCGTCCGCGTGCCGAGACCGGACCCCGTGCTCGACACCGTGTCGGAAACGGGTTCGGGCACGGTGCCGACCGACGCCTTGGACCGTGTGGCCGATGCCCTCGTCGCTGAGCTACGTGGGCGACTGGTCGAGCTTCAAGCCCGCGCCACGGCGGCTGAGGCCGAGCGGGTGGCGGTCCAGCACGGAGCGGCCCAGGAGCGCGCTCAGGCGGCCCAGGAGCGGGATCGGCTCCAACGGGCGGTCGTGGATGCCGGTGAGCGCCTCGCGGCCTTCCAGGCGGCCCGTGAGGCCGATCTGGTTCGGCATCGAGGCGAGGTAGACGACCTCCAGCGACAGCTTGACCAACTACGGCGTCGGCCGTGGTGGCAGCGGATGTGGGCGGCGTAGCACGGTGTCGGAGCAGGGGGACCTCTTCGTCGCCGCGGTGATCGACCCACCGCTCCGGGACAACCGCGACGCGATGGAGCACCCCTTCCTGTCGCTTCAGAAGCGCAGAACACGGCCCATCACCTACGCCCACAACAACATCCGGATCGAGGTACACGCGCCCGAAAAGTTCGGCATCGCAACGATATGGGATTGGGACATCATCATCGGTGTCGCATCACAGATCAACGACGCCATCGAAAGGGGTGATCCAACGTCACCGCGGGTGAGCTTCGCGCCGTACAACCTGCTCAAGAGCATCGGTCGAGGAACGGGTGGGAAGGACTACCGCGAACTGGCCGCGGCGATCAGACGGCTCCGGATGACGACGGTCATCACGAACGTTCGATCAGAAGACGGAGCAGGTCTTGAGCGGCCGTTCTCATGGGTGTCGGATTACGCCATACCGACGAAGTACACGACCATACTAACACCTGAAGCCCACGATGGTGAGGCTGATCCGACGCGCCCCTGGATCATAGAACTACCTCCGTGGCTGTACAACGCGATCACCCGCCGCCGTGATATCCTCGCAGTTCATCCGGGATACTTCGATCTGACATCAGGGATCGCCAGGGCGCTTTACCGGATGGCGCGCAAGTCGGTGCCGGAGAGCGGTGTCGGGGTCTGGAACTTCCGGATCGAGACGCTGCACCATCGGCTCGGGGTTTCCTCCAGCAGACGCGAGTTCGCCCGAGCCCTGCGCGAGATCGCAGCGGACAACCTCATGCCGGAGTACGTGATCCACATCGCCAAGGTTCACGGGCACGAGACGGTCACAATGATCCGGGACCGCGGTAAGCCACCTCGACCGCGACGGGGCATCTACCGCCCATAGCCCGGTCGTGGCCGCTATGATCGCGAGCAGCAGGACGCAGGCTGACCGCTCACACGGACCTCTTGGATCGGCGGACAGGGTACGTCACCGAAGGAGCAGAACACGCAGCAGTCGCCCGCATTCGGGCGCAGGAGCGCGCCGCAGCCGGTACACTTGTAGAAGAACTGACAGGCGTCGGTCGGCATCGTCTCCGTCGCCTGATGGCCGCAATGCGGGCATGTGAGAGTGGACTGAAGCTGCATCATCCTTACCGCATGACCCTGAGCGCCATCGGCTCAAGGTAAGGTTCCCATACAAGCGCCAGGGCAACCAACGCCGTCCCGAGCCCGAGCAGAGCAGCCGTGCGCCGTGATGGTCCGGCGCTGGCACATGGGCCATCCATGTCGCAGGCTGCCGCCCGGCGGTGGAAGAACAACCACCAGCCCACAAGGAGGGCCAGGGTAGCCCCGCCGAGCAAGAGGAGCCGGATGCTCGCCAACACCGCCAACCCACCGAACACAGCCCCTGTCGCACCGAGACTGGCGAGCGCTACCGGCAGAGCACAGCAGGACGATGCCGCCAGAGCCCCCAGCCCGGCGAGCGTGCCCAGCCCGGCGAACCAGCCCCCCGCAGGAACTGGCAGGCTCTCCCGTGTACGCGGGGCAGGTATCGCGGGAGCCGCTCTGGATGGTGTGTCGGTCATGGCCGTGCCACTCTGCATCCCGTAGCCACTACAGGATCAAGAGGGAAATGGTCACAGGTCCGCGCGGCCTCTCCATCGGGCAGCTTGCTGCGGCGACCAAGGTCAATCTGGAGACGGTTCGCTACTACGAACGCATCGGGCTGATGCCGTCCCCTGCTCGTACTGGAGGCGGTCACCGGGCCTACGATCCGACCCACGTCCAGCGCTTGGCGTTCATCCGTCATGCTCGCGCTTTGGGCTTCGGGATCGAGGACATTCGGGCCTTGCTGACGTTGGCCGCGCCCGGTCACCGATCCTGTGCCGAGGTCCGGGACATTGCGAGCGCGCATCTGTCCGAGGTCCGCATCAAACTTGCCCATCTCACGCGGCTTGAGCGCATCCTGAGCGACACGATCCACCAGTGCAGCGGCGCGCCGACGCCCGCCTGCCCGGTTCTCGACATGCTGGACGCTGCGACGTGAAAGATCACCCCTTCTAAAGGCCCGCTACACCGGCTTCAGCCCTCGGGGGATCGCCCACATCACCCTCGGGGGATCGCCCACAAATATTCGGGGGATCGCCCACACCCTCGGCGGCCAAGCCATTGGAAAATAAAGAGGCTTCGCCAGCCGCGGGGACGTAAACTCTGAAACTCTCTCTACGAGAGATATAAACGTCAGGATCACAAAGGAACATCATAAATCGCGAGAACAAGCTCGGATTGCGCGAACACAACGGTTCTGGTACAAGGGGTAGAGAATCTTAATATGGAGAACCGTATGGGCTATCTCGACAAGCTTAAGAAGAACTTAGCGTCTGGTCTGGAGAAGCCGAAGGCGACGAGGAAAGGTGCTGATCAAGCCGGGAAGAGAAGGGCGAACTTCGCAAGCTACCTCAAGAACCAGAAACAACTCATACTGTCACATCAGACACCTGCGGAACTTCAGGGTAAGAAAAAGGGCAAGAGACTGAGACTGGATTTCTGGGAGAAAGACGGTCTTCATGTGTTCGCGCCACGTTACGGCTCATCACTTGTTTACATATCAGGCGATCAAAACCAACTGAAAGCTGAAACGCCAGAACTGCTCGGAGATGCTGTCGAAACTCTCATCCTTGCAACGCGAGAAGGCGAGTTAGATGAAGCTCTCCAGAAGGCGTCGTTCAAGAAACGGAGTGCGTCTAAGTTAAATCCGGACACAACTCCTGATGACGAGACGCAGAACAAGCCGAAGGTCGGCGCTAATATCAGAGTGGCGAAGTAACCTACGAGCTTCACTTCGGACCACATGCGGTGGGGGATGTCCCCCACCGCACCCGCGTTAAGTCCCCCATGTCCGACGAGATGCGCAGAGCATTTTCATGGGTTTTCGAGGTGGTGTAGTTAGAAGATTGCAGGTCACTTCTTCGAACGGAACTCTCTCTCCAGCCCGACGTAGAGACCTTCGACAAACCCTCCCCACCTCTTCCCGTAGCTGTCACCGAACACAACCGTCTCACTGTTGAGACCACCACTGGTGTACTGTAGTCGGTGCTTGTGGCAGTACCCGCACAAGGCCGTGACCGCCTCCTCGATAGTCTGGTCGGATTGGAGGCCCTTCACCTGGGTGCGCCACCGACCCTGCCATACGGCCGCGAGATGGCCCCGCAGATCGTCCGCCTCGATCCCGTCCGGCAACACGGCGACGAGGTGGGTGTGGACCACCACCACCCGCTCCGTCGCTTCGAGCGGGCTCGTGTCGCACTCCAGGTCTTCGAGAAGGGCGTGTCGGTGGCTGCCGGGGCGGATGTCGCGGTGTAGCTCCAGTTCGATCACCCCTCGCCAGATCAAGCCGGGGAGAGCCCTGCCGCGGGTCATCCCGAGCCAACGAAGGCGGAACTCCTCGACCATGTCGGACACGGCCGACGAGAGGGCCGCTGGGTCATCGGCATCGGAGACCCGGATCGCGCCGATGATGATCGTCACCCACCGTAGCTCGGCGCGGGTACGCGCGCAGAGGACGCGCCAGGAGGGCGCGAGGTCGTAGTTCCTCGACATCGCGCCCGCTACCGGAACCGGAGCTTGAAGGCGACGGCCGTGAGGTCATGCGAGAACGAGTATTCGAGGTGTTCGGTGGCCGGGTCCTTGCGGCGGCTCCAGACATGGCCATTCGCGTGGTCAACCTGTTCCCGGCACCAATCCTGCGCTTCAACCCACCGATCCTGAAACTCGTCATGGTTGGTGATCGGGGGAAGACCCACGGTGTAGGTCTGCCGTTCGGATACCGGAGCACGAGGATCGCGAGGTCGGGCGGAAATGATCGCCCGCAGCTTGTCAATATTAAAAGGTAAGATCATGTCTTTCTGAAAATTCTTTCGGTTAATGTGTCCATCTTTAACTTGTGACGCCGTCGTTCGTCAATTTCCTTCTGCACGATCATCGCGAGATCAATCGAACGGCGGACTGGGTCACGTTGTAGGATGGTCTTCTGACGGCGTAGTGATAGCTGTCGCATGGCCGAATTGTGCCGCTCACGCTCGTCGTCCTTCTGCCTCCTGATCTTCGCGGTGCGCTCGATCTCCTTCGAGGCGCTGCCCGGCTTGATCTTCTTCGGCTTGCGCGGCTTCATGATTGAAACCCTCGGCGGAAGACGAGGCACTTGAAGCCGCCGTAACGGTGAACCGCGTTATAGTACGTCGAGAGCGTGATCGGGTCGCACGGCTCGACGCCGCGCGTGTTGTTGATCGAGTGATGCAGCACACCGTGGATGTCGTTCTTCACGACGCAATTCGGGAAACGCTGTAGACGAACTGACACCAACGGATCGATGACGTTGAGGAAGTTGACCTCATGAACTCTATCGAGGTAGATGATCCCGGTGAACGAGGCGGACCACAAGCCATTGATGAACTTCGGGTTGAAGTACCCGATGATCTTGATGCTCGACCATCGTGCGTTGTCGCGCTGCCGACGATCTATGGCGCGGCGAATGGTGAAGCGGGTGCTTTTGATCCCCATCAGCAGTTCATCGGGTGTCGAGTAGCTCGGGGTTTCGCACACGATCTTCCGAAGGGTGTGCGCGTGCGGCTGGATGATGGCCCACTCGGAGACACTGTCCGAGACGGATCGTGCTCGATGACGGCGACATCTGTCGCAGCCAGGAGATCGGCACCAGTTCCAATACCCTCCCCTAGTTCGTGTTCCGCAGAGGCGGAGCTTGTTGATCAGCGTCGGTGATGTTGCGTTCGAGCTGATGATTTTCGTTGTCGTGTTCATGGCTTCCGGATGTTGATAGTGTCTCTATTTACATCCGCGTGCTTGAACTGACGGTTTGGACATGGCATTTACGAACCATCGAACCAACCGACGATGATCCGTACCCATGTCGAAGATCGTTGCGCTCTACCGTGTTTCGACGGCCCGTCAGGGGCGGAGTGGTCTTGGCCTGGATGCGCAGCAGGCCGCGGTTCGGTCGTACATCAGTGACCGGCACGAACTGGTTGGCGAGTTCATCGAGGTGGAGAGCGGGAAACGTTGTGATCGGCCGCAGCTTAAGGCGGCTCTTCATCGCGCCAGGGTAACCGGAGCGATCTTGTGTATCGCGCGCCTTGATCGGCTCAGCAGGAACGCGGCATTCCTGCTGGCGCTGCGTGATAGCGGTGTGCGCTTCGTGGCCGTTGATATGCCCGACGCGAACGAGATGACGGTTGGGATCATGGCGGTGATCGCGGAGGGCGAGCGCAAGATGATCGCCACCCGCACTCGGGATGCTCTGGCGGCGGCTCGTGCCCGTGGTCGTGTCCTTGGCAACGCCCCTACCCTGGTGCCGGGTGCTGGTCGGGATCGCGCCAGCAAGCGCGTCATCGAGATCGCTGATCAGACGGCGCGTGACCTTCTGGTCGTGATCGAGGACATCCAGGCGGCCGGTGTCGTGAGTGCGCGCGGCATTGCGCGCGAGCTACAGGCCCGGCAGGTGCGGACGCCGCGGGGCGGCTCGGCATGGCAGGCGGTGCAGGTTCGCCGCGTGCTCGACCGGGCTGCCAATCCTTAACGGATCGTCAACCATGATCCGGCACGGTTACCCTCACCGTGCTGAAACCGTGAGGGCAACCGTGCGCTCCCCCTCCGTCCCCGACGATCTGGACGAGCACTGGTGCTCGGTTGCCGAGGCCGCACGTCGTCTGGGCGTCACCCCGACTGCGATCCGCAACCGGATCAGGCGCGGCACGCTCGACGTGAAGCCCAACGGCAACGTCGGGCACCTCGTCCGCGTGCCGAGACCGGACCCCGTGCTCGACACCGTGTCGGAAACGGGTTCGGGCACGGTGCCGACCGACGCCTTGGACCGTGTGGCCGATGCCCTCGTCGCTGAGCTACGTGGGCGACTGGTCGAGCTTCAAGCCCGCGCCACGGCGGCTGAGGCCGAGCGGGTGGCGGTCCAGCACGGAGCGGCCCAGGAGCGCGCTCAGGCGGCCCAGGAGCGGGATCGGCTCCAACGGGCGGTCGTGGATGCCGGTGAGCGCCTCGCGGCCTTCCAGGCGGCCCGTGAGGCCGATCTGGTTCGGCATCGAGGCGAGGTAGACGACCTCCAGCGACAGCTTGACCAACTACGGCGTCGGCCGTGGTGGCAGCGGATGTGGGCGGCGTAGCACGGTGTCGGAGCAGGGGGACCTCTTCGTCGCCGCGGTGATCGACCCACCGCTCCGGGACAACCGCGACGCGATGGAGCACCCCTTCCTGTCGCTTCAGAAGCGCAGAACACGGCCCATCACCTACGCCCACAACAACATCCGGATCGAGGTACACGCGCCCGAAAAGTTCGGCATCGCAACGATATGGGATTGGGACATCATCATCGGTGTCGCATCACAGATCAACGACGCCATCGAAAGGGGTGATCCAACGTCACCGCGGGTGAGCTTCGCGCCGTACAACCTGCTCAAGAGCATCGGTCGAGGAACGGGTGGGAAGGACTACCGCGAACTGGCCGCGGCGATCAGACGGCTCCGGATGACGACGGTCATCACGAACGTTCGATCAGAAGACGGAGCAGGTCTTGAGCGGCCGTTCTCATGGGTGTCGGATTACGCCATACCGACGAAGTACACGACCATACTAACACCTGAAGCCCACGATGGTGAGGCTGATCCGACGCGCCCCTGGATCATAGAACTACCTCCGTGGCTGTACAACGCGATCACCCGCCGCCGTGATATCCTCGCAGTTCATCCGGGATACTTCGATCTGACATCAGGGATCGCCAGGGCGCTTTACCGGATGGCGCGCAAGTCGGTGCCGGAGAGCGGTGTCGGGGTCTGGAACTTCCGGATCGAGACGCTGCACCATCGGCTCGGGGTTTCCTCCAGCAGACGCGAGTTCGCCCGAGCCCTGCGCGAGATCGCAGCGGACAACCTCATGCCGGAGTACGTGATCCACATCGCCAAGGTTCACGGGCACGAGACGGTCACAATGATCCGGGACCGCGGTAAGCCACCTCGACCGCGACGGGGCATCTACCGCCCATAGCCCGGTCGTGGCCGCTATGATCGCGAGCAGCAGGACGCAGGCTGACCGCTCACACGGACCTCTTGGATCGGCGGACAGGGTACGTCACCGAAGGAGCAGAACACGCAGCAGTCGCCCGCATTCGGGCGCAGGAGCGCGCCGCAGCCGGTACACTTGTAGAAGAACTGACAGGCGTCGGTCGGCATCGTCTCCGTCGCCTGATGGCCGCAATGCGGGCATGTGAGAGTGGACTGAAGCTGCATCATCCTTACCGCATGACCCTGAGCGCCATCGGCTCAAGGTAAGGTTCCCATACAAGCGCCAGGGCAACCAACGCCGTCCCGAGCCCGAGCAGAGCAGCCGTGCGCCGTGATGGTCCGGCGCTGGCACATGGGCCATCCATGTCGCAGGCTGCCGCCCGGCGGTGGAAGAACAACCACCAGCCCACAAGGAGGGCCAGGGTAGCCCCGCCGAGCAAGAGGAGCCGGATGCTCGCCAACACCGCCAACCCACCGAACACAGCCCCTGTCGCACCGAGACTGGCGAGCGCTACCGGCAGAGCACAGCAGGACGATGCCGCCAGAGCCCCCAGCCCGGCGAGCGTGCCCAGCCCGGCGAACCAGCCCCCCGCAGGAACTGGCAGGCTCTCCCGTGTACGCGGGGCAGGTATCGCGGGAGCCGCTCTGGATGGTGTGTCGGTCATGGCCGTGCCACTCTGCATCCCGTAGCCACTACAGGATCAAGAGGGAAATGGTCACAGGTCCGCGCGGCCTCTCCATCGGGCAGCTTGCTGCGGCGACCAAGGTCAATCTGGAGACGGTTCGCTACTACGAACGCATCGGGCTGATGCCGTCCCCTGCTCGTACTGGAGGCGGTCACCGGGCCTACGATCCGACCCACGTCCAGCGCTTGGCGTTCATCCGTCATGCTCGCGCTTTGGGCTTCGGGATCGAGGACATTCGGGCCTTGCTGACGTTGGCCGCGCCCGGTCACCGATCCTGTGCCGAGGTCCGGGACATTGCGAGCGCGCATCTGTCCGAGGTCCGCATCAAACTTGCCCATCTCACG
>NZ_JAGIPA010000001.1:5967500-6655666 GCF_017876975.1 Methylobacterium sp. PvP105 | reverse complement strand
AGGTCCTTGTCCAGGCAGGCGAGCTGGACCAGCGCGTCGAGGAGGGCGAGCGCCTCGTTGTGGGTGACGTGCTTCTGCGCCTGGCTCGCGGCGATCAGCGGCAGGCCGAGAAGGGGCGTGGCGTCGGACATGGGGCAGCTCCCGGGCGGTCAGGCCGAACGGACGGGGATTCGGGCGCGGCAGGCGGGGCCGGGGCCGGCGACCGGCCCGATCTGCGTCACGGCCACGTCGAGATGCGTCTGGGCCCCGCCGAAATCGGCCGCCTCGTCCCCGTAGAGACAGTGCTGCGCCGCGGATCGGAGCGTGCGCAGGGCCGCGCCGGCGGCGGAGAACACCGTCACGGCGTAGGCGTCCGGCTCGTCGAGCGGGATCTCGGCCGGCTCCCAGGCGTCGCCGTCGCGGCGGGCCCGGCGGATCCAGGAGAGCCGCACGCCGTCCGCCGCGCGCCGCGCGCGCAGGTGGACCGGCCGCAGGGGCGTCAGGGCCGCGAGGCCGGCCGCGGCGGTGAGCTCAGTGACGGCCGGATCGGCCGGATCGCTGTCCGCCGGCCCGATCCGGTAGCGGAACGCGCGGCCGACCTCGTCCAGCCGGTCGACCAGGGGCGTCACGGCGCCGTCGTCGAGGCGCACGATCAGGCTCCCCGCCGGGCTGACGCGCCCCGCCGCCGCCTCGCTGCCCGCGAGCCCGCGCAGGAAGCCGGACAGCCGGTAGGTGTCGGGCCCGGTCAGGACCGCGGACGCGGCGCCGAGCAGCTCCACGGCTCCGTCCGCGCCGAGCAGGGCGAACAGGTTGCCCCCAGCGAGCATCGCCCCCTCCCCGATCGACGCGAGGGCCGCGCCGCGCCGCAGGGCGACGTCGAGGTGGACGCCCCTCTGGATCCGCCAGAGCGGGCCGGCCGGCAGCGCCGACAGGGTGCGCCCGAGGCAGGCCGGGTAGTCGACGACGCGGTGCAGGGCGAGCGGCCCGTCGCCCGCGGCGCGCCAGATCGCGACCGCGCCGGGCCAGGGCTCGGCCGCCACCGCGCAGTATTGCAGGGTGACCGGGTCGCCGCGGTCGACCGGCAGGTCGAGGGCGAGGGCGAGCGGCGGTCCCGGGAAGGCGGGCGGCGCCACCGCCGCCTGGGCCATCGGGCGGGGCACCCCGCGCCCGGGCCCCGCCCGGGGCGGCACGCCGCTCGCCTCGATCCGGCGGCCCGTGGGCGCGTCGTCGATCCGGTCGATCCGGCGCAGGACCGTGCCGCCGGGCACGTCGGCCGGCACCGCCACGAGGTCGCCGGGCTCCAGCTCGACCCGGCGCGGGCTCACGGTGAACACCGCGCCGTCGCGGGCCGCGATCAGCCGGTCGAGCAGCGCCTCGGCGAGGCCGTCGCCGGTCTCGCGGCGGGTGACGATCGCCGCCTCGATCCGGGTCTCGCGCCGCCGCTGGCCGGCGGGCCGCACGGCCGAGGCCGCGGCGCGGCGGTAATCCGGGCTCTCGGAATCGGTGATCCCGAGCTCCACGGAGCGCGGCAGGGCGCTCTCCTCGGCCCGGACCTGGTGCAGGACCGGCCGGTCCTCGGACAGCCGGACGAGGTCGGCCTCGGCCAGGACCGCGGGCCGGTCGCGGCGGGGACCGCGCAGCCGCAGGGTCCCGGCCACCGCCGAGACGTCGAGGCCGTAGACCTGCGCCAGGGTCTCCAGGGCGCCCCGCGCCGTGAGCGGCCGGTCGATCACGTAGCCGTCGAGATAGGCGGCGGCCTCCACGGAGACCGGCGCGTCGAAGCCGAAATCCGCGAGGATCTTCAGGACCAGCAGGTCGAGGTCGCAGCCCTCGATCCGGCCGGTGATCCAGTGGCCGACGCGCCAGTTGGCGGCGTCGGCCCACACGCCCCGCACCGTCGGGAAGGCGGGGAAGGGCCGCGCGTCCCAGGCCCAGACGAAGATCCCGTCGGGATCGACCATGCGGCCGCCGTAGACCGGCGAGACCGGGTTGTCGGCCTCCCGGAAGCCCGGCACGGCCGGGTCGAACCGGGCGATCACGGCCTCCAGCCCGCGGAGCTGGATCAGCTCGTCGCGCAGGGCGCGGGATTCCGGCGGGAAGGCGCTCTCGGACGATTTCGGGTCCGGGAAGACGTTGGGGCCGTTGGTGCCCTTGTCCACCGCCGGCACGCCGATCTCGGTGAGCCAGATCGGCTTGCCGGCCGGCACCCAGGCGGTGGTGCGGGTCTCGACGCCGCCGTCGCGCTCCACGTGCGGGCTCGACCACCACGCGACGAGGTCCTTGGCCCGGTAGATCCAGGGCTTGCCGGCGGCGCCGTCGGTGATCGGCCGGCGCCGCTGGGCGGCGCGGTCGGACGCGTCGGCGTAGTACCAGTCGAAGGCCTCGCCGGACGCGCCCCGGGCCTTCAGATAGGCCCGGTCGGCGATGTCGCCGGTCACCGCGAGGTCGGCGTGGTCCGGGTCGTCGCGCCAGTCGGAGACGGGCGGGTACCAGTCGATCCCGACGGCGCCGATATTCGGGTCGGCGAACAGGTCGTCGAGGGGGAAGCGCACCGTGGCGCCGCCGTCGCCGACATGGGCGCCGTACTCGGTCCAGTCCGCGCCGTAGACCAGGGTGACCGCCGGGCCGAGGCGGTCGCGGAGCGCGGCGGCGAGGTCGCGCAGCGCGCGCACCGCCGGGTAGCCGGCCGCGCCGCGCACCCGGGTCAGGCCGACGAGCTCGCTGCCGATCACGAAGGCCGCGAGCGGCGCGCCCGAGGCCGCCCAGCCGGCCGCGAGGTCGGCGTAGTGCAGGACCGCGGCGCGGTAGCCGCCCGCGAAGAAGGCCGCGACCTGCGCGTCGGCCGCGGCGGTGCCGTCCGGGCTCCCCGGAACGCCGGGAGCCGGATCGCAGGTGATGCGGCCGCGCCAGGGATAGGCGGGCTGCGCGGCGCCGGGGCTGTGCGGATCGGGCAGCGCGTTGCCGGCCGGCACGTCCATCATGACGAACGGGTAGAGCGACACCGCGAGCCCCCTTCGCGCCAGCTCGGCCACCAGCCGGGTCAGGCCCGCATCCGCCGGGGTGCCGCCGTAGGCGGGGCTGCCGTCCGGCAGGGTCGAGACCGTCTCGGCCCGGTCGCGGGTGATCCCGGCGACCCGCCAATCCTCCGGCCGGGCGCGCTTGTCGGCGGCCTCGACCTTGGGCACCACCCGGCAGGATCCCGCCCGCAGGTCGGTGCCGAACCACGTCGCCACCACGGCGACCCGGCGCAGGTTCGGGCAGAGTGCCTGGAGGGCGTCGAGCGAGGCGACGACGTCGGTGCCGCGCTGGAGCTGGTGCCGGTTGGCGGCCTCGGTGCGGCCGAGCCCGAGATCGACGGTGACGCGGTCCGGATCGAGGCCGAACTCGCTGGCGCCGGGGATCAGGTCGACGGCGCGCACCCGGTCGAACAGGCCGTTGACCGGGCGGATCACCTCGAAGGCGAATTGCGGGACGCGGTTGCCGAAGGCCGCGAGGGCCAGGTTCTCGAACACCACGTAGGCGAGGCCGCGATAGGCCGGCGCGTCCCCGGCCCCCTCCTTGGCGACGATCAGCGGGTCCGGCTCCTGGCCGGGGCCGCCGGTATGGACCCGCAGGGTCAGGCCGGCCTGGTCGATCTCCCGGCCGTCCGCCCAGATCCGGCGGACGCAGGCGATCTCGCCCTCGCACAGGCCGACCGCGAGGTTGGCGAAGTAGCTGTAGCGGGTCGTGACGGTCTTCGGGCCGCCCGCCAGGCCGCCCACGCCCTTGGCGGGTGCGGCGGCGCGCTGCACCGCGGTGTTGGCGAGCTCCAGCGGACGGGTCGCCCAGATCAGGGTGCCGCCGATCCGCGCCCGCCCGTAGACCCGGGGGATCGGATCGCCCTCGGTGGAGGTGAGCCCGGCGACGTCCGCGAGCCGCGGCCCCTCGACGAGGCGCGCGTGCCGCCCGGACCCCGACAGGGCGCCGCCGAGGGCCGCGCCCGCGACCGAGCCGAGCGCCCGCCCGACCAGGCCGCCGATCGGGCCGCCGAGGGCGGTGCCCGCGGCCGCGCCGGCCGAGGACAGGATCAGCGTCGCCATGACGGGGCTCCGGGCCAGTTTGATGCGGATCTCGGGTGGGCTTTATCGGGCGAGCCGACCCATCGGGCTCTCGGTGGCGCCGCGCCAACCCTGTAAAGGATCGCCGCGACCGCTGGGGGCTCAGAGAAGCTGAAGCCGCGCGGACCCTGGGACCTCGGCGAGCCCGCGTGTCGGATCTGGGGCGCGGAGCGATCCATCTGCGCGGCATTGACCTGCCCGTCGCGGCGACCGCAACGCGGGCAGCGCGGGGTCAAGGATCGAACTTCCTGCCGTCCCGGAGGCGTCAACCGTCCGAGGCCCGCCCCTCAGTCCGGGACGAATCCGGTCGGAGTTTTCCGGAAGCGTGTGTCACCGACACCGTAGCCGCGGCCGCCCCGCTCCCACCGGACGACATAACCGTCCGACGTCGGATAGCCGCAGATGAGACGCATCCATGGAAGGCGCTCCTGCTCGGGACCAATGACATCCGTTCTGAGAAACGGCTCGCCGGGATCCGCCATGCGCCCTGGCAACGCCCTCACTATTCCGCCGGGAAGCTCGGCCTGCTTCCTGGCGATTCGAGCGTCCGAAGAGCCACATTGAATCGCGGGATCCACCGGCTGGGCATGCGCCGCGATCGAAGACAGCGCAGGGATCAGCCAGAGCAGGATTGACTTGAGGCAGATCGGCATATCGACCCGAGGGATCAGGGCACCATCCATCGGCCGCGCCGTCTCGCAGCCTGCGCGCCCTCCTCACAGGCCTGCTGACGCGGCCGCCCCAAGCTAGACTCGAAGTCGGAGCCTGTCTCGCCCGCGAAGCTCAGCGGCACGTGGTGCCGTCGATCGGCGACGACCGACGAATCCTGCTCCAGACCCTCCGCAAGTCCGGCCATCTCCGGAAACCGGAACACCCCCGTCGCGTGCCGCCGCCACCACGCGGTCAGCGCCACCTCGGCGACCGCCGCCCCGTCGTGGGCGTGGATCATCGCGCCGTCGCCGGTGGCGATGGCGCAGTGGCGGGCCGGCAGGTGGCGGCGGAAGGCGAAGAGCAGGACGTCGCCCGGCCGCGGCGCGCAGGCCGCGGGCCTATCCGGCACCGGCACGAGGTGGCGGGCGGCCGCCTCGGTCAGGGGGTCGGTCCCGGGCGCGGCCGATTCCGCCCAGGTGCCGGAATAGGGCGGCGGCGCCTCGGGCTCGGCGCCGTAGAGCCCGCGCCAGACCCCGCGCAGCAGGCCCAGGCAGTCGCAGCCCACGCCGCGCAGCGACGCCTGGTGGCGGTAGGGGGTGCCCAGCCACAGCCGCGCCTCGCCGAGCGCCGCGACACCGATCTCTCGGCCGATCTCCCGCCGCATCGCGCTCATCGGAACAGGCTCCCGCCGTCGAGGACGTGGTCCGAGCCCGGGACCGACCGCATCACCGCGTCGTTGCCGGGCATGTGCGGGAAGCCCTGGAAATTGACCGCGTTGGCGAAGCGGTCGCGGCAGGTGGCGAGGCGCTTGTCGCACCCGGCCGTGAGGCTGAACCCGTCGCCGGGATCGACCGGCCGGGGCGGCGCGGTCCAGAGCTCGATCAGCGGCCCGAGTTGGAGGCGCACATCCGCCGCGAGCCCGGCATTGGCGCCCGTGGTCCAGGTCAGCCGCCCGCCGGTGAACAGGCCGTCCGCGAACGGTCCGGCGAGCGTCGCCGCGAGCGTGGCCGGCTCCGGGACGCCGGTCACCCGGCCGGCGGTCGTCCACGCGCCGCGGTCGACGCGGCAGCGCCCGTCCCCGAGATCGGCGCCGCAGGTCGCCCGGTAGGTGCGGCCCCGCTCGGCGCCGAGCCGGTGCGTCAGGCCGCGCAGCTCGGCCACGAAGGCGTCCCCGTCGCGGCGCACCTCGCCGATCGTGGCGACGTCGAGGAGGAGCCGGGTCTCGGGCTCGGTCCAGTCGACCAGCCAGGTCTCCACGGCGGCGCCGTCGTAGAGGCCGCCGGCGATGTCCGCCTCGGTGAGGCCGAGGCCGCTGAGCGCCCCGGCGACGTCGCCGCCCGAGACCGCGAAGCCGAGCTCGGCGCCGGCCTCGGCCGCCTCCAGCCCGGTGCGGGCGGCGTGGACGAGGCCCGCGACGGTGAGGTCGCGGTCGTGGTCGGTGAAGCCGAGGGCGAGCCCGTCCCGCCGCCGCAGGGACCAGCAGCGGCACAGGGTGGTCACGCCGCCGGCGAGGTGGGCCGCGAAGGCCTCCGGGATGTCGCGCATGGCGTCACGCCTCCTCAGGGCACGATCTCGACGAGCGGCACCCGCGGGATCTCCCCGGCCGTGAAGGCGGCCAGGTCGACGGTCAGCGCGTCGGTGTCGAAGCGGACCGGCACGTCGAAGCTGAAGCCCGCCGTCACCGCGGTGCCGGGCGGCGGGACCTGGCCCGCCGCGAAGGTCACGAGACCGGTCGTCGGGTCGCAGGCGAAGCCACCGGGCTCCACCTCCCGGCCCGCCACCGCGACCCGGACGCTGCCCGCCACCGGCTTGGCGATCCGGCGGCGGTAGGGCGCGAAGCCGGACCCGTAGGTCTTGAGCAGCGGGAAGGACGCGGTGGCGCCGTCGCCGGTGCCGAGGGGCTGATCGAGGGGGCCGATCGGTCGGCCGGGCGGTCCGGACCGGCTGTCGACCCGGTCGCGGAACCGGAAGCCGTAGAGCCGCCCGCGCCGCTCCTCGAAGAAGGCCAGCACGGCGTGCAGGGCGTCGAGGCCGCGCATCCCGAAGCCGGCCTCGTAGCGGCGGCGGGAATCGGCCCAGCGGCCGTTCCGGTGCTCCCGGCCCGAGGCCAGGGTCACGATCTCGGTGAGCCGCTGCGGCCCCCCGCCGGCGCGCAGGGACACGTCGAGGGGGAACAGCACCTCGTGGAAGTCTTCGGCCATGGCGGGCCACTCCGGTTGGGGTCGCGCTGTTGCCGCGCCGGTCGTCCGGGTCCTCACCGTCGTCGCGCGCAGCGAAGCGACCCAGGGCAGCGCGACATCGGTGACCGTGGCGCCGCGGGATCGCGTCGCTCCGCTCGCGGGGACGATCGCGGTGCCCCGCCTCGGCCGGCCCCCGCGCGACGTCGGGGAACGTGATCGCCGCCGGACGGGACCGGCTGAAAAGAGTCTTCCGGGCGAGACCGGAAAATAAAAAACTCCGTTCATCGACAAAGGACAGCGATCGATCGAAGATCGACGTGCCGGAGCGGAGGTCGTCCGAAGTTCTCCCGGTCCGAACACCTCGGTTCATCGCGCGATCCGCGCATCCCGTCGCCGCCCTGCCTGGGAAACCTTTCGATGAGCGCCGTCCCCCAGCCCCTCCACGCGCCTGTCCCCGCCCTCGACATCCGCCGCGTCGCCGGCCGTCTCGGCGCGGAGATCCGCGGCCTCGCCCTCTCGGGAGACCTGGACGACGGGACGGTCGCGGCGATCCGGCAGGCGCTGAACACCCACAAGGTGGTGTTCTTCCGCGACCAGGACCTCGACGAGGCCGGGCAGGAGGCCTTCGGCCGGCGCCTCGGCGACCTCGTCGCGCATCCGACCGTCCCCTCCCTCGCCGGCACGGCGGGGGTCCTCGACATCGACGGCAGCCGGGGCGAGCGGGCGAGTTCCTGGCACACCGACGTGACCTTCGTGCCGGCCTACCCGGCGCTCTCGATCCTGCGGGCCGTGACGCTGCCGCCCTACGGCGGCGACACGCTCTGGGCCAACACGGCGGCGGCCTACGCGGACCTGCCCGAGCCCCTGCGCGACCTCGCCGACAAGCTCTGGGCGCTGCACTCCAACGTCTACGACTATGTCGGCGGCCGGGTGAACGTGTCGGAGGCCGGGCGGCGGCGCTACGACGAGGTGTTCACCAAGACCGTGTTCGAGACCGAGCACCCGCTGGTCCACGTCCACCCGGAGACCGGGGAGCGCTCGCTGATCGTCGGCCACTTCATCCAGCGGATCCTGGGCCTGACCACCGCGGATTCGCAGCATCTGCTGGCGATCTTCCACGACCACGCGACCCGGCCCGAAAACACCGTGCGCTGGTCGTGGCGGACGGGCGACGTGGCGATCTGGGACAACCGCGCCACGGTCCACCGGGCGGTGGACGATTACGGCGAGGCGCCCCGCGTGGTCCGCCGCGTGACGATCCAGGGCGTCGCGCCGGTGAGCGTCGACGGCCGCACCAGCCGGGCGCGGGAGACGCAGGCGCGCGAGGCCGCGTGACCCGCGACGGGCCGCGCGGCGGCCGTGCCGGCCGCCGTCACGTCGCCCGCTGGCCGCGCGCCACCGCCCGGGCGAGGCTCGCGGTCACCTGCGCCTCCGAGCGGCGGAAGGCCCCCGGATCGGGGGTCGCGATGTTGACCGTCACGGAGACCGGCCGCGTCGGGGCGCCGCCCGCGGCGACGCCGAGGCGCCCGTCCGGCCCGCGGCCGAGGGGCAGGATCGCCTCCGGGCCGGCCTCGCCCATGAGGCCGGCACCGCCCGCCATCGGGAAGTAGGTCGGGGCGGCCACGACGCCCCCGGCGGCGAAGGGCTGGACGCGGCCGCCCCGGAACACGCCGCCCCGGGCGAAGCCCGTCTCCGCGCCGGAGCCCAGCATCGCGCCGACCAGGCCCGTGAGGCCCGACTGGATCGGCCCGGCCGCCGCCCGCGCCGCCACGCCCGCGAGGCGCGCCCCGATCGTGCCGAGCACGCCGTCGAGGCTGCGGCCGGACGCGGCCCCCCGGGTCAGCGCCGTGTCGAGGCTGCGGCCGAAACTCTGCGCCAGCCGGTCCAGGGTCTCGAGCTGCCGGATGCGGTCGTCGGCCTGCGGGTCGGTCTGCGCGTCGGTCTCAGCCATGGCGGCGCCTCACGGTGGGTCGGGATGGGCGGCGAGGAGCCGCGCGAAGGCGGCCCGGGTCAGAGGTTCCGGGCCCGCGCGCCGGCCGAGCGCGGCGGCGAACTCGCGCGGCGTCGCCGACCAGAAGTCGCGGGGTCGCCAGCCCAGCGCGCCGAGGCCGAGGGCCAGGGCGTCGTCCCAGGGGAAGCGGTCCGGGGCCGGACGCGGCGGCTTGTCCGCGCCCGGCCCTAGGGAGGGTTTGCCGGGCCCGGCGCCTCCCCGCCCGGCGCTTCCCCGAAGGCGGCCGCCAGGACGTCGCCCAGGGCGACCGAGACGGCGTCGAGCCCGCCCGCCAGCGGCAGCCGCGCCACCGCCGCGTCGTCGAGGTCGTGGCCGCCGCCCCGCAGGGCGACGCCCAGGAGGGCGATCAGGTCGCGGGCCGAGACGCGCCCGCCCGCGAAGCGCGCGGCGAGGCCCGCGAGGTCGCCGGCCTGGAGCGCGGCCTCCAGCTCGGCGAGCGCCCCGAGGGTGAGGCAGAGGGTGTAGCGCCGCCCGCCGAGGGTGAGCGGCACCTCGCCGCGGATCCGGTTGGCCACGGCGCTCAGACCGCCGCGAAGGCGAGCGCGCCGCCGGATTCGAGGCTCATGTCGAAGGTGACCTCGCCGGCATGGTCGCCCCGGTACTCCAGGCTCGCGATCTGGAACGGACCCTCCAGGATCCCGAAGGCCGGGATCACGATCTGGAACGCCTCGACCGCGCCCTCGAAGAACAGCAGCCGCAGGCGCGCGTCCGAGGCCTGGTCGCGGAACACGCCGGAGCCGGCGATCGCGGCCCGCCGCACCCCGGCCCCGGCGAGCAGCTCGCGCCAGCGCCCGGCGGAATCGGCGTTGGTGACGTCGACGGTCTCGGCGTTGAGGGTGATCTGGCGGCTGCGCAGGCCCGCCACCGCCGCGAAGCCGCCCGCGCCGTCGCCGGCCCGGATCAGCAGGTCCTTGCCCTTCTGCGCGCCCATCGGCACCCTCCTCACAGGTTCTCGGTGACGGCCTCGACCGTCAGGGTCGCCCGCGCCTCGCCGGTCCGGGCGTCGCGGTGGGCGCGGACGGCCCGCACCCGGAGGGTGACGAGCCGGCAGCCAGCCAGCGGCAGGACGAGGGGCGTCGCCCCGTCCGCGAGCAGCGCCGCCATCCGCGCCGCGGCGTCGAGGGCGGTGCGCACCGAGCCTGCCTGAGCGATCACCGCGATCGCGTGGCTGTGCCGGTGGCGCTCGGCGCCGTCGACGGACGCGTCGGTGATCTCGGACTCGCCGAACAGCGCGTAGACCGGGAGCGTGCCCCGCGGCGGCTCATCGTAGAGCCGGACCCGGCCGCCCAGGAGGGCGGCCAGGGCGGCGTCGGCGGCGAAGCGGGCGATCAGGCCGGCGCGGAGCGCCAGGAGCGGGCCCGGATCGCTCACGACCGGCCCTCACCGGGCAGTTCCTCGACGTGACAGACCAGGTCGCGGCCCCGCGCGTCGGGCTCGGCGACGGCGCGGATCGCGAAGCGGCGCGGCCCGGCGGCGAGGCGCATGGTCGGGTCGAGCGCGGCCCGGCTCCGCAGGGTGACGCGGTAGGCGGGCCGCGTGTCGGTGCGGCCGCCGGCCGGGCGGTCGGCGAGCCCCGCCGGGGCCATGGCGCCCCACAGGACCGGGCCGGCCACGTAGCGGCGCAGCACGCCCCCGAACCCGTCCGGCTCTTCCAGGGGCCGCTCGAGCACGAAGCGGCGGCGCCGCGCGCCGAGGGCTGGGCGTTGGGGCGAGATCGCCATCGGGGCAGCTCCGGGTGCGAGGATCACAGCCGCAGGCGCCGGAACGGCGCGGCGAGGGCGGCGGTGTCGGTGCGGGCGGCGTCGGGCTCGTCGCCGCGATGCTCGTAGCGGGCGGCCGCGAGGCGCAGGACCGCGAGGCGCAGGGGCTCGGGGAGCGGGGGCCCGTCGCCGCCGTACCCGGCCGCGACCTCGATCAGGATGGTGCGGCCGGCGGGATCCGGCGCGGACGGGTCGACCCGCAGGGACGGCGCCCCGTCCGGGTCGGGGCCGAGGCGCACCAGCCCGGCGTCGAGGTCGGTGACGCCTCCGGACGGATCCGCGAGGCCGGCGCGGAGGACCGCGACCAGCGGGCTCAGGGGCAGCGGCACCTGCCCGTCGGGCGGCCAGGCGGACAGGGCGATCCGGTACCGCCCCGGGACCAGGATCCGCCGGGTCTCGACCTCCAGGCTCGCGCGCGCCGCCGCGATCAGGGCCTGGAGCAGGCCGTCCTCGTCGGCGCCCGCGTCGGAGTCGACGCGCAGGTAGGCGCGCAGGTCGGGCACGCCCACCGGCTCGACGGCGGCGGCGGCGATGCGTAACGGGATCATCGCGCGTCTCTCTGCAGGTGGTCCGATGACGATCTCGAAGCGCCGCCCCGCGGCCCGCGCCGCGCCGGCGACGGCCCTGACGGCGATCCTGGCGGCGATGCTGACGGCGATCCTGGCTCTCGCGGCCGTCCCGGCGCGGGCGATCGTCGGCGGCACCGAGGCGCCGGCCGGCGGGGCCGTGATGGTCCTGTCGTCGAGGGGCGGCGTCTGCACCGGCGTGGTGCTCGCCCCCGACACGGTGCTGACCGCCGGCCACTGCCTCGCCGACGCGCGGGAGCACCGCGTCCATTTCCGCGACGCCGCCGGGGCGCCCGTGCTCGTCGACGTCGCCGCGCAGGCGCTCCATCCGGGCTACGATGCCGGCGCGGCCGCGGCCCGGCGGCGCTCCGTCGACCTCGCGCTGCTGCGCACCGCGACGCCGCTGCCCGCGCGCTTCGCGCCCGTGACCCTGAGCGCCGCCCCGGCGCGGGCGGGCGAGACCCTGACCCTGGCGGGCTACGGCGCGGCCAGGCCCGGCGACCCGCGCTCCACCGGCACCTATCGCAGCCTCGGCCTGCCGGTGATCGAGCCCTACGGGCCGAGCCGCATCCTGGTCTGGCTCAAGGGCGCGGGCGGCGGCGCCTGCCAGGGCGATTCCGGCGGCCCGATCGCGGGACCGGACGGGGCGGTGCTGGCCGTGTCGGCCTGGATCGGCGGCGCCTGCGGCGGCCTGACCCAGGGCGTCCTGGTGGGGCCGCAGCGGGGCTGGATCGACCGCGTGCTCGACGGCTGGAACCGGACGGCGCGCTGGGCGCAGTAGCGTCGCGGCGCGGTGCGCGCAGGGAACCTCAGCTTGGCCGGGCTATTGCCTTGCTCTAGGCTCGCTTCCTCTAGGGTGCCGTGCCCTAGGCCGTCTCGGCGCCGCCTCCGGCGTCCCCCACCCGCGCCCGCGCGCGCCCGGAGTTCCCGATGTCCCCTCGCCCGATCCGAAAGGCCGGCCCCCGCGAGCGCAGCCTGCGCGGCGGCCTGTGGGGCGGGATCCTGGGCCTGTCGCTGCTCGGCGCCCTCGGCGGCCTGCTGCCCACGCCCGCGGCGGCGGTGATCAACGGCACGACGACGCGGGACCCGAACGGGGCGCGCAGCTTCGTGGTGCGGATCGAGAGCACCGAGGGCGAGATCTGCTCGGGGACGCTGATCGCCCCGGACCTCGTGCTCAGCGCGGCCCACTGCGTGATGCGGCCGGCCGGCTACACGGTGATCAGCGTCGACCGGAACTTCCGCCAGCACCGGACCGCGGTGATCACCGCCTCCATGCACCCGGACTTCGTGCCCGGGACGACCCCCGAGGACCAGCCCGGCGTCGACCTGGCGCTGCTCAAGCTCGAGCAGCCCCTCGGCACCGATTTCGTGCCCCTCGATCCCCGGGGCGCGGCCTCGATCACCGACGGGCAGCCCGTGGACATCGCGGGCTTCGGTGTGGTGGCCGAGAATCGGCGGAACTCGGCGCGGATCCTGCGGCTCGCCCACCTCGTGTCGATCGGCTCGCTCCAGGTCGCCAACCGGGTGACCGTCGTGACCGATCGGCGGCGCATGGCGGAGACCTCGGGCGCCGGCGCCTGCCTGGGCGATTCCGGCGGCCCGATCCTGACCGGCGGCCCCGGCGGCTACCGGATCGTCGGCGTGGTGAGCTGGTCGAGCGGCGCCCTGCAGCAGGGCGCGCGCCGGACCGCCTGCGGGGGCTTCACCGCCGTGACGCCGGTCGCCGAGCATGCCGGCTGGATCGCCGCGCGCTCGGCGGAGCTGTCGCGCATCCAGGTCGGCGAGACCGCGCCCCGCGGCAACCGGTCCGACTGGATGGCCCGCCCGGGCCGCCGGCGCTAGAACGGCCCGGCCCCGCCGCGGCAAAGCCGCCGCCCTCCCGCGGATCCTTCGCGCCTGCGGGAACCTGGGGGCCGATCGGCACTTTTCGCATCCGAACCTTACCGGCTCACGGAGCGAGAGCATGGCCGACACCGGCACCAGCAACACCCCGCGGACGCACAAGACCCGCAACAACACCGACTCGAACGCCAAGAAGGTCTCGATCGAGGCGCTCAACGCGCGGCTCGCGGACGGCATCGATCTGGCCCTGGCGATCAAGCAGGCCCACTGGAACCTCAAGGGCCCCCAATTCATCGGCGTCCACGAGATGCTCGACGGGTTCCGCACCCAGCTCGACGAGCTGAACGACAGCGTCGCGGAGCGCGCGGTCCAGCTCGGCGCCACGGCCTTCGGCTCGACCCAGGCGGTCGCCGAGCGCACCAAGCTGCCGGCCTACCCGACCGGCATCTACGCCATCGCCGACCACATCGCCGCGCTGATCGACAGCTACGCCGCCTACGCCAACGCGGTGCGGCAGAACATCGACGAGACCGACGAGGCCGGCGATCCCGACACCGCCGACCTGTTCACCGAGATCTCGCGGGCGGTCGACAAGCACCTCTGGTTCCTCGAGGCGCACGTGCAGGAGCCGACCGGCACCCTGCGCGACGGCAACGCGGGCCGCTGACCGCCGACGCGGGCCGCGGCCACGCCGCGGCCCGCCTTGCCGTGGGCGCTCAGGAGAACTTCAGGAGCTTGAGCGCGTCGAAGTCCTGCACCCCGCCGCCGACGCGCCTGGTGGTGTAGAACAGCACGTAGGGCTTGGCCGAGTACGGGTCGCGCAGCACCCGCATCCCGGTCCGGTCGACCACGAGGTAGCCCCGGCGGAAATCGCCGAAGGCCACCGACAGGCTGTCCTTGGCGAGATCCGGCATCGCCTCGGCCTCGGTGACCGGGAAGCCGACCAGCGTCGCGGCCCGGCCGGCGGCGAGCGGCGGCTGCCAGAGATAGTTGCCCTCCGAGTCCTTGAACTTGCGGATCGCGCTCTGGGTGCGCCGGTTCATGACGAAGCCGGCATTCTGCCGGTAGGCCGCGCGCAGCCCGTAGATCAGGTCGAACAGCACGTCCCCCGGGCTGGCCGACGGGAACGCCCCGGCCGCCCCGGTGGCGACCGTGCCGATCTTGCCCGGCACCCAGGCGGCGTTGGCGACCGTGTCGTAGCTCAGGAAGCCCCGCGGGCGGCTCGCGCCGTTGCCGGACACGAAGGCGACGCCCTCCTGCTCGGCGAAGGCGGTCTCCACCTCGGCCGAGAGCCACGCGTCGAGATCCACCACGGCATCGTCGAGGAGCGTCTGGGTGGCGGCCGGCATCGCGTAGAGCTCCATGGCGGGGAACGCGATCTCCGACAGGGCCGGCGCGGCGGTCTCGGGCCGCGGCGCGGTCTCGGCGGCCCAGCCGGTGACCGGCGCGCCGACCGAGACGGCGCGCTTGTACTGGGCGCCCGAGATCGCCTGAACGCTGGCGATCGACCGGATCGGCGAGACCTGGCCGAGGCGCGTCAGCACGGTCCGCTCGATCGTGTCGGGGACGAGGTAGCCGCCGTCCGGCCCGGAGCCGGCCGACAGCGCCTTGGCCTCGAGGCGCTTGAGCCCGGCGCTCTCGCCCGCCCGGACGTAGAGGTCGAAGGCGGCCTTGTGCTCGTGCGCGGTCCCCGGCCCCCGCGCATCCGGCTGCTCGAGGGGCGGCCGGGCCCGCTCCAGGGCGATGCGGTCGAGGCGGGTGCGGGCGGCGTCGAGGGCCGCGTCGATCCGGGCGAGCTTCTCCTCGGTGAGCACGTCGACGCCGAGGCGGCCCTCGATCCGGTCGATCCGCGCGTCGTTCGTCTCCTTGAAGGCCGCGAAGGCGGCGGCGAGCTCGTCGAGGGCGGAGCGGACCGGGCCGCCCTCGGGGTGGGCGGCCTTGTTCTCCAGCGGCGGCAGGCCGCGCGGCGGCGCGAGGGCGGGTTCGGCGATCGGGGTCTGGGCGTCCATGGCGGGCCTCGTCGGGGGTGGAAGTCAGGATCGCGCGGCCGGCAGCGGCCGAGTGGCAGGTCTCGCGGCAGGTCTCGCGGCGGGTCTCGCGGCGGGTCTCGCGGCGCGCGGCGGCGCGATCAGGCCGGCGAGGTCGCGGATCGCGTCGGCCTCCGGGCCCGGGCCCGGAACCGGGGTTGGGCGCGCCCTGGCCCCCGGCTGCAGCGGGAAGGTCACGAGCGAGATCTCCCAGAGGTCGACCTGCTGGAGCCGGCGCTCGCCGCCGGCGCCCTTCCGGGCGCGCAGCGTGCGGAAACCGATCGAGAGCCCGTCGAGGCCGCCGGCGCGCATCAGGGCGTCGACCTCCCGGGCGCGCCGCACGGCGAGGTTGAGCTGGCCCTCCGCGAACAGGCCGCGGCCGTCCTCGCGCAGGGCGAGCCAGCGGCCGATCGGCTCGGCCGGGTCGTGCTGGAACAGGAGCCGCACATCCGCGGCCCCGCGGCGGGCGAGGCTCGCCGCGAAGGCGCCCGGCACCAGCACGTCGCGGCCGAGATCGGGCACGCCGAACAGGCTGGCATAGCCGGAGAAGTGGCCGTCCATAGGGGATCCTCGGGTGGGCCGGTGAGGGGACGTCCGCAGCCGACGCGGAGACCCGCGCCTCAGGGAGTGCCCGGCGCCGGCGGCATCGCGGGCGGGTAGCCGACGGCCTCCCGCTTCTCCGCCACCGACAGGAAGTCCGCGGCCTGGACCCGGCGCCACAGGGATTCCCGCTCGCCGGCGAGCGCCTCGATCCGGTCGAGGTCCGGCTCCAGGTCGATCGCGCCGAAGGCGGGCTCCAGCCAGCCGGCCAGCGCCTGGGCGGTGCGGGCCGCGAGGGGGACCAGGGTCTGGCGGTAGAGGGCGCGGTTGGCCTCAGCGTAGTTGGCGTGGGTGTTGTCGCCGGGGAGGCCGAGCAGCAGCGGCGGCACGCCGAAGGCCAGGGCGATCTCCCGGGCGGCCGCGTCCTTGGCCGCCACGAAGTCCATGTCCCGCGGCGAGAGCGCGAGCGGCTTCCAGTCGAGGCCGCCCTCCAGCAGGAGCGGCCGGCCGGCATTGGCGGCGCCCTGGTAGTTCGCCTCCAGCTCCGCCTTCAGCCGGTCGAATTGCGGCTCGGACAGCGTCGCCCCGGCGAAGACGAGGGCGCCGGACGGACGGGCGGCGTTGTCGAGCAGCGCCTTGTTCCAGGCGCTCGCGGCGTTGTGGATGTCGAGGGCCGCGGCCGCCGCCGCGATCGGGGCGAGGCCGCCGGTCTCGTCCTCCGGGTGGAACAGCGCCAGCGCCAGGATCGGCGCCACGGCGGTGCCCGGCTCGGGGAGGTCGAACCGGCGGCTGCGCCCGCCCGCCGTGTACAGGTAGGCCGCCGGCCAGCCGTCCGGGCCCGGCAGCGCCCGCATCCGCCCGGGCCGCAGGGCCTGGAGCGCGGCGACCCGCCCGTCGAGGCTCACCGCCTCCAGATAGGCCGTGCCGGTGAGCAGGAGGTCGGCGTAGAGCGTCTCCAGGAGGTGCGGGCCGCTCTCCCGGGGGTTCGGCCGCGCCAGCAGGGCCAGCAGGTCGCCCGCGCGCGCGGCGCCGGGGCCGGTGGCGATCAGCGGCAGGCTCGCGGCGCTCTCGGCGACGAGCCGCACCGCCCGGTGGACCACCGGGTTGGCCTGGTAGCCGGCCCGGGCGAGCGCCGCCGGATCACGGGGCGTCCAGCTGGCCCGGCCCTCGGCGTAGAGGGCGAAGGCCGGGGCCGCGGCGGCCTTGGTGGCGAGGGCCGGGCCGCCGACGGCGCGGCGCGCCACCCGCGCCAGGCGTTCGAGGAGGGTCGACATGCCGGTCCGTTCCTGAGCTATGGTCACGCGATGCAGCCCCGGATCCCCACACGGCCCCAGGCGCGGTTCCGGGCGCGCGCCCGCGCCGCCCGTCTCGGCGGCCTCGTCGCGGCGCTCCTCGCCGCGCCGGCCCGGGCGGCGGATGCGCCCGCCCCCGTGCCCCTGTGGCCGGAGCCCGACGGGACGCTGATCCTGGCGCACCCCTTCGGCCGGTCCGAGATCAGCCTGCGCCTGTCCCGGCGGGTCGCCGGGGCGGTGGACACGCTGACCTGGGACGGCGTCACCTTCCTCGCCGACACCGAGCCCGGCGACGCCCTGCAGGCGCGGGCGGAGGTCGGGTCAGGCGCGGGCTGCCGCCGTGCGAGCGAGGCCGGCACCCCGCAGGACGGGACCGGCGCGCCGGCGGCCCGCCGGCTCCGCGCCCTGCGCACCGGCCGGAGCTGGGCCGAGACCGAGACCCGCATGGCCTGGGACGGCGCCGCCGACCCGGCCGACGAGCTCCCCTCGGACTGCCCGACCGCGCCCGCGAGCCCCGCGATCCCGGCCCCGATCCTGCGCAAGCGGGTCGCCCTCGGCCTGCCGGGCCTCGGCAACGCCGTGGAGGTGCAGACGAGCTTCGTGCTGGCCGAGCCCGCGGCGGCGCTCCGCCTCGAACCCCTCGCCGCCGCCGTGCCGGCGGACTTCTCCGCGGCCTGGCGCTTCGACCCGGCCACCGGCGGGATCGCGCCCCTCGACCCCGGAGCGGGGGAGCGGCCGGACCCCGTGATCCTGGCGACGCCGGAGGGCTCGCACGCCCTCGCGGTCTGGGCGCCGGGCCCGCCGGAGCAGGAGCCCGACGCGCCGCGGCCCGCATTCGCGATCGCCCCCGAGGCCGGGGCGAACCGCCTCAGCTGCCGCTTCCGGCTGGCGAAGGCCGCCGCCGGCGCGCACGACTTCGCCTGCTACGCCCTGGTCGGCGCCCTCGCCGACGTCCGGGCGGCCCTGCGGAGCCTGACGGCGCCCCCGTGACGGCCCCGGCACCCGCCCGTGCTGGAACGTCCGGACCGACGAACCGACGGCGGCTCCGATGGACGGGAGGCAGGCCCTCGAACTCGCGGTCTTCGTCGTCGCGCCCGTCCCCTTCCCCCGCTGCGGGATGCGAGCCGCGCGGCGCTCGCGGCGCGCCCAGGGCTCCCGCCCCTCCGGAGCCGGCAGCTTTGCTTCGGGCGCCGGCGGCGCCTGCGGCGGTGGCGGCGGCGATGGCGGCGGCGGGGGCGACCGGGCGCTCGATCGGGCTCCCGGCGGCCAGGCACGCCGATGTGCCGGCGTCGGGCACCGATGACCGGTCAGGATTGAGGGTCCGCCCGCGGCGCCCCGGAAGGACGGCGCGGATCATCCCGACAAATCCGCCGCTCAATCTGCCCGTCGCCGCCGCGCAATAAGGAGAATTACGGTGGGGATTCCCAGCACAGGACCGCGTGCCGTGGCCTGATCGCTACAGATTTGGCGCACGACATTGTGTATACAGCATGCAGTTCGTTCCAGAGACCACGAACCGACTCCGGCGCGCTTCTCCCGAAGCGCGCCGAATTGTTTCGGGCCCTCCCCGTCAGAGCCGCCGGATCCGCGGCGCGGCCCGGGGCTCCAGCATCAGGTGCGTGAGCGCCCAGACCAGGGCGTCGAGGCGGTCGGGCGACGCCCCGCCGGACAGCCCGTCCGGCCCGAAATCGCACAGCTCGTCCTCCAGCGCCGGGAAGGCGCCGACATGGTGGACCAGCCCGCGGGCGTAGAGCAGCGAGACCGGCTCGGCGCGCAGGTACTTGCCCCGCGTGGCGTGGACGCGGGTGACCGGCACGGCCGGGTCGCACTGGCCCAGCACGGCGGCGGCCATCTCGCCGCCCTGGTTGACCTCGACCACGAGGGCGTCCGCCCGGAGCCGGTGGTAGAGCGCCAGCGCCGCGGCCGCCCAGGCCTGCGGGGTGGCGCGGGCGAGGCTCGCGTCGGCCAGCACGTAGGCGTGCCCGCCGGCGCGCCCGGCCGCCACGATCCCGCAGGCATCCGAGCGCGCGCCCGAGGCGGCGGGCGGGTCCACCGCCACGACGATCCGGCCGAGATCGGGGGCGGCGGCGATCCGGTCCGCCTCCAGGGCGGCGCGCGTCCACAGGGCGTCGTCCCGGTCGGCGATGAGTTCGCCGTCGAGTTCCTGCCGGCCGAGCCGCGTGCCGGCGTAGCGCCCGACCACCTGCTGGAGGAAATCGGGCGCGAGATGCGCGGCGTTGTCGTGGGTCCGGGCGCGGCTCACCACCGTGCGCGGGTCGGCGAGGAGGCGGCGGTGTAGGGAGTTGGAAAAAACTGCCCCCGGCGGCTGACAAATTCCCAATGCCAAAAAGGGGTTAGGCAAAACCCTGTTTAAATTACACACCCCCGTCCCGCGGAAAAAGCTACCCATCCCACGAATATGATCAGAATAAATTGCCCCGGCGCGTCAGACCCCGCGGCAAGGCGCACGAAGTTGTACCGCGGCGGCCATCCGGCTCCTTAGAGTCCGTCCGAGAAGTCAGGCTGATCGGGCGAGGCGCCTGACGAGGATCATGACGGCTGCGGCGTAGAGGAAGGCTCGTGCGGAGGCGAGTGTCGCTTCCGGATCCTTCCAGAGGCGTCGATTGCGGCTGATCCAGGCGAAGAACCTCTCAACGGTCCGCTGTACAACGTTGCCCTCTGCGAGCGTCGGCCTGATCCGGCCCGCTCGGGGGTGGTGGCACGCGGAAGACGATCTCGATGTGGCCATCATCGATCTCGATGCGCCGAACCATGAGACGAAGAACATCGCGCTTGGCCGTCCAGTCCAGAACGTTGAGGCTCTCGCGCACGCGAGCGGAGAAGAGCTCCAACTGGCCAACAATCAAGGTCAGTTCGCGCTCGGCTTCGCTCGCAGCCCGGATCTCCTCGCGCTGCTCCTCCAGTTGCGCCACCCGACCCCCTCAGATCGGCGATGCGCGGCTCGAACTCGCTCCGTTCGATCACGCCCTCAGCATAACCGTCGATGAGCCGACCGATCCCGCGCCGGAGTGTGGCGATCCGGCGCTCCGCCTCGCCCAAGTCCGCGGCACTGCCCACCCTGGCGCTCACCGCAGCTAAGCGTTGCTGGTATTCGTGGGCCACCCGCGCGGGATCGTTCAAGATGGCCTCGACCTCGGTCCAGACAGCGCGCTTAAGGCGATCGCTGCGGACGGGCCGGTTGGTGCAGACCGGCTTCCCATCGAACCGATGGCCGTCGCTGCCGATGCAGCGATAGGCACCGTAGCCGAACGTGGTCGAGCGCGGCGGCAGATCCTTGGGGATCATCCGCCAAGAGATCCCACCTCTCAGAACGTAGAAGATGGCGTTCAGGACCTCCCGTGTCGTCCAGAGCGGAGGCCGACCACAGGGCGCCGGCCTCGGCATCAGTGGCGCGATCACCGCCCACTCGGCGTCGGTCAGTTCGGTTTCATAGCGAAGGCCCACGCGGCTATGCTGCCGCCGGGTGGTCGGGGTCCACATGGCGCTTCCAAGTCAGGCTTCAGCACCCCCCTGGAAGCATCGCCATCCCGGCCACTCAACCCCGCTTCAGACCCTTACCGGACGGGCTCTTAGGGGCGCGGTGCTATGATCGTGTCCAGCGCATGCCCGGCCAGCGATTGATCTCACGTTCCTTCAAGGCAAGGTAGACCGGATGCATGATCCAAGATAGCCATAAGTGCTCCGTTCCGACAGCTTCAATCACTCTTCAAATCCAGACAGCGACGGAAGCGGCTGGCGCGCATGCGATCCCATGCATCTAACACCGGATCGAGAGGTTTCATGGCCGGGGACGATCAAGTTAAACCGGCTGATGCACAACTCAAGGTCAATATGGCGTCGGGATCGTGGTCGTTCCTCAAAGCGCAGGCTGGCCGGTCCGTTGGCTACATAAGCCAAGCATGGGAATCGGCGGTGCTCCCATCCGAACTTCCGTCGTGTCACGGGTGGTCGTGTAGCTCGCGGGGGTGGGGGGCATCGGCGAATGCCGGGTAAGGTTCGGCTGCGAGCACCTGCCTCAAACCTAGAGCCCCCGATGATTGACGAGATGATGAGCGTTCGCGGCGTGTTGGTGAAGTGCGCCGACGCCGAACTACTGTGCCGGGGCGCAGCCTGCTGACTGTGTTGGACGGTCACGATCGATTCGGAGCCATTCCGTCCTATACCGCGGCAGCGCGCTGGGCAGCTCGGCCTGCAGGAAGCCGACCATCTTCTCCCGGACTTCACATCGCAGATCCCAGGCCTGCGAAGCATTGCGAGCGCTCATCAGCATTCGAATTTCAATCACGTTCTCTCGCACGTCTGAGACCTGGAGATTCACGACCTTTCCGTCCCAGAGATTTGATTGCGCGGCGATCTCTGCAAGCTTTTTCCGCATGGCTGGGATTGGCGCGGTGTGGTCGACGTAGAGGAAAGCGCTTCCGATGAGCGACGAACCCTCGCGCGTCCAGTTCTGGAATGGCTTTTGAATAAAATATGTCAGTGGCACGACAAGCCGACGCCAATCCCAAAGCCTAACAACCACGTACGTCGAGTTGATTTCCTCGACCCAACCCCATTCGTTCTCAACGATGACCGCATCTTCGATCTTGATAGGCTGCGTTATCGCGATTTGGATTCCGGCAACGAGGTTCGAGAGTACCGGCTGCATCGCTAGACCGAGGATCAGGCCCGCGGCTCCCGCCGAGGCCAGAAGGCTTACGCCGTATTGCCGCACGGGCTCGAACGTCATCAGGCACACGGCGACCGTAATCAACGCCACGAGCGTCACGGCCGCGCGTTCGAGGAGGCGCACCTGGGTGAAGTGCTTGCGCGCGAGAAGGTTGTCTTCAGCGTCGAGTTTGAATCGCCGCAGGTAAATGACGGTAGCGATGTGGATCGCGATGCAGCAGCACCAACCGGCGAGCGCAACGAAACCAACGAGCAGAAGATGGTTCACCAAGACCCGGACCTCCCGGGACACCGGTGCGACGGCGGAAGCGGCACCAACAGCGACGATGATGAGGCAGAGACGGGTGGGACCTTGCGTCCGTCGAACGAGTGAGCGCCAGAACAGGCCTCGGTCTTGAGACGCTCGTGTCAGGAAGCGATACGCGAACTGATGAAGTGGCAGCACAACAACAAAACATCCGAGAACAAGAGCGACACTCTGCGCCCAGCCCGGCAACCAACGCAGCCATCGCATAGCGTCAGTAAGCACAATATCCGCATGCTGCATCGACTCTCCACATCTTGTAAAATGAAGCGTGACGCGCGAGCGACGGGGAAGACGCTTCCGCTCGAACTGTCACCCTCGTTGCCTACCGACCGCGAGTGCCGTCGGTGTCGTCGGCCCCAGGACGCTCGACACCAATACGATCAACCGGTGAATACACGTCTCGGCAAACAGGCGTGACATATTGGACCGCCTTATCGGAAGATATAATCCGGCAAGTGATCGTAGTCATCGCGGCGACGGAACATAATGCTGCAGGACGGCGCGGACTGGCCGATCCCACCTCGCCCACGAACTGGACCTGCCGCGAACGCCAGGTTCCGGAGGCGAGACAGACGGCGGTCGCCTCGAATGTAGCCGACCGTCTGTTCGTCCTAGTGAGGGCGCGGCCGGTGTTGCCGCCCTCCTGCGAACGGGACGGCCGGCAGGAACGTGTTGGAGCGAGGACCGCGATGGAGGCCAAATCTCGCAGACCCGTGACTACCCCCTCGGAATGCGCGATCGCCGCCGGGAGGCGAACCATGGTCGCCTGCCCGACCCCAGTCCGGACCACCGCCATGGCCGCCACGCTCGAATGCGAGGGCGGCGGTCGCACTCGATACTGTCGCGACGAACATGAATGCGGCCGTCAAGTACTCGACAGTTTGTTTCATCATCTAAAACTCCGTGTCGGCTGCGGATTGTCTGGAGACGTTCGAAAGTTCGGATAAACGGACGCGGTCTGGCTCTCGAAGACTACGATAGCTGGGTGGCCGAGCACGGCAGGGCTCGGTATTTCTGAGCCGTTTTGCCGAGGCGTCGATCCTCCTCGGCCGTCTCCAGGGGGTAATCCTTGGCATATTCGGCGTCGGTCGAAAGCGCGACGATCAAGATAGATCGCGGGTTTGTCTCCAGATCCTCGCGATCGTGACAAAGTGTGTCTGACCGAACAATTCCGCCGTTGGCCCGAATCTATCAGTTACCCTTAGGTTGTCGCATCCATCTACACTCACGCAATATGCCCCACGATGCTCCGATCCCTTCGGAGCATTTGCATAATCGCCAAGAATGACCCGAAGCACTCTCAGTTTTGCCGAGGCGTGCGCGCAAGAGCGCGTCGAGGTGCTCACCTCGGTGCAGCGCCGGCCGCAGGACCACGCGAGAGAAGTTGCGCCTGGTCGAGCCGACGTATCTCCCCGGCCAATCCGTCTGGCTCGGTGATCGCGCCCGACAATGACGCATCAGGCGTCCGCGGCGTCAGCAGCTAAACTCTGAAGCTGCATGGCGCTTGCGCCGCCCTGACGTTTGTCCCTTGCATGATCAACCGCGAACCTCGCTGCGACACACAGGAGGTTCCCATGCCCATCGCCACAGAAACATGCGTCGCGAATGTCGAGATACACGAAACTCCTTTCGGGACGCGCCACGTCGCGGCCGCGTTCGGCGACGAGGTGTGGGTGAGCGTCGTCCCCTTGGATTCGCTGCCCTACACATTGACGGATAGGCCTTACCTGCGGCCGCACTCCCAAACGGTCATGTTCACCGTACTTCGGTCCGAGGACGGCAGCCGCGATGTGGTGCTGCGCCACAATCCCAGGAGGCGGCCGCCGGCGATCGACGCCGCGTTCAACCATGCGCGGGGGCTCGCGACCGCCTACGCAAACGATCATGCCGGCTACATGGACGAGCTGCGCGTGACCCAGCGAGACGAACGGCTCGCCGAGCTTGCGAGGCTCGTCGCCAATACACCGACGAGGAACGAGAAGTGGCTCACCGATGAGCTCAAGAGGAAAGCCGAGGGCAAACTAACGATGCTGCCCGAGGCGTGGCAGGAACTGATTCGCGGGACGGTGCCAACGCATCAGGGGCTGCTGGCCGCCCCTGAGCCGCTCGGTCCGCTGCTGCGCCGAAATTCGCCTGAAAACGAAATCGAAAAGCTGGTCTTCCAGGTTTGCGGGCACTTGGTCGGGATTCAGCGCATCGAACACCAGGAGGAGCAGATCAGGGCTAAGTACCTCGCCGAGGCCGAATCGTTGCGCGATGAAGCGGACCGAGAGGCGGTTCCGTCGGGTCCATCCCTTCCTTGATCTCGGCGGCTGCGGCGACCTGCTCCGCGACAGCACGCCCGAAAGCGTCCGAAACGCCGCGAGCGCCGCGCATCGCGACATTCGCGGGGTGGCTGACGGCCCCACGGCTACCCTGGACCGACGCGGGCTCGGAGGCCCGGTCGGCCCGACGATCGTGAGTCGCACTATCTGGGGGGGGCGTCGAGCCTATGCCAGGGGTTCGAGCGGCGTGACCGCACGGCCGGTTGCGTGGTGATCGGACAGCCGCGATTGAGCCCCGGTCTCCCCTCCCGCCGACGACCTTGGCGCCGGGAGGCTTCCGGCACGGCCGATCGCCAAGGAGTCGCTGATCTCGCCGTTGTGAGCGGCGACCATGACAGCCAGGGCGTGGGACAGTGCCGCCTGACTTGTATCGTCGGGGTTCCAGTCGTCGTGGAAGTACTGGCGTTCGAGCCAAGTGGCGAGATCGTCGGCGAGCGCGTCGACCGCCCTCGCGCCGCATGCGTGGCCATCCCCCACCCCCGGCACGCTGCGCGAGGCTGCCCCGCCACCCGCCCGAAGGGCTGTCTCCCGCCCCAGACGAACTGTGCCGCCCGCCCATCCGCTTCCGACGTCGAGATGCGCCTTCACCGTACGCAGTGCAAAAGCACTCGTCACGTGGAACGTCGCCCCGTCGGGGCGGAATGCCAATCCCGCCAGGGCACGGTCTATCGCGGATCTCGACGCCGAGCGCTGACGTTCGACCTCGCGTCTCAGGAAGGCGCGCCTATCTCCGGCATCGCCGGAGCCCGCGGTCGGCGCCGCCTGCCTGCCCCCGCCCAGGATCACACTGGAGGAGGCGATGCGTGCGCTCCCACGCTCCGTGATCACCGCGAGGGCGACGTGCCCCCTCCAATCGGGATCCGACCACCACGCCATCGTTTCCGGCGAGTCGATGTCACCGAGCGTTCGCGCGAACAGGTCGAAATGCGGCAGGGTCCCAGGCCTGGGATCCATGACAACCCCGCCCCCGACCGACTCCATCTGCATGTTCGCCTCCCGGACATCCTTCCTTCGGCACGATGCGGCGGCCCGGCTTAACGGACGCCTGAGCGGGGTCGGGTAGTCGATCCATTGGTTGACGAAACGTCGATGTCTGGCGTGGCTCGCGGCGTGGCATCCGTGGCCGACCGGCCGATCCGGCTTGGACCCACGACGACGCCTGGACGGCGACGGATACCCCGGTCTCGACGGCGACAGCGGCGTGGGGCCCACACGCAGCGGCAGCGTTTCGCCGCCCCTCGGTCGTGCCGTCCGCCATGGTCCCGAACGACGGCGGGCCCGCGATCTCGTTCGGCCGGGCGTTCGAAGGCCGTCCGCACTTTCCGCCACGGCGTCGAGAACGGGGGATCGATCGTGCGCGAGCGCGCGCGCCGCCGAGTCCGTTACTCGATCTCTGGCGGGCTCGGCGAGCCGGTGCCCCCCCGGGAAGTTCCACGGCGGCGTTCGCGCAACGCCACAGCGCCTCGTTCGCCGCGGGATCGCGCTCGATTCTCCCGAGATGGTCCACCGCGCAGTACATCGGCTCATCGTCAGCGTCGGGATGGCAGAAGGGCGGACCGACCTCCATGTCGCCATGCGTGCGGACCAGATAGGCGCTCGTGGATTTCTGTCGCAGAAGCGTCGCCAACTCTCCGGAAAGCGCCTCGACGATCTCGAATGCGCCCCAATCGTTGATCTCGACGAGGTCGCAATAGCACGACCCCTCGCCATCCTCGTGACGTCCATTCGGCGACGGGGTGGAGATACGTAACGGCAGCGTCACGGCATCGCTCCTCGTGGATCGTCGGGCTCGAATTGGCGGCGACTTCGCTCGGCTGGAGGAGGGAGATCCCGCGGCCCGGCGAGCGCGAAGCGTCATGCCGCCCGCACCGGTCGCGCACCCCAAGTTCGCCTAGGGCGAAGCCGCGACCGTAATGGGGATCAGGGACACGGACCCCGTCGCCGCGGGCGGTGTGGCAGGATCACAACCGTGACGGGGCCACAGACAGCATCGGCGCTCGCGGCGTCGCGCGAGGGCGTAGCGACGAGAGGTCGGCTTCACCCGTTGATAAGGCGCCACGATGTCAGGACGATCCTCGGCAGAGGACGATGCGATCCGGATCATCCAGGCGGCCGCACGCCGCGTGAACGGACGCGTCATCAAAGCGCGGCGCGGCCAGGCGAGAGCCCGCTTTGGCCATGACCACTCCGGGCCCCCGCTCCCGGCTCCGGGGACAAGGTGGGTTGGAGTCGGACTTGGACCCGCGACCGGAGCGTCGAGCGCGTCGGCTTCCGCGCCGGGGCCGACGACGTGGGCCGGGCTCGTGCTCGGGACTTCGGTCCGCCCGGACCGAGACGACGGAACTCGCCGACACGCCCGGGACCGCCGGATGGCGCCGCCTACCCGAAGACGAGGTGCTTCCGGTACCCGCGCCTGAGGAACAGGGGGAGCCAGGGTTGCCCGGCATAGGCGCCGGGACACCACAGCGCGGTGATCGCGTGCGAGGGGGCGCTGGTGGGCGTGACCATGACGCTGCCGATGCCGCCGTAGCCGACCGCGTCGGCCGCGAGCGCCGCGTCCGCCGCGGCGTCGACCGGAGCGTCGCCGTGCCTGATGGCCCGCAACAGGCCACGACCCACCTCGGCGAGGAATTCCCGCAACGGTCCCGACAGGATCGGGCTCGCCGGGATCAGTCGGTCGAAGACGACGTCGAGGTCGGCGAAGCCCGCGGACCGCGCGGTCTCGACGACGCGGGTACGCCCGGACTCGGTGCCGTGCACGAACATCAGCCTGACCCTGCCGGACCGCAGCAGCTCCAGCGTCCGGTCGCCGGGGGCGCTCATGTCGATGTTGCGCTCGCCCTGGATCGCGGCGGGCCATCGCTCGCGCGGGACGCCGGCCCAGTGCAGGATCTGGGCGCTGGCCTGGCCGCCGCTGGCGAACTGGTCGTCGACGAAGGCGACGCAGTCGGCCGGACCACCCGCCAGGCGGACCTCAAGCTCGGCCAGATTTCGGACAAAGCCGTGGCCGGCGCCGAGATAGGTGTCCCGGCGCTCCTGCTCCAGCGCGATGCCGGTCACGTTGCCGCTGTTCGGCGAGAAGCGGGCGAAGACGATTCCACCCTCACCCCGGGCCCGCGACGCGGCGGTCATCCGATCGAAGGCTTGCCCGACCGCGCCGCGGGTGATGATCGTCCCTTCCGCCAGCAGGGACAGCATCTCCGGACGCAGGCCGACCGGGAACTGGCGGACGAAGGCAGCCACCGATCCCGGGCTGACCTGCCAGCCCCCCTCCCCCCGGAACGTGGCGTAGCGCGCCGCGACGGTGCCGCACCGCGGCAGCAACCCCCCGTCGAGCGGCACGATCCGCTCGGCGGCCCCGAAATAGCCGGCGCGGGCGGCCGTCGCCATGTCGTCGAGCAGCCTGCCGTGGTCGACGCCCGTGCGCGAGCAGACCTCTTCCAGGCGCAGAAGCAGGCGCGGTCGGACGGGGAAGCCCTCCCGGGCGGAGCCGTCGCCCGTTGCCGCCCCGTCGGGGATCGACGACGCCATGGTCCCCGCGTGCAGGTCGTAGAGCACCTTCGTGCACGCGACCGCGACGTAGGGGAGCCATTCGCGGTCCGCGTGGACGTGGTCGACGCCGCGCCCGAGATTGTCCGCGTTGGACAGCTCCTCGGACTTCGTCCACTGGCCGCTGTGGCCGATCGAGTTCTTCTCGCGGACGAGCACCTCGTTGATCGGCTTGAGCTCGAAGCGCGGCGACAGGCCGACGTAGGGCTCGGCCGCGTTGGGCGCCGGGGGTACGAAGCCCGGGTCGACGCTGCGTCGGACCGCGATGGCCTCGCGGCGGATCAGGTCCCGCAGCTCCGCCAGCCGCCGCGGCCTCTCGACCGGGTCGACCGGCACGAGCTGGTCGAACAGGCGCCAGCACGTGGCGCGTCGGTAGACCAGTTCGAGGTCGGCCAGCGCGCCCCGGGCGTCGTGCACGTCCCACTCGCCCGCGTCGAACACGTCGCGCAGGCTCACGAACGGCTCGCAGGCGTCCCGGTAGATCACGAACGCCCGCTTCGGCAGATCCCGGGTGACCAGCCGGGCGGCGATCTGGCGCGAGCCCCGCTCGCGCGACAGGCGCGCCAGCAACTCGTCGTCGCCGTACCCGAACCACGTGAAGATGTCCCTGGGGTCCGGACCGGCGGTCGCGGGCGCATCGCGGATCGCCCCGTGGACGGCCTCGGACAGGACCTGCTCGGCGTTGCGCGTGAGCTGGTGCAGGTAGACGCGCTGGTAAAGGACCGCCTTGGCGTTGGCGAGCTCGTCGTAGGTGTCGATCCCCGACGAGTTGACGATGAAGTGCACGCCGGCGGAGAACCGGCCGCCTCCGGTCTGGCCGATGCGCGACCGGCTCAGGGCGAGTGCCTGGTCCTGCGAGATCCGGACCAAGGCCGAGTTCAGGAACACGCGTGACACGTCGACGCCCACCGGGATGCCGCATTGGCGGGCGTCGCGGTTCAGGTAGTCGATCTTGTCGGCGTCGACGGCGGCCCCGGAGATGAGGTTGGCCAGGCCGGGGTACCGGGGGTCGTGCGGCACGCCGCCGATGAAGCAGCAGATCTCGCGCAGCCGGCCATCGACGTCGTCGGCGCCGAGCACGCGCCCGTAGAACGCCCGGAAGCGGGGCGACAGGCAGACGGCGATCGACAGGCACTCGGAGAGGCCCGACTCGAACCCCTCCTCCCTGAAGCAAGCGATGAAGTCCTCCAGCTCCATCCCGCCGACCAGGAGGCCCGCCCCGGCGGAGAAGGCCGTCTCCCCCGCGTGCGAGAACGCGAGGTGACCGACGTCATGGAGCAGTGCGGCGTGGGCGAGGCTCCGTGCGACAGCACCGTCCGCCGACGGGTCATAGAGCTGGTACTCATCGTTGCCGGCCCGCAGGATCGGCTCCCTGCGCGCGGCGTCGCTGATGGATGCGACCAGCCGCTTCAGGACGTGCGTGACGCCCAGCGTGTGCGAGAACCGGCTGTGCTCGGCCGAGGGATAGGTCAGGAACGTCAGGCCGAGCTGGGATATCCGCCGCAGCCGCTGGAGCAGCGGGGAGTCGATGATGGCGAGCTCGTGCGGCTCGAAGTCCATCATGCCCCAGACCGAATCCTTGACGTACTTGCGACGGCCGCCGTGCGGCGGCGCGGTCAGCCGCTCCACGTAACCTCCGTCGAAGCCGAGGGCGTCGAGGGCGCCGTGCAGGGCCGGCCAGAAACCGGTCGCCGCGTCTAGCCTCTCCTTGATCCGCCTGACGCCCATGCCCGTCACGTCATCCGGCAGCCAGGTATCGGTCGACGCTGTCCCGGGCGAGATCAGACGTGGCGTCGTCAAGGCCGGCGACGATCCGGTCGGCCATCTCGGCCGGCAACTTGATCACGATGTCCTGATAGTACGGGTTGGGATGGTCCGTCAGGTACACCTGCTTGGCGCGCAGCAGCGTCTCGAAACGATCGAACGAGCCGATCGGACTGGGCCTGAAGACGTTCCTGATGTTCACGATCGAGCGCCTCAGATCCTTGTCCGCGGCCCCGTCCACGCCGGCGAACCCATCGAGGAACAGGTAGACGCGGTATAGGCCGTCCCGGACGTCGGGATCGTTCAACCTGACCATGTTGCGCCCACGCTTTATCAGGTAGGCGGCGAACGCCTCGATGAAGCCGTCGAGCGTTATGCGTGCCATCTCAGCCGACCCCGAATCGATCCCGACATGCGTGCCTGCCACGGAACATATCAAGAACTCCTTAACCAGCCATCGTGCACCGCGCCGCGGTCCGCGTCGGGCTTGGCAGGGCCAAGCCACCGAACCGACGGGCCTTGGCGCCCGAACGTCCGTTCTCGACCGCTGGGCTAGGACTCCGGCCCCGCGACATAACCGCAACTCGCGTGACCGGCCAGCGAGGCGGGCGGCGGATCATCGCGGCGGAGCTGACCGAGGCCGATTCCGTCCGCCCAAGCATCGGCCCTCGCTGCGTCCTTGTCACGAGCGCTGCCCGGGCCCGGAAAACCTGTCGGGTCTCCTCGGGTCACAGCCGGTCGCGCTCGTCGACGAACCCTACCCGCCTTCCCAAAGCGGCCCGCACATCCGTGAACGGTTCGTAGACCCGATGCCACGCCTCGGCGGGGGGCGGCAGCCGGTCGACGCAGGCCACGCAGGGGCGACCTTTCGCTGTTAGGCCCGCGCGTCCGGCCCCTGTCGCCGCACCTGCCGATTGGGAGCGTCGAGCTGCCGGTCGGCTTGGAAGCGGCTCCCAACCAGAACCGAGTTGGCCCGTTGGTTCCTCTGCCAAGATCGGGAAGGCCGCAGGGTCCTGACCGGCGCCGACCGGGGCCTCACTTCGAATCGAGATTCCTTCGGTCTTCGAGGATGTTGGCTCTCCCGAGGGAGGGCGCCCTTCGGCTCCGACTCACATCTATCTAAGCTTTCAGGACGTCGATCGTCGCTTGCTCGATCCGCTCGAAGGCGGAGACCACGTCCAGGTTCTTTTGGTAGGCGCCGATGGCGTTGCGGAGATCCATGGTTTCCGCAACGCTGTTCACATTGGGCAACTTCACCAAGCCCGCGGCGTCCGCGGCAGGGTGGTCGGCCATCCGCCTGAGCGGAAAGGCCGACGTGTTGGCGGCGACGCGCAGCCTTGGGGACGGATCCTCGCCGACGGGTTCGAACAGGACATGCCTGCGTCGATAGGGGTCGCCTCCCGGCGTGGCCGCCGTCGATTCTGCGTTAGCGAGATTCTCCATAATGACTCGCAAGCGCGCTGCCTGCACCCGCATGCCCCCGATCGCCAGATCGCGCCCCGTGACCTCACCCATCGATGCATCAAACCCGCTTGTGCACTGAGGCCCCTCGCGGACAATTGATCGTCGGCATGGTTAACGATTGGTGAAAGCCACCCCTCCTCGATCCGGTGCAAGCGCGAGAGATAACGTTCCGACGCTGGCCCCGTTGCTTGTGCAAGCATCCGGCGGACTGCGCGCGACCGCATTGCCGCCCACAACGCAGGCAAACCAGGACGTCCGCAGCTGAGCCGCCACCGACGGTTGGCAACGATCGTCGACCTACCCGTGCGACGTCGTCGGACCTGTCTTCGAACTCGAACCGACGACCCGACAGATCAATCGACGCCGGGTCGTCGCGATCATCTCATAGATCCCCGGCCCCGGTTGGGATGGGCAGTCGAGATCCGCGTTGACCACGATCTCGCCACCGCGGTCTCGCGCCTGCAGGACTCAATCGGCGGAAAGATCGCGATCAGTGCAGGCATCAGCCCATTCGGGCGAGCGGCCGAGGCTCACGATCTCGACAAGACGCCTGCGACGCATGTCGTACTGTCGTCGTCCGCCGCGGCGACGGGGTGCGCACGATCACGATGCTGTCTCGGACACCTCTCGGGCTGGCCAGTCCCCCGTTCCCGATCACTTGGCGGCGGCTTCGTGTCTTTCAGAACAACGCAAACACCCGCGCTCGCTTCGCCCCTGAGACGTCCGGAACCAAGGGCGATCCCGAGGCGTAGCGGCGCATGCGAGGAACCGGTTCGATGGACGGCGGAGTCGATGCAGCCGGGGCGGACGTGGGGCTCCTCCGGGGCCGGGCCAGTCCTACCTGCTCGGTATGATCCTTCCGTCAGCCCCGACCTTGACCTCGTGCCCCTCGCCGTTAGTCACCACCGTGATTTTGTATTGCACGCCGTCATCCTCGCGTTCGATTTGAGCTTCCGCGACCTTGTCGCCAGTTTTCGCAGCGATGACGGCCGCTTGCCTTAAGCTCAAATCGACATCTCGCAGGTTAGACGGTTTCAATGAAGTGAAATAGCTTTCGATCGGATGATCGTCGCTTTTGGTCACCTGACCGGAATTAGCGTCGACACGATGATGGGTGAGCTTGCCATCGTCGCTGAGCAGCTTGACCTCGTAGCAAGGCTTGCCAATCCCGCCCTCGAACTCGGCCATGATAGCGCGGCCAGGCCCCTCGCCCTCGGCAATCTCCAGGGCTTCGACCAGAGAGACCTTGGCGGCCGGCAGCCCTTCGTAATCGCGCTCTCTGTGGCCGGTCGTGCCGTGGGCCAATTGCACGCCGCTCGAAGGGATAGCCGCCGGCGCCGCAATTCGGGCGATCGCGCCCGTCTGAGCCGTGGCGAGGCCAACCATGATTGGCAGCGCGATGGAAAGGGCAATTCGGGACATGGCGTCTTCCGTCGGTTCTCGAACAGTTACGAAGCAGTGCGGTCGCGGCGCAAGTGCAACAGGGCGGCCAGAGGCAGCAGCTCCGGCCGTTAGAGATTTCACGATGCCTGGTTCAGGCTTGCACCCGAGCCGATGATCGTCTTCCTCGCATCGATGTTTCCGCCCGACGGATGCCGCAGCGGATGGGATTGCTGCGCTTTTTACACTGCGTATCGATGCCGCCCCATACCCTGCCGCGCAATATCAAGACTCGCATGAGAGAGCGCGTCGAGACCTACCACATGGCGTTTGGCACGACCGTCGCGGACATCCTTCGCAAGACCCAGCTGTCGCTCGGTATCCTCAAGCGCGTGATCGGTTTGGACGACAGCCTTAGCGTCGGCCCGATCGACACACCCGCCCCGGGTATCCGACCCGCCTGGGGCCGGTCCATCCTGGGAGCGAAGTCCTTTCACCCAGGCGAACTCGATGGCGAACCGGATAGGCTGCCGTCGGGCACAGGTACACGGCGGCCACGGTACGGCGCGCGCGAGATCGGCCGCGTCCGGCGGCTCGATCCGGACGCGGCGCTCCATGCGGCCACACCTGGGGATCGCCAGGCACGCGCCCGCCGCGACCGATTCGGTCGAAGGAACTCATTTCGCTGGAACTCGAAGTCGTCGATCCGTGGCGAGCGACCATCGGTTCCGTCGGCTGGATCAAAAGAGAGAGCGTGGTGTTGCAGTCGGCATGCCGCCGACTGCAGCATCTAACCAGGCTATCGGCGCCGCCGGCGACCATCACAGTCCGATGGTGACAGCTTAGATCGACCGCGGCTGTCAACCAAGAAGGGGCGCCGCCGACTACGAGCGTATTCATCGGTCACCCATCCCCTTCGCCCACGGCCTCCGCAACGTTTCATAGAACACTATCTGCGCCGCCCATGAATTGGTCCCCATCGATTTGAAGCCTACGTGATCGAGGCTTCAGTTTGTATTCGCGCAGCTCGTGCATGATGGAAAGGTGAACGTGACTTCGTTCATGGGTCGTCAGCCGTATCCGCCGCGCTTGCCGCTCCGTTATTGGGACCGAGCCGCATGCCCCTCACGTTCTCGCCGCCATACGGCTTCCGGACCGTTTCGAGGTTAGAGGCTGCGTCGGCCTCTCCGATCCCTGAACCAGGCGCGCAAAGAACAAAATACCAGGCTCTCATATCAGGCCTTCGCGAGAAGCGGCACATAGGATATTGAATCTCAACAACTAATATATCTATCCTTTGATGGCGAATTTTTGTTTGCTATAGGCCTTCAGATTTTTTCATATCGTCACCGAAATTAGAAAAAATATACATTTTGGCGTGGTCTACCATGGAAAAGCATCGGACCAAATCTATCAGACTGCACAAGAAAGTGATAATTCAAAGTTTGGTTCATCAATCAACAAATCTTGTCTGAAGAATCAGCAGAGAAATAACATTTATAGGAGAGAATATGGCCTATTACTCCGATATGTTTGGAAATCATGACCGCACCCCCGTCACCATTCAAGGAATGCTGCGGGATCGGCTACACGGTGGCGCTTGGCGGCCAAGGCGTGCATCGCAGCCCGCCAGACCGGCTCGGGCCGCTCGGGGTCAAGAAGCTCACCGTCGCTCAACGGCTTCACGACCTCAACAGCTGATGCGTCGAGCGGGACCAGGGTACGCCCCGCCTCCCGGCGCAGGGCCTCGATCGTGGTGATGAGCGAGCCCGTGCGGGAATGCGATCTTGCGACCTCATCCGGCGGAACGCCGAGATGCTCGCCTAGAAGAGCGTTCCGCAAGCCGCGGATTCCCGCCGCGACCGCTCGATCGGTTCCTTGATCGGACGCGGCTTCGACGGCCAAATCACATTCCGTATCCAGACCCATCGAGCGGTTGTTCAGGTTGGATGAGCCGATCTTCAGCACCCGGTCGTCGACGATCATCACCTTTGCATGCACGTAGATCGGCTGCCCGTTCGCCGTCACGGGACGGTAGATGCGGAAGCGCCCATAGCGATCCGCGGAGCGGATGTGTGCCAGGACGCGGCTTCGGCCCCGCCCCATCGCCTTTTCCTCAAGCCAACCGACGGCGCGAGCTGGGTTGATGACAACGATCTCGGCTCCATCCGGCTCCTGTAGGCGGGCAGCAACGGCCTCGGCGACGCAGCGTGCGGCGAAGTATTGGCTCTCTATGTAGATCGTGTGCCGAGCGGCTGTGATGGCGGCGAGGTAGAGTTGCTCGATCTCATGCACGCCAGGGCGGCTATGATAGGCAGGCGCGGTCCGAGCGATTCCGACCGCCACGTCGCGCAGAAGCGGCGTCAACCCATCAGGCCAAGGATCTTGCACGGGCGGACCGGGCGGCGCGATCCGCTCGCCGGTGGCATGCCGCCAGCGCTCGCGAGCGAGGGTACCCAGGGCCGCGGCAGCCGCGCCGTCTACCGCGACCGTGGCATCGTGGAACGGCGCGTAGGGTCGCCCTGACGGGCGCACCCTCCGTCCATCATGATCATCGTGGGCGCGGGTATCCCAGCGGTCGTCTGTCATGTCGATGCCGCCGCAGAAGGCGAGCGCATCGTCGATCACCACGATCTTTTGGTGATGCGAGGCCCCCGGCGGGTGGGCGCTGTCGAGTCGGAACTGGAAGCCGCGAGCGCGCATCCAATTCAGGAGGTAGAGTGGCGTAGTTCCGCGCGCCAGGGTGCCAAGGAGCCCCAAATTCCACTGCAGCACCCGAATGCTGAGCTCTGGCCTGCGCCGACCGAGTTCCGCCAGGAACGGCCCAAGCTCCTCCGGCAAGCCCGGCAGCGGGTGATCGGGATCGAGCTTGATGCGAGTATCGAACTCCCAGCCGATGAACAGGATCGCATGGCGGGCGCCCAAGAGAGCGCTGCGCAGATGAGCGAAGTATGCGGCAGCATCGATGATCGGGGCAAAACGCGCTGTCCGCTCGATACGCCAGCAGGTCAAGCTTGGCTGCAGCAACTCTGTGCCGCCTGTGAGCGCGACCGGTGCCGTGTGGGGTGGATGATGCATCAGCGCGTCTCGTTCTCCCGATACCTGCTCGCTGCATCGTCGCGCTGGCACGATGCGGGCTTCGCTTTGGCGCCCCGGTATGAACCCGCGCCTACTCGGCGCGTTCCCGACGTGAACCGCGGCGGTGAAGGCCGCGGCTCGGTGCCGCTTGAGGGGAGATTGCGCTGGTCGACTGGATTGTGATTGCGATCGAGCAGACCGGCTCCTTCGGCGTCTTCCTGCTGATGCTGGTCGACAACATCTTCCCGCCGATCCCCTCCGAGCTTATCATGCCGTTGGCAGGCTTTGCCGCGGCACGCGGCGAACTCAGCCTCGTCGGCGTGTTCCTCGCCGGCTCGGCCGGATCGCTCTCCGGAGCGCTGATCTGGTACGGCGTGGGGCGCTGGCTGGGGCGCGAGCGCCTGAGACGCTTCGCCGCCCGGCATGGTCGTTGGCTGACCCTGAGCCCGGCGGAGGTCGACCGGGTCGGCGCCTGGTTCGCCCGACGCGGTGGCGTGACCGTTCTGATCGGTCGCGTCGTCCCGGGCGTGCGCAGCCTCATCTCGGTGCCGGCCGGGGTTGCCGCAATGCCGCTCACGCCCTTTCTGGTCTGCTCGACCCTGGGCACGATCGTCTGGACCGGGCTGCTGACGGCGGCCGGATACTGGCTTGGCGAGAACTACCTCCTGGTGGGCCGTTTCGTCGAGCCGATCGGCAATGGCGTGTTGATCCTGGCGCTCGTGCTCTATCTCTACCGTGTTGCCACCTTCGAGCCCGGGACGGGCGCTCGGGGCTGAGGCATGGACAGGCGGGCAGGCCGAAGCATGATGCGAAGGATCCCGCGTGAAGCGCTTTCTGATGCTGGTTGCCGTCGCTGTCGCGGCAACCCTTCCGGCCGTCATCCTCCGCTTCGGGGGCTGGCGGTTGAGCCCCTTTGTCGATGTCGCCGCATTCGGCATCGCCATCCTGGCCGCTGGCTTTTTGCTGTCCTGGGGCGCTGAGACGGCCGAGCAGTACGTCTCCCAAGGCCTCATCCTTGCAGCAGTGGCGCTGGTGACCGTGCTGCCGGAATACGCCGTCGACATCTACTATGCCTACATGGCTGGCGCTTCCGGCCCGGACTCGCGGTACGCGCAGTACGCGGCCGCCAACATGACGGGCGCGAATCGGTTGCTCGTCGGCCTGGCCTGGCCGCTGATGGTCGGGCTGCACTGGATGAAGGACCGCCACCGCTCGATCGGCCTCGCGCCCGGCAACGCCGTCGAGGTCGGGTTCCTATTGGTTGCCAGCCTCTACGCCTTCGTGATCGTCCTCAAGCGCGCCATCTCGCTCGTCGACTTCGTCGTGCTTCTCGCGATTTTCGGAACCTATGTCTGGCGCGTGCGCAGCATGCAGAAGAGCGACAATCCGGAGGAAGCCGAGGAGCCGGGACCAGCCGCGGCGCTCGACACACTGTCTCCGGGCCTGCAATGGGCGGCAATGGCCGGACTTGTGGCGACGGCGAGTGGCGTGATCCTGGTTTCAGCCGAGCCCTTCGCCGAGGCCATGGTCAACACGGGCCGGGCGATTGGGCTCAACGAGTTCCTGCTGATCCAGTGGCTGGCCCCCCTGGCCAGCGAGGCCCCGGCGATAACGGTGGCGGTTTTGTTCGTGCGTGCCAACCGTGCCGGTGACGGGCTGATCGCGATGATCAGCGACAAGATCAACCAGTGGACCCTGCTCGTCGGCATGCTGCCGCTCGCCCTGAGCATTGGTGCGGGCGCGACGAGCCCCCTGCCACTCGATACGCGCCAGAACGAGGAGTTCTTCCTGACGGCGGCCCAGTCGCTGCTCGGCATCGCGCTCCTGCTGCGCCTGCGCTTCGGGTTGGTGTCCGCGCTAACGTTGGCTGGTCTGTTCGCCGTTCAGGTCGGGCTGGCCTTCGTCTACCGCAACGACGAGGCGCGCACGATCACGACGCTGACTTGGCTGGCTTGGACTTACCTTGGGCTGGCCGGCCTCCTGTTCCTGATCAATCGGCGGCGGCTCGTTGCTCTGCTGCGCAGCGCAATCACGGGCGATGTCTCCGACGTCGAGCCGTCCGAAGACAGGGACGATCCGGCCCCGCGGCGGGGCGGGCGAGAAGCCAGTTCGCTCGTCGGCTGAGACGATCTAGCCCAGGCGGCGGAGGGGATTCCGCCTGGGCTAGATGTTTGGTCGCGGAGCTTGGTGGTGCGGGTTCTGGATAAGTAGGGGGGCGCGCCCTTCCAGGCTTTGCAGATCGCTCCGTAGGGCGTGAGGCCGCATGGCCCCGTTCGCGTTCGGGGCAGCTTATTCGCGGCCGTCGATGACTGGCGCGGTCGCTCTCGAAGAGCGCACAGGGCTCAAGGGTCGTTTATTCCGATCTCAAGGGGCGCTTATTTCGCGCCACGCTATGCATACCGGCGAGCCGAAACGCGTCGCCGGCAATCCGCAAGGTTGAGACCCCGCGCAGCCAACCCCGTCCGGCAGGAAAGGCGAGGGCAAATGAGGCCTGGCGAAGGGGCATGCGCCACACGGATCCCGCGCTGTCGACGCGGCCAGATCCGGGCATGCGCAGGTGCGATGCCGCCTCTCCGCTCCAAGAAATCGCTGCGTCGCCCAACTCGGTTGTCAGTAGTTGACGCTGATCTGCCAAACGGCGCCCGGGAGCGTGTCCTCGGCGCGATGCCCGCCGCTAGCGTCGATGCCCTCGTATCCGTTCGACGTCTCAAAAAGCAAACCGTGGGAACGGCCTTCGATCGAGAAGACTTCCCAGGCCGATCGAACGGTCGCCACTTTACGCCCGTACGAGAGTTGGGCCGGGTGAGACTGCCAGGTCTCGATCGGGTCGATGAGAACGACCGTCTCGGATCCCTCGACGTCCGCTAGCCGATAGTGCGACGGCGCGGTCGCCACCACCCTCGCCGGGCCGTCTCGCGGTGGCCCGAAATCATTGGATCGCTCGCGGACGGTGCGGAGCCGACACCGGTTCCAGGGCCTCACCGCCTTCACCCTGCCCATCGCGGGGAACAGCGCCATGTCGCCCCGGCTCAACCTCGCGGCGAGATCGAAGCCATGTTCCGTCAGGTTGGCCCCGGTCGGCGTACCATCGGCCGCGCGGCACACCACCGCCAGGTCATCGGTCTCGAAGGCCCGGAGAACGTACTCAAGGCGGCGCTGCAACGTCGGCATGTCACGCGGCGCGACGCGCAAGCGTTCATCCGCCTCAGCCATCCGCCGCGCCAGGTCGACCGCGCATGTTCGGTCCTCGAACTCAGGCCAGCGGTTGTCATTCGCGCTCATGTTCGGCCTTCGCGGCGATGTCATCACGCCTCGTCGGTCCGCACCAGGCCGAGGAGCGCGGCCTCGTCATCCGACGCGATCGCCGCGGCGCCCGCCGTCAGGAGCCTCGGCCTGGGGGCTTGCCGGACCCGACCGGTCAGGGTCGCCTGCCACCGCGCGAGCCGGGCCCGGTCGAAACCGGCCACGTGATGGTACTCGACGATGAAGGCGGCCGCCTCGGCGATGCGCCGCCCGACGAGTTCGCGTGGCAGGTACCCGTCGTCGTGCCAGGCCGGCGGCACGACGTGGTCGCGATCATGCCGGACCAGCGCGTCGACGAGCCGTCCGATGACCGGCGTGGCGACCTCCCGCGCCTTCCGGTCGAGCGTCTCCGCCCGTCGGGCCTGGGCTCGCTCGCCGCGAATCTTGCGGGCCTGCTCCTGTTGCGTCAGACCGCGGATCCGGACCGCGCGGCGGCCCTGGAGCGCGAACGACATCTCCCGGTCGATCAGCCGGTGGCGCGGCTCCCCGCCTGGGCCGGCCTCGACCGAGAGGAGCCGCAGGCGGTGGCACCGGCCGGCGAAGGCACCCGCCGCCTCGTATGCACGCGGATCGGGATCCGGCCGGGGGAACCGTTCGATGCGGCGCGACCGGCTCGCCATGAGCCGTGCGTGGCGGTCGACGAATTCGCGGATGCCGAGCACCCCGTCGGGGCCGAACGTCTCTAGCAGTGACGCGTTCAGGTCGACGGGATGGACCGCGGCGGGATCCGCGTCTTCACGACTGAACGCCAGATCGAACGCCTGCCGGCACTGCTCCGGATCGCCTTGCGGTCGCGCGCGGTCATCGCCAGTGTGCGGGAACGCTCCCTGTCGGTCGAGGGCGAACATCCTCGACAGGTCGCTTCCCGTGCCGGGCATGTGACCATCGCATTCTTCACTTCGGTCGGGCATCGCGATCGTCTCCGGGCCGGCGACAGGTCCAGGCGGCTCCGACGCCATGCTCACTGCCGTTCGCTCGCGAGAAAAGCCCGAGGCGGTAGCAACTTCACCGAGCGCATGGCCCATGCTGCCCGAGGCGGCCGAGGCACAGTCGAAGGGCCTTGCGAGGCTTCTTGAGGGCCGCCCGAACGCAACTCCGGGGCGGGAGATGAATCCCGGGTCGCCGAACACAAACCGATGAGCGGGCGGCTGAGGGGCCTTCCCGGCTGCGCTCAAACCTGTGGACAAACCCCGCGACCGGCCGCGGCGCCGCCCACGATGCGCCCGCCGATGAGCCGCGAGCGCTTCGCATGGCCCTCGGGCAGGCCTTCTTCACCGCGATCATGCGGCTTCCTCCCCCGCATGACGCCCGCACCCACGTCCAGCCTGTGGCGGCTGACCACGAGGCCGCCCAGGGAGGTCGGGACCCGACGGACCGACCGCCCGCGCCGGGATCGCCGAAAGTCCAGGGGCCCGGGGACGCGCTCGACCGTCCTCACAGGTCCTCGGTGTTGCGGCACGCGTCCGGGTACCCGGAACAACCCCAGAACTTGACCCCGACGCCGCTGATCCTGACGCGCATCGTACGGCCGCATGCCGGGCAGACCTTCCTCGCGAACGTGCGCTGGTCCTTGGCCAGGGCCATGATGCGGACCTCCGAGGCGCCGTCGCCGAGCAACGCCTCCGCGCACGCGGCGGTCGTGCCGCCCGTCGTATAGACGTCGTCGACGAGCAGGATCTTGGCTCGCCCCCAGGTGAACTCGGACTCGAATGCGCCCTTGACCGCCTCGCGCCGTTCGAGGGGACCGAGCGCCTTGTAACCCTCCACCTCCCGCGTGCAGCGCAGCCCGTCGCGCTCGACCTCCACCTCGTCCGGCATGTGCTGCGCGGCGACGCCGAGCAGCGCGGCGAACCTGTTGCGCGCCTGGGAGGGCTTGGGGGGAACTGGAACGACGATGTCGGGGGTCCAGTCCAGGCGGTCGACCGCCTTGCCGAGGGCGCGGCCGAGCGCCTCGGCGGGCCCATCGTCCTCCTTCAGCCTCAGCACGGCCTCGGACAGCCGGCTCCCGGCGTGCCTCGGGTCGGAAGTCGTGAAGTACCGACCCAGCGCATAGACCCCCGGGCCGTCGTCGCATCGTAGGATGGACCCCCAATGGCCGTAGTACGGCCGGCCCGCCGCGAGGCTCTCGCCGACGTAGGGCAGGCTCCCGAGCCGGTCGGTCCTCAGGAGGGTCGACGGCCTGCCGACGAAGATGTCGGGGGCGGCCGACGAGAACTCGAAGGGCGACGTCGGGCTCCACCCCACCCCGACGGACACGATCCCCGCATGGTACGATGCCTCCACATCGCCCACGTCGTCGCCGACGTAGTGGACGTCCGCCCCCGCCGCGACCCCGAGCCGACTGAGCGCCTCCAGGAGGGGGGCGGGGTCGGGCTTATGGTCCGCGGTGTCCTCGTAGCAGACCAGCACGTCGTAGGGGATGCGGAACAGCCTCGTGATCTCCTCGGCGTAGGGGCGCGGGGAGGACGTGACGATCCCGACGCGGTGCCCCGCCATCGACAGGGCCGCGGGCATCTCGTGGGGCGCGACGCCCCCGGGAAGCGCGCGGAACGCCCTGACCAGGTGCATGTTGGCGGCCACGAGGTGCCACTGCTGGGTCTTGCGCAGCGTCGCGAGGGCGGACGTGTCGACGAGGGTCATGTCGAGGTCGAACAGGAAGGTCTTGGTCATGGCGTCCGCCGGCCCCCCCGCCATCCGCGCCAGGGACACGCCCCGGGGCGGCGGCCACGCGTCGCGTGCCGTCGGGCAGCCTGGCGCCACCCGCAAGACACGCGCCGGACGACGTTTGGCCCGACTCGGCGTGCAAGCGCCCGCCAGGCTATCGGCGTACCGTGACGTCGGCAACGTCGGCGGTCCGGCCTCGACCCTCGGCCGCCGGCCCGGGTTCCCGCCGGGACGCCGCTCAGATCATCGATATCTGAGCCGTCGCCCTCCCCTCCCCTCCGGGGCGCGCCGGGGACAGCCGCCCCTCGATGGCGTCGAGCATCGCCGGGTAGTCGTCGCCGCTCTCCAGCGGGATGGCGACGGCATTCTCGCCGAACCTCCGGAGGAGCAGTTCCGCATACTCGCCCGTGGCCCCGACCATGGCCGACAGCCTGCGCCCGGGCACTTGCGTCAGCGCGAGGATGCCCCGGCTCTTGGGTTCCTCGGCGTGCCGGGCCCGCGGCACCGGCGCGAACAGGAGGCGCCCCTGCATGAGGGTGAAGCGCACGGTGTGCATCGACCCGCCCTTGACGTCGGTCTGCATGACGAACGTCGCCACGGACAGGCCGCTTTGCAGCCGATCCCTCTGCACGAGGTTGCGGGGGGCCGGCGGGATCCCGAACGCCTGCTCGCTCAGCAGCGCGCCGCCCCCGTCCACGATCTCGTCGGCGAGCCTCGCGTTCTGCCGGGGATACACGCCGTCCAGGCCGCCGCCCATCACGGCTACGGTCCGCCCCCCCGACCGAAGCGCGGTCGCGTGGGAGAGCTCGTCGACGCCGATCGCGAGGCCGCTTACGATCGTCCAGCCGGCCTCCACGAGCCGCCGCACGATGGCGGCCGTGACCTTCCGGCCGAATTCGCTCGGTTCCCTGGTGCCGATGCAGGCGACGCTCCGCTCGATCGCCCGGAGGTCACCCTTCGCGTAGAGGATCGGCGGTCGGTCCTGCAGGTCCCGGAGCGCCGCGGGATAATCCCCGTCGTGGACCGAGAGCACGCGTACCCCGAGCCGGTCGGCCTGATCCAGGGTCCGGGCCGCCCTGGCGAGCGCATCCGCGACGGCGTCCGCGTCCCGGAGCGACGCCGCCGCCGCCGCCGTGACGATGCCACGCAGTCCCCGCGGCTCGGCGTCGAAGACCTCGCCCAACGTGCCGAAGCGCTCGGCGAGCCGCTCCGCGCCCGTCGGTCCCAGGCCGCGCAGGGACATCAGCGCGACGATGCCGGCGGGGCTCTTCGTGTCGATGTCCCTCATGAGCGGCACTTACCCCTGTCCGTCGCCGACGCGCGGGCGTCGGCGCCCGCCGAATCCGGCGCGCATCGTACCACGGCGTCGTGAACGACTCCTCCGCCGCGGCTCGGCGTCGCGCTCGTCCGTCGCGTCCGTCGCTCAGGCCGAACCCGGCGCGCGCCGCGAGCGGTGTCCGGGCGGGTCTCGACCCTTTCGCCCGGACCGCCGGGATTGAGGTCACGGGCCGGTGGCATCGACCTGGATGGCCGCCAGGGCCGCCAAGCCCCTCGCGTCGGCGGCCAGCGCGTCCCAGTCCTTCGAAAGGCGAGCCATCCTCGATCGTGAACTGCAAGGCCCCGTCGATGACATGGCCCCGGCGGATCGCCGCGACGCAAGGCGCGGGGCCAGCCCACGAAACGATCGGGCGATCAGAGCGATCTCGGATACATCGCAGGCTGCCTAGCCCGGCTCGATTCGGCTTCGCGCATGTGGGGACGCGATCCGCCGACGCCCGCCCGACTTCGAACCGGGCAGACTTCGAGCCTGGCAAAGCGGACTGCACACCGTCCACCTCGATAAGGGAATGGATCGACCGGTCAAACCGGGCCGGTCAAGGCAGGCGCGGATGGTCCGGCCCCATGACCCCGTCGCGTATATCGAGGCGCCAAACCCAGATGGGCCGGCCCGCGACGATCTAGCCGACCCAAGCATGATCGCGACGCGGCTTGCAATCGCAAGTGGAGCTGGGTATGCTGATGCAGCTCTCTGGTTCGGCGGGATAGGCGGAGCTAGACGATGCCGGAAAAGCGCGAGACGATCCACTCCCGCCTGCAAATGATCGCCAGCCTGCTGGGCGTCCCCGTACAGGATTTGATTTCCGGGACGGTGCCCCGGCGGTTGTGGGCCGACAACGAGTGCATGCGCCTATGGCGCGGCCTCAGGACCGAGGCTGGCCGCGATGCGGCCCTCGATGCCCTACGCAGCATCTTGGAAGCGGAACGGCGTTGAGTGGTGTGCGGCTCCCTTGCCGGCGCGATCCACTTCGTTCCGGCTAAACGGGTGGCTGCTTCCTTCAGCGTGCCGGCTTAGCTTGCGGCCACGTCAGGGGCGCGCGTTTGTTTCTCCGGGTGAAGGCATCCGTACCGGGCTTACCGGGCGAGACAGGATCGTCAGCCTTGGCGACGACCAGTTAACTCACGCCGCAGCGTCGCCCGCGAAGCCCGAGCCGGCGGCCGGTCAGGATGCCCTGTCGGCGCCGTCGAGGGAACCACCGCCGATCCGGACCAGTCCCAGCAAGACACCCACCGCCCGCGTCTCAAGCGATGGTCTCCGAGCCGGCCTGGGCCGGGACGACCATCGCACGACCAGCGGAACAGAGCCGCCAAGCGTCCACGAACCGCCCCAGGTGGGGGCTCGCCGCCCGCGCGCGGTCGAGGTGGTCCATGAGGTCGAGGACCGATCGATCGTGCCCGGCCGCGTCCGTCCGTCCGGACAGGTGAGCCCAGCGCAGGTAGAGCGCGTAGAGGTTCAGGCAGTCCGTCTCGCAATACGCCCTGACCCTCTCGGTCTCGCCCGCGGCGACCATCGCCGACACGCGGGACCCGTGCTCGCCCATCTTGCCCGGCAGGCCGATCGAGGCCGCGGCCTCGTCGAGGGTCAGCCGCTGCGCCGCTCCGTGCTCGGACGTCGCGTCCATCAGGTCGTTGTGCCAGTCCAGGGCGAACCGATGCCGGTAACCCTCCCACCGCGTCCCGCGGCGGAACCAGGCGGGCGCCTCGACGCCGTGCATCATCGACCGCGCCAGGATCGTCGGCATGTCGAACGCCCGGCCGTTCCATGTCACCACGCGGTAGCGGCGCGCCTCGAAGAACCTCCAGAACGCCCGGAGCAGGCGCGCCTCGTCCCAATCCCCCTCCCCGCCGCTGCGGCACGCCGTCACCGCGTACGATTCCCGCCCGCCGGGCTCGCGCAGGATGTCCGCGGTGACGAACGAGATCGCCACGATCCGGTGCCAAGCGTTCTTCGGGAAACGGTCGGGAGGCCAGTCCGGGGGCACCAAGGCGGCGTCGGGGACGGTCTCGATGTCGAGGGCCAGCAGGGCGTCGTGTGGAGCGGCCCCATCGACCGGTCGGGGCCGGACCGGGCGGGCGGCGTCGGCGACGCGCGTGGACGCGGGACGCGGGGTCGGCGCGGGTTCGGGATCGGGCGCGGACGCCGGGCAGGTCTGCATGTCGTCTCCCTCGTCGTTACGGGCCGGCCCACCGCGGCGCCTCAGTCGGCGTTCGGGTCAAGGTCGTCCCAGCCTCGCCTCGAAGAACCGCGCCCGCCGGGCGACGGCAAGCCGTCGAGGCCGTGTGCGAGGTCGTCGCGCGCGTCGAAGCCGGGATCCAGCTCGATCTCGTAGGGCACGCGGAAAAGATCGTCCGGCCGGCGGCCAGACGCCGCCCGCCGAGGCACAGCGAGGAACCCGCGGCCGCGCACGGGGACCGCACGCCTGGCGCTCGTCCCGCTCGGTCCCCGCGCACGGCGGCAGCCCGCTCCCTCCCCGGCGCCGGTCTCGGGCCGGGACGGCTTTCGCGGGGGGCATGACAAGGATGTCCGTGCGCTCATTCTACGCTCCTCGGTGCAAGGGCCGGCCCGCGCCCAGCGGCATGCCGCAGCGGGGTCCGGAACGGCGACCGTCCCCGCATCGGGAACGGCCGGGGGCTTGATGGGACGGGCGCCCGGGCTGGCGCCGACGCACCCGGGCGAACTCGGCGACAGGCGTCGGACCACGTCAGGCCCGGCGCGGCATGATGCCGGCCGGCTCGCCGTCCGAGCTCCGACGGGCATGCGTCGCGCCGACCCGCGCGGGCAGCGCACGCCGGCCGGGCGCGCACGCGGCATGGCGCGGCCAACCCATCGCCTCGACGGCGGCGTCGAGCTCCTCATAGGCGTTGGCCAGTCCGACGAGCCGGTCGGACAACGCCAGCTCGGCGGGCAGCGTCCGCGCGGCCATCAGCGTCGCGAGGTCGGCGGCCTCCAGCCGCCTCGCCCCGGGATCGGCCGCGACGCAGAGCGCCAAGGCGGCGAGGAGCATGCCCATGCGGATGACAGTCGCGTCCGCCTCCCAGGCGGCGAGGCGACGACGCTCGGCCGGCGACAGCCAGGGCAGCGCCATCGGCAGCGCCCGGGTCGCGAACGGCAGGCGCGGCCCCACGGCCGAGGCCAGCTGCGCCCGGGTCCGGAGTTCCGACTGCCCCGGCCCCGCCAGGAACCAGGCCGGGGGCGCCGCGGCGAAGGCCCCGGCGTCCTCCGCGGCGAGATACCGCGCCGCCCTCAGCGCCCGGGAGGCGGAGGCCTCCTGGAAGCCGACCGTGACCACGGCATCGAACTGATTCCGCAAGGCGCGGTCGCGCACGCTGGTCAGGGGCAGCGCGGCGACGAAGTCGCCGCCAAGCGTGGTCGCCGCGCGCGCCGCCCGCTCGACCTCGAACGCATTCGCGTTCGGGGCGAGGGCGACGACCGACGTCCCCCCGGGCGCCCCGGCGCCCCCGGCCGCGGGGGCCGCCCCGGCGAGGGCGAGGGTGGTGTCGCCGTGCAAGGCGGACAACCCGAGGCAGAGCATGCGGCCGCACAGCGCGCCCGCGTCGTCGTCGGAGAAGAAAGCGATCTTGGTCACAAGCATGCCCTCCTTAAACGCGTCCCCGGAACGGGACGATGCCAATATACCCATGGGGGGTATTGTTGTCCGCCTGTCGCGGCCGCCTTCAGTCGAAGATGAGTCACGAGTCCGTAGCGCGAAGGCAGTCATTCTCCCTTCGCGCTTAGCGCCGTGTTCACCAATCGCGCCCTCCGATCAGTCGATGCGCCAGGTAACTCAGTGAGGCGATCGGCGCACCGCCGCCGATGCCTCGTCATGTTGACTCGTTTTGAGAACCCTCCCGCATCGATCGCCGCTCTACTGCACGCGACACTTGGATCAACTTGGGATCAAGATCGACTATCGCCGCAGTCGATTTCGCTGTTTGCTCGCAGATCGAAGACGAGACTATTTCAGTCCAGCGCACTCGATCGCGGAAACGCCGTGTATTCGACCGCGGCCGGGGGCGCCGCGATCGTGGATCGACGACATTGTCCACAGGCGCCACGGCTCACCTGTCGGCGTCCGGCTCGCCCCGGCGGCGCGAGCCCCGGATTATCTTTCTGATCGCCGCGTCGCCGATGTCGCCCTGGCGATCCAGGGCATCGGCCAGCCGACCCAAGGCCGCCCGCCGGGCCCGAACGGCCCCGGAGGCACGCCCGTACGCCGCCGTCAGGCGAAGGTGCACGGCGGCCGCCACGCCGGGGACGCGCAGCAGGTCGGCCGTGGCCGCCTTCGGGAGCGCCACCAGGGGCGTGCGCGGCGAGAAGCCGAGGTGGGTCTCCATCGCGACGGCGAGGCGCGTCGCCGCCGCGAGGTCCTCCGCGGCCCCGGCCGTCACGTCGCCGAACACGGCCTCCTCCGCGGCCCTGCCCGCCAGCATGATGGCGAGGCGCTCGTCGAGCTGCGCCTCGGTGACGGGACCCGCCCCTTCCCCGGCCCCGATCCACGCCGCGCCGCCTTCGGCGCCGATCGCGGCCGACAGCGACGCCGCCCCCGCCCCGATCGTCGCGGCGGCGAGCACGTGCCCCGCCTCGTGGACCGCGACCCTGCGGCGTACGCTCGCGGGCAACGGCGGCCACGCCTCAGCCGCCGCCGCGGCAAGATCCGCCGCGTCGAGGTCGCGCCCCGCCCGGCGCGCAAGCCCGCGGGCCCGGCGGACCACCGCCTCGGCGTCGGCGCCGGTGGCGCCGAGCAGCTGGCCCGCGAGGGGCCGCAGGTCGAGGCCCGGCAGGGCGCCGGCGAGGTATCCGCGCAGGATGAGGGCCAGGTCGACGGCGTCCGGCGGCTGGATCCGGACGTGGCGCTCAAGCCGGCCCGACCTCAGGATCGCGGGGTCGATCCGGCCGGGGTGGTTGGTCGTCCCGACCACCACGACCCCCTCGCGGGAGGCGGCCCCGGCCAGGTGTTCGAGCAGGGCGTTGACGACCTGCGTGGCGTAATCCCGGCTATGCTCGGGAAAGCTCGCGCGGTCGCCGAAGGAGTCGATCTCGTCGACGAGGGCCACGCAGGGGGAGCGGCGGGCGCGGTCGAAGAACGCGCGCATCGCGCCCAGGGTGTGGCCGAGGTGGCCGTCGCGGGCCGCCTGCCATTGCGCGAGCGAGCCCGCGATCAGGGGGAGTCCGGCGCTGCGGGCCAGCGCCGCCGCGAAGGCCGTCTTGCCCACGCCCGGGGGACCGGACAGCAGGGCCGCGGATTCGAGGTCGGCCCACCGCGGCGCAGCCGGCCCGCCGGCGAGCCACGCCCTCAGGTCGAGGACGAGGGAAAGGCCCCAGTCGCGGGCGGCGCCGTAGCCGTGCAGCTCCTCCAGCCCCGGTCCGCCCCGGTCGGTCCCGGCCTTGGCGGACACGATCGCGGCGAGCCTGCTCGCGGAGCCTTCGCCGCCGCGCGCGGCGTGCACGGCCAGGCTCAGGTCCCCGGGATCGCAGAGCGCGGCCCCGGCGGCGGACAGGCGCGACCGCGGCGCCGCGCCCGTCACCGCCTCGACGACGAGGGCGACCTCGGTCGGGTCGAGGGCCTCCACCTCGATCCGGAGCTCGGCGCCGCGCACCAGGTCGCGCGGCAGCAGCCGCGCAGGATCCTGCGAGACCCCGATCACGACGGCGCCGTCCTGGAGCGCCTGCCGGACCTCGCCGTTTCGCCTGTCCGGCTGGTGCCCCGACGACGAGCCGTCGGCCTGCACGACCAGGGCGGTTCCCGCACGGCCGTCGCCGCGCGGGAACCGCCGCCCCGGGTCGACGAGGCACAGCGCGGACGCGGAGGCGACCGGCTCGACCCATTCCATGGCCGGCACGGTCACCAGCAGGATCGCGGGGCCGAGCCGGGGAAGCGCGCCGACCCCGCCGACGGCGTCCACCGCGCGGCCGAGGGCGACGGCCGCGCCGGCGAGGTCGGCGCTCGGGCGCCGGGGGCCGTCGAGGAGTGCGTCGACCGCCTCGTCGAAGCTCGCCGCCGGACGGCCGTCCTCGACCAGGAGGGCGAGGAACGCGCGCGCCGTCGCCTCGCGGCGCGGGATCGCGGACGCGGCGCGGGTCGGACCCACCCCGGCCGTCACGCGCGCCTCCCGCGGCGGGGCCGCGCCGCGCGTCCAGACCGCGCGGTCCACGCCCGCGCGATCCGGGCCAACTCGCCGTGGCCGGGGCGCGACCGCGACAGGGCGCGCAGCGCGTGGGACAGCACGACGCCCGCGGTCGGGTCGCCGTCCCGGTGCGCCAGGACGAGAAGGTTCCCCATCACCAGGTCGGCGAGCGGGCCCTCGGGACCGTGGTGGCGGATCCGGTCGATGGCGACGGCCGCGGCCGCGGCGGGATCGCCGGCCCGGGCCGCGGGCCAGCGGCGCTCGTGCAGGATCGCGGTCGCGGCGACAGCGCCCGCCAGGGCCGTCACGTCGGACTTGGCGATCTCGGACGGCGCCCGGGTCCGCCACAGGGTCAGCGGGCAGCAGCGCGGCGGCATCGTCCCGCCCCGACGCGCCAAGCGCGGGCCGCGTGCTCTCGACATGTCCATGTGCGCTCCCATTCCCAGCTCCGGTGTTCGGGATCGTGGCGGCGCCTCAGGCCGTCACGACGAGGGTCGGGTCGAAGGCGTGCGCCGCCATCGCGTGGTCGCGGCCGCCGGTCCGCGGGTTGGCCACCACGCGCGTCTTGGCGACCCGGTGGTCGGCGGCCGCCGGCACGTTGCCGTGTACCCACAGCGACGGGGCCCCCCAGGCCGCCATGGCGGCGGCGGCCTCCGACGCCAGGGACGCCGGCAGCCAGGGGTCGGCGTGCCATCCCTCCCAGTCGACGGGGAGCGAGCGCGGGGTCGGCGCGTGGCACGTCACGACGACGGCCGCGTCGCCCGGCAGCGCGGTGTCGACGCACGCGTTCGGGCCGGGCGGGAGGCCCAGGGAGCCGATCGCCGCGCTCGTCAGCGCGTCCTCGATGAAGGCACGGCTGCGCGCATGCATCGCGAGGGTGTCCAGGGGCGTCAGGGGGCGTCCGCGGCGGAGCTCGATGCGCCCGGCCTCCTCCCAGGCCGTGCGGGCCGCGACGCGCGCCGGGGGCCGGCCCGACGACGCGCCCAGCTGCCAGTCCGTCCACAGGGTGGCACCGACCACGACGGTCCCGTCGCCGTGGGCGGGCCCGAACCGGAACGCGTCGTCGGAGAGCAGGACGAGGCCGAGATCGGCGGCGAGCTCGCGACCCCGGGCGAGCGCCTCGGCCATCGGCGTGCCGGATCGGTATTCGACGTTGCCGGGCACGACGCAGACCGGCCGACGGCCTTGCCGGCCGTCGAGCGCCCGGGCGAGCCAGGTCAGGGACGCGGAGAGGCCCGGGCCGACGTTGCCGGCGACCAGCATCGCGTCGAAGGCGGGCAGCGGCTCCGGGAGCGCGAGGTCCGGGCGGAGGTCGACGCGCAGGTCCGACAGCACCCAGAAGGCGGGGCGCGGCGAGACCCGCTCCGCGGCCCGCGCGTGCGCCAGGATCCCGGCCATCGCGGCCGGGGCGAGCCAGCACACGCCCGGCTCCGCCCGGACGGGCGTCCCCGTCCCGTCGGCGCTCGGGCGGATGTTCATTGCGGGCTCCGGGTCAGCGCGCGATCCCGCACGCGCAGGATCGCCTCGACCGCCCGGCGCAAGCGCCGCAACGAGCCGCCGCGCCAGCGCGCCCGCAACGCGGCGCGCTCGACCGCGTCGAGGGGCAAGTGGAATCGCGGGTCGAACCCCGCCTCCATGGCGACCCCGGCGAGGATGCCCGGGAGCAGGGCGTCGAGGTGGTCGGCGCGTGCCTCCGGGAACCGGACGACCCGCATCCGGTCCAGCAGGGGCGCCGGCAGGACGGCAGGCGCGTTGGCGGTGCAGATGACGGTGACCCACGAGAGGTCGAGCTCGACCTGCAGGCAGGGGTCCGGGAAGCGGGCGGCGTTCTCCGGGTCGAGAGCCTGGAGCATCGAATCCCAGAGACGCCCATGATCGGTCCGCGTCGCCGCCTTGTCGACCTCGTCGACCATCACGATGGGGTTGGCCTGGGCATGCCGTGCGACGGCCATGAACGGCCGGCAGGGCTCGGACGAGTACCAGCGCCGCTCGGTGCCGCCGAAGGAGCCTCCGGCGTCGTTCGCGCCGTCCACGCGGTAGACCCCGACGCCGAGCGACTCGCCCAGCCGCCGGACGAACCGCGACTTGCCGGACCCGGGCGGCCCCGCGATGACCATCGGCGGGGCGTGGACGTGCGGACGCGCCGCGAACGCGCCGAGCGTGGCGTCCACCGCCGCGACGGCGTGCGGGAACTCCTCCAGGAGGGCACGGCGCACGCCGGCGAGGTCAGGGGTCGGGACCAGCGGCAGCGCCGTGCCGATCGCGTTCTCGTAGCCGCGCGCCACCTCCTTGGCCTTGCTGTGGCCCGTCCGATTCAGGTGGGGGCAGACCAGGACGTGGCCTGCGGGGACGTCGGCGACCGCGGCGGCCCCGCCGTCCTGCCGGCGGTCCGCCTCGTCCCGGTAGGCGCGCACCATGTCCCGCAGGTCGGCGATCTCGGATTGGGCGCGCGCTTCGCCGGCCCGGCGTCCGTCCCGCTCGGCGGCGACCGTCAGGGGCTGCGCGACGGCCTGCCCGACGACCGCCGCGACCTGCGCGAGCGTGCCCGTGGTCCAGAGGCCGCGGGACCGGCCCGTCGCGACGGCCGAGAGGCCGACGGCGAGAAGGCGCGCCTCCTGGCAGATGTCCGCGAACGCCGATTCGAGTTCCGCGCGCCAGGACGCCCCGGCCTCGTCGGTCGCCTGGGTCGCGCCGTCGGGAGCCGCCGCCGGCCTCCCGAGCGGGTCGAGGTGCGCCCACGGCGCGCGCGCGGCGTCCCCGCCGGCCTGAGCGCCTGCGGGGACGGGCGCAAGCCGGTGGAGCTGCGCCCCGACCTCCGGGAGCCGATCGAGGTACGACCAGGCCGCGGCCGCGGCGCGCCCGGCGTGCTCCGCGACGCGCTCGAAGGCGCCGAGCAGGACGAGGGCGTCGGCGATCTCCCGGAGGGTGGGGTCGTCCCCGAGCGCGGCCGCCCGGTCGAGGGCGCCGAGGCCGCAACCGTCGGCCTCCCCCGGCCCCGCGGCACCGTCCTGCGGCGGCACGTCCAGCCCGGGACACGGCCCGACGTTCTCGCGAAGCCACGCCGTCACGCCGGCGCCCAGCCCGGGCGTGGCCGCCTCGGCGTCCGCGGCGAGCTGCGCCGGGAGCGGACCGTCCGTGGCGTCCGCGTCGAGGCCGGCGCGCAGGGCCCGCGGCAGGTGCCGCAGGACGATGCCGCGCGCGATGTCCGGGGTCACGTCCTTCATGGCATTCTCCAGGCGGTTGCGGCGGGACGGGCGGCGGACGCTCAGGTCGTGGCGTCGAGGACCAGCGCGGGGTCGAAGGCCCGGTTCTCGCGCCCATACCCCTTGGGGTTGCAGACAACCCGGGTCCGACCGACCACGTGGTCGCGGCTGGCGTGGACGTGCCCGTGGACCCAGACGGCAGCCCCCAGGCGACCGATCGTCCCCTCCAGGCGCGAGGCGAAGGCCGGGTTCAGCGGCCGGCCCGCGAAGGCCGGGTCGAGGGACGCCGCGGCCGGGGCGTGGTGGGTGACGACGACCCGGGCCCGGGCCAGGGTCCACGCCCGGTCGAGGGCGAGCGACTCCAGCCGGGCGCGGCTGGCGCGGTGGACCGCGGCGGCGTCCTCGGGCCGGAACGGCATGGCCGCCGGGCGGCGCGCCCGGTCGATCCGGCGGTGATCGGCGAGCATCCGCCGGGCGTCGTCCATCGAGGACGCCACCCGCCCGTCCCCGTCCAGCCGGTAATCGGTCCAGAGCGTGCACCCGGCGAACGCGACGTCGCCGATCCAGGTGGCCTCGTCCTCCAGGAAGTCGACGCCGGACCGCGCCGCCGCGATCCGCCCGGCCGCCAGGGCGTCGGGACGGCACGACCGGTAGTATTCGTGGTTTCCCGCCACGAAGACCACGCGCATGTGCGGGCGTATCGTGCGCGCGAGCCAATCGAGCGAGGTCTCGATCCCCTCGCCGACGTCGCCCGCGACGACGGCGACATCGGCCTCAGGAATGGCCTCAGGCGTCCACGGGACGCCCATGTCGCGGTGCAGGTCGGACAGGATCCAGAGGCGCATGCGCAAGACTCCGTCAACCGACGCCGCGTGCGGCTCGGCTCGGCTGGACTGGGCTTGGAACTGGGACTTGGACCGGGGGCCCGGGGAGGCCGCGCCGACCTAGTGCACGGCGCCCGCGGAATCGCCGGCCGGCGTGCGCAGGACGTACCAGCGCGACAGCGTCCGGGCGAACGTCGCGCGATCCGTGAGGTAGACCTCGCTGGTCCGCACCCGGTGCCCCTCGGCGATGCCGGGGTGGCCGGTGACCCGTCCCTTGAGCACCGGGGCGAAGACGGCGTCGCACGACCAGCCGTCGAGCACGGGCGCGCCGGCCAGGTCGTCGGCGGTCGGCTTGAGCCCGGCCTCCGCCGCCTCGACGTCGTCGGCGAGGTCGCGCAGCCTCTCGGGCAGCGACCGGACGTCTGCGGCCTCGCCGATGCGCCTCGCCTCGTCCTCGCGGGCTTCGGGCGGCAGGTTCCGCCCGGGAGCCCCCGTGGCCCGCCGAACGGCGCCCAGCAGCGTCAGCGCGACCCGCAGGGCATGCCCTCCGGGGGTCCCGTCGGCCAGGCCGGAGGCCTCGCCCCGACCTAGCGGCGGCACCGCGCAGGGAAGCGTCGGTCCGTCGGGATCGAGGAGCGCCATCGCGGCCGCGAACCGCGCCGCCGCCGGCGCGCCGCCGGCGCGTCGGCAGCCGAGATACCACGTCGGTACCGGGGTCGTGTGTGCGGCGCGCCATGCGGCGGCCTCGCGCTCGTCCGCGGCGTGCGGGCCGACCACGAGGACGGATGCGTCCAGCAACGCGCGGACCGCTCCCGCGCGCAGGTGCCTCGACGGCAGGTCGACGAAGACGGGTCCGCCGCCCCGCAAACACGCTTCCGCCGCCCGGGCGACCTCGCCCGCGGACGCCGTCTCCCGGAAGCGGACGTGGCGCAGGCCGGTGCGCGATCCCGGCACGGCGACGCGCTCGGACGCCAGCAGGGTCGCCGCGCCGTCCGCGACGGTGGCCGCGTGCGCGGCGAGGAGGGACGCGTGTGACGCGTCCGTGCGCCCCGAGGCGCCGGAGAAGGCGATCAGCATGGTGGAACTCCAAGCACGCCGGGACGACGTCCGGGATGGACGCCATCGGCGGCACATCGCTGGCCGGGCCGCGCCGAGGCGCGGCTGGTTCAGGGAACGACGACGCGCCGCCGCGGACAAGGCGATGGTCGAGGTCAGGGGATTATGGAGGGCCCGGGCGCGCACCTGCACGTCTCACCGGGAGAAGCGTCCACTACAGCAGAAGCGCTTCGATGTCTAGACTTTACCGGGCAAAACATCTGTTGATTGCGGGGATATCGACAAATATTTTCCCGTCGGAACAGTCGATCCTGATCGTGGGTCCGGTCCGCCTTCACGCCGCATTGGCTTCGTCGCCCGCGCGGCGATGGCGGGAGGGCGAGCCGCGACGCCCGCGCACCGAGCCATTCGATGAATGGCCGTGACGCCCCGCGAAACGGCGCCCCGGCTCCCGCGTCCGGGGGGCCGGGTCACGCAGCGCGTGGCTTGCGCCGGAGGCGGCGGAGTGCGTCGGTCGTGCCATTGCCGTGACCCGACCGGTGACGCGGCCGTCCCGAAGCCGGCCTCGGGACGGCCGCCTCGTGGACACTTGGCCCTTCCGGGCAGGCCCGGGCAACCGCACCGAGGCGCATGCCCCGATGACGGCATCGGCCGGGGGCGAACGCCCGCGCGGCGCGCGGGACGTTTCGGGGCGCGGCGGGCGGCTCCACGCTCACGTAACGCCCGGCCGGCGCCTGAACGCGAACGGCTCGATCTCGTGGATGAGTTTGTCCCCGTGCCAGAGCTGCGCCCTGCCCGTTCCGCTGAGCGCGTGTGCCAACTCCACAGCCTCGTCGCCATCCATGGCAACGATGTCGTGGGTCTGGATCGTCCTACCCCGCGCGTCGAGGCGCCTGACGCAGTACCGCCCTTCTGGGGAAGCTTGCTCCTGACCGCCGGCCCGGGAGGCCGGGGACGGATCGACATCATCCACCACAGCAAACCTTCGGAGTTTCAGCGCGGCGTCGGCCGGATGCCCCTCAAGAGGCCTCACCGCGACATTGCATCGCCACACGGCACGCCGACGCATGACTTGTCGCCGGACGGCCAGCACACCTCGTATGTAGTCTCGGATCCTGTGCGCCCGTACATGGGCGCATATCAGGCGAACTCTATACTTTGGTTCACCCCGGATGGCCAGCATGCGGGCGCCCCCGCAGGGTTGGAAGCAAGCCGTCGTACCCGGCAGACGCCCCATGCCCGGCCGATCCCGACTGATCAGCATCGGGCCCGGGCGACGGAGCCGGGGCGCGAACCGGTGCCCCGGCGGAACGGTGACGTGAATCGGCCGGCATCGAGCTTCAGGCCGGGACGCTAATCCTCGCCACCAGAGAATCGTCCTTCGATGTGCGTCGCCGCGTCTGCGTATAGCTCGCAACGTCGGAGCAGGACGGCGCGCCTCTCCGGCTTGCGCGTCCCATCCGCCTTCGCTTTCGCCTTGTCGGCACGCTCGCGCATCTTCTTGGCGAGCTTGCGGAAGGCCTTGTCGATCTTCGAGCTGACCTGCTCGACCTCCGCCTTCACCGCATCCTCATGGTCTGGCATCGGCCCGGGAAGCGTGCTCCTTTCGTCCTTGGCCAAAGGCATCTCCATCGACCTGCCCGCACCCCTTACCCGATCCACTGCGACAATGCGATCACGGTCGCGATGCATGCCGACCGGCGGGCGCGCCGACCGCCCAGCCCGCGGGCATCATGCGTGAGGTCCGGATCGTCAGGTCGGCCGCGAGGATCGCCGGCGGCATCGAGCCGTTCCCGCGAGTGGCGGCGGGCCCTGCCGCGCCGGCTCGCACGTCAGGCAACCATCGGGATCGCGGCGGCATCCGGTTCGGGGGAGGCCCGCACCGTCGGCGGCAAGCTGCCGAGGCGCAGGCCCCCCTTGCCCCCGGCCTTGGCGGCGTACATCAGCGCGTCGGACGCACGTAGCGCCGCGGCGAGGCTCTCGCCCGAGCCGGCCGCCAGGACGATCGCCCCCATGCTCGCGCCGACGCCGCGGCCGGCGAGCGCATGCACGAGGCTTTGGTGCAACGCCTCCGCCCGGACTGCCGCCAAGGCGTCCGTCTCGGCCTGCAGCAGGAAAGCGAACTCGTCCCCTCCAAGCCGAGCGATCCGCTCCCCGTGGGAGAGGGTTGCCCCTGCCGCGGCAACGACCCGGCGCAGAACCTCGTCCCCGGCGGCATGGCCTTCCCGGTCGTTCAGCGCCTTGAAGCCGTCCAGGTCGGCCATCACCACGACGTGGCGCCCGCCGCGCCGCGTCGACAGGACGGCCTGCGCGTGATCCTCGAACGCGATCCGGTTCAGGGCGCCTGTCAACGCGTCCTGGCGGGCGGCCTCCCGCTCGCGGTCGTAGGCGCGCCGCAAGGTGCAGGTGGCGAAAACCACGAAGGCATAGGTGCCGAGGCGGAGGAAGGCCCGGGCGACCGCGACCGCCGGAGGCAGTGCCGCTTCCTCGGGCAAGGCGGGCAACACGTTCAGCAAAGCGGCGGCCAAGGCGACGCCACAGGCGACCGCAGGTCCGAGCCGCCAGCCCGCCAGGACGATCAGCGGGATGTAGGCGGGCCCCATGCCGATCCCAGGAACCATGCGGTCGATGGTGGCGAGCGCGAGGCCGGCCGCGGTCAGCACCGCCCACGACGCCGCCAGCGGGTATTCCCTCGGTGGGATGATCGGACGCCGGTCCGGCAACCTGCCCCGCGACAGCATCGCCTTCCCTCCCATCGGTCGCGGAGCCAAGCGCCGCGCCACGAGATTGCCATGCGATTCCTTAAGGTTGTCCTGGGCGGCTGGCGCCGGCGACAGTCCGCGGTCCCGTTCGCCGGAACGACGGACGCCGCCTGGATTCGGCATCCCTTCGGTCCCGTCGGGTTCGGGTCCCGACCAATGGCCCTTGGCCGTCGTCCCGCGGACGCCGCCGGATCAATGACGCCACTCGCGGGCTTCACCCGACCGAGGCCTATCAGGTTCGATGACGCTGCTTTCGCAGCGTCTCGGCGGATGTATTCCGCAGGCCGGAGGCGATGATGGCGATGGCGAATCCCGGCGCGCCGATCGCGGCGCTGCGGGGGGGCGACCCCGAGGATGGATCCGGCCTTGCGCGAAGCCCGCACCCGCTACGATCACCCCACCGGATGGCTCGGCGTCGACATCGCCGACGCCCTGGTCGCGCGGTGGCTGATCACGCCGGGCGATGAGGCCGGCACGGTGGCCACGCCCCACGGCGGGCGACTGGGTTCGTCATCGAGGCCGAGCCGGCCGGACGGAGCCACCTGCCCCGCCGCCCGTTCCGGCACTGGAGCGAACGACGGCCGCATCTCGTCAGCCGGCCCGGCGGCGCCCAGTGTCGCCGCCGCGGGGGGACTTGTATCGAGCGAGCGTCGACGGGGCGGGCGCGCCGTCCGGGTGACCGAAGCGGGCCCAACGGCCAACGGACCTTTCGACGGCGGCCGCCCCTCCCGATCCCCGACGACGGGCGGACAGGCGTGACCCGCCCCCGCCACTCTTGCGGGGCGCTCCTCCCCGGGCATACGGGCCGCGGCTTGGATCACACCGGGGACGGACCGCCCGCTACTCGGCAGGTTGCTCCATATCCGCGAGCGCCTCGATCACCCGGCAGTCGCCGACCCGCCCTCGGCCACAGGTGTCCAGGGCGCGCCGCAGCTCGCGTCGGAGGGCCACGAGCCGGGCGATGCGCCGGTCGATGTCCTCGACGTGACGGCGGGCGATGCCGTCGACCTCCGCGCACGGGCGGTCCGGCTGCTCACTCAACGCCAGCAGTTCGCGCACCGCGGCCACCTCGAACCCAAGCTCGCGCGCGTGCCGGATGAAGTGGAGCCGCGCCACTGCGGCGGCGTCGTAGCGGCGCTGCAGTCCACCCGTGCGCGCCGGGACGCGCAGCAAGCCAACGCCTTCGTAATAGCGGATCGTCGGCACCTTTACCCCTGAGCGCCGCGCCAGCTCGCCGATCGATATCTCTGCCATGGCCCTTGAACCTTTGGTGGCTATAAGAAGTAGGTGAGGGCCGAAGGCGAGTCACCCCATAGCCGACGGCTGCTGCGAAAGACGCGTTGCCCGCTGCCAACCACCCGCGCCCGCACCGGCGGGACATCCCTCCCCCGCCATCGCCCACGGCGCGGCGGCCGCTGCGTGCTGCACCGGCGGCGTCCCGGTCTTCGATGGCGGGAACCCACGCCACAAGCGCATCCTCTGGACGGTGATCGGCCCGGAACGGGGCGTTGTTCCTCGGAGAGATGGCGGCGGGCCGGCTCGCTGGGTCTCAGGCGCTCAGGCCGACGCAATGGCCTTGCTCGCCGACACGGTGACCTACGGCCTCTGGCTGGCGGTGATCGGAGCGAGCCTGCGCACCCGTGCGTCGGCCGCGCTCACCACGGGCGTGCCGCCGTCGCTGATGGCGTTCGGCTCGACGGTCTGCCAGACGCTGGCCCTCGGCCTGCCGAAGGCGGAGGTCATGGGTCTGGCCGGCGAGCTGGCGCTGGCGGTCAACGCTGCCTCGGTGCTGCTCCCGAGCCCGTACAAGGACGGCGGTGCGAACATGCGCTCGCTTTTGGTCGTGCTCGCGCAACGACGCGATCGGCAATGTCATCGCCATGGGCGCGGTGCTGGCGGTGCGGGGCACCTCGACCGCGTGGCCCGACCTTCCGGCCGCCGCCCTCATGCCCGGCATGTTCCTCACCTCCTCCGCGCAGTTGCCAAGGCGGGCATGGTCGGAGTACCGCGAGGGCGAGCGGGTGCGCCCGGCGCCGGTGGAGTAGCCGATACGGACCGGTGCCAAGCGCGGACTGACTGGGCTCCGTCGGCCGGAGCGTTGCGACGTGGCATGGGCCGGCGACCGCCGGGACGTGGGCCTCGGTGCGGCCGCCGAACCGGCCGAACCGGCGCGTCTCACCGGCCGTCCGTCGGATCGGTTCGGTCGACGTCGCTGAAGATCGACCTCCGAGGCCGCTCCCGCGGCGGCGGCGGGGCGGCGGCGATCTCGGGGATCGTGGTCGCGGAGGCGAAGGCCCATTCCTCCTCCTCGTCGCCGGGCTCGGTCAGGGCGTGCCGCTCCCGCCGTCGCTGCACTAGATCGTGGACGGCTTCCGCCATGAGGTCGCGCGCCTCCTCGATGAGTTCCTCGGCCCCGTCGTCGAGCACGCCGATGTCGGCGAGCGCGCCGAACCCCTCCTCGAAGCGCTCGAAGTTCCTGTCAGGGTCCTCCTCGGGATCGGCCGTGGCCGCCGCCTGCCGGATCAGGCCGGCGACCGCCGGCAGGGCGCGCGTCCTGAGTTCCAGCCCGAGCGCGACGAGGCCGCCGGGCGGCAACAGCGCCAGGAAACCGGGATCCGGCAGGAACGAGAGCTCGAAGCCGTCGACGGCCGCGGCTGCGAGCTCGGCCGCCGCCCGGGCCCGGACCGTCTCCGGGAGGAGACGAAGCCGGTGCGCCCGCGCGACGAGATTGAGCCACGGGTCGTCGGCGGCGCGCTCGGTCCGCCAGGTCGCCCTGTCCAGGAGTCCCGGGTCCGCCGCGACCACGCGGGCGAGCAGGTCATCGCTGGCCCGGCGCGCCAGAAAGAGGAACAGCGAGCGGTTGGTGTCCTGCCTGTCCTCCACTCCGGCGATCCTGGCGGCGACGACGTCGTTCATCGACGCCGGGATGATGCCGGCGTCCCTGGCGGCCGGCATCCCCTCCGAGACGAAACCGGACAGGATGTTCTCGGGGGCGATGCCGCGCAGCAGCGCCGCGACCATGTGGGCCTGCCCGCGCAGGATCTCGGTCAGGGCGTCGCCGATGGTCGGATGGGAGAACGTCCAGGTTCCGCCGCCGGCCGACCGCTCGACGACGAACGAGCCCGCCAGCTCGGCGATGCGGTTGCGCACGTCGGCCAGGCGGACGCCGAGCAGGTCCGCCACGGCCCGGCTCGTGTCGTCGTCCCAGCCGTCGGCCGACAGTCGCCCCTGATGGACGTAGACGAGCATCAGGGCGGCGCGCAGCGTGTCGCCCAGGGAGCCGATGGTCTCGACGAGGTGCTCGCGCGGCTCGCGCATGAACCGGAGGAGACCCTCCACGGTCGGCCGCAGGCCCCGCGTGAACGCCGGGTCGCCGAGACGCTCGGCGACCCCGGGCAGGAAGCCGTCGACCTCGGCCACGGCGTCGAGGCAGGGCTTGACCGACGCCTTCCATGCCGGCGCCTGGCCGCCGAACGCGACGTGGTTGTACAGGATCTGCGCCCTCTCGGCACCCGTGAGCGCACCGACGTCGACGACCGCCCGCCCGTCGACGAAGGCGGCGAGGTTGCGCTGCCCAAGGAGCGGCTTGGCGCGCTGGTAGATGTGGCGGCGCGAGGTGAGCAGGAAGCGGTTGCCGTGCGACAGGGCCGCCTCGATCTTCCGGAAGGCGGAACTCCAGTCCTGGACGTACTCGTCCCGCATGACGTTCGGGCCGAAAGCGTCGTCGATCCAGAAGAAGCGCTTCCGATCATTCGGATTCCAGCCGTCACCGAGCTCCCGCGGCCCGGTCAGGTGCAGCACCGTGCAGCCCGCCTCCTCGCTCGCCATCGCCGAGAGGATGGCGCCGATGGTCGACTTGCCCGCCGAGGGGTTGCCAAGGAGCAGGACGGCTCCGTGCTCGTTCAGGGCGTGGACGGCACGGCGGTGCGCCTCGGTCGGCACGTACGAACGCAGCTTCGGCAGCCACTGCTCCAGCAGCGCGCGCGACTGCGCCGCCATGCGCTCGTCCAGGATCGCCCCGAGGTCGCCGAGGCCGTAGACCTGCGGGACGAGGGCGCGCAGGCGGGCGCGCGCACGTATCGACCGGATCAGCCATTCCCGGCCGAGGACGTGCGGCCTCGCGACGCCCCGCGCACGAAGCCGCGCGCGTATCGCGCAAGCCACCGGGGCGTCCACGCCCATGCTGGTCATCAGGATGTAGGTCTTCGCCTGCCCCAGGGCGACGAGCCGGTCGACGCTGGCGAGCTCCGCGGCGATGTCCCCCACCCTCAGGCGCCTCCGTCCGTCCGCGGAGTGCTTGCACTGGATCGTCGCGTCGTGGCCGCCGCCCGGCCCCGACAGGAACACCGCGTCCTGCCCGCCGTCCTGCGCCTCCCGATAGACCTGGACCGGGCGCCGCAGCACCTCCTCGCAGACCTGCGCGCATAGATCCTGGAAGGCCTTCCACCCGATCGTATGCAGGGCGAGGTCGCTCCAGGGCCCCTCGGCCCGCACCCGCATCGTACCGGCCATGCCGTCCCTCCGACCCAGGGCAGCAATCGTTCGCCCAGGCCCAAAGGATAGGCCGGCATCGCCTACCCATTCGATAGCGCATTCGGCCGCCGCACTGGAAAGCCCGGCGCGACGGGGCCGCGGACGATGCCCCCCGATGCTCGGCTAGGTCGGGAGTCCCCTTCGGCCCGCGGGGACGATGACCGGGCATGCCCCTTCGCGGAGCGGCGTCGCCTCCCCGCTCGCCCGCGGCGCGTCCGGTCCGCCACGGGCCCACGGATGCCGGGCGCCGGCCCTCCCGGTCTCCCGCATCGGCGCCTCCCGCCGCCCTGTCGCCCCAGGGTCGACGGCCCCGTCCGGCTCAGCCTATGGTGCGGCGGGAGGACCGTGACGTGGGGGATACGGACGCAGGCAAGGCGAAGCTCGTCGCGCGCATCCGCCGGGTCATGGGACAGGCTGGGGCCGTGGAGCGGTCGATCGTCGACGAGGGCGACACCCTGGAGCTGCTCATGCTCCTGTCGGCGTTGAGCGGGGCGATCGACGGCCTGACGGCCGAGGTGATGGAACGGCACGTCCGCCGGACCCTGGCGGACCCGGCGACCGACCCGGATCCGGGCCGAGCCGACGGGGCGAGCGTCCTGATCAAGGCGATCCGGACGTACATGAAGTGACCGGGCGCCGAATCCGGATCTCGCCAGCAGCGGCTGCCCGGGGACGTGTGCGTGGCCCGGCCATCGTCCGACCGAGGCGTTCATCGACGGCAGGACGCGAGGTTTCGGCGGACGCGCGCCCCGGCGCCGCGGCCGGGTCCCCCGGATCGAGTTCCCGTCCGTCGGCAAGGTGCGCCGATGCGAACCACGGCGGACGCAGCGGTGCCGGCTCACGCCCTCGCCAGGGGCGCCGCCCAGCGGCAGAAAAGGGTCACGGGCGCCCGACGGGCCCACGGCGCCGGCCCGTCCGTCGCCGATCGCGGCGCCCCGTCAGCCACCGCCGATCCCTGCAGGACCCACAAGCGACTGGAACCTTCGCTCGCACCTCTTGCTCATGCCGAGCGAGGACAGGATCCTGGATGCACCCAACGAGTCGACATTCCTGACCCTGTACCGATCCGAGAGTATGTAATTTATCGTCGCCGGCATGCTTCTCCTGATCTCGGGATCGTTCGCCGACGGAATGGAAAGCAAGCGTTTTGCCGCGGCGTAAACGACGCCCTCGACCCCCAATATGGTCAAGGCCTTCTCGTTGACGTCCATGGCTATCAGCCTCAGGATCGAAGAGTTCGAGAGGGCCTGCCTGTGGGTGAAGAGGATCTCCGCACCTTCCTTGAGCGGCAGTATCTCCGGCACGCGCATATCGTCGGTGTGATCCGGCCACGCCTCCAGCGCATCTCGGATCCCGTCCCCTCGCGAGAGGTCTTCCGCCGCGCCGCTCGCGATCGCGTCGCGGTGCGCGATGCAGTTGCGAGCGACGCGAAAGTATACGTACAGGGGCAGCAGGAACTTGACGCCGTCGAGGTCGGCGCCGATCCGCTCATAGTATCTGGTCAGCCCAGCCTCGGCCGCGGCCGCTCCGTCGTCGGTGCCGTCGCCACCCTGCCTGGCAGGGAGACGCCCCTTGGGCTTCGGCTTGGCCCCGCGGAAGCGGCCGTAGCTCTCCAGCTCGGCGCTCAGGTTGTCCAGGAACAGGTCGAACGCCGAGAAGCCGCGAACGACGCCCGCTCGCCCGATATCCAGCCTCCCCTCGTCGATCAGCTCTTGCGGGCGGCCCCAGTCCGGCATCCCGCCCCAGAGGTCGTTCTGGGCGTACAGGATCTCCTTGATGCCGTCGCGGGTCTCGCCCTTGTCGATCGCGTCCTTAAGCATCCCCAGCCCGATGACCTGCGTCTTGAGGGAACGGTTGAGCCTCTCGTGAAAGCGATGAAACCGCAACGACGCCTCGGTGTTGGCCCCCGCGAGACCGTGCTGCGTCTGCATCCTGTCCTTCCGTTCCGTCATCGGCGGGGGGATCGCCCGCCCCTGGGCGCGGCGCGTCTATAGAGGCCTGTCACCGAAGCGTCGATTCCGGGGGAGCGCGCGCCGGCGACTGGCGGCGGCGGAGATCCGACGCGAGGAACCGTGCCCGGCCGCCGCGACGGCACGTATCGGGTGGCCTCGGCATGGAGCCGCGGTTCGAGGGTCGATGACCTTCATCGCCGCAGCGCCGCCGATGCGGGCGTCGCCCCGGCCGGGTCGGCCAGGGATCGGGTCAGGACGAGAAGCGACGCAACCGTGCGGTCCCGGCCCCGTCGGCCGGCCCGCTCGCGGACGTCGCTCGCCAGCCGTGGACGGGGCGCGACGCCGCCGGCCGGCCCTTCTTCCCGGTGCCCGATCTTGCCTCGGCGCGCGGATGGGTGGAGCTGCCCCTAGCCGGGCCGCGCGGCTGAAGGCTTGACGCCGAAGGGGGAACCACCCTTGGGATCGGGCGTCAGGCCGGTTTCGTCAGCACGCCATCACCATGCCACATGCGATCCGCGTTCCGCCGCGGCCGGGGGAGCCCGCGTACGAGGCGTTCGAGCGGCTGGCCGCCCGTTTGGGCGATGCCGACGGCGACCGGCTGGCCCGCTCGCTGGGAATCGATCGCAAGGCCTTGCGGCACGGCGTAGGCGTGGACCGGGTCGGCGAGTTGCTCGGCCTGGAAGCCCGGTCGTTGACCGACGCGACGTTCGTGCGGGAGGCCCGCGGCATGCGGCTCGGCGGCTTCGTCGTGCCGTTCCGGGGCTGGGCGCCTTCGAAGCGCGTCTGCATCCCGTGCCTGGTACAGGATTCAAACGGCGATGATGACGCAGCAACGCTCTGGAAGTACCGTCGGACGTGGTGGGACCTTCGGGCCGTCGACCGCTGCGAACGCCATGGCTGCGCCTTGCTCGACGCCTGCCCGGGATGCGGATCGCCCCTCGCATGGCGCGATCGCCCCCCGCGCCTGTGCTCGTCCTGCGGTCACGACCTTCTCGCCGCGTCGGGGGCCTCGGCCCCCGACGCGGGCTGGGAAGCCTACCTGGTCGGTCGGCTGGGCTTCGGTCCGGCGCGTCCCGCCGCGATCCTCGACGCCATGCCGCTCACCGACGCGCTCTCATGCGTCCTGGCGGTCGGCGAGACGCTGAGCCCTCGTTCGGCGTCCAGGAGCAGCCCGCAGGTCGACCGCGCGCGCGCGACCCTCGGCTTCGGCCTTGTCGGGGACGGGGGCCGCGCGCTGCGGGCCGGCCTCCTCGGGCTGGAGCCACCGTCTCCCCACCTCGACGGCCGGCGCCTGCGCCGGTTGCTCGACCCGCTGCTGGGCTGGCTCGAAGCGCATCCCGGCGATGCGACCGGTCCGATCAGGGACGCGCTCCTGTCCCACGTCCGATCCGCCTGGGTCGTGTCGCGCGAGCTCCCCCTGCTCGGGGAGACCCTCGCGCCGGTGGTCCAGGAGCACCGCCTCGCCCTGGGGCGCCGGCTCGGCCTCGACCCGACGATCCTGGATCGTCTCTTGCGGCACGCCGGCCTCGCCGCCGCGGGCGAGCGAGAATGCAGCGCGGAGGAGTTCGCCAGGCTCAGGGACGCGGTCGAAGCCTCCGTGTCGGTCCCCGAGGCGAGGCGCATCCTCGACCTCGACACGCGGACGCTGTCGGCGCTTGCGGGTATGGACATCCTCCCGCGGGTCCCTTGGGCCGAAGGCGAGGCGACCCGCGGTCGCTTCGTCCGGAGCGCCCTCGAACGCCTGGCGGCGTCGTTGCGGTACGATGTCCCGACGGTGGGTCGCCGGACCGCGGACCATATGACCTTCGACGACGCGTCGCGGGCCCTGCGCCGCGGGTCCCGCCACCACGATCGCGCGCGGGCCATCCGGCACCTGCTGAGCGACAGGATCCGGCCGTGCGCACGGCTCGACCGCGGGCAGGGGCCGACGACGCTTCTGTTCGACCGGCGGACGATCGAGGTTCTCCAGGACGCGGACATGCAGCCCCCAGATCTCTGAGCGTTCGGGCGCCGCTTCAAGCCTCCGCGCTCAGTGGGCGAAGACGCTGCGGGAAGTAGCATCCTGCGTCGTCGATGCCACGAGCGCCACCTGCCTCTAAATAGTGGCTTCCCCGATGACGGCCGCCGCCGCGGAAGGCGGGGCATGACCGGCCCGGGGAACAGGTCCAGCGCGGGCGCGGCGACCGGGGTGCCGCCCCCGGTCCCGAACCGCCCTCGTCCGTACGGCCGATCACCCGGCGGGCCGGCCCTGCTCGATCTCCTGCACATGCGCGGCATGAAGCGCCTCCCCTTGCCGCAGGAGCCAACGCATCGCGGCCGGGATGGCCTCGACGTCGAGCCCTTCCGACCGGGCCCGGCCCGTCAGGGCGGCGGCGATGTCGGGGTGCCTGCCGAACTTCAGCCGCAGGACCCAGAGATCGATGGCCAGCGACCGATGGCGGACGAACTCGGCCTCGGCCACGGCCAAGGCCAGATTGGCCCGGTCGCACGCCTCCGCCTTCGCGACATCGATCTCGGGCTTCTCGTTGTCGCGCACCTCGCCGAGGCATTCGCGCATGTCCTCCAGCGTCAGCGTAGGTCTCCGATCCACGACGGGGCGGGCGGACTGCAGCCTGGAGGAGACGTCGCCGCAGTCCGAGCAGACGTATACCTGCCGGCGCAACGCCACGACGAGCCCGGCGCCGCCGTGGCCGTAGAGCGCATGCCTGAACTCCCGGCTCTGCGGGTCGGTCTCCAGCTCAAGATGCGAATGGGTGCGCAGCTCCGCGAACCATTTGCCGCCGCCGGAGATACGCAGGATCGCGGGCTTGCCACGGCCGCAGCACGGGCAGGCCCAATCGGGCGGCGTCCGCTGCCAGCCCTTCCCGGCCTGTCTCTCGAACGCGGCGATGTCGGCGGCGGTGGGACGCCGCCCGGCGACCGGCTTGCGCGCCCGTCCCGAGTTGCCGACAGCGTCGCGGCGCACGGACCTGGCGCGCAACCGCGCCTCGATCCCCAATTGCCAGGTCCGCATCGCATGCAGGTCCGGGTCGTCGCGGACCCAACGGTCGATCATTCGTTCGTCCGCCGGCCTGGCGAACGCCATGACCGCGTCCGGCCCGCGCTCCTGAGCGAAACTCCCCGAGGCCAGCCGCTCGACCAGGAGCGCGGCGAACGCCAGCCGGTCCTCGAAACCATGCCTGACCTCGCTCCAGGTGCGGCAGGCCGCCTCCACGTCGACCTCGTGGAGCGCATTGGACCGCGGCCGGATGAACCGGCCGATCTCAGCCGGGGAGAAGGAGAAGGCGGGGTGGATCTCCGATCCCAGCAGCCGCTTCGCGGTGCCGTCCGCCGCGTTGCACGCGTCGCAAACGAGCGTGTCGCGGAAGCGCACCACCAGCGCACGCATGTGCTCGCCGGCATGGGCCGACCCGGCGCCGGCGCCCTCCACCCGGGAGACGCCCACCCATGCGCCGACCAGGCTCTGCAGGTGATCCCGGAGGTGGTCGTGATGCAGGTCGAGATGCGCGAGCAGGACCCCGTTCCGTGCCTTGCGCACGATCATCGGCTTGGGCCTGCGACAGCATGTGCAGTGCCAGTCGGCCGGCACGCCGGCCCAATTCGCGTTCAGGTCCAGTCCGGTGGCGCCATGCGCCCGCAGCAACGTCTTGGTCTGCTCCGTCCATTGCCCGTCGAAGCCCGGGAACCAATGCGCGAGCCCGGCATCATCGAGGCCCGGGACGTCGGGCAAGCGCAGGTCGGCCCTGATCATGCCGGCCTCTGACGTAGCCATCTCCAACCCGCTCCAATTTCATGCCGGTCGACGGATCTCGCGCCGCCCCCCCCGCACCCGCCATGGACGTGGCAGGATAGCCGGGCGTCAAGCGCGCCCGGCGCCATCACGCGCGCGCGACGGCGCCGGAGGACGCATTGGGCGCCATCGCGGCCGGTGCCGGTCTCCGAACCGAAGGTCGCGCGGGTCGCGGGGAGCGCTTCGAGCACCACCGTAACGCATGGTTCATCGTATTCGAGGCTCGGCCAGGGGAAGTCGATCGACCGGTAAGATTCTCAACGCACCCGGCCCCAGAAGGCAGCCGGGACGTGCGAAGACATAAGGGGAGCCTGTTGCCGGTGCCGGGACCTCGGTCGATGCTCGCCTCCGCGCTTCGCCCCGGCGCGGCTCTCGCCGCCGCGCTGGCCGCATTGGCCCTGGCGATCGCGTCGGCCGCGGCGCTGCTCGTGGTCGACATGAACCGGCAGGCCGTTCAGGACGTCGAGCGCGGCCTGGTCGGGCTTTCGGCCGTCCTCGCCGACCAGGCCGACCGCTCCCTGCAGGCGATGGAGATGGTGCAGGATGCCGTCATCGACGGCTTGCGCGAGGCGGGCGTCGCCACGTCCGAGGAGTACGCGGCGGCGGCGGGCCGGCAGGACCTCCACCTGGCCCTCAGGGCCCGCATCGCCGCGCTCCCGCAGGTCAACGCGATCACGATCGTCGACCACGCCGGCAAACTGCTGAACTTCAGCCGCTACTGGCCGATCCCCGACGTCAACATCGCGGACCGAGACTACTTCAAGGCGCTCGCCGCGGACCCGGGGCGCGGACGTTTCGTCGGCCGACCGGTTCGGAATCGCGGCGACGGCGCATGGACGATCTACGTCGCCCGCAAGGTCTCAGCCTCCGACGGGACGTTCCTCGGCCTCGTGCTCGGCGCGGTAGAACTCGGCTACTTCGAGGGCCTCTACCGGCAGATCTCGCCGACCGACGACGCCGTCGTCTCGGTCTTCCGCGACGACGGCATGCTGCTCGTGCGCCACCCGCACCGGGCGGCCACGATCGGCAAGGTCCTGCCCACCGCGGCGGCTGCGCTGATCGCCGCGCGGGACCGGGCGGGCGGCGTCCTGCGCAACGTCAGCCCGATCGACGGCCACGAGCGCCTCGTCGCGACGAAGGCCCTCGCCCGCTACCCGCTCATCCTCAGCGTCAGCCGGACGGTGGAGGCGAGCCTCGCCCCCGTCCGGCGCCAGGCTTTCGTCGTCGGCGCGTCGGCGGCGCTCCTGGTGTCATGCATCGCCGCCCTGTCCGCCCTCTTCCTCCGTCAGGCCCGCGCCTTGCGGCGCGCCGCCGCCGCCGAGGAGCGCGCCCGCGGCGAACGCGACCTGCGTGAGCATTGCGAGCGCTTCGGCTTCGCGCTCGACAACATGATCCAGGGCCTCTGCCTCTTCGACGCCGACAGGCGGCTGGTCGTCATGAACCAGCGCTTCGCCGAACTGTACGCGGTCCCGCGCCATCTTCGCGAGCCAGGCGCGAAGGCGGAAGACCTCCGCCGGGTCGTCCTGTCGCTGCGGGGGGAAGCGGGAGGCGACTGGGACATGGTCGTCACCCCGCCGGGTTCGGACGCCCCTTCGTTGACGGCCTCCGTCGTCCGCCTGTCCGACGACCGGGACGTCAGCGTCATGCGCGTGCCCGTTCCCGGCGGGGGGTGGATCTGCACGCACGAGGACGTCACGGAGCGCCGCAGGAGCGAGGAGCGCCTCGGCTTCCTCGCGCGGCACGACGCCCTGACCGAGCTGCCGAATCGCGTGCAGTTCGCGGACGTGGTAGCCCGCGAGCTGGCGATCTGCGCCGGGACGGGGCAGGAGGCCGCGCTCCTCTGCCTCGACCTCGACGGGTTCAAGCAGGTGAACGACCTGTTCGGCCATCCCGCCGGGGACCGCCTGCTCGTCGAGGTCGCCAAACGACTGCGGGGGCTGCTGGGCGAACGCTGCGTCGCCGCGCGCCTGGGAGGCGACGAGTTCGCCGTGCTCGCGACCGGCCTCGATGGCCGCAGGACGCCCGCCACGACCGCACGGGCCGTCATCGACGCGCTGGGCGCGCCCTTCGCGGACGGCGAGCGGCGGATCGACGTCGGCTGCAGCGTCGGAATCGCTTCGTTCCCGCGCGACGGCGACACCTGCGAACGCCTTCTCTCCGCGTCCGACATGGCGTTGGTGCGCGCCAAGCGTGACGGCAAGGGGGGCTACCGTTTCTTCAAGCCGGAGATGGACGCCGCGGCGCGCGAACGGCATCAGCTGGCGCTCGACCTACGCGCGGCCATCGGCACCCCGCAGTTCGCGCTGCATTACCAACCGCAGTTCGAGGTCGCCACGGGCCGCGCCTGCGGCTTCGAGGCCCTCCTGCGCTGGACGCACCCGATCCGGGGAGCGATCCCGCCGACACTGTTCGTGCCGCTCGCCGAGGAGACAGGCGCGATCCTGCCGCTCGGCGAATGGGTGCTGCGGGAGGCCTGCCGCGAGGCTGCAACCTGGGGGCTGCCCCTCGGCATCGCCGTCAACCTCTCGATTGCGCAGTTCCGGCAGGCCGACCTGTGCGACGTGGTCAGGCAAGCGCTCGCGGAGACGGGACTGCGGCCCGATCGCCTGGAACTGGAGGTGACCGAGAGCCTGTTCCTCAATAGCGCGGCGCGCTCGCAGGAGGTGCTGGGCGACCTCAAGGCGCTCGGGGTGCGCATCTCCATGGACGATTTCGGGACCGGCTACTCGTCGCTGGCCACGCTGCAGTCATTCCCCTTCGACAAGATCAAGATCGATCGCTCGTTCGTGGGCCAAGTCGGCGTCACGAGCAAGGGTGGCGCGATCGTGCGCGCGATCATCAGCCTCGGCGAGAGCCTCGGCGTCCCGGTTATCGCCGAAGGGATCGAGACGGAGGAGCAGCTCGCATTCCTGCGGCGGCACCGCTGCGCGGAGATGCAGGGCTATCTGCGCGGCATGCCACGGCCGATAGCGGAGTATCTCCCGCTGCTCGCTGCGGAGGTGGACCTTCGCGTCGCGTAGGCGCGCAGCCGGTGCACCGAACGCTCGGCGGAAGGCGGCGCCGGCACCCGCGACGCGAGCGCTGACCTGGGCGAGACCTGTCAGCAGGCACATGCCGTTCAGGGGTGCCATCGATCTTTTCCCGATGCCGCCGAAGTCTTCATCCGGGGGGCGGTTCTGACGCTCGGCATCCACTGCTGGCGCGATCGAGCGAAGCGCTCGTCCTTCAGCGACCGTGGCGTCAGAACGGTGGCAGGGCGGCCCATTCCGAGGCGCTCCTCCGCCGGTCCATCGACGCCGCGATCACCTGCGATAGATGTCCGACCTCGACGACATCGAGCGGTTTCCGTTCTACCGGGAGCCCTACGTGCTGGTCGTGCCGCGCGGGCTCAGGGAGGAACTCGAAGGGCAGGAATTGGCCGCGATCTTCGAGAAGCATCGTCGCGTCCGGCACAGCGAGCGCTCCTATGTCGGCGGGCAGGTCGAACGGCACCTCAGCCGCTCGGGTCTCCGGCCTCCACGGGCGTTCGAGTTCGACACGTCGGACAGTCTCGTCGCGATGGTGGCGACCGGCATGGGGGTCGCCATCACCACGCCCCTGTGCCTGCTGCAGGGCATCGCGCATGCCAGCCACGTCAGCGTCCTGCCCCTGCCCGGTCCGGGGTTTTCCCGGGAGCCGCTGCTGGTCACGCGCCGAGGTTATCTGGTCTCATTGGCACCCCGGATCGCCGAGCTGGCTCGGGCCGCGATCATCCAGCGAGAGCTGCCCCGCATTCACGCGCTCGTGCCGTGGTTCTCGCCTCCCTCTTCCCCCGCAGCGCCTTCGATGGCTCGATAAGCCCAAGGCTCTGATCCAGCACATCAATACGGCATCAAATCTGCTATGTTTATTGGTGCTTTAAATCTTTTTGATGTGCGTGTATAGATAACCGCGCCACAAGCAGATTAGCCTCTAAGGGCGTTCAATGATTTGTTACTATGTACGCCAAATACAAACTTTTGATACTTCGCAAGTGTCTGCTTTTGGCAAGCGCCGACACTCGTTCTCATGGCTGACATGGGTCGTAGTCTGAACGTCCGGTTGCGTGGAGCGGGTCAGCTTCCGCTTCTGAGCCTGCTTTGATTTTCCGGGCTAGCCACGAATGGCCGCCTACCGGAAGCGACGATCGCAATCCGCGCAGCTGGCATGGTCCGGATCCGAGAGCTGGCATGCGTCGAGCGCTGCCGCGGCAGATGCAAGCGGCTGTGCACGAAACCTGGGCGAAGCTTGTCTGGGAAGCCTGAGCCCATGCCCCGCGAAGCCGCGTTTCGGCCAATGCCTAGCCTGACGCGCTCAAACACAGCATGGCCACCTCGACCCGTCGTACGAAAGCTGCCTTTCGGATTGCTCCGCAGCCCTGGGTTGTGTTTCAAATGCCTTCGGCGGTCTTGGAACCTGGACAGAGCATGCCACGCCGATCAGCGGACGCCCATCTCTCGGCGGCCTCCCTGCCGCTCACGACGCTCGACATCGGCCTGTGGGAAGAAGACGTCGACGCCGACCGGGTCCGCGCCGACGAGGTGATGGCACGGATGTTCGGGCTGTCCGGCGCGGCGGTCACAGAAGGCATCTCGCGCGCGCACCTCCTTTCAATCTTCCATCCCGAGGACGTGGCCCGGGACCCAGAGCGCCGCCGCAGCGTGCGGGAAGAAGGCGGGCTGTTCGTATGGGAGCACCGCATCCTGCCCGCGCCGGGCGTCGTGCGCTGGGTTCTCGCCCGCGGACACTACGAGCGGGACGTAGATGGTGGGATGCGCGGGCGCGGGATCGTCATCGACGTGACCGACAGCCGGACAGACAGCCGCATCGATGGCCCCGCGCACTTCCTCGCGGCCTTCGAGACGTCGGGGTCCGTGTTGGAACGCATCGCGGACAATGCGATCGAGGCCTGCGACCTGATCCGCTCCCTGGACGCGGACAAGGCGGCGCGGCTGCGGCTGCTGGTCGACGCCTTGCTGCACGAACTCGGACGCCAGCTCGCGGCCTCGCTTCACGAGGACGCCGCGAGGCCCGCCATATCGCGCGGTTCCAAGGTACACTGAAGCGGCCCCGCGCGCCGACCCGGTCTGAGTCGAGTATCCGGGCGCTGATAGCCGACCCAATGTTCCGCGTTGAGAACGTAGGGGATGAGAGGCAAGCAACACCATAGTTGCGTGCCTCGAACACCAAAGATCCGCACATGTTTCGAGGCTCTGCGCAACCTCACATGTGATGAGGCTTCGGACGGTTTTTGGGTTGCAGCCCGGGATCAGAGAATCGCTTGACCGGCCGGCGCTCCCGCCGTGGGCGGGACGAGGCTTCGCCATGGGCTACAAGCATAGCAATCCGCAGAACCGGGCGAAGGCGGCGTCCCTGCTCAGGCAGCTGAAGGGCCAGCTCGTGGACGTGACGGGCGTGCGGGTGGAAGCCCTGAGCAACGTCTACGCCGCCGCCGAGGCGTACTGGCAGCTTTCCAAGGCAGCCGGCGTCCACCTGTACCAGGAAGGCGGCGGCTGGCACGCCGACCTGGAGTTCAAGGGACTGCCGCACGGCATCCCGAGGATCGTCGGAACCCCCGAGCCCGTCGCGACGCGGGCGGAGGCCATCGAGAGCGTGGTCGAGATGATGTCGATGTGCGCCCAGCGCGACAACGTCCCGCCCCCGGATCCGGCGACGGGGCTACGCTGGTTCCGGTTCGACGAGCATCAGATCCCGGTCGACCCGCGGATGCTGCAACACTTTGTCTCCCGCGTTCCGGAGGTCGCGTTCGACGCGGATCACATCCGGAAGGAACTCGACGTCCTCCGGGCCGACATCTCGGGCGACGCCCCCGTCACGGCCGATGCCTGGGAGGCTGCCGAGTTCCAGCTCCGTTACGACGCTAGCCGGATGTGCTGCGCCGCCATGGCCTTCGGCATCATGCAGATGTCGTACGATCCGCCGGCGGACCTCGATCTGGCCTTGGCGGCCGCCCCCGGAATGCACTGAACGCCGCGGCCGGTCATGCGGCGTCGGCCGCCGACAGGCAAGCCGTCAGGTCGCGGCGTCGGTAAAGCTTCATCCGGACCCGGTCGTACGCCGCCGCGTCCCCGATGCCGGCTTCAGCGAGCCGACGCATCGCCTGCTGGGGCGCGAGGCCCAGGACGGCGGCCGCCTCCTTCAGGGTGACGTACTCCGAGGCGAACGCCTCGACGCTCGCCCTGGTCAACGCCCTCACTGACCGCGGATCGCGCGGGCGGTATCCGGGTGACCATTCCAGCATCCCTTCCCTGACCGGGCACCACAGTCTCCCCGGGTCCACGCCGGCCAGCATGGCGGCCGCCTCGGTCTCGGTGACGTCGTCGGGGGAGCCGGCGCCCTGGAGGACCGTGGATAGCTCGTCGCGGTCGATCAGGAGGTCGCCGTAGCGTCCGCCCGTCGTATGGCGTCCGACCCATGCGAGCCGCTCGTCGAGGATGAGGTTCAGGATCTCGACGGTGCCGACGCGCAAGCCGGGCGCCGCACGCTCGATCGTCATCCTCGGCTCGGCGGGGTTGGCCACCGGCACCGCGTTCCTAAACAGCCTCGCCATGAAGGCGTCGACGTCCGGACGGAGGAATCGGCGTTTCGAGCCCGCGTTCCGGTCGGCCTCGGGCAAGGGCGACAGCAGTCCCGCCTCCTCAAGGTGCCCGACCTGCTTCGCTGAGAAGCCGGTCCTGGCGGCGACGTCCTTGGCCGTGAGGTGGTCCTCGACGTCGGCGACGACCCTCCCGAACTCCTCGACGGTGATCCAGAGCCGCCGCCCGTCGGCGACCGCCTCGGGGCCGACCAGCCGGATCAGCCCGGCGTCGGACCGGGAGCTCGAAAAAGCGGCGCTCCTTTGCGTGTGCATGCGCCGCTCGTCCAGCCGCACGCCGAGGAAGGCGGTCCCCGGGCTTATGGGGAGCCTCCCGAAGGCGTGCTCCCGCAGGACGTGGCGGAATTTCTCGAACGCGACGTCCTTGGGATTCGCCCGCAGGACTGCGTGGACGCGCCCGTAGACCTTGCCATGGCCGACGGAGCCGCGCTTCCCGAAACGGACGCGCCCGACGATGCCGTCGAGGGCGCTCCCGACCGCCTCGGCCCCCTGCGCGGCGGTGCGGTAGCCCTCCTCCGCGGCCCGCGCGAGGTCCGCCATGCCCATGTCCGAGGGATGCGTTCCCGGACCGTGAAGGACCGAGGTCCCGAGCCCCTCGCAGAAGGCCGAGGCGGCGTGCAGGGGCACGTCGTCGAGCCAGTTGCCGGGATTGCGCATGCCATCGAGCCTGGCGACGAACCAGTCCACGAAGGCGGTGCCAGTGGCGGGTTCAGCCTCCGCCCGGAGCCGGTCGAGCACGGGGAGCACGCGGCGCGCCAACGTCGCCGAGAAGTCGTGACCGGCCCGGAGCGTCGCATCGGCCTCGACGTGGACCAGCACGGCCCCGTGCCGGCCGCAGACCCGGACCGGTAGCAGCAACCATTCAAGCCTCGACCACGGCCGGGCCTTCGTGGGGTTCTCGAACCGGGCGAGGTCTTCCGCGACGCAGTGCGGGCAGACCCTCGTCGCGGAGGTCAGGACCGATCCGGGCGGGAGCCGGTGACCGCCGACCTCCGCGGCCTTGTCGCCGACGGCGTGCGTGGGCGTGTAGCGACCGAGGTCGAAGCGGCTCACCGGCGTCGGCCGGCGCAGGTTGGCCAGGAGATCGGCCCGATCCTGACGTAGAGGTCGGCGGATGCGACGAGGGTCGCAGGCAGGTAGCGCGCCGGGCTCTGCGAGACGCCTGCGACGCGCGCGCCGTCCGAGAGCAGGCGCCCGACCTTCTCATTGCCCTCCGTCGGTCTATCCTGAGTGCGTGAGGCGCCGGATCTGCAGCAGATGTGGGCGAAATCGGTGAGACTCCGGAGCGCCAGTTCGATGCCGGGGATCCAGTCCGGGCTCGGAACCTCGACCACGACGGCGATGCCGTCCGCTTCCCGCAGGCGGCGCAGACCCGCGGGGCCAAGGGCTTCGGCGAGCGCCACGGTGGGAAGCACGTCGCGGGCGGGGCGTAGGCCGTTCAGGCAGGCGGCGACGTAGGTGTCGTCGGCCGCTTCGACGGGGAACTCGACATCGATGGGGTCCGCCGGCGGGCGACGCTTGCCGAGGATGCGGCTCTCGATGGTCTGACGGGTCATGGCTGCCTCCAAGCGCGAGGCAGCCATCCGCTGACGCGGCGAGCTAGGCCTCGGGAGGTTTCTGGGTCTGGCGAGGGATGCGCGGCCGGCCGGCTATGCCGACGGGCGTCGCGGACCGGCGGGAACGCCGGCGATCCCGTTTTCGCGGGCACGTCCAGGGCATAGAAGGGCTTTCGAGGCTGGGGCCGCCCGAGCGTCAGCTACGAGGGCGGTATGGGTGCTTCCGCATCGGCGGGGGCACAGGAAGCGCCTTCGACGCGCCGAGAACACATACAGAACGCCGCGAATCGGCGTCAACAGATTTGGCAGTTCCCGAACTACCTTTCATGCGTTCCCGTGGATAGCGGGGATGACGCTGGGGGCTCTCTACCGATCGCGCGAACCCCAAGCTCGCTCGCGCCCTAGCCCAAGGGTTGCCTCGGATCACCCCGAGAGCGTGCGAGCCGCCGATACTTGATGGCCAATGGGCGTCCTAGCCATATCGGCGGCGGCAGGCACGACCTACTCGATGCCGTGTCCCGCGCCGCACGTAGAGCAAAATCCATGAGTTGCCTTCCTCAGGTGTTCTCGACATTCCGACCCGTCGTCGAACGATGGTACCTCGCCTGCTGTGACGATGCCGGCGTGACACCGGCCGAAGTGCCCTTGAAGCTTGAGGACTTGGCTCTGGAAGTTCCTCGGACCTTCAGGTCGGAGTTCGCGGCCGTGACGCCCCCGCCTGCAGTGAGGATCACCTGGAACGGTCTTGCGAGCCTGTGGGCTTTTTCCCAGGCGGTCGTTCGGGTCGGACGTCCCATGTTCGAGGCCCAGAGAACAGCCGACCCTACCGCAGGCCCTCCGCAGCTTGCGATCGGCGGAGAGCTTGAGGAGGGGCTGCATCTCTTCGAACTGTCGTCGAGACTGAGCAGGAACAAGTTCGACGGCTGGGTCGATTGGGCTCCGGTGCCGGACCCCGACGCCGTCGGTGCCAGCCTTGGCGGCAACCGCACCTTCGAGAACGCACTCGGCTGGATCATGCGTCACGAGTTGGCTCATCTGAGGCTGAACCATCATGCCGTGGCCGAGCCGTTGCCGCACGAAGCCAAGGAACAGGAATTCCAGGCCGACGCGCAAGCCACGCATTGGATGAAGGGATCGTTGCAGGTCGATCCGGGCAGGGCTCTGGAGACGCGACCCTCGGAGACCGAGCTGGATCTGGAGCGGCGTGCCCTCGGCATGTTCACCGGGCTTGCCTGGGTGGCGCAATTCGAACTCGTCCCTCATGGAAACAGCTCGACGCATCCGCCCGTGATGGATCGCATCGGTAGGATGATCGGCGACCTGAGACTCGCGGATGACAGTTTCGCCTGTGAGATGCTCTCTTACGTGACCAAGGTGTTGGTCGATCCGGAAGGCGTATGGCCTCCGGACCAGGAAGTCCCGACCGCCAAGGACGCGGCGATGGAAGCGATGTTCAGGCTGAGCCGTGCGGTGGCCGCCTTCAAAGGCTGACGCGCGGTTCGAAAGGCTCGTAGATCCCGGTGACCCGGGCCGGCCAAGCCATGCCCGGGTGTGTCGCGCTCTCGGGCATGGCTTGGCATGCTTGAGGCGTCGCCTAACGAGATTTCGACGCCGGCGTCGCGGTCAGCACCACTCGACCCTGCCCTTGCGGAGCCAGAAATGGCTCTTGCATCCGACCTTGCGCCAGACGCTGGGTGCGAGCGACGCGGTGCCGTCCCAATGATCCCTCAACTTCCAGCCGGGACGGTCGCCGGGGACGAGCGAGAGCTTGATGGTCTCGCCGCAACCGCAGGGGCAATCGAAAGCCGCGAACCAGCGATGGCCGTCCTCGCCCACGACGTAGACGGTGCGCGGGGCGAGCGCGTCCGGCTCCTCCTCAACGAAGGCGGCGGTGTGGCGTCCCCGACGACGGGAGACCCAGCCGAGGGCGGCCCGGATCTTCGAGAGCATGGCATCCCTCATCACGCTGCCCTCGCGAGCATGTCGAGGGCGGGCCGGTTCAGGAACGGCACCATGTCGCCGCGGCCGACGTAGCGGGCCAACGCCTCGTCGACGCCCTCGTCCGGCAGGTTCTCCCAGTAGCCGGCCGTCAGGCTGAACGTCTGGGTGGCGAACCCGCCGTTCGGGTCGAGCCGCGAGGGATGCAGCCTCAGCAGGAACTCCATGACCGCCAGGCTGGAGAAGAGCCCGTTCAGCGCCCCGACCGCCGGTCGGTCCTCGGGAACCCCACGGATGTAGCCGCGGGCGAGCCGGTCCTCGTAGGCCGCCGGATCCTGCCTGCGGAGGCTCTCGGCTTCCAGCATGCCGTCCGTGTAGAGGCCCCGGCCCCGCAGGCTGGAGCGTCCGGGTTGCAGGTAGTGGACCGAGCCGCAGATCTGCCCGATGCCCCCATGTCCGTCGGCGTCGAGCATCACGCCGACATCGAAGTAGGCCAGGCCGTAAAAGGTCGCGAGCCGGTTCAGCAGATCACGCCCCTCGACGCCGTCCATGCATCCGAAGACGACGTCGCAGGTCGAGATCGCATGCAGGGCGGCGGGGTGGGAGAGGTCGTGGGCGAAGGCCTCGACCCGCGAGCCCAGGCCGAGCCGTTCGACGAAGCCGGCGAGCACCTCGACCTTCGGTCGTCCGATGTCGCCCCGCGTCGTGTTGACGATGCGATTGAGGTTCTTCTCCTCGACCTTGTCCGGATCGACGAGCACGATCTCGCCGACGCCGAGCCGGGCGACCTGATCGACGAGTGGACTGCCGGTGCCGGAGCAACCGACTACGCCGAGCCTGAGCCCACGGACAGCCTGGAAGGTGCCGCGTCCGAAGGCCTGCGCGTGCCGCCGGGCGAACTCGGGGATCTCGCGATCCGCGTCCGCCGGCGGCCTCCAGAAGCGGATGTCGTCGCCCACGACGCAGACGTGATGCAGTTCGCCATGCGTCCCGTCGGCCCTGTGGGCGCGGGCCAGCACGGCGCCCGAGGGCACCATGACGGCGCTGAGGTGCGGGGCCCCGTCGTCGACCCAGGCGTGGACGCTCCCGAACAGGGCGGCGTCGGCCTCGTCGTCGACCTCGCTGAAGTGGAGATTCCCGCCCGGATGGGAGTGGATCTTCGCCACCGCCATCCCGCGCCGCGCCGCCTTGTCGAGCAAGGGTTCGAGGTAGGAGGTTGGCCAGGTGACGCGCCGGTCGGTGCGCTGGCAGGCCTCGTGGGGCACCGGGACGATCTCGTGGACGACGAGCTTGGTGCGGCCGGGCGACACGGCCCGACCGCACAGCATCAGGGCGACGGCCTCGCGGCCATCCCCCGGGAAAAGGTGGGCGTGGATCGCGGCGTGCTGGGCGCCGGTGAGGGCGAGCGTGACGCGCATCAGGCGGCCCCCACTTCCTTGGCGAGGTTGTGCTCGACGACGGCGAGGTGGGTGCCGATGTCGTCGATGTCCGGCCGCCAGGGGTTCAGGCCGGTGCGGTGGCGCGACCAGCCCTGCCAGTGCTTGCCCTCGAAGATGTCACCGACGAGCGCCCGGATCTGCGCGCCGTCCGTGCGGGCCAGGGGCGGGTGGAAGTACCACATGTCGATCTGCGAGGTCGGGTATCCCGGCAGGAGCCGCAGCATCAGGTCCGTCCGTTCCGGCGCGTAGCCGGCCCGGACGGGATAGCCGCGGATCACGACGCGGGGGACGCCCATGTCCTGGACGGTCTCCCAGCGCAGTCCCGTGGCGTCGAGGGTCTCGCGATCGCCCTCGGGCAGCACGAAGTCCCGGCGAAGGGGGAGCGCCTGCTCCCCCTCGGTCTGGTCCAGCGGCAGGGTGATGAAGCGCTCCTCGCCCTTGTCGCTGACGTGCACCACCTCGTCGAGGGCGATCGGCTTCATGGTGGCGCCGATCTTCTGGAGGAGCTTGAACCGCTCCGGGTGGTGCTTGCCGGCGATGACGAGGAGGTCGCGGCCGGTCAGGTCCGGAAGCGGGTTCTCGTACTCCGTCTTGTCGATGCGGAAGCGATAGACCTGGACCTTGCGGGTGCCGTCCTCGTCGCGGTCGTTGTCGTGGCCGTTGGTCGTCATGACTGTTCCTTTCGATCTCTCGGTGGGTCGGGTGCTCCCCGCACCGTCGAGAGGTTGATCGAAAGGGACCGGCGGATCCGGAAACGGCCGCGCTCACTTTTTTTCCAGGATTGATCGCGGCCATCTTGCCGGCCGGCCGAGCCTCAGCGCTCCCTGGACAGGGGGTGCCGCACGAAGGCGCCGCCGGCCGGTAGGCCAGGGCAGGCGAACAGGTGCGGGCAGCGGAGGCAACCGCGCCCGGGATTGGGGGCGAAGCGGCCAGCGCCGACGTCGGCCATGTGCTGGGCGACGGCGGCCACGAGTTCCGCCCGCTTGTCGGGCGGGACCGGTCGGCGGGTCGCGCCGGTGAGGTGGATCGCCTCGACCGTCACGGGCTCGCCGAAGGCCTGCTCGGCGGCCGCATCGAGGATCGCGTATTCGATCTCCTTCTCAAGCGAGGCCATGGCCTTGCGCGTGGCGACGCGCCTCACGACGAGGCGGCCGTCACGGGTGCGCACCACGTCGTGCGCCCGTGACAGGACATGTCCGCCGCCGGCGCCCAGGCGCAGGGCCCTGGGGGGCTGCCGGCCTTCCTCGGCGCGCGTGCCCACGAGGAAGCGGAGCATCTCCTCGGCGATCTGCCTATAGGCGTTGGCGTGGCCATGCTCGGCCGGCCCGTGCCCCTCCCAGGCACCGTCGAACGCCGCCGCGAAGCCCGCCGGCTCGGCCTGCGCCGCGTCGAAGTTCCGGTCGAGCCAATCGATCATCGCCCGGACGGCGTTGTGCATCCGGATGTAGGGGTTCTCGTCGCGTCGGCCGCCGAGGCCGAGGACGTAGGTGTAGAGGAAGCGCAAGCCGCACTTCCCGTAGGAATCGAGGTGCTGGTGATCGAGTTCGACCGGCACGCTCCAGGCCACCGCCACCGGTGGCGGCGCGGCCGCAGCCGGCGGTGCCGGGAGAGGAGCGATCGGGGGCGCGGGGTCCAGCGTCGCGGCGATCCGGGCGTTGTACGCGGACGGGTTGCGCCTCCTCGCTCCACCCTTCTGAAGCGTGGAGCGGTAGAGGCGCAGGCCGTCCCGCGCGCGGGAGAGCAGCACGAAGAACAGGCAGGCCTCCTGTTCTTCGTGGCCGGCCACGCTGGCCTGGAGGCCGGTCAGGCCCGCGCTGCCGGCGATGAGACCGTCCGGCGGCGGGCAGTCCGGCGCCTTCGCGCTTCTGGGCAGCCCCGTCGCGATCATGCCCGGGGCATGGACGAGGTCGAATTCGAGGCCCTTGCTGCCGTGGATGGTCATCAGCCGGACGGCATCGAGCTCCAGGGCGGCGTCCGGGAACTGGCGCAGCGAACGCTCCTCGTTCAGCCGGATCAACCTCCTGATCTGACGCGAGACCTCGGAGGTCGGGAACTCCCCCTCGATCGGCAGGGATCTGAGGAAGTTGAGGAATTGCCAGACCGCGACGCCGGCCATCCGGTCGGCCAGCGTCGTGGCCCCGCCGATGCGGCGCGCGATACCGAGCCTGTCGAGCACCAGGGCGCTCGCTACGTTCCAGGGATGGGCGCGGGCCTCGAAGCCGCCGCAGGCGTCGCGTAGGCGCCTGAGGGATTCACGCCCGGCGAGGCTCAAGCCGGGGAGCGCGTCGGCGTCCTCCAGCCAGGCCAGCGGGCCGCCGGCCGCCTCCCTGAGGTGGACGGCGACGAGGGCGACGTCGCCGAGGCCCATCGCGACCTCCGGGATCATGGCGACGCGCACCAGCGTCGCGGCGCGGGGATCGTGGAACAGGGCGAGCAGGCTGAGCAGGTCCTTGATCTCGGGCCGCTCGAAGAGGGGCCCGAGGTAGAGGACGGGGATGTTCCGAGCCGTCAGGCCGGCGGCGAACGCGGCGAGCCGGTCGTTGGCCGTGCAGAGGATCGCCTGGTCGCGATAGTCGATCCCACCGTCGTTCGCCTCGGCGACGGAGGCGGCGACCAGCGCGATCTCGTCGTCGGGCGTGCCGGCCTCGTGCATGACCGGTCGCCGGCCGCAGGCTCCTCGATCGGCGGTGAGGCGGAGATCGCCGAGGCGTCGGAAGGCCTCGACGCTCGACGCGAAGGCCGAGAAGGTGTCGATGATCTCGCCGCGGGAGCGATAATTGACGGTCAGTGCGCCGTCCGTCGCTTTGGGATAGTCGTCCTTGAAGGCACCCATGCTCGCCGAGGTCGCGCCCCGGAAGCGGTAGATCGACTGGCGGGCGTCGCCGACCACCCAGAGGCGCTCGCCCTCGTCCGCCGCGAGTGCCGCGATCAGGCGCACGGTGGCGAAGTTCACGTCCTGGTATTCGTCGACGAGGATGTGACGGTGCCGGAGCGCCAAGGCCCTGGCGACCTGGGGATGGTCGGCCATCAGGCGAACCGGCTTCATGATGAGGTCGCCGAAGTCCAGGGCGTCGCTGTCCGCCAGGAGGCGTTCGTAGGCCGCGTAGACGAGTGCCTCCTCGGCCGCGCGCTTCGCCCGCAGGCGTGTCGCATCGTCGGTCGCGGCTCTCTCCATGGCCTCGGCGAGCTCGGCGTAGCGGACGTGATCGACGAGTTCGTCCTTGGCCCGCGAGATGGCGGCGAGGATGTCCGCGAGGTTCTCCTCGGGATCCCAGAGATCGCGGTAGTGGTCCAGGGCCAGGCTCGGGATCACCCCTTCGAGCATCGTGATGGCCGTGGCCTTGTCGACGAGGCGCGGGCTCGCAGGGAGCCGGAGCCGATCGTGGAAGCGGCGGACGATGTCGAGGCCGAAGGCGTGGAAGGTTCCGATCCAGACTGAGGCGGCCGCCTCGGGATGGGACAGGGCGAGCCGGTCCATCAGCTCGCCGGCCGCCTTGTTCGAGAAGGTCAGGACGAGGATGCCGTTCGGGTCGACGCCCTCGTCGATGAGGCTGGTCACACGCCGGATGAGGGTCCTCGTCTTCCCCGTGCCCGGGCCTGCCTGAAGGAGATAGGGGCTGCCGCGGTGCGCCACGGCGATGTCCTGGCTGGGGTCGCGCCGGAGCGCACCGCCGGAGGGGACGGCGACCGCGTCTGGGACCGGCGGAAGCAGCAGGGCATCGAGCAATTGCTGGGTGACGACGTCTTCCGTGATGCCGAGGCGGGCGGCGATGTCCGCGACGCTCATGCCCTCCGCGTGACGATCGCGCGCGACCGATCGTGGCAGCACCAGTTCGCGGGCGAAGAGGTCGGCCTGGACCTCCCGACGCTCGCCTCGCCCATAGTCGACGAGCTTCTCGACGGCGGTGCCGCTCTCCGCCGAGCGGCTGGGATCGGTGTGGTGGGTGAGGACCGGGTCCGTGCAGCCGTGCATCGCCACATGGCCGAGCTCGTGCCCGATCAACAGGGCGTCGCCACCCGCCGTGCCAGTCTCGCCGTACAGGATCCCCTTCGTGTCGGGATCGATGCGCGCTTTGCATCCATGCAGCGACACGTCGCCGGCCTGCACCGGTTGATGCCACAGGTCGTGCGTGGCGATGGCACGTACGACGATGTCGAACGGCTGCCAGGGATCACCGCCGTCGGCGACGATCTCCCGGTGGATGCGTGCAGCTCGTTTCCTCGCGGCCTCAATCGGATCCACGTTCGGCCCTTGCCATGTTGAGCAGCCGTTCCTGCTGCTCGGGGGTCAGGCCGGACGTGGCGACGGCTTCCTCGAAGCTCTGCTTCGCCCCGGCTTCCGGTTTCCCGTCCGATTTGGCCATCATGCCGCGGGGTATCGCGGAGGGTCGTCCGAGGCTGGCTATTATGAGGTCCACTTCATGCCCGACCTCATCGGCGACGAGCTTCGAGAAAGCCCTCGGGAAGCGGGCCGCCTCGATGAGGCCGTCCTTCATCTTGATCAGAAAGAGCGGGGTCACATCCAGGCGCGCCGCCAATCGCGGGAAGGCCGCCCCGCTGAACCCGGCGAAGACGTTCGGCAACGCCGCCGCGCTGCGCACGGGGGCTCTCTCGACGTCCGACCTTGTTCCGGCCTGGAAACGGGCCCATGCGGACGCCACCGTAGCTTTTGTCGAGGCATCGGCGGGCGGTAGCGGGCGGGAGGGTTCCAGCACCATCTCGACCGCCAATTCCGTCAGCTCCCGGCGCAACTCGGGGTGATCCTTCGCATACGCTTCGAGGCGTCTCGGCGTCGGCTCACCCTCGGTCGCGAACATCATCAATACGTCGCGCGCGCCGCGCGCGGTGCTGGTCGTCGTCATCGTCCCTCTCCGAGTTCACGACGCAGCTTCTCGTACGCCTTCTGGAGGCGATACCGTATCGCCCGGTCGGAGACGCCGCAAAGCTTCGCAATGGTTTCCGCGTCGTCGCCCTCGATGGGATGCCCCTTGAGGACGAGCGTGACAGCCACCCTTTCGTGGTCTGGCAAACGGTCGATCGCCCGAAGAAGCTCGTTCCGGAAATGTTCTTTTTCCTGTTCGGCGCCCTCTGCCTGGGAAAACTGCCTGAGTTGCTTGGCCAGCGCGGGAAGTGGCTGACCCTCCTGGTCGTGCATGTCCTCGACGTGATCTTCCTTGGCGGCGAGGCGTCCGGACGCGCGCAGCACGTCGATGCGCAACGCGGCGAGCGCGCTTGCGAAACGCACCTCGAAGTAGTCGAGACCGTCCCCAGGCTGGTTTCGGTCCTCCACCAGGAGGTCGACGAACCTGTCGGCCACCTCCTGTCGCAACTCCTCGGGATCGTAGAGGGAGCTCGGCCGGATGGATCCTTTCAACGACCGGGCGACCCGATCGAGGAGGATCTCGAACAGCTGCGCGAAGCGGTCATCGGAATTGTCGAGGCGGGTCGACCTGACGAGGTGGAGCAGGCACTCGGGCTCCATGAAGCCCGGCGCTCCTCGATCGTCGACGCGGGCCTCGCGGATGACGGCGTCGAGATCGAGCCCTGCGGCACGGTCTATGGCGGCGTCGACGGAAGCCGTCCTGACATAGAGTTCCCCCGTTTTCTTGCGCTTCGTGAGAGGAGGCGGCATGCCGGATCCGTGTCGCGTTCGAGCAATGCTACCTCAAGATGATTCGCCGCCAAGCTCGAAACGTCGGGCGTGTCCTCTTCTCCCCGAAGTGCGTCTTCGGAGTGCGCGGCCCTGCTGACCTTCCGGTGGCCGATCAAGGCAGGTCGATGGTGCGACCATCCTCGAAGCCGCTGGCTTCCTCGTGGTGGCCGCGCGAGTTGCAGACCATCCGGGTCCGGCCGACGTGGTAATCGACGCTCCGGTGGATGTGGCCGTGGACCCACAGGTCCGGGCCGCACGCGTGGATCAGGTCACGCAGATCCGAGGTGTAGCACCAGCCGAGATCCTCGTGCGGACGCGGCAGGCTGTCGGGCTGCGGCGCGTGATGGGTGACGACGACCGTCGGGCCGTCGTGCGCCGTCGCGAGCGTCGCCTCCAGGAATACACGCGTCTTCCTGTGCAGGGCGAGGATCTCGCCCGGCTCGACACGGTGCCGTGACCGCGGCCCGTTCCGGATCCGGCGATAGTCGTTCATGCCGCCGCGGCCCTGGGCGGCGCGCATGGCGGCGTGAAGCCCGAAGGGGCCGAGCCGGAAGTCGGTCCAGAGCGTGCCGCCGGCGAAGCGCGTGCCACCGATGACGACGGCGTCGTCGAGCAGCAGGTGGATGCCGTGGCGCGCGGTGACGTCCCGGCCGCGGGACAGCTGGTCGACGAGCGTGTAGCGGTCCTCGCCCCGGTCCCACCAAAAGACATGGTTGCCCGGAACGTAGACGACCAGCACGTCGGGCAGGCGCTCGGCGAGCCAGTCGAAGGCGCGCACGAGCGGCGTATGGACGTCGCCCGCGACGACGGCCACGTCGAAGCCGTCGGGCGGCGCGTGCGCCGCCGGATCCCAGGCGTTCTCGGGCCATTCCTGATGGAGGTCGCTGAAGACCCAGAGCTTCTGCGTCATGGCGCCCTCCCGTCGTTGGCGGCATTCTCGGCGAGGCGGATGCGGATCTCGTCCAGGGTGACCGGGCGGAAGCCGAAGCAGTCCACGCCGACGTCGGTGCTCGCCGCGGTGCCGGGCAGCGTGCCGTGGGAATGGCCGTAGAGATGGATGTCGCCGCGGTGCATTCGGGGCCAGACTCGGTGGGCATAGTGGCTGCACCACACGCCCTGGACAGACCCGTCCGGCAGCGGAACCTGCACGTGGGCGACGTCGAAGATGCCGTCCCAGGGCAGGCGCGCGCCGATGCGGTCGTGGTTGCCGCGAACGAGATAGCGCCTGGCGCCGTTCAGTCGCGTGAAGATCTCCCGGGCCTTGGCTTCGGAGCAGCGGTAGCAGAAGTCGCCGAGGTGCCAGACGGTGTCGCCCGGGCGGACGTCGGCGTTCCAACGCACGATCAGGGCCTCGTCATGGGCCTCCATCGTGTCGAAGGGGCGTCGCAGGCCCAGCCGGTCGCCAAGGGTGGCCCGGTGCGCGAAATGATGGTCGCTTGAGAAGAGGATCCGAGGGGGCATGAGAGCCTCGCGCGCTTGGCGGAGGCTCGACGCAGGTGGTCTCGCGCTCCGGGTTTTAGGGGGGCGTGGGACGACCGATGCGTATCATGGCGGGCTCCTGGGTCGGGGCGGTCCTTATTCCCTGGACGGTCCCGGGGCGCAAGGAGCGCGACTCGGTGGGGTAGCGGTAGCGGTAACGCGACCATGATTTGCTACCGAAATCCATAGGCTCGTTAACCATCTTGGGTGATGCTCGTGGCGTGGCGGGGGGCGGGCCATGAATGAGCAGCGGAAGCAGGAACTGTTCAGGGCGGCGGACGGGCTGTTAGCCAGGACCGGACGCGTGTCGCTGCGGACGCTGATCCCGCTTCTGAAGAAGGGCGGCTCGAACCGTGAGGTCGGGCCGGCGCTGGCGGAGTGGAAGGCGGCGAAGGGCTACGCGCCAGCGCTGAAGATCAAAGAGCTGCCGGTGCCGCTGCAGGATGCGCTGGCGAAGGTGGCGGGGGATCTCTGGGCGGCGGCGCAGGCCGAGGCGGCGGCGCGGCTGACCCGGGACCGCGAGAACCTGGCGGTGACCGTGCGTGCGAGCGAGGAACTGCTGGCCGAGGCGCTGGATCGTCTGGACGCGGCCGAGGCGGAGATCGCGGGGCTGCGCGAGAGCGTCACGCGGGCCGAGGCGCGGCTGGAGCGGGGCCGGTCGGAGGAGTTCTGGGACCGCGTCATGCGGGAGATCTACGAGATCCTGCGCGCCTCCGGCACGATGACCGCGGCGCAGATCCTCCGGCTCCTGAAGCCGGCGACGGTGCGCGGGGCGGCGGATCGCCGGGAGCCGCTGACGCCGAGGACACTGCACAAGAAGATGTCGGTGCGGGTGAGCCACGGCTGGTATTTCGAGCGCGGCGAGACGGGATTCTCGCGCGGCACGTTCCCGACGCTCGGCCGCGCCAGGGAAGCGGCTCCCCCAGCTTGAGCGAAGCGGCCACGGTCGTTGCCGGCTGGCCCGCCGGAATTGTGCCGACTTTATCCGCGCCGGCATATTCGGGCGCAGACGACGGATCCGCCCGGCGTTTCTCTGTGACCGCCGGCCAGCGAACCGCTCAATCGGGATCGCTCAAATTCATGGGCAGGGGCTCGAAGCGATCGCGAAACTGCTTGCCGAGATCCTGACACGCCATGAAGGCATGGTGGTTCAGCTTCGAGCAAAGCTCGTAGATGCGGAAGATCTCATCGAGGTCGAAGCGCGGCCGCTCCTCGAACCGCGGCATGAACAGGTTCATCTCCGCGCCGTTGTGATTGAACACCTCGTGGAGATACAGCATCCGTAGTTCCACGGCGTCGGCGTCGGAGTGCCCGTAGAGACTATTGCGATGGGCGACGACCTTCTCGTGCAGGGCCAATTCGGCCGAGGACAGTTCGACGCCGAGCGCCTTCCAGCCGAGCTTCGGGACCCGTCCCTTGGATTGCGAGAACGGTCGTGCGTAGGCCACGACCATCGTTGTCTCGTAGCAACGGAACTTCCGCCAGGCCGGCAGGCCGTAGACGACGTCGTCTTCCAGTTCCTGCAGGAGGAAGGTGGCCGCGCTCATGGCCTGCGCGAAATCGGAGCAGGAGAGCTGAAGGCGCGTGAACCGATGGAATTCGGCTTCGTCGCGAGGGCTCGGCGCGGCTGCTGCCCCGTTATCCGGTTCGTCCATGCTCCGATGCCCCCGATCGTATCGTCCCGTTCGAAACCTGACCCGATCGCGGCATGATCGGGAAGGGGCAGCGTGATCGGGCCGGACGGTTCCTCAACGCTTCACGAAGCCGATGTCGGCGACGACCGCCTTCAGGCGCTCGGGCTCCCGTTCTTTCCGCTCGCTGTAGCGGTCGGCGCGCTCGCGGGTACCCGCACTGGGGAATGTCGGGCTGGCTGCCGCCCTATGGCGCGTGTGCGGTCCCGATCCGAAAAACAGCGTTTGACCTCCCGCCGGCGGGAAGCGTCGCGAAGGCTGTCGCTCCTGATTGGCGCGCTTCATCCACCGTCCGGAACCCGACGATACGCGAGAACTTGGCTTCGAGGACCGGGCGGTTTGCCCGGCGGGAGCACGCATCATGTCGAGTGACACCGAAAAGCATCGCGAACTGCTCAGCGGCCTGAAGCAGGCCCGGGGCAAGGCGGACGGCTCGTTCGAGGCAGCCATCACGGCCGCCTTCGAGCATGTCTTCGAGCATCTGGAGCGCTTGAATGGCCACGTCTCGTCGGGCGGTCCCGGCGGAGCGGACCGGCATCTCGAACCTGACGAGAGCGCAACCCTTCGCTGACGAAGGTCGCGATCCGACGGCCGTGGACTATCGGGTCTTCCGAAACTGGTCGGGACCGCCGACCTTCGTGTTCCGGACCCGCGCCACGTTCGGCTTCTTGTCGGGCTCCAGTTCGCGAGCCCGCTCGATCCCCGCCTTCTGGGTCGGCGTGATGGCGCTCGCGCGCTTGGATCCCTCGCGGCGCACGGCGAAGTCGCCGTCCTCGCGCGGCTCCACGTAGATGTTTCCTGGCTTGGTCATCGGCAGTCTCCGTCACCAACTAGGCGTGACGTGATGGCTGGCCGCCACGCTTTCAATGCACGGGTCAACCATTTGACCCACGCCAAGGGAGAACCCCGTGACGCCTACGGAGATCAAGGCCAAGGTTCAGGACACCCACCGCCGGGCGATGTCGAACGCCTCCCTGCAGATGTCGCGCGACGGCGGCGTCCACCACCTGTTCCGCGACGTGAAGCTGTATGGCCGGGACGCCGGCGTCGACTTCGTCGAGACGAATATAGGCCAGATCGTCCAGGAAGCGGTGTCGATGGCCGAGTGCAAGCGGCCTTCCTTGGAGATCCCGGCCTACGGCTTCGGGAAGGCGGCCGTCGCAGGCATGGCTCAGGCGCTGGAGGACCTCACGGCCCTGAAGATCGAGGTCAAGGGGAACACACTTCAGCTGATCTGGGCGCAGCCGAACCCGGGCTACGTCTAGGCTACCTCCGCCGCGGGGCGGATCAGGTCTTGGTGCCCGCTTTGGAAGGCTTGCGTGCCACGTTCGCCCGGGCACGTGGCTTCTTCGCCTTCGGCGGCGCCGAACCCTTGGCGGCCGCCTTCGCCGTGGCCTTGGCGGCGGCCCGCTTCGGCTTGGCCGGCTGCGAAGCCGCCGCGATTTCCCGTCGGACGGCGGCCACTACGCGTCGAATGCCCTGAGCGACATTGAGATAGGCGGCATCCGCACTGCGCCAGCGGGTGACCTCCCGCCCGTCTTCCGGGAGCAGCTTGAAGCCTGCGGCCGGGGTCGACTTCCAGTCGCAGGGCCGGACGACGACGGCGACCACCCGCATTGTGCCGCGGGCACGCCGGTTCATGGCGCGCCTGTACTCGATCTTCCAGCAGTAGTGGCTCGCCAGGTAGTCGGGGCTCAGCAGGCCGACGAAGACGTGGGCGTTCCTGAGTGCCCGGGCGATGGCGGTATCGAGCTTGTCGCCCGCGTTCATGTCGCCGTCGAACCAAGTCGAGACGTTGTCGCCCTTCAAGGGGGCCAGATGCGTTTCGAGTTTCCTGCGCGCGTCGGCGTCCATGTGCGAGTAGGACACGAAGATCCTGACCTCGGACTTTTCCTTCCTGCCGGGCTGCCCGGACGGCCTCGTCGTGCGCGCCGGCGGCCGTGCCGCCTTGGGCCGGGGGACGGCCTTCCGTGTGGATAAGGAAGCGCGGGCGCGCATCGTTGCCCCCGTTTGGCTAGCGGCCAAGGTCGCGAGTCATGCTCCCTGGACCCGGTTTGTTCCCAAACCGGAAGGGTTTCGGTCGTCGGCCTAGGCGAGGTGGGGCAGATATCCCGGTCCTGGTTGGACCAAGCGCCTGTCGACGAGGATGGTCCGCCGGTTGGTGGCCCCGGGATCCGAGAGACGGGGGGTCAGCGAGATGATCGCGACCTTCCAGTCCGGGATACCGGGGATAGGGGCTTCCATCACGGCGACCAGCACGGTCACGCCTCTCCTTCGCAACTCGGACACCGATGCAAGGACATTCCCGCATAGATCCCGCCTGCGGTTGAACTCGCCGCCGCCTATGGAATGCGGCCCCATCACCCATGAAACCAGATCGATCCATTCCGTCAGGGCTTCGACGTCGGCGTCGTAGGCGGGCCCGAGTTCCGGACGATGGATCAAGAACGCCTGCGTGCCGGCGACCATCCGGACCTGCCGGTGCGTCAGAAAGGGCCGTACCGGAACCGCTTCGAGGTTACCCATTTCCTCGACGAACTCGGCGGCGGCCTGCTCGCGTGGAATGGGAATGCGGGCGGCCGTGAAGGCCCCCTTCTCATAGCCGAGCGCGAGGGCGACCCTGTCCAGGCTTTCAACGCCGACCGGCTCGGCGCGCTCGACGCGTTCGATCGTAGACAACGAGACACAGGCGAAATCGGCCAGGGTCTCCTTCTTCCACTGTCTCAGGCTTCGTCCCATCCGGGTCACCATCGCGACCAGCTCGATGGGCGGCACGGCAGGAACCCCCGGCGGCCGAGGCGGCATGGCTGCCAGGCGCTCGATGATTTCCTTGGACTTCATGACGTTCTCCTTCCGACAAGGGGAAGGTGACCCGGGACGCTCGTCCAAAGGAGATCGAAAAAACCTTCAGCGACGAACGCCGGTGACGGCTGATTCGGGCGCCGCCCACGCTCAAAGGCAGCGGGCCGTCATCAAGTGATGGCGGCCCGCTTTACTCTAGGCTGACCCGACGTGGAACTTAGATGTCCGAAAGCGGATCTTTGGATCGGCTATCAGGCGCGCGGCCCAGCCAGCGAAGTCCTGGAGTTGGCCGCCCATTAACCATCCGCTCAATCCGCGATCGCCAACGTCGGCCAGAACGGCTTTGCTGCCCCCCGACCCGGAACCGCCACAGGGCCTGCGCGGCCAGACGCGGATCGGCCCATGGCCGCGGCGCCTACGCATCGCGCCACCTTCGGAACCGGCTCGCTCACGGCGTCCCTGACCCCGTTTCCGCCCTGGCCATAGTCGGACCAGGCGCCTGGCCACGCGGGGGAATGCGGGTGCCGACCATCCCGCACCAGGAGTCACCAACTATGCCGGAGCCCACTCAGATCCCCCGAAGACCGCCGCTGCATCGCGATCGGCTGGAGGCATTCGAGCGCGTGAGGCGCGCTGTCGCGTCGGGAACGTCGACCTTCGCGATCGATCACGGCGAAAACCGGCGGACCTCGGATCGGGCCGCGGAGATCGTTCGCGCGCTGGAGTCCGACAAGACCGCGACCGTTCGGCGAGGCGGTGGCGCGGACGTGACGCGGGTGCTCGTGACGATGGCGGGACGCCGCCTCGCCGTGGCGCGGGATGCGGGCGGCGTCGCGCTGTTCCCCCTGGACGGACCCATGCGGGTCGTGGATCGGCCGCAGCGATGGGACGCGGACGTCGACCTGGCGCGACAGGATCGGCGCGGCCTCGTTCGCGCGATGGCCCCCGACGAATACGATGACGACACGCGTGCCGGCTCCGCCGTCACCGTCGTGCTCGACCCGGTGGTCGATTGGCCCACGCATCCCGTCTACGAGGCCCGCCGGCACAGCGCCGGCGACGCGATCCGTGTCTGGGAAGTCTTCACCCTGGACGGCGAGTCCCACGGCCTGCTGCTCATGATGGAAAACGGCTTCCACGGGGTCGAACCGTGCGGCGCGGTCAGCCCGGAAGTCAGCCCCGGCGCGGCCGCTTGGCAGATCGTCATGAACGGCTAGGGGCTCGGCCGGAGGCCCGGGCCGACGACGGGATCCGCCAGCCCACGGGGCCGGAGATGGCCGGCACGGAGGGCGTGTGGGAGTTCCCCTGGCGCGGCTCCGCCGCGACCTGAAGCGCCATCCCGCGGAGGATCCGTCCGTCGCCCGGGATGCCCGCGCCGCCGCGGAACCGGCCGGAGCACGGCTGCGCGGTCTGACGTCGGCGAAGGAGAGGCCGGGCCCGCGGACCGACCATGCCCCACGCATGGCTGGCCGACGCCCGCGGCTCCTGCTTCTTCACCGCCGCCGATGTCGACGCGGTCCGACCTGCGACGGGCAAGGCCCGGAATCGCCGCAGTGTGCGGGCGAGCCTCGCGGTGGCGGTCGATCAATCGATCGGGCGGCGCCGCTTCGACGGGCGGACCGTACGCGGGGCCGCCCGCTTCCGAAGGGTCGCGCAGCTTCGACCGAGCCGATCGGCGGGACGCCGGCGCGCTTCTCCCCGCGACCGGACGCGAACGAAGCCGGCCGCGCCGTTTGTCGATCTTTAGATAGTATTAACGATGTACAAAACGCCTTATCCACAGTCTTGCGGACCTTAGCGCATTTTCTCACTTGCATACATCCGCTCTCGCATGTATTACGACCGTGAGCGTCGCTGCGACACCCGTCCGCGCTCAACCCTCCCCCAAACATACATCCCTGCCCGACCGCGGGCATGGCGACCTGTCCTGGTCGCATTCTCCGGTCGGGGCCGCCCCGGTCAGCCGGATCCAGGCGGCACGTTCGCCCCGCCGGCGCCAGCCGTTCGACGCCGCGCGAGCCCGCCCGTCCCCGATGTGCCCCCGTCCGTCAGCGTCCCCCTTGGGCCGCGGCGGTACGACGACGACCCGCACGGGTCCGCCCGTGCAGCGGCGCCCGAAGCCGCCGGTCGGCGGCCGCCCCGTGCCCGCCCGGCATCCGCTCGTCCCGCAAGCCGCCAGGCAAGGAAGATCCATGCCCCCCCAGAACGACTTTCCCACCCGCCACGCCGCGCCCGCCCCCAGCGAGCGTCTCGCCGCCGAAGTCGAACGGCGACTCGTCTACGTCCGCGCGATGCGAGGCCTGGCCCGGCGGCCTGCGCTGACCAGGGTCGCCGCCGTCGTCGCGGAGGTCGCGGCGGAGGTCGGCGGCAAGCCGCCGGCCCCCCGGACCGTGGCCGCATGGTGCCGCCGGTACGAAAGCGCCGGCCGCGACCCTGCCGCTCTGATCCCGGTGCTGCGCAGCCGCGGGACGGCGACGCCCGTCAGGCCTGTCCGGATGGGCGACGGCGCACAGCTGCCGGACGTCATGGGGCCGGCGAGACCGGCGAAGCCCGGCACGACGCCTGATCACGGCGTCGTGTCGATGACGACGCCCGCGCGCACGGTCATCCCGGAACAGCGCCGCTCCCGCCAAGCCCCGCATCGACGCGCGGCCGAGCCGGCCGTCGATCCTGCGGATGCCCCGCGGCGCTTCGGCAGGATCGACGGCGCGCGACGCCCCGACCCCCGGCTTCCGGAGGGCGCGGTTCGCATGGACATCGTCCGCCTGCGGGACGCTTCGGGGGAAACGGCGGACCTGGCCCTCGCGTGGGACCGCGGCGGGCGCCCGTTCGGGGCCGCGCTCGGACGGTCCCTCGAAGCGGGCGAGTTCGTGCGCCTGCTCCATGGCGGCGTGTCCGCCGCGGGCGTCGAGGTGATCGGACTCGCGGCCCTCGCCCCCACCGCCGTCCTGGTCGACAACGCCCGCGAGTTCCATAGCGCGTCGTTCCGCGAGGCGGCGCACGCCCTCGGGGTCAGCATCCACTACGTGCCGACCGGCGCGTCTCAGCGGAATCCGTCCGAACGAGTCCTGCGCAAGGTCGCGGCGCACATGGGCATCTCCGGCATCCGCGGCCTCGCCGAACATCTTCGGCGGTGGCTCGGACCGGACGGCGAGAAGATCGCCGCGACCGCGGGCTGACCGCGCCGCAGTCCCGCCTGCGCCGACCGTCGGTCGGCGGGGCGCCGCCCGCCGCGCCCCGGATCGCATGCCGGGGCCTACCTCGCCCCGACGGAACGGCCGCGACCGCCCCCACCCTCGGGATCGCCGCCGCCGATCCAGGATCTTGCCATGACCGAGAGCAGACACGCCATGTGTGCCACCCCCTTCGCCGCCGAAACCCATGAGTTCGTCAGGGCGATCGCCGACGGATACCTGTTCCGGGAGCGGGCGACCGGGATCCATGTCGCCGTTTCCCCGGCGGGGATGGTCGCGTCCTGGTGCCGCAACGTCTCGGGCCACCGGACGGTCGCGGCCGCCCCCGACGGCGGGCGGCCCGGCCCGGCCGTCTCCGGGACACCCCCGGCTGTCCTCCCGCAGGGTCGGCCTCGGCCGCAGGAGGCGGCCGGCACCCTCGCGACCTGGCGCGGCGCGTTCGCCGCGGATCCGGCCGCCGCGGCGCCGCCCCCCGGCTATCGGCGCCTGCGGCGCCGCCTGGTGACCGGCCGCCGCGACACCTTCAGCGGCTTCCGGCCGTCGAGGAAGACGGGGCGGATGGTGGCCTACGAAAGCCTTCTCGAACGGACCGCCGCGATCCTGCTGGAGGAGGCGCGGGAGGTCTCCGACTACCTGGAGCAACCGGCCTCCGAGTCGTGGGACGACGCGGGGACGCCGCGCCGATACACCGCCGACTTCGGCGCGCTGACCGCGCTCGGGATCGCCTACGTCGAGGTCAAGCCGCGGCGCCTCGCCCGTCGGCCCGGGACGATGGCGCGTCACAGGGCCGTCCGCGAGGCCCTCCACGCCCGGGGGATCGGCTTCGTCGTCTGGACCGAGCGCGAGATGGCGCGGCCGGCACGGGCGATCGCCCTGCTGCTGTGCGCCGCCCGGCGCGCCGAGCGGGACCGGCGCGCCTGATCGCCCGTCCCGGCGGCGGGCCGTCCCGGCCGCCCGGACCGCACCCGTCGCCGTCGATCCCCTCCCGCGCCCACCGCCCAGCAAGTCGGCAGCGACCCATGATCGTGCCCTTCATCAACTTCCCCCTCGGCTCGTCGGTCAGGATCGAGGACGTCACGCATACGTACATGTCGCGCGAGCAGGCCGGCTGCGTGTTCCGGAGCGAGGTGGACGGGCGCACGGTGACGCACGGATCCAAGGAGATCGCGTCGCTCTACTTCTCCGGGAAGTTCGTGATCCCGAGGCAGCTGCACCCGGCCCTGCCGGCCGGCATCCGCGAGAACCTGCGGCGGAGCCTGTCCGAGTTCCCCGACCACAGGCAGGCGGAGGCCGAGCGCCGCCTGGACTACGTCATGACGATCGACGGGCTGGAGGAGCGCCGGAAGAACGGCGACGGAACGCTGTTCCGGCGCAACGCACGCCGGTACGCGTCCGTGGCCCGGGCGGTGGCGAGCCTCAGGCGGCGCCGGGCCGGCGTCCCGGGCCTCCTGCCCGACGCCGCGGCGCGGAAGCAGGCGAGGGCCGAGGCCACGCCGTCCGCCCCCACGCTGCGGGATTGGATGCGGCGCTGGGAGCGGTCCGGCCGCGAGCCCTCCGCCCTGGTGCGGCTCGACGATCGCAAGGGGCGCAAGCCCAGGGAGCTGGCGCCCGCCCTCGTCGACCTCATGGCCGAAGCCGTCAGGACCTTCTACCGCCAGGAGGAAGGGCCGACGATCCGCCTGCTCCACGAGTACGTGGCGGGGCGCGTCCAGCAGCACAACCGGGAGACCGGCGACAGGCTCACGCCGCTCACGGAGACGGCGCTCCACCGTTTCGTCACGGGGCGCTTCGGCGCCCGCGAGCTCGCCGAGGCCCGGCTCAAGCCGCGCAAGGCGGCGATGCGCTTCGACGCCAAGCGGCGCCGGGCCTCGCCAAAGAAGGCGTGCGAGGTCATCGAGATCGATCACGTCCTCCTGGACGTGACGGTCGTGCGCGACCGCGGCGGCGAACCGCTTGAGACCGAGGAGGGCTCCCATCGGCGAAAGCGCGGCATCGCCGGGCGGCCCTGGCTGACGCTCGCCATCTGCACGGCGACGCGATGCGTGGTGGGATGGTCGATCTCGCTGGATCCCCCCTCGTACGTGTCGGTGATGCTGTGCCTGCGCAGCATGCTCTCGGCGAAGGCAGACGTGAGCGTGAACGGGCGCGCGGTCGTGAATCCGGTCTTCGGGATGCCGAAGGTCCTGAGGCTCGACAACGGCAAGGAGTTCCACAGCCTCGCCCTGAAGGCCGCGGCGGCCAAGCTCGGCTTCGAGCTGCTCTACTGCCCGCGGCGGGCGCCCTGGGAGAAGGGGCGCGTCGAGCGCTTCTTCGGCGAGGTCCAGCGCAACTTCGCAACGATGCCCGGCCGAACGTTCGGAAGCCCGGAGCGGCGCGGCGACTACCGCCCGCACGACCGCGCCCGCATGACCATGGGCGAGATCAGGGTGCTGTTCGCGATCTGGGTGGCGGCCTACTACCATCAGAAGAACCACCGCGGGCTGTTCCACAGGACGCCGATGGAGGTCTGGCAGGAGATGTCGCCCCTCGGGGTGGACATGCCGCCCAGCGCGCGCGACGTCGTGGTGGCTACCGCCCTGCCGCTGCTGAAGCCGATCCAGGACACCGGCATCGAGTACCTCGAACTGCACTGGGACTGCGCCGAGCTGGAGCGCCTGCGGGAGCTCCACGGACGCAAGCGGAAGTGGCGGTGCGCGCTCGACCCGCTCGACCTGACGACGATGACCGTCTGGGACGACACGGTCGAGCCCAACGTGGAGATCCGGGCGACCTGCCAGGAGCCGGACCTGATCGAGGGCCTCGACCTCGACATGTGGAAGCGGCTCAGGAACCGGTCGAAGGAGCGTACGCCCGAATCCGAGCGGGTCCGTCGGGAGACGCTGGCGGACGCGCGCGTGGAGATGTTCGAGCGGGCCAGCCGGGACGACCGCGCCGGGAAGCCCCTGGGCAGGGGGAAGCAGAAGTTCGCCGACGCCGCCCGGCCGGCCCGTGCCGTCGCGGCCCTGCCGACGCCCGAGGCGGCCGAGGCACCGTCCGCCGCGGCGACGCATTCCCCCGCCGAGGCTGCCGGCGCGCCGGCCCGCCGCGGCTCCGTGGCCACCCGCTCGCAATACTACGACTGAGGACGACACCCATGACACACGCCATGACGCCCGACGCCCACGCCTCCCGCGAGCCGGTCCCCGGATCCGCGCCCCCCTCCGGCGCGGCCGCGCCCGGCGGCCCCGCGGGGGGCGGCAGGACGAACTGGGACGCGCCGCACAACGCCGCCCGGCTCGACGCCTTCGTCCTGGCCATGCGGGAACGCATCCACGTCCCCACCGTGGCGTACGGGGAGGCCCAGCGGGAGATGCGCCTGCTGCGCGACCGCGCGCGCCGGCGGGAGCGGGGCAACGTCCTGGTGATCGGCGGCGAGGCCGGGGCGGGCAAGAGCTGGGTCCTCGACCGCGAGCTGACGGCGGTCGACTTCCCCGACGTCAAGACGAGCTGGGCGGACCCCCTGCCGGTCCTGCGCCTGGACGCGCCCTCGCCCGGCCGCATGAAGGCGCTCCTGGTCAAGATGCTGTCGCAGGTGGCCGGGTACGAGGCGAGCGACCGGCCGTCCGAGCCGATGCTGATGCGGCAGTTCGTCAAGGTCGCGCAGGCGCGCGGGGTGCGGGTGGTCAAGATCGACGAGTTCCAGCACATCGTGAACCTGGCGCGCACGGACAGGCACGAGCGCACCGTGTCCGAGACCCTCAAGACGCTCCTGAACGAGACCGACATCCAGCTCGTGCTGGCGGGCGAGCCGTCCGTCATGACCTTCTTCGATCGCTGGAAGCAATTCGAGCGCCGCGGCGCGAAGCTGCCGATGACGCCGTTCGCCGGCGAGGCCGCCCGGGAGGAGTTCGCCGACTTCCTCAATCATTACGACGACCAACTCGTGGCCCTGCATTTCCGGGCAAGAAGCGGCTTCGCCGAGAAGGTCGACCGCTTCCGGCTGGCGACGGACGGCTATGTCGGCCTCGCGTCCAAGCTCATCCACCTCGCCGCGGAGATGTCGTTCAAGGCCGGTCACAACTGCGTCGACGACACCCTCGCCGTGGCCTACGAGCGCTGGCGTCGCCGCGGCGACGGCGCCAACCCGTTCCTCATGAAACCCGACGCGGTGTGCAGGGCGCTCCGGCGCCCGGCGACGCCGGCAGGGGGCGACCTGACCCGCCTGCGCGGGACCGGCGGCGTCCCGGAGCCGAGCTATGGCAAGTAGGCCCGAGCCGGCGGCCCGCCTGCCGCTGCACCTGGCGCCGGGCAGCGGCGAGCCGGCCTACGCCCTGCTCGAACGCCTCTCGCGGCGGTACGGGGCCGGGAGCCCGGCGGCGTTCGCGGCCGCCAACGGCCTGGACTGGAGGTCGGTCGTGGCGGGGCGCGACACGGACCGGGTCGCCGCGCTGGCCGGCGTCGACGCCGGCGCCCTGCGGGCCGCCACCTTCGTGGTCGAGGGCGCGACGGTCCGGCTCGGCGACGAGATCGTCGCGCGGGCCGATTGGTCGCCCCCGGCCCGGCGACGCTGCCGCGCGTGCGAGGCGGAGGACGCGGCACGGCTCGACGCGCCGCCCCCCCGGGCGTTCCGCCGGGCCTGGTGGGACGTCCGCTCCCTCCGGCGCTGCCCCCGGCACGGGACCGACCTCGCCGCGGCGGCGGCGGGGGACGCCGGCATGCCGGATCCCGCCACCACACCCTGCGAGGCCGGATTCCCCGGCGAGACCTACGTCCTCGGACGCCTCGGCTTCGGGGGACGGCGCCGGGTCCCGCTGCTCGACGCGCTGTCGCTGGCCGCCGCCATCCCCCTCGTCGAGCGCGTCGGCGCGATGCGCCTCCACGGACGCCGCGCGCGGAGCGACGCCAGGCTGGTGGACGCCGGCCCGCTGCTGTCCGCCGGCATGGCGGCGTTCGAGGGCGGCCCCTCGCCGTTCCGCTCTTTCCTCGACGGCTTGGTGGCGACGGCCCGGCCGGACCGCGACGAGTTGACCCCCGGCGTGGCCTACGGCCGGCTCTACGGCTGGCTCGTGCACGACGAGCGGGACCCGGCCTACGGGCCGGTCCGCGAGGCGCTCCGCGCGCACGCCATCGCGTCCCTGCCCCTTCAACCGGGCAGGGACCTGCTCGGCCGGCCCGTCACGGAGCCGGTCCTCGGGACGGTCGCCCGTCTCAGCAGGGTTACCGGCCTGGAGAAGGCGACCGTCGAGCGTCTGCTCGCGTCTCTCGGGGCGGTCCCGGCGCCGGGGCCGAGCCCGATACCGCTCTACGCCGCCGCGGACTGCGCCCGTCTGGCCGACCTCGCCGCCGCGACGTGCTGGTCGGCCGAGGCGCGGCGGGCGCTCGGCCTGACCAACGAAGGGATGGCCTCGGTCGTGTCCGCCGGCTGCCTGGTCCCTGTCCTGCCCCGGCACGGGCGCGAGGTCCGCGAGGACCGGTTCGACCGGGCCGCCGTGGAGCGGCTCGCCGTCGGGGTGTTCACGGGGGTGCCGCGCCTGCGCGACGTGCCCGCGGGCTGCGCCCCGCTGCCGGAGGCCGCGCGGCGCGGCATGTCGTCGATCGGCTCGATCGTGCGGGCGGTCCTGGACGGCCGCCTTGCCCCCCGGGGACGGGTGCGCGGCCGGGCCGGGCTCCCCGGCCTGGTCCTCCGGGTCGCCGACGTCGCGGCGCTGCAACGGGCGCCCAGCGACGACGTCCCCTGGACGGAGGTCGTGGCCCGGGTCGGCGACCGCGGGCTCGCGAGGTCCCTGGTCGCGTCGGGCCGGCTCGGGCTGCGCCGCGCGCCCTGCGGCTTCCGGAACCGGCACCGGCGCGAGGTGGCGCGCGCGGACTGGGCGCAGTTCCGGCAGGGCTTCGTGTCCGCCGGCGAGCTGGCGCGCGCCGAGGGGACGTCTGCGGCGGCGATGGCGCGGAGGCTGTCGCGGTCCGGGATCGGGCCGGCCTTCGGGTCCGGGTCGCCCGGCGGCCCGACGTTCTATCGCAGGGAGGACGTCGGAACCCTCCCGCGCGCGACGCCGGCCACACGGCGGAGACGGCCGCCGCGACCCGGGCCTGGAGTGGGCTCCCGACCGGTCGTGCGCCCGTCCGCCGGGGCCGTGGCCGACCGGTTGCCAGGAACCCGCCGCCGCGCAGCGCCATAGGGCGCCGCGGAACGGCGCGAGGCCCCGGCCCAGCGTCCGGCATCGATCCGAGCCCGCCGTCGGGGCCGCCGGCCGACCCCGGCGCCGTTCGACCGCGGCGCCGACGACCGGCAGCGTGGAAGCGGCTCAGCCGATGGTGTTCGCCGGAGGTTGCGGACTGTCATGGGCGCAGCGACGCGCGATCCGAGCCGTCGACCGGCCCGCGCCCGGATTCCCCCCGAGGAACCCGCAAAGCCTTGTCCGCGGGCCCCTCGCTCGACCGGACGCGGGTCGGTGGACAGGTTCGCCGAGCCCCGGGGGCTCATGGCGGATCGTCGACGGCTCGCTGGCGGTGACATCGGCATTCCACCGTCGACCCCTCGTTCAGGGTGTCCGTCCTTGAACCGAAGGGACCTCTCGCTGACCGTCGCAGCCGCAGCCGGCTCGGGCCTGCCGAGGCGGATGCGCACGCATCGGAGAGCTGCCAGGCCGTTCGGACGTCGGGCACGCAGGCGGCCGCTCCAGATGGGGCCGGGGCCCCGAACGTTGCGGCACTCCCCACCCATCGACGCGACGCAGGATGTGGACGTGCCGCCAAGCCGAACGACCGGGCCATGCCACAGACGCACGCTGGGATTGTTGCGCTGCACGAAACTCCATCCGGCGTGGTGCGGTTTGAGAACCTTGTCGGGGCGGCAGGCTTCGGCCATCGCCCGTAGGTCCCCACCGCACATGACGACCGAGCCGAAGTCGAGGTGGCGCCCCACCACTAAACGCCCGACCGGTGGATGCGCGACCAGCACTGGCGTCGCCGAAACGCCGACCGCTCATGGAGCGGACCGAACAGCTCTCGGCCCCGCGTCCCATGCCTCCGTTCGGCGCCGACCAGCGGACGGGGCGGTGGGCTACAGGACCGGCGCCGATCGCCTGCAAGCCATCGCGGATCGGCTGCGCGTCCCGGTCGCGACCTTCTTCGTCGGAACGGTCGGCTCGATCGAGGGCGTATCGCCGGTCCTCGACCTGCTGCGCCATCCGGAGACGGCAAGGCTCGTCAGGGCGTTCGCGGCGATCTCCGACCCGGTGACGCGCCATCGCGTGCTGTCCGCCGTCGAGGCCGCTGCGGCGGGCGCCGAGGCGCCGGATGAGCCGCCGTCCGGGCCGGCGACCGAGGCCGCATGCGACGGTTCGCAGGAGGGCCAGGGGTAGCGGTGGGTCTTCGTGTCCGGTGACCGCATCCAGTCCGCCGCGACGCGGGTTCTGTCCTGGTCGGTCAGTTCAGCGACCGGCCTTGCATCCGCATCCGGGCGGCAAGGGCAAGGCCAACTTCAAGTAGGGCGATCCGCGCGCCCGGCAGCGCTGCCTTCGCCCCGTCGTCCTCCTCGATCAGCGAATGGGTGATGATCAAGTGATCGGCGATAAGGTCGAGGGTGTCGATCGGCATGGTCGCCGGGTGGGGTGGGGGCGGCACGAACCGACCGACGTTGCCATAGGCCGCGATCGTATCGGTGGCCCCCCCGGCCAGTTCGGTGATCGAGCCGAGATAGCCGATGAACGCGCCGTTCTCGATGCCGAACGAGGGCACGCCACCCGCCCCAACCCAGCGCGGGGTATCGTCGGGCTTGAGCAGGCGATACCGGATGCTGAACTCCGCCCCGCTCGCGAGGGCCTCATCGAGAATGCCGGTGGCGGTGCCGCGGTCGTCCGGGTGAACGCGTAGGACCCACCCCCGATCGAGGGCCTCCGTGCTTGGCTGGCCGGTGAGTGCCTCCCACTCAGGGCAGGCGTAGACGCATCGCCCGCGAGCGTCGGTCACGAAGATCATCGTCGCATGGTCCGGCCGTGCTCCCCGCGCGCGATGAACGGACGCGAGCGGTTCTCGACCCCAGGGCGACGCCACGAGCGGTCGGTCCTGACGAATGCTGCGGCTGTGGCACGGACTGCGGACCGACGCGGGCCGCGCGGTCGCCCTCGACGCCCACCGCGAGGTCGCGGACCGGGAAGGCGGCCGAACGGTGAAACCTACCGATCCTACATCGGGACCGCGCAGTCGGGCAGGGCCATCGCCGCCAGGGGAGGCACCGGTAACCTTGGCCTCGCGATCGCGGTTCGGGACTCCCTGAGGTTGGATGGGGGCGATGCACTTCCGGATGCGCCGGTTGAGAAACGAGGCGACCGAGATGGGCTTCCTGGTCCTGGCCTACGGTCCGGAGCGGGTGATGGCGGTCCTTGGCACCGGTCCCCGTCCACGCCGCCCTCCGCGTGTGAGCGCACGCGGCACCGCGCGCGCTGTCACAACTTCGCACCGACACACCGAAACCCGTTTCCACCCGGCCCCCACGCCGAGAAGGACAGCCGCTTATGAGGGGAGCTGCCAGCGCTCTCGGCGGCTCGGTTGGGTCGGAAGCGGGCAGGCCGCCTTTCCCGGGTCGTGGACGCCGACCGGAATCCGGGGGTGATCACACCGGCCTCGGCTACGATCATTGCGCTGCCTGCGAGTGGATGGGGAAGCGCCAGCCGGCGCGAAGGCGAGAATGACCAAGCAGTCGATGATCGGGTTGATCCGCCGACGTTGGACGTCGGAACGACCCTTCGAAGGCCATACGACCGATAGCCTGAACCGCAAGATCGCAAATCCCGCCACACGAAACGACGTTCGAGAGTAGGCCCGGCGTGAGCTGCAGATCCGGCGACAGCTGGAACCCCTCACCTGAGGCTTCTGGCGTGCGATCGCTTCCGAGCAATTCTGATCTGGCGGCTCACCCATCCTCCCAGATCGGGCATACGCGGAACGTTCCCTTTCCGGCCAGGAACCGGGGTCCCTTGAAGTCCGGCCCTGCCTTCGGCGGCGGTCGCCGTGTCCGTGAAAGCGCGCTGCCGCAGCGACACCGGCGCCGCGGCGACCTCGGCGGCGAGGGCCGCACGAGGTTCGGGCGGCGGCGGGACCGGCGTGATGTCGCCGAAGCCGCTCCGGTCATGCTCGTCTGGGACCGGGATCGCGCGCGTCCGCCGCATGATCTGAGGCCACCGATGAGCCGTGTTGAGGATGCCGCGCGCGGTTTCTTGGCACAAGGCAACGGATCGCCGCCGCTGCGGCGCGGCCCATTCCCGGCGCGCGGAAACACGGCATCTGAAACGTCCCGTCGTCGCGGCCCCGGGGCGGGATCCCGTGGACGGACGCATCGTCGTCCCCCCGCTGGTCGTGGACGCTCAAGTCCTTCGCGGGCGAGACTTCGATGCGCGTCATGGGGTTGGATGGCCACTCGGGGGACGTGCCGCCCCTTTCCTGGGACGCCACGCGCGGCTCGGCTCGTCAGGCGACCGAGGGGAATGCGGTCCGAGCCGATCCACGCCGGACCTTCAGCATCTCGTGGGGAGCGGCGAAGCGCCCGACACCCGGGGCCGTGGCCCGGGCCACCGCGCACCCGGCCAAGGCCGGGCGGCACCCGATGGCCGAGTCGGAGTGTGGCTCGGTGGCTTGACCGAACGACGGTCCCGGACGCCACGACGCCGCCAGGCCGCAACGGCGGCGCGCTTCCGGCGCGCTTCGGGATGCGAGGACGGAACAGTTGGCCGCCCGCCCATCGGTCCCGCGCAGCACCGCCCGGCCCGCGCAGGGCGGCTGCCGGCCTGGCCACCGGGATGCGCAGCCGTTGCGGCAGACCGCGGTCAGACGCAGATGTCGGGGACGAGCAAGCCTCCCCGCAGCCGGCGGCCCGCCCGGTGGACGGCATGGGGCGCACGGCTTGGGACCGGCGCCCTGGCGTTCCGCCGGCAGCGCCCGGTGCGTGCCGGCCTCAGCCCGGCCTAGCCGTCGGCCACCGGGGATGCAGGTCGTCGATGACGAAGGCGTGGACGTGCCGGCCCCGGCCGGCGCCCGCAAGGTGGGGGTGGTCGGGCGAGAGGTCGGGATGCGCGTGCTCGACGACGTCCGGATCCGAGGCGGGCCACAGCACGGCCGCCGCCGCGACGGCCGCCAGGGTGAGCGCAGCCAGGACCGCGAGCGTGACCGGCAGGCCGGCCTCTGCGCCGAGCCACCCCGCGAGCGGATAGGTGATGAGCCAAGCGACGTGAGACAGGGCGAACTGCGCCGCGAACACCGCGGGCCGATCCTCGGGCGTGGCCGAGCGCCGGAGCAGCCGCCCGGTCGGGGTCTGGGCGGCGGAGTAGCCAGCCCCGAGCACGAGCCAGGTCGTGAGGAGCATCGGCCAGCCGATCACGCCTCCCCAGGTCGTCGCGGCGAAGGCGAGCAGCCCGACGCCGAGGAGACCCGCCGCAAGCAGCATCACGGTCCGGTCCGGCAGCCGGTCGAGCGCCCGCGGCAGGAGCAGGGCCGCAACCATCGAGCCACCGCCGAACAACCCGAGCGCCACGGCGACGTCGTTCTGGGGCCGGTGCAGGATGGCTTGCGCGATCACGACTGTGTTGACGATGACCATCGAGCCGGCCGCCGACACCGCGAGGTTCAGGGCCAGCAACCCGCGCAGGCGGGGCGTGGCGAGGTAGATGCGCAGACCCCTCGTGGTCCGGTCATAGATCCCGCGGCGCTCGGTCGACTTCGGGCTCGGCAGGCTGACTGAGACGACGAGCGCCGCCGAGCACAGGAAGCCCACCACGGTCCCTTCGAACAGCCAGTGGAAGTCGATGACGGTCAGCAGGACCGCAGCGAGCGCCGGGCTGAGCAGGTTCTCCAGGTCGTAGGCCAGCCGTGAGAGGGAGAGCGCCCGGGTGTAGTCGCGCTCTTCCGGAAGGATGTCCGGGATGGTCGCCTGGAAGGTCGGGGTGAAGGCGGCCGAGCAGGACTGAAGCACGAAGACGAGGACGTAGACCTGCCAGACCTGGCCGACGAACGGCAGGATCAGGGCGACGGCGGCGCGGACGAGGTCGGTCGAAACCAGGAAGGCGCGACGCGGCAACCGCCCGGTGAATGCGTTCGCCACGGGCGCCACCAGCACGTAGGCGACCATCTTGATGGCGAGCGCCATGCCGAGCACCGCGCCGGCCTCCGGGCCTGCGAGGCGATAGGCCAGCAGCCCGAGTGCGACCGTCAGCAGGCCGGTGCCGATCAGGGCGATGACCTGCGCGGCGTAGAGGTGCCGGTAGGTACGGTCGGCGAGGACGCTCAGCATCGGGCGAGCCTCACAGGTACTTCGCCAGCGCCTTGAACTCGGCGAGCGCGGCCTTGGCTGTCGTGCCGCCGTCCCCGACCCCGTCGCCGATGCAGTGTTCCATGTGGTCCTCGATGAGGACGCGCTTGGCGCTGGCGATGGCGCTTTCGACCGCGTGGAGCTGCTGCGCGAGGTCCACGCAGGCGCGGCCCTCCTCGATCATGGCGATGACGCCGGCGAGGTGGCCGTTGGCGCGCCTCAGGCGCTTGACGATGTCCGGGTGGGAGGCGTGCGCACGTTCCATGTCGACGTGCTATCCCCCCGGATAGGATATGAGAAGGGAAATCGACGTTCCGGCGTCGGCTGGCTCGCTCCGAGAGAGGGGGGTCGGGTGTCCTCGTGGCGGCGTCTCATGGCGGCGGCCCTCGCATTCGCGCCGATGGCCGTCCTGGTCATGCCGACGATGGTCGATGGTCGTCGTGGGGCTACGACGCCTGTCGTGCACGCGTTCGCCGACCACGACCATGGCGCGGGCCGGCATGCCGAGGACGACTTGGCCGACCACGCCCAATCCCGCGCGCAGGACGCGATGCCCGTTCTCGCTCCGGCCGCCGGGGGCGCCGCCTGGACGGCCACGACGTTCCCGGTCGGCGACCGGCCCGTGCATGCCGCTGGCAGGGTCCGGGAGCCGTTCGAGCCACTGAGGGCGTGAGGAAGCCTGTCCGGTACCTGCACTCGAACGGCGGCACCGCGCGCCCACGCCTGCGGCCGACCGCCCATGGCATCGACATGTTCAGGCGTCCCCTCCCCGCGCCGCTGACCATCGCCGACGGCTTCCTGATCGCGACGTGGCGGCTCGGGGCGCAGGATGCCGGCCGCGCCCATCACGGCGAAGACGACCGGCGAGGTCGCCAGGCTGCGCATGGGCCGCGGCGACCGGATGGCGAAGGGCGAGGTCGTCACCCCGCTCGACGGCCGCGAGATCACCGAATCGAAGGGCGAGCACCCCGTCGCCAGGGTGTCCGCCGCCCCCCGGAGGCCGGTGTTCGAGCGCGACAAGGTCCTCTGTGCCAAGCGCATCATGTCCGAGCGGCAGTACCTGCGCTCGCAGGCGAGCTACCCGACCTCAAGGTCAGGGAGGACGCCGCCCGGCGCAAGCTCATCTTCCCGGGCCCGGGCACGGCCGAGATCGACGCCTGTCGAACCAGCCGGAGGCACAGTGCGAGCGTCAGGAGATCCGCTCACACATCGCGGGCAAGATCGTCGAGCGCCGCGTCGACCCTGGGGCCGCGGTCGGGCGGGACAACCTGGAGATCGAACTCTACTCGGTCGTCGACCTGTCGAAGGTCCGTGTCGGCCCCGCGGTGCGCGCAGGCGGCATGCCCCTGGTCGGCGAGCGTCCGGCGGTCACGGTCCGCGGCGAGGCGGCGAGGCGGCGAGCGGGCGCAACGTCTTCAACGTCGCCGCTCGGTTCTGGGATGTCGTTCCGAAGCCGGCCGGCCGGGGCTGGTGCGAGCTGTCGCCCGCGATGCCGGTCCGCCGCGGCCCCGAACAGGAGTCGTCATTGGCCCGGCCCGCCAGGGGGCGCCAACGCCAGGGCGCGCGCGAGGGCCAGGACCTCCTGGCGGTCCGCCCGGTGGCGCAGGCCCTGCCACGCCTGCAACATCGCGGCCGTCTCGGCGTGCTCTGCCAGCGCCGCCGAGCCATCGCGGAAGGCCGCCTCGGGGACGCCGAGCGCTGCGGCCACGCCCGCCAGGAGCACGGCCGTGGCGGGCCGGGCCGGCCGCGCGGGCTCCCCGGGCCCACCATCGACGCGGCTGCCGGAACGGCGCCGCCGAGAACGTCGGTCCCTCGAACCCATCGATATCCTCATGGCACTTCCGAGGGCCGTCCCCCCGAGACATCCCCCGATCGGACCGAGGTCCGCCCGGCGGGGCGGGAAGGCGGTCGCGCGGCGATCTTCGCCGTTCCGGGAGCCGCGGGCCGGCCGCACCGGGCCCCCGGCGTCAGGGATCCTTTCGGTCGAAGGTCCGGCGCAGGTCCCGCGCGAACGCCTTCGCGAGCTCCGGCGCCTCGGCCACCACCTCCTCGTAGAACCTCGTCCCGACCGGGCTCTCCTGGGTGTAGTCGGGGGGCAGGTCGCCGATCGTGCTGGCGATCTCGCGGAAGACCACTTCCCGCTCGTGAGGCGGCAATTTTTGCATGACGAGATGCATCATCGCTATCGTGGATGTCCGCAATACCGCGATCATCGCCGTGGTGGTCACCGCGAAGTGATGCGTCTGCTCGCTGTTCATGATCTATCGCCTCGCATCGCCCCCGAAACCTCCCGTGCGCCCGCGCGCGATTGACAAAGGCCGGCCTCGCCGGAGCACATCCCGATCCACGACGGGCACCTCAATGAAACCTGCCCTTCATGGCCATGATCAGAAGCAGCGCGACAGCGATCCCCATCGAGTAGACCACCATCGCCCGGTTGGCGGCCTTGCGGACGTAGGGCCTGACGCGTCGCCTGCCGCGTGGCCTCGACGTCCAGTCGGGTTGGAGCCGCTCCGATTTCTTGCTCATGTCCGACGCCCCCGGTCACACCGGCAGGTGCGCGCCCTCGGCCGCGAGCGCCTCGTCCTCGACCTGGACCGTGACGTGCTCGATGCCGTGCCGCTCCTTCATCAGCCCGCGGACGGCCCGGATGACGGCGGGACCGCCGGCGGGGTCGTCGACCACCACGTGGCCGCTCATCGCGTCGAACCCGGAGGTGAGCGTCCACGCGTGCAGGTCGTAGGCGCGCCGGACGCCCGGCATCGCCTCGATCTCGGCCTTCAGGGCCGCGAGGTCGACGCCCGGGGGCGTCCCCTCCAGCAGGATGTGCAGGGCCTCGCTCAGCAGGCGCCACGTCCGCGGGACGATGAACAGCCCGATGCCGGCCCCGACCAGCGGGTCCACCCAGCGAACGCCGGTCCACATCACCACGAGCGCCGCGACGATGACGCCGAGCGAGCCCAGCATGTCGGAGAAGACCTCGAAGTAGGCACCCTTGACGTTGAGGCTCTCGGACGATCCGCCCGACAGAAGTCGCATGCTGGCGAGGTTGACGCCGAGGCCGACGAGCGCCACCAGCATCATCGGCCAGCCGAGGATCTCGGTCGGCTCGACGAAGCGGCGGTAGGCCTCGAAGAGGATGTAGACGGTCACCCCGAGCAGCACGACGGCGTTCGCGAGCGCCGCCAGGATCTCGAAGCGCATGTAGCCGAAGCTCTTGCCCGGCGTCGGGGCCTTGCCCGCGTAGTGGATGGCGAGCAGCGACAGGGCGAGACCGCCCGCGTCGGTGACCATGTGCGCGGCGTCCGCGAGCAACGCCAGGCTGCCGGTGAGCAGGCCGCCCACCACCTCGGCGAACATGTACGTGAGGGTCAGCGCCAATGCCCAGGCGAGGCGCCCCTTGTTCCGGGCGGCCGCCGAGCCGGAGGGGATGCCACCGCCGTGCGAGTGCCCATGGCCGCCGCCGTGCGCGTGTCCGTGTCCCATGCCTACCTTCCGGATGTGCTGCGTTGCGAGGGGGGCGGCCTCACGGACCGTCCGTCCCGATGAGGTCGGCGACGTGCGCGCCGGCCGGATGCCCGGTCGCGGCGCGATGGGCCTGCGAGCAGGCCGCGTAGCCCGGGCCGAAGGCGGCCATCACGAGCTGGCGCCGCCCGTCGGCGGTCCCGCGGCTGGCAAGGAGCGCACGGCCGCCGGGCCAGACCTCGGAACCTGCCGACGGGCCGGGCCCGGGCTCGCCGTAGCGGCGCACGCCCTCGTCGTGGATGGTCCTGCGCGAACGCTCCAGCGCCTCCCCGGACAGGGGCACGCCGACCCAGACCATCTCCTGGAGTCCCTCGTCCCGGCAGACCACCAGGACCACCTCCGCGGTCTCCGATCCGGTGGCCGGCCCCCACCCGCTGGGATAGTAAAGGCCGGTCAGGTTCGCCTCGCGGTCGACCTTGAGCGGCCGCGGCACGGTGGCGACCGGGCCCCAGGCGAGACCGAACGGGGCCTCGCGGCCGGGGGCCTCCTCCGCCCGCGCCGCGTGCGACAGGTTCAGGACGCACAGCGCGGTGGCCGTCGCGAGTCCGGCGATTTCCCGCATCGCGCCTACTCCGCCGCCTTGAGGTGCCGGGGGGCCGCCTCGCCCGGCCGCTGGGCCGCCTTCGCGGGCTCGACCTTGCCGAAGCGCGCATAGAGGGCCGGCAGCACCACCAGGGTCAGTAGGGTGGCGCTGATCAGGCCGCCGATGACCACGGTGGCGAGCGGCCGCTGGATCTCGGCGCCGGTCTCGGTGGCGATGGCCATGGGCACGAAGCCGAGCGACGCGACGAGGGCGGTCATCGCCACCGGCCGCAGCCGGGTCATGGCGCCCTCCAGGATCGCCTCCCGCTTCGGCCGGCCCTCGGCTACGAGCTGCTTGATGAAGGTCAGCATCACGAGGCCGTTCAGCACCGCCACGCCCGAGAGCGCGATGAACCCGACCGCCGCCGGCACCGAGACGGGCATCCCGCGCAGCCACAGGGCCACGATGCCACCGGTCAGCGCCAGCGGCACGGCGCTGAACACGAGGAGCGCGTCGCGCGGGCTGCCCAGCGCCGAGTAGAGCAGCAGGAAGATCAGGAAGAAGCACACCGGCACCACGACGGCGAGCCGCTTCTTGGCCGAGGCGAGGTTCTCGAACTGCCCGCCCCAGGTCACGTAGTAGCCGGGCGGCAGCTGCACCTGGCTCCCGACCTTCACCTGGGCCTCCGCCACGAGCGAGCCGATGTCGCGCCCGCGGACGTTGGCGGTGACGACGACCCGGCGCTTGCCGTTCTCGCGCGAGATCTGGTTCGGCCCCTCCGCGACGGAGAAGCTGGCGACCTGCTTGAGCAGGACCGAGGTCGCCCGGCCGTTCAGGCCGGGCGGCAGCGGCACCGGGATGTTCTCCAGGGCTTCCCGGTCCTCGCGCACCGTGTCGGTGAGGCGCACCACGATGGGGAAGCGCCGGTCGCCCTCGAACACGACCCCGGCGTCCCGGCCGCCGATCGCCGCGCCGATGACGTCCTGGATCGCCCCGGTACTGAGGCCGTAGCGGGCCGCCTCGGCCTTGTTGATCTTGATCTCCAGGAACGGCAGGCCCGCCGTCTGCTCGACCTTAACGTCCTCGGCGCCCTCGATGCCCCTGAGGATGGCCGCGACCTGGTTGGCGACCTTGAGCATCGGCTCGAACTCCTCGCCGAACACCTTCACGGCGAGGTCGCCGCGGCTGCCGGCGAGCAGCTCGTTGAACCGCAGCTGGATCGGCTGGGAGAACTCGTAGACGTTGCCGGCGAGTTGCCCGACCGCCTTCTCGATCTGCTCCTGCAGCTCCGCCTTGGGCAGCTCCGGATCCGGCCACTCCTCCTGCGGTTTGAGGATCACGAAGGTGTCGGACGAGTTCGGCGGCATCGGGTCCGAGGCGACCTCGGCGGTGCCGGTCTTCGAGAAGACGTAGGCGACCTGCGGGAACTTCGAGACCACCTGCTCGACCTTGAGCTGCATAGCCTGCGACTGGCTCAGCGAGGTCGAGGGGATGCGGGTCGCGTTGAGCGCGATGCTCTTCTCGTCCAGCGTCGGGATGAACTCGGTGCCGAGCCGGGTGAACAAGGCTCCCGCGACGACGAGCAACAGCAGGGCCCCGCCGACGAACGCGAAGGGCGCCCTGACCGCGGCGCCGAGCACAGGCCGGTAGGCTCCCTTGAGCGCCCGGATGATCAGGTTGTCCTTCTCGGTGACCTTGCCCGTGATGACGATGGCGATCAGCGCCGGCACGAAGGTCAGCGAGAGCACAAAGGCGGCGACCAGCGCGATGATCACGGTCAGCGCCATCGGCTGGAACATCTTCCCCTCGACGCCGGTGAAGGTCAGCAGGGGCACGTAGACCAGGATGATGATCGCCTGCCCGTAGAGGGACGGCTTGATCATCTCCTCGGCCGAGGCCCGCACCGTCTGCAACCGTTCCTCGGTGTCGAGGGTCCGGCCCAGCGCATGCTGTTTCTCGGCGAGGTGGCGCAGGGCGTTCTCGGTGATGATCACCGCCCCGTCGACGATCAGCCCGAAGTCGAGGGCGCCGAGGCTCATCAGGTTGGCCGAGATCTTCGCCTCGACCATGCCGGTCATGGTCATCAGCATGGCGACCGGGATCACCAGCGCCGTGATGATCGCCGCCCGGATGTTGCCGAGCAGCAGGAACAGGATGACGATGACGAGGGTCGCGCCCTCGGACAGGTTCTTGGCCACCGTCTTCACGGTCGCCTCCACCAGGCGGGTCCGGTCGAGGACGGTCTGGACCTCGACGCCGGGCGGCAGGCTCTTGCGGATCTGGTCCATCTTGGCGTCGACGGCGGCCGCGACCGTGCGGCTGTTCTCGCCGATCAGCATCAGCGCGGTGCCGACCACGACCTCCCGCCCGTCCTCGCTGCCCGAGCCGGTGCGCAGGTCGCGGCCGATGCGGACCTCGGCGATGTCCTTGATCCGCACCGGGATGCCGCCGCGGGTCGCGACCACGACGTTGCCGATGTCGTCCATGTTCTCCAGGCGGCCGGCGGCGCGGACGACGTAGCCCTCGCCGTTGTCCTCCAGGTAGCGGGCGCCCTGGTTGGCGTTGTTGGTGTCGAGGGCGCGCCCGACGTCCGCGAAGGACAGGTCCAGGGACGCGAGCTTCGTGGGATTGGGCTGGACGTGGTACTGCTTCTCGAAGCCGCCGATCCCGTCGACCCCGGCAACGCCGGGCACGGTCTTGATCAGCGGCCGGATGATCCAGTCCTGGACCGTGCGCAGGAAGGCGGTCTGCTCCAGCGGGGTCCTGAGGCGCTGGCCCTCGGGGGTCAGGTAGCTGCCGTCCGGCTGCCAGCCGGGCTTCCCGCCCTGCGAGACCTTGCGGTCGCCCGGTTTCGCGTAGTGGATCGACCACATGTAGATCTCGCCGAGGCCCGTCGAGATCGGGCCCATCGCGGGCTCGGCGCCCGGCGGCAGGTCTTTCTTGACCTGGGCAAGGCGCTCGGCGACCTGCTGGCGGGCGAAGTAGATGTCGAGGGTCTCGGCGAAGACCGCGGTGACCTGCGAGAAGCCGTTGCGCGAGAGCGAGCGGGTGTATTCGAGGCCCTTGATGCCGGCGAGCGCCGTCTCGACCGGGTAGGTGACCTGCTTCTCGATGTCGACCGGCGACAGCGACGGCGCCGTCGTGTTGATCTGCACCTGGTTGTTGGTGATGTCGGGCACCGCGTCGATCGGCAGCTTGGTCACCGCGTAGCCGCCGAAGCCGGCGGCGAGCAGGGACAGCAGGAGGATCAGCCAGCGCTGGTGGACGGAGAAGTCGAGGATGCGGGCGATCATGGTCCGTCCCCTCAATGGTCGTGGTCGGCTTCGGACTTGCCGAGCTCGGCTTTCAGCAGGAAGGTGTTGCCGACCGCGAGTTCGTCGCCGGCCTTCAGGCCCGAGGCGACCTCGACGGCGTCGTCGTCGGACCGGCCGAGTTCGACCTCGCGCTTCTCGAACCCCTCCGGCGTCCGCACGAAGACGACGCTCTTGCCCTCGACCGTCTGGACCGCCGCCTTGGGCACGCGGACGGCGACGTCGTCGCGCGAGACGTCCACCTCGGCGGTGACGTAGGTCCCCGGGCGCCAGGACATGTCCTTGTTCGGCAGGGCGACGACGACCCGCGCGGCGCGGGTGTCGGCGTTGAGCAGCGGGCTGACGAAGATGACCTTGCCCCGGGCCTTCCGCTCGCCGTCCCCCTGGTCCGGGGTGACCGTGACCTCCGCGCCCTCCTTCACCTTGGCGAGTTCCGAGGTCGGCACGGAGAGCTCGATCCAGACCGTCGAGAGGTCGGCGACGGTGTACACGTCGGCGGGGTCGCCCTCCTTGCCCACCGCGGTGCCGACGTCGACCTTGCGTTCGACGATCCGGCCCGCGAGCGGCGAACGCAGCTCGTACTGGCGCAGCGTCGAGGCGTTGGGCGTCGCCTCGTCGCGCTTCTGGGCGGCGGCGACCTCCGCGGCGTTCAGGCCGAGCGCAGAGAGCTTCTGCCGGGCGAGGTCGACGCGCAATTGGTTCTCCTGGAACACGGCCTTGGCGTTGTCGTACGCGGCCTGAGACGCCGCCGCGGACGCCAGCAGCTTCTGCTGGCGCTCGAAGTTGATCTTCTGCAGGTCCGACTGCACCATGGCGGTGAGGTACTCGCTCTTGGCGTCGGCGACCTCGCGGCTGTCGAGCACGGCGACGACGTCGCCCTTCCTCACGTCGTCACCCAGGCGTTTGCGCATCTCGGACACCGTGCCGACGACCCGGACCGGGACCCGGGCGATCCGGTCGGTGTCCGGCGTGATGGTGCCCGGCGCGAGGATGTGCCGGGAGATCGTCCCGCCCTCCGCCTTGGCGACCTTGATGTCCTGGTTCTCCACCTGCTCGGCGCTCATCTTGATGTGGCCTTCCTCGCCCTCCGACTCGGAGTGCTCGTGCTCGCCGCGCGCCTGGCCGTCGGCCTTCCCGGCCGAGGGCTTGCCGTGGTCGTGGCCGTCGTCCGCGGTCTCGGCGGGTCCCTTGGCTGGCTCCTTGGCGGGGGCACTTGTAGCCGGCCCTGCGGCGTACGTGACCATCGACGGCGGCACGCCGACCGCGGTCAGGAGGCCGCGGACGAAGCCGGAGACGGCGGGAAGGGTGGCGCCCGCAAAGACGCCGGCGGCCACGAGGACCGCGGTCAGAAAGATGCGCATGATGTTCGCTCGGCCGAGACCGTGCGCCGTCAGGGACGGCGCCGTCGTTGATGCTGGGTGACGTGCGGCGACGCCCCGGAAGCGATCAGCTCCGCGCGGACGCGCCCGTGGCAGCGTCGCCTCAGGCGCGCGGGGGCCTCGGCAGGCGGTCCGGGAAGACCGAGCGGACGGACGCGGCGACCCGCGCGTAACTCAGGCGCGAGGCCATGACAGGCGTGGCCGCAGTCGTGCCATGCGGACTGACGGCGAGGTGACAGCCGCAATGGAGATGGCTGTGCACACCCGGGTCGGCGGCCCTATCCGCAGCCGCCCCCTCGTCGGACGCGACGGCGAGTTCCGTGCGGCCGTGCCCGTGATGCCCCTGGTGGTACGCTAGGTCAGAGGCCATTCCGGCGCTCGGCGCCGCCATGGCGAGCGCCAGGACCAGGGCGAGCGCGCGCGCGGCGGTCGACCACCACCCCATGACCGCCCCGAAGGACCTATGGCTCCGCGCCGCTGGCATCACCGCCCTTATGACCGATTAGAGGATTCGACCGCAAGCCATCGCCATCCAGGTCGCCGGCCGGAGCGAAGGTTGTCCGGGCGCCCCCACGTACCCGCCCCGACTGGCGTCGGGGCGGGCGTTCCACGGCACGCTTGAGGGGCAGACGACGCACCGTGAACCCTTTGTCGCGCGGGCCGGCTCAAGCGAGCGCGTAGCCGATGCTCGCGGCGAGAACCGCGAAGACGACGAGGAGGGGCAGCAGTCGCATGACGGCATCTCCACCCTTCGCCTCCACCGCCCGCGCGGCTGTCACCTCTTGCCGCTGGCGTCCTGGCTGTGCCCGTGGGCGTGGCCGTCGTTGGCGCCGTGCGCCGGCGTGCCGTCGGACCGCCGCTCCTGCGACTCACGGACCCGCGGATCGTCGCGGTGGGCGGGTCCGCCGGAGACGCCGCCGGTGTTCGGGACCGCGCGCTCGGGGTTCGCCGCGTTTCCGTGCCCGTCGATCGCGAGCGCGGGCAGCGCGGCCGCGGCGAGCGTCGCGACGGCGAGGGCGGCGGTGAGCGTCCTCTTCATGGGTCCATCTCCTGTCCGGTCTGCGGTCGGGCCGACCGCTTCGGGACCCGAGATAGACGACCCGTATGTCTGCCGGTCGCCGCGTCGGTGACGAAGTGTGTCCGCTCCGCACACGGGCATCCGGGCCTGTCGCAGCCCGGACGATCGCGTCGACACACTTCGTCACCGTCCGGAAAAGCCGCGACCACGGGGCGGCCTTAACCCTGGCGGCAGCCCGGCGCGACCGAGCGAGGCCGGAACACCCACCCGAAGATCATAGGTGACGAATGGACAAATCCTTCCCGTCGAGCCCAGCGACGCGCGTGCCGCTCGCCATCGCGCTGGCCGCGCTGGCGGGCTCCGCGGACTCGATCGGATTCCTCGAACACTCGCAGCTGTTCATGTCGTTCATGAGCGGGAACACGACCCGCTTCGGGGTCGCGGCCAGCGGTTTCGACTGGCCGGGAGCCATGCGCTTCGGCAGCACCATCTCTCTGTTCTGCTTCGGCGCCTTCGTCGGGACGCTTCTGGCGGCTTGGGCCGGCCGGTGGCGCCTCTCGGTCCTGCTCGGCGTCCAGGCCGTGCTGCTGTCCATCGGCAACCTCCTGCCGGAGGGACCGGAGGCGTTCCCGCTTCACGCGTACCCGGTCGTGCTGGCGTTGGGGATCCTCAACGCGACGCTGCAGGACGAGGGCGGCCGAAGCCTTGCGCTGACCTACGTCACGGGAACGGTCGTGCGCTTCGGGACCGGGCTCGCGAACATGGTCCTGCACGAACCCGCGCCCTCCTTCTGGCTCCAGGCCCCGCTCTGGGGGGGCCTGACCGCGGGGGCGGTCGCGGGCGGCTTCCTGCAGAGGCTGCTCGGGCCCGACGCCTTCCTCGTGCCCGCCGCGCTCTCAGCGGCGCTGGCGGCAGCCACGCTGCTACTGACGCTGGCGCTGCCGGGCAGCGCCTACGTGTCCAACGCGCGGTCGGCGCAGCCGGACGCGCACCCCGACGCGCCGGCGACCGCGCGCTGAGGGCCGGCCGGGGGGACGCCGCCCTGACCGCGCCCGCCCGGCCGAGGCAGGCGGATCTCGGCCCGTAGGCCTCCCCCGGGCCGGTTCGCCAGGCGGAGGCTGCCACCCTCGGCCTCGACCGCCCGTCGCGCGATGGTCAGTCCCAGGCCGGTCCCGCCCGTGTTCCGGTTTCGCGACGCCTCCAAACGCACGAACGGCTCGAAGGCCCGGGCCACGTCCTCCGACGGGATACCGGGCCCGTCGTCGTCGACGTGCACCACGAGGTCACCGTCTTCGAAGCCCAGGGCGATGCGCACCCGGTCGCCGTAGCGGACGCCGTTGTCGACGAGGTTTTCCAGTGCCCGCCGAAGCGCGACCGGCCTCACTTCCGCCAGCGCCCGTCCGGGGCCGGCATACGCGACATCCCGGCCGGCGTCCGCCGAGGCGTCCGCCACCCCCATCAGGAGGCTCGCGACGTTGACGGCCTGCCGCGCTTCCGGGTCGTCGCCGCCGCGCACGTAAGCCAGGGTCGCCTCGACCATGGCCTGCATCTCGTCGAGGTCCGCCGCCATCGCGCGACGCTCGTCGGCGTCCTCGACCCGGTCGAGGCGCAGGCGGAGCCGGGCGATGGGCGTGCGCAGGTCGTGCGAGACCGCCGCCAGCGCCTGGGTCCGCTCGGCGACGAGACCGTGGATGCGGTCCTGCATGGCGTTCAGCGCGCGCCCGATCCCACGCGTCTCGTCCGGCCCCACCTCCGGCACCGGTACGACCGCCCCGCGGCCGATCCGCCCGGTGGCGCGGGTCAACTCGCGCAGGGGGCCGGCGATGCGGTGAACCACGACCACGGCGGCGACACCGACCAGGATGGCCATCGCCGTCGCCAGGTAGGCCCAGGCCCCCAGGCGGGCGAGGCCCGGCGCGTGGGCCGAGCGGAAGGTCAGGTAGCCGCCGTCAGGCAGCGGGAAGGCGCCGCGCAGGTCCCGCTGGCGCAGCGGCTCGTCCGGCGCGGCCAGGGTCAACGCAAGCTTCGGGCCGAGCACCGGCTCGACCTCCAGGACACGGTCTCGGAGGTCCAGCAGCGCCGGGTCGGTCCCGACGGCCCCGGCTGGCGGCCCACGTTCCCAGCCGATCTCGAAATGCGCCGAAGAGAGCGCCTGCGCCTCGGTCCCGCGATCCTCCGGAGGCCGGCGCAGCACCGCCTCGCGCGCCAAGACGAGTTGGTGGGCGATCTCGGTCGCGAACGCGTCATCGGCGGCGGCCGACGCCGACCGGCGGTAGAGCGCGAGCGCGCCGCCGTGCACGGCCAGGACCGCCAACAGGAGGACGGCGACCGTGCGCCCTTCCAGGCTGCGGGCGAGGCCGGCCAGCCCCCTCAAGTGCGCCCGACCTTCGCGGCCAGCATGTAGCCGGAGCCGCGCACCGTCTTGATCACCGGGGCCGCGCCCTCGGGCGGTTCGAGCTTGCGCCGGAGGCGGCTGACCAGGGTGTCGACGCTGCGGTCGGATGGCGCGGCGAGGCGCCCGCGGCCCATCTCAAGGATCTGCTCGCGGCCGAGCACCCGCCCGGGATGCTCCAGGAAGACCAGGAGCAGGTCGTGCTCCGCCCCCGACAGGTCCACGGCGGCTCCCTCGGGATCGGTCAGGGCCCGGCTGCGCAGGTCGAGGCGCCAGCCGGCGAAGGACAGCGTCTCCGGCCGCGCCGCGGCGTTGGGAGCCGGCGCGATGGTCGCGCGGCGCAGCACCGCGCGGATGCGGGCCAGCAGCTCCGGCCGTCCGAACGGCTTGGCGATGTAATCGTCGGCGCCGAGCTCCAAGCCAAGGACCCGGTCGGCCTCCTCGTTGCGGGCGCTCAGCATGATGACGGGTACGGTGCCCTTCACCCTGAGGGCCTTGAGCAGGTCGAATCCGGAGGCGCCCGGCAGCATGACGTCGAGCAGGACGAGGTCGACGGGCACCTCGGGCAGGAGCGTCCACATCTCGGCGCCGCTCCGGCAGCCCGTCACGCGGTAGCCGCTCTCCCGAAGGATGCGCGCGACGAGCACGCGCATGCCGTCATCATCCTCGACGAGGAGGATGTGCTCCGTCGGGGAAGCCCCGCCCCGTTCACCGCCCTGCTCCATCAGGCGCCTGTCCCGCCGGCCGGCGAGGGACTGCCCGTCGGGGCCGCGGCAAGGAACCTCTTGGCCGCCGGCCACCAGGGGGCTGTCCGAAGGGGTGCGGCAGGGGAGCCGCAAGGTCGGCCGGCCTCGACGGCCCGAGCCTCGGCCTTGTCCGCGTGTGGCGCCCTCGTCATGAACCCTCCACCGTGTCGGCCGAGGACGGCCCATGCAAGGGCAGGCTTCCCGGCCCTCGACGGGATCGTCGCGCCCTGCCGCGGGGCGCGGTCGCCCCCCGAGCCGGCCGACCGAGACCTGTCCCGTTCGCGTCAAACCGTGTCAAGGCCGCCTGTCCGCACTGAAGGCCGTTATCATCGCGGTTCTAGTAGGTCCGAGGACGCTCCCGCCGGTCCCCCCGGGGCGGCCCATCTTGACCACGCCCCTTTCTCGTCGCGACGCCGCATGCCGGTCCTGGCCATGACGCCGTTCCAAACGAACGCGCGGTCGGTGGCCTCCCACCTCATCCGCCCTTCATTGGCGCCCGCGATCCCGATCGGATGAGACCGCGAGCGGAATGCGCGCTCCGCAGGGATTCGGACCTTCCCCCTTGGCTCCATCGCCGCCTGCGGCTTCGTGTGGGTCGCCATTCGGGCCGTCGGGATCGACCCCGGCAATCCCGCCAGCATCATCGAAGGCTTGGCCACCGGCGTAGGCTTCATCGGCGGCGGCGCGGTCCTCCAGCGCGCCCGGCGTACGTCGGGTACGGCCACGGCTGAGAGCTTGTGGGCGACGGGCGCGGTCGGCGCGGCGGCGGTCTCAGGCCTCCACGACGTCGCCCCCATCCTGATCATCGTGATGTTCCTCGCCTGCGCCGACTCGCGCCCCTGAATCGGCCATGGGCGTCGCATCTGCCTGGATCTCCCAATCCGCGGAAGCGATGCGCCGCGCCTATTTCGGCGGGAGCGTCGAAGTGAAGCGGCCCCGGTCCAGAAACCCGTTCCAGCCGTGTTTCTGGACGCGAACGCATGCTATAGGCTTCAGGCCGATGCCAGTCTGGAGAGCTCGCTCGGGACCGTGGCCGTACCGCACAAGCCGGACGCGCCCTTCCGGCAGCCGCAGATCCTGCATCGCGCTCGGGACGACGTCCGCTTCCATCTCGAAAGCTTGAGCGAGCGGGCGGCGGTCGCCGGTGCGCAGCACCTCTACCGGGCGATCGTCGACGTCCTCGGGCTGACGAAGCCGGACGACGTTGGGCGGTGTCTCCATGCCGGATCGCTCTCGCCGAGAGGTTCTGGCAGGCCAGGACACCCGCCCCGATACGCCGCCTTCAAATCACCGCCGTCGCTCGATCTCCGGCATTGCTCGATGGCGGAAGCCCCCGGCATTTACCTTGGTGGCAGCCCGACAGGCGGCCGAACGACACCTGGAGACTCACCCTTCGGCCGGACCAGGATCGGATGCGGGGTACCCCCGGCGGATCGTCGGCTTCTTGAGCCCGGCGCGACACTCAGGAGCGCGGTGGACCTCGCCCCGAACATGGGGCTTGAACCTCTAGTCGGTAGAGGTCGTACACGCCCTGGCGAGGCGACAAGGACCACGTTCCATGAATCCCACACTGGCTACCTCCCGCTACCGCATCGCCGGCATGGACTGCGCCGCCTGTGCGGCCAAGATCACGAACGCCGTGCGCCGCGTGCCCGGCGTCTCCGACGTGTCGGTGTCGGTCACAGCCGGGACGATGACCGTCGAGCATGAGGATGACCCGCATCTCGGAGTCGCCGTGGTCCGCCAGGTCAACGGCCTCGGCGGTTATCGCGCCGCGCCCCTGTCCCAGGCGACTCAGGCCGACGTCGATGGCACCGGCACCCATAGCCATGGCCCCGACAATGCGAACGGGCAGGCCCAGAGCCACGACCATGGGACGCCAGCGGCGGAACCGTGGTGGCAGGGTGCCAAGATCCGCTTGGCAGCCGCGAGCGGCTGCGCCTTTGCACTGGCCTGGCTCGCCGCCAAGGTCGTCCCGGCCTACGAGCCCTGGTTTTACGGCGCCGCCGTCCTCGTCGGGCTCGTCCCCATCGCCCGGCGCGCCTTCGCCGCAGCTCGGTTCGGCACGCCCTTCACCATCGAAAGCCTCATGACGATTGCGGCCGCGGGCGCCCTCGTCATCGGGGCCGCCGAGGAGGCCGCCGCGGTGGTGTTCCTGTTCCTGATCGGCGAGCTGCTGGAGGGCGTGGCGGCCGGCCGGGCCAGGGCCTCGATCCAGGGCCTCGCGGCGCTGGTTCCCAAGACCGCCCTGGTCGAGCGCGACGGCACCACGACCGAGGTGCCCGCCGAGCAGCTGACCGTCGGTTCGGTCATCCTGGTGCGGCCCGGTGACCGCATCGCCGCCGACGGCGAGGTGGCCGAGGGGACCGGCGCCGTCGACGAGGCGCCGGTCACCGGCGAGAGCACGCCCAAGCGCAAGGGGGTGGGCGATGCCGTCTTCGCCGGCACCGTCAACGCGGATGGGGTGCTGCGCGTGCGCGTGACGGCGGCGGCGGCCGACAACACCATCGCGCGGATCGTGCAGCTGGTGGAGGAAGCGCAGGAGGCCAAGGCTCCGACCGAACGTTTCATCGACCGCTTCTCCACCTATTACACACCCGCCGTCGTCGCGGTCGCGGCGCTCGTCGCGGTCGTGCCGCCGCTGGTGTTCGGCGGGGCCTGGGGCGAATGGATCTACAAGGGCTTGGCGATCCTGCTGATCGGCTGCCCCTGCGCGCTGGTCATCTCGACGCCGGCGGCCATCGCCGCTGCCCTCTCGGCCGGCGCCCGGCGCGGCTTGCTGATGAAGGGCGGCACGGTGCTGGAGGGGCTCGGCGCCATCAAGGCCGTGGCCTTCGACAAGACGGGCACCCTGACCGAGGGCAGGCCCAAGGTGACGGACATCGTGGCGATCGGGCGGTCCGAGGACCAGGTGCTGTCCCTCGCCGCGGCGCTGGAGACCGGATCGAGCCACCCGCTGGCGCTCGCCATCCTGGGGCGGGCCAAGGCCGCGGGCGTGCCGGTGCCCCCCGTGAGCGACGCTTCGGCCCTTGGCGGCAAGGGCATCCTCGGCCGGGTCGGCGGCAAGGCGGTGTTCCTCGGCTCGCCGGCCGCGGCGGCGGAACGCGTCACCGTGCCCGAGGAGCACCGAACGCGCATCGCGGCGCTCAACGGCGAGGGAAAGACCGTGTCCGTGCTGCTCGACGGCGACGCGCTCGCCGGCTTCGTCGCGATGCGCGACGAGCCGCGCGCCGACGCACGGGCCGGCATCGAGGCGCTCAGGGCCTCGGGCGTGGAGCCGGTGATGCTGACCGGCGACAACCGGCTGACCGCCGAGGCGATCGGGCGGGATCTGGGCCTCGCGGTGCGGGCCGAGCTGTTGCCGCAGGACAAGCAACGCATCGTCCGCGAGTTGCAGGCGGGCGGCCGGAAGGTCGCCAAGGTCGGGGACGGCATCAACGACGCGCCGGCCCTCGCCGCGGCCGACATCGGCATCGCGATGGGGGGTGGCACCGACGTGGCGCTTGAGACCGCGGACGCGGCGGTGCTGCACGGTCGGGTCACGGATGTGGCCACCATGATCGCGTTGTCGAAGCGGACCATGGGCAACATCCGTCAAAACATCGCGGTCGCGCTGGGGTTGAAGGCGGTATTCCTGGTGACGACCGTGATCGGCGCGACGGGGCTGTGGCCGGCGATCCTGGCCGACACCGGCGCCACCGTGCTCGTCACCATGAACGCGCTTCGGCTCCTAGCACCCATCCGGAGCGCCTGAGACGTGGCGGACCGTCCGCGCCGCTGACTTCCGGCAGTCAGCGTCCGTTGACGGCCGCCCCGTGCGGGTAGCGCCCCGCCTTGGACGAAGGACGTGGCGTCGGAGGGCGCTGCATCGGCCCTCCGCCTCAGCGAGCGATCAGCCGCCTCAGCTTCAGCAGGCGGGTTTCTCTCGGTTCGTGGGGGTCGAGCGCGTTCGCCATCCCGCCCCCAGGGCGCATCAGGTAGGTCGTAGCCGTGTGGTCCATCGTGTAACCGCCGCCCTCGATCGGGACTTTTCGGAAGTAGGCGTGGTAGGCCCTCGCGGCCGCCTCGACCTCCGCGATCGTCCCGGTGAGGCCGACGATGCGCGGGTCGAAGGCCCGGAGGTAGTCGGCGAGGATCTGCTTTGTGTCCCGTTCGGGATCGACCGTGACGAACAAGGCAGTGACCTTGTCCGCATCCGGGCCAAGCGCCGCCAAGAGCTCGGTCATCTCCAAGAGGGCGGTCGGGCACACCTCCGGGCAGTGGGTGAAGCCGAAGAAGACCGCGAGTGGCCTGCCTTCGAAGTCACCATCCGTCAGCACCTCGCCCTTGTGGCTTGTCAGACGGAAAGGGCCTCCGATTTGGGTTCGGTCCGGTGTCGACGCCATCCGCCGTGGCTTCGGCTCGAAGAGGCCGTTGCCGTAGAGGCCAAACGCGACCAGGGCCGCCAGGGAGAGCGTCCAGGGACCGGCCCGCACGATGCGAAGTCTCTTCATCGGAGTTTCCCATGATGCCCGCGCCCTTTTGACCGACCATGCTTCCGGCGGCGCGATGGAGGATCGCGCCGGGGAGGAGGCGACGAATGGGGCAGCGCGGGAGGTGATCTCCGCATCCCCAGGATCGAACAGAGTGGGAGCACGCGGCGATCCTGAAGCAGCATCGCACCGTGAGCGCGCCAGGGACGGGACATGGGACGCTGGAGTGATACTTGTCCTCGCGGGGAGCGGAACGGCAGCTGGCCTGCCTCGAACGATTTGTGTGAGGAGCTCTCGCATCGGAAGAGGCGATCGGCGTTTGCCGCAGAGATCGGCCGTAGCACCTGTCGGGCTATCCGATGCAGCCCGCTCCGGGCTGCTGGCCTCGATGGGTTCGGCAAACAGGGGCTCGATCTGCGCATTGGGCTATGTCCCGCCGAAGCTGAGACGCGCTACTTTGCTCCAGCCGAGGTGCGAGCCTCGGCCGCCCGACCCAAACCAAAACGTCTCCGGGAAACCTGGGCCGGTTCACGCAATCCGCGGGCGGCACTCGTCCGGAGCCATGAGGAGGCGATGGCAATGAGCGGCAGCGATGAGCGGCCGATAGACACGCTCGTGATCGGCGGTGGCCCTGCCGGGCTGACGGCAGCGATCTATCTCGCCCGCTACCACCGGACGGTTGCGGTCGTCGACGACGGCAACAGCCGGGCCAAATGGATCCCGCGCTCGCACAATCACGCCGGCTTTCCCGACGGCATCGGCGGGGAAGAACTCCTGGCGCGCATGTCGGCGCAGGCCGGACGCTACGGCTCTCGGTTCGTGAGGGGCCGCATCGACGTGATCGAGGGGCATCCCGGCCGCTTTCTCGCGCGGGGAGACGGCATCGCCCTGGTGGCACGCACCCTCATCCTCGCGACCGGAACCGTGAACCGGCGGCCAGACGTCGATCCGGACACGCACCGACGGGCCCTCGATCGCGGCCAGCTCCGGTACTGTCCGGTCTGCGACGGCTTCGAAGCAACGAGCCAGGCGATCGGCGTCATCGGCGCTGACGCGCGCGGCGTCGCGGAGGCCTTGTTCCTACGCACCTACTCCGCTGACGTCACGCTTCTCCCGACCGGCCCGATGGAGATCACGGCCGGCGACCGCTCGCTTCTCGAACGGGCCGGCGTCGCGATGGAGGCACGTCCGCTGGCGCGGCTTGTCTTCGACGACGACCGCGTCACCGCGCTTTTGGAAGGTGGCGGCGAGCGCCGCTTCGACACCGTCTACCCCGCGCTGGGATCGGACTCGAACGACGGCCTCGCGCACGCGCTCGGGCTGGAGATGGGAGACGGCTGCTGCATCGCGGTCGACCAGAAGCAGCGCACGAGCCGCGAGGGCATCTATGCCGCGGGCGACATCGTCTACGCTCTCGATCAGATCAGCGTCGCCATGGGCCACGCCGCGATTGCGGCGACGACCCTGCACAACGATCTGCGCGCGCAGGAAGGCCGTAGTCAGCCGGGCCTTCCCTGACAATGCTCATTGCCAACCTCTTCATGATGGCGGTTGAAGCGTCGGGCGCGCAGGTGCAGTGCTTCGGGATGACCGATGCTCGGCAGATCGGCTGGACGGCGGTCATAGCGGTTGTGAGGGGCTGAGCTGGTTGCGCCGCTGGGGGGGACAGCGCCCCTGCACACGGCGCGCTCGGGCGACGACCTCGACACGACCGTCGCTCCGGATGAGGCCTTCGATGGTGGAGCATGGCAGGGATGGGGACAGGATCATCTCACCTCGTGAAGCAGCCCGTGCCCCCCTCGCAGCAACCTTGCCACCCGAGAGGCGAGTGAACCACCGAGCCGCTACTGCTGGCGGATTACCCCGCGCCGGCCGTTGGCTGGGGCATCCGGCAGATCGCGCTGGAGGAATTGGCGGTCGCGAACATGGTGTGCCCGGCCTCCGGCGCCATGCCTGAGCCAGGCACGCACATGGCGCAGAAGGAATGGATGAACCGGTCCATCCAGGACGCGGGCTGGGGGACGTTGACCGGGATGGTCCGCTACAAGGCCGCGAGAGCCGGTGCCGCGCTGATCCTGGTCGATGCGTAGAGCACGCCCGCCGAGTGCGGGTGGTGCGGCGCGGCTCCGCCGGCGCCGCTGCCCGTGCGGGGCGGACGAGCACCGTGACGTCAATGCGGCCAGGGTGATCCTCGGCCGTGGTCGCGCGGCGAAGGCCGCTGGCGAAGGGGTCACCCCTCGGGGGCGCCGACGCGGGCCGTCGGGCCGTGCGTCGCCCCGGGATGCACGGCCCGGCGTGAACCGCGCCGGAGACCGGCGGGCGAGGTCATCGGCCTCAAATGACGACTGACCCGAAAAGACCCTCGTGCCCACCGAGATGCCGGAGCCGGCGGGCAGCGTCCGACTTCCGGATGGCGAGCTCCCCGATCCTGAGCACGCCGAGCCGGTCGGGCGCGTGGCGGGGCGGGCTGTGCGGGTCCGCCTCGCCGGCCCGCACCGGCGGCCTATCCCTTGAACGCTGTGTTGAGCTGTAGGGTCGCGAACGTCACGATCGATAGGATCGCGGCGATGTCGTAGAGCCCGTAGCCGACGGCTGCCCCGAGCGCACCCGTCGCCCACAGGCTCGCCGCAGTGGCGGTGCCGGAGGTTCCCCCGGCGCGCTTGAGGATCGCGCCGCCGCCGATGAAGCCGACGCCGGTGATGAGACCCTCGATGATCCGCGCCTGACCAGCCGAATCCTGGCCCAGCACTCGGATGGCGACGATCACGAAGCCGCAACTGGCGATCGCCACGAGCGGGAAGGTGCGCAGCCCTGCGCTCCGAGCCTCATGCTCGCGGTTCCAGCCGATAGGCAGGGCCAGGGCGTACGCGACCGCGAGGGCGATGAGGTGGGAGGCGACCTCCCAAAGGTCGAAGTTGCGTCCTGGCATTCGGTCCCCCTGCCCGACCGGGCGATCCGTCTACGACCTCAGGACGACGAGCGTCGCCTTCTCGATCCGCGCGAAGACGGCGATCACATACACGTACTTCGGGCAGGCCCCTACCGCGGAGCAAAGCCCCATGCGCTCGGCCATCGCGAACCCCGAGGCCCCCTTGCGGGCGGAGCTGGCAGTCACATCACGGCACCGCCCGATCCCAATGGGGGCGGCCGAGCGACCGTCCCGTTAGGTGGATGTTTCCGATGGCACTTCCGTATCGCCGGGCGCGGCATTCGGCTTCCCGGCCTCCCGCACGGACGACCGCAGCGCATCGCGAATGTCCTCGTCATCGGGGAGCGGATCGTAGCGACCGTTGCGGTGGCGGTAGAGGCGACAGGTCAAGGCGGCGGGCTCATCGCCGACCGGCGCGATGTCGCGGCCATCGACACGGATCGTGGGCGAGCCGACAAAGTTCTCGTCCCTCGCCTCCCGCAAGACCAAGATCTCGCGCAATTCGATGGCCTGTGGATCCAAGCCGAACTCCGGCAGGAGGCGGCGCAGCTGGGTCAAAGCCTCCGCGTGAGACGGGCAGTCCTCCCAGTAAAGCAGTGCGACATGCGGCGGGGTCATCGCTCGCTCCCGCCAGGACCGGACCCGAGGGTCCACTTCACGGTGCAACCGACGGGTTTGGTCTCAGGGACTGCCACATCCCTTCCGGCGAGCACGGCGTCCAGGGCGGCGCGCAGCCATCCGGCGTCGCGGGATGGGTCGCGGTGGTCCTCATCCGGCGCACCGTGATAGGCGACCCGTCCGTCGGCATCGAGCACGAACGCCTCTGGGGTATGGCGTACGCCCCATGCCCGAGCAACTTCCTGGCCGGCGTCCATCAGGTAGGGACTGGCCATTTCCCCGGCCGTCACCCGATGTCTGCAGGCATCCAGCGTGTCATGGGGGGAAACGATCGGGTCGTTCGCGTTGATCTGCAGGACGCGGACCAACAGATCATAATCACGCGCCACGTTTTGTATGCGCTCATGCCAGGCAAGTGCCCAGGGGCAGTGGTTGCAGGTCCAGACGATCAGGGTGGCCGGGACCCGCCCTCCGTGCAACGACGTCGACCGGTCGCTCGTATCGCGCAGCACGAACGGCGGGGCACGATCCCCCACGCGGAGGGCAGGCTTGAGATCAGCAGGCTCCTTGTGGTGCGGCGAAGGCTCCAGATGTTGGATGCGCCCGTCGTCTCCGAGAGTGAAGGCGACATCGAGCGCCGAGAGGCCGTTGGGACCAGTGCGCCCATCCGCCCCGCCGGTGAACCTCGCGCGAAGGGCCAGCCTCGTGGCGGTTGCGGCGGGCAACAGGCGCCATTCCAGCGCCTGCATCGCAGGTCCGGCCGGCATCCGCGCTTGGTGAGCCAAGACCGCATCGATGCCGACGACCGTCTGGCCGGCAAAGGTCAGTCTCACGTCGTCGCTCAGCGCGGAACGGCGGGCGGCATCGGCCGAGGGCCCGGTCTGCCCGAGGGCGTTCATCCATGCGGCGACGGCAGTCGGGAGCTTGTCAGGCAACACCATGGTTCGAATCTCCTCGTGGGACACGTCGCTGGTCTGGGTCAGCCGCCCCATCGCTCGGAGCCGTCCCGGTCGTTGCGCCAAGGGGCGTCACGACCGACGCGACACAGGGTGATGGCGAACAGTTGGACCGACGATCCATCGAGCGAGTAGACGCTGTCCTTGCAGGCAAAGTCGGCGCTTCCGGTCTCGCGCTGCACCAAGACTTGCCCCGTGACGGGACTGGTCCAAGGCAGAAGGGGCTTGGCCGTCCAAGCGGCCGTGGCTCCGGGCGGGAGATCGGCGACTGCGCTGCTGATGGCGGCCATCTCTCCGGCGTGTATCAGGCGCTGCCAAAGTCGGCCCGCGGCACCGACGACGGGTAACGGCACCAGCAGCACCGCCGGGATCAAAAAACGGAAACGTCCTTGCGGCAACACGACCCTTAACCTAGCGAATGAACGTTGCCTCGATGCGACGCGGCCCCGGTACCGCCGATCCCGCGGTCCAACTCGCGCCGCACGAGTCGGCTGACCTCCGCGCGAGACGCTCCCTTGGCCCGGTGCGGGGAACGATCCGATGCCTGCGGCACACCCGACGGCATACCGGCGTCCCTGCGCGACCGCCAATCGTCATTGATGCAGGCTGTGATCAGGATCGATGATCAACCTTGAGCTTCGGCACCTACGATCGTTCGTCTGTCTCGCCGAGGAACTACACTTCGCGCGAGCCGCCGCACGCCTCAACATCGTGCAGCCGGCGCTCAGCGCGCAGATCCGCGGCATGGAGGGCATGCTCGGCGTTGAGTTGTTCGATAGAGGCCGACACAAGGTGGCGTTGACCGAACCAGGGCGCCTCTTGCTGGCCGAGGCCCGCGCAACCCTGGCGCAGGCCCAACACAGTATCGAGGTCGTTCAGCGCGCCGGGCGCGGGGAGGCCGGCCACCTACGGATCGGCTACACCGGCGCCGCTGCGTACTCGGGACTGATGTCGCGCCTGGTCCGCGATTTCCGCCGACGCGCGCCCGCCGTCACCTTCGGCTTCGAGGAGCTGTATCCGACGCTGCAACGCGATGCGCTCCTGGCAAGCCGCATCGACATGGGACTGATGGTGTTCCTGCCCTCGTTCCGCGACGAGCGGCTGGCCCATCGCGTGATCGAGCATTGGTCGCTGGTGGTTGCGCTGCCTGCCACCCATCCGCTCGTGTCCTGCGATCGGATCCGCCCCGATCAACTTCAAGGAGATGCGTTCGTCGTCTACGCGGCGCACGGCGGGGAACTCGGCGGGGAAGTTTTGGACCGGATCGGTGTGGTGCCGACCGCCGTCCATAGAGCCGCAACCGTGACCTCGCTCCTTGCCCTCGTTGCAGCCGGGCTTGGCCTTGCCGTCGTTCCCTCGGGTTTGGCAATCAGCACGACCGCCGACGTTGTTTTCCGATCCCTCGACTTATCGATTCCACCGCTGGAGGTTTCAGTCGTCTATGACGCGACGACCATGGTCCCGGCCCTGATGAATTTCATCAATGCATTCACATGACGGTCGCTGGCGAACGTTTCCGGCACAAAGACGCTCACTTCGCCATGTCAGCGAGATTCCTCGCAGGGATTGTATGTCGGAAGCGGGAAGATCGATTGGGTCGGTTGTCGTGATGAAAGCCGATCGCGGCCGCGATCGGCGACAGGTGGCATCAGCCCTCGACCTCGGCCATTAGCCCTTCAACCGATCCGGCGGCGCTCGGCCGCGGCATCGGGATGATCGTGGCGACTTTTCTCGGGTTCGGGGCGGTCGCTGCGAGACGGAACTCGTATCGCGGTCGGTTCGGTCCTCGCAACCGCAGGCAATCCAAGCTTCACGCAGCAAGCCCTGCCGGCCTCGTCGTGGGCGACATTCCGACGGACACGTCCGCGTCCCACAAGCCAAGCCGGCGCGTCGTCGGCATCGTTCTCGGCCCTGACCCCGGTGGACGTATCTTACGAGTACCGTCGCTCACGGTACAGGGTGCATCGTTTCGAGTCCTGTCTCAGTTTGAACCAGCCCGCGGGCCGGCGCTCCTGCGATTCCGTCCCACTTCCCGGACGCGCATGCGCGGCGGGGTCTGCGGCCCAGGCGACACCACGGACTGGTGGCCGGGGCCCGGCCGGGCGGATCCTCGCCCGCGAGCATGAGGCCGCGGGCGGGATCGGCGCCCCCTCGCAGTTCGGTTTCCCGGTCCCCGCTGGCCATCCGCGACGATTTGCCGATGAGTTGGCGTCGGGGGAGCCCAACGCAGGAGGTGACCTGTCGCCGCTCGCGGAACCTTTGTCGTCCCCCCGGAACGGGTGGGCGTCGGCCCCGGGGCAGACATGGCTCGCCCTTCAGAGATCTGCTGGCGGATCCCGGTCGGCGTCAGGCGCCCCCCTGATCGCGGAGATCGGAACCCATGCGGCGCCCGGGAACGGGCCGCACGACGGGTGACGGGCGGCCGGCAGCGGGCGAGCCTCGCCCGCGGGGCCTCATCCCACCAGCTCGTCGAGAAGAAGCAGCAGCAGGAAGCCGACGAAGAACATGGCGGTCACCCAGGGACGGTCCTCGGACTCGTGCGCCTCGACCAGCAGTTCCTCGGTGACGAGGTAAAGCAGCGCGATCAAGCCGAAGGCCAGGAAGCCGCCTTGGACGGGGGCGGGCATGGAGCCCACGGGACCGCCGAGCAGGGCGCCGAGCGGCAGCAGCAGGACGAGACCCGCCGTCGCGCCGACCACCTTCCACTTCGATGCGCCGCCCTCGCCGAGCTCGCTGGCCACCGTGAGGCCCAGGAACAGCACCTCGACGGTGAGAGCCACGGTGAGCAGGAAGCCGGCCCTCGCGGCGGATGCGAAGGCGATGCCCAGCACGAGGCCGTCCACCAGGATGTCGATGCCGGTCACGGTCAGCAGCCCCACCGGCCCGGCCGCCCGCCGCTCCAGCATGCGGACCCCGAGCATCGCCGCCACGCCGACGGCGCCCCCGACCAGCGTGGCCCAAGGGGAGCCGACATGCTTCAGGTCTGGCAGGATCTCGCCGGCGGCAGCGGCGAACACCACCCCCGCCGCGAGATGCTGGATGGCGCTGACGAAGACGGCCCCCGGCCGCAGGTTGGCCGCGATCGCGGCCCCGAGGATGGCCGCCGCGGCCGGGATCAGCGTGTAGATCCAGGCTTGCATCGTGGCCTCACGCGGCGCCGTTCGGGCGGGCGGCGACGGGCCCGTCGTTGCACCCGAAGCGCTGCCCCTCGCCCCCGCGGAACTTCCGCCGGGCCTGCCGCGGGACCTGTGCGGACGTGGCCGGCGAGATGCCGGCCCTCGTCCTGGCGACCGCGAGGCCGGTCCACGCGCTCGACGGGTCGCGGAGGCAGTGCGCCGCGGCCGCGGCGTCCCCATCGTGCCGGAACGGCCCGGCAGCAGGCGCGCCCGTTGGCCCGCAGGCACGGCCGATCGGGTCCGCGTCGCGGCAGAGGCTGGCCATGTCACGCTCCCTTCCGAGGTCGAGCCGCGAGCCCTAGATCATCCAATGGCCGGTGGGGCAAGCCTCCCGGGCCGTGCGGGAAGCGAAATGAATCGAGCGACCCCGGCGCCATCGCGCCGGGGTCGCTCGGTCTTCCACGTCGCATCCTTCCCGGCCTCGCCCCACCTCGTCGCGTGCCCGATGCGCGATCGCCGCCGCGACGGAGATTCCCGGCGCGGCCTGGCTTGAGCCGGGGATCGATCCCGCGCCGACGCCGATGCCGTTCGTCACCTTCCTGCGGGTGCCGCTGCGAGAACCCGGCCGCGTCTTCGACCTGGCCCGCATCCGCGGGGCCCTGCTGGCCGCCGCCTCCTCGTCGGTGCCGCTGTCGGGCACGGCCCCCGATCTGGTATCTGCCAGCCGACCCGATGCTGCCCGCCGGCCTTCCGATCTACCGGTTCCGGGATTTGGCGACGGTCTACGGCACTGCCTGCCAGGAGCCGATCCAGGGGAGTTCGGCGACGGCATCATGTCGGCGATCGGCTCTGGACATGGACGTGGCTCAGAAGGCCAAGAACGAGCGCGACCGCGTGCGGCCCAGGATGTCGGGGAAGCTCCCGCTATACAAGCGTCACGGCGACGACGACACCTCGAATGCGGTTTCAAGGAGGACCAGGGACGCGGGTCCGGCCGGCGGCTGGCGAGCCGTCGCGCCGGTCATATCGAGGCGGCGGGCCCACTCCGTCCCACCAGGCATCCCGGTCGGGATATGCGTCATGACGGTCGAAATCGACAAGGACCCGTCGGCCGCCCCACGAACCCGCCGAGGCATGGAAGTGAATGAGGTGCGTCGGTTCGGCGGGGCGACACTCGACATCTTAGCCGAGACTAACAATCACAGTCCGGCCCAAGAAAATGCGGCCTAACTTGCTCATCCGTCAATCGGATTCATGATTTTTGGGCTTGACCGCCTCGGCCCTTCGTTTACTGGAATGCCGTCGCCGGCGCGCCTGTGCCGCCCGCGTCGCACACCGGAACCCTCTCCACCCCATGCCCAGCGACAGTCACAGTCGATCGACTGTGCCGCGCGCCGGCTAGGTCGCACGGACTCGCCCTGGAAGGGTGAACCCGGGACCTGGCCGCACGCGCGGCCCGTCCCAGGAGACCCTCATGTCCATCGTCCATCTCGCGTGGGCCGCGTCCGCGCCCGCCATTCCCCCTCGCGAAGGAACGGCGCCTCCTCGTCTTTCGGCCCACTGGTCGCTGAATCCCGCCACGGGTCGCCTGGAGTGTGCCTGGGTTCGGGCGCCGGGCCCACTGCAGGCGGCCGCGGTTGCCCAGGATCGCCCTGGACGTCTTGCGTTGCCGGAAGCGGCGTGAGACGGGGGCCCGCAAAGCTGCCCTCCCCCGACCCGCGCGGACAGGCGAGGCGTCCTTCGTTGGCGGATCTGCGCCGCGACGTCAGCCGGCCCGCGCGCGGCGGCCGCGGGCGCAAGACATCCGTACGACGCCAGTGACCGAATCGAGGCTGCGGTGGATTCCGGGGTTGCCCGCCAGCCCATCGCCGTCCACGACGGGCCGGAGGGGCGCCATGGCGCGATCGGGATCCGGCCGTCATCGAGATGTCTTGCGGGTTTGTGACTGACGCCCATGCCTTCGGGGCGACGTTCGCGGGCCTCGCCCCGTCGGAGCGAAAGCCGCCAATCAGACGATTCATCGCCGGCGTGCGACGTTCGGAAGTTTAGCCATGCGTACCCTAGTCAGGCTTGCGATCGCCGCTCCATGGTGCGTCCCGTTGATCCCGGAGGCGGGAGCCGCGGACCTGGGGATCCCCGCGCCGTCCGCGGCCAGCTTCGTCGATTGGTCGGGGCCGTACCTGGCCGGGCAGGCCAGCGGGGGCGCGTCGTACGGGGGCTTCGACCTCGGCGCGCCGCGCGTCGGGGGCCGGACCCTCCCCGATTTCCGGACAGGCGACGGGGCCGGGCGCAACGACGCCGGCCGGCGGGCGACCTCCGCGGTCGGCGGCCTCGCCCTCGGCTGGGACTGGCAGGCCGGGCAAACGGTGATCGGGCTGGAGGCGGACCTCTCGGCGGCATCGCTCAAGCGGCCGGTCCTCGGCACGACCCCCGGCTTCGGCTACGAGCGCCGCGACGGGCTGGACGGGCTCGACATCGTGCGGGCCAAGACCGGCGCGTACGGCACGCTCCGCGCGCGGCTGGGCTACAGCTTCGACCGCTACCTCGTGTACGGGAGCTTCGGCCTGGCGGCCGCCGACAGCCACGTGCTGTCGACGTTCCCGGGGCAGGACGGGACCGCCCCCGACCGCGGCCGGCGCGAGTTCGGGTCGGTCGGGTTCACGTTGGGCGCGGGCATCCAGTTCGCCATCCTCCCGAACTTCGCGCTCGGCATCGACTACCGCTACCTGGACCTCGGGCGGACCGACCGCCTCGGGCTCGGCTTCGTGCCCGGCGCCGACGGGGGCCCCTTCTCCGCGCGCGTCGGCGCCGCCTCGAACCAGGTGTTGGCCCGCCTTTACTGGTTCCCGGGGGGCCTCGCCCTGCCGCCCGAACCCGACGACGCGGCGCCGCACGATCCGGACACAGGCAATTCCGACCGCATCTCGGTGCACGGGCAGACGACCCTCGTCGCGCAGGGCGTGCCAAACTTCCGTTCGCCCTACGTCGGCCCTCAGAGCCTGGTCCCGAGCCAGACCCAGCAGACCACGACCGCGACCGTGTTCCTCGGCCTGAGGCTGACCGACAGCACCGAGCTCTACTACAACCCGGAGTTCAGCCAGGGCTTCGGCCTCAGCCGGACCACTGGCGTCGCCGGCTTCCTGAACGGCGAGGCGCAGAAGGCCGGCGCCGCGGCGCCCCGGCTGCGGTCGAACCGCTACTACGTGCGCCAGACCTTCGGGCTCGGCGGCGAGACCGAGACCGTGCCCGACGGGCCCAACCAGTTGGCCGGGACGCGCGACGTCGAGCGGGTCACGGTGGTGGCCGGCAAGTTCGCGCTCGGCGACTTCTTCGACGGCAACGCCTACGCGCACGACCCGCGCGTCGACTTCTTCAACTGGTCGCTGTGGGCCTCCGGCGCCTACGACTTCCCGGCCAACCTGCCAGGCTACACGCAGGGCGTCATGGTCGAGTACAACCGGAGCGCGTTCGCCGTCCGCGGTGCCTACACGCAGGTCCCGAAGGAGCCGTCCAGCGACGTCCTGGACCCGAGGGTCCTCCGGCGCGGCGGGGCCACGCTGGAGTTCGAGGAGCGCCATACCCTTCCGCTCCTCCACCAGCCGGGCAAGCTGCGCGTCGGCCTGTTCAGCAACGAGGGCGTGACCGCGAACTATCGCGACGTCGTCGCCCTCACGCAGGCGGGCGCGTTCGCCGACGCCAACGAAGCCGCGGCCGCAACGCGCCGCCCGAGGCGCAAGAGCGGCTTCTACGTCAACCTGGAGCAGGCCCTGACGGCCGACCTCGGCTCGTTCCTCCGGTTCAGCGACGGCGACGGCCGGACGGAGAACCTGTCGTTCGCCGACATCGACCGCTCGCTCTCGGGCGGCCTCTCGCTGAAGGGGGCCGGCTGGGGAAGAGCGCAGGACACCGTCGGCGTCGGGGCCGTGATGAACGCCCTGTCGCCCTCGCACCGGGCATACCTCGCGGCGGGCGGCCTCGGCCTGGTCGTCGGCGACGGGCGGCTTCGGTACGCCGCCGAGCGCGCGTTCGAGGCGTACTACGCCGTCGGCGTCAGCAGGGCCGTGACGGTGACGTTCGACTACCAGCACGTCGACAGCCCGGGATACAACCGCGACCGGGGGCCAGTGGACGCCTTCGCCACGCGCCTGCACGTCGACTTCTGACGGCATCGAGACCAGGGAGACGAGCCGACGGGCTCGACGGCAAGCCGTCGTGGCGGATGCGGCAGCGCCGGATCGGACCTGACGCCAGGGCCGTCTGGGTCAGCGCAGTCGCAGGTGGGATCCCGCGAAGGGCGGGAGTGCGATCCATGCGTCGGTTTCGGTCTGGCCCGATGCTGCATAAGCCTCGGACAGCCTCTCGAAGGCGATCTCGTCCCACGCATAGCAGTCGACTGGCCGAAATCCGATCGGTTGGCTGCGGCCGGTCCTGATCGCGTCGAGAAATCGGGGATTGGCGACGTACAAGACGTCCGGCCCCGTCGCGAGGATGACGCGTTTCAGGGGCTCCCCGTCGTAGGCTCGTACCAGGGCGAGATGCGCGTGATCCATCGAGGCCTCCATGGCCTGTTCGTGCCACCGATCCCCGTTTGATCAACCCTCTGGTTCCGCGGCGATTCGAGTGGCTGACCTTAACGAAACAGTAAGGCACCTTTGGCGAAACAGAAGGGCTTTGACGATGCCGCGACTTGCTGAGGGGGTGCGAATTCCGCCGGCCCCGTTTATGTTTCGCTGAGCGCCGTCTTGGCTGTAATCACTGTCCTGCGCGATCACGGCACGCCAAATCCCATCGACGAAATGGCGTTGCAGCACGTGTCTCAGAGTATGCGACGGCAGGTGCTCTCGGGCCTGAGGTTTCTGCGGCTGATCGATGCCCGTGGCCGTGCGCTGCCGAGGCTGAAATCCCTGGTTGTGGCGTACGAGACTCCGGCATGGCCGACCGTGCTGACGGGCGTGCTCAAGGCGGCTTACGAGCCGCTGTTCCAGCATGAGCTCGGCACGATGTCGCCGACTGTGTTTCAGCGCCTGTTTCGCTCGCAGTATCCCTCGACGGATGGCGTAACGCGGAAGGCCCTGACGTTTTTCATCAGCGCGGCGCGGTCGGCCGAGATCCCGTTGAATGGGGATCTCTTCGAGGGCCGCCGCGTGCGACGGGGTGGGCAGCGGCGGGAGGCTTTGGGCCGCGAGAATGGCGGCCGTGTCGAGCCCGTCGACGACGCACAGGATGAGACCCCGAGCCTTGGCGAATCGGGGGGCGAGGAATCCCCAGGAAAGGTGATCGCGGCCGATGACGGGCACGCGGCGCTCGCCTTTCTGACGGACCTTCTCGACGAGGCCCGTATGACGGGACAGGAGCAGGAGGCCGTGTGGACCCTGGTGAAGTATGTCCGCCGCTGCCGCGACCACGCGCATCGCGCTGCGTGACGACTCTTGATCCGGTTCGTGCCTGACTGCGTCTGGTCTCATGGCGTCGTCAATTTGACCGGTCTCGGCCAGGGGACGCCCCGCGCCGCCGGAGCTTGGGGCCCGTCGCGCGCAGGATCCGCGCCGCACGGATGCGCCGGTAGCGTGGGTTGTCGATCCGCCGCAGGCGCTTCAGGCGTTTGTCTTGAAGGACGGGGAGGAAGGTCCGGTCGCGGCGAAAACCTTCGGGCAGGCGGAGGATCTGGCGCGCGAGATCGCCGGGCCGGGCGACTTTTCGGAACATCCGCTGAGTGAGCCCGGCTTCGCCGGCGGCAGTGAAGAAGCGGCGCGGCCAGTCTTCGATCCACGCCGCGACGGTCTCGACGATGACAGCACAGTCGCCGGCACTGAGACACCGCGGGCAGATCTGAAGCGCGTGCCGGATCCGTGTGCGGCGATAGATCCCGGCCGACAGGATCAGGGACGCATCGCCCGATCCCCGCCCGAACCGACGGCGAGGGGCATCCAAGGTCATCGCGCGGACCCGGTCGAGCGTCAGGCCGGCGCGACCCGCGAGATCGGCGAGCCATGCGGTGTCCGCGACCTGGTCGAGATCGCGGTTCCACACCGGTCGGTCCGGCCACCACAGTGCGGCGAACGGCTTCACGACCTCCAGGGTGATGCCGTGATCGGCGGCCGCTTCCGCCGCGCGCTCAGGTATAGAGCCCTGATCGACACAGGCGAGGTTCACGCTGTCACTGGTTGCCCTCTGCACGGCACAAGCGAGCGCGGCCACGGCTGCGCGATCATCGGCGTTGGCCGGTGTGACGTGCAGAGCCAGCACTTGGCCGAGCGTACCGACCGCTGCGTGCAGCTTCGAGCCACGGGTGCGCTTGTGACCGTCCCAAGCGGCGCGAGCGACGCTCTCAGGGGTCGAACGCGGGGTGCGGCTGTCGTGCACCACGGCCGAGGGCTCCTCGGCACGACCCGCAGCCAGGCGCAACACGGCGCGCAGGTTGTGGATCAAGCTCTCGAAGCAGCCGGGCCGCAGCCAACGTTGCGCCTGATCGTACACGGCGTGCCACGGCGGCAAGTCATGGGGCATCGCGCGTTGACCTGACCGGCTGGCTTTGGACCGGGCTGATTGAGAGGATCAGCCGGGACCGAAGGAGCTGGGTATGAAGCGGGGTCAGAAGACGAGCGCAAAGCAGGTCGTGCTCAAGCTGCGCCAGATCAAGATCCTGACGGCACAGGGCAAGAGCTTGGCGCTCGCATGCAAGGAAGCCGAGATCCCAGAGCAAAGCTACTATCGCTGGCGCAAAGATTACGGCGGCTTACAGATCGATCAAGCCAAGCGAATGAAGGAGCTGGAGCGCGAGAATACCCGCCTGCACCGGCTGGTCGCCGATCTGTCCCTTGAAAAGCAGGTGCTCGCGGACTTCGCCGCGGGAAACTTGTAGCCCCCGAACGACGCCGGCAGGCGGTCGATGGTGCCCGAGAGAAGCACGGTCTCTTGGAGCGCCACGCCTGCCGGATCGTCGGCCAGCACCGGGGCACGCAGCGTTACGTGCCCACGGTTGCGGCCGACGAGGATGAACTGACCCGCGCCATCATCGCCCTGGCGTCCGAGTACGGCCGCTACGGCTACCGCCGCGTGACCGCGCTGCTGCAGGCGGCCGGCTGGCGGGTGGGCAAGGACCGGGTTCAGCGCATCTGGCGTCGTGAGGGGCTGAAGGTCCCAAAAAAGCACCGACCGCGCAGCCGCCTCTGGCTGAACAACGGCTCGTGCGTGCGGCTGCGCCCGCTCCACCCCAACCACGTCTGGAGCTTCGACTTCGTCCAGGCGCAGACCCATGACGGGCGGAGCCTGCGCGTCCTGACGCTGATTGACGAACACAGCCGGGCCTGCCTCGCGCTGAAGGTGGCGCGGCGCATCGGCAGCCTCGGCGTGATCGAGGCGCTGGCCGACGCGATGTGCCTGCACGGCATCCCGGAGCATCTCCATTGCGACAACGTCCTACGTAGCGATGAAGGACGGCTGGCCAGGCAACAGGTCTCCGTCCGCGAACATGCGCCCGCGGTGTGTTTGTCGTCAACGTCGATCCAGGCGGCTCCTGCCGATCCGGAAGAACTCTCGGCCATAGCGAACACAGGATCCAGCCGATGCACGCGGCACCGTGGTCCTCACCGTCCTCAACACGAGATGTCGATCCAGGCAGGAGACCCGAGCATTATCTACAGGGTCGTGGTTCTCACGCCCTCACGGCTCTGCTGAGAGGGGTTCTCCCACCTGGCACCGGCCCCTCGACGAAGGGCCGGTAGTCGGCACCGGTCTTGATGACGGCGTGCACCACGCGCGCCATCTTGGCGGTGATCGCGGTCAGCGCCTTACGCCGCAGGTCGGCATTGTGCCGGTCGCGGGCGATGTAGCGCTCGAACTTGTCGCGGAAGCCGTTCTCCCGCTGCCGGATAGCGACCTGTCCGGCCAGCCAGAGCGTACGCCGGAGCCGGGCGTTGCCGTACTTCGACAGCTTGGTCTGGCCGCGGAAGGTGCCGGATTGCTGGGTGGCCAGATCGAGCCCGCAGAACTTCAGGAACTGCCGGTGATGGCTGAAGCGGCGCAGGTCGCCGGCCTCAGCCAGGATGGTCAGGGCGTTGATCGGGCCGATGCCGGGGATGCGGCGCAGCAGCTTGTAGTCGGAGCTGTCGGTCAAGAGGGCGTCGGCCGTGGCCTCGATGGCGTCGCGCTGCTGGATCAGCCCGCGCGCCTCGCCGATGACGAGCCGGAACATGCTCACCGCCGGAGCGTCAGGCGGCACCGGCAGGCCGATCGAGCTGTGGGCCGTCTCGTAGATGTCGCCGAGCAGTTGCGCCTTGGCGACCTTGCGCCCGACGACATCCCAGGCGGCGGCGATGAAGGCTTCCTTGCTCAGCGCGGTGATGCAGGCGGGCGTGGGGAAGCGATCGAGGAAGGCGAAGAACCAGTCCGAGCGGCTGTTGTGGCGGAAGCGGTCGACCTCTGGGAAATACAGCGGCAGGTAGTGGGTCAGGATCCGATGCAGCACCTCGGTCTTGGCCCGCGAGACGGCGTCGTGCGTCTTGGACAGCTCCTGCACGTCGTTGATGCCGGCGGCGAGCGGGTCGTGATACACCTGCGAGGCGCCGATGCGGATCATGTGCAGCATGACTTGGGCGTCCTTCGGGTCGTTCTTGTCCCAGCCGTTGTGCAGGGCCTCGCGGGTGCGGGCGAGCCCCACGGAGGAGATCAGGCGCACGGCAAAGCCGGCCTGGAGCAGGCGCCAAGCGATCGGGCGGTGATAGTTGCCGGTGGCCTCGAAACCGCAGGTCACCGGCTGGCCGAGGTTCGACAGGAGCGCGATCAGACGGTCGTGCTCGGCGCGGGTGTTGAGGACGCTCAACCGGCGTCGTCGGCCGGAGCCGGGCACCTCGATGAGGACCTCGTTGCGGGCCTTGGCGACGTCGATGGCTACGAGAACGCCGGCCGGCGGCGTAAGCTGTGGTCTGGTCATGGTCGATCCGTCTCCGGAATGAGGCTTCGAACACCGTCATTCTAGAGACCTGTCGATCGGCCATGACCGCCCAGGGCGGCGCGCTGCGCTCAGCATGGCTTCGCGCGCCGCCCCAGAGCCGTCGAGCCATCTTCCCGATGTGCTATGGCCCCGAGATGATTGCGAAGGCGCTGCGCAAATGGGTCGCCAAGACGGGCCCGCAGATCCAGTACATCACCCCAGGCTCGCCGTGGAAGAACGGGTACTGCGAGAGCTTCAACGGCAAGCTGAAGGACGAGTGCCTGAGGCAGGAGATCTTCTACTCGCTCAAGGAGGCGCAGACCGTGATCGGGATCTGGCAGAACACATACAACCGCGTCCGGCCGCATTCGTCCTTGGGCTACCGGCCGCCCGGGCCCGTCACCTTCCCGGATCTGGCCTTCCGGCCTCCATGGTCGCTGCCATGCAGTAGCCTCTCACTCGGCCCGGTCCAAAATACCGGTCAGGTCACCCGTGCCGACGGCCGGTGAGGAAACTCGCAGGGATCGACAGGTTTCGCGAAGCGGCTCGGCCGTTCGAAGCCTAACGATGTCCAGGGCGCGGCGAACACGCCTACGGCGCGGAAGGCCCACGGCAGCTTGGTACGCGTTTACCGAACCTCGCCCCGAGACGACGGCCCGTCCGATCGGGGAGCCGCGGAGGGGGCAGCGGGTCAGATGGACGGGCTCGGTCCATCGAGACCCGGACGATCGTCGGGCGATGGCGCCGTCTCTTGGTCCGGAGCACCTGCGGCGATGAAATCGAGGAGGGCTTGTTCCCGGTCGATTGGCCCGTTCGTCGCCGCCGGACGGCGTTGGCCATCGACGTCGAATGCCTCGAAGTGGAGTTGCGCGTTGCCGACGTCGCCGAAGGCCGCCCTGATCGGCTTGGCGTGGTATTGGGGGAGTCGGTTCGCGGCGAGCTCGTACCAGACTTTCTCCCGGATCGTTTCCACCATGCCCGAGGGTGCGAAGAGCAGGCCGCGAAGGCCCTCCAGATCGTCCTGCGCCTTCAGGGTCGCGACGACGCACGCGATGTGCCGGGCGAGCTTGCGGGCGTTGCCGACCTCGAAGCGCTTGCTCCCGTCGCCGGGACGATCGCCTCGGAGAAGCAATGCCGTCATCACCGGGTCGCGCCTTACGAGTCGGGCGATGTCGTCGGCCGCCGCGAAGGCGGCCACGGCGTCGCCGGCCTCGATCGCGCGCCGGGCCTCGCGGACGCCCGACATGAACGCCTCTCCCGTCGGGGGCAACGGCCTGCGGGTTGCCAGCCGGTTCCGCACGCACTCCTCGTAGGTGGCGCCCGGGTACACGGTCTCGGTCTGCGTCTCGGATCTGACGGTCGGCCGCTCAGTCCCTGCCGGCATCAGGGAGGCCAGGTGGTCGGCGAGCTTCCGACCCAGGCGGTCGACATCCCCGTCGGGGCCGCTGAGCATGACTTGGTAGTTCACGTGCACGAAGGGATCGACCGGGGCGAAATAGAACGCGCGCGACAGCCCGAGGACCTGCTTCACCCGTTCGCGGATGTTGTCGGGCGCGGCATGGAGCACGGTTCCGGGTGCGACCGCCTCGATCCTGGATGTCCAGGACACATGCACGCCACAGGCGCGGGCCTCCTCCATCGCCTCGGTCATTGCCCCCCGGACGCCATCCTTCAGGCGAGCGGCCTGGACGGAGACGCAGGCGCCGACGATGCCGAACAGCTCGTCCATCCGGTGCTCCACCATGGATTGGTCGAGACACTGCACCGCTTCGTCGCCGCCCGCCTCGGCCAGCGACGCGCAGAGGTCGTCGAGGACCGCGCCGCGGTTCGCCTTTGGGAGGGCCTGGTTGAGGGCGAAGGCGCGAGTCTCGTCCGGATGTCCCACCGCCGGAATCGAGCGCGAGAGTCCGATATGGCAAAAATGCGTGACCCGCACGGTGGGGCCGACAGAAGAACTTATTTCCATGGATGTCATGACTGGCCCGTCCCGCTCAGTGCACCATCGAGCCCGATGCCCGATCGTCCCGGCGAAGGTTGGTCGGGGGGCTTGCAACCCACAACCTCGGCCCACGCCGCCGACGGGAATGGGCCACCCGGCTGATCCTGCCCCGCCGACGGCCCGGCCACCGCGCCGGGACCGCACAAGAAAGTTCCGCGATCACCGGGGCACATGCGTCACCGCCCTCGCACCGTGCCAGAGCACAATGGCTGGGCCGTCTAGGGGCCGGGAACGGCTGCGCGGCGCTCGGCTTCACGATGCCGGTGATGGACGGGTTCCACTCTCTCGACAGGCTCCCGGGGCTGCCCGGCTGCGCGAAGGTCCCCGTGGTGGCGCTCAGCGCACGGGACGTGACGGCGACCGAGCGCGACCGCCGTCCGAGGCCGACCAGGCTGGCGCAACGGCGAAACGAGCCCGCAGAACATCGCCACGGGAGATGCGCAAGCTCGACAATCAGCAGACGGACGGCGCGAACGCCGCCACGACGCACGAGCCGGCACGGGCTCGGCGGGCTGACCACTGCGACGGCCTGCCCGTCGTCGCCGCTACCCGGGACACCATGGGTTCGACTTCGGCTCAGCCCGCGAATGTCTGGAGCGCGGCTTCGATGCGGCGGGGGTCGAACGGCTCGCCGAGCACGATCCCGCGCTCCGGAATCTTCGAGGCGTCCAAGGGCCGCGACGGGACCATCAGCAACTCGATAGGCGGCCAGCGGTGGCGGATCGAAGGCGGGCTGCATGCCCGCGGTGGAGCCGCGCATGTCGAGGCCGGTGAACACCGCGTCGATCTCGCTTGTTGGCCGGCAAGGTCGACGAGCCGTGGTCCCATGCCGCGCCCCTCGACGACACCGTCCCGACGCCACGACGATGACCGGGAGGCCCACCGGAAGGGGGGCCTGGCCGATCCGCGGCACCCATCGGCGATCGCCTGTGGATCCACGACATGGTCGCGCACGCTTAACTCGTCCGACAGGGACTTGTGCGATCAGAGGGATTCAACGGGTTTCGAGGCCGCGCCATGCTCAACGTCGTCGGATGCCTCGTCGAAACCCATGATCTCCGCCTCGTCGTCCTGGCGGCCGCCACCTGCGGACTGTCGGCGCTGACGACGGTCTGCCTCGTCGACCACGCCCGCCGGACCGCCGCCTGGGTCCAGGTCGGCTGGCTCGCCGTGGCCGCCTTCGCGGGGGGATCCGGCATCTGGGCGACGCACTTCATCGCCATGCTCGCGTTCGCGCCTGGCGTCCCGGGCGGCTACGATCTCGGTCTCACCGCGCTCTCCCTCGTCCTCGCGATCGCGCTGGTCGGCGCCGGCGTGGCCCTCTCGGTCTCCGTCGGGGGGCGTGCGGCCGCATGGGCCGGCGGTGGCGTCGTCGGGCTCGGCATCGCGGCGATGCACTACACCGGCATGGCCGCCTACGACGTCGCCGGGCACAAGGCGTGGGACCCCGCCGCCGTCGCGGCCTCGCTCGCCCTTTCCGTCCTGCTCGGCGGGGCCGCCCTGTCGGCCCGGCCGGGCGGGCGAGGCCTCGCCCGCCAGCTTCCCGCCGCGCTCCTGCTGCTGCTCGCCATCTGCGGGCACCATTTCACCGCGATGGGCGCCGTCACCGTTACCCCGGACCCGACCATGGCCGTCTCCGAGGCCGCGGTCCCGAACGCGTGGCTGGCCGTCGCCGTCGCGCTGGCGAGCTTCACCATCCTCCTCATGGCCGGCGCCGCGCTCGCGCTGGACCTCCGCGACCGCCGGCATGCCCAATTGGAGGCCGACCGCCTGCACAGCCTCGCCAACGCCGCCGTCGAGGGGCTCGTGGTCTGCACGGGCGACACCGTCGTCAGCGCCAACCGCAGCTTCGCCAAGCTCGCCGGCCGGCCCCAGGCCGGCCTCCCGGGCTCGTCCCTGTCCGCCTACCTTCCCGGGGAAGCGACACGCCTCCTCATGGCCGGCCATCCCGAGCGACCGGTGGAGGTCGAGCTTCGGCGCGCGGACGGCACCTTGATCCCGGTCGAGGTGATCATGCAGCCGGTCGAGCATGCCGGGCGGCCCCACTACGCCGTGGCCGTGCGCGACCTGCGTGCCCGTCGCCAGGCCGAAAGCCGTATCGCGTTCCTCGCCCACCACGACGCCCTCACCGGCCTCGCGAACCGCGCCAGCTTCGGCCAGCGGCTCGACCTTGAGATGCGGGCGGCGGACGTGGGGGGACGCAAGCTCGCCGTGCTCTGCCTCGACCTCGACCGCTTCAAGGAGGTCAACGACCTGTTCGGTCACGCCGCCGGCGACGCGATGCTGGAGGCCGTCGCCCGCATCGTCTCCGCGGAGCTCGACGGCACCCAGACCATGGCGCGCCTCGGCGGCGACGAGTTCGCCGTTCTGATGCCGTGCGAGCATGCGACCGCCGCGGGGGGACTCGCGGAGCGCATCCTGGAGGCGCTGCGCGCCGGCCGGGCTGAGGGGGGCGGCCCCAGCATCGCGACCAGCATCGGCGTCGCCCTCTACCCGGACGACACCCGGGAACGCGCGGCGCTCCTCAACTTCGCGGACACCGCCCTGTATCGGGCCAAGTCGGAGGGCCGCGGCACGTACCGCTTCTTCGAGGCCCGGATGGGCGCGGAGGTGCACGAGCGCCGCTCGCTGGAACATGACCTCCGCCATGCCGTCGCCCGCGGCGAGATGGAGCTCGTCTACCAGCCCCAGACCGAGGTCGGCACCGGCGAGGTCATCGGCTTCGAGGCGCTGCTCCGTTGGAGGCACCCCGAGCGGGGCCACGTCCCGCCGTCCGTGTTCATCCCCATCGCGGAGGAGAGCGACATCATCCTTCGGATCGGCGAGTGGGTCCTGCGCGAGGCCTGCCGCGAGGCCGCGGGCTGGCCAAGGCCCCTGTCCATCGCCGTCAACGTCTCGGCGGTGCAGATCCACTCCCCGGACCTCGTCGGGCTGGTGCACGAGGTGCTCCTCGGGACCGGGTTGGCCCCCGGACGGCTGGAGGTCGAGATCACGGAGACGGCGCTGATCAGCGACCCGAACCGGGCGCTCCTCACCCTGCGGCAACTCAAGGCGGTCGGCGTGCGTGTCGCGATGGACGATTTCGGGACGGGCTACTCGTCGCTCTCCAACCTGCGCTCCTTCCCGTTCGACAAGATCAAGATCGACGGCTCGTTCACGCGCGCCGTCGACACCAACGAGCAGACCGCGGCCATCGTGCGCTCGGTGTTGGGCCTCGGCCGGGGCCTCGGGCTTCCGGTCCTGGCCGAGGGGGTCGAGACCGAGGCCGAACTCGGCTTCCTCGCCGCAGAGCGATGCCATGCGGTGCAGGGCTATCTCCTGGGACGCCCGTCGCCCATCGCGGCGTTCTCCCGCCATACCCATGGGATCGTCAGGCAGGATGCCGCGTGACACCCCCGGCGAGCGAGAGGCACGCCATCACCGAACGGTCGCGCGACGGATCGCCCGAATGGCCAAGCGGGCGGAGGACGCGGTCGCCGCCGACCTGAAGCAGGCTTTCGCCGGAGAGGCAGCGGAGCGACCGCGCCCCGCGACTGAGCGGCGTTCGGCCCGATGACCATCATGCTCGCCCCGGCCTCGAACACCGCCTCGCGCGGCCTGGTGAACGCCGGTCCTCCGTGACGCGCGGCGCAATCAGGGTCGCGGGCCGTCTGCCCTCGGGCTCGTCATCGAATCCTCTCTGACCGACCGGTCCCTGGCGTCGCCGTCCTCAGGCCGGGATGCGGTCGATGCCGCCAGTTTCCTCTTCCGCCACGCCGTTCTCGCGATGGCGGAACGCGCTGAGCGCCCTGTACACCTGCAGCCGCGCCCGCATGACGGAGCCAAGCGGCCGGTGCGCCGCGAGGCTATGCGCGGGACGGAAGGTCATCACCTCGTCGAAGTAGTTCACCCGCTCCGGGGAGTAGGCGTCCTGGGGCGGCAGGCGAACCGTCGCCACCGTGCGGTACGGGCTGACCGAGACCGGCCAGTCGACCGAGGCGTCCTCGATGGGCTGCTTGTCGGCGTCGGCCCAAAGCTGGACCCTCAGCTCGTAGACGACGTCGTGCTCCCGAAAGAAGTCGACCGTGGCGTGCCGGAACCCGTTTTCGTCCTGATGGGGGTCGAGCCGCCATTCGGAGAGCGCGCGCTGGGCGTCGGTCACCGGCACGGCCCCGAGCTTGGCCACGTAGTCCCCGAAGCGGACCGGCGCCTGGCTGAAGTAGCTGTCGGCGAGCGGATGGCTGTAGGGGTGGCCGAAGAAATCGGCCATGGCGCTCTCCGTGCCGAAGGCGTGTAGGACACGGTTGAGGTTACGCGCGGTCGAGGAGACTGCGCTCTTCACCCCCTCCGGCATCCCCGTCGACTTGCCGATGACCGTGCCGTCGCGCAGGAACCCCGCCGCCGTGCCGGACGGGAAGGTCGTGCCGGTGGCGAGGACGAAATCCTGGGTGTCGACCGCGTGGCCGGGCAGCTTCTCGCCGGGCACGTCGAAGACCTTGATCGACATGCCGCGGTGGGTCGAGACGCGGTCCCCCAGCGTTTCGCCGGGGCCTTGCGCGAAGCGCACCGCGACCGGATGCGTCCCCGGAGTGGCGAAAAGGCCCTGAGCCAACTCGGGCGGCAGACCCTCTGCGACCACCAGTTCGCCGGTCACGCAGGCCGAGCTCTTGGCGTGGCTCGCGCGCACCGCATGGTGCTCGCGCGCCTCGACGGCCCGTGACTGCCGGGTCATCCCCTCGATGATGCCGTCGATGGTCTTCTGCTCGTCCGGCGCGGGGGTCTCGATCTCGGCTGCGTAGCGCAGGTAGTCCATGGCCGACCTCCTCAAGGATGTGCCCGTATCGGGCGCCACGCTCGACGCGAGACGATGGCTGCACCGGGCGGACGTGCCGGCTCCCGGGTCGCCCCCGGGACTGCCGCGCGCGTGTGCCATGATCGGGGTACTGGCGGCATCGCCAACCGTACCTCGACAAACGCAGCCCAGGCCCTTCGTTCCCCGAAACTCGGCGACGGACGATTGAGTCATGCCCAATTCGGAGCGCACGTACGCCCTGGCAATTCGATCCCGGGTGTTCCGCCGACTGCGACCAGCGGCGCCGCACAGCGGAGACCCTGTCGTTCGCGCAGGCGCAAGGCCTCCGGCGGTCGAAATCCGCCCCCTCGTACCCACCGCCGGAGGCTGAACGGCGCCCGCGGCGGCGCCGGCCCTCGCTGGAGGGCAAGACGTCGATGCGCCCTCGACCGCACCGCAGTCCGAACGCCTTGCGTTCCGGATGTCGAGGGCTGACTCTATGAGCCCAGCGTACCGGCGCGGTCAGGGAGAAGCGCTCATGCACCTCGTCATGCTACCGGGTGATGGCATTGGACCTGAGATCTCACATGCCACCCGCCGCGTGCTGGAAGTCGTCGACCGGGCGCTCGCCCTGGGGCTCACCTTCGAGGAACACGAGATCGGGCTGTCCCGCCTCGCGAGGGATGGCTCGACGTTCCCGGAGGCGGTGTTGGAGCGCTGCCGGGCGTCGGACGGGGTGATCCTTGGGCCGGTCTCGCACTCGGACTATCCGCCCCGCGAGAAGGGTGGGATCAACGGCTCGGCGCTGCTGCGGCGCGAACTCGACCTCTATGCCAACATCCGGCCGTGCCGCTCGCGTGAAGGGCTGGCCTATTACGGCCGCACGCCCATCGACCTCGTGATCGTCCGCGAGAACACGGAAGGGTTCTACGCCGACCGCACGATGCACATGGGCACCGGGGAGTTCATGCCGACGCCCGACGTCGCCATCGCCATGCGCAAGGTGACCGCCAAGGGCTCCGAAAGGATCGCCCGCGCCGCTTTCGAGATCGCCCGCACCCGGCGTCGGCGGAAGCTGACCTACGTCCACAAGGTCAACGTGCTGAAGATGTCGGACGCCCTGTTCCTGAAGGAAGGCCGCCGCGTGGCGGAGAGCTATCCGGATATCGCCACCGACGACCAGTTGATCGACTCGATGACCGCGATGCTCGTGCGCGATGCCGCCCGCTTCGACGTGATAGTCACCACCAACATGTTCGGGGACATCCTGTCGGATCTCGCCTCCGAGTTGTCGGGCAGCCTCGGTTTGGGCGCGGCGATCAACGCAGGCGACCAGCACTGCGTGGCGCAAGCTCAGCACGGCTCGGCGCCCGACATCCAGGGGCAGGACAAGGCCAACCCATGCTCGCTGGTGCTGTCGGCCGCGATGCTGCTCGATTGGTTGGCAGATCGGCTCGACCGTCCCGATCTTCGGCGGGGCGCGGCGGCGATTGACGCGGCCGTCGATCACCTGGTCAAGGACCCAGCGACCCGCACACGCGACCTCGGTGGCCTGCTCGGTACCCAGGCTTTTGCGGAGACCCTCTGCAAGGAAGTCGAAAGCCGGCTTCGTCATACGCGGTAGGTCGTCAGCCAACGACGCGACTGGCCCGCCTTCCCCCGGTGCGGACCTCGCGAGTGGGTGCGCGGCTCGCGTCGTCGACCCTGCGACGAGCGCGACGGCACGGTTCGATTCGACCTGCGAGGAATCGGGCCGGCCTGTGGCCCGTCTCGACGGGCAGGCGCGGCGCGATGCGGGGCCAACGGCCCGAAACCGCGCGCCCTGTCCGGGCCGGATCGGCCACGATCGGACCGCGCGCATCCGTGCGACCCGCACGGCCGGCTATCCTCAACCTAGGATAGCGGACCCGGAACGGCGCGTTCGGTCTTGGATTCGCGGACCAAATCAGAATACGGTCGTGGGCCAGGCGGCGACAACGCGCGGCGGCCCGCGGAGCCAGATCACGTGGCAAGGGTAAGCAGAGCCAAGGGGCGTTGGGCCGCCCTGGTCTTGGTGATGGCGTTCGTTTCCGTCCCCCCGTCGGGTGGGGATGCCTCGGCGCAGGGGGTCGATCAGGCCACCCGCGCCGCACAGAACGACCTCAGGGACCTTGGCTTCGACCCTGGCACGATCGACGGCAGGTGGGGCCCGCGGTCGTTGGCTGCCCTCAGACGCTTCCAGCGCGGCGAAGGTCTCCCCGAGAGCGGAAGGGCCGATCCAGACACGCTGGCGCGCTTGCGGCAACGATCCAGGCAGCCGTCTGCGGCTTCGCCGATCGCCAAGGCCCCGGAGCCCGACGCGACCGCGCGCTCCCCGCTGCCATCCGTCGGTGTCGCACAAGTCCCGGATCCCGATGCGCGAGCCAAGGAAAGCCCGGCGCCGACGTCGTCGGCCCAGGATGCCATCGATAGCGACAGCCCCGACGGACACACCGGGGGGGCGAAAGCCGCCGCGCCTTCGGTCTCCGGTCAAGCGTCGGGAGAGTCCAGGGCCAACGCGCCGAACCCCGCCGCCGAGCCACGATCGCAAGCGCCGGGGACTTCGAGCCAGTCCCCGGCCCCCGCCTTCCCCCTCGCCACGCTCGCGCTGGTCGGCGCCATCGTACCCGGCGCCCTGCTGGCCGCCTGGGGCGTGCGCCGCAGACGCCGCCAATTGGTCCCGTCCACGCCGGAGACCATCGACGCCGGGCTTAGGGACGGCGAGCCGGCTCCATCGACCGGCCTGCCGCGCGAGGCACCCGTGGGTTTGCGCGCTGCACGGCCGGCGGCCTCGAACCACGTCGCCGTCATTCCCGAACCGAGGACGCCGATGGCCGACCCGAGCCCGATGACGGGGCTCGTCGGCTCCACGGAGGTCCCGGCGCCGGACGCCGTCGCCGATCCGCCGGCGGATGATCCCATTGAAGCGACGGATCGATCCGGCGCGATCGATCCCGGACAGGGATCCGGAGAGCCGCCGCGCGCCGGTCCGGCGCCTGCCTCGAACCCTTTCGTCGCGCGATCGCCGGAGACGGCCGACGACCGCTCGTGCCACCCGCCGGCCATCGCCCCGCGTTCCCCGGATGCGGCCGCGCCACCCCGGGCATCCGAACCCGCGACGCGTCCATCGAAGCACAGGCTTGCCGGCGACCGGACGTGGGTCCCCGCCGGCGTCGGCGTGGCCGTCGCGGGCCTGACCCTTCCCGGGCTCGTCTACGTCGGCAGGACCTTGCCGCCGGCCAAGGGGGGCGAACAGAACGACAACTGCCTGGTCGACCCCGGGCTCGCCGTCCCCAGGACCACCTCCGACACCGCCGGCCGGCACCTGGAATACTGCCCGTCCTACGGGAGCATGAAGCCTTCGTCCCGTCGGGCCTACCTCGAATGGCTGGCCGGCGACCGGGCCGCTCCGGGGACGCCCATCGGCTACGTGTTCCTGTACCTTTACGGGCTCGAACGGCGCGGGGTGCTCGAAGGATCGGCCGAGGACAGGCCCGCCATCCGAGCGGAAGTCGAGCGGCTCCTCTCGGTCTACGGCGACAACGGCTCGTTCCGCCACTACGCGAGCTGCCTGCTGGCGGCGCTGGACGCCCTGTCGCTCGTGCCCGGGACGGATCCGGCGCCGGTCTTCGAGCCCAGCGGCTACGAGCTGCCGCTGTCGGTGCGCTTCGCCGTCGGCTCCCGCATCCGCGACGGCAAGCCGGTCGAGGGCGTCTGGCTGCTGGCATGGACGATGTCCCACCCCGAGACGCGCGTGCGCACGCCGGCGCGCCGCGCCTTCGACCGCGTCAGGGACGAGTTCGTGGCGGAGTTCGAGCGCCGGCATCCGTCCGGCGGCCTGCCGATCAAGTGGCGCAAGGGCGCGCCGTCCCCGGCCTTGTACCGGGCGGCGAGCCGGACCTTCGAGGTCGACCTCGCGCTCTTCGGGTCCGAGCGGATGCCCGACCTCGCGCGTCACGCGGACGCGCTCGCCCTCGGGCGCGAGCTGCTCGACCTGAGCTCCGACCGGCTGGACGCCTACAGCCGACACCTGGGCAAGGAGGCGGGCCGAGCGTCCCCCCTCTCGCTCCAGGCCCTGGCCCTGTTGCCGGCCGGCCAGCGCGAGCGCGCGGCGGACGCGCCGGCCGCCGCCCACCTCTCGTGGCTGCGCGAGCGGGCGGAGGCGTGCGCCCCGGTGCCGCTGGCCGAGCTGGGCAGGCGCGTGGCCGGGCGGTCCGATGCGGGAGCCACCGCCGCCAAGCCGCGGGAGCTGGCCGACGTCCTGTGCCGCTTCGGGATCGGCCTGATCCCCGACCCCCGCTTCCCTGTCCGAGCCCCGGCGGCGGACGTGACGCTGTTCGCGTTGACCGGGCCTCGGGACGCCGTGGACGCCCCGTCCGCGGCTTACGAGGCTGCGTTCCTCACCCTGTCCGTCGGCATGCTGATGGCCCGCGCGGACGGCGTCGTGACCGAGGACGAACGCGCGGTCCTGCGCGACCTGGCTTCCGATGCGCCGGGCCTCGGCCCGGACGAGCGCTTGCGGCTGGGTGCCGACGCATCGTGGCTCGAAGCCCACCCGACCGAGCTCACCTCGATGCGCGCCCGGCTCGCCGGGCTGGACCCGGAGCGGAAGCGGGCCGTCGCCGACACGCTCGTGCGCGTGGCGTCCAGCGACGGCCGCCACCACCGGGCCGAGATCGCGCTGCTGGAGAAGGCGTTCCGTCAGATGGGCCTGGACCTCAACGGCTTGTACTCGGCGCTGCACGGGGCCGCGCCGGCGGCGGCGCCGGACGGGCCCGTGCTCGTCGCGCGCGGCCCGGCGCGCGAGGCGGCCTTCCTCATCCCCGGCGGCCCCGAGGACGGGCGGGAGCCGTCGGGCCGTGCGGCCGCCGACGCGTCCCGACGGGCGGAACGGGGACCGCCCGCGCCGGCGGGACGCGTCGATGCGGAGCGCCTGGCCGCCATCAGGTCGGAAACCGAGGCGGTGAGCTCCGTCCTCGCCGGGGTGTTCGACCTGGACGCCGACCCCATCCGTGAGGCGCAGGGGGCGCCCCCCGAGGCCGAACCGGCCCCGATGGCCGCCCCCGGGGCCCCCGACGGCGGGTTCGATGGCCTCGACGCCCGGCTCGCCGGCCTGATGCGCGCCCTCGCGGGGCGACCCGAGTGGCCGAGGGACGCGTTCGACCGCCTGGCCCGCGAGCGCGGGCTGATGCCCGGCGCGGCGATGGAGGACCTCAACGCGTGGTCCTTCGACCGATTCGACGACCCGCTCGTCGAGGAGGGCGACCCGGTCCTCGTGAACGTCGGCCTGATCCCGGCCCACCTTTTGGAAACAGCATGACCGTCACCGTCACCAAGCCCGCGCCGAACATCAGGCCCCGGGACCGCGACACCATCGTCAACGCACTGCGGGCGGGGGTCGTGCCGCGCCTGGGCCTGCAGCACATCCAGGTGGGGCGCCGAAGGGAGATCGAGGCGCTCCTCGCGGACGTCTCGCGGGTCGCCGACGGCGGCGCGGCGTTGCGTTTCGTCGTCGGCGAGTACGGTGCGGGGAAGACGTTCTTCCTCTTCCTCGTGCGCCAGCTCGCCCTGGCCAAGAACCTGGTGGTGATGCAGGCCGACCTCGCCCCGGACCGCCGGCTCCACGCGACGGGGGGCCAGGCGCGGCTGCTGTACGCGGAGCTCGCCCGGAACCTCGCGACCCGCGCGGCGCCCGACGGCGGGGCCATGCGCAACGTCCTCGAACGTTTCGTCGCCAGGGCCGTCGAGGACGGGAAGCGCCCCGGGCGCGCGACCGAGGACGCGATCCGGGCCGGCCTCGCCGAGTTGCAGGAACAGGTGGGAGGCTACGACTTCGCCACCGTGGTCGCCGCCTACGCCGCGGCCCACGAGGACGGCGACGAGGCACGGCAGGCGAACGCGCTGCGCTGGCTGCGGGGCGAGTACGCGACGCGGACCGAGGCGCGCCAGGATCTCGGCGTCCGCGGCATCATCGACGACGGGAACGTCTACGACAGCCTGAAGCTCCTCGCCCGCTTCGTACGCCTCGCCGGCTATGACGGGCTGTTCGTCTGCCTCGACGAGCTCGTGAACCTCTACAAGCTCCAGAGCCCCCAGGCCCGCAACCAGAACTACGAGCAGATCCTGCGCGTCCTCAACGACGTCCTCCAGGGCACGGTCGAGGGCCTGGGGTTCGTCCTCGGCGGGACGCCGGAGTTCCTGCTGGACACGCGGCGGGGCCTCTACTCCTACGAGGCGCTCCAGTCCCGGCTCGCGGGCAACAGCTTCGCGACGGACGGCCTTGTGGACCTGTCCGGTCCCGTGGTCCGGCTGCAGAACCTGACCCCCGAGGAGATGCTGGTCCTGCTCGAACGCCTGCGGGACGTGTTCGCGGGCGGCGACCGGGCCCGCCACCTGGTCCCGGACGAGGCGCTGCACGCGTTCCTCGACCATTGCCGGGCCAGGGTGGGCGACGCCTACTTCCGCACGCCCCGCAACACGGTCAAGGCGTTCGTGGACCTCCTGGCCGTGCTGGACCAGAACCCGGGGGCGGACTGGCGCGAACGGCTCGGCGCCGTGGCCATACCCGAGGACGGCGCCGCCGACGCTTCGGCGCCCGCGGACGACGGCGACGGCGAGGCCGCGGGGACCGACGACCTCGCGCGCCTGCGGCTGTGACAGGCGCGCGGGCGCCGGGCGCCCACGTCGTCCCCGACGCGGCCTCGACGGCCTTCGAAGCCCTGGCCGAGCCGGTGCGCCGCTGGATCTGGCGGCAGGGCTGGACCGCGCTGCGCGAGGTCCAGGAGATGGCCGTCCCGGCGATACTGGCGGGCGGCGACGTGATCCTCTCGGCCCGCACGGCCGCGGGCAAGACGGAGGCGGCGTTCCTGCCGTTGCTGACGCGCGTCCTGCCGCGGCTGGACGGCGGGAGGCCCGGGTTCGCCATCCTCTACGTCTGCCCGCTGAAGGCGCTGATCAACGACCAGCACCGGCGCCTCGAAGGCCTGCTGCAGGCCTGCGACGTCCCCCTGCACCGTTGGCACGGCGACGTCCCGGCCGACGCGAAGCGCAAGGCGCGCGAGCGCCCCCAGGGCGTCGTGCTGATCACGCCGGAATCCCTTGAGGCGACGCTGGTCCGCCGCGGACCCGACGCGGCGCGGCTGTTCGGGGCGCTCGACGCGGTGGTGGTGGACGAGCTGCACGCCTTCGTCGGCACGGAGCGGGGCCGCCAGCTCCAGTCCCTCCTGACGCGCGTCGAGGTGGCCTGCGGGCGCGACCACGTCGACCGCGTCGGGCTGTCGGCCACGTTGGGCGACATGCGCCTCGCCCGGGAGGCGTTGCGGCCGGGCGCCCCGGATTCGGTCCGGCTCGTGGAGAGCCGCGAGGGCGGCGCCGACCTGCTGCTGCAGGTCCGCGGCTACGAGCGCCCGCCGCGAAATGGCACCGGGAGCGAAGCCGCGGACGCGCGTCGCGAAGGCGCCCCCGACGCCGACGGTCCGGAGCGCGCGGAACCCGTGAAGCCGGCCCCGGACGCGAACGGGGCCGACGAGCCGATCGCGTCTCACCTGTTCGAGGTGCTCCGCGGCCGCCGCAACCTCCTGTTCGCCGGATCCCGGCAGCGGGTGGAGGTGTATGCGGACCGCCTGCGCGCCCTCGCCGAGGACGCGCGGCTCCCCAACGAGTTCTTCGCCCACCACGGCAACCTCGCCAGGGCCGAGCGCGAGGCGGTCGAGACCCGCCTGCGCGAGGACGGCCGGCCGACGACCGCGGTGGCGACGACGACCCTGGAGCTCGGCATCGACATCGGCGACGTCGAGAGCGTCGCGCAGATCGGTCCGGGCCCATCCGTGTCGTCGCTCCGCCAGCGGCTCGGGCGGTCCGGCCGGCGGCCCGGCATGCCATCGGTCCTGCGCATCTACGTCGCCGAGGAGGCGGCGGGGCCGACGCTCCATCCGGCGGACCGGCTGCGCCTCGACCTCGTGCAGGCCGTGGCGACCGTCGACCTGCTCCTGGAGCGCTGGTGCGAGCCGCCGCGGGTGGGCGGGCTGCATCTCTCGACGCTCACACACCAGGTGCTCGCGCTCGTCGCCCAGACGGGGGGCCTGCGGCCGGACGCCGCCTGGAGGACGCTCTGCGGGCGCGGGCCGTTTCGAAACGTCTCGCGCGACCTGTTCGTCGAGCTGCTAAGGGCGATCGCGCGTCCCGAGGCGGCCCTGGTCGAGATGTCGCCGGACGGCTTGCTGATGCTGGGGCCGGCCGGCGAGCGTCTCGCGGAGGGCCATCAGTTCTACGCCGTCTTCCAGACGGACGAAGAGTACCGGGTCATGGTCGTCGGCGGGAAGGTCCTGGGCACGGTGCCGCTCGACCTGACGCTGGCGCCCGGGCAGACGATCATCTTCAATGGCCGCCGATGGCGGATCGAGTCCCTGGACGCACGGGCCAAGGTCGTCGTGGTGGCTCCCACGAAGTCGGCGTTGCCGCCGAGGTTCGGCGGCGGATGGTCGGGCGTGCACGACGCCGTCGCCGCGGCGATGCGGCGATGCCTGTCCGGCCCCGGGATGCCCGCCTACCTCGACGCCGGGGCTCGCGCGCTGCTCGACCAAGGCAGGGCGGCCTTCCTGGGGTACGGCCTCGACGGGACCTGCATCGTCGAGGTCGGGCGTGACTGCACGGTCCTGCCGTGGGTCGGCGCGGCCAAGCTTGAGACGTTGGCCTTGACGCTCCTGGCCCGCAACCTGCAGGCCACGCCCTACGGCCACGCCGTCGAGGTGCGGGGTTGCTCCGCGGGCGACCTGCGCGCCGTCCTCACCGACATCGCCGGCTCCCCGCCCCCCGACGCCGGCGCCCTTGCCGGCCTGGCGGCGAAGCCCGTCCGCGAGAAGTACGACGGCTACCTGACCGACGCCCTGCTCGCCCGGTCGCTGGCGGTCGAGCGGCTGGAGGCGGACGCCGTCCCTGACGTCGCGCGCCGCATCCTCGAACCCGGCGCCTGACGCGGTCGGCGCGGCCGACCGCGGCATCCGGGACACGGGACGCCCCCCGCACGCGTCGATCGGCGGCGCAAGCTTGACCATAAGGATCGCGTGCTCCGATAATGCCCGCAATCCGAGGTGGGGGTTGGCGATGGGGTTTCGCCGGACGGTTGTGGTCCACGGTCGACTGGCCGTGGCGGACGAACGGCTGGCGGCGGCTCGCCGGGGCGAGCACGGCGTGCAGGTGCTGACCGTGGAGGCCCTGGCCGCGCGCCTCGCCGGCGGCTTCGCCCGCCCCATCGACGACGAGTCCCTCAGGGGGGCGCTCAAGGAGGCCCTGGACGAGGTCGAGATCGGCGAGCTCGACCCGATCAAGTCGCTCCCGGGCATGGTCGACGCCGCGGCGGAGACGCTGCGGAAGGCCTGGGCTGCCGGGTTCGCCCTGGACGGCGCGGGCGCCGGCCGCGTCGCGTCCCTCGCCAGGCTGGAGGCGGCCGTCGTCGGGAAGCTGCCGTCAGGTATGATGCGCCCCACCGACCTCGCCGCCGCCGCGACGGCCCGCGCCGCCCACGCCGGGCGCGTGCTCGGGCCGACGACCTTCCAGGGTATGGCGGACCTCGCGCCCTGCTGGCGAGGGGTCGCCGCGGCCCTGGCCCGGCACGTGGCGGTTTGCTGGGCCTCGGGGCCGCGCCCGGTTCCCGAATGGGTGCCGGCGGCGGCCCTTCGCGTCGTCGACGGGCCCCGCTCGGCGCCCGCGGTCGAGGTCTGCACCGCGGCGACGCCACGCCACGAGGTGCTGGAGGCCTTCCGCTGGGCGAGGTGGCTGATGGCGACCGGCCGGGCCCGGCCGTCCGAGATCGCGGTGTCGTCCTGCAGGACGGAGGATTACGACGACGTCGTCCTCGCGCTCCGCGCGGAGGCGAACCTGGACGTGCGGTTCGTCCACGGGGTCCCTGCGACGGCGGTGCGCGAGGGGCAGGCGGCGGCGGCGCTCGCGGACATCCTGGTGAGGGGCGTCACGCAGGATGGCCTGCGCCGCCTCGCCGCGCTGCTGCGGCACGCCCCCGGGCCGTTCGCCGCCCTGCCGGAGGGATGGACGCGGATCCTGCCCCGCGAGGCCCCGCTTTCCGACCTCCCCGCCTGGGAGCGCCTGCTGGGCGGGGAGGGAGTGACCGGCCACTCGGAGGGTCCCGCGCTGGCCGCCGGGCTTCGCGCGATCCTGGCGCTCCTGGCCGCCGGGACCGCGGGGGCCGCCCGGGCGGGGGAGGCCCTGCTATCCGGGCTCGCGCTCCGGATCTGGCGGAAGGCCTTGCTGGAGGGGGCGCCCGCCGTGGTCGACCTGACGCTGTCACGGCAGCGCATCGACGACGACGCCGACGCCGGCACGTCGGTGGTCTGGGTGCCGGCGTCCTCCCTGGCGAGCGCCCCGCGGCGGTTCGTCCGGCTCCTCGGGCTGAGCTCGCGCGGCTGGCCGCAGGTGGCCACGGAGGACCGGCTGCTGTCGGACCATCTGGTCCCCTCGCACGTCCTGGATCCGCAGCCGCGCTCGGCCGTCGACCGGGGCGACTTCGACGCGATCCTCGCCACGAGCGCGGACGCCGTGGTGCTGTCGCGGGCCCGCCGCGGCGCCGACGGCCGGCTCCTCGGCCGCAGCCCTCTTCTGCGCGACCACCCCGACGGCGCGCACCTCGGGAGGAACCGCGTCCCCGAGCATGCCGCCGGCGAGGTCGACCGGCTCACGGCGCGGCCGGAGGAGTTCGCGTCCACGGCCCAGGCCCGGTCCGCCGCTTCCTGCTGGGCGTCGTGGGCCTCCCACTCCCCGACGCCGCACGACGGCCTGGTCCGGCCCGACCACCCCGTCATCCTGTCGGTGCTGGGCCGGGTGCACTCCGCCAACTCCCTGCGCAAGCTGCTGCGCGACCCCCTCGGTTTCGTGTGGCGCTACGGCCTCGGCCTCCAGGCCGCCGATTCCAGCCAGGAGACGCTGACGCTGGACGATCGCGCGTTCGGCAACCTCATGCACGAGGTGCTGGAGCTGGCGGTCATCGCCCTTGAGGCGGGGGACGGGGCCGCGTCGTCCGAGGCCGCGCGGCGGGCGGCACTGGAGGGCGCGGTCCGGGCCGTGGCCGACGCGTGGGAGCGCGGGCGGGCGATCCCGCCCGCGGTGGTCTGGCGCCGGGTCCTCGACGACGTGTCGGTCGCGTCGTGGAGCGCGCTCACGCACCCCGACGACGCCTACGAGGGGCAGTCCAGCTGGGTCGAGGTGCCGTTCGGCGGCCGGGGCCCCAAGCGGGCCGGGGGCGCCGTCCCGTGGGATCCGGACCTGCCCGTGGAGATCCCGGGGACGGGCTTCCGCATCTCCGGCTACATCGACCGCCTCGACCTCTCGGGGGACCGCGCCTCGGCCCGCGTCCGCGACTACAAGACCGGCAAGCCCCGCGGGTCCGACGACGTGCTGGCCGGAGGCCGGGAGCTGCAGCGCTGCATCTACGGCTACGCCGCCCGGGTCCTGCTCGGCGGCGACGTGGCCATAGACGCCTCGCTTCACTACCCGCGCGAGCGGACCTGCATCGCCCTCGAACGCCCCGACGCGGCGCTGGCCGACCTGGCCCGGCACCTCGCGGCGGCCGGGCGAAGCCTCGGGGCGGGCAACGCCTTGCCCGGACCCGACACCGAGGCCGGGTGGAACGACCTCGCCTTCGCGCTGCCGGCCAACGCCGGCGAGGTGTACTGCCCGCGCAAGCGGGCGTCGGCGACGGCGGCGCTCGGCGACGCCGCCCTGGTGTGGGAAGCGCCCTGATGACCGTGCACGACAGGGCCTTGGCGGACGCGGGGCAGCGCGCCCTGGCCATCGCGCGGCACGACCGCTCCATGCTCGTCGAGGCCGGCGCCGGCTCCGGGAAGACGGCGGTCCTCTCCGGCCGGATCGCCATGATGCTGGCGTCCGGCGTCCCGCCGCGCGAGATCGCGGCGGTGACGTTCACGGAGCTCGCCGCGAGCGAGCTGCTGGAGCGGATCGGCGACGTCGTCCACCGCCTCCTCGCCGGGGAGGTCCCCGAGGAGTTGCGCTGCGTCCTGCCGCATGGCCTGACGCGGGAGCAGGAGGGGAGCCTGGCCGCCGCGCAGGGCCGGATCGACGAACTGGTGTGCACGACCATCCACGGGTTCTGCCAGCGGCTCGTGAAGCCGTACCCGGTCGAGGCCGACATGGACCCCGGGGCGCGCGTCGCCGACGACGCCGAGGCCGACGGCCTGTTCCGCGACATCCTGGACGGCTGGCTGCGCGAGACGCTCGCGGGCGGCCGATGCCTCGTGGCGGAGATGTTCCTCGCGGATCCCGTCGCCGCCGAGAAGGCGGTAGAGCGCGTCGCCGGCTGCCTGCGCGCGGGCCGCGCCGTGGGCCCGCCGCCCCCGGTGCCGTCGTCCCGCCTCGCCGAAGGCTTCGCCGAAAGCGTCGCGGCCTACGCCGCCTTCGTCGCGGCGTCGCCCGCCGAGGCCGAGACCGCGGCCGCCGCCGCGGCCTTCGGCGCGATGGCGTCCCGGACGCCGGCGCACGGCCCGGTCGGGGACGCGGAGCTCCTGGGCGTCCTGACGGCGAAGCCCGACCCGGCGCTCTGCACGTCGAAGGGCGCGTTCGCGGCCTACAAGGGCGGGAAGGGCAAGTGGCAGGCCGCGGTCCGGAGCGCCGGGCTCCCGAAGGTCGAGGCGGACAGGCTCCATGCCGCGGCCAAGACGCTGCACGGGGATTGCTGCGCCGCGTGGGACGGCATGCGGGCGTCCGCGGCGAGCGAGCTCCTGGCCAGGCTCGTGCCCCGGGTCCGGACGGTCCTCGACCGCTACCGGGAGCGCAAGCGGGCCGGCGGCCTGCTCGACTTCGACGACCTCGTCGAGGCCGCGGTGCGCCTGCTCCGGGACCACGAGCCGGTCCGGCAGGCGCTGGGGCGGCGGCACCGGCACGTGCTGGTGGACGAGTTCCAGGACACCGACCCGCAGCAGGCGATGCTGTTCTGGCTGCTGTGCGGGGAACGGCCGGAGGGGGCGCCCGCCGACGACTGGACGGCGCGCGTGCTGCGGCCCGGCGCCCTGTTCCTCGTCGGCGACCCGAAGCAGGCGATCTACCGCTTCCGCGGCGCCGACGTCTCGACCTACGTCCGCGCCCGCGAGCGGATCCTGGCCCGCTCGCCCGACGACGTCGTGCCGATCTCCACGAACTTCCGGTCCTGCCGGTCGATCCTCGCGTTCGTCGACCGGTGCTTCCAGGACATCCTGGCCGGACCCGGCCAGCCCGGGTTCGCCCCCCTCGCGGCGTTCCACGAGGACCACGACCGCGGCCCCTGCGTCGCCGCCCTCGACGTGCCCGGCCCGGCGGACGGGACCAAGCGCAAGGCGGGCGCCCTGCGGGACGCCGAGGCGGAGGCGGTCGCCGAACTCTGCGCCCGCCTGATCGGGACGCAGCTGGTCACGTGCAAGACCCACGGCACGCGGCCCCTCCGGCCCGGCGACATCGCCCTGCTGGCGCCGAGCGGGAGCGACCTGTGGCGCTACGAGGAGGCGCTGGAGGCCCGGGGCGTCCCCGTGTCGACGCAGGCCGGCAAGGGCTTCTTCCGTCGCCAGGAGGTCCAGGACCTCATCGCCCTGACCCGCGTCCTCGCCGACCCGCGCGACACCCTGGCGCTCGGCGCGTTCCTGCGCGGGCCGACCGTAGGCCTGACCGACGAGGAACTGCTGGACCTGGTCCACGGCCTGCCGCGCGACCCGGACCGGCCGGACGCCGTGCCGCCCCTGCGCCTCGGGATCGACGTGGCCGCCGTCGCGCACCCGGTCGCGCGCCCCGTCCTCGAACGCCTCCAGGCGTTGGCGCGGCAGGCGCTGGGGACCACGCCGTACGACATCCTCAGCCGGGCGGTCGACGCCGTCATGCTGAGGCCGGTCCTGGGCCGGCGTCACGACGGCCACGCCGAGCGCGCCCTGGCCAACGTCGACCTGTACCTTGAGATGTCCCGCCCGTACGCCGTGCGCGGACTGCGCGCGTTCGCCCGCGCGATGCAGGCCGCCTGGGACGGCCGGACCCGCGCGGTCGAGGGGCGTCCGGACGCCCAGGCCGAGGCCGTCTCCCTGTTCACCATGCACGCGTCGAAGGGCCTCGAATGGCCCGTGGTCATCCCGATCAACACCTCGACGCTCACGATCCCGGCGAGCGGCGCCTTGGTCGACCGCGCCTCGAACTGCCTCTACTGCCCGGTCTTCGGGGTGCGGCCGGCCGGCTACGACGCCGTCCTGGCCGCCGAGGACCGCGAGGTCGGGAACGAGCGCGTGCGGCTCTGGTACGTGGCCGCGACCCGCGCGCGCGAGACCCTGGTGATCCCGCGGTTCCCCGACCCGGCCCACGACGACGCCTGGGCCTCGGTCGTCGGCCTGGGGCTGGACCGGCTGGCCGCCATCGACATGGACCGGCTTCCGGTCCCGGGCGCGAGGACCGGTCCCGCGGGTCGCAACGCCCAGACGCGCGAGAGTTTCGCGGAGGAGGCCGCGCGGGTGGCAGGCCACCGCCGGTTGAGATGGGTCGTGCCGAGCCGCCACGAGGGCGACGAGGCCGCGCCCGGCGGGGCCCTCGACATCGAGGCGCCCGACATCGAGGCGCCCGTCGCGCCGCCCGGCCTCGCGGCGGCCGTCCGCGGGAGCCGCGATCGCGGGCTGATCCTGCACAAGCTCATCGAGGAGCTGCTGACCGGCGAGACCGACGAGGGCGGCGATCTCGCGCTCCGCGCTTCCCAGCTCGCGATGCAGCTCGCCGTCCGGGACGTGGACCCCGACGAGGTGGCGGCCTGCGCGGCCCGGGCCTTGGCCGTGCCCGCCATCGCGGCCCTGCGCGCACGCCTCGTGCCGGAGCTGCCGGTGTACGCCTTGGAGGAACGCGACGGCGAGGACCACGCGACGGCCGGCATCGTCGACGCGATGGCCTACGACGAGTCCGGGCGGCCGGAGGTCGTCGTGGACTGGAAGAGCGACGTCGCGCCGACGGAGTCCGCGGTCGAGGGGTACCGGGGCCAAGTCCGGCGCTACATGGCCGCGACGGGCGCCGGCATCGGCCTGATCGTGTTTGCCACGGACGGGCGGGTCGTTTCGGTAGCTCCCCCGGCGGGGGCCCTGGCCGGGGCCGTACGTGAGGCGTGCCGCACCGAGGCTCCGCCGTCACTCGCCGGCGGCGCATGATCCTCCCCGTCGCCTGACGTCGGGAGCCGGCAGCGGAGCCGGCCCGGCCTGCGCGGCCGGCCGAAGATCCGGGCGGCCAAGGCGGACACGGCGTCCCTCACCGCGACCCCGGCCGGCGCGGAGGACCCGGATCGCCATGGCCCGCTACGGCGTCACCTCGTCGACGACCTCGACCCCGACGGGGGCGACGCCCCTTGGCCGCCGGGCGCCGGGTGCCAGCCTCCAGGCTCCGGCGCGCCAACCGTCCGCCCCGCGGAACAGGATCATCATGGCCGGGTCGGGACAACCCAAGGGGGTGAAGCCAGCCAGCTTCGCCAGGGTCGCGACGTCCAACCGGCTCAACGCGGCGTCCGTGGCGTCCGGATGGGAATGCCAGTCCGCCAGGAACGCCACGTCGCCGCCACGGTCCGCGAGATCGCGGATCCGGCGATTCTGCCAGTCGTGGTCGACTTCGAGCCAGGTCCGGGCCCGGCGCGCGCCGGGCCCGGACCCGATGACGTGGCGTACGAACCGGTCGCCGCGGCCGTCCCGCGATCCGAGCAGGATCCCGCCCTCCTCGTGCGGCAGGGCCGCGTCGGCCGCCGCGACGCAAAGTTCGAGAAGGCGTTGGGGGATGGCGAGACGGGTCAACCGCAGGCGCAGGCCGGATGGCGTTCGAATGGATCGAAGCGCCAGGCGGGCCTCCGGTCCTCGCCGACGAAGTTCAATGTCTCGACGAACGACGTCGCCGGCGCCGCGCGGAGGGTTCGGACCGCGACGCGCACCGCGTGCATCGACAGCTCGCCCAGGTCGTGCGAGGCTCCGGAGAAGGTCGCGTCGGCGCAACCGGGCAACCGAACCGCGTGCGCGTCCCCCCGCTCGCCGGACGGCCGCGCGATGGCGCCGGACCCGTATTGGTGGAGCAGGCAGTTCGGGCAGCCACCCCCGGGCGCGAAACATGCCACGACGCCGCCGGTGAACGCCGCCGTGCCGTAGGCGGAAATCAGCGGCGCACCCATGCTCCCGGCATGTCGGGCGAGGAGCCGCTCGACCTCGAACGAGGTGCTGCAGTCGACGACGAGATCGGCCTGGTTGAGGGCGGCGACGAACTCGCCCCCCTCCCCCTCGGCCGTCCGGAAGTCGAGGTTGCCGATCGGCATTCGGGCGACCGCCGTCCGCGTGGCCGCATGGTTGGCCGCGATGAAGTCGGCGAGGGCGTCGACCTTGAAGCGTCCCCATGCCGACTCGCCGAGCGGCCAGCGCACGGCATTGCCCGGCGTGACGATGTCCAAGTCGGCCATCGCGATCGAACGCGCCCCGTTGCGCGCTAGGTCGAGGGCGACCGGGGCGCCGACGGCGCCGAGGCCGACGATCGCGATCCGCTTCCCCGCGATGACGCCTGCGGACGGGGAGCGTGAGCGGCGGTCGTCCAACCCCGCCCGCAACGTCCGGGCCGTGCCGGAATGGATCTGGTCCGCGCGGCCGTGCTCGAACGCCCGCCGGCTGCCCGTGCGGACCAGGAGGATCCAGGACAGGCCGCGCTCGCCGTGCGTGATCTCGGTCCTGCACGCCACGGCCGCGATGCGGGCGCGCAGACTGTCGGCGAGCGGGATCAGCCCTGTCGTGCCGGTGCCGGGCGACACGGCGCCGAACACGCGTTCGTATTCGTCCGGCTGGGGTTCCTCGTCGAGCAGTCGCCACGGGACACGGATCGAACGCGCTGCGGAGAACTCCAGGGGAAGCGGACCGGCGTTCCGGGCGATCTCGCCGCCGCCGCCGTCCAGGACCCCTTCCACGAACGCTCGCAGCGCGGGGGGGCGGCCGGGCACCACCCCGACCCGCAAGGCCAACGTGCCGCAGGTATGGGTGCCCAATTCCCATCCCGACTCGATCACGAAGGCCGAGCCCGGCACGGCGAGCGCCGCCCACCAATCCTCCATGGGCTCGGCCACCGGCTCGCCGTCGGGGGTGCCGTCCAGGATCATCGGCAGCCGATCCTCGATGTAGGATGCGACCGACGTCTCCGGCTGCCAGGCATGCCGGTCGTGCGCCAGGAAACAGAGGTTGCCGTTCACCGGGTTGCAGTGGTTGCGCGGGCGATCCTCGACCCGCAGCATCCGGATCTCGGGTCGCGTCAGGGGAAAGCCGGGCGGGTAGATGATCGCCAGCGGAAGCGTGCGGCCCCGATGGTCCCACTCGTATCGGACGACCAGGAATCCGGGCGGCGCGGTCTCGCGGCCGGCGCCGGTCACGCGCCCCCGCTCGCGCAGCCGGGCGAGCTCCCAGGTGAAACGGTCCGGCCAGGCCGCCCCGCACGGCGTGTCGCCGCCGACGGGGCCGCCCGACCGGGCCATGGGAGCCGGCACGCTCATCCGACGCGACGCGGGGGGACCACCGGCGGGTTCCCGGGGCCGGGCGCGGGGGGAGCGGCCGGCGGCACGGGCTGACCGCCATGGGCGGGCGGGCAATCGCCGCCGTTCAGGGCATCGCGAATGTCGCGGTCGTCCTCGGCGATCCGCCGCTCGTCGGCGGCGATCGCCGCGTGCGCCTTCGTGGCGGCGTCCTCCTGGATGACGCGACGGCGCGCGAGCTCGGCCATCTCGGCGTCGATCCGCGCCGTCTCCGAACGGGCGTCCAACTCGATCGCGCGCTGCCGCTCGATGTCGGTCGCCGCCTCGACGATGTCCGCCGCATCGTGCTGGATCCGATCCTGCTTGTTTCCGTCCTGCATCGCCGCTCCTTTCGCCTCGCCGCCTGTGTCACCTATGTCCGGATGACGCCGCCTCGCGCCGGTCGCCGGCATCCTTCCGTCGGTCGCCGCGCGAGAATCGGCGACCCGTCTAGTCCATAGATGGGTATTGTTGCTATACCCGTCAAGTGAGCGGAGGGGTAGACATGGCCGAGCCGGAGCGGCGCGTCTGGGCGAGGAACGTCCGATACGAGTTCATGGAATGGAAGCTGTTCTGGGAAGGGCAGCTCAACCGCAGCGACCTGGAGGCGGCCTTCGACATCTCGACGCCGCAGGCCTCGGTCGACCTCAAGAATTACCGCGGCCTGGCGGAGGGCAACGTCGAGTACGACTCCACGGCGAAGTCGTTCGTGCCCGGCGCCGCGATCCGGCCCCGGTTCCTCGTGCCGTCGGCGGACAGGCTCCTGCTGCAGCTCCGGGCGCTGATGTCCGGGGCCCTCCCCCGGGACGTCGTGTGGTTCAAGACCTTGCCGGCGATCGACATGGCGCCGGACGTCGCGAGGCACGTGGATCCGGAGTGCCTCCGGCTGATCCTCGGCGCGATGCGGTCGCGCAGCGCCCTGCGGATCCGCTACCAGTCGCTGACGAACTCGCGTTGGCGGGTCATCGCGCCGCACGCGCTCGCCTTCGACGGTGCGCGGTGGCACGTGCGCGCCTGGGCTTGCGACCACAAGGATTTCCGGGACTTCGTCCTGAGCCGGATCGACGAGTTCGGGGGGGCGGAGGCCGCCAGCTACGAGCCCGCCGACGACGTCGAGTGGCACACGACGATCACCTTGAGGGTGCTGCCGCATCCCGGGCTGACGGACGACCAGCGCCGGGCGATCGAGCGCGACTACGGGATGGTCGACGGCGCCAGGGAGGTGGAGGTGCGTCTGTCGATGGCCTTCTACTTCATCAAGCGCCACAACCTGGACCTGATCGACCTGCCGCCGGAGCGGGTCCAGTTGCGCCTGGAAAACCTCGCCGAGGTCGGCCTGCGGGTCGCCGCGGCGAAGGAGGAGACCCGCAGGCGGGTCATCCCGTCCGGCGGCGGCGGTCCCGCAGACGGTTTGAGCCATGCCGCGGACCCGTGGGATTCAAGCCCGGCATGAACCTTCCGAATGCATCATGCACTGGGACGCGTCGATTCCGTGGATCCTGCCAACGCCCCCGGCCCCGGAATATGCTTTCGCGCGCAGAGTTCCGCGCCACTATGCCAAGAGTTTCCTCACGCAAGATTTTTGACTTCAAGCCCTTCCGAGGGTTCGTGATATCGAGCGGGGCGTAGGCTTCGGCTCGACAAAGCGCCATGGTGGCTCGCGCCCGGCTGATCTCGCTGGCGCTGCTGGCCTACTTGCTCACGCCTGTGGAAGGCGAGGCCGCCGGCCGCGCCGACGCGGCCTACGGCGGCTTCTGCATCGTTGCGGCCATCTTCCGGCTCCGCGTCTTCGAGGGCCATCGCCGAGACCGGTGTGACGTAACCCGCGGCTTGGTGTGCCTGCCCGGCGGTACCCTCAACCTGTTCGCTCCGCGCGGTTCGTAGGCCGCCGGGCTGCCGGCCCACAGCGCCGCGGCTGGCGCGACCATGGACAGTCCCCGCCGATGATGCCGGCGCCTGGTCAGCGAGGCGCCCTGGTCGCATGGGGGCCATGGATGGCAGCTCCGGGTGGGCCGCCGGTCAGATTCGTGCGCGCAGAAGCTGCAGAGCGTTGCCCGTCACCGGAACGGTCGCCCCGGTGTCGGCCAGGATCGCCGGCAACAGGCCGGTTATGCCGACGATGGTCGTCACCAGGAAAACCAGCTTCAGGCCGATGGCGATATCCGCCCGGATGTTGCCGAGCGTCTAACGGGCGAGCGCGACCATGCGGGCCACGTCCGCGGCCCGTCCGTGCAGGATCGCGGCATCGGTGGTCTCCTACGCGACGTCCGTGCCGCCACCCATGCGATCCCGACATCGGCGGCCGCCAGCGCCGGGGCGTCGTTGATGTCATCGCCGACCTTCGCCACGACGGCGCCCGCGCCCTGGAGCTCGCGCACGATGCGCAGCTCGTCCTCCGGCAGGAGCTCGGCCCGGGCCCCGATGCCGAGCGCGCTGGCGACGGCCTGGGCCGTGCGGGCATTATCGCCGGTCAGCATGATGGCGCCTGCGCACGCGGCCGCGACGCTGTCAGCTGCATCGACGGCATGAACCTGAAAGATGCTCTTGGCCAGATGGATGCCGACAGTGGTGATCTCCATGGGGATGGCTCCTGCACCTGCGTGGCTGCGGATTCGGTAGCAACCACATCTTGGCACCGACATGCCGTCAGTCGGAGCGGGAGCCATCCACTCCATCTGCTTCCGGGAGGCTGCCGGCTTCATCTGACTTCCGGCACTCGCCGCAAAGCCGAACGACAGGTTTCGCGCGCCCGGCGATCCGCTATGGCGTAGTCTCGCCAAAAGCCGTCGGTCTGCTTCGGAGAGGCCACGCCGGACAAGCGGACCAACCTCTATCGACCCAACACGGTGGTGCGGGTGTCCACCGGAGCATCCCAAAAGCAGCCATCCGCGGGCCACATGGCAACTCCGACGTGGATCAGAGAGCCATCGTAAAGCGCTGAACCGAACGCCGCAGTGACGTTGCGATGGCCCTTCGCTATCAGCGCGCTCAAAGGACGACATTATTCGCCGGGGGGCGGGCGTAGTTTTAAATGAACAACGATCTGCATGGCCTCTCGCGCGAGGAACTTGAGGCAGAGGTCCTGCGCCTTCGGGCGGAGCGAGGCGAGCGGACCGCTCACGGCGCAGAAGCGTTCAGCCGGCGTGACCACTCTCCTGTATCTGATGCCGACGTGCTGTTCTCCGCCGTCGACAAGACCGGCCTGCCGATGATCCTCACGGATCCCAACCAGGACGACGACCCCATCGTCTTCACCAACCGCGCCTTCCTCGACCTCACGGATTACGGGATCGACGAGGTCGTCGGTCGCAACTGCCGGTTCCTCCAGGGTCCGGCCACCGAGCCCAACCACGTCGACGAGATCCGCGCGGCGTTGCGCGACAACCGCGACCTCACCATCGAGATCACCAACCATCGCCGGGACGGCACGCCCTTCGTCAACGCCCTGTTCATCGGACCCGTCTTCGACGGCGAGGGCCGCCTGCGCTACCGCTTCGGCAGCCAGATCGACGTCACCGAGGCGCACCGCAACCGGCGCCGTCTCGCCGAGAGCGAGGCGCGCCAGCGCGCGATCTTCGACAGTGCGAGCGAGATGGCCATCGTCGTCACGGATGCCGCGGGCAAGGTGACCGACTGGAACGTCGGGGCGGAACGCATCCTGGGCTGGAATGCCGAAGAGATGCGCGGGCAGACCATCGAGCGGATCTTCACGCCCGAGGATAGGGCGACGGGTCGAGCCCGGGAAGAGATGGCTCTCGTCCTCGACGAGGGGCATGCCGAGGACATGCGCTGGCATCTGCGCAAGGACGGCGGCCGGTTCTACGCGGTCGGCGACATGACCTCGCTGCGGGGGCTCGACGGGACGCACCAGGGTTTCGTCAAGGCGTTCAGCGACCGCACGCAGGAGCGCAACGCCGCCACGAAGGAACAGGCCGACGCCGAGTTCATGCGCAGCGTCCTGGCGTCGTCCGCCGACTGCATCAAGGTGCTCGACCTCGACGGCGGCCTGACCTTCATGAGCGAGGGCGGCCGGAAGGTGATGGAGGTCAGCGACTTCAATCACATCAAGGGCTGCCCATGGCCGAGCTTCTGGCAGGGCCGGGGGAACGCCGATGCGCTCGCGGCGCTGGCAGCGGCCCGGGACGGGCGGATCGGTCACTTCCAGGGGCGCGCGGACACCTTCCTCGGTAACGCCAAGTGGTGGGACGTCCAGGTGACGCCGATCTTCGGCCCCGACGGGCGGCCGGAGCGGATCCTGTCCGTGTCGCGCGACATCACCGAGCGGCGGTCGTTCGAGGAGCGCCTCGCGACGAGCGAGGCCCATTGGCGCGGCCTGTTCGAGCGCCTGAGCGAAGGCTTCGTCGTCGGTGAGGTCGTGCGCGACACGACCGGGCGCATCACGGATTGGCGCTATGTCGACGTCAACTCCGCCTGGGGCCGTCTCGTCGGCATCGCCCCGGCCGACGTCGTCGGCCGCACGGTCCGCGAGGTGATCCCCGGCGTGGAGGACGCCTGGGTCGACGAGTTCGCCGACGTGGTCGAGACCGGGGAGCCCGTAACGTTCGTCCGGCAGGTCGGCACCCTGGCGCGGTGGTACGAGGGCCGGGCCTTCCCGCTCGGGAGCGGGCGCTTCGGCGTGATCTTCATGGAGGTGACGGAGCGAGTGCAGGCCGATGCCCGGCGCAGCGGCCTCCTGGAGTTCGGGGAGCGGCTGCGGAGCGCCATCGGCACCGACGCGATCGCGATGGCGGCCTCCGCCATCCTCGGGCGTGTGCTCGGAGTCGGTCGGGTGGGCTACGGCACCGTCGGCCCCGACGGCGAGGGCTTCGTGGTCGAGGAGGACTGGACCGCTCCCGACTTCCCGACGCTCGCCGGCCGCTACCGCATGGACGATTACGGCCTCTACGCCGAGGACCTCCGGCAGGGGCGGACGGTCGTCATCGGCGACGTGCGCGAGGACCCGCGAACCGCCGCTTCCGCCGCGACCTTGGAGGCGGTCTCCGCGCGAACGCTGGTCAACGTGCCCATCGTCGAGAAGGGCCGGACGGTGGCGGTGCTGTACGTGAACGACGACCGTCCGCGCTCCTGGGGGGAACCGGAGGTCGCGTTCATCCGCCAGATCGCAGAGCTGACCCGCCAGGCCGTCGAGCGGCGGCGCGCGGAAGAGCGGCAGGACCTGCTGAACCACGAACTCTCCCACCGCCTCAAGAACACGATGGCGATGGTCGTGAGCATCGCGCACCAGACGCTGCGCTCCGTGTCGGAGCGCGGACCGGTCGAGGCTTTCGAGAAGCGCATCCAGGCGCTGGCCTCGGCCCACGACCTGTTGCTGCGCAAGGACTGGACGGCCGCCGACCTGCGAAGCGTCTGCCGGGAGGTTCTGGGCACCGCGGCCGAGGCGCGCCGCTTCACGCTCGATGGCCCCGACGTGGCGCTCGGCCCCAGTGCCGCGCTGTCGGCGTCGCTGCTCCTCCATGAACTGGCGACCAACGCGGCCAAGTACGGCAGCTTGTCCGGCGAGGAGGGCGAGGTCAAGGTGCGGTGGTGGATCGACGGCGATGCGGGAGAGCCGGGGTTGGTGCTGCGGTGGCGCGAGCACGGCGGCCCTCCCGTGGTGGCCCCGACGCGGCGCGGCTTCGGATCGCGCCTGATCCGGACCGGCCTGGTGGGAACGGGCGAGGTCGACGTGACCTATCATACCGAGGGGCTCGTGGCGGCGATGCGTGCGCCGCTGGTCGAGGTGCAGCGTCTATGACAGCGAGACAGCCGGACGGAGCGAACCCGAAGCCGGTCGTGCTGGTGCTCCAGGACGAGCCGATCCTGGCGGGGATCATGAGGGACTTCGTCGAGGAGGCGGGATGCGAGGCCGTCGTTGTCCGCACCGCCGAGGCGGCGGTCCGCACCCTGGAGGGGCGGACGGACATCCGGGTCGTGTTCGCGGACCTCGACGTTCGCGGCTCGACCACGGGGCTGAAGCTGGTGGCGATGATCCGCGACCGGTGGCCGCCCATCGAGCTGGTCCTGACGGGCGCCCTGGCACCGGACCTCGACGCCATCCCGGCGCGGGGCGTGTTCTGCGACAAGCCCTTTCGGGAGAACAAGGTCATCTCCGCCATCCGTGGCTTCGCCGCCTGAGCGCGAAAGCTGCGCCCTCCCGGGGCGTCGCTTCACCCGGGCCTATCGCGGGCCGGTCTCCGACCGTCCCGGTACCGCCCGGAAGGCCTCGGCGACTTGCGCGGCCGAGTAGGGCTTGCGCACGAGGTCGAAGCCGTGCGTGCCCTCCCGGGCCATCACGTCGCTGTAGCCGGACGTGAGGATGATGGGCAGGTCCGGCAGCATCGCCCGGATGCGGTGGGCCATCGCGATGCCGCCCATCCCCGGCATCACCACGTCGGAGAACACCGCGTCGAACCGGTCCGGGTCGCGCTCGATCTCGGAGAGGGCCTCCTCGCCGTTCCTTGCCCAGACCGTGGAATGCCCGAGCTCCTCCAGGATCTGCGTGCAGGTCCGCCCGACATCGAGGTTGTCCTCGACGACGAGGATGCGCAGCGCCCGGCCATCGGACGCCGCCGTTTGCGTGTCCGGTGCCTCGGCGGCGGGGGCGTCGGCTTGGGGCAGGTACAGGGTGAAGGCCGTTTCGCGGCCAGGGACGCTGGCGACGTCGACGTCGCCGCCGGACTGCTTGGCGAAGCCGATGACCTGGCTGAGTCCGAGGCCGGTCCCCTTGCCGATGCCCTTGGTGGTGAAGAACGGCTCGAAGATGTGGGGGAGCGTCGCCGGGGGGATGCCCGTACCCTGGTCGATGACGGAGACCGCGACGAACGGCCCGCGCGTGCCGGCGTGCCCGCGGATCTCGGGCAGGCTCCGCCGGCATTCGAGCCGCAGCGTCAGCGTGCCCTCGCCGTCCATCGCGTCCCGGGCGTTGACCGCCATGTTAATCAGCGCCGTGTCGAACTGGGTCGGGTCGGCGAAGACGTGGCAGGTCGCCGTCGGGACCTCGACGACGACCCGGATGCGGGCCCCGGTGACCGATGACAGCATGTCGGCGGTCGAGGCGATGCGCGCGCCGACGTCGAACGTCTCGGGCATCAACGACTGACGGCGGGCGAAGGCGAGGAGCTGGCCCGTGAGCTTGGCGGCCCGGTCGACGGTGTCGGACACCGCGTCCATGTAGCGCCGCCGCCGCTCCTCCGGCAGGTCGGGCTTGCGCAGCAGGTCCATAGACGAGCGGATGATCGTCAGCAGGTTGTTGAAGTCGTGGGCGACGCCGCCGGTCAACTGCCCGACGGCCTCCATCTTCTGGGCTTGGCGCAGGGCTTCCTCTGCCTTGGCGAGCTGCTCCAGGTCGCGCAGCCGCTGGGTCACGTCGGTCGCGTACTGGAAGGCGCCGATGCGTCGGCCGTCCGCGTCGCGCAGCGGGGTGAAGGCGAGTTCGTAGTAGGGCCGCTTGCGGTCGGGGTCGCCGAACTCCTCGACCAGCGTGAAGGCATCGTCCGTCAGCGCCCGGGACCAGACGGCCCGCGCCTGGGCCTGCTGGTCGGGGGCGTGCGAGAGCAGGCCGATCAGGTCGTCGCCGACCTGGGGCCGGATGCCGTAGATGGCCTCGAACTCGTCGGCGTAGGCCCGGTTGAGGGCGAGCAGCCGGAACTCCGGGTCGAGGGCGCAGACGAGGGCGTCGGTGATCTCGAACACGTCCGCCCAGAGCTTGCGCTGGGCGAGCGCCTCCTCGATGCGACGCTCCAGGTGCGCGTTGAGCTCGCGCAGGTCGCGCTCGGCGAGCTTGCGGTCGTGGATGTCCTCGACGACGCCGTACCAGGAGACGATGGCACCGGTCCCGTCCCGGCGCGGCTGGGCGCGGGCGCGCATCCAGCGGTACTCGCCTGTCGAGCCCATGCGCAGGCGGTAATCGACGTCGACCGTGTCGCCCGAGGCGAGGCAGGCCGTGAAGACCGTGACCGTCGACGGGATGTCTTCGGGATGGACCGCCTTGATCCAGCCGGACCCGTAGGGCTCGCGCGGCCCCTGGCCGGTCAGGGTCAGCCACCGATTCGAGAACGAGGTGACGTTCCCTTCCGGGTCGCAGGTCCAGGGCACCTGCGGGTTCAGCTCGACCGTGTGCCGGTAGTGGTCCTCGCTCTCCCGGAGCGCCGCCTCGCCGACGACGCGGGCGGTCGTCTCCGCGGTGACGCAGAACAGGCCCGCGATCCGACCGTCCTCGTCGAAGGCGGGCGAGTAGGTGAAGGACCACCAACCCCGCTCCGGCCTGCCGTCGCGCGAGAGGTCGAGCGGCATGTCGGTGACGGTTGTGCCCTCGCCGGCCAGCGTCGTGGCGACGAGCGGGCCGATCTCGTCCCAGATGCTGGCCCAGACCTCCCGGAAAGGACGTCCCAGCGCCGTGTCCCCGCGGTAGCCAAGGATCGGCCGGTACGCGTCGTTGAAGAAGCACAGGAGATCGGGCCCCCAAGCGAGAAACATCGCCGTGGGGCACGCGAGCATCTGCGCCAGCGTGCCCTTGAGCGCCGGCGACCAGGTCCCGGGCAGTCCGAGCGAAGTGCTCGACCATTCGCGCTTACGGATCTCGGCGCCGGTGACACCGCCGGAGGGGAGGAACTGGAACGGGTCGATCACGCCGGGTCGGACCCCGCTATCGCGGCGCGGCGGGCATTCCGGCAAGGGCTCGTTCCTCGGCGGCGGAAGTCGCCGCCGGGAGCGGGCGAGCGGAAGATCGATAGGAGTGGCCACATGCGGCGGCTATCGCCCGTGATGGTGGGCCGGGCAATCGGACGGCCTGTCACGCCTTGCCACCAGCAGTTGGTGCAGGTTCGTCGCCTTCTTGACCCCTCCCGCCCTGGTTCGGATCGGGCGGAGGCAGGTGCGGCGGGGGCAACCGACCGGGGCTGGGAGGCGTCGGCAGGCCGATGTCCTCGGTCACCGGCGGGACTTCGCCGGATTCAATGTCGTTTCCCATCGCCTTGCCCTACGCTCGACAGCGAGGGACAACGCGGAAGTATCCGGAAGGTCGCTGGCCCAATCCTAAACCGAGAAGTCGAGACCGGAACGGCAAACGGCCAGACCGTTCGCACCGGAGAGGTCGTCCGTGCTGCCGCCGGCTGCACAACACCTCGCCGGTGCCGCAGCTTGCCTTCCATACGGACAAGGGCATGTGAAGCAGGTGCTTGCTCTGAGACCAGCCCCAGCCCACCGCACGACGCGTGGGACCTGACTCTACCAGCCGCTTCCCGTAGCCGGCCGCAGGATCGCCGAAAGGCAGTCCTAACCGGGCTGACGGCTCAGGTCGTCTCGGAGCTGCAGCGACTTCGTCCGGTACGAGACAGGCTTATCAGCGCCTCAAGCTCCCATGGTCATGACCGAGCCACCGTCGACCCGTAGGAACTCACCGGTGATGAAGCTGGCGTGTTCCGAACAGAGGAACGTGACTGCGGCGGCGACTTCCTCCGCGCGTCCGCGGCGCTTGGCGACGATGCCGGGGCGCTCCTCGTCCAGCGTCACCTGGACCGCCTCGTCGAAGGAGATGCCCTTCTCCCTCGCCTTCTTTTCCATCTGGGCGTCGGTCATCGGCGTGGCGATGAAGGCCGGCCCGACCGCGTTCACGAGTACGCCGTCAGGCCCGTAGGCCTTGGACAGTCCCTTAGCGAGGTTCAGGACGCCCGCTTTGGCCGCGGCATACGGCAGTTCCTCGACGTAGGGCTGCACGGCGTCCTCGGAGGAGAACAGCACGACCCGGCCCCAGCCGGCCTTGCGCATGTGTGGGATGAACGCCCTGGTCGCGCGCACTCCGGCCATGAGATCAGTTTGAATTGCCTCAAGCCAGTCGTCGTCGGTCAATTCGAGGAAGTCCCCCGACGCCCCGGTGATGCCTGCGGCGCAGACGAGGATGGTGGGCTTGTCGTCGAAGGCCATGTTGGCGAAGGCGGCGAGCACGTCGATCCCCTTGGCCGTGCTCAGGTCCGCCTCAACGGCGCGAACCTGGCCCAGCGCCGCCAGTTCGTTGGTCGTCGCCTGCAGCTCGGGACCTTCCTTGTCAGTCAGGACGACGTGGACGCCCTCGCGCAGAAGGTGTTCGGCGGTCGAGCGGCCCATGCCCGACTTGGCCCCCGTCACGACTGCGACCCGTCCGCTGATGCCGAGATCCATCTCTACGGTTCCGTTAATCCTTGGGAGGTCCACCCGGGGGCCCGGCAGGACCGGTAGTTGAGAAGTCCGCCTTTTGACGGGAGTTCCGTTCCCTTGATCCTCCCCGGGGGGAGCACAAGCTTGACGTTTGCGTGCGCCTGGACCGAACGACCACTTCAACTGGTGCAACGACCCCGCGTCGAACCGATGCACCCTGGACGATGCAGGCCTGCAAACCTGCAGGGCGGTGTCCGACTGGGGGAACCTCCTTTACGCTCCACTATTGCCGCCTCGACACAGTGGAGCACAGGCATGGCGACGAGCAGCACCCCGCGTACTCACCAGACCCGCAACAACACCAATTCCAACGCCAAAAGGGTTTCCATCGAGGCGCTGAACGCACGGCTGGCCGACGGCATCGACCTCGCCCTCGCGATCAAGCAGGCCCATTGGAACCTGAAGGGACCGCAGTTCATCGGCATCCACCTGATGCTGGACGGCTTCCGTGCCGAGATCAGCGACCTCAACGACAAGGTAGCGGAGCGGGCGGTTCAGCTCGGCGGTACGGCCCTGGGAACGGCGCAGGTCGTGGCGGGATCGACCAAGCTCCCCGCCTACCCGACCGGCATCTATGCCATCGCTGACCATATCGCCGCGCTGATAGACAGCTATGCCGTGTACGCCAACGCCGTGCGCGAGAACATCGACGAGACCGATGAGGCGGGAGACCCCGACACCGCCGACCTGTTCACGGAAGTGTCCCGCGCCGTCGACAAGCAACTGTGGTTCCTCGAAGCCCACGTCCAGGAGCCGACAGGCCAGATGCGGGACGGCGACGCCCGCAGCTGAGTTGTGTGCCGCCTCTCCGTGACCGACCGAACGGGGGGCGGCTACGGTGCTCATCGACGAGCGATGCGCTCGGCAGGTCGGTCATCCCCGACACCCAAGCCGCGACCTGCCGAGGCTGCGCGGGAGCTGACCCAGCGTTGCCTGCCCCGCGAGCGACGGGCGTCCCTCAGCCATGACCGGGATTCCGCCGACGCCTCGCGGTCGAAGCAGGGCGGCCGCATTACCGCGCAACTCCATGGCGCGGATGCGCTGGCTGCGAACCAGTACGCACAAGGTTGGAACGTGGATGTCCCCGGGCCTGCATACCGCCAGGTCCACCAGGGCTTCGGCATGAAACTCACGCCCGACTGCCTCGTCCAGCAAGCGGCGCATCGAACCGTATTCCCCGTCGTGCATCCCGATCCACGTCGCTTCGCGGTCCAAGTGAGCCGGGCCCGCTGCCGCGGAGATGTCGACGCGACCACGGCTAGTCAATTCAATCACGCTACGACAGGCCTTGCCGCCACCGCTTTGTCACGGCATGGGGCGTCACGCCTATACCGAAGTGGGCGGGCGTCATCTTCCCCGCCAATCTATCGACCAAGGAGAGCTTGCGTGGAGCGAGCCGCGAACCTGACTGCGGACGACTTCCGGGCGCTCGCCGACGCGCTGCCGCAGATGGCCTGGGTCGCCGAGCCGAACGGCGACATCATCTGGTACAATCGGCGCTGGTACGACTACACCGGCACCACCATCGAGCAGATGCGCGGCTGGGGCTGGCGCGACGTCCACCATCCCGACCATGTCGAGCGCGTCGTTGCGCTCATCAGCGAGGCGTTCCGCACCGGCGAGCCGTGGAAGGACACTTTCCCGCTGCGCGGCACCGACGGCGAGTACCGTTGGTTCCTGTCGCTGGCCGCACCCTACCGCGGTCCGGACGGCGCCATCCTGCGCTGGTTCGGCACCAACACCGACATCACCGAGCGCAAGGGCTTGGAGCGCCGCCTCGCCCGTCACGCCATCGACCTGCGCCGCTCGAACGAGGAACTGGAGCAGTTCGCCTACGTCGCCTCCCACGACCTGAAGGCGCCCCTGCGCGGCATCGAGAACCTTGTCGGGTGGATCGAGGAGGACCTGGAAGGCTCGCTGACCGGCGACGTCCAGACAAACATGGAGTTGCTGAAAAGCCGTGTGCGCCGGCTGGACAGCCTGCTTGACGACCTCCTGGCCTACTCACGGGCCGGGCGGGCTGATGCGACGATGGACACGGTGGACACGAAGTCCCTCGTCGATGAGCTCGCCGTGCTGGTAAGCCCTCCAGAAGGCTTCGCCATCACGGCAGATGCGTCCCTCCCGACGTTACAGGCGGCGCGTGCACCGCTGACCCAGGCCTTGCAGAACCTCATCGGCAACGCCATCAAGCACCACGACCGGCCGGCCGAGGGGCACATCCGGGTCGAGGCGAGGCCGGCAGGGGACGTGGTCGAGTTCGTCGTGACAGACGACGGCCCCGGCATTCCCGAACAGTTCCGCGAGCGCGTGTTCGGCATGTTCCAGACGCTCAAGCCCCGCGACGAGGTCGAGGGCAGCGGCATGGGGCTCGCCATCGTGCGCAAGCTGGTAGACCGTCAGGGCGGGAAGGTCTGGCTCGCCGACGGGCCGGACGGGCGCGGGCTGGCGGTGCATTTCACGTGGCCGCTCGACGGCCGGAAGGGACGGGCGGATGGGATCGACGGTTAACATCCTGCTGGTCGACGACGACGAGGTCGACGTGCAGGGGCTGAAGCGGGCGTTCAAAAAGAGCAAGATCGGCAACCCGATCACGGTCGCCCGCGACGGCATCGAGGCCCTGGAGATCCTGCGCGGCCAGAACGGGCGCGAGCGCCTGCCCAAGCCGCACCTGGTCCTGCTCGACCTGAACATGCCGCGCATGAACGGCATCGAGTTCCTGGAGGCGGTGCGCGCCGACGAGGACCTGCGCTCGGCGGTGGTGTTCATGATCACCACGTCGAAGGCCGACGAGGACCGGATGCGTGCCTACGGCCACAACGTCGCCGGCTACATCGTGAAGCGGGACCCGGCCAACACCTTCATGGAGGCGGTGGCGCTGCTGGAGCACTACTGGAAGGTCGTCGAGTTTCCTGCATAGTCGACCCGTGACGAATCCGACCCGCATCCTGCTGATCGACGACGATGCGGTCGACCGTGCGGCCGTGCGCCGGGCGCTGCGCAAGTCCGGGCTCAAGCATACGCTGACCGAGGCGTCGGGTGGCGAGGAAGGCCAGCGCCTCGCCGCCGAGATGGCCTTCGACTGCGTCCTGCTCGACTACCGCCTTCCGGGTATTGATACCTTCGCACTGCTCAAGACCCTGCTCGCGGCGGAAGGCGATGCGCGGGCGGTGCTGATGCTGACCGGCGAGGCCGACCCGGAGCTCGCGACACGGCTGATGCGGGCCGGCGCGCTGGATTACCTCGACAAGGCCGAGGTCACGCCGTCCGGCCTAGCCAGGGCTATCCGCTACGCCGAAGCGAGGCGGGCCTTTCAGGCGGAGCTTGCCGCCGCGCGGCGGGAGGCCGAGGCGAAATCCCTCGAACTCGACACGCTGAACCGGCAGAAGTCCCTCTTGTTCTCGATCATCGCCCACGACCTGCGCAACCCGTTCCAGGCCCTCCTCGGGCTGTCGGAGGTGCTGGGCAAGGCTGTCGCGGCCCGCGACCCCGCCTCCATCGAACGGCGAGCGAAGGGCATCCACGAGGCGGCGACGCAAGCCTACGCCCTGCTGGAAAGCCTGTTCTCCTGGGCGAGCCTGCAGATGGACACGATGGCGGTCACCCTGACCGACGTCGACCTCGACGCCGTGACCAGTGAGGTGGTGCGCGGCGCGGCGGAGGCCGCCTCGGACAAGGGTTTGAAGATCGAGGTTTCCTGTGGCGGGATCATCGTTCGCGCACAGCGGGACATGCTGACCACGGTGTTGCGCAATCTCGTCGGCAATGCCGTCAAGTTCACGCTGCCCGGCGGGACCATTTCCGTCACGGGCCGCCAGGATTGGGACGACGTCGAGATCTCCGTTACGGACACCGGGGTCGGCATGCCGCCAGGCAAGGTCGACGACCTGTTCCGGCTGGACAGGCGGACCACCACGAACGGCACGGCTGGCGAGCGGGGAAGCGGGCTCGGCCTGCTGCTGTGTCGGGACCTGGTCGAGCGACAGGGCGCCGTGCTGACCGTGACGAGCGCCGTCGACCGTGGCACGACCTTCCGGTTCCGTCTGCCTGCACCGCTCATGGCCAGACAGGTCCCCGCCTCCGCCGCATCGACTTCCTGAACTCCTCCAACGCCCCTGGCCTTTCGGAGGTGACGAAACGTCCGTCGCCCCGGGAAAAAGTCGCGCCTCCTTGGACGACTTTGGCTCCACTCGTCAGGTATCGGACTTCTTCGCGCCAGGAAATCCGCTAGTTCGCAACCCGACGACCAGCGCTGCGACCATCCCCCCGTGAACATCCGCCCTTCATCGACGGCAACTTGCTGCTCGAAGCCCTCGATGCCGACGACCGCAACCTGCCGGCTCTGCACGCCGAGCGGCGCGAGGTCGAACGGGGCGACGTCCTGTTCCGTGCCGGCGACGACGTCAGCCACGTCACCTTTCCGGCTCACGGCTGCGTCGTCATCCTGGTTGTGCCGCTCATGGACGGGAAGTCCGTCGAGACCGCCACGGTCGGTCGCGAAGGCGCCATGCGCGGCGTCGTCAGGCATGGATACCTGCCGGCGTTCGGGCAGGCGGTCCAGGTCGGCGGCCCGGTCGTCCGGATCGACGCCGCGCGCCTGTCCGAGGCCAAGCAGGCCTCGAAGGCCATCCGCGACCTGTTCGTGCGCTACGCCGACTGCCTGCTGGCGCAGGTGCTGCAGTCGGTCGCCTGCAACGCCGCCCATACCATCGAGCGACGCTGCCTGCGCTGGCTCCTGACCCGGCAGGACCGCCTCGGCACGCCCGACTTACCGGTGTCCCGTGAGATCCTAGCCGACATGCTCGGGTGCGCCGCGCCTACCTTACGGAAGTGCTCGGGCGCATACATCGGGAGGGTTTGATCGAGATCGGCCACCGGCGCCTGACGCTGCCGGACCGTGCACGCGCGGAAGCCGCGTCCTGCGAGTGCCATGCCGCCGTCCGACATCACCGCATCACCATCGAGACCGCCAACCGTTGGATCGACGAGGCCGGCGGCCGCCAGCACGACCTCGCGCCCGGCCAGTACCTGGGCGTCTGCGTGACCGACACCGGCACCGGCATGGCCCCGGACCTGATCGGCAAGGTGTTCGAGCCGTTCTTCACGACGAAGCCCACCGGCGAGGGCACGGGCCTCGGCCTGTCCATGGTCTACGGCTTCGCCAAGCAGTCCGGCGGGCAGGTGCGCATCTACTCCGAGGTCGGCGAGGGCTCGACCGTCTGCCTGTACCTGCCGCGGCACTACGGCGAGGCCGACGAGGACGAGGTCGTGCGCAGGCTCGCCGAGGTGGAACAGGCGGGCCAGGGCGAGACGGTGCTCATCGTCGACGACGAGCCCTCGGTGCGGATGCTGGTTACCGAGGTGCTGGAGGATCTCGGCTATACCGCCATCGAGGCGGCCGACAGCGTCGCCGGCCTCAAGGTGCTGCAGTCGGACGTGCGCATCGACCTGCTGGTCACCGACGTCGGTCTGCCAGGGGGTATGAACGGGCGCCAGATGGCCGATGCCGGCTGCGAGCGTCGCCCAGATCTCAAGGTGCTGTTCATCACCGGCTACGCAAAAAAATGCCATGCTCGGGAACGGTTACCTGCGCCCCGGTATGCAGGTCCTGACCAAGCCGTCCGTGCTGGAAACCCTTGCCACCCGCATCAAGGATCTCATCGCCGAGAGTTAGTCTCCCGCGCATGCGCCGACCCCTGATCGCCGCAGCGGGTCAGATTCCCGCGTACCAAGCGTAGCCCTGGTCTTCCCAGTATCCGCCCTTGCCCTCGCCGATGTCGGCGAAGCTCTCCACCACCTCGATGCGCATCACGTACTTGGCTTGCTTGTAGCCGAGGTTGCGTTCGAGGCGCAGCCGCAGGGGAGCGCCGTTCGCCACGGGCAGGGTCTTCCCGTTCAGCTCGTAGGCGAGGATGGTCTGGGGATGGAAGGCGTCCACGAGGTCGATGCTCTCGTAGTAGCGAATGGGCGCGTCGTTGCCAGTGGAGCTTCCCTCGGCGGCCTGCTGGCCTCCGGAATCCCGCTTGTCCTCACCCCCGCCCGATTGCTTCGTCATCGCGGGGTTGGCGTTGCCGCCGGACGAGGCGTCCTCCGTCCCGTCACCCTCGGCGCCATCGTCCTCGCCCTGGTCCATCGTGTCGGCGCAACGGAACACGACGTAGCGCGCCTGCGGTTTCAGCCGTGCCCGGTCCAGGATCTCGGACAGTGGCACGCCGGTCCACTTGCCGATGCAGCTCCATCCCTCAACGCAGTCATGCCGGGTGATCTGCGTCCGGGAAGGGAGCTTGCGCAACTCGGCCAGGGAAAGCTTCAGCGGGGTCTCGACGAGGCCGCACACCTCCAGCCGGTAGTCCGCGAACTTGCGCCGCTCCAGCGCCTTGTAGGCCCGGTCCGGCGGATCCTCGGTGCCGTTCGGCTTGAACCACGGCGAGATGTCGGCCTCGGCGTACTCGGGCGCGAGCGTTCGCTCCGTGAGGAGCAGCCGCTGCACGAACAGGTTCGCGTCCTCGCCGGCCTTGAGCGTGCGCCGGAACCAGTCGGCCTCGCCGAGGCGGTCGCAGCCTCCGAGCATCGCTGCTCCGGCCGCGGCGGTGGCGCCGAGCAGGAGGGAGCGTCGGCTGGGCTTCCGGGTCATGCCCGGTCTCCCGCGCGGTCCGCCGATGCGGGCTCGACCTTGCGCTCAATCACGAACCAGCCGGTGAGCATGCCGCGCATGTTGTTCCAGAACCCCGAGAGCACGACCAAGGCAACGTGGACGACCACGAACAGAACCAGCAGGGCCGCCACGACGAAATGGACCGTGCGGGCCGACTGCCGCCCGTCGAACAGGGTCAGGAGGAACGGGAACGCCGCGTCCATGGCTGGAGACATCGCCAGCCCGGCCAGAACCTGCATCGGCAAGAGCACGAACAGCACGATGGCGTAGGTTAGCTTCTGGATGACGTTGTAGCGCTTGGCCTCGTCGCCTTGCGGGAAACGCAGGGTCACGTGCTCCCACACCGAGGCGGCGAAATGCCGGACCTGGTCGCGCTGCGGGACGACGCGAAAGCGAAGCTGGCCGCTCAGCAGCCCGTACAGGAGGTACAGGGCGCCGTTCAGGACGAAGGCCCAGGCGAAGAAGAGGTGCCAGGAGCGCCCTCCCGTGAGGTCCTGATCGCTGGGAAGCGTCAGCCAGGAGGGGAAGCCGCGGTCGGCCGGCTCGCCGTCAGCGCCGGGCGAGGAGCCTAGCCAGCCGGTGGTGTCGAGGCTGTGGCCTAGCAAGGTCGTGACGCCCTTGGGCGGGTCGTCGTCAGTCGAGGTCATCGACAGCAGCGGGTGATCGAAGGTCGAGACCTTGCCCCAGTACAGGGCCGGGTGGGCGTTGAAGATCTGCAGGCCGCTCATCAGCAAGACGAGCAGGCACAGGGCGTTGACCCAGTGGGTGATCCGGATGACGGCGGGGTGCCTGAACATCCAGCGCCGATGCTCGACCTCTCCGGTGTCGGGGGCGGAGCGCGTCAGGTAGGTGCGGGGCACAAGGGCGGCTCGTCCTGAGGACCGAGGGGCGCGGCGACCGGACCGAGGGTCGGGCCGCCGCGTTCGGGATGGCCGCTTACATGCGGTTCATCATCATCTTCCGCTTCATCATCCGGCGCTTCATCATCTTCTTATGCATCATGCGCTTCTTCATCATCATGCGCTCGCTGTGCGTCATGCGGACCTGCGTGATGCCTGCCGGGCCGGCCTGAAGGCCGTTCGGGCCCATCGGGGCGGCCGAGGCGGCGCCAGTTCCAAGCGCGAGGCTTCCGAGGACCGAGGCGGTGAGCGCGAGGGTGGTGATCTTCATTCGGTATCTCCTTTACAGGGTAGAATTTCCCTTTCGCACAGTGGAGCAAGAAGGGAAATACGTCACAAGTTCCTGATTTATCGAATTAATTTCTTTGATTAGTGGCCTATGGGCGCAACTCTCCGGGCGCCGGGGCGAGGCGCCGCGCCACGCCCCAACCGGGCGTACCCCGACCTGTACGGAGGCTCGCCGCGGAAGGTTTCAGGGGGCGGGAATAATCTGGTCCCGGGCATGAATGGGGTTGTTGGCATTTTACACCCTATTGGCATCACGGACGGGAGCGGACCGGAAGCCGAGCAGCTTGACCTGCGCTGGCCTGTTACTGAATGGAGCGGACTAACCTTCCTTCTGTTGCCTCGCCACCGACAAGGGGACGGCTTCCTCCCCGGCCGGATCTGGGGGATTCGGGCAACCGCGGCACCAAGAAGGCGCGACCGCGAACGTCGCGTGGGCCGGTGCGTTCTCCCAAGGCCAGGCTGCGGACGGGAATAGAGTTGGCACAGGTTCCTCGACGAGCGGACAACACGGCTGCGGCGGGTCCCGCGGCAAGGGCAAGGGCCATGTCCCGGGCGCTCGCCTACTTTGGCATCGCGGTCTCGATCACTGTCGCCTCGGGCTGGGCGTTCCGATTGCCTCTCCTGACGACGATCCTACCGGGCGAGGCGCCGATGGTGGCGCTGACCGCCCTCGCGGTGCTGATCCTGTCGGTCTCGTTGCTGCTCTCGGCCCAGCCCGAGGGGCGAGAGGTCGACAGGTCTGTGGGCCGCTGGCTCGCCGTCGTCGCCGTCGCGGTGGCCGCCGGCGGAGGCATCCAGTACGCCAGTCCGCACGGTTTCCGGCTCGACGACTGGCTGCAGCGGCTCGTGTCAGGCCCGCTCGGGCCGGACAACGGGATGTCGCTCGCGACCGTGGCCTGCGTCCTGGGGGCCGCGGCCGGTATCATCCTCGGCGACGCGCGAGGCCGGACATTCACCCGCCTCGGCGTGGCGACGGCTGCCTTCGCCTTCGTCGCCGCCGCCGTCGGCGGCCTGGGCTACGTCTACGGGGTCGGCGCCCTCCATCAGGGCGGCCCGTTCTCGCGCATGTCGCTGCTCAGCGCCCTGGCCCTGGGCCTGCTGTCGGCCGGGGTGTTGCTCTCCAGGCCGCACGGGCCGTGGGTCGCGACCGTACTCCGCGGCGGCGAGGTCGCGCGTGTCCTCCTGCCGGCCGTCGTGGTCGCACCGCTGCTGCTCGGGGCGCTGGAGATCTACGCCGTCCGTTCGAACCTGCTGGAGCCCGAGACCGGGACCGCTCTCCTCGTCACGGTGCTCGCGATCTGCCTCGCCGCGCTCGCCCTCCGCCTCGCGCGTGACGTCGAGCGGCGCATCGTCGGAGAGAGACGGCTCAGGGATGCTCTCCAGGCCATGAACGAGGCGCTTGAACGGCGGGTGGAGGAGCGGACCCGCGACCTCGCCCAGGCGCAGGACGCCCTGATCCAGGCCCAGAAGATGGAGGCCATCGGGCAGCTTACCGGCGGCGTGGCCCACGACTTCAACAACCTCCTGACCATCATCCGGTCGTCGGTCGAGTTCCTCCGCCGGCCGAACCTGCCGGAGGAACGGCGTGTTCGGTACATGGACGCCGTGTCCGACACCGTGGACCGGGCGGCGAAGCTCACCGGGCAGCTCCTCGCCTTCGCCCGGCGGCAGCCGCTGAGGCCCGAGACCTTCGACGTCGGCTCCCGCCTCGTCGGTCTGGCCACGATGCTGGACACCCTGACGGGGGCCCGCATCCGCGTCGTGACGACCAAGCCCGAGTGCCCCTGCTTCGTGCACGCCGACGCCAGCCAGTTCGACACCGCCATCGTCAACCTCGCAGTGAACGCCCGCGACGCGATGGACGGCGAGGGCACGCTGACCCTCACCCTGTCCTGCGGCAGGGAGAAGCCGGCGATCCGCGGCCACGCTGGCCTGTCGACGCCGTTCGTAACGCTCGGCGTCGGCGATACCGGCGCGGGAATCGCGGCGGAGAACGTGGCCCGCATCTTCGAGCCGTTCTTCACCACCAAGGAGGTCGGCAAGGGCACGGGCCTCGGCCTCTCCCAGGTCATCGGCTTCGCGAAGCAGTCCGGCGGCGACGTCGACGTCGCGAGCGTCGTCGGTCATGGGACCACGTTCACGCTGTACCTGCCGCAGGGCCAAGAGGCGGTCATGGACGTCGTCGAGGACGCCGTCCATGACGACGCACAGGCCGACGACGAGGCCCGGTGTATCCTGGTGGTCGAGGACAACGTGGAGATCGGGCGCTTCTGCACGCAGATCCTGCACGACCTGGGTTACGGCGCGATCCTGACGGAGACCGCGGAGGCGGCGCTCGCGGAGATCGAGGCGGTGCCGTCCCGCTACGACGCGGTGTTCTCGGACGTCGTCATGCCGGGAATGGGCGGCTTCGAGCTGGCGAAGCGGCTGCGGGAGACTCACCCCGGCCTGCCGGTGGTCCTGACGTCCGGCTACAGCCACGTGCTGGCGCAGGACGACGCCCACGGCTTCGACTTGGTGCGGAAGCCCTATTCCGCCGCCCAGGTCGACGGTGCCCTACGTTCGGCGACGCGCCGTCGACGACGCGCGCGCGCACTCGGCATCCATGCGGGAGATGAGCTCATGACCACCTCGAAGCCTCGCCTCGTCGGGCTGAACCACGTCGCGCTTGAGGTCGGAGATATCGGGGAGTCACTCGGGTTCTACCGGGCCGTGTTCTCGTTCGAGCTCCGGGGCACCCATGAGGATGAGGCAGGCCGCACGGTCATGGCCTTCCTCGACATGGGCGACCAGTTCCTCGTCCTGTCGGCCGGGCGGGAACAGCCGGCCGACACGGAGCGGCATTTCGGACTCGTCGTCGATGATCGGACCGGCGTCATGGAACTCGCCGAGAAAGCGGGTGCGAAGGTCCTGGACCGCCCATTCAACTTCCTCGACCCCTGGGGCAACCGCCTGGAGATCGTCGCCTACCCGGATGTCCAGTTTACGAAGGCGGGCGAGATTCTCGGAGGCATGGGCCTGAATCTCGGGAAAGGCGATGAGGCGTTGGGGGAGTTGCGGCGCAAGCTGTCTTCGCCTCCGGCACGCGCCGAAGATTGAAGGCGTGTTTTTCGGGAAAGGCGGGCATCGGATCACCCGCATAAGCGATGGACGGTCGCAGGTCTCCTGGCGCGAACTACAAGAACGATGGCCCCATCCACATACGGAAAATGGCGACCGAGGGGCTGTCAGTCGCCCCTTTCGTTTCCATCCTGACGATTTGGCCTCGAACCTCCGATGACTCCGCAATGCCTCAGTAACCGTAGCCGTAGGCCCGGCAACCGTACCTATAGTTCGGCGCGTAGCCATCACCGGCGTATGAATTTGCGTCATCGACACGCGAAGCCGGTCACCGCCTCCTCGCGAGTATCCGGTCCGCCGTACGCAACGCGACCGCTTGGATCGTGAGCGAGGGATTGACCCCCCCAACCGTCGGGAAGACCGAACCGTCGCAGACGTACAGGTTCGGGATGTCCCAGGACCGGCAATCGGCATCGACCACGGAGGTCCGCGGGCCGGACCCCATCCGGGCGGTGCCGTTCAGGTGGCAGGTGTCATCACCCTGGTCCCAGACCTCGCGCCCGCCCGCGGCCGATAGGGCCTCGCGCATGAACTTGAGCGCGTGCCGGTTCAACGCCTTGTCGTTGTCGCACCAGGAGTAGGTGATGCGCGCCACCGGCAGCCCGTACTGATCCTTCACGTCCGCGAGGGTCACCCGGTTGCGCTCCTGCGGCATGTACTCGGAGACGACCTTGAGCCCGGCGACGTGGTTGTAGCGCTGCATCTCCGAGACGAGCGCCTCCCCCCACAGGCCGTGCGCCGAGGCCTGTGTGTTTGCCCAGAGCTGCGGCAGCGGCCCCTGGCTCATGTAGGAATAGCCACCGAAGAAGTCCTTTACGAAGGGGCCGTGACCCTTGTCGTCGTAGTTCCAGTGCTCGCTGATCGCCAGAGATGGCGGGCCCTTGTAGCTACGGATCTCCTCGTCGAAGACGCCCCAGACCGCTTGGTTGCCCTGGACCATCAGGTTCTTGCCGACGAGGCCCGAGGAGTTGGCGAGGCCGTCCGGGAACTCCTGGTTCGCCGAGTTCAAGAGGAGCCGCGGCGTCTCGATGGCGTAGCCCGCCACCACGACGTTCTTCGCGCGTTGAAACCGCCACTTCCCCTCGCGGAAGTAGTGGACGCCGGTGGCGCGCCCATTCCTCGTCTCGATCCGCCCGACCATGGCGAGGTCGCGGATCTCGGCGCCCGCCTTCAGGGCGCGCGGCAGGTAGCTCACGAGCACGCTCTGCTTGGCGTTGGTCGAGCAGCCCAGCGTGCAGAAACCCCGGTAGACGCAAGGCGGTGCGTCGCCGTGCGGCGCCGAGACCGTAGCGAGCGGCGTCGGCGTCCAGTTGATGCCCATCGCCTCCGCGCCCCGGGCCAGCACCTTGGCGGCGGCGTTGATCTCGTGCGCACGGCGGTGATAGCGGCGACGGTGCGGTCCCCATGGGTAGGAGACCGGGCCGGAGATCTTCAGGTCGTCCTCGACCTGATCGTAGTAGCGCCACATCTCCCGCCAATCGAGCGGCCAGTCGGCGCCGTAGCCCATCAGGGTGCGGGTCTTGAACCATTCCGGTCGGAAACGCAGGGCGACCATGGCGTAGTGTACGGTCGAGCCACCCACCGCCTTGCCGGAATTGTTCGAGCCCATCTGCAGCGGGTTCTCGCCGTCGACGATGCGCTCGTCCGTCCAGTAGAGCTTGGACTGATGGCTCTCGTCCGAGGCGAAATCCTCCAGCGGCCGGAAATACGGTCCGGCGTCGAAGGCCACCACCGACACGCCACCCTCCGCGAGCCGGCAGGCCAGGGTGCCGCCGCCCGCGCCGGTGCCGACGATGGCGAAGTCGACCTCCTCCTCGTCCCGGTGCTGGCGCATCGGCACCCATTCGCCGATCCGCATGACGTTGGGCGCGCGGCCGTCGCGGGCGCGGGGATGGTGCTCCGGGTCGTCGCCGGGCGTGGCGTGCTTGGGGTTGTCGGCGGCGTTGCCGAGGCCGGGGATGCGCATGGACGGAGGTATCCTTATCGACCGACCCGAAGGTTCTCTTGGTAGGCCTCGTCCTCGCGGCCGGGCTTGGCCTCGGCGGCCTCCCAGGGGTCGCGGCGGTCGAAATCCATGCGCACGTAGCCGCGCGGGCTCGCCGGGCCGCCCCAGCCGATCTCGTTCCAGGCCGTGGGGTGGGCGTAGTACGCCTTGACCACATCGGCGAGGACGCGCTGGTGGAAGAACAGCTTCGAGGGCATGCCCTCCCAGACCGCACCGGTCAGGTCACCCTTTTCAGCAAGCTTCAGAAGCTCGTCCTGCGCCCAGGCGCCGAGTTCGTGGAAGCGTGCCCCGAACCGTGCCCGTGCCTCGGCATCGAGGGCGCGCAGTCCCAGGCGCCATGCCTCGCGCTCCCCGGGCATTTCGGCGTTGCGGTAGCCGTCGCGGGTATCGGTCGCGAGCTTGTGGTCCACGAGGGCGGCCACCGGAACCGGATCCCCCCGGTCGGCGGGTTGCGGGACGATCCGCTCGGCCAGCGACTTCATCGTCGACCATTCGGCCTCGTCGAAGAAGCGGCGCGTCTCAGGTCCGATGGCGAGCCGTTCCTCCAAAACCTCGCGGGTCTTGGCGTTCCAGGACGGGCCGTCGCGCTTCGCGAGCACGTCGTAGCCCGGATAAAGGTCCAGTCTCGGACGCATGATGATCTTTCGGGTCAGAAGCGGAAGCGGCTGCGTTCGATGAGTTCGAGGGCCGCGAGCCCCCCGAGCGCCACCCCCGAGAAGGAGGGCGGGGCCGGCAGAGGCGGCCCGTCGATGAGGTTCTGGCGCCAGTTGGACCAGCCGCCCATCATCCGGGCGACGCCGTAGCCGTGGAACGCGACGCCACCGACGCCCATCGCCGAGACCGCCCACATCCCCCACTTGGCGCCCGATTGACTCGCTCCCTCCGGTTTGGTCGCGGCGCGGACGAGAAGGGCGGCGGCAAGCGGCGGCAGGGTGACGGGAACGAACATCGCCGGGTTCTGGAAAGCACCCCGGAAGTGAAGCAGCCCGGCCTCCAGGGTCGTGCCGGCGAGCATGCCCGCCGTGGCGACTGCAAGGGAGCGCCCCGCCGGCAAGCCACCGAGCCGCGGCTCGTCGGGGTCGGCGTCGCGCACGCGCTCGGCGATGACCCCGAGGACGCCGGCCAGCGTCAGAGCCATCGGCGCGCCGATGGGGGCGGAATAGAACAGGTTCTGGAAGGAATACCCACCCTCGCGCTTGCCGACGTTGTAGGCGTGGAAGCCGAAGCCGATCAGCCCTGTCAGGCCGGCGAGCGCCTGCACCCCGTGCCGGACGCGGGAGCTGCCGGGGTCGGTGTCGCCGGCCCCGTGCAGGGACGCCGCCAGGATGACGCTGGACACGACGATGGGCGTGTACATCGCCCGGTTGAAGAACTGGCCGCGGTAGTGCTCCAGGCCGGAATCGAACAGTACCGAGGCGGCGAGCATCGTCGAGGCGTGGTTCAGGCGCTGTGCCGCGCTCGCGGTGACCTCGCGCCCCCGCGGGCTGTAGCTGCGGCCGCCGGCGGCGTGACCTAGGGGCTTGGAACGCCCGGCGGCGAACCAGGTCAACAAACCGGCCCCCGCCGCCACCGCGGCGAGGACCACCACCGGGTGGACGGCCGCCTCAACTCTCACAGGTGCGACGCGCCGCTTCATGCCTGGCGCATGTTGACGTTTCGGCGGGGGTGGGCCGCGATCAGACGGCATAGGCATCGGCATCCCGGGTCTTGAGGGTGAGGCCGTGTCCCGGCCGGGTCAGATCGGGGGTGATCACGCTATCGCGCGGTGCGGGCGCCCCGTCGAACAGCATCCGCTCGATGCGGACGTGGTCGTGGAACCATTCGAGGTGTCGGAAGCGGGGAGCCGCAACCGCCACCGGGAGGTGCAAGGCGGGGGCGCAGTGGCCGGACAGATCGATATGCGCCGCCTCGCACAGGGCCGCGATCTTCAGAAACCCGCTGTAGCCGCCGCAGCGGGTCACGTCCGCCTGGGCCACGTCGACTGCCCCTACGTCGAGCAGTCCACGCAAATCGTTCAAGGTGTAGATGTACTCGCCCGCGGCGACTTCGATGCCGGCAGGCGTAGAGGCACGGACGGAAGCCATACCTGCGGGATCGTCACTGGACACGGGTTCCTCGAACCACGCCACGTCGTAGCGGTGTGCTTCGTGCGCAAGGGCGACGGCGCGCTTCGGGGTGAAGGCGCCATTGGCGTCGATGAACAGACGTGCATTGCCGATGGCTGCCTTCGCCACCGCCATGCGCGCCGGGTCGTGCTCGGGAGCGCTGCCGACCTTCATCTTCACCGCCCGGCAGCCGTCTCGCTCGACCCACCCGGCAAGCTGCTCGCGCAACTGCCGGTCGCCGTAGCTCGTGAAGCCGCCGCTGCCGTAGATCTCCGCGTGTTCCCGCGCCTGCCCGAACAGGCTCGCCAGGGATACGTCGAGGAGGCGTGCCTTGAGGTCCCACAAGGCGGTGTCCAATGCCGAGATCGCCGTGGCGGCCAGCCCGGAGCGCCCGAGGTTCCGCACGGCGCCCCACAGCACGGCATTGGCCCGCGGGATGTCGAAGGCGGACAACCCGGTAAGACGCGATGCGAGCGTGCCTACAATCAAGCGCGCGACACTGGCGTCGGTGTAGCTGTAGCCGAGGCCGGTCTCGCCCCCGGCCTCGACATGGACGACAACGAGCGTCGTCCTGTCCCAGCTGAACGTCCCGTCCGCCTCCGGCGCGTCGGTGGGAACGGTGTAGGCTCGCGCCCGCACCGTTCCGATCCTCGGATCGTCATGCATGCCGTAGAAGCCGTCCTACTTGCTGCCCGGTAGGACGGAACTCAGCACCTGTCGGGCGGTGTCGACAAGGAGATGACGCTCCTTCGGGTCGCCCTTGCCGAGCATCGACATGAAGTTCTGCACCTGCTGGAGCGTGAAGAACGGCGGCAGCGGCGGCACCTCGGGGTCGGTCTTTACCTCCAGCACCACCGGCACGGGGCTCGCCAGCGCCTCGTCCCAGGCCGCCCCCATGCGCTGGGGATCATCGACGTAGATGCCCTTCAGGCCGATCAGCTCGGCGAACTTGTGATAGGGCACGTTCGGGATAGTCTGGCTCGCCTCGAACTTCGGGTTGCCCTCCATCACCCGCTGCTCCCAGGTCACCTGGTTCAGGTCCTCGTTGTTGAACACGCAGCAAATCCAGGTCTTGTTCGACCAGCGATGCATGTACTTTGAGACCGTGATCAGTTCGGCCATGTTGTTCATCTGCATGGCGCCGTCGCCGACCAGCGCGATCACCGGCCGGTCGGGATGGGCTACCTTGGCGGCGATGGCGTAGGGGACCGCCGCGCCCATGGAAGCGAGGCCGCCCGACAGCGAGCACATCTGGCCGCGGCGCATCTTCAGGTCGCGGGCGAACCAGTTGGCGCAGGACCCGGAATCCGAAGTGATGATCGCCCGCTCGGGCATGCGCGGCGAGAGTTCCCAGGTGACGCGCTGCGGGTTGACCGGGCTGGCCTTGGCCATCGCCCGGTCCTCGGCCTCCTTCCACCAGGAGACCATCCCCTTCTCGATGCCGGTGCGCCAGGAGCCACCCTCCTTCTTCTGCTCCAGCAGCGGCAGCAGGGCACGCAGGGTCTCGGCGGACTCGCCGCAGAGCGGCACCTCCATCGGGTACCGCAGCGACAGCATCTCCGGTGAGATGTCGATCTGCACACCGCGGGCCTGCCCCTCCTTCGGGAGGAACTCGGCCCAGGGAAAGCCGGAACCGATCATCAGGAGGGTGTCGCAGTCCTCCATCATGTCCGAGGACGGCTTGGACCCGAGCAATCCGATGGTGCCGGTCACGAACGGCAGGTCGTCCGGCAGCGCCGCCTTGCCGAGCAGCGCCTTGGCGACGCCGGCCTGAAGCTTATTGGCGACGGCGATGACCTCGTCGGTGGCGTGCAAGGCGCCCGCACCGACCAGGATCGCGACCTTCTTGCCGGCGTTCAACACGTCGGCGGCGCGGCGCAGATCGGCGTCGAAGGGCACGACCTTCGGGGCGGTGTAGCCCACCCCGGAGAAGGTGTTGCCGTGCTTGCGTACCGGCTCCTCGTAGGGAACGTCCTGCAGGTCGTTCGGTAGAATGATGGCCGAGACCTTCCGTTCGGCCTTAGCGATCCGCATGGCGCGGTCGACGATGTGGCGGACCTGCGCGGGCGAGGACGCCTGCTGCACGTAGGCCGAGACGTCCTTGAAGACGCTCGTGAGGTCGAATTCCTGCTGGTAGTGGGCGCCATTGACGTTGCGCGCCTGCTGCCCGCAGATGGCGAGAAGCGGCACGTGGTCGAGATGGGCGTCGTACATCCCGGTGAGCAGGTGCGTCGCGCCGGGACCGGAGGTCGCCATGCAGACGCCGACCTCGCCGGTGAACTTGGCGTAGGCCGCGGCCATGAACGCCGCCATCTCCTCGTGGCGGACCTGGATGAACTCGAACGGCAGGTCGTTGCGCTGGAGGGCGCCGAGCAGGCCGTTGATGCCGTCGCCGGGATAGCCGAAGATCTTCTTCACCCCCCACTCGGCCAGGCGCTTCCAGAAAAAGTCGGCGACGGCTTCGGCCATGGCGGATCCTCGGAATAGGTATTGGTGCCGCCCGCTGGGCGAACGTGGTCGGGGGCGGCATGGGATGAAGCCTGCGTGTACCGGCACACGGCTTCCTTAGTCCGAGGCCAACCTCGCGTGGGAACCCAGGTTCCTAGGAGTTTCCGGAGCGTTCTGACGATGCCGTGATTTCACCCCGATCTACTGGGCGGCGAGGTCCAGGGCGTACAGGTGCTGTTTGGACGTGATGAACAGCCGTTGCTGCTCCGGGGAGAAGCAGAGATTGGAGCACACCTGAGGCGTGGGAATCAGTCCGAGCCGGTGCCCCTCCGCGGAGAGGACTTGAACCCCTGCCTCCGAGCTCGTCCAGATCCAGCCGCGATGGTCCACGCGGAACCCGTCCGGCACGCCGGGCTCGACCTCGGCAAAGACCCGCGGTTCGCCCAGGGTTCGGTCATCCACGACCGCGTAGGCGTGGATCGTGTGCCCGTCACCGCCCTCGGTCCGTGAAGTGTCGCTGACGTACAGGGTGTGCCCGTCCGGCGAGAAGGCCAGCCCGTTCGGTTGGCCGAGGTCGGCCATGCGCCTGACGGAGCCGTCCGCCGGGTCAAATCTGTAGACGCTGTGATGGCCCAGGTCGGACGCGGCCAACACCCCCTGCCTGGGTAGCCGTAGCCCATAGGCTGGATCGGTGAACCAGAGGGCGCCGTCGGCGGCGCAGACCACGTCGTTCGGAGCGTTGAACCGGCGGCCCTCGTAGGTCTCGACCAGGGCCTCGTAGTGTCCGTCCGGGGATGTGCGTGACAGGCGGCGGTTGCCGTGCTCGCAGTGGATGAGGTTGCCGTCCCGGTCGACCGTGTTGCCATTGATGAACGGGGTTGCGTCGATGACGACCCGCACGCAGCCGTCGGCGTGCCAGCCAAGCACCCGGCGCCCCTCGACATCGGACCAGACCAATATGTCCCGCGCGGGCCACCAGGTCGGCCCCTCGCTGAAGACGGCCTGATCGTAGAGCGAGACGAGACGGGCGTGGTAGGGCACTACCTCGGTGAAGCGCGGGTCGGACGCCCGGGGTGGATCGACGTGGTGGACGGGCTCGGGCGGACCGGGTCGCCGCAGCAGATTCGACGCGGGTTCAGCGTTCATGATCCCTCCCTGATCGAAGTTTTAGGGCACCTCAGTGGGTGCATGTCTCGAACGGTTAATCCCTCCGGGTTGATGTCGTTCTCCCGCCACCCCCGGCTGACTTGTCGGGTACGACCTAAAGAATGCGGGATCGTCGAAGATCATGAATCAAGAAAAACGCCGATCTTTTCGATGACGACTGCAGCCGGCACCTTGGGGCTAGGTTACTGTCGGCGCACGTCCCGAAGGTCGAACGCAATCGCGAACCTCGTCTTCAGGGCGGCATGGAGACCATTTTAGAAATGGGTGCCCAGCTAAACGCAAGCCCGACCGTGGAATATCGTTCCGTAGCGTCGCCTCATGCGAATGGCCGATCGCAGCTGGTAGCGTCCACTTACGGGATATTGTCAGAACCATCTGAATGACCGGGATGGGCGCGAAGACGAATGTCCGGTGTTGCGCGCTCCAGCGGTACGGCGTGACAAAGTGGGGCCGAAAGCGACTGGTCCGCTTCGGAGAACTCCCGCGGGAAAAGCGGACAGCCTCCTATCGACCCAACTGCGCCGTAGAAGCAGTCCGACGTCGTTCTCGAAAGCAGACATCGAAACTGGGCTCGCGCCGCCAAGGTACTCTTATGAGTGTTCGCCTTCCGAACTAGCGCCCCCCACTCGATCAATCCACAGTCTGCATCTGGACGACACTGCCGAGTTCACCGGGCTTGCCCGAGACCACCACGAGGTAGCGCCGGCTAGCGCCGGCATCCGTGCGGGTGACCTGTCGGATCGGGCCGATCGCGTTGACGATGGCCGCGCCGGCCGGGTTGGTCATGAAGGCGGCGAGCGGCTCCAGGCCGGTCGCTCCCTTCGGATTGGCGGCGAGCGCCAGCACGAAGGGCATTTTCGCGGGCAGTCCTGTGACCGCGGCCTGTAGCGTTTGCAGCACGCCTTGGTCGAACAGGGTGACCTGCGTCGCCGGCTTGTCATCGGAACCGGTGAGCGTCAGCGCGCTGGTCTTGCCGGCAGCACCCAGCGGCTGGAGGTTCTGCTTTCCGTCGCCCTCCGGCACGGCGTTCGGGACGTAGGCGACGCCCTGCGGACCCTGCCCGATCGGCACCTCAGCGATCACCGTGTTCGACGCCGTGTCGATCACCGCCGCCATGTCGGCGTTCTCCAGGCCGACATAGACGCGGCTGCCGTCGCCCGAGGGCCAGAGCCCGTGCGGCAGGGCGCCGGTCGCGATGGTGGCGACCTGAGAGAAGTCGTCGGTGCGGAACACCTTGAGCTGGTTCAGGCCGCCGATCGTCACGTAGGCGAACTGGCCGGCCTTGGTCGAGACGATGTTGACGTGGTTGGTGATCGGCCCGGTCTCGATCGTCTTCAGCGGCGCGAAGGGCGGACGCGCCGAAAACACTTGGGTGCGGCCGACATCCTTAAGGGTGAACCACACCTGCTTGCCGTCCGGCGTCGCGGCGATGTCGGGGCAGAACGGGCTCTCTTGCTTCACGCGGCCGACGATGGTGTGGGTCTTGGTGTCGATGACGACGGTCTCGGGGCTGAAGCTGGAGCAGACGTAGCCGTAGGCGCCGTCCGGCGAGAAGATCGTCATGCCGGGCCCGTTCGGTACGGTGATCCGGCGGGTCTCCTTGGCGGTGGCGGCATCGAGCACCGCGATATGGTCCTCGCCGCGCACGCTCACCCAAACCTCTCGGCCGTCCGGCGTGAAGAAGGCTTCGTGCGGCGAGCGGCCGACATAGGCGGTGTGGCGGACCGCGTTGGTCGCCGTGTCTATGAAGCTCACGGAGTTCGAACCGATCGAGACCGCGAGCAGGGTCCTGTGGTCCGGCGAGAAGCCCATGCCGTGAACCAGAAGCTGCCCGCGATAGAGCGGGCTCAGGTTCATCGGCGTCGGGTCGCCGAGCCGGATCACCCCGAGCAGGGTGTTGGCGGCGGGATCGACCACCGAGACCGTGTTGGAGAACTGGTCGGAGGTGTAGAACCGATCCTTGCCGCTAACCGGCACGTCCGGGGCGGAAGCTGCGCCCGGGGCCTGCCCGGCGAGCGCCGGGCCGGAGAGCAGCGCGAGGGCGAGGATAGTCAGGGCGGTCTTCATCGGCGGGTCTCCGAGGGCATGGCGGCGGGGGCTGCACTGTGGTCGTGGGAATGGGCCGCACCAGTCGATGGCTGCGGCGCTTTAGGAAGACTGGCGAGCGCACGGCGCATCACATCGATCTCCTGGCCCTGCTCGACGACGATTCCTTGCGCGAGGCGACGCAGGACCGGATCCTTGCCGTAGAGCAGCTCCGCCTTGGCCATCGCGATCGCGCCCTCGTGGTGGGGGATCATCATCGCGGCGAAATCGCGGTCGGGATCGCCCGAGGGCGGGACCATCATGTCGGCGTGCATCCGCGTCATCGACTGCGCCATCATCGCGTCGAACGACGTTGACGACGCGGCCGGAGGCTCGCTGGCGGCCAGCGTCGGGCGCATCATCATCCGGCCGCCGACGAGGCCGCTCGCCATCAGCGCCGACGTCACGGCAAATCCCAGTGCTCCGCGCATGCGGCCTCCTCGCGATCCGGTATCAATGGAAGGGATGCCAGAGGACCGCCTTTATTCCGCGGCGGGGCCGAAAAAGCGTTCGCGCCGATGGGATCGCCTTTTTTCGTGTGTCAGCGGAATAAAGGCGCCCGTTTCGCATCCCTCCCGATGCGGTCATGCTCGACCGCGGGAGACTTCACCCATGCGCAATCTGCTGATCCGCACCGCCTTCGCGGCTATCGCCTTCTCCGCCGTGGCCGCCCAGGCCGCCGCGCCCGCCATGACGGCCGAGACCGCCAAGGGGCCGGCGCTCGTGGATGCCAAGAGCATGACCCTCTACACCTTTGACAAGGACATGGGCGGCAAGTCGATGTGCAACGGCCCCTGCGCCGCCAACTGGCCGGCCCTGACGGCTGCCTCCGGATCGGCGGCCTCCGGCGATTGGACGACGGTGACCCGGGACGACGGCACGATGCAGTGGGCCTACAAGGGCAAGCCGCTCTACACCTTCGCCAAGGACACCAAGCCGGGCGACACCACCGGTGACGGCTTCCTCAACGGTGCGTGGCACATCGCAAAGCCCTGATCGGTGAATGCCCGGATCGGCTCCCTCTGATTGGGACACGTCGTTGGACGAGATCGCCCCCCTGATCGAACCGCAGATCCCGGCCCTGCGGCGCTACGCGGTCGCGCTTCTTCGGGATCGCGAAGCGGCGGACGACCTCGTCCAGGACACCCTGGAGCGGGCATTGTCCGCCTGGTCCGGGCGTCGCCGCGACGGCGACCTGCGGGCGTGGTTGTTCACGATCGAGCGCAACCTGTTCCTCGCCGCCGTCCGACGCCGGGGCCGGCGCGGCGCCGATCTCGGCGCGGAAGTGTTGGAGCAGGTGCCCGATCCGAGCGCCGACCCGGGGGCAGCTTTGGGAGCCCGTGACGTACTCGCAGGGCTCGACACCCTGCCCGAGGAGCAGCGCTCGGTGTTGCTCCTCGTGGCGGTGGAGGACCTGTCCTATGCCGAAGCGGCACAGGTGCTCGGGGTGCCGCTCGGCACGGTGATGTCACGATTGAGCCGGGCGCGCACGCGGATGCGCGGATTTGTGGAGACGGGCCGGACAGGCCTGCTGAGGAGGGTTAAATGAGCGGGGATCCGCGCCCGGTCGGCGAGGACGATCTGCACGGCCTGATCGACGGCCGCCTTGAACCGGAGCGGCAGGCGCTGGTCGAGGCGTGGCTCGTGGGGAACCCCGCGCGTGCGGCTGAAGTCTCGACGGACCGAGTTCTGCGCGAGCGCCTGCGCGCCCGCCTCGCGCCGATCGCCGAGGAGGCGATCCCGGCGCGACTGCGGGTGGCCAACATCCGCTCGCGACACCTGTACCCTGGCGCACGCTGGTTCCCCATGGCGGCTGCGGCCGTGCTCTGCCTCGCGCTCGGCAGTGCCGGCGGCTGGGTTGGCCATGCCCTGCACGGTGTGCCCGCGGCGGCGGCGGTGGCGGAGGCACCGGCGACGCAGGACGCGGTCGCAGCCTTCCGCACCTTCGTGGTCGAGGCGGTGCATCCGGTGGAGGTGCGCGCCGACGAGAAGCCCCACCTCGTGACGTGGCTCTCGAAGCGTCTCGGTCACGCGGTCGCGGCCCCCGACCTCTCGGCGCAGGGCTTCCGGCTGATGGGCGGGCGCCTGTTGCCGGCCGGCACCGAGCCCGCGGCGATGTTGATGTACGACGACGACCGCGGCACCCGGCTGACGCTCTACAGCCGCGTCGGTGACGGCGACGGCCGCACGCTCTTCCGCTTCGCCCGCGAGGGCGACATCGCTGCCTTCTCCTGGGTCGATGGTGGCATGTCATACGTCGTCACCGGCCGCACCGACGAGGCCCGGCTGCTCTCCGTCGCGCAGGCGGTCGATGCGCACGTCCGCGACCTCGCGCCGGATCGTCGGCAGCCATGACCCTCGATCAGCTTCGCATCTTCGTGGCGGTGGCCGAGCGACAGCACGTGACGCGGGCCGCCGAGGCGCTGAACCTCGTCCAGTCGGCGGTCAGCACGGCGATCGCCAACATCGAGGGGCGGCACGCGACGAAGCTGTTTCACCGGGTTGGCCGCGGGATCGAGCTGACCGAAGCAGGGCGCGTGTTCCTCGTCGAGGCCCGCGCCGTGCTCGCCCGGGCCGAGGCCGCCGAACTTGTGCTCGCCGACCTCAGCGGCCTACGACGCGGGACGCTGGCGCTTTTTGCCAGCCAGACCATCGCCAGCGACTGGCTGCCTCGCCACCTCGTCGCCTTCCGCCGGGCCTACCCTGAGATCGCTATCCGGTTGGCGGTGGGCAACACCACCGACGCCGCCGACGCGGTGCGCGCGGGGCAGGCCGAACTCGGCTTCGTCGAGGGGGCGCTGGACGACCCGACGCTCGCAAGCACGACCATCGCCCAGGACAAACTCGTCCTCGTGGTCGCCCCAAACCATCCCTTCGCCGGGGCGGCTGCACTCGCACCCGAAGACCTCGCCGGGGCCGACTGGGTGCTGCGCGAAGCGGGATCGGGAACCCGCTCGGCCTTCGAGGCGACCCTGGGTGCGGCCGGCCTTGCCGCGGCCCAGCTCCGGGTCATGCTCGAACTGCCCTCGAACGAGGCAGTGCGCGCCGCCGTCGAGGCCGGGGGCGGGGCCGCCGTCCTGTCCGAGACCGTGGTCGCCGCAGCGCTTCGAACCGGGACCCTGGTGCGGGCGGCGTTCGACTTACCGAGCCGGCCGTTCCGGGTGCTGCGCCACAAGGAGCGCTACCGCAGCCGGGCCGCCGACGCGCTTCTCGACCTGATCGCGACGGCGAACATCAAATGAGCGAGCCCGCGAAACCAGTGCCCCCCGACGACCCGCGGGTGAGGCTCGCCGAGGACCGGACGGTGCTGGCAGCCGAGCGTACGTTCGTGGCGTGGCTTCGAACCGGGCTCGCCTTTCTGGGCGTCGGCTTGGCCGCGCAGCGCTTCCTGCGGGAGGTGCTGGCGGTCTGGCCGCTGAAGGTGCTGTCGCTCACGTTGATCGGCTGCGCGCTTGCCTCGTTCGCCGGCGCCGCATGGCGGGACCGGGCGATCCGGGCGCGTCTCGCCCATGCCGAGATCCCGATGATGCCGCGCATCCTCACCATCGGGATCGCGGCCTTGCTGATCGCGATCTCGGGCCTCGCGGCCACCGCCTTGCTCTGGGCGTGATGATCAGGCCACGGTGACCCGCACCCGGTGCCATGCGGCGCTAAGGTAGCCCTTGTAGTTCCAGGTGTCGTCGGGGGCGGCCGGCTGGGTCTGGCCGGCGGAGTCCCAGGCCCGCACCGCAAGTTCGTGCTCGCCGGCCGTCAGCTCGCGCTCGATCTCCCAGAATGTCCACGCGTAGGGCGCGTCGGCATCGCGGTCGATCCGGGCCTGCGCCCAGCTGCGGCCGCCATCCGTCGAGACGTCGACGCGGGCGACCGCGCGGTCGCTGGCGATGGCATAGCCGCGGATCGCGTGCCGGCCGGCCTTCAACGCCGCGCCGCGGGCGGGCTCGCAGATCGCGCTGTTGAGCGGCATCGCCTCGATGGTGATGCCGTGGGCGGGGTCCGCGGTCTCGGCCGTCACGTCGGGCGGAAACAGCTTGTAGTCGTCGGCCTGCATCGGGTTGTCGGAGGGCCGGTCCTGCACCGTGATCCGGGCGAGCCATTTCGGGCTGCGGATGCCGGCAAATCCCGGCACCACCACGCGCAACGGATGGCCGTGCTCGGGGGCGAGAGGCTCGCCGTTCATCGCGAAGGCAAGCAGCGTCTCGGGCGCCAGCGCCTTGGCGAGAGGGATCGAGGCGCCGAAGCGCGTGTCCGTGTCCGCGATCCGGTCGTGGCTCTCGAAGGCGACGTAGCGCTCTTCATCTGCATCGATGCCGGCCGCGCGCAGCACCTCGGCGAGCCGCACGCCGGTCCATTCCGCGTTGCCGATGGCACCGGGCGCCCACGGGTCACCGGAGACCGGCGCCACCGCCAGCATGTCGGCCCGTCTGTTGCCGGCGCATTGCATCACCGCCGTGACGGTGGCGTGCGCAAAGCGCGCCTTGAGTTCCGCGAGGGAGAGTTCGAGCGGCATGGTGACCATGCCATCTACCGTCAGGCGGTAGCTGTCGGCGTCGAGGTCCGGGATGTCGCCGTGGCTGCGGACGTAGAAGTCGGCCTGTTCGGTGAGGAACGCCGCCCGCAGGCGATCGAGCGGCGGCTCGGCGTTGTAGGGCGCCTTTCCGTGGACGATGAGGCGGTCCTTGCGCTGGAACAGGCGGAGCATGGGGTCTTTGTCCTGCGTACTTGACATGTCGACGACGAGAACGCGCCGGGGGCGATAAGGCCCCCGGCGCGCGTCGCCTCAGGGCTTCATTGTCGAGACCACCGCATTCTTCGCGCGATCGACCACGGCGACGCTGAGATCGCGGTTGAGGACGTAGGCGCGGGCGTTGTCGGCCGAGAACGCGATCGCCTGGCGCGGCTCGTTCAGGCCGGTCACCGTGGCGACAACCTTGAGGGTGCCGGTGTCGATCACTGAGAGTGAGTTGTCCTTGAGGTTGCCGGAATAGACGAAGCGACCGTCCGGTGTCAGTGCGGCTCCGTAGGGGTCCTTGCCCACCTCCACCTCGGAGGTGACTTTGCGGGCGGCGATATCGACCACGCCGATGGTATTGCGGCCGCTGTTGGCGGCAAACAGCGTCTTGCCGTCCTTGGTGATCGAGATGGCGCGCAGCTTGTCGAACCCAGCGATCTCGCCGGTGATCTTGTTGGTGGCGGTATCGACCAACGTGATTTTGTCGCCGAGGAAGTTCGTCACGAACACGGTCTTGCCGTCGGGCGACAGCTTCACGCCCTGGCGCGGCTGCGCGAAGCCGGGAATCACGGCATCTGCCAGCATAGTCTTGGTGTCGAACACGGTCAGCGTGCTCGCGGCCTCGTTGTTGACGTAGAGCTTGCCCCCGTCGGCCGAGAGCACGGTGCCGAAGACCCCGGGCCCGGCGGCGAGAACGCCGGCTTCCTTGCCGGTGGCGGTCTCGTAGACCGTGATCCGGCCGGTGCCGCTGTCGGAGACGTAGAAGCGGGCGCCGTCCGGCGCGAACACGATGTTGCGCGGCGTGACGAAGCCGTCGAGGCGGCGCAGCACCGTGCCCTTGGCGACGTCGTAGACGACGACGGCGCTCTCCTCGCTGTTCGATACAGCGGCGACGGTCCCGGCAGCGTTCAGCGCCAAGGCGTTGTTCTTGATCGCGCCGTCGAAACCAGCGGCGGACCCGGGCTGGCCCTGGGCGAGAAGCAAGGCAGCTCCGGCGAGGAAGGCGCGGAGACTGGTGCGGATATGGGTCATGAAGCGGGTCTCTTGGGCATGCGCGCTCGTTCGGCGGCCGGGGCCAGCCGTGCGGGCGGGTTCGAAATCGGATTGCGTCGTGCGGGACCGGTCCGGCCATGCATCGCCTTAAGGAGATGCCAGCGAGGGCGGTCTATTCCCCGAGGCCGGCGAAAAAACGCGGCGGCCTCGGGATTCGGGAGTTCAGGGGGTCGGCTTCAACGCCGTGAGGTAGTCGACGATGGTCTGCACGTCGGCCTGATCGACCGGAGCCTTGTAGATGTGGACCATCTTGTTCACGGTCTCGGTCCACTGCGCCTTCGTGAGCTTGGGCTGGGTCAACACCATCCCGGCCGAATGGCAGGCGAGGCAGTTGTTGTTGACCGCCTCGGCCCCGGGCCCGTCGGGGAAGATCCGGTCGGAGGTCGGCATCTCGATCGATTGCGAGGTGAAGCGCATCGGCTCGGGAGCCGGGGCGGCGAGCGCCACCAGGGGAGACAGTATGAGCGCGACGCTGAGGGCTGCAGAGCGGATCGGGGTCATGGCTGTTCTCCTCAAGCGGCCTGGAAGGACACGGTTTCTATACCGTTCTGCATGAAGCCGGCCCCGTTCCAGACCCGGTCCGTGGGCTGCGCGACGCCGTTGGTGTTGGTGCAGCGGACCTTCACCGTGTGGGTGCCGGCGGCCAACGCCGGCAGGCTGCCCTCGAAGCGGCGGAAGCTGTAGGGGCCCTCGTCCGCGCCGAGCTGTGCTGGAAACCACGTCGCGCCGCCGTCGCCGGAGAAGTCGACCGCCTTCACCCCGCAATCGCCGCCGAAAGCGATGCCGCGCAACGCCACCGGCGCGCCGGCCGTCACCTTGGCGCCATCCTGCAGGTTGGTGACGAACGAGCGCGGTACCATCTTGTTGATCGGCACCGTCTTGAAGCCGGTCTGGCCGGGCTTGATGTTGGCGCCCGGCACGTCCGGGATGCGGTAGGCGGTCTTCATCCAGTACTGGTCGTCGGGCTTGTCCAGCACCTCGATCTCCGACAACATCTTGACCCAGTAGGTCGAGTACCAGCCCGGCACCACGAGGCGAAGCGGGAAGCCGTTGAGAAGCGGCAATTGCTCGCCGTTCATCGCGTAGGCGATCATCACCTCACCGTCGTAGGCGTGGTCGAGATCGAGCGACTTCTTGAAGTCCGGCGCGTCGTCCACGACCGGCTCATCGAGGCCGCTGAAGCGCACCTGCACGGCACCGGCCTTCACCCCGGCCTTTTCGAGCACGTCCTTGAGGCGCACCCCGGTCCAGCGGGCGTTTCCCATCGAGCCGTTGGCCCATTGCGCGCCGGGAACCCGCGGCTCGAACAGCCCGCGGGAGTTGCCCGAGCACTGGTTGACCGCGGCGATCTCGAAGCGCGGCAGGCCGGCGATGGCATCGAGGGAGAGCGAGAGCTCCTTCTCGACATGACCGTGGACCTTGAGACGGAAGGTGCCGGCATCAACCTCGGTTGGGATCGAGGCCCAGTGCCAGCGCACGTAGAAGCGGTCGTTGGGGGTGAACACGCCCTCATCGAACACCGCAAACGGCGTCTCCAGCAGCGGCGGATGGGTACGCTGGAGGATCATCTCGCCCTTGCCGGGAAAGGCCGTCGTGAGATCCCGCACATCCGGGCCGCCGGGTAGCGGCAGCTTCACCGAGCCCGCGGCCCAGGCCGGCATCGCGGCGGCAAGGCTGCCGAGCCCGAGCCCGCCCAACAGGAGGCGGCGGTTCGTCGGTCTTTCCAATCCGTGCATGGTCTCTCCCTTCAAAGTTCGTCGGCGTCGATGCGTTCGAGGGCACCGGACCCGTGGCGATTCCTTGCGACTAGGGAGATGCTACGGGATGCGTTTAATTCCCACCAACGGTCTTTCGCGATGCGAACGATCTCCCAATGCGATGATTTGAGAATTTTGGATCTCCGCGCCGGTGGTGCCAGATATCGTCTCGACGTCAGACCGCCGGTGCTTCGACAGGCGCGGTCCTGCGACACCCGAACAAGGCGTGACGCTCGGCGAAACCGCGAAGGGCGACAATGCCGAGCGGTTCGAGGGCATGCGCCAGGCCGTGGAGGAAGGTGTCGGTGGCGATCAGCGGCGTGTCGTAGGTCTTGCACAGGCGCTCGACGCGAGCGAGCACGTTGAGATCGCGGCCGATCGCCGTGAAGTCGACCCGGTCGCCGCCGCCGATATTGCCGTAGGCGACCTCCCCAACATGAAGTGCGACGCCGACCTCAAAGGCAGCCCTGTCACCGTCGCGCAGGGTCGCAAGCGCATCGAGTGCGGCCTCGGCGGCACGCAAGGCGGCACGGCGCGCCTCGGCCTCGTCGCGATCGGCATCGAACACGGCCAGCAGCCCGTCACCAATATACTTTAGCACCTCGCCGCCTTCCGCCTCGACGGCCGGCACGATGGCATCGAACATCCGGTTGAGGGCGGCCACGACATGGTCGGGGCTTTGCCGGTCGGACAGTTCACCGAACCCGCGCAGATCGGTCAGCATCATCGCGGCCCGCATGAGGCGTACGTCGCCGCGCCGCACTGTGCCGGCCAGGATTTGCCGCGCCGGGTCGCGCCCGACATAGGCGCTCAGGACCGCGCCAAGCATGTCGTCGAGCGCCTTGATTTCGAACAGCAGCGAGAACGGCTCGACCAGCGCTAGCAACGTCTCGATCTCGATCGGCGTGAAGCCGCCCGGTCTCGCCGTGGCCCAGGAGGCGGCACCCATGCGTCCACGCGCGGCATGCAGCGGCGCGATGAGGTAGTCGGTCAGACCCTCGTTGCGAAGCTCGCCAAGCACGGGAAACGGCAGCGGCCCATCCCCGTCGAGACGGCATTGGAGTGGGGTCCGCGTCTCGACCACGTGCTCGACGGTGTTGCCGTGGAAGGTCGGCGTGCCCTCGATGCCGTGGCGGCGACGCAGGGCTAGGCTCGACGTTCCTGGATGCCAGACGCGCATCACCCACCGGAACGACGGATGCAGGGTCGGCGCGTGGGTGGTGGCGCGGGCCAGCGGCAGGCCAAGCCCCGAGAGGCACGCACTGAACCCATCGAGAAGGGCTGCCGCGTCCACCGCTTCGCGACCCGGCCCCATCAACCATCCCGTCGCCTGCGCGACTGCCTCGGATGAAGATTGGGACGAACGTGTCACGGCAATTCTTCCATCAAGGGGTCGGATCGATGCCATAGCGTGGATCAGACGAGGCCGAGCACATGGATCAGGCCGAGGCTGACGGCGCCGAGGGCAAGGAGCGAGGCGACCACAGCGAGGGTCACCCGCGCCCCGGCCTTGGCGACGCTGCGCACGTCGACCCCGAGGCCGAGTGCCGCCATCGAGACTACGGTCAGCACGTTGGCGGTCTCCGACATCGGCGCGAGCGCGACTTGCGGGATCAGCCCGGCCGAGCGGAGTCCCGCGAGCGCCAGGAAGGCGAGGATGAACCACGGCACCAGGCGGTGGATCGCGAGGCCGCCGGGGGCCGGGCGGTCGCCGGTTGTGACGCCGGGGGCGGCCTCGTCGGTCTCCTCGCGCAGCCGGCTCGCGCCGAGGGAGAGCATCAGAACGACCGGCCCGAGCATCAGCACCCGGACGAGCTTCACCAGGGTTCCGACCTGGACGCTGAGCGCCGCGACCGGCGCGGTGGCGGCGAGGACCTGCGGCACGGCGTAGACGGTGAGGCCGGCGAGCACGCCGTACTGCATCGGCGACAGGCCGAGCAGCGGCACCAGCAGCGGCAGGCCGAGCACCACCAGCACGCCCAGCACCGCGGTGAAGGCGATGGAGGCGGCGACGTCCTCGCCGTCGGCGCCGATCACCGGGGCGGTGGCGGCGATCGCCGAGTTGCCGCAGATCGAGTTGCCGCAGGCGACGAGGATCGCCATGCGCGAATGCAGTCCGAGCGCCCGGCCGATGCCGTAGCTCGACAGGATCGCGACCACGACGACGCCCGCGATGCCGAAGAGCAGGCCCGGGCCGGCGGCGAGGATCGTCGCGAGGCTGAGCGACGCGCCTAGCATTACGACCGCGATCTCCAGCACGGTCTTGGCCCCGAAGGCGATGCCGGGAAAGAAACGCTGCGACGGGGTCCAGGCGGTGCGGATCGCGCTCCCGAGGAGGATCGCCAGCACCAGGGCTTCGAGCCAAGCGCGACCGAACAGGTGCGTCTCGACGGCTTCGAAGCCGACCGCTGCGGCGGTAACTGCCACGCAGAGGCCCAGTCCTGGAAGGATGGCTCTCGTGCCGGCCAGGGCACGCATCGATCGAGGGTGGGAGACAAGTCTGGGGGCGGACATGGGTGGCTCCGATGTGATGCCGGAGAATCCCACTTCCCTTTCATTCACTCCAACGGAATGATTAGATAATTCCAATCACTTAATTAGATCAAATGGGGATCCCTTCGAAGCGTGAGGCGACCCATTCTTGGGGGCCTACAGGCGGATTCAACCGTCGATCCAGCGGGCCTCGATCGTCGTGTCCGCAGCAAACTCATAGATCCTGACGGAGCCCGTCGCGAGTTCGAGTTGCTCGACCTCCGCCGGGCTGAGGTCGTCGAGCGCCATAACGAGCGCCCGCAGGCAATTACCGTGGGCGACGACGAGCACGTCCCCGCCCATGACCGCCGGTAGGATGGATCGGAGGTAGCATGGCACGATGCGGGCGACGGTATCGCGCAGGCTCTCACCGTTCGGCGGCGCCTCGGCGTAGGAGCGCCGCCAGGTCTCGATCCGCTCCGCCCCCCAGCGCGCATCGGCGGCGGTCTTGTCGAGCCCGCTGAGGTCGCCGTAGTCTCGCTCGTCGAGCGCGGCGAAGCGTTGAGGGATTAATCCGGGTTGCCCGAGCGTATCGAGGATAAGCCGGCCGCTCACGACGGCCCGCGTCAGCGTCGAGGTGAAGGCATCGGAAAAGCGCCAGCTGCGCTCGGCCAAACGCCGCCCGGCTGCCACGGCTTCTATCCGACCCTGCTCGGTCAAGGGCGAGTCCAGCAATCCCGTGAACAGACCGGATCGGTTGGCTACGCTCTGGCCATGCCGGACCAGCACGAGACGTCGCGTGATTGGGGCTTTGCGATCGTGAATCACTCTGTCTCCCAAGGCAACGCACTTTCGCGTCGGTCGCATCGCCTCTGATGAAAACGGCATCCGGCTTTAACGAACTTCGACCCTGAGATGGGTTGGACCGTCCATCCGGAGACGGCGATTCATCCTAGGTCCGCTTTAGAACGTCTTGCGACCGAAAGCAGCCAAGCTGCTTCCCACCCCGAGCGGTCATACGGCGAGCGCCCCGTCCGTGATCACCGGGTCGAGCACGGCTGCAAATCGTTCATGCCCGCGGATAGCTCCCTCATTCGGTTTGGTTCGGCGACGCCCTAGGTGAGTTTGAAAGGGAGGCCGACCACGTGGAGCAGGACAGCGGCGAGGATGACGGGCAGCCTGCCGCCCAGGTGCGAAAGCCCATCTCCAGACCTCTCGATCTCCTGAACTTCCTGCTGATCGACGTGAACGGGGCGATCAAGCCCTACCTCAACGTCTACCTCTACGTGCATCGCGGATGGGACGACGCCTCGGTCGGACTGGTCAGCACGGTGTCAGGCATCGTCGGCATCGTGGCTCAGACACCCATCGGGACGGCCATCGACGCAGTGCGGGACAAGCGAGTCATCCTGCTCGGCGCCCTGGTCGCGCTCTCGCTGGCCACGCTCCTCGTCGCGCTCTTCCCGCAGTTCTGGCCCGTGCTCGCGGCTTCCTGCGTGTTAGCCGCCGTCGGGGGCATGCTGAGCCCGGCCATCGCAACGCTGACCCTCGGCCTTTTCCCGGCCGACAGGCTCGCCCGGCGCTTCGGCCGCAACGCCGCACTGGAGCGGACCGGGAACGTCGCCATCGCCGTGCTAATCGGGCTCGTCGGTTGGCTGTTCCCGGACCGGGCGGTCTTCCTCTTGGTCCCGGCCTGCGCCATCGTCTCGGCCGCGGCGCTCTACTCGATCCCGCGAGGTGCCATCGACGCGCGTCGAGCCCGCGGTGGCGGCGAGGGTGAAGGCGAACAAGCCCCGGCCGGATGGCGAGCCCTGCTGACCTGCCGGCCGCTCATGATCTTCGCCGCCTGCGTGGGTCTTTTCCATCTTGCTAACGCGCCGCTGCTGACCCTTGTCGCTCAGGAGATCGGGCAAGCGCGCCCTGACTGGTCGTCCGTCATCGTGTCCGTCTGCATCGTCGGCGCGCAGGCGGTTATGGTGCCGATGGGGCTCATCGTCGGCCGCCGGGCCGAACATTGGGGCCGTAAGCCTCTTCTCGTGATCTGCTTCGCCGCGCTGCCCATGCGCGCCTTGCTTTATCTCGTCTGGCGCGACCCGTATTGGCTGATCGCGGTCCAGTGCCTCGACGGCGTCGGCGCCGGCCTGCTCAGTGCGGTGAAGCCCTTGGTGATGGCCGACATCACCCGCGGGACCGGCCGCTACAACGCCGCCCACGGCCTGATCGGGACCGTTCAGGGCGCGGGCGCTTCCCTATCGTTCGTGATCGCCGGAACCTTGGTCCAGCAGGCGGGGTTCGATGCCGCCTATCTCGCGTGCGCCGCCGTCGCGGCGGTCGCGCTCGGGGTGCTCGTGGTGATGCTGCCGGAGACCGCCCCCGGGAAAGCCTTGGAGCTGGCCGGCGACGTGACTGCGGGCGGTACGACCTGACACGGCGTGAGGAGGGGCGGTGAAACATCGGAACTTCGTCAGGGGCTGCCAGCGATTCACTGCGACGCTGGCGGTGGTCCTGTCCCTTGCCCTGCCTGCCGCCGCCGCCGGGACGCTGCGCAGCACCTACATCGACCCGGAGGCGATGGCGCTCCAGCGCGTCCTACCGCCCCCGCCCGAGGCCGGTTTGGAAGCAGCCAAGGTGGACTTGCAGACCGTGGAAGCCGCCGTCCGTGCCCGCACGCCCGAGGACGAGCGCCGCATCACCGCGAACCTGCCGTGCACCCTCGACCGCTTCACCGGTGTGCTCGGCCCGGCCTTCACGGCGGAGACGATGCCGGTCACCGCAGCGCTGATCGAGCATGTGTTCCAAGACGGCGAACTCGCCGTGCTGGCGGCCAAGGCCACCATCGCCCGGCCGCGCCCCTATAAGGTGAAGCCGGACCTCGCCACGTTCGGCCATCGCTCCGACAGCACGTCCTATCCGAGTGGGCACGCCACGTTCGGGTATCTCGCGGCCACGGTGTTGTCGCGCCTCGTGCCCGAGAAACGCCAGTCGCTGTTCGCGTTCGCGGCCTCCTACGGGGAGAACCGCATGATTGCCGGAACCCATTTCCCGTCAGACCTCGAAGCCGGGAAGATCGCCGCGGCCGTCATCGCGGAGGTGCTGTTCCGCGATCCTCGCTTCGAACGGGATCTCGACCGGGCGGCCGCGGAGATCGCGGCCCAGGGAGCGTCAGGTCGTTGAGGCGGACGCCGCTTCGGTGAGGATCACGAAGGCGGGAGCCGGGTTGCGACGCCCGCCCGCGTGTCCATCTCCGATTCCAAGCACCCCGGGCGTCCGCGCGCCCTTCGTCGCCGCATGCACTTACCCCGGAGACAGGCCGCTCGACGTCCGAGCCCCGAACGACAGGAGGCCGACCATGCACTACGTCACCAAGGAAAAGGCGGCCGACGGGCACTTCATGGTCAAGGTCGCCGGTCGGCCAGTCATCGAGACCTGCGAGAAGCGTCAGGCCAAGAAGCTCGTCCGCGCGATCAGGAGCCTGCGCCGCCTGAAGAAGGCCAGGAAGCAGGCTGGAGCCTGGCGCCTGTACTGAACGGGCCGGGGGGGGGGGCTGGGTCGCTCAGACGAGCCTCATATCGCCCGGCTTGAGGCCTAGACTCCGTGTCAGGTCCCGTGAGAGGGCGCTGGGATATCGACGCGTCAGGACCGAGGTCAATCGACACGCTCAGGGCGCCCCCGCTCACGTGCGAACTCCGAATCGGCCGTGAAGGCGAGCTTGACGCTCCACGGCCCGATGCGTCCGGCCTTGGTCTGGGCGAGGAGCCGGGAAGGTCAGCGAATGGCTTGCATACAGGTCGGAGATAGCCCCAAGCACCGCGTTTGGGGGTAGCTTATTCGAACGGCGCGGCAGGCGATGGCACTGCTTCAACTCGGGTTGCAAGGGCGAAGGGGTAGCCTATTCCGTCAACCGGGGGACGTTAAACCCTATTTGGGGCATGTTAAACGCGCTCCTGACAGCGACGGCGCCGTTGCTCCACTCCACCCGGCGGCGGCTCGGCGACCAGGTGGGCCGGGCCCGCCCCCGCGCCGGCAGGCCGAGCAGGCCGGAGGGCCCCTCGACCATCACGTCGCGCACGTCGAGATGGGTCTCGCCCACCAGGGCGATCCGCCCGACCGGCGCGGCCGCGAAGGCCGGGTCGCCCCGCGCGAGGGCGTCGACCCACTCGGCCCCGGTGCGGGTCTTGCCGCTGCCGCGGCCGCCGATCACCGCCCAGGTGGTCCAGGGCTCCGCGTCGGGCGGCGGCAGCTGGTCCGGCCGGGCCTGGTGCAGCCAGTCGCCCGCGAGCGCCCGGAGGAGATCCGGCGGCAGCGTCCCGAGGAAGTCAGGCAGCCGCCCGGCCGCCGACAAAGCCAGCAACGCGTCGCGCGATCTCCGCGCGCAGGGCGGGCAGGTCGGGTTCGGGTTCGGTGCCATCGCCCCCCTCCCCCGCGGCGGCGCGCGCGCCCGCCGCATCCACCGTGTCGAGAAGCCGCTTGAGCCCGCCGAGGTCGCGCAGGACCCGGGCGGAGTCGCGCGCGCCCGGCCCCGCCCCGCTCAGCGCCGCGTCGAAGGCGGCGATCTGCCGGGCGATGTGGGCGCGCAGACGCGCCCGCAGGGTCGCCGGATCGGCCGCCGGGTCGCCGCGCCCGGTGACCGCCGGCGGCAGCGGCAGGTCCACCCCGAAGGCCGAGGCCATCATCCCCGCGTCGAGCCGGCCGAGACCCAGGACCTCGGTGACGTCGCCGGGATCGGCGCCCGGGGTGCAGAGCAGGCGGATCAGGGCGGCGCGGCGCGCCGCCGGCCAGCGCCGCGTCAGGAGTCGCGGCCGCAACCGCCGCGGCCTCGGCCAGCCGGCCCGGGCGTTCCAGGTGCGGACCGTTCTCGGATGGACGCCGAGGCGGTCCCCGATCGCGTCGAACGTCAGGTCGGTCTCCCGCAGGAGCGTCAGCGCCTCGGCGCGGCTGTCCGCCCGGCCGGGAGGGGGTGGCCACATCGGCGTCTCTCCGCACACGTCTCGACCGTGCCGAGGTGATACCCCGACAGCGCGCCGGTGTCAAGTGTAAATTCCTAATTTGCGGCGGTCATAGGATTTAAGGCAGGGCGCGGAGCCTCAACCCTCCCAGTGCGCCACGCCGCCGTGGCGGGAGCAGGTGCCGCGATGCGTGTGGCTGAAGCTCCACGTGCCGTCCCGGCACTTGGCCGTGGCCCCCGCGGGCTTCCCGCCGTCGAGGCTCTTGGCCGGCCGGTGCACGTCGGACCCGTCCCGGCTGCGGTAATGGCCGTGGCGGTCGAGGGTCCGGTCGTCGGGCTCCGGGAACGGCCGGGCGACGGCGCTGCCCGACAGGCCGATGAGGACGAGGCCGGCGAGCACCGGCCAGCGGGCGGCGCTCCGAGGGGGGTGACGGACAGGGCGCCGTCCGCGGCGGGCGGCGCTTGTCGCGGTCGGGGCAGGCAGCACGGTATCCTCAAGGTTGTGTCTGATGCCAAAAGACACAACTGAGACGAGGCGTCACGCACGATCTACGGTTATCCCATGACCGGCTACAGGTTGTGCGCGGGGGATGTGGCCGGTCCGCCGGCCGGGCCACGCGGCGGGTCGTTCGACCTGTGCGGGCCCGCACGACGGCGGGATGCTGAACGGGCTCGAAAGGTATTGCCGCTAATGTCCCGCTGACTGGCGGATCTGAAGGCGGTTCAGGACCGGAACGGCCGTCCGGTCGACACGTTGACCGGCGCCATCCGCACGCAGGCGTCGCCTTTCACGCAGTTCGTCAGAGTGAATCGGGTACAGAATGGTCGGTGAGCCACCAGGGTCCGGCGCGGAAGACTCGCCGGGCAACGGCCCCGCGGGGAACCCGGGTCGGGGTCCGGCACAGGGTACCGCGGAAGCCGCCGCCCTGAGCGACAGCTTCAAGCGATTCGCCGACGTCGTGCCGCTGATGATGTGGCGCTCGGACGAGGCCGGCCACGCGATCCACCACAACGAGTGCTGGCTGGAATTCACCGGCCGCCCCCTGGAGGCGGAGCTCGGCCTCGGCTGGCGCAGCGGGCTGCATCCCGAGGATTTCGAGCGCCACGCCCGGATCGTCGCCGAGGCCTTCGCGACGCGGGCGCCGTTCACCGTCGAGTTCCGCCTGCGGCGGCACGACGGCGAGTACCGCTGGCTCCTCGACACGGCCCGCCCGCTCGTCGAGGACGGCCGGTTCCAGGGCTATCTCGGCTCCTGCTTCGACATCACCGACCGCAAGCACGCGGAGGAGCATATCGAGCACGCGCTGGCCGAGAAGGAGGCGCTGCTGGCCGAGGTCTATCACCGGGTCCGTAACAACCTCCAGGTGATGGTCAGCCTGATCGGCCTCTACGGGCGGGCGGCCCCGGACGCCTGCCGCGGCAGCTTCGAGGCGCTGGGCCAGCGGGTCCGGGCGATCGCGCTGGTGCAGCAGCACCTGCACGAGGCACCGCACATCGCGTCGATCGACCTCAAGGACTACCTGCACCGCCTCGCCTCGGGGCTCGGGCAGCTCCGGCGCGCCGGGCGGATCGGCGTCCAGGTCGGCGGCTCCGGGAACGGCCTCGTGGAGCCGCGCACCGCCAACGCGCTGGGCATGATCGTCGCGGAGATCGTGGCCGAGTGCCTCGACGCCACCGCCGAGCACGTCGCCTGCTCCATCGCCATCGACATCGAGGCCGGCGCGCCCCTGCGGCTCGCGATCGTCTCGGGGGTGAGCGACATGGCCGAGTCCGGACGGCCGAACGTCCCGAAGCTCGGCCCCCGCCTCATCGCCGCCTACGCGGCGCAGGCGGAGATCACCGTGGCGGGCGATGCCAGCCCGGGCGATCCCCTGTGGCTGACCCTGCCGCCGGCGCGGCCCGGCGCGCAATGAGCGCCCGCGGCGCCGGACCCCGTCGCCACGGCGGCGCGGCCGGCCTATAGCGGCGCAGACCTCTCCGGACCCGGCCGAGCATGCTCCCTCCGATCGACACCATCATCGAGAATTTCGAGATCGTCGAAGACGACGACATGCGGCTCGAATACCTGATCGAGCTCGGCCGCGCCCTGCCGCCGATGCCCGAGTCGGAGCGGACCGAGGCGAACCGCGTCCACGGCTGCGAGAGCCAGGTCTGGATCGACACGCGCGCGGAGCGGGCGGACGGCACGCCGCGCCTCGTCCTGCACGGCTTCAGCGACTCGTTCATCGTGCGCGGCTTCGTGGCGCTGATGATCGCGCTCTACACCGGCAAGACCCCCCGGGAGGCCGCCGAGACCGACGGCCTCGACCTGTTCCGACAGCTCCGCTTCGGCGCCCACGTCACGTCGAAGCGCTCCAACGGCGTGCGGGCGATGGCGGAGCGCATCCACCGCGACGCGGTCCGGCTCGCCGCCGAGGCCTGAGCGGCCCGGGCGGCCTCACCCCCGCCAGAGGCGCAGGCGGGCCCGGTCCGGTCCGGTCGCCTCCCGCTCCAGACCGTAATGCTCGGCGAGCCGCCCCAGGGCGATGCGGGCCACGACTTTGGCGGACCGGGCCGGCCAGCGCCGCTCCGCCTCGATCCGCTCCAGCCCCTTCAGGAAGCCGCAGAGGTCGATCAGCAGGCCCGAGAGGTCGCTCCCGACCGCGTCGAGGGCGCCGCGCACCCGCTGCCGGGCCGCGATCACGTGGTCGGCCGCGGAGGCCGGGTCGCGCGGGCCGCCGCCGTCGATCCGGGGCGCCCCGAGATCCGCGCCCATCCGCGGCAGCAGGGCGGCGGCGGTCATGTCCCGCCGCAGCCGCTCACCGGCCTCGAAGGCGGCCGCGTCGATGAGCGGCGCGCCGTCCCGGTCGCGCCGGCGCACCATCCAGGCCAGGGGGTTCTCGGCGGCGTTGCGCAGGGTCGGTCCGGCGCCGCCCTGCACGACGGCCAGCTCCCGGTGCTGGTCCGCGAAGGCCAGGTCCCCCGGCCTGGCCTCGCGGCGCAGGCGCGCCCGCCCGGCCTCGCTGATCGTCAGGCGCGTGCCGGCCGCGTTCCACGTCGCCAGATCGGCCGCCGCCAGGGCCCGCCCCGAGGCGGCCGCGAAGCGCCCGCTCCCCACCGAGATCCCGTCGCCGCCCCGCCGGGTCACCAGCGCCTCCTCGACGAGGGGGTCGGGCCGCGCGTAGGCGCCCGGCTCGCCGAGCCGCGCCAGCAGGCGCGACGCCTCCGCCGGGAGGTCGCCCGCGGCGGCGCCGCGCGGGCGGGCCCCCGCGGTGGCTGAACGGCCGCCCCTGAAAGATTTGTTCATGTTTTGTTCCGTGCATGCTACGACGGACGTGCGAAGCCCCCAGTGTCTCAGGAAAACTTAGAAGTTCAAGGCTTTTTTACCTACAACCCACAGCTATCTCGCGGCGGCGCGCGTCGGAGGCCGGTGCAGGACGTCGGCGATCTCGTCCTCGGACTTGCCGCGGACCTCGTACCCCATGGCCTCGAACCGGTCGATCAGCGCGTCGCTCTCGGCGGCGGAGCGCGCCGCCCAGACGGCGAGGATATCGTTGACGCGCTCCAGGTCCGCGGCGGGTTGATCGTCCTGCGGATCGGGCTGCGGATCGGGGATCGCGTCCATGTCGGCACCTCGGGATCGAACCGGCGACCGTGATGGGTGCCACGGCCGGCGGTTCAACGCCCGAGGTCGGAACCGGCTCCCGGCCAAGCCGGTCTCGCCGCCCGCGGCCGCCCTCAGAAGTCCCGCTGCACGCGCGCGCGCACCTGGATGACGTCGACGTGGCGGGCGGTCGAGACCGGGTTGGCGGGGTTGTTGACGTAGGCCGCGTTCTGGTTGGGATACCGGCCCAGGTCGAGGATGCGGCCGCTCCGGGGCCCGTAGCGCGTGTAGATCGCCTCGACGCCGATATCGAACTCCTTCACCGGCGACCAGATCAGGTTGGCGCCGGCGACGAAGCGGTAGCTGTCCCGCAGCACTTGGCTCAGGTCGAAGAACCGCGTCCCGGGGGTGCCCGGCCCGGTCCCGGTCACGCCGAAATAGGCGCCCTGCGCCGCGCGGGCGCCGCGGGCGAAGCTCAGGGCGCCGTAGGAGCCGAAGAAGGCGGAGCGGACCGCGGGCGTCCAGTAGTGCAGCATCGCCGCCGTGAACGAGTAGCTCGTCGACAGCTGGAGGCGCTGGGTGAAGGGATTGATGACGCCGTCGTTGAAGAACTGGGAGAAGGCCGCCCCCTGCACCGCCGTGGCCGACTGCGCCCAGGGGCCGTTATAGGCCGGCAGGCCGGTATACAGGGCGGTGCCCTCCCCGTAGGCGCCCTGGAGGTAGAGGGTGTCGCCGGTCGCTATCGCTGGCAGGTTGATCTTCACGCCTCCCTGCACGGCCCAGCCGAGGGCGGAGGCTCCGCCGGCCGGAGCGCGGTTGTTGCCCACCGAGACCGGCGCGCCCAGGTTCGAGCCGGCGAACGCGACGCTGCTGAGCAGGCCGTGGTTGACCTCGTGCACGGCGCCCGAGAGCTGCGCGGAGCCCCAGGACTGGTCGGAGCGCAGCACGCCGACGAGGTCGGGCATGCGGCTGCGCTGGACCGTGTCCACGAAGCCCACGCCGGTCGGGCGGCCGGCGGCGTCGTACCCGACGAAGATCGGGGCGACGGGGTTCCCGGGCGAGAGGATCGCGCCGGGGTTCGGGAAGGCCGAGGCCGGAGCGTTCTGGGACGCGTAGACCGGCGTGCGGCGGAACATCGGGTCCTCCACCGACAGCGAGGCGGACAGCCCCTTGCCCAGCGTCGCCGTGTAGGCGGCGAGGTTGGTCGAGGGATTGTCCGAGCCGATGGTGGAGACGATGAACTCGAAGTCGTGGGCGTAGAAATCGAAGAACGAGGAGGCGCGGCCGGCGGTGATGCCGGCGAACTGGATGAACGCCTTGTCGACGTTGAACTGCTGCTGGGCCCGCCCGAACTGGTCGACGCCCAGGGCCGGGAAGGCGCCGCCGATCCGGTTCAGCGCGCCGGCATGCATGGTGGCGAAGCCGGTCCGGCTCCCAGCGTCGAGGCGCAGGAAGGCGCGCAGGGTCCCGTAGGACGTCTGGGTCCGGGCATCGAGGTTGATCCGGAGCCGGCCCTGGTAGCCGCTGTAATCCCCCGGGGTGGCGGCAGCGGTGCCTGAGCGGCTGTAGGAGGGCTGGTAGGCGTACTCGAAGCGCGCGCGGCCGGAGAGGCGCAGGCAGGTATCCGTGCCGGGGATGAAGAAGAAGGCTTGGCCGTAGGCCGAGCAGATCCGCACGTGCTCGATGAGCTGCGATTTTCGCCGATCGGGAAGTTCCGCCGCCGCCACTGGCAGACTCAGCACCCCCGCGACACCCGCCAGAACGCCCGTTGTCCCACGCTTCGTACGATGTTTCCGGTAATCCGCAGACACAACATGCATCGAATCGGCCATTCCACCATCCGCACATCCCCCTTTAGGTCGGACGGATCGCGGCGCCGGATAATCCCAGGCCGGTTATCTCAGGCCTGTGCTCGGCTCGACTTGTCACGACCTGTGCAGCACCCGGGGCGATCCGGTGCCGGGACGCGGCGGAAAACGGCCGCTGCGCCAAGTCCCTGGCGGGTTCGCGGTCCCCGCCGAGACCGCCCGATCCGGCCGCCCCGGCGCGGCTCCGGACGCCGCTCCGGCGCGGGACCGGACGCGCGGATCCCGTCCGCGGCCCGGCCGTTTCCCGCGCCACCGATGCCGCGAGGCAACGGGTCGGCGCCGGTCCCGCGGCCGCGCCGACCCGGCCGGCGGCACAGGGCTCCCGCCCCGGCCCCGCCTCCGGACGCCTTGCATCCGCGCGCCCGGCGGGACACATCCGCTCACCCGGACGCGACACCCGCGCGCGACGGGACCCGACGGGAGAGACGATGACGGAGATCGGCCACGGCTTGCTCGCTCACAGGACCGGCGCGCCGGTGGCCGAGGCCCGGCCGCGGCGCTTCAGCGTCCACGGGCAGGAGATCATTGACGACTACGCGTGGCTGAAGGCCGAGAACTGGCAGACGGTCCTGAAGGACCCGGCCGCGCTGCCGGACGACATCGCCGCCTACCTGAAGGCCGAGAACGCCTTCGCCGAGGCGGCGCTCGCCGGGAGCGCGGAGCTGCGGCGCCAGCTGGTCGCCGAGATGCGCGGGCGGATCCAGGAGGACGAGAGCGGCGTCCCCGAGCCCGACGGGCCCTTCGCGTACTACACGCGCCACCGCGAGGGCGGGCAGCACCCGCTGATCTGCCGGCGGCCGGCCACCGCCCCCGACGTGCCCGAGTCGGGGCCGGACCCGGACGAGACGATCCTCATCGACGGCGACCGCGAGGGCGAGGGCCTGCCGTTCTTCGAGATCGCCGCCGCCGTCCATTCCGACGACCACGCCCGCCTCGCCTGGAGCGTCGACACCAAGGGCTCGGAACTCTACACGATCCGGGTGCGCGACGTCGCCACCGGCCTCGACCTCGACGACCGGGTCGAGGCGACCTCCGGCGAGGCGGTCTGGGCCGCGGACGGCGCGAGCTTCTGGTACGTGGCGGTCGACGCCAACCACCGGCCCGCCAAGGTGATGCGCCACCGCGTCGGCACGGGGCAGAGCGAGGACGAGACCGTCTACACGGAGGCCGACGCCGGCTACTTCGTCCACATCGGCAAGACGCAGTCCGGCGCCTTCCTCGACGTGACGGTGAGCGACCACGAGACCTCCGAGGTCCGGCTCCTCGACCGGCACGCGCAGGACGCCCGCCTGCGCCTCGTCGAGCCGCGCACGCCGCTGCTGATCTACGGGGTCGAGCACCGCGGCGACCGCCTGTTCATCCGCACCAACGCGGACGGCGCCGAGGACTTCAAGATCGTCACCGCGCCGCTCGACGATCCGGGCCGCGCCCACTGGACCGACCTCGTGCCGCACCGGTCCGGGGTGATGATCCGCCACCTGCACCTGCTGGCCGGCCACCTGATCCGGCTGGAGATCGAGAACGCCAGGCCGCGGATCGTCGTGCGCGACCTCGCCGACGGTACCGAGCACACGGTCGCTTTCGCCGAGGAGGCCTACTCCCTCGGCCTGCGGGCCGGTCTCGCCTTCGACACGGCCACGATCCGCTTCGTCTACTCGTCGATGACGACCCCGTCGGAGACCTGGGACTACGACTGCGCGGCCCGCACCCGGCTCCTGCGCAAGCGGCAGGCGGTGCCAAGCGGTCACGACCCGGCCGCCTACGTGACCCGGCGGCTCTTCGCCACCGCGCCCGACGGCGAGCAGGTGCCGATCTCGCTGCTGCATCGCCGGGACCTCGCCCTCGACGGCGGCGCGCCGCTGCTGCTCTACGGCTACGGCTCCTACGGCACGCTGATGCCGGCGGCGTTCCGCACGAACCTGCTGAGCCTCGTCGACCGCGGCTTCGTCTACGCGATCGCCCATATCCGCGGCGGCACCGAGAAGGGCTGGCGCTGGTACCTCGACGGCAAGCGCGAGAAGAAGCCCAACACCTTCACGGACTTCATCGCCTGCGCGCGGGCGCTGATCGAGGCCCGCTACACGTCCGAGAAGCGCATCGTCGCCCACGGCGGGTCGGCCGGCGGGATGCTGATGGGGGCGGTGGCCAACCTCGCGCCGGAGCTGTTCGCCGGGATCGTCGCCGACGTGCCCTTCGTCGACGTGCTCAACACCATGCTGGACGCGGAGCTGCCGCTGACGCCGCCGGAATGGCCCGAATGGGGCAACCCGGGCGAGAGCGAGACCGCCTTCCGGACGATCCTGTCGTACTCGCCCTACGACAACGTCGCCGCCAAGGAATACCCGGCGATCCTGGCGCTCGGCGGGCTCACCGACCCGCGGGTGACCTACTGGGAGCCGGCCAAGTGGGTCGCGCGGCTGCGCGCCACCATGACGGGCGGCGGGCCGGTGCTCCTGCGGATCAACATGGAGGCCGGCCACGGCGGCGCCGCCGGCCGGTTCGACCGGCTGGAGGAGGTGGCGCTGATCTACGCCTTCGCGCTCATGGCGGTGGGCAAGGCCTGAGCGCCGCGCGGGCGCGGCGTCCGCGACGGGGTGCTGCGCCCGAGGCTCTCGGGGTGATCGCCCCCTTCCACGCCCTCATCCCGCGGTGCCCGCCCCGGCGAGCCTCGAAGGAGGGCTCCGGGGGTCACCGTCGGCTCTGGACGGCCCCTTCGCGGCCTCCGCGTCGCCCCGGCCCGTCGGGACGCGGCCGGGGCTTCACGGCCGGGCCTCGGCGGGCGCCGGCGGCTGGGCGATCCCCTCCTCCGGATTGCGGACCCGCTTCGCCGCCTCCTCGGCGGCCTTGTCGGCGGCAGCCCTGTCGGCGGCGGCCTTCTCGGCCGCGGCCTTGAGGGCCGCCGCGCGGGCGCGGTCCATCTCGATCCGGGCGCGGCGGCGCTGACGCTCCACCTGGTCGGCCTCGGTCAGCTCGATCGTCTCCAGCTCGCGCTGGAGCACGAAGGCCGCGAGGCCGTTCGACAGGGTGCCGACGTCGAGCGCGCGCTCCGGCGCGCTCAGGGGCCCGGTCAGGCCGAACTGGACCGCGGGCGGACCGGCATTCCAGCCGCGGGGCACCGGGCCGCCCACGAGCGTGCCGCGGACGTCGAGGCGGCCGGCGCGCAGGTCGTAGCCGACGGTGCCGGCCCAGCGGGCCGGCCCGAGATCGAGGTCGAACGGCCCGGCCCGCAGCACGCCCCCCACGATCGTGGCGGCGGCCCGGGCGGATCCCCGCGCCTGCGCGCCGCCCCGGGCGAGCTCCTCGGTGACCAGGGCCTGGAGCCGCCCCTCGCGGAGCGGGTCGTCCATCTCGGCCGCGCGGGCCAGCGCCCGGCCGAGGGCCGCGGGATCGGCCGCGGGCAGGCTCAGGTCCGTCAGGGTGAGCGCGCCGCTGCCCGAGAGGCTGTCGGCGAGGCCCGACAGGGTCTCGGCCGTGGCGGCGAAGCGCAGGTCGGCGCTCAGGCGGCCGCCGAACGGTCCGCCGGCCAGGATCGGGAGCGCCGCGCCGTCGAGGCTGCCCGAGCCCGAGACCGAGGCCCCGGCCCCGGGCCGGGCGACCGTCACCGAGCCCGCGAGCCGGCCGCCGGCGAGCTTGCCGGTCAGGTCGCGCAGGGTGAGGCCCGCGTCGGCGAGGCCGAGGGCGGCGGCCGCGTCGGTGGCGACGAGGCCGCGGCCGAGATCCAGGCTGGCGACGCGGACGTCGAGGGACACGGCCGGGTGGGCGGTCGGCGGCGCGAACGCGCCGTTGGCGCCCGGCGGGATCACCAGGGCGGCGGCGAGCTGCGGGATCGACAGCCGGTCGAGGGCGAGGCGGCCGTGCAGGGCCCCGCCCGCCGCCCGCAGCAGCGTCCCGTTCACCCCCGCGCCCGCCACCGTGCCGGCGAGCGCGGCGGCGGCCTCGCCCTGCTGCCGCGACAGCGTGACGGTGAGGTCGGCCGGCCACGCCCCCGGCGCCAGGGTCGCGGCGCCGGCCAGCGTCAGGAACGGCGCCAGGTCCGCCGTGTCGGCGCGGAGCGTGCCGCCGGTCGGGACGAAGTCGGGACCGACCAGGATCGGGCGGCCGGTGGCGAGCCGCAGGCCCGCGACCGTGCCGTTCGCCGTCAGGGCGAGGGCCTGGCCGTCCGGCCTCTCGGCGGTCAGGTGCAGCTCGGCGGGCTGCTGGAGCCCCGGGATGTCGGTGCGGCCGAACCACGGCCCGGCCCGCGGCGCCGCGAGCATGGCGGTGCCGCCCTCGATCCGCGCGCCGCGGCTCGCGAGCGTCAGGTCGAGGGTGCCGCCACCGGCGCTGCCCCGGGCCTGGGTCCGCAGGGCCGCGGCCGCGCCGCCCTCCCGGTCGAGGGTGACGGCGAGGTCGAGGGGCGCGTCCCGCAGGAAGGCGGGCAGCAGGCGGATCTCGCCCACCCAGACCCGCTCGAGCAGGCCGAGCAGGGGCGCCGCCGCCGGCGCCTTCAGGCGCCCGGAGACGCGGCCGGTCCCGTCCGCGCCGATCTGCCCGGACAGCCGGGCGCTGGCGCCGGCGAGGTCGGTGACGTCGAGGCTGTCGACCGTGAGGCCGGCGCCGTCCGACTGGATCCGCGCCGCGATCGTGCCGGTGCCGGAGCCCGCGGCGCCGAACCGGACGTCCTTGGCCTCCAGGGTCAGGGCGAGGTCGGTGTCGCGCAGGGTGCCGAGCGCCGTCCCGAGGGGCGGCAGGCCGGCGATGTCGAGGCCGGTGGCGCGGATCTGGGCCTCGAACCGGCCGCGCTCGGTGCCCTCGGCGGCGGTGTAGCGGGCGTTGCCGGTGATCCGCGCCGGCCCGAGGCCCAGGCGCATGTTGCGCAGGGACAGGCCGGTGCCGGCGGCCGACAGGTCGGCGGCGGCCTCGATCTTCCGCCCGTCGAGGAGCGCGACGAGCGGCCCCTCGGCGCCGAGGCGGCGGAGGTAGCGGCCGAGCGCCTCCGAGTCGGGGGCGGCGAGCGCCACCGGACCGGAGAAGCGCAGCGGCGCCGTCTCGACCTGCCCGCTCGCCGTCACGGTGGACTCGGCCGGGCCGGTCACCGCGAAGCGGCGCAGCAGCAGGCCGCCGGCCCGCTCCAGGGTGCCGGTGAGGGCGAGGTTCGACCAGTCCTCGCCGCCCAGAACGGCGCTGCCCACGGTGAGGTCGAGGTCGAGCATCGCCGGCAGGCTGCCGGCCGAGCGCGGCAGGCCGCGGGCGATCAGGTTCTGCCCCTCCGCCGAGGCCAGGAAGGCGTCGAGGTCGAGGCGGCGGGCGTCCAGGGTCAGACCGGCGCGCCACTGGCGCAGGTCGAGCCGTCCGGTGCCGCCGAGCCGCAGGGCCCGGCCGCCGGGGTCGATGGCGAGGTCGATGGCCTCGAACCGCACCTGCGTGCCCCGGGCCTTGAAGGTGCCGGCCAGCGAGAACGGCAGGTAGGCGCCGGCCGCCTGGGTCGGCGGCCCGACGACGAGGCGGGCGGAGCCCTCGGCCTCGACCTGGGTGCCGCCGGCCTCGGCAGGGGCGAGGCCGAACCGCGCGTCCGCCTCGAAGCGCGGCGCCGCGTCGCCGCCGCCCGAGATCTTGGCGGCGAGGCGCCCGTCCGGCCCCGGCGTGCCGCTGACCGCTCGGAACGGGATGCCGCCGCTCGTCCCCTCGATCCGCCAGGGCCCGACCAGGGCCGGCGCCTGCAGGCGGAGGTCCTGGACGTAGAGCTGGTCGGTCCGCCCGGTGGCGGGGACCTGCGTGGTGACGAGGAACTGCTGGATCTGCAGGTTCTCGATGGCGAGGTCGCGGTCGCGCAGGGCTCCGCCGAAATCGGGCGGCAGCTTCAGCGTGTCCGGGCCGGCGACCGGGAGCTTGATCTCGGCCCGGCCGATCCGGGTCTCGGTGAAGCGGAACTCGCCCTTCAGGAGCGGCGCGAGGGCGATCTCGGCCTTGACGAACCGGGCATCCAGGCTCGGGCGGTCCGGATCGGTGCCGAGGTGGAGGCGGTCCACGCGCAGCCGCGGCGACGGCAGCAGGCGGACCTCGATCCGGCCGTCGGTCCGGACCGGCACGCCGAGGGACCGGGCGAGCGCCCGGTCGACGAGCCCGCGATGGGCCTGCCAGTCGACGAAGGGCGGAACCGCGAGCGCCGCCACGAGAACCAGGATGACGGCGCACGCCAGCGCGGTCAGAAGATCACGCAATGGTCCCGTTCCGCACCATCTCTGCGCGAGGCCGCGACCTCACCGGGCCGCCGTGCCCCGCGTGCCCCCGCGAGTCAGTCGCCACGGCCATAGCACGATAAGCCGCCGGGGGCGCCAGCGGCGATGCCACGGTCGGGAGCGGCTCGCGGCACGCCGGGCCTGCGGCCTCCGGACCCGGCGCGGGTCCCCTCTCCCGTGGAGGAGAGGGGGCTCGTCGCGCTCCGCCGCTGGCGGCCCCCGGTCGCACACGTGCCGATCCGCGGCCGCCGAGGGGCAGGCGGCGCGCGCCTGCAGACCCCGGATCGTCCCGGCGCGGACAGCCGCGTTTCACGGCTCCGCCCCCCTCCGCGGCGCGAACGGCCTCGACGCCGTTCGCGATTTGGTCCAGGGAAGCGGGATGCAGAACCGTCCGCATCCGCAGGCCGCCGGGGACGGCGCGCCCGCCACGTCCATCGCCGCCCGCGCCATGGGCGCCCTCCGCCGCGAGGCGGCCGGCTACCTCGAGGGGCTGAACCCCGAGCAGCGCCGCGCCGTCGAGACCACGGAGGGCCCGGTCCTGGTGCTGGCCGGCGCCGGCACCGGCAAGACCCGGGTGCTGACCACCCGCATCGCCCACCTGATCGCCACCGGGCGGGCGCGTCCCTTCGACATCCTGGCGGTGACCTTCACCAACAAGGCCGCCCGGGAGATGAAGCACCGGATCGGCGCGCTGATCGGGCCGGCCGGCGAGGGCATGCCCTGGCTCGGCACCTTCCACGCCATCGGCACCAAGATCCTGCGCCGCCACGCCGAGCTGGTCGGGCTCAAATCCGACTTCACCATCCTCGGCACCGACGACCAGCTCCGGCTGATGAAGCAGGTCATCGCCGACCAGAACGTCGACGAGAAGCGCTGGCCGGCCCGGGCCCTGTCGCACGCCGTCGACGGCTGGAAGAACCGCGGCCTCGGCCCCGAGCAGGTGCCCCCGGGCGAGGCCGCGGCCTTCGCGTTCGGCAAGGGCGGCGCCCTCTACACGGCCTACCAAGCCCGGCTCGCGACGCTGAACGCCGTCGATTTCGGCGATCTCCTGCTGCTCTGCCTCAAGCTCTGGCGGGAGAACCCCGACGTCCTGGCCAATTACCAGGACCGGTTCCGCTACATCCTGGTCGACGAGTACCAGGACACCAACGTCGCCCAGTACCTGTGGCTGCGCCTGCTGGCGCAGGCCCGGAAGAACATCGCCTGCGTGGGCGACGACGACCAGTCGATCTACGGCTGGCGCGGCGCCGAGGTCGACAACATCCTGCGCTTCGAGCACGACTTCCCGGGCGCGGTGGTGGTGCGGCTGGAGCGCAACTACCGCTCCACCGGCCACATCCTGGCCGCCGCCTCCGGGCTGATCGCCAAGAACGAGAGCCGCCTCGGCAAGACCCTGCGCACCGACGACGAGCCGGGCGAGCGCGTCACCGTCACGGGCGCGTGGGATTCCGAGGAGGAGGCGCGGATGCTCGCCGAGTCGATCGAATCCCTCCAGTCCAAGCAGCACCCCCTGTCGGAGATCGCCGTGCTGGTGCGGATCTCCGCGCAGATGCGCGAGATCGAGGACCGGTTCGTCCAGCTCGGGCTGCCCTACCGGGTCATCGGCGGCCCGCGCTTCTACGAGCGCGCCGAGATCCGCGACGCGCTGGCCTACCTGCGCGCCACCGTGAACGTCAGCGACGACCTCGCCTTCGAGCGGATCGTGAACACGCCGAAGCGCGGCCTGGGCGACGCTACCCTGCAGCAGCTCCACACCTACGGCCGCGCCAACCGGCTGCCGCTGCGGATCGCCGCGGAGCGCCTGTGCGAGACCGACGAGCTGAAGCCCCGGGTCCGCTCCACCCTGCGGGCGCTCACCGAGAGTTTCTCGCGGTGGGCGCGGCTCGTGGAATCGCAGCCGCACAGCGAGGTCGCGCAGACCATCCTTGAGGAGTCCGGCTACACCGAGATGTGGCAGAAGGACCGCTCCGCCGACGCCGCCGGCCGGCTGGAGAACCTGAAGGAATTCGTCCGCTCCATGGAGGAGTTCCCCGACCTCGCGGCCTTCCTGGAGCACGTCTCCCTGGTGATGGAGGCCTCCGAGGCCGAGGGCGCCGAGCGGGTCTCGCTGATGACGCTCCACGCCGCCAAGGGGCTCGAGTTCGACACCGTGTTCCTTCCCGGCTGGGAGGACGGCCTGTTCCCGAACCAGCGCGCGCTGGACGAGAGCGGCCGGGCGGGCCTGGAGGAGGAGCGGCGCCTCGCCCATGTCGGCCTGACCCGGGCGCGCAAGCGCGCGAAGCTGTCCTTCGCGGTCAACCGGCGCATCCACGGGCTCTGGTCCTCGACCATCCCGTCCCGGTTCATCGACGAGCTGCCCGAGACGGCGGTCGACGTGGTCGAGGCCCCCGCCCACTTCTCCGCCGGCGCCTCGCGGTTCGACCGCAACCCGGCGCCGTTCGGGTCGAGCTACGGCACGCCGGGCTGGCAGCGGGCGCAGGCCAACACCGCGCCGGGCGGCCGGTCCGGGTTCGGCGCCGCGGGCGGCTTCCGCGCGGCGACCCCGGGCGGCCGGTCCGGCGGCCAAGCGGGCGGTCCGCGCCAGATCGAGGGCGAGCTGATCGCCAAGTCGACCGGCGCGCCCTCGGCCTTCCAGGCCGGCCAGCGGGTCTTCCACACCAAGTTCGGCCCCGGAACGGTCGCCGCGGTCGACGGCAACAAGCTGACCGTTGACTTCGACAAGGCCGGCCGGAAGATGGTCCTCGACAGCTTCGTCCAGGCCGGATCGAGCTAGTCCCGCCGACCAAGCCCGGACGTGTCAGGGCGGCAGGGTCGGCCGGCTTCGCCCGTGCGGGCGGGGAGGATCGCGATCGTGCCGGATGCCGCGTCACCGCGACACCACCGTCCCGAACCTGATGCATCCGCGCCAGCCGCGCGGCTTTTCCGAAGCCTCTCGACCGACCGTCACCCCTTAGTCACACCCGACGCGCAATCGTCGGGCGCGAATCGCGATGGTGCGTCAGTTGCATCGCGTATTCGGCCGCGCACGAAACGTCGTGACGCTCTCCACAGGCGGACGAGCGCGGGGCGGAACCTTCGGCCTGGGGCCGGTATTAAGTTCCGCAAACGAGTAGACCCGGGAGCACGCAGGTAAACGGCAGTTCAGATACAGATCCAGGTTGGCAAGTCCCGTTGGAGTGTACATCCATGAAGAGACGCCGCGCACGACTTGAACTGGTTGAAGACCGCACGTCCCGCATTCATCGCACACGCTTCGACGAAGAACGCAATCTCGCTCCCATCCAACCGCTCACCGAGCGCCAAGCCGAGTACCTCGACGCCCTCGCCCGCTCGCCGCAGGTCATCGTCCTGGGGCCCGCCGGCACCGGCAAGACCTTCATCGCCGGCACCCGCGCGGCGGACCAGCTCCGCCAGCGCCGCATCGCCAAGGTCGTCATCACCCGCCCGAACGTGCCCTCGGGCCGGTCGCTGGGCTACTTCCCCGGCACCCTGGAAGAGAAGATCGCCCCCTGGGTCGCCCCGCTCACCGAGGCCATGAAGGAGCGCATGGGCGCCGCCGCCTTCGAGATCGCCCTGAAGACCGGCGACATCGAGATCGTCCCCTTCGAGGTGATGCGCGGCCGGACCTTCAAGAACTGCCTCGTGATCCTGGACGAGGCGCAGAACACCACGATCAACGAGATCAAGATGTTCCTGACCCGAATCGGCGACGATTGCCAGGTCATCATCAACGGCGACGTCTCGCAGACGGATCTCCGCGAGACCTCGGGCCTGCGCACCGTCATGCACATGGTCAAGAGCCGGATGATGCCGATCCCGGTGGTGGAGTTCACCCGCAACGACATCGTCCGCTCGGGCATCTGCGCCGAGTGGGTGAAGGCGTTCGAGGAAACGAATCTCTAAATCGAAAGTTGATGGCGGCGGGTCCTCGCAGGCCCGCCGTGCCGTCCCCCGGCACGAGACGACTCTCCGCACCTCCCATCCGGGAGGATGAACCGGGCGCCGAGCCCGGCCTTCAGAGAACTGGAGTCTCCTCGTGAGGAAACTGACCTTCGCCTTCGCCGTGCTGGCCTCCCTCGGCGGCGCCGCCCTCGTCCAGCCGGCCTCGGCGGCCCCCGCGATGCCCGGCGCCGTCGCGGCCCCCGACGCGGTGACCCACGTCCGCCTGACCCCGATGGAGCGCCGCATGATGCACCGGCGCATGGAGCGTCGCATGATGCACCGCCGGATGGAGCGCCGGATGATGCATCGCCGCATGCACCGCCGCATGATGCGCCACATGTGATGGCGTCGGCGGAGCGGGCCTCGACGGCCCTGCTCCGCCTCCCCGCTCGGTCCCGGACCGGGCCGGGCGTTGCTCCCCATCGCGAAGATTCCTATCTCGTCGGCTCGAATCGCGCCGTCAGGCGGCCGCCGCGGCAGCCGGCCGATCCGGGAGACCCCGATGCCCCCCTCCAATCGACTGTTCGACGACCTCGCCCGCCTGATGACCGACGCCGCCGGCGCCGCCCAGGGCGTCCGCCGCGAGGCCGAGACCGTGGTCCGGGCGCAGCTCGAGCGCGTCGTCCGCGACCTCGACATCGCCTCGCGCGAGGAGCTCGACGTGCTCCGCGACCTCGTGACCCAGCTGCAGGCGCAGAACGAGGCCCTGACGGCCCGCGTGGCGGCCCTGGAGGCGCGAGCCGGCAGCGCCGGAGCGGGCGCCGCGGGCCTAAGCGAGGTGGTCTGAGTCTCCGCGGCAACGCCGCGGGCTTTTACACAGGAAGCGGCGTCGACGATCCGGTTTCCTGTTCACTGAATGTGACCTGCACTTTGTGTCGCGAGTCACGGCCGGTCTATAGTCGGGCATAGGGTGATTCGGGGGCAGCGGGGCGATGTCCGCAGAGCTTCGACAGTCGATCGCATCACCGCCGGCCTAGATCTGCCGGTCGTTCAAGTTCTCGGAGTGTTCTCGCGCTCCGGTTTCGCGTCACCGCCACGTCGGGCCGGATCTCGTCCGGGCCGTCCATTTGGATCGTCATGCCGCTTCTCAACGTCGACTTCCACGACCCGGACCGGAACGAGCATCCGCTCGACGTCGTCGAGCGGCTGGCCTCCCTGCGCGACTGGATCTTCGACCGGGCCGAGACCGACGAGATGTCGGTCACGAGCCCCGGTCGCTGGACCGACTACAACGTCGCCTTCACGTGGATCGAGGACGTCGAGGCGCTGCACGTCGCCTGCGCCTTCGACCTCAAGGTGCCGGAGCGGCAGCGCACCGAGGTGATGCGCCTCATCGCCCTGATCAACGAGCAGCTCTGGGTCGGCCACTTCGACCTCTGGACGACCGACAGCGTGGTGATGTTCCGGCACGCGCTGCTGCTGACCGGCGGCGCCGTCCCGACCCATCCGCAATGCGCCACCATGATGAGGACGGCGGTCGACGCCTGCGAGCGCTACTTCCAGGCGTTCCAGTTCGTCCTCTGGGCCGGCAAGAGCGCCCGCGAGGCCCTCGACGCCGTCCTGTTCGAGACCGAAGGCGAGGCGTGACCGGGCCGGGCGCCTCGACGGCGCGGATGCCCGCCTCCCTGGTCCTGGCCGGGGCCGGCAAGATGGGCGGCGCGATGCTGGCGGGCTGGCTGGACGCGGGCCTCGACCCGCGCCGCACCACCATCGTCGACCCGGTGCCCGCGCGCCCGATCGTGGATCTCTGCACCGAGCGGGGCATCGCCCTGAACCCGACCGACCCCGAGCCCGGCGCCGTCCTGGTCCTGGGGATCAAGCCGCAGGGCCTGGACACGGCGGCCCCCGGGCTCGACCGGCTCATCGGCCGCGACACGCTCCTCGTCTCGATCCTGGCCGGCAAGACCGTCGCGGATCTCCGCGGCCGGCTGCCGCGGGCGCGCGCGATCGTCCGGGCGATGCCCAACCTCCCGGCGAGCATCGGCCGGGGCGCCACCGGCGCCTGCGCGAGCCCCGAGGTCACCCCGGCGCAGCGGGCGGCCGCCGAGGCGCTGCTCGCCGCGAACGGCGCGGTGGCGTGGCTCACCGACGAGGCGCAGATCGACGCGGTGACGGCGGTCTCGGGCTCCGGACCGGCCTACGTCTTCCTGCTGGCCGAGACCCTGGCGGAGGCCGGCATCGCGGCCGGCCTGGAACCTGAGGTCGCCCGCAGCCTCGCCCGGGCGACCGTGGCGGGGGCCGGCGCGCTCCTCGATGCCAGCCCGGCCGAGGCGGCGGAGTTGCGCCGCAACGTCACGTCGCCCGGCGGCACGACCGCGGCGGCCCTCGAGGTGCTGATGCGGCCGGACGGCCTCGGCGCGCTGATGCGGGAGGCCGTGGCCGCGGCCCGTCGGCGGGCGGGGGAACTGTCCGGCTGACATCGGGCTGATGGCGGGGGCTGACATCGGGCAGCGTCCGTGCGGCATGGCCGCGCGACGGACCTGCCCTTCGCGGCCCGTCCGCCTACATGAGGCGACACGACCGATCAGACCGGGCGACCGACTCATGACCGACAGCAAAGCCCCCTCCAAGCGGCCCCGCAAGGCCGCGAGCTCCGCCAAGGCGGGCACCGATCAAGAGAGCGCTGCCCACGCGAGCGTCGCGCCCGCGGGCGTCGCGCCGGGGGCCGCCCGGGCCGGTGCGGCCGAGGCTGCCGATGCGGGGGCGAAGGGCGGTGCGCCGAAGCTGCCGCCCCGGGAGGCCGCCGTCGAGGCCCTGATGCGCCTCGCCGCCGAGCAGCCCTGGAACGACATCGAGGTCAGCGACATCGCCCGCGAGGCCGGCCTCACGCTGGCCGAGCTGCGCGACCTCTTCCCCTCGAAGGGAGCCGTCCTCGGCGGCCTGACCCGCATCATCGACCGCAAGGTTCTGGAGGGCGACCTCACGGGCCTGGAGGAGGAGCCGAGCCGGGAGCGGCTGTTCGACGTGCTGATGCGCCGCCTCGACGCCATGGAGCCCTACAAGCCGGCACTGCGCCGGATCGCCTACGCGCTCCGCGGCGAGCCGCTCTCGATGCTGGCGCTGAACGGCGTCATGCTGAACTCGCACCGCTACATGCTGGCGGCGGCCGGGATCGACACCGAGGGTTCGCTCGGGCAGCTCAAGCTGCAGGGCGTGGTCATCGCCTTCGCCCGCGTGACCCAGGTCTGGCTGGACGACGATGATCCGGCCCTGGCCCGGACGATGGCGCGGCTCGACAAGGAGATCCGCAACGGCGAGCGCATCATGGAGCGGGCCGAGGATGTCCGCCGGCTCACGGCGCCGCTGCGCGCCATCGGCCGCTCGTTCCTGGATCGGCGGCCGCGCGAGCGGCGGAGCCGCGACGGCGACGAGACCGATCCCGCCGCCGCGATCTAGGCCGCCCGCTCACGCGGCCTGGATATCGCTGAGGAAGCTGGCGACCTCGCGCTTGACCGTCAGGGACTGGGTCGCCAGTTCGGACGCCGCGCTCTGGACCTGCGCGGCGGCGCTGCCGGCCTCCCGAGCGGCGGCCAGCACGCGCGCGACGCTGGCCGAGACCCCCTCCGTGCCCCGCGCGGCCTCGCCGGCATTGCGCGAGATCTCGCCGGTCGCCGCCGTCTGCTGCACCACGGTCGCCGCGATGGCGCCGCTGATCTCGTTCACGGCGGCGATCGTGCGGGCGATCTGCGCCATCGCCTCCGCGGCCTGCCCGGAGGACGCCTGGATCGCGGCGATCTGGCCGCCGATCTCCCCGGTGGCCCGCGCCGTCTGCGCGGCGAGCTCCTTCACCTCGGAGGCCACGACCGCGAATCCGCGCCCCGCCTCGCCGGCCCGCGCCGCCTCGATGGTGGCGTTGAGGGCCAGCAGGTTGGTCTGGTTCGCGATGCCGGAGATCATGACCACGGCGGCGCCGATCTGCTCGGCGGCCGCGCGCAGGCCCGCCATGGCGGCGTTGGTCGCCTCGGCCTCGTGGGCGGCGTGACCGGCCACCTCGTTGGAGCGCACGACCTGCCGCTCGATCTCCTGAAGCGAGGAGACCATCTCCTCGGCGGCCGACGCGACGGTCTGGACGTTCGCCGAGGTCTGCGCGGCGGCCGAGCTCGACGTCATCGCCTGGCTGTTGGTGTTCTCGGCCACCTGGGTCATCGCCTGAGCGGTCGCGTCGAGCTCGCTGGTCGCCGCCGTGACGATGTCGAGCGAGGCGGCGATCTTCTGCTGGAAGGTCTGGACCCGCTGCTCCACCCGCTCGGCCCGGCGCAGGCGGGCCTCCCGCTCGGCGGCCTGCGCCGCCTCCAGCTCGACCCGGGCGACGGCGTTCTGGCGGAAGACGTCGACGGCCTTGGCCATCGCGCCCATCTCGTCGCGCGCGTCGCGGTGCGGCACGGCGACCTGCAGGTCGCCGCCGGCCAGCCGCGTCATCGCCTCCGTCATGCCGGCGACCGGCCGGATGATGCTGCGGGCCAGCACGAGGGCCAGGACACCGCCGAGGAGCAGGGCCGCGGCGACGAGACCGATCAGGATGTACCGGGCCCGCGAGGCGGCCAGCGCGGTGTCCCGGGAAATCCGCTCGCCGGCGGCCACGATCCGGTCGCGCAGCGCGACGCCGAGCCGGTCGATGGCGTCGGCGTGGGGCTTGATCCCGGTCTCGAACGTCGCCTTCGCCGACGCCACCGCCTGATCGTACGCGCGGAAGCCGGCCGCGGCGGCGATCAGCGCGTCGCGGACGGCCCTGAGCTGCTGCGCGAAGGCCGCGCCGCCCTGCGTGTCCTTGAACGCGTCCAGGGTCGCCAGAGCCTGCTCGGCCCGCTGCTCGAAGGCGCTGCGGTCCTGCGGATCCAGGCCGATCACGAAGCGGGCCGACGCGATGCGGGACCGCAGGATCGCATTCTCGACGTGCTCGGTCCGCGCCAGCATCGCCTCGCCGCCCCGGGCGCGCACGTCCGCGAGCATGTTTCCGAGAAGGACCGTGAGGGTATTGCCGGTCTCGTAGAGTCTCGCCCTGGCCTCACGCAGGCTCGCACCCGTGTCCGCGAGGCGCTCCAGCTCCGGCTTCATCGCGCGGGCGGCTTCCCGCATGTCGTCGTACAGCTTCCGCCCTCCGTCCGTGATGGCCAGCGAGAAGTACTTGTCGCAGGTCTGCTCGATCGCCCGCCGGGTCTGCTCCATCGCGACGATCAGATCGGGATCCGGCTGGAGCCGGTACCGTTCGGCAGCTCCGATGAGGCGCGCGGCATGACCGTCGATCAGCAGGACCGATTGTGCACCCCGCTCCACCCGCTCCTGAAGCGCGTGGTCGTCACTGATCACACCCTGCTGGTAGATCGCGAATGCACCGATGATGCCCGTGATCATGACGAGCACTGCAAATCCCGCGTAGACGCGCGCGCGTATCCCAATTGTCACAGGCGTATCTTCCACAGAACAAGCCAATTTCTCGGCCGGATGATAGACGACACGATCATGACAACATCGTGTCACTCGATCAAGTTCAACTTGTACTATAGATATAGGGTGTCCCTGTCCGAGAATAGACTTGATATCTCGGCCGGACGAGGCGGCCGCAGACCCTGGGCCGCGCGCGCAGACGGCAATCGGGGCGTTCTCGCCGCGATGGACTAATTCTGACCGCGCGTCCCGGGCCGCCCGACAGCTTCGCCTTGCGCGTGTCCGCTGCCGAGCCGCGTCAGAACTCCGCGCGGATCCCTCTCACCGGATCACGCGGGTGCTGCATCTGGATCGCCGCGCGGCGCCGCGCGCGTTGCTGACATCGGGCGGGAAGTTCCGATCGCGACAGTCCCGAACCTGCGCGGAGGCGCGGCGACGCCGTGAGTCGCGTCGGGCACGATTCGAGCGCCGCGCCGCGAGCCTTCTCGGGCCGTCGCGCCGGACTTCAGGCCGCGCGGTTCGCCAGCGCCTCGCGCATGGTCGTGGCGACCATCCCGTTCTGGAGCTGGTCGCGCCGGACGAGCAGCGCGTCCGGCACGCGGGCCGACGCGTCCGGCCCAACCGCGTCGACCGGGTCGCTGGCGAGGATGATGCGCAGGGCCGGGCGCAGGGCCCGGGACTCGACGGCGAGCTGCGCGCAGCACAGGCCGCCCTGCAGCGCGGTGTCGACCACCATCACGTCGACCGGGAGACCCAGGGCCAGAACCGTCATGGCGTCGACGCCGCGGTCGCAGGCGGTGACCTGATAGCCCAGCATCCGGACCTGGGTCGAGACCTCGTCGCGCCAGCGCTTGTGGCGGCCCACCACCAGGACCTGGATCCGGTAGCAGCTGCCCTGGGGAAGGCTGCTCGAGGCAGTCTCGACGTCGGCTGGGGGCATTCCGCACTCGACTTCGCGCTGGCTTTGCGATGCAGCATGCTAAGCTGGGATGCAATCCCCACGCAAGCCCGGCGCCGTGATCGCGCCGCATTCGGCGCCGCCGTTGCACAAAGGCGATGCACTCCGGCAGCCTGACCATAGGCTAGGCACGGAGTTGACGCCGGAGGGGTCGCGCGGGCAACACCGGGCCGCCGCGGAACCTGTGCCGCGCGCTGCCGGAGCCTGAGCCGATGTCGTCCGCGAAAGCCCCTCCCGTCTCCCCGCTGGCGCCAACCGCGATGCCCGACCTGCCGCCCCTGCCGGGGGTGCGAATCGCGACCGCCCAGGCGGGGATCCGCTACAGCGGCCGCACCGACGTGCTCTACGTCGCCCTCGAGTCGGGGACCCGGGCGGCGGGGGTGTTCACCCGGTCGAAATGCCCCTCGGCGCCGGTGGATTGGTGCCGCGACGCCCTGGCGGACGGGTCGGCGCGGGCGCTCGTGGTCAATTCCGGCAACGCCAACGCCTTCACGGGCCGCCTCGGGCGCGACGCGGTGGCGCGCACCGTCGAGATCGCCGCGGCGGCGGCCGGCTGCGCCGCGCGCGAGGTCTACGTCGCCTCGACCGGCGTGATCGGCGAGCCGCTCCCGGCGGAGCGCTTCGCCGGCGTGCTCGCGGATTGCGCGGCGCGGGCCGAGGACGGGCCGGCCGCCTGGACCGCGGCCGCCCGGGCGATCATGACCACCGACACCTTCCCGAAGCTCGCCACCCGCACGGCCGAGATCGACGGCGTCCGCGTGACGATCAACGGCATCGCCAAGGGCGCCGGCATGATCGCCCCCGACATGGCGACGATGCTGTCCTTCGTCTTCACCGACGCGGCCCTGCCGCAGGACGTGCTGCAGGCGCTCCTGTCCGCGGGGACGAAGACCAGCTTCAACTGCGTGACCGTGGACGGCGACACCTCCACCTCCGACACGCTGATGCTGTTCGCCACCGCCAGGGCCGGCAACCCGGCGGTCACCGATCCCGCCGACGCGCGGCTCGCCGGCTTCCGGGAGGCGCTCGACGGCCTGCTGATCGAGCTGGCCCAGCTCGTCGCCAAGGACGGCGAGGGCGCGCGCAAGTTCGTCACCGTGCGGGTCACCGGCGCCGAGAGCGACGCCTCCGCGCACCGCATCGCCATGTCGATCGCCAACTCGCCGCTGGTGAAGACCGCGGTGGCCGGCGAGGACGCCAACTGGGGCCGCGTGGTGATGGCTGTGGGCAAGGCCGGCGAGCCCGCCGACCGCGACCGGCTCGCGATCTGGTTCGGCGACGTGCGGGTGGCCGTCCAGGGCGCCCGCGACCCCGACTACAGCGAGGCGGCGGCGAGCGCCGTGATGCGCGAACCGGAGATCACGGTCCGGGTCGATCTCGGCCTGGGCGACGGCACCGCCCGCGTCTGGACCTGTGACCTGACCAAGGCCTACGTCGAGATCAACGGGGATTACCGCTCGTGAGGGCGCTCCTGTCCGGCGCCCTCCTCGTCCTGGGCCTGGCGACCGCGGCGCGGGCCGACGACGCGGCGTGCAAGCGCCACATCAGCGTCGTCGGGCGCGCGTCGGAGACGCGGGCGCCGGACTTCGCCGAGGTGACCGTCGGCATCGAGGCGCGCGGGGCGAGTGCGGCGGCCGCCCTCGACGCGGCCTCGAAGGCGGTGACCGGCGTGTCGGCGCAGGCCCGCGCCCTCGGAGTCCCGCCGGCCGATATCGGCACCGCCGCCGTCACCCTGCAGGCGGCGACCCGCCCCGTCGCCCGGCCGGGGGGCGCCGTCACCGAGGAGCCCGACGGCTACCGCGCCGGCAACCTCGTCACGGTCCGGCTCGCCGACATGGACCGCCTCGGCGACCTGCTCCGGCAGGCCCTCGACTCCGGCGCCAACCGCATCGACGGCGTCAGCTTCGGGCTGCGCGACCCGGACAAGAGCGAGGCGGCCCTTCAGGTGGCGGCGACCCGGGACGCCCGCAGCCGGGCCGAGGCCCTCGCCGAGGCGGTCGGCGCCAAGCTCGGCCCGCTCTGCACGCTGAGCACCGCGGCCGCCACGCCGTACCGCCCGGCGCCGGAGATGGCCCGCGCGGCCCCGATGGCCGCCAAGGGGCGGCGGGTGCCCCTCGAGGCGGGCACGATCCAGATGTCCTCCGAGGTCTCGGCCACCTTCGCGGTGGCGCAGTGAGCGCGCCCGATAGCGCCCCCGCGGCCGCGCCCCTGCGCCTGCTCCTCGTGGTCGCCGTCGCCCTCGTCGACGTCGACGGCCGCGTCCTGGTGAGCGAGCGCCCGGCGGGCAAGCAGCTCGCCGGCCTGTGGGAGTTCCCCGGCGGCAAGGTCGAGCCCGGCGAGCGCCCCGAGCAGACGCTGATCCGGGAGCTCGCCGAGGAACTCGGCATCCGGGTCGAGGAGCCGTGTCTCGCGCCGCTCACCTTCGCCAGCCACGCCTATCCGGACTTCCACCTTCTGATGCCGCTCTACGTCTGCCGGCGCTGGACCGGCACGCCGCGCCCGATGGAGGGGCAGGCGCTCAGATGGGTCCGGCCGAAGGCGCTGCGCGATCTCGCCATGCCGCCGGCCGACGCGCCGCTGATCCCGTTCCTGATCGACCTGCTCGAGGTCTGAGAGGGTATCCGGCTGAGGCGACCGGGTGACGGACCCGCACCGTCCTCGCGAGCGCAGCGAAGCGATCCCGGAGCCGGGTGACATCAGCCGGCGTCGCGCCGACGGGATCGCTTCGCTCCGCTCGCGAGGACGGCGGGACGGGAGCGATCACCGCAGTCCTCGGCCGGCCCGGCGCCCTCCGGCTGACGCCCGGCAACGCCGGCCACGTCACCGCCGCTCCGGCCGTCCTGGCCGAAGCGCCCGGCCGGATCCGCCGCCTGAGCGCCGACAAGGGCTACGACGCCGACGGGCTGCGCGCTGACCTGTGCAAGCGCGGCAGCAAGAGAAGGATCCACCACGACAAGCGGCACGACCGGGACCGCGGGCGCATCGAGGCAACCTTCAATTACCTCAAGGACTTCCGCCGCATAGCCACGCGATACGACACGCTCGCCCGCAACGACGCCTCAACCGTCGCCCTGGCTGCCGTCATCGCCTTCTGGTGCAGAACGAGTCCAAACCCTAGTCCGTCGGATCCAAATTCTTTCTTATCCAAGCTCCGGCCGCACCATCAAGTCGGAGAGCATAAGCTCCGTTTCCGCACAGAACGGTGTTATAGTATCCATTCGGCTGCCCGCGAATAAGAATGCCTATAAGATACTTTACACCATTCTTGCGCGCAAAGACCGGCGACCCTGACTGGCCCTGGCATATCAAATCCGAGCGATCGACGATCATGTTCTCATGCATGTTGATCGAAAACGCCATCGATCCGGCGCTTTTCGGACCAGGAAGACTGATACGGCTCTGCTTATCGAGAGACAGAAGGACGATATCATCGTATCCCTTCGAGTAATGCATCGGCACAATTTCGACGATCCGGGAACGCGCGTCATGTCCGCTGGCGTCAAATGTCTTTAATTCGATTGAGAAACTCTGCTCGTCATTGAAATTCTCGATCGGCTCAGCATCCCCGATGGCGATAACGCCATCGACTTCGGCCGCGAGAGGTTTATTCGCCTGAAATATGGCTATGTCAGTAATAGGCGAGCGAGAATACAAAGTTTTTACTCTCGAGACTTCAGAAAATCCGACCCGACTGCCGACAAAATATCTAACTCCGAGCCCCTCTCTACCTCGAAAACAATGGGCCGCCGTTATGATATCGTTGCCGATTTTCAGCCCTCGACAAACAAATTGATCTTTTTCATATATACCTACGTGTGAATATTCAAATACTTTGCTCGCATACGATGTCGAAACTGAATGCAATAATACTACGATGCAAACAAGCACAGACAAAATCGTGCAGAAATATTTCATATGACCTAATGCGATTGTGGGCAGGCACCCCGAAGAGCGCCTGCCAAGATTTATAATCCTCTATTTCAAGGCTCGTCGCCAGGATACCCCGGACCATACGGCGGGGGATCATAGGGAAGCATTGGAGTTGGCTCCGGGTAGTCCGGAGGGTTCGGAATGATTTCCGGCGGGTTGTCGACGGGATTATTGGGAGGAAGGTCGTCACCTGGATTTTGCGGCATGTTTGCAGTTTAAAATATTAAATCTCTGCTTGCCGGAGACAGCGTCAGAGTCGATCGCGGATCGGCCGACTGCTTCAGCTGTGTTGTTTCGACATCGTCCAGAGAAGGCGCTGCCAAACGATCAGTCGGCAGGGGCACTGTCCGAAGGCGAGATGTCGTGACAGAGGAAATTGCAGCACTCATTCAACGGCTCCTACAAAGACGTGAAATGACTGATGTTTCCTTTGACGACAGCTATGTTCGCTGCAGCCGAGCCGCGTTTCGCGATCTTACGATCGCATCCGCCCGCCAATGATCGATCCGGACCGATTTCAGATTCCGAGCCCGCATGGAGTCGCCGGGCTGTCATGCTCGATAGACCGCCACTGATACTTCACCTGCAACCACAGCAACGTTGCCGGATATGGCGGTAGGACAATCGTCTTAGTTCGTCAAGCATCGTGCTGCACGACAGCGCAGATTATCACTGTTGGCGCGCAGAAGCTCTCAAGCATTCCTCGCCGAATATTGCCGGGCGCGATCTTCGAGTTTGTAAGGTCAGCTCTGTGAGATGTAGCGAACCGCGATCATGGGAGCATGCGATCGCAATTCCCAATCAGCCGCGCCTGGGATCCTTGCACGGGGTTTGCCCCACACTCCGAGCGACCGGGCGCATATACGCTGCCTCTGGTACCGTCATCGTCGCGGTCGTGCCCAAGCTGACGACGCGGGTGGCGGACGGGCCCTCGGGCGGCGCGCTCCCTTCGAGGGTTGCGCCCCTGGATCGCTTCGCTCCGCCCGCCAGGGCGGCGGGGCCGAAGCCATCACCCGGACAGGGTCCGAGGGCCTCCGCCCTCACAGCGCCAGGATAGCCTCGACGACCTCCTGCACGTCGAGCGCCTCCGCGAAGGTGGCGAGGTGGTGGGGCTCGCCGCGCGCCATGCGGACGACGCCCTCGAGCTGGCGCCGGAGGGTGATCGGCCGCAGCCGCTCGTTCGGGATCGCGTCGGGCTCCGGCTCGAACCGCCCGTCGGCGCCCCGACGCTCGGCGATGGCCCAGTCGCGCAGCCGGACGGCGCCCGCGTCGCCCTCCAGCGTCCACGTGTTGTGGTCGTCGGCCTCGACGCCCCCGACCCGGCCGGTCAGGGTGACGGGGATCCCGCCCGCCGTGAGCGTCACGTCGATCGCGCGCTCGGACCGGCCCGGCTCCGGGAAGGCGATCCGTCCGGCGAGCCCCGCGAGCGGGCCGAGCTGGCGGCGGGCCAGGAAGAGGAAGTGCGAGACCACCTCGCGGGTGAAGCCGCCCTCGCCGCGCGCGTCGAGCCAGCGGGCAGCGTCGGCCTGCCACGGGCGGGGCCAGCGGGCGAAGGCCACCGCCACGGTGAGCGTCCGGGGCGTGCCGACCGCGCCGGCCGCGATCCAGCGCTCGAGGGTGGCGACGCCCGGCGACGAGGCGAACGGGAAATTGACCGCGCCCGCGCCCCCCGCCTCCGCCACGAAGGCGCGGGCGTCGGCGCGGTCGATGGCCAGCGGCTTCTCGCAGAAGACGCTCCGGCCGGCCGCCAGGGCGGCGCGGGCGTAGCCGAGATGCGAGGCGGGCGGCGAGGCGACGTAGACGCAGTCGCTCGCCGCGACGACGGCGGCGGGATCGGCCACCCGCGGCACCGCCGGGAACGCCGCGCCGATCCGGGCCAGGGCCTCCGGGGCCGGGTCCCAGATCGCCGCGACCCGCACGGGCGAGTCCGCTGCCCCGTGGATCGCGCCGAGCAGGCGCTCACCCATGATGCCCGCGCCGATGATCCCGAGGGCGAGCGGTGCGGCGGAGGTCGGCATGCGGGGATCCGTGCGGAGGTTCGGGATGACCGGCCGCGCGGCGCGGCCCGTCGCAGGCTTTAGGAGCCCGGGCCGGCGCGGGAAAGGCCGCCGGTCTCCTCAACCTTGGATGAAGGCGAGCAGGTCGGCGTTCAGCCGGTCCTTGTGGGTGGCGGCCAGGCCGTGCGGGGCGCCCGGATACTCCTTCAGCACGGCGTTCGGCACGAGCTTGACGGCGGCGCGCGCCGCGGCGTCGATCGGCACGATCTGGTCGTCGTCGCCGTGCACCAGCAGGGTCGGCACGTCGATGCGCGTCAGGTCCTCGGTGAAGTCGGTCTCCGAGAAGGCCGCCACGCAGGCGTGCACGTTCCGCAGCCCGGCCATCATGCCCTGCATCCAGAACGTGTCCCGCATACCGTCGCTGACCGCGGCGCCGGGACGGTTGGCGCCGTAGAACGGGCCGCTCAGGTCCTTGAAGAACTGCGACCGGTCGCGCAGGACCGAGTCCCGGATCCCGTCGAACACGTCCCGGGGCAGGCCGCCCGGATTCGCGTCGGTCCGGACCATCTGGGGCGTCACGGCCCCGACCAGGACCGCCTTGGCGACGCGCGCCGTCCCGTGCCGCCCGAGGGTGCGGGCGACCTCGCCGCCGCCGGTGGAGTGGCCGACCAGCACCGCGTCGCGCAGGTCGAGATGGGCGATCAGCCCGGCGAGGTCGTCCGCGAAGGTGTCCATGTCGTTGCCCGACCAGGGCTGCCCGGAGCGACCGTGCCCGCGCCGGTCATGGGCGATGACCCGGAACCCGCGCTCCGCGAGGAACAGCATCTGGTCCTCCCAGGCGTCGCCGTTGAGCGGCCAGCCGTGGCTGAAGACCACCGGCTGCCCGGTGCCCCAGTCCTTGTAGTAGATTTGGGTCCCGTCCCGCGCGGTGAAGTAGGGCATCGTGGTCTCCCGAGGGTCGAAGGGCGGGGGTCGAAAGGTGGAGGGCGAGAGGCAAGGGTCGCGCGGATCGCCGGACTGGTCAGGCCCGGCCCTGCCGCGCGTCGAGGCTGAGCGGGCCGGCCCCGAAGGCCGCGACCTGAAGCAAGCCGCCGGCCATGGCGAGGTTCTTCAGGAAGTGGAACATCTGGTTCTGGTCGCCGAGGGCCGCGTGGAAGGTCACCGCGGTGGCCACCGCGAAGAGCGCGAGGACCAGGGCGACCAGCCGGGTGCGGTAGCCGGCGACGAGCAGCAGCCCGCCGACGACCTCCACGCCGGTCGCCGCCGCGTAGGCGAGAGGCGGCAGCGGCAGGTGGGCGGCCTCGATGGTGGCGAGCGTCGCGGCCGGGGCCGCGAGCTTCCCGGCGCCGCTCACGAGGAAGATCGCGCTCATCAGGACCCGGCCGGTCACCGGCAGCAGGGCGGTCGCGCTGGAAGAGGAGATCGGGGACATCGTCGAACGCTCCGTCCTGTCGTGCGCGGCCGAGTCAGGCCGCTTCGGGAAGTGCGAGGCCGCGAAGCCAGTTCAGCGCCAGGCCGATATCGGCCTGCGACAGGCCGTGGCCGACCGGCAGGATCCGGTGCTCGACGCGGGCTCCGGCCGCGGTGAGCTGCTGCGCGAGGCGCCGCGCATTCTCCGCGGGCACGATCGGGTCCATCGCCCCGGAGAGGATCAGGACCGGCCGGCCGGCGAGATCCGCGACCGGCGGCTCGGCGAACGGGACCATCGGGCGGAGCAGGACAGCGCCCGCCAGGGTCTCGGACCGGAGCAGCAGCAGCGACGCGGCGATGTTGGCGCCGTTCGAGAAGCCCAGCGCCAGGGGCGCCCCGATCCCGTACCGCGTCCGGGCGGCCGCCACGAAGGCCGCGAGGTCGCCGGTGCGGCGGCGCAGGTCCGCCTCGTCGAAGACGCCCTCGGCCAGGCGCCGGAAGAAGCGCGGCATGCCGTTCTCGCTGACGGCGCCGCGGGGCGCGAGCAGGGCGGCCTCCGGCGCGACCGTGCGGCCGAGGGGCAGGAGGTCGTTCTCGTCGCCGCCGGTCCCGTGGAGGAGCAGCAGCGGACGCGCGGTGTCGGGACCGGGCTCGAAGCGGTGGATGAAGCCGGCGGTGTCCTGGGTCATGATGGCCTCACGGGTGGCGGGGAGAGGTCCCGCCCCGCGCGGGCGCGGGGCGGGCGTGGTGGTCGCGGCTCAGGCGACCTTGGGCAGCACGGCCTCGATCTCGGCCCGGTGCGGCTCCAGGCCGGCGGGGAGCTTGAGGGCCTGGCCGAGGGCCTCGATCGGCTCGTCCACCGCGAAGCCGGGCGCGTCGGTGGCGATCTCGAACAGCACGCCGCCGGGTTCGCGGAAGTAGATCGAGCGGAAGTACTGGCGGTCGCGCTGCTCGGTGACGTGGAGCCCCCGTGCCTCGAGAGCCCGGCCCATCGCGGCCTGCGCGGCGTCGTCCGCCGCCCGGAACGCGATGTGGTGGACCGAGCCGGCCCCCGGGCGGCCGGGCAGGAACCCGCCGACGGCCCGCAGGGTGACGAGACCGCCGAGCTCGGCGCTGCCCGCGAAGCGGATCAGGTTGCCCTCGCGGCCGACCTCCTCCAGCCCGAGCACCTCCGTGAGGATCGCGGCGGTCGGCTCGGCCCTGTCGATGAGGAGGGTCACCCCGTGCAGGCCGCGGATCGCGTGCTCGGCCGGCACCTCGCTCGACGCCCAGCCCTCCGCGTCGCCGACGTTCACGCCCACCAGCGCGAGCATCATGCCGTCCGGGTCGCGGAAGCGCAGCGTCGGCGCGCCGAAGACCTGGACCAGCGGCTCGTGGGCGACGCCCTTCTCGATGAGCCGGTGGGTCCACCAGCCGATGGAGGCGCGGGGGACCCGGAAGGCGGTCTCCTGGGTCTCGCCGATCCCGACGCGGCCCGGCGCGGCGTGCTCGACGGGGAAGAAGGTCAGGATCGTGCCGGGCCGACCGGCCGCGTCGCCATAGTACAGGTGGTAGGTGCCCGGATCGTCGAAGTTGACGGTCTTCTTCACCAGCCGCAGCCCGAGGATCCGGGTGTGGAAGTCGAGGTTGCGCAGGGCCGGCCCGGAGAAGGCCGTGACGTGGTGGAGGCCGGTCTGAACCATGGCGATGTCTCCCGACGGAAGGCCGCGACGGGCGGCCTGTTGCGATGACGGGAATGTGCCCCTTGCCATGAGCCGCGAAAATAGAAACGATGGAAACCTATCGTTTCTGGAAATGGCTGATGAGACTGCCCGATTTCGAGGCCTGGGCCGTGTTCGCCAAGGTGGTGGAGACCGGCTCATTCGGGCGCGCCGCCGCGGAGCTCGGCCTGTCGAAGGCCACGGTCTCGAAGGCGGTGAGCCGGCTCGAGCTGCGGATCGGCGCCCGCCTGTTCAACCGCACGTCGCGGAAGCTCGCCCTCACCGAGGCCGGGCAGGCCGCCAAGGACGGCGCCGCGCGCATCCTGGCCGAGGGCGAGGCCGCGGAAGCCCTCGCCACGGCCGGTGCCGCGGAGCCGCGCGGGCTGGTGCGGCTCGCAGCGCCGATGACCTTCGGGGTGATGCACGTGGCGCCGATCCTGCCGGCCTTCTTCCGGGAGTACCCGGCCGTGTCGGTGGATCTCCACCTGTCGGACGCGGTCGTCGACCTCGTCGGCGGCGGGTTCGACATCGGGCTGCGCATCGCGGCCCTGCCCGATTCCTCCCTGCGCGCGCGCCGGCTCTGCGGGATCCGCCGCTCGCTGGTCGCCACCCCCGCCTATCTCGACCGCCACGGCCGGCCCGAGCACCCGGACGACCTCGTCCGCCACACCTGCCTCGGCTACGCCTACCTGCCGACGCCCGACCGCTGGCGATTCGTGGACGGGAGCGGCGCGGAGGCCGTCGTGGTGCCGGCGGGCCAGCTGCGGGCGAACAACGCCGAGGCGCTGGCGCCGGCGCTGCGGGCCGGGCTCGGCCTCGCCCTGCAGCCCGACTTCATGATCTGGGACGACCTCGAATCCGGGCGCCTCGAGCGGGTGCTGCCGGCCTGGTCGCCGCCGCCGATCGCCCTGCACCTCGTGACGCCCCCGGGCGACCCGAGGCCGGCCCGGGTGACGGCGCTGATCGCCCATCTCGGCCAGGCCCTCGGCCAGGCGCCCTGGGCCGCTCCGCAGCCGCGGCGCGACCCGGCGGACCGGTGAGCCGCGCGTCGGCGCCCTCCCCGCCGCCGGCCCCGATCCGTGCGCCTCATTCACCTGGATCAGTGTCGGGGTCGTGCGCCTGCGCTATCGGCGCGTCGCACGGATCCGAATCGCGGCGCGGTCCTTGCTGCTCGGCGTTCCGGGCGACAGCCGCGGCGCGCGGTCCCCGTGCAATCCGTCGGCCCATCTAACCTCAGGTTTATTCGGGACAATCTGGCATTGGACAGACGCGCGTTTTCCGGGCAAGAGGCTTCCGTGTATACATGTATACCGTTCTCCTGAGGCACTGATGTCCCCCACGGGCCCTGGACGTCCTGCACCCGACCGGCTGCGGCACAAGACCGTGGCGGCGGCCGTCGCGGATTCCCTGCGCGAGCAGATCCTGAACGGGGATCTGCCGCCGGGGGTGCAGCTGCGCCAGGACGCCCTGGCGGAGGAGTTCGGGATCAGCCGCATCCCGGTCCGCGAAGCCCTGCTGCAGCTGGAGGCCAGCAAGCTCGTGCGGATCGTGCCGCATCGCGGGGCGGTCGTGACGGGCCTGTCGCTCCAGGAGGTCGAGGACATCTTCCAGCTGCGCGTTCAGCTCGAGCCGCAGCTGCTCCAGCTCTCGGCACCGCACCTGACCCCCGACGACATCCGCGATCTCGACGCCCTCTCGAAGGAGTACGGCGCGGCGCTGGAGACCGGCCAGGTCCTCCGCTGGGGCGACCTGAACAGCCGCTTCCACCTCGACCTGATCCGGCACGCCGGCCGGCCGCGCTCCCTGGCGATCGTGTCCGCGCTCCTGCAGGATTGCGAGCGGCCGACGCGGCTGCAGATCTCGACCTCCGAGGACGCGACCCGCGCGGTCAGGGAGCACGCGCAGATCCTGGCCCTGTGCGAGGCCGGCAAGTCCGACGAGGCGGCCGCCTGCCTGCGGCGCCATATCGAGCATATCGGCGTCTCGCTCATCGCCCTCTACCGGGGCGCGCTCGTCGAGGCGTGAGGGGGCCCGCCCCCGCGCGGCCGGGTCAGTCCGGCTTGGCCGACCGGCCGCCGATCCGGCCCGGCAGGCGGGTGAGGCGATCCTTCATCTCCAGCACCTTCTGGACCTTCGAGCCGAGAGTCAGGAGCTGGACGAGGCGCTCGGTGTCGAGGCGGCGCACGTCCGCGTACCATCCGGCGAACAGCTCGAAGAGGTCGTGCATCTCCCGGAGCCGCGCCTGGGCGTGCCGCTCCTCCTCGGTCCCGGGCTCCTGCATCAGGAGCTCGCGCAGGAGTGTCAGCGTCGGGTCGACCTCGCGCTTCTTGCGCTCCTCGACCAGCGTGCGGACGATCTGCCAGATATCCTCGGGCGTCGTGAAGTAGTCGCGCCGATCGCCCGGCCTGTGCTGGAGCCGGACGAGGTTCCAGGCCTGGAGCTCCTTCAGGCCCATGCTGACGTTCGAGCGCGACACGCCGAGCCGCTCGACGATCTCGTCGGCGTTGAGCGGCCGCTCGGCCACGAACAGCAGGGCGTAGATCTGCCCCACGGTCCGGTTGATGCCCCAGCGCGAGCCCATCTCGCCGAAATGCAGCACGAAGGTCTGGACGAGCGGGGGCAGCTGCACGGCAGGGATCCGACGCGGGGAGAGGTCAGGCGGGCGCCCCCCGGCTTATCAGCTCTTGAGCCAATACCGGAGGACCGTCGCGACGAAGCCGAGGCCGACGATGCTCGAGGCCCAGAGCCCCGCGAACCACGCGAGGCGTTTCCAGAGGGGCTGTGCTGCTGCGGGTGCCATCAGTGATATCCGTGCGCGTCGACTTTGCCGCGGAAGACCCAGTACGCGTACGCGGTGTAGGACAGTATGATCGGGATCAACACCGACGCGCCGGCGAGCAGGAAAATCTGGCTCGCCTCGGGGGCGGCCGCCTGCCAGATCGTGATCCGGCCCGGCACGACGTCGGGGAAGATGCTGATGCCCAGCCCCGCGAAGGTCAGGGCGAACAGCCCCAGCGCGATCAGGAAGGGCGCCCGCTCGGCGCCGCCCCGCAGGGTGCGCCACAGGGCGAAGGCCGCGAGCGCCACGAGCAGCGGCACCTGCGCGGTGACGAGCACGTTCGGCATCGCCAGCCAGCGCTCGTAGTAGCGGCCCTGGAGGAACGGCGTCACCGCGCTGACGAGCGCGATGGCCGCGACCGTCGCCGCGGTGAGGCGCAGGGCGAGGCGCCGGGCCCGCGCCTGGAGCAGGCCCTCGGTGCGCATCACCAGCCACGTCGCCCCGAGCAGCGCGTAGGCGACGACGAGGCTCGCGCCGACGAGGAGGCTGAAGGGCGTGAGCCAGTCCCACCAGCCGCCGGCATAGGCCCGCCCCTCGACCGCGATGCCCTGCAGCAGCGCGCCCAGCGCGATGCCCTGGGCGAGGGCCGCCACCAGCGAGCCGCCCGCGAAGGCCACGTCCCAGGCGGCGCGGTGGCGGGGATCGCGCCAGCGGAACTCGAAGGCGACGCCGCGGAAGATCAGGCCGAGGAGCATCGCGATGATCGGCGCGTAGAGCGCCGGCAGGATCACCGCGTAGGCCAGGGGGAAGACGGCGAACAGGCCGCCGCCGCCCAGAACCAGCCAGGTCTCGTTGCCGTCCCAGACCGGGGCGACCGAGTTCATGGCGGTGTCCCGTTCCTCGCCCGGTCGCAGGACCGGGAACAGCAGGCCGATGCCGAGATCGAACCCGTCCATGACGATGTAGGCGAAGACCGCGAAGGCGATCACGAGCGCCCAGACCACCGTGAGGTCGAAGCTGTAGGCCATGGGTCCCTCACTCGGCCGGCTGGAGGTGACGGTCGGGATCGATCGCCGGGGCGGGCGTGATGCCCGCCGTCCGGATCGGCGCGCCGGGCTCGATCCCGCTCTCGCCGGCGTGCGGGGGCTGGCCCATCAGGCGCAGGATGTAGCCGGTGCCCATGGCGAAGACCGCGAAGTAGATCACCACAAAGGCGGTGAGCGAGGCCGCCACCGCCGGCGCGTGCAGCGGCGAGGCCGACTGCGCGGTGCGCAGCAGGCCATAGACCGTGTAGGGCTGGCGCCCGACCTCGGTGGTGATCCAGCCGGCCAGCACCGCCACGAACCCCGCCGGGCCCATGGCCACCGCGAAGCGGTGCAGCGGGCGCCACGCGTAGAGGGTGCCGCGCCAGCGGGCGAGGAGGCTCAGGGCGCCCAGGAGCAGCATCAGCATCCCGAGGCCGACCATGACGCGGAACGACCAGAACACGATCGGCACCGGCGGCCACTCCGCCCGCGGCAGGCTGTCGAGCCCCTTCAGGGGCGCGTCGAGGGCGTGCTTCAGCACCAGCGAGGACAGCTTCGGGATCTCGACCGCGTAGCGCACCGTGCCGGACTCCTGGTCGGGCAGGCCGAACAGCACCAGCGGCGCGCCGTCCGGGTGGCTCCGGAAATGGCCCTCCATGGCCATGACCTTGGCGGGCTGGTGCTCCAGGGTGTTGAGGCCGTGCGCGTCGCCCGCGAGGATCTGGACCGGCGCGACCAGGGCGGCCATCCACATCGCCATCGAGAACATCGTCCGGGCGGCCGGGTTGGCCCGGTCGCGCAGCAGGTGCCACGCGCCGACCGCGCCCACCACCAGCGCGGTGGTGAGGTAGGCGGCGAGCACCATGTGCACGAGGCGGTACGGGAAGGACGGGTTGAACACGATCGCCCACCAGTCCAGCGGCACGAACTGGCCCTCGGCGTTGGTGCCGTAGCCCGCCGGCGTCTGCATCCACGAGTTCACCGCCAGGATCCAGAACGCCGAGAAGAAGGTCCCGAACGCCACCATCAGCGTCGCCGCGAAGTGCAGCCGCGGCCCGACCTTCGTCATGCCGAACAGCATCACGCCGAGGAAGCCGGCCTCCAGGAAGAAGGCCGACAGTACCTCGTAGGCCATCATCGGGCCCAGGACGGGGCCGGTCTTGTCGGAGAAAACCGACCAGTTCGTGCCGAACTGGTAGGACATCACCAGCCCGGACACGACGCCCATCGCGAAGGCGATCGCGAAGATCTTTATCCAGTACTTGAACAGGTCCATGAAGACCTGGCGGCCGGTGGCGAGCCAGAGCCCCTCCAGCACGGCGAGGAAGCTCGCGAGGCCGATCGAGAAGGCCGGGAACACGATGTGGAAGGCCACGGTGAACCCGAACTGCATGCGGGCGAGGATCAGGGGATCGAGGTTGGCGAGCACGTCGGGCCTCCGGCTCTGGGCGCGACTCGTCCTATAGCAATTTCAGAAATATCTGAAAAGTCGGAACATACGGGAGCCCGCGCGGCGTCGGGCCGCGCGCCGGCGCGCGGCGGCGATCCGGGCATCGGGGGTCTGGACGTCCGCGCCCGAACGCGTCAGGGTCGCGGCATTCCCTACAGGTCGGGACCGCGCGGGCCCCTGGACGCGCGCCGCGCGACGGGACGCCGCGTCCCGACGCAAGGAGAGCACGCGCCCCCATGGCCGACACCCCCGTCTCCGCCGCGCCCGTCGATCTCGCCGCCGCGCTCTCGGCGCGCATCCGCGGCATCGGCACGAGCCAGATCGGCCTCGTGGCGGATCGCGGGCGCGACGACCCGGAGGTGGTCAAGCTGTGGATCGGCGAGGGCGACCTGCCGACGCCGCCCTTCATCGTCGAGGCCGCGCACCGGGCGATGCTGGCCGGGCACACCCGCTACACGACGTCGCTGGGGCTGCCGGCGCTGCGCGCGGCGCTCGGCGCCTACCACGCCCGCCACTGGGGCGTGGAGATCCCGCCGGACCGGTTCGGCGTCACGGCGGGCGGCATGAACGCGATCATGCAGGCGGCGCAGGTGCTGCTGGAGCCGGGCGACGAGATGATCATCCCCTCCCCGGCCTGGCCCAATCTCGGCGAGGCGGTCCGCATCGCCGGCGGCGTGCCCGTGACGGTGCCGTACCGCCGCCTGCCGGACGGGCGCTTCGCGCTGCCGCTCGCCGACATCGCGGCGGCGATCACGCCGCGCACCCGGGTGATCATGGTGAACTCGCCCTCGAACCCGACGGGCTGGACCATGCCGCTCGCCGAGATGAGAGCCCTGCGTGACCTCGCCCGGGAGCGCGGCCTCTGGATCCTCTCGGACGAGGTCTACGCGCACTTCACCTACGGCAACCGGATCGCGCCGTCCTTCCTGCAGATCTGCACGGAGCACGACCGGCTGATCGTGACCAACACCTTCTCGAAGAACTGGGCGATGACCGGCTGGCGGGCCGGCTGGGTGATCTATCCCCGCGGCCTCGCGCCGACCTTCGCCAAGCTCGGGCAGTACAGCACCACCTCGATCCCGACCTTCGTCCAGCACGCCTGCATCGCGGCCCTCGAGGAGGGCGACGGCTTCATCCGCACGATGGTGGACCGCTGCGCCGAGGCCCGGTCGATCCTGGTGGAGGGGCTGTCGCGCCTGCCGGGCGTCACGGTCGCGCCGCCGGACGGGGCCTTCTACCTCATGGCCCGGATGGGCGGCGACGAGCCGAGCCTCGACCTGGCGCTGCGCCTGCTGCGGGAGGCCAAGGTCGGCGTGGCGCCCGGCACCGCCTTCGGCCCGGAGGGCGAGGGCCTCGTGCGGATGTGCTTCGCCATCAGCCCGGACCTGGCGCGGGAGGCGGTGCGCCGGCTCGCGGGCGTGCTCGGGACCCGGGCGCCGGCCGCCGCGGCGCAGTGAACCGGGCGGGGTCCGGCGGCCCTTCCGCCGCCGTGCGGTCCCCGCCCGCGCCGGCTCAGCGACCCCAGCGCAGGACCAGCGCGTCGTTCCGCCGGGCGAGCTCGATCAGGCCGGCCCGCGTCGCCGGGTGCAGGGGCTGGATCGGCAGCCGCGCGGTCTCGCTCGCGATCACCCCGCCCTCGGCCATCAGCGCCTTGCAGGCGAGCAGGCCGCACTGCCGGTTCTCGTAGTTGATCAGCGGCAGCCAGCGCGCGTAGGCGTCCATCGCCTCCTCCCGGCGGCCGGCCGCGTAGGCGTCGGTGATCTGGCGGATGCCGTCCGGGTAGCCGCCGCCGGTCATCGCACCCGTAGCGCCGGCGTCGAGGTCGGCCATCAGGGTGATCGCCTCCTCGCCGTCCCACGGGCCCACGACGGCGTCGCCGCCCAGCGCGATCAGCTCGCGGAGCTTGGACGCGGCGCCCGCGGTCTCGATCTTGAAGTAGGCGACGTTCGCGATCTCCCGGGCCATGCGCGCCAGGAGCGGCGCCGACAGCGGCGTGCCCGCCACCGGCGCGTCCTGGATCATGATCGGGATCGCGATCGCGTCCGAGACCGCGCGGAAGAAGTCGACGATGCCGAGCTCCGGCACGCGGATCGTGGCGCCGTGATAGGGCGGCATGACCATCACCATCGCGGCGCCGGCCGCCTGGGCGCGGCGCGAGCGCTCGGCGCAGACCTGCGTGGCGAAGTGCGTCGTCGTCACGATCACCGGCACGCGGCCGGCGACGTGCTCCAGCACGGCGTGCATCACCCGCTCGCGCTCGTCGTCGGTGAGGACGAACTGCTCGGAGAAGTTGGCCAGGATGCACAGGCCCTGGCTGCCGGCGTCGATCATGAAGTCGACGGCCCGGCGCTGCCCGTCGAGGTCGAGGGCGCCCGACGCGTCGAAGACCGTGGGGGCGACCGGGAAGACGCCGCGATAGGCGCGGGCGGGCGAAGTCATGCGCGATCCTCCTGCCGGGATCGCGCATCCGGCGGACGACCGTGTCCGCGGGCGGGATCCGGGCGCCTCTTAGCACGCGGCCTCGATCCTGGCGCGGGCCGGGGCGCGCGCACCGAGCAGTCGACAAGCGCACCGGCTTTCCTGTACGGCCGAGCTCTTCTTTGCTTTGTCCCTCGACAGCCGAGATCACGCGCGGCGGCCGCACGAGAACAGCGTTCTCTTTTCGGAGCTACTGTAATGCGATTTTTCTCTGCCAGCCGCGTCGCGGCGTTCGTCGTCGCGGCGCTCCTCGGCGCAGCCGCCAGCGCGCCCGCGAAGGCCGACGATCTCGACGCGATTCGCGCCGCCAAGACCCTGCGCATCGGCACCGAGGGCACCTACGCGCCCTTCACGTTCCACGACGCGTCCGGGCAGCTCGTCGGCTTCGACGTGGAGATCGGCCGCAAGGTCGCCGAGCAGCTGGGCGTCACGCCGCAATTCCTCGAGGGCAAGTGGGACGGGCTGATCGCCGGGCTCGACGGCAAGCGCTACGACGTGGTCATCAACCAGGTCGGCATCACCAAGGAGCGGCAGGCGAAGTTCGACTTCTCCGAGCCCTACATCCGGGCGCGGGCCGTGCTGATCACGCGGGCGGACCGGTCCGACATCAAGTCCTTCGCCGATCTCAAGGGCAAGAAGGCCGCCCAGAGCCTCTCCAGCAACTTCGCGCGCCTCGCCGAGCAGTCCGGCGCCGAGCTCGTCGGGACGGACGGCTTCGACCAGTCGGTCCAGCTCGTCCTCACCGGCCGCGCCGACGCCACCGTCAACGACAGCCTGTCGTTCCTGGACTTCCACAAGCAGAAGCCGAACGCCCCCGTGAAGATCGCCGCCGAGCAGGCCGACGCGGACGCCTCCGGGATCATCATGCGCAAGAACAACCCGGCGTTGAAGGCCGCGATCGACAAGGCGCTGGAGGCGATCCGGGCCGACGGCAGCTACGCGGCGATCGCCCAGAAGTACTTCGGGGCCGACGTCTCCAAGTAACCCGTCCGCGGCGCGCCCGCCCGGGCGCCGATCCCGCACAGCCCGCCGCTCGATCCGCCCGGTAGGAGACGCCGCCCCGTGCCGCACTGGCTCGACCTCATGCTCCAGTCGCTGGGGCCGCTGCTCGCGGCCGGCCTGCGCTTCACGGTGCCGCTGACGCTCATCGCCTTCGCGCTCGGCCTCGCGCTGGGACTCGGCACCGCCCTCGTGCGGCTGTTCGCGCCCCGGCCGCTGGCGGCGTTGGCGTGGCTCTACGTGTGGATCTTCCGGGGCACGCCGCTCCTCGTGCAGCTGTTCGTGATCTTCTACGGCCTGCCGAGCACCGGCATCCTGATCGACGCCTTCCCGGCCGCCGTGATCGGGTTCACCCTCAACGTCGGCGCCTACACGTCCGAGATCGTCCGCGCCGCCATCGCCTCCATCCCGAAGGGGCAGTGGGAGGCGGCCTACGCCACCGGGATGACGCCGGTCCAGGCCCTGCGCCGCACGATCCTGCCCCAGGCGGCGCGGGTGGCGGTGCCGTCGCTGGCGAACTCCTTCATCGCGCTGGTGAAGGACACCTCGCTCGCGGCCGCCATCACGGTGCCGGAGCTGTTCCAGGCGGCCCAGCGCATCGTCGCCGTCACCTACGAGCCGCTGATCCTCTACATCGAGGTGGCGCTGATCTACCTCGTCCTGTCGACGCTGCTGTCCTGGCTCCAGACGCTGCTGGAGCGGCGCCTCGGGCGCTACGGCGGCTACCTGGAGGCCCGCGCGTGATCGCCCTGTCGGCCATCGAGAAGCGCTTCGGCGACAACCCCGTCCTGCGGGGCGTCGACCTCGCGGTCCCGGAGGGGCGGGTCACGGCGCTGATCGGCCCGTCGGGCTCGGGCAAGTCGACGCTCCTGCGCTGCGTGAACCTGCTGGAGGTCCCGCAGGCCGGGACGCTGACCCTCGGCGACGTCCGCCTCACCTTCCGGCCCGGCAGCCCGCCGGCGCGGCGGGACGTGCTCGCCGTGCGCCGGCAGACCGGCATGGTGTTCCAGAACTTCCAGCTCTTCCCCCACCGGACGGTGATGGAGAACGTCACCGAGGGGCTCGTCACCGTGGCCAAGTGGCCGCAGGCCCGGGCCCGGGCGCGCGCGCTGGAGCTGCTGGAGCGCGTCGGCCTCGCCCACAAGGCCGCGGACTGGCCCGCCAGCCTGTCGGGCGGCCAGCAGCAGCGGGTGGCGATCGCCCGGGCGCTGGCCCCCTCCCCGCGCCTGCTGCTCTGCGACGAGCCGACCTCGGCCCTCGACCCGGAACTCGCCGCCGAGGTGGTGGACGTGCTGGCCGGCCTCGCGGGCGCCGGCACGACCATGCTGATGGCGACCCACGACCTGCGCCTCGCGCGGCGCGTCGCCGACACGGTGGTGTTCCTGGAAGGCGGGCGCGTCGTCGAGCAGGGCGCGGCCGCGGACGTCTTCGCCCGGCCGGCCGATCCGCGCAGCCGCCGGTTCGTCCGGACGCTGCTCGGCGAGGCGGCGGACGAGGCCTGACCGGCACGGGCCGGACGCGCGGATCAGCGCGACAGGCAGCGCAGGGTGAGAAGATCCTCGACGGTCAGCGCGGTCCCGAAGATCAGCGGCCGCCAGGCCGGCAGGGTGGCGAGGATCAGGCCGGCCGTCAGGGCGAGCCAGGGCAGGACCGGTCGGAGGCCGGGGCCGGCGGCCCTCACGCGGGAGACCGCGCCAGCGACGCCTCCTCCCCGCGGCCGACCAGCACGAGGCCCAGGCCCGCGGCCAGCATCGCCCCGCCCCAGAGCAGGAAGCCGAGGTCCCAGTACAGCCACTGCTCCCGGGGCGTCAGCTCGTTGACGTGGTGCACGCCGAGGATCTCGTGGTCGATCACGCCCTCGACGAGGTTGAACAGGCCCCAGCCGATCAGGAGCGACCCGGCGAGCAGCTTGCTGGACCAGTAGAGGTGCGTGCGGTGCGCGGCGCGCCAGAGGATGAACAGCCCGAGGACCACGAAGACGTAGGTCGCGCTGTGGAAGATGCCGTCCCAGCGGGTGTTCAGTTCGAGGTTCGGGATCGTGTCGATCGGGTACCAGCTGCTCAGCATGTGGTGCCATTGCAGCACTTGGTGCAGCACGATCCCGTCGAAGAAGCCGCCGAGGCCGAGCCCGAACAGGATGCCCGCGCTCAAGGGGAAGACCCGTTCCCGGGTGTCAGCCGCTCTCATGCGCAACTCCAGCGTGGCGGATGCCGAGGTAGCGCGTCGCCCTCCTCGCGGCGGGCGCAGCGAAGCGCCGCGGGACACGCGGCATCCGTGAGCGTCGTGTCGTCCGGGCGGCTTCGCTCCGCCCGCGCGGACGACGGCGTCCTGGGGGAACCCGCTCCGGAACCCGGCGGATCCGTCACGCCCCCCGCTGGGCCGCGGCCGGCGTCGAGACCATCCGCAGGTAGACGGCGAGGCCCGCCAGGAACACGGCGAGGCCGAGCCCCGTGGCGTAGGGCGCGAAGCCCTTGCCGGCGACGGCGATCGCCGAACTGTGCCCAGCCAGGAGATCGGTGCCGGCGAGCAGCACGCCGATGCAGCTCTCGCCGACGAGGAATCCGGAGGCGAGGAGCACGCCCCGCCGGCGGGCGTACCCCACTGCCTTGTCGGCCTTCGCGTCCCCCTTCGGTCCGACGCGGGCGCGCAGCCGGCGCTCGGCGATCCAGCCGAGGACGCCGCCGATCGCGATCGTCATCTCCACCGAGAGCGGCAGGTACATGCCGATCCCGACCGTCAGGGCCGGGAAGGTGAGGTCGCGCCGCTTCAGCCAGGTCTCGGCCGCCACCAGCACCACCCCGAGCCCGGCCCCGATCAGCACCATGGTCCAGGGCAGCTCGCCGTGCGTGATGCCGTTGGCGATCTGGGTCATCAGGGCCGCCTGGGGCGCCGGCATGGCGCTCCCCGCGTCCTGCCCGTCATGCGCGGGCGCGCCGACGAAGCCGTAGGCCTCGTAGAGCAGCGACAGGAGCGGGGCGATCACCACGGCGCCGACCCCGACGCCGAGGATGAGCGCGACCTGCTGGTGCCAGGGCGTGGCGCCCAGCACCTGCCCGGTCTTCAGGTCCTGCAGGTTGTCGTTGGCGATCGACGAGGTGGTGATGATCACGGACGTCAGCAGCAGCGCCATGCCGGTCACGAACCGGTCCCCCTCGGGCCCCGCGGAATGCCCCAGGATCAGGGGCAGGAGCAGCGCGGTCGCCATCGTGGTCAGGATGCCGATCCCCGAGATCGGGCTGGACGAGGAGCCCAGCAGGCCCGCGAGGTAGCCGCAGGCCGCCGCCATCAGGAAGCCGAACAGCACCGTGAACAGGGTCGCGGCCACCGCCAGCACGATCATCAGGCCGCCGAGGTCGGCCGGCGCGGCGAAGTACGCGAACAGGATCGCGAGCGGCACGCACAGGGCCAGCGTCGCGGCGGCGACCCAGGTGATCGGCAGGTCGCGCTCCTCGCGCGGGTGATCCTTGCCGAGACCGCCGCTCCCGGACAGGGCGGCGCGGATGCTTCCGAAGATCGGGCGCGCCAGCGAGCCCACGGTCCACAGCCCGCCCACCGCGATGATGCCGGCGCCCATGAGGCGCACCTGCCCGGACCAGACCGCCTCGGCGGCCGCACCCGCGGACTTGCCGGGGTCGGGCGACAGGGCGGTCAGCATCGGGACCGCGATCCCCCAGGCGATCAGGACGCCGGTCAGCAGCGCGAGGCAGGCGCCGATGCCCACGAGGTAGCCGACGCCGACCAGCGCCAGCGAGAAGCCGGTCCCGGTGCGGAACACCGCGCCGCCGAGGCTGACCGCGCCGTTGAGGCCCTCGCCCAGGACCTTCAGCCCCGTGGTGGCGAGCCCGATCGTCCCGGCCGCCGCGGCGGCCCCGAGCAGGTCGCGCAGGCCGCGGCCGCCCTGCTCCTCGTGCCCGGTCTTGAGAACCTCCGCGGCGGCGATGCCCTCGGGATAGGGGAGATCGCTGCCCGACACGAGGGCGCGGCGGAGCGGGATCGAGAAGGCGACGCCGAGCAGACCGCCCAGCAGGCAGACCGCCGTGGTCTGCCAGAACGGGAAGCCGTGCCAGTGGCCGACGAGGACGAGGCCGGGGAGAGCCAGGATGACGTTGCACAGGGTGCCGGCCGCCGAGGCCTGGGTCTGCACGATGTTGTTCTCGAGGATGCCGGCGCCGCCCATCAGCCGGAAGGCGCCCATCGAGATCATCGCGGCCGGGATCGAGGACGAGAACGTCATCCCGGTCTTCAGGCCCATGTAGAGGTTGGCGGCCATGAACACGACGGTGATGGCCGCGCCGAGCGCGATCCCCCGCAGGGTCAGCTCGGCCTGACGGTCCTGCGTCTTCGGCGTGATCGTCGGGCTGCGGGCGTCCATCATCCACTCGGGCTGCGGAAGGCACAGCACGCGAGGGGCCGGAAACGTTCCCGCGCCGTCGCCGGCCGGGCGGCCTCGCCCGGTCCCTGGGGCGATCTGTCCCGCCGCGGACCGAGCATCGTGATGCAGTCACCCGGCGCGGCGGCGGGTTTGACAGCAGACCGCCCCGTCCGGGTGCGGACCTCTCCTCCTCCGGAATGCGCCGCCGTGTCCAAGTGGTACCTCTACGGCATCGCCCTCGTGGCCGGGGTTGCGAACGCCATCGAGCCCGGCCAGAACGCCACGCTGGCGAAGGTCACGGGGCAGCCGATGCTCGCGGGCCTCTTCTGCTTCGGCCTCGCGATCGCCTGCTTCCTCGCCGCGATGGTCGTCGCCCGGCTGCGCGGCCGGACCCGGGCCGAAGCGGCCACGCCCGTCCCCTGGTGGGCGTGGCCGGGCGGCATCCTCGGGGCCACGGTCGTCCTGGCGCAGCTCTACATCTCCGAGAAGGTCGGCGCGGCGCCGTTCCTGGGCTGCGTGATCACGGCGGGCGTGGTCGGCTCCATCATCCTCGACCATCGCGGCCTCGTGGGCTTCGAGCGCCACCCCGCCGGGCGCTGGCGCGTCCTCGGCGGCGCGCTGATGGTCGCGGGCGTCGCCCTCGTGGCGGCGTTCTGACGGGTCGGTCGATCCGAACGCCTCGCACCCTCAGGATCCCAGCATGCTCTTCCTCTACGGCTTCGCGCTGCTCGCGGGCGTCGCCACCGCGATCGAACCGGGCCAGAACGCGGGCCTCGCCAAGTCCCTCGCGCGGCCGCTTCTCGCCGGCGTGGTGAGCCTCGTCGTCAGCGTCGCGGCGATCTCCGTCGCCATGCTGGTGACGGGGCAGTACGGGCTGCCGCCGGTGGACCGCCTCGCGCAGGTGCCCTGGTGGGCGTGGCTCGGCGGCCTGATGAGCGCGGGCCTCACGATGGCGCAGCTCTCCGTGTCCAAGCGGATCGGGGCCGCCACCTTCCTCGGGCTGATCGTGACGGCGGGCGTCGTCACGTCGATCCTGCTCGACCATTTCGGCTTGGTGGGCTTCAAGGTCCACGAGGCCGGCCTGTGGCGCGTCCTGGGCGGCGCCCTGATGATCGGCGGCGTCGGGCTCGTCGCGCGGTTCTGAAGCCCGCCCGGTCAGATCGTCCAGCCGCCGTCGATCACGACGGCCTGGCCGGTCGTGTAGGTCGCGCCCGCGAGGTAGACGGCGAGGTCGGCGATCTCCTCGGGCGTGCCGAGCCGGCCGATCGGCTGGCGCGCGATGAAGGCCGCCCGGGTCTGCTCGTAGTCGCCCTGCTGGCGGATGCGCTCCTGCAGCGACGGGCTCTCCACCGTGCCGGGGCAGATCGCGTTGCAGCGGATGTTGTGGCCGACATAGTCGGCGGCCACCGCCTTGGTCAGCCCGATCACCGCCGCCTTCGTCACCCCGTAGGCGCAGCGGTTGGGTACGCCCTTCACCGAGGAGGCGACCGAGGCCATGTTGACGATGGCGCCGTCCCGGCGCTCCAGCATCCCGGGCAGGACAGCCCGGATCGTGCGGATCATCGCCTTCACGTTGAGGTCGAGGGCGAAGTCGAGCTCGTCGTCGCGCATCTCCAGGATGGTGCCGGCGTGCACGGTGCCGGCGCAGTTGAACAGGATGTCGACCGCGCCGATGCGCGCGACCAGGGCCCTGACCGCGTCCCCGTCCAGCACGTCGAGGGTCGCGGTGCTGAGGGTGTCGGCGCGCAGCGCGGCGAGGGCGTCGGCGTTGATGTCGGTGGCGTGGACCCGCGCCCCGGCGCGGGCGAAGGCGAGCGCGCTGGCGCGCCCGATCCCCTGCCCCGCCGCCGTGACCAGGACCGTCTTTCCGGAAAGATCTGCCATTGCTCGCTCCAGCAGGCTGCGCGTCGCCGCGACGGTGTCCGGACCGGGTCGCGCGGGTCGCGCCCGGCGGGGCCGCCGATCAGGTCCGGAGGCCCGGCTGAGCGGCCCATCCTTGTAGGTTCTGACCGCGCCGGGCTCCAGGCCCGATCGTCCCGCGCGCCCCGCCCGGACACGACAGAGGCGGCGTTTCCAACATAGGCTGTCGCCCGCCCGCATCCGGCCCCGTATGGCGACTGCGATCACGAGCGGGGCAGCGCGTGCGCCGAAACCTACGACGCCTCTGGTCGGGCGAGGCCGGGATCACCTGGCGCGCCGCCATGCTGCTCGGCCTGCTCAGCAGCACCGTCTCGACGCTGTTCAGCCAGCTCACGGCGGCCCGGATCGGCCGGGACGCCGCCGTCGACTGGATGGTGGTCGCCGCGATCCCCCTGCGCGACGGCGCCCTCCAGGTGGATCCGTCCGGTCCGGTGATTCTCGCCGGCATCCTGTTCCACCAGTGGGCGGACTTCTCCTGGGCCGTGGTGTTCTTCGGCCTGCTCGGGCGCTGGACCGGCCGCCTCGGCCCCTGGACGCTCGCGCTGGTCGCGCCGGCCTGGGCGCTGCTCACCTCGGCGAGCGAGTGGCTCGTGCTCGTTCCCCTGCTGCCGTTCCGGCAGCCGATCTTCCCCCTGGAGCAGCCCTACTGGATCGGCTTCCTGGTCCACGCCACCTCGGCCTCGCTCTACCCGCTGTTCCCGTACCTGCGGGACGCCGTCGCCGGGCGGCGCCCATCGCCGCATCGCCGGTTCGCGGCCGGCTGGAGCGGCGCCACGCTGCTGATCGGCGGGTTCCTCGGGGTGCTGGCGCTCCTCGGCGCGCAGGGTCGGGAGATCGCCTGGATGGGCCGCGACCCGGCCTTCGACCAGGCTTACATGCGGCGCATGATGGCGCACCACCGGCAGGGAATCGACCTCGCGAGGCTCGGGGCCGAGCGCGCGCAGGACGCGCATCTCCGGGCCCTCGCCCGCCTGATCGCCGCCGCCCAGAGCGGCGAGAACGCGGTCTTCGATCAGTGGTGGCGCAGTTGGTTCGGGGCCGCGTCGCAGATCTGCGCGCCGGCGGAAGAAGCGTCGATGCCGGGCATGCTGGAGCCCGGCCGGATCGACGCGCTCCGCGGGATGCCCGGCAAGGCCTTCGACGCGCAGTTCGTGGCGCTCATGACCGTCCACCACGTCGGCGCCATCCGGATGGCCGACGCCGCGATGGCCGAGGCGTCCGATCTCCGCCTGCGGATCATGGCGCAGGCGATCCGCCACGGGCAGCGCGGGGAGATCGCCCTGATGCGCGGGGTCGAGGGGCCCGAGGCGGTGCGGGTGGCGCTGGGCAACCTCGTCCTGCCGGCCGGCGACGCGGCCCCCGACCGGGCGGCCGCGGATCGGCCGGCCCCGTAGCGTCGGATCCGGGGCCGGCGTTCGGGCGTTCTCCCGGAATCGTCGTTCTATGGAGGATCGCCGTGGGGCTCGCCGCCTTCGTCTTCTTCGTCGTCCCGTGGATGGCCGTCGCGATCTGGATGTCGATGCGCCCGTCCGGCGCGCGCCTCGGTACGCCGGCCGCCCCCTGGCGCCCGCTGACCGATTACCCGCCGCCGGCCCGGGACCAGCGGCGGGCCGGCGAGACGCGGAGCATGGAATCGGGCTCCGCCCACGACGGCAAGCACGCGCCGATCGAGGCCGTCTAGGGCGCTCGCCGCCGCGGCGGATGCCGGCTCGGCGCGCGCGTCAGAACGCGGGCTTCGAGCCGGGTCAGGGCTCCGCCTGCAGCAGGTGGAGGTTGAAGTCTCCGCCCTCGCCCTTCCAGAGGGCGCGGGGCTGCCAGCCGCTCTCGACCGCGAGCGCCCGGAAGGCGTCCGCCGGGTACTTGTGCGAGATGTCTGTCCGGATGCTCTCGGCGGCCGCGAACGCGATCGTCCGGTCGCCCAACCGGTAGGTGGCGGGCCGCGTCGCGACGAGGTGGGCCTCCACCCGCAGCGGGTCCGGGCAGATCCGGACGGCGTGCCGGAAATTGTCGCGGTCGAAGTCGGCGCCGAGTTCCCGGTTCAGCCGCGTCAGGATGTTGCGGTGGAACGCGGCCATCAGGCCGTCGGCGCGCCCGTAGGCGCGCTGCAGGCGGTCCGGGTCGGCGGTGCCGTCCGCGCCGACGAGGAACAGGCTCGGCCCGAGCGTCGCGCGCGCGCGCTCCAGGAACAGCCGGGCCTCGCGCGGATCGAAGTTGCCGATGCTCGTCCCCGGATAGAAGCCCAGGATGCCGCCCGGCCCCGCCGCGCGCGGCAGCCGCACCGGCTGCGAGTAGTCGGCGCAGACCGGGATCATCGGGATGCCGGGGTAATCGGCGGCCAGCCGCCGGATCGCGGCCTCCAGGTACGCCCCCGAGATGTCGATCGCCACGTAGGCCGCCGGATCGGGCAGCGCGTCGAGGAGCGTGCGGATCTTGCGGCTCGCGCCGCTGCCGAACTCCACGACCGTCACGCCCGGCGGCACCCGGCGCGCCACGTCGGCGGCGGCCTGGGGCAGGACGGTCATCTCCTGCGCGGTCGGGTAGTAATCGGCGCTGTGGCAGATCCTGTCGAACAGGTCCGAGCCGGTCTCGTCCCAGAGATACTTTCCCGGCAGCGTCTTCGGCTCGGCGGTCAGGCCCGCGAGGGCGTCCTGGAGGAAGGCGTCGGTCGAGGCGTCGGTCGAGCTGTCGGTCGAGCTGTCGGTCATGGCCGGGTCGCCGGGCGCGTGGCGGTCAGGATCACGAGGGCGAGCCGCTCGACCGCGTCGTAGGCGTCGGTCGCCAGCTCCTCGCCGTACTCGTCGGGGTCGAACTCGCGGTAGGTCCAGTCCAGTCCGGACCGGCCGCAGAGGTCGGCCACGGCGTCGCGGAACGGGTCCTCCCCGTCGACGATCGCCGCGCCGGTGAACAGCACGAGGCTGCCGCCGGGCGCGAGCCGCCCGGCCGCCTGCTCGGCCACCGCGAGCGACAGCCCGGCCCCGAGGGGACCGCCGCCGTGCCGGTAGGCCCGCTCCGCCGTGTCGATCATGAAGGGCGGGTTCGACACGATGAGGTCGAACTGGCCCTCGACGTCGCGCAGCATGTCGCTGCGGCGGACGTCGACCCCGTCGGTCCCGGCGAGCCGGGCGTTGACGCGCGCCGCCCGCATGGCCGCCGGGTTGATGTCCACGAGCACCACCTCCGCGCCCGGCGCCCTCTTGGCGACGCAGATCCCGGCCGCGCCCGAGCCGCAGCCGATATCGACCGCCCGGCGCACCGGCCGCGACCGCCCCTCGAGATGCGCGATCACAGCCGCGGCGAAGCGCATCGTGTCGGGACCGAAGAACACCGCGTCGGCCGCGCTCGGGGGATACGCGGAATGCGCGAACAGCTCGCCGTCGAGGCTGGAGAAGCGCAGCGTCGGCCGCAGCAGCGGGCCGTCCTCGATCACGGCGCCGGCCGCCCGCATCAGGCGCAGGATCGGCTCCGGGACCAGGTCGGCGCGGAACGGCCGGCTCCAGCCGAACACGTCGCGCAGGCTCCGGGCCTCGGCGTTGCGCGGCCGGGCGTTGACGTGCGCGTGGGTGGCCGGCGTCACCGTGGTGAAGCTGTAGCCGGTCTCGCGCAGCGCGCGCCCGAGCGACAGCACCGCCTCCTCGTCCTCGGGAAACGGAACGGCGGTCGGAACGGAACGCGTCATCGGTCGGCCCTCAGCTGTCCATCTGGCGCACCACGAAGGCGCCCGATGCGAGATCGGCGGCGACCTGCTGGGCGTCCCAGGTCGGGGGCGCCTCCCCGCGGCGGAACGGGCAGGCCCAGTCGTCGGGAACGGCGCGTCCGCTGAACTGACGGGCTGCCGAGCTCTCGCCGTGCTGGGCGAGCATGGGATTGATCGTCCCGGTCCAGGCGGCGTCGCGGTCGACGATCGCGGTGCGCAGGCGCTCGTAGCGGCCCGCCGCGCGCAGCCGCTCGAACTGGTCGTGCAGGTTGAACACCAGGGCGGGCGTCTCGAAGCGCCGGGCCCGGCGGCTCGCCCCGGGATGCAGCCCGACCAGGAAGAACCCCTGGCCGCCGAGGCTCAGCGAGAAATGCGGATCGTCCGGGTCGGCGGCGACGCGGGGATCGTAGGCCTGACCGAGGCGCTGGTCGGTGTCGGAGAGCGACTGGACCCGCCGCCACAGCGCCGCCTCGAAGGCCTCCTCCGTGAGCGTGCGCGGCCCCTCGAACAGGACCGCGAAGCTCTGGAACAGGCTCGGCTGCGCGCGGTACCGACAGATGAAGGCGAGCAGCGCCGGATAGATGCGGGTATCGTCCCGGTCGGAGGTGATGTCGCGGGCGACCACGATCTTCATCTGACCGCGCGAGAGGGCGGATTTGGCGCCGACGCAGGGAAACGGGGCATGCTGGATGAAGTCCCGGAACCGCGCGGCAACGGGATGATGCTCGTCATTCGTGGGAAGCTGCATGTGAGCGTTGGTTCACACCACCGAGATCGGGCGCGCACGCACACCCCCGCCCGACCGGCCGAGGTGTCGTCCCGACTTGAATGCCCGGAAAACCGGAGCCCGAGGGCATTGTTCCCGATCGAACACAGCCATACCGCGATTAATGTATGTTAATCCCCGAATTGATAGATAGGAAATCGACTGAATACTTGGGTGGCGGCGACGGTGATCTCGATCGACCGGTGGCCGAATGCTCGGGGGCGCTCACAGGGCGCGCGGGATCGCGGTGCGGCAGCGCGGCCACGCTCGCCGCGTCGTGATCCGTGCCGGAGACGGCGTTAACCATCCGATTACCGCGCGATCCTAGCGCGATCGACTGAAACGGCGCCGTCGCGCCGGCCGGTCGCGCACGATGAACGCCGCATCTTACCTGTATTCCTGGTCCGCCGCCGCCGCGACGCACCTCGATCTGTTCGGTTCCCTGGGCCTGATCCTGGGTTTTACTGCGGGGGTGATGCCGCGGCGGACCTGGATCCTCGCGGCCTCGGCGGCCTGTGCGGCGTGCTTCGGTGCCCATTACCTCACGCTCGGTGCGCTCACCGGGACGGCGATGTGCGCCATCTCGGTGCTGCAGAGCCTCGTCTCCCTCCGCTGCGTCGGCGCGCCCGGCCGGAGCGGCTGGGTCCCGCCCGTCTTCGCCGCGAGCACCCTCGCGGCGGCGTGCCTGACGGCGGCCACGTGGAACGGGTGGCCCTCGGCCTGCGCGGCGACGGGCTCGCTGCTCGCCACCGGCGCGCGCCTCCAGGCGGCGCCGCAGACGATGCGCCAACTCTTCCTCGGTGCCTCCCTGTGCTGGGCCGGGCACAATCTCCTGGTCGGCTCGGTCTTCGGATTGACCTGCGACGTGCTGACGATCCTCGGCCTCGTGATCGCGCTGCTGCGCGCCGTCCCGGTTCCGCCGCTCGAGCCGGTCGGGCCCGACTGCGCGCGGGCGTGAGGCGCACCGGGCCTGCGGCGATCGATCCGGGAAACCCGCCGCGGCTCCGCTGTTGCACAGGTGCGGGGCCGTGCCGGCCCGCGGCCGAGGAAGAGAGCGGGACTTGCCCGAAGCGACCTATCCGCCCCTCGACGTGCTCAAGCCGGTGGCCGACGGCGTCTGGATCGTCGACAGCGGGCCGCTCCGCGCCCTCGGCATACCCCTGCCCGTCCGGATGACCGTCGTCCGCCTCGCGGACGGAGCGCTCTGGCTGCACTCGCCCACGCGCTTCGACGCGGGCCTGCACCGAGCGATCGCCGCGCTGGGACCGATCCGCCATCTGGTCGCGCCCAACATCGCCCACTGGACCTACCTGAAGGACTGGCAGGCCCAGTGTCCGGAGGCTCTGACCTGGGCAGCCCCGAACCTGCGCGAGCGTCGCCAGGTCCGCCGCTCCGGCCTGCGCGTCGACCGGATCCTGGAGGACGCGGCGCCGCCCGATTGGGCGGCGGACCTGCGCCAGGTCGTCGTGCCGGGCGGGTTCGGGTTCCGGGAGGTCGCGTTCTTCCACGGCGCGAGCCGCACCCTGATCCTGACCGACCTCGTCCTCAACCTGGAGCCCGCGAAGATGCCGGCGCTCCTGCGCCCGTTCCTGCGGCTCGCCCGCATGACGCCGCACGGCGAGCCGCCGCCCTATCTGCGCCTCGTGATCAGGCTCCGGCGGCGCGACGCCGCGCGGGCGGCCGCGGATCTCGTCGGCCTCGCGCCGGAACGCGTCGTGTTCGCGCACGGCCTCTGGTTCGCCGCGGACGGTGCGGCACGTCTGAGACGCTCCCTCCGCTGGCTCGGGACGCCGTCCTGAGCATGGCCGCCGTCGGCGTCAGGCCGCGGCGATCCGCTGCCGCATGATCCGGGCCCGGCCCCGCCGGCAGGTCCGCGGACAGCGGCGGCGCGACGGGCCCGATCGGGCCGAACCCGGCCGCCAGGAACCACTTCCCGGCATCCGCGTCGCGCCGCGCGATCAGCCCCTCGCGGCGAAGTTCCGGCCCCGCACCGCTCCGGAACACCGCCGGGACCGCGCGGTCGGCCAGCCACGGACCGGCGGCCGCGCAGGGCGGGATCGCGGCCGTCCCGGCCGGCTCAGGCGCGGCCCATGGCGACCGATCCGTCCGCCCGGTTCAGGGCGCTGACCCGGGGCCCGCGGAGACGCGGGTTCTGCTGCTCCAGCGCGTCGAGGACGGCGTTGGCAGCCTCGATGATCGCGCCCGGCGATCCGCCCGGGATCTCGGGCCGGATCGCCTCGGCGAGACGCGCGAGGCAGGTCTGCTCGATCTGCGGATGATCGGCGCCGGCGGCCTGGCGCCAGTAGGCGGCGTAGACGTTCTCGGCGATCGTTCGGGCCGTCCGATCGTCGCCCGGCGTGTCCTGCTCCATCGCGTCCCTGCCTCGATCGCGTGATGACCGGCACAAGGGCGGCGACGGCAGCGGTGCGTTCAAGGCTCTCCGGGGAAGTCCTTTTCCGGACCGTCCGCCCCGCCGCCCTCCCCGCCCTCCCCGCCTTCGGCGGGATCGGCTCCCTCGATCGCGCGGGCGAGCTCGGTCAGCACCTCCTCCACCATCGGCGGCCAGGGTGCCCGCTCCTCGTCCATCAGGCGCGCCGCGCCGACCAGCGCCGAGATCTGCGCCTCGTAGACCGGCCGGCCCACCAGCTGCGCGTAGCGAACCCGCGCCGCGAGCGCCGTGGCGAGGCGCTGAACCTCCGCGATCTTCGCGCTCGGCGCGCCGCTGCCGTCGCCCATCCGTCCACCCCCTCGGGATCCTCAGAGATCCTCATAGGCCATGGCCGGGATGCAGTCAGGACCGGCTACCAGGCTTCGAGGATCCGGCCGCCGACGAGGGCGACCACGAGGCCGACCAGCAGCGCCAGACCGATGTCCCGGAGCGGCGCGGTGATCCAGCCGGTCTCGGGAACCGGGGGCGCCACGAAGCGCGTCAGGCTCTCGGGCAGGGCCGGCGCCGGCGGCACGGACCTCCGCCGCAGGCCGTTGCGGATGCGGTGCATGGGCGCGATCCCCGGGCGACCTCAGGCGGTCTCGACTTGGCGGGACGCGGCCGCCGGCTGGGCCTTCCGCGCGGACGTCTTCGGGCGAACGAAATCGCCGAGCGGCTTGCAGGTCGGCAGGCCGATCACCTCGACCGAGCGGGGCGCGGCCTGCGGCAGCGCGGTGTGCGGAACCGGGGTCTCCGTCCCGTCCGCGGCCTCGGCCTGCCCGTCGGCGGAGTCCGGCAGCTCGACGCGGTGCCCGATCAGGTAGGCCTCGATGTCGATGAGGCGGTGGCGCAGGCGCCAGATGTCGTTCTCGACGCCGTTGATCTGCACGAGGAGGTCGGAGACGGTGCCCTGACGCGCCGCGATGGCCGAGAGCACGGTGGCCCGCTCGTTCAGCAGAACGGCCTTGACGGTCGGGTTCATGACGTACGCCTCCGAATGTTACGGCACCACGATTCGCGAATTCGGAAGCGAAGACAGTTCTCAAAATGGCTTAGCCGTTACGCCCGAAGGTGAGCCGCCGCATTCGCTCGCCGAACGACTCGCGCCGCGACGGCGATCGCGCGGATGGCTGACGGAGGCGGACGGGAACTTCTCGCGCGCGCGTGCGTCAGTTTCGCACAGACCGACGCACGCAGCGCTGGGAGCTTCACATGCGCAGATCCGCGACTCTCGCCATGGCCGCCGCCCTGACCCTGGCCTCCGTCACCGCCTGGGCCGATCCCGTGAGCCAGACGGGCACCGGCGGCGGCCCCGCCACCACCGCCAAGGCGCCCCACACCGCCGCGACCGGCCAGACCGTGCCGAATCCCGGCGCCCTCGGCCCGAACGAGACCGGCAGCATCGAGCGCCGCGACGCCGTCGAGGAGCGCAACGACGCGATCACCCGCGGCATCTGCATCGGCTGCAGCCGCTGAGGTGTCGGTGCGCCGAGGGCGGGACGTCGATACGGCCGCGTCATGACCGCGGTTCATGGCCGGGGCGCCGCGGCCGCGGCCGGGGCTTGAAGCCGCGGCCGTCCTGGCCCACATCAGCGCGCCTCACCAACCATGAACAGGAGTGAACACGTGGCAAACGAGTCTGTCGAACAGGCGGCAGAGAAGACCTATTACGGCCTGACCCTCTCGCAGCACGCCGAGCGGATCCGGAAGCTCGCGACGGAACGCGGCCTGACCGGGGAGACCTTCGACCGCGTGACCGCCCAGGCCGTGGCGATGATCCCGACCATCAAGGTGACCGACGCCGCCCAGCGGTGAGCCGGGCCGGGCCGATCACTGCTCGGCCCGCAGCCCCTTGAGGATGCGCCGGGCGATGGTGCGCACGGCCTCATCGTCCCGCGCCTCGCCCTCGACCGTATCCCACAGGTGGGCGAGGCTGCCCTCGAGCTCGTCCAGCAAGTCCGGGTGCCGCCGCGCCAGGAACCGCATCGTCCCGAACAGGAGATGCTCGGTCGCCATCTCGCGCCGGCGCGCCTCGGTGACGGGATCCGCGTGCGGTTTGGTGGTCTGATCACTCATGGTCGGGCAACGGCCCGAGCGGGCCGCGGTTCGCCGGGCCGAGCGCGGTGCGACGCCGCGGATGGCACCGCGCTCGGCCCGGTGCGCGCGACCGGGAACAGCGCCGGACCGGCCCGGTTTGCCGGTCAGGACAGGGCGTCCGGAGAGGGCAGACGATGGCCGAGGCGGATCCGCGCAAACCCGGGGACGAGGCCCCGCCCGGCACGCCGGGCACCGGCGAGAACCTGTGCCGGACCTGCGGCGGCACCGGCAAGGTCGCCGACGCGCAGTGCTCCGAGTGCCGAGGCACCGGCATGGTGACGACCGGCATCGGCGGGGCCTGACGCCGCACCGCCCCGCTCAGGGGTCCGCTCGGAGCCGCGGCGGGCTCAGCGCCGCAGCGCGCCGAACCACGCGGTGAGCGGTTCCACGAACGCCGCCCAGGTCCGCGACCACACCGTGCCGGTGCGCGCGTCCGCCGGGCGCGAGCCGGACATCAGGGCCGCCACCAGGGCATCCTCGCGGGTCTTGCACTCGTCGAGGGCGTTGCGCTCGTCGCCGGCGCGGCTCTGCCCGGTCGGCTGATGCCCCGAGGCGTCCCGCAGGCAGCGGTGCCAGGCGCGCTCCAGCTCGGCCGGATCGGTCGCTCCGGCGGCCGGCGCCGCAACCGCAGGTCCGGTGGCCAGGAGGAGCATCGCGGACAAGCTGAGCACCGGCATGCGCATGCTCGCTCTATGCCCGATTCGCGTCCCGGAGGGATAGAACGTAGCAGCAACAGTGGTCGCGGCTCGGCGCGGTCGCCGGTCAGCCGGACCGATCGTGCTTGGCCATCCGGCAGCTGTGATCCATCAGGTACTCGGCGCTGGCCTCCGGCTCCCGATACGCCAGCAGAATCATCCCGCCCCGCGGATCCCCGGGATCGGCTTCCACCGCCGCGAAGCTCGCGTCGTGCAGCCGGCCCTGCCAGCCGGGCACGCGGGCCAGCGCGGCGAACGGGTTGAACGCCGCCATCGCGTCCGCCGGGACCCGCATGGCGACGTAGGGCACCTCCTCGAGCGGCACCGGGAACGGGGCCCAGCTCTCGCCGACGGCGTCGCCGTGGGCCTTCAGGGCCGCCACGACGCTCCGGCGCATGCAGTCGAGGTGGATGTGCAGCTGATCCTGGCTGCGGCCGCCCACGGAATTGACCTCCAGGCCGACCGCAGAGGCGGGCAGACGGCCCTGCAGCGCGTCCGACACGTAGTGCCGGGCCGCGAGCGCCGCCCGCCAGTAGGCCGCTCCCCGAGGCCCCTGGAGCACGGAGGCCTCGATGCCCGAGACGCTGTCGGTGGGCATCACCACCGTGTGGGTGGGCTGGCCCGGCGCGCGCAGCACCGCCGTTCCCGGGCGCGCCGCGTCGCCGAGGTCGACCGCGAGGCAGGGAAAGCTCCGGCCCGCGGCCTTTTTGGCGAGCACGCAGCCCTGCAGCGCCACCCAGAGCACGTCCCGGACCGGGTTGGCCGCGATGGCCGCCGGCATCGCCGCGAAGGCGAGGAGGGTCGCGACGACCAGAGTACCACGCATGATCAGATGTTCCGGTCCCCGGCCGTTGTTATGATACGTCCGGCGGCGCGCCAGCAGTGTACGCGGCCGCCGTCGCCGTGAGGTTACGTTTCCGCGATGCTGAGATGGAACGCGCAGTGGCAGGGCCTGATACGGGTCGCGGCCTGGATCCTGGTGGCGCTGATCGCCGCGGTCACGCTGGTGCCGATCGGCCTCCGCCCGGTGGTCACGGCCGATCCCAGCTTCGAGCGCGTCGCGGCCTACGCGGTGGCCGGGCTGCTCATGACGGTGGCCTACCCGCGGCACTGGCTCTGGATCCTGGCGGGCACCGTCGTGCTGGCCGGCGGCTTGGAAGCCGGCCAGACCCTCACCGGCACCCGCCACGGCCGGTTCGACGACTTCCTCGTCAAGGCCGCCGCCGGCCTCGTCGGGGCCCTGGCGGGCCGCCCGCTCGCGATCCTGGCCGACCGCTACCGCGCCGGCGGCACCGTGACCGGCACCACCCTGGCCGGCCGCGATCTGGGCGACCGCACCTGCGGCTGAGTCGCGGCGGGCCCGGTCCGCCGCCATCTCGGACACGGACGGCGCGCGGCGCCGCGGGCCGTCACCGCGCCCATGCCGCCGGTGCATGGCCGCGGCGCCGGTCCGGTGCCGGGCGACGGGCTCCCGGTGGAAACCGCCGAGCTTGACCCGCGTTGCCCGAAGGGGCTCTCACGCGGGGTGCTGCATGTTCGGCGCGGCCAAGCTCACGGGACGGTTCTGGTTTCGCAAGACGTGGACGGGCAAGCTGGTCCTGCTCGTCGAGGAGGAGAGGCCGCGGTGGTTCGGCCGCTCCGGCCTCACCAAGCTTCGCTGGCGCGACGCCCGCCTCCTCGACCTGGCCGAGGCGCCGATGCGCACCCTGATGACTCTCGAGCGCAGCTACCGGGCCGACTACGCGGCCGGGCCAGCCCGGGTCCTGCAGGCCGTCGTCCCGCCCGGGGCGCGCGGCGCGATCACCACACCGATCGGGACCGCGGCCAACGCCTGAGCGTCGCCGCGGCGCGAGGGCGCGGGCCGAGCATGGAGGGGCAGGGCTCGGCCCGCCTGTCGTTCGGCTTCTTACCCCCAAAGCCGGAGCGACCCTGCCAGTCACCATGGCAGGGTTAACGCTTCCTGAAGAGCCCGCGGCTGGCCGGTCGGTGGGCGGCGGCGGAACGCGCGCCGCGACCCGCGGGTCGGCCCCGGGGCGGCGGAAAGATCGGGCACGAAGAGCGCCATTGATCTATGTTGGTATTCGCCACTCCATTCGGTAGATAACAGGCATAATGGGTTATCTCCGTGCAGATAAGGCCTTGACTGTCGAGAAGCGAATCCACGTTCATGAATCACTCACACGTGAGAGGCGCCCATGGAAGATAGCAATCCTGCACCGCATCAGGACCCGATCGATTTCGTCGAGCTGACTGCCGATATTGTTTCGGCTTATGTCGCCAACAACTCCGTTCCGGTTCCCGACCTCCCGTCGCTCCTGTCCGGCGTCCACGCCGCGCTGGCCGGTCTCGGCCACACGACGGGCTCGTCCGAGCCGGAATTCAAGAAGGCGACGCCCGCGCAGATCAAGAAGTCGATCACGCCCGACGCCCTGATCAGCTTCATCGACGGCAAGCCGTACAAGACGCTGAAGCGGCATCTCACCGGCAACGGCATGACGATCGAGCAGTACCGGCAGCGCTACGGGCTGCCGCCGGACTACCCGACGACCGCGTCCAACTACTCGGCGATGCGCGCCGAGTTCGCCCGCAACGCCGGCCTGGGGCACAAGCGCCGCAGCCCGGCCGCCAAGCGGAGCGAGCCCGCGGACTCCGTCGCGGCGGATGCCGGCGCCGGCACCGGCACCGGCACGAAGGCCACCAAGAGCCGCAAGACCCGGAAGGCTACCGCGGAGGCGTGAGAGCCCCGGCCGCGCGCTCCGGCGCGCGCTCTGCCGGCGCCCACCGCGCCAGGACCTGAGATGACGGGACCGGGTACGGCCTCGCCGGACCCACCCGTCACCTCCCGGCCGGTCCCGGACCGGCCCGCGCCACACCGGCCCGTCCCGTGCGGGCCCCTCCGCCGGTCGGCGCGTCGGAACGACGCCTGCGGCCAGCCGTTGGGCCGGTTGAACGCCCGACCGCGCCCGACGGAGCCGAGCTTGACCCGATCGATCCCCGCCCTTCTCCTCGCCGCCGCCACGTTGGCCGCCCTTCCGGCCGCGGCCCTCGCGCAGGATCGGCCCGGAGCCGGAGCGGCGCCTCCGGTCGAGACCGCGCCGAAGCCGGCAGCCGACACGAAGGATCCGGGCAAGACCGCCACGGAGGCCGTCACGCATCCGTCCGCCGTGCCGCCGGCGGAGGGCGAGGTCGGCACCGGCAAGCCCCCGGCCACCGGGGACGCCCCCACGACCGGCCGGTAACGTCCGCCCCCGCGAACCCCACCCTGTTCGCCCGTCCGCCTGCGCGGCCGGCGGGCCTCTCCCTGTCGCGGCCGAGCCCCGTCGCGGCCAAGCATCGGCCCTGTCGGGCGAGGTGAGCCGGATCATGCGTCCAGACCGGGTCGTTCACACCGGCCGCGAGCCCATCGTCCCCGTTCGAAGCCCCGCCGGCACTGGGTCGCGCCTGCTGCGCCGGCACAGCGCCGGCATCGCCGCGCCGGACCCGCGTCTCTGGGCGCTGACCCTGGCGATCATCGCGGTCGACGCCGTCTGGATGGCGGCGTCCGGCATGGCCGTCGAGCCCCTGGGCTTCGGCCTCGCCGCCTTGGCCGTCCTCGTCCTGCTGCTCGCCGCGGCCTGCCTGAGCACGGTGAAGTCCGATCCGCCCCTGCGGGGCATGGCCCTGGCGAGCGCGTTCCTCATCGCCTTCACGGTGCCGGTGGCGGTCCTGCATTTCCTCGCCGCCGGGATCGGGCTGCCCTTCGTCGATCCGGCTTTGGCCCGCATCGAGACCGCCCTCGGCTTCGACTGGACGGGCCACGTGGCCTTCCTGGCGCGGCATCCGACCCTGTCGTGGTGGCTGGCGCTCGCCTACCATTCCAGCGGCCCGCAGGTCGGGCTCGTGGTGATCGCGCTGAGCGCGACCCGCCGGCTCGGCCGGCTCTGGACCTACATCCGGCTGTTTTCCGCGACGCTGCTGTGCGTGATCGGCCTCGCCGCCCTCCTGCCGGCGCTCGGCCCCTACGCCCACTACGCCCCGCGGGTCGTCCCGTCCGAGCCCCTGGAGACGGTCGGCGCGCTCTGGCACCTCGAGCCGGTGGCGCGGCTGCGGGCCGGCACCCTGCACACGCTGGCGCTCGGCGACCTGCGCGGCCTCGCGACCTTCCCGTCCTTCCACGTCTGCCTCGCGCTCCTCACGGCCTGGGCGCTGGCGCCGGTGCCGCTCCTCGGCCCCCTGGCCGCCCTGCTCAACGCCGCCGTGATCGTCGCGACCCTCGGGTCGGGCGGCCACTACCTGCCGGACGTGCTGGCGGGGGGGCTCCTGGCCCTCGCGGCCCTGGCCTGCCGGGCCCGGCGGCGCGGGCCGACGGCCGATCCGGCCGCGCGCGGTCCGGCCGCCCGGAGGATCGAGGCGCTCGACGCGATCGAGACGATCCGGCCCGCCGACGCCTGAGGGCCGGTCCGGCCGCGAACAACCCCGCGCCCGGCGGATTAGCCGAGGAGCGGAGAGGCGCGACGATGACCCGGACCCGGTGGACGACCCGCGACATGCCGAGTCAGGCCGGACGGCACGCGATCGTCACCGGCGCGACCAGCGGGCTCGGCTACGAGGCCGCCCTCGCCCTCGCGGGGGCGGGCGCCGCGGTCACCCTCGCCGCCCGCGACGGCGAGAAGGCCCAGCGCGCCATGGCGTCGATCCGGCACCGTCACCCGGAAGCGCGGCTGGCCTTCCGCCGCCTCGACACCGCCAGCCTCGCCTCCGTGCGCGCCTTCGGCGAGGCCTGCCGCGCGGACGGGCAGCCCGTCGACATCCTGCTGCTCAACGCCGGCATCGCCTCCGTGCCGCGGCGCGAGGAGACGGGGGACGGGTTCGAGCGCCAGTTCGGCACCAACTATCTCGGCCATTTCGCGCTGACCGGGCTGCTCCTGCCCCTGGTGCCCGCGCGGGTGACCTCCCGGATCGTCCCGGTGGCGAGCCTCGCCCACCGGCCCGGACGGATCCACTTCGACGACCTCCAGCTCCGGCGCGCCTACGGGCCGCAGAAGGCCTACCGGCAGTCGAAGCTCGCGATGCTGATGTTCGGGCTCGAACTCGACCGCCGCCTGAGGGCGGCGGGGGCGCCGATCCGCGCGATCCCGGTCCATCCCGGCGCCGCCCGGACGGACGTGTTCCGCCGCGGCGACCGGGCAGGCCCCGTCCAGCGCCTTGCCGGGCACCTGATCTTCGCGGTGATCGGCCAGCCCGCGGCGCGGGGCGCGCTGCCGCTGCTCTTCGCCGCCACCGCGCAGGAGGCCGAGGGCGGCGCCTATTACGGTCCCGACGGGATCTGGGAGCTGCACGGCCATCCGGCCCGGGCCGACATCGCCGCGCAGGCCCGCGACACCGCCGCCGCCGCGCGGCTCTGGTCGGTATCCGAGGCCCTCACGGGCGTCGACTGCACCGTCTGATCCTGCGCCCCCGACGGGCGCCGCTTGCCCCCCGACCCCGCTCTCCATAGATCCCGACGATGACGGCACTCCCCTTCGACAACAGCTACGCCCGCCTGCCGGAGCGCTTCTACGCGCGCCGGCCGCCGACGCCGGTGGCGGCGCCGCGCCTCGTCCGGCTCAACCGCCCGCTCGCCGAGGAGCTCGGCCTCGACCCGGACTGGCTCGCCGGCCCGGACGGCGTCGCGGCGCTCGCGGGCAACACCGTCCCGGACGGCGCCGACCCGATCGCCGCGGCCTATGCCGGGCATCAGTTCGGCCAGTTCGTGCCGCAGCTCGGCGACGGCCGCGCGGTCCTCCTCGGCGAGGTCGTCGACCGCAACGGGCACCGCCGCGACATCCAGCTGAAGGGCGCGGGCCCGACGCCGTTCTCCCGGCGGGGCGACGGGCGGGCGGCGCTCGGCCCGGTCCTGCGCGAGTACCTCGTCAGCGAGGCCATGGCGGCGCTCGGCATCCCGACCACCCGGGCCCTCGCCGCCGTGACGACCGGCGAGCGGGTCGTGCGCGAGACGCTCCTGCCCGGCGCGGTCCTGACCCGCGTGGCGGCGAGCCACATCCGGGTCGGCACCTTCCAGTTCTTCGCGGCGCGGGGCGACGTCGAGGGCCTGCGGGCGCTCGCCGACCACGTCATCGCCCGGCACCATCCGGACGCCGCCGGGGCCGCCAACCCCTACCGCGCGCTCCTGGAGGGCGTCGTCGCGGCCCAGGCCGACCTCGTGGCCCGCTGGCTGCACGTCGGCTTCGTCCACGGGGTGATGAACACCGACAACATGTCGGTCGCCGGCGAGACGATCGATTACGGGCCGTGCGCGTTCCTCGACGCCTACGATCCCCGGACGGTCTACAGCTCCATCGACCGCAACGGCCGCTACGCCTACGGCCAGCAGCCGCGGATCGCGCTCTGGAACCTGACGCGGCTCGCCGAGACCCTGCTGCCGCTCCTCGCCGAGGCCGAGGACGCCTCGGTCGCCGAGGCCGAGGCGGCGCTGGCCACCTACGCGCCGCGCTTCGAGGCGGCCTATCACGGCGGCCTCGCCCGCAAGCTCGGACTCGCCGAGACCCGGGACGGCGACCCGGCCCTGGCGGGCGACCTCCTCAAGCGCATGGCCGAGAACCAGGCCGACTTCACCCTGACGTTCCGCGCCCTCTGCGCCGCCGCGGAGCGCCCGGACGCCGATGCGACCGTGCGCGACCGGTTCGTCGATCCGACGAGCTACGATGCCTGGGCGGCCGACTGGCGCGCGCGGCTGGCGCAGGAGGCCCGCGACCCGGCCGAGACCGCCGCCGCGATGCGCGGGGTGAACCCGGCCTTCATCCCGCGCAACCACCGGGTCGAGGCGATGATCGAGGCCGCCGTGGAGCGGGACGACTTCGCGCCGTTCGCGACGCTCCTCGCCGTGCTGGCCCGCCCCTACGACGACCAGCCGGATCACGCCGCCTTCGCCGAGGCGCCCGCGGGCGGCGGCGTCGGCTACCGGACCTTCTGCGGCACCTGAGCCCGGGCGCCGCCGGTCAGGACCGCGGCCAGGTGAAGATCTCGCGCACCCCGCCCGCGTGGCGAAACCAGTGGACGCGGGTCGCTGGATTGAAACCGTGATCCTGGTACGAAGTGGCGATCACCGACACGAGAGTCTCGGCCGCCGAGCGGTCGTGAATGTCGTAGGCCAGAAGTTTCGGAGCACCGTCGGTCTCGCGGGTGAGATCGCGAACCAGAATCGAATACGACATATCCCCCCTCCTTTCGACACGAAGCATGTACTCAAGATTATATCTCCAACGCCAGGATCGTTCGCGGAAGGATCATGTAAAGGTTAAACAACGTTAACGGGAATGTGTTGATTTGATACGGCCCCGGTTGGACTCGCCGAGCGCGGCGGTCATCCCGGCGGTTCCGCGGGTCGCGACGCCGGATCGGTCCGGGGCGAGAGGCGAGGCTGTCGACCGGGCTCGAGCACCGAATCACGCCGCGGCACCGGCCCGAGAGCTGCTCCCGATCGTGTCGCAGCGGTCTGGACGGACGACGATCCGGGTGGAGAAAGTCGCGCCATGCCCCCTCTCACGTGCGGCACAGGCTCGGCGCGCCTCCGCCTCAACTCGATCGGGACCGGCCCTAGATGAAGGCGAGCGCCCGACCGGACCTGACGGGCGCCGGAGCGGACCCGGAGGCCATGGTGAAGCGGATCCGGGCGGGTCTCGTCGCGGCAGGACTCGCGCTGCTGGTCGCCCAGTGCGCGCCCACGCCCGGCGCGCCGGCGGCCGGGATCGTCGTCGCCTCCAAGCTCGACACCGAGGGCGGGGTGCTGGGCAACATCATCCTGCAGGCGCTGCAGGCCCGGGGCCTGCCGATCGTCGACAAGATCCAGCTCGGCGCGACCGCGATCGTCCGGCAGGCCCTGATCGAGGGGCAGATCGACGTCTACCCGGAATACACCGGCAACGCGGCGTTCTTCTTCGGGAAGGCCGATCTCCCGGTCTGGAAGGATCCGGAGGCGGCCTACCGCACGGCCCGGGACCTGGATCGCGCGGCCAACGACCTCGTCTGGCTGACGCCCGCCTCGGCCAACAACACCTGGGCGATCGCCGTGCGCCAGGAGATCGCGCGGGCCGCGGGCCTGAGGACCATGAGCGACTTCGGCCGCTACGTGGCGGGCGGCGGCGCGATCAGGCTCGCCGCCTCGTCGGAATTCGTGACCAGCCCGGGGGCGCTGCCGGCCTTCGGCCGCGCCTACGGCTTCACCCTCCGGCCGGACCAGCTCGTCATCCTGGCCGGGGGCGACACGGCCGCCACGATCGCGGCGGCGGCGCGGGGCACCTCCGGCACGAACGCCGCCATGGTGTTCGGCACCGACGGCAGCATGGCGGTCGCGCGCCTCGTGATGCTGGACGACGACAAGGGCGTCCAGCCGGTCTACCAGCCGGCGCCCGTGGTCCGCGGCGCGGTCCTCAAGGCCCATCCGGAGATCGCCGCGGTGCTGGACCCGATCTTCCGCAGGCTCGATCTGGCCACGCTCCGGGATCTCAACGGGCGGGTCCAGATCGGCGGCGAGCCGGCCTCCGCGGTCGCGGCGGACTTCCTCCGGCGGAACGGGTTCGCGCGCTGAGCCGGTCACGCGGACAGCGCCGCGACCCGCGCCTCCGCGGGCGGGGTCGTCGGCCGCCCGCGGGATCCCGCGTCGACAAGCCGGGGCTCCGTCGGCAAGGATGCGCGGCGGGGCGCCCGAGAGCGTCGCGACGCCGGTGACCCGCCTCATGAGACCCGTCCCGCTTCAGTCCACCTGTGCGTCCCGGGACGCCGTCGGCGCGTGAGGACGGGATTACTGTCCGCGACCGGGCGGCCGCGCCCGGGCGTCGATCCGCTGGGCGCGGCCTTCGCGGCCGTGCTCGGGGTGAGCCTGCTCGCCCTGCCGCTGATGACGACCCGGCCGAACCGGATCGCGGCCGGCACCGCGCTGTCGGCGTGGTCGGCGCTCCCGACCGGCGCGGCGCTCCTCCTCGGGGGCGTCGTCGCCCTGGCGCTGCCGCTGCTGGCCCTGCGGTCGGCGCCGCTCCTGCGGCTGGCCGCCGCCTCCGCGATCCTGCTGCTGCTCGGCCTCGCGGCCGGCTGGGCGGCCGACCACCTGACCGCGCCGGGCGACCGCTACGGCCGGGTCTCGCCGGATGCCGGCTGGTGGCTCGCCTCCGGGACGGCGGCCCTGGCGGTCGGCGACGCGCTGGCGCGGATGCGGCCGGGGCCGATCCCGCGGATCGCCCTGCTGGCCCTGCTGGTCGCCGCGACGGGGCTCGCCCTGCGCACCGGGTTCTGGGACAACCTCTCGGTCCTGCGGGAATATGCCGGCCGCTCCGACACGTTCGGCCGGGAGCTGCGGACCCACGCCGCCCTCGCCCTCAGCTCGGTCGCGGCCGCCGCCCTCATCGGGATCCCGGCGGCCGCGCTGGCGCGCCCGGTCCCGCCCCTGCGGGCGGGCCTGCTCACGGGCCTCAACGTCGTGCAGACCGTCCCGTCCATGGCCCTGTTCGGCATGCTGATCGCCCCCCTGGCCTGGATCGGCCGGGAGGTCCCGGGCGCATCGGCCCTCGGCATCGCGGGGATCGGCGCCGCGCCGGCCTTCGTGGCGCTGTTCGCCTACGCGCTCCTGCCGGTGGCCGCCGCGACCGTCGCGGGCCTCGACGCCGTGCCCGGGCCGGTGCGCGACGCCGCCCGGGGCGTCGGCATGACCCAGCGCCAGCGGCTGTTCCAGGTGGACCTGCCCCTCGCCCTCCCGGCGATCCTGACCGGGATCCGGATCGTCCTCGTCCAGAATATCGGCCTCGCGGTGATCGCGGGCCTCGTGGGCGGCGGCGGCCTCGGCGTGTTCGTCTTCCAGGGCATCAGCCAGAATGCGGGCGACCTCGTCCTGCTCGGCGCGCTGCCGACCGTCGCCCTGGCGACCGGCGCCGCCGTGCTGCTCGACGCCGTCATCGACCTGAGCCGCGGCCGCGCGGCGGAGCGGACCCCATGATCGATCTCGCCGGGGTGAGCCGCGTCTTCGAGGGGCGCACGGTCGTGGCGGACGTCACCCTGCGGGTCGAGGCCGGGACGATCCTGACGGTGGTCGGCACCTCGGGATCCGGCAAGACCACCCTGCTGCGCATGATCAACCGCCTGATCGAGCCGAGCGCCGGGACGATCCGGATCGCGGGCCGGGACGTCCGGGAGGTGCCCCCGCACCTCCTGCGCCGCGGGATCGGCTACGCCATCCAGGGACACGGGCTGTTCCCCCACCGCACGGTCGCGGAGAACATCGCGGTGGTCCCGAAGCTCGTCGGCTGGGAGCGCCGGCGGATCGCCGCGCGGGTCGACGAGCTTCTCGGCCTGTTCAACCTCGATCCGGCGGTCTACCGGGACCGCCTGCCGGCGGCGCTCTCCGGCGGCGAGCAGCAGCGGATCGGCGTCGCCCGGGCGCTCGCGGCCGAGCCGCCGATCCTGCTCATGGACGAGCCGTTCGGCGCCCTCGATCCGATCATCCGCGGGCGGGCGCAGGCGGATCTGCTGGCGATCCAGGCGCGCTACGGCACCACGATCGTGCTGGTGACCCACGACATGACCGAGGCGCTCCATCTCGGCGATCGGGTCGCCGTGATGGATGGCGGGCGCCTGGTGCAGGAGGCCGCGCCGGCGGACCTCATCGGCGCACCCGCCACCGCCTTCGTCGGCGCCCTCCTCGGCAGCGGCGAGCGGGCCTTCCAGCTCATGGCCCTGCGCGTCGTGGACGATCTGGTCGAGCCCGGCCCGGCGCCGGGCCCGCCCATCCCGGCCGGGACCACGGTGCGGGCCGCCCTCGCCGAGAGCCTGTGGTCGCGGCGCCCGGCCCTGCCGGTCAGCCGCGACGGCGTCGTCCTGGGCCGGGTGACGCGGGAGGCCCTCGCGGCGCGGGGTGCCCGGCCGTGATCGGCGCCCCGCGGATCGCCCGGGCCGCGCTCCTCGCCCTGCTGGGGGCGTTCCTGGTCGCTCCGGGCCTGTTCGCGCCCCTGTTCCGGCCCTTCGCCCCCGGCGACGCGCCGCCGATCTACGCCCAGACGCCGCTGCTGACGCTCGCCGTCACCCACCTCCTGCTCGTCGCCGCCGCGACCACGATCGCGGCCGCGATCGCCCTCGGCCTCGCGGTCGCGGCCACGCGGCCGGCCGGCCGCGACGTGCTGCCGTTCGCCCGGTCGGTGGCCCGCATCGGGCAGACCTTCCCGCCCGTCGCGGTCCTGGCCCTGGCCGTCCCGATCCTCGGGTTCGGGGCGGTTCCGACCCTGATCGCCCTGGTCCTCTACGGACTCCTGCCGATCTTCGAGACCGCCCTCACCGGGCTCGAGGATCTCGACCCGGCGCTGATGGAGGCCGCGCGCGGCATGGGGCTGACCGACCGGCAGCGGCTCGTCCGCGTCGAGCTGCCCCTGGCGCTGCCGATGATCCTGTCGGGGATCCGCCTCGCCGCCGTCATCGGGCTGGCGACGGCGACCATCGGCTCGACGGTCGCGGCCAGCACCCTCGGCGAGGTGATCATCTCCGGCCTGCTCACCGGCAACACCGCCTACGTGCTGCAGGGCGGCCTCGCCGTGTCCGCGCTGGCCCTGCTGATCGATGGCGGCTTCCGAAGCCTCGAGCGCGAAGCCGCACGACGGGCTGGATTTCGTTCCTAGACGCGACTAGAACGCCAGCGGGGCCGTACGCGCGGCCCTGGGGCGTGGAACCCCCTGTCTGATGGTCGGTGCCGACCACAACGGCACCCGTATCCTTGACCACACGGTCGGGGAGCCTGCGGCGTATGTCCAGGCGTTCCGGCGCTAAAGGTCGTAGGGACCGTTCAGACACGGTTTTCCAACTCCCCGACTCGGGATGGTCGAAGGCTCGCTCGCGGGGGCGCACCGCGAGCCAGGGCCTGCCGGGAGGATGGGCCGTGGGTTCCAGCGATCCCGAGACGCGCAGGCGGCAGCTCGACCGGCTGCGCGCGGCCTACGAGGCCCATCCGGGCCGGCCGGACCGCGCGACCATCGGCAGCGGCGCGCGGCACTCGCGGGCGCTCCTCGGACGGATCCTCGTGGCGCTCGGCGGACTGCCGGACGGGACCGGCCTGCCGGCGATCGGACCGCGCGGGAGCGGACGCGTCCGGACGTAGCGGCACGGGCCGCGGGCCACCGCCGGGAGACCTCGCGGAGGGCGTCGTCCGGATCGTTTGCGAGAGGCTCGGCAGCGGCAGCTTCGCCGGCACGGTGGCCGGCGCGCCGCCGCACTGACGGATCGGAGCGACGGGACAGGCGGGCCGACTTGGCGGTAAGACGCCGCTCATGACCCCCGCCGACCGAGACCGGTTCGAGAAATGCCTCGCGCTCGCCGCCCAGGGCGCCACGGCGGGCGAGCGGGCGGCCGCCCGGGCCGCCGCCGAGCGCATCGCGCGGGGCGCCGGAATGACCCTCGCCGAGGCGGCCGAGGCGCTCCGGCGTGACGGGCAGGCCTCCGCCGACCGGGCGCCCCGCCCGCCTCCGCCGCGGCGGCCCTATCCCTGGGCGCAACCCAGGGCGCCCGTGACCCCCATCACGGTCGAGGAGTTGCTGCGCCAGAAGGCCGAGACGGAGGCGTGGCGCAAGCGGAGCGCGGCGGCCGCCGACCGCCGCCGGAAGCGGGAACGCGCCGACGAGAACGCCTACGTGGCGGAGCAGCGCGCCCGACAGGCGCAGCGCGACCGGGACTGGGCGCGCGCCCGCGCGGATCCCCCGGGCGCGCCGGGCGACGAGACCTGAGCGCCGGCCGGCCGGCTCAGCGGTGATGCCGCGGCCGCGCGCTCCGGTGCGCCCGCGCCCTGCGGTGCCGCGGCGCGACCCGCGGCGGCGGCGGCTCCGCGGCGGCAACCGGGGGGCCGGGCGCGACGCCGTCATGGGCCGCGACGACCCGGCGGGCCTCCTCGACGCTCATGTCGCAGGCGCTCGTCATGCCCTGCAGGGCGCCCAGGGCGCGGTTGTACTCGGGAAGGTTGGTGCATCCGGGGACGCCCCACGCCCAGGCGGGGGCCGGCGCCGCGCCCGCCGCCGCCAGCACGAGGGCGGCAAGACCGTTCCTGACCGACACGGATCCCTCTCCTCTTCACCGGCGCCCGGAATCCGGCCCCGGGAGGCCGCGCGCTCGTCCGAGCGGCGGGTTCACGGAGGCCCGTTCAGGCCCCGCCGCACATGTGCTGCGAGTCGGGCAATGTCCAGGAATCCAGCGTGCGCAGGTTGGTCGTCGTGTACATCTTGCCGCGATCGTCGCCCCTGGGGCAGCCGGTCGGCAGGAGAACGAGGCAGGTCATCACCCGGTCGCCGACCCGCGAGCGCGCGACCGCGTCGACATACGCGTAGGACACGCCGTAGACGCCGTTCTTCAGATCGACGCTCGTCCCCTCGTCGATCCCGTCGCCCTTCGGCTTCGCGAGCGTGTCGCTGAACCGCGTCCCGATCCGCGCGATGGTTGTCGCCACACAGGTGCCGACCCGCGTCGGCATCTGCGCCTCGGCGGCGGGCGCGAACCCGAGACCGCCGAGGACCAGCGCGCCGCCCAGGATCGCTCCGGGACGAAGGCGCATCAGGCGGCTTCGAGGAGGAAGTTGGCCCGGCGGAACATCAGTTCGCGCCGGTAGAAGTAGACGCCGCGGCTCCGCATCGCCGCGTGCGCGGCGTCCGCGTCGAACCCGTACGGCCTGTCCCGGGTGATGTCGATGCAGCCGACATACGTCCAACGCACACCGTCGAGGAGCGACGGGATCGGCTGATCCTGCCGGACGGCGCAGAACTGCTCACCGTCCGAGGCCGAGACGAAAATGTAGAAGGTCTTCCGCGCGCACATCCGAACCTCCACGGGACTCGGGGGTGTAACCGCAACGCCACGGTCAAGCTATAAACCGATCACGGCAGAATAGTCAAGCTTCTGCCACATTTTCGTCACGTGTGAGACGGAACGCCCACGCCCTCCGCCTCACAGGCAGCCGACCCGCCGCAGGGCGCCGATCAGCTTCCGGCCGACGCGATAGCCGTTGAGGGATTCCGATCCGAGGATGCGGACGGTCTCGGCCGTGTCGGTCCGGTCGTACAGGAACAGGTGGTAATCCGCCCGTCCCCGCTCGGCGGGACCGCTGCTGACCTGACCGCAGAACGCCACCGTGGGCCCCGCCTCGGCGGGGATCGGCCGGATCTTGCGGAACAGCACGAGGCCGGCATCCGGGAAGGCCGCGGCGACCCGCGCCCGCATCTCGGCCTCAGGATCGTCCGCGGCCTGCCCGTGGGCGAACGGGGCCGCGAGCAGGCCACCGAGAAGCGCCGCCAGCACCGCGCATACACGGCCGGCTCCGGGCGCGGCGCGGAACGTCCGGACCTTCGATCTCGGTGCGGGCGGGCGGCAAGTGGCGACCATGGAGAGATTTCGCGACGCGCTCGAACCGTATTGGACCACGAAGATCCGCGAAGCGGAAGCGTCGGAGCCCGGCCGGTGCCGCACGTCGCGCGCGCGTCGAGAAATTCGACGGCTACCCTCGAAACCTCAGACATCACGACGGGCAGATCATCGGCCAGAGGAAGCAGATCACGTCGCAATAATTCTGCATTCAAAATTCGTTACTTGACGATCCCGTCATTCTTCATTGACATCGGGTAATGTCCGAGTATTCATGGTTCATATCAGGTATCGCGGAGATCGAAGAAGGGGCCGATCGAGTTGCGCAAGAATCAGGATCATCTCGAACGGACGATCAGCGACGTGGCCCTGCGCGTCGTGACCGCCTACCTGTCGAACAACGCGCTGCCGCACACCGGCATACCGCCGCTTCTGGTCACCGTGCACGGCGCGTTCTCCGCGCTCGCCGTCCGGCCGGCGGTTACCGAGGCGCCGCCCGAGCAGCCCGACGCCGCGCAGATCCGCGGCTCGGTCCGCCCGGACGGCATCGTCAGCTTCATCGACGGCCGGTCGTACAAGACCATGAAGCGGCACCTCACCGCGCACGGGCTCACGCCGGAGCGGTACCGCGCGCGCTACGGGCTCCCGGACGATTACCCGATGACCGCGCCCGGCTACGCCGAGCGCCGCTCGGAGATCGCCAAGGCGATCCGGCTCGGCAAGGCCGCCTGACCGACGTCCCCGTCCGCCGAGCCCCCCGTGAGCCGATCGCCCGCACGGACGGAGATACGCGGGACGGGGCGGCGCGCGGGCGCCTTCACCGAGGGTTCGCCCGTCGCGGCAACGCGCTCGGGCGGGAGGTATCGGGCCATGAAGGTTCTGTCGGGCTGCGTCACGCTTCTTCTCGTCTGCGCGGGGCCGGCCTCGGCGCAGACCGTCCTGGCCCCGTCCGGCGATTCGGCCGTGACCCAGCCCGGCGGGACGGCGGGTCGGGCCGCGCGACACAACATCCGGGAGGCCTATCGCAACGGCGACGTGGTCGGCCATCGGCACGCCCCGGTCACCCCCGCGCCGCGGCCGGACCAGCCCCGCCGCACGAACCCGCGCTTCTAGAAGCCCGATCCTCCGCGGCGGGGCCGGGCACCGCCTTCGGCGCTCGGGACCGCGCCGCACGGCGGACATCGCGTTTCCGCGTCCGCGCGGGCCGCGGTCTGAAATCGTCGTGTAATCCGGGCCGGTCACGGTCCGCGCACATATCGACCGCGGATCGCGGTCGCGGCGGGTCGAGGAGGACCGGATCGCTCCAGCAGCCGGTCCCGCCCATGACGGACAGGCGCTCGATGCTTCGGATTGTGATCGTCCTGACACTTCTGCTGGCCGGCGCACCGGCCTGGGCCGGGGCGCGCTGGCAGGACTTGCCGCCGACCCCCGCGCCGGTCGCCGGCACGACCCCGGGCCGGGCCGCCATCAACGGCATCCGGCTGTATTACGCCACGATCGGCAGCGGTCCGCCGGTCGTCCTGCTGCACGGCGGCCTGTCGAACTCCGATTACTGGGGCCATCAGGTCGCCGCGCTCGCCGCCCGCCGCACGGTCATCCTCGTGGACAGCCGCGGGCACGGCCGCAGCACCCGGGACGATCGGCCGTTCGGCTACGACCTCATGACCGACGACGTGGTCGGCCTGCTCGACGTGCTGAAGATCCCGCGCGCCGACATCGTCGGGTGGAGCGACGGCGCGATCCTCGGTCTCGACATGGCGATGCGCCACCCCGACCGCGTCGGCAAGGTGTTCGCGTTCGGCGCCAACGCCGATCCGTCGGGCCTGATCGAGGGTGTGGAGAAGAACCCGACCTTCGCCGCCTTCATCGACCGGGCCGGCAAGGAGTACGAGGCCCTCTCGCCGACCCCGAAGGACTACGCCGCCTTCGTCGACGCCGTGGGCCGGATGTGGAGCGGGCAGCCGCGCTGGACCGAAGCCGATCTGAAGCGGATCCGCGCGCCGGTCCTCATCGCGGACGGCGACCACGACGAGGGGATCAAGCGCGCGCACACCGAGTACCTCGCCGCCACGATCCCCGGGGCGGGCCTGCTGATCCTGCCGAACGCCAGCCACTTCGCGTTCCTGCAGGATCCGGCGCTCTTCAATGCAGCGCTTCTCGCCTTCCTGGACGGGCCGTGACCGCCGTGGACAGCCGCTCACGCGCGTGACGTCCGCCGCGCGCAACACGGCGACAGCCACGCACGGGCGGATACCCCGCCCCACAACCTGGATGGCCCGCCTCGACCCCGTCCGCCGCTGCGGCCGGTCGCACGGATCGCGGCCGCGCGACGCTCCGGGAACGGCGGCGCGATGTGGCCCCCGCTCGGTCAGGCGATCGCGAGATGGAGGAACTGGTTGAATTCACTCGGCAGGTAGGTCCCGAACGCGGGGCCGTTCACGAAGCCTCGACGCCGATAGAGTGCGAGCGCGGGCGCGAATGCGGGTCCGCATCCGGTCTCGAGGCTCAGGCGCCGCGCGCCGCGGGCGGCGGCGGCCGCGATGATGGTGTCGAGGATCGCCGCGCCGGCTCCCTGACGGAGGAAGTCCGGATGCGTCCGCATGGACTTCACCTCCGCCCAGCCGTCCGTCGCCATCCTGAGCGCCCCGACGCTCGCCACCCGTCCGCCGCGCCGCGCCGTCCAGACGGTCACGCCCGGTGCTCGCAGGCCTGACAGGTCGAGAGCGAACACGCTGCCCGGCGGCGAGGATGCGTGCATCCCGGCGAGATGGAGCGCCAGCAGCGCCCGTGTCTGACCATCGGACAGATCGTCCTGCGCGACCTCGAACATCGTGCCCCGACCATCCGCCCCGACATCCCCCGCGCAGGATGTCCTCCCGACCGACGATCAGCAAGGCGCGTGATGGCGGTGCCGGCCCGCGCGCCGAGGCTCCCGGCGGAGGGCTCGTCGGCGGATCCGCGCGATCCGCGGATCGCCGGACCGGGCCGCCCCGGCCTCCGCGCGACCCGCGACCGTGGCGCGCTCGGTGCATTTGTGAACGCCATCGCGTTCCCCGGTGCGGAACACGCCGCTATGGCGGTGCGTCACCGGGTGCGCGCACGCTCCGGTCGCAGAGGATCCACACGCTTGGTCGACGCCCGAATCCAGGCCGCGCGCCTCTCCGACCCCCTCGCGCCGGTGGACGGGTCGGTCGCGGCCGTCACGCGGCGGCTCGATTCCCTGCCGATCACGCGGCTCCACGCGGCGGCGCTCGCCGTCTGCACGCTGGGCCTGTTCACCGACATCGCCGAGGTCGCCCTGAGCAACGCCCTGGCGGCCATCTTCCTCGCGCCGCCCCACAGCATGCCGCGGGGCAGCCTCTCCCTGCTCCTCGCCTCCGTCTTCGCCGGCGGGGCCGTGGGCGCGCCCGTCTTCGGGATGCTGGGGGATCGCCTCGGCCGCGGGCGCGCGCTCCAGGCCTCCCTCGCGCTGATGGCCGCCGGATCGCTGGCCGCGGCCGCGAGCCAGGGGCTCACGGCGCTGACGATCGCCCGCACGGTCTCGGGCTTCGCGATCGGCGGGTTCCCGCCCCTGGTCGCCACCTACCTCGCCGAGGTGACGCCCGCGCGCCACCGCGGCGCGACGCTGCTGGTCTGCGCCGGCCTCGGGCTCCTCGGCGGCCTGGCCGCCATCGGCCTGGTCCAGATGCTCGCACCGGGCGCGCCGCTGGGGATCGAGCCGTGGCGCTGGGCGCTGATCCTCGGGGGCGCCCTGGCGGCGCTCGGCGGCCTCCTGTTCGCGCGGCTGCCGGAATCGCCGCGGTGGCTCGCCTCGGTCGGGCGCTCCGCCGAGGCCGACGCCGCCTGCCGCCGGTTCGAGCGGGCGGCCGGCCGGGTCCGGGTCGCCGCCCCCGCCGGCCCGGACCCGGCGCCGGCCGCGGCCGGGCCGGCGGGGTTCCGCGGCCTGTTCGCCGGGCCGCGCCAGCTGCGCCGGACGGCGCTGTTCGTCGGGCTCTACACCCTCGCCCCCCTGGCGACGATCGCCTTCCCGCTGCTCAGCGCCGTCGTGATGGTGGAGAAGGGGTTCAAGGTCGACCAATCCCTGGTCTTCGCTGCCCTGTCGATGCTCGGGCCGCCGCTGGGTACCCTGCTGACCGCGCTGGTGATCGACCGGCTCGAGCGGCGCGCCTGCCTGACGGCCCTGGCGGCGGCGATGGCGGCCCTCGGCACGGCCTTCGCCGCGAGCGGCACGTTCCTGACGCTGGTCCTCGTCGGCATCGCGTTCAACACCGCCGCGGCGACCTACGGCAGCATCCTCGCCGTCTACGCGACGGAGCTGCTCCCGACGCCGCTGCGGGCCTCGGCCATGACCTGCGCCTGGGCCGGCGGCCGGGTCGCCGCCGCGCTGGCGCCGATCATCCTCCTGCCGGTCCTCTCGGCCTACGGGCCGCACGCGATGTTCGCGGTGATCACGGTCGTCCTCGCGGCGAGCGCGGCCCTGCTCCTCTCCGGACCGCGCGGCCTGTCGGGGCGGGCCGTTGCGTAGGGAGCGCCAGAGGCGGCGCGGGCCTCCCGCAGGCGGGACCGGGGCGGATGGCGCCGGTTGCCGATCCGGCACGATTCACACGATAGGGTCGCGCAGGCGGCCGAAAGGGCGCGCCGGGAGTGCCGCACGTGTCTAGCCCGGAGCTCGTCCCGAGCCTCGTCGAGACGACCAGCCACGTCGACCCCAAACGGGCCTTCGAGTTCTGGCGCTGCACGGCCCTGGCCAGGTTCGGCGATATCGGCCGGCGGCACCCCCGGGAGCGGTTCTCGGCCAAGCGCCTGAGCGTGGCCTCGGCCGGCTGGTCGCTGACCCACACGGTGAGCAGCCCGGTCGAGCTGGAGTTCCGGTCCCGCCACGTCGACCGCAACGCCCGCGCCATGGTGGTGATCGGCCTCGGGCTCGACGGCGTCGGCTATCACGAGCAGCACGGACGGGGCGCCCAGCTGAACCCGGGCGACATCAGCTTCCTGACGCGGAACCGGCCCTTCGTGGCCGGCACCCAGAGCGCCTACGAAGAGATCCGCCTCGCCGTCCCGCGCGAGATGTTCGAGGCCTGGATCGGCGCCGCCGACGCCTTCGCGGGCCGCAGCCTCGGCCCGCACCCGGCCGGGGCGGAGGTCCGGGCTCGGCTGCGCGGCGTGGCCGGCTCGATCGCCTGGATGTCCGCGGACGAGGCGCAGGCGGCCGTCGAGGGCGTGCTCCATCTCCTCGGCCACCTCGTCGACGGCGCCGCCCGGCGCGGCGACCCGGAGGCGGTCTCGCAGGCGGCCGTCGTCTCCCTCGCCCGCGCCCATATCGCGCGGCGGATGCACGATCCCGACCTGAACCCGCAGGACATCCAGCGCGCGCTGGGCCTCTCCCGGACCAGCCTGTACCGCGCCTTCGCGGAGACCGGCGGCATCGCGGCGGCGATCCGCGACGCGCGCCTCGACCTCGCGCGCCGGCGCCTCGAGGCCCGCCGCGACGACAAGGTCCGGATCGCCTCGATCGCCTACGCGTGCGGCTTCACCGACGTGCCGACCTTCAACCGCGGCTTCCGCAAGCGCTTCGGCCTGGCCCCGGGCGACCTCCGGCCCACGCTCCCCTAGGCGCGGCGCGTCAGCCGGCGGCGGCGAGATCCGCCCGGCCCCGGACCTCGGCGGGGAAATCGAACACCGCGTCCGCGTGCGCGATCGTCGCCGGGCGATGGGCGACGATGACCCGCGTCATCCGCAGGTCCCGCAGGGCCCGGGCGATCACCGCCTCGGTGGCCTCGTCGAGATGGCTCGTGGCCTCGTCGAGGAACAGGATCTCGGGCCGCCGGTACAGGGCGCGCGCCAGCACGATGCGCTGCTTCTGGCCGCCCGACAGGGTCGAGCCCATGTCGCCGACGAGGCTCTCGAAGCCCATCGGCATGCGGCGGATGTCGTCCAGGATCGCCGCCCGAGCGGCGCACTCGGCGATCCAGCCCGCGTCCGGATGCTCGTCGAAGGCCGCGATGTTCTCGGCGATCGAGCCGGCGAACAGGCCGTCGCCCTGCATCACGCCGGCGATCCGGCGCCGGTAGGACCCGGCCGCGGTGCGGATGTCCTGGCCGTCGGCGGCGACGATCCCCTCGCTGGGCGGCGTCAGCCCCATCATCACCTTCATGAGCGAGGTCTTGCCGCATCCCGAGGGGCCGGTGATCGCGAAGCAGGCGCCGGCCCGGACCGACAGCGAGACCCCGCGGAAGATCCAGGGCTCGTCGGCGCCGTAGCGCAGCGCCAGGCCCGCGCCGGCGAGCGCGCCGGCCCCGATGGCGGCGACCGGGGGCGCCCCCGGCTGCGCGCCGGCGGCGAGATCCTGCTCCTCGGGCTCGCACAGCACGATGTCGGCGAGCCGGTCGGTCTGCACGTCGAGCATGCGCAGCTTGAACCACGCGTCGATCAGGCTGCCGATCCGGGTGGCGAACTGGTCGCGGTAGGCCAGGAACGCCACCAGCATGCCGAGCGACAGGGACCCGCCGATGACCGCGCGGGCGCCGAGCACCAGCAGGATCAGGCGGTCGAGGCCGAACAGGAACTCGTTCGCGCGGCCGAACACGAGGTCGAGGCGCTGCAGCCGCAGCCGGGCGTTCAGGGCCGTGACGAAGTGGTTCATCCAGGCGTTGCCGCGCCGCTCGCGCAGGTCGAGGAGCTTGACGCTCGCCATGCCGCGGACCGTCTCGATGAAGTGCGTCTGCTGGCGGGCCTCGGCCACGAGGGCCTCCTCGCTGCCCTCCCGGTAGGCGCCGTAGGCGAAGACCCGCAGGACCGCGTTGAGCGCCGTCGAGGCCAGGACCACGGCGACCAGCCAGCCGCCGTAGACCGTCAGCATCACCAGCATGCCGACCGCCATGAGCCCGTCGAGCATGGCCTGGACGAGGTCGGTCGTCAGGCCCTTCTGGATGGTGGCCAGGGAGCCGAACCGCGAGATCACGTCGCCGACGTGGCGCTTCTCGAAATAGTCGAGGGGCAGCCGCGACAGGTGGTCGAACAGGCCGGCCGACCACTGGTAGTTCAGCCGGGTCCCGGCCAGCATGATCGCCCAGGTGCGGGCGATGCTGAGGCCGAGCTGGAGCAGCAGCAGCAGCGCGAGGCCGATCGCCACCACGAGGAGCAGGTCGTGGTCGGCATTCACGATCACCTCGTCGATCACGACCTGCGAGGCGATGGGCATCAGGAGGGCGACGAGCTCGATCCCCAGCGACAGGGCCAGGACCTGGGCCAGGGCGGCGCGGATGCCGGCCATGTTGCGGAACAGGTCGCGCAGCCGCAGGCCCGGGGCGGCCCGCTCGCGCCGGAAGCCCGGGTTGGGCACCGCCTCCAGGGCGACCCCGGTGAATTCCCGCGACGCCTCCGCGAGGCTGACCCGGCGCCGGCCGCGGCCCGGATCGTTGATGACGAGGCCGCCGCGCTCGACCCGGGTCAGCACCACGAAGTGGTTGAGGCCCCAGTGCAGGATGCAGGGCAGCCGGAGCCGGGGCAGATCCGTGAGCTCGACCCGCAGGGCGCGGGCGGTCAGGCCCTGCGCGCCGCACAGGTCGATCAGGTTGCGCAGGGTCATGCCCTTGAGGGACAGGGGATGGCGCCGCCGCAGCGTCGCGAGGTCGATCTGGCGCCCGTGATAGGCCAGGACCATGGCGAGGCAGGCCATGCCGCACTCGGCGGCCTCGGCCTGGAGGACGACCGGCACCCGGCGGCGGAGCCCGAAATCCAGCCGGGCGGCGCGGGACGGCGCCGTCACGGCGCGGCCTTCCGGACCGGCAGGGCGTCGAGGCCGCCGCGCGTGACGAGGGCGAGGCTCTCCCGGACATGCGCCACGGGATCGAGCAGCCAGCGGTACAGCGACCGCTTCTCCAGGGCGATGTCGGCCTCGACCCGCATGCCCGCCTCGAGGCTGCGCCGCTCGCCGTAGGCCAGCACGGTGTCGGAATCGGGCCGGACCACGATGCGGTAGAGGTCGGTCCCCTCGCCCCGGGCGGCCGCGCGCCGCGCGAAATCGGGCGCGTCGTCGCTTCCCAGCGGCGCCCGCGTCACCTCGGTTACGACGCCGCGGTGCAGGCCGAAGCGCTGGAACGGGAAGGCGGCGTAGCGCAGCATCACCGGCGCGCCGGCCTCGGCGAAGCCGATGGCCGACGAATCCACGAACAGGTTGGCCTGGAGGCGCCCGGCGCTCGGCAGCAGGGTCAGCAGCGTCGCCCCGGCCGCCACGGTCTGGCCGACCTGCGCGCGGATCGACGTCAGGGTCCCGGCCTCCGGCGCCCGGACCTCGATGGCGCGGCGCGCCTCGCTCTCGGCCTTCTGCTGCGCCAGCTGGGCGGCGGTCCGGTCGAGGTCGGCGAGGTCGCGGGCCAGCCGGTCGTCGTAGGCGGCGAGCTGGGATCTCGTGTCGGCGAGCTTGCCGTCGATCTGGAGGCGGCTCTGCTGGAACTGGGCGAGCTGCGCGCTCGCCTGCATGTAGAGGTAGTTCTGGCTCTGGAAGTCGGCGGCGCGGGCGTAGCCGCGCGCCACGGCGTCGGCGAGCTCCTCGACCCGCGCCCGGAGCGGCGGAACCAGCTTGTCCTGCAGGTCGATCTGCTTGGCGAGCTGGGCCGACTGCTCGCTCAGATTCGCCACCTGCTCGCGCAGCGCCTGCCGCTCCGTGCCGGCGAGATCGGCCCGGGCGGCCCGCTGCCGCTCCACGCTCTGGCGCTGCCGCTCCAGCTCGGCGATCACGCGCTCCTGCGTGGGGCCGCTCGCCGACACGGCATCGAGGTCGATCGTGTACAGGAGCTGCCCGCGGGCGACCTTGTCGCCCTCGCGGACGCCGGTCGAGCCGACGCGCCCCGCCACCGGGCTGGCGAGGCTGATCAGCCCGATATCGGGCGCGAGCAGGCCGACGGCGTGGATGCGGCGCGTGTAGGTGCCCTGCCAGGCATAGAGGCCGAACGCCGCCACCATGACCACGCAGGCCAGGGCCACGATGCGGACCGGCAGAGGCTGGATGATCTGCGCCTCGCCCAGCCACGCGTTGCGTCGCGCCTCGATAACCTCAAGTCGAAAGAGCGGACTTGGCACCCGGAGAAAGCAACCTTCCTGAAAGAGACAGCCGTATTCGAGGACTATGCGCTCAGCATGCGCCGCCATACTCGGTCGCACCACGTGATCTGTGTGTCAACACTTGTTGCCACAACGAATTTTGAATACTTTCTGGTGCGTCAGAACGTCGCGGTCAGCCATAAATCTCAAACACAATCAGAGACTTACTCAGAAATCAGGCATCGCCGAGTTTGCGTCGCAAAATCGGGTCAATTTTTGCGATATCAGATGCTGCACCGCGAAGATCCCGCGGGAGGGGCCGCGCGGGAATCCGCCGTTCCGCAGCGCGCAGGCCGTCGAGTCCTGCGACGCCTGGAGCAGCGTCCGCGAATGGCAAGCCCTGTCAGTTTTTGCGCAGTCGCCGATATCGGTCGTCCGCGAACGGCATCGGCCGTTCCAGACCGATTGACACGAAGCACATCTCTGTAATCCTAAGGGCAGGCGCCGACGTCCAAGGCGCCTCGACGCTACGATCAGGCAATAGATCGAAGCAAATAACCTTCTTCCTGAATTCCAATCTGGAGAACGATCATGCAGGACAGCATCGATACCGTCCGCGAGCTGAGCGCTGCCGAGCTGGACCAGGTCGGCGGCGGCCTCGGGGTCGGCCTCACCGTCGGCCTCGGGGTCGACGCGAGCCAGGAGCTCGGTGCGGTCTCGGGGGTCGTGGGCCAGGTCGGCGGTCTAGTGAGCGGCCTGGTGGGCAGCGTGCTCGGCGCGGTCGGCGGTGTCGTCGGCGGCGTGACCGGATCCCTGCGCTGACGGTCTGACACCGGGAGGGCGGCCGCGGGGCCGCCCTCCTCCGTCGTGGGGAAGACCGCGACGATACCGGGATCGATGGGCCCGCATGGACGACACAGCCGAGAGTTCGGCCGAGAATTCGGCCGCGACCACCGACGGGACGTTCGCGTACGCCACGAGCGGCAGCACCGGGCATCTCTCCGGCCGTCCCGAGCTGACCTGCTACGCGCCGAGCGACCGCGGCCTCCCGGAGATCACCTTCATCGATTTCCGCTTCCCCGTCGGCGGGTGGAGCACGCACGCGGTCACCGGCCTCGAGGTCGCGGCCAGCACGCAGCCCGCCGGGGCGCACCACGCGGTCGATTACGAGATCGCGGCGCGGCTGAGCGAGCGCGAGGGCCTGCTGGTCCGGCGTCCGGGCCTGACCGGCACGACCCGGTGGGTGGGTCCGTATGCCGGCCGGGTCCTCTCCTTCTCGGCCGCGGCCGTCGAGCGGCTCGCCGAAGCGCCGGTCGGCAAGATCGCCTTCGCCGCGGACGGGCGCGATCTCCGCGCCTGCCGCAGCACCTGTCACATCCTCGACGCGCTGGCTTGCGCGCACCGGGACGACCCGTCGCCCGACCCGCTGCTCATCGAGAGTCTCCATCTGGCCGTCCTGCGCTCGGTCGTCGCCGCGCGCGCGCCGGGCCGGTCGGCGGCGCCCGACCTCTCGGCGTCGCAGGCCGGACGGGCCTGCGCGTATATCCGGGAGCACCTGGACCGGGAGATCACCGTCTCTGCCCTGGCCGGCATCGTCGGGCTCAGCGAGGGCTACTTCATCCGGGCCTTCCGCCAGACCACCGGGGTCACGCCCTACCAGTACATCATGCGCGAGCGCGTCGGCCGGGCCGAGGCCCTGATCCGCTCCGGCGCGGGATCGATGGCGGAGGTCGCCGCGCGATCGGGCTTCACGAGCGCCGGCGCCATGAGCCGCACGTTCCGGAAGCTCGTCGGGCGCTCGCCGACCGGGCGCACGGCGGGCCGGCGCGCCTGAGGCTCTGGAGCCGCTCACGATCGCTCAGGCAACGGTCTGGAACACGGGCATCTCCGGTTCGGACGGCCGCGCCACGAACCCCTCTCCCGCAAGGGGAGAGGGACCCGCGCCTCGTGCGGCGCGGGCTCGGCAATCGCGTCCGACTCATCGCGGTCGGGAACGGCTCTACCCGGCGGGCCGCCCCGTCGCCCCGCGGAACAGGTCCTCCATCTCGCGACGGACGCGGATCGCCTCCTGACCGGCGTCGTAGGCGACGTCGCTCCAGCGCACGGCCCGGCCCGCGGGCACGTCGGTCTTGAGGACCATGTTGTGGGCGAGCCCGATCGGCAGGGCGTCCTGCGCCAGGGACTCGGCCGCCGGCATCAGCTTGCCGTAGACGGTGAACCCGCCCTCGCCGTCGAGCCGCTCGCCGGCCCGCAGCGCGCGCTTGGCCGTGGCGGCGACGTCGCCGCGCCACTCGCCCGTCGCCCCCGTCGCCTCGCCGCGGACCGCGATGGAGGCGACCGAGATGCCGAGCTCGAGGCCGATCAGGTGATAGGGCTTGTAGGTCGCGGCGAACCGGCCGCTCGAATCGGTCTTGAGGCCGTACTGGGCGAAGCAGTCGCGCACGTAGGGGCTCGGCGCCTCGAACACCGCGTAGACGCCCCAGCGCAGGTCCCGGAAGACCGGCCGCCCGTCCCGCTCCACCGACGAGACCACCTCGACGGTGCCGCGCTCGGTGAGGAGGCCGCCGTCGGCCGCCGGCTTGAGGATGCCCGGCAGGTCGTCGACGCCGCAGGGCGGGAAGGCGAGGCCGTCGCGCGGCGGGGTGAGCCCGCAGGCGTTGGCCACGGCGGCCATCTCCAGCGCCGACTTGGTGCCGTCGAGGAAGGAGTTGAACATCTGCGGGTTGAAGTCGCCGCCAGCGACCTGGCTCTCGCTGAAGCCGTAATGGCCCCAGACCGTGTCGGGCGTGGAGGCGTGGTAGGCCGGGAGGTACTTGGTGCCCTTCCCGGCGCAGATCACCTCCAGCCCGATGGTGCGGGCCCAGTCGACCAGCTCGGCGATGAGCGCCGGCTGGTCGCCCGAGGCCATCGAGTAGATCACCCCGGCCTCGGCCGCCCGGCGCGCCAGCAGCGGCCCGGCCAGCACGTCGGCCTCGACGTTGACCATGACGATGTGCTTGGCCGCCGCGAAGGCCTGGAGCGCGTGGCGGATGCCGGCGGCCGGGCTACCGGTGGCGTCGATGACGATGTCCACGAACGGGCTCGCGATCATCGCGTCGGCATCCTCGGTCACGAGGGTCGTGCCGCCGCGCGCGGCCGCCTCCAGCGAGCGCGCGGCGAACCGGGCGTCGTCCCAGCCGACCCGGCGCAGCGCTTCGCGCGCCCGGTCCGGCGACAGGTCGGCCACCGCGACGAGGTGGATGCCGGGCGTGCGCGGCGCCTGCGACAGGTACATCGAGCCGAACTTGCCGGCGCCGATCAGGCCGACCCGGACAGGCCGGCCCTCGTCGGCGCGCCGCCGCAGCTTCGCGAAGAGGGACATGGGGCGTTCTCTCCCTGGGCGGGGCGGTCGGGACCGGGCCCCGCCGCGTTCGCCGCGTTGTTGGACAGGGACCTAGTGCGGTTCCCGAGGGCGTTGAGGGCCGCGGCCTGACAAGTCTGGCCGTCGGTACGGACGACGCGCGCCCTCGCCCGTGCCGGCGAGGGTCGGGGCGAGGGATCAGGTCTCTGCGCCTCGGGCCGCCCCCGCCCGGCTCTCCGCCTCCACGTCCAGGAGCCAGCGCCGGAAGGCCCGGATCTTCTCCAGGGCCCCGTCGCGCTCGCGGTAGCAGATGAAGTGGAGGTCGCGGGTCAGGCTCGCGGCCCGATCGCCGCCGAGGCGCACCAGCTGCCCGGCGGCGAGCTCGTCCCGGGCGAACCGCAGGGTCTCGAGCGCCACGCCGAGCCCCTGAGCGGCCGCCGAGATCACCAGCGAGCCCCGGTCGAAGGCCGCGCCCGCCGCCCCGGTCGGCATCGGCAGGCCGTTCCGGGCGAACCAGTCGGGCCAGCGGACGGGACTGAAGGACGAGTCGAGCCGCGCGAAGGGCCCGATCGGCCCGGCCGCGTCCGGCTGCGCGGCCCGGGCGACCGCCGGCGTGCACAGGGCGGCGATCTCCTCCGGTCCGAGGGACTCGACGGTCAGCCCGGGCCCGCGCGGCGGGCGGCCGTAGGCGATCAGGATGTCGATCTCCGCGTGCCGGCCGAGATCCACCGGGTCGGCGCTGGTCGACAGGTGGATGGCGATGCCGGGATGCGCCTCCACGAAGGCGGGGAGCCGCGGCCCGAGCCACTTCGCCGCGAAGCTCGGCGTGCAGTGGACGGCGAGCGCCGCGGCGAGGGCCGCGGGCGGCGGGCCGAGCTCCGCGCAGATCGCCTCGATCGCGTCGAAGGCGCCCGTCAGCCCCGCGAGCAGGCGCCCCCCGTCCGGCGTGAGCGTCGCCTGCCGGTTCGCCCGCCGGAACAGGGCGCGCCCGAACCACCGCTCCAGGGCGCGGATCTGGTGGCTCACCGCCGAGGGGGTGAGGTGCAGCTCCTCGCTCGCCCGCGCGAAGCTGCCGAGGCGCGCGGCCGCCTCGAAGGCCCGCAGGGCGGGGAAACTCGGGATCCGGCGCATCGGCGATCCGTGAATTGAATTCACGAAAAGCGTGAGAAATCGTCGTTTGTCAACGGAACGGGTGCGCAAGAGAGTGCCGGCGACTGCGCGCTCGGCCGCCGGACGGGCGCCCCGACGGGAGGATACGCCATGCTCGACGATCACGCCCACGACGCGGCCGTCGCCCTCGACCTGCCGAACGACGATGCCGGCCGCAGGCGGACCTCGATCTACCAGCCCGAGCAGGCCGGCCTGATCTTCCCGGAAATCCCGGACTTCGCCGACCACGCCGAGGAGCGCGCCTACCGCAAGCAGCACCTCGTCGCCGCCTGCCGCGCCTTCGCGCTGCACGGCTTCGACTACGGCTTCGCCGGCCACCTGACGATCCGCGACCCCGAGCGCCCGGAGCTGTACTGGACCAACCCGATGTGCGTGCACTTCTCGCAGGTGCGGATGTCGAACCTGATCCTGGCCGACCACAAGGGCCGGGTGGTCGAGGGGCGCCACGCCATCAACCGCGCGGGCTTCGTCCTCCACGCCGCCGTGCACGAGGAATACCCGGAGGTCATGGCGATGTGCCACGCGCACACGACCTACGGCACCGCGTGGTGCGCCACCGGCCGGCCGCTGGACATGATCAGCCAGGACGCGGCGGCCTTCTACAACAGCCACGCGGTGATCGGCGCCTCGGCGGGCGCCGTGGCGGTCGAGAAGGAGAGCGGCCTGTCGGTCGCCCAGCAGATCGGCCGCAACCGCGGCGTGCTGCACCAGAACCACGGCCTGCTGACCTGCTCGCAGCACAGCATCGACGACGCCGCCTTCTGGTTCATCGCCCTGGAGCGGGCCTGCCAGCAGCAGCTCCTGGTCGAGGCGTCCGGCATCAAGCCGCAGCTCCTCTCGGAGAAGACCGCCCGCTACAGCCGCGAGCACGTCGGCAGCGACTATATCGGCTGGCTGCACTTCCAGACGCTGTACAACCACATCGCCGAGACCCAGCCCGACATGTTCGCCTGAGACCAAGATCGACCCGAGCGGGCCGGCCCTCCCGCTAGGGGCCGGCGCGATCCGCCGGCCCTCGCCGCCCCTCGTACCGGGCCCGCGGCCGGATCAGGCTGCCCTGGCGGCCCTGCTCCATGGCGTGCGCCGCCCAGCCCAGGCTCCGGCCGAGCAGGAAGATCGTGAACGGCGCGCTCCGCGGCAGGCCCGCCGTCCGCACGAGCGCCGTCAGCGCCAGGAACGGCGTCGCGGCGGCGCCGGCCGGCACATCGAAGAGGGTCGGCTCCGGGCTGTCCCACAGCAGGTCCGCCGTCGCCTCCAGGCTCGCGTCGCGGGCGAAGGCCACGGCGTCGCGGCCGCGATAGATCAGGCTGCCCCGGTGGACGGTGCTGATCGCGGTGACGACCGACGGCTCGCCCCAGGCCATCGCCCCCGCGGCGATCGCCGCGCTGGCGCGGCTCCGGCCGCGCCGGTCGGCGAGCGCCGCGACGTCGGCGGCCCGGTACTGGCTGCGGCGCCCGCCCGGGGCGCGCCGCGCCTCGATCAGCCCGCGGCTGACATAGGCGTAGAGCGTCTGGGCCCGGATCCCGAGGGCGTCGAGGGCTTCGGCGCGGTCCAGCCAGTCCGTCATGTTGATCAGATGTATCAAGATTGATCGGTCCGTCGACGGCCGGCAGCGTGCGCGAACCACCCGAGGGCCGCGACCATGCGCGAACGACATGCCGACCACGACGCCCTGCCGCCGATCCTCACCGAGGCGCTGGCGGCCCTGGCGCTCCCGCCCGAGGCCGGGCACCGGCTGACGGTGACCGGCACCGGGAGCCTGCCCTCCTGCTTCCCGGTCACGGCGCTGGCGACGGCGTCGATCGCGGCCGCCGGCCTCGCCGTCTCCGAACTCCTCGGCCTGTCCGGACGTGCGCCCGCCGTCACGGTCGACCGGCACCTGGCCTCGGCGTGGTTCGGCACCTCGGTGCGGCCGCAGGGCTGGACGCTGCCGGCCGCCTGGGACCCGATCGCCGGCGACTACCGGACGGCGGACGGCTGGATCCGCCTGCACACCAACGCACCCCGTCACCGCGCGGCCGCCCTCGCGGTGCTCGACTGTCCGGGCGAGCGGGAGGCGGTCGCGTCGGCGGTCGCCCGGGCAGCGGCGGAAGGCCTCGAATCCGCCATCCTGCGCGCGGGGGGCTGCGCCGCGGCGATGCGCGGTCCCGACGAGTGGCCGAGGCTCGACCAGGGCCGGGCGGTCCGGGGCGAGCCGCTCGTCGCGGTCGCGGACCGGCCCGTCCGGCACCGCGCGCCCTGGCGCCCGGACCCGGACCGGCCCCTCGCGGGGATCCGGGTCCTCGACCTGACCCGCATCCTGGCGGGACCGGTGGCCACGCGCTTCCTGGCCGGCCTGGGCGCCGACGTCCTGCGGATCGACCCGCCCGGCTGGGACGAGCCGTCCCTGGCGCCCGACGTCACCCTGGGCAAGGTCTGCACGCGGCTCGACCTCCGGCAGGCCGCCGACCGCCGGCACTTCGAGACCCTGCTCGCCGAGGCCGACATCCTCGTGCACGGGTACCGCCCGGACGCCCTGGAGCGGCTCGGCTACGGCGCGGCGCGGCGGCGGACGCTCAACCCGGACCTGATCGACGTCGCGCTCTGCGCCTACGGCTGGGCCGGGCCCTGGGCCGGACGGCGCGGCTTCGACAGCCTCGTCCAGATGGCGGCGGGCATCGCGGCGGCCGGGCAGCGGTGGATGCGGGCCGAGCGGCCGGTGCCGCTGCCCGTCCAGGCGCTCGACCACGCCACCGGCTACCTGATGGCGGCGGCCTCCATCCGCGGCCTGATCGCCCGGCGGAGCGAGGGGCGCGCCGTCACCGCCCGGCTCTCCCTGGCCCGGACCGCGTGCCTGCTCACGGATCATCCCGGCAGCGCGCCGGGGCCCGCCTTCGGCGGATATCGCGACCGCGATTACGCCCCGCGGATGGAGCACACGGCGTGGGGACCGGCCCTGCGGCTGCACCCCCCGGTGCGGATCGGCGGCGCGCCTCTGCGCTGGGATCACCCGGCCGGCCCACTCGGCGCGACGGACGCGGCGCAAGTCCGGACGTTCGATAGCGCACGATTGTCCGGCTCGATCCGCCATCTCGGGGAGCAGAAGCGCTAGAAATTGACCAATCCTGGGAATGTTTTTGCAGCCGCCGCGCCGGCGAACGCTTGACACCGATCTATGTTATCTGGCAATCCGCATTCATGATTTGAAATCCGATCTGTAGCCGCTTTAAATATTGACTTTGATCTATCGACAAGCATCCAATTTTTATAAACACGATTCAGATCCGCAAAAAGCAGAGTAAATCACCACCGTTTACGTCAAAGCGCACCCGGTTCGCCGACCCCGTCTTGCACTGTGCCACACGGTTCGATGCCGAGAAGGATGACGATGAACGCGCCCGTCCCGGACCATCCCGTCCTGCGCGATGTCCCGATCGGCATCTCCGCCACGGGGATGCGGCGGGAGACGGATTCGATGGGCGGGATCGACGTTCCGGCGGACCGCTACTGGGGCGCGCAGACCCAGCGCTCGCTCCAGCATTTCTCGATCGGCAACGATCGCATGCCGAAGCGGGTCTACCACGCCTACGGCTACGTCAAGAAGGCCGCCGCCCTGGTCAACGCCGCCGCCGGGCGGCTGGAGGATTGGCGCGCGCAGGCCATCGTCCAGGCCGCCGACGAGGCCATCGCGGGGAAGCTCGACGCGAACTTCCCGCTCTACGTCTGGCAGACCGGTTCCGGCACCCAGTCCAACATGAACGTCAACGAGGTGCTGTCGAACCGCGCGATCCAGCTCCTCGGCGGTGAACTCGGCTCCAAGAGCCCGGTCCATCCGAACGACCACGTCAACATGGGCCAGTCGTCGAACGACACCTTCCCGACCGCGATGCACATCGCCACGGTGCTCGAACTCGACGAGGTCCTGCTCCCGCAGGCGCGGGCGCTGGCCGACGCGATCGACGCCAAGGCGCGGGCCTGGATGGACGTGGTCAAGACCGGAAGGACCCACCTCCAGGACGCGACGCCCCTCACGGTCGGCCAGGAATGGTCGGGCTACGTGGAGCAGATGCGCGACGCGCTGGCCCTGGTCGAGGCGTCGCGCGCCGGGCTGTACAAGCTCGCGGCCGGCGGCACCGCGGTCGGCACCGGCCTCAACGCCCCGGAGGGCTTCAGCGCCGAGATCGCCGCCAAGATCGCCGACCTCACCGGCAGGCCGTTCGTCACGGCGCCGAACAAGTTCGCCGCGCAGGGGTCGCTGGACGCCATGGTCGCCGCCATGGCGGCGGTGCGCGGGCTCGCCGTCGCGCTGATGAAGATCGCCAACGACATGCGCTGGCTCGCCTCGGGGCCGCGCTGCGGGCTCGGCGAGCTGCTGCTGCCGGCCAACGAGCCGGGCTCCTCGATCATGCCCGGCAAGGTCAACCCGACCCAGTGCGAGGCCATGGTGATGGTCTGCATCCAGGTGATCGGCGAGGACAACGCGGTCGCCTTCGCGGGGGCGCAGGGCAATTTCGAGCTGAACGCGATGCGCCCGATCATCATCAACAACACGCTGCACGCGATCCGCGTGCTGGGCGATGCCTGCGAGAAGTTCCGGACCTACTCGGTCGCGGGCACGGAGCTCAACCGGAAGCGGATCGACGAGACCGTGAACCAGTCCCTGATGCTGGTCACGGCCCTGTCGCCGGTGATCGGCTACGACCTCGCCTCGAAGATCGCCCACCGCGCCAACGACGAGGGCACGACGCTGCGCGCGGCCGCCCTGGCCGAGGGCGTTCCGGCCGAGCGCTTCGACGCGGTGTGCGATCCCAAGACCATGATCGGCCACGGGCTGGCCGGCGCCTGACCCGCCGGGACCGTCCGTCCTGCCCCCTCAGCTGAGCGAGACACCATGAGCACGAAGGTCGCCGATCTGTTCGTCCGGGCGCTGGCGCAGGCCGGCGTGAAGCGCATCTACGGCGTGGTCGGCGACAGCCTCAACGGCCTGACCGAGGCCCTGCGCCAGGACGGCTCGATTGCCTGGATCCACACCCGCCACGAGGAGAGCGCCGCCTTCGCGGCCGGCGCCGAGGCGCACCTGACCGGCGCGCTCGCGGTCTGCGCCGGTTCCTGCGGGCCCGGCAACCTGCACCTGATCAACGGCCTGTTCGACGCGCACCGCTCCCGCGTGCCCGTGCTGGCCATCGCGGCCCAGATCCCCTCGGCGGAGATCGGCCGCGCCTACTTCCAGGAGACGCACCCGCAGAACCTGTTCCAGGAATGCAGCCACTACTGCGAGTTGGTCTCCTCGCCGGCCCAGCTGCCCGGCGTGATCGAGACCGCGATCCGCGTCGCCGTCGCCGAGCGCGGGGTCGCGGTGGTGGTGATCCCCGGCGATGTCGGCCTCATGGCCATGCCGGGCGGGGCGCCCGACCTCTCGGCCGCCCTGGTGCCGCCCCCGCCCGTGGTGCGCCCGCGCGACGCCGAGCTGGACGCCCTCGCCGGGATGCTCAACGCGGCCGGGCGCGTGACCCTGTTCTGCGGCCGCGGCTGCGCCGGCGCCCACGCGGAGCTGCTGCAGCTCGCCGAGGCGCTGAAGGCCCCGGTCGTCCACGCGCTCGGCGGCAAGGAGCACGTCGAGTGGGACAATCCCTACGACGTCGGCATGACCGGCCTGATCGGATTCTCGTCGGGCTACCGGGCGATGCTCGACTGCGACACCCTGCTGCTGCTCGGCACCGGCTTCCCCTACCGCCAGTTCTACCCGGAGGACGCCAAGGTCGCGCAGGTCGACCTGCGGGCCGGGAGCCTCGGGCGCCACTGCCGGATCGACCTCGGCCTGATCGGCGACGTCGGCGCGACCATCACGGCGCTGCTGCCGCGGCTGCAGGCGAAGACCGACCGGGCGCATCTCGACGACAGCCTCGCCCATTACCGCAAGGCCCGCGCCGGGCTCGACGCGCTGGCGGTGGGCAAGCCCGGCGGCAAGATCCACCCGCAATACGTCGCCCGGACGCTCAGCGAGGCGGCCTCCGAGGACGCGGTCTTCACCTTCGACGTCGGCACGCCGACGATCTGGGCGGCGCGCTACCTCGCCATGAACGGCAAGCGCCGGCTGATCGGCTCGCTCAACCACGGCTCCATGGCCAACGCCCTGCCGCAGGCGATCGGCGCGCAGGCGGCCTATCCCGGGCGGCAGGTCATCTCGTTCTCGGGCGACGGCGGCTTCGCCATGCTGATGGGCGACCTGCTGACCCTCAACCAGCACAGGCTGCCGGTGAAGATCGTGGTGCTGAACAACGGCACGCTGGGCTTCGTCGAGATGGAGATGAAGGCCGCGGGCTTCCTCGAGACCGGCGTCGCGCTGGTGAACCCGGACTTCGCCGCCATGGCGAGCGGGGCCGGCATCTTCGCCCGGCGCGTGGAGGATCCGGCCGCGCTGCCGGACGCGATGCGCGCGATGCTGGACCACGACGGCCCGGCGCTCCTCGACGTCGTCTCGGCCCGCCAGGAACTGTCGATGCCGCCGAAGATCGGCCTCGAGCAGGCGACGGGCTTCGGGATGTGGCTCGCCAAGGCGGTGATCGACGGGCGCGGCACCGAGATCATCGACCTCGCCAAGACCAACCTCTGGCGCTGAGGCGCCCTTCCGAAGCCGGAGCTCTGCCCGATGATCCGCTGCGTACGCATCTGGACCGGTGACGACGACAATTCCTACTTCGCGGAAGGTGTCATCGACCTGCCCCACGGCGAGCGCGGCGACATCCTCAGCGGCACGACCGACGTGGTCTCGATCTCCTTCCGCGAGACCCAGGCCGGCGGCACCTACGCGTGGCACGCGGCGCCGACCCGGCAGTTCGTCATCACCCTGCGCGGCACCCTCGACTTCCAGACGAAGGCCGGGGCGCACTTCACGATCCGGCCGGGGGACATCCTCATCGCCGAAGACACGGCCGGCTCCGGCCATTCCTGGCGCCTCGTCGACGACGAGCCCTGGTGCCGGGCCTACGTGATCCTCGCCCCCGGCGCCGAGGCCAGGCTCCCCTTCGTCCCGAACAAGACCGCCTGAGGAGGGGCCCGATGGCCGACACGAGCGACGACGACAATCCCGACGTGGTGCTGATCGGCGCCGGGATCATGAGCGCGACCTTCGGCACGGTCCTGAAGGAGCTGGAGCCCTCGCTCAGGATCGCGATGTTCGAGACGCTGCACGACTGCGCGCAGGAGAGCTCGGAGGGCTGGAACAACGCCGGCACCGGCCACGCGGCCAATTGCGAGCTGAACTACACGCCCCAGCGCCCCGACGGCAGCGTCGACATCGCCAAGGCCCTGGAGGTCAACACCGAGTTCGACATCTCGCGTCAGCTCTGGGCGCACCTCGTGCGCAAGGGCGCGATCCCCGATCCCCGCGCCTTCATCCATCCCTGCCCGCACATGAGCTTCGTCTGGGGGGCCGAGAACGTCGCCTTCCTCAAGGCGCGCTACGCCGCGATGTCGGCGCACCACTGCTATCACGGCATGGAGTACAGCGAGGACCCGCAGGTCATCGCCGGCTGGGCGCCTCTGATCATCGAGGGCCGCGCCCCCGGCGAGCCGATCGCCGCCACCCGGATCGTCACCGGCACGGACGTCGATTACGGCGCCCTCACGCACCTGCTGGTCGGGCAGCTCGCGGCGCAGCCCGGCTTCGCCGTGCACTACAACCGCAAGGTCGTCGCCCTCGACCGGGTCGACGACGGCCGCTGGGCGGTGACCGTCGAGGACACCTACGACGCCACGCGCCGGACCGTGACGGCCAAGTTCGTGTTCATCGGCGCGGGCGGCGGCTCGCTGCCGCTGCTGCAGGCCTCGAAGATCCCGGAGGGGCGCGGCTACGGCGGCTTCCCGGTCTCGGGCATCTGGCTGCGCTGCGACGTCGACGCGGTCAGCGCGCGCCACCACGCCAAGGTCTACGGCAAGGCGGCCTCGGGCTCGCCGCCGATGTCGGTGCCCCACCTCGACACGCGCATCATCGGCGGCAAGCGCTCGCTGCTGTTCGGGCCGTACGCGGGCTTCTCGTCGCGGTTCCTCAAGCACGGGTCGCTCACCGACCTGTTCACCGCGCTGACGCCGCACAACGTCGTGCCGCTGCTCGACGTCGCCAAGGACAACGTCGCGCTCACCGAGTACCTCGTAGGCCAGGTGCTCCAGAGCTCCGACCACCAGTTCGCGACCCTGAAGCAGTTCTTCCCCAAGGCGCTGAAGCAGGACTGGACGTCGGCGGTGGCCGGCCAGCGGGTGCAGACGATCAAGCCGACCGGCCGGTCGAACCCGCTGGAGGAGGGCTACCTCGAATTCGGCACCGAGCTGGTGGCCGCGGCCGACAACTCGATCTGCGCGCTGCTCGGCGCCTCGCCCGGCGCCTCGACGGCGGCCTACATCGCGGTCGAGGTGCTGGAGAAGTGCTTCGCCGACCGGCTGACGCCGGACGCCTGGCTGCCCCGCCTCAAGGCCGTGATCCCGACCTACGGCATCGACCTCAAGCAGGACGCCGAGGCCTGCCGGCGCAGCCGGGCCGAGACCGCGCCGGTCCTGCGGATCGACAACGTCTGACAGTTCCGCGAGGCGCGGTTCCCCGCGCCCCGCCGGCGGACATCTGAGGGGGCGACGCGCCCGCTCCGGGGCGGCGGACCGGCGAGCTTCGGCCGGAGAGAGGACCGATGGACATCTCCGCCCTGATGCTGTCGCGCATCCAGTTCGCCTTCACGGTCTCGTTCCACATCATCTTCCCGGCCTTCACGGTCGGCCTGGCGGCCTGGCTCGCCTTCCTCCAGGCGCGGGCGATGATCTCGGGCGAGCCGGTCTACGACCGCCTGTTCGACTTCTGGCTCAAGATCTTCGCGGTCGCCTTCGGGCTCGGCGTCGTCTCCGGCATCGTCATGGCGTTCCAGTTCGGGACCAACTGGAGCGAGCTCGCCCGCCGCACCGGCCCGATCCAGGGGCCACTCCTCGGCTACGAGAGCTTCACGGCCTTCGCGCTGGAGGCCTCGTTCTTCGGGGTGCTGATGTTCGGCCGCAGGCGGGTGCCGCGCTGGTTCTACCTGTTCGCCTGCCTGATGGTCTGCCTCGGCACCAGCCTGTCGTCGTTCTGGATCCTCGTGAACAACTCGTGGATGCAGTACCCGACCGGCTTCGCCCTCCGGCCGGACGGCGTGTTCGTGCCGACCGACTGGTGGGCGATCATCTTCAACGGAGTCGTCTGGGTCCGCTTCCCCCACATGGTCCTGGCCGCCTACGTCACCACCAGCTTCTGCGTGGCGGCGACGGGCGCGTGGTCGATGCTGCGCGGTCGGGACCGCGCCGAGGCCCGCGCCATGGTCCGGATGGGGCTCGGCCTCGCCGCGGTCCTGGTGCCGCTGCAGCTGTTCTTCGGCCACCTCACCGGCGACTACGTGGTCAAGCACCAGCCCTCGAAGATCGCCGCGATCGAGGGCCACTGGGAGAGCCGGGCGCCGGCCGGCGAGATCCTGTTCGCGTGGCCCGACGAGGCGCAGGAGAAGAACCACTTCGTCATCGCCCTGCCGGCGCCCGCCGGCAGCCTGATCGACGACGGCACCCTCACCGGCAAGGTGATCGGCATCAAGGACATCCCCAAGGCCGACCGGCCGCCGGTGCTGATCCCGTTCTTCGCCTTCCGCATCATGGTCGGCTGCGGGCTGCTGATGCTGGCCCTGGCCTGGGGCGGGATCGCCTTCTACGCCACCGGGCGGCTGGAGCGGGCGCGCTGGCTGCAATGGGCGATCTTCCTGTCGTTCCCCCTGGGCTTCGTCGCGACGCTGACCGGGTGGTTCACCGCCGAGGTCGGGCGCCAGCCCTGGACGGTCTACGGCCAGCTGCGCACCGCCGACGCGGCGACGCCGTTCCTGACCTCCCCGCAGGTGGCGACCTCGCTCGCCGTGTTCGGCGCGGTCTACGCGCTGATCTTCGCGGCCGGCACCGTCTACATCTACCGCATGCTCAGGGCCGGCATCCTGCCGACGCCGGCCCATGTGGGGAGCGCCGCCAACCCCAAGCGGCCGCTCGCCGTGCCGGGCAACAGTCCCGGCACCCCCAGCAGCAATCCGGCGGAGTGAGCGGCCGTGATCGAATTCTGGGCCGCCGCCCTCGCCCTCACCCTGATGCTCTACGTGCTGCTCGACGGGTTCGACCTCGGCGTCGGCATGCTGTTCGGGATCGCCCCGGACGAGACCGCGCGCCGACACATGATGCAGGCGATCGCCCCCGTCTGGGACGGCAACGAGACCTGGCTGGTGCTCGCCGCCACGATCCTGTTCGGCGCCTTCCCCACGGTCTACGCGCTGCTGCTCTCGGCCTTCTACCTGCCGCTCCTCCTGATGCTCGCGGCCCTGATCCTGCGCGGCGTCGCCTTCGAGTTCCGCTACAAGTCCCGGCGGCTGCGGCGGGTCTGGGACGCGGGTTTCGTCGGCGGCTCCGCCTGCGCGGCCTTCGTGCAGGGCGTGACGGTCGGGGCGCTGGTGCAGGAGCTGCCGGTGCGCGACGGGCTCTACGCCGGCGGGGCGTTCACGTGGCTCACGCCCTTCTCGCTGCTCTGCGGTCTCGGCCTGTGCCTCGGCTACGCGCTGCTCGGCGCCGCGTGGCTGTGCGGCAAGACCGAGACCGACGTGCGCGACCTCGGCTTCCGGCTGCTGCCGCGGCTCCTGCTCGGGGTGCTGGTCTTCCTCGGCGCGGCCTTCGCGTACGCGCTGGCGATGAACCTGCGGGTGCTGCACCGCTGGCTCGAGCGGCCCGAGATGCTGGTCCTGCCCCTCGTGGGGGCCGCGGCCTGCGCCGGGCTCCTCTACGCGGCGCGGCGCCGGAACGACGCCCTGCCCTTCCCGCTGGTGGCGCTGATCTTCGCCGCCGCCTTCGCGACGCTCGCCGCCTCGTTCCTGCCCTACATGGTGCCGTTCAGCGTGACGGTGACCGAGGCGGCGGCGCCGGAGGCGAGCCTGTCCTTCATGTTCTGGGGGGCAGGCGTCGTGGTCCTGCCGATCACCCTGATCTACACCCTGGTGGTCTACCGGGTGTTCAAGGGGAAGGTCGACGTCGCCGAGCACTATGACTGAGCCCGCGGCCGGGTTCCCGGACCCGCTCCGGCCGGCGAGGCCGCGCGATGGCCGGTGAGGTCGCGCTCCCCGGCGACGCGCCGGGCCTCCTGCAGCGCGCCGCCGCGTGGTGGCCGCGCGAGGCGGCCGAGGCCGTGCGCATCGCGCTCACCGCCATCGCGGCGGTCTGGCTCGCCATGTGGCTCGAGCTGGCGCTGCCGCACTGGGCCGGCTGGACGGTCATCTCGGTGACGCTCGCCACCCGCGCGGCCTCCCTGCGCAAGAGCCTGTGGCGGGCCGGCAGCACGCTGGTGGGCGTCACCGTCGCGATGGTGCTGGTGGCCAATTTCGCCCAGGCGACCCTGGCCTTCGACCTCGCGCTGGCCCTGTGGATGGGCCTGCTCACCGCGGCCTCCAGCGTCGAGAGCGGCCAGCGCGCCTACGGCTTCGCCTCGATGGGCTTCACCGTGCCGATCATCGCGCTGGCCGACGTGCAGAACCCCGAGGCCGTGTTCCAGATCGGCGTCGACCGCTGCTCGACGATCCTCCTGGGGATCGGCTGCGCCTACGCGTCGAACGTGTTCGTGGCGCCGGGCGTCCCCGCCGTCAGCCGCGCCCTGGCGGGGCGGCTCGAGGCGGCCGCCGAGGCCTGCGATGCCTGGATGGCCGCCCTGCGGCGGGGCGAGCGGCCCGGCCCGATGCCGATCGCCGCCGTCATGACCCTGGGCGAGGAGGTCACCGACGCGTTCACCGAGCAGCCCTCCCTCCGCTCCGGCGGCCGCGGCATCCGCAACGCCGCGCCCCGGCTGCGGCGGGTGCTCGCCGCGGGCCTGCTGCGGGCGCTGCTGCCGGACCGGCCGGGATCGCGCTCGACCGACCTGATCGGGGCCGGCGGGGCGATCGCCGTCCGGCAGATCGGGCGCGTCCGCGTCTCGGCCCGGCTCCTGCGGGCCGGGGGCCGCGTGGGCCGGCGGCGGGTGCCGTTCCGCCCGCACCTGCTCCTGTGGAACGACCTGGACTGGGACGGCTGGCACGCCTTCGACAACGGCCTGCGCACCGCCGCCGCCGTCCTGCTCGTCAACGGCTTCTGGTACGTCACCGGCTGGTCGCACGGGGCCGGCGCCGCGACCTGGGCGAGCCTCGTCTGCGTCCTGCTCGCCGCCCATGCCGACCCGCGGGCGGAGTCCCGCGCCTTCCTGATCGGCGCGCTGCTCGCCGGCGTGGTCGGGCTGACCCTGCGCTACACCCTGCTGACGACCACCGGGAGCTTCGCGCTCCTGGCCGCGGTGCTGCTGCCGGTGGCGATGCTGGCGGTGGTCGGCCGCGCCGACAAGCGCGCGATCTACGGGATCGGCTTCGGCTTCTTCGTCTTCGGCGTGCTCGATCCCAAGAACCCGATGACCTACGACCTCGCCGACTCGCTCAACACCGTGCTGGCCGAGCTGCTCGGCATGGCGGTGGCGGCGATCGCGTTCGCCGCCCTGCCGCCGCCCGTGAGCGCCGCGACCCTGCGGATGCGGGCCCGCCGGCGGCTGGTCCGGTCGGTGCGCGGCGCGGCCCTCGACCCGGCGCCCCTGCTGCCGCCCCTCGACCGCTACCTCGCCCGGGGCTTCGGCCGGCTGGCCCTCATCGGCGCGGACGACGCGGCGGCCCGGAGCGGCGAGCGCCTGCTCGTCATCGGGCTCCTGCTGCTCGCCCTGCGGGAGACGGACGACCGGGAGGGCCGCCGCGTCGGCCGGGCGGTCTGGGCGCGGCTCGCCGCGCACCGACCGGCGGGGCCGGAGACGGCGCCGGATCCCTTGCGCGATCTCGCCGACCGGGCGACCCTGCCGCTCCAGGCGGAGCGCATCGGGGCGCTGGCCGCCCTCGTGTCGGATCTCGACCGCGCGGGCTGGCCCAACCTCGATCCGGGAGGGCGGGCGTGATCGGCGTGGTCGGGTTGCGGGCGGTCGACGTGCTGGGGCTCTACGTCGAGCCCGCGGTGATCTGCCTGCTCGCCGCCCTGGTGATCACCTGGGGCCTGCGCTGGATCCTGGACCGGATCGGCATCAACCACCTTGTCTGGAACCGCGCCCTGCTCGACTTCAGCCTCCTGACCGCCGTGACGGCGCTGCTGATCCTGTCCCTGCGCGTCCAGGGTCCGTGACATGGCCGCGAACCCGCGATCGTCCCTGCGCGACTGGCAGCCGCCGCCCGCCTACAACGTCGCCGCCACTCTGCTGGCGCTCGCGGCGGCCGTGGGCCTCGCCTACCTCGCCTTCCTCTACTACGCCTACACGCCCTGGACCCGGGACGGGCGCGTGCGCGTCTACACCGTGCAGGTGGCGCCCGAGGTCTCGGGCACGGTGGTGGCGGTCCGGGTCCGCGACAACCAGTTCGTCCGCAAGGGCGACGTGCTGTTCGAGATCGACCCCGGCACGTTCAGGAACGCCGTGACCCAGGCCGAGGGCGCCCTCGCCAGCGCACGGGCGCAGGCCGGATACCTCGCGGGGATCGCGCGGCGCACCGCCGATCTCGACGATCTCGCCACCACGCCGGAGCAGAAGCAGACGACCAGCGGGCAGGCGCAGGCCGCCCAGGCCAGCGTGGTCCAGGCGGAGGGCGCCCTGGCGCAGGCGCGGCTCAACCTGGAGCGCACGACCCTGCGGGCCACCGTGAACGGCTGGGTCACCAACCTGCTGCTGCAGGAGGGCGGGTTCGCCGCCACGGGGCAGCCGGCGCTGACCCTGGTCAACGGCGACAGCTTCTGGATCGAGGGCTATTTCGAGGAGACGCAGCTCCCGCGCATCGGCGAGGGCGACGCCGCGCGCGTGTCGCTGATGGCGTGGCCGGACCGTCCGATCCGGGGCCGCGTCACCGGCCTCGGCCGCGGGATCAGCGTCGCCGACGCCGCCCCGGGCGTCCAGGGGCTGCCGACGGTCAACCCGATCTTCACCTGGGTCCGGCTGGCGCAGCGGGTGCCGATCCGGGTCGAGCTCGACGACGTGCCCTGCCCGATCGTGCTGGCGGCCGGGATGACGGCGAACGTCGCGATCCTGGCCGAGAAGGCCGGACCGCCGGACGCCCTGCCGCCCGACCGGCGCACCGGCGCGGCCGCCGGCCGGCGCTGCGACGGGGCGCCGGTCGTCGAATCGCGGCGCTGAGAGCCCGCGTCGGGCCGCACCGTCCGGGAAAGCCGGGGCGTCTCGCCGCGTTAGACCGGCAGGCGCGCCGACGCGCGGCGCCCGCGATCGCGACGAGGATCCGATGGACTACAGGCAGTTCGGACGCTCCGGCCTCACCGTGCCGGTGCTCAGCTTCGGCACCGGCACCTTCGGCGGCACGAACGAATTCTTCCAGCGCTGGGGGCAGACGGACGTCGCCGAGGCGACCCGCATGGTCGATCTCTGCCTCGATTCCGGGGTCAACTTCTTCGACACGGCCGACATCTACTCCGGCGGCGCCTCGGAGGAGATCCTGGGCCAGGCCCTGAAGGGCAAGCGCGGCCGGGCACTGATCTCCACCAAGGCGACCTTCCGGTTCAACGACGACCTGAACCAGGTCGGCTCCTCGCGCTACCACCTGATCCGCGCCTGCGAGGCCAGCCTGAAGCGGCTCGGCACCGACCATATCGACGTCTACTTCATGCACGGCTTCGACGCGCTCACGCCCGTGGACGAGACGCTGCGGGCGCTGGACGACCTCACCCGCGCGGGCAAGATCGGCTATATCGGCGCCTCGAACTTCTCGGGCTGGCAGCTCATGAAGGCGCTCGCCACGTCCGAGCGCCACGGGCTCGCCCGCTACGTCGCCTACCAGGGCTACTACTCGCTGATCGGCCGGCACTACGAGTGGGAGCTGATGCCGCTCGGCCTCGACCAGGGCGTCGGCCTGATGGTCTGGAGCCCCCTGGGCTGGGGCCGCCTCACCGGCAAGATCCGCCGCGGACAGGCCAACCAGAGCGGTCGCATCGCCGCCGGCGGCGCCGAGGGCGGGCCGCCCGTCTCCGACGACTACCTGTTCGGCGTGGTCGACGCCCTCGACGCCGTGGCGGCCGAGACCGGCAAGACGGTGGCGCAGGTGGCGCTCAACTGGCTGCTGACCCGGCCGACCGTCTGCAACATCGTGGTCGGCGCCCGCAACGAGGAGCAGCTGAAGCAGAACCTCGGCGCCCTGGGCTGGACCCTGACGGCCGAGCAGGTCGCCCGCCTCGACGCGGCGAGCCAGGAGACGCCGATCTACCCGTACTGGCACCAGCGCGGCTTCGACGAGCGCAACCCCAAGCCGACTCCCTGGTAGACCGCCGCCTCGGCCGGGACGATCAGGCGTCGATCGGAAACGATGCGTTTCGATCGTTTCTGTTTCAACCTGCTCGGTCCCGGTCCAGGATGCCTGCGGATGGCGGGCCGGCTCGCGACGGCGTCGGCCCGGCCCTCCCCCCGCGCGAAGGAGCAAGGCGATGAGCTGGCACAGTGCCGAGGACCCGATCCCGGGCGACCATTTCAGCTGCGACGCGATCCGAACCCTGATCGTGCCCCGCTCGCGCGATCTCGGCTCCTTCGCGGTGCGGCGGGCGCTCCCCTCCACCGAGTGCCGGATGGTCGGCCCCTTCATCTTCTTCGACCAGATGGGCCCCTCGGAGTTCCTGCTCGGGCAGGGCATGGACGTGCGGCCGCACCCGCATATCGGCCTCTCCACCGTCACCTACCTGTTCGACGGCGAGATCATGCACCGCGACAGCCTCGGCACGGAGCTGCCGATCCGGCCGGGCGAGCTGAACTGGATGACCGCCGGCCGCGGCATCACCCACTCGGAGCGCACCGCCCCGACACTGCGTCAGACCGGCTCCCGGCTGTTCGGCATCCAGAGCTGGGTCGCCCTGACGGACCGGGACGAGGAGAACGCCCCCGCGTTCGAGCACTACGACGCCGCCGCGCTGCCGGTCCTCACCGGCGAGGGCAAGACCGTCCGGCTGATCGCCGGCGAGGCCTTCGGGGCGCGCTCGCCGGTCCGGACCTCGAGCCCGATGGTCTACGCCGACGTGGCGCTCGAGGCCGGCGCGGTCCTGCCCCTCGATCCGACCTACGACGAGCGGGCGATCTACACGGTCGCGGGCGCCATCGAGATCGCCGGCGACGGCTTCGGCGCCGGCCAGCTGCTGGTGTTCCGGCCCGGCGACCGCATCAGCGTGCGCGCCCTGGACTCGGCCCGCTTCATGGTGCTGGGCGGCGAGCCGATGGACGGTCCGCGCCACCTGTGGTGGAATTTCGTCTCGTCCCGGCCCGAGCGGATCGCGCAGGCCAAGGAGGATTGGCGCCAGGGCCGGTTCGACACCGTGCCGGACGACGCCGAGTTCATCCCGCTGCCGGAGGACCCGCAGCCCGTCCGCTACCCGTGAAACGGGCCGCGCCCCGGCTGTCCCGCGCGCGACCCGCGCGGGCATCGCCGCGCCAACGCAACCCTAGCGCGAACATTAAGGAGTTGTTAACCATTTTCCGTCGGTGTGAGACGGACCCCGATGCCTTACCGAAGGCTTGCGCTGCACCCTGTCGGCAGGACGCGTGATGGAACAGACGAAGCACCCCAAGGCCGAGGCGCTGGACCAGATCGACGCCGTCGCGCGCGAGGCCCGCGAGCCGACGACCCGGATCCGCACCGGCAACCTCGTCCTGCTCGCCGCGGACGAGCGCGTCTCGGCGCAGGGGCGCAACCAGAACCCGTCGCCGGTCGAGCGCTGGCCCGACCTGCTGGAGCGGGTGCAGGGCGCGGCGCGCTACATCCGGGACGTCGAGGACCGGGCGCAGGAGCAGGAGTCGCACGTCCAGCAGCTGCTGCGGCAGGTGCGCGCCGACATGGACGCGGCCCGCGCCCAGGTGCTGGCGGCCGAGCGGGAGACCCACGAGGTCCACGCGCAGGCCATCAAGCTGATCCAGGCCGCCGAGGACCGGGCCGCGGCCGCCGAGGAGCGGGCCGCGGCGGCGGAGCAGATGCTCCAGCGCATCGCCGAGACGATCGACGCGGAGTTCGTGATGCAGCCGGGCGGGCAGGCGGCCGGGCAGGCGGGCAGCCCCCAGGACGCCCGCACCCGGGCCTCCGCGACGCGGGCGGCCTCGTGACGGGCGCGGGTCCGGCGGGGTCGCCGCGGCGATGAACGCGGCGTTCTGGGCCGAGCTCGATGCCCGCATCGCGCGCGCCCGCGATGAGCCGGCAGAGCCGGCCCCGGCGCTCGCCGACGGCCCCGGGACGGCCGACGCGCTGAGCCCGGCGGCGCCTTCCGGAGCGCCCCCCGAACCCGCCGCGGATCGCCCGTCGCGGCCGGTGTCGGACTGGAGCCAGATCCTCGACACGCTCTCGGCCGCGACCGTCGCGGCCCAGGCGCAGGATCAGCGCCTGCGCCGGCAATCGACCACCTGCGAGACCCTGGCCGCGGATCTCGAGGCCGCCCAGCAGGAGATCCAGACCCTGAGGGCGCTTCTGGAGGAGACGCGGGCGCAGGCGGCGCGGCAGGTCCACGAACGCGAGACGGAGGCCGACCGGCGCGTCCGGGAGGCGGAGGCGCGCGCCGAGGCCGCGACCCTGCGGGCGGCGGCGGCCGAGGACTGGCTGAGGCGGATCGAGCAGGCCAGCCGGGACCTGCGGCCCGACGGGCGGCACGCGGCCGCCTGAGGCGGGGAGCGCCGGCCGGCGCGGAGGCGACCGGGCGTCGGCCGCGAATCAGCGGCGACCTGACGGGGCCGGTCGGCTCAGGCGGCGCGCTCGCTCGGCACGCCGAGGCCGATGGAGCGCGCCAGCGCGGACCGACGCTCGGCATATTCCTGCGCGACCATCGGGTAGTCCGCCGGCAGACCGTAGCGCTCGCGGTAGCTCTGGGGGTGCAGGCCGTGGGCCGTGAGGTGGCGCTTGAGCGTCTTGTAGCGGCGCCCGTCGATGAAGCTCACGATGGCGTCGGGCCGGATCGAGTTGCGGATCTGCGCAGCGCTGGGCCGGTCGCGCAGCGCGTCCAGATCCGCCGCCGCGATCGACGGCTCGCCGCGGTCGGCCAGCGCGGTGATCGCGTCGTGACACTGCGCGATGAGGGCCGGGAGATCCCCGGCGGAAACCCGATTGTTCGATACGTAGGCAGCGACGAGCCCGGCCGTCAGCTCGATATTGGTTTGCGGGCTGACGAGGGTCGAATCGGACACGGTCTAGGCTCCTGGGAAGGTCAAGAACCTTCATAAGTTGGCCCGCGCCGTTGCGCTTGCCTGAGAGCGTGCTACCGTTTTCCCGAGCGCGCGCGGCGAAGCATGAATACAAGAAGTTGCGATGAGGACTTTGTTCTCGACGGCGGATTTCAAGCCGAAAGACAGTTTCCGCCTCTGGCGTGAAACGATCTTCGAGCGCATCGTGCCGGTCGAGCTGACCCCTGCCACGGCACACGCCTTCGCCGGCACCCTGGAGGCCGCCGAGGTCGGACCGCTGCTGATCACGCGCGTGACGCAGAGCGCCGTCACCACCGTCGCGACCCCGGACACGATCCGCCGGCACGGCAAGCACGAGACCCTGAACGTCGCGATCACGCTGAAGGGCCGCGTGTACAGCGCGCAGGACGACCGCACCGCCATCCAGAATCCCGGCGACATCGTCGTGATGGACCGGCGGCCGGCCACGATGGCCTCCGACGTCGACACGCAGACGCTGTTCGTCGAACTGCCGCGCGAGTCGCTGGAGCGCGCCCTCGGCTCGACGCGCCGCTTCACGTCCCTCACGATCGGCGCGGATCAGGTCGGCACGTCGATGGTCACGACCTTCTTCCAGGAACTGGTCCGCAATGCCGGGCGGCTGACGCCCGACATGTCGAACCGCATGGCGTCGGTCGGCATCGATCTCATCGTCGCGAGCATCGCGGAGCGCCTCGCGCACGACACCCCCAAGAACATCCAGGGCGTCCTGATCTTCCAGCGCGCCCTGGCGCATATCGAGGCCCATCTCGGCGACCTGAACCTCGACCCCGCCCGGCTCGCGGCGGCCGTGGGCGTGTCGCTGCGCCACCTCCAGGCCCTGTTCCGCGAGCAGGACAGGAACATCGCCGACTGGATCTGGCGGCGGCGCCTGGAGATCGCCGCGCAGCGTCTGGCCGATCCCGGCTTCGCCCATCTCGCCGTCGGGGAACTGGCCTATAGCTGCGGCTTCTGCACCCAGAGCCATTTCAGCCGACGTTTCAAGGACAGCTACGGGATCTCACCGAGCGAGTACCGGTGGCGCAACCGGAGCGCGCCCGAACTCGTCGGCTGACGATCCGCTACTGCAGGACGGCGCCCGCCGTGTTCGCGCGGATCCATCCCGGAGCGAGGATGTCGCCGCCCTCGGTGATGATCCAGGGATTGGCATCCTCGGCGTCGATCGCCGCGATCGCGGCGGCGAGGGCTGCCCGCAGCGTGGGGAAGCTGTGTGACACGGCCACCCGGGCGGGCGCGTAGCCCGGCCAGAGGGTCAGTTCGGCGGGCCTGTCGAGGTCGGTCGGCATCATGGGTCGCGCGGGGCTGGGAGAGCACGCCGTCCGGGTCGCGGGCGTGCGGGAAAGGGGCGGAGGACGCGTGCGGTCAGGCGGTTTTCGGCTTCGGCCGGGGCACGCGCACCTCGACCATCTGTCCGGTCATCGGGTTCAGGATCAGCATGACAGCACGTCTCCGGTGGACCTGCCCGTAGAACGCCCGCCGATCGCGCCCGGATCGGGGCGGTCGGCGCAATTGTGAGGTTTGGGTAAACCAACCGTTCACCGTGGCGGCACGCCGTTCATCCGCCCCGTATCCGCCCCGTATCCGCCGGAGGCTACAACCGAGCGTCGTGCAGGCGGAGGGCCGCGCACGTACCGTTTTAGGCGTAGGAACCGGCGGAGCGCTGCCGCCCGTGAGCGGGATCGGATGCCGCACCGATCCGACGCGCTCCGTCGCGAAGGCCGTCCCGCGGGCAGACAAAAGCCCGCCGCGGCAGGACCGGGCGGGCGAAGTGGCGGCATAGGGTCGGGAGGTTCGCCGTGGCGGCGACCTGCCATTCTGCCCATGACAGCCGCATGACAGGCGCGTGACTTGTCGCGCGGCCGTCGCGTGACACACGGCCGGTCGGGTCAGGCCCGTTCCGGCTCCGCCAGCAGGATGGCGGCGCGGATGGCGGCCCGGCGCAGCCCGGCATCGGCCCAGGGCTGATCGATCAGCGTCCGGGCGAAGGGATGCGAGGCCACCGCCGCCGCGGGGTCGATGCGGAAGCCGTCCCCGAACGCCACCGAACCGGGCGTGGGATCGGCCAGATAGGCGTCGACGACGGCCGAGACGTCGTCATCGACGATATCCAGGGTCGTGAACAGGTCGAGAGTCATCGGGCGCTTCGCCATGGCGGCGCTATAGCCGCGCCACCGCGACAGGATCACGACTCCCCTGCCGCTCTCTGCGCCGCGGTCAGGACGCGCTCGGCCCGACCATCGCGGTGGAAGAGGCAGATGAGAGACGTAGCGCTGGAAATACCATCGCGTCCGCTCGTGCTCGCTCGGGGCGGGCAAGGCGGCCACGCGGCAGACGCGGGGATTGAGGCTCTGCGTGATCCGCTCGATCACCCCGCCCTTGCCGCCCGAGTCGCGGCCCTCGAGCAGCACGACCACGCGCAGCTTCCGATCCTGCACCCAGTCCTGCCGGGGGACCAGCTCGTGCTGCAGCCGGAGCCGTTCGCGGACGTGGACCTTGCGGTCGAGGCGACCGGGCGGTGCGCCGCCGTGGTCCGCCGCCAGCCGGTCGAGGCGCTCCTCCTCGAGCCCGAGGCCCGGCTCCTCGTCGCAGCTGTCGGCGAGGTCGCGCCGGATCGCCTCCAAGGTGGCATCCGGGGTGGCATCCGGGGTGGCGTCCAGGACGGCGCTGTCGTCGGGCCGCAGCGCCGGTCCTCCTGCGCGTCGCGGGACCGAGCCAGGGCAGTGTTCCGTGACACGCCTGAGAAAGCGCCGCGCCGCCGGCGGCCGTTCCCGTGTCGCGCCGGTGATCGTTCCGTCATACGGTTCCGCCACCGATCAGGGCGACCGGAGATGCGTCATGGCTGGAGAAGCGACGAGGGCCGCGCCGAAGCGTCGGCGGGACGATCCGGATCCGGCGCGCGCCGAGGGCGAGAAGGTCGGCGCGCGCATCGATGCCGCCTTTGAGAAGCTCGCCGGGAAGCTGCGCGCCCGCGCCGACAAGGCCCACGCCAAGCTCGACGCGGCGACGAAGGCCGACAAGCGCGCGGTGCTGCTGCGCCGCTACGAACTCTACGCGGACGCGGCGGCCTATCTCGAAGAGCGGCTCGTCGATCGCGGGGAGCGATCCGCGTGATCTCCATCGACCCGGCCGGGCGCGCCGCCGCCCACCGCAGCTGACCGCGAGGATACCATGTTCGACGCGACGAAGATGCTCGCCGACGCCCTCGGCGAGCACCTCGCCCTCACCTACCAGCGGACCTTCGGCAGCCGGGAGCCGCGCTACGCCGAGATCATTGAGGCCGCGGCGCGCCTGACGATCGAGCGGCTCGTCGGGAGCGACGCCCTCTACCACGACGGCGACCACACGGCCCTCGTCACCCTGGTCGCCCAGGACATCCTCCGCGGCCGCTTCCTGCAGCAGGGCATCACGCCCGAGGACTGGCTGCACATGATCCTGGCCGCCCTCTACCACGACATCGGCTACGTGCGCGGCGTCTGCGCCGGGGACCGGCTGCAGGCCTTCGTCATCGACGCGCAGGGCACGACCGTCAGCCTGCCCCGGGGCGCCTCGGACGCGGCGCTGGCGCCCTACCACGTCGAGCGCTCGAAGCTCGCCGTGCAGGAGCGCTTCGGCACGCACGATCTCGTCGACGCGGCCCGGGTCATCCGGGCGATCGAGCTGACCCGCTTCCCGGTGCCGGAAGCCGATTCCCATCGCGAGACCGGAACCGAGGCCGGCCTGTTGCGGGCGGCCGACCTGATCGGTCAGCTCGGAGACCCGCTCTACCCGCGCAAATTGAACGCCCTGTTCCACGAATTCGCCGAGATCGGCGTCAACGCCGAACTCGGCTACGACAGCCCGGCCGACCTCGCGGAGCGCTACCCGTCGTTCTTCTGGGGCAAGATCGAGCCCGTGATCGGGGACGCGATCCGGTTCCTCGACCTCACGGTCGAGGGGCGGGGCTGGGTCGCGAACCTCTACGCCCACGTCTTCGCCATCGAGCACGACCGCCGGCGCATGGGCCCGCATCCGGGACCGGGCCCCCTCTGAGGCCGCGGCGACCTCAGGGGACCGCGACGAGCTTGGTCAGCGCCCGGACGAGCTCCGACGCCACGAACGGCTTCTCGAGGATGGGCCGGCTGGCTCCGGCCGAGGCGCCGGAGACCCGCACGTCGCCGGTGGCGAACAGGTACGGCACGCCGAGGACGCCCAGCCGGTCGGCGACCGGATAGACGGTGTCCCCGTCCCCCAGATTCACGTCGAGCACCGCGGCGTCGGGCTTCCGCTCCGCGATCAGATCCAGCGCGAGATCGGCGCGCGAGACCGGACCGATCACCTCGGCCCCGGCGCTGCGCAACCAGCGTTTGACCTCGCTGGCGATGAGATACTCGTCCTCGACGACGAGGACGCGGCACCCCGAGAGCGGGGGAACAGCCTCGGGCACGACCCCTCCCGTCCTTGCGCGACCTTCAACCGCGATCCCGCGCAACCACCGGAGGTTCGCCCGTCCAGAGGATCGGCCGCGCGCTCGAAAGCGTGGCCCCACCCGGCTGTGTCGGAGGAACGTCGGGGCGGGGCCACACCGACGGCGAACCGTCGGCGGATCGAGCATGTCACCGGTCGCGCCGGCGCGAACTTACCTGTGTCAGATCCCGCGCCGCAAGTCTCAGCGATCCGATTTCGGCAGCAGGTTGCGGGCCTCTTGCACGGCGTCCCGGCAGCCCTGGTCGCCCTTCGCGTTGAGGTCGACGGCGCGCTGGAGGGCGGTTTTGGCCTGCGAGACCTTGTCCTCCGACGCGAGGCCCGGCGCGGCCTTGGCGTCGCCGCCCTGCGCGGCCGCGGCGGCCGCCGTCGGCCGGTTCTCGGACTGGCGCCGGACATCGTCCGGCGAGGTCGCGACCCGGCCGCTCGCCACGTCGTCGGCCTGCCCCTTGCCGCTCGCCGCCCCGACCGGTCCCGACACACCGCCCACGGTGCCGGGCGTGCCGCCGCTCTCGCGGGAGGCCCCGCCCTTCTGGGCGCGGTCCGTGTCGGGCGTGCCGACCGGCTTGGCCGCGCTACCCGTGGTGGTGCCCGTGGTCGTGCCCGTGGTCGTGCCCGTGGTCGTGCCGGCCGTCTGCCGGCTCGCGGCGTTCTCCGGCCCCTTGCGCTGCCCGTAATCGGGCTCGGAGGTGGGTGCCCCCATCCCGACTTGGTTGCCCATGTCCCGCCTCAGCTGGGCGATGGCGTCCGTGCAGGGGCCGCCCTCCTGGGCGAGGGCGGCGGCCGGGATCGTGGTGAGGGCGGTCAGGGCCGCGGCCCCGCGAAGTAGGTTGAACAGGCGCATACAGGTTCCCTTCAGACGCTTGGGATCACCTGTGGTTCAACCCCCGCTTCTCGGCGTTGTTCGGCGCCCGGCCGCGCTCATGCGGGTGGCGGGGCGCCGGGCGGGAAGAAGCGGTTGGCCGGTCGCGCGAGGCCGAGATGGTCGCGCAGCGTCGTTCCCGCGTAGTCCCGGCGGAACAGCCCGCGCCGCTGCAACTCCGGCACCAGCCGGTCGACCACGTCGTCGAGCCCCTCGGGCACGAACGGGAACATCACGTTGAAACCGTCGCAGGCGCGCGTCTCCAGCCATTCCTCCATCCGGTCGGCCACCTGCGCGGGCGTGCCGACCATCTGCAGGCCGCCGTAGCCGCCGACCTTGCGGGCGAGCGCCCGCACGGTCGCGCCGGTGCGCCGGGCGTAGTCGACGATCTGGGCCTGCCCGCTCTTGCTGGCGTTGCTCTCGGGGAGCTCCGGCAGCGGCGCGTCGAGGTCGAAGCCCGTCGCGTCGACGCCGAGGCGGACCGAGAGGTTGGCGAGGCCGCTGTCGGGATGGACGAGGTCGTCGAGGCGCGCCTTCTTGGCCCGCGCCTCGTCCTCCGTCTGGCCCAGGACGACGAAGCAGCCGGGCAGGATCTTGAGCTGGTCCGGGTCGCGCCCCGCCGCCGGCATCCGACCCTTCACGTCGGCGTAGAAGGCTTGCGCCGCCTCCAGGGTCGAGCCCGCGCCGAACACCATCTCGGCGGTCTCGGCGGCGATCTGCTTGCCGGCCTCGGAGGCGCCGGCCTGGACGATCACCGGCCAGCCCTGCACCGGCCGGGCGACGTTGAGCGGGCCCTTCACCTTCAGGAAGTCGCCGCGGTGGTCGAGGACGTGCATCTTCGCCGGATCGAGGAACAGGCCGCTCGCCGGATCCATCGTGAAGGCGTCGTCGGCGAAGGAATCCCACAGGCCGGTCACCACGTCGAAGAACTCGCGGGCGCGGGCGTAGCGGGTGGCGTGCTCCAGATGCGCGTCGCGGCCGAAGTTCAGGGCCTCGTCCGGGTTGCCGGAGGTGACGAGGTTCCAGCCGGCCCGCCCCTTCGAGATGTGGTCGAGGGAGGCGAACTTGCGGGCCACGTGGTAGGGCTCGTTGTAGGTGGTCGACGCGGTGGCGATCAGGCCGATCCGCTCGGTGAGCACGGCGAGCGCCGGCAGCAGGGTCAGCGGGTCGAACGACGTCACGGTGGCCGAGCGGCGGAGTGCCGCCACCGGCATGTTCATCACCGCCAGATGGTCGGCCATGAAGAACGCGTCGAACTTCGCGGCCTCCAGCCGCCGGGCGAAGTGCGCCAGGTGCTCGAAGTTGAAGTTCGCGTCCGGATAGCCGCCCGGATAGCGCCACCACGCGGTGTGGATGCCGACCGGGCGCATGAAGGCGCCGAGATGCAGCTGGCGGTCCCGGCTCATCGCTGTCCGCTCCGGTCTCTCACGGATGCTTGTGGATCGGGTCGACCCAGTACACGGTCTCGGGCGCCTCGGCGGCCTCGACGTCGGGCAGGTTGACCACCACCGCCTCGTTGTCGGAGCGCACCAGCACGCAGTGCAGGGGCTCGTCGGTCGAGGCATTGATCTCCTGGTGCGGCACGAAGGGCGGCACGAAGATGAAGTCGCCCGGCCCGGCCTCGGCGACGTATTCGAGCCTGTCGCCCCAGCGCATCCGGGCGCGGCCCGAGACCACGTAGATCACGCTCTCCAGTTCGCCGTGGTGGTGCACGCCGGTCTTGGCGTCGGGCTGGATCGCCACCGTGCCGGCCCAGATCTTCTGGGCGCCGACCCGGGCGGCGTTGATCGCCGCCTGCCGGTACATGCCGGGCGTCTGCGCGGTGTTGGCGTCGAGCCGGTCGCCGGGGATCACCCGCACGCCGTCGTGCTTCCAGCGCTCGGACGCCCCGTGGTCGTGGGCGTGGGCGTGGTCCTGCGCGTGGCCATGTTCGTGCGCGTGGCCGTGGTCGTCGCCGCTGTCGTGCATGTCGGATCCTCCCGCGCCATCATTGCACGGCGGCGGCGGTTTGCGAGACGCTCGTGTCGAGGATCGCCTCGGCCCGCGGCGCGCGGGCCTTCGGGATCAGCCCGGCGCGGACGTAGAGATCGATGCTGCGCTGCTCGTCGGCGATCACGGACGCGTCGATCGGGACGGCCCGGTAGGCGGCGCGGCCGAACCAGCGCAGCGGCACCGCCTCCGGCAGGCCGATGAGCTTCGACCAGACGGACGCGTAGGGCTTCGGATCCGTCAGGGCCCAGGCCCGGGCGCGGGCGAGGCGCGCGCCGAAATCGGCGAGCAGCGCCCGCTTGGTCCGGATCGCGTCGTCGCTCGCCACCGCGAAGGTCAGGCCCGGGGTGATGCCGTTGCCGTCGCGGATCACCCGGACGAGGCCGGCGAGCTCCGCCGTGGAGGTGTAGGGCTCCCAGGTCGACCAGGCGTCGACCGCCCCGGAAGCCAGCGCGATCTTGGCGTCGGCCGGCGGCAGGAAGCTGAAGGTCACGCTGTCGGCGGGCAGCCCCGCCTCCTCCAGCGCCGCCAGGACCACCTGATGGCCGATCGAGCCGCGGTTCGTCGCGACGCGCTTGCCCTTCAGGTCGGCCACGGTGCGCAGGGGCGATTCCTTCAGGACCAGGATCGCCAACCCGTCCTGCCGGTTGCGGAAGGCCAGGAAGGCCTTCACCGGCACCCCGGCGGCGGCCGCGAAGGTGAAGGGCGCGTCGCCGACGCCGCCCGCGTCGATCGCGCCGGCGTTCAGCGCCTCGAGCAGGGGCGCGGCCGCCGGGAACTCGCTCCAGTCGAGCCGGTAGGGCAGCCCGTCGAGCACGCCGGCCGCCTCCATCAGCGCGCGGGCATTGCCGCGCTGGTCGCCGACCCGCAGCACGTCCTGGGCCTGCGCCGGCCGGACCGCCAGGAGCGCCAGCAGGGCGAGGATGACGGCGCGCATCAGGCGGCCTCGGCGGCGCCGCGGCGCCCGAGGGCGTCCCGGAAGGCGGGCAGCAGCGCCCGGCCGTACTGGAGCGCGTCCTCCAGCGGGTCGAAGCCGCGGATCAGGAAGGTCCGCACGCCCAGGTCGTGATAGTCGAGCAGGGCGTCGGCGACCTGCTCGGGGGTGCCGACCAGGGCGGTCGAGTTGCCCGCCGCCCCGGTCTCGGCCGCGATGGCGGTGAACAGGCGCTTGTCGTGGCGCGGCCCCGCGGCGGCGGCCGCGAGGAGCCGCCGGGAGCCCTCGTTCTGCGGCGTCGCGGCCGGGCCGAGGCCCTTGGCGGCCCGGACGGCCCGGGTCCGGGCCAGGATGTCCTCGGCGCGCTCCCAGGCGCGCGCCTCGGTCTCGGCCAGGATCGGCCGGACCGACAGGCTGAAGCGCGGCGCCCGCCCGTGGGGCGCGGCCGCCGCCCGCACCCGGCCGATCAGCTCGGCGACCTGCGCGTGCGTCTCGCCCCAGAGCGCGTAGGTGTCGGCGTGGCGGCCGGCCACCGCCAGCGCCGCCGGCGAGGCGCCGCCGAAATAGACCGGGATCGCGTTGACCGGCTTCACCTCGGAGAAGCCGCGCTCCACCCGGTAGTGATCGCCCGCGTAGTCGAACGGCTCCGCGGCGGTCCAGCTCTGCCGGACGATGTCGAGGAACTCCCGGGTGCGGGCGTAGCGCGCGTCCTTGGTGAGGTGGTCGCCGTCCTGGGCGAGTTCCCGGTCGTCGCCGCCGCTGATCACGTGGATCGCGACCCGGCCGCCGGTGAGCTGGTCGAGGGTCGCGAACTGCCGCGCCGCCACGGTCGGTGCCGTGAAGCCGGTGCGGTGGGCGATCATCAGCCCCAGCCGCTCGGTCACGGCGGCGACCTGCCCGGCGAGCAGGAGCGCGTCCGGCGTGGTCGCGTGGAAGGCCACCAGCACCCGGTCGAACCCGCCCCATTCGTGCGCCTGCGCCAGGAGCTTCAGGTAGTCGCGGTCGATGGACGGCCCCGCCGCCGGGTGGATCTCGGAGGTGTGGCGGGGCGCGACGAAGCCGATGAACTCGACGGCGTCGGGGGGAAGCAGGCTCACGGGGCGATCTCCGGGTCGAGGGCGGGTTCAGGCGCCGAGGGCGGCCCTGCCGGCGGCGGCGCGGACGGCGTCCCCTTGCGGCCAGTGGATGCGCGCGCACAGGACGTCGCGCAGGTGCCGCTCCAGCGGGTTCGCCCGGGACAGGCCGGCGTTGCCGCACAGCTCCGCGGCGCGCTGGACCGCCGCGACGGCGTTCTCCGTGGCGGTGAGCTTCACGAAGCCGGACTCGCGCGGCGGCGAGGGATGTCCCGCGTCGACCTCGGCGGCGAGCCCGGCGACGAGGCGCGCGTTGACGGCGAGCAGCCGCTCGTTCTCGCCGACCGCCTCGTGGAAGCGCGGCAGGCTCGCGAGCGGCGCCCCGAGGCTGCCGGGCCGGCGCGCCCGCAGGAAGCCGATGAACCAGTCCTGCGCCGCCCGGGCCACGCCGTCGTAGAGGGCGGCGAGCAGGGTGCAGCTCCAGGCCTGCTGCCAGGGATCGGGGCCCGACCAGCCGCCCGGCGGCCGCAGGTCGACGGCGTGGTCCCCGGGGATCGGCACGTCCGTGAAGTGGACGTCGTGGCTGCCGGAGGCGCGCAGGCCGAGATGGTCCCAGGTCTCGGCGATGCGGATGCCCGGCGCGTCGAACGGCACCAGGACGTTGCCGGTGCGCGGCTCCGCCTCGTCGGTGCGGACGAAGACGAGGCCGTAGGCGAGCCCCGGCGCGCCGGTCGCGTAGATCTTGTGCCCGGAGATCCGCCAGCCCGCGCCGTCGCGGCGGGCGACCGTGGCCGGCAGGCCGCCCCGCGCGGGCGTGCCGAGTTCGGGCTCGACCCGCAGGGCGTTGATCAGCGCCCCCCGCGCCACCGCCGCCGCGCCGACCGCGTCGGCGAGCGCGCGCGGCCACGGGGTATCCGGCCGGTGGATCAGCCCGTGCTGGAGATACTGCATCGCCACGACCAGGGCGGTCGCCGGGTCGGCGGCGCCGAGCGCCCGCACCAGAGCGGCGGCCCGCGCGAGGCCCGCCCCGCCGCCGCCGAGACGCCGCGGCACGGTGAGGGCCAGGAGACCGGCCTCCCGCAGCGCCGCGAGGGAATCGTGCGGGAAGGTCCCCGCGCGGTCGTGGTCGGCCGCGCGGGCGGCGAGCCGCCCGGCGAGGCTGCTGACGATGTCGGGGGGCGGGACGGCGACGGTCATGGGGTGTTCGGCGACGTGATCGGCGGGCGGCCGCGCGGCGCCATCCCGGGAGCCGCGATGGTCCGCCCGGACCCAGATCGCGTCAACGGAATGCCGTTCCGAATATTCATGGATCGGCAGGAGGATGTTGCCGCGTCGTCGGTCGGCGAAGAAGAACGGTCTCCGCCCACAGGGGGCCGGCATCGAACCTTTCCCCGTCATCGTTCGGCATCCCATCATCGAGAGACAGACGAACGACGCCCCGTGCCGATGAGCCGAGCCGCCCGAGCGCCGCGCGACGGCGCCGATCCGTGAATGATCTTACCCGATCGCGCGAAAATAGAGGAAACGCTTTCGTTGACTCGGTCTCGCAGCGATCGAATACTCGGCACCCTGATCCCTCGACGGATCATTCCCGAAGACGAGGACGCCAGATCCGCCCGGTCGCGCGACCGGGGCGGTGACGCGCGCCGTTCCCGCCGCGCGGTCGCGCGGCCCGGAGACCCGAGATGACCGACGCGCCCTCCCGACCGGGCAGCCCCTCCTCCGATCCCGCGCCCTCCCGGCGGCGCCTGCTGCAGGTCGGCGCCGCGGCCGCGGCCCTGCCGCTCGGCCTCGGCATGGGCACCGGCCGCGCCTGGGCGCCCGGACCGGGGGCACCGTTCGATCCCGGCCCGCTCTGCCGGCCCGCCGCCGCGGAGGCGCCCGCGGGCCCGCTCCGGACCGTGAAGCTGGCCTGGAACGCCACGGCCATCTGCACGGCGGCCGCGCCGCTCGCCAAGGAGCAGGGGATCTTCGCCCGGCACGGCCTCGACGTGGAGTTCGTCAATTTCGGTGGCTCGACCGAGGCCCTGCTGGAGGCGATTGCCACGGGCAAGGCCGATGCCGGGATCGGCATGGCCCTGCGCTGGCTCAAGCCCCTGGAGCAGGGCTTCGACGTGAAGATCACCGCGGGGCTGCACGGCGGCTGCCTGCGGCTGCTCAGCGCCAGATCCTCCGGCATCGCCGACATCGCCGGGCTGAAGGGCAAGACCATCGCGATCAGCGACCAGGCGAGCCCGGCCAAGAACTTCTTCGGCCTGCTGCTCGCCAAGGCGGGGATCGACCCGGAGAGCGGGGTGGAGTGGCGGCAGTACCCGGCCGACCTGCTCAACCTCGCGGTGGAGAAGGGCGAGGCGCAGGCGCTGGCCGATTCCGACCCGCGGACTTGGATCTGGCTGAAGGACCCGCGCTTCACCGAGGTCGCCACCAACCTGTCCGGAGAATACGCCAGCCGGACCTGCTGCGTCGTGGCGGCCCGCGGCAGCCTGATCCGGAACGACCGCGCGGTGGCGCGCGCGCTGACCCGGGCGATCCTGGAGGGTGGCCACGCCGTCCACCGGGATCCCGAGGCGGCGGCCCGGGCGTTCTCCGGCTACGGCGGCAAGGGCTCGATCGCGGATCTCGCCGCGATGCTGCGCAGCCAGCAGCACGGCGATAGCCCGGTCGGCGGGGATCTCAGGCAGCAGCTCGCGCTCTACGGGGACGAGTTGAAGCAGGTGAACGTCCTGCGGCGATCCACCGACACGGCGAAGTTCGCCGAGCGGATCTACGCCGACGTGCTGAGCTGAGGCGCGCCATGTCCGGAAGCATCGCCGCCGGCGTCGCCCCGCGGGCCGCCGCCCCGTCCCGAAGGCTGCCGCGGCCGCCCTGGCGGATCGTCCTCGCGGGTGCCGCCTGGCTCGCCCTGGCCGGGGTGACCCTCGGCCTGCCCGAGGCGGACGACCTGCCCGAGACCGCGGCCCTCGGCTCCGGGGCGGCGGCGCTCGGCCTCGCCCTCCTGGTCTTCGCGCCCGCGGCCGGCCGCCTCGGCACCCTCGGGGTGCGGCTGCGGCACGGGAGCCCCTGGTTCGCGGTGCTGGCCCTGGCGCTGATCGCCTGGGAGGCGGTGACGGCGAAGCTCGCCCTGCTGCCGATGCCGTTCTTCCCCTCGCCCCAGGCGATCCTGGAGGTCTTCCTCGATGACTGGCCGAAGCTCGGCGGCAGCATCCTCAATTCCCTGATCCTGCTCTCCGGCGGCTACGCCATCGGGGCGGCGACCGGCTTCGTCCTGGGCGTCGCCATCGGCACCTTCCGGGCGGTGGGCTACTGGGCCCATCCGGTGCTGCGCTTCGTCGGGCCGCTGCCGGCCACGGCGTGGCTGCCCCTCGCCTTCTTCGTCTTCCCGTCCTCGTGGTCGGCCAGCACCTTCCTGGTGGCTCTGGCCACCGGCTTCCCGGTCACGGTGCTGACCTGGTCGGGCGTGGCGGGCGTCAACAAGGCCTATTTCGACGTGGCGCGGACGCTCGGCGCCTCGCGCGGCTTCCTGATCCTGCGCGTGGCGATCCCGGCGGCGCTGCCGCACGTCTTCGTCGGGCTGTTCATGGGGCTAGGCGGCTCCTTCGCGGTGCTGGTCGTCGCCGAGATGCTCGGCGTGAAGTCCGGCCTCGGCTGGTACCTCCAGTGGGCGCAGGGCTGGGCCGCCTACGCCAACATGTACGCGGCGCTGATCGTGATGGCGCTGATGTGCTCGTCCCTGATCACGCTGCTGTTCCGCCTGCGCGACCGCCTGCTCGCCTGGCAGAAGGGGCTGGTGCAATGGTAGCCGCCGCGACCCTCGAACGCCCCGAAGCCGGCGCGGCCGGCGCCCGCCTGACGGTCGAGTCCGTCAGCCACGCCTTCGCGATCCGCGGCGCGCCCCTGCCGGTCCTCGACCGGGTGAGCCTCGACGTGGAGCCCGGCGGCTTCGTCGCGCTGCTCGGCCCCTCGGGCTGCGGCAAGTCCACCCTGCTGCGGCTCGTCGCCGGCCTGGAGCCGCCCGACCAGGGCGCGATCCGGGTCGACGGCGACCTCGTGGAGGGGCCGGACCCGTCCCGGCTCCTCGTCTTCCAGGACCCGACGCTCTATCCGTGGCGGACCGTGCGCGGCAACGTCGCCCTCGGGCTCGAGGCCCGCGGCGTCGGGCGGTCGCGGGCGGCCCGGGTCGACCGGGCGCTGGGGCTCGTCGGCCTGTCCGGCTTCGCGGATGTCTACCCGCACCAGCTCTCCGGCGGCATGGCGCAGCGGGCGGCCCTCGCCCGGGCGCTCGTCAACGAGCCGCGCCTGCTGCTCCTCGACGAGCCGCTCGGCAAGCTCGACGCCCTGACGCGGCTGGCCATGCAGGCCGAGATCCTGCGGCTCTGGCAGGAGAAGCGCTTCACCGCGCTCCTCGTCACCCACGACGTCGAGGAGGCGCTGGTCCTGGCCGAGCGCGTGATCGTGCTCTCCGACCGCCCGGCCGCGATCCGGGCCGCGCTGCCGGTCGCGGTGCCCTATCCGCGCCACCGCGACGATCCCGAGATCGTGCGGCTGCGCCGGGAGATCCTGGGAATCCTCGGCCAGCCGGCCTGAGCGTCGCCGCCGCTTCAGCCCCGCGCCGCCGACGGGGCCGCCCCGACGGCCGCTGCCCGCGGCCGGTGCCGGCCGATCCAGAAGACCAGGGCGCAGCCGGCGCCGGTGAGGGCGCAGAGCGGGAGCAGGGCGACGGGGAAGCTGCCGGTCTGCTCGCGCAGCACCCCGATCAGCGAGGTGATCGCCCCGGTGCCGAGATGCGCCAGGGTGTTGATCGCCGCGATGCCGGCGGCCGTCTGGGCCGGCGGCAGCGTCTCGGTCGCCAGGGCGAAGAACGGGCCCTTGATCGCGTAGTTGCCGAGCAGGACCAGCGAGAGCAGGACCAGCGTCATCCAGAGCGAGCCGGTCAGCAGCGTCAGGGCGAAGCTCACCGAGGTCAGCGCCAGCGGCAGGGCCGTGCTCCAGATCCGCTCGCCGCTGCGGTCCGCCCGCAGGCCCCAGACGATCATGAAGACCGAGGCGATGCCGAACGGGATCATGTTCAGCAGGCCGGTCTGCAGGTTGCTGAGGCCGAACCCCTTGAGGATCTGCGGCATCCACAGCGACAGCGTGTTGCTGGTGGCCGAGCTGCCCGCGTAGATCACGGCCAGCAGCCAGACCTGCCGGCTCGCGAGCACCGCCCAGACCGCCGCGAGGCCGTGGGCGTGGTGCCCGGCGCTCGCCTCCGCGGCGCGCCGCTCGGCCTCCAGCCGGTCCGTCAGCCAGCCGCGCTCCGCCGGGGTGAGGAAGGTCGCCTCGGCCGGCCGGCTCGGCAGCAGCGCGAGGGCGGCGACGCCGAGCAGGACGGCCGGGACCGCCTCCATGATCAGCAGCCACTGCCAGCCGCGCAGGGACGCGGCGCCGTCCAGGGTGAGCAGCGCCGCCGAGAGCGGCGAGCCGAAGAAGCTGGAGAGCGGGATCGCGACCATGAACATCGCCACGATCCGCGCCCGGTAGGCCTTGGGGAACCAGTAGGTCAGGTACAGGATCACGCCCGGGAAGAACCCGGCCTCGGCCGCGCCCAGCAGGAAACGGGCGGTGGCGAAGCTGACCGGACCGGTGACGAAGGCCGAGCCGATGCCGACGAGCCCCCAGGTGATCATGATCCGCGCGATCCAGATCCGCGCGCCGACGCGCTCCATCGCGAGGTTGCTCGGCACCTCGAACAGGACGTAGGCGACGAAGAACAGGCCGCCGCCCAGGCCGAAGGCCGCGGCGGAGAGGCCCAGATCGTGGTTCATGGTCAGCGCCGCGAAGCCGACATTGACCCGGTCGACGTAGGCGATGAAGTAGCAGAGCACGAGGAAGGGGATCAGGCGCAGGCCGACCTTCCGCATCGTTCGGCTCTCGAAGGCGGCCGCGTCCGCCGCGTGTGGCGTGGTCGGTGTTGCCATGGTCCTGTCCTCGCTGGAATTCGGGCGGGCGCGCCCCGGCCTAGCGGTCGAAGCGGAAGAGTTCGGCGGGCGTCTCGGCCAGGACGATCCGGCGCTCGGCCGGGTCCGGCACCCAGGCGTCGAGGTCGCGCCGGGCCTCGGCGGGGCTGGCCTGGGTCTCGAACTGCGTGTGCGGCCAGTCGCTGCCCCAGAGCAGGCGCCGCGCCCCGAAGGCGCCGCGCAGGCGCTCGGCGGCCTGCAGCGCCGTCTGCCGGCCGGCCTCGCCGCTGCCGATGCGGTAGGCGCCCGACAGCTTGACCCAGACGCGGCCGCCGCGGCCGAAGCCGAGCAGGTCGGCGAAGCCCGGATCGGCGATGCCGAGGGCCGGGTCGATCCGGCCGAAATGGTCGACCACGACGGGGACGCCCGCCTCGACCAGCGGCGGCAGCAGCCGCGCGAGGCGCCGCGCCTCGGCCTGGACCTCGATCTGCCAGCCGAGATCCGCCACCCGCGCGAGGTGGGCGCGCCAGACCGGGCCGGCGAAGTCCGGGTCCGGCCGCCCGATCAGGTTCAGGCGCAGGCCGACGACGCCCTGCCCGGCGAGGTCGCGCAGCGCGGCGGTCTCGGCCTCCGGGGCCAGCACGGCGATGCCGCGCAGCCGCTCCGGCGCGGACCGCAGGGCCGAGACCATGTAGCCGTTGTCGGTACCGAGGAAGCTCGGCTGGATCAGCACGCCGCGCGCCATGCCGTTCCGGTCCAGCATGGCGCGGTAGTCGGCGATGCTCGCGTCGTAGTCGGGGGCGTAGCGGCGGTCCCCCGTGAGGGTGAGGGACCGGGTGAAGACGTGGGCGTGGGTGTCGACCGCCGCCACGCCGTCGCCGGCGGAGCCGGGCCCGGCCGCGCGGCCGCGGGCCGGAAGCGCGAGCGTGACGCCGCCCGCGAGCAGGGTGCGGCAGAAGCGGCGCCGGTTCATCGGATCATCTCACGGTCTGGGGGATCAGCGCGCCGCCGGACTGCCGATCCGGCAGGAGCGCGACGGCGAGGAGGACGAGCCCGTAGGCACCGAGGGCCGACAGGCCGATCGCCGGGCCGAGCCCGAGGATCTCGCTGAGCAGGCCGACGCCCAGGGGCAGCAGGCCGGAGGCGAGGCGGCCGGCGTTGTAGCAGAAGCCCATCCCGGTCCCGCGCAGGCCGTCCGGGAAGAGCTCGCTGAACAGGGCCGCGAGGCTCGCGGGGATGCCGGCGGTGCAGAAGCCGAGGGGGGCCCCGAGGAGGAGCAGGCCCGTGCCGCCGACCGGCAGCAGCAGGTAGACGACGACCAGCGCCATGCAGCCGGCCGCGTAGAGCGCCACCGTCCGGCGCCGCCCGAGCCGGTCCACGAGCCCGCCGGCGACGAGGCAGCCGAGGCCGAAGGCCGCGATGATGATCGCGAGGTAGAGCCCGGTGCCGAGGACCGAGGCGCCGCGCTCGACGCTCAGGTAGGTGGGCAGCCACGTGAACAGGGCGTGGAAGCCCCCGTGGGCGCCCAGGCCGAGCAGCGTCGCGAGCACCGTGACCCGGCGCAGGCCGGGCGCGAAGATCGCGAGCGATCCGGCCGGCGGCCGGGCCGGCCTTCCGACCGGCCGCGCCGGCTCCGGGACCGAGCGGCGCAGGTAGATCAGGAGGAGCGCGGGCGCGAGGCCGCAGGCGAACAGGGCCCGCCAGGCGGTCTCCTGATCCAGCACCGAGAAGGCCGCGGTGGCCAGGAGCACGGCCGCCCCCCAGCCGAGGGCCCAGCCCCCCTGCACGGCGCCCAGCGCCCGGCCGCGGTGCTCGGGCCCGATCGCCTCCGCCATCAGCGCGGCGCCGGCCGCCCACTCGGCGCCGAAGCCGATCCCCTGCAGCGCCTTCAGGGTCAGCAGCTGGGCGAAGCTCTGCGCGAAGGCCGCCAGGAAGGTCGCGACCGCGAACCACAGCACCGTGATCTGGAGGGCCCGGACGCGGCCGATCCGGTCCGCCGCGAGGCCGCCGAGCCAGCCGCCGAGCGCCGCCGCGACGAGCGTGACCGCGCCGATCAGGCCGGCCTCCGAGCGGCTGAGCCCGAAGCTCGCGACCAGCGCGGGGATGGCGAGGCTGAACATCTGCACGTCCAGGGCGTCGAGCGACCACCCGCCCAGACAGGCCCAGAAGGTGCGACGCTCGGCCGGACCGACGTCGCGGTACCAGCGGAACACGGGCTTTCCTCCGCCCTCCGAAGAGGACTAGTCATTTATATGAATAAATGAGCACGCGCGCGCCGGCGCGTCAAGGCGCCGGCCTCTCAGCGGATGTCGACGTGATACCGGAAGTCCTTGGCCGCACCGCGGGTCACGCGCCACTCGATCGGGCGGGCGTCGAAGCCGAAGGCGAGGCGCTCGATGACCACGACCGGGTCACCGTCCGCGATCTCGAGGCGCTCGGCCTCGGTCGCGTCGGCGATGCCGACGGTCAGGGTCTCCTCGGCGCGGGCGACGATCTCGCCGCAGAGGCGCTCGTAGGCGGGGTAGAGGAGGTCGCCGATCTCCGTCAGCGGGGCCGTCAGGATCGGTGCGAACCGTGCGGCCGGCAGCCAGATCGCCTCGGACAGGATCGGGCGGCCCTGCAGGTGGCGCGTCCGGATCAGGCGGATCGCCGCGCCGCGCGCGTCGAGACCGAGGGCCTCGCGTGCGGCCGCGGGGGCCGGACGGGCCTCGCGCGACAGGATCCGCCCCTCCGGCACCGCCTGCGTGCCGTCCGGCCCGAGATGCCGGAAGAACCGGAACAGGGACCGGTCGAAGCGCGGCCGCCGCACGAAGGTGCCGCGGCCCTGCTGACGCTCGACGAGGCCGTCGGCGACGAGGACGTCGATCGCCTTGCGCACGGTGCCGATGGCGACCCGGTGGGTCGCCGCCAGCTCCGCCTCCGTGGGGATCGGCTCGCCCGAGCGCCAGACGTTGCGGGCGATCTGGAAGGCGATCTCGTCCCGCAGGCGCTGATAGAGCGGCAGACGGAGATCGGGCTGCGGCGCGGACGTTGCGGTCATGTGTATGACTGTATGACCAACGCCGGCGGACGCCAATGGGTGGCACAGCGGTGTCGGCGTGCCCGAGGGGCCGGTCCACAGCGTCGCAGGACTGGACCTATCCGCGGGGTCGCGGGTTCTCGCCGGGATTTCCCGGAACCAACCTCCAGCGAGGCGCGGATGGTCGAACGTCACACGGCCCAGGAGAGCCGACAGGGCCGGCGCGGCAGGCCGGTGCTGGTCGTGCTGCTCGTCAGCGTGGGGCTCATGATCGCCGCCCTGGCCGGGCTGATGATCTGGCAGGGTGAGACCGCGCCGCCCGATTACGCCAGCCAGAGCCAGGCCGCCGCCCGCACGGCCGTCACCGGCTCCGGGAGCGGCGCGGGCGCCGCGCCGTCCGGCCCGCGGTCCGCGCCCTGACCCACGACGACGGGCACCGGCGGCCTCGCCCGGCCTTCGAGGGGAGCCGAGACGTCCCTCATGACGCTCGACGACGCCCCCAAGACGAAGGGTAATGCCCGGGCGCGGGCCCGCGTCGACGTCGAGTCGACGCCGTCGCTCGGCGATGCCGGCGACAGGGCTGATCGCGACAACGTCATCGCGATCATTGCGCGGTCGTCGACCGGGCACCCGGGCAAGACTTCGGCGACCCGAACTTGATCCCGCCGGGAACCGCCTCATTTCGTCACGAGGCTCGAGCGCGACGGGAAGCGCCTGAGGGTTCGGACCGCCTGCACCGCCCAACGCCGTCGACGTCCGAGCCCCGCGCGCCCGGTCGTCGCGCAACACCCAAGGGGGACCACTCGATGAGCGAGACGATCGACAAGACGGACACGACGACGTTTCACATGGAAGGCAAGTGCCCGTTCGGCGGCGACCGGATCGGCGGCGCCCTCGGCAACCGGCCGACGCTGGAGAACTGGTATCCCCATCGCCTGCGGGTGGAGGTGCTCCACCAGAACGGGCTGGCGGCCGATCCCCTCGGCCCGGATTTCGACTACGCGGCCGAGTTCGCCAAGATCGACTTCGAGGCGCTCAAGCGCGACATCAAGCAGTTCCTGACCTCGTCGGTGGACTGGTGGCCGTCCGACTACGGCAATTACGGCCCGCAGATGATCCGGATGGCCTGGCACTCGGCCGGCACCTACCGGATCGCCGACGGGCGCGGCGGCGCCGGCACCGGCCTGCAGCGCTTCGCCCCGATCTCCAGCTGGTGGGACAACGGCAACACCGACAAGTCGCGGCGCCTCCTGCAGCCGATCAAGCACAAGTACGGCAACGCCCTGTCGTGGGCCGACCTGATGGTGCTCACCGGCAACTGCGCCCTCGAGATCATGGGCCTGCCGACCTACGGCTTCGCCGCCGGCCGCCTCGACGCCTGGGAGGCGGACAACGCCACCTACTGGGGTCCGGAGGTGGTCGAGATGGGCTCGGTCTCGAGCTTCGACGACATGGTGAACCGCGACAAGCGCTGGCGAGGCAAGAACGGCGACGCCGATTACGACCTGGAGAACCCGCTGGCCGCCTCCCACCAGGCGCTGATCTACGTGAACCCGGAGGGCCCCTACGCGAGCGGCGACCCCCTGGCCTCCGCGCGCGACATCCGGATCACCTTCACCCGCATGGCGATGAACGACGAGGAGACGGTGGCGCTGATCGCGGGCGGGCACGCCTTCGGCAAGAGCCACGGCATGACCCCCGCCAAGGAGATCGGTCCGCCCCCCGAGATGGCGCCGATGGAGGCGATGGGCCTCGGCTGGCACAATCCGAAGGGGTCCGGCGCCGGCAAGGACACGATGACCAACGGCATCGAGGGCAGCTGGACGCCCGATCCGACCAAGTGGGACAACGCCTACCTGGAGAATCTCTTCAGGTTCGAGTGGGAGCAGACCAGGAGCCCGGCGGGCGCCCTCCAGTGGACGCCCAAGGATCCCGACGCGCCGAAGACGCCGGACGCCCACGTCGCGGGCCAGATGCACCCGCTGATGATGATGACCTCCGACATCGCCCTGAAGGTCGACCCCGACTACCGCAAGGTCTGCGAGAAGTTCCTCAACGACTTCGACGCCTTCACCCAGGCCTTCTCCAAGGCGTGGTACAAGCTGACCCACCGCGACATGGGTCCGAAGCACCGCTACCTCGGCCCGGAGGCGGTGATCGAGGACGGGCTCCTGTGGCAGGACCCGCTGCCCGAGCGGGACTACGCGCTCGTCGGCGAGGCCGAGATCGCCGCGCTGAAGCAGGCGATCGCCGCGACCGGCCTGTCGGTCTCCGATCTCGCCTTCACGGCCTTCTCGGCGGCCTCGACCTACCGCGACAGCGACAAGCGCGGCGGCGCCAACGGCGGCCGCCTCGCGCTCGCGCCGCAGAAGGACTGGGCCGTCAACCGGCGGGCCGCGCCCGTGGTCGAGGCCCTGCGCGGCGTGATGGCGACTTTCAACGACGGGCGCAGCGACGGGAAGAAGATCTCGCTGGCGGACCTGATCGTGCTGGGCGGCTGCGTCGCCGTGGAGAGGGCGGCCCGCGACGCCGGGGTCGAGACGCCGGTCCCGTTCACGCCGGGCCGGGTGGACACGACGCAGGCGCTCACCGACCTCGAGATGTTCGAGTGGCTGAAGCCGGTGGTGGACGGGTTCCGCAACTACGTCGACGACGGCTTCGGGCAGATGACGCGCAGCGTGTCGCCGGAGGAGATGTTCCTCGACAAGGCCAACCTGCTGACGCTGACGGCCCCGGAATGGACCGTCCTGACCGGCGGCCTGCGCGCGCTCAACGCCAACCACGACGGGTCGAACCGGGGCGTCCTGACCGACCGGGTCGGGGTGCTGACGACCGACTTCTTCCGCAACCTGACCGACGTCGACCTGGTCTGGGAGAAGGCGGACGCGGACGGGATGACCTTCGCGCTCAAGGACCGCGCGAGCGGGCAGACGAAGTTCGAGGCGACCCGCAGCGACCTCGTCTTCGGGTCGAACGCGCAGCTCCGGTCCATCGCCGACGCCTACGCGGGCAGCGACGGCCAGCGCCGCTTCGTGGCGGACTTCGTCAAGGCCTGGGACAAGGTCATGATGCTCGACCGCTTCGACGTGAAGGGTCACCGGCGCTACGGGCCGATGGCGGCCTGAGACCCGCCATCGGGACCGCCCGCGCCTCCCGGCGCGGGCGGTCCCTCAGAGCGCTCGCCTCACGGCCTGAGGCTGTGCGACGCCAGCGCGGCCCAGTACGCGGCGCCGACCGGCAGCGCCTCGTCGTTGAAGTCGTAGCCCGGATTGTGGAGCGGCAGGCTCCGCTGCGCCCCGTCGGTCCCGATCCAGGCATAGGCGCCGGGACAGGCCTGGAGCATGTAGGCGAAATCCTCCGACGCCATGGAGGGTCCGACCTCGCCGCGGCGCGCGGTGATGTCCGGCACGGTCCCGGCCGCCTCCAGGGCGGTGCCGACGGCGTCGGCGGTGTTGACGGTGGCGGGGTACCCGAACCGGTAGTCCACCTCCGCGCGGGCGCCGTGCGTGCCGGCCGTCCCGCCCGCGATGGCCGCGACGAGCTCCGCGACGCGCTTGCGCACGGCCTCGTCCAGGCACCGGACCGTGCCGCGGATGACCGCGCGGTCGGGGATGACGTTGTAGGCGTCGCCGCCGTGGATCTGCGTGACGCTGAGCACGACCGGGTCCGTCGGGGCGATCCGGCGGCTCACGATGGTCTGCAGGGCGAGGACGATCTCGGAAGCGACCACCAGCGTGTCGGTGCCGCGCTCCGGCATGGCCGCGTGGGTCCCGAACCCGGCGACCGTGATCTCGAACGTGTCGAGGGAGGCCATGATGGCGCCGACCCGGGTCGCGAAGGTCCCCAGCGGCAGGCCCGGCCAGTTGTGCAGGCCGTAGACGGAATCGCACGGGAACAGCCGGAACAGGCCGTCCTCGACCATGGCGCGCCCGCCGCCCTCGCACTCCTCCGCCGGCTGGAAGATGAAGTGCACCGTGCCGGAGAGGTCGGTGCGCGACGCGAGGTGCCGCGCCGCGCCGAGCAGCATCGCCACGTGGCCGTCGTGCCCGCAGGCATGCATCACGCCGGGCGTCCGGGAGGCGTAACTCGCGCCCGTCGCCTCCTGGATGGGCAGGGCGTCCATGTCGGCCCGCAGGCCGACGGTCGGCCCGTCGCCCCGGCTCAGGGTCCCGACCACGCCGGTGCGGCCGAGCCCGGTCTTCACCGAGAGGCCGCAGGCGGCCAGTTCCCGGGCGACGAGCTCCGCCGTGCCCACCTCCTGGAAGGCCAGCTCGGGGTGGGCGTGCAGGTCGCGCCGCCACGCGACCATCCGCTCCACGGTCTCCGCCTCGATGCCCATGCGACCTCTCTCAAATGCCGGCGCTGCCGGAGCGCCTCGATCCCCCGTCCGGACCCTACGCCGATCGGCGCGGCGGTTCACCCCAGCGGGGCGTGCATGAAGAACTGGGCGATCAGGACCGCGCCGAGGAAGGTCCCGGCATTGGCCATGAACGAGACCACGACGATCCGCCAGCCGAGGCGGCGGAAGGCGGGCACGTCCTTGGCGACCGAGAGCCCCGCGAAGGTCAGGATCGGCGTGGCCAGCGCCAGGAAGTTGAGCTTGCCGGTCAGGGCGGCGATCTCGGCGGCGTAGGGCGTGCCGGGATAGGTCAGCGCCATGCCGATGATCGAGACCCAGAGGACGGCGGGCAGGCGCCGGCCGAGGAGCAGGTAGAGGCCCCAGCCGGCGAGCACGGTGCCGATGATGATCGCCATCCCGGCCACGACCTGCGCGTCGGGGACGACGCCGTAGGTGAGCCAGTTGCCGATGAGCCCGTAGGCGCCGATCAGGATCCAGGCGAGCACGGTCTCGCCGAGGCCGATCCGCACCTCCTGATGGGCCGGCGCGGCCGCCTGCGCGGCGCCCTGCGGGTCGGCGGCCGCCGGGCGGGCGGCGTCCGGCCGGTTGCGGCCGAGGATCGGCTCCAGCTTGCCGTAGGCCCAGATCGTGAAGGGCAGCGACAGGAACAGCGTGAAGTACGTGCCGATCGTGGTGGTGACGAGGTTGCTGGCCGCCGCGAAGGTGGCGACGTCCTTGGCGACCTCAGGCGTCTGCTGGGCCGCGATCGCCCCCGAGGCCGCGGCCATCATGCTGCCGGAACCGACGCCGGCGCCCATCGCCAGCGCCAGCGGGTTGAAGATCCCGAGGCTGGTGACCAGCCCGGCCAGCAGGGCGATGAACACCGCGCCGAACACCGTGCCGGTCAGGTACTCGGCCAGCACGCCGCGCCCTTCCGGCGAATCCATGCCGTAGCGCTCGCCGATGATGGCGAGGCTCGGCTCGCGGCCGACCGAGAAGGTCGCGCCGATCGCCTCCCGCTTGATGCCGAGCAGGAGCGCGACCGGCAGGCCGAACACCATCGTGCCGAAGAAGTGGCCGAATTCCTGGAACGCCAGGGCCCAGCCCGAGGCCAGGATCTTCGGCAGCGACCCGCCGACGAGCAGGCCGAGCTTGGCGATGAAGATCAGCAGCGCCGGCTGCAGGTAGGCGCCGGCCGCGTTCTGCAGGGCGCCCGACAGCCGCAGCGGCGCGGGCAGGCGCGGGCTCATCAGCCCCAGCGCGCCGCCCAGCAGCAGGGCCCAGAGCAGCGGGAGCAGCACGATCTTGCCCGACCCCACCGGGATGCTGACGTTGCCGATCGCCTCCGCGATGACGACGATGACCAGGGCGAGCAGGAACAGCGTCAGCTTCCCGCCGCCCGAGACGGCGGGCGCGACCGGTCTCGCCTCCGCCGCATAGAGTTCGCCCGCCATCGTCACTCTCCCCTGCCCTGCTCGGGCCTGCCTGTTGCTCCGCCTGCCGGTCTCGATCGCCGGTCTTGTCGCTTGATCCTGTCGAACGGTCCGCCCGGCGTCGGGCTCAGCCCACGTAGCCGAAGGTCACGGCCGGCGCGGCGGCGGTCTCGACCCAGACGCTCTTGGTCTGGGTGTAGGCCATCAGCGCCTCGCGGCCCGAGGAGCGGCCGAAGCCCGAGCGGCCGAAGCCGCCGAAGGGCGAGGCCACGTTGATGGTCTTGTAGCCGTTGACCCAGACGGTGCCCGCCCGGAGCGCCGCCGCGACCCGGTGGCCGCGCCCGCCGTCGCCGGTCCAGACCGCGCCGGCGAGGCCGTAGGGCGTGCCGTTGGCCAGCGCGACCGCCTCGTCCTCGCCGTCGAACGGCAGGACCGCCAGGACCGGGCCGAACACCTCCTCCCGGGCGATCGCGGCGTCCGGCGCGACGCCGTCCACGATGGTCGGGCCGTAGTAGAAGCCGCCCGTGTCGCGTAAGGCGGCGGGGCAGGCCCCACCCGCCGCGATCGTCGCCCCCGCCCCCGCGGCGGCCTCGACCATGGCGGCGATCTTGTCCCGCTGGCGCCGGTTGTTGATCGGGCCGATCTGCGTCGCCGGGTCGGTCGGCGCGCCCACCGGGATGCGCGCGGCGGCGTGGGACAGGCGCTCGACGAAGGACGCGTGGATCGAGCGGTGCACGAGGAGCCGGGAGCCGGCCACGCAGCTCTGCCCGGCGCCGCCGAAGATCGCGGCCTGCGCGCCGATCAGCGCCCGGTCGAGATCGGCGTCGGCGAACACGATGTTGGCCGACTTGCCGCCGAGCTCCAGCACGCTCGGCACGATGGCGCGGGCCGCCGCGGCGGCGATCTGCGCACCGGCCTCGGCCGAGCCGACGAACACGACCAGCCGGGTCTCGGGATGGGCCACCGCGGCGGCGCCGGTGGTCGGGCCGGCGCCCGCCAGCACCGAGACGAGGCCGCGCGGCATCCCCTCGGCCCGGTCGCAGAGCAGGCCCAGCGCCAGCGAGGTCAGGGGCGTCAGCTCGGAGGGCTTCAGCACCACGGCGTTGCCGGCGCAGAGCGCCGGCGCGATCTGCCAGCCCGCGGTGAAGATCGGGGCGTTCCAGGGGGTGATCTGCACCACGGTGCCGAACGGCTCGTGGCGGGTGTAGTTCAGGTGCGAGGTCGGGACCGGGATGACGTCGCCGTGGAGCTTGTCGCACCAGCCGGCGTAGTACTCGAACATCTCGGCGACCTTGGCGACCTCGCCGCGGGTGTCGCGGATCGGCTTGCCGGCCGAGAGGGTCTCCAGCTCGGCGAGCGCGCCGGCGTGCTGCCGGACCAGGGCGGCGACCGCCCACAGCGCGCGGCCGCGGGCGGCGGCGCTCATGCCCCACCACGCGCGCTGGGCGTCGCGGGCCGCCGCCATGGCGGCCTCGACGACCGACGGGCCGGCATCGGCGAAGGTCGCGAGCACGCCGCCGTCGGCGGGGTTGGTGAGATCGAGGGCGGCGCCGGTCCCGGCGAGGATCTCGCCGGCCACGACGCTGCCGATGCGGCCGCCCGGCAGCAGGTCGGCCAGGAGGGCGGCGACCCGATCGGCGGCGGGCGAGTGCGGCGTGCCGGACATCAGTGGGCTCCCTTGGGATCGCGGTAATCGGCCATGCGGGTGAAGTCGGCCGCGTCGGGGATGGCGGCCTGCGTCGCCTGCCAGATCCGCTTCACCTCGGCGGAGAGCGGCAGGTCGATCCCGCACGCGGCGGCGAGTTCGAGGGCGAGGCGCACGTCCTTGCGCATCAGGCCGGCCGAGAAGCCGCTGTCGAAGGTGCCGGACTGGACCCAGCGCGGGACCATGACCTCGCTGATCGCGCTGCGGCCGGTCGCGGTGTTCACGACCTTGACGGCCTCCTCGGCCGAGAGGCCCGCCGCCTCGGACAGGCGCAGGGCCTCGCCGGTGGTCACGAGATGAGCCGCCACCAGCAGGTTGTTGACGAGCTTGACGATGTTGCCGGCGCCGGACGGCCCGACATGCGGGGCGCGGGCCGACATGGCTTCCAGGACCGGACGGGCCAGTTCGTAATCCGCCTCCGCTCCGCCGATCATCATGGTCAGGGTGCCCTCGGCGGCGCCGGACGGGCCGCCGCTCACCGGGGCGTCGAGGAGCGCGTGACCGGCCGCGGCGAGGCGCTCGGCGAGGCGCCGTGTCGTGCCGGGATCCGAGGTCGAGGTGTCGATCACCACGACCTTCCGGTCGGTCCGGGACAGGAGGCCGCCCTCCGCGGTGACCACCGCCTCCACGTCCCGCGCCAGCGGCAGCGAGAACACCAGGGCGTCGGCCCGGCGGAGCACGTCGTTGAGGGCGTCGAGGGTGGTGACGCCGGCCGCCTCGGCAGCGGGGCGCCGGCCCGCGTCGATGTCGTAGCCGAGGACCGCGAAGCCCTTGCGGGCCAGGGTCGCGGCCATGCCCAGACCCATATTGCCGAGCCCGACGACCCCTACCGTTGCGATGGTCATACCGATCCGTCCTCACCGTGCGGGAGGATGATCTCGGCAAACGAGCGTTGCTACAATCATGGATTTTTGCACGTAACGTGCGGAAATCCAGCACGGTAGGGTCAGGCCGGTGGCGGACGGAACGCCACCATGTGGTCGGCCAGCCAGCCTAGCAGGCGCGCCGCGCCCTCGGGCAGCCGTCGCCCGGCCCGGATGACGAGGTGGGCGGTCGCCTCGGACAGGATGCTGTCGCGCAGCGGCACAGCGTCGAGGAGGTCGGCCCGCAGCTCGGCCGCGACCACGAAGCGGGGCAGGAAGGCGACGCCCATCGCGGCCATGACGAAGCGGCGATGCAGCTCGAAGGACGCCGTCTCCAGCCGCGGCACCAGCCGGAAGCCGCCATCCGCCTCGACGCGGCCGATCAGCTGGCGCACCCCGTGGTCGGGCGGCAGGAGGGCGGCGGGCTCGGTGGCGAAGCTGCGCAGCGGAACCGGCGCCGATCCATCCGCGAGGGGATGGTTTTTCGGCAGGATGGCGAGCAGCGGCTGCCGGGCGGTGACGATTCCGCGGACATCCGGATGCGCGGGCGGGTTGTAGACGAGGCCGATATCCGCGTCCCCCCGGGCTATGGCCGCGAGGATCCCGTCGGTGGTGCCGATCTCGACCTGATAGGCGATGCCCGGATGGTCCTGCGCGAACCCGGCGAGTGCATTGTCGAGGAGGTCGATCAGGAAGCCGGCGCCGCAGCGCAGGCTGACCGTGCCCCGCTGCACCCCGCGCAGGCGCTTCAGCTGGTCCTCCAGCAGCGCCGCCTCGTCGGCCTGCCGCTGCGCGTGCGCGGCGACCAGACGGCCGGCCTCGGTGGGGACGACACCCCGGGGCAGGCGCTCGAGCAGGGTCTCGCCGACCTGCGCCTCGAGTTCGATGATCTGCCGGCTCACCGCCGAGGCGGCGACGTTCAGCACCTCGGCGGCCGCCCGGACAGAGCCCGCGCGCACGACGGCCAGCAGGTAGCGCAGGGCGCGGTCGTTCACGGCGGCGGGTTCCCGTCTGCCGCGCCGCGCCGGTCGACCGCCACGGCGCCCCGTGCGACGACGAGCACGGGCTCCTGGCGCTCGACGATCACCTGTGGCACGCCGCCGGCCGCGAAGGCGATCAGGTCGGCCCGCGCGCCGGGCGCCACCGCGCCCGGACCGATGCCGAGCACCTGTGCCGGGACGGCGGTGATCGGCGCCAGCAGCGCCGCGAGCTCCGCGTCGGTGCGCAGGTCGAACCGGTAGGCGGCGAGCTGGGCACGGGCGACCATGCTGGTGACGGTGGCGGGGTTCCAGCAGTCGCGGACGTTGTCGGTACCGAGGCAGACCGGGACGCCGAGCGCCCGCAGCCGCGGGATCGGCGGGCATCGGGCCCCGCCCGGCACGCTGCTGAGGATTGCGACCCCGGCCCGGTTGAGGGCCTCGGCGATCCGGCCGAGCTCCAGGTCGTCGGCTTCTGCCAGGGCGAAGGCGTGACTGATCGTGACCTGCCCGCCGAGCCCGGCCGCCACTGTCCGGGCCGCGATCGCCGCGATCGTGGCGAGGCCGGCCGCGCCGCCCTCGTGGAGATGGATGTCGATGCCCCGTCCGTGCCGCTCGGCCAGGGCGAAGACGACGTCCAGGTGACCGTCGCGGTCGCCGTCGATGCCGACGGGGTCGAGGCCGCCGACGAGGTCCGCGCCCATCCGCAGGGCGGCGTCCAGGTCGTCGGCGACCGGCGGGCATCCCAGGATCCCGCTCTGCGGGAAGGCGACGATCTGGATCTGCAGGCAGTCGGACCAGCGCGCCCGGAGCTCGAGGATCTGGGCGAGGTGGTCGAGCCGCGTGACGTCGTCGACGTCGACATGGGTCCGCAGGCTGGTCGTGCCGCCGCGGAGCATGCGTTCGAGCAGCGCCTCGGCGCCCTGCTCGGCGAGCGGGATCCGCGTGGCGCGGCGGAACGCCTTCTCGTCGTCGATGATCGCCCGGACGGACCCCGCCGCCGCGTGCGGGCGCCACGGGAGGCCGAGCAGGCACTTGTCGAGATGGACGTGCCCGTCGGTCAGGCCCGGCAAGACCAGGGCGCCGCCGAGATCGATCGTGCGGCCGGCGGGCGGCAGCGGCGCGCCGGGATCTCGCAGCGCCGCCACGCGGTCGCCCAGGATGTCGACGGTTGCCCGGCTTCCGTCGGCGAGCGCGGCGTCGCGGAGGCGCAGGTCGCAGGGAGCGTCCGCGGGCGGTTCGGCGATCGACGTCATGGCGGGGGCTTCCTTCAGAGCGGCCGGCCCGCCGCCACGACGGTCCGGATGGCGAAGCTCGACTGCAGCCGGGCGACCCCCGGCAGCCGCGACAGCACATCCTTGTGCAGCCGCTCGTAATCGGCCGCGTCGATCACCTTGAGCTTCACGAGGTAATCGGCCGTCCCGGTCATCAGATAGCAATCCTGCACCTCGGGACAGCGCCGGACGGCCGCCTCGAACCGGTTGAGGTAATCCTCGGTCTGGCGGTCCAGGGTGAACTGGGTGAGGACCACGAGGCCCGGCCCGTCGACCGCGCCGCCGATCAGCGCCGTGTAGCCCCGGATGGTGCCGGATTCCTCCAGCAGCCGCACGCGGCGGTGGCAGGCCGAGGCCGACAGGCCGACCGCCGCGGCGAGATCCGCGTTGCTGATCCGGCCGTCGCCGCGCAGGGTCTGGATGATGCGGCGGTCGATCTCGTCCACGCGCGACTCGCAGGATCTTCGAAGAGGCCGCAGAAACTTGCACAGCCAAGCTTCGAATTCAAAGGCCTTCGACAGCACGCACGCTCATTCGACGATCCTCCGTGTAGCCTTCCGGCATCGCATCCGAGCGCTGTCCCGAGGGCCGCCATGAGCATGATCGATCGCGATCTCCGGCCCGATGCGGGCCCGGCCGGGACGGCCTCCGCACTCCTCACGATCGATCTCGCGGCCCTCGCGGAGAATTACCGCCTGCTCGCCGCCCGGGCGGGGACCGCGACCTGCGCGGCCGTCGTCAAGGCGGACGCCTACGGGCTCGGCGCCGACCGGGTCGCGCCGGTTCTGGCCGCCGCGGGCTGCCGGCACTTCTTCGTCGCCCAGGTCGGCGAGGGCGTGGCGCTCCGGTCGATCCTCGGACCCGGCGCGGTGATCGCCGTGCTCAACGGCGCCGCCCCGGGCAGCGAGGCGACCTGCGCGGACCACGACCTCGTGCCCGTCCTCAACGACCGTTCCCAGCTCGACGGCTGGCAGGGCCTGGCCCGGCGGCGCGCGCGGCGCCTGCCCGCGATCCTCCAGGTCGACACCGGCATGGCCCGCTTCGGCTTCGCGCCGGACGAAGTCGGCGTGCTGCTCGACCGGCCGGACGCCCTCGCGGGCCTCGACCTGCGGCTGGTGATGAGCCACCTCGCCTGCGCGGGCGAGCCGGACAGCCCGGTCAACGCGGCGCAGCTGTCCGTCTTCCGGGCCGTCCGCCGGCGCCTGCCCGCGGTGCCGGCGAGCCTCGCGGCCTCGTCGGGGATCTTCCTCGGTCCGGACTTCCACTTCGACCTGGTGCGCCCCGGCGCCGCCCTCTACGGGATCGCCCCGCAGGAGGGCGCGCCGAACCCGATGCGGCCGGTGATCGGGCTGCGGGCCCGGGTGATGCAGACGCGCAGCGTCCCGGCGGGGACGCCGGTCGGCTACGGGCACGCGGCCACGGTCGCCCGGGACAGCCGCCTCGCCACGGTCGCGATCGGCTACGCCGACGGGTTCTTCCGCAGCACGGCGGGCGGCGCGGCGTGGTTCGGCGGCGTTCGCCTGCCGGTGGTCGGGCGCGTCTCGATGGACAGCCTCGTCCTCGACGTCACCGACGCGGCGCCCGGCACCCTCGGCCCGGGCGCGCTCGTCGACATCGTCGGGCCGGAGCGCGACGTCGACGCCGCCGCCGCCGCGGCCGGCACGATCGGCTACGAGGTCCTGACCAACCTCGGCCACCGCTTCCACCGCGTCTATCTCGGAGCCTGAGGCCCGCCATGCACGTGCTCATCCTCGGCGGCGGCGTCGTCGGCGTCACCTCGGCCTACTACCTCGCCCGGGCCGGCCATCAGGTCACCGTGCTGGAGCGCCAGCCCGGCGCCGGCCTGGAGACCAGCTTCGCCAATGCCGGCCAGGTCTCGCCGGGCTACTCGGCCCCCTGGGCGGCGCCCGGGATCCCCGTGAAGGCGCTCAGGTGGCTGATGATGCGGCACCGGCCCCTGGTGCTGTGGCCGCGGCTGGAGCCCCGCCTCTACGCGTGGCTCACGCGCATGCTCGCGAACTGCACCGAGGAGGCCTACCGGCGGAACAAGGGCCGCATGGTGCGGCTGGCCGAGTACAGCCGCGACGCGCTGCGCGACCTGCGCACCGAGACCGGCATCGCCTACGATCACCGGGAGAAGGGCACGCTGCAGCTCTTCCGGACGCGGAAGCAGCTCGACCATGTCGGCGACGACACCCGCGTCCTCGACGCCTACGGCGTTCCCTACACGGTGCTGGATCCGGCCGGCTGCATCGCGGCCGAGCCGGCACTCGCCGCCGTGCGCGACGTCTTCGTCGGCGGCCTGCGGCTGCCGGGCGACGAGACCGGCGACGCGCACCTGTTCACACAGCGCCTCGCCGCGCTCTGCGAGAGCCTCGGCGTGACCTTCCGCTACGGCACGGCGATCGCGCGGCTGCATCACGCCGGCGACCGGGTGACGGCGGTCGAGACCGCCGACGGGGCGCTTCTGCGGGCGGACGCCTACGTGGCGGCGCTGGGCAGCTACACGCCGGCCCTGCTGCGCCCCCTCGGGATCGCCCTGCCGGTCTACCCGGTGAAGGGCTACTCCCTGACGCTGCCGATCACCGACGCGGAGGCCGCGCCGGTCTCGACGGTGATGGACGAGACCTACAAGGTCGCGATCACCCGGCTGGGCGACCGCATCCGCGTCGGCGGCACCGCCGAGCTCGCCGGCTTCAGCAACGCCCTGCGCGGGCCGCGCCGCGAGACCCTCGCGCGCTCGGTGCAGGACCTGTTCCCGGCCGGCGGCGATCTCGACCGCGCCGCGTTCTGGACCGGCCTGCGGCCGATGACGCCGGACGGCACGCCGATCGTCGGGGGCACGCGGGTCGGGAACCTGTTCACCAACACCGGTCACGGCACGCTGGGCTGGACCATGGCCTGCGGCTCGGGCCGCCTGCTCGCCGACCTCGTGTCCGGCCGCGCCCCCGAGATCGCGAGCGACGATCTGGCGCTCGGCCGCTACGCCGCGTGAGCCGCGCGGTCATGGCAACGCCGGCGCGCCGCGCGACGCGTGTCGTTGCGCACCAGCACAACCCTACCCCGCGCAGTGCAGAACGAGATATGACTCTGCGTTGAAAAACACGCCGCGAGTCACCGCGAGGCATGTTCGAGACCCCGGCACGGTCATTCATTATTCATCGCGATACGACCAACGGTTGATTACATGATGTCCATGAATCGCGGAGTCGCGACATCGCGGCATAACTTCTGACAGACTCGGGCAACCCCTCGCACCGAATCGAGTTTAGGATCTGAACGAACGATCCGGGTGCGCAGATGAGTTTCATCGTCGTACAGGGCCAGGAAGATCACGAGCAGGCGGACGCCGTTCTCCGGGGCGTCGCCGACGGGCTGGCCCGCCTGTTCCGCGTGCCCGATCACCCGCCCGGCGTTCAGGACCTGCTGGATGCCGGAACGCGGGACGAGGATGACCGCCCAGGGCAGGTCGTCCAGCGCGGCGCGCGGCGCGGCGGGAGCCAGGGGCCTCCCGGGGCCCGGTCGGTGAAGACGGGCACCCGCGGGACGCGTCGCGGAGCGGCTCGACCGTCCAGCCGCGCGCGCGGGCGCCGGGCGATGGCCGAGGCGCAGTCCGGGCAACGCGACCCGTCCTGAGTCCGGCCCCGGCCTCAGCGCGCCGCGGACAGGCCGAAGCGCCGGATCTCCAGGTGCATCTGCTCGAGCGGCAGGACCTTGGCGGCCGCGCCGCGGTCGATCGCTTCCTTGGGCATCCCGAACACGACGCAGCTCGCCTCGTCCTGTGCGACCGTCTGCGCTCCGGCCCGGCGCATCTCCAGCAGGCCATTGGCGCCGTCGTCGCCCATGCCGGTCAGGAGGATGCCGAGGGCGTTCGCGGCCGCCGCCCGGGCGGCCGACCGGAACAGGACATCGACCGACGGGCGATGGCGCGCGACGAGAGGACCATCCTTCACCGACACCGCGTAGCTGCCGCCCCGGCGCTCGACCATGAGGTGACGCCCGCCGGGGGCGATCAGGGCGCGGCCCCGCATCACGGGATCGCCGTCCTCCGCCTCCTTGACGGTGATCGCGCAGAGGCCGTTCAGGCGCTTGGCGAACGCCGCCGTGAAATGCTCCGGCATGTGCTGCACGATGACGAGGCCGGGGGACTCGGCGGGCAGCACCTCGAGCACGTCGCGCAGGGCCTCCGTCCCACCCGTCGACGCGCCGATGCAGACGATCCGGTCGGTCTCGACCACCACGCGACCGGGGACGGGCGGCGGCAGGACGGCGTCGGCCGAGAGCTTCGCCTCGACCAGCTGCCGGGGCGGCCGGCTCCCGCGCAGCTTGGCCCGCGCGGCCGCCCGGACCGCGTCGCAGACCCGGACGGTGGACTCGAGCAGGAACTGACGCGTGTCGACCCGCGGCTTCGGCAGCACGTCGACGGCCCCCGCCTCCAGGACCTCGAACAGCATCCGGGAGCCCGCCCCGGTCAGGGTCGAGCAGACGATCACCGGGAGCGGCTTCTGCGCCATGATCTTCCGCAGGAAGGTCAGTCCGTCCATGCGGGGCATCTCGAGATCGAGGATGATGACGTCCGGGATCTCCTCCTGGATCCGGCGGGCGGCGATGAACGGATCGGCGGCCGTTCCCAGGATCTCGATGTCGGGCGCCGTCTCCAGGATGCTGCACAGGGTCTGGCGGACGGAGGCCGAGTCGTCGACAACGAGGACGCGGATCGGTCGGGACGCGCTCACCGGCTGGATTCCCTCAGCTTGCTGAAGACGGTGGAGGAGACCTGGTCGAGGCCCGCCACGCCGACGCCCGCCGTGGACTCGGAATGGCCGACGATCAGGTAGCCGCCGGGGCGCAGATGCGCGGCCAGACGCGCGACCACGGCCTTCTGGGTCGGCTTGTCGAAGTAGATCAGCACGTTGCGGCAGAAGACGAGGTCGACGTCCCGGTCGATCGGGTAGACCTCGTCCATCAGGTTGAGCTGCTGGAACCGCACCCGGGCGCGCAGCTCCGGCACGATCCGCCCCTCGCGCCGGGCCCGGTCGCGCGCGACCATCACGTAGCGCCGCCGCAGGTCCGGCGGCACGGCGGCCAGCATCTCCTCCGGGTAGATCGCCGTGCGGGCGCGGTCGAGCACCTCCGACGAGATGTCCGTCCCGAGGATGGCGTAGCGGAACCGGTCGGCGGCCATGTCGTGCAGGACCATCGCCAGCGTGTAGGCCTCGGCCCCCGTCGATGCCGCCGCGCTCCAGACCTTGAGCAGCGGCCGGTCGCCCCGCGCCGCCAGCCGCGGCACGATCGTCGTGCGCAGCAGGTCGAAATGCGCGGGCTCGCGGAAGAAGTCGGTCTTGTTCGTCGTCACGCAGTCGACGAGGTGCGGGAACTCGTCCGCGAGATGGCCGGCCTCGAACAGGTGGCGGCCATAGGCCTCCAGGGTCGGGAGATCGAGGGCGCGCATGCGCTTGCGCAGCCGGCCCTCGACCATGGTGCGCTTGGCCGGCGGGAGCTGGATGCCGACGTGCTGCTGGATGAGGTCGGCGACGGAGCGGAAGTGCCGGTCGCTCAGGTGACCCGGATCGGCCTCCATGGTGGCGGATCCCTCAGGCGGCCTGCGAGGGTGCGGCCTGCGAGGGTGCGGCCAGCGCCGGGCCGTCGCCGTCCATGAGCGCGACGAGGTCGAACACGACCACGAACGCCTCGCCCCGGCGGCCGATGCCCGCGATGTAGCGCGCGTTCCAGCGCCCGCCGACCTCGGGCGCGGCCTCCATCTCGGCGCTGTCGAGTTCCGTCACCTCGATCACCCGGTCGGCCACGAACCCGACCCGCAGCGCCCGGCCCGGCATCGGAACGTTGAGCAGGATGATCCGCGTCGCCGGCGTGCGCGCGACCGGCGGCAGGCCGAGCTTGGTCCGCAGGTCGACCACCGGGTAGCTCTGCCCGCGCACGTCGATCATCCCCAGCAGGAAGGCCGGCGCCTGCGGCAGCGCCGCCGGCACCCGGTAATCGAGGATCTCGTGGACGTGCTCGACGTCGATCCCGAAGGTCTCGGCCCCGAGGCCGAGGGTCAGGTACTGCCACACACTGGACATGCGGGATCTCCGGATGGATCGGGGCGCGGCTGCGGCTGCGGCTGCGGCGGCGGCCCGGCGGCGGGATCCGCGCGGCGACAGGTGCCGCGCGGATCCGGGCTTCGGGCGGCGGGTCAGGCGACGCGGGTGAAGGCGGCGTCCTGCGCGTCGCCCGCGCCCATGTCGAGGGCGAAGCCGCCGCCCGCGGCCGGGCCGCGCCCGCCCGCCCGCTTCGGGCTCGGCGAGCGGATCGCCGCCGAGGAAGCGCCCGAGGCCGGGCCCGCCGAGGCCGTGCCCATCCGCGCCGCGGTCGCGCGCAGGCGCGTCACCGCCTGATCGACGCCCGCCAGGGGGACACCCGCCAGGGGCGCGCCCGGCGCGGACGCCTCGGCGAGGCGGAAGTAGGCGATCGTCGCCTGCAGCTTCTCGGCCTGGGTGGCCAGCTCCTCGGAGGTGGCCGAGACCTGCTCGGACGCGCTGGCGTTCTGCTGGGTGACCTTGTCGAGCTGCTGGATCGCCTGGTTGATCTGGCCCGAGCCGACATCCTGCTCCCGGCAGGCGGCGGTGATCTCCTCGACCAGGCCGGCGGTCTTCTTGATGTCGGGCACGAGCCGGCCCAGCATGTCGCCGGCCTGCTGGGCGGCCTTGACGGTGTCGGCCGAGAGCGTGCCGATCTCGGCCGCGGCCGCCTGGCTGCGCTCGGCGAGCTTGCGCACCTCGCTGGCCACCACCGCGAAGCCGCGCCCGTGCTCGCCGGCCCGGGCGGCCTCGACGGCGGCGTTGAGGGCCAGGAGGTCAGTCTGGCGGGCGATCTCCTGCACGATGGTGATCTTCTGGGCGATGGTCTGCATGGCCTCCACGGCCCGGCCGACGGCGACGCCGCTGGCCTCGGCGTCCTGGGCCGATTGCCGGGCGATCGTCTCGGTCTGGCTGGCGTTCTCGGCGTTCTGCTTCACGTTGGCGGCCATCTCCTCCATCGACGCCGAGGCTTCCTCGGTCGAGGCCGCCTGCTCGGTCGAGCCCTGCGACAGCTGCTCGGCCGACGCCGACAGCTCCTGGGACCCCGCGGACACGTTGCTCGCCGCCGCGCTCGCCTCGGCCACGACGGCGCGCAGCTTCGTCAGCATGGTCTGCAGGGCGAGGCCCATCGTGTCCTTGTCGGAGAGCGGCCTGGCCTCGACCGTGAGGTCGCCCCGCGCGATGGCGTTGGCGAGCGCGGCCGTCGCGTTCAGGTTCTCGGTCATGCGGCCCATGGCGCCGACGAGGTCGCCGAGCTCGTCGTTCGAGGTGACCTTCGCGGTCTGGCTCAGGTCGCCCATGGCCACCGCGTCGGCCAGGGTCACGGCGCGGCCGAGCCCGCGGGAGATCGAGAGGGCGAGCCAGGTGGCGATGCCGAGGCCGAGGAGGAGGGCCGCCGCCGCCACGGTCAGCAGGATGGTCTGACCCTGGGCCGATTCCGCGTTGGCCTGGACCGCGGCCTCGTCCATGAAGCGCTTCTGCCGCTCGGCCAGGGCCTCGAACGCGTCGATCGCGGTCGTGCTCACCTTCGCGTAGTCACCCGAGGCCAGCTCGGCCGCCTTCACCGATGTCCCGGTCTCCACGACGGCCAGCGCGCGCTGGAACGAGGCCGCCCAGGTCGCGAACCGCTCGCGGACGCCCGCGACGGCGACGCCCGCCGTCTGGGCCGCCGGGGCGAGTTCCTCCAGGGAGCGGTTGATCTCCTCGCGCGACTGCTTGGCGAGGGCGACGCGCTGCTGCAGCGCCTCGGCGCTCGTCGTCCCGGTCGCGGAGGTGAGCTGGCCCCAGGCCCGCTCCACCCGGCCCTTGAACACCGCGGCGACCCGCGCCAGCCGGTCCGCGGCGGGGTTCTGGGCGTCCGCCGGCGCGACGATCAGGGCGTCGAGGTCCGTGCGCAGGGCGGCCAGCGCCGGGCGACCCGCGGCATTGATCTCGGCCCAGGTCTTCCCGTTCGAGTTCTCGCGGGTCATCTCCAGGGCGCGGGTCCCCAGCTCGGTCTGCTTCTCGAACTTGCCCATCAAGTCCTCGAACAGGCGCCGGCCCTCGTCGGACATGAGGAGCGGCCTCACCTTGGCCAGGGCCGCCATGGCGTCGGCCCGGTTGTTCGTCACGCGCTTGGCGAACTCCGCCATCTGCGCCTCGTCCGGGCTGAGCAGGGCGCCGCGGACGTTGAACCCGGCGCGGATGGCGTTCGCCTTGCCCTCGAGGACCAGCTTCTGCACCTCGGCGCGGCTGAGGACGTACTTCATCGTGGCGTCGGCCGCGGTGAGCCGCTGGTAGCCGACGCCGCTGGCGGCCCCGAGGAGGACGAGGATCGCGCCGAAGCCGACCCCGAGCTTGGCCTTGATCGAGAAACGCATCGTACTCACCCCTACGCACACAACGCTTCGAGAAGACTGCACCAGGACTTCAGTTGAGGATCTGCTCGAGGTCGGGGACGATGATGAAGTCGTCGCCCGCCTTGACGATCGCGCGGATGTACTCGGGCCGCCACGTCGTCCCGACCGGCGGCACCGCCTCGCAATCGGCCGGGTCGACCTCGGTGACCGCGAACACCTTGTCGGCCACCAGCGCGACCACCACCGGATCGCCCGCCACCGCCACCTCCAGGACCAGGAAGCGCGTGTCCGGGCTGTCGGCCGCCGCCGGCATCCCGAACCGCCCGCGGATGTCGGCCAGCGGCACGACGTTGCCGCGCACGTTCACGATCCGGTCGACATGCGCCCACGCCCCCGCCACCCGGGTCGCCGGGATCGGGTCGATGATCTCGCGCACCATCCCGGCCTCCAGCGCGAAGCTCTCCGTGCCGATCCGGAACATCACCACCTGCCGGCCGCCCCGCTGACCCGCCGGACCGCCCACCCGCGCGCCAGGCTGAGCGCCCACCTGCGCGTCAGACTGCGCGCCCGCCTGCGGCCCGGACCCGGGAGACCCGCGCGTCACGCCGCGCGTCACGCCGCTCATCACGCCACTCGTCACGCCGCCGCTCATCACGCCACCTCCTGGTAGGCGCGCGGGCTCTCGCGCGGGCTCTCGTGCGCCCGCTCGCCGCCGCCCACGAGCCGGCCGACATCGACGATCAGCGCGGCCGTGCCGTCGCCCAGGATCGTCGCCCCCGAGAACGTCGCCACGTCCGCGTGCAGCTTCGACAGCGACTTGATCACCGTCTGGTGGTTGCCGATGATCTGGTCCGCCACCAGGCCGACCCGCGCCTCGCCCGCCGACACCACGATCACCTTCTGGTGCTCCTCCGGCTCGCCCGGCGCCCCGAACAGGTCGCGCAGCCGCAGGAACGGCACCAGCGCGCCGCGGATGTTCAGGAAGTCCCGCCCGCGCCCGCCGCGCTCGCCCGCGGGCAGCGCGACGCACTCCTCCACCGCCGCCAGCGGGATCACGTAGCGCCCCGCGCCGACCCGGATCAGCAGCCCCTCGATGATCGCCAGGGTCAGCGGCAGGCGCAGCGCCACGCAGGTCCCGCCCCCCGGCTCGGTGGTGATGTCGATCGTGCCGCGCAGGCTCTCGATCGTCTTCTTGACCACGTCCATGCCGACCCCGCGCCCCGACAGCGCCGAGATCGTCGGCGCGGTCGAGAAGCCCGGCGCGAACAGGAACTGGTAGATCTGCTGGTCGCTCAGCACCGCGCCGGGCGCGCACAGGCCCCGCTCCTCGGCCTTGGCGCGGATGCGCGCCGCGTCGAGCCCGGCGCCGTCGTCGCGCACGCTCACCAGCACCTGGGCGCCGACATGCTCGGCGGTGAGCGTGATCCGGCCCGTGGCGGGCTTGGCGGCGGCCGCGCGCTGCGCGGGCGCCTCGATGCCGTGGTCGATGGCGTTGCGGATCAGGTGGACGAGCGGGTCGGCCAGGCGCTCGATCACGGTCTTGTCGAGCTCGGTCTCCTCGCCGCCGGTGACGAACTCGACCGGCTTGCCGAGGTCGCGCGCGAGGTCGTGGACGAGGCGGCGGAAGCGGCCGAACAGGGCGCCGATGGCGACCATGCGGATGCTCATCGTGGTGTCGCGCAGGCGCGCCGAGAGGCGCTCGATCTCCTCCGCGACGGTCTTGAGGCCGGGATCGGCGTGCAGGCCGGCGAGCTGGCCGAGGCGGGCCTGGGCGATGACGAGTTCGCCGACCCGGTCCATCAGCTCGTCGAGCCGCTCGGCCTCGACCCGCACGCTGCTGGCCGGCCGGTCCTCGGCCCGCCGCGCCGGCGCCCGGGCATCGGCCGGCGCGGCAGCGGCGACGGGCGGGGCGGCGACGGCCGGGGCGGCAGCGGCAGCGGCAGCGGGCGCGGCCGGTGGTGCCGGCTCCGCCGCGACCGGAGCGGGGGCGCGCGCCTGGGCCGGCACCGGCTCGGGCGGGGCGGCGTCCGGCAGCGCCGGGCCGGCCGGCTCCAGGGTCAGGACCATCTCGTCGCGCACGAACAGGAACACCTCCTCGACCGCCGCGCGGCTGACGGGCCCGCGCAGCGTGACGTCCCAGCCGAGGGCGAGGCTCTCGGGATCGAGGCCGGGCAGCTCGGGCAGGGCCTCGAGCCGCGGCACGACCGTGCAGGCGCCGAGGTCGCGCAGCTCGTCGAGGAGGGCGAGCGGGTTGGTGCCGTTGCGCAGGACGTCCAGGGCGAAGGCGATGCCGATCCGCCAGCCGGCCTCGGCGGGCGGGGCGGCGGAAGCGGCGGCGGAAGCGGCGGCGGAAGCGGCGGCGGTATCGGCAGCGGTATCGGCAGCGGCCTGGGCCGCGTCGGCGCCCGCGGCGCCGAGGAGCTGCTCGAGCTCGGCCAGGATGGCCTCGCCGATGATGGGCGCGCTGGCCTCGGGCTCCTCGATGAGGCCGCGGATGAAGTCCTTGGCCGAGAGGGAGACGTTGACGAGGTCGCGGCCGACCGGGACCTCGCCGCGGCGGACGCGGTCGAAGGCGGTCTCGAAGTCGTGGGTGAAGGCGGCGACCTGCTCGAAGCCGAACATGGCGCCCGAGCCCTTGATGGTGTGCAGGGCGCGGAAGGCGGTGTCGATCAGGGTCCGGTCCTCGGGCCGGTCGCCGAGGTCGAGCAGGGTCGTCTCCAGGCAGGCGAGCAGCTCGGCGGCCTCGGCGCGGAAGATCTCCGCGGGATCCAGGGCAGTCATGGGACGATCGGACCCTCGCACACAGCACGCAGATACAGAATGAAGCGCCCCATCCCGAGCGGGGCGAGATTCCAGCTCCGAACGCGGGCCGTTTCCTTCGCGACCAGGCAGTCGAACGGACTATCCCGGCGCGCGACGCCCGCGCGGCGACGGGGAACGACGAGCACCCGCCGCCCGACCTCTCCGGTTGTATACGATTGGACCCGAAATTTTCCGTTAACGGCCAGATTTCGACCCTGGAAGCAAAGTATATCTCGCCAAGCCATGAAGCAAAAGATTGTCGGATACAGCGATCGCGTGAGCCACGGATCACAGGATCGCGGGCGCGCGGCCTCCGGCACGCGGATGAGTCCGGCACGGCGCGTCGACGCGCAGCCGCGCGGATGCGGGCCGCGACAGCCCCGTGCGGGAGGCGGCGAGGAGATCGGATCGGGAGCGGTCGTCGGACCGGGGCCGGTCGCGGCCTAACCGGCGCGGGCAGGCCCGGCCGCGGCGCGACCGCCGGCCGGGCCGGAGCGGGCCGCGCCCGGACCGCGGCTGCGCGGCGCGCCGGCGCCTAGAACAGGTCGATGCCGTCCAGATCGTCGGCGGCCGCAGCGTCGGCGGCCGGCTTCGCGGTGGCGGGGGCACCGCCGAGCAGGCGCTCCGTCAGGCGCGCCCGAACCTCACCCAGCGTGCAGCTCCCGATCGCCGCCTCGATCCAGGCCGGGTCGGCCGCCGCACCCGGCGCCGCGACGCGGTCCGCGCTGTCGGCGGAGAGCCGGCCGAGTTCCGCTCCGGCCGAGCGCAGCAGGCCCTCGACGTTCTGGATGCGCTGCTTGGCCCGGTCCTGGAACTGCATCGCCACGATCGCCGCCGACACATCCTGCGTGATGGCCTGCGTGGTCTCGGCGGTCTGCTGCAGGATGCCCGCGACCTGCGCGTTCTGCTCGACCAGCGCCCGCATCACCATGCGGACGCGCGTCTCGGCGGTCCGGCTCTCCTCGGACATGTCGATCGCCGCGATGTCGCCCAGCAGGGCGTGGCTGCTGCGCAGGCCGGCCGCCATGGTGCCGATCTGCTGCTTGATCACGTCCGACAGGGCGTTGATGGTCGTGGCGAGGCCGCGCACCTCGTCGGCGACCACCGCGAAGGCCGCGCCGCTGGCGCCGGCCCGGGCCGCCTCGATCTTGGCGTTCAGGGCGAGGAGGTTGGTCTGGCGGTTGATCCGCTCGATCTGCGCGACGCTGCCCTCGACCGACGTCAGGCCCTCGAGCACCCCCGTGAGCCCCTGGGCGAGGGTCGAGCCGCGGGACGACATCAGGGTGATCCGCTCGATCAGCGCGGTGAGCGTCTCGCCGAGGCCGGCGGCGACGTCGCCGAGCTGCAGGGTCTTGTCGTCGATCTGGACGGTCTGAACCGAGGCGACGAGCCCCCGGACGATCTCCGACTGCTCGCAGGTCGAGGCGGCTATGTTCTGGAAGCGGTTGGACAGGCCGTGGACGTTGGCCTCCACGTCGGTGGAGACGATCCCGAGCTCGGCGACGAGGGCGTCGAGCAGCGCCCGCTGCTGCGCCGAGAGGCCGAGCCAGGCCTGGAGCAGGTCGGCCGCCCCCGCGGCGGGTGCCGGCTCGGCCGGCATCGCGACGTGCGGCGACGCGGGCTCGGACTCGATGGATGACGCGGCCGCCTCCGCGGGCGGGGCCGGCGGGATCGCGGCGCCGGGCGCCGCGCCCGATCCGGGCCGGTCTTCGACCCGGCCATCCCCCCGGCCATCGCCCCGGCCATCGCCCCGGCCATCGGGTCGCAGCTCGGGACGCATCTGGGGCCGGCGAAACCGGCCCGGGACCTGCCTGAGAATGTCGTGGGCGGCTTGGAAGGACATCGGCGGGCGGATCTCTCGGCGTCGACCGATGCGCGCGGGTCAAGCGGCAATCCGACGGTCGGTGCCCGCCCGAGGCTAAGGATCGCCGTTAAAGAAAGCGTTATCGGTCGGCCGAAGGCTGCAACGGGAGACGCAGATCGCAGTATTAAATCAGGAAGACTATTCAATGCAGGGCAGACCTCCGTCCTGTGCTGGACCCGCCCCCGCGTCAGCCGCCCTCGATTGGCCGAACCTTCAGGAAGAATTTACCCGCCACGGTGTTGACTCGAACGGGGCGGCGCGTCGCCCCGCAAGTCTGTCGTCGAGGTCACGAACCCGCATGTCCGAGGCTCCCGCCCTCACGCTCGCTCCCGACTGCACCATCCGGACCGTCCGGTCGCTGCAGGACACGCTGGCGGCGGCGCTCGCCGGCGCGGCGCACCTCACCCTCGACTGCGCGGCGGTCGAGCGCGCGGACATCACCTTCGTCCAGATCGTACTCGCGGCCGACAAGGCGGCGCGGCGGCGCGGCGCCGGCGTCGCGCTGGTCAACGTCCCTCCGGCGGTGGAGAGCGCGTTCCGGCGCGCCGCGATCGCACTCCCCAGCGCGCCGGTCCTCTAGGCGCGCACTCCAGGCGCAAGAACGGAATACGTGTCATGGCCACTGTCCTCGCCGTCGACGACTCGCCCAGCATCCGGCAGATGATCAAGGTGGTGCTCGGCCCGGCCGGCCACACGGTGATCGAGGCCGGCGACGGCGCCGAAGGCCTCGCGAAGGCCCGGAGCGAGAGCGTCAACCTCGTCATCACCGATCTCAACATGCCGGTGATGAACGGGCTGGAGATGATCAAGCAGCTGCGGACTCTGCCGAGCTGCACGGGCGTGCCGATCCTCTTCCTGAGCACGGAATCCGACGAGGGGATCAAGCAGCAGGCGAAGGCGGCCGGGGCGACCGGCTGGATCACCAAGCCGTTCAAGCCCGAGCAGCTGCTCGCCGTCGTGGGCAAGCTCGTCCGCGCCTGAGGCCGCGCGGCCGGGACGGCCGCGCCCCGCCCCGCCCCGCCCCGCGCGGCGGGCCTGCGGAACGCGGTGCAATCGGCTATGGACCTGGATCGACCGGCCGGGACGCCTCCGGCCGCGGGGTCTTCCAGTTCGCGGGCCTTCCATGCTGAATACCGGTTCGAACGCGCCGACCGAGGACGGCAAGAGCCTGGAACGGGCCCTCGGGCACCAGGTCCGCGCCCTGCGCCGCGAGCGGGAACTCTCAGTCGCCGATCTCAGCGCGGCGGCCGGCATCTCGCCCGGCATGGTCTCGAAGATCGAGAACGGGCAGATCTCGCCGTCGCTCGCCACGGTCAACGCGGTGGCGAAGGCGCTCAACGTGCCGATCACCACCCTCTTCGCCGCCTTCGAGGAGAGCCGCGACTGCTCCTACGTGAAGAAGGGCACCGGGGTCGTCATCGAGCGGCGCGGCACGAAGGTCGGGCACATCTACGAACTGCTCGGCGCCGGCATCCGCGGCGAGACCGTGCTCGAGCCCTACCTCATCACCCTGGAGGAGGATGCCGAGGTCTATACCGGCTTCCGCCACGCGGGCATCGAGTTCATCTACATGCTGAGCGGCGAGGTGAGCTACCGCCACGCCGGGCAGGATTACCACCTCAAGCCGGGCGACGCGCTCCTGTTCGACGCCGAGGCGCTGCACGGGCCGCAGGCGCTGATCAAGCGGCCGATGACCTACCTGTCGATCATCGCCTATCCCCGGCAGTGAACGCGGCGCGCCCGCCTGCCCGACCTCGCCGCAGCCGGTGACTAATTTCTCGGCAGGAAATTTTAGTGATCCTCAGTTGACGAATCCGGGACGCCGTGCGAGCCGTATGCCGGCAGGCGGCACGGAGTTCGCAGCGTCATGTGCGGGATCGTCGGACTATTCCTGAAGACTCCGAGCCTGGAACCGCAGCTCGGCGCGCTGCTGTCCACGATGTTGGGGACGATGACCGATCGCGGCCCCGACAGCGCCGGCTTCGCCGTCTACGGCGACGCCGCCGCCGGGGTGAAGCTCACCTTGCGCGGGGCGGATGCGCGGGCGCTGGCCGCCGTCGTGACCCGGCTCGAGGCCGAGACGGGCCAGGACTGCGCGGCGCGCGCGCGGGATACCCACACGGTGCTGAGCGTGGACGCGGCGGCGGCGGACGCGGTCCGCGCCTGGCTCGCGGACCACGCGCCGGAGATCGACGTCGTCTCCGCGGGCCGGCGGATGGAGATCTACAAGGAGGTCGGCCTGCCCGCCGCGGTGGCGGACCGCTTCGACCTCGCCGGCATGGCGGGCAGCCACGGCATCGGCCACACCCGGATGGCGACCGAGAGCGCCGTGACCACGAACGGGGCGCACCCGTTCTCGACGGGGCTCGACGAGTGCCTCGTCCATAACGGCTCCCTGTCCAACCACAACGACCTGCGCCGGCGGCTGCGCCGGGAGGGCGTGCACTTCGCCACCAGCAACGACACCGAGGTCGCCGCCGGCTACCTGAGCTGGCGGATGCGCGCCGGCGCCTCCCTCGAGGAGGCCCTGCAGGCGAGCCTGACCGATCTCGATGGGTTCTTCACCTTCGTGGTCGGCACCCGGACGGGCTTCGCGGTCCTGCGCGACCCGATCGCCTGCAAGCCCGCCGTCATGGCCGAGACGGACGCCTACGTGGCCTTCGGCTCCGAGTACCGCGCCCTCGTGGGCCTGCCCGGTATCGAGGCCGCCCGGGTCTTCGAGCCGGAGCCCGCCAAGGTCTACGCCTGGGAGCGCCACTGATGCCGACCGTCGACCTGCGCGCCGAGCCGCTGCGCGCCCTGAACCGCGCCCTCCACGCCCTGCGTCCCGACACGAACGAGACCCGCTGGACGGTCGTGAACCCGGACGGACGGCACGCCATCGCGGCGGGCCTCGACGCCCCGGTCCACGTCGAGATCGAGGGCAACGCCGGCTACTACTGCGCCGGCATGAACAAGCGGGCCACCGTCGTCATCGGCGGCAATGCCGGGGTCGGCGTCGCCGAGAACATGATGTCGGGCGTCGTCCACGTGCGCGGCGACGCCAGCCAGGCGGCCGGGGCCACCGCCCAGGGCGGCCTGCTCCTGATCGACGGCAATGCCGGGGCGCGCTGCGGCATCTCGATGAAGGGGGTCGACATCCTCGTGAAGGGGTCGATCGGCCACATGTCGGCCTTCATGGCCCAGGCCGGAACACTGACGGTGCTGGGCGATGCCGGCGAGGCGCTGGGGGATTCGCTCTACGAGGCCCGGCTCTATGTCCGCGGCGCGGTGACGAGCCTGGGCGCCGACTGCGTCGAGAAGCCGATGGGCGACGCGCACCGGGAACAGCTCTTCGCCAAGCTCGCGGCCGCGGGCCTCGCGGGCGAGGTCGATCCGGGCGAGTTCCGCCGCTACGGGTCCGCACGCAGCCTCTACCACTTCCACGTCGACAACGCCGGAGCCTACTGATGGCCGAGACGCCCCCGCGCACGGTCCCGCGCACCTCGGCGACCTTCACCCCCGAGGTCATGGCGGAGATCCGCCGGGCGGCCGCGACCGGCATCTACGACATCCGCGGCGCCGGCGCGAAGCGCGCGCTCCCGCATCTCGACGACCTGCTGTTCCTCGGCGCCTCGATCAGCCGCTACCCGCTGGAGGGCTACCGCGAGCGGTGCGGCACCGAGGTGGTGCTGGGCGACCGCTTCGCCGCGAAGCCGATCCGCCTGAAGACCCCGGTGACCATCGCCGGCATGAGCTTCGGCTCCCTCTCGGCCAACGCCAAGGAGGCCCTCGGCCGGGGCGCGAGCCTCGCCGGGACCTCGACCACCACGGGCGACGGCGGCATGACCCCGGAGGAGCGGGGCCACTCGCAGACGCTGGTCTACCAGTACCTGCCCTCCCGCTACGGCATGAACCCGGACGACCTGCGCCGGGCCGACGCCATCGAGGTGGTGATCGGCCAGGGCGCCAAGCCCGGCGGCGGCGGCATGCTGCTCGGGCAGAAGATCACCGAGCGAGTCGCCGGGATGCGCTGCCTGCCGCCGGGCATCGACCAGCGCTCGGCCTGCCGCCACCCGGACTGGACCGGTCCGGACGACCTCGCGATCAAGCTCGAGGAGTTGCGCGAGATCACCGACTGGGAGAAGCCGATCTACGTGAAGGTCGGGGCGAGCCGCCCCTACTACGACACCGCCCTCGCGGCGAAGTCCGGCGCCGACGTCGTCGTGCTGGACGGCATGCAGGGCGGCACCGCGGCCACGCAGGACGTGTTCATCGAGCATGTCGGCATCCCGACCCTGGCGGCGATCCGGCCCGCCGTGCAGGCCCTCCAGGACCTCGGCCTGCACCGGAAGGTCCAGCTCGTGGTCTCCGGCGGCATCCGCTCCGGCGCCGACGTCGCCAAGGTGCTGGCGCTCGGCGCCGACGCGGTGGCGATCGGCACCGCGGCGCTGATCGCGCTCGGCGACAACGATCCCCGCTGGGAGGCCGAGTACGCGGCGCTCGGCACCACGGCGGGCGCCTACGACGACTGGCACGAGGGCAAGGACCCGGCGGGCATCACCACGCAGGATCCGGAACTCGCCCGGCGGCTCGACCCCGTGCTCGGCGGCCGGCGCCTCGCCAACTTCCTCGCCGTCATGACCCTGGAGGCGCAGACCATCGCCCGCGCCTGCGGCAAGAGTCACCTCCACAACCTGGAGCCCGAGGACCTCGTCGCCCTGACGATCGAGGCCGCGGCCATGGCCCAGGTCCCGCTCGCCGGGACGGACTGGATCCCCGGCAAGGCCGGGCCATGAGCGCCGGGCCATGAGCGCCGGGCCATGAGCGCCGGGCCATGAGCGCCGGGCCATGAGCGCCGCGCTCTGACGACCGCGCTCCGAGAGACCGGGGCCGCCGCCGGGCGACCCCTCCCCCGTTCCGGCCCTCGTCGGCCCTAGTGAGGGTGCACGCGATGTCGCTCGATCTCGAGACCGCCGCCAAGGAGCGCGGCATCAAGTACTTCCTCGTCTCGTACACCGACCTGTTCGGGACCCAGCGGGCCAAGCTGGTCCCGGCCGCGGCGATCGCCAGCACCTGTCGGAACGGCGCGGGGTTCGCGGGCTTCGCCACCTGGCTCGACATGAGCCCGGCCGATTCCGACCTCCTCGCGATCCCCGACGCGGACGCGCTGATCCAGCTGCCCTGGCGCCCCGAGGTCGGCTGGCTGCCGGCCGACCTCGTCATGGACGAGCGCCCCGTCGAGCAGGCGCCCCGCAACCTGCTGAAGCGCCTGATCGCCGAGGCGGCGGATCTCGGCCTCGCGATGAAGACCGGCGTCGAGTGCGAGTTCTTCCTGATCACCGCCGACGGCGCCGAGCCCGCCGACATGTCCGACCGGCAGACGAAGCCCTGCTACGACCAGTCGGCGCTGATGCGGCGCTACGACGTGATCAGCGAGATCTGCGACGCGATGCTCGCCCTCGGCTGGAACCCCTACCAGAACGACCACGAGGACGCGAACGGCCAGTTCGAGATGAATTGGGACTACGACGACGCCTTGGTCACCGCCGATCGCCACGCCTTCTTCAAGTACATGACCCGCTCGATCGCCGAGAAGCACGGCCTGCGCGCGACCTTCATGCCCAAGCCGTTCGCGGAGCTGACCGGCTCGGGCTGCCACGCCCACGTCTCCCTCTGGCGGGACGGGCGGAACGTCTTCGCCGACCCGTCCGACCCGACCGGCCTGTCGCCGACGGGCTACCACTTCATCGGCGGCCTGATCCACTCGGCCGACGCGCTGGCGGCGATCACCAACCCCTGCGTCAACTCCTACAAGCGGATCAACGCGCCCCGGACCAATTCGGGGGCGACCTGGGCGCCCAACACGGTGACCTACTCGGGCAACAACCGCACCCACATGATCCGCATCCCCGGGCCGGGGCGGTTCGAGTTCCGCCTCGCCGACGGGGCCGTCAACCCGTACCTGCTCCAGGCGGCGATCCTGGCGGCCGGCCTCGACGGGATCCGCAACCACCGGGATCCGGGCCCGCGCCTCGACATCAACATGTACACCGACGGCCACACGGTCGAGGGCCTGAAGCGGCTGCCCCTCAACATGCTGGACGCCCTGCGCGCCCTGTCGGGCAGCGCGATCCTCGGCGAGGCCCTGGGCCCCTTCGTGCCGAGCTATCTCAAGCTGAAGAACGAGGAGTGGAACGCCTACTGCCAGCACCTCACCCAGTGGGAGCGGGACACGACCTTGGATTGCTGAAGCCGCGCGGAACGGCCCGCGCCGCGACCGGCCGTCTCATTTCAGGTGGTAGGCCACCCCGGCGATCAGCGCCTTCTCCTCGGTGTTGAGGGTGCGCCGCGGGTCGCCGCCGAACTTGTTGTGCCAGTACTGGAAGCCGGCGAAGACCTCGACCCGGTTGGGCGTGTCGGCGAGCAGCTGCCCGACATCGAGCACGAGGTTGGTCTGCGAGACGAATTCCAGCTGCGTGTCGTACTGGTTGATCGTGCCGTAGCGGCCCTTGGGCAGGACGATCGTGTTGAAGCCGGCCAGCGACAGCGGCAGCCCAGTGAACGGCAGCGGGATCGTGTAGGTGATCTCGAATTCCGGCGTCATCTTGAACTCGACGCTGCGGAAGTGCGCGTAGTCGAAGCCCGGTACGGCATCGCGCCCGGAATTGCCCGGTACGGGACCGTTCCCCGCCAGGCCGTTGCGGGAGAATTCCTTGTAGCCCTGGACCTTCAGGTTCACGAACCCGGCCGGCACGTCGAAGGCGAAGCTCAACCCGAAGGTGCCGGCGCGCTTCTCGGAATCGAAGGTCGTGTCCTTGGTGTTGACGTCGGCCCCGAACGACAGGCCGATATCCTTGACGATACCGGGAACGGCGAGGGCCTGCGTGTCGAAGACCTGGTTGAGGCTCAGGACGCCCCGGTAGATCAGGTAGAACTCGGTGGCGCCGACGCCCTCGAACCTGCCGACCCGATTGCCCGCCGGGTCCTGGGATCCGGACCGGAGGATGTCGAGGGAGAGCAGGTTCGTCCCGTAGGCCCACGAATTGGCGTGGAACAGGTTGATCACGTTCTTGGGGACCTCGCGCCCCACGAACTGGCCGTCGGGACGCTGGACCCGGAGGCCGGGCTCCGCGGAGGGCCCCTGGAAGCGGTAGCTCACCACAGTGTCGGAGAAGGCGAAGACGGACGGCGGCGGCGCCGCCATCACGGTGGCGGCCGCGACGGGAACGCCGGCCTCCTGGCGCCTCGTGCGGGCCGCGGCCGGCGTCGGCGCCGCGGCTGAGGCGGTGGCCGGGGCCGGCTCGGGCTCGGCGCGGGCCGGACCGGCCAGCCCGGTCCCGCAGGCCAGGATCAGCAGCCCCGCAGCCGAGAGCGGGCTCACCCGGGACACCGACCGGAGCATCGCGCGCGCCTCCCCTGGCCCGTCCTCTGAACGGCGCCCCGCGGACCGCGACCGCCCCGGCGCGACGCCGGTCACAACAGCTTCCAGAACACGAGGATCATGACCGCGTAGGCGGCGGTCAGCAGCGCGGCGCCCTGCAGGTTGACCCGGGTCCGCCGCGCCGGATCCGGCGTCAGCCACCAGTCCAGCCGCCGGGCCGTCCAGGGCACCATCAGGGAGGTGAGCAGCACGCTGAACACGTTGCCGATGAACAGGGCGACCGGGAAATCCACCTTCAGCAGCCCGGCGAGGATCGGCGTGCCGACCAGGACGCCCCACAGGAACACGGTCGGGTAGAGCGTCAGCACGACGATCATGTTCATCTTCCACGCCGCGGGCGCCACCCCGCCGGGCGGCGCGACGTTGCGGAACCACTGCTCGAAGCCGCTCTGCACCGTCCGGGTGTGGAATTCCGCGGTCATCGGCACCGCCTCGGCGACCAGCGCCTGCCGCTCCGGCGAGTCCATCCAGGTGCGCAGGTTCGCCTCGCTGTCGAAGCGCAGGATCGCGACGTAGTCCTCCTGCACCCCCGGCACGGCCGGCTCGAACCGGTAGCCCTGCATGCCGGGCGCCCGCGACTGCGCGGCCGCGATCTTCTGCTCCCAACGGAGGTAGGCCGCCTCCATGCCGGGCTTCACGCGGGTGCTGATCACCGCGCTGACCGGCGAGGTCCGGGCCGCGCTGGCGTCGTCCTTGACGATGTGGACGTCGTCGCGGCCGACGAGCATCGGCGTGGCGCCCTGGATGCGGGCCTGCCGCTCGGGGGAGGCCAGCCAGGCCTTGGCCTGCTCCAGGCTGTGGAACCGCTGCACGATCACCCAGTCCACCTGCAGCGGCGGGCGCGGCGGGATCAGCTGCTGCTCGATGAAGCCGGGAAAGGCCGCCACGACGGCACTGGTGTCAGTCTGCCATCGGGCGAAGGCGTCCGCGCTCTCCGGCCGGATGGTCGTCTGCGTCACGATGCTGACGGACGTTGTGGCACCGCTCATGACCCTACGCGCTTCCGTTGCACGGCTGTCTGCACGCGCGCGTTCGTGCGGAGAGGCGGACGGCCCTCGGCCCCGCCTCTGGTCACCGCCCGGCGGGTCCGGGACGGTCCCGACGGGCTCCACCTCCGGCGGACCGGGCGACGGGTTCGTGGGCCAAGACACCGGGACGGCGACAGACTCGCGGGGACCTGCCGCTCCGCGAAACACGAGGAGAAACAACCGAGAATTGATCTTGCATCCAGCGTTCACCACTTGACTGGCGGCACTGCCCTGCAAGCCTGCATCAGCAGACAAGCCTCTGCCGAAGTCAAGACCTCAACACGGAAGACAAATATATTATTTGTAAATACGATACGTTCTCTACAGCACTCGTCTTTTTAGCCGAAAGTCTTCGACGATATTTATCTCGCGCGCGCGGGTCCTGGAACGCCGAAATTTTTCGGCTCCAGCCCGGCCCGGCGCCCGCCACGCTGGGACGGAGCGACAACAAAAAAGAGGCGGGCTGGAGACGTTCGTTCCCCGACGCGCGCCGCCGAGGGCCCGGCCGGACGGTCCTCACCGGATAGCTTGGCCGGGTAGCCCTGGCCGGGCAGCCTTGGCCGGGCAGCCTTGTCGGGCACCCTTGGCCGGGCAGCCCCGGCCGGACGGGCCGGCGCCCCGTAAGGCAGCCTTAACACTAACCGACCATACCCGGGGGCTGTCGTAGGGCCTCTGGGGTGTGTGCGTGCCGCAATGAATGCCGTGTCAGGACCGCCCGCCGGGCTCAGCACGTCCCTGACGCCGCGCGTTCTCGACGGCAGCACCCCGCACGCCGAACCGGTGACCGGCGTCGTGGCGGGCGAGGCGGCCCGGGCGGCGTCGAGCAGCGCCGCGACGGCCCCCGCGGCGCCGGCTCTCGACCCGGCCCGGATCCGGGACCGCATCGACGCCCTGATCGACAACCAGATCACCGCCGGCCGGATCACCGGCGACCAGGGCGGCGTGCTCCGCCAGCTGCTCACCGCGCCCGAGGCCGGGGCAACCGCCGATCCGGCGGATGGACCGGCCTCGCAACCGGCGCGTTCCGCCACCAGCGGAACTCCCGACGCGTCCCAGGACCCGACCGCGTCGGGCGACGCGCGCCTCAGCCCCAGCGAGACGCTGGCCTCCTTCATCCAGCAGATGCAGCGGACGCAGAGCCGGACCATCGGCTACGGCAGCGACGGCGCCCGCAACACCGATTTCGCCAGTTCCCGGCTGCTCGACTTCAACACCTGAGCGCGGCGCTACCAGGATCGCGCGATCCGCGAGACCCGCTGCACGGCGAGGCTGTAGGCCTCCGCATCCGCGTCGACCTGGACATGGACCCCGCGCGCGCTGGTCGTCACGACGCGGGCGCGCACGGTCCCGAGGATCGCCGCGTCGATCACCAGCTCCGTTCCGGGCGCGGCCGCGAACGCGTCGGGCATCGCCATGAGCAGGCCGCCCGCGCTGACGTCGAGGATCGCCGCCCGATAGCTGCGCCCCGCGTCCCGGACCCGAGCGGAGAGCGTGACCGGAAAGCGGGGCGCCGCGCGGCGGTCGCCGGCCTCACGCATGGTGCCCTCGCGGGCAGGACGACTTCATCTCGACTATAGACACCCACACCGACCTAATAGAGACAAATACATTCTCGGTTAAGGTAAAGAGCCGGTTAACCTTCTGCCACGACACTGCGCCCGCGCGCACAGTTCCGCGCCCGCCCGTGTCGGAGCCGATGAGCGCAGACCTGCCCCTTGCCCAGCCCGCCCGCCCCGGCGCCCCCGGTCCGGAGACCGAGGCCCTGCGCCAGATCGTCGACGCCGCGGCCGGGCTGATCCTGCGCCTCGACGGTGCGGGTCGGGTGACCTTCGCGTCCGCGGGGGGCCGGTCGATCCTCGGCGCGGGCGCCGAAGGCCTGGTCGGGCATCCGCTGCGCGACGCCCTCCACCCGGACGATGCCGGCGCCCTCGCGGACGCCGCGGGCGCGGGCCGGTCCGACACGGCGCTCGTGCGGATGCGGGGTGATCCGGGCTGGGTCGCGACGGTGCTGGTCGTGCGCGCGATCGCCGGCACGGCGGATCGGGTCGTCACGGTCCGCGCGGCCTCGGAGCCGGAGCAGACCTACGCGAACCTGCGCACGAGCCGCGACCATTACCGGGCCCTCGTCGACACGCTGCCGCAGCTCGTCTGGATGGAGCGGGCCGACACGGGCGAGACGATCTACGTCAACCAGGCCTTCGAGGCCTATTGCGGCCCGATCCCCACCACCCGCGCGGCCCGCACGGACCGGTTCCACCCCGAGGACGCCGGCCGGATCGCCGGGGCCTACGCCAAGGCCCGCGTGCAGGGCCGGTCGAGCGAGATCCAGGGCCGGGTCGCCGACCGGGCCGGCCGCTTCCGCTGGCACCAGTTCGTGGTCCGGCCCCTGCACATGGGCAGCGACCTGATCGGCTGGCTCGGCTCCGCCCTCGACATCGACGAGATCGTCAGCGCCCGGGAAGCGCTGGTCGAGAAGGGCGAGCTCCTGCGCCTGGCCCAGGAGGCGGCGGGCGCGGGCCTGTTCGACCTCGACCTCGCGAGCCGCGACCTGATCCTGTCGCCCGACAGCGCGCGCCGCCTCGGCTTCTCGGGGGACCGTCCGGCGGTGGTGAACGTCGCCGAGGGGATGCGGCGGGTCGTCCCCGCGGATCGCGCCGCGACCCTGCGGGCGGTGCGGGCGGCCGCGGCCGAGCGCAGGACCTTCGACGTCGCGTTCCGGGTGCCGGACGCGGGCGGCGGCTGCCGCTGGATCCAGGCGATCGGGCGCCCCCATCGCGACCGCGACGGCGTCGCGGCGCGGATCGTCGGCCTGACCCTCGACATCACGGCCCGGAAGGACGGCGAGCGCGCGCTGATCGCCGCCAAGGCGGCGGCCGAGGCGGCCCGCGCCGAGGCCGAGCGCGCCGACGCGGCCAAGACCGAGTTCCTCTCGGCGATGAGCCACGAGATCCGCACGCCGCTCAACGCGGTGATCGGCTTCGCCGGGCTGCTGGCCGAATCCGGCCGGCTCGACGGCGATCTCCGGCGCTACGCGGAACTCGCCGCGACCGCGGGGGCGAACCTCCGCACCGTCGTGGACGACATCCTGGACTTCTCGTCCGTCGAGGCCGGGGCGATCAACCTCGACCCCGAACCGGTCGCGCTGCGCCCCCTCGTCGATGCCTGCCTGGGCATCGTCGAGGCGCCGGCCCGCGCCAAGGGCCTCGATCTGGTCGCCCAGATCGACGCCGCGGCGCCGGACCGGCTGGTGTGCGACCCCGGGCGGCTGCGGCAGATCCTGCTGAACCTCCTCAACAACGCCGTGAAGTTCACGCCGCGGGGCCGGGTGACCGTCGACCTGTTCCACGAAGAGGCCGGTCCGCGCGGCGACACGATCCGCTTCAGCGTGACCGATACCGGGATCGGGATCGCGCCGGACCGCCAGGAGCGGCTGTTCCAGCGCTTCTCGCAGGCCGACAGCTCGATCCGCCGCGCGTATGGCGGCACCGGCCTGGGGCTGGCGATCAGCCGGCGGCTGGTCGAACTGATGGGCGGCACGATGGGTCTCGTCTCCGCGGAGGGACGCGGCTCGACCTTCTGGTTCGCCCTGACCCTGCCGCGGGCGCCGGCCGCCGCGGCCCCCGTCCGGTCGGCGCCGGCGCGGCCCGGACGCACCGGGCGCATCCTCCTGGTGGAGGACGTGGAGATCAACCGCGAGCTGGCCTGCACCGTGCTCAGGGCCGCCGGTCACGTCGTCGACGTCGCGGCCGACGGTATCGGGGCGGTCCGCGCCGTCGAGGCGGCGCCCTACGATCTCGTGCTCATGGACGTCCAGATGCCGCGCCTCGACGGCATGATGGCGACGCGGCTGATCCGCTGCCTGCCGGGCCCCGCCGCGCGGGTGACCGTCGTGGCGATGAGCGCCAACGTCCTGCCGGACCAGGTTCAGGCGTTCCGGGCGGCCGGGATGGACGACCATTTCGGCAAGCCGTTCGAGCCCCAGGAACTCTGCGCCGCCGTGGCGCGGTGGCTCGGCGACCCCGCCGGCGAACCGGCCGGCGAATCCGCCGATGCGGCCCCGGAAGACGAGCCGACCCTCGACCGCGCCCGCTACGCGGACAATATGGCGCTGATCGCCCCGGACACGCTGGCGCGGCTCCTCGGACAGTTCCAGAGCCGGGCCCGAGAGGCGTTCGCGGCCCCGGATCCCGGAACCGCCGGCACGGCGGCCGGGCGCGCGACGCTGCGCGCCGAGGCGCACGCGCTCGCGGCCGCGAGCGGTCTCCTCGGCTTCATGCCGCTCAGCCGGGCCTGCGCGGCCCTGGAACAGGCCGGCGACGACGTGACCTTCGACGCGCTGCTCGCCCGCGCCCGCGACCTCGCCGTGGCGGCCGTCGCGGAGACCCGGACGCTGCTCTCCGGCGGCCCCGCGTCCCTCCGGACCGCCTCGGGAGCGCGGTGATGACGACGACCCGACCGGGCGCCGGCGCCGAGGGCCGCGTCGCGATCCTGGCCGACGACGACGAGTTCTTCCGCCTCGCCATGGCGTCGCTGCTGTCCCGGCAGCTCGGCTTCGCGCGGGTGATCGAGACGGCGAGCCTGGACGAGGCGCTGGCCGCCCTCTCGGGGACGCCCGAGACCGCCCTGGCGCTGTTCGACCTGCAGATGCCCGGCATGGCGGGCGCGGGCTCCGTGGCGGCGGTGCGGGAATGCTACCCGGCGGTCAAGGCCGCCATCGTCTCGGCCTCCACCGCCCGGGCCGACGTGCTGACGGCGCTGGCCGCCGGCAGCCACGGCTACGTGCCCAAGACCCTCGGGACCGCGGAAGTGCTGCGGGCGGTCTCGGCGATCCTCGACGGCGCGATCTACGTGCCGCCCTTCATGGCGGACCCGCCGCCCAGCGCGGCCGCGCCGCCGGTCGGCGAGGTGTCGCTGACCCGCCGGCAGCGGGAGGTGCTCGAACGCATCGTGGCCGGGCGCTCCAACAAGGAGATCGCCCGGGAACTCGATCTCGGCGAGGGCACCGTGAAGGTGCACGTCGCCGCCCTCCTGCGCACCCTCGGCGTCGCCAACCGGGCGGCCGCGGCGGCCACCGGCCCGCGGATCCTCGCCGGACTAGGCCGGCCGGCCTAGTCCCGGCCGGCCCGTCCACAGCCTGTGGGCATCGCCGGGCCGCGGAGGAATGCCTGCGGGTGCTGCGCGGTCCCGGCGAGATCTTGCGGCGTCTACTGGATCGACTGCGAGGAAACCGCCTAATAGCGGCCTAGTCCTTCTTCGCTCTGTATTGTCCGCGTCGCGGAAAGGGGTGGTTAGGGATAGAGGCCGGATTCTGTCGGTGTCCCGCAAGTCACGTAGCGTATCGACATGCATCGCAGCCTCATCGGGTGGGCCGCGGCCCTGGCCGCGGCGGGATGCCCCGCGGCCCGGGCCGCCGACTGGTATACCGGGGCCGAGACGCCGGCCGGCCCGGATGCCTGGATCGTCGCCGTCGACACCTCGGCCGCGATCGCCTCGCAGGGGTCGCAGTTCGCCAGCGCCACCGTGACGGCCGCTCCGGCGGGCGACCTGCTCACCAGCGGCGTCCGCGTGCGGGTCGACGGGCTGATCGGATCGTACCGGGCCGAGAGCCCCGGCGCCCCCCGCGCCGTCGGCCAGCAGGCCGACCTCGCCGCGATGGCCGGCTACGCCCTCGTCGGCCCGGACAGCGTGCTCAGCGGCTTCGTGGGCCTGGCCGTGCGCCGCGACGAGGTCGCGCAATCCGGGCTGACCGAGACGGTGGCCCGCACGGGCGTCGGCCTGAAGACGGCGCTCGACTACTACGCCCGGCCGACCGCCTTCACGATGTTCCACGCGACCGGCACCTACAGCACCGCGTTCAACGCCTATTACGGCCGCGTCCGCTTCGGCATCGCGGCGCTGGCGGGCGGCTATGTCGGGCCGGAATTCGCCGCCCTCGGGGACGACTACTACCGGCAGTGGCGGGTCGGCGCGCATCTGAGCGGCATGCAGATCGGCGCGGTGCAGCTCGGCCTCTCGGCCGGCTACGTCCACGACCACGTGCGCAAGGGCGGCCTCTACACCGCCCTCGACATGCGGACGGGCTTCTGATGGCCCGCGCGACGCCCCTCGGCGGCCCGGCGCCCGCCCAGGCCCTTCCAACCGCCATCCCGGGCGCCATCACGGGCGCCATCCCGGCCGCCCCGGCGGCGCGCCCGCGCCTCCTGATGGCCCTCCTGTGGGCGACCTGGGCGCTCTGCGCCGCCCTCGCCCTCGGCTTCCTGACGCAGCCGGTGGGCCTGACGGCCCAGGGCGTGCTCTGCGCCGCCGCCGGAGCCGGGATGCTCGCGCTCTGGCTGCTGTTCCCCCGCCGGGGCCTCGCCCGGATGGCCTTCCTGGCGCTCGGCACGGCCGTGGTCATCCGTTACGCCTACTGGCGGGTGACCGGCACGCTGCCGACCCTCGACGATCCCGTCAGCTTCGGGCTCGGCGTCGTGCTGGCGCTGGCGGAACTCTACTGCGTGCTGATCCTCACGGTCAGCCTGATCATCAACGTCGCGCCGCTGGCCCGCGGCGCCGCGCCGGTCCTGCCCGAGGCGGACCTTCCCACCGTCGACATCTTCATTCCGTCCTACAACGAATCCGCCGAGATCCTGGGCCTCACGCTGGCGGCGGCGCGCAACCTCGACTACCCGGCCGGCCGCGCCACCGTCTGGCTGCTGGACGACGGCGGCACGGACCAGAAATGCGCCGACCCGGACCCCGCCAGGGCCGGCGCGGCGCGGGCCCGCCGCGCCGCGCTGCAGGCGCTCTGCGCCGGGCTGGGCGTCCGCTACCTGACCCGGGCGCGCAACGCGCACGCCAAGGCCGGCAACCTCAACAACGGCCTGACCCAGGCCCGCGCCGACCTCGTTCTGGTGCTCGACGCCGACCACGCGCCGTTCCGGCCGTTCCTGCGGGAGACCGTGGGCCTGTTCGCCCGCGACCCGAAGCTGTTCCTGGTGCAGACCCCGCACGTCTTCATCAACCCGGACCCGATCGAGCGGAACCTGCGGACCTTCACCCGGATGCCGTCCGAGAACGAGATGTTCTACGGGGTCACGCAGGCCGGCCTCGACAAGTGGAACGGCTCGTTCTTCTGCGGCTCGGCCGCGCTCCTCCGGCGGAGCGCCCTCGACGCGGTCGGCGGGTTCTCGGGCGTCACGATCACGGAGGATTGCGAGACCGCCTTCGAGCTGCACGCCCGCGGCTGGACCAGCGCCTACGTCGACCGGCCGCTGATCGCCGGCCTCCAGCCCGAGACCTTCGCCGACTTCATCGGCCAGCGGGCGCGCTGGTGCCAGGGCATGTTCCAGATCATGCTCCTGAAGAATCCGCTGTTCAAGCGCGGCCTGAAGCCGATCCAGAGGCTCTGCTACCTGTCGAGCATGACCTTCTGGTTCTTCCCGCTGCCGCGCCTGATCTTCATGCTCGCGCCGCTGCTGCACATCTTCTTCGACGTGAAGATCTTCGTCTCCTCGATCGACGAGGCGCTGGTCTACACGGCGACCTACGTGGTCGCCAACATGATGATGCAGAACTACCTCTACGGCCACGTGCGCTGGCCGTGGGTCTCCGAACTCTACGAGTACGTGCAGGGGGTCTACCTCGCCCGCTCCATCGTCTCGGTGGTGCTGTCGCCCCGCAAGCCGAGCTTCACCGTCACCAACAAGGGCCTCGGGCTCGACCGCGACCACCTGTCGGGGCTGGCGTGGCCGTTCTTCGCGATCTTCGGGGCGCTGGCGGCGGGCTGCGCGACGGCCGCGTGGCGCTACCTCTACGAGCCGGGCGTCACCAGCCTGATGCTGGTCGTCGGGCTCTGGTGCCTGTTCAACCTCGTCATCGCGGGCGCGGCCCTCGGCGTCGTGGCCGAGCGCCGTCAGACCGAGCGCAGCCACAGCCTGCCGGTGAACCGGCGCGCCGTCGCGTCGGTCGGCGGCGCCGTGTTCGAGGTCGTGGTGGAGCGCGCCTCCGCCGAGGGCTGCCGCCTGCGCCGCTGCGACGGGTCGACCTGGCCGGCCGCGGCCGAGGCCGGGAGCCCGGGCCGGATCGTCCTCGCCGAGGGGTCCGGCGCCGTTCTCGCCTTCCGCCCGCGCGCCGGCCTGTCGGGCGACACCTGGGAGGTCGCGTGGGAAGTCGCGCCTGCGGAAGCCGGCGCCCCGCTGTTCCGCGGGCTGGCCGAGCTGATCTACGGCGACGTCTCCGCCCTGCAGGCGTTCCTGTCGGGCCGGCGCCGGCCGAAGGACCTGCTCTCCGGAAGCCTCCGCTTCCTGGCCTGGGGCATCACCGAGCCGGTCCGGGCCGTCACCTACGCGCTCCGGGACCGCGGCGCCGCTCCGGCGGCCGCTCCGGAAGTCCCGGCCGCGATCGTCCCGGCGCCGGCGGCCCCCGCGGAGATCCCGCAGGCGGCGTCGATCCCCCTGCCGGTCGTCGACGTGCCCGTCGCCGAGCGGGCTGCCGCGGCCGCCGCCCCGGCGGTGCCGGCGCCCGTCGCGGTGACCGCTCCGGTCGGCGCCCCGGCGACCGCCGAGCCGGCGCCGGCCAAGCCCGTGCCCGTGCCCGTGCCCGCGCCCGCGCCCGCGCCCGCGCCGGCGCCGACCCCGCTCCCGGCGGCCGAGCCGGACGTCTCCGTCGCGATGCCGCTGACGGAAGCGGCGTGGAGGCAGGCGGTCGCCAGGCTCGCCGCGGCCGAGCCCCCCGCCGCGGCATCCGGCACGGACGCTCCCGAGCCGCGCCTCGACCCGGCCGCCTGGCTCGCGGGGATCTTCGCCCTCGCCGGCGCCGAGCGCCCCGAGCCGGCCCGCGCCGCCGACATCGTCCGCGGCCCCGACTTCCGCGCGCTCGTCCGCGCGCCCGCCGATCCCGCCGCCATCCGCTCCGCCGCCTGAGGTCCCGATGCGTCACGGCCTTCGCCCGGTCCTCGCGGCCGGCCTCCTGACCTGCGCCGCCGGCGCCTCGGCCCAGACCTTCTCGGGGGTCGGGGCGGCCCCGGTCCTGACGCTGCCGTCGCCCGAGCGGGCGCCGGTCGCCGCGCCCGCCGCGCCGCCCCCGACCGCGGCCGGCGCGGCGGACCCGGTCGTCGCCGAGCGCGGTCCGACCCTCCGGCGGCTGCCGTCGATCGCCGAACCCATGCGGCTCTGGGGCGAGAACGGCCGCCTGAGCTTCGCCTTCTACGCCACCGAGGCCGAGGCGCGGGCGGGCGGGCGCTTCCAGGTCGGCTACATGGCCGCGGTCTCGATCCTGCCCGACACCGCGCGGCTGACGCTCAGCGTCAACGGCGCCGCCCTCGGCAGCGGCGCGATCGACGGCAGCCGCGGTCTCCGCAGCCTCGCCTTCGACCTGCCCGCGGGGACGCTGGCCCGGGGCTTCAACCGGATCGACATCGCCGTGGCGCAGCGCCACCGCGTCGACTGCGCGGTCCCGGCGACCTACGAGCTGTGGACGCAGATCGACCCCGAGACGACCGGCCTCCTCGCGGTCACGGACGGCCCGCAGGCGCCGGCCGATCTGGCGGCGATCGGCGGCGGCCCCGACGGAGCGGTGCCGATCCGGCTGCTCCAGACCGGCGGGAAGCTCAGCCCGCGCGCCGTGGAGCGGGCGCTCGCCGCCCTGCAGGCCGCGGTTCTCCTCGGGGGCTTCCGGCAGCCCGCGGCGGAGTTCGCGCCGGCCGTCGAGGCCGGCGACGGGCTGGCGCTCGCGGTCGGGCGCGTCTCCGAACTGGCCGCGAGCCTGGATCTGGCGCCGCTCGGCCCCGTGACCGGGCCGCGCCTCGCCCTGCTGCCGCGGAACGCGGAGCGTCGCCCGGTCCTGGTCGTCACCGGGCCGGAGGACGCCGACGTGACCGCGGCCCTGGGGCAGCTCGAGGATCTCGCGCGCGCCGACCGGCCGGGGACGCCGCAGGGCCGCCGGGCCCTGGCCGATGCGGGCGGCCGCCCGGTCTCCGGGGGCGAGACCCTGACCTTCGCGGATCTCGGCATCCCGGACGCCCACGTCGCCGCCCGCACCCACCGGATCGCCTTCGACCTCGCGCTGCCGCACGATTTCATGCCGGCCGATTACGACAAGCTGATCCTCGACCTCGACGCCGCCTATCCGGCCGGTCTCGCCCCCGGCGCCCAGATCGTCGTGGCGATCAACGGCGCCACCGCGGCGAGCACGCCGCTGGGCCGGCCGGGCGGCGAGGCGATGACCCGGCGCGCGGTGGTCCTCCCGCTGCGGCTGCTCCGGCCCGGCCAGAACCGGATCGCGGTCCGCGCGGAGCTGCCGCGCGGGGACGACCGGGCCTGCCCGGACGAGGCGGCGGTGCCGACCGAGCGGCTGTTCCTGGCCGCCACGAGCCGCCTGACCCTCCCGCCGCTCGCGCGGATCGGCCGCCAGCCCGAGCTCGCCGAGACCGTCGCCGAGGCCTTCCCGTACGCGACGGCCGGCCGGCGCCCGACCCTCGTGGTGCCCAATCCCGATCGGGACACGATGGCGGCGGCCGCGACCCTCGCGGCGCGGCTCGGCCTCGCCGCCGGGCGGGTGCTGCCCTTCGCGTTCGCGGCCGGCCGGGCCGGGATCTCCGGGCCGGCCGTGGTGGTCTCGCCCGCCCCGGCCCTCGACGGCACCGTGCTGGCCGCCGCCGGCCTCGATCCCCGGGCCGTGTTCGACGCCTGGGCCGGGCGGGACGCCGTGCCGGCGCGCGAGAGCGGGCCGGCGCTGCGGCGGCGCGTGCTGCGGACCGACGGCCTCGCCGCCTGCAGCGCCCTGGTGCGCCCCGCGCCCGACGCCGTGGCCGAGGCCGCGACGCGGTCCGGCGCGCGGCCGCCCGCCCCCGTCCTGACGGATGCCGCCGCTCTCCTGGCCCAGGGCGTGACCGGGCCCGCCCCGGACGATCTGGTGACCCTGGTGACGGCGCCGAGTTCGGCGGGCCTGCGCGAGGCGGTGGCCTGCCTCGTCCATCCGCGGGTCTGGACGCGGCCCGCGGGGCGTCTCGCCGCGCTCTCGTCCGTCGACGGCGGCGTGGCGGTCGAGGCGGCGGCCGAGCCCCGCTACGTGGCGACCCTGGCCCCGGCCCCGGGCAACCTCCGCCGCGTCGCGGCGGGCTGGCTCTCGCTCCACGCCGGCCTCTTCGGCCTCGCCGGCCTGCTCCTGGCCGGCGGCCTCGCCGGCTCGACCCACCTGCTCGTGCGCAACCTCGGTCGGAGACCGGAATGAGCGTCCTGATAAGCGTCCTCCTGCGCGGCCTCGCCGGCCTCTGCGTCCTGACCCTCCTGGCTGCCCGCCCGGCGCTCGCCGCGACGGCCTCGGCCCCGCCCCTCGCCGGCACCCTCCGGAACGCCGAGGCGTGGCGGGCCTACAAGGCCCGGTTCGTCAGCGAGCAGGGCCGCGTGGTCGACACCGCCAACGGCGGCATCAGCCACAGCGAGGGCCAGGGCTACGGGATGCTGCTCGCGGTGGCGGCGGGCGACCGCGAGGCCTTCGAGCGGATCTGGACCTGGACCCGGGCGAACCTGATGGTCCGCGACGACCAGCTGATCGCGTGGCGGTGGGAGCCGGACAAGCGCCCCGCCGTGGCCGACATGAACGACGCCTCGGACGGCGACCTGCTCGTCGCCTGGGCGCTCACCGAGGCCGCCGAGGCGTGGCACGAGCCCGAGCATCAGGTCGCCGGCCGCCGGATCGCCGTCGAGCTCGGGCGCAAGCTGCTCCTGCCGCGCGCGCCGCAGGGTCCGCTGATCCTGCCGGCGGTGGCGGGGTTCTCGGCCGAGGATCGGGCGGACGGCCCGGTGGTGAACCTCTCCTACTGGGTCTTCCCGGCCCTCGACCGGGTCGGCCTGCTCGCGCCCGAGTTCGACTGGCGGGCGCTCGCGCGCAGCGGGCGCCGGCTGATCGCGGCCGCCCGCTTCGGGTCGCAGCGGCTGCCCGTGGAGTGGATCTCGCTGTCCGGGGCCGCGCCCCGCCCCGCCGACGGGTTCCCGGCGGAGTTCGGCTACAACGCGCTGCGGATCCCGCTCTACCTCGCCATGGCGGGCATCACCGAGCCGGATCTCTACGCGCCGTTCCTCGCCCTGTGGCAGAAGCCCGAGGCCGGGCTGGCGCTGGTCGAGACCGGGACCGGACGGGTCGCCGCGCGGCTGACCGAGACCGGCTACGCCGCCATCCCGGCGCTGGCCGCCTGCGCGAGCCGCGGTGCGCCGTTCCCGGCGGCCCTGACGCGCGTCCGCGCCGAGAGCGAGAACTACTACCCCGTTACCCTGCAGCTGCTGGCCCTGGCGGCCCTGAACGCGCGGTACCCGGCATGCGCACCGCGCTGATCCTCGCCGCCCTGCTGGCCGCCGCTCCGGCCGCCGCCGCCGGCGCGACCGCCGGGCCCGCCGCCAGGCCGGACGAGACCGCCCTGCGCTACTACGCGAGCCAGCACCAGCGCGCGCGGGTGGAGGCCGAGACGGAGCGGCTGCGGCGGCGCCATCCCGGCTGGCAGCCGCCGGCCGATCTCTGGACCGCGCGCGCCGGCGGCGAGGACGAGGACGGCCTCTGGGACCTGCTCGGCGCCGGCCGCGACGCCGATCTCGCCGCCGCGCTCGCCGCCCGCGCCCGGGCCGAGCCGGGTTGGACGCCCTCCCCGGCGCTGCAGTCCGCCCTGTCCGCGCGCGCGCTGCGCGAATCCTGCCTGTCCCTCGCCAGGGCGGGCCGCTGGCCCGACCTCGCGACCCTCGCCGCCGGCCGCGCCGCCGACATCGCCGCGGCCGACGCCGAGGTGGTCTGGGCCGTCGCCGAGGCCTACGGCCGGACCGAGCGGCCCGAGAAGGCCTACGACCTGCTGCGCGGCGCGCTCACCGGCGGCCGGTTCGGGCCCGAGGAGCGGCGGGTCAGCCTGCTGCGGGCGATGCAGATCCTGCCGATGGCCGATGTCGACCGGCTGGCCGCCCTCGGCGAGGCCCGGGACCTGGACGCGATCCGCGTCGACCTCATCCGCGGCCGGATCGGCGCCGTGCTCCACGACGAGGCCGGGCAAGCGGTCTCGGCCCACGACCTCGCGGCGTTCGAGGCCTACGCGGAGGCCGCGCACGATCCCGACCAGGCCGCCCTCGTCGCGTGGCTGGCGTTCAAGCGGCGCGACCTGCCGACGGCCCTCGCGTGGTTCAAGCGCGCCGTCGCGCGGGGCGGCGACGCCATGGTGGCGCACGGCCTCGCCCACACCCTCCGTCTCCTCGGCCGGCGGCGCGACGCGGAGGACGTCGCCTACGCGTGGCGGGCGCCGCTCGTGAACAACAGCCTCCTGTTCATCGACCTGCTGGAGACGGATCTGACCCGGGCGGACCCGCCCGCCATCGAGCCGGAACGGCTCAGGCGCTACGCCGAGGTCACCCTGGCGACGGCCTCGGGCGAGGGCGCGCAGGCCCTCGGCTGGTACGCCTACAACCGCTGCCAGTTCGACACGGCCCTGGGCTGGTTCCGGCGCGCCGTGGCTTGGTACCCCAAGGAGGCGACGGTCTACGGCTACGCCCTGTCGCTGCGCCGGACGCGCCAGGAGCGCACCTTCCTGGAGGTCGTGAACCGCTACGACGGGCTGTTCCCGCGGGTGGTCGACCTGCTGTTCCAGAGCGCCGCGGCCCGGCCGATGCCCTGCGAGGCGCCGGAGTCCCGGACCGCCAGGGCCGAGCCCGCGGCGAGCGCCGGCTATCTCGAACTCGCCGCGGTCACCGGCCCGGCCGCGCGCGGCCGCGTGCCGCCGCCCGACGAGATCGCCGCCGGCCGGACGCCGGCGCCGCCGGCGATCCGGCGCAGCGACTTCCCGGTGGCGGTGCTCATGGAGAACGACCTGCGCGCCGCGCCGACCGGGAGCCCGGTCACCGAGGCGCGCTGGTCGGCGCGGCCGCGCGGCCGCGCGCCCACGGTCGCCCGCCGCGTGCCGGGCGTCGGGCCGATGCCCTACGAGCGCTACGGCTTCGCGCTCCTGCCGGCCTGGAACGGCGGCGAGCAGGCGAGCCAGCCGAGCGCCGCCGACAGCCCGGCGCCGCGGGGGACCCTCTGGGCCGAAGAGCAGGCCGCGCGGGCCGGAACGGAGCCGGGCGGCCCCGCGGACCGGGAGGCGCCGGCGACCACGGGCGCCCTCGGCGCGCGGCAAGCGATGCGTAACCAGACCGTGCGAGAGACGACGCCGTGACGTTCCCTGTCCGCCCCCTCCGCGCCCTGGCGCTGACCGCCCTCCTCCTCGGCGCCTGCACGGCCCGGGACGCGGCGCGCTCCGTCGCCGGAACCCCGCGCTACGCCAGCCTGGACGCGATCGCGGACGGGCGGCTGCCGGCCTCGGCCGATCCCGGCCGTCCCGCCACGCCGATGGCCGTCCTGCCGGACTGGGCGGGCCGGCCGGTGCGACTGCGGGAGCACGACGGCGCCGACGCCTTCGAGCAGGCCGTGTCGCTGAGCCCCGCGCCCCGCGGCGCGGGGGGCGAGAACGGCATCCTGCTGCGCATGCCCCGCGGCAGCGCGGCCGGGGAGGCGAGCCCCGCCGGCGGCCGGCCGACCGAGACCGGCATCCGCGCCGAGCTCGCCGCGGCCTTCCCCGGAACGGCGATGCAGGTCGTGACCCGGCCCGCCGCCAACGCCTACGGGCCCTACGGACTCGCGGTCGGCCGGGCGGCGGGGGGCGCCCGCTGCCTCTACGCCTGGCAGTGGATCGCCGCCGCCCCCGATCTCGACCCGGCCTCCGGGCGATCCGGCCCGGTGTCCCTGCGGATCCGGCTCTGCCGCGACGACATCACCCTCGAGGCGATGGCCGCCGCGATCACGCAGATCACGCTCGTGCCACGCCACGCGGGAACGCCCGTCGCGGGCCCGTCGGCGGCGCGGCCCGTCCCCGCGGCGCGGCCCCGCACCGCGGGCCGTATTCCGGCCGCGGCGCGGGATCCCGCCCCGGTCGCCCGGGCCGCGGTCGCCGCGACCGCCCCGCCGCCGGGCCGGCGCTACCTGGGCGTCGCCGAGGCGCCGGACGGCGGGCGCGGGCCCCAGGACGCGGGTCCGGCCGCGCTGCGGCAGGCCTCGATCGGCGCACCGCCCTCCATCCAGGCCGAGGCGAGCGGCGCCGACCTGCCACCCGAGGCGCTCCGCGGCCCGGTCGCCCGGACCGGGATCCGCCCGTGAGGATCGCATGACCGACCGTATCCTGCTGGTCGAGGACGATCCCGGCTCGCGCGACCTGATCGGCGCCCTGCTGGCGGCGCGCGGCGACGCGTTCGACTGCGCGGCCGACGGGTTTCTGGGCCTGCGGCTCCTGAGCGAGCGCCGCCACGCCGTCGTGCTCATCGACTACCACCTGCCCGAGATGGACGGGTACGCTCTCGCGCGGCTGATGCGCGAGATCGTCGGCGCGCAGGGGCGCGTCCGCCTCGTCGGGATCACGGCCGACCGGCACGGCCTGGCGTCGCGCCGGGGCGCCGACGCGCTGTTCGACGCGATCCTGGTCAAGCCGGTCGAGCCCGACCTGCTGTACGCGACGCTCGACCGCCTGCGCGCGCCCGACGCGGCGCCGGACGCGGCGTCGGACGGGCCCGCGGGCGTCGCACCGGACCCGTCGCCGAGGCCCGCCGACGAGGCGCCGGCCGAGGCGCTGTGGCGGCGGCGCGGCCTCCCGGGGCGCCCGCGCGCCGCCCTGTACCCGGATCTCGGCGCCGAGGCGGCCGCCGCGGTGGGCCACGCCTTCCGCCTCGCCCCCGTGGCGGAGGCCGATCTCATCCTGATCGGCGCGGCGGAGGGTCTCGCGCAGAGCCGGGCGCTGCCGCCGGGAAGCCCGGGCCACCTGCTCCCCACCGTCGATCTGACCGGACGTCTCGGCCACGCCTGCGACGCGACGTTCCGGGTGGACGATCCGGCCGCCTGGACGGCGCTGGCGCAGACCTGCCGCGCCTTCGCCGAGCGCCGCGCGGGACTCGCCGCCGCGGTTCGGGATTCGGACGATCCGGCCTGCCGGCTGCTCAGCTGGCTCCACGTCGGCGCCCGCAGCCTGCCCCTGTCGGCCGCCGAGGCGCCGGCGCCCATCCTGGCGGCCGGGCTGGTCCGCAGCGCCGCCATGGCGGCGATCCTGGCCCTGACGGAGCAGGAACTGGCCGCCTGCGTGCCGGCCGGAGGCGGGCTGGCGGTCAGCCTCACGCCGGCCGGGCTGTCGGCCGCGGCGGCCGGCCTTGCGGCGGCTCCGGCCGCGCGCCCGGCGCCCGATCCGGAACCTGTCCGCGACGCGGCGCGGGTCGAGCGCCTCCGCGACGCGATCGGCGCGGCCGAGGTCGCGCGCCTGACCGGCGACCTGCGGGCGCGCCTCGAGGCGGCGTTCCCGCCCGGAACCCCGCGCCCGACGATCGCCCAGGAGGCGCACGCCCTGATCGCCATGGCGGGCAGCCTCGGCTACACGCGCCTGGCGGCGGCGTGCCGGACCCTCGAGGCCGCCGTGACCGGCGGCTCGGACGAGGCGGACGCCCTCGGGCACGTCAGGGGCGCCATCCGCGACGTCCTCGCGGAGCGTCCGGCCGCCTGATCGCCCGATTCCGGGACGACCCGCGATCCGGGCCGGCACCAGCGACTGGAAGATCGCCCCGCGAAGCCTGGAGGTCCCGGATCGGTCGCGCCGTCGCCCCGCGCGGCGGCGCCGCCCCCTCCGACCCGGATCGCGGTGCCCTGAGGCGGGATTGCCCGGCCGTGACGGGACGGATTATTTCTTGTCCGTCCGTCTCAGCCGGGGCGCCGCCGCCCCGATCGAGGGCCGCGGCCGCGGCCGCAACGCGCCGGATGTGCTGCCCGGATCGGCCTGCCGGCAACATTGATCAGCTATTCACGGCCGCTCTATTGCATTCTTGGACATTTACAATTCCACCGCGATCGATTGTCCGGAAGCGTTGACGGGGCTCCGTCGACCCTGTCTATCCTGTCGACAGAGACATCGTAGCCGCGCGTTATTGGCTGACGAACATGCGCTTCGCGGGACGCACGGTCTCAGCCGGACGTCCCGCACCGCGCCACGCCCCGTCGCCGATCCTGCCCGCGCAGATCGACGGCGGTCGCGTGCCCGTCGCGGCCGACACCGCTCGGCCGTACCGCGCGGCGACGTTGCTCAACCCGACGGCAATGTCGGCCGGCCGATCCCGAGTCGTTAAGCACGCCTTGAAGTCTAGTGCGGTTCGACACAACAAACGGGATCGCCCCTCGATAAGCAAGTCTCCGCGGTTCACAGTCTCGATCAGCCGACCCGTTTCGCGACGACAGAGGTTCCAATGTCTGACAACCACGAGAAGTTCATGGCCCGGGCGATCGCCCTGTCGGAGAAGACGTCACTGGTCGACAGCGCCGGCGGCGTGTTCGGCTGCGTGATCGTCCAGGACGGCGAGATCATCGCCGAGGGCGCCAACCGCGTCGTCGCCGAGAACGACCCGACCTGGCACGGCGAGATCGAGGCCATCCGGAAGGCCTGCAAGGCGCAGGGCAGCTTCAAGCTCCGGAACGCGACGCTCTACACCAGCGCCGAACCCTGCCCGATGTGCATGGCGGCCGCCTACTGGGCCGGCGTCAAGAACGTCTACTACGCGGCGCAGGTCGAAGACGCGCTGGAGTACGGCGGCTTCGACGACAGCATGATCTACGCCGAACTCAAGAAGGATGTCGGCGAGCGCTCCATCCCGACCCAGCAGATCATGCGCGAGGAGGCCGTCGAGGTCTGGAAGAAGTACGCGCAGAAAGCGGACCGCGTCCCCTACTGAGGGCCGGATCGCGAGATCGGCCGTCCTGTTCCGCCCGCTCAGGCCCCCTCGCCCGAGCGGGTCTCCCCGCCCGCGCAGTGCCTGGACATGAATGCTGAGAGCCTGAGGACGGTCTGCAGAGGCCCGGTCATCGACGCGGGCGACCCGCAGTTCCGGGACGCCCTTCACGGGAACCTGTGGAACAGACTGATCCCGGACCGGGCACCGCAGATGATCGTCAAGGCGGCCGACGAGGACGACATCGTCGCCACGGTGACGTTCGCCCGCGCGCACGGCCTCAAGGTGGTCGTCCGCGGCGGCGGCCACAATTGGTGCCAGCCGACCCTGCGCAACGGCGGGATCCTGATCGACCTCGGGAGCCTCGACAAGATCCTGGCGATCGACGTCGCGCAGCGCCGGGCCGTCATCCAGCCCATTCTCAGCAACCGCGACATCCAGAAGGCGCTCAACGGCCACGGCCTCGCCTTCCCGACCGGCCACTGTCCTCAGGTCAAGGCCAGCGGCTACTTCCTCGGCGGCGGCATGGCCTGGAACCCCACGGTCTGGGGCTACGGGACCGAGAGCCTCGAGGCGATCGAGCTCGTCACCGCCCAGGGCGACTTGATCCGGGCCAGCGAGACCGAGAACCCGGACTTCTTCTGGGCCGCGCGCGGCGCAGGCCCGGGCTTCTTCGGGATCGTCACGAAGTATTTCCTCAAGCTCCACGCGCTGCCGAAAGCCATTCACGGGAGCGAGTACTTCTATCGCCTCGAGGACGCGCCGGCCATCGGCAGGTGGCTCGGCGAGGCGGCGCCGACGATCGCGCCGAGCGTCGAGCTGACCCAGTTCCTCGTCAAGGCGCCGCCCGCGCTGGCCGCGCAGGCGGCGGCCCAGAACGGCTGGGTCTGCATGGTCACCGCCACCGCCTTCGAGGACACACCGGAGGCGGCGCGGCGCGCGCTGGCGCCGCTGGACGGCGCACCGGTCGCGCCCCTGTCGCGCGCGCGGGCGACGCCCCTCGACTTCGAGCAGCTCTTCGACGCGTCCGGCGCGCTCTTCCCGGAGGGCGTGCGCTCCCGGGTCGAGGCCACCTACTCCAATCACTGCCCCGGCGCGCTGATGGCCGCCATCCTGCCGCTGTGGCGGAGCGCGCCTTCGGCGACCTCGGTGTTCCTGTCGACGATCTTCTGCGGGCCCGACGTCCCGGGGCCGCAGCGGGACATGGCCCGCTCCATGACCTCGAAGGTCTATGGCGGCCCCTGGACCATGTGGCGCGAGGCGGACGACGACCAGGCCAACGCCGCGTGGCATCAGGCGGTGATCGCCGCGCTGAAGCCGTTCAACATCGGCTACTACATCGGCGAGACCGACACGGTCGAGCAGCCCGAGATCGTCGCCCAGGCGTTCACGCCCGAGAAGTGGCAGAGGCTGTGCGCGCTGCGCGACAAGCACGATCCGGACCGCGTGTTCTTCGACTACTTCGACGGTCTCCGCTGAGCCGAGGTGCGGTCACGTCGGCGTGTCGATCGCGTCCCACGGCGTGTCGCGGTCGTTCTGGAAGCCGGTCAGCCAGTTCAGCGCGACGTGACGCTCCGCCACGACGTCGCCGTTGAGCCCCGCGGGGGCCACTCCCTTCTGCCGCGCCTGCCGGACGACCCAGTGCTCCCGCCACGCGCGGTCCAGCGCCTCCAGGATCTCGCCGGGCGGCCGCAGGCGCGCGACATCCGCCGCGCCCGCGTCCTGCGCGAGCGGCGCGACTGCCCGCCAGAGCGCGTCCACGTCGGCCGCGGCGTCGCTGTCGGCGATCCGGGCCGCGCTCGCGCCGAGCGTCCACAGCAGGGTGTTCGCGGCCTCGTAGCGCCAGGACGCCGCCGCGGCGTCCCTGGGGTCCGCCGCCTCGATCCGGGCGCGCTCGGCCGGCGACAGGGAAGCGAAGCCGGTGGGATTCAGCGCCCTATGTCCCGGCGCGATCAGCGTCGTGCCGGCGCCGAAGGCCTGCCCCCAGGCGGCGATGTAGAGCAGTGCCAGAGCCCGCCGGAGCACCTCCGCCGGTGGTCGAAGTGCCAACTCCGCCTCGCCGAGCGCGGGGGGCATGCCGGCCGGCGGCTTCGGGTCCAGGTTCCCCAGCCGCTCCAGGGTCCGGGCGCGGCGCGCGACGGCGTCGGGCGGATAGGGCAGGCGCGCCGCGGGATCCGTCTCACCCGCGGCCGACATGAGGAGCGCCATGTCGGGCGCGCGCACCGAGCCGTCCGGCAGGAAGAGGACGGCGTTCGCCGCGAGCGCCCAGGCCTCGACGCGCGGCAGATCGGGCGCGGCGACCGCGAAGCTGACGTGGTTGCGGACGCGCTGCAGGTGGCGCCACAGGTGGTAGCGCAGGGCGGTCATCTGGCCGTCGCCCCGTCCCATGACGTAGCCGATGAACCCGTCGAGATGCGGCTGCAAGGCGGGGTCGGACAGGTCCCGACGCCCGTTCGGCTCGTGGGGGAAGGCCAGCGCGGGCAGGTCGCGCACGGTCGCGTAGGCGTTGACGAGAAGCGGCTCGTCCGGCGGCGCCTCCGCCGCCGGTGCCGCATCGGCGCGTCCGAACAGCCGCTTCAGCAGATTCATGTCTCTCCCTTCCGGTCTTCCCGTGAAGCGGCGCCGTCGGGTCTGCGGCCGCGGAAGCGGGCGCGCGCACAGTGAGGCGGGCGCCCCGGCCGGGCAAGGCGCACCGCGCGCGCCCGGACGATCCTCCCCGAGCCGGCCGCGCCGGCGCCCGGCGAACGCTCACCCGAACGGCCCGGGCGCCGGGCCGCGGACGCGAGCCCGCCCGCTCCGCGCCGGAGGCGGAGCCCTCGCCGACAGGATGGGCGCGCTCAAGCCCGAGGCCCTCGTCGTCGGCCGCACCGGGGGCTTCTTCGTCAGCGCAGGCCCGGCGCCGGCCGACGACACGCCGACGACACGCCGACGACACGCCGACGACGGCGGGCGCGGCCCGAACGATTGTACAGTCGCCCCGCGCGCACGCTGAACCGATCCAGCGCCCGGGAACACGCTTATACTTTATATAATAACCTTTTCTCTCTATCGATCTTACGTATCCGGTGGATATCGCAGATATCGCCTCGCCGATATGCCGGTCGCCGGCCATGTTAGGTAGTATGCCCTGGTTGATAACAATTTTTGTTGCGACAACTCGGCGGCGAGCTATGCTATCGATACAGGATAGGCAACCGAATCGAGTCGGTCTTGCGTATCGAACCTGTATTGCCGCAGGGCACGGCAACCGTTCGGGGCTGCCAAAACACGGATCGACCGGGCTACCCGGTCGAGGCGACGCGCGGGTGTGCCGATCATGATGTTTGCTGTCCCCGCCCTGCTGTTGGAGCTGGCGTTGACGACGCCGGCCTCGGACAAGATGCCGGTCTTCGACGTTCGTGGCAGCTGCCGGGCGGCGACGCAGGAGATGACCCTCGATGTCGGTCGGCAGAAACTCTGCCTCCAGGACGAGGGATCGGCCCGCGCCGAGGTGGCCAAGAAGTGGTCCAGCTTCCCGGCGGTCGACCGGACGCGCTGCGCGGCGGAAGCCCAGCTCGACGGCCTGCCCAGCTACGTCGATCTGCTGGAGTGCCTGACCCTCGCCCGGGAAGCCAAGGCCGAGGACGGCCAGTAGCCGCGGCTGGACCGAGGCCGAAGACCGTCCCGTAACGCTCTCAGGTTGAGGGTCGACCGTGCCGATCGTGTTTCAGCTCCCCGGATCCCTCCGTCTCCTCGTCCTGGCCGCCATCGCGGGACTCGCCGCCGGCTGCCACGATTCGAACCAGTACGTCCCGCCGCCGCCGCCCACCGTCTCGGTCGCGCAGCCGGCCATGCGCACGGTGACGCGCTACTTCGAGCTCACCGGCAACACCAAGGCCTTCGCGGCCGTCGAACTCGAGGCGCGGGTCCAGGGCTTCCTGGAGGCGATCACCTACAGGGACGGCGCCGTCGTGAAGAAGGGCGCGCCGCTCTTCTCCATCCAGCGCAACACCTACGAGGCGCAGCTCAAGCAGGCGCAGGGCGCCCTGGCGGCGCAGCAGGCCACCCTGGCGAACGCCCAGTCCGAGTATCAGCGCCAGTCCACGCTGGGCCGGCAGGAATTCGCCTCGCAGGCGCGCGTCGAGGACGCGAAGACCAAGCTGGACCAAGCCAGCGCCGCCCTCATGGAGGCGCAGGCCAATCTCGACATCGCCACCATCAATCTCGGCTACACGCAGGTCTCGGCGCCCTTCGACGGCGTGGTCACCAACCACCTCGTGGATGTCGGGGCGCTCGTCGGCATCAGCGGGCCGACCAAGCTGGCGCAGCTCGTGCGCATCGATCCGCTCTACGTCTACTTCAACGTCAGCGAGCAGCAGGTTCTGCTGGTCAAGCAGCACCTGCTCGCGACGCAGCGGACGCTGGGCGACCTGTCCAAGATCCCGGTGGAGATCGGCCTGCAGACCGAGACCGGCTATCCCCATACCGGCAAGCTCGACTACCTCGCGCCGCAGGTCGACCCGTCCACCGGCACGCTGATGGCCCGGGCGCTCATCGAGAACGGCGACCACGCGCTCCTCCCGGGCCTGTTCGTGCGGGTCCGGATCCCGGTCGGACGCCAGGATAAGGCCCTGCTGGTCCGCGACGACGCCATCGGGACGAACCAGCAGGGCAGCTACGTGCTCACGGTCGGGGCCGACGATGTCGTTTCCCAGCGGGTGGTGACGCTCGGCCCCCGGGACGGGCGCTACCGGGTGATCGAGACGGGGCTCGCGCCCGGCGACTGGGTCGTCACGGACGGCATCCAGCGGGCGATACCGGGCGCGAAGGTCGCCCCCCAGAGGGCGGCCGTGGCCGACGCCTCGTCCGAACCGGCGCCGCCCCAGCGGTGAGAGATCGGCCGCGGGACCCGGCCGCGCCGACGCGGCCCCGGGTCTGCGGCGCCGATCCTCCCCGCGCCCGGGGGCCGGCCTCCGCCAAAGCGCGTCCCGCCGATGCGGTGGGACGGCCCCTGAGACGCCGGCACCGAGGGCCAACGGCATGATCTCGCGCTTCTTCATCGAGCGGCCGGTCCTGGCCAACGTGCTGGCCCTGGTCATGGTGCTGATCGGCGCGGTGTCGCTGCTCAACCTGCCGGTGTCCCAGTATCCCAACGTCGTGCCGCCGACGGTCCAGGTCACCACCCGCTATCCGGGCGCGAGCGCCCGCACGGTGGTCGACACGGTGGCGCTACCGATCGAGCAGCAGGTCAACGGCGTCGAGGGCATGCTCTACATGCAGTCGACCAGCGCGAGCGACGGCACCTACACGCTCACGGTCACCTTCGCGATCGGGACGGACGGCGACCAAGCCCAGGTGCTGGTGCAGAACCGGGTCGCGATCGCGATGTCGTCGCTGCCGCAGGCGGTCCAGGTTCAGGGCGTCACGACCCAGAAGAAATCCACCGCGGTCCTGCAATTCGTGACACTGTCGGCCAGCGACGGGAAGTTCGACAGCCTGTTCCTGTCGAATTACGGCGTCATCAACGTGCAGAACGAGCTGGCCCGGCTGCCCGGCGTCGGCAACGTCACGGTGTTCGGCGCGGGCCAGTACGCGATGCGGATCTGGCTCGACCCCGACCTCGTCCAGGCCCGCGGCCTCACCCCCGACGCCATCATCAACATCGTGCAGCAGCAGAGCCAGGAGGTCACCGCGGGCGCCGTCGGGATGCCGCCGGTCCCGGCCGGACAGGACTTCCAGTACACCCTCAACGTCAACGGGCGGCTCAACAACGCCCCGGACTTCGAGAACATCGTCATCAAGGCGGACGCGCAGGACGGGGGCCGCATCACCCGCCTGCGCGACGTCGGCCGGGTCGAGCTCGGCGCGCAGACCTACAGCCAGTCCTTCACGCTGAACGGGCAGCCCGCCGCCGGCATCGGCATCTACCAGCTGCCCGAGGCGAACGCGCTGACGGTGGCGAACGCGGTCCGCGCCCGGATGGCCGAGCTCGCGAAGACCTTCCCGTCGGGCCTCGTCTACGCCATCCCGTTCGACACGACGGAGTTCGTGCAGGCCTCGATCCACGAGGTCTACAGGACGCTGTTCGAGGCGGCCGTGCTGGTCCTGATCGTCATCCTGGTCTTCGTCCAGGACTGGCGCGCCATGCTGGTGCCGGCGACGACGGTGCCGGTGACCATCATCGGCGCCTTCGCGGCCATGGCGGCGATGGGCTTCAGCGTGAACCTCTCGACGCTGTTCGCCATCGTGCTGGCCATCGGCATCGTGGTGGACGACGCCATCGTGATCGTCGAGGGGGTGTCCCACCACATCGACGCGGGCCTCTCGCCGCGGGCGGCGGCCGAGAAGGCGATGGAGGAGCTGTTCGGCCCGATCATCGGCATCACCCTGGTGCTCATGTCGGTGTTCGTGCCGGCCGCGTTCCTCCCCGGCCTGACCGGGCAACTCTACAAGCAGTTCGCCCTGGTGATCGCCGCGACCGCGCTGATCAGCGCGATCAACGCCGCCACCCTGAAGCCGACCCAGTGCGCCCTGTGGCTGCGCAAGCCGGTGCCGCCGGAGAAGCGGAACGTGTTCTACCGCGGCTTCAACCGCGTCTACGGCGTCCTGGAGAACGGGTACGCCCGGCTGATCGCCAGCATGGTCCGGCGCAGCGGCCTGATGGTCGCCGCGGCACTCCTGCTGATCGGTCTCGCCGGATGGGGGCTCACCCGCCTGCCCACCGCCTTCCTGCCCACCGAGGATCAGGGCTACGTCCTGATCGGCGCGCAGCTGCCGGACGGGGCCTCGAAGGAGCGCACCGACGCCGTGATGCAGCGGATCAGCGCCCAGGCGAAGGCGACGCCGGGCGTCGACAACGTCCTCTCGATCAGCGGCATCTCGGTCCTCGACTCGAACGCCACCCTGCCCAATGCCGGCGTCGCCTACGTGGTTCTCAAGAACTGGGACGCCCGCGCCGGGGAGAAGGGCCAGGATCTGCGCAGCCTCTACGAGCGCTTCAACACGATGCTGGCGGGCGTCGAGGACGCCGACACCTTCGTGCTGATCCCGCCGCCGATCCAGGGCATCGGCAACGCCAGCGGCTTCACCATGCAGATCGAGCTGCGCAACGGCGACTTCGACTACCCGCTGCTGGAGAGCCTCGCCCGGACGATCGTCGCCGACGGGAACGCGCAATCCGGGCTGCGGAAGCTCAACACCTCGTTCCGGGCCGGCGTGCCGCAGATCGCGATCGCGGTGGACCGGGTCAAGGCCGAGGCCCTCGGCGTGACGGTCGGTCAGGTCTTCTCGACGCTCTCGAGCTACGTGGGCTCGTCCTACGTCACGCAGTTCAACAAGTTCGGCCGAACCTTCCAAGTCTACGTGCAGGCCGCGCCCGATTACCGGCTCCGTCCCGAGGACGTCGAGAACCTGAAGGTGCGCGCCGGCAACGGCGTGATGGTACCCCTCGGCACCGTCGTGGAGATCAGAACCGTGCAGGGCCCGTCCCTGATCAGCCTGTACAATCTCTACCCGACGGCGACGATCGTCGGCGGGGCGGCACCGGGCTTCAGCTCCGGGCAGGCGCTGGACCTGATGCAGCAGATCGCCGCGAAGGTGCTGCCGCCGGGCACGGGCTACGACTGGACGGCGATGTCGTACCAGGAGAAGGCGGTCGGCGCGCAGATCTACCTCGTGTTCGGGCTCGCCATCCTCCTCGTCTACCTGGTCCTGGCCGGCCAGTACGAGAGCTGGATCCTGCCGCTGGCGGTCCTGCTCGGCGTGCCGCTGGCGCTGCTGGGCACGGTCGGGGCGCTGCTGCTGCTCGGCGTCGCCAACAACCTCTACACGCAGATCGGCCTGATCCTGCTGATCGCGCTGGCGAGCAAGAACGCCATCCTGATCGTCGAGGTCGCCCGCGAGAAGCGGCAGTCCGGCCTCGACATCGCGGCCGCCGCCGTGGAGGCGGCGCGACTGCGCTTCCGCCCGATCCTGATGACCTCATTCGCCTTCATCCTCGGCGTCCTGCCCCTCGTCACCGCCTCCGGGGCCGGGGCCGCGGCGCGCAAGTCCATCGGCATCACGGTGTTCAGCGGCATGCTCGCCTCGACCTGCCTGGCGGTGCTGTTCGTCCCGTCCTTCTACGTGATCCTGCAGCGCCTCGAGGAGCGCCGCGCGCGCGGGCGGCAGCCCGGGCCGGTCGCCGCCCCGCCCGCGCCCGGGACAGCCCCCGAGACCGGTCCCGCGTGAGCCGGAGCGCGGATACGGCTCACGCCCGACCGGCCCACGACCGGCGCCGCGGCCGCCGCGCGCCGCCGCTTCCTCCGGCGCGCGCCGCGCCGGATCCGCGGCCGGACCTTCGTCGACCCGCCCATACGGCACGCCCGACCGTTGACGGCCTGGCATCGCCAACCCTATTAGATATAGCATCAGCTATAATGATGGGTCAGGGCTATGACGCACACCGGCACTCCGCGTCGACGCTCGGCTCCGGGATCGGTCCTGTGCGGCCTCGCCGCGGCGCTCGCGCTCACCGCGGCCCCGGCGCGGGCCCAGAGCCTGCCCACCGCCGCCGAGAACCTGACGCCGGGCGACCTCGACAGCGAGCATCTGTTCGGCTTCACCGAGGGCAGCGACCTCGGCGTTCCCGGAGAGGCGGAGCTGGAATGGGAGACGAGCGGGCGCCTCGGCCGGCGCGTCGCCCGCTTCCTGACCGTGGACAGCTCCCTGGCCCTGAAGGTGCCGCTGACCCACGATTTCCGCTTGGCTCCGGGCGTCACCTTCAACGCCTACGACATCGGTGCGCCCGGCACCCCGACCCGGACCACGGGCGGTTTCAACGGCGGCTTCCTCGAGACCCGGCTGCGCCTGCTGGACCGCCGGGCGGCCGCCTTCGGTCTGACCCTCAACATCGTGCCGGGCTACGGAACCGTCGACGGCGGGTCGGGCGTGCCGGCGCGCAGCTTCGGCACCGAGATCGGCCTGCTGGCCGACCGCGAGATCATTCCCGGCAAGCTGATCGCCGCCGTCAATGTCGGCTTCGCGCTCTCGACGACGCGGCTGACCGCGATGGACGCGCCCGTGCGCGGTTCGGGGATCGAGGTGGCGGGGGCACTGGCCTACTGCGTCCGGCCCGGCCTCTTCCTCGGCGGCGAGGCACGCTATGCCCGGACCTACGACGGTCTGGCGCTCGATAGGTTCGCGGGCGAGGCCGTGTATCTCGGGCCGACCGCCTACACGACCCTGTCACCCCAGGCCTGGGCCTCGTTCACCTGGAGCTTCCAGGTCGCCGGGCGGGCGACGGGCGAGCCCGGGCCGCTCGACCTGTCGAGCTTCGACCGCCATCAGATGCGGTTGCGCGTCGGGTACAGCTTCTGATCGCGGCCTGCGGGCTCCACAGAGGTCACGGACGGGCGCCAGTACAGCGGGAGGACGCCGGTCCTCGAGCGCTTTGAAAGAGAGACTGGCGGAGAGGGGGTCCGCCAACTACCCTTCCGTAGCCGTTCGCCATCCTCCGGCAAGTCGCTGGAAAATCGGTATTTTCCGTCACACGGCGTTCGCCCTCGTTCGCTTGCGTACGCCCAAATCCGCGATTACGGTGTGGGTAGCACCGTGGGTACGGATACCATGTCGGGGAAGCTCACCGCCATCGGCGTCGCAAAGCTGAAGACCCCCGGCATGTACGGGGACGGCAACGGCCTCTGGCTTCAGGTCACCGGCAAAGGCGGGAAGAGCTGGATCTTCCGGTACACCCTGAAGGGCAAGTCCCGAGAAATGGGGCTCGGCCCGGTCAACACCTTCTCGCTTGCCGAGGCGCGTGACAAGGCCCAGGCCTGCCGGAAGCTCTGCTACGAGGGCATCGACCCCATCGAGATGCGGCGCGAGCGGCGCCAGGAAGCGGCCGTAGAGGCAGCGAAGGCAGTCACCTTCCGCACCTGCGCCGAAGGCTACGTCGAGGCTCACAAGGCCGGCTGGCGCAACGGGAAGCACGTGGCGCAGTGGTCCGCCACGCTGGAGGCCTACGCGTACCCGATCATCGGTGAGCTACCGGTCCAGGCGGTCGACACCGCCCTCGTCATGCAGGTCCTGCAGCCAATCTGGACCGAAAAGCCCGAGACGGCGTCACGCGTGCGTGGCCGGATCGAGGCCATTCTGGATTGGGCGAAGACCAACACCTATCGGTCGGGCGAGAACCCGGCGCGGTGGAAGGGACACCTGTCCAATCTGCTGCCGAAGCGGTCGAAGGTCCGGAAGGTCGAGCACCACCCCGCCCTCCCCTTCGCCGAAGTGCCCGCCTTCATGAAGAAGGTCGGCGAGCATTCGGGCGTTGCCTCGAAGCTCATGGCTTTCACGATCCTGACGGCGGCGCGCACCGGCGAAGCGCTAGGCGCTCTCTGGTCCGAGATCGACATGCAGGCCGGGGTTTGGACCTTACCGGCCGAGCGGATGAAGGCTGAGGTCGAACACAAGGTGCCGTTGTCGGCCCCCGCTCTCGCCCTGCTGGCCGAGATGCAGGGGCTGGACGATATCTACGTGTTCCCCGGAAACCGTGCTGGTAGGCCGCTCTCCAACATGGCGATGTTGATGCTGCTCCGACGCATGGGCCAGGACGACATCACCGCACACGGCTTTCGTTCGAGCTTCAGCGATTGGGCAGCAGAGACTACGTCGTTCCCGTACGAGGTTCGGGAGATGGCTCTGGCTCACACCATCGAGAACAAGGTTGAGGCAGCCTACCGACGCGGAGACCTATTCGCGAAGCGGCGCGAGCTGATGGATGCCTGGGCGACGTTCTGCCGGGGAACAGAATGACAAGCGAGGACGAACTCCAGGACGCCGGATCAACCGTAGAGGCGGCGAACGGGAGCTTCTATGCTGCCTACAAGCGGCAGTTGACCGAGCTTATCTATAGCATTGAGCTTGCTGGATTGGACGCCCTGGAAAATTCATCACTTCAGTCGCCTGACAGAACAGAGCTTGAGAACGGTCTCAGAATACTCAAAAACAACAAATCTAATTTGCTTAGACTTTTGTCCAAGATCATAGATGAGGAAAAGCCATCGTTTTTTGAAGAATGCACAATTGAAAATATAACGAACGTGCTCTCGGGCGTCTTCATGACGTCGAAGTATCTGCGCCTGACGGATAGCGCTGTGCAGGAGACGCTTCGGAAGCAAGCAAACATTGCTAGAGCGGCTCGACAACCGAAGCTGAGCAAGGAAAAGGCAGGCCGCATTGAGATGGTTAAGCGGCATTGCGCGGCGGCGGGAGTAGACCTTCGGAACCCCTATAAGGCCGCCGAAGTAATCCGCGACGCCGTGAATGCCGAGCGCGCCAAGGCGGGCAAGCCTGGAGTGACTGTGCGATCCATCCAGAACTGGATCAACGAAGCCGAACTGGCGACAAATTCGGAAAATTCTTGAAAGCTTTCCGAAGGCTTTCAAACCCTTTCCGACGCGATGCTCGACAGTACAGCCTACACTCACCAGAACTCAGCATAGTCGCTGGAACACCAGCGGCGCGCTAAGGAAGATCAGTCATGGCTCTGCAGCATGTGCAGGCGCCGCAGGTAGACCTGCGCGCGTCAACGGGAAAGCTTTTGCACCGCCCCAAGGATGTTCAGGACATCCTCGGCATCGGCCATACCACGCTCTACCGGCTGATCGGCCAGGGCAAGCTGAAGGTGGTCAAGATCGGCGCCGCCAGCCGCGTCACGGACGACAGCGTCCGTGCCTATGTCGCGTCCCTGATGATGGAGGCCGCGTAGCACGATGGCCCTGAAAACAGTTGAGGGACGGAGCGCGGCCAGGCGCTCACGTCCCTCGGAAGATGTCGCTCGGCAGACCGACCTCTCCGATATAGCACCTCACCGGCATATCGCCAACGGCCGCCCCTTCGTTTTCGATAGCCGCGGATGCTTCCTCGGCTTCGTCACGGGTCCTGCCGAGGCGCGGGCCCTCCTGCGGGGAGGCGCACTATGATCGCGCGCCACCTCCTTCAGCACGATGATTTCCTCTGGGCGCTGGACAACAGCCGGCGCCGGTACCGGGTGCGCCCGACGCGCCCTGGGGATCTGACCTTCCGGCCCGGGGAGACCTATCCCGGCCTCATCACCGTCGTGAGCATGACCAAGCCTTTGTACACGGTGATGGCGGAGCGGTGCCAGGTCTCTCCCGGTCCGTGGCTCGACACCGACGCCTACGCCGACTTCCGGCTGCTCGCGATCAACCGCAAGCGCGCCCTGCGAAACCATGGAGGTGCGCGATGACGGCGGGCCTTCACACCTCATCTGCATCCACTCCCGGGGTGCCGCCTTCGAGCGGCCTGCCGGCTGCTCTGGCGCCGCTCGTTGCCGAACGCCGCTGGCTGGTGTGGCGCTGGGAGACGACCGAGAAGGGGCGCCTCACGAAGGTGCCCTACCGGGCTGATCGGCCAGATGCGAAGGGTTCGAGCACGGACCCCCGAACCTGGACGGACCACGACACGGCGGCGGCTGCGGTCGCGGCTGGGCGCGCCGATGGTATCGGCTACGCCCTGCATGGCGGCACCGTCGGGGCCTTCGACCTCGATCATTGCAGAGACCGGGAGACGCACGAGATCGCGCCGTGGGGTCTCAAGCTCCTGGACCGCGCCCGCAGCTATGCCGAGGTCACCCCCTCCGGCGAGGGCATCCGCATCCTGGGCATGGTGGCAGGTCCGAAGGTGCATCGCAAACAGCGGGTGCCCATGACGGCTGAGGGTTCGATCGAGACCTTCCGCGACGCCGAGCGGTTCATCACCATCACGGGCGACGCCCTTCCGGATGCTCCGGAGACCTTGGCCCCGCTCGACGCAGTGATAGACGTCACCGTCGCCGAGCTGGACCAGGCCAAGCGCGCCGAGAAGGAGGCCGAGCGTGAAGCACGGCGGAAGGCGGAGCAGGAAGAGCGCCGAGGAACCACCAGCGAGCGCGCGGCTGCCGGTGCCAAGTCCAGGATCTATGACGGCGACTGGGACCTGCCGCGCGATCTTGATGACCTTGTACGGTTCGGACCTCCAGCCGGCGCGGACCGAAGCGCCGCCTTTCACCATGCGGTTTGCTGGTTGAAGGACTACGGCTGGTCCGTGGACCGGATCGAGGCGCTGATGACCGCGCATCCTCGCGGCATCGCGGAGAAGTACGAGAGACGACTTCGAGCTGAGATCGAACGGTGCTGGGACAAGGCGGAGCCACCGCGCGACCGCGGCCGCACGAAAAGCTCTGGCGGTGATCAACAGGCCTGGGATGAGAACGAGCCGCAACAGGAGAAGGCAGCCCCCAAGCCCATCCCGCTGCGCTGGCACCGTGACGCGGATCCGAATGCCGACCGGGCGTGGCTGGTGCGTGACCTCATCGCTCAGACCGGCAAGGGCCTGCTGTCCGGCCAATGGGGCTCGGCCAAGACTTTCATCGCCCTGGACCTGTCGGGATGTGTGATGACCGGCGAGCCCTTCGCTGGCCGGCAGGTTATGCGTCGTGGCGGCGTGCTGTTCATCGCACCGGAGGGGGCCTTCGAGATCCCGATCCGTCTGAAAGGCCTCGTCGCGGGCAAGGTGGCCGGCACGGCGATGGCGCAGGCTGCCGCCGGAGAGCGTCTGGTTGATCCCGACGATCTACCATTCGCCTGGATCGAGGAGTGCCCTCGGCTGGTCGACCGGGATGCGACCGACACGCTGGCGCTCACGGCCGATGCCGCGGTGCGCGAGCTGCGCGAGCGCTACGACCTGCCACTGGCTCTCATCATCGTGGACACCGTCGCGGCCGGCGCCGGGTTCGATGACGAGAACAGCGCCGCCGAGACCCAGAAGGTGATGAATGCGCTGGAGCGCTTGAGCCACCACACGGGGGCGTTCGTGCTGGGCGTCGACCACTTCGGTAAGGCCGTCGAGACTGGCACCCGAGGTTCCTCGGCCAAGGAGGCGGCTGCCGACACGGTGCTGGCGGCCCTCGCCAGCCGGGACGAGGCCGGCAACATCTCCAACACGCGAATGGCCGTGCGAAAAGTCCGGGGCGCTCGGACCGGGCAGGAAACGCCCTACAGCCTGGACGTGGTGCAGATCGGCGAGGACCAATGGGGAGAGCCGGTCACGACATGCGTGGTGAACTGGCAGGCCGACCGGACCGCAGGGGACGCAGCCGCCGCGCCGAAGGATAGATGGCCTACTTCTTTGAAGGTGTTCCGCAACGCGCTGCTGAACACCCTGGCCGAGAAGGACAAGGGAACGCGCATCCGGCCCTATGGCGGTGAAGGTCCGGAGGTCTTGGCGGTGACTGATAAGGCCGTGCGAACCGAATTCTGTGCCGCCTACCCAGCGGACGGAGATACGGAGCGGCAGCGGTCTGACGCCAAGCGCAACGCCTACAACCGGGCCAGGAAGCAGGCGCTGGAGAAGGGTCTCATTGGCGCCCGAGATCATGCCGGCTTCGACTATCTCTGGCTGGCGCACGACGATGCGGACTGATCGGACACCCACGCGGACGGAGCGGACACTTCTAGTGTCCGCGTCCGCTTCGTCCGCATGTGGGCGTGGATTTTGTGGACGTTCGTCCGCTTCGTCCGCTTCGTCCGCAGGTGGCTGGCGAGCGCAAATTGAAGCCCACAAGCTGGCCAGGCGACGGTATCAAGATACCGCGCGGCTACCCGCCGGCTGGCGTCCGCATCTCTCCGGTCTTTCGGGCTGCTCGATGTGCGACAGGTCCCAGACCACAGCGTTGAACACGGCAGCGCGCGGGCCCTGCTGCTGAGAAAATTTCTGGCGCTTATCGCCGAGGGCTGATGGCGGACATGCCCTCCGCTAAGCGGCGCGGAAAAACAGGGCATGCCAACGCCTTGGGTTCCGCCCTGGACCGCTACCCACATCTCAACCCACGATCAGGGGCGATCTTAAGCCCGAACCAGCCTTCACGGCGGCGTCTTCGGCAGAACAATTCGGCCTCAAGTCGGGGTCGTCGTTACGATCAGCGCCCAAGCGAACGAACGCCAGCGAACAGCGGCGAACTACTGCGGCCAATACTTGGGAAATCTGGACAAATCGAAGCAAATCAACTATATAGGCTGAACCACAAGCGGTCGGCCAAATGTCGTTCCAAGCTCAACCTGCCACTACTCGTTCGCCCAAGCAGCGCTCGGCGCTCGCCAACGGCAGCCGACCGTTCCTCGTGACCGTGCCGGGCAGCACCGAGGCGGCGCGGCACTACAAGTCCGTGCTGGACGAGGTGGAAGCCGAGCGGGGCGGCAAGGCGGCCATGTCGGTCACCCAGCGCGAGGCGGCCCGTGCCTATGCCGGCCTCGCTGTCGAGCTGGCCAAGCTGCACGCGGCCATGGCTGCCGGCCAGAACGTCGACCTGGAGGCCCTGGGGCAGATCGGGGACCGGATGGACCGACAGGCCCGCCGCATGGGCCCTCCGACCCCTCCCGAGCGCCCTGGCGTCCGTGAGCGCTATGCGAGGCGCCCGGCATGAACTTGGCCTGCCGACCCCTCTGCACCATGCGTGAGGCCCTGGCCGATCCCGCCATCTTCGCGGAGATCCTGCCGGGCGACACCTGGGCTCCTTGGCGCGCCATCCTGATCGCCTCCAGGGGCGAGGCGCTGACCGACGACGAGCGGGCGATCTTCACTGCTCTGACCGGCCGCGAGCGTGAGCCTGAGCGCCCCGTAGACGAGCTGTGGGGCATCGTGGGCCGCCGCGGCGGCAAGTCCCGCGCCTTCTCCGTGCTGGGCGCCTACCTGGCCGGGCTGGTGGACTACAGCGGCGTCCAGGCCCCGGGCGAGCGGATCAAGCTCCCCATCATGGCCTCGACGACGGTCCAGGCGGCCAAGATCTTCTCGTACATGCTGGGCGTCTTCGAGCACTCGGCCGAGATGCAGGACATGGTCGACGGGGATCCGACCTCGGACACCATACGGTTGCTGTCCGGCGTCGACATCGAGGTCCGGCCGGCGAACTACAAGACGATCCGCGGCGAGACCTTGGCGGGTTGCTTGGCCGACGAGGTGGCCTTCTGGCACCTGGAGAACAGCGCTAACCCGGACACGCTAATCCTCGACGCGGTGCGGCCGGGGTTGGCGACGACGGGCGGCCCGCTGTGCGTGCTGTCGAGCCCGTATGCCCGCAAAGGCGAGCTGTACCGCACTCACCAGCGGGATTTCGGGCCGAACGGCGATCCGGCGGTGCTGGTGCTGCGGGCGCCCTCGCAGACCATGAACCCGAGCCTGGACCCGGCGGTGGTGAAGCGGGCCTACACCCGCGACCCGGCCGCGGCCTCGGCCGAGTACGGCGCCGAGTTCCGCAAGGACGTCGAGGCCTTCATCAGCCTGGAGGCCGTGCAGGCGTGCATGGACGTGGGTGTCCGCGAGCGCCCGCCGGTCCAGGGCACCCGCTACGTCGCCTTCGTGGACCCGGCCGGCGGCGGCGCCGACAGCATGACCCTGGGCATCGCGCACCGGGAGCAGGACCTGATCTTCCTCGACGCGGTTCGCGAGGAGACCGTCGGCACCTCACCGGCTGTGGTGGTGGAGCGGTTCGCGGAGACCCTGAAGGCCTACGGCGTCACGAAGGTCACGGGCGACCGCTATGCCGGCGAGTGGCCGCGGGAGCAGTTCGCCAAGCACGGCATCACCTATGCCACGTCCGAGAAGTCCAAGACCGAGATCTACGCGGCCTTCCTGCCCATCCTGAACTCGGAGCGCGCCCGGCTGATCGAGGCGCCGAAGCTTGAGGCGCAGATCGTCTCCCTGGAGCGCCGCACCACCCGCGGCACGGGCCGGGACATCATCGACCACCCGCAGGTGAAGGGCGCCCACGACGACGTGGCGAACGCCGCGGCTGGCGCCATCGTCCACGTGGCGAGCGTGGCCAAGCCCCTCGTGATCACGCCTGAGCTTCTGGCGATGTCCAAGCTCCCTGGCCCGCGCTCCCGCAACCGCTACGGGAGCCTGCGCTGATGCCGATGAGGACCATCATCCATCGCAAGCCGACGAAGCGGATGGACCCGTTCTCCCGTGCGGTCATGCGCGAGTTGAACAGCCGCGCCCTGGTCGGCATCCCCGGTGACAGCATGCATCCCGGCGAGAAGGGCGAGGCCCCGATCAGCAACGCCGTGCTCGGCTACCTCTTCGAGCACGGCCAGCCTGAGAAGAACCTCCCGGAGCGTCCGCACCTCGTGCCGGGCGTGGAGAGCATCCGCGATCAGGCCGCCGAACGGCTGCTCAAGGCTGCCAAGGCCGCGTTCCTGGGCGACCTGGATGCGCCGGAGAAGGCCCTTCACGCGGTCGGGCTCATGGCGGTGGCGGCTGTCCAGCAGCAGATCACGGACGGGGCATTCGCGCCCCTCGCCGAGCGGACCATCAAAGCCCGCCTCCGTCGCGGCAGGACGGGCACTAAGCCGCTGATCGACACGGGCGCCTACCGCCGGTCGTTCACGTACACGATCCGGCGCGGCAACGCGGCCTTGCCCGACAATAGCTAGACTTTGACAGTAAAGGAACGGCGATGGCCTATCGTGTGGCTTTATACAGCGCAGCAGCTCTCACTATTGACGGCCGCCCGTGCCGCCGTTGGCCTGCTGCGGCCTACACCGGCATTGCCAATGATCAGCGGTACTTCGCCATCGTCCAGCCGGTGAACCTGATGTCTGCGTCCTGGGCGCCGGCCTCGGCTGTCACCGGCAATCCGGCGGACGGCGGCGTGATCGAGCTGCACGCACCCACGGAGAAGCCCTCCGACGTGCCGCTGTCCAACTTCGTCCCCTGGAACCCGCCAGGCAACTGAAGGAGAGGCTGATGCCCGATAGTCCCATGAAGTTTTGCGCCTCGATGACGAAGTGCAGCAAGGCCTACACGGTCGGCGCACCCGGCACGGTGAAGATCGCGCACGACAGCGCACCGATCGACGAAAGCAAGATCAACGGCATTCTCACCTTCCTGTCGAGCAAGCTTTCGGAAGGCGACTTCGCGACCGTCACCGACATGCTGGACGACGTGATCGACAAGGCCGAGGACCTGAACCCTACCAAGCGCATGGCTGCCGACGCTCTGCCGGCCGCGACGCGCCGCATCGTGCGTCGGGCCGTCCGTGGCCCGCTCCTCGGCTACGACGCCCGCCCGGCGGGTATGGGCATGGCGGTCGACGCGCAGCGCGAGGCCGAGGTGAAGGCCGTGCTCCCGAACCACGACCGGCTGAAGCTCGGCGGATCCTTCGGCTACGCGGCGCCGATCCCGCCGAAGCCCTCGCGGCCGCTCACGACCGCCACGCGCGCCGAAGTCGAGCGCGAATTCCCGAACATGTTCAAGGGGAGCTGAGCACCATGCCGAAGGCAGCCCTGACCCTGATCCCGCCCGCACGCACGCCCGAGCGGCAGCGGCTTGCAGACGCCATCACCGAACGTGATCGCCGGCTAGCCCTCGTCGCGGCCAAGCGCGCCGAGATCAAGGCCACCGACGAGGCTCGATATCCCCTCTACACACGTCAGGGCGACCTTGAGCAGGAGATCCGCGACCTCGGCGGCAACCGCAACGAGTCCGCTCGCAGAGACGCGCTGCTCCGCGGCGAGAGTTTCACCAGCAGCAATCGGCTGGACGAGGCTCGCGCCGAACTGGCAGCCGTCAACGATCAGATCACGGCCTCCAAAAAGGCCGGGGCCGAGCTTCAGACAGACCTTCAGCTTCTAGAGATGCCGTGCACGATTTCTCAGATGGACGTCGAAGACGCGATTAAGGCGGTTCTGAACGCTGACGAGACGCGGGCGGCCGTCATTGATGAGCTGCTGGACCTTCAGCACCGGGTGACGATGCTCCGGCGCGCCGCCAACGCCACCTTCGGGCTGTGGGACCCCGGCGCTGGCTACTCGCCGAGCAGCACGACGGCTCTGCCGTGCCCCTGGCAGGCCGCGCGCGACCGCCTCGCCTCCGATCCCGATGCCCGGCTCCCCATGCCGGAGGACGTGTTCGCCGAGCCGCCACCGCGCTCGGCAGCCTGATGCTGCGCAGTGACCGGCATAGCTGACAGGGCGGGTGCCGGACGCGCAGCAAGTGCGGGGCTTTCGAGCTTCACCCGCACGGCGCCCAGCCGCTGAGTGGCGCTCTCCAAGTAACCGGCGGCAGACGGGACAAACAGCCGATGTTCCCGCACCCGACAAAGCCTCCGGCGCGCACGACGTGCCGGGGGCGCCATCTGGGATCTGGCTATGTCCGAACTCTACCTCCGCAAGCTCCAAGTCGCTGTCGAAGGCGGCCGCACTTGGACTTACGATGGCACCAAGCCCGACAGCGTTGCGGACGGCCGCACGGACGGCCCTGGCTTGCGGATCCGCTTCAGCACGCAACAGGGGGATGTCAGCACGCCGAACGTCCTGCGGGTGGACATCTTCAACGTGTCCCAGAGCAGCGTCGCCGCTACGCTGATGACCGGCAGGCAAATCACCCTGTCGGCCGGCTACGGCGACGGCCCCGCGCACGTCCTGTTCAAGGGCCAGATCCGGCAGGTCCGCGCGAACATGCGTGACGACGTGATGGACCCCGACAGCTACTTGGCGATCCTTGCGACCGACAGCAGCGCGCCGCGAAACTATGCGGTCGTGAACAAGACGCTCTCTGCCGGTCACACATACTATGATCGCCTGATGGTCTGCGCCGACGCCCTGAAGGCGATGGGCGTGCAGATCGGCTATATCGACAAGGACGCCCTGACCAAGACCAAATTCCCGCGCGGGGCCGCTCTGTTCGGCAACGCGAAAGACTGGTTGCGACAGACGTGCCGAGCTACCTCGACATCGTGGTCTATCCAGAACGGCACGTTTCAGGTTGTCGCCAACAACAAGGCCAAGCCCGGAGGAGCCATTGTCCTCAGCGGGCAGACCGGCCTGATTGGTCAAGCTATTCAGACCATCGGCGGCATCGAGGGCCGCAGCCTCTTGAATGGCCAGATCGTCCCAACCGCAACAGTCAAGATTGATAACAAGTCGATCCAGCGGGCCGAGATCGATCCGAGCATCGCGGGAGAGCCGAACAATCGGTTGCTCGCACAGTACGGCGCACTTTCGGCGGATGGAACCTATAAGGTTTTCTACGTCAGCCACGAAGGCGATACGCGCGGCAACCCGTTCTATACAAACTTCGTGGCGGTGACGACGGCGGAAGGCTCGGTCCCTCCGCAATATGCTTCGCGCGGAATAGCGCTACCAAGCAATTGAGAGAGACGCCGCCATGACGGATCAGGATAACCTAGACGAGAAAGTCTTTGACGGCGCCATGCTCGGCGCGCGTGCGGGCTTAGGCTTGTACGCAATCGAGGCGGACGACGAGATTTGCTCGCAAGTCGCCATGTCTGTGCTGACGGCCTTTGCTCTATCGGGCGGGCTAGAGCCTGAAAATCTGGAGCGGCTGCGAGACATCGTGGTTCGCGCCGTCGAGACCCGGAGGAATTGACGTGGAAGCCGAGTTCGAGATCGCCGGCAACCGCTATCGGTTCGACCGGATGCCCGCTCAGACGGAGACCCGCATCCTGCGCCGGTTCGCACCCATGATCGCTGAGGCCGTGCCGCTCGTCCTGGCTCCTGGCCCGCGCATCGCGCTGCGCTCCAACATGGACGTGCAGAAGGTCATCCAGACCGTGTTCCGGGCCTGGGGCAGGCTGTCGGACGACGACACGGACATGATCGAGCGCGCGAGCTGCGGAAGCCTCAGGCGCGAGCACAGCGGCGCGTGGGTGCCGGTCTGGCCGAAGGGCGACCCGGAACCGGCCTTCCCCGACATCGACGGCGCCGCGCTGGAGCACATGGTCGGCTACGCGCTCGGCTTCACGGTCAAGCGGTGGCTGGAGGGCGGCGGCGAGATGGTGCCGGCTGAGATCCGCGCCGTCATCGGCAAGCTGCACTGAGGAGGAACGCACATGGACGACTGGCTGAAATCCTTCTCCGTCGCGCTCGGCTTTCAGGTCGACACCGGCTCGCTCAACACGGCCAAGAAGTCGATCGCGGACTACGAGGCCGCCGTGAAGGCCGCCGAGAAGCGCATCGAGGACGCCCGGTGGGCCGGCGCCAAAACCGAAGAGGAGATCGCGAAGCTCACGCGCGACACGAACCTCAAGGAGGCCAAGGAGGCGCTGGCCAACGCGCAGGCTATCGACAAGGCCGAGAAGGAGGCCGCGCAGAAGCGGGAGCAGCGCCACAAGGACTTCATGTCCAGCATGAGCAAGCTCGCCCTCGCGGCGACGGCCATGGCGACCGCCATTAGCTACGCAGCGAACCGCGTCGCGCAGTCCTTCGACCATCTCGGGTTCGTGTCGCAGCGGACCGGGGCGTCCGTCCAGGCCCTCAACTCGCTGGGCTACGCATTCAAGCAAGTCGGCGGTTCGTCCGAGCAGGCTATCTCTGCCGTCGAGAGCTTCACGAAGGCTCTGCGGGAGAACAGTGGCGTCAAGGGCTTCGTCGCCGGCCTCGGCGTCGACATGACCAAGGATAAGACGGACCAGTTGCTTGATACCGTGCGGATCCTGCAGGGGCACGGTTATGACGCCGGTTCTAGGGAAGCCGCCTTGGCCGGCATCTCGGAGGAAAACTACGCCCTTCTGACGAAGTACATCGACCAGATCGACCGCTACCGTGCCGAGTACAACAAGCTCACGACCTCACTTGGCGTCGACACCAAACAGTCGACCGATGCGTCTATGGCGTTCCAGCGCTCGCTCACCCGGTTGCAGGCCACGGCCTCAGCCCTCGGCGATAAGCTGATGGTCAGCCTAGCGCCAGCTCTCAAGGCTATCGTGGACCGCTTTCAGGACTGGATCGCGGCGAACCCTGAGAAGGTCGAACGCGTGATGAACGACATCTCGAAAGCCCTTGTGTGGGTGGCCGAGAAGATCGGCGCCATGATCGAGAGCATCACGGGTAGCGATGGCGATGAGTTCGTGAAGCGGTGGGACGACATCGTGACGCGAACGGAGCGGTTCGCCGGGGCGGTCGAGCGTAGCGTCTTGGCTATTGAGCGGCTGCTCAAGATGACCGGCCTTCTCAACCGCGAGGCCGTGCCGGGCATGGGTAGCTTGGTGACGGGCTATCGGGATTGGGTCCATCGCACCTTCGGCAACGAGGCCGGGACGCCTGGTGTCGTTGTCACGCCCGGCGCGAAGCCAGGGCCCGTTGAAGACAAGCGCACTTGGTACGAGCGCTATGCTCCGACAATCCTGGGCGGCAAACCCGACCCGAACGCGCCTGCGGATAGCCGTGGCGGTCTTCGCGCCCGCGCGGCTCGCGCCCTGCGAGGTGACCAGTCTGGCGGCGTGGCGGCCAATCCTGGAGCCTACAAGGACGTGTTGGACCATATCGCCCGGTCTGAGGGTACAGCGAAGGCGCCGGGCGGCGGCTACAACACGTCCCTCGGTTATGGCCGCTATCTGCCGGGCGGACAGGAACAGACCCTCACGACGAAGACGCTCAACGAAATCCTGGCGCTGGGCAACTACATGCGACGGCAGCCCGGCAACCCCAACTCGTCCGCCATGGGCCGGTATCAGATCGTCGGCGACACCCTACGCGATCAGATGCGCAAGCTCGGGCTCAAGGGAACCGACTTGTTCGACGAGAAGATGCAGGATCGCATTGGTGCGAACCTCGCGCGGCAGCGTGGAGCTAGCTCAGTCGGGCTTCGACAGGAATGGGCTTCGCTCGTTGGCGCCAACAATCGCATCGCGGTTGAGCTGATGCAGAAGGTGGACCCTAAGGCATCCACGATGCCGTTGGAGCGGCAGCCCTCCCCGGGAGCCGTCGAGCGCGCTGCGCAATCATCCATCCATGTCACGTCGCCCAAGATCGAAGTGCAGGGCGGCTCGTCCAGTGTGGCGCCGGTCATCAACGTGCCGGGTCTGCCGCGCATGATGCAGATGCCGAACTTCGACGTGAAGGACTACATGCAACCGGCGCCGTCTGCGGCGTACTCCATCACCAACAATGGCGGGAACACCAGCAAGGCGGTGCATCAGACGTTCAACACCAACACGACCATCCACGAAGCCCGGAATGTCCGTGAAGCTGGGCGGATGATGGAGAGCACGTTCGGCCGGATGCACAATCTGGCTTTGGAGAACGCTCAGTCCGCGACGGTCTAGCGGGGTGCGGACCGAAGCTCCCCGTTCCAGACGCTCGTCTGATGGTTGACCAGGGCTGTCTTGGACAGCGGGCGCCCGTCCACGGTCGCCGATTGGATCTGTAGGTAGCCCGCGCCGACGAACTGGCCGCGATAGGCGATGGTGTTGCCGCGCCCGTTCCGGCAATCAATCGTGACGTGGCGGCCTGCGGTGTCGGTCGCATCGCAGGCAAAGCCGAGCCGGTCCAGGCGCTCAAAGTAGCCTTTCGCGAACCGGTCGCCGGAAGGCCCCTCGTCGGGGTTGTCGGCCATCGGGACCTGCGGGCGACTGAGATCGGGATGTTGCGCCCACGGCCCGGCGACGGCCGGCACGGCGGCTAGCATCACGGCGAAGGCGAGGGCGTAGCGCATCCCGGCAAGCGCTCAGGCGTGCAGAGCGATAGGCGAAGAGCGCTCGAAGATCACATCGGCGTTCTGCCAATGATGGATCGCCATCAAGGGCCCTAGGTCCAAGTTAGGATCCAGCACGAAGACCCTGATTAGTTTTGGATTGTCCGCGCGATCCTGCACAGCCATAGCTTGCCATGGCTGCAGCCCGAGATGTTGGAGCAATTTCGCACCAGGATTATTGAAGTCTGGCATAGCTCACACTCCATGGCCTGAAACTAAGTTTACCCCAAGTGTCTTAAGAGTTTGCTCAAGCGGCATACAGAAGGACAAATTCGAAGTACCGGCCGCAATCAAGCCGACGGCATGCTGTCCATCCTCTGTGACAACCAAAGATCCGCTATCTCCTGCTTGTGAAAACGGCTGACCTCCATCTCCCATGATTGCCAATGCGCCACCTATATACACTAAAGCTTTGAACCGGTCTGCGTTGTACGGAATTGGAACTGGCGCTGACAGAACCCCGATCACTTGCCCGCGCGTCAGTCCCGTTGTGCGGCCCACCTTCATAACGCGTACGCCAGCAATCGGCATCATTATCTGGGTCGGGGTGTCGTACGCGCCATCCCCATGCATCGATGTGACCCGATCGGGATTAACGACTTCGAAGATGGCGGCATCATGCAGCTGTGCCGGGATGATGCGAGGATCCCCACTCAGGATCGGAATTGACCGGGTATGGCGCCCCAGCGTCTCGGGCACCGGGTGGCTTCGGTCCGGCGACGCGTCGAACGGAGCCGGCGACAGGATTGGCATCCCGTCCTCCATGTGATTGCACCCACCTGTCACGTGGTTGTTGGACAGGCCGAACAGAGTGCCTGCCCCGTCCTGAACCAAGCAGCCGAGACTACCCGCGCCATGAATGGATGCTGGGTGGATTGAGCTGCCGCAAGCAATCCGGTCTTTGTGGCGATATGACCTTTTGGTTGTCGGCGGCTGCGGGGGCGCTGGAGGCGGGTTGCTCTGCAATTGAGCTGACCCAATCCAGTGCACGGAAACGCCCTCAATCAAAGGAGGCAGCCCGCGCGCTCGTGTCGCCGGGATTGCACCTTTTGTGCAAATAGTCACAGTTTTCGACGGCTCGTCGTGGAAGACTGCGGTCACCATCAGCCGGCCAAGCAACTGGTCGGAACCATCCGGGATTTCGGTTTCAGGCTTGGGCGGAAAGACGGCAGACAGGGGCTTTCTACTACCCGGAGAGTCGAAGTCGTCGTTAACCAAAAACCCGTTAGACTTCGCCCATTCATAGAAGGCCAGGCCGATATTTGCGGCGTCTGCCATGATTTGTTCTCTTTAGGGTAGCGGCGAGCGTCGTTCTGGGCGCGGCCAACAGCGAAGCTGACAGGCATCCTTAGGGCAGGACGCAGCACGCAATCAACTGCAGGTAGTCACAAACAGCGGGGACTATTGGCCGCTGGAAACCTCAGGGCTGCCTGCCTGTTTCCGCAGCCGCACTCCCGGCCCCTCGCCGTTCTCGTCGATGAAGATGATGCCGGCCGCTTCGAGCGCGGCCTGGAGGGCGGCAACGGTTCGATCCTTGAGGGCTTCGCCTCGCTCGAAGCGGGCCACGGTGTCGGCTGAGACGCCCGCCGCCGCAGCAAGATCCCGAACGCCCAAGCCGAGCGCGGTTCGAGCCATCTTGCACTGGACAGCCTGCATTTCATAACCCTGTTACGATTTCGGTTGACGGCTGTCCGAGGCAGGCGTAATCATAACCTCGTTCCGATTTCGGAACAATAGATGGTTTCGGCGCCTGGCGCCGGCCCCTCCAGACATGCCCTGAAGCCTTCAGCCCCGGAGCACACCGGTTATGGCAATGCCCCCGCTCGCCCTGAAGCCGGCCCGCCGCCGGCCCGCCGCTACCCTCTACGCCAGCCCCCGCCCCGTCATTGAGGCCGATGAGGCCGCCCCCGGCACCGTCGAGGCATGGGAGGCTATTGCCCCCATCCGCCCCGACACCGCCCACGTCCGCGCGCCGCGCTTCCTCGACCTCGCCGGCGAGCTGCTGACGGCCGCCATCATCATTGCCGGGGGCGTGTTCGCCTACGGCTTCATGCCTGTCGCTTGAGGGAGGGTGCCATGAGGAAGCCGAACACCGCCAAAGCCGCCCCGGAGGCGCAGGACCTTCGCCAGCGCGCCGCCCAGGCCCGCGACGCCGCCGGCCGGTTCATCAGACGACGCTCGCCAGTCGAGCCCTCGCCGGATCACACTGCGCAGGTCCAGCATGCCGCCCTCACCGGCGACGTGCTAGCCGCCTGCGGCATCGATCACCGCGACGGCACGGTCTCCTATGCCGATGCCACCGGCAAGGTCGTGCGCCGGCCCATGGCGCACTGGGTCGCGTTCACCGCCCAGCAGATGCACACCCATGTGCGGCAGGAGATGGGTCGCCGTCTCGTAGTCGAGGCGGGCGACCTGACGGCCGAAGAGCACGCTGCGTGGGAGGCTCGGCTCCGGCGCGAGCTGCGCAGCGATGCCGTGCATGCCCTCACCTTCCGGCATGACCAGGCATTCGAGGCGGCTCAGGCACTCCGGACCGGCGCCGAACCTGCCGCGCCGGCGCCGCGTGAACAGGGCGCGACCGAAGTGCGGCTGCTCGCCCGAGGGCTCAAGGCGGCCGTGGATTTTGCCGATGCCTCGGTGGAAGAACTCGCGGTCATCCACGAGAAGATGCGCCACCTCTCCGATGTGACCTACGCCATGGCTTGGCAGGGCTGCTGCCAGTTGGACACGGCCAGGTCGACCGAGGGATCGCACAACGTGGCGGGTCGCCTGCTGCAATGGCTCGGCGAGGCCCTGACGGACGTAGAAAGGCGCGCCGCGGACGAACTGCAGCGCCGTCGGCCCGATCGTCCTTGGGACCGCCGAATTCGACTGGCGGCCATCGCCGCTGGTGTGATCGAGAACGGCGACACGACCGAAACCGCGACCTTCATCGCAGAACTCGCCACCTTCGCAGTCGAACAGGCAGGACGCTGACCATGGGCAACATCCTCACCTTTCGGCGTCGCTCGCGTCCGCCGATCCCCGACACCCGCGCCCGCATCGAGGGCGCCCTGGCCTTGGCCCTCGACGCGGTTGACCACCTCGTGGCTGCCCTGGACGAGTTCGACGGGGATCCGGACGTCGAAGACGGAGGCGACGCGGAGCCGAGCCTTGGCGCACCCGAGGGGCATGCCTCTCAGGTCGTGTGGCTGCGGGGCGGCGATCGCGACCTTGAGGGGGTGTGAGTCGGCCATGAAGGGACTCACCTCTAAATCCAACTCAATCAATGACTTAGGGCCTGAGTGGAGCCTCGAAGGACTCACCCCATGCGAATGATCTCGGGGAACCCGATTTCCTCTCGGGATCAAACACTTGCAGCCAAATTTTCGGTCTCACCGGCGATGCCGGGGAAGCCGAGCAAATCTAGCACCCACGCCCGCCGCGACAGCTGAGGGGCATATCTGCGGACGGACGTGGATGGTCGACGAGACGGTCGAGAACTCGCCGGCAAATTGAGGGCTACCCTGGACGCCTTGCCAAAATATGACCGCCGCGCGCGGAGCCGGTGTGGGCGATTTTGTCCCTACCAGTTCGCCGTTGTCCGCTCACAGTCGCGTTCATGGCGTGGGTACGGCAGGGGGTAAGGAACTAAGCTTTGGAGCTAAGTCTATGACTTTAAATGATAAATCACGAGGAACTGGCGGAGAGGGGGGGATTCGAACCCCCGATGCCCTTGCAGGCATGCCGCATTTCGAGTGCGGTGCATTCAACCGCTCTGCCACCTCTCCGCAAGGTGCCTCGATGAGACGGGCGGTGCGTAGCACGCGCGGTCCGGCTTCACAAGCGAGACGTCGCGCGCCGGCGCCAGCTCAGACCACCACGGTGATCGCCTGCGCGGCGCGGGTCAGGCCGGTGTAGAGCCAGCGCGCCCGGTGCTCGCGGAACGCGTAGGATTCGTCGAACAGCGTCACCCGATCCCACTGCGACCCCTGTGCCTTGTGCACCGTCAGCGCGTAGCCGTAGGTGAACTCGTCCGTCTCGCGTCGCAGGAACAGCGGGATCTCCTCGTCCGTGCCGGAGATCATCGCGCGCAGCACCTTGATGTCGGTGGGCTTCCGGCGGAGCGCCGGGTCGTCCTCCGGCACCACGTCGAGGCGGATCAGGTCCGGACGCGGCGGCGCGCGCAGGGCCTGCACGGTCCAGGTCGAGCCGTTGAGCAAGCCCTTCACCCGGTCGTTGCGCAGGCAGACCAGCTTCTCGCCGATCGCCGGCATCGGGTCCGTGTGGCCCGCGAGTTCCCGGAGCCGGGCATTGTAGAGGCGGCGGGTCTTGTTCAGACCGACCAGAACCTGGTCGCACTCGAGCACCTCGGCCGGATCCAGGGCGCGGCGTGACACGATCCGGCTCTGCCCGTAGCTGCCGAGCTCCAGCCGGCCGCCCTCGCGCACCGTCATCGCCATGCGGACGATCGGGTCGTCCTTGGCCTGCCGGTGGACCTCGGTGAGCATCACGTCGGGCTCCGCCTCGGTGAAGAAGCCGCCGCCGCGCACCGGCGGCAGCTGCGCCGGGTCGCCCAGAACGAGGACCGGCCGCTCGAAGGACAGGAGATCGTTGCCGAGGTCGGAATCGACCATCGAGCACTCGTCGATGATGATCAGGTCCGCCTTGGCGGCCGGGCCCGACCGGTTCAGCGTGAAGGTGGGCCCGCCCTCCTCCGCCTCCTTGGTGCGGTAGATCAGCGAGTGGATCGTGGCGGCGTCGTAGCAGCCCTTCTGGCGCATCACCGAGGCCGCCTTGCCGGTGAAGGCCCCGTAGACCACCGTGCCGTCGACGTCCTCGGCGATGCGGCGGGCGAGCGTCGTCTTGCCGGTGCCGGCATAGCCGAACAGCCGGAACACCTGCGATCTCCCGTCCCGCCGCCACGCGGCGATCGCCTTCAGCGCCGCGTCCTGCTGCGGCGCGTAGGCGGCCGGCAGACCCGCACTCACGGCCAGCGCACAGTCGGCGGCATCGAGGAGAGGATGGAGGCGACGTTGCCGCCCGTCTTCAGGCCGAAGATCGTGCCCCGGTCGTAGAGCAGGTTGAACTCCACGTAGCGGCCCCGCCGCACCTGCTGCTCGTGGCGGTCCGCCTCGGTCCAGGGCGTGCCGAGATTGTCGCGCACGATTTTCGGGTAGGCCTCCAGGAAGGCCTGGCCCACGTCGCGGGTGTACGCGAGGTCGGCCTGCGGCGTCCCGCTCCAGAGGTAATCGTAGAAGATCCCGCCGATGCCGCGCGGCTCGTTCCGGTGCTTGAGGTGAAAGTACTCGTCGCACCACGCCTTGTAGCGGGCGTGATCGATGCCGTGCGCCGCGCAGGCCCGCTCCAGGCAGGCGTGGAAGTGGCGGCTGTCGGGATCGTCCTGCGTGCGGCGCCGGTCGAGCACCGGCGTCAGATCGGCCCCGCCCCCGAACCACGCCCGCGTCGTGGCGACGAACCGGGTGTTCATGTGCACCGTCGGCACGTGCGGGTTCCACGGATGGGCGATCAGCGAGATGCCGGTGGCGAAGAAGCGCGGATCCTCGGCGGCGCCGGGCATCTGGGCGCGGAATTCCGGCGCGAACTCGCCGTGCACCGTCGAGATGTGCACGCCGGCCTTCTCGAAGACGCGGCCCCGCAGCATCGCCATGACGCCGCCGCCGCCCGGCCGCCCGGTATGGTCGGTCCGGTTCCACGGCGTCTTCTCGAACGTCCCCGGGGCCTCGGGCGCGTCGGGGTGGAACGGACCCGCCGCCTCCGCCTCGAGGGTCTCCAAGGCGGCGACGATCCGGTCGCGCAGCGTCTCGAACCACGCCGCGGCCTCGGACTTCATGGCCGTCACGTCGGCCTCGGAGGGAGGCGCAGCCAGGGCTGCGCGCGCGTCGTCCGGCATCGTCATGGCACAGGCTTTTCCACCCTGCCGGGCGCACGTCAATGCGGTCGCGACCCCGCGTGACCGCGCCGGCCTCCCGCGCCGGCCTCCCGGCCGCGGACCGCCGCCCTACGCGGGCGCCGACCGCTCGCCGACGGGCTTGAGCAGCCCCGTGGCGGTCGCCACCAGTTCCCCGGCCTCGTCGCGGATCTCGGCCTCGCAGAAGATCACCGACCGCCCGGCCCGGGTGACCCGTCCCTCGGCCGTCAGGACGCCGCGGCCGGGCGCGAGGAAGCGGGTCTGCATGTCGAGGGTCACCACGGGGCGCCCCGCCCGCAGCCGCGCCGCCGTCCCGAGGGCGACGTCGAGCAGGGTGCAGAGCGCGCCGCCATGGGCGATGCCGAGGTTGTTGGCGTGCTCCGGTCGCAGGGGGAGGCGCAGCCGCGTCCGGCCCGCGCGGACGTCGAGCGCCTCGATCCCGCAGTAATCCACGAACGGGATGGTGGCGCCGAAGACGGTGCCCGGTTCCGATTGCTGGTCCACGTCGATCGCCCCGGCTCCTGCCCCGCCCGGCTCCTTACCGCCGTGCCGCCCCCGAGGCCATGACCGGACCGCCGCAGATCACGTGACAGTCGGGCCGAAACGTTCGTCCCGCCCCGACCGGCTCACGGGCCGTCCCGGCGGGCCCCCGCGTGAAGTTCTGCGCCTCTCATCTGACCGGAGACGGATCTTCGCAGAGGAAGCCGGCGGCGAGATCGCGGCAGAAGGCATAATCGATGCCCGTCCGCGTAGCCCGGTCTCATCCAACCTCGGCTCCGGGGTGTCGGTTTGCTCCACCGTCGATTTCAGCTCGACCCTCGGTTTGAATAATATGCGTGTTCATGGCGGGGGCATTGTGTAGGGAAATGCTCGACGACGACTTGATTTTGCTGCACAGACGTTAGAACCGTCTCACCACGGTCGGATAGAGGGAATCATCGATGGACGACAACGCCACTGAGCAGCAGCAGACCTTTATCGAGCAGGCGTCCGACATCGTCTCGGCGTACGTCTCGAACAACTCCGTGCCGATCAGCGAATTGCCCGGTCTGCTCGCCGGCGTTCACGCCGCGCTGACGAAGCTGTCCGCCCCCGCGGCGGCCGTCACCGAGACGGCCGACAAGCCGACGCCGGCCCAGATCCGCAAGTCTGTGACACCGGACGCCCTGATCTCGTTCATCGACGGCAAGCCGTACAAGACACTGAAGCGGCACCTGTCGCGCAACGGCCTGACGATCGAGCAGTATCGCGAGCGCTTCGGGCTGCCGCGCGACTATCCGTCGACGGCCGCGAGCTACTCGGCCCAGCGCTCGGAACTCGCCCGCAGCCTCGGCCTCGGCCAGCAGCGCCGCAAGTCCGCCGCTCCGGCGCCGGCTCCCGAGCCCGTCGCGGAGGCGACCGAGAAGCCGAAGCGCGCCAGCCGCTCCCGCAAGGCCAAAGAGACGGCCTGAGACCGCCCGACGCAGGCCCGAGCCCGGCACCCGCCCGGGGCTCGTGGATACCGGCCGGCGCGCGCCCCGCGCGTCGGTCCGTTACGCGAAGTCGGCGAGGTCGTCGGCCACGTCGCCCGCGGCGATCTCCGTCTCGGCCCTGTGCCGCTCGTCCGGCTCGGCCTCCGCCTCGGTCCTCCCGGGCCGCGGCACCGGCCGCTCGGGCACCGGCGCGGGCTCCGGCCGCGCCTGATCGGCCTCCGCCTCGGGGAATCGATCCGTCACCCGCCCCGCCATGCTGCGCGCTCCCCGACCCGACGACCGGAGGGCAAAGCGCGGACGGCCCTCCGCGTTCCGCCCAGGGCGATCGCGCCGGCTTGATCGGGCTGGCCGGAGGGGAGATCCGGGAGGTCGGCGCTGTCGGAGCGGACGCGCCCGACGGGCCTCCGGCATCGGCGACGGAATGCCCGATGATCGACACACCCGGGCGGAGACACGCCGCGCCATGCTGAGAGGCACCGCGAGGCGCAGAGAGGCGTCGCGATGCGTTGAACGGCCGGACAGGCCGATCGGGAGCGGGATTTGGGCAATCGCTACGGGCTGGAGATCCGCGCCGCCGCGGGGGCCGATGCCGCGGGCCTCGCGGCCCTGCTGGGCGAGGCGGGGGTCTCGGTCGGTGCCGCCGACCTCGCGGCCCGGCTCGAAGCCCTGCAGCGGGGCGGCGGCAGCGCCCTCGTCGCCGTGGAATGGGGACCGCCGAGCGGCGTCATCGCCGTCGCCCCCGTGCGGACCCTCGACGCGCCGCGGCCCTTCGGCCTGATCACCGGCCTCGCGGTCGCCGCCGAGTCCCGCCGCCGCGGCATCGGACGGGTCCTGCTGAAGGCGGCCGGCCGGGCGGCGCGGCAGGCGGGCTGCGACCGGCTGCTCCTGGCCGCGGGGCCGGACCAGGAGGCCCTGCGCGCCTTCTGCGCCGCCGCCGGCTTCGCCGCAGAAGGGACGATGCTCGCGCGGCCGCTGCTGAAGCGGGGCGCCGGGGACGGGTGAGATCCGCGACATCCTGGCCGAAGCCGACACGGCTCACTGGGCGTTGATCTCGGAGAGTGGAGCCCCCCGATGACGCTGCGATCCGAGACCCCGCCGCCCCCCGCGAACCTGCCCGTCGATCCGCCGCCGGATTCCGAGGCGCCGACCGCCGCGCAGCTCAAGGGCGACATCGACAGCGGCCGCACCGCCGACAAGACCCCGCACATGGATATCGGCGCGGCCCCGCTCGGGACCTGCGAGGAGGCCGGCGGGACGCCGCCGACGCCCCGGGAGGTCCGGATCGCCCGGCAGAACGAGCGGGCGCCCTCGGAGCGGGTGGCCCAGGGCTACCCGCACCAGCGGCAGCCCTGGGTCCTGCCGCTCTACGCCGGCCTCATCGTCGCGGCCGCCGTGGGGCTCGGCCTCGTGCTCTGGCTGACGCGCTGACGGCGGGGCCGGGGCGGAACCGGGCCGGTGCCATCCTGGCGCAGGACGGCACGGTCGCGGCGGAGGCGGCTTAAAGGTCGATTCACGTCGATGCGGTTAGCGTGACCTTACTGCAGTCTTGCGTAACCGATCCTCCATGCCCCCATCCGTCGATGCTCCGCCGGACCTGTCCGGGCTCCTCGAACTGTCGCGCATCGAGAATCTCGATCTCAAGCCGGTGATCCTCCGGGTTCAGACGGACCTGTTCGTCCGGGCCGCGGCCCGGGACCGGACCGAGATCGAGATCTTCGAGTCCCTGGCCTGCGGCCTGATCCCGACGGTGGACGAGGAGACCGCCCGGGTCGTGGCCCGCAAGCTGGCCCCCTGCCCCGAGACGCCACCCGCGGTGCTGGAGGCGCTCGCCCTGCGCGGCGGCGGCGCCCGCGACGCGGTGGTGGAGCTGGCCCCGACCCTGAGCCACCGCCTGATCGAGGCGGCCCTGGCCGAGGGGTCGGACATCGCCGCCCGCATCGCCGCCCGGGCCGGGCTGAGCCGGGAGGCGGTGGACGAGCTGTCCCGCGAGGGCCGCCCCGAGATCGACCGCGCGCTGGCGGCCAATCTCGGCCACACCCTGCGGGGCGCGGCCCTGTCGCGGCTCGTGGATCGCGGCCGCGGCGCCCCCGACCTCGCCCGGCTGCTGCTGGTCCGGCCCGACGTGTCGGCCGCCGACCTCGTGCCCCTGTACCTGCACGCCGACCCGATGCGCCGCACGGTGATCGGCCGGGCCGTGGAGGCGACCGCCGCCCTGCGCCCCTGCCCGCCGCCGCCCCGCGGCCTCGGCGAGACCCTGACCGGCCTGTCCGCGGCCCGCGACGTGCCGGCCTTCATGGCGGCGCTGGCCGACGGACTCGGCCTGCCCCGCGATTTCCTGACGGTGGTCGCCGACGCGAGCGCCCGCTACGATCTGCTGACCCTCGGCCTGCGGGCCGCCGGCCTGCACGAGGAGGAAGCGGTCTACATCTTCCTGACCCTCAACCAGGGGGTGGCTCGCTCGGCCGAGCGCGTGGCCGACCTCGTCCGGCTGTTCCGCACCGTGAGCCGCCCCGCCTCCCGGGACCTGATCGCCGCGATCCTCGACCGGCCGCTGGCCGAGCGCGGGCGGAGCGAGGCCCACCAGCCGGCGCACGGCCCGGAGGCCAAGCTGCGCCAGGGCGCCGAGCGCGTCGCCGCGCAGCGGCCGCCCGTGCCGGCGCGGGCCCGGACGGCGAGCGGCGGGGAGCCGGCCTGACCGGCCGGCCGTCAGCGCGGCTCGGTCCGGAGATCGCCCTTCGGACCACTCTTCGGATCGCTCTGCGGCTCGGCGCCCCGCCAAGCGGGCTGCCGGTCGGTCTCCTGCAGGGTGTCGTTCGAGGGCGGCGCCTCCGCGGCGCGGCGGCTCAGCTCCGCCATCAGGCCGCGGGCCAGCACGGCGCGCACCGCCCGGTCCCGGGTCTCGGGCGGGACCGCCTCCAGGGCGGCCGGCACGACCGCCTGGGCGCTCGGGACCGCCCCGGCGAGCTTACGGGCCTCCGCGGCCGGATCCGCGCCGGTGCGAAGCATGGCGAAGTAGGAGAGCACGCCGATCACCAGCGCGGCGCGCAGCAGGACGGTCATGAGACGGTTCCTCCGCTCGAGATCGCGCGAAGCATTCGACGGATTTCGTGAACCGGGCCTCTACCAACCCGAGCTTTCCCGCACGATGGTGAACGAAGCTTGTTCGCGATCGGCTGGTTACCTCGCGGAAAGCATCCCGACCATTCGGACAAGTCCCGCAACACTCGTTTAAGCCGGCTCTGCGACCGTCCGGTAGTCGTTCGAAGTCGAACCGGAGGCGCGACGGATGCGGGAACGCAGCCAGCGCGACGCGTGCCAACCTTGACCATCAAGACTGTCCTGACGTCTCTGATCGACGACCGGCTCGCGGGTCTCGTCCACGAATCCGTGGCCGACAATCCGGCCGCCCGTGCGCGACACCAGCGCTTCCTGGTGTCGCGGCTGGCGACCGGCGCCGTGATGATGGCCGGGCTGCCGCCCTACCTGCTCTGGCGGGGGGTGCCATCGGGCTTCGAGGTCCTGGCGATCGCGAGCCTGCTGCTGCCGGTCCTCGCCGCCGTCCTCCTCACCCGCACCGGCTCCCTCTGGGTCGCCCACGCGGTCTCGTCGGCGGGCCTGACCGGCCTCGTCGTCGCCCTGGCGGGCGTCACCGGCGGCGTCACCTCGCCCGCCGCGGTCTGGCTCGTGGCGATCCCCCTGGAGGCGCTGGTCTCCGGCTCGCTCCGCGCGACGATCGCGGCCGCCGCGATGGCGGTCCTCGGCGTGCTGGCCGTGGTGGCCCTCGGGGCCTGGGCCGGCTCCCTGCCGGTCATGGACATCTCGGCCGCGATCGCCCTGCCGGCCTTCGCGATCACGGCGATCGGCCACGTCGCCGCCCAGGCCCTGGAGCACATGCGCAACGAGGGCGTCTGGCGCGAGCGGCTGCGCGACAACGAGGCCCGCGACCGGCTGCTGCTCTCGGCGATCGACGACCTCGTGACCTGGCACGACCGCAACGGCCGCGTCCTGGAGGCCTCGGTCTCGGCCGTGCGGCTCCTCGGCAGCGACCCGGCCCGGCTGCGCGGCCACGGCCTGCTGGAGCGCGTCCACGTCGCCGACCGTCCGGCCTTCCTCAAGGCGGTGAGCGACGTCGCCGCGACCGGGCGCCCCGCGACGCTGCCCCTGCGCCTGCACGTCGAGCCCGAGACCGGCCGCGCCGACGGCGCGAGCCTGATCTACGCCGAGATGCGCGCCCACCGGATCGAGCACGGCCCGCACGACGCCGCCATGGCGGTCGTGGCGGTCACCCGCGACATGACCGAGCATCACCGGCACGCCGCGGAACTGGAGCGCGCCCGCGCCGAGGCCGAGCGGGCCGACGCGATCAAGGGCCGGTTCCTGGCCAACGTCACCCACGAGCTGCGCACGCCGCTCAACGCGATCATCGGCTTCTCCGAGGTCCTGGCGGGCGAAGGCGCCGTCAGCCTCGGGCCGGTCCAGGCGCGGGAATATGCCGGCATCATCGGCGCCTCCGGCCACCACCTGCTCGGCGTCGTCAACACGCTGCTCGACATGAGCCGGATCCAGAGCGGCAACTTCGACTGCGCGCCCGAGACCTTCGACGTCGCGGACCTGCTCCGGGGCTGCTGCGACCTGATGCGGCTGAAGGCCGACGCCGCCGGCGTCGCCCTCACCGCCGCCCCGTCGGGACCGGTGGAGATCACGGCCGATCCCGCCGCCTGCCGGCAGGTCCTGATCAACCTCATCTCGAACGCCGTGAAGTTCACCCCGTCGGGCGGCCGCATCGACCTCTCCCTGCGGCGCGGCGCGGGCAGCCTGGACATCGTCGTGGCCGATACCGGCGTCGGCATCGGCGCGGACGACCTGCCCAAGCTCGGCACCCCGTTCTTCCAGGCCGGGAGCGGCGGCTACAAGCGGCAGCACGAGGGCACCGGCCTCGGCCTGTCGGTGGTCCAGGGCCTCGTCGGCCTCCACGGCGGCTCCCTGCTGATCGAGAGCGCCCCGCAGGCCGGGACCGTGGTGACCGTCACCCTGCCCCTCGTCTGCCAGGCCCCCGCGACCGCGCACGGCCCGGCCCCGATCCGCACGGCCGTGCGGGGCGCCCCGGCGCCGCGCCGCGTGGTGCGCCTGCCGCTCGGCCTGTTCGACGCGGAGCCGGGCCTCGCCGCGGCCCCGGCCGAGCCGGTCCTGCGCCGCACCGGCTGACCCGAAGATCCCCGGAAGGAGACATGATGTCAGGCTACCGCGAGATCACCGTACCGGGCGAACCCGGCCGCGCCCGCCGGTCCGCGCCGCGCCGCCCCGCGGTCCAGGGCGACTGGCGCGCCGTGCTCGTCGGCGCGCTGAAGGCGACGGGCGCCACCTGCCGCACCAGTCCGGGCACCGTTCTCGGCAGCCTCGTCGCCCTCGGCGCGGCGGGCTTCGTCTGCGTCAACGCCCTCGGCTACCAGACCGGGCGCCACCCGGCGCCGATCCTGCCGAAGCTCGCCCAGAAAGCGCCCGCCCCCCGCGAGGCGGCGCCGGCCGCCAAGGAGGCCACCCGGGAACCCGCCCGGGAACCGGCCCGGGAGCCGGTGCGCGTCGTCGAGGCCGACCGTGCCGCCGCACCGCTCCAAGCCAAGCCGGCGGCCCGGGACGCGATCGGCGAGCTGATCCGGTCCGAGGAGACCACCGCCTCGGTCACCCCGAAGGCGTCGCCGGTCCGGCCGGCCGCCAAGCCGACCCCGAAGGACACGAAGGACACGAAGGACACGAAGGACACGAAGGACACGAAGGACGCGAAGGCGGCCAAGCCCGAGAAGGACGGCGATCCGGTGCTGCGCGCCCAGAAGGCGCTGTCGAAGCTCGGCTACGCGGTGAAGCCCGACGGCGCGATGGGCCCCGGCACCCGCGCGGCGATCGAGAAGTTCGAGCGCGGCGCCAAGCTGCCGGTGACCGGAGAGGCGACCGGCCGGACCCTGCGCGAACTGGTGGCGCGGGCGGGCCACGGCTAGCGAGACCCGGCGGCAACCCGCGCCGGAGGGGCGGCGCGGGTGCCGATCGTCGCGACAAGTCGGTGCGCCGCCCCTCAGTACTGCGTGCCGGTGAACCGGCAGATCGTCTTGCAGCGCGGGCCGCCATTGGCCTGCCAGGACTTCGCGTGGCCGATCGATCCGGTCATGTCCTGCGTGGGATTACCGCCGGGCCGATGCACGACGATGTTGCAGGCATCGCTCGGGGTCCGCTGGTAGCGCGGGCAGGACGTGGAGTCGCGGTTGCCCAGTAAATCCATGAGCGTCTCCGGACGGGCGTGGGCCGACGGCACAACACCGCACAGGCAGGCGACGATCAGCGTCGCGCGCGAGGTCATTCTCCGCATCGGAGTGCTCCTTGAATCATCGTGAACTGCGAATTCGGGCGCCCTTTGCTCAGTTAATCAGCAAAAAATACTGTAGATGTGCGCTGACGCACACGGATCAATCCTTTTTTAATCCCGAAGAATACTGGTTTTTCTGACGGAATATTTTGCGCGCTGAAGCGTTCATGCCAGATGGCCGACGCGGCGCGTCCGCGCTGGCCCGCGCTTGCCCGCGCCGGCGCTTTCGCGCATGGCGGAGGCCGCACCGCTCCGAGCCCGCGGGGTTCGAGGGACGACCGCCGCGTCGGACCGCCTCCCGCGGCGAGCCGAGGTTCACAGGGCTACAGACGCATGCGCCTGCGCTCCGATTTCTGGGTCTCGGCCCATCTGCGGCGCCTGGACGTCGCGGGCATCCCGGCCGTGCTGCGCCGGCGCGGGTCCGCGGAGGCGGGCGCGATCTTCGTGAAGGTCGACCGCCTCGACGGCAGCGCCGATCTCTACGGACCGGCGCCGCAGGCCCTGTTCGAGGCCGAGGAGAGCGGCGACCGCCGTTTCACCGCGATCGTCACCGGCGGCAGCCCGCTCGACGTGGAGGAGCGCCTGACCAAGGAGATCCGGTTCGATTCCGATCTCTGGATCATCGAGATCGACGACCGCCAGGGGCGGCATTTCCTGGATCTGGCGGAGTAAGGTGAAGGCGCGCCGACCGTCTCTGCGAGCGAGAGCGAAGCGACCCGGAGGCGCCACGCCGACCGACGGCGCGCCGCCCTGGGATCACTTCGCCCCGCTCGTGAAGACGAGAGCACAGCAAACGCCGCGCGGCGCTCCGCACCGCGTGACAGTGACGGGGCCGATCAGCCCTCGATGATGCGCTCGTCGAGCTTGCGATCGACGGTCTCGACGGTGCGGTCGATCTCGGCGTTCGGCTCGCCGAGCTGGTGCGAGATCAGCTTCACCAGCAGGTCGACCCGCTCGATGTAGGGCGCGCCGTTCGCCACCGCCCGCGCCGCCGAGGACGGCTTCAGCAGGCTCTCGGCGGCCTTAGCGTACTTCTCGAACGGCACTTGGTCGGCCGGGTCGGCGCCGAGCTTCCGGGCGATGCCGTCGACGTGGTCGTAGATCGCCCGCGAGCGCGCCAGGTCGCCGTGGACGGCGTCGTGGATCGATTGCGGCTCGCCCGGGGTGATGCAGCGGTAATTGCCGGTGAGCAGCATCGACCACTTGGCGAGCGGCACGAACAGCGAGTCGAACACCTTGAGCTTCACCGGCACGTCGTGCCCGTCGAGGCGCACGGCGTCGATGTCGGCCTCCAGCTCCCGGAGCAGCCGGTTGTGGGCCTCGTCCGCGAAGGTCGCGGCCTTGAAATTCGTCGGCAGGCCGACGTGGAGGACGTTCGCCTCCTCCTCCGGCGGCCGGAAGGCCTGCGGATCGGGGGAGCAGAGCGACACCAGCCCCGGCTCGAACCGGTCCCACACGCCGGCATTGGTGTAGGCATCCTCGAGGTCCATGGCGGCGAGCGCCGGGATCCGCTTGAGGTAGGGCAGCGGCGGCATGTTCATGATCGACAGGCACGGCAGCCTCGCCGCCGCGATCTTGATCATCAGGACGCGGATCGTGTGGTTGTTGTACTGCGGCTCCTGCATGGCGAGGCCGACGAGGTCGTAGCGCGACACGTCGACCTCTTCCGGCGGCATCGCGTCGACCTTGCCGGGCAGATCGCGCGAGTGGATCGCCCGGTGCTCCTTCTCGTCGCGCAGCTTGATGCGGACCTCGGTCCCCTCGCGGTTGATCAGGTCCGCGGTCTTCCGCCGGCACACCAGGGTCACGTTGTGACCGGCCATCAGGAGCTTGGTCCCCAGGAGCGAGCCGTAGGAGGCCCCCAGGATCAGGATGTTTCTGGCCACGTCTTTCCTCCCCAGCATTGAAGACTTGCTGTGTGTTGTCTGGCTGCTGGGAACAGCGCGTCCACGCCACGCCCCGAGCGCACACGCGATGGATGGCAGCCGGGCGAGAGGAAGGCAAGCCTTCTGGTATACCTAATCCCAAACCCTTTGTGAGGCCCCGCCGGTGACAGGCGGGGCGATCCCTATCGTCCGCACCTGGGATCTCCACAGGGCCGAGCCTCCGAGATCTCGCGCTGGGCGGTCTCGGACCGCGGACGGCGACCGCTCCGCCCGCGTGCCCTAGCCCCAGAGCTCCGGCGTCGGCGGGTGCATCAGGCTGCCCTCGTAGCGCAGCGGCGGGTCACGGTCGCGGGCCAGCAGCAGCGGTCCGTCGAGGTCGACGAACTCCGCGGCGTTGGCGAGCAGTGCCGCCGGCGCCATGCCCAGCGAGGTGCCGAGCATGCAGCCGACCATGATCGAGAGCCCCCGGGCCCGCGCCTCGCGGGCGAGGAGCACCGCCTCGGTCAGGCCGCCGGTCTTGTCGAGCTTGATGTTGATCGCGTCGTAGCGCCCGGCCAGCGCGTCGAGTCCGGCACGGTCGTGCAGGCTCTCGTCGGCGCAGACCGGCACCGGGTGGGGGATCTCGGCCAGCAGGGCATCGGCGTCGGCCGGCAGCGGCTGCTCGATCAGCGCGACGCCCGCCTTCAGGCAGGCCGCGAGGTTGGCCTCGACGTTCTCGGGCCGCCACGCCTCGTTGGCGTCGACGATCAGCCGGGATTCCGGCGCGCCGGCCCGCACCGCGGCGATGCGCTCCGGATCGCCGTCCCCGCCGAGCTTGACCTTGAGCAGCGGCCGGTGGGCGGCCTTGCGGGCGGCCTCCGCCATGCTCTCCGGCGTGCCGAGGCTCAGCGTGTAGGCGGTGATCGCCGGCCGGGGCTCGGCGAGACCCGCGATCTCCCAGGCGGGGCGGCCCTGGCGCTTCGCCTCGAGGTCGAACAGCGCGCAGTCGAGGGCGTTGCGCGCGGCGCCCGCCTTCATGCGGGCCATGAGCGCGTCCCGCTCGATCCCGGCGGCGATCGCCTCTGCCTGGCCCTCGATCAGGGCGCTGACGCTCTCGACGCTCTCGCCGTAGCGCGGATAGGGCACGCACTCGCCGCGCCCGACCGCGTCGCCGTCCGCGATCGTCGCCACCACGACGGCGATCTCGGTGCGGCTGCCGCGCGAGATCGTGAAGGCGCCGGCGATGGGAAAGCGCTCGACGGCGAGGGTCAGGCGGCGCGCCATGTCAGGCCTCCGGGAAGTCGGCGACGATCCGGTCGACCAGCCCGTCGACGCCGAAGCGCACCGGGTCGGTGGCGGGCAGGCCGTGCTCGGACGCGAGCTTGTCGAGGAGGGCCCGCGCCTCGCCCTCGGCGAGCGCCTGTGTGTTCACCGCGATGCCGACCGGCCGGATCGCCGGGTTGGTCAGGCTGCCGAGCTGCACGGTGAGGTCGATCACCTGCCGGATGGTCGGCAGCGGGTGCTTCACGCCGCGCATGTTGGTGCGGGTCGGCTCGTGGCAGACCACGAAGGCGTCGGCCTGCGCGCCGTGGAGCAGGCCGAGGCTCACGCCCGCGAAGGACGGGTGGTAGAGCGAGCCCTGGCCCTCGATCAGGTCCCAGTGGTTCGGGGCGGCTTCGGGCGCGATCGTCTCGACGGCGCCGGAGATGAAGTCGGCCACGACGGCGTCGATGGCGACGCCCCGGCCGGAGATGAACACGCCGGTCTGGCCGGTGGCGCGGAAATCGGCGTCCAGGCCGCGCGCGCGCATGCCGCGCTCCAGGGCCAGCACGGTGTACTTCTTGCCGACGGAGCAGTCGGTGCCGACGGTGAGCAGGCGCCGCCCGGCCCGCTTGGTGCCCTTGCCGGTGGGGAAGCGCTCGTCGGTGTGGCGGACGTCGTGGAGCTGGCGGCCGCGCCGTGCCGCGGCCTCGGCGATGGCCGGGACCGTGCCGAGCTTGACGTGCAGGCCGCTCGCCACGTCGAGCCCGGCCTCGATCGCCGCGACGATCTCCTTCACCCAGTGGTCCGGCAGCACGCCGCCGGCGTTGACGACGCCGATCACCAGGGTCCGGCAGCCCTTCGCCAGGGCCTCGGCCAGGGTCATGTCGGGGATGCCGAGATCGGCGGCGCAGCCGGGCAGGCGCATCTGGCCGACGCACCACTCGGGGCGCCAGTCCTTGATCCCGTAGGCGGTCTTCGCCGCCAGCGTGTCGGGCACGTCGCCCAGGAACATCAGGTAGGGCGTGGCGATCTGCATCGGTCGAGCAACCTTCTCCGGGAGGCCGGCGGACCGTCTATGCGGGATCGCGGGCGCCCGGCGCAATGCACGAGGCCGGCCAGGCGCGCAGATGCGGCCGCATCCCCAACATGCCTGGCCTGCACACCGTCGTCGCGGGCGCAGCGAGGTGACCCGGGCATTCGCGGCGCTCGGGGACCGCGCTGCCCCGGATAGCTTCGCGGCGCTCGCAGGGACGGCGCGGTCGTCGCCTCAGGCTTTCGGCGCCTGTCGATCCCGCTCAGGCGGCGCGTCGTCGCGCCACCCCCGCCTCGTTGGCCACCGCGCCCGCCGGCGACAGCACGCCGGTCGCCCGGACCATCCCCGCGGCGCCCGCCAGCGCCCCCGCGCGCAGCTCCAGACCGAGGAAGCGCGCGCGCTCGAACGGTCCCGGCAGGGTCAGGCCGTCCGCGAGCGCCCGGTCGAAGCCGAAGCGGGCGTAGTAGGGCGCGTCGCCGACCAGCAGCACGGCGCCGTGGCCGAGGGATTCGGCACGGCCGAGCGCCGCCTGCATCATCACCGAGCCGAGCCCCTGCCCCTGGATCGCCGGATCGACGGCGAGCGGGCCGAGCAGCAGCGCCGGGCGGGCGAGCCCGGCCTCGACGTGCCACAGCCGCAGGGTGCCGACGAGGCGCCCCGCCCGGGTCGCCGCGAAGGCGAGGCCGCGGGCCGGCAGCCGGCCCTCGCGCAGGCGCTCCGAGGTCTTGGCGCGTCGATTGCCGGGAAAGCACGCGTCGAGCAGGCGCTCGCGCGCCGGGACGTCGTGAAGGTGCTCCGCGCGGATCTCGATCATGGCTGTGCCCTCCCCGGGCCGGCAAGCGGGAGAAGCGATGGATCGTCTCGACGAGCGATCAGGGCTGGCCGCCGCTTCCGGAGAAACGGCAGCGGCCCTTAACGCAGCGTGACCGCAGGGTGGTTCCAGACGCACGGGATCCGTGCGTCCGCCTCCTGCCGCCTGTCACCCGCCGGGAGCAGTCTCGGAAGGATGCCGCCCGGAGTGTCCCGGGCGGCGCGCGCGATCAGATCACGATCTGCTGAAGGGGCGGGAAGCCGTTGAAGGCCACCGCCGCGTAGGTCGTGGTGTAGGCGCCCGCGCCCTCGATCAGCACCTTGTCGCCGATCGAGAGCGAGACCGGCAGCGGGTAGAGCTGCCGCTCGTAGAGCACGTCCACCGAGTCGCAGGTCGGGCCGGCGATGACGCAGGGCTCGGTCGCGTCCCCGTCCCGCGCGGTGCGGATCGGGTAGCGGATCGCCTCGTCCATGGTCTCGGCCAGCCCGCCGAACTTGCCGATGTCGAGGTAGACCCATCGGACCTCGTCGGCATCCGCGGACTTGCGCGACACGAGAACAACTTCCGCCTCGATCAGGCCGGCATTGCCGACCATGCCGCGGCCCGGCTCGATGATCGTCTCGGGGATCTGGTTGCCGAAATGCTTGGTCAGGCCCCGGAAGATCGCCTCGCCGTAGCTCTCCACGCCCGGCACCGCCTTGAGGTACTTGGTCGGGAAGCCGCCGCCGAGATTGACCATCGACAGGCCGATGCCGCGCTCCGCGCACTCGCGGAAGACCGCCGCCGCGGAGCCGAGGGCCCCGTCCCAGGCCTCGGTGTTGCCCTGCTGCGAGCCGACATGGAACGAGATCCCGTAGGCCTCCAGCCCCTGGCGGTGGGCGTGCTCCAGCACGTCCGCGGCCATCTCGGGCACGCAGCCGAACTTGCGGGACAGGGGCCAGTCGGCGCCCGCGCCGTCGCAGAGGATGCGGCAGAACACCCGGATCTCGCCGGCCGGCACGTCCACGGCCTCGGCGGCCCGGGCGATCTTCTCGACCTCGGCCTGGCAGTCGACCGCGAACAGGCGGATGCCGAGCTTCAGGGCGCGGCCGATGCAGCGCTCCTTCTTGATGGTGTTGCCGAAGGAGATCCGGTCGGCGGTGGCGCCGGCGGCCAGCACCATCTCCATCTCGGCGACGGAGGCCGTGTCGAAGCACGAGCCCATCTCGGCCAGAAGGCGCAGCACCTCGGGAGCCGGGTTCGCCTTCACGGCGTAGAACACCCGGGTGTCCGGCAGGGAGCGCGCGAAGGCGGTGTAGTTGTCGCGCACGACGTCGAGGTCGAGGACCATCACGGGGCCCTCGTCCTGACCGAGGTCGCGGCGCACGCGCAGGTAGTCACGGATGCGGTCGGTCATGGTCGTCTCCCGGCACGGGTTCGCGGGCGCCCTACGCGGGGCGCGCTGTCGAAGATGACGGCCTGACAGGCCGCCGGCGTCAGGGGGCGATGCGTCGCGCGGACCCACGCGCTTTGGAGACGCGTGCGTCAGTGCGGGCGCAGAGCACCCGGAAGCTGCCGTGGATTGGAAGGGAGGACCCCCACCGCACGCCGGGCAAAGAGAAACAAGCCTCTTCGGTGCCGGCCTTTGGAGGGCCGACGAGACCAAAAAAGCCCGTTCGTCGTTGCTTTAAGCTGCGTCCCCCGTGGAGAGCGGGGTTCGCCGGTTTCGCCTCCGGCTGCCGGTTGTTGTCGGGGTCCGGTGTTGCCACCTGGATGCCGGCCGTAGGGATCCACCCTTGCGACCATCGATCCTTTAAGACCCCTGGCGGCTGTCCGGCAGTTGACCGGATGCCCACCAACCGACACGCGGCCACAGGCACGTGCGAAATTGGGCACGGCGCATATACGGAGACGGGTCCCGCGCGACAAGGGGAAACCGCCCCGAAACGCCCGCTTTTCCGCCCGCAATCCACACCCCGCGCGCTCCGTTGCAAAAACGACGCATCCCGCCGGCGCGCGGCGGGCCGCGCGGGCTTCCCAAGCGCGGCGGAAGCGGGCATCTGACCGGAGGGGGCAGAGGACTCAGGCGAGCGAGCGATGGCCGGGCCGATCAGATCCACCGCGACGGCGCGGGCGTGAGCGCCCCCCTGTGAGCGCTCCCTTGCGCAGCCCGGTCGGCGACGGGCTCCCCGAGCCGACGATCCGCACCGCCACCCTCGCCGATCTCGACGCCCTGGTCGCCCTGGAGCACGCCGCCTTCGCCACGGACCGGGCCGAGCGCCGGGCGATCCGCCACGCGATCCGCTCGCCCACCATGGACGTGCTGGCGGCCCTGATCGACCCGCCGGACCGGGATCCGATTCCGGTGCTCGTGGGCGCCGCGGTGCTGGAGCGGCGGCGCGGCAGCCGGATCGCCCGGCTGGCCTCGATCGCGGTGGCACCGAATCGCGGCGGCCTCGGCCTCGGCGGCCGGCTCCTCGACGCCGCGGAGGCCCGCGCCCGCGCCCAGGGCTGCGACCGGCTGCGGCTGGAGGTGCGCGCGGACAACGGCGCCGGCATCCGGCTCTACGAGCGCCGGGGCTACACCCGCTTCGCCGTGCGGCCGGACTATTACGAGGACGGGATGGAGGCCTGGCGCTACGAGCGCGCGCTGTAGGCGACGCGCGGGGTGCCGCCGGTCCGCGGGCGGCCCGCGGGCCGGCAGGCCCCCGCCGATATCCGGCCCCGATCGAACGGTCCGTTCTCGCGACCCGATCCGCCATGACGAGGGCGCGCGACGGCCGGACGGGCAGGACGCCGGCAGGTTGCCGGCAGGACGCCGGCAGGCCGGCCCCGCGCGGCCCCGGGCCCGGCCCGGGGCTCCTCGCGGATGCGGCGCGGGGCGCCAGATCCGCTCCCCGCCGCTCCCGGGGCGGGAGCCGCACCGCCGCGCCGCCGAAGAGCGGGCCGATTTCGGCCCGTCGAAATTCGGCGCGATTTCGTCAGACAAGTCTTCGCGCGGACAATCTCTGTGTTTATCCATATAAACGGCGGATCATAAAATATCCTAATCTTTATTACGGATAGCGCGATCGCTCGATTGCCCGACGAAACCTGACGTTATAGGACCGAGCATCGCAGATCCTGAGATTTTCTCCCATGAGTCGCTGGCTGGGACGCTTCTCGATCCGGACCTTGCTGTGCCTGGTGATCGTCATCATGGCCTGCATGGCGCTGGGCAACGCGGTCAGGTCGCTCGTCGACGCGCGGGCGCAGGCGGCGCGCGCGGCCCGCGCCGTGACCCTGACGGAGGCGAGTCAGGGCCTCCTCAGGGCGATCCTGCCGCTGCGGCTCGAGCGCGGATCGTCCCTCGCCCTCGGGGGTGAGGCGCCCGCGGACGCGAAGACCCTGTCGACCGTCGCGGGCAGCCGGCAGGCGCTGACCGAGAATTACCGCCGGGCCCAGCGCAGCCTGAGCGATCTGGCCGAGCCGGCGGTCAGCGCGACGCTCGACCGCCTGACCACGGCGCAGGAGGCGATGGCGGCCCTGCGCCCCCGCATCGACGAGGCCCTCCGGCTGCCGAAGGCGCGGCGCGACCCGGCGCTGCGGGAGGCCGCGATGGCCGCCTTCCAGGACCTGCTCGAGGCGCTGACGGCCACGCTGAAGGCGGTCGACGCGTCCATTCCCCGCTCCGATCCCGCCCTGCAGCGCTATCTCGCCCTCAAGCAGGCGGCCTGGGACACGCGCGTGGCCAGCGGCAACGTCGCGGTGCGGGTGCAGAGCTCGCTGGTCGCCGGCGCGTCGTGGTCCCTGCCCGAGACGATCGCGGCGGCCGAGGAGCGGACGGAACTTCTGGCGGCGTGGCGGCGCACGACCGAGGCCGCGACCGGCGTCTCGGAGGCGGTGCGGGCCGCGTTCGAGCGGGCGAAGGCCAGCAATTTCGAGGGCGAGACCAGGGCCATCGGGCAGGCGGTCTTCGACGCGCTCAGCACGCACACGCCCCCGCGCCACTCGTTCGCGGAGCTGCGCGACCGCAACACCGAGAACCAGCGCTCCCTCGTGGCCCTCTGCGACGCGGCCCTGGACGCGATGGTGGCGCGCGCCGAGGCCCTCGCCGACGCGGCCCGGAGCGACGTCGCGCGCAGCGGGGCGGCGCTGCTGGCGGTGATCCTGCTGGTGGCCCTCGGCCTGTGGACCCTGTTCGGCGGCGTGCTGCGCCCGCTCCGGGCGCTGACCGCGACGATGCGGGCGCTGGCCGACGGGGACGCCTCCGTCACGGTCCCGGCGCGCACCTACCGCAACGAGATCGGCGCGATGGCGCGGGCCGTCCAGGTGTTCAAGGACAACCTCATCCGCAGCCGGCAGCTCGAGTCCGAGGCCGCGGAGGCGCGGCTGGCGGCGGAGGCGCGCCGCCGGTCCGACCTGCGGGCGATGGCCGAGCGGTTCGAGCGGACGGTCGGCGGCATCATCGCCCAGGTCTCGGACTCGGCCACCGCGCTGCAGGGTACGGCCCAGACCATGACGGCCACCGCGACCCGGACCGCCAGCCAGTCCAGCACGGTGGCGGCCGCCGCCGAGGAGGCCGCCGCCAACGTCAGCACCGTGGCGGCGGCGGCCGAGGAACTCGGCGCCTCCGTGGAGGAGATCGGCCGGCAGGTCGAGGGATCGACCAGGCTCGCCCAGGGGGCCGTCTCGGAGGCCGGGCAGACGGGCGCGCTGGTCCGCGACCTGAGCGGCGCGGTCGCGCGGATCGGCGACGTGGTCGGGCTGATCGCGGCGATCGCCGGGCAGACCAATCTGCTGGCGCTCAACGCCACCATCGAGGCCGCCCGCGCCGGCGAGGCGGGCCGGGGCTTCGCGGTCGTCGCCGGCGAGGTGAAGGCGCTGGCGGCGCAGACCGCCCGGGCGACCGAGGAGATCGCCGGCCAGATCGCCGGCATCCAGGGCGCGACCGGCGGGGCCGTCGCGGCGATCGGCGCGATCACGGGGCGGATCCAGGAGATCAGCGGCGTGGCGAGCGCGATCGCGGCGGCGGTGGAGGAGCAGGGATCGGCCACCCGGGAGATCGTCCGCAACGTCGGGCAGGCGGCCATCGGCACCGGCGCGGTGACCAGCACCATTCTGGGGGTCGCCGGGGCCGCCGAGGAGACCGGCCGGGCGGCCGCCGCGGTACTCGCGGCGGCGTCCGCGCTGTCGCGGCAATCCGAGACGCTCACCGCCGAGGTCGCGCGCTTCCTCGACAGCGTCCGGGCCGCCTGACCGAACGGTGCCGGGGCCCGCGGGCCTCCGCCCCGATCTCGCCCGTTTAGGGGAGTCTTACGGCTCGCGCGCTACAGCGTACGCAACGGGCGGGCGCAATCCCGCCGCGCATGAGTCGCCGTCCATGGCCGTGATCGTCGCCTTCGTCATCAATGCGGGGCTCAACTTCGTCCTCGGCCTGCTGATCGCCAAGCTGCTGGGCCCGGCGGATTTCGGCCGGTTCGCCCTCGCGACCACCGGCGCCATCGTGCTGAACACGGTGCTGTTCGAGTGGCTGCGCCTGTCGGCGACGCGGTTCTACTCGGGGCGCGTGCGCGTCGACGAGCCGTGGATCCGCCACGGGCTCGACCGGGCCTACCTGCGCATCGGCGCCCTGCTCCTGGCCGCCGCGGCCCTGTGCGGGGCCTTCGGCTTCGCCGGCGGCGCCGACGGGCGCGAGGCGGTCCTGTGCGGCACCGGCCTCGCGGCCCTGGGCATCGGCGTGTTCGACTATCACGCGGCCCTCGCCCGGGCGCGCTTCGACGGCAAGCTCTATCTCGGCCTCGTCGCGGTGAAGAACGTCCTGTCCTTCGCCCTGATGGCGGCGGCGGCGTGGTGGCTGCCCCAGCCGGCCTGGGTGCTGGCGGCGGCGGGACTGAGCCAGCTCCTCGCGGTGGTGGTGCTGCGCCACCCCCTGCGGGACCCGCGCACGCCCCTCGAGCGGCCGCGCCTGTCGGCGACCTGGCGGGTCTTCGCGCGCTACGGCCTGCCGCTCATCGCCGCCAACACCGCCTACCAGTGCCTCACCTTCGTCAATCGTGGCGCCATCGCGGGCCAGGCCGGCTTCGCCGAGGCGGGCTACTTCGCCCTGGCGGCCGACGTCACCTCGCGCGCGCTGATGACGCTGGGCACCGCCCTCGACCTGCTGCTGTTCCAGCTCGCCGTGCAGGCCGAGGAGCAGAGCGGCCGCGCCGCCGCCGAGGCGCAGGTCGCCGCCAATGCCGGCACCGTGTTCGCCCTGCTGGCGCCCTGCGCGGTCGGCTTCTGGGCGGTGCTGCCGGCCCTCCAGGGGCTGGTGGTGCCGGACGCCTATCGCGGGCCGTTCGAGACCTACAGCACCGTGCTGATGCCGGGCCTGTTCTGCCTCGCGATGATGTTCTACGCCCTCAACCCGGTCTTCCAGATCCGCCGCCGGACCCTGCCGGTGGTCGCCGCCGCCCTGGTCGGCCTCGCGGTGAACGGCGCCGGCCTCCTCGTCCTGCCGGACCGGATGGGCGGTCTCGGCGTCGCGCTGGCGCAGAGCGCCGGGCTCGCCGCCGCCGGAACGTGGCTCGGCTGGCGCGCCCTGACCGGCGCGGAGCGGATCGCGCTGCCCTGGGGGGAGATCGGCGTCGCGGCGCTCGCCTGCGCGGCGATGGGGCTCGCCCTCGCCCCCTTCCGGCAGCTGCCGCCCGCCACCGCGCTGGCGGTCCTGGTTCCGGCCGGGATGGTTCTCTACGGGACCCTGGTCTGGATCCTCGACATCGCCGGCCTGCGCCGCCAGGTCCTGGCGCGCCTGCGCCCGGCAGGGACCGTGGCGGCGGAGTAGGCTCGCGCGCCGCCGCCGCAGTGGAAATCCCGCCGCTGAAACCCCGCGACTCCACCTCCGCTTGAATCCGCCGCCGGATCCGGCGACACCCGTCCTGGAATGGATACAAACAGGACCGGGGCGGGAACGATGGGCGTGTACGAGCCCGGCACCGAGGCGGAGGCCGGGGAGATCGTGCGGGCGGCCGCGGGGCGCGGCGAGCGCCTGCGCCTCGCCGGCGGCGGCACCGCCGCGGGGCTCGGCCGGCCCGCGCAGGACAGCGCGACCCTCTCGGCGAAGGCCCTCACCGGCGTCACGCTCTACGAGCCCGCCGAGATGGTGGTGGCGGCCCGGGCCGGGACGCCGCTCGCCGAGGTCGAGGCGCTGCTCGCCTCCCGCGGCCAGATGCTGCCCTTCGAGCCGATGGACCTGCGCGGCCTCTACGGCAGCGCCGGGGAGCCGACCCTCGGGGCGGTCGCGGCGATCAACAATGCCGGTCCCCGGCGGATCAACGCCGGCGCGGCCCGGGACAGCCTGATCGGCGTCCGCTTCGTCAACGGGCGCGGCGAGGCGATCAAGTCGGGCGGCCGGGTGATGAAGAACGTCACCGGCCTCGACCTCGTGAAGCTGATGGCCGGCGCCCACGGCACGCTGGGCCTGCTCACCGAGATCACCTTCAAGGTGCTGCCCGCCTGCGAGCGGGTGGCGACCCTGGTCTTCTCCGGCCTGGAGGACGCCCGGGCGGTGACCGCCCTGGCGGAGGCGCTGGGCTCGCCCTTCGAGCTCACGGGGGCCGCGCACCTGCCGGCGGGGATCGGCGCCCCGGAGGCGCGGACGCTGATGCGCCTCGAGGGCTTCTCCGACTCCATCGACTACCGCGCGGGCGCGCTGAGCCGCCTGCTGAAGCGCTACGGTCAGCCCGAGACCCTGGACGGTGAGGCCGGCGCCGCCCTCTGGCGGTCGGTGCGCGACGCGGCGCCGCTCGCCGAGCCCCGGGAGGCCGCCCTCTGGCGGATCTCCACCGCGCCGACCCGCGGGCCGGCCCTCGCGGCGGCGGTCGCGGCCGAGCGCGAGGCGCGCTGGTTCTTCGACTGGGGCGGCGGCCTGATCTGGCTCGCCACCGGCTCGGCGGGCGATGCCGGCGCCGCGACGGTGCGCCGGGCGGTGAAGGCCCAGGGCGGCCACGCCACGCTGGTGCGCGCACCCGACGCCGTGCGCGCCGCCGTGCCGGTGTTCGAGCCGCTGGCCGAGCCGCTGATGCGGCTCACCGCCGGCATCAAGGCGGCGCACGATCCCGCCGGGGTGCTCAACCCCGGCCGGATGTACGCCGGACTGTAAGCATCAGATTTCGCCCCTCCCCGACCGTGGGGAGGCGTGGCGCCGAGGACGCGACCCGTGCAGACCAACTTCGCCCCCGCCCAGCTCGCCGATCCCGCCATGGCGGCGTCGGAGAAGATCCTGCGGACCTGCGTGCATTGCGGCTTCTGCACGGCGACCTGCCCGACCTACCTGCTTCTCGGGGACGAGCTCGATTCCCCGCGCGGGCGGATCTACCTGATCAAGGACATGCTGGAGGGCGGCAAGCCGGCCTCGCAGGAGGTGGTCAAGCACGTCGACCGCTGCCTCTCGTGCCTGTCCTGCATGACCACCTGCCCGTCGGGGGTGCACTACATGCACCTCGTCGACCACGCCCGGGCGCATATCGAGGAGACCTACACCCGCCCCGCCGGCGACCGGTTCCTGCGGGCGCTGCTCGCCCAGGTCCTGCCCTATCCGGGCCGCTTCCGCCTCGCGCTCACCGCCGCCAGGCTCGGCGCGCCGTTCCGGGGCCTGGTGGCCCGGCTGCCGCGGGTCGGCAACCGCCTCGCGGCCATGCTCGACCTCGCGCCGGCCGGGACGCCGCCCCGCGAGCCGACGAACCGGCCCGGCCGGTTCCCGCCGGCGGGCGCGGGGGCGGCCGGGACGGCCCCCAAGCGCGTCGCCCTGCTGCGCGGCTGCGCCCAGAGCGTGCTGCGGCCGGACTTCAACGCCGCCGCGATCCGGCTGCTCAACCGGCACGGGATCGAGGTCGTCCACGCGAACGAGGGCTGCTGCGGGGCGCTGACCCACCACATGGGCAAGGAGGACTCGGCCCACGCCCACGCCAAGCAGGCGATCGACGCCTGGGACGCCGAGATCGCCAAGGGCCTCGACGCGATCCTGGTCACGGCCTCGGGCTGCGGCACGACCATCAAGGATTACGGCTTCATGTTCCGCGACGACCCGGCCTACGCCGAGAAGGCGCTGCGGGTCTCGAGCCTGGCCAAGGACGTGACCGAGTACCTCGCGCTGCTCGACCTGGCCCCCGTCGCCGAGACCGACCTGGTGGTGGCCTACCACTCGGCCTGCTCGATGCAGCACGGCCAGGGCATCCGGCTGGAGCCCAAGACGCTGCTGAAGCGCGCGGGCTTCACCGTGAAGGACGTGCCCGAGGGCCACATCTGCTGCGGCTCGGCGGGGACCTACAACATCCTGCAGCCGGAGCTGGCCGCGAAGCTGCGCGCCCGGAAGGTCGCCAATATCGAGCGCGTGCGCCCCGACGTGATCGCCACCGGCAACATCGGCTGCGCCACGCAGATCGGGAAGGGCACCGGCATCCCGATCGTCCACACGGTCGAGCTGCTCGACTGGGCCACCGGCGGCCCGAAGCCCGCGGCGCTGGCCGGGGTGGCGCCGCGGCTCGAAGCGGCGGAGTAGGCACACGCCTGTCGCGACGCGGCAGGCCGTCATCGCGCGCGCAGCGAGGCGATCCGGCGATGCGGCCCAGGGATGCGGCCCATCCGCGATCGTCAGCGCCGCCCTGGATCGCTTGGCTGCGCTCGCGACCGCGGACCGGCCGCCTCCGCGCCGTGACAGGCCCGTGACATCTATTCACGTTGACCCTTGCCAAATCCGCGCAGCGGTCTGTAATGATGTCGACCCCTCTCCGGTCCCGCCGGTCGCCGCAACGGCCCGCGGACGTGACCGAATTCCTCGCGAAATCGGTCGTGGTGTCGCGGCGGGCCCTGTCGGTCCGCCTGGCGGCGGCCCGTGCCGCCCGCGATCGGGCAGGTGTCGCACGACGCGGCGGAGTTCCTCCGTCGCACCCAGGAATTCACGGCCGGTCCCCCGCCGGCCGAGATTGTTTCGCGAGGTCGGGACCACGATGGACGGACGCACGGCCCAGCATAGAGCTGCGCGTGCCCCGGAGGCGCACGAGGCGCGTCGCACCGGTCCGTCCGTCCGCCCGGCCTGTTTCAACCCCAGGCGCCCAGGGCGCCGAACGGCGGTTGACGGCAATTTCCCCTCGAACCCATCCGCCTCGGCGACGAGGCCGGCATCCCGCCCGACAGGTTTGACGTCGGGCGAGGCGCCGCCGGGACCACGGGCACGGAGAACGACGTCGGCCGCCATGCCGAGAGTCCGACATGGCCAACAAAATGCTGATCGACGCGATGCACCCGGAGGAGACCCGGGTCGTCACGGTCCACGGGTCTAGGGTCGAGGAGTTCGACTTCGAAGCCGCCAACCGGCGCCAGCTGCGCGGCAACATCTACCTCGCCAAGGTCACCCGGGTGGAGCCGTCGCTCCAGGCGGCGTTCGTCGAGTATGGCGGCAACCGCCACGGCTTCCTGGCCTTCAACGAGATCCATCCCGACTACTACCAGATCCCGCTGGCCGACCGGCAGGCGCTCCTCGAGGAGGAGGCCCGCGACGCCGAGGAGCACCGCGAGCGCGAGGAGCGTCGCCGCCGGTCGTCGTCGCGCCGGTCCCGCGGCCGCCGCGCCGAGGCCCGTGCCCGCGGCGCCGACGAGACCGTGAGCGCCGAGGACACGCACGCGGCCGCCGAGGGCGAGGATCAGGCCGAGGTCCGGAACGAGTCGGGGATCGACCCGGCCGTCCAGCCCGACACGCTCGCCGAGAACCCCGAGGCCGTGCAGGAGGCCCTCGCCTCCGAGGCCGCCGCCGGCGACATCCCGGCGGACGGCGAGCCGGCGCGCGCCGCCGAGCCCGCGGTCGACGCGGCCGGATCCGACCTGTCCGAGACCGCTCCGGTCGAGGCGCAGGCCGCCCCCGCCGGGGCCGAACCGGTCGCCGCCGAGTCCGGATCCGACCTGTCCGAGCCGGAGGCCCGCATCGCCGTCGCGGAGGCGCTGACCGTGTCCGACGCGCCGGGCGAGACCGTCGCGGACGCGCTCGCGACGGAGGCGAGCGAGGCGGAGGAGTCCGCCGCGCCGACCGCCGCCGACGCGGCGGACGAGGCCTCCGAGGAGGACGACGAGGAGTCCGACGACGACGAGGATGAGGACGAGTCGGAGGACGACGAGGACGAGTCCGACGACGACGAGGAGTCGGACGAGGAGTCGGACGATCCCGACGCCGAGCCCAAGATCGCCCAGGTCGGCGGCAACGGCGACGCGCTGGCCGAGATCCCCGAGCGTCCGCGCCACTACCGCCGCCAGTACAAGATCCAGGAGGTGATCAAGCGCCGCCAGATCATCCTGGTGCAGGTCGTCAAGGAGGAGCGCGGCACGAAGGGCGCGGCGCTCACCACCTACCTGTCGCTCGCCGGCCGCTACTCGGTGCTGATGCCCAACACGGGCCGCGGCGGCGGCATCTCCCGCAAGATCACCTCGGCGGCCGACCGCAAGCGCCTCAAGGAGGTCGTGCAGGACCTGGAGGTGCCCGAGGGGATGGGCGTCATCCTGCGCACCGCCGGCGCCTCGCGCTCCAAGCCCGAGATCGCCCGCGATTTCGAGTACCTGATGCGGCTGTGGGAGTCGGTCCGGGAGCTGACCCTGACCTCCATGGCCCCGGCGCTGGTCTACGAGGAGGGCTCGCTGATCAAGCGCGCCATCCGCGACCTCTACAACAAGGATCTGGACGAGGTTCTGGTCGCCGGCGAGGACGCCTACCGCGAGGCCAAGGACTTCATGCGGATGCTGATGCCCGGCCAGTCCAAGGTCGTGAAGCCCTACCGCGACTCGACGCCGATCTTCGCCCGCTTCGGCGTCGAGCAGCAGCTCGACGCGATGTTCTCCACGCACGTCTCGCTGAAATCCGGCGGCTACCTCGTGATCAACCCGACCGAGGCGCTGGTCTCGATCGACGTCAACTCCGGCCGCGCCACCCGCGAGCACGACATCGAGGACACCGCCCTCAAGACGAACCTGGAGGCCGCCGAGGAGGTCGCCCGCCAGCTGCGGCTGCGCGACCTCGCGGGCCTGATCGTCATCGACTTCATCGACATGGAGGAGAAGCGGAACAACCGCGCCGTCGAGAAGAAGCTCAACGAGTGCCTGAAGAACGACCGGGCGCGCATCCAGGTCGGCCGGATCTCGCCGTTCGGCCTGCTGGAGATGAGCCGCCAGCGGATCCGCACGGGCGTGCTCGAATCCTCCTCGATCCCCTGCGCCCATTGCGGCGGCTCGGGCTTCGTGCGCGCCACCGCGTCGGTGGCCCTGCACATCCTGCGCTCGATCGAGGAGGTGCTGCTCAAGTCGGCCTCGCACAACCTCGTCCTGCGCACCCGCACCGAGATCGCGCTCTACATCCTCAACCAGAAGCGCGGGCACCTGCGCGAGCTCGAGGTGCGCTTCGGCGTGACGATCACGATCGCGGCCGACGAGCGGCTGGCGGCCACCACCCCGTTCCAGCTCGACCGCGGCGAGCCGGCCCAGCGGGCGGAGGGCCCGGTGACGGGCGTGCGCGCCCAGGCGATCTCGCCCGCGATGGAGTTCGACGACGAGGACGAGGAGGCCGACGAGGCCGAGGCCGAGACGGAGTCCGAGGGCGAGGCCGACGAGGGCCGGGCCGAGGCCCGCGAGGACGGGTCGCGCGAGGACGGCGAGGGCCGTCGCCGCCGCCGCCGCCGCCGGCGGCGCGGCGGTCGCCAGGAGGGCCGCGGCGAGGAGGGCCGCGCCGAGGACGATCGCGGCGACGACGATCAGGACGACTCGCAGGACGACCCGCAGGACGGCGCCCGTTCGGACGCGGAGAGAGGCGACGGGGACTGGGACGGCGAGCAGCCGGCCGGGACCGAGGCCCCCGCCGCGGCCGTCGCCGCGGAGGCCGGCGACGCCGACGAGACGGTGGCCGGTTCGGACGAGGCGGCCCGGTCCGAGGACGAGGGCGGCCGTCGCCGTCGCCGCGGACGCCGCGGCGGGCGCGGGCGCAGCGAGGGCCGCTCCCGCGACGCGTCCGCGACGGACGACGCTTCGGAGGCCGCGGGCGACGTCGTCGCCCTGTCGGCGGAGGAGCCGGTGAGCGCTGAGGCGGTGGCCGAGGCGGTCGGATCGGCGCCGGCACCGGCCGCCGACGCCGAGACCGCGGTGGACCTGCCGGTGGCGCCGGCCGAGTCCGCGGCGCCGGCGGCCGACCGGGCGAGCGTCGGCGCGCAGGCAGAAGCCCCGTCGCCCGAGCCCGCGTCGCCCGAGGCCGCCCCCGCCGAGCCGGCGCCCGAGCCCGTGGCGATCGTGCTGACGCCCCCGTCCGACCCGGATCGGCCGAAGCGCGCCGGCTGGTGGTCCCGCACCAAGGCGGCCCTGACCGGCGAATGAAGCATTGCGCCCCTCGATAGAGCGCTATCCGGGGGCGCAACTTCTCGAAGAAAAGCTGTTGCGCCGCAGGGATGCCCCGCAACGCTTGTTCGGAGACTAGTCTATCCTTCACCATTGGTTGAAGGTTCTGTGTGACCATGCGCTCCGATTAGAATGTCGGAGAGGCCCGCATGTTCAGTTTGCGCCGGCAGCGTCAGACCCCTGACGCGCTAGCAACCCCGGTGACGGCGATCGCACCGGTCGAGACGGCCGTTGCCGCGCCGGTCGAGACGGCACCGAATCCCGTCGCGGAACTGGCCGTCGACCGGGAATGGCTGACCCTCCTGGCGCGCCTGTCCGCCTCCGCGTCCGATGCCGGCACCTCGATCGGCTGGATGACCCACGACGCCTCCGGCACCGCCGAGCAGGCCCGTCTCATCGCGGCCGCCAGCGAGGAACTCGCCGCGACCACCGGTGAGATCGCGGCCCGCTCCTCGTCGGCGGCCGAGATGGCCGAGACCGCCCGGGCGGGCATCGCCACCTGCGTGGGCGACCTGCACCGGGCCACCGACGGCATGCGCGGGATCGAGGAGGGCACCGAGGAGATCGGCAGCCGTCTCGACAGCTTCTCGACCGCCGCGCTGCGGATCGAGGAGATGGCCGGCACGATCGCGGCGATCTCGGCCCAGACCAACCTGCTCGCGCTCAACGCCACGATCGAGGCGGCCCGGGCCGGCGAGGCCGGGCGCGGCTTCGCGGTGGTCGCCGCCGAGGTGAAGACGCTGTCGGCGCAGACCGCGAAGGCGACGGACGAGATCCGGGCGCGGGTCAGCGGCCTGCGCGAGGAGATGGCCGCGATGCAGGCGGCCGTGTCGCGCAGCCGCAACGCCGTCGAGGCCGGCGCGGCCGCGATGGTGCGGGCCAATGCCCGCGTCGAGGCCGAGAGCGGCGCCGTCGCGAACGTCGCCGCGCAGATGCGCGAGGCCTCGGAGATCCTCGGCCAGCAGATGCAGGCCACCGGCGACATCGCCCAGAACGTCGGCCGCATCGCGGAAGGGACCGACAAGGCGCGCCGGGAGATCGGCGACGCCCTGGCGCAGCTCGGACGGATCGAGGATCTCGGCCGCACCCTGCTCGACCGGCAGACCGGAACCACCGCGGATCAGCGGGTGATCCGCCTGTCGGCGGATTGCGCCGCGTGGCGGCGCGCCGTCGCGGCGACGCTGGTCGGCATGCGCTCGACCGACACGCCGCCGGAGGGGATCCCCGCCGACGCGACGCGGCCGGCCGCCATCGAGACGCCCCTGGCGCAGGCCCGCGAGCAGGCGGCCGCCCTGGTCCGCCACGTGCGCAGCCAGGCCTGGGACTCGGCGACCACGGCGTTCGTGGCGTTCGAGGCGGCGGTGAAGGAAGCCCGGGCGGCGATCGAGGCCTGAAGGCCGGCCGGCCCCGGGTCCGCCGCGACCCGGGACCGTCTCAGGAGGCGATCGGACGCCGTCAGCCCGGCGGCGGCTCGGATCCCGGAGCTGCCGGCGCCGCGTCGGCCCTCTGGCGATCCCGCTCCTTGCGCAGTTCCCGCTCGGCCAGCAGCCAGAACTCGATCTCGAAGCCCTCGGGCCGGTGGTTGCGCTCCCAGAGTTCGTAGGCCCGCTCGCGGATCTGCTCGAAGGTGATCGTGTCGGGCGACCGCGGCGGGGGCTGCGGTGCCGACGCCTCCACCCCGGATGGGGGTTCCGGCGCGGTGCCGGTCTCGGACGCGGGCGCCTGTGTCCCCGCCATCGGGTGATCCGGAGGCGGACGGAAATCGGGGGGCACTTCCATGGCGCCGGCCTCAGGAGGCCGGCTTGTCGAGATAGGCGGCGACGCTGGTGATCCGGCTCCCGACCATCGTCACCGCCTTGCGCAGCCGCTCCTCGCTGACACCGAAACGCTGCGCCCACTCCTCGCGGGTGGCGCGGTCGTAGATGTCGATATGCGTCTTGCCTCTGGCCTCGGTCGACATGCTGTGCCCGCTCCGGTTCGCCGTCAGGCGCGGCCGTGCCGCGCGCCCTGGAGGGACAACCGGGCTCGGAGACTTCGGTTGCCGCCGGTCGCGCGGGACGGGCGGCCGGGGCGCGCGGCGGATCAGGGTGCGGTCGGCGCGGGGCTCGGGACCGGCGCCGGATCCGCTTCGGCCGCGTCCGGGCGGACCCGCGCCGCCACGAAGGCGGTCAGCAGCGGCACCAGCAGCGCCGTGACCACCACGCTCGCCGCCACCAGCACGGTGGCGGGACCGGCGGCCTCCCTGTAGGCCGGGTTGGCGGCGGCGATGATCGCCGGCACGGCGGCGGCGTTGCCCGCCGTCGAGGCGGCCGCGACGCCCGCCACGCCGTTGCCCCCGGTGAGCCGGTCGGCGACGAACAGGGCCGCCCCGGTGATCGCCACCACCGCCACGCCGAGACCGATGCCGAGGAGGCCCGCCTGCCAGATCTTGGCGAGGTCGAGTCCGAAGCCGAGGGCGAAGGCGAAGAACGGGATCATCACCGGCGCCGCCCCCGACAGGAAAGCGCGCATGTCGCGGTCGAGGTTGCCGAGGATCATCCCGATCAGCAGCGGCAGGATGCTGCCCACCAGCGTCGGCCACGGGAAGGCCGACAGACCCGCCAGCCCGAGGGTCACCATGGTGAGGAACGGCCCGGATTCGAGGCTCATGATCGCGTAGGCGCCGGCATCCTTCGGGCGGCCGAACTGCCCCATCAGCGCGAGGTAGAGACCGCCGTTGGTGTCGTTCATGGCGGCGACGATCGCCAGCGTCGAGATCCCCGCGAAAGCCCCGCCCACCACCGGCGCCTCGCCGAGGAGCTGGCCGAACACCACGCCCATGATCGCCGCGATGCCGACCTTGGCGGCCAGCAGGACGCCGCCCTTGCGGGCGATCGCCGGGGTGGCGCGGAAATCGATGCCCGCGCCCATGCAGACGAAGAACACCGCCAGGATCGGCAGCGCGCCGTTGAACAGCGCGCCGGTGAACGAGCCGAAGAAGGTCGCGGTGTTCGGGAAGAGCGTGTGGAGGATCGCGCCGAGGAACAGCGGCACGACCATCAGGCCGCCGGGCACGCGCTCCAGGGAGCGCTTGATGGGTATCTGCATAGGTCGCCCTTCCGGTGCCGCCCTGCCCGGGCCCTGGCACCCACTCTTCCCCCCGGGCGGGCTGCTACAACCTTTCGACAAGTCGGCGCAACTGGCGCCCGGATCAGCACAAATGTTGACAAGTCCGCCGGCGCAACGCTGACTCGGCGCGGATCGGCTCGATCCACGGAGGCGTCCCCGGATGTCGTCAGCGATGTCCCCTTCCCTGTCCGGCTCCCCTGACCCGGCGGAGGCGCCCGGGCAGCGGGCGCTCCGCGGCGCGGAGCCGGCACGGCCCGCCTCCCTGGCCGACGGCCTCTATCAGGCGATCCGCACCGGCATCGCGAACGGCACCTACGGGCCCGACGCGCGGCTCCCGAGCGAGCACGACCTCGCGGGACGCTTCCAGGTCTCGCGGCCGGTGGTGCGGGCCGCCCTCGACCGGCTGCGCCGGGAGGGCGCGATCGTCTCGCGGCAGGGGGCCGGCAGCTTCGTGCGGGCGCGGCCGGTGCGCCCGGCCCTGGGCTTCGCCCCCGTGGAGAGCGTCGCCGACATCCAGCGCTGCTACGAGTTCCGCCTCACCCTCGAGCCGGAGGCGGCCTACCACGCGGCGCTGCGCCACGACGCGGCGGCCCTCGACCGGATCGCGGCGGCCCTCGACCGGCTGGCGGTCGCGACCCGGCAGGAGCAGCACCGGGCGGACGCCGATTTCGCCTTCCACCACGCGATCGCGGCGGCGTCGAACAACCACTACTACGCGGCCTGCCTGGAGGCGCTGCAATCCCACATCGCCGTGGGCATGACGATCCACGGCCTCGCCCTGCAGGGCCCCCGCTCCGGCCTGCGCGGCGTGCTGGAGGAGCATCGCGGGATCTTCGCGGCGATCGAGGGCCGCGACGGCGCGGGCGCCCGCAGCCGCATGGCCGCCCATATCGCCGGGTCCCGCGACCGGCTGTTCGAGGGGCGGCTCCTCGATCTCTCGCTCGGACGGCCCGCGGAGGCCGGCGCCGCCGCGCCGCCCGCTTGACCGCCGCGCCGGCCGGTCTGTATGCCTCGCGACAACCTGACAACAAGGACGCGAGCCGCGCTCGGCCGGGCGGCGCGGCCGGCGAGGCTCCCGCCATGATCCGCCCGACATGACCCGCCTGCGCCTCATCGCCGACGATCTCACCGGCACTCTCGACACGGCCGCGGGCTTCACCGGCCTGTGCGGGTCGATCCCTGTGGCGTGGCCCGAGATCCTGGCCGCGGAGGCCGCCGAGGGCTCGAGCGGGTGCCTGGCGATCGATTCCGGCACGCGGGAACTGTCGGCGGAGGCCGCCGGGCGGATCGTCGGCGCCCTCGCGCCCCGGCTGGACGGAGCCGGCATCGCCTTCAAGAAGGTCGACAGCCTCCTGCGCGGCCCCTGGGCGGCGGAACTCGCGGCGGTGCTGCGGACCGGGACCTGGGAGCGCTGCGTCGTGGCGCCGGCCTTCCCGTACCAGGGACGCCGCACGGCGGGCGGGCGGCAGCTCGCCCGGCGCGGCGCGGGCTTCGAGCCGGTCTCGGGCGACATCGCCGAGGCCCTGCGGGCGGTCGGGCTGCCGGCGCGTCGGGTCGACCCGGCCGACGGCCCCGTGGCGGGCGTCGCCGTCTACGACGCGGCGAGCGACGCCGATCTCGCCCGGGTGGCGGGTCTCGGTGGCGGCGGCCCGGTGCTCTGGTGCGGCAGCGGCGGCCTCGCCGCCGCCCTGGCGCGGGGCGCGGCGCCGCCGGGCGACGCCCGGCTGGCCGGTCCCGTGCTCGGGCTGTTCGGCTCCGACCGGCCCGAGACCGCGGCGCAGCTCGCGGCCTGCGGCACCCACCACCTCGTCCTGTCGGCGGACGATCCCGACCATGCCGGCGCTGTGGCCGCGCGCCTCGACCGGGACGGCGTTGTCCTGGCGAGCCTCGCGCTGCCCGCCGGCACCGCCCGGGAGGACGCCGCGGCGCATATCGCCGCGACCTTCGCGGGCGTGATCGACCGCATCCCGCGGCCCGGTACGCTGCTGGTCGCCGGCGGCGAGACCCTGAAGGCGCTCTGCCTCGCCCTCGCCGTCGCGCGCCTCGACGTCACCGGGCAGATCGCGCCCGGCCTGCCCCGCTCGACCCTGCGGGGCGGCCGCTGGGACGGGCTGCCGGTCGTGTCGAAGTCCGGCGCCTTCGGAACAGAGGGCGTCTGGCGCGACCTCCTCCACCAGAACGGCTTCCCGCACGACAGGAGCGCCCCGTGACCCAACATCTCGCCATCACCATGGGCGATCCCGCCGGCATCGGCCCCGAGATCATCGTCAAGGCCGCGGCCCGGCTGAAGGACCGGATCGCGGCGGGCGACCTGAAGCTCGTGGTCATCGGCAGCGCCCCGGCCCTGCGCCGGGCCGAGCAGGCGCTCGGCCTCCTGCCGGAGGCCATCCCGGAGGTCGCCGAGGCCGGCGACTGGCCGGCGCTGTGCTGCCTCCAGGCCGACGCCGAGGGCGCGCCGATCGAGCCCGGCCGGCTCTCCGCCGACGGCGGGCGCTTCGCCTACAAGGCGATCGAGGCCGGCGTCCGCCTGGCCATGGCGGGGCGGATCGGCGGCATCGTCACGGCGCCGCTCAACAAGGAGGCGCTCAACAAGGCCGGCTACCACTATGCCGGCCATACCGAGATGCTGGCGGAGCTGACCGGGGTGCGCGGGTCGGTGATGATGCTGGCCCACGGCAACATGCGGGTCTCCCACGTCACCACCCACGTCGCCCTGGAGGACGTGCCGAAGCGCCTGACCCCGGAGCGGCTGCGCCTCGTCATCGACCTCACCGACAAGGCCCTGAAGGGCCTCGGCCTCGCCAAGCCCAAGATCGCGGTCGCCGCGCTGAACCCTCACGCCGGCGAGGGCGGCCTGTTCGGGCGCCAGGACATCGACGTCAGCACGCCGGTGATTGAGAAGGCCAATGCCGAGGGTCTCGACGTGCACGGGCCGGTGCCGGGCGACACGGTGTTCGTGAAGCTGCGCGCGGGCCAGTACGACGCGGTGGTGGCCATGTACCACGACCAGGGGCACATCCCGGTGAAGCTGCTCGGCTTCGAGATCGACCCGGCCACGGGGAAGTGGATGGACCTGTCGGGCGTGAACATCACCCTGGGCCTGCCGATCATCCGCACCTCGGTCGATCACGGCACCGCCTTCGACATCGCCGGCACCGGCGTCGCCAACGAGCGCAGCCTCATCGAGGCGATCGAGTTCGCCGAGAAGCTCGCGGCCAGCCGCGCGGCGTGAGACTCGGCGGCGTGAGACTCGGCGGATGACGGGGGCGGCGATCCGCGCCCCCGTCCCGAGGTGCCGCGGCGGTCGCGATCATCGCCGGAGCCGGCCTCCGTGGAACGCGAGCCGGTCGTCCCGGGCCACGGGCTCGGCGAGCGTGTTTCACGTGAAACAAACCGGGAACATCGGCCTAGCGGATGTCGGCCTCCTGCCCCACCGCCTCGCAGGCGAACGGTGACGGCGGCGCCTCGACGCCGCGCCAGCGGCCGTAGGTCCAGGGGCGATACCACGCCGCTCCCGCGGGCAGGCGCTCCGGCACGAGGTCGATGCCGTGCGTGCCGAACGGCCCGCAGCGGCAGATCCGGGCGAAGCCCATCCAGCCGCCGGGCCAGAGCCCGTGCCGGGTGATGGCCGTGTCGGTGTACTCGGAGCAGCTCGGCCAGTGGCGGCACTGGCGGCCGACCAGGCCCGACAGCGTCAGCTGGTAGCCGCGGATCGCCCAGTGGGCGGCGCGCCGGACCATCCCGTCAGGCGGCCTGCCGCTTGGCGGCGATCTGGTCGAGGGCGTCCACCACCGCGTCGAAGGTCAGGAGCGTCGAGGCGTGGCGCGCCTTGAAGTCCCGCACCGGCTCGAGCACCGCGAGGTCGGACCACGCGCCGTCGGGCGCCGGACCGTTCTCCTTGAGCATGGACCGCATGGTCTCGCGGACGCCGCGCAGCTCCTCCGCGCTGGCGCCGACCACGTGCCGACCCATCAGCGACGAGGAGGCCTGCCCGAGGGCGCAGGCCCGGACCTCCTGGGCGAAATCCGCGACCCGGCCGTCCTCGCCCAGGACGAGGTCGACCGTCACGGTCGAGCCGCACAGGCGGGAATGGGCCGTCGCGGTCGCGTCCGGGTTCTCGAGCCGGCCGAGCCGGGGGATGTCGGCGGCGAGTTCCAGGATACGGCGGTTGTAGATGTCGTCGAGCATCGGGTCCTCGGCCGGAGGCACAATGTCCATCGGGACTCTGCCGCGTGCGACGCGCATTGCGCGTTGCCCCGCGAACGATGATATAGGCGCGATGCGGCCGCTTCGCGAGGAGGCGGGCCGTCGACCAGGGTCGCGCCCACGGCCACGGTGGTTCCCACGGCCTTTCGTCCATCCCGGGGCGCCGGCTTGAAACCTTTTCGAGCCCGGGATCTTCCCTCGAACGCCCGACGCGATCCGACGATGTACGCCAAGCCCGACAGCACCCCGATGAAATCCCGCATCGCGCGGGCCGGAGATGCCATGGATGCCGCGCTCAAATCCTTGTCCTACCAGGGTGACGGCCAGGGTTTCGACCGGAACGGGATCGACGGGCAAGGTCTGAACGGCATGCGCAATGACAATCGGCCCGCCGATGACGGGCGGCCCGTCGAGGTGGCGCCCGAGCCGACCTCCGCGACCCGCGTCCCGGACGGGATCGAGACCGGCCGCCCGAGCCGCGCCGAGGCCGAGGCCGCCGTCCGCACCCTCCTGCGCTGGGCCGGCGACGACCCGACCCGCGAGGGTCTGCTCGACACCCCGGCCCGGGTCACCAAGGCCTACGAGCAGCTGTTCGGCGGCTACGCGGTCGACGCCGAGAAGTTGCTGGAGCGCGTCTTCGAGGAGGTCGAGGGCTACTCGGACATCGTGCTGGTGCGCGACATCCCGTTCCACTCCCACTGCGAGCACCACATGGTGCCGTTCATGGGGCTCGCCCACATCGCCTACTATCCGACCCGGGGCGTGGTCGGCCTGTCGAAGCTCGCCCGCGTGGTCGACACCTTCGCCCGCCGCCTGCAGACGCAGGAGACCATGACCGCCCAGATCGCCGACGTGATCGAGAGCATCCTCAAGCCCCGCGGCGTCGCCGTGATGGTGGAGGCCGAGCATCTCTGCATGGCGATGCGCGGCGTCCAGAAGGCCGGCGTCTCGACCATCACGAGCCAGTTCCGCGGCGTCTTCAAGGACAACGCCAACGAGCAGGTCCGCTTCCTGACCCTGGTGCGCGGCGGCGCCAAGTAGCTCCGACGAGCGAGCCGGATCACCCTGCCATGACCGCGCGCGACATCGCCTTCGATCCCCCCGGCACCCGCGCCGAGGTCGAGGAGGGCGCGGCCCTCACGCCGCGCTTCGACCGCGACGGCCTCGTCGCCTGCATCGCGGTGGACGCGCGGGACGGGCAGGTGCTGATGCTCGCCCACATGAACGCCGAATCGCTGGCGCGCACCCTCGAGACCGGCGAGGCGTGGTACTGGTCGCGCTCGCGCCGGGAACTCTGGCACAAGGGGGCGACCAGCGGCCAGATCCAGCGCATCGTCGAGATGCGGGTCGACTGCGACCAGGACGCCCTGCTGATCCGCGTCGAGGTCGGCGGCGACGGCGGCTGCTGCCACACCGGCCGGCGCGACTGCTTCTACCGCAGCGTCGTCCGGGAGGCGGACGGCCGGGTGGTCCTGAAAGCCGCCGGGCGATGAGCCGCCCTCTTGCCACCCGGTGGCAAGACGAGTCCGCCGACCCGCATTTCCCGCCCGGAACCGTCGAGCCGCTCCGGCCGCCGCCGAGCCCCGGTCCGCTCGTCGGGCTCGCCCTCGGGGGTGGCTCGGCCCGGGGCTGGGCGCATATCGGGGTGATCCGCGCCCTGGAGGAGGCCGGCATCCACCCGTCCGTGGTGGCGGGCTGCTCCATCGGCGCCGTGGTCGGCGCCTGCTACGCGGCCGGGCGCCTCGACCGGCTCGAGGCCTTCGCCCGGGCGCTGACCCGGCGCCGGGTCGTCGGGCTCATCGATCCCCGCCTGCCGGGCTCCGGGCTGATCGCCGGCAACCGCCTCCGCCAGCGCCTCGCCGCCGATCTCGGCGAGCGCCGGATCGAGACGCTGCCGGTCCGCTTCGGCTGCGTCGCCACCGAGTACGGCACCGGCCACGAGGTCAGCCTGACCGCGGGCCCGGCGGTGGACGCGGTGCGCGCCTCCTACGCGATCCCCGGCCTGTTCCCGCCGGTGGCCCATGACGGCCGCGTGCTGATGGACGGGACACTGGTCAACCCGGTGCCGGTGGCGCTCGCCCGCGCGCTCGGAGCCGACTTGGTCATCTGCGTGAACCTCAACGGCGACACCGGCGGACCGGTGGTGCGCGAGGCACCGCACCCGCCCCCGCGCCGGGGCTTCCTGCAGGGGGTGCGCGGGCGCCTGCCGGGCTTCGACCGGCCGGAGCCCGAGATCGCCGTGCCGGGCATCGCCCGGGTGGTGCTCGACGCCTTCAACACCACGCAGGACCGGATCTCGCGGGCGCGGCTGGAGCGCGACCCGCCGGACGTGGCCATCGGCCCGGATCTCGCCGCCTTCGGGCTGTTCGATTTCCACCGGGCCGCGGAGGGCATCGCCCTCGGGCACCGCGCCGCCCGCGCCGCCCTGCCCCGGATCCGGGCCGTGCTGGAGGGTGCGGCCGCGCGGGCCTGAAAGGTCCGGGCGCGTCCCTTCGGAGGAGGCCGTCATCCGGCTGTCGTGGCCGCCTGCGATGGGCGCCGTGCATGCTGGAGGACCTCCAATGTATACGAGTCGCCGTCAGATCCTGCTGTCCGGAGGCGCGGGCCTCGTCGGGCTGGCCTCGGGCCTCGGACGGCCCGGCCTGAGCCGCGCCGCCGACCGGCCGGTCCTGACCCACGGTCTCCAGTCGGGCGATGTCGGCACCGACTCGGCGGTGGTCTGGGCCCGGTCCGACCGGCCCGCCCGGGCGATCGTCGAGTGGGCGACCACCGAGAGCTTCGCCGACATCCGCGGCGGCGTCTTCGCCGACGCCCTGCCGGAGACCGACGGCACCGTGAAGGTGGCGCTGACCGGGCTGCCGGCCGGCCAGGACGTGTTCTACCGGGTCCGCCTGGAGGACGTCGCCGCGCCGACCATCGTCGGACCGGCCCAGGTCGGGCGGTTCCGGACCGCGCCGGCGGACCGGCGCTCGGTGTCGTTCTGCTGGTCGGGCGACACGGCGGGCCAGGGCTGGGGCATCGACGAGGCCCGTGGCGGCATGACGATCTACTCCGCCATCCTGAAGAACCGGCCGGACTTCTTCATCCATTCCGGCGACACGATCTACGCCGACGGGCCGATCCAGTCCGAGGTGAAGCTCCCCGACGGCAGCCTGTGGCGCAACCGGGTGACCGAGGAGGTCGCCAAGCCCGCCGAGACGCTCGCGGAGTTCCGGGGCCGGCACAAGTACAACCTCACCGACCGGAACGTGCTGGCGATGAACGCCGCCGTGCCGATCCTGGCGCAGTGGGACGACCACGAGGTCACCAACAACTGGTGGCCGGGCGAGCCCCTCACCCGGGCCGAACACCTGAAGAAGAAGTACGCCGACCCGAACGTGCTGGCCCTGCAGCTGCGGGCGGCGAAGGCCTTCCACGAGTACATGCCGATGCGCTTCGAGCCGTCGGAGCCCGGCCGGGTCTACCGCAAGATCGGCTACGGCCCGCTGGTCGACGTGTTCATGCTCGACATGCGCTCCTACCGGGGGCCGAACGGCGAGAACCGGCAGACGGCGTACGGGCCCGAGTCCCACTTCCTCGGGCCGCAGCAGATCGCGTGGCTGAAGCGGGCGCTGCTCGAATCCCGGGCCACCTGGAAGGTGATCGCCGCCGACATGCCGCTCGGCCTCGTGGTCACCTACGACACGGACCGCAACTTCGGCTCCGAGGCGGTGGCGCAGGGCGACGGCCCGCCCCTCGGGCGCGAGCTGGAGATCGCCGACCTCCTGCGCTTCATCAAGAGCGCGGGCATCCGCAACACGGTCTGGCTCACGGCCGACGTGCACTACACGGCCGCCCACTACTACGACCCCGACAAGGCGCAGTTCCAGGATTTCGAGCCGTTCTGGGAGTTCGTCTCCGGGCCGCTGCACGCGGGCACCTTCGGGCCGAACGCGCTGGACAACACGTTCGGGCCGCAGCTGCGCTACGTGAAGGCGCCCGACAAGGGGCAGGTGAACCTGTCGCCGGCCGCCGGCTACCAGTTCTTCGGCCACGTGGCGGTGGACGGTCGGACCGAGCAGATGACCGTGACCCTCAAGGACGCGGCCGACACCGACCTCTGGCACGTCACGCTCGATCCCGTGAAGGCCTGAGACGGACCGCGGGTGATACGGGCTCGCGATGTCGGCCTGCTGGCCCGTCGACGCGAAGGGGTGCGGGTCCCCTCTCCCGTGCGGGAGAGGGACAGGGTGAGGGGTGCGACCGCTCCGGAAAGACCTGATCCCTCACCCCAACCCTCTCCCGCACGGGAGAGGGAGCGCGTCGCGCCCCGGCCCCGGCGGCCTGCCCAGAACCGGCGAGGCCCGGGGGCGGAGGGCGAGAGAGACGCGCGGTTCCGGCGCCGCTACGCCATCGTGATGTAGTCGCGCAGGGCCTGGTGCTCGGCCTCGACGGTGGCGATCTTGCGCGCCACCACGTCGCCGATCGACACGAGGCCGATCAGCCGCCCGTCCTCGCAGACCGGCACGTGGCGGAAGCGCCCGTCGGTCATCAGCGTCATGACCTCCTCGATCGTCGCGCTCCGGCCGCAGGTCGTGACCTCCGCGGTCATGTGCGCCGAGACCGGCGCGTCGAAGGCCGAGCCGCCGTGCCGGGCGAGCGCCCGCATGATGTCCCGCTCGGAGATGATGCCCGCCACCGTCCCGTCGGCCTGGGCGACCACGAGGGCACCGATGCGCTTGTCGGCGAGGATCTGGATCACCTCATCGAGGGTCTTGTCGGGGCCCACGGTGACGACGGAGCTGCCCTTCTCGGCGAGGATGCGTGCGACGGTCATGGCTCTCTCCCTATGTGACGCGTCCGGTGCGCCGTCAGCCCGCGGCGCCCTGATGGCATTCTCGGCCGGGTTGGCCCGGCTCGTTCACATTGTGGCGAGTGTGTGACCGATCCGGCCGGATGGCAAGGTGCCGGGCGCCGGGGCCGGGACTCAGTGCCGGCGCGGCTCCCGGGGATCCACCAGGGGGAACAGGAAGAAGCCCGCGATGAAGCCGCCGAGATGCGCGTCCCAGGCGATGGCGGCGTTCTCGCCGACGAGCGGCACGCTGACGAGGCCGAAGAGCAGGTTGGTCAGGAGCCAGATCACCAGGAACGACACCGCGGTGCGGTTGCGCAGCAGCTCCGGGATCGTCTCGGCGGGCCGGGGCGGCGGCACCTGCCAGGCCGGCGCGCCGTAGCCGGAGACCGGCGGCTGGAACACGAACCGGGCGGCGGCCGCCATCAGGGCGGAGATCCCCGCCGAGGCGCCGACCAGCGGTCCCGCGCTCAGCGGGTCGATCAGGATGTGGAGAAGCCCGCCGGCCGCCGTGCCGGCCAGCGCGAGCACGCACCAGCGCAGGGCGCCGCAGCGGCGCGCCACCGGGGCTCCGAAGGCCGCGAGCCAGACGCTGTTGAAGATCACGTGCATCCACGAGCCGTGCAGCAGCCCGTAGGTGACGAGCGTCCAGGGCTGGAGCGCGTGCTCGCCCACGATGTAGCGGGCGAAGGCCTCGCGGGCGGCCTCCAGGCCGGGATCGCCCGTATCGGCGGCGGCGCGGATCACCTCGGAGGCCCGGCCGGGATCGAACCAGAGGGTCCAGCGCGCCGGCACCAGCGCGAGGTCCAGGACCAGGCGGATGTCCCAGGTGTCCGGCAGCAGGAACTCGCGGACCGCCTGGATCGCCAGGAGCAGCCCGATCGACGCGGTGACGATGCCCGGCATGTTGAACACGGGCACGCGGCTCTGCCGCGGGAAATCGGGGGAGGCATCCATCGCGGCACCATGTCGGGGTGCGGCGCGATGGGGCAAGCCCCGGCGACGTATTGAAGCTCGCGAAGACCGGCCGGATACCGGTCCGCCACACCGGACCGGCCCGTCTCCGAGCCGGATCCACCGCGGGCAACCGCGGCGCGCCCGGCGGGGTGCGACGATTGTGTCGCCGGCCACGACGCGCTACCCCCCGCCCGGTGCGTCGCCGGTGGCCCGGCGACGCGCGGGTGCGGGGCCGGCACGGCCCGTGCGCCCGGACGCGGTGAACGCCCGGATCGGCCGGTCGCATCCCCGCGGATGTGCCAGAATGATCCGGGGATGAACCACAGGCGTTGAGAATCGGGACACCGATGAAGCATCCCACCAGCCGCATGCTCCATGCCTATTGGGAGCGCCTGCGCGGAGAACGGGCCGCGCCGGAACGCGCCGAGATCGAGCCGGGCGAGATCCGGCACCTTCTCGCCGACAGCCTGATCCTGGAGCTCGACATGCCGAGCCGCTCGGCGAGCATCCGGCTCGCGGGGACGCGGGTCTGCGCCCTGTACGGCCGCGAGCTGAAGGGCGAGCCCTTCGCCCGGCTGTGGGGCTCCCGGGCGACGGATCCGTGGCGGATCGTCGAGATCGTGGCCAGCGACACCCTCGGCGTCGTGGCCGGCCTGCGCGGGACCAACGCGGCCGGCGAGGCGGCGGATCTCGAACTCCTGCTCCTGCCCCTGCGCCACCGCGGCCGGACGCAGGTCCGCGCCCTCGGCACCCTCAGCCTCGACGGCGCGCCGCACTGGCTCGGCCTGCGCCCGCTGGTGGAGGCCGAGACCACCTCCCTGCGCATCCTGCCGAGCCGCCGGACCGAGCCGGTCCCGCCCGCCCGCACCGCCGTGCGCACGAGCGCGGGCTATCCCGGCCCGGTCCGGCACGGCCACCTCCTCGTCCATGCCGGCGGGCGTGCCTGAGGACCGTATTCGTCCAAGGTTACGCCCGGGCCGCACCGGCCAGTTGGATCGAATCAGCGCGCGCGCCCGCGGAAATCTTCGGCGCACAAGTCGATCGCGCGCGCCGCGACGGCGCTCGATAGTGGATGTTTCTACAAGGCCGATAGACCGCGAGACAGGAAAAAAGGGTTTCGTAACAGTCCGCACCTAGTCTGCACCGGCCATTCTCCCGGCGCAGGACCAAACTCGGAATGATCGCGGTCGCGGCCACCGCTGGAACTGATCTGCGCGGCCTCGCCGCCGAGCCGGCGCGCGGCGCCGCCGACCAGCGCCGCCACCAGCGCGTGCGGGTCGCCGTGCTCGGCCGCTACATGCTGGCCGACCGCCGGGAATATCCCTGTCAGACCGTGGACATGTCACCGGGCGGCGTGCGGCTGACCTGCGCGGTCAAGGGCGAGGTCGGCGAGCGCGTGGTGCTCTACCTGGAGCATATCGGCCGGATCGAGGGCGTCGTCGCCCGCACCTGCCCGGACGGGTTCGCGGTCCAGCTCAACGCCACCTCCCGCAAGCGCGACAAGCTCGCCTCCCAGCTCACCTGGCTGGCGAACCGGGAGATGCTGGGCCTGCCGGAGGGACGCTCGCACGAGCGCCTCGTGCCGACCAACACGGCGGTCGTCCTGCGCGTCGAGGGCGGCCGCGAGATCCGGGCGCGCCTCATCGACATCTCGATGTCGGGCGTGGCGATCTCCTGCCCGGTGCCGCTGCCCCTCGGCGCCGCCGTCACGGTGGGCAGCACGCCGGGACGGCTGGTGCGCTACTTCGAGGGCGGCTTCGGCGTGCAGTTCCTGCTGCCGCTCTCCCCCGACCGCTTCCACGCCGGGATGACGCTCTGACGCGCCTCCGGCCGGACCGGCCCGCGGTCAGATCTTCTTGGCGAGCTGCGCGGCGACCTCGTCGGCCGGCCGGGTCAGGTCGAGGGCGCCGACGAAGCGGTTCTGCGCGTCCATGACGTAGACGAGCGCGGTGTGCTCCATCGTGTAGTCCCCGTCCTTGGCCGGCACCTTGCGGGCGTAGGCCCGGTACGCCTTCTCGGTGGCGGTGACCTGCTCGGGCGTGCCGGTGAGGCCGGTGATGCGCGGGTCGAAGCTCGACAGGTAGGTCTTGAGGCTCGCCGGATCGTCCCGCTCGGGATCGACCGTGACGAAGGCGACCCGCATGGTCTTGCCCTTCGGGCCCAGGGCGGCCAGCACGTCGGAGATCTGCTGCAGGGTGGTCGGGCACACGTCCGGGCAGTGGGTGAAGCCGAAGAACACGAGGTGCGTCGCGCCGGCGAAGTCGCGCTCGGTGACGGTGCGGCCGTCCTGGTTCACCAGCGTGAACGGGCCGCCGACGCTCGGCACGCCCACCGGCGCCTTGTCGGGCAGGAACGCGAACACCGCCGCCCCGGTGAGGCCGACGAGGCCGAGGCAGAAGGCGACAAGCGGGACGAGGGCGCGGCGCATGGGACGGGTTCCGACCTCCGGGGGAGGCCGGCACAGCACACAACGGCGCGCGGAGGCAAGCCGGCGCGGTGCCGCCGGCCGCCCGGCGCCGCGCCGGCGCGACCGCTACGGCTTCGACGCCGGCTCCCCCGCGGGGCTCGCCGGGGCGGCGCCCTTCGGCGGCTCCTTGCCGAGATAGACGTATTCCGGCGCCGCCCGGAGCTGATCCTTGGTCGTGTCGATCCGCGCCTGGAGGGTCTTGCCGTCGGTGCGGTCGAGCTTGAGCACGGACGGGTCGACCGCGACGTATTTCGAGCCGATCCCCAGGAAGCCGCCGACCCCGATGATCCAGGCCTTCACGGCGCCCTTCTGGTCGAGGACGAAATCGGCGATCTGCCCGATCGTCTCGTTGGCGCCGTTGACGACGCTGGAGCCGATCAGCTTGCTGGCGACCATGTCGTCGGGATTCTGCGCCACGAAGGTCGGGCGCAGGTTGTCGGCCATGGTGGCGGGCGCACCGGGAACCGGGGTCGCGGCGCTGCCGCCGTCAGGCTTGGCGCCGTCGGTCTGCGCCGAGGCGGTGGCGAGGCCGGCCAGCAGGAGGGCCGAGGCGAGGAGCGGGGTGCGCATCGGAGCAGGTCTTTCAGAGAGGCCGAACACGGGGTGGCGCCGCCTCAAGGTTCTGGCGGGGCTTAAGTTCCGCGCGGTCTCGGCGCCGGCCGGGGATGCCGCGGCGGTTTGCCGGCTGCGCGTCGGCGCGGCGCGTCTTTGACGGCCGGGCCCGCGCCCCGCACAAGGCCGGCGCCATGCTCCGCCTTGCCCTCTACCAGCCCGACATTCCCCAGAACACCGGCACGATGCTGCGCATGGCCGCCTGCCTCGGGCTGGCGGTGGAGATCGTGGAGCCCGCGGGCTTCGACGTCTCGGACCGCCACCTGCGGCGCTCGGGCCTCGACTACCTCGACCACGTGGCGATCACCCGGCACCGCTCCTTCGCGGCCTTCGCGGCGTGGCGGGCCGAGGCCGGGATCCGGCTCGTCCTCGCCACCACGGCGGGCGCCGTACCCTACACGGACTTCGCCTTCCGCCCGGACGATTGCCTGATGGTCGGGCGCGAATCCGCCGGCGTGCCGGAGGCGGTGCACGCGGCGGCCGACGCGCGGATCGTGGTGCCGATCCGGCCGGGCCTGCGCTCGCTCAACGTCGCGGTCGCGGCCGCGATGATCGCCGGCGAGGCCCTGCGTCAGGTGGGCTAACCGCCGCCTAAGACAGCGCGCACGATGACGGCTTCCCGCCGTTTTCGCGAGCGGACGGAAGCGATCCAGGGCCGCGCGCCCTCCGTGACCGGGGCGCCGGCTGGCTTGCTCCGCTCCGCTCGCAAGGACGGAAACCGCAACGGATCCCGTTCCGCCGGCTTGGTAGGACGTGGTCTACCTTCCGACTGGAGAGACGCGCCGCCGCATGGACGACACCGCCTTCACGCCTTCCCGGCGCCACGCCGATCTCGGGCCCGCCTTCTTCGATCCCGTCACCCCGGCCCGGTTCCCGCGGACCATCCTGCGCTACCGCAATCAGGCCTGGGCGGAGCGGGTCGGCCTGGGCAACCTGTCCGACGAAGCGTGGATCGCCCATTTCGGCCGGTTCGAGCCCCTACCGGGCAGCTTCGAGACGCCGCTGGCCCTGCGCTACCACGGCCATCAGTTCCGCTCCTACAATCCGGACCTCGGCGACGGGCGCGGCTTCCTGTTCGCGCAGCTGCACGACCGGCTGGACGGGCGCCTCCTCGACCTCGGCACCAAGGGCAGCGGCACGACGCCCTGGTCGCGCGGGGCCGACGGGCGGCTCACCCTCAAGGGCGGGGTGCGCGAGGTGCTGGCCACCGCCCTCCTGGAGGCGCAGGGCGTCTACACCTCGAAGAGCTTCAGCCTGATCGAGACCGGCGAGGACCTCGTGCGCGGCGACGAGCCCTCGCCGGCGCGCTCCTCGGTGCTGGTGCGCCTGTCCCACGGCCATATCCGCATCGGGACCTTCCAGCGCTTCCTGGCGCTCGGCGAGCCGGACAACATCGCCCGGCTCCTCGACCACGCGATCGCGACCCACCGGCCGGAACTCTGGCGCGACGGCGCGGAGGATCGCGCCGTCGCCTTCCTGGACGACGTGGTCGCCCGGGTCGCCCGGATGGGGGCGCAGTGGGCGGCGGCCGGCTTCGTCCACGGGGTGCTCAACAGCGACAACATCAACGTCACCGGCGAGAGCTTCGATTACGGGCCGTGGCGCTTCCTGCCGCATTTCGACCCGGACTTCACGGCCGCCTACTTCGACGAGACCGGGCTCTACAGCTTCGGCCGCCAGCCGGAGGCGCTGTTCTGGAACCTCGCCCGGCTCGCCGACTGCCTGCTGGTGCTGGCCCCCCAGGCGCGCCTCGAAGCCGCCCTCTCGGGCTTCGGCCCGGCCCTGCAGGAGGCGTTCGCCGAGGCGCTGTTCCGCCGGCTCGGCCTCGCCGCGGCGCCGCGGCCGGAGACCGACCGGCTGGTCTCGGCGGTCTGGCGGTTCCTCGCCGAGACGCGGGCGCCCTTCGAGCGGTTCTTCTTCGACTGGTACGGCGGCCTCGCGAGCGCGCCCCGCGCGCAGGCCGGGCCGTCCGCCGGCCACTACGCGCACGAGGCCTTCGCGCCGGTGCGGGCCGCGCTGGAGCCGCTCGCGCCCGCCCCGGGGGCGCGGCTCGACCACCCCTACTTCGCGGAGGCGCCCTGCACGCTCCTGATCGACGAGGTGGAGGCGTTGTGGGCGCCGATCGCCGCGGCCGACGACTGGTCCCTGTTCGAGGCCAAGCTCGAAGCGGTGGCCCGGATGGCCGAGGCCTGCGGGACGGTGCCCGCCTCGGCCTGAGCGGCCTCCTCCTCGGCGAGTCGCCGGCGCTCCTCGGCGTAGCCCCCCGCGATGGCGAGATCGACCAGGCGCCGGGTCAGCCGGAAGGCCAGCCAGAACAGGGCGAGGCAGAGCAGGGTCGCTGCGGCGGCCTTGAGCGGGTCCACGGGGTTGCTCCGGTGATGTCTCCTCGGGCGGAGCGGTCCTCTTAGGGCCGCGGCGGGCCGCGGGGCAATTGGCCTTCGTGCCGAGACCGAGCCTGCGGCGCGGCGCCCAGGAATCGCCGCGCGGCGCCCCGACAGCGCGGCGCGGTCAGCCCACGCGGGGCGCCGAACCCGGTATCCGACCGGAACATGCTATGGCGGCCGCCGGCCGGATCCCGATATCCGGCGCTGAACGTCCCTCGATCAGGCGGATACCCGTGCGCGAGACCTTCCACATCGAAGTCCTCGGACCGGAGCCGGACGAGATCCAGACGCGGATCTCCGTGCGGGTCGGCAGCCTGGAGAGCGCGCAGGAACGGGCCCTGCGGCTGTTCGCCCGCGCGCGGGTGCCGCAGCGCTCGGGCGAGCCGGCCGAGGCCGTCCGGGTGATCGACGGCGCCGGCCGCGAGGTGTTCTATCGGACGCGCTTCGACGTGGGGGATTGAGGCGTCCGGAGCCCGCCGATGCGCACAGCCCTGATCCTGCCGATCCTCGTCCTCGCGGCCTGCGCGCTGTTCCTGCGCAGCTACACCCTGCCGCCGGCCCCGGACCGCCGGGGCGGCACCACGCTCCTCCTGACCTGGCCGAACCGCCCGGCCTTCGGCAGCCCCCGGGCCGAATGCCTCGCCGGACCGCCCGACGGGCCGGTCCTGCCCTGCCTCGTCGCCTCCGTCGCCCGGGCGCGCGACGACGGGTACGCGCTGCTGCAGCTGCCGTTCTGCGCGACCTGCTACGACCTGTCCGGGCGGATCGCCGTCATGGGCCGCGACGCGGCGGCGACGCGGGCGCGGCTGGAGCAGATCGCCCGCTTCGGATGGTGACGCGGGCCCGGGCGACGCCCTCCCGGGCCCGCTCCAGGATCCGGGCCACCGGGAACAGCGGATCGCGGCCCGCCTCCACCAGGAGATGGGCGATCGGCCGGCGCGCGGACCAGAAGGTGGTGCCGAGGGCGAAGCCCGGCGGCGCGCAGGAATCGATCCGGTCGATCGGCCAGTCGCCCGCGGCCACCGCCTCGGTCAGCCGGTGGACGAGCTGGACGCCCGGCGCGGTCTCCGGCCGCGTCTCGTCGTTGGCGATCTTCAGAACCCAGGCCTCCCGGCCGGTGACCGGCAGGATCAGGGAGGCCAGGAGCCGGTCGCCCCGGCGCAGGCGCGCGATCCGCACGCCGTCCGCGGCCCCGCGATCGGCCCCGAGATCGGCACTGAGATCGGCCAGCGCGGCGCGCAGGAACGCGACCTCCGCCGGCCGCTGCGCCAGGCTCGTGCCGGCCTCCCCCTTCCAGCCGGCGGCCTCGAGGGCGACGTGGGCCTCGAGGGCCGGGCCGAGGGCGTCGGGCGCGGCGAGGATGTCGAAGGTCACGGGCCCCGCAGCCTCCAGCCGCGCGCGGGCGCGGCGGAGCTTGCGGCGGCGCTGCCCGGAGAGGTGCCCGAGATAGGCGGCCCGCGCCTCTGGCCCGAGCCCGGTCAGGTCGAGCAGCCCGCGGTCGTGCGGCCAGAAGGCGGCGCGGCGCCCGCCCCGCGCCGCCAGGAGCTCCGGCAGGGGGCCGTCGGCCGGGGCGTTCGGCAGGAGGAGGCGCGGCGGCAGGCCGAGGGCGCCCGGCGCAGCGAGCAGCCCCGCCAGGGCGGCCTCCGGGGCGGTGCCGTCGAGGAGCGGCGCCCCGAACGGGGCGTAGCCGTGAGTCCAGCCCATGAGCAGCGGCAGCGGCACGCCCCAGCGGCGGCGCGACGGCCGGAACGGCCAAGCGGCGACGAGCCGGGCCCCGGCGGCCTCGGGGGGCCGGTCGGCGACGAGGAGGAGCCGGACGCCCGCCCCGAACGCGTCGCGGGCCGCCAGGGCGTAGCCCGCCTCGTAGAACGGGTTGCGCACCAGGCTCGCCCGGCCCAGGGCCCGCCAGGCCGGGACCCAGGGCGCCGCCCCGTCGAGGGGCCGGACCGCCGCCACGAGCCCGCCGGGAAGCGCGGCCGTGTCCGATGGGGTGCCTGACGCGGGGCCTGCCATCGCGGGACCGTCAGGCCGCGAGGCGGTGACGGATCGCGCCGGCGAAGCCGAGCACGTCGTAGCGCCACGCCGTCACCCCGGCGGCGGCGGCGAGCAGGACGAGGCGCAGGGCCTGCCCCGGCGGCATCAGCCCGCCGGGGACCAGGGCGATGCCGGCATTCACCGCGCCGCAGGCCAGCGCGATCCCGGCGATGCCGGCCATGTCGGCGAGCGGCAGCGGCATCGTCGTGCCGGTCCGGCGGGCGCCGAGCACCAGCACGAGGCAGGCCGCGCTCTGGCCGCCCGCGAAGGCGAGCGCCGCCCCGGCGGCGCCGAAGCGCGGGATCAGCAGGAGCGACAGCGCGGCGACGGTGGCGAGGGTCGCGAAGGCGGCGGCCGCCTCCAGGCCGCTGGAGCGGGCGAAGTAGATCACCTGCCCGAAGTAGTAGGCGCGGAACATCATCAGGATGCTCGCCAGGATCAGCACCGGGGCGAGCTCGCGCGCCTCGGCCCGGTAGTCGGGCCCGAGCAGCACCGCCACGACCAGATCGTCGAAGCACAGGAAGAACACCGCCCCGAAGGCCGCGATCAGCGTCATGGCCCGGGCGGCGTCGCGCAGCACCCCGGAGGCCGCCGCCATCCCGCCGACCCGCGCCTCGCGCTTGGCGATCGAGATCAGCGACAGGGCGATCGCCTCGCCGAACACGATGAAGCTCTGCTTCAGGAAGTCGGCCAGGGCCCCGTAGGCGCCGAGCCCCGCCGGCCCCACCGTCTTGGCGATGATCAGCCGGTCGAGGCTCTGGGCGAGCGCCGCCGTCCCGAAGGACAGCACCAGCGGCCAGCCGTAGGCGAACAACCGCAGGGCCTCCGCCCGGCTGCCGCGGCCGGGCATCATCGGGGCGATCGTGGCGGCGGCCGGGAGCGACGCCAGGGCGTTCGCGGCCGCCACCGCGCAGGCGAGGTGCAGGGGATCCTGCGAGAGGTGCAGCGCCAGGCTGCCGAGGGCCAGGATCAGGACGGCGCGGCTCATCACCGAGGCCGCCACCGCCCCGGCCCGCAGGCGGGTCCGGGCGATCTCGGTGGAGCCCTCGAACAGGGTGGTCCCGAAGGCCAGCGCCAGGATCGCGGCCGCCATCCGCGCCGGCATCAGGCCGAGGGCGGCGGCGAGCGCGCTGCCGAGCCCGGCGAGGAGCAGCGTGCCGCCCAGGATCCGCACCACGGTGCCGACCTGCGCGGGCTCGCGCGCCTCGTCGTAGAGGGCGAAGAACGCGAATTTCGGCCACTGGCAGGTCGCCCCGTAGAGCACGAGTGCCCAGGACAGGACGTACAGGTAGGTGCCGTAGCTCTCCACCGGCGCGAGCCGCGTGAACACCGCCACGGAGGCCATGTTCAGGGCGGCCGCGAAGCCCCGGGAGCCGACGTAGATCAGGCTGTGCCGGGCGATCATGTCCTAGAACCGGTCAGACGCACCACGACCTCGCACCACGCTGGGACAGACCGGCCCGTGGCGGGAGGTAACGCAGGGACGGCGCGCATGACAGCCCGGCCGTTGCAGGCGGCGTGCCGCCGGCCCTCAGCCCTGGCCCCGCGGGCGGATCAGCGACGTGCCGGTCATCTCGGCCGGCTGGTCCAGTCCCATCAGGTCGAGGAGCGTCGGCGCCACGTCGGCGAGCCGTCCGTCGGCCAGGGTCACGCCGTCGACGCCGACGAGCGCGGCGGGCACCGGGTTGAGGGTGTGGGCGGTGTGGGGCTCGCCGGTCTCGGGATCGCGCATCATCTCGCAATTGCCGTGATCGGCGGTCACCAGCAGCGCCCCGCCCTGGGCCGTCACCGCCTCGACGACGCGGCCGAGGCAGGTGTCGACGGTCTCCACCGCCTTCACGGCCGCCGCGAGGCTGCCGGTATGGCCGACCATGTCGGGGTTGGCGAAGTTCAGGATGATGAGGTCGTAGCGCCCGGAGCCGATCGCCTCCACGGCGCGGTCGGTGAGCTCCGGCGCCGACATCTCCGGCTGCAGGTCGTAGGTCGCGACCTTCGGCGAGGGCACGAGGACCGCGTCCTGCCCCGCGAAGGGCTCCTCGCGGCCGCCGTTCATGAAGTAGGTGACGTGCGGGTACTTCTCGGTCTCGGCCATGCGCAGCTGCGCGCGCCCGGCCCGGGCCACGGTCTCGCCGAGGCCGTTGGGCAGGTCGAGGGCCCCGAACAGGGTCTCGGCGAAGGCGTCGATCTCGACGCTGTACTGGACGATCCCCAGGGCGGCGGCGAACCGAACCGCGCGCGCGCGCTCGAAGCCCGCGAAGGCCGGGTCGAGGAGCGCCTCCAGGATCTGCCGGGTCCGGTCGGCGCGGAAGTTGAAGCTCAGGATGCCGTCGCCGTCCCGCATGCCGGCATAGTCGCCGATGATCGCGGGCTGCATGAACTCGTCGGACACGTCCTGCGCGTAGGACGCGGCGACGGCCTGCCCGGCCCGCTCGAACCGGGTTCCCCGCGCCTCCGTGAGGGCGTCGTAGGCTCTCTGGACCCGCTCCCAGCGCCGGTCGCGGTCCATCCCGAAATAGCGGCCGCACAGGGTGGCGATGCGGGCGCCCTTCGGGAGGGCCGCCTCGACGTCGGCGATGCAGGCGGCGGCGGAGCGGGGCGGCATGTCGCGCCCGTCGGTGAAGCCGTGGAGCCGGACCGGGATGCCGGCCGTCGTCAGCGCGCGCGCCAGCGCCACGGCGTGGTCCTGGTGCGCGTGGACGCCGCCGGGCGACAGCAGGCCGACGAGGTGGCAGGTTCCCCCCGACGCGCGCAGCGCCTCGATGAACCGGATCAGGGCCGGGTTCCGGGCGAGGGAGCCGTCGGCGACCGCCGCGTCGATCCGCGGCAGGTCCTGCAGGACCACCCGGCCCGCCCCGATATTGAGGTGGCCGACCTCGGAATTGCCCATCTGACCCTCGGGCAGGCCGACATCGGCGCCGAAGGTCTTCAGCCGCGCCCGGGGACGCTCCCGCATCAGCGCGTCGAAGACCGGGGTCCTGGCCTGGTGGACGGCGTTGTCGGCCACGGCGTCCCGCAGACCCCAGCCGTCGAGGATCACGAGCATCACGGGACGCGGGGTACTGTCGGGCACGGTCACAACTCTCCTGGGCTGCCGCGCGCGGCGCGCGGCCGGTCTCCGGGCCCTCTGCGCGGCCGGATCGTTGCGCGTGTCGATAATCGCCTTGGCCGCGCGAGACCACCGCCCCGAAGGGCCAACGGGCGACGGATGCGTGAGAGCGTCGGGTTTCTGACACGCCTCGTCCGCGCCCCGAACAGGCCGGGCGCGCGGACGACGGGGCCTCAGCCGGTCAATTGACGCGCGCCGCGTCGGATCCCGGCGGCAGGCCGAGCAGGCGGCGCTTCCGGCGCAGGGCGGCCCGGAACAGCGTCCGCCGGTAGCCCGGGTAGGACAGGAACCCCGCCGCCCAGGACAGGTGCATGGTCACGGCCGCCGGGCCGCTCATCACCAGGACGGGCTCCCGCGCCTTCAGCGCCAGGGCGAGGCCGCTCAGGGCGCAGCCTCCGGCATAGAGCAGCAGGGGAAGCAGCAGGGCGGGCATCAGGGCCGCCAGCGGCAGGGCCGCGACGGCGTAGAGCAGGACCAGGGCCGGCAGGATCTGGCGCGGGCGCGGCAGGCTGGCGTGCTTCTCGAGGGTCCGCGCGCAGCCGCGCCCGTAGTGGAGGTACTGCCGGGCGAGGCTGCCCAGGCAGGCGCGCGGGAAGTACGTGATGGCGAGCTCGGCGGCGAGGTAGATCCGCCCGCCCGCGGCGCAGAGCCGCCGGTCGAGTTCGGCATCCTCGTTGTGGGTGAAGGTCTCGTCGTAGCCGCCCACCCGCAGGAACTCGCGCCGGTCGAAGACCGCGTGATGGCCGTGGGCGACGTAGCCCGAGATCCCACCCTGCCGGTGGGCCGAGCCGCCGTTGCCGAGGCGGCTGTTCTGCGCGGCCGCGATCGCCCGCTGCAGCGGTGTGACCCCGACGGTCCGGAGCGGCACGACCACCGAGACGGCCTCGCGCAGGCGTATCGTGCCGACGAGATTCTGCACGAACCCCTCCGGATAGACGGCGTGGCAATCGGCGCGGACGAGGTAGGTGGAGGCGGGATGCGCCAGCCGCGCGGCGAGATTGATCGCCGCCGCCTGGATGCGGCGCTCGTTGTGGACGAGCCGGATGCGCGGGTCCCGGACGCTCAGGGCGGCGACGATCGCGCAGGTGTCGTCGCGACTGCCGCCGTCCAGCACCAGCAGCTCGCAGGCGATCGCGTCCCGGTCGGGCAGCACCGACGCGATGGCGTCGGCGATGTGCGCGGCCTCGTTCAGGGCCGGCATGGCGATCGTCACGAGCGGAGCGCCGGCGGCGCTCACGGGGTCCTGCATGGCGGTTCTCCCGAAACCTGGCCCCGGTCGCCGGCCGATCAGAGCCGGTCGTCCCGGACGGGGACCGGCGCCGCGCGCGGCGCCCCCCGAGGTCTCATTTGACGTGATTGGCTACGATTACGGTCGTTGATCACAACCACCACTTCAGTCGGCCGGACCGATACGACGAAAGGTGTAATTCGGACCGCCGCACCGCGATGATAGCCCGTTCCGGCGGGACGACCGGGCGGCACAACTTCCGATTCGCACCGAGTCCCCCGAGCTCGACCACGGGCTCAGAGCGTCATGCGGGACCGCCTCGAATGATGAAATCTCTGGATGCGCTTGCCCTCGGCACGTCGGAGCGCGGGCCGGCCGAACAGCGGACCGACCCGTCGACGCTGCGGGTGACCGAGATCGCGCCCGACGACCGGATCGTCGCCTTCGACGCGGTCGGCCTCTGGCAGTATCGCGACCTGCTGCGCGTCCTGATCCTGCGGGACCTGAAGGTGCTCTACCGGCAGACCGCCATGGGCGCCTCCTGGGCGATCGCGCAGCCGCTCTTCACCGTGCTGATCTTCACGGTGATCTTCGGGCACTTCGCCAAGATCCCCACCGACGGCGCCCCCTACGCACTCTTCGCCGGCAGCGCGGTCGTCCTGTGGACGTACTTCTCCGAGGCGGTGCGGCGCAGCGCCAACGGCCTCGTGGCGGAGGCCGAGCTCATCCGCAAGATCTACTTCCCGCGGCTGGTCATCCCGCTGGCGACGGTGGTGTCGCCGATGGTCGACTTCGCCATCGCCCTCGGCGTGCTGCTGGCCCTGATGGCCTGGTACGGGGCGGTGCCGGACTGGCACCTCCTCCTGGCCGTCCCGACCCTGATCGTCACGGCGATGCTCGCCCTCGGGGTGAGCCTCTGGCTCGGGCCCGTCAACGTCCGCTTCCGGGACATCAAGCACACGCTGCCGTTCCTGATCCAGATCTGGATGTACGCCTCGCCGATCGTCTACGCGTCGAGCATCGTGCCCGCCTCGGTGCGCTGGATCTACGCGCTCAACCCGATGGTCGGCCTGATCGAGGCGTTCCGCTTCGCCATCCTGGGCGGCACGCCGCCCGACGTTTTCGCGGTCGCCGTCTCGGTCACGGCCGCGCTCGCCCTGCTCGTCAGCGGACTGATCTTCTTCCAGCGCATGGAGCGCTCCTTCGCGGATGTAATCTGATGTCGATGGCAATCAGCGTACAGGATATCGGCAAGCAGTACTGGCGCGCCCCGCGCGCCGCGCACCAGAACTCGCTGCGCGACGCGCTGAGCGAGGGCGTCCGCGGCCTGGTGACCCGCCGCTCCGCCGCCCGACCGTCGCAGGAGAGCTTCTGGGCGCTGAAGGACGTCAGCTTCGGCATCCGGCACGGCGAGAATGTCGGCATCATCGGCCTCAACGGCGCCGGCAAGAGCACGCTCCTCAAGCTCCTGTCGCGGATCGCCGCGCCGACCACCGGCCGGATCCGCCTCGAGGGCCGGGTCGGGGCCCTGCTCGAGGTCGGCACCGGCTTCCACCGGGAGCTGACCGGCCGCGAGAACATCTTCCTCTACGGCTCGATCCTCGGGATGGACCGCCGGGAGATCGCCGCGAAGTTCGACGCGATCGTCGCGTTCTCGGAGATCGGCGACTTCATCGACATGCCGGTGAAGCGCTACTCCAGCGGCATGTATGTCCGGCTGGCCTTCTCGGTCGCCGCGCATCTCGAGCCCGACATCCTGCTCCTCGACGAGGTGCTGGCGGTGGGCGACTACACCTTCCAGCGCAAGTGCATGGACTTCGCCCGACGGCTCCAGGGCAAGGGTTCGACGATCCTGCTGGTCTCGCACAACATGTTCAGCATCAAGACCATGTGCGAGCGGGTGATCTACATCAAGGGCGGCCGCGTCGCTTATGACGGCCCCACCGACGAGGGCCTGACCCACTACGAGCGGGACAGCTACCTCGCCGACACCGCGTGGTTCCGCCCCGACGCCGGCGACCTGCCGGTCCGGATCAGCGACGTGACGATCGCCGACGAATCCGGCGCGCCGCGGACGCTGTTCCGCCACGGCGAGCGGATGCGGATCCGGGCCCGCTACAGCGCCGCGGAGCCGGTCGCCGACCCGCACGTCCTGTTCTCGATCACCCGGTCGGACGAGCTGCTCTGCTGCAATTTCAGCACGCAGGCGGACGGCGCCGGCCTGACCGCCCTCTCGGGCGAGGGCGAGGTGGAGCTGCTGACGCCGCCGCTGACCCTGACCGCCGACACCTACACGGTCTCGGTGGTGGTCCGGCAGCGCGGCTTCGAGCGGCTCCTCGCGGCCAAGATCGGCGGCCGCTTCCACATCGAGCACCCCGTCTTCGCGCCGGACGTCTTCGGCGTGTTCCACGAGGCGGGGACCTGGACAACGTACGGCGCCGCGTCGCAGCGCTGAGGCCCGGAGGGCGTGATGGTCAAAGGCGCGTCGGAACTCTGCCGTGACGGCGATGGGGGAACCGCGGGCGGGACGGCGTCCCGCGCCGGGCGGATCCGGTCGAACTTCGCCGCCTTCGATGCCCGGGTGCGGCACGCGGAGCGCCTCGCGGCGGCCGGCGACCGGGCCGGCGCGGCCGTCGAGACCGCCATCGCGGCGACCCTGGCGGCGCACCGGCACTGCGGCGTGTTCGCGAGCCCGCGCCTCGAACGGTTGATGACCGGGATCGGCCGAACCCTCGACGGCGGCGGCGACGCCCGGCACGGCGCGGGCGCCGACGGGGCCCCGTACCGGCGCGTCCTCCACGTCTGCACGCAGCTCGCCCCGGTGGGCGGCCTCACCAAGATGCTCGCGCTCTGGATCGGCGCCGACCGCGACCGGGTCAACGGCGTCGCCCTGACCCAGCACCGCGGCCCGGTCGACGCGCGGATCACCGCCGCGGTGCGCGAGAGCGGCGGCGGGATCCACCACCTGAACCACCACAAGGGCGACAAGCTCGCCTGGGCGCGGGAGCTGCGCCAGATCGCGCGCGGCTACGACGTCGTCGTCCTGCACATCCACTGCGAGGACGTGGTCCCGCTGATCGCCTTCGCGGATCCGGCGAAGAGCCCGCCGGTCCTGCTCCTCAACCACGCCGACCACCTGTTCTGGATCGGGACGCGGATCAGTCACGCGGTGATCAACCTGCGCGAGGCCGCGCGCCGGCTGGCCGTCACGCGGCGCGGCGTCGATCCGGCCCGCAGCCTCCTGCTGCCGACCCTGATCACCCTGCCCGAGCGCCAGCGAACCCGCAGCGCGGCCAAGCGGGCCCTCGGTGTCCCGGAGGACAGCGTCCTCCTGGTCTCGGTGGCCCGGGGGGCGAAGTACCGCAACGTCGGGGCGGTCACCTACGCGGACCGCCACGTCGACCTCCTCGCGGCGCATCCGCAGGCCCGGCTCATCGTGGTCGGCCCCGGCGAGCGGGCCGACTGGGAACGGGCCCGGGCCGCCACCGGCGGGCGCATCACGGCCCATGCCGAGCTGCCGGACCCGCGGGTCTTCTTCGAGGCGGCCGACATCTACGTCGATTCCTACCCGTTCGTGTCGTCGACCTCGATGCTGGAGGCCGCCGCCTACGGGCTGCCGCTGGTCACGCGCTTCGAGGCCCCCGCGGCGGCGGAGATCGTGGCGATCAACCATCCGGGGCTCGACGTCACGGCCCGGGTCGCCCACGACCAGGCCGCCTACGAGGCCCACCTCACGGCGCTGATCACCGACGCCGCCGCGCGGGACGCCGCGGGCGCCGAGAGCGCCGCCGCGGTCGCCGGCCTCTACGCGCCGGCCGCCTGGCTGGCGGGACTCGACGCGATCTACGCGCAGGCGCGGGCCCTGCCCCGGCTGCCCCCGGAGACCGACGCGGCCGGCCCGGCCGAGACGCCCCATCTCGGCGAGCCGGACCTGCGCCACCAGGACATGTTCGGCTCGGACTTCCCCGTGTCGGAGATGACCAAGAACTACATCGGCATGCTGCCGCTGCGCCAGCGCGTCGCCTCCTGGCTCGTCCTGCGCCGCGCGGGCGACTTCTCCGGCCTCTGGGAACCGGTGCGGCTGCTCCTCCCGGAATGGCTGGTCCGCAACGTGAAGGACCGGTTCGGCCCGATGCGGGTCCGGGCGCAGGTCCCCAGCACCTGAGGCCGCCACCTGGGCCCGGGCGGCCGCAAGTCGGTCATGCGGGGACGGGGCGCGTCGCGACCGGCGACGCGGTCCCCTCCGACTCGCGCGGCGCCGGAGGCCGGAGCGGTCGTCTCCGGGCCCTCACGGGCGTCCGCCGCGACGGCCCGCGCTTCGCCGGGAGCGGCGGTCGAGCCTCGCAGGACGGCGCGGCCTCCCGGGCGGCGGCGCGCGCCGGGTACGACAGGGACACAGCGAGCGCGCTCCGGCGGCCGGGCCCCGGGGAGGCCCGCGCCGCGGAGCGACAGTCCCGTCCGGCTCAGCGCGTCTTCGGGTCGGCGGTCAGCGGCCGGGCTGCCGGCCCAGCGGCCAGCGCCAGCAGGGCCGCGCGCACGCGCGTCGGCCGGAAGGCCTGCCGGATCGCCCGGTGCGGCATCAGGCGGAAAGCCGTGAGGAAGGCCCCCGCGGCCGCGCGGCGGTCGCCGCGGGCCATGTGGGCCTCGGTGGCGTCCAGCAGGGCGTCGTAGTAACCCTGCACGGTCCCGAAATAGAGCCGCAGGGCCGCGATCCGCGAGACGCCGAGCGCCGGCGCGTGGCGTCGGAAGACCACGCGGGTGAAGTGGATCCGGCGTGCGATCAGGCGGTCGAAGGTCCCCGCCGGCCGCTGCCGGAAATGGACGCAGGGCGCCGCGACGAAGCCCACCCCGTGGCCGCGGACCGCGCGCAGCTGCCAGTCCCAGTCCTGATCGCCGAGCAGGGCCTCGTCGAACAGGCCGATCGCGTCCACGACGGTCCGGCGCACCACGGTCGCCCCGATCTGCGGGAAGTAGCCGCTCAGCATGCGGCGCAGCAGCGCGCCCTTGTCGGACGGAAGTTCCGGCGGCCAGGGGCCGTAGGTCGGCACGAGGTCGTGGTCGGCGGTGACGATCTGCCCGAACACGACCCCGAGCTCCGGATCGGCCTCGAACAGGCGCAGATGCTCCCGGATATGCGCCGGCTGCCAGACGTCGTCGTCGTCGAGGAACGCCACGTAGGGCGCGCTCGCCCGGGTCAGGCCGGCGTTGCGGGCCGCGCCGGCGCCGGGCCGGTCGACCGGGACGTGGATCGCGCCGAACGCGGCGGCGACCTCGGCGGCCGGCCCCGGCTCGCCGTTGTCGCCGACGATGATCTCGAAGGCGAGGTCGGGGCCTTCCAGGGCGCGGATGCTCGCCAGGGCCTCGCGCAGGAAGGCGGGCCGGTTGCAGGTGGGCACCACGACGGAGACGCGGCGCTGCGCGGGTCGGTTCATACCCACTCCTCCCAGGCGTCGTAGGCGCCCCGGAGCAGGGCACCGAAGACGAGATCGTTGTCGAACTGCGTGACGAAGCTGCGCGCCACGGTTCCGGCGGGACGGGTCTCCACCGCCTGCGCGTAGACGATCCGGTAGCCCGCCTCCCGGGCCGCGTGGGCGGCCGCCCGCGTCCAGTTCGCCGACTGCCCCAGGGGGATCGCGAAGGAGTCGGGCAGGACGCCAAGGCGGGCCCCGATGGCGCGCCGGGATTCCTCCAGCTCCTCGGCCGCCTCTTCCGCGCTGAGGCGCCCGAAATCCGGGTGGGTCACGGAATGGCTGCCGATCTCGACCCCGTTCGCGGCGAGCGCCTCGATGGCGCGCCAGCCCAGGATTCCGGGCGGCGCGCTCTCGGGCCGGTCGAGCCAGCCCGACACGACGAACAGGGTCCAGGGGATCCCGAGATCGCTGAGGACCGGCGCCGCCCCGCTGAGGACGCTGCGCCAGCCGTCGTCGAAGGTGACGGCGAGATCCCGCGCGCCGCCGCGCCCGTCGGCGATCGTGGCCGCCGGCACGAAGCGGTAGCCCAGACCGAGCGCCCGCTCGAGCTGGTGGCGGAAGCGCGCGGGGCTGACGTCGTTGACGCCGCATTCCGACTGGCCCACCGAGTGGTAGCAGAGGATGCGGCCGCCCGGCGCCGGCCGCCGGATCCGGGCGAGGGCGAGCGTCGTGCGCTCGCAGGCCATCCGGGCGGCGGCGACGCGCGGGCGCGTCAGGCCGACCGTCCGGGCGAGGCTCTTGACCGGTGCGGGGATCATCGCAGGGCGTCGCGCAGGGCGTCGACGACCTGATCCTGCTCCGCCTCCGTCATCGCCGCGTAGAGCGGCAGCAGGATCGCGTGGTCGCGCGCCCGCTCGGATTCGGGCAGCGCGAACCGCCGCGGCGCCTCCGCGTAGGGCGGCTCCAGATGCGCGCACATGATGCCCCGGCGGGTGGCGATGCCCCGGTCGAGCATCGCCTGCATGACCGCCTGCTGGTCCGCGTCGTCCGGGAGGCGGACGCAGTAGCTCTGCCAGTTGCTGCGCAGCCCCATCGGCTCGGGCGGCGGCGTCACCCCGGGAAGGTCGGCCAGCCGCGCGCGGTAGCCGTCGGCGAGGGCGCGGCGCCGGGCGATCAGGTCGGGCAGCCGCTTCAGCTGCTCCCGGCCGATGGCCGCCTGCACGTCCGTCATCCGGTAGTTGAAGCCCGCGATGGCGTACTCCTCGATCACCACCCGGGCGCTGCCGTGGCGGGCGATGTCGGAGACGCTCATCCCGTGCTGGCGCAGCAGCCGGAAGGTCCGGTCCCACGCGGCGCTGGCGGTGGTGATCATGCCGCCGTCGCCGGTGGTCAGCACCTTGCGCGGGTGGAACGAGAAGCAGGCGATGTCGCCCGCCGGGCTGCCGATCGGCCGCCAGACGTCGCCCTGGAGCCGCTCGGAGCCGATGGCGCAGGCCGCGTCCTCGATCACCGGAATGCCGGACCGGCGCCCGATCGCGGCGATCGCCTCCAGGTCGCAGGGCATGCCCATCTGGTGGACGCAGACGATCGCCTTCGTCTTAGCGGTGATCGCCGCCGCGGCGGCGTCCGGAGCCATGTTGAAGGTGGCCGGGTCGATGTCGACGAAGATCGGCGTCGCCCCGCACTGGGCGACGGCGTTGGCGGTGGCGATGAAGCTGTGGCTCACCGTCACCACCTCGTCGCCGGGGCCGACCCCGACGGCGAGGAGCGCGAGATGCAGCGCGGTCGTGCAGTTCGAGACCGCGCAGGCGTGGGGCGCGCCGACGGTCGCGGCGAACTCCGTCTCGAAGGCCGCGACCTGCGGCCCCTGGGTCAGCCATCCGGAGCGGACGACGGCGGCGGCGGCCTCGGCCTCGGAGTCGCCGACTTCGGGCTTGGCGATCGGGATCATGCCATCGCCCGCCGCAGATGCTCGGAGCGGGACTCGTCCTGCCACCAGGCGACGAGGTCGGCGAGGCCCTCGGCGGCCCCGATCTTCGCCTCGAAGCCGATCAGCTCCTTGGCGAGGCTCGTGTCGCAGAGACGCCGGGGCACCGGGTTCACGGCCCGCTCGGCCTCGTGGATCAGCGGCGTGCCGTCCCGGCCCATGATCCGGGTGAGGTGGCCGGCGAGGTCGACCAGCGAGGTCTCGACGCCGGTGCCGACGTTGAGCACCACGTCGGTGGCCGGCGAGATCGCCGACAGGATGTTGGCCCGGGCGATGTCGCGGACATGGACGAGGTCCATGGTCTGCAGGCCGTCGCCGAAGACGATCGGCGACTGGCCCTCGGCCAGGCGCTGCATCCAGCGGACCATGACCTCGGTGTAGCGGCCGGTCAGGTCCATCCGCGGGCCGTAGGCGTTGAAGTACCGGAGCGCGACGTAGTCGAGCCCGTGCATGTCGTTGAACGAGCGCAGCAGACCTTCGCCGAAGGACTTGGCGGCGCCGTACAGGGTCCGGTTGTCGTAGGGGTGGTGCTTCTCGGTCGTCGGGAAGACCTCCGCCATCCCGTAGACCGAGGCCGAGGAGGCCATCACCACCTTGGCGACGCCGGCCTCGACGCAGCTCTCCAGCAGGTTGAAGGTCGCGGCGGCCATCACCTCGAAGGCGTGGCGCGGCTCCGCGGCGCACTGCGTGATCCGCAGGGCCGCCTGGTGGAACACCACGTCGGTGCCCTTGATCAGCGTGTCCATCAGGGCGCGGTCGCGGATGTCGCCCTGGACGAGGCGGACGCGGCCGGAGCCGAGGGCGTCCCCGAGATTCTCGGGGCGGCCGCGGATCATGTTGTCGATGGCCACGATCTCGTCGCAGCCGGCCTCGACCAGCAGGTCGATGATGTGGGAGCCGATGAAGCCCGATCCGCCGGTGACCAGGATCCGGGTCCCGCGCAGGTCGCCGCTGAACCGGCTTCCCTTGGTGACCTCACGCAGCTTGGGCATCGGCGACCTCGCAGTAGCTGGTGACGGCCCGGCAGACGGTGTCGATCTGCGCGGACGTCATCTCGGGGAACATCGGGAGGGACAGGGTCCGGGCGGCCAGCCGCTCGGTGACCGGCAGCCGGCCGGCGCCGTCGTCGAGGTGGCTGTAGGCGGGCTGCCGGTGGACCGGGACGGGGTAGTGGATGCCGGTGGCGATGCCGGCCGCGTTGAGGTACTGGCGCAGCCCCTCGCGGTCCGCCGTCGACACGGCGTAGACGTGGAACACGTGGTCGAGCCCGGCGGGGGCCGGCAGCTCCAGTCCGAGGCCCGCGAGACGGGCGCCGTACTCCGCCGCCACCGCCTGGCGGGCGCGGGTCCAGGCCTCCAGGTGCGGGAGCTTGACCCCCAGCACCGCGCCCTGGACGCCGTCCATGCGCAGGTTGAAGCCGTGGCGGACGTGGTTGTACTTGCCCTGCTGACCCCAGTCGCGCAGGCAGCGGGCCGCCGCGGCGAGGTCGTCCCGGTCCGTGACGATGGCGCCGCCCTCGCCGTAGGCCCCGAGATTCTTGCCGGGATAGAAGCTGAAGCAGCCGATATCCCCGATCGTGCCGGCCTTGCGGCCGGCGCGCTCGGCGAGGTGCGCCTGGGCGGCGTCCTCGACGAGGGCGACCCCGTGGCGCCGGGCGATGGCGCCCAGGGCGTCGAGGTCGGCCATCCGGCCGTGGAGGTGCACCGGCAGGATCGCCTTGGTGCGGGGCGTGATCGCCGCCTCGACCAGGGCAGGGTCCATGGTCCAGTTGACCGGGTCGATGTCGACGAGGACCGGGGTGGCGCCGGCGTACAGCACCGCCGCCACCGTCGCCACGAAGGTCGACGAGACCGTGATCACCTCGTCGCCCGGACCGATGTCGAGGGCGAGGAGGGCGAGGTGCAGGGCCGCGGTGCCGCTGCTGACGGCGATCGCGTGGCGGGCGCCGCAGGCCTCGGCGAAGGCCGCCTCGAAGGCGCTGACCGCCGGGCCGAGGACGAAGTCGCCGCTGCGCAGGACGTTGAGAACCGCGGTCTCGACGTCGCCGCCGATCGCCGCGTACTGCGCCTTGAGGTCGAGGAAGGGGATCACGAGGCCCTCGCAAGTGGCATGAGGTCGATGGGGTGGCCGTTCTGGCGCAGGGAGCGCATGGCGGCCTCGAGCATCTCGACGACGCGCAGGCCGCTGTGGCCGTCGGTCATGGGCGCGGTGCCGTTCTCGATGGAGTCGGCGAAGTGCTCGATCTCGACGATCAGCGCCTCGCGGAAGGACAGGTGCGGCGACCACATGTCGCCGGTCCGGTAGGAGACCATCAGCTCGGTGATGTCGTCCGAGCCGCCGCCGACGGTGACGCCGCGGTCGTAGACCTTGACCTTCTCGATCGGGTCGAGGTCGTTGTAGACGATCATCTTCTTGCTGCCGCCGATCAGCGTCTGCCGCACCTTCACGGGCGCGAGCCAGTTGACGTTGATCTGCGCGACGACGCCGCGCGGGTAGAAGACGGTCAGGTGGGCCATGTTCTCGGGGCGACCGCTGAAATGGCCGGTGCCGCTCGCCGAGATCGCCACCGGGGCGAGGTCCAGGATGTGGTCGAGGATGGCGAGGTCGTGGACCGCCAGGTCCCAGATCACGTTCACGTCGCGCTGGAACAGGCCGAGATTCACACGGGTCGAGTCGTAGTAGAACACGTCGCCGATGGCGCCGGTCGTGACGAGCTCGTGGATCTTCTCGACCGCGCCCGTGTAGACGAAGGTGTGGTCGACCATCAGGGTCAGGTTGCGCTTGGCCGCCTCCTCGATCAGCAGCCGGGCCTCGAAGGCCGAGGGCGTGATCGGCTTCTCGATGAAGACGTGCTTGCCGGCCCGGAGCGCGTTGATGGCGATCTCGAAGTGCGAGCTCACGGGCGTCGCCACCATGACGGCGTCGATCGCGGGATCGGCCACGAGGTCGCGCCAGTCCTGATGGAGCTGGACGGCGGGGTAGCGCTTGCCGGCCCGGGCGAGTGCGGCGGGCGACTGGTCGGCGATGGCCACCAGCTGGCAGCGCTCGCTCTCCGAGGTGCACCGGGCGAGGTTCGGCCCCCAGTAGCCGTAGCCGACGATACCGATCGAGATCATGACTGCATTCCCCTCAAGCAACCTGCAGAGGCTCGGCCGGCTCGGGCCGCGGCGACTGGACGGAACGGGCGCGCGCGGCGCTCTCGGCGCGCTTGGTGCGCGTGTCGCCGACGACCCGCGCGGGGCATCCGGCGACGATGGCGAAGGCCGGGACGTCCCGGGTGACGACGGCACCGGCGCCGACCAGGGCGCCCTCGCCGATGGTGATCCCCGCCACGATGGTGGCGTTGGAGCCGATGGAGGCGCGGGCCTCGACCACGGTCTCGACGAGCTCCCACTCGCCGTCCCGCTTCAGGCTGCCGTCCGCGTTGGTGGCTTCCGGATACAGCTCGTTGGTGAAGACCACGCCGTGGCCGACGAACACCTCGGCCCCGATCGAGACGCCCGCGCAGATGAAGCTGTGCGAGGAGATCTTGCAGCGCGGGCCGATCCGGCTGCCGCGCTGGATCTCGACGAAGGGGCCGATGCGCGAACCGCTTTCGATTCGACATCCATAAATATTGACTAGATCCGGGTAGAAGATACCCACATCTGACCCAATATCCGCATCGGTAATCGGCATAACCGCCGCTCCTTCCGCACAACTTCTGTGCGTCAAAACTGCACAGAGCTGCGGACGGCCGGGAACCCAGGCTTTCGATGCGGTTCGTCCGTCGAAAGGCGAACGGCGCCCATCCGGGGCGGCCCCTCCCGGCCCCGGCGCGCCGTTCCGGACAGGGGGGCTACGCCGAAAGGCGAAGCCCCCGCCCCGGCATGGATGCGCGCGCCCGCCTTTTGGAGGGGTCCCGGCCGGCTCGGCCGTTACGCATCATGCCGTCTCAGCCCTCAGGAGCCCGTGAGGCCGGCGCGCGGTCCCGCCGCTCGACCGCCGCGCCCGGGCTCCGAGGGCGAGCCTCAAGGGGACGATGCGTGTCGAAGACGTCGACGAAGACCGCGGCCACCCGCGCCACCACCCGCACCGGTCTCGCGGCGTGCCTGCTCGCCCTGTCGGCGCTGCCGGCGGCCGCGGAGTACCGCATCGGTCCCGGCGACACGATCGAGGTCACGGCCCTCAGCATCCCGACCTTCAAGCAGGAGGCGACGGTCTCCACGGACGGCACCGTCATGGTCCCGCTGCTCGGGGACGTGCCGGCCGCCGGGCTCACCGTCGCGGAGCTGCGCCAGAGCCTGCAGAAGGCGCTGCCCGCCAAGGCGGTGCGGCAGCGCAACTCCGAGGGCAAGGAATCGATCGCCGTGCTCGAGCCCGACGAGATCGGGGTGCGGATCTCGAAGTACCAGCCGGTCTACCTGAGCGGCGACGTGACCAAGCAGGGCGAGCACCCGTTCCACCCGGGCATGACCGTGCGGCAGGCCATCGCCCTGGCGGGCGGCTACAACCTCCTGCGGTTCAGGATGGAGAACCCCGTCGTCGAGACGGCGAACCTGCGCGCCGAGTACGACAGCACCTGGGCGAGCATCCAGCGGGAATCCGCCACGATCTGGCGCCTGAAGGCGATCGTCGCCGCGTCGCGGGGCGACAAGTCCCCGCCGCCGGCGGACGTCGCCCCGGGCAGCCGCGCGACCCCCGCGCAGAAGCTCGCCGAGCAGCAGCTCCGGGTGCAGATGACCGACATCGCCAAGGAGAAGGACCACCTGCAGCGGTCCCTCAACCGGACGCAGACGCAGTTCGCCAGCCTCAGCGAGCAGCAGGCCAAGGAGAAGGAGGGCGTCACCGCCGACGCCGAGGATTACGACACGGTGCGGGCGCTGTTCCAGCGCGGCGCGGTCGTCACGACGCGCCTGACCGACGCGCGGCGCGCCGTCCTGCTCTCCTCGACCCGCGCCCTGCAGACGACGGTCCAGCTCACCCAGCTCGAGCGCGACAAGAGCGAGGTCGGCCGCAAGCTCGAGCGGGTCGACGACGTGCAGGCCATGGACGCCCTGGAGAAGCTCCAAGTCGCGGAGAACAACCTCGCGACGTACCGGTCGCGCCTGAACAGCATCAACGACAAGCTGGTCTACACCGGCGCCCTCCGGGCGCAGCTCCTGTCCGGAAGCCGGGCGCAGGCGGCGATCGCCGTCTACCGGCAGAGCGGCCCGTCCAAGACGCAGATCGACGCCGCCGAGGACACGGCGCTCCTGCCGGGCGACGTCGTGGAGATCGCGCTCAAGCCGGATCCCGCCATGCGGGGCGTCGGCGACGGGGCCGGCCAGAACTGACCCACCACCCCGGCTCGACGCGCCCATCGGGCCGAGCCGGCGTCCCCTTGACGGAGAGCGCTCCGGGGCGGTGACCGCCGCGGCGAGGAGAGATCCATGAACCGACACTCGACCAGCGCGTCCTTCCTGCCGATCGGTGCGACCCGCCCCGGCGGGACCGGAGCCTGGCGCGGCCAGCCCTTCTCGCCCGAGACGGAGTCCCAGGTCTCGATCCTGACCATCGCGCGGCAGAACTGGCGGTCGATCCTGGCCTTCGCCGCCGTCGGGCTGGTCTGCGCCGGGATCTACGTCGCGACCGCGCCGGCCATCTTCACGGCCCGGGCCCGCGTCTACATCGAGAGCCGCTCCAGCCCGGTCACGGCCCGCGACACGCCCAACGCCGGGACCCCGCTCGAGATCGCCGAGGTCGAGAGCCAGGTCGAGTACATCCGCTCGGAGAAGATCGCCCTCGCCGCCGTGCACAGGCTCGACGGGTCGGCCCTGCGGGATCTGGCGACGCCGACGCACCCGCTCGTCGCGAAGGTCCGGGAGTTCGTGAAGGCCGCCAAGGCGCAGGCCCTCCGGCTGATCGGCGCCGAGCGGCCGGTCCGCGAGCCCGCTCCCGTGAGCCCGGACCTGCGCCAGGCGCGGACGCTGCGCGAGAACGTCGAGGCCAGCCGCATCGGCGCCGCCTACGTCATCGAGGTCGGCTACAGCGCCGACAATCCCGCCACGGCGGCGGCCGTCGCGAACGCGGTGGCCGAGGCCTATGTCAGCACCGAGCTGGAGAACCGGGCCCAGGTCTGGAAGGTCGCCGGCGAGTGGATGCTGCCGCGCCTGAAGGAACTCCAGCAGCGCGCCAGCCAGGCCTCGCGCGAGGCCCAGACCTACAAGGCCGAGCACACCATCATCGACCTCGGCAAGCGCGGCCTCGTGGGCGAGCAGCAGGTCGAGGAGCTCAACACCGCCGTGGCCGCCGCCCGGTCCAAGACCGTCGACGCCCGCGCGGTGCGCGACCAGATCCGCGGGCTCCTCGATTCCGACATCGCCGATCCGGGGATCACCGAGGCCTTCAAGGACAGCGTGATCATCCAGCTGCGCCGGCAGTACGTCGACCTCGTGCAGCGCGCCGACGACCTGAAGCGCCGCCTCGGCCCCGACCACGAGGCGGTCCAGGCGATCCAGCGGGACATCCAGGCGGCCAAGCAGTCGCTGCGCACCGAGCTCGAGCGCCTCGCCGTGTCCCTCGACCACGATTACGAGGTCGCCAAGGCGCGCGAGGACAGCATGACGGCGGCCTTCGACGCCCTGATCTCGAAGACGCTGATCATGAGCAACGCCCGGGTCAAGGCGAAGGAACTCGACCGCACCGCCGAGACCTACGACCAGATCTACACGAACCTGCTCCAGCGCTACATCGACGCCGTCAACCAGCAATCCTACCCGCAGCCCTCCGCCCACGTGATCACGCCCGCGACCGTGCCGGAATCCCCGAGCGCGCCCCGCGGCAGCCTGATCATGCTGCTCGGTCTGCTGGTCGGCACCGGGTTCGGCGTCAGCGGCGCCTTCGCGCGGCACTGGTTCGACCGGACGATCCGCACGCCCCGGCAGCTGACCGGGCACGGCCTGACCTGCCTCGCCGCCCTCCCCGAGCTGCGGCGCGAGCCCGGCTTCCGGGCGGCCCTGGCGCTGGCGCAGGCCCACGCCAACGAGGCGCAGCGCCCGGCCAGCGTCGAGGCGTTCCGGGCGAGCGCCGTGCGGTTCATGCCGCAATCGGTGTTCGTCGAGCGCCTGCACAGCCTCAAGGCCCACGTCCTCGGCAGCGACCGCCGCGGCCCGGTCTTCGCGATCGGCGTCACCTCGGTGGGGACCGGCGCGGGCAAGACCCTGTTCGCGAGCAATTTCGGCCAGCTCCTCGCCCGCGCCCGCTCGAGTTCCGGGCGGGTGCTGATGATCGACGCCGACGTGCGGCAGGCCACGCTCTCGCGGCTCAGCCAGGCCACCGAGCAGCGCGGCCTCCTCGACGTGCTCGCCGGCCGCTGCTGCGCCACCGAGGCGGTCCGGCCCCAGCCCGGCGAGGTCCGCCTGCTCGCCTGCGGCAACCGCCACCCGAACGATCCCCATTTCAGCGACCTGATGACGCCGGAGGGCGTCGCCGCCGTGGTCGGTGACGGACGCCCCGCCCTCGACCGCGTCGTCGTCGACCTGCCGCCGGTGGACGAGCTCCCCACCCTCCGGCCGCTGCTCGACGGACTCGACGGCCTGATCATCGTGGTGGAGGCGGGCCGGACCAGCATCGACGACGTCGCCGCCGCCGTGCACGACCTCGAGTCGGGCGGCAGCACCGTTCTGGGCATCGTGCTCAACAAGACCAACGACGGCCCGACGGTCCGGCGCGGCGGCCTGCGCGGCGCGCTGACCCGCTGGGCCGCGGCCCGGCGCAACGCCCGCGGCGCGACTCAGGCGGCCTCGTGACCGGCCCGCGCGCCGAAGGCCTCGACCCCGTGGCGGCCTACGCGCCGGCCCCGGTCGCCGCGCTCGCGACCGCCCCCGCGACCGCGCGCGGCCGCCGCGTCGCCTTCTTCGGACACGACAGGGCCGAGCCCACGGTCCGGAAGCGGGTCGACGCCATCCGGGACGCCGGGTGGTCGGTCACCGTGTACGCCTTCGAGCGGGACCGCCCCGGCGGGGTGGTGGCCGAGGCCCCGGTGGCGGACGACGTCGTCCCCCTCGGCCTGACCGTCGACCGGAACTACGCCCGCCGCCTGCCCCGCCTCGCCGTCGGCATCGCCCGGGCGCTGCGCCGCCGGCGCGACCTGCGCGCGGCGGACGTGATCTACGTGCGCAACCTCGACATGGCTCTCGTGGCCTGGGCCGCGGCGCGCCTCGCCGGGAGCCGCGCGCGCCTCGTCTACGAGGTGCTCGACATCCAGCGGCTGATGGTCCGGCGGGACGCCCCGGGGCGGATCGCCCGCGCGGTCGAGCGCTGGCTCCTCGGCCAAAGCGACCTCCTCGTCGTCAGCGCCCCGGATTTCATCGACCGGTATTTCCGGCCCGTCCAGGGCTTCGCCGGCGCGTGGCACCTCCTCGAGAACAAGGTCATGGGCCACCGCCTCGGCGAGGTGTCGACCCGCCTGGACCGCACCCGGACGGCGGAGCCGCCCTGGGTGATCGGCTGGTTCGGGACGCTGCGCTGCCGCCGGAGCCTGACGATCCTCGCCGCCATCGCGGACGCCCTCGGCGACTCGGTGCGGATCGTCCTGGCCGGGCGCCTCTCCGAGGAGGACATCGCCCCGCGCGCCCTGGCGGACACGCTGGACGGCCGGCCGAACATGTCGTTCCGTGGTCCCTACGCCAATCCCCGCGATCTTCCGGAGATTTACAGTGGGATTCACTTCAGTTGGGCCGTCGATTACCTCGATGACGGACTGAATTCGGACTGGCTCCTGCCGAACCGGCTCTACGAGGGCGGCCTGTGCGGCGCCCTGACTCTGGCGCGCGCCGCGACGGCCAGCGGCCGCTACGCGGTGGCGGAACGCCTGGGCTGGGCGTTTCCCGAGCCGCTCGCGGACTCGGTGACTTCGTTCCTGCGGACGCTGACGCCGGCCGCCTACGCGGAGCGACATGCCGACCTGCTCGCCCGCGACCTCGCCGCGTTCGTCGATGTCGGCGGCATGCGCGACCTCCTGGTCCGGCTCGACTAGGTCGCCGCCGCGGCGGCTCCGAGCCCGGCCGGGACTCGCCGGTGATTCGCCCGCCGCGCCGGACAGCGCACGGGGCGGCTGTCCCGCCCGCGGCGCGTGCCGTTCGGTACAGCGCCGTACCAACGAAATCAGTACTCGGACCCCAACATGGTAAACAACCGTGTACGCATGTTGCCTTTTAGCCTCAGCCAGGTAAAGCGAGCCTAAACCGACCGAATACTATCGCCCCGAATAGGGACATCGAACCCAGATCACTGAATTGCGATCGAAGCCTTGCCAAGACGCACTCGCAATAAGCAGAGATACAGGAGGCAACATTTCCATATTTCTAAATCTGGCATTCGCGCGCCTAGATTCGGAAAGATCTTGCGTCGGGTCACCGACCGCTGGCGGATGACCTTGCGAATGCATCTCTCCATCAGCGCCGCCCCCCGCACCCAAACAAATCACCGTGTACGTACGTAGTGCCCGATGATTGTATTTAGCCCCGCAATTTAAGCGTTTAGATTCAGATAGGGTATTTACAGACGATTTTACGAAAGCTAGCATTGTTTCCGTGGTCATCGGCAATCGCCCAAGGCGACCGGCGCCACCGCGTATCTCAGTGTCACGCCGTCGGCGAGCGCATTGGGTATCCCGTCATCGCTGACATTCGGCTTCCTTCGAAAGGAGGTAATTCTCTATGGCCAGTCTTGGTACTCGAGACGCGCTCACCCTCGTTGAGCGGGACACGGCCGAAAGCCGCGGCGGCTTTTCGGGTGCACATGCCGGTGACAGCCCGGTCGTCGTCGAGCAACGGGACCAGTCCCGGGGCCGCTCCAGCCGCATCGTCATCATCGATCGACGGCAGCTCGTCGGCCGATGCCTCGCCGCCTCTCTCAGCGAGGCCGACCGGCAGACCTCGTTCGAGGTCTTCGCGGACATCGAATCGTGGAAGCGGCAGAAGCCGTTCGTCCCCGCGAGCGTGGTCGTGCTCTGCCGGCCCGACGGCAACCTGACCGAGACCGAGTGGACCGAGATCACGCGGGAACTGGCGTTCCTGCAGGGCGAGGCCGGCGCTCCGCCGGTGGCCGTCATCTCGGACGGCGAGAACCTCGACCAGATCGTGCGGATCATCAAGCTCGGCGTCAAAGGCTACATCCCGACGACGACCTCCGTGGACATCGCCCTGCAGGCCCTCCAGCTCGTGCAGGCGGGCGGCGTCTACATCCCGGCCGAGTGCCTCCTCCCCCTGCTGGCCAACATCAAGGTGGACGAGCCGGTCGAGGCCGGGGACGACGATATCTTCTCGCCGCGGCAGCTCTGCGTGGCCCGGGCGCTCCGGAAGGGGACGCCGAACAAGATCATCGCGTACGAGCTCAACATGTGCGAGAGCACCGTGAAGGTTCACGTCCGCAACATCATGAAGAAGCTCAAGGCCAAGAACCGGACCGAGGTCGCCTACCTGACCAACAAGTACTTCCTCCGGGAAGATTCCAGCCTGGCGAGCGTGAAGGCCCCGGCGGCCTGACCGCTCCGGCGCTGGCCCCGCCGCGGCGGGGCCGCCCGGGCAGAGATCCGGTCCGGCGCGCCGGACGGAGCTTCGGGGCCCCCTCGCGGGCCGCCTGTTCGGGCGGCCCGCGAGGGGGTCCGTTTGTTATCGGACCGGTCAGGGAGGCGGGCGGATCACCCGCCCGGCGCGATCGGCGCGGCCTCGACGCCGCAGGTCGGCGTCGCCGCCGTCTCGACCCGCCCGCCGGCCGGGCGGAGATCCCGCGTGCCGGAAAGGTCGCGCGCCGGGTCGGCGATCCCGAGGATCTGCGGGGCTTCCATCCGCCGATGTCGGCCCCGCCTCACGCCGTCGCGGCGGCGTCCGCGCGATGGGGAGCCGGCGGGATCTCGGCCTCGTCCCCGGGCGCGGCGGGGCGGCCCACGCTGCTGTAGGCGAAGCCGTGAGCCCGGACGTCGTCGGCCCGGTAGACGTTGCGGAGATCCACGAGGACCGGTCGCTGCATCACCGCCCGCAGCCGGTCGAGGTCCAGCGCCCGGAACGCGTCCCATTCGGTGACGAGGACCAGCACGTCCGCGCCCTCGGCGCAGTGATAGGCATCCTCCGCGAAGGCGACGCCGGGCAGGAGCGGGCGCGCCTGCTCCATGCCCTCGGGATCGTAGGCGCGGACCACGGCGCCGGCATCCTGCAGGCCGGCCACGATCGCCAGCGAGGGCGCGTCGCGCATGTCGTCGGTGTTCGGCTTGAAGGTCAGGCCGAGCAGCGCCACCGTCTTGCCCCGCACCGAGCCGCCGCAGGCCCTGATCACCTTGCGCGCCATCGCGCGCTTGCGCTGGTCGTTGACCGCCACCACCGTCTCGACCAGCCGCAGCGGCGTGCCGGCGTCCTGCGCCGTCTTGACCAGCGCCAGCGTGTCCTTGGGGAAGCACGAGCCGCCGTAGCCCGGCCCGGCGTGCAGGAACTTCGACCCGATCCGGTTGTCCAGGCCGATGCCGCGCGCGACCGCCTGCACGTCCGCGCCCACCGCCTCGCACAGGTCCGCGACCTCGTTGATGAACGTGATCTTCGCCGCCAGGAACGCGTTCGCCGCGTACTTGGTCAGCTCGGCGGTCCGGCGGCTCATCGCCACGATCGGGGCGGCGTTGAGGTAGAGCGGGCGGTAGATCTGCTCCATGACCGCAACGGCCCGCGGCTCATCGGTGCCGACGACGATGCGGTCGGGGCGCTTGAAGTCGGCGATGGCCGCGCCCTCGCGCAGGAACTCGGGGTTCGACACGACCGCGAACTGCGCCCCGGGGTTGGTCTCGCGGATGATGCGCTCGACCTCGTCGCCGGTGCCCACCGGCACGGTCGACTTGGTCACCACCACGGTGAAGCCGCGCAGCGCGCGCGCGATGCTCCGGGCAGCCGCGTAGACGAAGCTCAGGTCGGCGAAGCCGTCGCCGCGGCGGGAGGGCGTGCCCACCGCGATGAACACCGCGTCCGCCTGCCCGACCGCCGCCTCCAGGTCGGTGATGAAGGACAGGCGATCCTGACGGACGTTCTCGGCGACGAGAGCCTCGAGGCCCGGCTCGTAGATCGGCATCCGGCCGGCATTCAGCGCGTCGATCCGGCCGCGATTGCTGTCGACGCACACGACCCTGTGGCCGAAATCCGCAAAGCACGCGCCGGAGACCAGACCGACGTAGCCCGACCCGACCATCGTGATGTTCATGGAGTCCTCGCCGCGAGCGCACCGACGCTCGGGTCTACGGCGGCCCGACGGGGCGACCAACATCATATCTTAGGCGTACGCGACTCTGCCGATCCGGCGTAGCGCCGGCGATTCGACGATACCGGCCCGAACCCGCCGCGGCCCGGCCCGCACGCGCGACCGGTCCGCGGCGGACTTCGCCATCCGGCCATGGCGGCGGCCGGGCAGCTACGCCATTCGGCTTACAGGGCGCCGCCGGCCGACGATCGCGCGAACATTTCCCCGGCGCATCACCCGAATTGTCAGAGACAGGCTGCTTTTTCCCGAGCACTTTGTCGGGGAGCGCGACCGGCTAAGATGCTAACACCGATCTATAGAACTGAACTCCCCGAAGAGTTCCGGCGGAGGAGAACCCTGTTGGCGGCGCGTTTCTACTTCGAGATCGCAAATGCCGAGGAGACGATCCACGACCTTGTGGGGGTTGAGGCTGCCGGCCTTGAAGAAGCCCTGTTCGAGGCGCGCAGCGTGATCGCCGAGATGGCCGACGAGATTACGGGAAGCGGCCAGGAGCCGCCCTGGACCCTCCTCGTGCGCAACGAGGAGGGCTGGCTGGTCGGTCGGCTGCCCATCCGGAAGTGAGGGCCCGGCCGGAGCGGCCGGTGCCGCGGAGCGGGCCTTAAGATATCGTTAACGGATCGTCCGGAGGATCGGGCCTGCCCTCGAACCGTGGCAGCCATGGCCGGAATGCCCCTCTCTCAGAACGCCCCGAACGCCGCCCATCAGGCGGACGCGATGGCCGCCCAGATGGCGCTCGCCGCCCACGCGCTGCGGATGCGCGGCGATGTCGGGACGGCCGAGTCGCTCCTCGCGATGGCGCGGCACAACCGGGTCCTCGGGCTCAAGCTGCGGATCGAGCAGGATCTGGCGCCGCGCCGGGACAGCGCCGGGCGTCGGGCCACCGCCGGCCGCTAGGGCCGGACCGGACGACACCGGACGGACCGCGCCTCGGAGCGGCGCGAACGGGGTGGGCGTGCCGGCGATCCGCCGCCCCTGCCGCGGCGCGGCCCCGCTGGCGGGAGCGTGCCGATCCCGGCCCGCAACGTCCCCGCGCCGTCTCGGCTTCCTGAAGCCGACACCCCTCGCCGCCGCGAGCCTGCCGCTGGCCGCGGGGACCCGATGCAGAATCCACACCGCCGTTCTTCGGCGCGGTTGGCGCCGAATAAAGTCCATGTTAGTGTAGAAAACTAACATCCGACAGGAAATTCAGTCGTCGTGTCGACCCCGGACGCCGGACATTCTGAGGTCAGCACGACCCTGGCGCTGGACATGGTGGGGCGCGCCTACCTGGCCCTGGCGCTGCTCTACGAGACGGCCCATCCGGGTGAGTTCGGCGACGTCCAGCAGAAGATCCGCTCGTTCGTCGAGGACAATTTCCGCATCATCCAGGAAACAAGCCGCAACGAGAGCCTGACAACCGGGACCGTTGACGGCGCCATTCACCTTGTGAACAGCGTCCTGGTCGAGGTCGAGAACAAGATCGCCACAATGATCCGGCCGACGCGGCACATGCGGGGCTAGACGAAACCTTGAACTGACGCCCTCTGATCATCGACTGTTGCAGTCGAGCCATGCCGCTCGGATAAACGGCCCCGCGCCATAGGGGATCGAAGATTGCAACGCTCCCCAACGTCGACAGTCTTAGGTCGGCATGTTACCCGGCGAAAGGGGCAGCGATAGATTATCAAGCACGACGATGGGCAGCGATAATTGCGATCGAGCGGCGCGCAGTGCGGATGTCGCACTCGAGGTTCTCGTCCGAGCCTATCACGCCCTCGCGGTCGTCTACGAGTTGTCCAGCCCCGGCGCCTACGCGGCGCTCCACGGCAAGATGATGCCCTACCTGCTGGACAGCTTCCGTCACGGGACTGCGCCGGGCGCCGTCGACCCGGACCCGGACGCGACGTTCACCACGGCCCTGGAGCGGGTCCGCAGCGCGCTGGACGACGTCCGGTCCGACGTGGCGGCCGTGCGGGCGCGCAAGGAAGACCGCGACCGCTGACGGACCGGGCCGGTCCGAGGCACCGACCCGGCTCGAGGCGCCGGCTCGAGGCGCCGGCTCAGCGCGCCGGCTCGAGGCGGCGCTCCGGCCCGAGGAGCAGGCGCGGGCCGGTCTCCCGATCGGGCGCGGGCGCCGGCACGAGGCGCGCGAGCTTGGCCGCCAGGGTGACCGACAGGATGTGGCGCCACGCCAGGGGCGTGCCGAGCAGTTCCCGCAGGGCTGCCGCGTACCCCTGGGCGCGCCGCCGGTCGAGGACGCGCCGGTGCTGCCAGCGCTTCGCCGTCGCGGCGCGGTGGGCCCTGAGAGCCGCCCGGGCCTCCGGGCCGAGACCCGGCCGGGCCAGCACGGCGTCGTCGAAGGCCAGCATCGCCCCGAGGTCGTCGGTCCGGTGCTGCGCGCTCAGCGAGTTCGACCGCTCGACCGCCACGTAGCCGCAGGGCGCCGTCACGGCGAACACCGCCCCGGCCGCCAGCGCCTCGACGTAGAGGGCGTAATCCTCCCCGAGCCGCAGCCGCGGATCGTAGCGCAGCCCCTGCCGGTCCAGGAAACCCCGCCGCATGATCGGCTTCAGGAAGCCGAGTTCGCGCCGGCTCGCGCCGGGGCGGGCGATGTTGCCGGTCACGAAGGTCGCGAGGGTGAGCCGCTGCGGCCGTCCCGGTCCGGTGACGAGGCCGGCGGCGGAGGCGGCCTCGCGGCCGCGGACCATGACGATGTCGTCGGCGATCAGATCCCAGGTCCGGGGCGCGGACAGGAGCCGGCCGAGCCGGCCGTCGAGGAAGTAGTCGTCGGCGTCGAGAATGCAGAGCAGCGGGGCCCGGGCCGCCGCGATGGCGCGGTTCCGGGCCTCGGCGGGCCCGACATTCTCGGCGAGCCGGATCACCTGCAGGCGGCCCGACCCGTCGTCGGCCGCCGCGGCGGCCGCGCCGGTCGCGTCCGCGGAGGCGTCGTCCACGACGATCACCTCGGCGACCTCCGGCTGCCGGAGCGCCGAGGCGACGGCGGTCCCGATCGTGTCCGCGGCGTCCCGCGCGGCGACGATGACGCAGACCTCCGGGACGGGGGACGAGGCCTCTAAGCTGCGCACCGGACGACTCCGCGACTCTCCGGCCGGTCCGCGCCGCGGCCGGTCCGTCGGCACGGTAGGGCGACCCCGGCGGGGCGCGCGAGATCGTCCGAAAGGAGGGGGCCGGCCCGGGCCGGATCGTCCGAATGATCGCCGGCCGGCATTGCCCCCGCCGCTACGATGCGCGCCGCCGCGATCCTGCGGCGACTGGTTTGAGGACGTGCGCATGACGATCTGGTCCGCCCCGGGCCGCCGCCTCTGCGTGGCGGCGACGCTTCTCCTGCAGGCCTACCCCGCGAGCGCGGGCGAGACAGCCGCGCCGCCGGCCGCCGCTCCGGCCGCCCAGGGCGGCCCATCCTTCGTGGAGCTCTTCAGCAGCCTGAACGACCGCCGCTGGTACGTCTCGGACGGCTGGGTCAACGGCGACTGGCAGGGCTGCACGTGGTCGAAGCACCGCGCCCGGATCGCGACGCCCGGCGCTCTCTCGCTGTCCCTGACGGACATCACCTACAAGGAGCGCCCGTTCAGCTGCGCCGAGATCCAGACCCGCGAGCGCTACGGCTACGGCACCTACGAGGTCCGGATGCGGGCCGGGGCCGGGTCCGGCATGGTCTCGGCGTTCTTCACCTATAACGGCCCCGAGAACGGCGACCGGCGGACGAACGACGAGATCGATTTCGAGTGGCTCGGCAAGGACACGAGCAAGGTCCAGCTCAACTACTTCGTCGGCGGCGTCGGCGAGCATGTCAGCCTCGACGCCCTCGGCTTCGACGCGGCGACCACCACCGCGGACTACGCCTTCGAGTGGCTGCCCGACCGCCTGCGCTGGTACGTCAACGGGCGCCTGCTGCGCGAGGTCATCGGCACGCCCGACCGGCCGATCCCGTCGCACCCGAGCAAGATCATGCTCAGCGTCTGGTCGGGACAGGGCCCGGACTTCGCCTCCTGGCTCGGACCGACGGAGTACTCGGGACAGCCGGTCACCGCGCTGTTCGAGCGGGTCGCGTTCACCCGGATGGGCGATCCGTGCGGCTTCAAGGAATCGATCGTCTGCCACTAGCCACACCGGCGGGCGGACGCCGCACCGGAGACCGCCCCTGACATCGACCCGGACATCGCGCCGGACATCGCCCCGCACACGGCTCCGCACAGGCCCCCGCACACCGGAACCGAGACCGGGCGGGGCTAAATCTTAACGTCTCCGCGGCAGGCTGGGCCCTCGAACGCGCCCGGAGCCACGCGATGCATTGGTCGAGCCTCGTCATCGCCGCGTACGCCGCCGGCTTCGTGGAGTTCTGGCGCCTCTGCCTTCAGGCGCCGGCCGCCGAGGAGGATCCGGCCTGACGTGCCCGCGTCGCCGCGCCGGGCCGCGCTGGGCCGGGGCGGTTCAGCGCTCGTTGGCGATCGGCCGCAGCAGGGCGCCGAGCAGGAAGGCCAGCTGTCCGCAGATCAGCAGCGCCGTGCCGCGCCGCAGGCACGCGCCGGCGCTCAGGTTGTAGACGACGAGGCCGTAGCCGACCTCGGCCGCCACGATCGGGACGAAGACCAGCAGACGCCAGACCGAGCCGAAGCGGCCCAGCATCACGCCCAGCAGGGCGTTGAGCATCATGCCCTTCATCGGTGCGCTCCGCGGCGGGCGCGGCGTGGCCGCCCGGTCATGGCGCTAGCGGCTGCCGCGCTGGCACAACACGGCCGGGACCGTCTTGAACAGGATGGCGAGGTCGCGGGTGAGGCTCCACTGACTGGCATAGGCGCAATCCAGGGCGACGCGCTCGGCGTAGCCGGTATCGCTGCGTCCGGAGACCTGCCACAGGCCGGTCAGCCCCGGCGGGACGGAGAAGCAGGCGGTGAAGTCGGCGCCGTAGCGGACGACCTCGGCCTGGACGATCGGCCGCGGTCCCACGAGGCTCATCTCGCCGCGCAGCACGTTCCAGAGCTGCGGCAGCTCGTCGAGGGAGGTCTTGCGCAGGACGTGGCCGAGCGCCGTCACGCGGGGATCGTGGGTGAGCTTGAAGGACGCCTCCCACTCGGCCCGGGCCTCGGGATTCTCGGCGAAATGCCGCGCCAGCACCGCGTCGCCGTCCGCGACCATGGACCGGAACTTCAGGCATCCGAAGGGGCGCCCGTACCGGCCGAGGCGCTTGTGGCGGAAGATCGGCGACCGGCCGTCGCTGCCCCAGATCAGCAGCGCGATGAACAGCAGCAGGGGCAGCAGCAGGAACAGCGCCGTCAGCGCGATGCTCGCGTCGAGGACGCGCTTCATCGCCCAGCTCACCCGGAGGCCGGGGCCGGCCTGCCGCGGGGCCGGCAATGTCTTGACCAACGCGTCGTTCAGCGTCTCGACCATTTCCTGCGGCGTCGACGACTCGATCGGCGTCGGGGTCCCAGCCGGGCGCAACATGTCGGCTCCTTGACTCGGGGCGAGACGGGGTCGGAACTTGCGGAGCGACGGGCGCAGCCGGCCGGTCCGGCCAGCGTCGCCGCAGCCGGCTTCGGCGGCTCTCGGCCGGTCCGAAGGGGCGTCGATCGCAGGCAAAACCCTTGCGACAACACTGGGCCCACGACAGGTTCGGCAACAAGACGGCCGCCGATCCATCAATGGAGGTAAGGCGTTGCTGGTCGTGCTGGTCTTCGCTGCGCTGATTGGAGGAGCGATCGGCTTCGCGGTTGTTCTACCGAAGGGTTTCCTGCTCGCGGTGCTCTCCGCCCAGGCTGGGGCGGCCGTCGCCGTCGGCCTCGTCGTCCTGCTCACCCGGCGCCGCTGACGGCCCTGCCGGGCGGCGGGACCGCTTTCGGGGAGGTCCGGTCCGCCGATCGAGGTAGGGGCTCCCGCGCGAGGCCCGGTCTAAGGCGGGGTGTCCGGCCCTCCCGGCCGGACCCGACCGCGCGGGCGCGTTCTGCCCCGGCACGGTCGATCACCGGACGGGACGCGCCGTGGCCCCTTCAGAGCGCCGCATCAACGGGTTCGACGGCCTGCGGGCCCTGGCGTTCCTGATGGTCTTCGTCAGCCACAAGGCGCCGAGCCCGAGGACCGAGGCCCTCGGCACGACCGGCGTGTGGCTGTTCTTCGTCCTGAGCGGCTTTCTGATCGTCCGGATCCTCGCCGCCGCCCGCACGGCCGTGGAGGCGGGCGCGTCGACGCCACTCGGCAGCCTCGGGCTGTTCTACCGGAACCGCCTGGCCCGGATCGTGCCGGTCTACTACGTCTTCCTGTTCGTGCTCTACACGGTCCGGCCCGGCGATCCGGCCAGTCTCGGCGACGAGGCGTTCAAGCTCGCGACGTGGTTCTACGTCACGAACATCTACATCGAGCAGAACGGCTGGGGGACCGAGCTCGGCCATCTCTGGAGTCTCGCCGTCGAGCAGCAATTCTACCTTCTGTTCGCGCCGGCGGCCCTGTTCCTGCCGCGGCGCCATCTCGGCGCGCTGTGCTGGCTCCTGGTCGGGATCAGCGTCCTGATGCACGGCGCCCTGTTGTGGGCGGGCGCCGCGCCGCGGTGCTTCGACGTCGACACCCTCGCCAATCTCGGGCTGATCGCGCTGGGCGGTCTCGCCGGCCTGCGCACCCGGCCGCTCCCGGCCTGGCTTGCCCGCGACGCCGCCCTGGCCGGCGTGCTGATCCTGTTCGTGACCCTGCCGCTCCTGATCGCGCCGACCGGCTGGTGGCTGATTCTCGGCCGCCTCAGCGGCGTCCTGGCGGCGCTGCTGCTGCTGCAGGTGGTCCAGCTGCGGGACGGCCGCGCGGTCGCCCTCCTGGAGATCCCGTGGCTGCGCCGGATCGGCGTGATCAGCTACGCCGCCTACCTGTTCCACGTGCCGCTCCACGCGGAGCGGGTGCTGGCCCTCGTCGGCATCGACGTCGCCGGACCGCGCTCGGTCTCCATGGCGCTCGACCTGCTGCTGACGCTGCTGCTGGCGGACCTGTCGTGGCGGCTCCTGGAGCGGCCGGCCCGTCGCCTGCTGCGGGCCCCGCGCCGGCGTGTCGGCGCCTCCGCGCTGGTCAGTCCGTAATCCCGTCGCGCAGCGACCGGGACCGCCCTCCGGCTCAGCCCTTGATCGGCAGACGGCCGACCTCCGCTCCGGTGGCGTCGCGCACGACGAGCGTCCACGCGCCGCCCGGTCCCGCGGCCTCCAGTTCACCCGCCATTTCGTCGATCACGCTGCGGGCCTCCGCCAGCGCCTCGGACAAGTCCTCGGCTTCCACGCCCTGGGCGTCGCGGATCGTCTCCTCGCCGTTCTCGATGTCGAAATAGAAGCGACTGGGCACTCATCTCCTCCCTGAATGCTGCCCTCGGGAGGGCCCTCGGATACTACCTACGTAGTTCGCCCACGTCCGACAATGCTCAGTAGGAGACATAAACCTTAACAAACACCAAAACTGTTTTCGTTGGTTGCGTTGCAATAATGTCGAGATTCCAGCCAAATAATCCATTATAGGTATCGCCGATCACCCTTCCGGCCGCTTCGGCGATGGCGGCGCGCGGTGACGGGCCTCAGGGGCGTTCGGCATGGCAGCCTCCGGCGATTCGAGCCTCGAAAAAGATTCTCCCGCCACGGCGGCGAGAAAACAAAGATTGCGCGCCCACGTCCGGGCGATTCTGGCGAAGGGCCTCACCGTCCGGAATTCCCACGCCGCCGGCGACACGGCCTCCGACGAACGCTGACCGCGGCCGGCCGCCGGGGCCATCCCCCGCAATGGGAGGGGATGGCCGCCGCCCTACGCCCTTTGAGCGTCGTGCACCCGGATCGCTTCCGGCCAAAGTCGGGGGCGGTCTCGGAGGCCGCGCCCGGCGGCCCAGGAAGCGCGATGGCGGATCAACTCTTGTCCGATGCTCGGGGCACGTTCGTGGACGTCTCGTTCATCATGGCCGCGCACGATGCGGCGCCGTGGATCGCGACGGCCGTCCGCTCCGCCCTGGCCCAGACCGGCGTCGCCGTCGAGGTCGTGGCGGTCGATGACGGCTCGCGGGACGGGACCGCCTCCGTGCTGGCGCGCCTGGCGGAGGCCGACCCGCGGGTCCGCGTGATTCCCCTCGCCGAGGCCGGGCCGGGCGCCCCCCGGGGCCCGTCGAGCGCCCGGAACGCGGCCCTGAACGCCGCCCGGGGCCGCTGGATCGCGATCCTCGACGCCGACGACCTGATCCTGCCCGACCGCACCCGGACCCTGCTCGATCTCGCGCTCGCGGCGGATGCCGACATCGTCGCCGACAACCCGATCCCGTTCACCGACATGTTCGACCCGCAGGGGCCGGGCATGCTGGATGGCGGCCGGGAGCCGTACCTGTTCGAGATCGATCTCGCCAAGTACATCACCAGCAACCACATGCTCAGCCGGGTCACCAAGCTGGGCTACCTCAAGCCCATGATGCGCGCCGAGATCCTGCGCCGGCACGGCATCCGGTACGACGAGGGCGTCCGGATCGGCGAGGATTTCCTGCTGTGCCTGGAAGCCCTTGCGGCCGGGGCGCGGTTCGTGGTCACCACCTATGCCGGTTACGGCTATCGGCGCGGACCGAGCTCCCTGTCGCACCGGCTGCGCCAGGGCGACATCGCGCGCCTCGACGCGGCCTTCGCGGCCCGGACCGAGCGTGGCCGCCTCGCGGAGGCCCGGTCGCGGTCCGCCGAGGTCCGCCACGGCAGCCGCGCCTACCGAGACGGCCTCGCGATGACGCGGCTGATCGCCCAGGTCATCGAGGCGGCCCAGGCCGGGCGGTGGCTCGCGGGCACCGTGCTGGCGCTTCGGCATCCGCGGATCTGGCGGTTCCTGGCCGCGACGCTGCTGGAGGCGGCGGGCAAGCGCCTGCGGCCGCGGCCGCACGCCCTCCCGATCGGACAGAGGTAAGACGATGCGCCTGTGCATCTGCATCTGCACCTGCGAGCGGCCCGTCGGGCTGGCGCGCCTGCTCAAGGCCCTGGACCAGCAGCGGCTCGGCAGCCTCGCCGAGACCGCCCTGCGCATCCTGATCATCGACAACGGGCGCGGCCGCGCCGCCGTCCCGGTGGTTGAGGCCTACCGGGCGACCGGCCGCTTTCCGGTCACCTACGTCCGGGAGGAGACCCGCGGCCTCGCCGCGGTCCGCAACCGGAGCCTCGCGGAGGCCTCCGCGGCCGGCGCGGACTGGGTCGCGCTGATCGACGACGACGAGTTCCCCGACCGCGACTGGCTCCGCAACCTGCTCGAGACCGCCCTCGCCGCGGGCGTCGCGGCCTGCGTCGGGCCGGTCGTGCCGTTCTTCGACCGGGTTCCGCCCGCCTGGGCGGCCGCCGGGGGCTTCTTCGCCAAGCGCCTGCCGGTCCGCGACGGCTTCGTGGAGGACGGCTACACCGCCAACGCGCTCCTGGACCTGCGGGTGATCCGGGCGCTGGGCCTGTCCTTCGACATGCGCTTCAACACCATGGGCGGCGAGGACACGTTCTTCTTCCGGACGCTGATGCTCGCCGGGCACCGGATCGCCTGGGCCGAGAGGGCCCTGGTCTACGACAGCATCCCGACGCACCGGATGCGGGTGCGCTGGCTGCTGGCCCGCTGGTACCGCAGCGGCAGCGTCGAGGCCTATCTCGGCCGGCTCCGCCCGGAGACGGTGAGCGGCCGGCTCGCCAACGCGGGCCGCGGCTTCGCGCGCCTCGCCGGCGGCCTGCTGCGGCTCGGGGTCGCCGGCCTGTCCCTCAGGCCGGCGACCCTGATCGGCGGCGGCTACACGCTGTGCCGGGGAGCCGGCCTGCTCGCGGCCGTGATCGGCCTGAGCTACCGGGAGTACCACCCGTCGCGCTACCGCTAGCCGCGCCTACCGGGTCGCGAACGCGATGCTGAGCGACGCCTTGGCGACGAGGCCCGGGCTCGCCAGCGCGTCGTTGTACGCGCGGTAGCGCCGGTCGAGGACGTTCTGGACGGCGACGTCCGCGGTGATCCGGTCGGTGACCGCGCAGGTGGCGAAGAGGTCCACCAGCCCGTAGGCCTTGGTGGCCCGGCTCCGGGCGGCGGCGGGCAGGTCGGTGCGGGCCTCCACCAGGGTCAGGCGCGTGCCCACGACGAGCCGGTCGGCGAGGAAGCGCAGGCCCAGCGTCGTGCCGATCCGGTCCGGCGGCACCGTGAGCAGGCTCTCGCGGGTGGCGCGGTCGCGGCCGTCGACGTGGGTGGCGGCGAACGACACGAAGCCCCGGCCCCAGTCGTAGGTCCCCTCCAGCTCCGCGCCCGACAGGTCGGCCCGGGCGACGTTCCGGTACTGGTAGGACCGGGCCGGGATCACGCAGGGGAAGCGCCCGGGCCGGGCGGCGCAGATCGAGGCCGGGACGCCGGGAATCGCCGGGACGTAGGAGGCCGGCCCGACCGCCTGCATGTCGATGAAGCCGTCGACCGCCGTGTCGAACAGCGCGAGCTTGGCCCGCAGCGCGTCCTCCGGCCCCACCACCCCGTCGGCGCGCAGGTTGGCGCCGCCCTCGACGGTGCGGGCCACCTCCGGCCGCAGGGCCGGATTCGGCAGGATCGCGAAGGCCGGGAACGGGTGGATGCCCTCCATCAGCGTCTCGGTGATCGTGGGCGCGCGGTAGCCCTCGGCATAGGTCCCGTAGAGTTCGAGGCCGCCGACCGGCGCGACGCCGACCGTGATCTTCGGCGAGACCCGCGCGCCGCGCGCGCGATAGGCCCCGCCGTCGAGCCGGTAGCCGTCGTGCCGGAGCGCGCCGACGATGCGCAGCCACGGCGCGGCGCGGATCTCGTCTTGGAGGAAGGCGCCGGCCAGCTCCCGCCGTCCCGACGGCGTGAAGGCCGCGCCGAAGCCGCCGGCCTGGTCGGTGGTCCGGACGCGATTCGCCACGCCGTCGCCGCCGAGCGTGAGCGCGTGCGCGACCGGGCCGGTCTCGAACCGGGCGGTGTTGTGGGCGTCGAAGCCCGCGGTGGCGAGGTCGTAGGTCAGGCGGTCGCCGGCCCGGGTGCCGAGCCGGCCGTAGAGACCGCGCGGCGAGTCCTGCAGGAAGGTCAGCGCGTCGCGGGTCGTGGTCGCGTAGCCGTCGAGGCTGAGGTCGACGAGCGGCACGTCCGGTCGGGCGAACCGGTAGCCGAAGGTGACGGTGTCGGCCTGCACGGCGTTGGCGAAGCGGGCCCCCGCGCCGGTATCGCCGCCGTTGACGAAGGCGAATCGCTGCAGGAGCGCCGTGGCGTGGAGCGCGTGCCCCTCGGCCGGCCGGAGGGTGAGCTTGGCGAGGCCCGCGTTCAGCTCGCTGCCGGTGTCGGGCACCGGCAGGCCGGCACCGTCGCGATAGGGCGCGGTGTCGCGGAAGACGAACTGCCCGAACACGTCCGCGGCGGTGCCGATGCGGGCGCCGAGCGCCGAGCTGTTCACGAAGCGCTGGCCGTTCGTGCCGAAGCCCTGCTTCTGCACGAAGCCGGTACTCTCGTCGGGAGCCAGGATGTCGTCGATCGACCGGGTGCGGAACGCCGCGACGCCCCCGATGGCGCCGGAGCCGTAGACCGTCGCCGTCGGCCCGCGGGTGACGTCGACGCCGCCGACGAGCTCGGGATCGAGGTAGAACACGCCGTTGGCCCCGTGGCCCGAGACCTGGAAATCCTGCCGGGCCCCGTCGACCAGGACGTTCACCCGGCCGAAATCCTGGAGGCCGCGGATGTTGATCGCCTGCGCCGGGTCGTTCCGGTTCTCCTGGGTGATCACGCCGGGCACGTCGCGCAGCACCTCGGACAGGCGCCCGGGCTGGAGACGGTCGAGCGCGGCCCGCGGGACGACGCTCGTGCCCGCCAGGGCGTCGACGGCCGGGACGGCGGTCTTGGTCGCGGTGACCGACAGGGTGTCGAGGCCGATCGCGGGCTCGGGGAGCGCGGCCTGGCCGGCCTCCTCCGCCCGGGCGCCCGGCAGGGTCGCCAGCACGACGCCGAGGGCGACGAGCGCCCGGTGAGAAGCATAAGGCATGATGACAGCCGCCCGCACACAGTCGTTCCAGAGAGCTGGCTGGCGGATGGCTGGCTTGCTGAAGATTGTCTCGCCGATCGCGACAGAGATGTGCAACCGGCATTTCCGGGATTGCTGGCCCGCGCGCCGCGCATTGCCTGCCCGCGCGGGCCGGACGCCGCCCGGGAGCCGCGAAGTCCGATCAGTCCCGCGCGCGACCGGCCGCACTCCGGTGCGGCAGCAGGAAGGGCTGGCCGCCCGCGGGCACCCGCCCGACCGGCCAGCGGACGCCGAAGACCCCGGCGATCAGGTCGTCGGTCAGGACCTCGGCCGGCCGCCCGCCGGCGACCAGCCGGCCGCCGTCGAGGACCAGCAGCCGGTCGGCGTAGGCGGCCGCGAGGTTGAGGTCGTGGAGGATCGCCACCACGGCGACGCCGGTCGCCGCCAGCCCGGCGGCGGCGTCGAGCAGCGCGCCCTGGTGCCGGAGGTCGAGGCTCGCGGTCGGCTCGTCGAGGAACAGTACCTGCCGGTCGGCGACCGTGCGGCCGGCCTCCAGCTGACAGAGCACCCGGGCGAACTGCACCCGCGCCTGCTCCCCGCCCGAGAGGGTCGGGTAGGCCCGGTCGGCGAGATGCGCCACGTCGGCCCGCGCGAGGGCCCGCGCCAGGATCGCCGCCCGGTCGCGGGCCCCGAGGCCCCGGCCGATGCCGTCGAGGCCGATCCGGGCGACCTCGGCCGCCGCGAACGGGAAGGCGAGGCGCGCCGCCTGCGGCAGCACCGCCCGCATCGCGGCGAGCCGCCAGGGCGGGATCGTCGCCACGGGCGCGCCGTCATAGGCGACGGTGCCGCTCGTGGGCCGCAGGGCGCCGCTGAGCAGGCGGACGAGGGTCGACTTGCCGGCCCCGTTCGGGCCGACGATCACCTGCAGGCTGCCGGCCTCCACCGCCAGGGAGACGTCGCGCACGAGCGCGCGCCCCGCCACCGTGACGGTCAGGTCGCGGGCCGCGAGCAGGGCCGGATCAGGCATGGTCAGACATCGTCAGACATCGTCAGACATCGTCAGACATCGTCCACCCGCACCCGGCCGAGGAGCAGCCACAGGAAGACCGGCGCGCCGACCAGCGCGGTGACGATCCCGATCGGCAGCTCGGCGGGCGCGGCGACGAGGCGCGCCACCACGTCGGCGAGCACCAGGAAAGCGCCGCCGAGAAGCGCCGCGGCCGGCAGCAGCAGCCGGTGCCCCGGGCCGATCAGCAGCCGCAGGGCGTGCGGCACCACGAGGCCGACGAAGCCGATCACCCCCGCCGCCGCCACGCTGGCGCCGACCGCCACCGCCACCAGCACGATGCAGGCGCGCTTCAGCCGCTCCACCGGGACGCCGAGGTGGAAGGCCTCGGCCTCGCCGAGGACGAGCGCGTTCAGGCCGCGGCCCAGGAGCGGGACCGCGGCCAGCACCGGCAGGATCAGCGGCGCCGAGGCCGCGACCTTGGACCAGGTGGCGCCGCCGAGGCTGCCCAGCGACCAGAAGGCGAGATCGCGCAGTTGCCGGTCGTCGCTGACGAAGGTCAGCAGGCCGGTCAGCGCGCCGCTCAGCGCCCCCAGCGCGATCCCCGCGAGCAGCATCGTCGCCACCGCGGTGCGCCCGGACCGGGTCGCGAGGGCGTAGAGGATGAGGGTCGCGCACAGGCCGCCGAGGAAGGCCCCGGCCGGCAGCGCGGCGTAGGGCAGCGGTCCCAGGACACCCAGGCGGGCGAGGATCCGGTCGCCGAGCACGATGATGACCGCGGCGGCGAGCCCAGCCCCCGACGAGACCCCGACCAGCGCCGGGTCGGCCAGGGGGTTGCGGAACAGCCCCTGCATCAGCGCTCCGGAGACCGCCAGCCCGGACCCGACCAGCAGCCCCAGCAGGGTGCGGGGCAGGCGGATCGAGAGGATCACCAGCGCGTCCCGGGCGCGGGCCGGATCGCTCCCCTCCCCGGTCAGGGCCGCGAGGACCCGCTCCGGCGGGATGCGGATCGCCCCGAGGCTCACGGAGAGCAGGGCGGCGGCGAGCACCAGGGCCGCCAGGATGCCCAGCACCCAGGGCGTCGCGGAACGGCGGCTCACGCGCCCCGCCCGCCGCGGCGCGGCTCAGTCACGCGGCAGGTCCGGATAGAGCGCCCGCATCAGGTCGGTGGCGGCCTCGGGCGTGCGCGGCCCGAAGCCGAGGAGGTAGAGGCCGTCCATGGCCACCAGCCGGCCCTGCGCCGCCGCCGGCGTCTGGCCGAGGGCCGTGCCGGGGGCGAAGATGCTCTCGGGCCTCGGCGGCTCGGGGCCGTTCTGCATCATCACCACCGCGTCGGGGGCGGCGGCCAGGATGGCCTCGTCGGTCATCGGCTTGAAGCCGTCCAGGCCCGCCGCAGCGTTGGCGATGCCCGCCAGGGTCAGGATGCCGTCCGCCGAGGAGCCGGTGCCGCCGACGACGGTCCGGCCGCCCTGGACCGACAGGACGACGAGGGCCCGGGCCGTCCGGGCGATCCGGGCGCGCCGGACCGCGAGGTCGGCGAAACGGGTGCGGACCTCGGCCTCGAGGGTCTCGGCCTCCCGCTCCAGGCCCGCGAGGCGCCCGACTGTCTCGATCTTGTCCAGCACGCCCTCGGGGCTCGGCGGCTCCGTCACCGTCTCGACGCGCAGCCCGGCCTCGCGCAGCTGCGTCAGGACCGCGGGCGGCCCGGCCCCCTCGGCGGCGATGATCAGGTCGGGCTGCTGCGCGAGCAGGCCCTCGGCCGAGAGCGCCCGCAGGTAGCCGACATTCGGCTTCTCGCGCAGCGCCTCGGGCGGGTAGAGGCTGGTCGTGTCGACCGCGACGATCCGGCCGCCGGCGCCGAGGCGGTAGAGGATCTCGGTGACGGCCCCGCCCAGGGCGGCGATGCGGGTGGCCGCCTGCGCGGCGGCGGTGCGCGGAGCGAGCGCCCCGGCCGCGGCGGCGGCCAGGAGGGCGCGGCGCGACAGAAGGCCGGGTGCGCTCATTTGGTCAGGATCAGCTTGTCGCTGGCGGTCACCCGCAGGCGATAGGCGTGGTCGCCGTGGCGGATGACGATCTCGCGGCGCCCCTGCAGGAGGCGCGCGGAGCCGATCTCGCCCGCCACCTCGGACCGCGGAACCGGCTGGGCCGCGCCGGGCCCGGCGCGGGTGCCGGCCGGAACGCCGCGCTGCCCTTCTCTTTCGGCACACAACATGGACCGATCGCTCCAGATCTGTTCTTTGTAAATTTTCAAATGAGAGAATGGTATCGACAGAAAGGCAGCGTAACGGCAATTGATCGCGGGCGCCACCCCGCCGAGAGGTGGCGGTTTTACTTGAGACATCAGCGGTGAAAAGCGGGCGATATCGCTGTTCGGCCACGGAGATCGTCGCGCGCGCGCCCGCGGCCGATTCCGAGCGGCGGACATTGGTACAGACGGCGTCCGCGGCGCAGGCGGATCGCGCGACGGCGCGGCCGGCCGCACGGCTCCTTCGAGGTGCCCGCCGCGCGGCCGCGACGCCTCTCCCGGGCCCGGGCATGGCGCGGGCCGGATCGCCGGCCCGAGGATCGCCGGCCCGACGCCGCTGTTGGATCGATCGATGCGCCGCCGGGCTCGCCAGTCCCGGACACGGCGCCGGATAACGGGCCGCCTCAGGCGGCCGCCGCCGCTCCGTTCTGGGGAAACCGGAACGCCACCAGGGTCATGTCGTCCCGCCGGGTCTCGGCGCCGCGATAGGCGTCGAGGTCGGCCTCGAGGGCGGCGGCCTGGGCGGCGAGGGGCAGGTCGGCGTGGCGCAGGAGGCTGTCGGCCACGCCGCGCTGGCCGAGGAGCCGCGGCGCCCGGTCCGGCGCCGCGCGGCCCATCTGATCGGTGATGCCGTCCGTCATCAGGTAGAAGGTGGCGCCCGCCACCGGAACGGCGATGTCCGCGATGACGTCCTCCCGCTGGCCCGCCCGGGCGGGGCGCGGGTAGCCGAGACCCCGGCGGCCGCCGCGGACGCGCTCGGCCACGCCGTCCCGGACCACCGTGAGCGACAGGCCGGCGCCGGCGAAGTGCAGGGTGCCGGCCGCGCGGTCCCAGACGCACAGGCCGCAATCGAGCCCGTCATCCGATTCGGCGCCGCGGCCGTCCTGGCGGAGCTGCGTGCGGACCATCGCGTCGAGCCCGGCGAGGATCGCGGCCGGCGCGCGCAGGCCGCGCTCGTGCAGCAGCCGGTCGAGGGCGGTCGCGACGATCAGGGTCAGGAACGCGCCGGGCACGCCGTGGCCGGTGCAGTCGGCCACGGCGATCACGCAGAGGCCGTCGATCTCCTCCAGCCAGAAATAGTCGCCGCCGACGACGTGGAGCGGTTCCCACAGCACCGCGACCTCGACCCCGGCGCCCGCCAGGGCGTTCCGGTCCGGCAGCACCGAATCCTGGATGCGCCGGGCGTAGCCGATGCTCTCGACCACCTGGCGGTTGGCGCGCTCCAGCCTGTCGTGGGCCTGCTCCAGCTCGACGAGGAGCTGCTTGGCGGCGTCGCCGCTCCGCAGGCCCTCGACCATGCGGTTGAAGGCCTGGCTGATGACGTCGATCTCGTTGCTCGGCCGGTAGGCGCCCCCGAGCTCCACGGTCGTCCAGCGCTTGTGCTCGATCTCCCGCATGGCGAGCAGCAGCCGCATCAGCGGCGCCATGACGTGGCGGCGCACGGTGGCGTGCAGGGTGATCACGAAGGCGATCATCAGCCCGACGCTGGCGCCGAGGGCGAGCATCACCTGCCACGCCGCGTTGTCGCGCAGCGCCCTGGTGGAGACCGTGACGGTCAGGCTGCCCGCCGGGCCGGCGCGGCCGGGCACCGAGAGGTCGGCCTGGGCCGAGAGGGTGGACCAGCCCCGCGCCGGGGGCGCCGCGCCCGCCGTCCCGACGACGTGGCCCGCGGCGTCGCGCAGGACGGCGTGGGCGAAATCGGGCTCCGCGGCCAGGGCCTTGAGCGGGGCGTCGTAGGCGTCCGGGTCGCGCGCCCAGTCGGGCCGCGCGATCGCCGCGGCGGTGAGCCGGGCGAGGAGGTGCGCCCGGTCGCCGTACAGGCGGAGCTGGTCGGTGTAGGTCACCCAGGCGATCCCGAGCTGGGTCAGCAGCAGGAGGGCGCCGATCACCGGGTAGATGCGCAGGAACAGGGTGTGGGACAGGCTGTCGAGGTCGCGGCCCCGGGCCGCCCCGCGCAGGGCGCCGGGCTTCATCAGCTCGTCCGCGGGCGCCCCCGCGGCCAGCACGTCGGCGAAGCCGCGCTTCGACAGGGGATCGCCCCGGCGGATCGGGCCGGCCCCGCGCAGGCCGCCCGCGCGCCCGGCGCCGCCGGCGGCCGGGACGGGGTCGATGTCGGCGAAGCCGAGCTGCGCCAGGGCGTCGCCGGTCCGCAGCGGTCTCGCGCCGCGGATCCCCCCGACGGGACGCGGGCTGTCCAGGGCCGTGTCAGGTCCGCTCACGCGACGTCACTCCGTGTCACAGCGGTTGCGCGCATGCGCCGGGCGGCACCTCAGGTCAGGGACGCGCCCGGCTCCGCCGCGCAGCGCACGCAGTCGCGGCCGGCGTGCTTGGCGGCGTAGAGCGCCGCGTCGGCCCGCCGGAGCGTCGCCGACATCGACTCGCTCGGGCCGAACGCCGCGAGGCCGATGCTCACCGAGATCGGCAGCGGCCCGTGCTCCAGGCGCACGGGCCGCTGCGCCACCGCGTGGCGGAGCTGCTCCGCGATGGCCTGCGCCTCGGCCAGCACGGTGCCGGTGACGAGGATGGCGAATTCCTCGCCGCCCATGCGGCCGATCACGTCGACCGCGCGCAGGCTATCGCGGCAGGTCTCGACGAAGGCCTTGAGGACCGTGTCGCCCGCGCTGTGGCCGTAGCGGTCGTTGATCAGCTTGAAGCGGTCGAGGTCGAGCATCAGCACGCTGGAGGGCGTGTCGCCCGACTGGGTCCGGGCCCAGACCTCCTCGCAGATCTGCAGGAAGCGGCGGCGGGACAGGGCGTCGGTGAGGTGGTCGGTGTCGGCGAGGCGGCGGAGCTCGGCCTCGAGGCGCGCCCGGTGCTCGATCTCCGCCGAGAGGGCGTCGTTGAGGTGGCGCAGGGCGCGCTGCTGCTCGGCGAGCCGCTGGTTGGCCCGGTGCAGGTCGAGCTGCATCCGGTCGCTCAGCCGCACCAGCCGGCGCTGCTCGTGGTAGCTGCGCCGGTAGGCGCCGGCGAGCTCCCGCACCCCGTCGCCGACCTCGGCGAGGCGGGCCAGCATCACCTCGGACCGGCCGAGGACGGCCTCCTCGGTGTCGAACAGGCTGAAGGCGTCCGCCGGCTCGGACAGGAGATCGTGGGCCGGCGCCCGGTGCGGGCTCACGCGGGGACGCTCGCGATCATCTCGAACCGGGCATGCGCGAAATCGGCCGCGAAATCCTCGCCGGCCTCCTGGATCACGTCGTCGTCGGCGCCGAACATCCAGCGGATCGTCACCGGGCGCCCCTCGGCGGCGGCGTCCTCCAGGGGCATGAACAGGTTCATCAGCGCCTTGGCGCTCGACGAGTTGAAGTAGGCGAGCGCGACGTCGAAGGTGATCGGGCTCGCCTCGGTCGCCGCGAGGTGGCCGCGCAGGGCCTGCAGCAGCGGGCCGAAGAACGCGGCGGCGTCCTCCGGGTAGGATTCGCCGCGCAGGACGAGCCGCCCCGACGCGAAGTCGAAATCGACCTCGGGCGAGCGCTCGGTCCGGGGCAGCGTGATGCGGTCCATGTCCGTGCGATCCTCAGATGAAGGCCTTGAGGCAGAACAGGCTGCGCTCCGCGCCCAGATCCTGGAAGTCGTACTCGACAGGGGCGCTCGACCGGCGGGCGATCTCGATCAGTCCGATGCTCCCGCCGAGGCTGCCCTCGTCCGGCGGCTGGCGCAGCTTCTCGCGGTAGACCTTCTTGAGTTCGTCGCTCGACAGGGTGGCGATCTCGTCGAGCCGCTCGCGCAGCCGCGGGACCTCGGTCTTGCCGACCTCGTTGCCGCAGACCACGAAGAACCGTCCCTCCTCGGTGCCGACGGCGATCATGCCGGCGCTGACCCGGGCGGGGCCCGGCGGCTCGGCGGGCGCGACCTTGTCGGCCGAGTAGCGGATCACGTTCTGGGCCTGCTCGACGAAGATCGAGAAGACGCGCTTGGCGACGGCGGCGTCGGTCTCCTCGTGCTGCATGCGCAGCTTCAGCACTTCCCCGAGCGAGAACAGGATGTTCTCCGACAGATCTCCGCCGAACGACAGGATCACGCCGCTGCGCTTCGACGCCTCGTGGAAGGATCTGAAATCGCTCGCGCGCAAGGAAGCCTCTCGACCGCTTCGTCGCGGCAACACACCGCGTGTGTGGCGACCACATTAATGCGGGAATAATCAAAGCTTTCTTACCGGTACTGACCGGTTTCTGGGCAAGATTGCTCGTATAGTGAGCACGACAGCAAGCTTTACGCTGGATCCCGTCGCCGACCGCGCCTGTGAGCTTCGGGGCCGCCGGCCTCAGGCGGCCGCGCCCCGGAGGCTGCCCGCGTCCCAGTCGGCGCCCCAGTCCTGCACGACGTGGCCGGGCGCGACTTCCCGGTAGAGCCGCTCCGGCGCCACGTAGTCGGGGGCCCGGATCGGGCTGCGGATCTCGTCGTCCGGCAGGGCGTGGCGCGCGCCGCGCCGGGCCGGGTCCGGGACCGGCACGGCGGCCAGCAGCTTCTTGGTGTAGGGGTGCTGCGGGTTGCCGAAGATTGCGGCCCGGGGGCCGATCTCCACGATCTCGCCGAGATACATCACCGCCACCCGGTGGCTCACCCGCTCCACCACCGCCATGTCGTGCGAGATGAACAGGTAGGCGAGGCCGAGTTCCGCCTGGAGATCGAGCATCAGGTTCACGACCTGCGCCTTCACCGAGACGTCGAGGGCCGAGACCGCCTCGTCGGCGACGATCAGGCGGGGGTTCAGGGCGAGCGCCCGGGCGATGCAGATGCGCTGGCGCTGGCCGCCGGAGAACTCGTGCGGGAAGCGCCCGGCGGTCTCCGGGGGCAGCCCGACCCGGGCCAGCAGGTCCTCGGCGCGCCGCCGGGCCTCGCGGGGCGTCGCGAGGCGGTTGATCAGCAGCGGCTCCGCCACCGCCGCGCCGACGCTCAGGCGCGGGTCGAGGCTGGCGAACGGGTCCTGGAAGATCATCTGCATGCGCTGGCGGCGGGCGCGCAGGGTCTTCGGGTCGAGGCCGGTGACGTCCTCGCCGTCGAGCAGGACCGACCCAGAGAGCGGCTCGACGAGGCGCAGGATGGAGCGGCCGGTGGTGGACTTGCCGCAGCCGGACTCGCCGACGAGCGCCAGGGTCTCGCCGGCCGCGAGGCTGAACGAGACCCGCTCCACCGCGTGGACGCGGCCGGTCACGCGGCCGAGGAGGCCGGAGCGGATGTCGAACCGGGTGGTCAGGTCGCGCACCTCCAGCACCGGGCGCTCGGCGGCCCTGACGGTGTCGGGGGTCTCGGGCGTCGGTGCCGCCAGGCCAGTGGCCCGGTCGACCACCGGGAAGCGCATCGGGCGGGGCCGGCCCGCCATGGTCCCGAGGCGCGGGACCGCGGCGAGCAGCGCCCGCGTGTAGGGCTCGGCGGGGGCGTCGAAGATCCGCGCGGTCGGGCCGGCCTCCACGGCGCGGCCCCGGTACATCACCACGGTGCGGTCGGCGATCTCGGCGACCACGCCCATGTCGTGGGTGATGAACAGGACCGACATGCCCTCCTCGTCCTGCAGGCTCTTGATCAGGTCGAGGATCTGGGCCTGGATCGTGACATCCAAAGCCGTGGTCGGCTCGTCGGCGATGAGGAGCTTCGGCCGGCAGGCGAGCGCCATGGCGATCATCACCCGCTGGCGCATGCCGCCCGAGAAGCGGTGCGGGTACTCGTGCAGGCGCGACCGGGCGGCCGGGATCCGGACCTTGTCGAGGAGCCGCAGCGCCTCCGCCTCGGCGGCGGACCGCGACAGGCCCCGGTGCCGGATCAGCGCCTCGGCGATCTGGAAGCCGATCGTCAGGACCGGGTTCAGGGAGGTCATCGGCTCTTGGAAGATCATGGCGATGGAATCGCCGCGCACCCGGCGCATCTCGGCCTCGGGGGCGGCGAGCAGCTCGCGGCCCGCGAAGCGCACGCGCCCGCCGATGCGGCTCGCGTCCCGCGGCAGGAGGCGCAGGATCGACAGGGCGCTGACGCTCTTGCCGGAGCCGGATTCGCCGACGAGGGCCACGGTCTCGCGCGGGCCCACGTCGAACGAGACGCCGTGCACGACCTCGCGCCAGCGCCCGTCCGAGCGGAAGGAGACGGTGAGGTCGGAAACCGAGAGGATCGGGTCCACCGGATCTGCCATCGCTAGAGAACCCGCCGCGGGTCGAGGGCGTCGCGCAGGCCGTCGCCGATGAAGTTGATCGACAGCACGGTCAGGAAGATCGCCCCGCCGGGAAACAGCGCCCAGTGCGGCGCGACGTCGAGGTGGTCCTTGGCGTCGAACAGCAGCCGCCCCCAGGTCGGGATGTCGGGCGGGAAGCCGAGCCCCAGGAAGGACAGGGTCGATTCCGCGATGATCGCGGACGAGACCTCGATCGAGGCCGCCACGATCACCGGCCCCAGCGCGTTCGGCAGGATGTGGCGGCGCACGAGGTGCCCGGTCGTCGCCCCCTGCGAGCGGGCCGCCTCCACGAACTCCTTCTCGCGCAAGGACAGGAACTGCGCCCGCACCAGCCGGGCGACCGGCATCCAGCGTAAGCCCCCGATCACCGCGACGATCATCAGGAACACGCCGCCCTGGCTGCCGAACACGGCCTTCAGGCTGTCGCGGAACAGGTAGATCACGAGGAGCAGCAGCGGCAGCTGCGGCAGCGACAGGAACAGATCGGTCAGCCACATCAGCACCGGGTCGAGGAACCGGCGCGACATGCCGGCGAGCGCGCCGACCAGCACGCCGATCAGGCTCGCCACCGCCATGGCGGCGAAGCCGACCGCGAGCGAGATCCGCCCGCCGTAGATCATCCGGGCGAGCAGGTCCTGGCCGAGATCGTCGGTGCCGAACGGGTGGTCCCAGGACGGACCTTGGAGCTGGGCCGCGAAGTCGATGTCGTCGATGGCGACCGGCCAGAGCAGGCCGCCGAACACCACGCCGGCGACCAGGAGCGCCAGCACGCCGACGCTGGCGAGCGCCAGCCGGTGCCGCCGGAAGCGCCGCCACGTCTCCCGCCCCGGCGAGGCCGGCGCGCGGGCGACGGGCACCGCCTCATCGGAGGGCGATGCGAGGGTCGAGCCAGCCATAGAGCAGGTCCGCGACGAGGTTGAACAGGATGACGAGGCCGGCGAACACGAAGGTCACGGCCATCACCACCGGGGTGTCGTTGGCCAGCATGGCGTCGATCAGCAGCGAGCCGATGCCGGGAATCCGGAAGATCTGCTCGGTGACGATGGCGCCGCCGAATACCGCCGGGATCTGGAGGGCGACGAGCGTCACCACCGGGATCAGGGCGTTGCGGGCGATGTGCCGGCGGGTCACCGTGCCCTCGGTCAGGCCCTTGGCCCGGGCCGTGGTGACGTAGTCGAGGCGGGCGACGTCCAGCGCCGAGGCGCGCACGTAGCGGGTGTAGGAGGCGGCCTGGAAGAAGCCCAGCACCGCCACCGGCATGATCGCCTGCCGGACATTCGCCCAGACCCAGGGCAGGCCGGAGCCCGGCAGGTCGGCCTGGTAGACGAAGGGCAGCCAGCCGAGCTTGATCGAGAACAGCAGGATGAACAGCAGGCCGGTGAAGAAGGTCGGCAGCGAGAAGCCCACGAAGGCCAGCGTGTTGGCGACCTGGTCGGCGAGCGAGTAGGGCCGGCGCGCCGCGGTGAGGCCCACCGGGATCGCGATCAGCAGCGCCAGGACCTGGGAGGAGCCGACCACGAACAGGGTCGTCGGCAGCCGCTGCAGGATCAGCGTGTCGACGTTCACCCGGCTCGCGAAGGAGAAGCCCCAGTCGCCCTGCAGCATGGCGGTGAGCCAGTGCAGGTAGCGGGTGAGGATCGGGTCATCGAGGCCGAACTTCACCCGCAGGGCCGCCCGCACCTCCGGGGGCACGTTCGGGTTGCTGGCGAGCTCGCCGAACGGGTCGCCCGGCGCGAGCGCCAGGACGGTGAACAGGATCAGGCTGATGCCGAGCAGGCTCGGGATCGCGATCAGGAGGCGTCGCAGGATGTAGGCGCCCATGGCGCTCAGGCTCCCGCTCAGGCCTCCCTGTACCAGTCGGGCAGGAACGACAGGTCGTTGTCCCAGCCGCTGCGGGGCGCCGTGAGCGTGGCGCCCACCGCCGAGACCTCGGCGCGGTGGATCAGCGGCAGCACGTTCTCGGACACCGCGAGGTCGTTGCAGGTGATCAGGAGCGCCGCGCGCTTGACCGGGTCGAGCTCGCTCTGGGCGGCGTTGTAGGCCTTGTCGTAGGCGTCGTTGCGCCAGCGCACCACGTTGCGGCCCTGCCACTTGTTGGCCTTCTGGGCCACCTCCCAGGAGGCGTACATCAGCAGCCAGATCGCCGGATCGGCCTGGGTCATGCTGTAGGCGTACATCTCCATGTCGGCGTAGAAATGCGTGCAGGTGTCGGGGTTCGCCGGGTCGGAGGAGAAGAACACCGAGCCGGTCACCGATTTCAGCTCGATCTCGATGCCGGCCTTGGCGGCCGCCTGCTTGATGATCGCCTGCGTCTTCTGGCGCGGCGCGTTGATCGAGGTCTGGAAGACGAGCTTGAGCTTCTTGCCGTCCTTGGCGCGGATGCCGTCGGAACCCTTCTTCCAGCCGGCCTCGTCGAGGAGCGCGTTGGCCTTGGCCGGGTCGAAGGCGAAGCTCGTGTTCTTGGAGACGAAGCGCTCCGGGCCGTTGACCGTGTTGGCGGTGGGCTTGCCGGTGCGGCCGTAGATGTAGGTCTGGATCGACTTGCGGTCGACCAGCAGGTTCATCGCCTGGCACACCTTCGGGTCGGAGAAGGCGGGGTGCTTCGTCGTGATCGAGGCGCGCTCGCCGTCGACCTCGACGTTCGGGTCGGTGGCGTTGAGGAGCAGGAACTCGAGCTTGCCGCCGTAGACCACGTCGACCCGGCCCTTGCCGCCGGTCTCCAGGCGCTTGAGCACCTCGTCCTCGATCAGCATGTTCCAGGCGTAGTCGTACTCGCCGGTCTGGAGCACCGCGCGGGCGGCCGAGACCGCGTCCCCGCCGCCCTTCATCTCGATCGTGTCGAAATACGGCCGGTTCGGCAGGTGGTAATCCGGGTTGCGCTCGCCGCGGACGATGTCGCCGGGCCGGAACTCCACGAACCGGTACGGGCCGGTGCCCACGGGGGCGAGGTTCTGCGGCGCGTCCCGGGACTTGGCGCCGCTGTACGGGCCGAACAGGTGCTTCGGCAGCACCATCCCGACGATGCCCACGAAGGCGTCGCACCAGTAGGGCGTCGGCTTGTCGAACAGCACCCGGACGCTGAGGTCGTCGACCTTCTCGACCTTGCAATCCTTGTAGGACCCGGCCGTCACCGCCGCGGTGGCGGGGTCGCGGGCGTACTCCCAGGTGAAGACGAGGTCGTCGGCGGTGAGCGGCTTGCCGTCGTGCCACTTCACGCCGGGCTTGAGCGTCCAGACCACCGAGCGGCCGTCGGCGGCGAGCGCCCCGTTCTCCTTGGACGGGATCGCGGCGGCCAGAACCGGCACGAGGTTGCCGTCCGCGTCCCAGGCGGCGAGCGGCTCGTAGAAGATCCGCGAGGCGTCCTGGTCCTTGGTGCCGATGGCGAAATGCGGGTTGATCAGCGTCGGCGCCTGCCACCAGAGCAGCTTGAGCGCGCCGCCGCCGCCGGCCTTGGTCGGCTTGTAGCCGGACCGGATATCGGCCGCCATCGCGACACCGTTCCCGGCCAGCATCAGCCCGGCCATGGGCGCGGTGAGGCCGACAGCCACCATCCGCTGCACGAAGGCCCGCCGCGACAGGCGACCGTCCTTCACCCGCCCGATGAGGCCGCGCAGATCCCGCTCGTCCATGTACGCATCCCGTTTACCGCCGTGACAGGCACAGCAACATTCCGGCAGCGGCCTTGGCAAGGGGCGGGCCAGTGACGGTTCAATCGGAACGTGTTGACGGACGCTTGGTTCGGGCAGGAGCATGGCCTGGGCGGTGCATACGGTCAGGCAGCAGCAGCGCTCGCGCCGCATCCGTCCTTGCGAGCGGAGCGAAGCGAGCCAGCGGCGCCACGCTTCCCGAGGGCGCGCAACCCTGGGTCGCTTCGCTGCGCTCGCGATGACGGCGCGGAGGCCGCTATGGTGGCGCGACCTCGATGCGCAGCTTTCCCGGAGACGACACGATGGACAACCGCAACGCCGTGTGGCGCCACGTCGACGCGCAGTCGGAGCGGCTGATCGCCCTGTCCGAGCGGGTCTGGGGCATGCCGGAGGTCTGCTACACGGAAACGCGCTCCTGCGCCGAGCACGTCGCCGAGCTGCGCCACCAGGGCTTCCGGGTCACGGAGGCGGTCGCCGGCATTCCCACTGCGGTCATGGGCGAGGCCGGGGACGGCGGGCCGGTCATCGCGTTCCTGGGCGAGTACGACGCCCTGCCGGGCCTGTCGCAGGAGGCGGGCGTCGCCGAGCACCGGCCGGTGGAGGCGGGCGGCCACGGCCACGGCTGCGGCCACAACCTCCTCGGCTCGGCGGCCTTGCTCGCCGCCACCGCCCTGAAGGACTGGCTCGCCGAGACCGGCACGCCGGGCCGCGTGCGCTACTACGGCTGCCCGGCGGAGGAAGGCGGCGCCGCCAAGGCGTTCATGGTCCGCGCCGGCGCCTTCGCGGACGCCGACATCGCGATCTCCTGGCATCCGGGCAGCTTCTGGGAGGTGGCGCCGCCGGTCGCCCTCGCCAACACCCGGGCCGACTTCGTCTTCACCGGCCGCACCGCCCACGCGGCGGCCGCGCCCCATCTCGGGCGCTCGGCGCTCGACGCCGTCGAGCTGATGAGCGTCGGCGTGAACTACATGCGCGAGCACATGCCGTCCGACGCGCGGGTGCACTACGCCTATCTCGACGCCGGCGGCATCGCGCCGAACGTCGTCCAGGCCGGCGCGACGGTGCGCTACTCGATCCGGGCCCGCGACCTGCCGGGCATGCTGGCGCTGGTCGAGCGGGTGAAGAAGATCGCGCAGGGCGCCGCCCTGATGACCGAGACCGCGGTCGAGGTGCGGATCGTCAGCGCGGTGTCGAACCTGCTGGCCAACGATCCCCTGGAGCGGGCGCTGCACGACGTCATGGAGGAGCTCGGGCCGCCGCATTTCGACGAGGCCGACCGGGACTTCGCCGGGCAGATCCGGGCGACGCTCACCGACGGCGACATCGACGCCGTGTTCCGCGCCATCGGGATGCCGCGCACCGAGGCACCGCTCGCCGATTTCCTCGTCCCCCTCGACGCGCCGCGCAACCCCGCGGTCGGGTCCACCGATGTCGGCGACGTCAGCTGGGTGGTGCCGACCGTCCAGGCCCACGCGCCGACGGTGGCGATCGGCACGCCGTTCCACACGTGGCAGGTGGTGGCGCAGGGCAAGACACCGGCGGCCCACAAGGCGATGGTGCAGGTCGCCAAGGCGATGGCCGCCACCGGCGCCCGGGCGCTGACCGACGCGGCCCTGCGCGACGCCGCCAAGGCGGACCTCGCCCGCCGGGTCGGCGCGGCGGGCTACGTCTCGCCGCTTCCGCCGGAGGTCGAGCCGCCGCTCGGCATGTCGCTGGGGCGCTGACGGGCCCCCGTCTCAGAGCGTCCGGGCGCGGAGCGCCGTCACGACGATCTCGGCCAGGATGACGACGCCGAAGATCGCGGCGAGCACCACGGCGACCTGGTCCCAGTAGAGCAGGTTCAGGGCGGTATCGAGCGCGACGCCGATGCCGCCCGCGCCGACCAGCCCGAGCACGGCGGATTCGCGGATATTGATGTCCCAGCGGAACAGCGCGATCGACCAGAAGGCCGGCTTCACCTGCGGCCAGTAGCCGAGCAGCAGCGTCGACATCCGGCCGGCGCCCGCGGCCTGCAGGGCCTCGATCGAGCCGCGATCGGCCTCCTCCAGCGCCTCGGCGAACAGCTTGCCGGTGAAGCCGACGGAGCGGAGCGCGATCGCGAGGGTCCCGGCCAGCGGCCCCGGGCCGAACACCGCCACGAACAGCAGCGCCCAGACCAGGGAGTTCACCGAGCGCGAGGTCACGAACACGAACTTGGCGAACAGGTTCAGCGCGCGGTTGGGCGCGACGTTGCGGGCCGCCATCAGCCCGATCGGCACCGCGATCGCGATGGCGATCAGGGTGCCGAGCGTCGCGATGTGGAGCGTCTCCACCAGCGCCCGCAGCGTCGGGCCGACATAGCCGGCATCCATCGGCCACATCCGGCCGAACAGGTCGGCCAGCTGGTCGGGGGCGTCGTAGAGGAATTCAGGGATCACCTCGATGGTGCGCAGGCTCGCCACGAAGGCCGCCACCGCGCAGAGCGTGAAGGCGAGCCGCGCCAGCCGCTTCCACAGGGGGAAGCGCTGCCAGCGGCGCGGGCCGGCGGAAGCGGGCGCGAGGGCGACGCTCAATGGAACACCTTGCGGGCCCAGCCGGAGACGATCTCGGCCACCATGATCAGGGCGACGATGACGATCAGGATCGCCAGCACCACGTCGAAGTCGAAGCGCTGGTAGGCGGTGAACAGCGTCGCGCCGATGCCGCCGCCGCCGACGATGCCGACCATGGTCGAGTTCCGCAGGTTGGAATCGAGCTGGTAGGTGGCGAAGCCGATGAAGCGCGGCAGCACCTGCGGCTGCACGCCCATGATCAGGGTCGACAGGAAGCCGGCGCCGGTCGCCCGCACGGCCTCGACCTGCTTCAGGGAGATCTCCTCGATCGCCTCGGCGAACAGCTTGGCGATGAAGCCCACCGAGGCGACGATCAGCGCCATGACGCCGGCGAGCGCCCCGAAGCCGATCGCCTTCACGAACAGGATCGCCACGATGATCGGGTGGAACGACCGGCAGAGCGCGATCAGGACGCGGGTCGGCCACGTCACCCAGGGCGGCATCAGGTTGCGGGCCGCCAGGAAGCCGATCGGCAGGGCGACCGCGATGCCGGCCACCGTGGCGATCACGGCGATCTGCAGGCTCTCGACGATCCCCGACTGGATCAGCTCCCAGCGGGAGAAGTTCGGCGGGAACATCCGCGCCAGGAATTGCCGCCCGTGGGCGAGGCCGCCGGCGAAGCGCTCGGGGGAGAAGCCGAGCTGGGTCGCCGCGTAGACCGCGTAGACGGCGAGGAGCGCCCAGCCGGCGCGGGCGGTCCAGTTGGGCCGGAACGCGACGCGGTCGGGGGAAGCGTCCGGGGAGGCCGGGCGGGCGGGCGTGCTCATTCGAGCCAGTTCTCGCCGCCGTAGATGCCGCGCAGGTCGGCCTCGCTCAGCCGGTCCGGCGGCCCGTCATAGACCACGTGCCCGCCCGACATGCCGACGATCCGCGCGGCGAAGCGCTGGGCGAGCGCCACGTTGTGGATGTTGACCACCACCGGCACGCCGCGCTCGGCCGCGAGCCGGGACAGGATCTCCATGATCTCCACGGAGCTCTTCGGGTCGAGGGACGAGGTCGGCTCGTCGGCGAGCACGATCTCGGGCTCCTGCATGATCGCCCGGGCGATGCCGACGCGCTGGCGCTGCCCGCCCGACAGGGCGTCGGCCCGGCGGGTGGCGAAACCCGACAGGCCGACCGCGTCGAGGAGGTCGAAGGCGCGGGCGATGTCCGCCTCGGGGAAGCGCCGCAGCCACGCGCGCCACGCCGGCACGTAGCCGAGGCGGCCGCAGAGCAGGTTCTCCATCACCGAGAGGCGCTCGACCAGGTTGTACTCCTGGAACACCATCCCGATCCGGCGCCGCGCCCGGCGCAGGGCGGGGCCGGAGAGCCGGGCGAGGTCCTCGCCGCGGAACAGGATCTCCCCCGAGGTCGGCTGGACCAGGCGGTTGATGCAGCGGATCAGGGTGCTCTTGCCGGTGCCGGACGGCCCGATGATCGCCGTGAGCCCGGTGCCGGGCACCACGAGGTCGATGCCCTTCAGGACCGGCTGCCCGGCCCGGTACGCCTTGGTCAGCCCGCGGATCACCAGCGCGCGCGGATCCTCCGCCCGGGGTTCGCCGTCGGGTCCGGCCGCCACCGCGCGCGCGGCGCGTCCCGCCGTCACCGCTCGCGTCACGGCTTGGGCGCGCCCGCGGCCTTCTTGCGGGCGGCCTCGGCCTCGCGGGCGGCCTCGCGCTCGTAGGCGGCCTTGTTGTACGGCGTGCCCGATTCCTCCGCGACCTTGCGGACGATCGCCCAGTCCTTGAGGTAGGTGATCGGCGCGAACCGGTCGTCGCCCTCGAAATCCTTCACCATGTCGGGCGGGAAGCGGAAATCGTAGAAGCACTGCTTCAGCTTCTCGGCGAGTTCCGGCTTGAGATCGTGGGCGTAGGCGAAGCCCGAGGTCGGGAACTTCTCGCTCGTGTAGATCACCCGGTAATCGTCGCCCTTGATCGTGCCGCGGGCGACCATCCGGTAGAACACGTCCGAGGCCACCGGGGCGGCGTCGTAGTCGCCGGTGCCGACGCCCAGCGCCGACTTGTCGTGGCCGCCCGAGTAGATGAGCTTGTAGTCCTCGCCGGGCTTCAGCCCCTGCTCGGGAAACAGCGCCTTGGGCGCGAGGTTGCCGGAATTCGACGACGGCGCCGTGTGGGCCACGCGCTTGCCCTTGAGGTCGGCCAGCGTCTTGTACGGGCTGCTCGCCTTCACCACCACGATCAGGTTGTAGCCCTCGGCGCCCTTCTCGGTGCCCTTGGCGGCGAACGGCACCGCGCCGGCCATGTTCACCGCGAAGCCGAGCGGGCCGGTCGAGAAGCCCGCCACCGTGAGCCGACCCGAGCGCATCGCCTCGATCTCGGCCGAGTTCGACTGGACCGGGTAGTAGACGACGCGCTTGCCCGTGCACTGGCTCAGGTAGGTCGTGAACGGCTTGAACGAGTTCTCGTAGACCGCGGGATCCTCCACCGGCGTGTAGGCGAAGACGATCACGCTCGGGTCGCGGGTCTTGGCCGGGACGTCGGCGACGAGGTCCTTGTTGGCGTCGCAGTAGGCGTCGTCGAGCTGGCCGCGGTTGGGGCACTCGTCGGCCCTGAGGGGCGACGGGAAACCGAAGCCGCAGAGCAGCGCCAGGGCTGCGCCGTATCGGGCGATCGTCACGCGCTATCCTCCCTGCGGGGCCGTGCCTCGGGCCGGCGCCGTCATGTCCCGCCCGGTCCGGGCCGAGCTTGAGCCGGCAAAGGTGTAGGCGCCGGCTGACGGGAGACGCAAGGCGCGGCATCGAGCGGAAGTTGAGGGAAGCGGCGCGCTGACAGGGCGCCGCGGCCGTCCGGGCAGCCCGCGTCAGGGCGCGAGCCGCGTGAACACGTAGTCGTGGTCCCGGACATTCGCGCTGTGGCAGGCGAAGCAGGTCTCGTGCTGGGCCGCGTCCGCGGGTTTGCCGTCGACGAAGCGCCCGAACCCCCAGCCGCCCGTCGCCGCGTAGCGCCGCGAATCCTTCACCATGACCTGGATCGTCGTGGCGCCGCCGGGCACGAAGGCCGGGGCGAACTCCGCCGACGGCACCCGTGTCCAGGCGCGCTTCACCAGCACCGTCCCGTCCGGGAACGGCAGGGTGCCGGACCGGTAGGCGTCGAGCGCCCGCGCGTTGCCGACGACCGCGCGCAGCTCGTCGAGGGCCCCGGTCTCCTGCGCGACGCCGACGAGCTGCCAGTCGCGGTACCCGTCCGGGACGGTGACGCCGTAGATCGGCGAGGCCGCCGGGACGGTCCCCGCCTCCACGGCGCGCACCGCGGAGCCGGCGAAGAATGGGCCTGCAGAGAGCAGGCCGGCAGCGAGCAGGGCCGGCAGCGCGACAGCCAGGAACCGCATGGCAACCTCCGTCATCGTCTCGGGATGGTCGTGTGTCCGGGGATGACCCGGCCGCGCCGGCGCGGTCAGGCCGCGGCCGCGTCGATCACCGCCTGCGCGAAGGCGCGCGGGGCCTCCTGCGGCAGGTTGTGGCCGATCCCGCCGGTGATCAGCCGGTGCGCGTAGCGCCCGGTGAACTTGGCCGCGTAGCTGGCGGGTTCGGGATGCGGGGCGCCGTTCGCGTCGCCCTCCAGGGTGATGGCCGGCACGCCGATCGTGGGCGCCTCAGCGAGGCGGCGCTCCAGCGCGTCGTACTGGCGCTCGCCTTCGGCGAGGCCCATCCGCCAGCGGTAATTGTGGATGACGATGCTGACGTGATCCGGGTTGTCGAGGGCCGGGGCGCTCCGCGCGAAGGTGGCGTCGTCGAAGCGCCAGCGCGGCGAGGCGGTCTGCCAGATCAGCCTGGCGAAGTCGGCGCGGTAGGCCTCGTAGCCGGCCCGCCCCCGGCTGGTGGCGAAGTAGAACTGGTACCACCAGGACAGCTCGGCCCGCGGCGGGAGCGGCTTCTTGCCGGCCTCCTGGTTGCCGATCAGGTAGCCGCTGACCGCCACCAGCGCCCGGCACCGCTCCGGCCACAGCGCCGCGACGATGTCGGCCGTCCGCGCGCCCCAGTCGAAGCCGCCCAGGATGGCCTGGGGGATCTTCAGGGCGTCCATCAGGGCGATGACGTCCACCGCGAGTGCCGCCTGCTCGCCGTTCCGGACCGTGTCCGATGCCAGGAAGCGGGTGGTGCCGTAGCCACGCAGGTACGGCACGATCACCCGGTGCCCGGCCGCCGCGAGGATCGGCACGACCTCCGCGAAGGCGTGGATGTCGTAGGGCCAGCCGTGAAGCAGGATGACCGCCGGCCCGTCGGCGGGACCGGCCTCGACGTAGCCGACGTCGAGCACGCCGGCCTCGACCTGCTTCAGGACGCCCGGCATGACGCCGGGGACCGGGGCGCCGGGGGCCGGGGCACCCTGCGCCCGCGCGGTCCCGCCGACGCCGAGTTCGGCGAGGGCGGCGGTGGCTACCGCGCTCTTCAGGAGGCGGCGGCGGCTCCAGGCGGATGTGTCGGGATCGGTCTCGCGGGCCATGGACGGCTCCCTCGTCGGAAAGTCTTCGATGGAGCGAAACCTATCCCGATGTTCGACACCGCGCTTTGAGAGGGCCTTGAGGACACCTTCAGAGGCCCATGATTTATGCCCGCCCGGGCCCGTGCTAGAGCGCCCTCCGCCGCGGAGACCGGTTCGGTGAGCAGGGCGCGGAACGCGGACATAGCCCCGCCCAGGAACGCCCCGTGATCTACCGGTTCGGACCCTTCACCCTCGATTCCGCCCGGCGCGAGCTGAGCCGGGACGGCGCGGAGATCGCCGTCGAGCCGCAGGTCTTCGACCTCCTGCGCGTGCTCATCGAGCGGCGCGACCGGGTGGTCAGCCGCGACGACCTGCTGGAGGCGGTCTGGAACGGGCGCATCGTCTCCGAGGCGACACTCGGCAGCCGGATCAACGCGGCCCGGACGGCGATCGGCGACACGGGAACCGGGCAGCGCTGGATCCGGACCCTCCCGCGCAAGGGCGTGCGCTTCGTCGGCGCCGTGCGGGAGGCCGCATCGGAGGTCTCGCCCGGGATCGCTCCGGAAGACGCGGCGGAGCCGGGCGTCACGTGGCGCGCCGGGCCGCGCTTGCCCGCGGTGGCGGTCCTGCCCTTCACCAACATGAGCCCGGATCCGGAGCAGGACTACTTCGCCGACGGGATGACCGAGGAGATCATCACGGCGCTGTCCCGCGTCAGCGGCCTGTTCGTGATCGCGCGCAACTCGACCTTCACCTACCGGGGCGCGGCGATCGACGTGCGCCGGGTCGGGCAGGAGCTCGGCGTCGGCTACGTGGTCGCGGGCAGCGTGCGCCGCGGCGGCTCGCGCCTGCGCATCACCGGCCAGCTGGTCGATGCCGGGACCGGCGCCCATCTCTGGGCCGACAGCTTCGACGGCGGTCTCGACGACGTCTTCGCCCTGCAGGAGCGGGTCGCCGCGCGCGCCGCCGCCGCGATCGAGCCGACCCTCCAACTGGCGGAGATCCGCCGGCTCGGCCGCGACGCGCCCGCCCATCCGGACGCCTACGACCGGCTGCTCCGGGCCAACGCCCGGCTCGCCGACTTCACCGCCGCCGGCATGGCGGCCGCGCTCGATCACCTGGACGAGGCCCTGGCGCTCGACCCGGGCTACGCACCGGCGATGGCCGCGGCGGCCTATTGCCGGGCGCAGTGCCACTTCCAGGGCTGGATCGCGCAGGGCGAGGCGGAGCGCGCGGCGGCCGTGCGGCTGGCCTGGGGCGCGGTCGAGCGCGCGCCCGGGGACGCGCAGGTGCTGTGGATGGCGGCCTTCGCGGTCTGGAACATGTCGGAGACCGGGCGGGAGCGGGCGCGCGACCTGTTCGGCCGCGCGCTGCTCGTCAACCCGAACTCCGCCCTGGCGCTCACCCTCGCGGGCTGGATCGAGACCATGTGCGGCCGCGCCGAGGCGGGACGCGCCATGGTCGAGCGGGCGCTGCAGCTCAACCCGCGGGATCCGCGCGGCTGGCTGATGTCGGGCGTGATGGCGGTCGCGGCGGTGAGCGAGGCCGACTATCCCGAGGCGATCCGGTGGGCCGAGCGGGCGCTGGCGCAGAACCGGCGCTTCGCCGTCGCCCTGCGGGCGCTCGCCGTGGCCCATGTCGGGCTCGGCCAGCCGGAGCGCGCCCGGCAGGCGGTCGCCGAGCTCCTGGAGATCGAGCCCGAACTGACGGTCTCGGGCTTCCTGGCGCGGATCCCCTTCCCGGTCGCCGCGCTGGGGCAGCGATACGCCGAGGCGCTGGCCCTTGCCGGCCTGCCCGCCTGAGCGGGGCGACGGTCAGGCCCCTTCCCGTTCAGGTCCCTTCCCGGTTGAGCCGGACGACGAGCTGGTCGGCGAACTTGGCGGCGGCCACCGAGAGCGAGCGCCCGCGCAGCTGCGCCAGGACCAGCGTCATCGGGGTGAGATCGCGGGTGTCGATCGGCCGGCTGTGGAGGCGCGGGTCCTCCGGGATGCCGCTGGGTACCTGCAGGCTGACCACGTCCTCCCGCAGGGTGAGGTTGCGCAGGAACTCAAGCGAGCCCGACTCCACCACGGGCCGCAGCTCGACGCCCCGCCGGGCCAGCGCGTGCTCGATGTGGTGGCGGATGGCGAGCGACCGGTCGGGCAGCGCGAGGGCGTGCGCGAGGCAGTCGCGCAGGCGCACGGGCCCGCGTTCCGCCGCCAGCGCGTGGCCCCGGCGCATCAGCGCGCACAGGGTCTGGTGGCCGGCATAGAGCGGGTGCAGCTCCGCCGAGGGCGGCGGCTGCAGGATCAGGGCGAGGTCGGCCTCGAAAGCCGCCAGGGCGGTGACCGCCTGGGCGTGGTCGCGGACCTGCACGGTGAAGCCGACCTGCGGAAAGCGGGCGCGGTAGGCCTCGACCTCCTCGGGCACCACCTGGGTGACGAAGGCCTGGCTGCAGGCGAGCGCCACATGCCCCCGCCGCACGCCCGACAGGTCGGCGATCTGCGAGCGGACCCGGTCGAGATCGGCCGCCTGGTCGCGGATGTGCCGGGCGAAGAGCTCGCCGGCCGCGTTGAGCCGCATCCCCTGCGGCAGGCGCTCGAAGATCGGCGTGCCGAGCTCGTACTCGAGATCCTGGATCTGCCGGGTCAGGGCCGAGGGCGTGAGGTTCAAGCGCTCCGCGGCGCGCCGGATCGAGCCGGCGCGGGCGACCTCGGCGACGTAAGTGACGGTGCGCAGGTGCTTCACGCCCGCACCCTGCCCGACCGTTGCCCGCGAGGCAACGGTACGCTCAGAAAATAGCACTTCCTCGCAACAGGTGGTGCCCGTAGCGTCGGCACATCGGGACCCTGCAGGAGCCGTTCGATGATCCGCCGCCGCACCCTCCTGGCCGGTCTCGGGGCCGGCCTCGCCCTCGGCCCCCTGGCCCGGGCCCGCGCCCAGGGCGCCCCCATCACGATCCGGATGGGCTCGCTCAAGCTGATCCACTCGATCGCGCCGAGCTTCTACGAGCGCTTCACCCCCGCGGGCGTGAAGGTCGAGGTCGTGCCCTTCGAGAGTCCCACCGAATGCAAGAATGCGGTGGTCACCAAGTCGGTGGATTTCGGCACGTTCGGCATCGCCGCCGCGACGCTGGGCGCGGCCGCCGGCGAGCCGCTCGTGGTCATCGCCTCCACCTGCAACCGCGGGATGGCGGTGATCGCCAAGAAGGGCTCCGATATCCGCGCCATCAAGGACCTGCGCGGCAAGCGCGTCGCGATCTGGCCCGGCAGCACCCAGGAGGTCTTCGTCCTAGAGCGGATGCGCATGGAGGGCCTCTCGGTGAAGGACATCACCCCCGTGCGCGTCTCCTTCTCGGAGATGCACATCGCGCTCGCCCGCGGCGACGTCGACGCCTATGTCGGCGCCGAGCCGGGCCCCGGCGTCAGCCTCGCCTCGGGCGTCGGCCAGCTCGTCGAGTACCCCTACGGCACCGAGATGGGCGCGCTGAACATGGTGTTCGGCGCCCACCGCGACACGGTCGCCGAGCGCCCCGACCTCGTCCGGACCATGCTGGAGATCCACCGCAAGGCGACGGACTTCGCGGCCGGCGACCGCGACGCGATGATCGCCATGGCAGTGGCGAAGCTCGGGCAGAAGCGCGAGGCGCTCGAGCTCTCGGCCCCGAACGTCGAGCTGACCTGGCGCCTCGGGCCGAACGAGGTCCGACAGGCCGACGCCTACGCGCAGCACATGCTCGCCCTCAAGCAGATCAAGCGGCTGCCCGAGCCGGGGTTCATCGACACCCGCTTCGTCGACGCGCTGGGGCGGGCGTGAGCACCGGGATCGAGGCCGGCGCCCTGCCGGCGGCGGTGACGCCGGGCCCCGCCCGCCGGGCTGGATCCGGGCCCGGGCTCGCCCACCTGCGCCGGCTGGCGCTCGCCTGCGTGGTGCCGGCCGCACTCGTCGCGGTCTGGCAGATCACCACCGCGGGCCGGCCCTACAGCCTGATCCCGCCGCCCGCGGAGGTCTGGGCGGAGATGCGGGACCTCGCCGTCGGCGGCGTCAACGACGACGCGTTCAGCGGCACGCTCTGGACCCATCTCGCGGCGTCGCTGAGCCGGGTCTACGGCGGCTTCGCGCTGGCGGCGGCCGCCGCCCTGCCGCTCGGCCTGCTGATCGGCCGCGTTCCGCTGATCCGGGCGCTCCTCGACCCCGCGCTTCAGGTCCTGCGCCCCGTTCCGGTCACCGCGTGGCTGCCGCTGGCCATGATCCTATTCGGCCTCGGGCCGCGCTCGGCCTTCTTCCTCGTGTTCCTCGGGGCGTTCTACCCGATCCTGGTCAACACCGTGTTCGGGGTCCGCTCGGTGGAGCCGCGCCTGTTCGAGGCTGCCGCGATGCTGGGCTGTACCGGCCCGGCGCAGTTCGTCCGGGTCGTGTTGCCGGCGGCGCTGCCGTCGATCTTCACCGGCCTGCGGCTCGGCCTCGGCTTCGCCTGGGTGGTGATCGTGGTCGGCGAGATGACCGGGGTCCAGACCGGCCTCGGCGCGATCATCATGGAGGCGCGCCAGCTCTCGCGCACCGAGATCGTGATCTGCGGCATGGCGGTGATCGGGGTCGCGGGCTTCGTCTCCGACTGGCTGGTCATGCAGCTGGGCCGCCGGCTGCTCGCCTGGAGCCCCAACCATGGCTGACCCCACGATCCCGATCCTCGACATGCGCGCGGTCTCCAAGACCTACGCGGCGGGCGGCCGCCGGACCGAGGCCCTGCGCGAGGCGAACCTCACGGTGTCCCGCGGCGAGTTTGTCTGCCTGCTCGGCGCCTCGGGCTGCGGGAAGTCGACGCTGCTGCGGGTCGCCGCCGGCTTCGAGGCCCCGAGTTCCGGGCAAGCCCTGATGTGGGGCAAGCCGATCGCGGGGCCGGGGCCGAGCCGCGGGATGGTCTTCCAGGATTACGGCCTGTTCCCGTGGCTCACCGTGCGCGACAACATCGGCTTCGGCCCGAAGGCGCGCGGGCGGCCCGCCGCCGAGGTGCGCGACACCGCCGAGCGCTACATCGCCCTGGTCGGCCTCCAGGCCTTCGCCGACGCCTACCCGCACCAGCTCTCGGGCGGCATGAAGCAGCGCGTCGCCATCGCGCGGGTGCTCGCCAACGAGGCCGAGGTCGTGCTGATGGACGAGCCCTTCGGGGCCCTCGACGCCATGACTCGCGAGCGGCTGCAGGACGAGCTGCTCGACCTGTGGTCGCGGACGGGGCTGACGATCCTGTTCGTCACCCACGCCATCGAGGAGGCGATCTTCCTGGCCGACCGCATCGTGATGATGTCGCCCGGCCCCGGCCGGATCGAGGCGATCCATCCGGTCGAGCTGCCGCGGCGGCGCGACGTGTCGAGCCCGGCCTTCAACGACCTGCGCCGGATGCTCGCGGCCCAGCTCCACAGCCACCACGCCCCGCGGGCCGCTGCCTGATGGACACCGCCCCCGACGATCCCCGCCGGCCCGAGAACCGCCTCGCCTACCGCGCCGCCGTGGACCGGCCGCGCCTGACGCTGCCCGGGGGCCGGCACGTCGCCGTCTGGCCGGTGGTCAACGTCGAGCACTGGCTGATCGACCACCCGATGCCGCGCCAGATCCTGGTGCCGCCGACCGCGGCCAGCCTGCTGCCGGATATCCCGAACTGGGCGTGGCACGAGTACGGCATGCGGGTCGGCTTCTGGCGGTTCCTCGAGGCGTTCGAGAGCCGGGGCATCCGCCCGACCCTGTCGATCAACGGCTCGGTCTGCACGGCCTATCCGCGCATCGCCGAGGCCGCCCACGCGGCCGGCTGGGAGTTCATGGCCCACGGCTTCCACCAGGTCCCGACCCACAGGGTCGCGGACCAGCCGGAGATGATCGCCCGCACCGTCGCAGCGATCACCGGAACCACGGGGCGCCCGCCGCGCGGCTGGCTGGGGCCGGGCCTCACCGAGACCCTCGACACGCCCGACCACCTGCGCGCGGCCGGGCTCGAGTACGTCGGCGACTTCGTGGTCGACGATCGCCCCTGCCGGGTGGCGACGCGCACGGGCGACCTCGTCGCCCTCCCCTACTCGGTCGAGCTCAACGACATCCCGCTGCTGGCCATCCAACACCACCGGGCCGACGAGTTCGTGGAGCGGGCGCTCGCCCATCTCGACCGGCTCGCCGCCGAGGCTGCCGGCTCCGGCCCCCTCGGCGGCGCCAAGGTGATGGGCTTCGCGATCCACCCCTACATCACCGGCGTCCCGCACCGGATCCACCTGCTGGAGCGGCTGCTCGACGCCATCCTGGCCCGCGACGACGCGGTGTTCATGCAGGGGGTCGAGATCCTCGACTGGTACCGCGCCACCGGCGACGCATCCTGAGCCGTCCGGGCGCATCGGGCCGCGGGGGAGGACGACCGTGCGATCCACCGCTGCACCTCGAGATGCGGGCGCGGGCAGGGCCTAGCCCCCCGCGCGCCGAATCCCCTCGCGCGCGAACTTGTCTGCCGACCTGAGAACGAGGAGCCGCCGTGCCCCCCTTCCCGACGATCCCGCTCCTGCACGCGGCCTACGCCGACGGCCTCGACCCGCGCGCCGTCGTGGCCGAGGCCTACCGGCGGCTCGCCGCGGTGGACGATCCCGGCATCTTCCTCGCGCTCGTCCCGGAGGCGGACGCCCGGGACGCCGCGGCGGCGCTCCCGCCCTTCGACCCCGCTACGATGCCGCTCTGGGGCGTGCCCTTCGCCGTGAAGGACAACATCGACGTCGCCGGCCTGCCGACCACCGCCGCCTGCCCGGACTTCGCCCACACCCCCGCCGAGACCGCACCCGCGGTGGCACGGCTCCGCGCGGCGGGCGCGATCCTGATCGGCAAGACCAACCTCGACCAGTTCGCCACCGGGCTGGTCGGCCTGCGCACCCCCTACCCGGCCCCGCGCAACGCGATCGATCCGGCCTACGTGCCCGGCGGGTCCAGCAGCGGCTCCGCCGTGGCGGTGGCCCACGGGATCGTCGCCTTCGCGCTCGGCACCGATACGGCGGGGTCGGGCCGGGTGCCGGCGGCGCTCAACAACGTCGTCGGGCTGAAGCCCTCCCTCGGGGCGATCTCCAGCCGCGGGATGCTGCCGGCCTGCCGGACCCTCGACACGCTCTCGGTCTTCGCCGGCACCGTCGCGGACGCCGACGCGGCCTTCCGGGTCATGCTGGGTCCGGACGGGGCCGATCCCTGGTCGCGGGCCCTGCCGGTGCCGGCCGCCCCCGCCGGCCTGCCGCCGGGCCTGCGCCTCGGGCTCCCGGACGCGGCGAGCCTCCGCTTCGGCGGCGACGGGCTCTCGGAGGCGGCCTTCGCGGCGACGGTCGCCGATCTCGAAACCCTCGCCGGGGCGGCGGCGCCGGTGGATCTCGCGCCGATGTTCGCCGTCGCGGCCCTGCTCTACGACGGCCCGTGGGTCGCCGAGCGCTACGCGGCGATCCGTGCGGTGATGGAGACGCGCCCCGAGATCCTGCACCCGACGACGCGGACGGTCATCGCCGCCGCCGAGCGCCACAGCGCCGCGGACGCCTTCGCGGGCCTCTACCGCCTCGCGGCGCTGCGCCGGGAGGCGGACGCGGTCTGGGACCGGATCGACGTCCTCGCCGTGCCGACCTACCCGCGCCCGCAGACCTGCGCGGCCCTGGCGGCCGACCCGATCGGGCCGAACAGCGAGCTCGGCACCTACACCAACTTCGTCAACCTGCTGGACTGGTGCGCCCTGGCGGTGCCGGGGCGGCCCCGCGCCGACGGCTTCCCCGCCGGGATCACCCTGCTGGCGCCGCGCGGCTCGGACGGGCTGCTCGCCGCCCTGGGCGCGCGCCTGCACGCGGCGTCCGCGCCGCGGATCGGCGCGGGCACGATCCCGGTGCCGACGGCGGAGCCGGGACCGGCCGCGGCCGGACCGGACGCGATCGAGCTGGCGGTCGTCGGGGCGCATCTCTCGGGGCTGCCGCTGAACCGCGAGCTCGCCGGGTGCGGCGCGCGCTTCCTGCGGGCGGTGCCGACCGCGCGGGACTATCGCCTCTACGCCCTGCCGGGCGGTCCCCCGCAGCGCCCGGGCCTGCTTCGGGTGGCGGCCGGCGAAGGCGCCGCCATCGAGACCGAGGTGTGGGCCCTGCCGCCCGCCGCGTTCGGACGCTTCGTCGCCGCCATCCCGGCGCCGCTCGGGATCGGCACCCTGCGGCTCGCCGACGGTACGGCGCCCAAGGGCTTCCTGGTCGAGCCGGCCGGCCTCGACGGGGCGGCCGAGATCACGCGCTTCGGCGGCTGGCGCGCCTACCTGGCCGACCGCGCGGCCGCGTAGCCTCCCGGGCCCGGGACTGACATCGGCCGCCGAAGGGAAACCGGCTCCGGCCCGTCACGCGGGGACAGGGCGCCCGCGCCGCTGCTAGGCTGCCGCCCGGTGGCGGAGGGCTCCGATGCAACGACCGATCCTGTTCCTGGCGGCCTGCCTGCTGGCCGGCATCCCGCGGGCGGTCTCCGCCGGGCCCGCGCCGGACGGCGTCGCCGATCTCGGCAGCTACGCCACCCGCGTGGAGATTCACCCTTTCGAGAGCCTGACGTTGACCGACCGGCAGTTCCTCACCGGCACGTCCGAGGGGGCGAAGCCGGTCACGGTCGCGGGGCTCCTGCGCGTCGCCAAGGCGGGGACGGAGCGCCTGCCGACCGTGATCCTGATGCACGGCTCCGGGGGCCTGGGCGGGAACATCGAGTTCTGGCAGCGGGCGCTGGCGGCGCGCGGGATCTCGACCTTCGCCATCGACGGGTTCACCGGGCGCGGCCTGACCAGCGTCAACACCGACCAGAGCCTCCTGGCGCGCACGAACCTCATCCTCGACATCTACCGGGCGCTGGGCGTGCTGGCCCGGCATCCGCGGGTCGACCCGGCGCGGATCGCCGTGATGGGCTTCTCGCGCGGCGGGCAGGCCGCGCTCTACGCGAGCCTCAAGCGCTTCGACGCGGCCTGGAACCGCTCCGGCGTCACCCCCGCCCTCTACCTACCGGTCTATCCGGACTGCTCGATCCGGTTCCGGGACGACACCGCCGTCGTGGACCGGCCGATCCGGATGTTCGGGGGCAGCGGCGACGACTACAATCCCGCCGCGACCTGCGCGGCCTACGCGGAGCGTCTGAAGGCGGCCGGCGCCGATGTCGACCTCACCGTCTATCCCGGGGCGCAGCACGTCTTCGACAACCCGACCGGGCCGAGCCAGCCCGTGGTCGCCAGGGGCGCGCAGACCGTCCGCGCCTGCGCGATCCGCGAGGCGGCGGACGGCGCCCTCGTCGAGGGCGCGAACGCCGCGCCGTTCACCTATGCCGACCCGTGTGTGCAGCGCGACCCGCATATCGGCTCCGACGCCGCCGCCCGCGCCGCGGCCCTGTCGCGCGTCTCGGAGGCGCTCGACACGGCTTTCCGGGCGCGGTGAAGGACGCCGCGCAGCGCCGCGTCCTTGCCTGATCCTGCGGGCAGAGCCGCCGCGGGATCCGCCGCGTTGTCGCTGCCGCGGGCAACAGGACGATCAAACTGGGCGGCTCGCTCACGCTGCAGGTTTGAAGGCCCGAGACCGACGCCCAGCCGCTCTGCAGAGCCGTCCGACTCTCCCGGTGCAGCGACAGGACTCCCTGCCTGAACCTCGGCGATGCCGGTCGATCCGGGGCTTCAGCCTGCTTCCGTGCCAACCCGCTCAAGGTCCAGCGGATCGAGCCGGACGCGTCGCCGACACGAGACGGCCGCAAAGCCCAAACATAATGCAAATTGTGGCCCTATAGGCGCGGAAACGCCCAAAAAGGTGACTGTTCGCGGTAGGGAATCCGGCGAACGTCCCTGCTGCCCGAATTCGCCGAGACGATCGGATCGTTCCCTGTGCCGCGTGACACGATCGAACACCGGCGGACCGAAGTGTGGACTCCCTCTCTCATGAGTACCCTTGCCCCGCGTGTTGAGAGAGGCGCCCGCAGGAATAATTTCGGCTCTCTTCGGATCGCACTCGCTCTGTTGGTCATTATCGGACACGCGCCGGAACTGATCGACGGCGATCGCGCGCGCGACTTCCTGGTACGGATCACCGGCAGCTTCTTCTCGGGAGACTTGGCCGTTGACGGCTTCTTCCTGATCAGCGGCTACCTCATCACGAAGAGCCTCCAGTCCTCACGATCGTTGAAGAGTTATCTGTCCCGGCGCATCGCGCGCATCTATCCCGGATTCATTGCCGCGTTCATTGTATCGATACTGCTCTTTGGAAGCCTGTCGGGCGGATCACTGAGCGACATTCCGGTCGTCAAAAGTGTCACGAAGCTCTTCATTCTCGGTCTGCCTGTCGTCCCAGGCGCGTTTGCCGGCCTGCCGCATCCGGACCTCAACGGGTCGATGTGGACCATCTCGTACGAGTTCCGCTGTTACGTGCTCGCGATCGGTATCGGCGCCCTCTCGACGCTCGCCGGACGGCGTTACTGCCTCGCGATCATCGTCGGGCTCGGCATCCTCTACGGCTTCCGTCACGCGGTGCCAGACATACCGCACGGAAGCCCCATCTTCGGCAGCTCGAGCGCAACGATCCGGTTGACCTTCATCTTCCTCATCGGATCTGCGTTCTACCTCTGGCGGGACGTCATCCCTCTGACGGGGCGCGGAGCTCTACTGGCGCTGATTTCCTGTACGGGCCTCCTGTTTGTCCCTCCTCTGGCAGAGCCGGCCTTCGCGATCTTCGGCGGCTACCTGATCTTCTGGTATGCGCTGGCAACGCCTGCCAATCGCCTGAGCCAGTGGGTCGACCGCACGGATCCGAGCTATGGTCTGTACCTCTACGCGTGGCCGACGCAGAATCTCCTCATTCAGAAGATTCCAGGGATCACGCCACTTCTGTTGATCGTTTTGACCATACCGATCGCGTTCTGCTTCGGGATCCTGAGCTGGCACTGGATCGAGCGGCACTTCGTGCGGCGGCGCAACGCGGGTAACCCGAACTTCATCTGCGCTGACCCGGACGCTCTGCTCCCCAGGCTCCGCTAGGAACCGGCCTTTCCAGGCTCCGGCCCTTCGTCACCGACGATGCGCGAATCCGAACGGGGTGTTCCCGCACGGGGCAGCGGCGCTCCGCACAGGGCAGTCCTGATCGCGGCGCTTTCGCGTGAAGGCCGGCCCGCAAGAGGGGCCGCCCGGGCGATCGCTCGCGCCTGGCGGGCAGCCAGCCAATGCGCCCGCGCGAGGAACCTTCGGGGTCCTCGGTCGAGACGGCTCGGCTCGCTCCGAGATCTCGACAGGACGAACAACGCCCGATGATGCGCTCGCCGACCGGGTCCTCCCGCTGTGTGCGGCGCGTCGTCCGTTTCAACAGACCGCATCTCGTATCCTAGCCCATGTCCTGTGCACCGTCGGACTGTCCTGATCCCGTGTCCGGCGAGGCCAGTGGGCGGATGTGTTTCGATGGCGAGCCGCCCGATCCGGCCAGAACTGGACCGGCCCACCATCTGAGAGCCCTCTCTGATTGGGGTTCGTGAGGCAAGTTTCTCCTGATCGATGTTTTCTGGTTCCGGCTGTATCGCTCCCGCGGGTCACGCGCTTCTCTTCGCGGTCGGCGCGAGGCCGCCGCATGATGGGGTCAGGAGAGCGAGGCGTCTCAATCTGTTTCACGACCTGGTCTGCTGACGCGGACCGGTTCGGGACTCTCAACGAGATCGCCTCACCCATCGTCCCCACGGGAACGATCCGGGTCACCCTCGCGGGTGAAGTCTGGCCTGCCGTCGTCCAGTTCACTTCAGCAGGCGTATCTCGATCAGGCGGCTGCGACGGCCGCTGCCGGCTCCTTGCCAAAGCGGAACTCGGTCCCGTCGCTCCACATCCGATGGAGGATGACGGCGAGCTTGCGCGCAACCGCCACGCGGGCCCGCGCCATGCCACGATGTTTGGCGACCTGCATCCCCCAGGCGCGCAGGCTCGACCATTTGCGCGAGCGCGTCAGCAGGGAATGGGCCGCTTCGTAGAGCGCGGTACGCGCTAGTTCGTCGCCGCAGCGGCTGACCTTGCCCTGGATGTCGGTCTCGCCCGACTGGTAGCGAGACGGTGTCAGGCCGAGATGCGCCCCGACGTTCCGGGAATGCCGGAACCGCTCCGGCTGATCGATGGTGGCGCGGAAGGCCAGCGCGGTGATCGGGCCGACGCCCGGTACACTCATCAGCCGCCGGCAGACCATCTCGCCGCGCACGATGGCGAGGACCTGCCGGGTCAGCCGATCGAGTTGCTCCAGCATCGTGGCCAGGATCGCCAGCAAGGGCGTGACGAGCGGTAGGATCAGGGGATCGTCGCCCGCCATCTCGCGCACCCGCTCGGCAAAGGCCGCGCGGGCCGGGGTGCCGAGCTTGATCCCGCCCTCGCGTAGGATCCCCCGCACCACATTCTCGATGGCTCGCATCTCGTTGAGCACGGTCCGCCGCGCCACCAGCAGCGAACGCCAGAGCCGGGACTGACGCGACTTGACGTGAACCTGCCGGTACCAGCCCGTGCGCATGATCTGAGCAAGCGCGCGGGCATCGTTGCGGTCGGTCTTGTTGGGCATCGTCTTCATCGCCGCGTTGGCGAGCCGCGTCTCGATGCAGACCGCCGGTAGACCCGCCGCCCGAAGCTCGTCGTGCAGCCACGCCGTCAGCGAGCACGCCTCCAGGCCGATGCGCTCCAGGGGAAGGCCGAGCCCCGTCAGGGCAGCGATGAGGGCGAGCGGCTCGCTGGCGGCTCGCAGTTCCTTGATGAGCCGTCCCGTCTCATCGACCACGCAGATCGCGGTCTCTTCCAGGGAGACGTCGAGTCCGGCAAAGTGCGTCATGGCTGCTCCTTCCTGATGCTGTGGCGATCCGACATCGACCACGCTCTCACATCTCGATAGGAGCAGCCGCCTTCAGCGGAACCGCAGCGTGACCCCAATCACCCCATCTGTTCTGGCAGGGCATGACATCGTCCGCGCGGAGCCTCCCAGGCGTGCCTGCTCGGTACAACGAAGTCACTCAATATTACTTCCACACGATCTCGCAATTTCAGAATTCAAGCGAGAGAAATTTTCATAGCATTACTTTACAACGACTTTAACGATGACAATCGCAGCGGGAAATTACGCCAGAATCCGTCGCCGCGAACCGACCCACCTCAAGACTGGTTCCGCCAAGAACGGTTGCCGAAATTCGTACTACTTTCGGCTATTTCAGACCATGGGTACTGCCATGAGCAGTTTATAAGGGTTGGACTCGGGCGTGCCAACACTGGTATGCCGGGTCCGAGCTTGGCTAGAATGGCCGGGCGCAGCGCGAGGGCGGCCATGGCTTTCAGACGTATCGGAACGCTCGCGGTGGTGCTGACATCGAGCGCGTGCTCGCATGCGCCGCCGATGCCGACCGCCTACAGCGCCTTGCCGCCCCTCACAGCGACACCCGCCGCAGCCGCGTCGACGGGACCGCTCGTGGACGCCGCCGCGCCGCGTGCTGATGCCGATATCGGTCCACCGCCCGTCATCATTCCCGGCACGCTGAAGCTCAGGGATGCGGAGATCGGCCAGCGCGGCGTGAATCCTCTGGCGGTGCTCGATTCCTCGATGCGCAACCGCATGAGCTGGAAGAGTCTCCATCCGGAGAATCTGACGAAGCCGCCGATCTATTCCGGCCTGTCCCGGATGGCGAACGGTGTCGACGTCGGAGAGACCTCAGCCACACGGAAAGACAACATCCCCGGTTTCGACCGAGAGCTCGCCACGAAGCGGATCATGTCGGAGTACAATCGCGAAGCGGCTATGGCAGCGCTCCTGAAGGGCGGCCGGGACGCTTCGAAGAGCGTATGCTCTGGATGCTAGCGTCGCCCTCCGACGCGGCCGGGGCGGTGGACGGCGAAGTCTCGATCACGATCAGGAAGCGTCTGGCGCGCTCTCACCCGCCGCCTTGACCTGCCCTCAACGCCCCCATCACGCGAAGCGGCGATCCCTCTCGCAGAGAACTCTCTCAGCCGACGCCACCCAGAAACCGGTCCGCGGTCGTCACCGACGATCGCGCCTTCACCGGCGACGAGGGCGCCTGCGCTGCAGCCATCGCCCCGGCCCTCTGCGCCTCTCTCCGACCTGCGGCGAGGCGTCAGTAGCGCGGCGAGAAGTCCATCCCTGTCACGACGGTGAACACCGGCGGCGTACGGTCAGCGAGCTCGATGCGCGTGGGATCTTGCGATCGCTCGGTCTGAACCGAGGGGCAGAACAGAGTGGAGGGCAACTCGGCCTTCGGCGAGAGGACCCGGTCCAGAGGAGCCGGCCTCGTCATGGCGGGCTTCGGATCCAGCCAGGTGCCGGGCATCACCTGCTGTCCACAATTGCCGACGACCGCCTCGTGTATCGTCCCATCGATCGCGGCGGAAACCACGCAACTGGCGGGGTGATACACCAACTCGTACTGGAACCTCCTGCTCGCGTCGGACTCGGTTCGGAACCGGTCATCCAAGACCACCGCCGTGTGGGGGCGGTCGGTTGTACCGACGACATAGAGCCGGCCAGTGGCGATGGCAGCGACCGTGATATCGGAGGCGGCCGAGGCGGACATGCTGAAGACAAGCGCCAGCGCTCCTGAGAGCGCCGCAGTCGAAATCAAGCCGAGCATCCTGCCCTCACCCTCAACCCGTCACCTGACCAGACCCGACGCGATCGTATCGCAGATATCGCGAGCCGCGGCCGCACTCTGAACAACGAAGCCCACGGCCATTTTACCTAGCGATGATCAGTACCCATCACTCGATAGAGGTACATCGACATGCCATCCACCGGAATATCGGGCCGGATGGTCCGTAGATCCAACGCACGGGCGCCGGCCCGTACCTAATCGCGTGCCAACACGCTCCAATCTCGACGAGAGCCTATACGGGACGGGCCCCGAGGCATCAACGAACGCACTTGCCCATACTGGAAATCGGGCACCGTCTCGATCACTGATCGATAACTTCCAGATCTCGGACCGAGACGCGAGTTCCAGCCGCCAAGTTCGTCGGCGCAAGCACTTGCCTGGACCTGCGGCGCCCGCGGACTTCGCCGCGACGGTGCTTTAACCCCCACTCCTTCCGGCTGCGGCGCCGTGATCCGCGCGCGTTCGGACGGATGGCGTCGCCGACGTCCCGCGTCGATCGGTGCGCGCTTCACGCCCGCTGAGAGCCGACCGCGCCGATGAAGCGAAGGCTGGGCAGGAGCGGACAGTGATGCATCGCTAAAATCCCACATTGAAAAATCTCAATACATAATAAACAGCACCAGACAGAACCACACCCGCAGCGATCCAGATAAATATCAACACCCAGCGATCGAAATACGCCACATCGTCGTCGGCATAGTTTATTGCACAGGGAACACAATAAATTCCAGAATGCTCCACCTTTGCACCACACGTTTGGCAAACACTGATCGAAGAAGAGCGCTCTCTGGCGGTCATTCTGCGCGTGCGCAGAGGCAGGCCAAAGTGCCAGCGTCGAACGCCAACTCCCGTCTCCCAAAGCCTCATACCAGCACTCGCCATCCCACACAGGCGAATACATTAGACCCGACCGATGAGTCCCCACGCTTCGCCGACTTTACATACCAACAAAACATATATCAAAATGTGAATATTGTCAATTTCAGCACGATGACGCACCAGACCCGAAGCCTCAGTCCGGACATTTCAGAGATCTTCCGTCCGCAGGAAGCTTAGTCGTTCTGGCGACCAAGGTCGAACGAACACTCAGATCAAATCCGCCGAAAATCGCGCAGCCACCGCGGGTCATCGCGCGCTCCGATCCGTGCGATCCACGACTCATCGCTGCGCCCGAACGCCCGCAGGGCACCGCCTGCACAGCAGAGGTGCCGAAGGGATCGAACGTCGGCGACTCCGTTGCGATCGCGCCTCCGGCTGAGGTTTGGCTCGTCAACGGCGATCATCGACGCAGTGCCGATCTGTCCCCGCCGCGATCCGGTGCTTCGACGGTGGGCAGCCGCGGCGACGGGCCCGGGTTTGTGAAATCCCGGGATGGGCCGCTTGAGCCCGGCGAAGGCTCGGCCGGGCCGATGTTGCGCTCGCCTCAGAAACGCTTCGCCGCGGCGGCCCGACGGTGCAGGACCCAGCGCGAAGCCCGACACCACAGCTGCGTTGGCAGCCAGTACAGCGTTCTTGCCGCACCGATCCCGGCCATGATCGCCACGAACACGTGCGCCAACAGATCGAGGATCAAGCCGGGCGGCTCGTCCACCTCGATCCGATCATACCAGATCGGATCCTCGTGCCGGCACGGTTCATGGTTGACCATCGCTGGATTCTCCGCGGCTCGATCCGACGAACGAGCAAGCTGTCGACCGGTCTCGTCGAGGCCAAGACCCGAGTCTCAGGCTCCGCGCGCCGCGTGGCCGTCTCCGGCGCTGCCGGGTGATGGTCTCGCGCACCCCGAGGTCCGTGATATCGTCCACGTCGCGACGCGGCGCGAATAGCCGCCCGGCGACGTTCGTCCCGTCGATCCGCACCTCGGAAAGTGGTTCGGGTCACGCCGTCGCACCGCGCCGGAGCCGAGGCCAGGGCCAGCGGCGTCGGAGCCGTCCCAACCCCGATTGCGCCGGGGCGCGCCGCAATCCGGCGAGGTGCGGCGCCGCGGGCCGCCCGTGTCTCATCGGCTCCCGCGCTGCGCCAGAACCGCGGGAACGGTGCGCAGCATGATGGCGAGATCCCGGTGCAAGGTCCACCGGGTGGCGTAGTCCAGATCCAGCGCCACGCGCTCGGCATAGGTCGTGTCGGAGCGGCCCGAGACCTGCCACAGCCCGGTCACCCCCGGCGGCACGGCGAAACATGTGGGGAAGGCCCGCCCGTAGCGGGCGACTTCGGCCGGCACGATCGGGCGCGGACCGACCAAGCTCATCTCACCGCGCAGCACGTTCCAGAGCTGCGGCAGCTCGTCCAGCGACGTCTTGCGCAGCACGTACCCGATGGCGGTGACGCGCGGATCGTCGCTGAGCTTGTGTGTGGCCGCCCATTCGGCCCGGGCTTGCGGATTTGCGGCCAAGTGCGCCGTCAGAACGGCGTCGCCGTTCGTCACCATGGAGCGGAACTTGAGACAGCCGAAACGGCGCCCGTCCCGTCCCACTCGCATATGGCGGAAGATCGGTGCCTTGCGATCACCGGCATAGACCAGCGCGGCGATCAGGAGCAGCAGCGGCAGGAGCAGAAACAAGGCCGTGGCCGCCACGGTGATGTCCAGACCGCGCTTGGCGGCCCAGCCCAGCCGCAGACCCCGCGCCACGAACGGCGCCGCTGGCAGAACGGCCTCTGCGACCGCCTCTGCCGCCTCGCCCACTTGGTCCGCCAGCTCAACACTGTACTGCGGTGCACGCAAGGTAGGCTGAAGCGGTGGGCCGACGTCGCGCAGCATGGTTTTGGCTCCTCGTGACGGCAGGGGGCCGCCGGGTGCAGCAACGATTAATCAATTGTTAACGATCCGATATCAAATCATCGCGTCTGTATCAAGCTTAGCCGCGCCCTATATGTCAGTACATTTTTCACTGTAAATTGTAAGAATAGATTTCGATCTTGCAGGCTGAAGAGAAGTGGCACCGTGACTCTGTCCCGCGACGCCGCAACGAATCGGGTTCAGCGTCGCCATCCCCGCAATGTCGCGAGACACCTACCTCGGCCGGATGCTCACCCATCATTGTGCACTGCGTGCGTCCGGGCCGAGGAATGCCGCGCATTCCAACGGTTGATGATCGAGAGCTGAGCCACGCCCGGCTCTGTGCTTTTTCCGCGCGAGCGGCCCTCATCCGGATCGGGGCGTCCTCGCGTGGGGAACGCTGTGCAATGTCCGGAATCCCCGGCGCAGGTATTCCGGAAGGTGGCCGCGGCGGCGATCGCCAGGATGCCGCGGAATGGCTCCGCCAGATCAATTTCGTCTCGAACGCGGCCATGACAACGGAGAGGGCGCTCTCTATGGGTGGGCTGACGATACAGTACGTCGAACGCCGTCGACGGGCGGGATGCGCACCGGATCGTGGAAATCGGTTGCCGCGCCGCAGCAGGACGCGCGTGCGCGGCCGTGGTCCGACGCCGTCGGACTAATCACTATGGCGGCGGCAGCCTCGGCGTGACCCGGATGGACGAACTCAGTATCCTGCGGATGGCTAAGCGGCATCCGACGTGCAGGAGCGGCGACAATGCCGAAGTCAGTGCGGGTTGGGGCGGCTTATGACGCATGCGCCGAGAGAGAGAGAGAGCAGGGTGCCGAGGTGCGCGGCGCGCAGAGCGGTCTCCGCCCGTTCGGGCGAATGCCGGGAGACCCGAGCCTGATGCGGATCCAGAGAATACCCGCCCGGTCGGCACGCCCTGTCCGGACCACCGCCGCACAGCGGATGTCGTGAGACTCATCGCGACCTTCTGAATTCCGCCACCGCCGGCAGCACCCGAGGCTCGGCTCAATCTGGTCCAGCTGATGGCGCCCGTATCCGATCAAGCTGAGAACATCGCAATCATGGTCCCTTGCCTATGGAGCAGCTGCCTGACAGCGGCAGATTGGACATCCGCCGGCCCGACCTGCGCGATGACCGTGGAAGCAGGGTCCGATCGATGAGGGTCGCGATCGTCCATTACTGGCTCGTCGGGATGCGAGGCGGCGAGAAGGTCATCGAGGCGCTCTGCGATCTCTATCCGGAAGCCGACATCTTCACGCACGCCTACGCGCCGCAATCCATGTCGCCGACCATCAGGGCACACCGGGTCAGAACCTCGTTCATCGGCAGATTGCCGTTCGCGACCAGCCGCTACAAATCCTATCTGCCCCTGATGCCGATGGCCCTCGAGCAGCTCGACCTGCGGGGATACGATCTGATCATCAGCAGCGAATCGGGTCCGGCGAAGGGGATCATCCCGCCCTCGGACGCGCTGCATATCTGTTACTGTCACTCGCCGATGCGGTACGTCTGGAACATGTACCATGACTATCGCGAACGGACTGGGCTGCTCACGCGCATGCTGATGCCGCCGGTGGCCCACTACGTGCGCAACTGGGACGCGGTCTCGGCCGGCCGGGTCCACGAGTTCATTGCCAACTCGGACACGGTCGCGCGGCGCATCGAGACCTACTATCGGCGCCAAGCCAAAGTCATTCATCCGCCGGTGGATACCGCCGCTTTCGAGACTGTTCCGGACAGCGAGCGCGGTGACTACCATCTGATGGTCGGCGAAATGGTCCGCTACAAGCGGCCGGAACTGGCGATCCAGGCCTTCAACCGGTTGGAGCAGCCGCTCGTGGTGATCGGCGGCGGCGAGATGCTGCGCGAGCTGCGCAGCATGGCCGGCCCGCACATCAAGATCCTCGGTCCGCAGCCCTTCGAGGTGTTGAAGCACCACTACGCACGGTGCCAGGCCCTGATCTTCCCCGGGGAGGAGGATTTCGGCATCGTTCCCGTCGAGGCCATGGCGAGCGGCCGGCCGGTGGTCGCGTTTGGCAAGGGCGGCGTCACCGAGACGGTCATCGACGGCGTGACCGGGACCTTCTTCCACGAGCAATCCGTCGACGCGCTGATCGATGCCGTCCGACGCTGCCGGTTGATCGGCGTGGAACCCGAGCGCCTCGTCCGCCGCGCCGCCGACTTCGGCGTCGGCCGCTTCGCGGACGAGATCAGGCATTTCGTCGACGGGGTGCTGGCGCGCGAGCGCCTCGCGGCGCCGCGCCCGCCGCGCGAGTCCAGCCGCGCCTACCTGGTCCAGTGACACGGTCCCGCGACAGCGGCGGGCGGATCCGGGGGCTGCGCTGAACCGCCGAGGCGACGACCGACGAGCGGGTGGCACCGGTCTCAGAGGGCGAGGCGGCGCGTCCTCTGGTCGGATCGCCTCGACTAAGCGTCGGCCGTGCCGGCCGGCATCAGATGGGCCGCCGCGTTGAGGGTCGAAACACGGGCCGTCGGCTGGTAGTCGAAGCCACCCTGCCGACCGAACGACTCGATCCCGAAATCGCTGAGCTGCGAGAGCGCGCGCGACACCCGCTGATGGGCCTTCCCCGTGTAGACGGGATAGGCACAGGGCACCATCTGACTGCCCTCGCAAACCAGATCACCGGCGAAGAGCCCGTTCTTGGCGACGTGCGCCCGAAAATCCTGCTCGGCGATCGTCACGGAGTCGCCGGCATGTCCGGCAATGACCTCGACTCCGAAATACTCCCGCCCTTCCACCCGACCGTAGAAATCCGAATACATCGTGAGCCGCTTCCACGCCCCGTCGTGCGCGAAGTTGTAGAGCACCGAACAATCGAAGCCGCGGGTCCCGCTGAAGCTGAAATACAAGCTGATCAGCGTCACCGACGCGAGACCGGGATCCTCCCGGATACCGCAGAGCGCAAGCGCCCGAGCAATGGGAATCGTCGAGATGAGTCGATTGGCGGTGAAGCGGCCGCTCTCGGTGCGGACATCGAATTGCGTCCCGCGCCGCGTGATCGATACGATCCGCTGACCCATGTGAAAGGCCGAGCCGCGCTGCCGGAGGGTCCGCGCGGCCACCTCGTAGAGGGCGTTGAAGCCTTCGCGGGGCCGCGCCAGCTGCCGGTTGGTCGGACCCGGCGAGCGATGCCGGCGGACATAGCGCAACAAGACGCGCGGCGTGGCGTGCTCCTTGATCCAGAGCATCCGCTTCTCGGCGAATTCCAGATCGACCCAGTCGGCCGGCACGCCGAAGAACCGCTTCATGTAGCTCTCGAGGCCGGACCGTCTGAGCAGATAGTCACCGATCCAGTAGCGGGCGAACTCCCGCGCATTCCCGATCTTGCGCCGCGCCACGCGCGAGAACGCGGCCGACAGCGCGATCCTCACGATTCCCCACGGGCCCGCCCGGACAACATCGTCCCGGATCGACAGCGGGTATGAGGTCACGAAAGCCTGAGGTGTCAGCTTTCCCCACGTCGGCTTGATCGGAACGTAATGCTCCAGCAGTTCGGGAAAATACTTCAGCAAAGGCGAATCGTCTTGAAAGATCAGGCTTCCGACATCGAAGGTATACCCCTTGATAGCCCGGTCGATATGGTTTCCCCCAAGATTGGGAAATTCATCGATGACGGCAATTCTGCGACACCCGAGATCGTGCAATATAGAGGCTGAGACGATGCCGGTAATCCCGGCCCCTAAGATGATCGCATCGAACATCTCATCTTCGGATCGCCCGTCGCCGTCGAGATTCGAAGAGTCGGTCATGCTTCTCTTTGCACCGGCAATGGCGTCAGACGAGATAGGACGATGGCGGAGCATGGTGATCGCCCGGGCAGAACGTGATTACCACCGCCGAGAGCTCGAATCATACCGAAGTTTTCGCATCGACACCATAAGAACCGACCGGAACCAAGTCGTCACCAGCATTAACGATCCGGAATATGTAAACATGCCATGGCGCGGGCCGAAACACCGCCTATGGTCCAACGACAACCCTCGCCACCCGTTTCGAACGGGCCGAGCGGCGCCCGCCGCCGTGCGGCCGGCAGCGGCAGCAACGACCGCTCGGCAGCAGAGTAAAATGGATGATAAGCCCGATACATACCCTTGAGCCACCGGATCAAGAGAGTCGAATCTGCCCAGCAGCCCCAGGTGTTTCCTCAGAACCGCGAGCCATGTCGGTGTCGGCCATCGCGGCGCGACGGCGCGGACCTCAGTGTTTCTCCCGGAGCGGCACGCGGACAGGCGGCTTCCGGTGCCCGTCATCGGCTCGCCGAATCGGCGTTCAGGCCCGCTCCGACGTGCCGAGTGATCCACTCCGAGCCAGCTGCCGAGCTGGCTCAACGAGCCGGGCCTGTATCGCGGCTGCGGCCGGCGCGATCGAGGCCGCGGAAACACTGCGCCCCCCGACCGGACCGCGTACGGGATAGGCGCACGCGGTCGCGGCAAAGATATAGAACATCAGGCCCTGATCGACCGTCGGACCCGCGATGATGCTGCCGGAGAGCAGGCACAGGCAGGCGACGCGGCCAGCGGCGCGGATATCGCTCGCGTAGGTGCGCGGCGCTCCGCGCCGAAATCCGAACACAGAAGCCAGGAACAGCACGTAGAACACGGCTCCGGGTATCCCGACATTCGACAGCACCGCGAGAGGAAAGCTCGACGTGCGGTTGGTTCCGAGGCCGACGCCCAGGCCGTTCGAGTCGACGAAGTTCCGCCACGCGTAGGCGTTCCAGGCCGAGCGCTGAACACCCGAGCTTGTCTCGGCTTTGCTCAGAACAAGCGTATCGACGTAATCGTAGACGCGCTCGGCCACACCGTTGACGGAGAGGGCCAGGAGCACGAGGACGCAGAGGACCAGCGGACCGGCCACCACCAGTCCGGCACTGAAACGGTCCTGCCGATGCGTGCTGCAACGCATCAGCGCGATCGTGTAGAGGATCGCTATCAGGACCGCGGCGCCGACCAGGCCGGTCGAGGATGTCGATAGGATCACGAACAGCAGCGAGATCAAGGCGAGCGGTCCCGTCACCGAGGGCTTGCGGCCACAGAGCCAGAGCATGCCGGTGAAACCGCAACCGCCCAGCGTCATCCCCGCGAAGGCCGACGCCTCCGGCCAAGCCCCGATGATCCGCCGCATACTGCCGACACTCTCCTCGTCGTGGAACGTGTACTGAGCGTTGCGAATGAACTGCAGGACCTCCTGAGTGCCCGTCGCGGCGGTCAGCACATCGATGATGCCGAAGCAGATATTAGCGGCCACATAGATGATGAGCGCTCTCGCGAGCGTCTCGATCCCGTTCTTGGTGGATCCGAAAGCGGTGATGACACTGAAACAGACCAGATCGCCGATGAGATAGATCGGCTGCGTGAAATTGCTGGAGACCGGGCCCAGGGGAACGACGCCGTCGCTCGTGATCAGATGTGACGAGGTTCCCAGCGGCACGATATAGGTCTGGCCGGCGAAGAGCCGGGGCAGGATGTAGCTGCTCGCCACCCCGTAGAGCGTGAGGCAGAGAAGCCAGAAGCCCGCTTCCGGCAGGCGGAAGGAGCTCAGGACCAGTGTCGAGATGTTGCGATAGAACAGTGTCGCAATCATCAGAAACACGAGGAAGAGATGCGCCGGCTGCACGTTGGCGCCGCCCAGAAGAAGAGCCGCGGCCGATCCGAGATTACAGAAGACCACGAAGGCGATCACGACCGATTCCCGGCCGAGCAGGAGACAGAACAGGCCGACGACGACCGTGATGGCACCTATCGGTTCGAAGCTCATGTCAGGCCGGTCCAGGCATGATCGACGACGGGTCGGCAGCGGCGCTCGGGCGACGCATCACCGGTCGGACGGTCGAGGCCGGGCCTGTATCGGACGATCGCGTCGCCTGATCGCCCCGCCGATCGATGCGACGCGCACGCACCGGCCAGCTCAGCGATTGGCGCTGTCGGTCGGCCGGTGTGGCGCGTCCGAAGCGGCCGGACCGCGACTCACCGGCGCGCCCGCCGATCCGTGCCGCGGCGTCGGGGATGACCGCGTCTCCCCGGGTTTATCGGCCGGCTGACGCACGAGCGTCACGCGCACGACGTCGCCGGGTTCGACGACGGCCTCCTCCGAGGCGAGCCATGTGCCCGCCTTCACCCCCTGCTTTCGAGTGATCTCGTAGCGCGCGCTCAAGGTTTCGGACGCGTCATCGGTGTTGCCGACCATCTGCGACTCGGCGTCGGCCGTGAGCCGCTCGGCCGTGCGCGTCTTCTCGTCGATCGAGGCGAGTTTCTGACGGACATCTGCGGCCTCCGACAGAGCTTCGCGGCGGAACCGGGCTTTGAGGTCGATGATATCGCGCTCGGCGCGCGTGAGGCTCTGCTGAGCGCGCAGCATGGCAACCTGCACGTCGAGCCGGCTGCTCTCGAACGACGCCTGACTCTGCTCTGCGGCGAGCTTTCGCGGGGCGATCGTGAGCCCCTTCGAGACCAGATCGTTGATCAGACCGAGTTCGCCGCGGCTGAGCTCGATCTGGCGGTCGAGGGTTTTGGATTTATTATCAAGGGTGCTCATCTCATTCTGGAAGCTGGCGATCGACTGCTCAATCGCCTTGATCTCGGCCTTCAGCGCGTTCCGACGCGTGTCGAACAGGAGCTGTTCACCGCGAACGGCCTGCTCCGCATACGTCTTGTCCACTGTGCCTCTCAGATCGCCTCCGAACGCGATCGTCTCCGCGCCCCCGATCTCCGCCTCGAGACGGGCCAGCTTGGCGGCCAAGCCGACGCGCTCCGCGGCCAAGTTTCGCAGCTCGCCGCGCGACGTGACCGCGTCGCGCTGGATGCTGCGCGGATCGGTGCCTCGCATCAGGCCCTGAGCCGTGCTCACGGCCTGCAGTACGGTCAAGCCAGGTTGGTACTCGTACTTGCCGGGCTGCTGGACGGCGCCGATGATGTAGAATGGACGGTAGGTCGCGACCTCGACGGAGGCCGCAGGCTTCTCCGCGAGATCGGCCACCTGCTTCAGCGCGACACCGATGGCGTTCGCGAGATCGATCGGCGTCCCGCCCGCCGCCTTGATCTGTCCGATCAGCGGCATCGACACTGTTCCATCCGCCGCGACGACGAATTGACCGTTCAGTGCCGTCCACGAGTACGCTTCGCCGGTGTTGCGACGCAGATCATAGACGCGGATCGTCAGATGATCCTGAGGGCCGAGCACGTATCGACCCGCCTCGTCGGCGGCCGCATTCGCGAGCGGGCCGCCGAACAGCAAAATGCAAGCCGCCGCACCTACACGCAGACGCATCAAATTCTCCTCGACCGCACCCAGATCTTGAGTATGAATCTGTGCGCCGCGCCGGCCCTACGGTATCCGAAGCACAGAGTCCCGAGAGCCATATTGAATCGTAGCAGACGCGGCCAGATTAGCCAAGATTTATCGATCCCAGGTCTGTCTTGCGGCCGGCGCCTTTCCGAGTGGTCGGCGCAGGTTCCACTAAGATTTCATGGCGCGCGGCCCTGTGTGTCAGACCGATGACCCCGATGAGTCCAGCGATATTCGCCCCCGGCCCGCTCGAGATTGACCTCAGGGACGCAAGGTCCGCAGGCGAAATCCGAGCAGAAGCATGGTCAGGCTGTAAGCCGCCACGCCGCTGAAGATCATGGCTGTCAGAAGACCGGTGAGCCCGATATCGACGCGGCTCAAGACGACCCGCAGCGCGAGAACCGCCGCCGTCATCACCAAGCACGAGAGGCCGATCTGCCACAGATTGCGGATCTGTCTCGCCACACCCGCGCCGACGAGACGCCGCGCATAGAAGGCGCTGATCAAGAAGTGAAACAAGGCGGTGGCAAGACGCGCGTAGATCATCACCATCACGCCGCCGAGGTAGAAACCTATTGTCATGCTCAAAACTTTCACGATCGACTCGTAGAGCGTGATCTTGAGCATCACATTCGGCTCGTCCATGGCCAGACAGAGAGATGAAACCGGCTGATAATAGGCGGTGAACATGATGGCCAGCGACAGCCAGCGCAGATAGGGTGCTGCGGAACTCCACTGCGAGCCGAGGACGACGCTCACGATCTGGTCGGCGGTCAATGCAATTCCCACTCCAGCCGGGAGCGCGATGATCATCGTGAGTCGGGCCGCCTTCAGGAAAGCAGATTGCAAGCGGAGGCGGTCATCGGCGATCGTCGCGAACGCGGCCATGACGGGCCGCATGGCAGGGCCGATGACGCTCTGGGTCGGAAGGACGGAGAAGTCGCTCGCGACCCCGTAGCGACCGAGCACGGCCTTGTCGACGTGGTAGCCGAGGAACATGCGATCATACTGCCAACTGAAGGCAGCGAGGATCTGAGAGGATGTGAACCAGCCCGTGAACGCCGAGAAGGCGCTCAATCGCTCCAGGGAGAGCCCGGGGCGGTAAGGCGCCAGCACGTAGGACAGGATGGTCGGCAGGATTGCGGATGCGGCCGGATTGATGACCAGGGCCCAATAACCGGCCCCCAAATAGAGGGCTCCGATGGAGATCAGGGCCGCGACCGCCTTGCCGGAAAAATCCGCCAGAAACGACGCCCGGAAGTCGATGTTGCGGAACAGGTGCACCATGGCCGGGCTGTAGAGGCTTCGCGCGATCGGGGCCGACGAGAGCGCGAGCGTGATGGCGATGAGGCGGGCATCGCCGTAGATGTGGGCGACGGGCCATGCGGCAGCCACCATCAGGACGGCGATCACCCCGCCTCGGAGAAGACCCAGCGTGAATGCCGTATCCAGATGCGACTTCTCGATCTTCGGCAGGCGCAACAGGGCTTGAACGAGCGGGATCTCGAGGATCATCTCGACGATGGAGACCAGGGACGCGGCGATGGCCGTCAGGCCGAAATCGGCCGGTGACAGGACCCGCGCGAGAATGAGCAGCGTGCCGAGGTCGATCGCGCGCGCTGAGATCCGTGCGGCGACACTCCATCCGGCGCCGCGCAGCGTCTTAAAGGCGAGCATGAACGTGTCCCACGGAGCGATGACCGTCGTCACACCCGCCCGAAACGACGCCGCGCCTCGTCCTCACGACATCGATCCGGATCTGGGCAACATGGCGTCTCCGATCCTGACCCGCTCTGCAAGGCAGTCCTGGACCAGCATCCGGCAGCGGCATCAATCTAGTCACTTCGGTCAGCTTGCAATCGAGCCGCGGTGCGTCGCGGACGCGGCCCGGTGCCCGGGTCCCGCGCACTGGAATGCGCATCACCCCGCGAGGCCGGCAGCGCGCCGATAGACCGTCAAGGTCTCGTCAGCCACCCGGGCGATGCGCAGGTTATCCAGGTTGATCTGACTCCTCGCCCTCCACGCGCTCAGCTGCGCCGGGTCGGTCGTGAGTGCGATCAGCGCTTGCGCAAGCTTGTCCGGATCGCCGGCCGGGACAAGAACGCCCGCCTCCCCCCCGCCGAGCAGCTCGGGAATCCCGTCGACGTCGGTGCCGACGATCGCGCAACCCGCCTCCCGGGCTTCTGACAGCACGAGCGGAGCCGGATCGGCGTGGGACGGGAGGACGAAGATGTCGGCGCCCAGCATCCAGCGGTAAGGATCATCCCGCGGACCGGTGAAGGTGATGGCATCCGCGCAGGCGAGCGCGCGCGCGGTCCGCACGTAGGCGTCCTGGTGAGGACCACCGCCGACGACGTAGAGCCGCATGGCGCGATTGTGGGTGAACGCCGTGTCGAAGGCCTTGAGCAGATCGGGCAGTCCCTTCCGGGGATGCAGGCCTCCGACGAAGACGATGGCGGGATGATCCAGGCTCTGCGGTTCCTCCGAGCGGCCGCGCATGCGGGCCGAGCCGATCGTCCCGTTGAGCACGACGTCGATGCGGGAATCCGCGATGCCGCGCTTCCGCATCGACGCGGCGACCGCGCCGCTCACCGCGATGACCCTGTTTCCAAGGCCCATGAGGATCGCGCCCTTCTCGAACTCATTGTGGACGGTCGTCACGAGGGGAACGCGCAACAGCTTGCAGGTTGGCCAAGCCAGGACGGCGCTGGTCATCATATGGGCATGGACGACATCGGGACGCCAACGCCGGAGCACGCCGCCACATCCGAGGAATGACTTCAGGATCTGGGCCGGCGCGCGCGCGTGGCTCGCGAAGATCGACTCGACGCCATTGGACTGGAGCAGAGCATCGAAATCCCCCCCCTGACTGGCGATCGCGACCTGGTGTCCGGACTGCGCCTGCTGACACGCGAGATCGACGGCCGCGTGGACATGGCCGTTCAACCGGCGCGTATGGTTCAGCAGATGGAGAACACGCATGATTCACTAGCGCTCGTGTCAGATCCGAGCCTCGGCCTGCGCTGGGGCCCATGCAAGCTGCGGCGCTGATTAAGGCGCGCGATACGACTCCAGCCGAACAGGAGAGCCGCTACATATTTCAGGCATTTAGGTGTAAAAACGCGACCCGACGCAAGAGAAAAATCCGTCGATTTACTGATTTTCAACAAAGCCCCGCGCCTATCCTGGCGCGCAGGATCTGGCGGACCGGCCGGCGCTTGATCGAGAAGCGGAAGGCGAGCAGCGCCTGTGCGCAGCGAACGGGCGCGAGAAACGTCGCGGCAACGAAGAGCGCGTTCGCGACCTTCCACTTCAGCGAACGCGGCTCGGTCAGGACAGATCTGAGCAGGCACAGGAACGGCCGACCACCGTACCGGACACCCCGGAGGATCGCCATGCAGAACTCGAGGAACTGAAAATAGTACGTCTTCTCCGGCTCGATGAGCGAGACCCCGGGCCGCCAATTCCGGAGCAGATCTCGCAGATGTTTCAAACGCGACTGGAAGCGCTGCAGGTCCCGCTCGAAGGTCGCCGCCTGCGGGACGCGCCCCAGACCCGAGTCATTCCGGCCGTGGACGCGGTAGAGCCCGAGACTGTCGGAGAGACTGACGATCTCGCCCATGAACGGGGCGGCCAGCAGGATCACGCCGTCGACAGCTTGGTCGTAGTCACATTGATGGAGCAGGTCGCAAACGTCGCGACGGAACACATTCCCGGACGTGGGCGGCGTCTGGTAGACTCCGGATCTAAGGATGTCGTTGACAGTCCTGTCCTGCCCGCGGAACGCGTCGAGAGCGGGATAACGATCCGCCAGCACTGCTCCCGCGGAATCGACGCACGTCAGACAAAACTGAAGTTTGGCGACATTCGCGTCCAGCGCCGGCAGGATGCGGTCGAGCGCGCCAGGCAGGAGCTCGTCGTCCGCGTCGAGAAAGAGCAGAAACGGGGCCTGAGTCTTGGCCAATCCATAGAGGCAGGCCGCCCTCTGACCGCCGTTCGGGATCCGGAACGCGGTGATGCCGGACCGCTGGATAATTGACCACGAGTCATCCGTCGACCCATCGTCAATCACGACGATCTCACAAGCGTCATTACCCTGAGCGATGACGCTCTGGATTGCTTGGCCGACATAACTCGCGTAGTTGAAGCAGGTGATGATGACTGCGAGTTTAGGATCCGTGGCCACGACAGATGTCTTTCTCGCTCGTCGCTTCGCGCTCCCGTATCTCACCGCCCCGAGCGCCCGACACAGGGTGGCTACCACGACACCTCACTGAAATCCACAGTCAAAACCCTGAAAGAGCGGCAAAAACTCAGTTCTGATTGCTGAATTTGGCACTGCCCATCTCGGCACTTGACGATGATCCGGGGCAAAGATCAACTCTCCGTGATCGCGAATTGATCGATAATCATCCCCGGCCGAGCCGGGACGCGGAAGATCGAAGCGCCGTCCGAGGACGCGAAGAACGTCGGTCGTCGCGGCCGGCGGTGTCAGCCCGTCCGCCTTCACGATGGTGGTTGTACCTTTGATCCCCGCGCCTCCACCAAACGGCGGTCTTGTTGGCCGTTTCCAGGCCTCGTATGGGCCCTCGATCCCGGGAGGCGAACTCCGCGGCCGGGCCGATCAACCCGCCTTTCCGGGGGAGCGTTGCCGTCTCTTCAATGCTTATGGATGTAGCAGCACGTCTTCATTCATGTCGGACGGGACAAATTCTTGTTATACTGCTCAGAGTACGGTTGTCGTGCGCGGCTTCGCGCCGACACGGCACCGTCATTGCAGGAGGCTGCCGGACACCGTCCGGCAGCCGGAAATCGGGTTCGGTCGCAACCGATCGGGAGAGATCAAGCCACCATGCACCTACCCGAGACGGCGGCCCGAATCGTATCCTGCGACGTCTTCGACACGCTGCTCCATCGCGACCACCGATCCGAGCGCTGCCGCTTCCACGACATCGCGACGGTCGCGTCGCGGGCGCTCGCGGCGGAGCACGGCACGGCGCCCCGTCCCGGCGCGATCTACGCCGCGCGCCTGCAGGTGCAGCGCGCGGCCTACCGCGCGCTCGACTTGGCCAATCCCTCGGGCGACGTGCGCTTCGCCGACATGCTCGCGGCCATGACGCGCGTCCTCAGCCTCGACGATCGTGCCGCGGACATTCTGTACCGGGCCGAGATCACGGTCGAGCTTGCCCAGTTGCGCGCGAATACCCCGCTGATGACCTGGCTGAAGCGGCGGGCGCAGGCCGGGGACAGGATCATCGCGGTGAGCGATACCTACCACCGCGGCGCGACGATCGCGCATCTGCTGGACACGCTTGCTCCAGGCCATCCCGTCGCGCACATCTACACCAGCGCCGATCACGACGCGACCAAGCGGACCCGGGCGCTCTTCGACGTCGTTCTCCGGAACGAGAAGGTGGCGCCCGCCGAGATCCTCCACCTCGGCGATGACACGCTGGCGGACGTGACCATGGCCGCCGCCGCGGGCCTGCGGACGGCACAGCTGCTCCGGCCACGCCACGTGGTACTGCGTCGCCGCCTCGATGCCGTCCGCGCCCGCGCGATGCACCGGCACTGGATCGGTGTCGCCCGGAACGGGACCAGGAGGACCGGGCCGTGACCGCCGCCGACGCCGCACGCCGCGCCGCCGGCGACGACGCGGTCGCGTTCGGGCAGCGCGTGCTGGGTCCGATCCTCGCCGAGTTCTGCCTACGCCTCTGGCTCGTGGAACGCTTCCTCGCGCCGGACAGGACCGTCCTCCTGTTCTGCGCCCGGGGCGGCCTGCGCCTGCAGCTCGTCTACGCGCGATTCCTCCGACAGACCGGTCTGCCGCAGAATCTCCCGCACGCGTCCCTGATGGTGTCGCGCCTCGTGGCCGCCCGCACCGCCTTCGATCCGCCGAGCCCGGGCGTTCTCTCCGAGCTCGGCCGGGAGTTCAGCGGCCGGTCGATGTCGGAGATCGCGGCGGCGCTGGCGCAACGCGACGATCTGGCCCTGCCGGCGTCCTGGGACGCGCCCTTTCAGGACGCGACATTCGCCGCGCTCCTGGCCGGCAACGAGCCCGGCGTGGCCCGACTGCACGCCGCGGTCGCCCAGCAGGATGCCTGTTTCCGCGCGCATCTCGATGCCTGCGCGGGCCCGGCGCGCCATTGCGTTCTGGTCGATACCGGGCTCTACGGCAGCACGGTCCGCATGCTTCAGGAGGGCCTGCCGGAGCGGACTTGGTCCGGGCTCCAGTTCGCCCGCTGCAACTACAAGCGCCTCGCCACACCGCATTTCCGCCGCACGCTCGGCCTGAGCGTCGAGAGCGATTGGTACAAGCCCTGGGACGCGCGCACATCGGTGCTGCGCTTCTGGCACCTGATCGAGGCCTGCCTGGAACCGGACCTGCCGAGCGTCCGCACCTTCGCGCAGCCCGTCCCGGGATCGCCGCCGCGGGCCAATCTCCAGGAAGACGGCTGGGAGGCGCGGATCGCATCGACGCGGCCGGACCTCTTCACGGGCGTCCTGGCCCACATCGACCGCCTAGGCTCCGAGAGCGTCGCGGCGATCCCGGACGACGCGGCGCGGGCGTGGACGGCCCTGAAGAAGGCAATCATCTGGCCGGATGACCGGGCCGTCTCGACCTTGAGCCTCGGCGGCAGATCCCGCGATTTCGGACGCGTCGAGTTGAGCGCGCAGTACGCCGCGCCACGACCGACCCGGCCCGTGCAGCAGATCCGCGACAGTCTCTGGCGCGAAGGCGCGCTTCTCCGCTGCTTCCCGCGGGCCGGTCGGCTCCTGCTTCCCGTCATCGAGGCGGTCTACGCGGGACGCGCCGTCCACAGAGAGGCCACGTCCCGTCTCCGGCGAAGCCGCGAGCCCGCGCTCGAGGCGCGCGCGGACCCGCCCCTGTGGCGTCGGCAGGCCTCCGGCGCGAACTGAGGACTTCCAGGTGCCGTTGAATGCAGCGCTCAGGCCGCCGCTTCTGCATTCGGATTTTCTTGTAGAAAGTCGAAGCGCTGGCTATAAAATAATTAGCGCCGCGATTTTTTGCCTATATTAAATATAGAATTTCTGCGTGCGATCGGGGTCGTGCGCGATCCCGGCTTCCGAGATCGCGAGCCCGACCGCGCCGCTCTCGCGAAAGGTGAAACACTCTTGTTCTCGCATTCGATCCAAGAAGCGGGCCTCCGACGGGAGTAGAGCGACAGCATGACGGCAGTCGGATCGTTTGGAATCAACGGTCGGTTCCTCACCCAGCCGATGACCGGGGTTCAGCGCTACGCGATGAACGTCACCCGGGCGATGAGCGCGGCCCTGGCCGCGCGGGGCGAGAGCGCCCCCTTGCTGTCCGTGCCGGACGCGGAGGATCCCCGGCTCGCGGGCACGCCGCTCCGCACCGTCGGACCCGCGGCTGGGCATGCCTGGGAGCAATTCGTCCTGCCGCGCGCGTGGCCCGGCCGGTTGCTCAACCTCTGCAACACCGCACCCGCGCTGAAGACGGATCAGGTCGTCTGCATCCACGATGCGAACGTGTTCAATGCGCCGGAGAGCTACAGCGCGTCGTTCCGGACGTTCTACAGGACACTCCAGCCGCTTCTGGCCCGCCGTGCCGCGCGGATCGCCACCGTCTCGACCTTCTCCGCCGGGCAGATCGCGAACCATCTCTCTGTGAGGGCCTCCGACATCGCCGTCCTCCCGAACGGGCACGAGCACGTGCACGCCTGGGATCCGCGACAGGCCGTCCGAGCCCCGGCGGGCCTGGACCGGGACTCCGACGGCCTGGAACGCCCCTTCGTGCTGGCCCTCGGGTCCCGCGCCCGTCACAAGAACCTCGATCTGCTCTTCAAGCTGGCGCCGGCCTTGGGCGAACTCGGGCTCGACCTCGTGGTGGCGGGCGGCCAGGCGACCATCTACGCCGCCGAGGACTTGAAGCGCGGCGAGAATGTCCGCCACCTCGGCTTCGTCACCGACCACGATCTCGCCTACCTGATGGAACGCGCCCTGTGCCTGGCCTTCCCCTCCCTCACGGAGGGGTTCGGGCTCCCGGCACTGGAGGCGATGGCGCGCGGCTGCCCCGTCGTCTCGACCGACCGCGCGAGTCTGCCGGAGATCTGCGGGTCGGCGGCCCTGCTCGCTCCGCCGGACCGGCCGGACCGTTGGATCGCCCAGATCCGCGCCCTGGCCGCCAGCCCGGACCTGCGATCGGACCTGATCGGCCGCGGTCGCGATCAGGCCGCCCTCTTCTCGTGGGAGGCTTCGGCGCAGGGCTACCTCGATCTCATGCGCGGGCCGAAGGTGCGGCCGGCCGCGCAGACGGCGGCGCGCGACGCGGCACCGGCGCCGCCGCCGAGCATCGCCGTCGCCATCGCGACGCTGGGCCGCCCCGAGGTGGTGACCGGCACCCTCGGGCGGATCCTGGATCGGCAGACCCTGAAGCCCGCCGCCATCCTGATCTCCTGCGTCACCCCGGACGATGCCGGCGAGGCGGCCACGTGGCCCGGCGTGACGGTGGTCACGGGGCGTCCCGGCCTCGCCACTCAGAGAAATGCCGCCCTCGCCGCGCTGCCCGAGGCGATCGATATCGTGGTCTTCTTCGACGATGACTTCGTCCCCGAGGCCGGCTGGCTCGAAGCGGCCGCGCAGCGCTTCGAAGACGAGCCGGACATCGTCGGCCTGACGGGCGACGTCGTCGCGGACGGCATCAAGGGGCCCGGACTGCGCTTCACCGAGGTCGACCGGATGCTCGCCGCGCTGGGTCCGGTCGAGCCGGCGGCGCCCATCGAGGCCTTCAGCCCGTACGGCTGCAACATGGCGTTCCGTCGCTCGGCCATCGGCACGCTGCGATTCGACGAGCGGCTCGTCCTGTACGGCTGGCTCGAGGACCGCGATTTCGGCGCCGCTCTGGCGGCCAAGGGCGGCCGGCTCGTCAAATGCCTGGAGGCCCGCGGCGTCCATATGGGCGTGAAAGGCGGCCGTATCTCGGGCGATCGGCTCGGCTATTCGCAGATTGTCAACCCGTTATACATGCTGCGGAAGGGCACGATGACCCTGTCTCAAGTCTTCGGCCAGATCACCCGCAACGTTCTCAGCAACGTGACGCGCTTCGCGGCCCCCGAGCCGTTCATCGACCGGCGCGGCCGGCTGCGCGGCAACCTGCGCGGCGCCGCGGACGTGCTCCTGGGACGGCTGGAACCCGAGCGCGCCCTGCAGATCCGGCGGAAAGCGTGAGATGAACATCTACAACACCACCCGGATCGCGCCGGACCCTTCCCAATCCGTTACCCATTTCCCGGAGGCGGCGTCCGTCGGCGTGCAGGACGGCCCGCTGGCCGTCGTCTCCGCGGCCCTCAAGGCGGCCCGCCGGCACAAGTTGGCGGTGGCCGTCTGGGTGGTCTTCTGCATCGGCTGCGCGGCGCTCTACACCGTGACGGCGACCCCCTCCTACACGGCGACCGCGGTGCTGCTGCTCGAGCCGCGGCGCCCGGTGGGCGCGGGCTCCTCCGAGGGCGCCCTGATGCCGAGCCTCGATGTGGGCCGGGCCGAGAGCGAGCTCCAGGTTCTCCGCTCGGAACGGCTGCTGGCGAACGTGTTCAACAGTCTCCAGCTCGCGAACAATCCGGAATTCGGCCCTCCGGAAGCCGAGAGCCCGAGAGAGCCGGCTCCGAGCGCCTCGGAATTGTCGGGGCTGCGGACCGCCCCGCCGTCGACGGCGGCCATCCTGCAGCAGAGGAAGTTCGAGAACTTCGCCGAGCGCTTCACCGTCCGGCGCGTCGGCCAATCGTACGTCGTCGAAGTCTCGTACACGTCCAGAGATCCGAACCTGGCGCGGCGCGTCGCGAACGCGGCCGTCTCGGCCTATCTCCTCCAATCCATCGCTGCCAAAGCCGATGCGGCGAAGAACGGCGCCGAGTTCCTCCAGGGACGCGTCAACGCCCTCGCCTCACAGGCCCGGTCCGCCGCGGCGGCCGTCACCGAGGGCACGCTGCCGGACGCGCCGACCCCCGATGCCGATGCGCGGGTGATCGGCGCGGCACTGCAGCCCCTCAAGCCCTCGGCCCCGCGCAAGACCCTGATCCTCGGCCTCGGCGCGATGATCGGCCTCGTGGGCGGGTTGCTGGCCGTGGCGCTGCTGCAGGCGTTCGACCGCAGGATCCGGACGCCGCAGGATCTCGTCCAGCGGGCCGGCATTCCCTGCCTCGCCGTGATGCCCGAGGTCCTGCGCAAGACCGCCGACGGGCGCCGCGAGACGGTGGATCTGCGCAACGTCAACGCGCCGTGGTTCCTCAACGTCAAATTCTCCACGGGTGTCCGCGATCTGCGGACGTCGATCCAGCTGGCCCTCTCGGCGCGCGGTCACGATACCGACTGCGTCATCGCCCTCATCGGCTGCACCCCGCGCACGGGCACGACCCTGATCGGCCTGAGCTTGGCGCGCCTACTGCAGGAGGGGGGCCGGACCGCTCGGCTGATCGACACCAACATCCACGGCGCCGGAACCTTCTTCCTGACCCCGGACTCCAAGGCCGGCGTCGGCGCGAGTCTGGCCGACCTGATCATCAATCCCAGCCATCTGGCCTTGGCCAAGTTCGTGGATTTCGGCGGTGTCTCCGTGCTGCCGTCGCGGTCGCCGTACACGGCGGTCGGCACCGGCGTGTCCCTCAGTTCCTCGATCTTCCAGAGCGTCATCGACCAGATGCGCCGGGGCGGCTACGTCATCCTCGACCTGCCGCCGCTCTCCGTCTCGGCCGAGTCCCGGGTCGCGGCCCGTCGGGCGGATGTCGTGGTGATCGTCGCCGAGGCCGGGCGGACCACCGTCGACGAGCTGTCGGACGCGGTGAACGGCCTGATCGGTGCCGGCGCGAACGTGATCGGCGCCGTTCTCAATCGCGCGTGAGTCGGGCCCCGGCACCGTCGACGGGTCCGCGCCCGGATCGTCGGAGCTCTGAACGGAAGGAGTTGGTTGGGATGCCGGCCGGAAATCGTGAGAAGTTCCAGATCCTCTATCTTCAACCTGGGACCTCCGTCTTTGCCGGCATTGAGCGGGTGGTCGACACGATCGGCGCGGAGCTCGCGGCGACGTGCGGCACCGAGTTCGCCATCGACGTGCTGCGGGTCACCCAACACGAGAACTATCCGGCGGAGCCGCGACATTACAGAAGCATCTTCAGGCCGGTCACGTCGCGCCTGCACCTGATGCGGATCTTTCGGGATGTCAGCAAAGGAGGTCGCTACGATCTGATCATTGTTCCGCAGATCGAGCCGACAGTCGTCTTCTGGCTGGCCCGGGTGGGCATCCCGCAGCGGATCACGATGCACCTGCACGGCAACCCGCGGCGCGAATCCGGCAGCCTGAAATCGAAGATCAAATTCTTTTTCCTGAAATACTACGTTCTACCGCGGATCACTTCCGTTTTCGGGACGTCGCCGCGGCAGCTGAGAGCGTTCGAAGCCGATTTCAAATGCAGGCGTCCGATGTATTGGGTTCCCAATCCGGTCAGGCACTTCGAGGCTCCGGGCGAGGACATCAGGCCCGACCCCGCCGTCATCACCTTCGTGAACGTCGGACGTTACGCCTTCCAGAAAGGCCAGGACCTTCTCATTCGCGCGTTCGCGAGAGTGTACGAGCGGCGCAGGAACGTGCGCCTCAACCTGGTCGGCCACGGATCCGGCAAAGCGGCGCTGGCGGAACAGATTCGGGCGCTCGACCTGTCCGACGCCGTCCGGCTGATCCACTACCCGGACGACCCGCAACGAGCGCTCTTCGTCAGCGACGTCTTCGTCGCGACGTCCCGATGGGAGGGCTGGTCGCTGGCCATCTGTGAAGCCTTGCGGTGCGGACTGCCCGTCATATCCACCGATTGCGAGTTCGGTCCCAGCGACATCTTGGTCGATCAACGCCTCGGGCGCCTGGTCGCGCCCGACGACGAGGACGGACTCGTCAGAGCCATGGAATATTATTGCGACAATATCGAGCCAGAACGGTCGTTTTCCGATTTCAGGAAGGACTACATTGACCAGTACAGCGCCGAAAAGGTCGTGCACATTCACGCCGACGCGATCCGGCAATCGGCATGCTGAACCTCGGTCAGCCGTCGGTCGAGCAGCGGCCCCGTGCTCCCTCGGCCCCTGCCGTTGGACGGCCGTCGCATCTGCGAACCGCATCAGCGACGTTCAACACCCGGACCGCGCCGCGGCGCGTCATGGACCACGGTCCGCACGATCGCGCGCATCCATCGCGTCGGGATGGGGGCGGATCTATCCATGGCACACATCCGCTTCGCACCGCGAACTCCGAATATTTTTCCCTATCTTGGCAGAAGCCGGCTGAGAAAATCGGCCACTCGCCGATCGTTTGAACGATTATCGCCGCGCATCAACCGTGCGTCCGCGCCGATAGTCTCGATGGAATGAGCCCGGGAGCCGCTCACCGTGATCCAGCTGCGTGCCGCAAGTGAAATCGAGGGTCTTCTGGATGCGGCTTGCGATGTCTGCATTGTTGGAACGGGGCCGGCCGGGAGCACCCTGGCCCGCGAGCTGTCCGGCAGCGGCCTGAGGGTCGTGCTGCTGGAGAGCGGCGGCCTCGACCGGATGGAGAGCGCGGACGCGCTGGATGCCATCGTGAATGTCGGGCGGCCGCGCGCCACGCAGTGGGCCGTCCGGAACCGGATCGTGGGCGGCAGCTCTCACACGTGGGGGGGCCGGTGCGCGCCCTTCGACACCATCGACTTCGAGCAGCGTGCCTGGGTCCCGGAGAGCGGGTGGCCGTTCCAGCGCGACGCGCTCGATCCCTATCTCGAGCGGACGGCCAAGTATCTCGGGCTCGCCTACGGCAACCATTTCAGCGACGCGCGCTTCTGGGAGCTGTTCGGTTCGCGGCCGGCCTGGTCCGAGCCGGATCCGCGGCTGCTCCTGCCCTTCTTCTGGCAGTTCAGCCGCGACGATGCGGAGTCCTATCCGTTCGAGTACACGCGCTTCGGGCGGAAGCTGGACGAGCAGCTGGGCGCCAACGTCACGTTGATCAGCGGCGCGACCGTCGTCGCGATCGACGTGGATGAGGCGGGTGACAGGGTACAGGGCGTTCAGGTCGCGGCGCCCGACGGCGCGATCGTCAAGCTGCCGGCCCGCCGCGTCGTCCTGTGTGCCGGCGGGATCGAGAACGCGCGGCTTCTCCTCGCCTCCGACCATCAGATCCCGGGCGGCCTCGGGAACGCGTCTGACCTCGTGGGTCGCTACCTGATGGATCATCTGCGCGGGCCGGTCGCGCATTTCGACGTTCGCCGGTCGCGCGCCCTGCAGCGACGGTTCGGCCGCTACACCATCGCGGATCGGCTGTTCCGGGGCGGGCTCCGCCTGAGCCCGGACGTCCAGCGAAGCCGCCAGCTCCTGAACTGCGCGGTGTGGCTCGGAGAGACGCTGGCTCCGGACGACCCGGGCGACGCGATCCGGAGGATGCTGGTCGGCAAGCCGCGGGCGAAGGACGTCCTGACCCTGGCGTCGAACCTGCCGCTGCTCCTGCGCGGCTGCCGGGATCATTTCATCGCCCGCAACGGCTTCCCGCGGAAGCTCTCCGAGCTGAGCCTCGAATGCATGGTCGAGCAGCGGCCGGATCCCGAGAGCCGGGTCATGCTCTCCGATCAGCGGGATCACCTGGGCAGCCGGCTGCCCCTGATCGACTGGCGCAGTCACGAAGATGAAGGCCGCACCATGCGCGAGACGGCGCGGCTCGTCGTCTCCGAGTTCGCCCGCCTGGGCCTGCCCGCGCCCGTGCTGGCAGACTGGGTGCGCGACGAGGCGCCGATCCCGGTGAGCTTCGTCGATGTCGCCCACCCGACCGGCACCACCCGCATGTCCGATGACGCCACCAAGGGCGTGGTCGATGCCCAGGGCCAAGTTCACGGGATCGACGGCCTGTTCGTCACGGGAAGCTCCGTGTTCCCGACGGCAGGCCACTGCAATCCCACGCAGATGATCGTCGCCCTGGCGATACGTCTCGCCGACGCGCTGAAGGTCCGGGGGCAGCGCGACACCGCGGTATCCGGCCTCCGAGCGTCCCCGCCCGTCCCGACCGGTCTCCGCGTCCTCGTGACGGGGGCGACGGGGCGGATCGGCCGGATCCTGGTGGAGGACCTGCTGGAACGCGGCTACGCGGTCAGGGCCGTCACGTCCCAGCCCCTGACCGAGGCGCAGCCGCGCACGGGTCCGATCGAATGGCGGACCTTCGACTTCACGGCGGATCAGGATTACGCCGCCCTCGTCCGCGGCTGCGAGGCCGTCATGCATCTCGCCGCCGAGCTCGGGAAGCAGGACCGGATGCCGGCCATCAATGTTGAGGCGACGCGGCGCCTGGCCGAAGCCGCGGAGCGGCACGGCATCAAGGCCTTCTGCTACATGAGCACCGTCTCCGTGTATGGCAGCGGCCGCACGCGCACCATGACGGAGACGGCACCGGTTCTCACCAGCAGCGTCGACGTCAAGTCCGAATACTGGGCCCTGGACTACGTTCGCGCCTACGGTCGAACGAAGCTCGCCGGCGAGGAAGCCATCCTGCGGGTCGCCGCGACCCTTCCCTACGTGATCTTGCGCCCCACGGTCGTCGTCGACCTCCATAATCTCATCGGCTTGCGCGACTGGGGTCTCTCGAAGCGCCTCTTCGCCGCGCACCGGCCCTCCCATCACGTCTACGTCCGGGACGTCACGGACGCGGCGATCTGGACGATGACCCAGTCCCTGAGCGGGGCTTGGCCGGCCGGGCAGGTGCAGATTTTCAATCTCTCCGACCACGAGACGCGCGATGCGCGGATCGGCGACTTCATGCGACGGGCGTACGCGATCAGCCGCGATCGCCGCTTCCGGGTCATCCCGATGCCCGCCGCCGTCGACTGGCTCCACGATTTCCTACGCAACCGGACGCTGCCCTTGCGCAATCCTCTCTGGCGCATGCGCTTCCCCAACGATCGCCTGCGGCAGGCCGGGTATCGACACCGCTACGGCATGGCCGAAGCCCGCACCAGGGCGCTGGAGGTCCTGCGAGCGGAAACACGGGAGCGAACAGGGGCCTGAAGGCCGTCAGCACCGTTTCCATCGGCGTGCCCTCGGGCACCGGCACACCCCAGATCATGGTGTCACGGTGAGAGGGATGTCGCTGCCGCGAAGCTCTTACGCCCTTGCCACGCCGCAACTCGGAGCCTGAGCCATGACGAAACTTCGCTGGGTCCGCCGCGATCTGCTGAAATCGTGCTTCCGGGATCTACCGATCTGCGCGGCGGCGTCCCTGTTGCCGACCAGCCGCTCGAGCGCGGCGATGGACGCCTCCTCGGATCCGACGCAGGGCCGCACGCTCGTCTTCGACGAGCCCTTCGCGGAGATCAACGGGCGGATCTGGAATGGCGGACCGAAGGCCACGACGGGCCCCTCCGGATTCTACGGCCGTTCCGCCTTCGCTCCCCTTGCCGGGGCGGAAGGCTTCAAACCCTACGCGATCGTCGCGGACGCGGACGCCACGGGCGGCACGGCCCTTCAGATCTCCGCAAAGTATATCGGGCGCAATATGGGCGTCGTGAATTACTATGGAAACAATATACCTGACTTTCAGTGGATTTCCGGGAACCTACAGACCGGCAGCCGGAGCGGCGTCGTATCGGTCGGCTGGCGCCAAGGCTATTTCGAAGCGCGGATGCGATTCCCGCAGCATCCGCTCACGTGGCCGGCGTTCTGGCTTCTCAACCGGGACGGCATCACCAATGCCAAGCGGAGCATAGAGGTCGACATCGTCGAGCACAAAGGTTTCGAGCCGAAGCTCTACGGGGCCTATTTGCATGAATGGGGACAACCGGGTGAGCACAACGAAGGAACGGGCGTCCCCACCCCCGTCGACATGACCGAGCAGTACTGCCGCTACGGCGTACTGATACAGGACGGAAAATGCATCCCCTACTTCGAGCGTGCGCCAATTATCAATCCAAAAACGGGTCAGCTAAATATCTGGACACTCACACGCGCCTCGGAGATGGAACAGACCGGCGACGTCTTCTGGCCGCTCCTCACACTGGCGCTGCGGACGGACGTCCCGGCGCCTCAACTGACCGAGGCCCAGAAGCTCGTCCACATGCGCGTCGACTACTTTCGCGTGTACGCGTAGTCGAGCACGCCGTGTAGACGAAGCCGTGAGGGCGCCGCGGCTCGCGCTCGCAACCGGATTTCCTCGCGATCGACACGCGGAGCGCATCGCTCCGAGATCGCTGACGCCTGTCGATCGGGCTCGGTGCCGCCGATCCGCCCGCTCGATCCAGACCTCTCGAACCGTAGCGCGGCCGCAGATGCTCCGCCGCGCACGCGTCGGGAGGGGTGTGCGGCCGCGAGCGGACGCGACGATACTGTTCCTGTTTCCGGCCCGGCCGCGGAATAAATGGCTTCGCGAAACGTTCGAGCTCTAATCAGATTTTCGTCGCGCCGCCGGCCTATAACGTCCTTGAAATCCGATCTGAAATGCGCGAAATATAGTTTATTGCCGGGGAAGCCCTGCGCCTGATGAGTCAATCGTGATGATGAGCTGCAGCTCTCGTTCTGCGAAGCATACATGAGCACTGATGCGGTCGCAGCCGAGGTCCTGACAGGCACGAGGCCTCCAGCCCTGGCAGTCATCATCAATTGCTTCAATTACGAGCGCTATATTGAATGCGCGATCCAGAGCGTCGTCTCTCAGAACAACCCCGACTGTGAAATCGTCGTCATAGACGACGGTTCAACAGACGGATCTTGGACAATAATACAGAACAGCGGCGTTCGCGCCTTTCGCAAGACGAATGGAGGGCAGGTCAGCGCGTGCCTTCTAGGGATTGAGAAAACGACAGCGCCCTTTGTTTTATTTCTCGATGCCGACGATCAACTTCTACCCGGCTCTCTGGATGCGATCATAGACGCGCTCGATGCGGACATTTCTAAGCTCCAGTTTCAATTGGTGCGGATCAATGAGACCGGCGCGGTGATCGCACCCGCTTTTCCCGCACTCCCGATGGGACGGGATCGGGATAAATTTCAGGCGCATGTGAAAAAATCCGGCACGTACATCTCTCCACCAACGTCCGGCAATGTGTTCCGGAGAGATGTCTGCGAGTTACTGCGGAATGCGTCCTACGACACAGCCGTCGACGGTGTTATCCTCACGGCGGCGCCGTTTTTTGGCGATATTGTCAGCCTGAACCGGCCGCTCGGATGCTATAGAATACACGGTCAAAACAAGTCGGGAGTCCAGAACGGGGTATCCCAAGCGCTTCTCGAGAAGCACAAGCGCCGTTTCAACGACCGCGTCATCCATCTCAAATCAATATTGCGGCAAAACAACTGGAGCGACACGATTAGGGACCCGAAGTCAATGTATTTCTACAATATTTATGAGATCCATCAGGACATGATCTCGGGACGTCGCGTCTCGGCCAGGAAGGCGCTGGGCGCCGTGAAGCAACTGCCAGCTTGGTACAGCCCTCTCAGGCGAGCCGTCACGGCTGCTGCACTTCTGACCGCCCCCGTCCTACCGAACGCCATCAATGTACGCTTCATCAATTCTTGGCGCCTTGTTCTTGTACGCCTCGTCTCTTCCTTTGCGCGTATGCAGGCGCTGACGGTTGCGCCGCGTTCCTATCCCCGCTGCCCTCTTCCCGGCGGCCCGCGCTGACGGCCTTGCGCCCAAGCGCCCGCGTCGTCGGCGGAGCGCGGCGCATGAATGGCGTGCGTGCGGTCGCGGTATCGCCTTCGACAATCATCGAAGCGGATGCTCCGCGGAGACGGCCGGCTTCCGCGCGGTCAGAGCGCCGCTGTGACCTGCACCGCGCGAACGGGGCAACGGTCAGGGCGTGTTCCGAAGATAACGGTCAATCGGATCCGAGGACGGAGGTCGGGCGACCTGAATGCGCTCGAGCGAGCACCGTGGGTCTTCGACTCTGGTGCTGATGCACCCGTCTACGTGGGCTTTCCTGCCCGACCACGGGAAAATGCAGGGAATGGCGCGCCCGAAAGGATTCGAACCTCTGACCCCCAGATTCGTAGTCTGGTGCTCTATCCAGCTGAGCTACGGGCGCCTGACACGGCGGCGGGCTCTCGGCCCGCCGGTGTGAAGGGGCTTCTAGAGGCTCAAATCCGGCTTGGCAAGACACTTCGGGCAACGACTTGTGCGGGCCGTGCGCGCGCCTCGGATTTCGCGGGGCCTACGGCGTCCGGGCGCTCGCGCGCACGCGCTCCTCCGCGGCGCGGATCGCCTCCGGCGTGCCGACATGCAGCCACTGGCCGTCGAGCCGCATTCCGAACAGCCGTCCCGCCGCGATCGCCCGGTCGAACAGCAGGTTGAGCGAGAAGGCGCCCTCCGGCGTGTCGGCGAAGAGGCCCGGCGTGAGGATCGCCACGCCCGCGTAGATGAACGGGGCCACCGCGCGCTCGCCGCGGCGCTCCAGGCGGCCGTCCGGATCCATCACGAAATCCCCGGCCCCCTCGTAGCCGAGGCTGGTGGCGGTCGGCGCCACCAGCAGCAGGCCGTCCATGCGGTCGCCGTCCCAGGTCTCGACCAATCGCCGCAGGTTGGAGGCCGGCCCCTCGAGCCAGAACGAATCCGAGTTCAGCACCGCGAACGGCGCGTCCCCCAGGAGCGGCAGCGCCTTGCGGATGCCGCCGCCCGTCTCCAGCAGCGCCGCGCGCTCGTCGGAGACGGTCGTGGCCGGTCCCGGGGCCGCCCCCTCGGCCCGGCGCGCGAGGTGCCCCTCGATCAGGTCGGCGAGATAGTGGACGTTGACGACCGCGGTCCCGATCCCGGCCTCGGCGACCCGGTCGAGGGCGTGGTCGAGCAGGGCCTTGCCGGCCACCTCCACCAGGGGCTTCGGCACGGTGGCGGTCACCGGCCGCATGCGCTTGCCGAGGCCCGCGGCCAGGACGAAGGCGCGGCTGACGGCGGGGCTGGGATCGCTCATGCGGTCGGGAATCCGGAGGTCAGGGGTCGGGCGCCGGGGCGACGAGGCCCGGCAGGTGGTCCGCGTGCCAGGCCCGCAGCCCGGCGAGCGCCGGATGGGCGAGGTTGCGAGCGAGGTAGCCCTCGATCCGCGGCAGGTGCGCGAGGTAGCCGGGCTTGCCGTCGCGCCGGTCGAGGCGCGCGAAGATGCCGAGGATCTTGGTGGCGCGCTGGGCCGCCAGCAGCGCGTAGGCGGTGGCGAAGGCGCCGACGTCGAAGGCCGGGTCCCGGCCGCGGCGCTCGCGGGCGTAGAGGCCGAGCAGCCGCAGCTCGAACTCCGCGCTGGAATCGACCCGGGCATCCTGCAGCAGCGAGGCGACGTCGTAGGCCGGGTGGCCCATGACGGCGTCCTGGAAGTCGATCAGCCCGACCCGCTCCAGACCGTCGCGCTCGGGCAGCCAGATCAGGTTCGGGGAATGGTAGTCGCGCAGGGTCCAGGTCGGCCGGTCCGGGATCGCGCCCTGGAGCGCCGCCCGCCACAGGTCGACGAAGGCCGCCCGCGCCTCCGCCGACAGGCTGACGTTCCGGATCGCCGGGGCGTACCATTCGGGCATCAGCTCCGCCTCGAACAGCAGCGCCTCCATGTCGTAGGGCGGCAGCCTGTGCTCGGTCCCCTCGGCCACGGGCAGGACCGGGGGAAGCGGGTTGGCGTGGAGCTTGGCCAGCACGCGCACGGCCTCGGCGTAGCGCTCGGGCCGCGGAGCGCCCCCCTCGACCACCGGCTCGCTGCCGAGATCCTCCAGGATCAGCAGGCCCTCGGTCAGGTCCTCGCCGTAGATCTTCGGGGCCGAGAAGCCGAGCGCCCGCAGACCCCGGTCGAGGGCCACGAAGGCGTGGACGCTCTCGGCGAGGTGCACGATCGCGCTGTAGGGCTTGCCGTCCCGCACCGGCGGCCCGTCGGGCCGCGGCGGCGCGATCATCAGCACGGCGCTGGTGCCGTCGGGCTTGGTCAGGCGCTCGTAAGCGCGAGAGGAGGCGTCCCCCTGCATCAGGGTCCGCTCGGCGATGTCCCAGCCGCTGCGGTCGAGGAGGCGGCGCACCGCGCGGGCCCGGTCGAGGCGGGCGCGCATGCCGCCGGCGCCGTCGATCCGGGCGAGACGCGCCTCGGGGCCGAACTCCGCCCGCAGGGACAGGTCCACGGTCAGCACCGGGCCGTCGCGGGGCGGCATCCGGTCGGGCCACTCGACCAGGGTGATCGCGCCCTCGGCCATCTCGTCGAAGCCGAGTTCCACCAGCTCGTCGGGATCGCGCAGCCGGTACAGGTCGGCGTGGACGATCGGCCGGCCGTCGCGGGCCGCGTAGGGCTGGATCAGCGTGAAGGTCGGGCTCGGCACCTCCAGGCGCGCGTCGCCGGCGAGCTCGCGGATGATGGCGCGGGCGAGCGTGGTCTTGCCGCCGCCCAGCCCTCCGGACAAAGCCACCACGTCCCCGGGCATCAGGAACTCGGAGAGAAACAGGCCGAGATCCTCGGTGGCCGTCTCCTCCGGCAGCACGAATTCCCAGGGCGCCGGCCGCGCGGATGCCCCCGCCGCCTCTTCGGTCATCTGCCCGTCCCGCTCGTCTCCGCCCAAAGCCCGCCTCCGAGACCCGAAGACGCATGGTCCGAAAACACGCACCGGATGCAAGCGTTTCCGCCCGGAACCGCGCGCTTCCCGCCCGCCCGGTGCATCGAAAGCACGCTCGCGGAGGCGGCGAGAGATCGCGCCGCCCCCCCCAAATCCCTCAGCCCTGGGCGCGGACCCTCGGCCGGCCCTGGCCGGTCCCTCGGGGCAGCCCGACGCGCCACGCCTCGGCGTTCCAGGCCGCCGCCGCCGCGAGGGCGTCGGCCTCCGGCATCGGGCGGCCGAAATGGTAGCCCTGGCCCAGGGCGCAGCCCAGGGCGGCGAGGGCCTCCGCCTCGGCGCGGCCCTCGATGCCCTCCGCGACCGCCACCACGCCGATCTCCTCGGCGAGCCGCAGGATGGTCTGGACGATCCGGCGATCGCGCGGCTCCGCCAGCATCGCCCGGACGAAGGCCCGGTCCACCTTCAGCGTGGTGATCGGCAGGGTGCTGAGATGGCTGAGCGAGGAGTAGCCGGTGCCGAAATCGTCCACCGCGATGCCGAGGCCGGCGGCGCGGCAGCGCGCGAGGGCGGCCGCTGCCCCGGCCGGATCCTGCATGAGCGCGCTCTCGGTGATCTCGAGCTTGAGGGCGTCGGGCGCGATGCCGGTCCGGCGCAGCATCACGTCGATCAGGGTGGGGATGTCCGACCGGGCGAGGTCCTGGGCCGTGACGTTGAAGCTCACGAACAGGGACGGCTCGACGGCGGCGGGGGCTTGGAGGCCGGCCTGCAGGATCCGGGGCACGATCCGGCCGATCGCGTCGATCACCCAGGCGGTGATCGCGAGGATCAGGCCGTTCGCCTCGGCGGCCGGGATGAAGGACGCGGGCGCCACGAGCCCGCGCTCGGGATCGTGCCAGCGGATCAGGGCCTCGAAGCCGGCGAGCCGCCCGGTGGCGAGCCGCACGATCGGCTGCAGGAACAGCGCGAACTCGTCCCGGGCCAGGGCCCGCCGCAGGGCGCGCTCCTGCGCGAGGGACGCGACCGTCGCGTCGAAATCGGCGCGGGCGGAGGGCGACAGCGGCGCCGGAGGCCCCTCCACCACGGCCGGCCCGAGGCGCGGCAGGGTCTCGCGGAACCGGGCGATGAGCCCCTCGAGGCAGAGGCGCAGGATCGGGTCGGCGCCGGCGAGCCGCTGTTGAATCTGCGCCGCGCTCACGGGGACGAGCACGCAATCCGCCTCGGCACGCGCGCCCGCGGAGCGCGGGAGGGCGTCGAGGATCGCCATCTCGCCGAAGATCTCGCCGGCCCCGCGCCGGGCGAGCACGGTCTCTCCGCCGTCGCGCCGCCGGAAGATCGCGATGCGGCCGCTCAGGATCAGGTAGGCGCAGTGCCCGATCGACCCCTCGTCGAACAGGACGGCGCCGGCCGGGAGGGTGACGGGATCGGAGAGGTCCTGCATCGGTCGGAGACGCTGCGCCTCCGCGGGGAAGGCCCGGCGCGATCGTTGGCACAGCGACCTTAAGATCGGATCAAGGGGTGGCCGGATCAGCCGCGCGGGATCCCGTGGGCCTTGATCCGCGAGGCCAGCGTCGTCGGCCGCAGGCCGAGGAGCGCGGCCGCGCCGCCCGGCCCGGAGATCCGTCCGCCCGCCAGCGCCAGGGCCGCGACGATCTCGGCGCGGTCGCGCGCCCGGCGCTCGGCCTCGGTGGCGGGCCGGCCATCCGGCGGAGCGGCCGGGGCGGCCGCGTCGGCGGGCCCGGCCGCCTCCCCGTCGGGCAGGTCGAGGCGGAGGCGGCCCCGGGCGGAGAGGATCACCGCCCGCTCGATCACGTTCTCCAGTTCCCGGACATTGCCGGGCCAGGGATAGCGGCAGAGACGGCGGACATCCCCCTCCGTCAGGCGCGGCTCCGGGACGGTGAGGCGGCGCGCGGCGACCCGGAGCAGGTGCTGGGCGATGGGCGGGATGTCCTCGGGCCGCTCGCGCAGGGGCCGCGCCTGGATCGGGAAGACGTTGAGGCGGAAGTAGAGGTCCTCCCGGAAGCGGCCCGCCCGGATCTCGGCGCGCAGGTCCCGGTTGGTGGCCGCGACCACGCGCACGTCCACCGCCCGGGTGCGCGCCTCGCCGACCCGCTCGAACGAGCGCTCCTGCAGGACGCGCAGCAGCTTGCCCTGGAGATCGAGGGGGATCTCGCCGACCTCGTCGAGGAACAGCGTGCCGCCGTCGGCGAGTTCGAACCGGCCGACACGGTCGCGCAGCGCCCCGGTGAAGCTGCCCTTGGCGTGGCCGAAGAACTCGCTCTCGAACAGCTCGCGGGGGATGGCCGCGCAGTTGACGCGGATCATCGGGCGGGCGCTGCGCCGGCTGGCCTCGTGGATCGCCCGGGCGATCAGCTCCTTGCCGGTGCCGGATTCGCCGGTGATCAGCACGGTGGCGTCGGTGGCGGCGACGCGGTCGACCTGCCGGAGCGTCGCCGCGATGGCGGGCGAGCGGCCGATGATGCCCTGGTGCTGGCGCTCGGCCCGGATCTCCTCCTTCAGGTACGCGTTCTCCAGCTCGAGGCGCTCCCGGAGCGAGTCGACCTCCGCGAGCGCGCTCGTCAGGCGGGCCTCGGCCTCCCGGCGCTGGCTGATGTCGCGGAACACGATGACGGCGCCGAGCAGGCGCCCCCGGTCGCGGATCGGCGTCGAGGTGTACTCGACCGGGAAGGAGGTCCCGTCGGCGCGCCAGAAGACCTCGTGATCGACTTGGTGGACGATCCCGTCCCGGAAGGCCGCGTAGATTGGGCAGTCGCGGTGGGGGTAGTGGCTGCCGTCCGGGCGGGTGTGGTGCACGGCGGCGTGCATGTCCCGGCCGACGAGGTCGCCGGCCTCGCAGCCGAGCATGCGCGCGGCGGCCGGGTTGACGAAGGTGGTCACGCCCTCCGCGTTGACGCCGTAGATCCCCTCCCCGGCCGCGCGCAGGATCAGCTGGTTGCCGCGCTCGATGTCGCGGAAGATGCGCTCCACGCGCTGCCACTCGGAGAGGCCGGCGCGCATGTGGGCCTCGGCCTCGCCGTCGACCTGGCGGCGGTGGAGCGTGTCCGGGTCCGCCAGGGTCACGAGGAGGCGCATCGCGTCGCCGGGGAGCGGGTAGGCCGCCGTCTCGACCCGCAGGTCGCGGCCGGCCGCGTCGCGCGGCGCCAGCGTCCGGGTCCACCAGTGCCCCTTGGCCAGGACGGCCTCGGTGAAGACCGTGAGGGCCGGGCGCTGGCCCGGGAACAGGGCGCTGGCCCGCGCGCCGCGCAGCGCCGGCCGGCCGTAGCCGAGGAGGCGCGCCGCCGCCGGGTTGGCGTCCGCGACCCGGTCCTCCTCGGGCGCGAGGACCAGCATGGGATCGGGACTCGCCTCGAAGACCGGCCCGAAGGTTCCCGCGGCGCCGGGCTCACGAAATGTCGTCATCCGCTCACGATATCTCGTTTTCGACGAGATGTCGTGAGCGACGTCTGCCGCGCCAACGCGTTGTCATCTCGCGCGATTTCCCCGGGAAACAGACTGGCATACCGTTTGCCGAGAGAGCCTGTCCGCCCGTCGGCCGGCGCGGCTCCCGAAGCCACGCCGCGACGATGCCCGGCGGATGTCCGCGTCCGGACGCGACCGTTCCCCCTCACCGGTCGCGATCCGGACGCGCACCCGCATCGGGTGGGTGGGGCCGCGGAGCGCGCGGCCTCACCGGACCCATCGCAGATCGAACTCCGGGAGCCGACGATGAAGCGCGAAGACCTCACCGAGAAGCTGCTCGACATCAAGCGCGAGAAGGGGTGGAGCTGGAAGCACATCCACGAGGAGATCGGCGGCCTGTCGCCGTTCCTGATCACCGCGGCCTGCATGGGCCAGATGAAGCTGCCGAAAGCCCAGGCCAAGCGGGCGGCCGAGCTCTTCGGCCTCACAGCCGCGGAGGAGCGGATGCTGAACGAGCCGCCCTATCGCGGCTCGATCCCGTCCATGCCGCCCACCGACCCGCTGATCTACCGGTTCTACGAACTGGTGATGGTGTACGGCACGACCTTCAAGGAGCTGATCCAGGAGGAGTTCGGCGACGGCATCATGTCGGCGATCGACTTCAACATGGACATGGCCCGCGAGGCCAACAACAAGGGCGACCGCGTGAAGCTCACCATGTCGGGCAAGTTCCTGCCGTACAAGTACTACGGCAACGACGACGACACCCCGGAATACGGGTTCAAGGAGGGGTAAGGGATCCGGAGTGCGCCCCTCCCCCCGGGGAGGGAGCCGCAGCGGACGCCGCGGTCCCCTATGCGGTCGCCGGCCGCCCCTCCGGCTCCAGGTAATCCTGCACCGGCTGCGCCGGGCCGCCGCGCATCAGCACGTAGAGGAACGGCACCAGCAGCAACGTCGCGGGCGTCGCGAAGGCGATGCCGCCCATGACCGCGCGGGCGAGCGCGGCGTTCTGCTCGCCGCCCTCGCCGGTGCCCAAGGCCATCGGGATGAGGCCCAGAAACATCGCCGAGGCGGTCATCAGCACCGGCCGCAACCGGGTCTCGCCCGCGGTGATCGCCGCCTCCAGGGCGCCGCAGCCCGTCGCCTCCCGGTGCTCCTTGGCGAAGGTCACGAGCAGGATCGAGTTCGCCGAGGCGATGCCCACCGACATGATCGCCCCGAAGATCGACGGGATCGAGAACGGCGTCCCGGTCACGAACAGCGCGAAGGTGATGCCGCAGAACGCCATCGGCAGGGCGGCGATCACCACGAACGGGTCGCCCCAGCTCTGGTAGTTCACCGCCATCAGCAGGTAGACGGCGATCAGCGCGATGCCGAGGCCGATCTCCAGGCGGAGGAAGGCCGAGCGCATGTTCTCGATCTGGCCGCGGACGACGATCTTGTCGGGTGCCTCGAGGTTCTTCTGCTCGTCCTCGACGATCGCGTCGATCTCGCGGGCGACCGAGCCGAGGTCCCGGTCCTGCACCGAGGCGAAGATGTCGAAGGTCGGCTGGATGTTGACGTGGCTGATCATGGTCTGCGTCGGCGTCCGGCGGATGTCGGCGAGGCTCGACAGCAGGGTCAGCACCCCGGGGCCGGAGCCGGCGGTCGCGGCGGCGCGCACGAACATCGGCGTGTTGCGCAGGTCGGTGAGCGAGCTGTTGCGGTACTCGGGCGTCTGCACCCAGAGCTGGTAGGGGATGCCGGTCTTCGGGTCCGGCCAGAAGTTCGGCGTGACCTGGTAGCTGCCGGACAGCGAGATGTTCATGTTCTGCGCCACCTGCTGCTCGGTCAGCCCGAGTTCGGAGGCGAGGCGCCGGTCGACGTCGACGTAGAATTGCGGCTCGTTGACGATCTGCTGCAGGTGGACGTCGACGAGGCCCTTCGTGTGCTTCAGCCGCTGCACGATGCGCTGGGCGACCTCCAGGTCCTTCTCCTTGTGCCGGCCGGAGACCTGCACGTCGATCGGCGTGAGGACGCCGAAGTTCAGGATCTGGGTGATCATGTCGGCGGGCTGGAAATACACGATCACGTCGGGGAAGCGCTTCATCAGCACGTCGCGCAGGCGCTTCGTGTAGCCCGCCACCGAGCCGTGCCCCTCCTTCAGACTGATGAGCATCTGCCCGTCATTGTAGGAGACGAACGAGCCGTCCGAGAACGCGAAGTTGTAGTTGTTCGACGGCAGGCCGATGTTCTGGAGGATCTGGTCGACCTCACCCGCCGGGATCACCTCGCGGACGGTGTCCTCGATCTCGGCGAAGACCTGCCGGGCGGTCTCGATGCGCATGCCGACGCGGGTGCGCAGATGCATGGTCATCTGGCTCGCCTCGATCTGCGGGAAGTAGTCCTGGCCGACGAAGACGAACAGCACGCCGGTCATGCCGAGGACGCCGCCGACGGCGCCCAGGGTGGCGACGCGGTGGCGCAGCACCGCGTGGAGCAGGCCGACATAGCCGCGGTGGAACCGCGCGAAGCCGCGCTCGAAGGCGGCGTGGATCCGGCCGGCGAGCCGCATCAGCGGGGCGCCGACGAGGCCGGCGGCGCGGGCGATCCGGCCCCGCCGGGGCGGCTCACGCGTGTCCCGATCCTTGGCGTGCTTCTGCCGGTATTCCGGCGCCACGATCACGTCGATCAGCAGCGGCACCAGGGTGCGCGACAGCAGGTAGGAGGTCAGCATCGCGAACACGACCGCGAGCGCCTGCGGGGTGAACAGGTACTTCGGCGTGTCGGTGAGCGCGAACACCGCCGTGAAGGCCGCGCAGATCGCCAGCGTCGAGATCAGCGCCGGCTTGGCGATGCCGGCGGCGCCGTGGACCACGCTCTCGCGGAACTCCTCGCCCTCCTCGAACAGCCGGTAGGTGTTCTCGATCGCCACCGTGGCGTCGTCCACGAGGATGCCGACCGCGAGCGCGAGGCCGCCCAGCGTCATCACGTTGATGGTCTCGCCGAGCGCCGCCAGCACGGCGAGCGAGGTCATGACGCAGAGCGGGATCGAGATCAGCACGATGATCGTCGAGCGCCAGGAGCCGAGGAACAGCAGGATCGCGAGCCCCGTCAGGGCCGCCGCGGTCAGCGCCTCGTGCAGCACGCCCTCGATGGCGTTCGAGACGAAGACCGACTGGTCGAAGAGCTGCTTGATCGACAGCCCCTCGGGCGCCGCCGCGCGGATCGTCGGCATCGCCTTCTTGACGTTGTTGACCACGCCGAGGGTCGAGGCGTTGCCGTTCTTGATGATCTGCATCAGCACGGCCTGCTGGCCGTCGGCGCTGACCACGTTGACCTGCGGCGGGCCGCCGTCACGGACATAGGCGACGTCGCGCACCAGCACGGGCTGGCCGGCCACTACCTTGATCGGCGCGAGGTTCAGGGTCTCGATCGACGGCGGGGTGCCGTTGAGCTGGACCGGGTACTGCTGCTCGCCGATCTTGGCGAGGCCGGACGGCACGGTCAGGTTCTGGGCCGTCATGGCGTTGGTGACGTCGAGCGGCGTCAGGCCGAGCGCCTGGAGGGCGTTGAGGTCGAGGTCGACCATGATCTGCCGGGGCGCGCCGCCGAAGGGCGACGGCAGGGTCGAGCCCGGGACCTGCGCCAGGGTCTGGCGGATCCGGTACTGGGCGTAGTCGTAGACCTGGTTGAGGCTGTCCTTGGCCGAGGTCAGGGCCAGCTGGATCACCGGCACCGAGGAGGCGGAGTAGCGCACGATCACCGGCGGCTGCGTGCCGGGGGGCATCACGGCGCGGATCGAGTTGGTCGATGAGACCACCTGGGCGATGGCGAGATCGAGGCTGACGGTGGGCTCGAAGTAGATCCGCTGCACGGCCGTGCCCTGGAGCGTCGTCGACTCCATGCGGCGGATGCTGTTGACGTTGTTGGAGATGCCGTACTCGGCGTAGGTCGTGATGCGCTGTTCCATCTCCGGCGCCGAGAGGCCGGTATAGGTCCAGACCACCACGACGACCGGGATGTCGACGACCGGGAGAACGTCCTTCGGCGCGACGACGATCGCCCCGACGCCGCCGAGCATCATCAGGACCGCGAGCACATAGGTCGTGATCCGGAACTTGAGCGCGTAGAGGACGAGGCCCATGCGGTCTCCGCCGTCCGGCCCCGGGCCGGCCGCTCCGCGTTGCGTACCGGCTCACCGGCTAGAACCGGAATGTTTCGCTATCACGTCCGGATAGGCAAAGGACGGGCCGCGTCGCCGCAGGGTTGTGATCGCGGCCCGTCATACCTCGTCGCCCCCGCACCCAGGGGCGCACGCGTCAGCGGTCCTCGCAGGCGGGTCCCGTCGCGGCCTCCGCCGCGCTCCGGCACCTCGGAATGAGGGCGCGGGGCCGGAGAGGGATCCGCGCGCACCGTCCCCGAGGCGGCGGGATCAGCGCAGCAGGGCGGACTTGTCGACCTGCAGCGCCCCGGCGATCTCGTCGAGCGCCCTGTGCTCGACCTCGCTGATGCCGTCGATATCGGCCACGTCCGCGCCGATCAGGAACACGTCCTGGCGCTGCTCGATCGGCCGCTCCGCGATGGCGCCGATATGGCGCAGGTTCTCCAGCCGGCCGGCCCGGGTCTTGGCACGGGCGATCGCCTCGTAGAGCTCCTGCTCGACGCGCAGCGTGTCGTAGGACTTCTCGAGGATCGGGTTGGCGCGGATGCCGCTGATCGCCGACTCGATCTCCTCCTCGCCCACGTCCCCGTCCGCCACGATGACGTTGGCGGCGGACGAGACCGCGGCCTGCAGGAAGACCGCGTCGCCCGCGTACGACATGATCGTGCGGCCGAACCGAAGGATGGCGTCCTGGAAAATGCTCATGCCGACCTCCCGTCGGGCCTGAGATGGCGGATATTGTGGCGGCCGAGTCAAGATGCGGCCGAGCTTATGCCCGGGATCGCGGAGGACTAGTCCTCGCGCGGGGGCCGGGGTCCAGCTTCAGGTGGCGGGCTCGTGGCCCGGCCAGTCCCGTCCGAGATGGGCGGCCACGCGGGCCGGATCGTCGCCGACCGCCGCCACGGCGGCCTCGACCTGCTCCACCGGGACCATGAACCGGCGCGCCCAGTAGGCCCGCTCCCAGGCATGGGTGGTGTTGACGGCCCGGGGTTCCTTCGCGTCCTGCGCGCTGTCGTCGGTCATCGGCCCTCCGCATCCGGCGAGGGCCCGCGGCCCCCCGGCGTGGAGAACGCCGGCCGGGCCGGATCGGGTCCGCGCAGCGAGCGGGACTCGGTCCGCCGCGAAGACGCGCCGCCGTCCCTGCGGGCGGAGACGACCAGGCTCACCGGCCGCCGCTCAGCAGCAGCGGAACCCCGCGGTGTTGCCGACCCCGAAGCGGGCGTTCTCCCGGTTGCGGAAGAACTCCACCTCGGTCATCGGCGCCCGATCGGGATGGGTGCGGCGGACATGCTCGGCATAGGCCGCGTAGTCCCCCTGCCCGACCATCAGCCGGGCGCCGTCGCAGACGCACTTGGACAGCGTCCGGATCCGGTCCCGCAGGTTCGACGACGGCAGCATGGGACCTCCTACTCCGCCGCGACCATGTGCGGCTCGGTCTCCAGCGCGGTCCAGCGATCCGCGCGCCACGCCTTCAGGCAGGCGGCGATGCCGAAGCCCGCGATGGCGACGACGAGGCCGATGAACAGGGCCGCCAGCACCGCGTCGATGCGGTCGTTGAGGATGATCTGGCTCATCTGGTCGGCGTTCTTGGCCGGGGCCAGGACCTTGCCCTCCGCGGCGGCGGCCGCGTAGCGCTGGGCGTGGGCCAGGAAGCCGATCTTCGGGTCGGCCGAGAAGATCTTCTGCCAGCCGGCCGTGAGGGTGCAGATGCACAGCCACGCGGTCGGGATGATGGTCACGAACGCGTAGCGCTCGCGCTTCATCTTGAAGATCACCACCGTGCAGAGGGTCAGCGCCACCGCGGCCAGCATCTGGTTCGAGATGCCGAAGAGCGGCCACAGGGTGTTGATGCCGCCGAGCGGGTCGGTCACGCCCTGGTAGAGGAAGTAGCCCCAGGCGCCGACCGAGATGGCGGTCGCCGCGATGCTCGGCCCCCACGACGTGGTGTTCTTGAACGACGGGATCGCGAGCGCGACGAGATCCTGCACCATGAACCGGCAGGCGCGGGTGCCCGCGTCCACGGCCGTGAGGATGAACAGGGCCTCGAACAGGATCGCGAAGTGGTACCAGAAGGCCATCATCGCCTTGCCGCCGATGGCCGACGAGATGATGTGGGCCATGCCGACCGCGAGGGTCGGCGCGCCGCCGGCCCGCGAGATGATCGTGTGCTCGCCGACGTCGGCGGCGGTCTGGGTGATCACCTCCGGCGTCGTGGCGAAGCCGAGCTTGGTCACGGCGGCGGCCGCGGTCTCGGGCGTCGTGCCGATCAGGGCCGCGGGCGAGTTCATGGTGAAGTAGACGCCCGGGTCGATCACGCAGGCCGACACCAGCGCCATGATCGCCACGAACGATTCCATCAGCATGCCGCCGTAGCCGATGAAGCGGGCATCGGCCTCGCTGGCGATCAGCTTCGGGGTGGTGCCCGACGAGATCAGGGCGTGGAAGCCCGAGACCGCGCCGCACGCGATGGTGATGAACAGGAACGGGAACAGGCTGCCCGCCCAGACCGGGCCGGTGCCGTCCACGAACTTGGTGACCGCCGGCATCTGCATGTGCGGCGCCACGAAGGCGATGCCGAGCGCGAGGCCCACGATGGTGCCGATCTTGAGGAAGGTCGACAGGTAGTCGCGCGGGGCGAGGAGCAGCCAGACCGGCAGGATCGACGCCACGAAGCCGTAGCCGATCAGCATCCAGCAGAGCTGCGGCCCCGTGAAGGTGAAGGCCGGGCCCCAGACCGGGCTCGACGCCACGGAGCCGCCGGCCACGATCGCCAGCATCAGCAGGACGAAGCCGAGGATCGAGACCTCGCCGATCTTGCCCGGCCGGATGTAGCGGGAATAGACGCCCATCAGCATGGCGATCGGGATCGTCGACATCACCGTGAAGGTGCCCCAGGGGCTCTCGGCGAGCGCCTTGACGACGATCAGCGCCAGCACGGCGAGCAGGATCACCATGATCAGGAAGGTGCCGAACAGGGCGATGATGCCCGGCACGGTGCCGAGCTCGGCCCGGATCAGCTCGCCGAGCGACCGGCCGTCCCGGCGCATCGACACGAACAGGACCATGAAGTCCTGCACGGCGCCGGCGAGGACCACGCCGGCCAGGATCCACAGCATGCCGGGCAGGTAGCCCATCTGGGCGGCGAGCACCGGGCCGACCAGCGGGCCCGCGCCCGCGATCGCCGCGAAGTGGTGGCCGAACAGGACGCCGCGGTTGGTGGGCACGTAGTCGAGCCCGTCGTTGTGGCGCACCGCGGGGGTCGCGCGCTTCGGGTCGAGCCGCATCACCTTGTCGGCGATGAACTGGGAATAGTAGCGGTAGGCGATGAGGTAGACGCAGACCGCCGCGACCACGATCCAGAGGGCGTTGATCGTCTCGCCGCGCTCGCTCGCCACGATCGCCAGCGCCGCAGCGCCGAGCGCCCCCACGAGGGCCCAGGGCCCGTGCCTGCCGATCGCCGAACCCATGTCCCACTCCCTGACCGACCGCCTCGCGCGCGGGGCCACGCGGGGGGCTCCGGCTGGGACTTCGTGGTCCCGGGCTACACGGGCGGGTTATCCTATTGGTCCGCCGTTGACGCAAGCGATCCGAGCTGTGATGCAGCGTCGGCGGCGGCACGACGCCCAATCTGTCACATCGGGTCCCCGGCACGGCCCCGCCCCCTTCACGGCCCGGCCGCCGCGCTCCGGGGCCGCCCGCCGTCGGAGAAGGAAGGGCGCCGGCGCGGTCCGGGCCCGCGAGGAGCGCACGACAATGGCGAAGGTCGCATTCCTGGGTCTCGGCGTGATGGGCGGCCCGATGGCCGGACACCTCGCCAAGAAGGGTGGCCACGACGTCACCGTCTACAACCGCACCACCCCGAAGGCCGAGGCCTGGGTGAAGACCTACGGCGGCGCCTTCGCGCCCACGCCCCGGCAGGCCGCCGAGGGCGCCGAGATCGTGTTCGCCTGCGTGGGCAACGACGACGATCTGCGCAGCGTCGTGCTGGGCGACGACGGGGCGCTCGCCGGCATGAAGCCCGGCGCGGTGTTCGTCGACCACACCACCGCCTCGGCCGAGGTCGCCCGGGAGCTCGCCGCGGCGGCCGAGGCCAAGGGGCTCGGCTTCATCGACGCCCCGGTCTCCGGCGGTCAGGCGGGCGCCGAGAACGGCGTGCTCACCGTGATGTGCGGCGGCGACGCGGCGACCTACGCCAAGGTCGAGGGCGCGATCGGGTCCTTCGCGCGGGCCTGCCGGCTGATGGGCCCGGCCGGGGCCGGCCAGCTCACCAAGATGGTCAACCAGATCTGCATCGCCGGCCTCGTCCAGGGCCTGTCGGAGGGCGTCCACTTCGCCAAGCGGGCCGGCCTCGACGTCGAGGCGGTGCTCGACGTGATCTCCAAGGGGGCCGCCGGCTCCTGGCAGATGGAGAACCGCGGCAAGACGATGAACCAGGGCAAGTTCGACTTCGGCTTCGCGGTCGACTGGATGCGCAAGGACCTGGGCATCCTGCTGGACGAGGCCCGCCGCAACGGCGCCAAGCTGCCGGTCTCGGCCCTCGTCGACCAGTTCTACGCCGAGGTGCAGGCGATGGGCGGCAACCGCTGGGACACGTCGAGCCTCGTGGCGCGGCTGGAGCGCTGACACCTCCGGCCGTTCTCCTGGACCTCGAGGCCAGGGTGAGACGCGACGGGCTCCCGCCCCCGTGCGGGAGAGCGGCGCGGGCCGATCGCGGCGCCGGGCGAGCCTCCTTCGCCCGGCGGAGGGGACGATCGCGTCAGAGCAGGTCTTCGACCGTCGCCCCCTCCGGATCCACCCAGCGCCACGCCTCCCCCATCTGGTGGCGGAACCACGTGAACTGGCGCTTGGCGTAGGCGCGCGTATCCGCCTGCCCGCGCGCGATCGCCTCGTCGAGGCTGAGCGCCCCGTCGAGATGGGCGATCAGGCCCGGCACGCCGTGGGCGCGCATCACCGGCAGCATCGGGTCGAGCCGTCGCGCACGCAGGCGGGCGACCTCGTCCAGGGCCCCCTCGGCGATCATGGTCCGGAAGCGGGCGTCGATCCGCTCCCGCAGCGCCGCGCGGTCGGGCGCCAGGAAGATTCTTCGGAGGTCCCGCCCGGCCAGCGGGCCGGGAACGGGATCGCCGTAGAAGCTGGCGATCGGTCGGCCCGTCGCGAGAAAGATCTCCAGGGCGCGCATCACCCGCATCCGGTCGCTCGGCCGCAGCCGGGCGGCCCCCGCGGGATCGTGCCGGGCGAGGTCGGCGTGCAGCGCCTCGGTCGGGCGGCCCTCGGCCGCGTCCCGCACCCGCGCGCGCACGGTGTCGGGAACCGGCGGCAGCTCCGAGAAGCCCTGCTCCAGCGCCCGGAAGTACAGGCCGGTGCCGCCGACGAAGACCGGCAGGCGCCCGCCGAGCGTCGCCAGCAGCGCCGCCGCGTCGCGGGAGAAGTGCCCCGCGGAGTAGTTCACCGCGCCGTCGACGTGGCCGTAGAGCCGGTGGGGCACCCGCGCCTCCTCGTCCGGGTCGGGCCGGGCGGTCAGGCGGCGCAGGTCCGCGTAGACCTGCATGGAATCGGTGTTGATCACCACGCCGCCGTGACGCTCCGCCAGCCGGGCGGCCAGCGCCGACTTGCCCGAGGCGGTGGGCCCTGCGATGAGGATCGCGGCCGGGCGCCGCCCGGCTTCCTCCCGGTCTGGCGGCAAGGCGAAACTCCACGATGCTGGTCGCGGTCCTGATAGCAAACCCGGATCGGCCGTCCATCACCGACGCGGTGCTGGCCGAGACGCGCGCCGTGCTGCGGACGGAGCACCAGCCGCGGATCCTGCACGGGGAGGTGGCGGCCGAGCTGCTGGTGCCGGGCGAGCCCGCGGCCGCGGCGTCCCTCACCGACAGGCTGCGGACGGCGCTCGCCGGCGAGCCGATCGACCTCGCGGTGCTGCCCGCCGACGCGCACCGGCGCAAGCGCCTGTTCCTGGCCGACATGGACTCCACCATGATCGAGCAGGAATGCATCGACGAGCTCGCCGGGACGCTCGGCCTCAAGGACCGCGTGGCGGCGATCACCGAGCGGGCGATGCGGGGCGAGATCGCCTTCGAGCCGGCCCTGCGCGAGCGCGTCGCGCTGCTGAAGGACATCCCGGTCGGCGCCGTCGACGGGCTGATCGCCGAGCACCTGACCCTGACCCCGGGCGGCCGCACGCTGGTGCGGACGATGCGGGCGCACGGCGCCCATACCTGCCTGGTCTCCGGGGGCTTCACGCTGTTCACCGGCCCGATCGCCGCCATGATCGGCTTCGACGAGCACCGGTCCAACGTGCTGGGCGTGGCGGACGGGCGGCTCACCGGCCGCGTCGAGGACCCGATCGTCGGGAAGGCCGAGAAGCGCGCGACGCTGATCGCGCTGCGCGGAGATCTGGGCCTCGGCGCCGCCGAGACCCTCGCGGTCGGCGACGGCGCCAACGACCTCGACATGCTGGGCGAGGCCGGCCTCGGGGTGGCGTTCCGGGCGAAGCCCGCGGTCGCGGCCGCGGCGCGGGTCCGGGTCGAGCACGGCGACCTCACCGCGCTCCTGTACCTGCAGGGCTACGCCGCGGCGGAGTTCGTGGGGTGAGGCTCAGTGCAGGGTGCGGGTCAGGGCGGTGACCGCGCTCAGCACGGCGAGCGTCTGAAAGCCGAGCGCGCCGACGAGCCAGCGCACCGTCTCGACCTTCGCGGAGGCGATCGCGCCCTTCACGGCCTCGATGTCGGCCTTCGTTTCGAGGCGCAGACCGTCCAGCCCTGCTTTGATCTCCATACGTAGGCCTTCGAGGCCAGCCGTCGTGGAGAGCCGAAGATTGTCGCTGTCGGCCTCGGTCGTCATGCGAAGGCTTTCGATATCCCCCTGGGTGGCGAGCCGAAGCGCTTCGGTGTCGGCACGGCTCTGGATTTTCAGGGCCTCGATGTCACCACGGACTATCTGAACATCGGCTCGCAGCTCGTAGATATCGGCCTTCGTCGCCAGATTCCCGTCGAAGACGTCCACCGGCCCGTCAGCCAGGCCCTCCGCCTGCTCGGGCGACAGCTTCGCCTTCTCCCGCAGGGCGCGGGCGAACTTCAGGGTGTCGAACGCGACGGCCGTCATGGGTCCGAACTCGCCCGAGCCGCACCGACTCGCTGCCCCAGTGTGCCGTGCCGCGGCGCAGCGTCAATGTGGGGCCCCCTGAACGCGCGAGGGCCGCCTCTCCCCGCGGAGCGACGGCCCTCGGCAACGCGGATGAGGCGGCTCAGTCGAGGCCGACCGCCACGAAGCGCACGTCGCCGGTGGCGCCCGCCACCAGCAGCAGCACCGACTTGCGCCCGTCCTTCTTCAGGGCGTCGATCCGCTTGGTCACCTCCGCGGGGGTGCTCACCGCCTCCTGGCCGACCTCGACGATCACCTCGCCGGGCTGGATCCGCTTGTCGGCGGCGGTCGAGTTCGGGTCGACGCGGGTGACGACCACGCCCTTCACGGTGTCCTTGATGGAGTACTTCTTGCGCAGCTCGTCGGTCATGCCGGAGAGGTTGAGGCCGAGCGCCTGCCGGGTCGCGCTCTCGGGCTCCGGCTGGCGCAGGTTGGCGAGCTGCGGCTTGTCGCTGTCCTCCAGGCGGCCGAGGGTGACGGGCTTCGTCACCTCCTCGCCCTTGCGCATGACGACCACGTCGACCTTCTGGCCGACCGGGGTCGAGGCGACGATGCGCGGCAGGTCGCCCGAGGCCTTCACCGGCGCGCCGTTGAACTTCAGGATCACGTCGCCGACCTCGATCCCGGCGGTCTTGGCCGGTCCCTTCTCGTCGACGCCGGCCACCAGGGCGCCCCGCGCGCCGCCCTTGAGGTTGAGCGCCTCGGCGGTGGTGTCGTCGACGTTCTGGATGCGCACGCCGAGCCAGCCGCGGCGGACCTCGCCGAAGTCGCGCAGCTGGTCGATCACGGGCTTGGCCGTGCCCGAGGGAACCGCGAAGCCGATGCCCACGGAGCCGCCGGTCGGCGACAGGATCGCCGTGTTGATGCCGATCACCTCGCCGTCCATGTTGAACAGCGGGCCGCCGGAATTGCCCTTGTTGATGGCCGCGTCCGTCTGGATGTAGTTGTCGTAGGGGCCTGACTCGATGTTCCGGCCCCGCGCCGAGACGATGCCGGCCGAGACCGAGCCGCCGAGCCCGAACGGGTTGCCGATGGCGATGACCCAGTCGCCCGGCCGCATCTTGTCGGAATCGCCGAACGGCACCGCCTTCAGCGTGCGGTCGGCCGGGGGCTTCACCCGCAGGACCGCGAGGTCGATCTTCGAATCCTTGCCGACGATCTCGGCCTTCAGCTTGGTGCCGTCGTGCAGGATGACCTGGATGTCGTTGGCGTCGCCGATGACGTGGTTGTTCGTCACCACGAGGCCGGCGGAATCGATGATGAAGCCGGAGCCCAGCGAGTTCGACTTGCGCTGCTGGCGCGGCCCGTCGCTGTCGCCGCCACCGCCGCCGCGGCCGCCGCGCCGGTTGAAGAACTCCTCGAACAGGTCCTCGAACGGGGTGCCCGGGGGCACCTGCGGCCCGGCGCGGCCGGCCCGGGCCTCGACCGTGGTGGACGCGGAGATGTTCACCACCGCGTCGGTGACCTGCTCGGCGAGGTCGGCGAGGGAGGCCGGCCCCTTGGCGAAGGCCGGGACCGGCAGGGCGGCCGCGGCCACGGAGACGCTGACGGAGGCGCCGATCAGGATCGAGGCCATCAGCGCGCGGGCGCGGGAGCGGGGCTGCGCCGGGGCGCGGCCGAACAGCGCCTCGGGGGCGCTCGCGACGGGGTGCATGGTCGACCTCTTCAAGAACGCGTTTCCGGTCCCGCGGGCCTCGACCGACGGTCGATCGCCCGCGGGTTGTCCTGCACGGTAATCCCCGGGCGCCGGGGCGCCAACGGGCTCCCTCAGCGCGCCGTCCCGGCCGTGGAGCCGGTCGTCGACCCGGTGGTGGCGCTCGGATCGGCCGGTCCGCGCGGTCCGCGGGCTGCCGGGGCGGGTGCCCGGCCCTGCGGATCGCTGAAGAAGCGGAAGAAGTCCGTGTTCGGGCTGATCACCAGGCGGGTGTCGGATCCCTTCAGCCCGCTCTCGTAGGCCTGCATCGAGCGGTAGAAGCTGAAGAAGTCCGCGTCCTTGCCGAACGCGTCGGCGAGGATGCGGTTCTTGTCCGCGTCACCCTGTCCGCGCAGCTGCTCGGACTTCTGCGTCGCCTCGGCGAGGATCACCGTGACCTCGCGGTCGGCCTTGGCGCGGATCGTGGCGGCGATCTGGTCGCCGTTGGCGCGGATGTCGGCGGCCTCGCGCTCGCGCTCGGTCTTCATCCGCCGGTAGACGGCGGCCGAGTTCTGCGCGGGCAGGTCGACGCGGGTCATGCGCAGGTCGACGATCTCGATGCCGAGCGCCTTGGCCTGCCGGTTCACGTCCTCCTGGATCTGGTGCATCAGCTGCCCGCGATCGGTCTTCACGATCGCGTCGCGGGTCGAGCGGGCGAGCACGTTGCGCAGGCCGGAATTGGTGAAGCTCGCGAGCCGCTGGTTGGCCAGCGCGATATTGCCCACCGCCTGGTAGAAGCGCAGCGGATCGACGATCCGGTAGCGGGCGAAGGCGTCCACCTCCAGGTTCTGGCGGTCGGCGGTGAGCACCGTCTGCACCGGCAGGTCGAGGTCGAGGACGCGCTTGTCGAAGATGACCACGTTCTCCATGAACGGGATCTTGAAGTAGAGGCCGGGCTTGTCCTCGCCGGTGGCGTTGAGGACGGCGCGGACGCGGCCGAACTGCAGGACGAGCGCCTGCTGCATCTGGCCGACGGTGAAGATCGAGGCGTAGAGGCCGATCGCGACGATCGCCGCGACCACGATCAGGCCGGTGCGGAGAGCCTGCTTCATCGGGCGGCTCCCGTCTGGGTCTGGGCGCGGGCGCCGAACTCGGAGAGCGGCAGCACCGGCAGCACGCCGGCCGCGGTCGCGCCGCCGGGCTGCGTCCCGTTCTGGTCGATGATCACCTTGTTCACGGAGCCCAGGACCTTCTCCATCGTCTCCAGGAAGATCCGCTCGCGGCTGATCGCCGGGGCGGCCTTGTAGGAGGCATAGACCTCGCTGAAGCGCGCGGCCTGACCGGTGGCGTCGGCGGTCGCCTTCGTCCGGTAGGCCTCGGCCTGCTGGACGATCTGGGACGCCTTACCGCGGGCCTGCGGCACTTCGCGGCTGGCGTAGGTCTTGGCCTCGTTCTGCGCCGTGTCGGCGTCCTGCTGGGCCGCGTTCACGTCGATGAAGGCGGGGCGCACCTCCGGCGGCGGGTTGACCGAGACGAGCTGCACCACCTCGATGCGCACGCCGGCGCCGTACTCGTCGAGCGCCTTCTGGACCATCTCCTTCACCTCCTGGGCGATGCTCGACTGCTCATTGGTGAGGATCGCCTGGATGTTGCGGCGGCCGATCACCTCGCGCATCGCGCTCTCGGAGATCGCCTTGATGGTGCCCTCCGGGTTCTGGAGGTTGAACACGAAGTCGGAAGCCTTCAGCGGGTTGACGCGCCACTGCACCTCGAAGTCGAGATCGACGATGTTCTCGTCACCGGTGAGCATCAGGCTCTCGTCCGGCACGTCGCGGGTGCGGCCCTGGCCGTTCGGGCCGGCGCGGAAGCCGATCTGGATCGAGTTCTGGGAGCCGACATCCGGCTTCACCACGCCGCCGATCGGATAGGGGAAGTTGTAGCGCAGGCCCTCGCCCTTGGTGCCGACATAGCGGCCGAAGATCGTCTCGATGCCGACCTGGCGCGGGTAGACGGTGTAGAAACCGGTGGCGAGCCAGATGGCGATGGCCAGGACGGCGATGACCGCCGCGCTGCGGCCGCCGCCGACGCCGGTCGAGCCGCCGCCGCCGTAGCCGCCGCCCGAGCCGCCGCCGCCCGGGATCAGGCCGCGCAGGCGGTCCTGCCCGCGCCGGAGCAGGTCCTCGAGGTTCGGCGGCGTCTTGCCGCCGCCACCGCCACCGCCCCAGGGACCGCCGCCGTTGCCGCCGGGCCGGCCCCACGGGCCCCCGCCGCCGCTCTGATTGCTCCAAGGCATCCTAGCCGTCGTCTCCTGCCTGTCCGCGCCCGGCCCATATCCCGGCCGGCGCCCCCTGCCTGAACGGCCACGCTCGCCCGCCTAGTCCCGACCCTCCGGACCGATCGCACCGCGACCGCGCCCGGTTGGAGGCCACGAGAGCCCGCACGCGCATCTTCCCGCAGGATGTGCAGGCCCGGCGTGAGCGCGCGCACCCGACAGGCACCTGCGGGCGCACGCCCCGTGCTGTCAAGGCTGGCAGGTGGGCATGCGCGGCGCGGAACGCAAATGCGGCGGCGCGCCTCAGCGTGCGCGCTCCCAGTCGACGAAGGCGAAGGCGTGCTCGTCCCGCGGGCCCGCGGGGTGCGCCTCGCGGAACGTCTCCCGGAAGCGGGCGCGGTCGAAGGCGGGGAATCGCACGTCGCCGGCGGGCTCGGCCTCGACCTCGGTGAGATGGAGCCGGTCGGCGTGCGGGAGCGCGAGCGCGTAGATCTCGGCACCGCCGACCACCATCAGCTCCGCCCCGGCGGCGGCCAGCGCGGAGTCCCAGTCGTGGACGGTCTCGACGCCCTCGGCGCGGAAGCCCGTATCCCGGGTGAGCACCAGGGTGCGGCGCCCCGGCAGGGGCCGGCCGATCGAATCCCAGGTGCGCCGGCCCATCAGCATCGGCTTGCCCATGGTCAGGGCCTTGAAGCGCTTGAGGTCGCTGGAGAGATGCCAGGCGAGCCCGTTGTCGCGGCCGATCACGCCGTTGCGGGCGACGGCGGCGACCAGGGAGACGAGCGGGGCGACGGTCGCGCTCATACCGCCACCGGGGCCGCGATGGCGGGGTGCGGGTCGTAGTTCTCGATGGCGATGTCCTCGAACCGGAAGGCGAAGAGGTCGCGGACCTCCGGGTTGAGCCGCAGCTGCGGCAGCGGGCGCGGGGACCGGCCCAGCAGGGTGCGGGTCTGCTCCAGGTGGTTCCGGTAGAGGTGGGCGTCGCCGAAGGTGTGGACGAAGGCGCCGACCCCGAGGCCGGTCACCTGGGCGATCATGTGGGTCAGGAGGGCGTAGCTCGCGATATTGAAGGGCACGCCCAGGAAGGCGTCCGCCGAGCGCTGGTAGAGCTGGCAGGAGAGCCGCCCCTCGCTGACGTAGAACTGGAACAGGCAGTGGCAGGGGGCGAGCGCCATCCGGTCGAGGTCGGCCGGGTTCCAGGCCGAGACGATCAGGCGGCGGGAATCGGGGTTGCGCCGGATCTCGTCGAGCACCCAGGCGATCTGGTCGACCGTGCCGCCCCCGGGCCTCTCCCAGGAGCGCCACTGCCGGCCGTAGACCGGGCCGAGGTCGCCGTTCGCGTCGGCCCACTCGTCCCAGATCGTCACGCCGTTCGCCCGCAACGCCGCGACGTTGGTGTCGCCGGCCAGGAACCAGAGCAGCTCGTGGATGATCGAGCGCAGGTGCAGCCGCTTCGTGGTGACCAGCGGGAAGCCCGCCGACAGGTCGAAGCGCATCTGGTGGCCGAACACCGAGAGCGTGCCGGTCCCGGTGCGGTCGTCCTTGGCGACGCCCGCGTCGAGGATGCGCCGGAGCAGGTCGTGATATGCGTCCATCGCCCATTCCTGCGCGCCGGCGCGCCGCCGGGCAAGCGCGCCGCCGCGATATGTCCACCGCCGTCGCGCCGGGAGCCTGTCCGCGGGCGGCGTCCGGCCGGCGCCCCTCGGACACGCCCTCACGCCGGCCAGAGCAGGTAGGTCACCAGGGCGAGGTTCGACCATCCGTGCAGGGCGATGCCGGGCCAGAGCCGGCCGGTGCGCCAGCGCAGCCAGCCCAGCGCCAGGGCGAGCGGCAGCAGCGAGACCGGCCGGGCGAGCCCCCAGGACGAGATGTGGGCGGCGGCGAAGATGAGCGCCGTGACCAGGATCGCGCCTGCCGGCCCCACCGCGGCGCTGGCGCGGGCGAAGGCCTCGCCGCGCAGCAGCAGCTCCTCGGCCACGGGCGCCAGGATCGCGAGATAGGCCAGCCAGGCCGCGACGGCGGCCTGGCTCATGAACGGCGACAGCCGCACGTGCTGGCCGAAGCTCGCGCCGAACAGCTCCGCCGTGCCGGTGACCCAGGCGATGTGCAGCACCGGCCAGATCAGCAGGAGGCCCAGCAGGGCGACCGGCCGCATCCCGTTCGGCCGCTCGCGGTCGAGGGCGAGGCGACGCCGCCAGCCGGCCCGGTCACGCCACCACGCGCCGCCGAGCACCAGGGCGGCGAGGAAGACCTGGCGCAGGGCGTCGACCGCGAAGGCCCGGTGGGCGAGCTCCACCGCGCCCAGGAACGGGCGCCGCTCGGGGGGCAGGAACGGGTCGATCCCGCTCCACAGGTCGAAACCGACGCGCACCGTGGCCAGCGACAGCAGGCTCGCCGCGCCCAGATAGACGACCACGAGGGCGACCAGGGCGCCGAGCCGCCACGTCGCGGCCCAGACGCGCTCGAGGGGGCCCCGCGCCTCGGGGGCGGCGGCGCGCGACTGCGCACTTCCGGCAACAGCCTCGCCCTGAGGCTCCAAATGAGACAGCGGCGCGACACGATCGGGCTTCAAAACCGGACCGATCCCCTCTATATCTTGGGAGCCGGTCGCGAGGCCGGCTATGGCGATAAACGTTCTTCGCAATAAACCTATCGGACCCGGGGGCGGTACCCGGCGCCTCCACCCGAGCCCAGGACATGCTGCCGCAAGGCGCGTGCTCGGAGCCTGGGCTTCGGCGGGGGCGACATAGGATCGACGAGGGCGTAAAGGTTGGACTTTCGCTCGGCATGGTTCCGCCGTTATCGGGCCTTTGCAATAGTTGCCAACGACAACTTTGCTCCGGTGGCGGTGGCCGCGTAAGCGGTCCCCAAAACCGATCTCAAGTCCTAGCGGGTAGCACCGCATAGGCGGGGTTCGGAGGCACCTGGCAACAGAAGCCTCCACTTCAAGTCCTCGGTCCGGCCATCCGCGGCGGGGCGCCGGGCAGACCGGGCTAGAGCGCGACCGCAGATGGCAGACGACCTGATCCGCTACGACCTCCTGGTACAGGACGCCCTGCGCGGCGTGGTGCGCAAGGTGCTGACCGACGCGGCCCGTGAGGGGCTGATGGGCGAGCACCATTTCTACGTCTCGTTCCGGACGGAAGCGCCCGGCGTGCGGATGTCGCAGGCCCTGCGCGAGAAGTACCCGCAGGACATGACGATCGTCCTGCAGCACCAGTTCTGGGACCTCAACGTCACCGAGCACGCCTTCGAGGTCGGCCTGTCCTTCTCGGGCGTGCCGGAGCGCCTGCTGGTGCCGTTCGACGCCCTGTCGGGCTTCTTCGACCCCTCGGTCCAGTTCGGCCTGAAGTTCGACCTCAGCGAGGCCGGCGAGACCCCCGAGGAGGCGAACGCCGCCCCGGCCAAGCCCGGTCCCCGCGGCGCCGGCTCGGAACCCGGCGAGGTGCGGCCCAAGAGCGCCGGGCTCGCCACGATCGGCGCGAGCGCGCCGAAGGGGCTTCCCGCGCCCGCCGCCCAGGGCGAGAAGGCCGCCGGCAAGGCCGACGACAAGGCCCCCCGCCCCGCCGCCAAGAAGGAGGGCGAGGAGGGCAGTGCCGAGGTCGTGAGCCTGGACGCGTTCCGCAAGAAGAGCTGAGACCGCCCCTGGCCGACTCGACGGCCGGGGCGTTCGGGCGGTGGACGACACGGTCGCGCAGCCGACACTGTCGGCGCGCGCGCGGAAACCATCGCGCCGAGCGCTTCGACGCGGGCGAGACGCTCACCGCGTCGTTCTTCACCGCCACGGCGAGTCCGACACGCGGGACGGCCTGCATCGCGCCGCTGGTTCAGCACCCGACGGATGTGCTGACGAGCAGCGGATGAGCTTGCCCGCTGTCAGCCCCCTCCTCCTCCTGATCGGCCAGATCGCGCTTCGTCAGTTCCTGCGGGCGGAGGACACGCGACATGCCACGGCCTCCGCTCTCCAGATCCCGGCCATGGCGGTGGCCATGTTGGCGCCGGGCCTCGGAAGCTCGCTCGTCGCCGCGCGGATCTACGACCGTAGCGCGCAGGCTCGAAGCGCGCAGGCTCGAAGCGCGCCGGGCCCTAGCCCCGCGCCGTCGCCTCCATGAGCAGGCCGTGCTCCGGCCGGAGCGTCACCCGGTGGAGCGGCGTGACCGGCGGGTGATCGGCCGGCAGCCGGAAGCGCACCGCCCGGACCACGTGCGCCAGCAGGATCACCGCCTCCTGGATCGAGAAGCTCTGGCCGATGCAGACCCGCGGCCCCGCCCCGAACGGCAGGTAGGCGAAGCGCGGGATCGCGTCCCGATTCCCCGGCAGGAACCGCTCCGGCACGAAGGCCTCCGGGTCCTCCCAGAGCAGCCGGTGGCGGTGGAGCACCCAGGGCGCCACCATCACCAGCGAGCCCCGCGGCACCTTGATCCGGCCGAGCCGGTCGTCCCGGATCGCCTGCCGGCTGAGGAACGGGACCGGCGGGAACAGCCGCATCGCCTCCTCCATCACCGCCCGGGTGAAGGGCAGGCGCTCGACGGCGAAGTCCCCCGGGCCGGCGGCGTCGATTTCGGCCTCGACCCGCGCCTGCGCGGCGGGATCCTGCGACAGGCAGTAGAGCGCCCAGGTCAGGGAATTGGCCGTGGTCTCGTGGCCGGCGGCGATGAAGGTGACGATGTTGGCCTTCACGGCGAGGTCCGTGAGCCCGTTGCCGGTCTCGGGATCCTGCGCGGCGAGCAGCAGCGTCAGCAGGTCCCGGGGCGCCTCGCCCCGCGCCATCAGCGCCTTGCGCCGGGCGATGAGTTCGTCGACCACCTCGGCGAAGAAGCGGCCCGCCGGGCGCGCCCGCAGGCGGCCGATCCGCGGCACGAAGTCGGGCACGCCGAACACGTCGAGGGGGTCGATCGGCCCGACGGCCTCGAGGAAGCGCGTGATGGCGCGGCCCAGCGCGTCGGGATCGCTCGGCAGCCCCTGCGTGAAGATCGTCCGCTCCAGCACGTCGAGGGTGACCCGGGTCATCTCCAGGGCGACGTCGACCGGCTTGCCGTCGCGGCGGACGAGGCGGCGGCCGAGCCGCGCCCCGGCGGCGTTCATCGCGTCGGAGAAGCCCTGGACCGTGCGGGCGTTGAAGATCGGCGCGAGCGTCCGGCGCTGGAGCCGCCACTCGTCGCCCTCGGCGCTCAGCAGGCCGTTGCCGAGCCCCGGGGCCAGGACCCGGCGCTGCAGGTCGTCCTTGCGGTAGCCGTCGGCGTTCTCGATCAGCAGGTGGCGGATCAGCGCCGGGTCGCTCACCAGGGTGATCCGGCCCATCGCGCCCTCGGCCGCCACGACCGGCAGCTTGAAATGCGCGTCCATCCAGGTGGTGATCGGATTCTTCCGCGCCGCCCGCAGGAATTCGAACAGGCCGAGCGGCTCCTTCAGCGGAGGCGGCACGGCCGGGCGGAACCGGGTGGCGGGCTCGGGCAGGTCGATCGTGGCGCTCATCGGCTCCCAGTTCGGCTTCACGTCGGGCGGGAACAGAGCCCCGCCCTTGTTGGCGCGCCGGGAAAACCGGCATCGCGATTCACCCGCACCTCATTTAAGTAGGCACCGCACTGCACCAGACGTAGAGGCCACGATGTCGCCCACCGAGACCGCCACCCGCACCGAGTCCGACACCTTCGGTCCGATCGAGGTCCCGGCGCATCGCTACTGGGGCGCGCAGACGCAGCGCTCGATCCAGAACTTCAAGATCGGCACCGACCGGATGCCGGCGCCGCTCGTCCACGCCCTCGGTGTGGTGAAGCAGGCCGCCGCCCTGGTGAACAAGGATCTCGGCGCCCTCGACCCGAAGCTCGCCGACGCCATCGCGGCCTCGGCCGCCGAGGTCGTGGAGGGCCGCTACGACGACGAGTTCCCGCTCGTCATCTATCAGACCGGCTCGGGCACCCAGTCGAACATGAACGCCAACGAGGTGATCGCGAGCCTCGCCAACGAGCGGCTCGGCGGCCAGCGCGGCGGCAAGTCGCCGGTCCACCCGAACGACCATTGCAACCGCGGCCAGTCCTCGAACGACACCTTCCCCACCGCCATGCACATCGCGGTGGCCCGCGAGATCCAGGGGCGCCTGCTGCCGGCGCTCTCCCACCTGCACGGGGCGCTCGACGCCAAGGCCAAGGAATTCGAGTCGATCGTCAAGATCGGCCGCACCCATCTGCAGGATGCGACCCCGGTCTCCCTCGGCCAGGAATTCTCCGGCTACGTCGCGCAGGTCGCGCTCGGCGGCTCGCGGGTCGCCGCGACCCTGCCGGGCGTGCTGGCCCTCGCCCAAGGCGGGACCGCGGTCGGCACCGGCCTCAACGCCCACCCGGAATTCGCCGAGCGCTTCGCCGCCAAGGTCGCCGAGCTGACCGGCCTGCCCTTCACCTCGGCCGAGAACAAGTTCGAGGCGCTCGCCACCCACGACGCCCTCGTCTTCACGCAGGGCGCCCTGTCGGCGCTCGCCGCCGGCCTGTTCAAGATCGCCCAGGACATCCGCTTCCTCGGCTCGGGGCCGCGCTCCGGCCTCGGCGAGCTGTCGCTGCCCGAGAACGAGCCCGGCTCCTCGATCATGCCCGGCAAGGTCAACCCGACCCAGTGCGAGGCCCTGACGATGGTCTGCGCCCAGGTGATCGGCAACGGCACCACGGTGAGCTTCGCCGGCTCCCAGGGCAATTTCGAGCTCAACGTGTTCAAGCCGGTGATCGCCAACGCGGTGCTGCAGTCGGTGCGGCTGCTCGCCGACGCGGCGGTGAGCTTCACCGACAATTGCGTCGTCGGCATCAAGGCCAACGAGGACAAGATCGCCGACCTGATGAGCCGCTCGCTCATGCTGGTGACCGCCCTCGCGCCCTCGATCGGCTACGACAAGGCCGCCGAGATCGCCAAGACCGCGCACAAGAACGGCACCACCCTCAAGGAGGAGGCCCTGCGCCTCGGCTACGTCACCGAGGAGGAGTTCGCGCGCGTGGTCCGGCCGGAGACCATGCTGGCGCCGAGCGCCGACTGATTCTTCCGAGACTCGCCGGCGCGGTCCGCCCGCGCCGGCCGCGGGACACCGGGAGGCGGTCCATGGCCGAGATCATCAACCTGCGTCAGGTCCGCAAGGCGAAGGCCCGGGCCGAGGCCGACACGAAGGCCGAGTCCAACCGGATCGCCTTCGGGCAGCCCAAGAAGGCGAAGACGCTCCAGCAGCGCCGCAAGGCCCTGGAGACCGAGCGCCACGAGGGCCACCGCCTCGAGCGGGGCGCCTCCGAGCCCGATACCGCGGAATGATCCTGTCGCTCCCCGGCCGGCGTCGTCGCGCGCGGGGCGGAGCGATCCCGTCTCGCGGGGCTGAGAGGCGTCGCGCCGTCCTGGACCGCCTCGTTCCGCGCGCGGGGACGGGACGCGCGGCCGATCCCGCATGAGCGCCGGCATCACCAAGCGCTCCGTGATGATCGCCGGCCACCGCACCAGCGTGTCGCTGGAGGACCCGTTCTGGGCGGCCCTGCGGGCGATCGCGGAGGCGCGGGGCCAGTCGGTCCAGGCCCTCATCGGGCACATCGACGCCGGCCGCGACGGGCAGAACCTGTCCTCGGCGATCCGCGTGTTCGTGCTGGAGGCCGTCCGCGCGATGCCGGAAACGTGAGCGCCGCGCGCCCTGGCCGCTCCTCCGATCCTGGATAGGTTGTGACGAGCGCGTGGCAAATCCACGCAGGAAGGAGACCTCATGGCCAACCGAGAGCCGCTGCTCAAGCCCGTCCCGATCGCGGAGCTGCGCCCGACGCAGATGACGGTGGGCTATCGGGAAGTGGCGGAGAAGCGGCGGCGCTGGCGGGAGTACGACGGCGAGAAGAAGAAGGAATTCCTCGGCGCCCACATGATCCCGACCCTGCTGGGTCCGAAGAAGCGCCACTACATCATCGACCACCACCACCTGTCCCGCGCCCTGCACGAGGAGGGCGTCGAGAGCGTGCTCGTCACCGTGGTGGCCGACCTGCACTACCTCGACAAGGATGCGTTCTGGACGGTCTGCGACCACAAGTCCTGGACCCATCCCTACGACGCCGACGGCGTGCGCCGGCACTTCGGCGACATCCCGAAATCGGTCGACGCCCTGGTGGACGACCCCTACCGCAGCCTCGCCGGCGAGCTGCGCCGGGCCGGCGGCTTCGCGAAGGACACGACGCCGTTCAGCGAGTTCCTCTGGGCCGACTTCCTGCGGCGGAACATCAAGGAGAAGCGGATCGAGAACGACTTCTCCTCCGCCCTGGAGCGGGCGATGTCGCTCGCCAAATCCAAGGACGCCGACTACCTGCCCGGCTGGTGCGGGCCGGTGACCCGCCATGTCCGCTGAGTTCCGCTCCGAGCAGGCGACGCCCGGCGTCGCCTAGATCCCCCAGTAGGGCGCCGCGTCGTAGTAGCGGTGGATCTGCTCCTCCCAGGCGCCGTCCGCGGCCGGATCGGTGCCCTCGGGGGTGCGGGCCGGGGCGGCGCGCAGCTGCTCCTCGGTGATGTCGACCACGTAGGCGTCCTGCTGCGGCTCGAACCGGAGCACCGACCAGGGCAGCGTGTAGAAATCCTCGCCGAGGCCCAGGAACCCGCCGAAGCTCATCACCGCGTAGGCGACCCGGCCGGAGACCTTGTCGAGCATCAGCCGCTCGATCCGGCCGACCCGGGTCCCGTCGGACCGGCGGACATCCGTCCCGATGACCCGATCGCTGGCGATCAGGCGGCGGGGTGCCCTGTCGGCGGGATTCGCCGTGCCGGGCTGACCGCTCGCCGTGCCCGTCCCCGTGCCCGTCCCCGTGCCCGTCCCCGTGACCGCCATCGTCGCCTCCCGACCGTTTCCGCGCGGCGCGCGCCGTCTGCCCGAAAAACGCCCCGCCCCTGGGCCACGTTCCGGCGGGCGCCCGCGCCCGCCCTCTCCAGCCGGACGAACAGCCCCCGCATGCCGATGCCGCGTTTCGCCCAGAGCCTCGCGCTCGCCGCCCTGCTCCTGCCCGCCGCCGCGCAGGCCCAGGATCGCGGCAGCATCAACCCGAAGCCGCTGCCGCCCCTGGAGCATCCGGACGCGCCCTCGACGCCCGCCAAGGCCCTGTTCGGGCGCGTCACCAGGCCGGCCGGAGGGCCGGCCCACATCTACGGCTTCTACGCCAAGGGCTGCTTCTCCGGCGGCGAGGCGCTGCCGATGGACGGGCCGAACTGGCAGGTCATGCGCCCGTCCCGCAACCGGATGTGGGGCACCCCCTACCTCATCGACTTCATCGAGCGGCTGTCGCAGAAGGCCGCCCGGGTCGGCTGGCCCGGCCTGCTCGTGGGCGACATGGCCCAGCCCCGGGGCGGCCCGATGATCACCGGCCACGCCTCGCACCAGATCGGCATCGACGCCGACGTCTGGCTGACGCCGATGCCCGACCACCGCATGAGCCGGGCGGAGCGCGAGGAGACCTCGGCGACCGACATGGTCCGCCGCGACCGCCTCGACATCGATCCCGAAGTCTGGACGCCGACGCACCTGCAGCTGATCAAGATCACCGCCGAGCAGCCGGAGGTGGAGCGCATCTTCGTCAACGCGGCGATCAAGAAGGCCCTCTGCCGCGACGCCGCGGGCAGCCGCTGGATGTCCAAGGTGCGCCCGATGTACGGGCACAATTACCACTACCATATCCGGCTCGCCTGCCCGGCCGGCCAGGAGGATTGCCAGCCGCAGGGCGCGCCGCCGCCGGGCGACGGCTGCGACGACCTCAGCTACTGGTTCTCGGACGCGGTGCTCCACCCGAAGCCCCCGAAGACGCCGCCGAAGCCCAAGCCCGCCATGACCATGGCGGCGCTGCCCGCCGCCTGCCGGGCGGTGCTGAAGGCGCCGTAGGCCGGCACTCCGGGGCGGTCGCCGCTCAGGGCGCGGCGGCCTCCGCGTAGGGCGTGCCGGCCAGCGCCGCCCGCAGGCCCGCCGTCCCCCGGTCGATGACTGCCAGGAAGGCGGCATTCGCCGCCTCCGTCCGCCGCGTCGCCCCGAACGTCCGGTGCGCCCGGAGGAAGGCCACGCTCCAGGTCGCCAGGAGCAGGCCAGCCGCCAGATCGGCGTCGGGATCCTCCGGCCCGCGCCCGACGGACTCGGCGAGCGCGACCCGCAGCACGGCCGCGAGTTCGTCCCGGATCGCCCGGGCCCGGGCCTTGAGCGTCTCGCTCTCCGCCGCCGTCGCCACGAAGGCGCCGCTGCGCGCGGAGAAGTCCACGACCGGGTTCCGGCCCGTCACCAGCCGGTGCGCCAGCTGGCGGAGCGTCTCGACCGGCGCGACCCGGGGATCGCGCTGCCGTAGGGTCTCGCGCAGGAGGTCGCGGCCCTCCTCGTCGCGGTCGTAGAACATGTCCTCCTTGCGGGGGAAATGGTTGAACACGGTCATCCGGCCGACATCGGCCGCCGCCGCGATCTCGTCCACCGTCACGGCGTCGAAGCCGCGCTCCAGGAACAGCCGCGTGGCGGCGTCCGAGATGGCCTGCCGCGTGGCGAGGCGCTTGCGGGACCGGCGGTCGGGGGACGTTGACATGCGCCGCCACATACCACATCGATTTATGGACTGAGTATATAAATGGATTGAGTCCATGGATCGGGCGATCGACGTCGTCGTGGCCGGAGCTGGGCCGGTCGGGCTCCTCACCGCCATCGAGCTGACCCTCGGGGGCGCGCGCGTCCGGGTGCTGGAGCGCCTCACCGCGCCGAGCACCACCCTCAAGGCGCTCGGGGTCGGCCCCCTGGGCGTCGAGGCGCTGCAGCGGCGGGGCATGGGCGCGGCGATCGAGGCCGCGGAGGCGCGGAGCCTGGCGGCGATGGACCGGGTGCCGGGGCAGGCCGGCGGCGGCCTGCGCGGCGCGAAGTTCAGCGGCCATTTCGGCTTCCTGTTCATCCGCCGCGACCCGCAGGCGGAGCCGGACCGGCGCATGCGCGCGGTCGATCAGCAGGGCCTCGAAGCCATGCTGATCGACCGCGCCGCGGCGCTCGGGGTCGACCTGCGCCGCGGCTGCACGCTCACGGGCTTCACGGAGGCGGCCGACGGTGTCGAGGTCACCTGGACCGCGCCCGCGGGCGACGGGCGGGTCCGCTGCGCCTATCTCGTCGGCTGCGACGGCGGCCGCAGCGCGGTCCGCAAGATGGCCGGCTTCGCGTTTCCCGGCACGCCGCCGACGCTCACCATGTACCAGGCGATCGCCGATCTCGACGATCCCGCCGGCGCGCTGCCGGTCGGCTGGCACCGCGGGCCGGGGGGCGTCTTCGGCCACGGGCCGTTCCCGCGCCGGCTGTTCATGCTGGATTTCAGCGGCCCGCCGGCCGACCGGCAGGCGCCCGTCACGCGCGACGAGATCGAGACCGTGCTGCGCCGGGTCAGCGGCACGGATATCCGCGTCGCGGGAGTCGAGGCCGCGAACCGGTGGGCCGACAACACGCGCCTCGTCGACACCTACCGCCGGGGCCGCGTGCTGCTGGCCGGCGACGCGGCGCATGTCCACGCGCCCTTCGGCGGCCAGGGCCTGAGCCTCGGCCTGGGCGACGCCGCCAATCTCGGCTGGAAGCTCGCCGCCGTGCTGCGCGGGGAGATGCCCGAGAGCCTGCTCGACACCTACACGGCCGAGCGGCGCCCGGTGGCCGAGGCCGTCACGGCCAACACCCGCGCCCAGGCGGCGATCCTGCGGCCCGATCCGCAATCGGGCGCGCTGCGCGACCTGATGGCGCGGCTCCTGGAGAGCGACGAGGTCAGCCGGATCCTCGGCAGCCTGATGCGCGGCCTGAGCGCCCGGTACGATCTCGGCTCGGCCGAGGACGCGGTCGGCCGGATGGCCGGCGACGGGCCGCTCGGCCCCGGCGGCGCGACGCTCTACGGGGCGATGCAGGACGGACGGGGCCTTCTCGTCGACGGCAGCGCCGACGGCGCGGCCTCCCGGATGGTCGCCGCGGCCACGGGGCGGGTGACCTGCGTCGCGGTCCCGGAGAGGCCCTCGATGCTGGTCCGTCCCGACGGCTGCATCGCCTGGACGGGCGCGGCGCACGCCCTCGACGGCCTGCGGGAGGCGGTGGGCCGCTGGTTCGGCCCGTCGCCGGGTGCGCCGCTCGGCGCGCCGGCCCCGATGTGCTAACGGCCCCGGATGCCCCGCTGGCTCTTCATCCTCCTCGCGACCGCCCTCGCGCTCTCGGTCCTCGGCAGCGTGCTGATCGTGCTGCGCAGCCCGAACAGCACGCCGCCCCTGCGGGGCAGCGCCGCCGGCGCCCCGGTGCCGGGCCCGCAGACGCGGCCCGACAGCCGGAGCCCGTGAGGTTCAGGCGGCGACGCCGGCTCCCACCGGGCAGCTGACGCCGGTGCCGCCCAGGCCGCAATAGCCGGCCGGGTTCTTCGCCAGGTACTGCTGGTGGTAGGCCTCCGCGAAGTAGAACTGCTCCAGCGGCCGGATCTCCGTGGTGACGTCGGGAAAGCCGCGCGCCCGGAGCGCCTCCGCGTAGGCGGCGCGCACGGACCGGGCCGCGGCGTCCTGGTCGGGGCCGACGGTGTAGATGCCCGAGCGGTACTGCGTGCCGACATCGTTGCCCTGGCGCATCCCCTGCGTCGGGTCGTGACTCTCGAAGAAGGTCCGCACCACCGCCTCCAGGGGCAGAACCGCCGGATCGAAGGCGACCAGCACCACCTCGTTGTGGCCGGTCCGGCCGGTGCAGACCTCCTCGTAGGTCGGGTTCGGGGTGTAGCCGCCGGCGTAGCCGACGGCCGTCACGAACACCCCCTCGGGCAGCTGCCAGAATCGACGCTCGGCGCCCCAGAAGCAGCCGAGCCCGAGCACGATCGTCCCGGTGCCCGGCGGATAGGGACCCTTGAGCGGGTTGCCGTTGACGACATGCGTCTCGGCGGTCGGGATCGGGGTCGGGCGTCCGGGCAGGGCGTCGGCCGGGGCCGGCATCGCGGGACGCTTGCGAAACAGGAACATCGGCTCGCCTTCCGGTCTCGGGCTCCGGCCCGATATGGAACGGCCGGGACCGCCGGGAAAGCGTTCGGCGCTCCGGCCGCCCTAAATCGAGCCGCGAGACTGGATCTCGCGGGCAAATTCCGGCTTGTTGCCCGGAGAGATACTGGTCGGATGGCCGCCCTGCGCGGCGTTATGAGGGGCTGATCCGGATGGAGACGGGCGGGACCGCCACGAGCCACGTGCCGGACGAGCTGAAGGCGGAGTCGCACCGGGGCGACCCCTTCGCGGCCGCCGTGCGGGCGACCCGGATGCCGATGATCATCACCGATCCGGCCCAGCACGACAATCCGATCGTCTTCGTGAACGACGCGTTCCTGAAGCTGACCGGCTACACCCGGATGGAGGTGGTCGGCCGCAACTGCCGCTTTCTGCAGGGGCCCGACACCGAGGCGGCGGCCGTGGACCGCCTCCGCGCGGCCATCCGGCGGGAGGAGGATATCCGGGTCGACCTCCTCAACTACCGCAAGGACGGCTCGACCTTCCAGAACGCCCTCTATGTCGGGCCGGTGCGGGACGAGGCGGGCCGGGTGGTCTACTTCTTCGCCTCGCAGCTCGACGTCAGCGAGCACTACGCGCTGACCGCCGAGATCGAGCGGCTGAAGGCCGCCCTGGCCGAGGCCGAGGCCAAGCTCGCGGCCCGCTAGGCCGCCCGGAGGATCAGGGCTTCGTCAGGAACCCGATCGGCTCGCGGCCCGGCTGGCCGAGCCAGAGCAGGACCGCGCCGAGCCCGAGGCCGATCAGGGAGGCCGGCGCCAGGGTGAGCGGCAGGCCCAGGATGTGCCAGAGCCAGGGCGCCGCCCCCTCCACGCTGCCCTGCAGGGCGCTGGCCTTGTCCTTGAACAGGATGGCGATCACGTCGGAGAGCGGCGTCACCCGCAGCCCGTTGTTGGCGATGGAGCGGGCGCCGTCGTAGACCAGCGCGACGAAGCCGCCGGCCATCAGCAGGAAGCCCAGGACGCGGGCCAGGAAGCGGAACATCGCGGGGCCTTCTGAGCCTTGCCTTACGGGCCGTGGGGGCCGGAGCGGCGCGCCCGCCCCGGGAGTATGGGGCCGCGCCGCAAGGTGCAAGCGCCCGGGGCGAGCGTCGATCCGCGCGGTTGCCGGGCCGTCGGGCCCGTGCCACAGGGTCGCCCGGCGGCGGCGGGCCGTGCGGGAACGGTCGACCTTGGACGCGCGCGCGACGAATCTCGGCCTCGTGATCTTCGATTGCGACGGCGTCCTGGTGGACAGCGAGCCGCTGAGCCTCGCCTGCCTGACGGCCGGGCTCAACCGGATCGGCGCGGACATCGACTTCGCCACCGTGCGGGCGCGCTTCACCGGCACCGCGATGCCCTCGATCATGGCGCACGTCGCCCGCGATTACGGCGTCACCGCCCCCGACGGCTTCGTCGAGGCGGTGAAGGCCGAGACCCTGGCGCTGTTCGACGCGGACCTGCGGGCGATGCGCGGCGTCGCCGAGGCGGTCGCCGCCGTGGGCCTGCCGGTCTGCGTCGCGTCGAGCAGCGACCCGGTTCGGCTGCGCCACTCCCTGACGCTGACCGGGCTCCTGCCCCTGTTCGGCGACCACGTCTTCTCCTCGGCGCAGGTGGCGCGGGGCAAGCCCTTCCCAGACCTGTTCCTGTTCGCCGCCGAGCGGATGGGCGTCGCCCCGGCGGCCTGCCTCGTGATCGAGGACAGCGTCCCCGGGGTCACGGCGGCCCGGAGTGCCGGCATGCGGGTCGCCGGCTTCACCGGCGGCGGCCACTGGGGACATGACCCGGCGGGCGCCGGGCTCGCGGAGGCCGGCGCGGCCCGGATCTTCTCCGACTTCTCCGACCTCGCCGCGGTGATCGCCGCGGCCTGAACGATCCGCCTCCCGGACGCGCGCCCGGAGCCGGCTTCCTGCCAGGCGGGCTCCGAAAATCGGAAGTCCGTTCCGTTGACGGTGCGCGGCGCCGCGCCCATTTTCAGGGGTGCCGGTCCGGCCGAGCCCCTTCGGGCGCTCGACGGGGCCGGCCGCGGTCATTTGAGAAGCGTAGCTTGCTCCGCGTGATCAAACGCTAAAGCACTGCGCCGGCCCCGCGCCGCGCGGTCCTTCAGTCTGGAGGACGTCCGATGGTCACTCGCACATCGTCCCTTCGATCCCTGCCCCCGATCGCCCCCTGCTGCTCCGCCGCCCGCCGGCGCTGTCGACGCTGAGCCCCGTCGAATCTCCGCAGCAGCCAACGCGATCCGGAACGGCGAGAAGCCGGCCCAGGGAGTTCCCAATCCGATGCACAGTCTCGCAGAGTACAAGCCCGAGAACCGTCCCGACCTCGCAGACCCGGTCCTCGGCCCGACCGAGCCCGCCCGGGTGATCGAGATCGGTGAGGTCACCGCCGGGATCGCCGTCCCGGAGGGGCGCGGCGTCCGGTTCTTCTCGTCCGCGCGCGATTTCGACGGGCTCGACGGCGCCGTGTTCCGCACGGCCGAGCAGGCGACACGCGCGGCCCGCGCGCGCATGAGCGCCCGGACGCGATCACCCGCCCGGGCGCACCGGCCCGCGCTGCGGCGGGCCTGACCCGCCCGCTACTTGCTGCACTCGTCGCGGGTGCGCTTCATGGCCTCCGCGAACCCGCCGAGCGCGTACTCGTCGCTCGTCGGGTTCCCGCGCAGCGAGGTGGTCTTGATGATCAGCTTCGGGTTGCGGGCGCTCATCTCGGAGACGACCCGCGCCTCCTCGGCGGGATTCTGCAGCCAGGCATTGCCGTCCTTCACCACGAGGCCGTAGCGGCTGGCGCCGAGGTTGAGGCTCGGGTCGGTCGGCGCGGCCGCGGAGCCGGGCTTGATCTGGGAGGCCGCGGGCTTCGACGGGAAGCCCAGCATCACCGCCACCTCGTTCTGGATGTTCTCGCCCCTGCGCACGCTCACGAACAGGTAGGCGGTGTCGCGCTTCAGGGTCTTGGGCGAGCGCGTCTGCGGCTGCGCGATCGCGTAGCAGAGCTTGTTGCGGCCGTCGCCGTTCACGAACACGTTCCAGTCGCCGAAGATCGCCACCGGCGTGGCCTGCTGCATCCCGGGCGGGGTCGCCGTCTTCTTCTCGGCGCGCTTGCTCCGCTCGCGGCCGTGCCGCCGCCCGCGCCGCGTCGGGGCCGCGTCGCCGCCCCCCGCGTCCTGGGCCGCCGCGTCCTGGGCGTGGGCCGCCGTCGCGACCAGGCAGGTCCCGCCGAGAACGCCCCCAACGAGGCCGGTAACCAGCCCGGAGGCGAGCAGGGCGAGAGCTCCGACCGGGAGCGAGCGGGGGACGCGGACCATCTTCACTTCCTGACGACGGGCGGCTCCGTCAGGAGCCGGACCGGGGTTCGGGATTAGTGAAGCTTGCGTAAAACGTCGGCAAGATGGCGAGGCGGGATCCGTCGACAATCAGACGGCGCGCGCTTCCGTCGCCCGGGCCGCGATGACGCCGGCCGGAACCGGCAGCGGCTCGGCCGCCGGGCCGGCGGGCACCGCGATCGCGTTCGGCTGGGCCGGCGCGGCGCGCTTGCGGGGCGGATCGTTGTAGGGGGTGTTGTAGCCCTTGCGCACGGCGGCCCAGTAGGCCTCGCGCGTCAGGCCCGAACCGGTCAGAGCGGCGTCGATCATCGCCGTGGCGTGCGCCGCGAAATCCGGCACATCCTCCGTGTTCAGCCAACTCTCGACAGGCATCCTGCGAACTCCGATCCAGACGGCGAAGCTTGTAGCTGAGCGGACTTAGCCAGACGGTGAACGCGCGGGCCGGTCGAGGGTTGCAATGCACAATTTTGAAGGGCCCTGTGGATGAGCGGGCGCCGCGATGCGGGCGGAGCGGCCCGCCTCACGCCCGGTGAACGACGCGGGTGAAGCCCTCCGCCGGGGCCGGCGGCACGAAGTAGCGGCTGAACAGGTCGAACTCCGCGTCCGTCACCGTGAAGGGATGGGCACCCGCGGGGTTCCGGAGGCGGAGGCGGGCCTGGCAGACCGCGTCGGGCACGTCGGGACGTGGAGCCGATGGGCGACGCCGGCCGCCTCGAACAGGGTCCGCATCCGGGCCCGGCTGGCGACGGTGTTGGCCGGGAAGTCCAGCACGACCGAGAGGCCGAGGCGCAGCAGCGCCACGAGCCGGGTTCCGAATTCGGCCGCGCCTCGCGGCCCCTGCGCCGTGAACCGGCAGGGTCATGGTCCCACCCTGCCATCCGCCGGGCGCCGCCGCCAAGGGCACCGGTCACCGAGGGCGCCGGTCGCCGAGGGCGCGGCTCAGCCCAGCCGCTCGATCCAGGCCTGCGCCTGGCGCCGGACGTTGTCGGGCGCGGTGCCGCCGTAGCTGGTGCGGCTCGCCACCGAGTTCTCGACCCCCAGCACCGCGTAGACCGCCTCGGTGATCCGCGGCTCCGCCTCCTGCATCTCGGGCAGCGACAGCGCCTCGAGCCCGACCCCCTTGGCCGAGGCGACGCCGACGAGGCGACCGGTGACGTGGTGCGCCTGCCGGAACGGCAGGCCGAGCTCGCGCACCAGCCAGTCGGCGAGGTCGGTGGCGGTGGCGTAGCCGGAGCCGGCGGCCCGGGCGAGCACCTCGGCGTTGGGCTCGAGGTCCTTCACCATGCCGGTCATGGCGGCGAGGCACAGGGACAGGGCCTGGAGGGCGTCGAACGTGCCCTCCTTGTCCTCCTGCATGTCCTTCGAATAGGCGAGCGGCAGGCCCTTCATGACGATGAGCAGGCCGGTGAGCGCGCCGATGATCCGGCCGCTCTTGGCCCGCACCAGCTCGGCGGCGTCGGGATTGCGCTTCTGCGGCATGATCGACGAGCCGGTGGTGAACCCGTCGGACAGCCGCACGAAGTTGAACTGGGCCGAGGTCCAGACCACCAGCTCCTCGGCGAAGCGCGACAGGTGCACGGCGCAGATCGAGGCCGCCGCCAGCGCCTCCAGGGCGAAGTCGCGGTCGGCGACCGAATCGAGCGAGTTGGCGGTCGGCCGGTCGAAGCCGAGGGCCGCTGCGGTGGCGTGCCGGTCGATCGGGAAGGAGGTGCCGGCCAGCGCCGCGGCGCCGAGCGGCGATTCGTTGAGCCGCGCCCGGGCGTCGCGGAACCGGCCGCGGTCGCGGGCCAGCATCTCGACATAGGCGAGGCAATGGTGGCCGAAGGTCACCGGCTGGGCCGATTGCAGATGGGTGAAGCCCGGCATCACCGTGTCGGCATGCTTCAGCGCCTTGTCGGCGAGTGCCCGCTGCAGGTCGGCGGCCTGCTGGTCGAGGGAATCGAGGGTGTCGCGCACCCAGAGCTTCATGTCGGTGGCGACCTGGTCGTTGCGCGAGCGCGCCGTGTGCAGGCGGCCGGCGGCCGGGCCGACGATCTCGGTCAGCCGGCTCTCCACCGACATGTGAATGTCCTCGAGCTCGCGCTTGAACGCGAAGGTCCCGGCCTCGATCTCGTCGCGCACGGACTTGAGCCCGGCCTCGATTGCGGCCACATCCTCCGCCGGCAGGATGCCGGCTTTGCCCAGCATCGCCACATGCGCCAGCGAGCCGCGGATGTCCTGGGGCGCGAGGCGCTTGTCGAATCCGATGGAGGCGTTGATCTCCTCCATGATCTCCGCCGGGCCGCTCGCGAAGCGGCCGCCCCACATCCGGTTGCTCATGTCGATCCTTCCGCGCCCTGAACGCCCCGGCAGGCAAAGCTGATGCCCGGCCGCACACCCATCCTGGCCGGCGCGGGCGTCGCCGCGCTCGCCGTCCTCGGGCTCGCCCTATACGGGAGCGGTCTCCTGCCCGGCAACACGGGCGGCGCCCTCCAGCCCTGCGCCGCCGCCAAGCCGGCTTTGGCCCGGGTCGATGCGGCGTCCAAGGGCGAGGTCGCCGCCATGCAGGCGCTGCCCCAGGCCCGGCCCGCCCCCGAAATCCGGTTCAAGGGCCCGGACGGCGCCGAGACCGGCCTCGCCGACCTCAAGGGCCGGCTGCTCCTCGTCAATCTCTGGGCGACGTGGTGCGCGCCCTGCAAGGCCGAGATGCCCGCCCTCGACCGGCTCCAGGCGCAGCTCGGCGGACCCGACTTCCAGGTCGTCGCCATCAACGTCGACACGCGCAACCTCGAGAAGCCGCCGGAATGGCTGAAGCAGGCGGGCATCCACGACCTCGCCTACTACGCCGATCCCGGCGGCCGCGTGCTGCCGATCCTCCAGCGCGACACGCAGTCGCCCGGCCTGCCGACCACGATGCTGGTCGACGCGCAGGGCTGCACGATCGGGGTGATGAAGGGGCCGGCCGCGTGGTCGAGCCCGGACGGGCTGGCGCTGATCCGCGCGGCCCTGGGGCGGACGTCGTAGGGCTTCGAGCGGGACTTCGGCCAGTCGCTTGCGCGTCCCCGCGATGCGCGGCAAGGCCTGCCGCGATGACGTCGCCCACCCCCGACAGCCCCCCGCCGCGGCGCGGCCCGCGCCCCCTCTCGATCATCCGCACGCTGCTCGCCGGCGAGGCGGCGGGCGGGCTGATCCTGATGGCGGCGGCGGCCCTGGCGCTGGTGGTCGCCAACGGCCCGCTGGCCGGGACCTACGCGCACGCCCTCCACGCCGAACTCGGCCCGTTGAGCGTCCAGCACTGGATCAACGACGGCCTGATGGCCGGCTTCTTCCTGCTGGTCGGGCTGGAGATCAAGCGCGAGGCGCTGGACGGGCGGCTGCGCACCTGGCCCGACCGGGTCCTGCCCGGCTTCGCGGCGCTCGGCGGCATGGCGGTTCCGGCCGCGTTCTACGCGCTCGCCAACCTCGGCGCCGGCACCCTGCGGGGCTGGGCTATTCCCGCGGCCACCGACATCGCCTTCGCGCTGGGCGTCCTGGCGCTCCTCGGGTCGCGGGTGCCGGTCTCCCTCAAGATCTTCCTCAGCGCGGTCGCCATCGTCGACGACCTCGGCGCCGTCGTGGTGATCGCGCTGTTCTACAGCTCCGGCCTCGACCTCGCCGCGCTGGGGCTCGCCGCCCTGGTGCTGGCCGGCCTCTACGGCCTCAACCGGGCGGGGATCGGGTGGCTTCCGGCCTACGGGCTCCTCGGCCTCGTGCTCTGGGTCCTCGTGCTGCGCTCCGGGATCCACGCGACGATCGCGGGCGTGCTGCTCGCGCTCACCGTCCCGATCCGGGTCAGCCCGGGCCGGCCGGAGGACGCGCACTCGCCCCTGCACCGGCTGGAGCACGCCCTCGCGCCCTGGATCACCTACGGGGTGGTGCCGGTCTTCGGCTTCGCCAATGCGGGCGTGGACCTCTCCGGCCTCACCCCCGAGGCCCTGCTCCAGCCGGTGACGCTCGGCATCGCGGCGGGCCTGTTCCTGGGCAAGCAGGCCGGCGTGTTCGCGAGCCTGCGGCTGGCGGTGGCGCTGGGATGGGCCAAGCGCCCGGCCGGGGCCGGCTGGGGCCAGGTCTACGGGGTCGCGGTGCTGTGCGGCATCGGCTTCACCATGAGCCTGTTCATCGGCGGCCTCGCCTTCCCGGACCCGCAGCACGAGACCGCCGTGAAGCTCGGCGTGCTCGCGGGCTCGGCCCTGTCGGGACTCGCCGGCGCGGCGATCCTTCTCGTCACGAAGCGCCGCGCCACCCCGCACTAGCGGGCGGCTGTCGGCACCTCTCACACGTGCCGGGCTCCGTCCGGCGCGAAAATGCGCTAGGCCGCGTCGACATGCGCTTCTATCTCGGCCTCGCCACCACCTTCCACGACCCGGCCGTCGCCCTGGTCGGGCCCGACGGCACCCTGCTCTTCGCCGAGGCGGCGGAGCGCGCCCTGCAGTACAAGCGCGCGCCGAACTGCGAGCCGGACCCCCCGGCCGTGATGGCGGCGCTGCTGAAGGCGCACGTCCCGCCGGGCTCCGAGCTCGTCGTCGCCTCCACCTGGGGCCCGCAATTCACCGACTTCCTGCGGGGCCAGGCCGGCGCCGGGGCCTTCGACCTCATGGCGCTCTCGGCCCACACCACGGCGCTCAACCGCTCCTACGTGCCCGAGCAGGCCGAGCGGGTGTTCATCGCCGACCTCCACGGCGCGCAGGAGCGGGCCGGCCACGGCACACTGCTGGCCCTGAACCAGGAGGCGCGGATCACCGGCGCGGCGCCCCGGGCGACCGTCGCCGGGCAGCGGCGCTACCCGCACCACCTGTGCCACGCCGCCTACGGCCTGTGGGGCAGCCCGTTCGAGACGGCCACCGCCCTGGTGGTCGACGGCATGGGCGAGACCGGCGCGGCGGCGATCTACCGCCTGGAGGGCGGCCGGATCACGGAGCTGCGCCGCCACCGCGGGCGCGGCTCGCTGGGCTTTCTGTACGGGCTGATCACCGACCTCGCCGGCTTCGACCAGGTGAAGGGCGAGGAGTGGAAGATCATGGGGCTCGCCCCCTACGGCCGTCCCGACCCGGACCTCGCCGCCCTGCTCGGCCGGCTCTGCACGGTCGAGGGCCACCGCCTGCGCTACGCCGACGCGGAGACGATCCGGGCGGTCGCCGCGGAGATCCGCGCCCGCCGCCCCGCGGATGCCCTGGAGGCGGGCTGGGCCGACCTCGCCCGCTGCGGCCAGGACCTGTTCGCGACGCTGATGGACGCGCTGGTGGCGGAGGCCCGCGCGCTGGCGCCGTCCGAGAACCTCGTGATCGCGGGCGGCTGCGGGCTCAACTCCTCCTACAACGGCCGGGTGCTCGGCCGGTCCGGCTTCACCCGGCTGCACGTGCCCTCGGCCCCGGCGGACGACGGCAACGCGGTCGGCGCGGCGTGGCTCGCCTACGCGGAGGACCATCCGGACTGGGCCGGGCCGCCGCCGGCGCAGCGCCCGCTCTCCCCCTATCTGGGCTCCCGGGTCCCGACCGGCGCGATGGAGCGGCTCGCCGAGCAGGAGCCGCGGGCCAAGCGCGTCGGCCACGCGGAGGCGACGCGCGCGGCGGCGCGGATCCTGGCCGAGGGCGGCCTCGTCGGCTGGGTGCAGGGCCGCGCGGAGTTCGGGCCCCGGGCGCTCGGCAACCGGTCGATCCTGGCCGATCCGCGGCCGGAGGGCGCCAAGGACGCGCTCAACGCCAAGGTGAAGTACCGGGAGGCGTTCCGGCCGTTCGCGCCGTCGATCCTGGCGGAGGCCGGGCCGGACTGGTTCGAGGATTACGCCGACAGCCCCTACATGGAGCGCACCCTGGTCTGGCGCGCGGCGGTCCGCGGCCGCGTCCCGGCGGTGGTCCACGCGGACGGCACCGGCCGGCTCCAGAGCGTCACGGCGGAGCGGAATCCGGCCTACGCGGCCCTGATCGGCGCCTTCGCGGAGATCACCGGCGTGCCGATCCTGCTCAACACGAGCTTCAACGTGATGGGCAAGCCGATCCTCCACGGCGCGGAGGACGCGATCCTGATGTTCTACACCACCGGCCTCGACGCCCTCGTGGTCGAGGATTGGCTGGTCGTGAAATGAGACGCGCCGCGCCCCCGGGGGACGCGGCGCCGATTCGATACCCGCGGTAGCGACTTACTCGCAGACCTCGACGCGGCGGTAGGTGAACTCGCCGTCGCCGAGCCACTCCTTGCGGCGCTCGTAGTGGCAGATCGGGCCGCGGCGCTCGCGCACCACGATGGTCTCGGGCTCCTCGACCACGACGCGGCGCGGGCGGTACTCCGGCGGCGGCGGCGGGGGCGGCGGGTTCGCGCCGTTGACGAGGGCGCTACCGACCATGCCGCCGACGACGCCGGCCGCGAGGCCGCCGACGATGGCACCGGTCTGGTCGCGGGCGGCGGCCGGGGCGACCGCCCCGAGCACCAGGGTCGCCGCGAGGGCTGCGGCCCCAGCGCGGATCGTCGTGAAGGAACCGTTCAAGGACACGCGAAACATCTCCCGTTCGTGTTGAGGATGATCCAACACCGGGAGGATTAAGAATCCGCGAAGTGGGCCAATTGAATTGTGTGCCGGATAAGGCGGCCCGCGGTCGCTCCAGCCTGAGGCGGGACGCTGCCGTGGCGACGTCCCGACGCCGGCCGCGTCTCGGATCGGGGACGCTCAGCGGACAGCCCGTCAGAGCAGCCCGTCGAGGGACCCGACCACGACCGTGGGCGCGAGGTCGGCATACTCGTCGGGCAGCCCCTTGCGGTTGACCCAGGCGGTCCGGAAGCCGAAGGCCCCTGCCCCCGCCACGTCCCAGCGGTTCGACGAGCAGAACAGCACGTCGCCCTGCCCCACCGCCAGCCGGGTCAGGGCGATCCGGTAGGCGTCGGGATGGGTCTTGAACACCTGCGCGTCGTCCACCGAGAGGACCGCGTCGAGGTGGTCGGCGAGCCCGGCCGAGGCGACCGCCCGGTCGACCATGGCGGCGTTGCCGTTGGTGAGGACGGCGGTGCGGATGCCGCGCTTGCGCAGGGCCGCCAGCACGCCCGGGACCTCCGGGTAGGCCTCGAGGTCGCGGTAGGCGTCGAGGAGCCGCTCGCGCAGGCCGGGATCGACGTTCGGGTGGATCGCCAGGGCATAGTCGAGGGCCCGCACGGTGAGGTCCCAGAAGGCGGCGTACTGGCCCATCAGCGACAGAGTCCAGCTGTACTCGAGCTGCTTGTTGCGCCAGACCTCGGAGAGGTGGGCGGCGTCCGGCCCCACCGCCTCGGCGTAGCGCTGGACCGCGGCATTCACGTCGAACAGCGTGCCGTAGGCGTCGAACACCGCGGCCTTCACGCCCGCGAGGGGTTTTGCTGCGTCGGTCATGGCGTTCCTCACTGGGTGCTCTCGCCCGATCTGGGGCCGGACCCGCGCGGCGGCGAGTCCGGCCGGGTCATTCAGGCCCGGCGCAGGCGCAGGCCGAACAGGTGCAGCAGGCCCGCCAGCAGGCCGCCGTAGACTAGGGCACCGGCGAGCCCCAGCACCGCCAGGACGACGAGGTCGCGCCCGTGCGGGAGGGCCGGCACCAGCGCCTGGACGAGCCCCTGGCCGTAGACGGCGACCGCCGCCAGCCCGAGGCAGGCCAGCGCCACCCCGGCGACGGTGAGGCCGAGCGCGCGCCCCGGCGCCGTCCAGTCCCGGCGCTTGGCCAGGACGAGCAACAGCAGCAGGTTCACCCACTGGGCGACCGCGGTGGCGAGCGCGAGGCCGGTCACGCCGTAGGGGCCGGTGAGCCACAGCTTCAGGGCGACGTTGACGCCGATCGCGGTCAGCGAGGCCCAGAGCGGCGTCTTGGTGTCCTGGCGGGCGTAGAAGCTCGCCACGGCGCTGCGCACCAGCACGACCGCCGGCAGGGCGAAGCCGTAGGCCGCCAGCACCGAGGCCGCCCGCGCCGTGTCCTCGGCGCTGAAGGCGCCGCGCTGGAACAGCGCCGCCATGATCAGGCCCGGGATGGTCAGGAACGCGACGGCGAACGGCGCCGAGAGGGCCAGGGAGAAGCCCGCGGCCCGGTTCTGCGCCGCGTGGGCGCCCGCCACGTCGCCGGCCGCGATCCGGCGGCTCATCTCCGGCAGCAGCACCGTGCCGGCCGCGATGGCGATGACCCCGAAGGGCAGCTGGTAGAGCCGGTCGGCGTAGTAGAGCGCCGAGACCGCCCCGGTCGGCAGCCAGCTCGCGATGATCGTGTCGGCGAAGGCCGCGATCTGGAAGCCGGCCGAGCCGACCACCGCCGGCCCGAGCACGACGAAGAAGCGCTTGAGCGCGGGATCGAGGCGCGGCACCGCGAGGTCCGGCATCACGCGGACCCGGCGGCAGCCCCACCACAGCAGGCCGAACTGGAGCACGCCCGAGACCGCGACGCCCCAGGCGGCGGCGTAGGCCGCGTTCGGGAACAGGAAACTCACGCTCAAGGCCGCCAGCATGGCGAGGTTGAGCAGGACCGGAGCGCCCGCCGCCACGGCGAAGTGCCGGTGGGCGTTCAGGATGCCCGACAGCAGCGTCACCAGCGTCATGAACAGCAGGTACGGGAAGGTGATGCGGGTCAGCGCCACGGCGAGCTGGAAGCGCTCGCCATCCTCCGCGAAGCCCGGCGCCAGGGCGTGGACCACCCAGGGCATGGCCGGCAGGGCGAGGTTGAGCAGCACGAGCTGCACGATCAGCATCAGGGTGAAGACCCGGTCGGCGAAGCGGTGCGCCGCCCCGGGCTCGCCGGCCTCCGCGAGCCCGGCATAGGCCGGCACGAAGGCGGTGTTGAACGCGCCCTCGCCGAAGATCGCGCGGAAATGGTTCGGGAGCCGGAAGGCGACCACGAAGGCGTCGGCCAGGGGCCCGGCGCCCATGACGGCGGCCATCACCACGTCGCGGGCGAAGCCGGTGACGCGCGAGACCAGGGTCCAGCCGCCGACGGACAGGATGGAGCGGATCATCGGGCGGGGCGCTCGCCCACCCCCTCGCCCCTCAGCGGGGGCGGGCGGGAGCACGGTCGAAGCGTCGCGCGTGTCGATCGAAAGGAAATGGCCGGACCCTTCCGCACCGGGTCATCCGGCGTCGGGCGCATCAAGAGCCGGTTTCGTGCGCCACCTCAAGGGTGCCGCGGACACAGGGACCGCGGCACCGGCGATACGCCTCAGCGGGTCGCCTCGGCGTACATCTTCTCCACGTGCTCCCAGTTCACGAGGTTCTCGATGAACGCCTTCAGGTAGTCGGGCCGGCGGTTGCGGTAGTCGATGTAGTAGGAGTGCTCCCACACGTCGACGCCGAGGATCGGCTGAGCGCCGTGGACCAGCGGGTTCTCGCCGTTCGGGGTCTTCATGATCGCGAGCTTGCCGTCCTTGACGGCGAGCCACGCCCAGCCCGAGCCGAACTGGCCGACGCCCGCCTGGATGAAGTCCGCCTTGAACTTCTCGGCGCCGCCGAGATCCTCGTCGATCTTCTTGGCGAGGGCGCCGGGGATCGCGCCGCCGCCGTTCGGCTTCATCCACTGCCAGAAGTGGATGTGGTTGTAGTGCTGGCCGGCGTTGTTGAAGAGCGGCTGATTCGTGTTGTAGGCGGCCTTGACGATCTCCTCGACGCTCTTGCCCTGGAGATCCGTGCCCTCAAGCAGCTTGTTGCCCGTGTCGACATAGGCCTTGTGGTGCTTGTCGTGGTGGAACTCGAGGGTCTCCTTCGACATGTACGGCCCCAGCGCGTCGTAGGCGTAGGGCAGTTCCGGCAGGGTGAAGGTCATCGCGTCTATCTCCGCTTAGCAGGGGGCGGCCTCGTCCCCGGCGGGGGCTCCCGAGTCGAGAGCCCGCTAGGTAAGTCGGTGGCCGCGGGACGGCAACGCCGTTCCGCCACGGCGGCGCGGGAAGTTCCGCCGACCCGCTGATCCGGGCGCGGATCCGCGGGTCGGCCGTCCCGGGCATAGCCGGCGCAGATCCGGACTATTCCGGTTTCCCGGACATCTCGGCCCCGAGTTTTGCAATATGACGGCTAGGCCTTACTGTGCGGCACGCCTTGAGCGCCGGCCGTCAGCCGGCCCGTGTCAGAGAGTAACATGATCGCTGCGCTGTTCGCGCTCGCCGCCGCCATGATCATCGGGGGCTGCGCCGCCGTGATCCAGGGCTTCCCGTACGTGCGTCTGGAGAGCGGACTCGCGATGGTGATCGCGGGCTCGGTCGCGGCCTCGTCGGGCGCGGTGCTGCTCGGCCTCGGCGTCGTGGCGCTCGGTTTCCGGCGGGTGGAGCGGGCGTTCGGGCGCGCCCCGGCGGCCGGCGAGCGGCCGGCCCCCGCCGCGGCGCCGGCCCCGGCCCCCGTCGACGAGGCCCGGACCCGGCTGCCGCCGGTCCTGCCGGCGGCGCCCGCCTTCATCGTGCCCTCGGTGGTCGAGCCGTCCTTCGATCCCGAGCGGCCCCGGATCGAGCCGAGCCTGGAACTCCGCCCGGACGAGGCCCGCGCCCCCTTCCCGGAACTCGGCGCGGTCGAGTCCCCGAAGCCGGCCCCGGCCGAGCCGGCGCCCGTGGCCCCGCCCGTCCGCGTTCCGGAGGCGGATCGCCGGCCCGAGCCGGACGCGCCGACCGAGCGCGCGATCGCGCCCGAGGACGACCTGTTCGCCGCCCCCGAGCCGCCTCCGCCCCCGCTGGAGGAGCCCGGGAAGGCCGCCGCGGAGGAGCCGCCGGCCCTGCGCCCGAGCCTCGACACGCCCCCCGAGCCCGAGCCGGCCCCGCAGGCCGCCCCGCGCACCGTGGTGGGGCGCTACGCCTCGGGCGGCAACACCTACGTGATGTTCGAGGACGGCTCGATCGAGGCGGAGACGCCGCAGGGCCGCTTCACCTTCGCGTCCCTCGACGAGCTGAAGGCCTTCGTGGACGGCGGCGGCGAGTCCGGGGCCCGCGGCGCGGCCTGAACCCGCCCTGAGGGCGGCCGCGGCCTCACACCAGCGGGTTGAGGCTGTCGTTGCGCGGCGGGATCGGGGCCCGCATGGTCAGGGAGAAGCCCCCGGGGGCGTAGTCGGTGGTCACCTCGGCCTGGACCTGGGTGATCAGGACGCGCTGCAGCAGGCGCGAGCCGAAGCCCTGGCGGCTCGGCGGCGCGACCGGAGGGCCGCCGGTCTCGCGCCATGAGAACCGCAGGATCCCGGCCGGCCCCCCGGGCTCCAGGGACCATTCCACCGCCACCCGGCCGGTGCGGTTCGACAGGGCCCCGTACTTCGCCGCGTTGGTGGTGAGTTCGTGGATCGCCATGCCGATCGGCACCGCGATCTCGGACGGCAGGTCGATCGCCGGCCCGTCGAGGCTGATGCGGCCCTCGGCGCCGCCGTCCGGCGCCACCTCCGCGTAGGGCTTCAGCTCGTTGCGCAGGAGGTTGGCCAGCGACGCCGTCTGCCACGTGTCCTCGGTGAGGACCGAGTGCGTGTGCGCCAGGGATTTGATGCGCCCGACGAACGCCTCGTAGAAGCTCTCGATGCTCGACGCCGTCCGCGCGGTGGAGCCCACGATGGCCTGGACCGTGGCCAGCGTGTTCTTCACCCGGTGGTGGAGCTCGCGGATCAGCAGGCTCTGGCGCTCCTCCGCGACCCGGCGGTCGGTCACGTCCGCGACGACGCCGATCAGGCGGCGGGGCAGGCGGCCGGGGGCGTCGCGCTCGAACCGGCCGGCCATGTCGATCGTGCGCCACACGCCGTCGGACTTGCGGCGGATCCGGCCGCTGATGTGCAGATCCCCGTCCTCCCGCAGCGCCTGGGAGATCGCCCGGCGGACGGCGGGGCGGTCGTCGGGGTGGAGGATGTCGTTGAGGAACTCGTTCTTGCCGATCGTGCCGTCCTCGGGCGCGTGCCCGAAGATCTCGTACATGTGCTCGTTCTCCCAGATCGCCTGGTCCTCGAGCATGTGCCACTCGAAGATGCCGAGCCGGGCGACCGTGGTGGCGACCCGCAGGCGCTGGTCGCGGGACAGGATCTCGTCCCGGGCCTCGACCCGCGTGGTGATGTCCTGGAGGATGCCGACCATACCGGCCGGCGTGCCGTCGGGGCCCGGCACGGCCTGCCCCCGGACCCGCAGGATCACGGTCCGTCCGGCCACCGTGGTGGCCGTGTCGAACTGATAGGGCTCGTCGGTCCCGTCCGCCTCGGCGATCAGCGCGCGCAGGCGCGCGAGTTCCGCCTGCGACAGGCCCGTCTTCAATTCCTCCCACGAGACGGACCGGCCCGGCGGCCGCCCGAGGATGCGGGCGGCGCGGCGCGACAGGGTGAGGAGGCCGGTCGCGCGGTCCCAGCGCCATTCCCCGAGCCCGGCGGCCGCCAGGGCCTCGCGGTTCGCCTCGGAATGGGCCGCCGCGTCCACGTCGACCGCCTCGACCACCAGGGTCCGGCCCGCGCGCCGGACCCGCACGTCGAGGGGTGCCCCGTCCGCCCGGCGCCAGACCTGGAGACCGTCCCGGAGGCCGTCGGGCCCCTCGTTCAGGAGTTCGGCGGCCGCCCGCCCGGACAGCGTGCCCGGCGGCCAGCCGACGAGATCGTGCAGGGCGCGGTTGGCGGCGACGATCCCCGCCCCGTCCGCCGACAGCACGGCGAGGCCGATCGCGGCCTCGTCGAAGCCGGCGCGAAACGGGTCCTCCGCCGCCGGGTCCTGCCCCACCCTCTCATTCACTCGGAAGAATCCTCGAACGTGCCGTGGCACGCTCCCGCCGGAGATGGCCCCCTCCCGCCACGATCCGGGACCGCGGCGAGCCCTGAGGATGGCGCCCGAGCGTGACCGTGGCAAGGCGTTCCGCTCCGCCTGCGGCGACCGGGCACCCGCGCGACCCGCCCGCGCGGGCCGTCACCGGGGGCGGCGGACGAATTCCAGGTAGGTCGGCCGGCGGCCCGCTTCCAGCGCCTTGGCCTCGTAGCGCGTGCCGGGCCAGCCCGGGAAAGGCCGCGTCCAGTCCCGCGCGTCCCGCGCCGTCCAGGCGAGGACCGGGCACCGCGCGGCCCGGACCAGCGTCCAGCCGGCATAGTCGTCGATGTCGCTGGCGAAGCGGAACAGGCCCCCGTCCTTCAGGACCCGGCCGATCTCGGCGAGGGAGGCGTCGGAGACGAACCGGCGCTTGCGCTGCCGCCGCTTGGGCCAGGGATCGGGATAGAGCAGGTAGACCCGGTCGAGGCAGGCATCCGGCAGGCGCGCCAGCAGGGCGGTCACGTCCTCGTCGCGGATGCGGACGTTGCGCAGCCCCTGCGCCTCGACGGCCGCCAGCAGCTTGACCACGCCGTTGACGAAGGGCTCGGCACCGATGATGCCGATATCCGGCCGCGCGGCCGCCTGGGCGGCGAGGTGCTCGCCGCCGCCGAAGCCGATCTCCAGCCAGAGCGCCTCGGGCGGCGCCGGCATGGCCGGGAACAGCGCGCGCGGATCGAGGATCGCCTCGCCCGGCGGCAGGTCGACCCGCAGGGCCGGCAGCAATTCGGCGAGCCGGCGCTCCTGCTGCCCGCGCAGGCGCTTGCCCTTGCGCCGCCCGAAGAAGGCGCGCTCCGGCTCCTCGGCCGGGTGCTCGGGGCGTCCAGGGGTGTCGGTGTCCACCGGCTCAGTCTACCTCGGAGATGCGACGCGGCCCGCGTCCCGGCGGGCCACGCGGAGCGTCGGCGGGACGCCAACCGGGACACCGCGCCCGACGTGCCGCGACCTGATGCGCACGCGCGGCACCCGCGCGCGGGCGCCATCGCGTCGGACGCGCCGCGGCGCCCAGCGCCGGATGCCGGATCGCGGGCGCCGCTGGTTTCCGGAACGGAACCGGGCGGCGCTCAGCGCACCGCCCGCCCCGCGTTCACGTCGCCCCGGCGCGCCGCCGATCTCCGGCCAGCGCGTCGGCCCGGGGCCGCGCGGAGGCCGCCCTCAGGCCAGCGCCGACTTCAGCTTGCCGGCGAGGTCGGTGCGCTCCCACGAGAAGCCGCCGTCGGCCTCGGGGGCGCGGCCGAAATGGCCGTAGGCCGAGGTGCGCGCGTAGATCGGCTTGTTCAGGCTGAGCGCCGTACGGATGCCGCGGGGCGACAGGTCCATGGCGTCCATCAGCACGGCCTCGAGCTTGGCCTCGTCGACCGTGCCGGTGCCGTGCAGGTCCACGTAGATCGAGAGTGGCTTCGAGACGCCGATCGCGTAGGCGAGCTGGATCGTGGCGCGGCTGGCGAGGCCCGCGGCCACCACGTTCTTGGCGAGGTAGCGCGCCGCGTAGGCCGCCGAGCGGTCGACCTTCGTCGGGTCCTTGCCGGAGAACGCGCCGCCGCCGTGCGGGGCCGCGCCGCCGTAGGTGTCGACGATGATCTTGCGGCCGGTGAGGCCGGCATCGCCGTCCGGGCCGCCGATCACGAACTTGCCGGTCGGGTTCACGTGCCAGACCGTGCCCTCGTTGACCCAGCCCTGCGGCAGCGCCTTCAGGATGTAGGGCTCGACGATGGCGCGCACGTCCGCGGAGTCGAGGGACTCGTCGAGGTGCTGGGTCGACAGCACGATCTGGGTGACCTCGACCGGGCGGCCGTTCTCGTAGCGGACCGTGACCTGGCTCTTGGCGTCGGGGCCGAGCTTGGCGGCGTCGCCCTGCCTCGCCTTGCGGGCGTCGGCGAGGTCCTTGAGGATCTTGTGGGCGTAGAAGATCGGCGCCGGCATCAGCTCGGGCGTCTCGTCGGCGGCGTAGCCGAACATGATGCCCTGGTCGCCCGCGCCCTCGTCCTTGTTGCCGGCCGCGTCCACGCCCTGGGCGATGTCGGCCGACTGGGCGTGCAGGTGGATCGCGACGTCGTTGTTCTTCCAGTGGAAGCCCGACTGCTCGTAGCCGATGTCCTTCACGGCCTCGCGGGTCAGGGCCTCGAGGTCCTTGAAGGTCACCGAATCGGGTCCGCGCACCTCGCCGGCGATGACGATGCGGTTGGTCGTGGCGAGCGTCTCGACGCCGAGCCGCGCCTCCGGCATCGCCGCGAGGTAGGCGTCGACCACGGTGTCCGAGATCCTGTCGCAGACCTTGTCGGGGTGTCCCTCGGACACGGACTCGCTGGTGAACAGGTAGTTGGAACGCGGCATCGGACGGCCTCGGCTGCAGAGGTACGCCGTCGCGATCGCGGCGTTTGACCCTTCATGGGGCCGGGGTTCTCGCACCCGACCGGGAGGCGGTCAAGATGGAGGAACGAACGGATCCGCTATAACGGACGAAGCGACCGGAAGAACGATCGAACCGGCCCGCGGGGATCGCCGCCGGCTCAGCCGCCGAGCTTGCTCTCGAGCGCCCGGATCGCGTCGGCCACGTCGCGGCGCGCCTCCTCGGAGAAGTTCTCGGTGATGTGGCGGCCCACGACTTCCGCCAACCCCTTCAACCCGGCTTCCGACAGGGTGGACTGCTCGCGCTCGCTGAAGCCCGGGGCGATGAAGTCATCGTTCCGGGGCATTCCTTTGAAGAAGTAATCCATCGGCACGCCGGTCATCCGCGAGAAGATATCGAGATGGACGGCGCTGATCCGGTTGGTACCCTTCTCGTATTTCTGGAGCTGAGCTGCAGACATACCGAAGCTCTGCGCGACGCGGCGCTGTGTGAGCGATGCCTTCCGGCGCTGCTCGGCGATGCGTTGCCCGACATAGACGTCGCGCTGATCGGTCTTCTGGCCCGCCATGAAGTGCTCGTCCACCCCCCGCCATGAATCCTGGCGGCAAAGCTTAGCGCGGCCCTCGGTACTTGTCACCGGCAGGCGCCCGACGTGGTGGACGATTTGCTCACGGCTCTGCAACCGCGAGATCTGCGAGATGAGACAACTTGGTGTCCCCGGCAGGGCTCGAACCTGCGACCCCAGGTTTCATACCACTTCGGCTTTCGCCGCCGCGTCCCGAAGGTCCGCGTTCGTGGCCTGGACTATCCCTTCACCGTGGGCCGGATTGCATCCGACCGTTAGGTGCCGCCCGTCTAGTCTCTACACCTTCCCGCAGAACGCCGGGGCGCCGCGCGGGCTTGGCTCGGGATCGGCAGAGCATCGGACGGCGGCGCGTCGATGCCGGAAGCTTTCCCCGACTTTGAGCGGATCCGCCGCGCGGTTTCCCGGCGCGACGCCCAATTGAAGCTTCTAGGAAACCTGTGCTCTGTCCAGCTGAGCTACGGAGACGACCGCGCGCTCCATAGCATTCTCGCCGGCCGAGGCCAACCGCGCCCGGTGGAGAGGCGCGGTGTCGGGGCCTGCGATCTCGGGGGAATCGATGCGCGGGAGCGCGGCGGTCATGCGGGCAGCCTCGCTGGCGGCCCTGATGGCGGCGTCGCTCGCCGCGGTGCCGATTCGTCCGGCACGCGCCGCGCCGGGGGCCGGCCCGTCCGACTGCGCGACCGGGCCGGCGCGCGACGAGGTCGTGGCCGGGATCGGGCCCCGGGGCGAGATCCGCCTGGTCTCGGGCCTCCGCGCGGTGTTGGACTCGCTGCGCTGGCCGGACGCGCCGGAGGCCGAAGCCGCGGCGCTGGCCTGGCTCGAGCCCCGGCGGGGCGCCCGCGTCACGGTGGTTCCCCGCGGGCAGCCCGACCGGTGGGATCGCGTGCGGGCCGATCTCCTGGCCGCGGAGGACGACGCGGACCTGGCGGGCGGCCTCATCGCGGCCGGGCTCGCCTACGCGGACGCGAACGAGGCCGATTCGCTCTGCCGGCCCGGCCTGCGCCTCGTGGAGGCGGCCGCCCGGGCGCGCGGGCTCGGTCTCTGGAGCGTCGCGCTCCCGGCGGCGCGGGACGGTCCGGCGCTCCGGGCGCGGGCCGGGCGCTTCGTCGTCGCGGAGGGCCGGATCCGCCACGTCGGCGAGCGCGGCGCGCGCACCTATCTCGATTTCGCGGCCCGCGGCACGGACGGCCTCACGGTGACGGTATCGAAACGCACTTGGCGAATGATGCGCGCCCGTGGTTTGAGTGCGGCCTCGCTCGAAGGCCGGCGCGTGCGGGTGCGCGGCCTCCTGGAGGTCCGGCGCGGCCCGACCCTGGAGGTCGCCCTCGACGGGCTCGAGACGCTCGGGGAGACGGACCGGCCGGAGGCCGATTCGGACGGGGAACGGGGATTGCGGCGCTGATCGCGATGGGCGGGATCACGGGGCACATCATCGCGGGGCGGACCCGCGCGGCGGGCCGGCGCGCCCTCGGCGCGGCGGCGCTGGGCGGCCTCGCCCTGCTGCTCGGCGCCTGCGTCGCCGACCAGACCGAGGCGACCGTGCGGCCGGCCGTGGTGCGGGTGCCCGCGGAGGCGCCGCGCACCACCGGCCGCGAGCGCGCCGCGGATGCCGACCACCTCAAGCTCGTGGCCTCCTTCGGGGGCGAGGCCCGGGCCCCCAACGTCACGCGGATGCTGACCGAGGTGACCGACCGCCTCGTGAAGGCGAGCGACCGGCCCGACCAGGCCTACACGGTGACGCTCCTCGACTCGCCGGTGGTCAACGCCTTCGCGCTGCCGAACGGGCGGCTCTACGTCACCCGCGGCCTCGTGGCCCTGGCGAGCGACACCTCCGAGGTGGCGGCCGTGCTGGCCCACGAGATGGCCCACGTGACCCTCAACCACGCCACCGCCCGCAGCGAGCTCGAGCTGCGCTCGGCGCTCGTCAGCCGCGTCGTGGCCGACGTGCTGAACGACCCCGATACCGGCGCGCAGCTGCAGAGCCAGTCGCGCTTCGCGCTCGCCCGGTTCTCCCGCGAGCAGGAGCTGGAGGCCGACGCCACCGGCGTGCGCACCCTCGCCAAGGCCGGCTACGATCCGTTCGCGGCCGGGCGCTTCCTCGCCGCGCTCAACCGCTCGACGGGGCTGAAGTCCGGCAGCGCCGGCGCGCCCGACATGCTGGCGACCCACCCGGGCACGGCCGAGCGCATCAATCAGGTCACCCGGGCGGCCCGCCGCATCGGCGCGCCGGGCATCGGCACCGACGACCGCGCCGCCTACCTCGCGGCGGTGGACGGGCTCGCCTACGGCGACAACCCGCGCGACGGCGCGGTGCGCGGGCACCGCTTCATCCATCCCGGCCTCGGCATCGCCTTCGAGGTGCCGGAGGGCTTCACCCTGGAGAACACCCGCTCGGCGGTGCTCGGGACCACCCAGGACGGCGGCCGGCGCCTGCTGTTCGATCAGATCGAGGCGAAGGACGGCCAGCCCCTCGAGGCGGTGCTTAAGGCGAGCTGGAACGACGCCTTCGACCCGGCCGGCTTCGAGACCCGGGACGTCGCCGGCCACCCGGCGGCCTTCGCGCTGTCGCGGGGGAAGGAGTGGACCTTCCGCCTCGCGGCCATCCGGATCGGGGACTCGACCTACCGGATGATCATGGCCGCCAAGGGCGCCACCGACCCCGACCCGGCCTTCCGCCGCTGGACCGCGACCCTGGTCGCGGTCGCGCCCGACGAGGCGGTCCTGCGCCCCCTGCGGCTGCAGGTGGTCCAGGCCGCCTCGACCAGCGCCGAGGACCTCGCCCGCCGCATGGCGGTGCCCGACCGGGCGCTCGACCGGTTCCTCGTCCTCAACGGGCTGGAGCGGGGCGCCGCGCTGGTGCCGGGACGCGGCTACAAGATCGTCGTGGAATAGCCGCCCTGCGCGCCCGCGCCTTGTGCCGGCGCGGGGCCCGGACATCCTGCCCGCGTCGTTCAGGGAGAGCGCGGTGATTCGATTCTTCTACAATCTCAGCCCCAACCCCATGAAGGTCGCCCTCTGCCTCGAGGAGATGGGGCTGCCCTACGAGCCGGTGCCGGTCGATACCCGCAAGGGCGAGCAGTTCGATCCGGCCTACACGGCCGTCAATCCGAACGGGAAGGTGCCGGCGATCGTCGACGGCGACGTGACCGTGTTCGATTCGAACGCGATCCTGATGTACCTGGCGGGCAAGACCGGCCGGTTCCTGCCGGAGGGCGAGCCCGTCCGCGGCGAGATGCTGTCCTGGCTGATGTTCGTGGCGACCGGCATCGGGCCGTTCTCCGGCCAGTGCGTGCATTTCCGCCACTTCGCGCAGGACGGGGGTGCCTACGCCACCGAGCGCTACACCTTCGAGGCGCGCCGGCACTGGGGCATCCTCGACCAGCGCCTCGCCGACCGCACCTACGTGCTGGGCGACACCTACACGATCGTCGACATGGCGGTCTGGGGCTGGGCCCGGATGGTGCCCTTCATCCTCGGCGAGGGCGCCTTCGGGGACCTGCCCAACGTCAAGCGCCACCTCGACGCGCTCAACGCGCGGCCGGCCGCCCAGGCCGCCGAGGCGCTGAAGGGCCGCCACGCCTTCAAGGCGGAGATGGACGCCGAGGCGCGGAGCTTCATGTTCCGCGCCGTGCAGGGCGCCGCCTGACACCGCCGCGGACCGGTCCCGCGCCTCAGGGCGCGGGGGCGGTCACCGTGAGCATCGGCAGGGTGACGGAGAGCGTTCCGGCCGGTGCATGTCCGGTGCCGAGCCCGGTGCCGAGTGTCAGGCAGGCGCCGAGCCCGAGACAGAGGGCGAGACCGAGAAGCGAGGTCTCGAAGCCGCGATAAACCCATTCCATGACGGTCCCCTTTCGCGAGGCAACCGCATGATGCGCGCATCGCGTTAAGGGATCGGTGCGCCAGCGCGCATGATCTCACAGTCCGGAGGCGACGAGGGCCGCGCCCGCCGCGATCAGCGCGACCCCGGCCCAGGCGGCGAGGCTGAGGGTCTCGCCGAGCAGGGTGGCGCCGAGGATCGCCACCAGCACGACGCTGAGCTTGTCGAGCGGCGCGACGCGGGCGGCGTCGCCCAGCGACAGGGCGCGGAAGTAGCAGAGCCACGACGCCCCGGTGGCGAGCCCCGACAGGATGAGGAAGGCGAGGCTCCGGCCGGTGACCTGCGCGAGGCCGCCCGCCTGCCCGGAGACGACCACGATCGCGCCCGCGAAGACCAGGATGACCGCGGTGCGCACGAAGGTCGCGACGTCCGACGGCACGCCCGCGACCCCGACCTTGGCGAGGATCGCGGTCAGCGCCGCGAAGCCGGCGGCGGCGAGCGCCCAGAAGCGCCAGGATTCCAGCAGGGGGCTCACCGCGATCCCGTGTCGGTTCTCAGGGCAGCGCGCGGGCGCATCACCGTCCTCGCGCGCGGAGCGATTCAGCGCGGCGGAGCGCCCGCGTCCGACTCCTTGCCGAACCGTCAATGTTTCCTGTGAAACATTCGCCGCTCACAGGAGCTTGTCGACGGTGATCGGCAGGTCGCGCACCCGCCTGCCGGTGGCGTGGAAGACCGCGTTGGCGATCGCCGCCGCGGTGCCGACGATGCCGATCTCGCCGAGCCCCTTCACGCCCAGCGGGTTCGCCTTGTCCTCCTCCTCCACGAAGATCACGTCGATGTCGTAGATGTCGGCGTGGACGGGCACGTGGTACTCGCCGAGATTGTGGTTCATGAACCGGCCGATGCGGTGGTCGAGCATCGACTCCTCCTCGAGCGCCGAGCCGATCCCCATCACCACGCCGCCGAGGATCTGGCTGCGCGCCGTCTTCGGGTTCAGCACCTTGCCGGCCGCGATCGCCGAGACGATGCGGGTGACCCGGACCTGGCCCAGCTCCTCGTCGACCTTCACCTCGGCGAAGATCGCCGAGTGGGTGTAGGCTTCGTATTTCTGATTGAAGTCCTTGTCGGGCCCGGCCTCCTCGACGGCCTCGACCTTGTCGACGCCGGCCGCCTGCAGGACATCCACCAGCGCGACGCTGCGGCCCGGGTCGCCCGCGACCGCGATGCGGCCGTCCGCGAACACGGCCCGGTCGAAGTCGACGTTGGCGAGCGGCGAGTTCTCCATGGCGCGGGCGAGCTTGAACACCTGGGCGCCGACGTTGCGGCAGGCCTTCATCACGGCGGTGCCCGAGGAGGCGGCGGTCCACGAGCCGCCGGCGACCGGGGCCTCCGGCAGGCGGGTGTCGCCGAGCTTGGTCGTCACCGCGTCCATCGGCAGGCCGAGCGTGTCGGCCGCGATCTGCGTCAGGATCGTGTAGGTGCCGGTGCCGATGTCGCCGGTGGAGTTGCCGACGGTCAGGCGGCCGTCCGGCGTCAGGGTCGCGATGGCGCTCGACTGCATCATCATCGATTCCCAGATGCCGGTGGCCACGCCCCAGCCGACGAGTTCCCGGCCGTCGCGCATGGAGCGGGGCTCGGGGCTGCGCCTCGCCCAGCCAAACCGCTCGGCGCCCTGCCGGAAGCAGCTCTTCAGCTCCTTCGAGCCGAACGGCTTGCCCTCGGCGGTGGCGTCGGACTCGGCGTAGTTCTTCAGCCGCAGGTCGATCGGGTCGAGCCCGGTCGCGTAGGCGAGCTCGTCCATCGCGGTCTCGATCGCGAAGACGCCGGTCACCGCGCCGGGCGCGCGCATGTCGCCGGGCGTCGGCGTGTCGAGCTTCACCAGCCGGTAGCCGAGGGCGACGTTGTCGCACCGGTAGAGGACGCCCGACCAGTTGACGACGACCTCCTGGTAATCCTCGTACTGCGAGGTGCCCTGGACCGCGTCGTGGCGGAGGGCCGTCAGCGTCCCGTCCGGCTCGGCACCGAGCGCGATCGTCTGCAGCGCCTCGGACCGGTAGGTGAAGCTCCACAACTGGTCGCGGGTGAGGGTCACGCGCACGGAGCGCTTCAGCTCCTGGGCGGCCAGCATCGCCAGGAACAGCTGGTACTGCGGGCGCAGGCCCGAGCCGAAGCCGCCGCCGAGATAGGGGTTGAGCACCCGCACCTGATCGGGCTTCAGGCCGAAGACGTTGGTGAGGTACTGGTGGCTGTTCGAGACGCCCTGGATCTTGTCGTAGACCGTGTAGGTGCCGTCCTGCTCGACCACCACGGTGGAGGCGTGCGGCTCCATCGGGTTGTGGTGCTCGTCGGCGAGGCTGTAGGCGCCCTGCACGCGGACCGGCGCGCTGCCGAACGCCGTGTCGGCGTCGCCCCAGGGCTCCGGCGGCGGCTTGATGCCCGTGCGCTTGTAGGGCGGGTCGTAGGCGGTGCCGCGCAGGGCCTCCAGGTCGGTCCCGGGCTCCTCCATCGCGTAGCTCACGCGGACGAGGGACGCGGCGTAGCGCGCCGTCTCGAAATCCTCCGCCACCACCAGGGCGACCGGCTGACCGCTGAACACGATCAGGTCGTCGTAGAGGGCGCGGAACGGCGAGCCGGGGGGCGCCACCTGGTCCTGGAAGTTCTTGTCCCGCCACGCGGTGCGCGGCCGGTTCTCGTGGGTGAGCACCGTGAGGACGCCCGGCACCGCCTCGGCCTCGGCGGAGTCGATGCCGGTGATCCGGCCCTTGGCGATCGAACTCGACACCACGAAGCCGTAGGCGAGGTCGGGCGCGGCGAACTCGCCCGCGTACTTGGCGAGGCCGGTGACCTTGGCGGGCCCGTCGATGCGGCTGCGCGGGCTGCCGACGAAGGTGTCGCGGCCGGTGGAGCTGAAGGTCTGGGGGCTGGAGGTGTGGGTCATGGCGGGACCTACTGGATGCGCTTGTCGCTGAGCGACTGGGGCGTGCCGGCGGCGGCCTGCTCGAGGCCGCGCACAATGGCCCGCCGGGCGAGATCGATCTTGAAGCCGTTCTCCGACTGGGGCTTGGCCTCCGCGACGATCAGGTCGGCCGCGGCCTGGAAGCTCTCGCGGGTCGCGGGCTTGCCCTCCAGCAGGGCCTCGGCCTCGCGGTTGCGCCAGGGCTTGTGGGCGACGCCGCCGAGCGCCAGCCGGGCGGTCTTCACCCGGTCGCCGTCGAGCTCCAGGGCCGCCGCCACCGAGACCAGCGCGAAGGCGTAGGACAGCCGGTCGCGCAGCTTCAGGTAGGTGTAGTGCTGCGGGAAGCGGCTCTCCGGCAGGTCGACCGACACGATGATCTCGCCGGGGGCGAGGTTCGTGTCCGTCTCAGGAGAGGCCCCCGGCAGGCGGTGGAACTCGGAGAACGGGATCGCCCGGTCGCCCTGCGGCCCGCTCACCCGCACGGTGGCCTCCAGGGCGGCCAGCGCGATGCACATGTCGGAGGGGTGGGTGGCGATGCAGTGCTCGCTCGTCCCGAAGATCGCGTGGATGCGGTTCATCCCGCCGATCGCCGGGCAGCCGGAGCCCGGCGCGCGCTTGTTGCAGGGCGTGGCCACGTCGTAGAAATAGTAGCAGCGGGTCCGCTGAAGCAGGTTGCCGCCCGTGGAGGCGGCGTTGCGCAGCTGCGCCGAGGCGCCGGCCAGGATGGCGTTGCGCAGGAGCGGGTAGCGGGCCGCGACCTGATCGTCGTACGCCACCTTGGCGTTGGTCACGAGCGCCCCGATCCGGAGACCGTCCCCGTGCGCCTCGATCCGGTCGAGGGGCAGCTGGGTGATGTCGATCAGCCGGCCCGGCTTCTCGACCTCGTACTTCATCAGGTCGATCAGGTTGGTGCCGCCGGCGATGAAGCGCGCGCCGGCCCCGAAGGCCTGCACCGCCTCCGCCACCGTGCCGGCGCGGACGTAGTCGAAGCGGTTCATCGGGCGCCTCCCTGCATGACGTCCTCGATGGCGTCGACGATGTTGGTGTAGGCGCCGCAGCGGCAGATGTTGCCGCTCATCGCCTCGCGGATCTCGTCCCTTGTGCGGGCGTGGCCCTCGTTCATCAGGCCGACCGACGAGCAGAGCTGGCCCGGGGTGCAGTAGCCGCACTGGAAGGCGTCGTGCTCGATGAACGCCTCCTGGATCGGGTGAAGGGCGTTGCTGCCCGCCCGGTCGCCGAGGGCGGCGAGACCCTCGACCGTCGTGATCTCGGCGCCGTCCTTCATCACCGCCAGCGTCAGGCAGGAATTCACCCGGGTGCCGTTCACCAGCACCGTGCAGGCGCCGCACTGGCCGTGGTCGCAGCCCTTCTTGGTGCCGGTGAGGTCGAGCCGCTCGCGCAGCAGGTCGAGGAGGGTGGTCCACGGCGCGACCCGGAGTTCGCGCCGCTGCCCGTTGATCGTCAGCGTGATGCCGATCGGCGTGTCCGCCGACACCGGCGGCTGGGTCTCGAGTCGCATGATGTCGTCCACGGGCTGGGCCGGCCGGAGCCGGGCGGGAACGGATCGGCCGAAGCGGCAGCCGAGAGAGACGGGCGGGCGTCGGCCTGAGCTTTCGGTCGATAACCATTCCAATCTGCGCCTGTTCCGGCGCGCGCGCTCTCAACCCGTGAGCGATGGCGGCGCGCCGGCGGCCAGAAGTCCGTCCGCCGCACCGTCCGACGTTGCCGCCGCGGCCCCGCCTCGGCTAACCCTCGTGCGCGCGGAATTCCCGCAGAGTTCTCGCAGAGTCCACGCCGTACCCCGGAGCCCCCCGATGGCCGCGCTCGACGCGATCCTCAACGACATCGACACGGACCTGGAGAACGCCCTGGAGCGGCTGTTCGCCTTCCTGCGGATCCCGTCGATCTCCACCGATCCCGCCTATGCCGGCCCGTGCCGCGAGGCCGCCGCCTGGCTCGCCCAGGACCTGACCGCGCTCGGCTTCGAGACCTCCGTGGAGGAGACCTCGCTCCATCCGGTCGTGCTGGCGCACAAGCCGAAGCCCGGGGCGCCCCACGTCCTGTTCTACGGCCATTACGACGTGCAGCCCGTCGACCCGCTCGATCTCTGGACGACGCCGCCCTTCGAGCCGCGCATCGCCGAGGACGGCCGGGGCGGCAAGACGATCGTCGGGCGCGGCGCCTCCGACGACAAGGGTCAGGTGATGACCTTCGTGGAGGCCTGCCGGGCCACCATCGCCATGACCGGCGAGCTGCCCTGCGGCGTCACGATATTGATCGAGGGCGCCGAGGAGAGCGGCTCGCAGGGACTTCCCGAGTGGGTCGCGGCCAACCGCGAGAGACTCGGCTGCGACGTGGTCCTCGTCTGCGACACCGGCATGTGGGACCGGAAGACCCCGGCCATCACCTCGTCGCTGCGCGGGCTCGCCTATTTCGAGGTGAAGGTCACCTGCGCCGACCGCGACCTGCATTCGGGCTTCTTCGGCGGCGCCGCCCGCAACCCGATCCACGTGCTGGCCAAGATCATCGCCGACCTGCACGACGCGGACGGGCGCGTGACCATCCCGGGCTTCTACGAGGGCGTGCACGAGCGCCCGCCCGAGGTCCTGGAGCAGTGGCGCGGCCTCGGCCTGACGCCGGAGACGCTGCTCGGGCCGATCGGCCTCAAGGAGCCCGCGGGCGAGCGCGGCCGGATGCCGATCGAGCTGGTGCAGTCGCGCCCCTCCTGCGACGCCAACGGCATCGTCGGCGGCTATACCGGCGAGGGCACCAAGACGGTGATCGCCTCCACCGCCTCCGCCAAGGTCTCGTTCCGCCTCGTGGACGACCAGGACCCGAAGCGGCTCGCCGAGAGCTTCGAGGCCTTCGTGCGCGCGCGGGTGCCGGCGGACTGCCAGGTCGAGGTCATCACCTACAAGGGCTCGCGGGCGATCAGCCTGCCCTTCGACATGCCGCAGCTCGGGGCCGCCAAGGCGGCGCTGCAGGACGAGTGGGGGGTGCCCGCGGTCACCGTCGGCGCGGGCGGCTCGATCCCGATCGTCGGCGACTTCAAGCGGATCCTGGGGCGCGACACCCTGCTGATCGGCTTCGGGCTCGACGACGACCGGATCCACTCGCCCAACGAGAAGTACGACCTGACGAGCTTCCACAAGGGCACGCGCTCCTGGGCGCGGATCCTCGCGGCCCTGGGCCAGGGCTGAGCCCGGCGGAGGGCCGATCTCAGCGGGCGGGCGCCGCCCGCATCTTCCCGTCGATCCAGGCCCAGAGCGCCCGGACCTCCTCGGCGGCCTGGCTGCCGGGGGCGAATTCCGTGACGCCGAGCCCGGTCGCCAGGGCGTCCTGGTGGTCGACCCGGTGGATGATCCCGGGCTCGGCCAGGACGCCCAGGGCGCGGAGCTGCGCCGCGTAGGCGCTGGTGCGCGGCGAGGGCGGCGGCGGGCACTGGTTCAGCACCAGGGCCAGCCGCTCCCGCAGGCCGAGGCCGACGAGCGCCTGGAGCGTCGGCCGGGCGGCCACGATGTCGAGCCGCGAGGGGCGCACCGGCATCAGGACGAAATCGGCGTCCTTCAGCGCGGGCGCGAGGCCGGAGGCGCTGCCGGCGGTGTCGAGGACGGCGAGCGTCGTGCCCTGCTCGGCGAGGATGCCGAGGATCTCCGAGAGCTGGCCCATCTCCCAGGGCTGGACCCGGTCGACCGCGACGGCGTCGCTCCCGCTCCTGCCGTCATTCTTGCGCAGGGCTCCCCATCCGGCCAGCGAGCCCTGCGGGTCGAGATCGAGCGCCGTCACCTGCTCGCCCGCCTCCGCGGCGGCGACGGCCAGGGAGGCCGCCAGGGTGGTCTTGCCCGTCCCACCCTTCTGCACGGCCAGGGCGAGGACCCGCAGCGGCCCGGCGGCGGGCCGGGGCGCGGTCTCCGGCGCCGGTTCGGATCCTCCGGGATCCATGCGTGTCCCACCTCTCCACATCGCCTGCCCGGGCCGCGGCCCGCGCGGCGCCGAATCGAACGCCCGGCCCGACCGTGCTTAGCGTGCCGCCGCGGGCCGGGGCCAGCGTCGCGCCCCGGCACCTGTGGACCGCCCGCAGGCGGCTCCCGATCGCCGGGCGCGCGGGTCTGCGCCGGGCTTCCGTCCAGATGCGGCGTCGGGGGATCGGGCACCGGGCCCGCGCGTTGGGCCGGCACCCCCACGGGTTGAGCGGCGCGCCAAGGCCCTCGCCCCGACAAGCTCCGCGACAGGATCCCCATGCGCCTCGATCGCCGCCGCCTGCTCGGAACGGGTCTCGCGGCCCTCGCCGCCCCCGCGGCGCGCGCCGCGGCGCCGTCGCCCCCGACGAGCCGGCCGGTGGGGACGCTGGAGCTCGCCGTCGCGGCGGACGCGCCCTCGACCCCCACGGGGCTCGCCATCGCCCGGGGCGGCCGGATCTTCGTGATGATGCCGCGCTTCACCGGCGCCGAGCCGATCACCCTCGGCGAGGTGCTGCCCGACGGGTCGGTGAAGCCCTACCCGGACGCGGCGACCAACCGCCCGGATCCGGGGGCGCCGCAGGCGTCGCTGTTCCACGTCCCCAACGGCGTCTTCGACCGCCACGACACCCTCTGGGTGCTCGATGCCGGTCTGCCGGAGGGCAAGGGCCGGCCGGTGCCGGGCGGCGCGAAGATCCTGGCGATCGATATCGGCCGGAACAGCATCCGCCGGACGATCCCCCTCGACGCGGGCGTGGTTCCGGATTCCTCCCTGAACGACCTGCGGGTCGACGTGCGCGACGGCCGCGCGCTGGCCTACGTCACCGACCAGGGCCAGGCCGGCGCGGGCGCGATCCTGGCGGTCGACCTCGACAGCGGGCGGGTGGTGCGGCGCCTCGCGGACCATGCCAGCACGCGATCCGAGGAGGGCCTGGTCAAGTTCGTGGAGCGCCGCCCCGTGATGGAGCGGAAGGGCGACGCGCCCGAGAAGAGCCCGAAGGGCGGCGCCAACGGCATCGCGATCAGCCCGGACGGCGGCCGCCTCTACTACGCGCCGCTGATGAGCCGGCGGCTCTACGCGGTCGAGACCGCGGCCCTGCGCGACCCGGACGTCCCGGACGCGGCCGTGGCCGCCGCGGTCCGGGATCTCGGCGAGAAGGGCATGACCGGGGGACTGACCACCGATTCCGAGGACCGGGTCTATCTCAGCCTGCAGGAGCACAACGCGGTCGGCCGGCGCCTGCCGGACGGCACCGTGGAGGTGCTGGCCGCCGACGACCGGCTGGTCTGGGCCGACACCTTCTGGATCACCCCGGACCGTTGGCTCTATATCTCGGCGGCCCAGGTCAACCGGCGGCCGGAATTCAACCGCGGCCGGGACCTGCAGCAGCCGCCCTACGCGATCCTGCGCATGCGCATCGACGCGGACCCAGTCCTGTAGCGGATCATGACGGACCTCTCGCACGACCCGGACTTCTTCGCCCTGCTCACCGGCAGCTACGCGCGGCGACTCGGCGAGTCCCTGGTGCCGGCGGGAGCCGACGCGGACTGGCTCTACGCGGAGGCCCCCTTCGCGGTGCTCGCCCATGACGGCGGCGCGGATCCGCGCTTCGTCTACGCCAACCGGACCGCGCAGGCCTGCTTCGGCTACGCGTGGGACGAACTCGTCGGCCTGCCCTCGCGGCTCTCGGCCGAGGCTCCCGAGCGGGCCGAGCGGCAGCGGCTCCTCGACGCGGTCACCCGGGACGGCTTCAGCCGCGGCTATCGCGGCCTGCGGATCGCCAAGGACGGACGGCGCTTCTGGATCGACCAGGCGGTGGTCTGGCAGCTCGACCGCGACGGCGCGACGGTGGGCCAGGCCGCGACCTTCGCGCAGTGGCGCGACGCGTGAGGGCCGGGCCGCGCCGGGGCCCGTGAGCCCCGCGGCGGCCCATGCCCGCCGTTGCGGGTGGCCGTCCGGTCAGCCGTCCTCCTCGATGCTCACCTGGGCGATCTGCACGGCGCCGCCGTTCCAGTGGGCCGCCACGACGTGGCCCAGCGCGACCGCGAGGACGCAGAGCACCACCGAGGCGCATACGTTCACCATGGCGCGGACCACCGCGCCGTTCCGCATGAGGTCGAGGGTCTGGAGGCTGAACGACGAGAAGGTCGTGTAGCCGCCGCAGAGCCCGATCATCACGAACAGGCGCACGTTCTCGGAGACCGGGAATCGCCCCTGCGCCAGGGTCAGCGTGCCGAACAGGCCGATGATGAACGAGCCGGTCACGTTGATGAGGATCGTGCCCCAGGGCAGGTCGCGGCTGATGGGCAGCGACAGCACCGAGACGACGTAGCGGGCCAGCGTGCCGAGGGCCCCGCCGATCATGACCAGGATGCAGGTGGTGAAGGACATGCGCGCTCCAGTTCGTCGGGCGGGCATGAGAAACCCGCCGTCGCGGCGGGTGCTTGCAAGACGCACTCCCACCGCCGGTTTCGCGGTAGGAGTCATCAGCCCTGACGGGCGGTTTCGGGGAACTCCATCCCCATCGGGACGGGCCATAGCGCCTGCCCGGGCCGAGCGCAACGGCAGGCCGCGGGCGGCCGCTCAGTGCCGGTCCCTCAGGCGCGCCCCTCCTGCACGGCGTGGCAGGCGACGCCGTCGAGGAGCGCCGGCACCTCGGTCCGGCAGCGGTCGTTGGCCAGCGGGCAGCGCGGGTGGAAGGTGCACCCGGAGGGCGGGTCGATCGGGTTCGGGATCTCGCCCGAGACCGGCACCCGGGCGCGGCCGACATGGGCGAGGTCGGGCACCGCGTCGAGGAGCATCCGCGTGTAGGGATGGCGCGGCGTCGCGAACAGGTCCTTGGCGGAGGCGACCTCCACGAGGCGGCCGAGATACATCACCCCCACCCGGGTCGCCATGTGGCGGACCACGGCGAGGTTGTGGGAGATGAACAGGTAGGTCAGCCCCAGCCGGTCCTGCAGGTCGCGCATCAGGTTGAGGATCTGCGCCTGCACCGAGACGTCGAGCGCGGAGGTCGGCTCGTCGCCCACCAGGAACTCCGCCTGGCTCGCGAGCGCCCGGGCGATCGCCACCCGCTGGCGCTGGCCGCCGGAGAATTCGTGCGGGTATTTTCGCGCGTCGTCCGGGTGGAGCCCGACCAGCCCGAGCAGCTCGCTGACCCGGGCGCGGATCGCCCCCTCGCCGTGGATCAGGTTGAAGGCCCGGATCGGCTCGGCGATGATCTTCCCCACCCGCCAGCGCGGGTTCATGGACGCGTAGGGGTCCTGGAAGATCATCTGGATGCGCGCCCGCAGGCGCCTGCGGGCGGCGGCCTGGCGCGGGTCGGTCATCGAGACGCCGGTGATCGTCACCTCGCCGGCGGAGGGCGGCAGCAGGCCGACCACCATGCGGGCCACCGTGGACTTGCCGGAGCCGGATTCGCCGACGATCGCGAAGGTCTCGCCCTTCTCGATGGCGAAGCCGACCCGGTCGACCGCCGTGAGGAACTTCCGGGGCTCGCGCTCGATCACCCGGTTGAGCCAGGGCTTCGAGACGTCGAACCGGCGGCGCAGGTCGGTGACTTCGACGTAGGCGCTCACGCCGCACGCTCCGCTGCATCGTACAGGTGACAGGCGACCCGGCTCGCGTCGACCGGGATCGGCTCCGGCCGCTCGACGCGGCAGCGGGCAAAGACCTTCGGGCAGCGCGGGTTGAAGGCGCAGCCCTTCGGGATGGCGGTGAGCCGCGGCATCGAGCCGGGGATCTGGCTCAGCCGGTCGGCCTCCTGCGACAGGGTCGGGATCGCTCCCATCAGGCCGACCGCGTAGGGGTGGTGCGGCCTGGCGATCACCGAGGCGACCGGGCCGATCTCGGCCACCCGCCCGGCATACATCACCGCCACCCGGTCGGCGGCCTCGGCGATCACGCCCATGTCGTGGGTCACCAGCATCACCGCGGTGCCGTGCTCGCGGCAGAGGCGCTTGAGCAGGGTGATGATCTGGGCCTGGACCGAGACGTCCAGAGCCGTGGTCGGCTCGTCGGCGATGATCAGCTCCGGCTCGGCGGCGAGGGCGAGCGCGATCACCACCCGCTGGCGCATGCCGCCGGAGAATTCGTGCGGGTAGCCGTCGATCCGCCGCTCCGGCGCCGGGATGCCGACCTCGGCCAGCAGGTCGATGGCGCGGGTGCGGGCGGCCTTGGCCGACAGGTCGGTGTGGGTGCGCAGGGTCTCGACGATCTGGTCGCCCACCCGGAACAGCGGGTCGAGCGAGGTCAGCGGATCCTGGAAGATCATGCCGATGCGCCGGCCCCGCACGCGCCGCATCGCCTCCGGGGAGAGGTTGTCGATGCGCTCGCCGCGCAGGCGGACCTCGCCGCCGGCGATCCGGCCGGGGCGGTCGATCAGCCCGATCACCGCCGAGCCGGTCACCGACTTGCCGGCCCCGGACTCGCCGACGACGCCCAGAATCTCGCCGCGGCCGATGTCGAACGAGACCCGGTCGATGGCGGTGAGCGGCCCGCGGCGGGTGTCGAAGGCGACCGTCAGGTCGCGCACGGAGAGGACGGTGTCGCTCATTGCAGCTTCGGATTGAGCGCGTCGCGCAGCCAATCCCCCAGGAGGTTGATGGCGATGACGAGGCCGGCCAGCGCCAGACCCGGGAAGGCGACGATCCACCACTCGCCGGAGAACAGGAACCGGTTGCCGGTGCGGATCAGGGTGCCGAGCGACGGCATGGTCTCGGGCAGGCCGGTGCCGAGGAACGACAGGGTCGCCTCGGTGATGATTGCCAGCGCGAGGTTGATCGTCGCGATCACGAAGACCGGGCCGGTGACGTTCGGCAGGACGTGGCGGATCATGATCACCGGGGGCGACAGGCCGATCAGCCGGGCCGCCTGGACGTAGTCCTTGCCCTTCTCGACCATCACGGAGGAGCGCACAGTCCGGGCGTATTGCACCCAGAAGGACAGGCCGATCGAGACCACGATCAGCCCGATCAAGGGCCCGACATCCAGCGCGCTGCCGAAGCTCGCCTTGGCGACGCCGTCGACCACCAGGGCGATCAGGATCGCCGGGAAGGTGAGCTGCACGTCGGCAACCCGCATGATCAGCGTGTCGAGGAAGCCGCCCGCGTAGCCGGCGATCAGGCCGAGCGCGATGCCGAGGATCCCGGAGGTCACCACCCCGAGCACGCCGACGATCAGCGACAGGCGCAGGCCGTACAGCACCGCCGAGAGCACGTCCCGGCCCTGGTCGTCGGTGCCGAGATAGTACGGCGCCTGCCCGTCCGCCTGCCAGATCGGCGGCAGGTTGGAGTTGATCAGGTCGAGCTGGGCCGGGTCGTAGGGGTTCTGCGGCGCGATCCACGGCGACGCGAAGGCGAGCCCGACCATCAGCACGGTGGCGACCAGCGCCGCCACAGCGGTTTTCGAGCGCAGAAAGTTCGCCAGCAGGTCGGAATCGCGCCAGCGCGCGAGGCGGGAGGGCTTCGCCTCCGGCAGTGGGACCGGCGGGGCGTCGCCCGCGTCGATGTCACGTCCGCTCATCGGTCGCTCCTCACGCCGCCCGCCCGGCGGGCAGCCGCAGGCGCGGGTCCACCACCGTGTAGAGGATGTCGACCACGAGATTGATGGTCACGAAGATCAGCGCGACGAGCAGCAGGTACGCGGACATGATCGGGATATCGACGTTCTGCACGGCCTGGACGAAGAGCAGGCCCATGCCGGGCCACTGGAACACCGTCTCGGTGATGATCGAGAAGGCGATCACCGAGCCGAGCTGGAGGCCCGCGATGGTGATCACCGGCACCAGGGTGTTCTTCAGGGCGTGCCGCAGGTGGACGGCCCGGGTGGTGAGCCCCCGCGCCCGGGCGAAGCGGATGTAGTCGGTGCGCAGGACCTCCAGCATCTCGGCGCGCACGAGCCGCATGATCAGCGTCATCTGGAACAGGCCGAGCGTCACCGAGGGCAGGATCAGCGCCTTGAGCCCGGAGGCGGTGAGGAAGCCGGTGGTCCACCAGCCGAGCCGGACCGTGTCGCCCCGCCCGTAGGAGGGCAGCCAGCCGAGCGTCACCGAGAACAGGTAGATCAGGAGGATGCCGATCAGGAAGGTCGGCAGGCTGATCCCGATCAGCGAGACCGCCTGGAACAGCCCGGCGAGCCAGGACTCGCGGAAGAGCGCGCAGTACACGCCCATCAGGATCCCCACCACCAGGGCGAAGACCGTGGCGCAGAAGGCGAGCTCCAGCGTCGCCGGCATGCGCTCGGCCAAGAGCTGCGAGACCGGCTGCCGGAACTGGTACGAGATGCCGAACTGGCCCCGCACCACGTTGCCGGCATAGCGGACGAACTGGACCAGGACCGGGTCGTCGAGGCCCAGATCCGTCCGGATCTGGGCCCGCTCGGCCACGGTGGTGTCGGGGCCGACGATCTGGTTCACGGGATCGCCCGCGAACCGGAACATCGCGAAGGCGATGAGCCCGACGACCGCGAGGACCGCGGCCGCCTGGATCACCCGGCGCAGCAGGAAGGCGAGCACGCCGCGCTCCTACTGCGGGTCCTTCGACACCCAGTAGAGCAGGAGCAGGTTGTCGGCGCGCTGGGTCAGGTGGACCTTCTTGGAGACGCCCCAGGCGAGCGCCTGCTGGTGCAGCGGGATGTAGCCCCAATCGGCGTTGAGGACGTCGAAGCCCTCCTTGATCAGGGCGTCGCGCTTGGTCTTGTCGGTCTCGCCCTCGACCTTGTCGGCGATCTCGTCGATCTTCGGATCGCAGTAGCCCGCGAGGTTCCAGCCGCCGCGGCCCGACTTGTCGCCGGGCTTCCGGCAGCCGACGATCTCGTAGAGGATGTTGTGGCTGTCGAGCGAGGACGGGGTCCAGCCGAGCAGGTAGAACGAGGTGTCGTAGTTCGGCGCCAGAACCTTGGCGAAGTACTTGGCCTTCGGCTGGGCGTTGAGGTTCACCTTGACGTTGATGCGGGCCAGCATCGAGACCACCGCCTGGCAGATCGCCTCGTCGTTGACGTAGCGGTCGTTCGGGCAGTCCATGGTGAGCGAGAACCCGTCCGGGTAGCCCGCTTGGGCCATCAGCTCCTTGGCCTTCTTCAGGTCGGTGGCCGGGCGCTTGAACTCGGCGCCGCGGTCGTAGAGGGCCGGGGCGATCATCAGCGCGGAGGGCACCGCCTGCCCGCGCATCACGCGCTTGGCGATCGTGTCCTCGTCGATGGCGAGGTAGAAGGCCTCGCGGACCTTGATGTCCTTGAACGGGTTCTTGCCCTTGACGCTCGAGTCCTTCAGCTCGTCCCGGTCCTGATCCATGCCGAGGAAGATCGTGCGCAACTCAGGCCCGGCCATCACGGTGGCGGTGCCGCTGGCATTGACCCGCTGCTGGTCCTGCAGCGGCACGGGGTCGATCCAGTCGACCTCGCCGGAGAGCAGCGCCGCGACGCGGGTCGCCGGGTTGGCGATGGTGGTCAGCACCGCCTCGTCGAGGTTCGACTCGACCTTGCCCCAGTAGCCGTCGAACTTCTTGAAGACGGTCTTCACGCCGGGCTGGTGCTCGGCGATCACGAACGGGCCGGTGCCGTTCTCGTGGAGCGTCGCGTAGCTCGGGCTGGTGGCGCTGGGCGGCGTCGGCTGGACGACGCCGTTCTTCTCGGACCACGCCTTCGACATGATCACCCAGGTCGGGAACTGGGCGATGGCGATGGGGTTCGGCTTCTTCAGCACCATGTCGACGGTGTAGTCGTCGACCTTCACGAACTCGGCGTCGGCGGGCACGTTGGTCGTGAAGTTCGAGCCCGGCGCGCGGACGCGCTGGGCGGAGAAGATCACGTCGTCGGCGGTGAACGGCGAGCCGTCGTGGAACTTGACGTTCTTGCGCAGGTGGAAGCGCCAGCGGGTCGGCTCGGGCGTCTCCCAGGATTCCGCGAGGGCGGGCGCGAATTTCAGGTTCTTGTCGAGGGTGACGAGGGGCTCGTAGGCCGCCTCCTGCATCCCTTCCGTGAAGCTCTCCTTGAGGGAGTAGGGATCGAGGGATTTCAGGTCACCCTGGAAGGCGAAGCGGAAGACGTTGGCGGCCTGCGCGGGCAGCGCGGCGAACGCGAACGTCGCGACCGCGACCGCGGACACGCCGCGGGCGAGAATCTTCAGGGCTGAACGGGACAAGCGGATCTCCGAGACCGTGAATGCGCCACCGGCCGGCAGCCCCGGCGGTGTCCACCGCGGCGACAGCAAGCTTCGGACCAGCTGTATACAAGACGAAGGCCGAGCCTGTCGCGGCTGCGCGACATGAGTCGCCTTGCAAAGCGCGTTTTCCCCGCTTCATCGCCATGTCCGATCGATGGCTGTGACGCGCCCCGTCTTTGCGAGCGCAGCGAGGCGAGCCAGGGCGGCGCCACGCCTCGCGGCGTCGTGCGACCCTGGGTCACTTCGCTCCGCCCGTGATGACGGAGCGGCCGGCACCCAACGAAGACGTCGACCGGACGCCAGAGCGCGCGGCCGAGGCCGGCCTACTCGGCCGCCACGCGCGCCGGCTCGTGCCGCGTCTCCGCCTCGGCCCGCTCGCCCTCCGCCACCGCCTTGCGCCGGAACAGGCGCATGACGACGACGAAGAACACCGGCACGAAGAACACCGCCAGCACGGTCGCGGTGATCATGCCGCCCATCACGCCGGTGCCGATCGCCTGCTGGCTCTTCGAGGCGGCGCCGGTGGCGATGGCCAGCGGCACCACGCCGAAGATGAAGGCGAGCGAGGTCATCACGATCGGCCGGAACCGGAGCGTCGCGGCCTCGATCGCCGCCCGCACCACGGAGGTGCCGGGCTTCCAGAGGTCGCGGGCGAACTCCACGATCAGGATCGCGTTCTTGGCCGAGAGGCCGATGATCGTGATCAGCCCGATCTTGAAGTACACGTCGTTGGGCATGCCGCGCAGGTACACGGCCGCCACCGCGCCGATGACGCCGAGCGGGATCACCAGCATCACCGAGACCGGGATCGCCCAGCTCTCGTAGAGCGCGGCGAGGCACAGGAACACGATCAGCACCGACAGGGCGAGCAGCAGGCTCGCCTGGCTGCCCGCCTGCTTCTCCTGGTAGGACTGGCCCGTCCAGGCGTAGCCGAAGCCCTTGGGCAGCTGCAGCATCAGCCGCTCCATCTCGGCGATCGCGTCGCCCGACGTGTAGCCGGGGTTCGGCTCGCCGGTGAAGCGCACCGACTGGTAGCCGTTGAAGCCGACGATCTGGCTCGGCCCCATGCTCCATTTCAGCTCCGCGAAGGACGACATCGGCACCATCGTGTTGGTGGCGTTCTTCACCGCGTAGTTGAGGATGTCCGCCGCGTTCATGCGCTGGAGCTGCTCGGCCTGGACGTAGACGCGCTGCATCTTGCCGCGGTTGGGGAAGTCGTTCGGGTAGACCGAGCCGAGGTTGAGCTGGATCGTGTTGTTGATGTCCTCGAACTTCACGCCGAGCGCCGCCGCCTTCTCGCGGTCGATGACCAGCTCCGCCTGCGGGGTCGGCGGCAGGCCCTCGATCTTCACCTTCTGGAGGATCGGGCTCTGCTGCGCGAGCTTCAGGAGCTGCTCCTGGGCCGAGAGCAGGGCCGCGTAGCCGCGGTTCGCCCGGTCCTGCAGGCGGAACGAGAAGCCCGCCGCGTTGCCGAGGTTGTCGACCGGCGGCGGCTCCTGGGCGTCCACCGTGGCGTCGCGGTAGCTGGCGAGCGCCGCGTTGGTGCCGGCCACGAGGGCGGCGGCCGAGTTCTTGGCGTCGCGCTCGGACCAGGGCTTCAGGGTCACGAAGGCCTGGCTGGTGCTCGGGGCCTGGCCGGAGAACGAGAAGCCGTTCAGCATCGTCACGGTGGCGACGCCGGGCTGCGCCAGCAGGTGCTCCTCGACCTTGCGCACCGCCTCCTGGGTGCGGTTGTAGGAGGCGCCCGGGGGCGTCTGGACGTCGACCGTGAAGAAGCCCTGGTCCTCCACCGGCAGGAAGCCCTCCGGCAGGTTGACGAAGGCGTAAGCGGTCCCCGCCACGAGCGCGACGTAGACCAGCATCACCCGACCGGACTTCCGGATGAACGCCGCGGTGCCGCGGCCGTAGCGGGCGGTCTCCCGGTCGACGAACCGGTTGAACATCCCGAACACGCCGCCCTTGGCGTGGCCGTGGCCTTTCTCGATCGGCTTCAGGAAGGTCGCGCAGAGCGCCGGCGTCAGCGACAGGGCGAGCAGCGCCGAGAAGGCGATGGAGGTCACCATCGCGATCGAGAACTGCCGGTAGATGATGCCCACCGAGCCGGGGAAGAACGCCATCGGGATGAACACCGCCACCAGCACCAGGGTGATGCCGATGATCGCGCCGGTGATCTGCCCCATGGCCTTCTTGGTGGCCTCCTTGGGGGGCAGCCCCTCCTCGTTCATGATCCGCTCGACGTTCTCGACCACCACGATGGCGTCGTCGACCAGGATGCCGATGGCCAGCACCATGCCGAACATGGTGAGCACGTTCACCGAGAAGCCCGAGATCCACATCACCGTGACGGTGCCCATGAGGGCGATCGGCACCACGATGGTGGGGATCAGGGTGTAGCGGATGTTCTGCAGGAACAGGAACATCACGAGGAAGACCAGCACCACCGCCTCGACGAGCGTGTGCAGCACCTTCTCGATGGAGGCCTCCACCGCCGGGGTGATGTCGTAGGGGATGTCCCACTTCAGGTCCGGCGGGAAGAACTGGGACAGCTCCACCATCTTGGCGCGGATCGCCTTGGCGGTCTCGAGCGCGTTGCCGTCGGGGGCGAGCGTCACCGAGATGCCGGCGGCGGGGCCGCCGTTGAGGCGGGTCGAGAACTGGTAGGCGTCACCGCCGAGCTCGATCCGGGCGACGTCGCGCAGGCGCACGTTCGAGCCGTCGGGATTGGCCCGCAGCACGATGGCGCCGAACTCCTCGATCGTGCCGAGCTGGCCCTTCACGATGATCGGCACGGTGAGCGCCTGCCGGGTCGGGCTCGGCTGCGCGCCGACCGACCCGGAGGCGACCTGGACGTTCTGGTTGCGGATCGCGTCGGTGACGTCCGAGGCGCTGAGCGAGAGGCCGCGCAGCTTGTCGGGATCGACCCAGACGCGCAGCGACCGCTCGGTGGAGTAGAGCGTCGCGCGCCCGACCCCGGGGATGCGCCGGATCTCGTTGATGACGTTGCGGATCAGGAAGTCGCCGAGGCCGACCTCGTCCATCGACCCGTCGGTGGAGACGAGGGTGATGATGTTGAGGGTCGCGGCCGAGGCCTCCTCCACCAGGATGCCCTGCTGGCGCACTTCCGCGGGCAGGCGCGCCTCGACGCGCTTCAGCCGGTTCTGCACCTCGACCGAGGCGAGCGACGGGTCGGTGCCCGGCTGGAAGGTGGCGGTGATGTTGACCGAGCCGAACGAGTCGGTGGTCGACTCGAAGCTCATGATGTTGGCGGCGCCGTTGAGCTCATCCTCGATGAGCCGGGTCGTGCCGATGTAGAGGCTCTCCACCGAGGCCCCCGGATAGGCCGTGGACAGGGCGATGGAGGGGGGCGCGATCACCGGATACTGCGCCACCGGCAGGTTCGGGATCGCGAGGGCGCCGCCCAGGCAGATGAACAGCGCCACCACCCAGGCGAAGACCGGGCGGTCGATGAAGAAGCGTGCCATGATCGGGCTCTCCCGGACTCAGCGGCGCTGCTGGACGGCGGCGGCCCGCGGGGCGACCTCCGCCTTGTCGCCCGGCACGTCGGGGGCCTCGTCGGTGTCGTGCTTCGGTCCGGTCTCGCCGTGGACCGGGGTCTGGTCGAGGGGCTTCACCTTGGCGCCGACGGTGATCTTCTGGAAGCCGTCGATGATGACGCGCTCGCCGGCCTTCAGCCCGGACCGGATCAGCCAGTTCTGCCCGACCACGGGCCCGACCTCGACGGGCTGGCGCATCACGGTCTCGTCGGCGCGCACGATCCAGACCTCGGCGCGGCCGTCGTCGGTGCGCTGGATCGCCTGCTGCGGCACCGCGATCGCGTCGGAATCGATGCCCTGCTTGATCCGCGCCCGCACGTACATGCCGGGGAACAGCTCGTCGTGCGGGTTCGGGAACTGGACCCGCAGGGTCACCTGGCCGGTGCTCGGATCGGCGGTGACGTCCGAGAACAGCAGCCGACCGGCCAGCGGGTAGAGCGAGCCGTCGTCCATGATCAGGTGGACGTTGGCGGTGTTGTCCTCGAGCCGCGCCAGCTCGCCGCTGGCGAGGTCCCGGCGCAGGCGGTTCAGTTCGCCCACCGACTGGGTGATGTCGACGTAGATCGGGTCGAGCTGCTGGATCGTGGCGAGCGCGCCGGTGGAGCCCGGCTCGATCAGGGTACCCTCGGTGAGCAGCGCCCGGCCGATGCGGCCGGTGATCGGCGCGCGCACGTCGGTCCAGCCGAGGTTGAGCTGCGCCCGGTCGCGGGTCGCCTTGGCGCCGGCCACCTCGGCCTCCGCCTGCTTCTTGGCCGCGAAGGCGGCGTCGTACTGCGCCTGGCTCGCGGTGGCGCGGGAGAGCAGCTGCTCGAGCCGGTCCGCCTGCTGGCGGGCGAGCACCAGGGCGGCCTCCTGGCGGGCGAGGGCCGCCTCGGCGCTGGCGAGCTCGACCTCGTAGGGCGCCGGGTCGATCTTGTAGAGGATGTCGCCCTCCTTGACCTGGCTGCCCTGCTCGAAGAGCCGCTTGACCACGAGCCCGGAGACCCGGGAGCGGACCTCGGCGATGCGCATCGGCGCGACGCGGCCCGGCAGATCGCGCAGGTAGGGGATCGCCTGGGGCTCCACCTTGACGAACCCGACCTCCGGCACCGGCGGGGTCGGCGCGGCGACCTGCTTCGGGTTGCAGGCGGCGACGCCCAGCAGGAGCAGGGCCGCGGGCAGGAGGGCGGTCGCGCGGGCCGAGGCGCGGAACGACGACGGGATTCTGGCGGACAAAGTGCGGGTCACGATTACCGACGCTCCTGAAAGCATGCGTCTGCTGAGGCTGGCGCGGAGCATGGGCCCGCGCATCGTCGAGTCAGATCCCGGGACCGGTCACGGGGCCGGTCAGACGAAGATCAGGACGGGCGCGCCTTCATGCCGGCCGCGAGACCGGGGCGCGCGTCAGGCCCGGCGTGGAGGCCGGTGCGGCGAACCGTCCGGCGCGGAGGCCGGCACGCTGTCGGACCTGTAATCGAACGATGCGGAGACAGTGTGACGCGGGCGCGGCGCGTCGACCGGCGGGCGCGGCAGCCCCAGTTCGGTAGGGATCTCGCTGTCGGCGGCGCAGAGATCGGTGCGGCCGAAGACCGACCGCTTGGCCTCGGGCTGCGCGTCCGGCGCGCCGGACAGGACCGTCAGGCGCGGGCTCGCGACGGCGCAGGCCGGGCCCTCCGCCCGTGCGGTCTCGGCCCGCGCGGGCACAGCCGCCAGCGCGGCCGTCGCGAGGACGAGCAGCGCCAGCGCGGCGAGGCCCCTGGCGAGGCGGTCCGGCAGGTCCGCGACGCGGCGGGCCAGAAGGGCGGCGGATCGGATCACGGATCTGAGATAAGCATGGCTGTCGCCGCGCGCAATCACCCACGGCGTCGCGCCACCCGCCCAGTGTTGCGCGCAGCACACATCTACGCCCGGAAGTGTCCATGCCGGCGACCCGGCCTCAACCTTGCCGTGAAGTCCGGGCCGGCTCGCCCGATGCGCGCAGGGTTCTCGCGCGGGCCCGGGCCATGTCTGCCAAGGTCTGCCAAGGTCCGCAAAGGTCCGCGAGAACCCGCGCCGCCACGAACGGAGGACGGAAGACGATGTCGAGACGGATCGCGCTACTCGGGCTCGCGGGCCTGCTGCTCGGGAGCGCCCCGGCGGCGGCCGCCAACCCGCTGGACAGGGGTCCGATCGCGGACTTCCTCAACATCTTCCGCAGCCAGGCGATCCCGCGCGAGACGGTGGCGTGGACCGGCAAGGAGAAGCCCGGCACCATCGTGGTCTCGACCCGCCAGCGCCGGCTCTACTACGTGCTCGGCGGCGGCGCGGCGGTCCGCTACGGCGTGGGCGTCGGGCGGCAGGGCTTCTCGTGGTCCGGCACCAAGACCGTCACCATGAAGAAGGAATGGCCGGACTGGCGCCCGCCGCAGCAGATGCTGGCCCGCCGCCCCGACCTGCCGCGCTACATGGCCGGCGGCCAGGACAACCCGCTGGGCGCCCGCGCCCTCTATCTCGGCTCCTCGCTCTACCGCATCCACGGGTCGAACGAGCCCGAGACGATGGGCGCGGCGGTCTCCTCCGGCTGCATCCGCATGACCAACAAGGACGTGGTCGACCTCTACGACCGGGTTCGCGTCGGTACCAAGGTCGTCGTGCGCGACTGATCGGGCGGGCGGCGGCGTCGGCCGCCGCTCCGCCGGCCGCCCCGCGGCCGGTCGCTCGGCCTCAGGCGGCGAGCTGCCCGACCGCGTCGCGCGCCGAGGCCAGGGCCTGCGCCTTGTTGTGCTCGCCGGCCGCCAGCCCCTCGGCCAGCACCAGCTCGGGCACGATGCCCATGAAGCCGAACACCGTGCGCAGGTAGTGCTCGGCGTGCTCCGCCGGGACGGAGGCCGTGCCCGGCCCGTAGAAGCCGCCGCGGGCGAGGGCCAGGATCACGCGCTTGCCGCCCATCAGCCCCTCCGGCCCGGCGGCGCCGTAGCGGAAGGTCGTGCCCGGCACGAGCAGGCGGTCGATCCAGGCCTTGAGCTGCGACGGGATCGTGAAATTGTACATCGGCACGCCGATGACGACCGTGTCGGCGGCGACGAACTCCGACAGCATCCGGTCGCTGGCGTCCCGGACGGCCTGTCCGGCCGCGTCGAGGGGGCCGGCCATGGCCGAGACCGGGTGGGCACCCGGCAGGGTCGCGACCGTCAGGTGCGGCGGATTCTCGGCGACGAGATCCCGGTAGGTCACGGCGTCCGGCGCATCCCCGGCGAGGCGCCGGACGATCAGCGCGGACAGCTCCCGCGAGACCGAGCCGGTGCCCAGGATGCTGGCGTCGAGATGGAGGAGTTTCATAGCGTAACCCGGTTCCTCTTTGTGACCGGATCAGGATACGGCCGCGCGTCGACCGCGCAAGAACGCACAGGGTTGATACCGAGGTTACATGGATGTGACTGAGCCGGGTGCCGGGCACGGGCCCGAATGCGAGAAGGTCTCGCGCGTCCAGTCGCGTATCGGCGCCACGTGGAGCCTGCCCGTCATCATGCTCCTGCGCGCGCAGCGCTTCGACGAACTGAGGCGGGGCATCGGCACCATCTCCCAGCGGAGATCGACACTGACCTTGCGGAACCGGGAGCGCGACGGGCTGGTGACCCGGACCGTGACGCCCGCGATCCCGCCGCGGGTCGACGACGCGCTGACGGAACTCGGCCACGCGCTGGCGGGGCCGGTTCGGGTGCTGGGCACCCGGGCCTTCCGGCACCCCGACCACATCGACGCGGCGCAGCTCCGCCGCGAGGCGCGCGACGGCGCGTGAGGCGTCGGGCGGGAGCCGCGCCCGCGTCGACAGGCCCGGCGGGCCGGTGTTAGGTGCCGCGCCGTCGGGCAGAGCGGGATCGCCCGACCTTGACGAGGGACAGCATGAACGAGCGCATCATCCTGCGGGCCGGGGAGGCCCTGGTGGCGGGCGGACCGCCCAACACCGCCTCCGAGCCCGAGGTCATCATCGGCGAGCTCGACGGGCCGGTCGGCACCGCCCTGGCCACGCTCACCGGCGATCAGGTCGTCGGGCACAGCCGCGTCTTCGCCCTGCTCAACACCGACATCATGGTCCGCCCGGTCACCCTGTGCGTGTCCAAGGTCAGCGTCACCGAGAGCAAGTACACCTCGATCCTGATGGGCACCGTCCAGTTCGCCATCGCCAACGGCGTCCTGGATGCCGTGCGCGCCGGCTACATCCCCAAGCACAAGGCCAACGACCTCGGCATCATCTGCTCGGTCTGGCTCAGCCCCGGCGTCATCGAGGCCCAGCACGTCGACCACAAGGCCCTGTTCGACATCCAGCGCAGGGGCATGACCGAGGCCATCCGCAAGGCCATGACCAACGAGCCCTCGATCGACTGGCTCCTCGAGAACCAGGACAAGATCACCCACAAGTACTACCAGATGGGCCTCGACGGAAAAATCTGAGCGCCCGGCCCCGCGGCGATCGCCCGCCCGCCGCCGCGGCCCCGGCCGGCGACGGGCGGGCGGGACGCGCACGATTCCGCGGGAGGGCACGGCCAAGCCTGTCGCGACCCGACGCCTTCGGGTAGGATGGCGGCATGAGCAGACGCGCCGATTCCCGTCCGTTCCGCCGCCTCGCGGCCGGCCTCGTGCTCGGGGCCTGCTGGCTCCCGGCAGGCCCCGCCGCCGCCCAGGCGCTGTTCTGGCCGTCCATCGGCTTCGCGCCGCTGCCCTCCTTCGCGTGGCCGCAGATGCCCGAGGACGCGTACGGCCGCTGGACCGGCTCCTACGCCCGCCTCTCGACCGGCTACGCGGTCAGCACGTCCCGGCATTTCGGCAGCTATTCGGGACCGACCGTCGGGTTCGAGGGCGGCCGGATGTGGCAGGAGGGCCCGATCCTCTACGGCATCAGCGGCGGGTTCGATTACTTGGCCGGCCTCGGCGGCAACCTCACGCCGGGCTACGGGCGGCTCGCCTATTCCAACGACTTCGCCGGGTCGCTGGAGGTGAAGGTCGGCACCCTCGTCGCGCCGGACGTCCTGGTCTACGCCAAGACCGGCGCCCTGGCCCTGCACCAGACGCTGCGCGTCGGGCCGACCCCGGGGTCGCTGCCGTTCACGCGCCAGGACATCGCGGTGCGGCCGGTCGCCGGCGTGGGCGTCGAGTGGGCGGTCACGGACCGCCTCTCGCTGGCGGTCGAGGCGGGCGTGGTCGGCGGCGGGATCCGCTGAGGCGCCCCCGCCGGTCCCGCCTTGCGGCGCGGCGACCGAGGCGCCGCGGCCGCCTACTTCGGCACGAACGCCCAGTAGTCGAGGTCGAGGATCACCGCCGGGTCGTAGCCGTCGCCGGCGCGGTCCGGGAAGGCACCGCAGGGTTGGTTCTTGGTGGCGACCGTGCGCAGGCGCAGGAGCCCGACATCGTCGCGGCCGACATCGGCGGTCGCCAGCACCTCGCTCCAGGCATAGACCGTGTCGCCGGAAAACAGCGGCGCCACGTGGCGGCCGGCGTTGATGCCCGCGAGGGCGAAGGCGTTGCCGAGCCCGTTGAAGCTCAGCGCCCGCGCCAGCGAGATCACGTGGCCGCCGTAGATCAGGCGCCGGCCGAAGCGGGTGTCCTTGGCGGCCAGCCCGTCGAAATGCACCTTGGCGGTGTTCTGGAACAGGCGCGTGGCGATCTGGTGCTCGGCCTCCTCGACGGTCATGCCGTCGACGTGGTCGATCTTCTCACCCACCGCGTAATCCGCGAAGCGGTGCGGGCTGCCGGCGAGGTCGGTGTCGTAGGCGGCGGCCGAGAGCTTCGGCAGGGCGCCCGCGAGGTCCTGCGGGTCGACCACCTTGGCGAGGCTCGGCACGTGCTCCTCGGCGATCGCCGCCTCGGGGTCGCGCTTGCGCACGAGCACCCAGCGGCAATAGCTCAGCACGGTCTCGCCGCGCTCGTCGGACCCCACCGAGCGGACATAGACCACGCCGGTCTGCCGGTTCGAGCTCTCCTTGAGGCCGATCACCTCCGACACCGTGGAGAGCGTCTCGCCCGGATAGACCGGCCGCCGGAACCCGCCCTCGGCGTAGCCGAGATTGGCCAGCGCGTTGAGGGAGACGTCCGGGACGGTCTTGCCGAACACCATGTGGAAGGTGAGCAGGTCGTCGAGCGGGCTCTTCGGGTAGCCGATGGCCCGGGCGAAGGCGTCCGACGACTGCACGGCGAAGCGCGGACCGTAGAGGCCGGTGTAGAGCGCCACGTCGCCCACCGTCACGGTGCGCGGGGTGGCGTGGCGGATGGTCTCGCCGAGGCGGAAATCCTCGAAGAAGCGGCCGGGATTCGTCTTCACGGGCGGGCAGTCCTACTGCGCGTAAACGTAGGTGGCGGGCACGGCGTACTCGTGCAGCAGGCGGCTGATGAACAGCAGCAGCAGGATCAGGATGATCGGCGAGATGTCGACGCCGCCGAGATTGGGCAGCAGGTTGCGGATCGGCCGCAGCACCGGCTCGGTCAGCCGGTAGAGCACCTCGCCGATCTGCGCGACGATCGGGTTGCGCACGTTCACCACGTTGAACGCCACCAGCCAGCTGAGAACCGCGCTCGCGATGAGGACGTAGATGAAAAGCTGGACGACCGTGTCGAAGAGCCAGATCAGGGCGTTCATGCGGGTCCGCGCGTGTCCTTCGGGGCGCCCGCACCCGGGCGCCGGAGCGGCGCGCGGCGGGCGACGTTGAAACAGGGAATTGACAGGCCGAGCCGCCCGCGCCTACAAGGCCGGCGCCTCGACGGGGCTGTAGCTCAGATGGGAGAGCGCCGCAATCGCACTGCGGAGGTCAGGGGTTCGAATCCCCTCAGCTCCACCAGGCTTTCCTGGTGACAAGTCAGCACCCCGGCGCCGCGGCGATACCGCTGTCGCGGCCGGGACTTAGCGGCGGTCGGCGGAGATCTTCCCGCGCCCCGCGCCACCCACCCGATCTCGAATTCCGAGCCGCTCGCGGCCCGTGACCGCGCCCGCCGCCACGCCCGGATCCGACCTGTCGGAGGATCGCCGCACCGCGTGCCGACGCGCCACGACGGCGCTCGCCCGCGCCGCGGAGGCGCGCGTCCCGGACGGCGCCGATTCGTCGAACGGGGAAACCGGCGGTCGAGGCCGCGGCCGGGGCGGCCAAGATCCCGCTCCTGCACCGGGGCCTGCAACCATCGCGGCGCGACGGGGTTCGGTCCCGATTGGCAGTGGACGGAGGTCGGGTGGCGTCCTGGATCGAACAGACTGTCTGGTGGCAGGTCTTTCCCCTCGGCTTCGTCGGGGCCCCCCAGGAGGCCGAGCCCGCCGCCCCGGTCACGCACCGCCTCTCCCACCTGCACGGCTGGCTCGACTACGCGGTCGAGCTCGGCGCGTCCGGGCTGGCGCTCGGGCCGATCTTCGCGGCCTCCACGCACGGCTACGACACGGTCGACCATTTCCGCATCGACCCGCGCCTGGGCGACGAGGCCGATTTCGACGCGCTGATCGCGGCGGCCCGGGCCCGCGGCCTCCGGGTCCTGCTCGACGGCGTGTTCAACCATGTCGGGCGGGCCCACCCCGCCTTCCAGGACGTCCTGCGGCACGGGCCCGGATCCGAGCGGGCCGGCTGGTTCAGGCTGTCCTGGCCGCGGGGCTCCGGCCCGGGCATCGAGCCGGACTACGCCTGCTTCGAGGGGCACCGGCAGCTCGTCACGCTCAACCACGACGATCCGCGCGTCGCCGACCACGTCGCCGCCGTCATGGGCCACTGGATCGCCCGGGGCGCCGACGGCTGGCGGCTGGACGCGGCCTACGCGGTGCCGCCGCGCTTCTGGGCGCGCGTCCTGCGGCAGGTCCGCCTCGCGCATCCGGAGGCCTACGTTGTCGGCGAGGTGATCCACGGCGATTACACCCGGATCGTGCAGGACAGCGGCCTGGACGCGGTGACCCAGTACGAGCTGTGGAAGGCGATCTGGAGCGCCCTCAACGATCGCAACCTGTTCGAGCTGGCCCACGCCCTGGACCGGCACAACGGCTATCTCGACCGGTTCGCGCCCCTGACCTTCGTGGGCAACCACGACGTGACGCGGATCGCGAGCCGGCTCACGGACGAGCGGCACCTGCCGCACGCGCTGGCGATCCTGCTGACCTGCGGCGGGACGCCCTCGATCTACGCCGGCGACGAGCAGGCCTTCCGCGGCGTGAAGGAGGAGCGGGTCGGCGGCGACGACGCCATCCGGCCGGCCTTCCCGCCGACGCCCGCGGATCTCGCCCCGTACGGCTGGCCGGTCTACCGGCTGCACCAGGATCTGATCGCCCTCCGGCGGCGCCAGGGCGGGCTGCACCGCGCGCGGGCGCGGACGCTGCACCTCGCCAACGCAGAGCTCGTGCTCGCGCTGGGCGACGGGCGCGCGCGGGTGATGACGGCCCTGAACCTCGCCGACGCGGCCGCGACGCTGCCGGTGCCAGAGGCCCGGGCGATCGAGGCCGGCGGCGGCGACCTCGCCGAGGCCGGCGGTGCCGGGGCCCGCGTGACCCTGCCGGCCCACGGCTGGGCCATCCTGAGCGTCTGACCGTGCGGCGCACCGGGTCGGCGCACCGGGTCGGCGAAGGACCGGCCGCCGCCGGCCCCGAGCCCTAGCTGGTGCGGCGGGCCGTCCAGCGCCCCGCACAGGCGCCGAGCCCCGAGAGCGTCCAGCGGCCGGTCCCGGCGGACCCGCGCAGGCGGCCCGAGACCGAGACGCTGGCGAGCCCCTTGCGGATCGTGCCGGTGATCCGGCCATCCGCCCCGGCCCGTCCGGAGGCGTCGACGCCGTTGCCGCCGGCGTCGTCCACGGCCCCGTCCCGGATGACGATGGGATAGCTGTAGGGGCCCGTGCAGCTCCCGCTCTCCGCGGTGGCGATGACCGACCAGGACCCGTCGAACCGGTTGGCCGCGGCGGCTCCCGTCGCGGTGCAGACCGCGACGATCAGGGCGGGCGCGAGCAGTGCAGCGCGAAATCGGGTCATGATCTCCTCTGTGGTGATCTCGGGTGGGAGGCATCCCCGCAGGGCCACCCCGTCGGGCGGTCCGGCGCGTGGGGAGCCGTCGGCCGGGACAGGCCGTTCCGAAGCCCCGCGCCCGGGGCGCGGGCCGGCGGAGGGAAGGGCAACGGGCCGGACGCGCGCCCGGAGCGGCGCGGGCGCCCGGCCTCGCGGCCGTGCCGGACAAGAGGGCCATCCGCCCGGCACAACCTCGAAGAAAGGGTCCGGAACCCGCCGACACCCGAGGGCGCACGGCGCGTTCCGCATCCGCGATATGGGGCCTAACACACTCATGTGAATGAGAGATTTTTACCAGTACGCCGCTTTTCTCGCACGACGCCGCGGCGTCCGCGGTACGGCGAGACGTGGGCCGGCACCTCGGCGGACCGCCTCAGCAGACATGCCGGTTTACAGCGCGCGTGCCGGCCGGCCCGGCGTGGAGCGCCGCCGACCTGACATCGTCGGGATCCGGCACCGCGAAGCGGTACGCCACGCGGCCGCTGACGGGGCGGCTGCGCAGGATCGTGACGAGCCGATCGGGCATCCCGGTGCCGCTCCGGAACTCCACCCGGCGCTCCCAGGCCTTCAGGAGGGTGAGCCGCACGAGGTCGTCTCCCTGGACGTCGCCCGCGATGGCGTCGCGGATCAGCGTCAGCGCGCGGCGGCGCAGATCCGGCACGGCCTCGATCAGCGCCGCTCCGAAGCCGGCGGGGACCTGCCCCTCGGACTCCGCGGCGGCCGCGGCCTCCGACAGGCGGCCGAGCAGGCGCCCTAAGCGCGAATTTTCGTCGAGATCTGCAACTTCTGGAAAATCCTGCCGCAGACTCGTTCCGGATCGGATGCCCGATCCGGAGATCACGACCTCGTGCTCCGCGGCGCTCCGCAATGGTCGGTCAATATCCTGCGCGTTCGGCATGGCCACGTCTGCTGAGAAGGGGGCCGAGATCGCGCGGGAACGGCGTCGCGGCGCTGCGAGCACTCATCTTTGGCCCAAATCGCCCGCGTCAATGATGCGCGTATACCAGGAAAATAACTTAGATGAAGGAACCGGCTTGTGCGCAACCCGTTTGTGCCCCGCTGCCGCGAGGGCAGTGACGGCAGGCGGGGGGCGCGGGAGCTGTGACGGCGGGGGTCGACAGGCATGAGCTCCGGCAGATCATCGCCGGGTTGAGCGAGGGCGTGATCCTGGTCGAGCCCGACCAGACCATCGCCTACGCCAACGCCGCCGCCCTGGCGATGCACGGCGCCCAGAGCCTCGACGAGCTCGGCCCCACCGTCGACGCCTACCGCGACCGCTTCTGCCTGCGCTACCGCAACCACATCGTGCCCAACCAGTACCCGATCGAGCGCGTCGTGGCCGGCGAGCGCTTCCACGACGTCGTGGTCGAGGTGCGGCGGGCCGACAGACCCGACGTGGACTTCGTCCACTCCCTGCGCAGCCTCGTGGCCACCGACCGCGACGGCAACCCGAGCTGCCTCGCCCTGATCCTCAAGGACGTCTCCGACCAGTTCGAGGCCGAGGAGCGGTTCGAGCGCACCTTCAACGCCAACCCGGCCCCGGCCGTGATCACGCGGCTGTCCGACCTGCGCCACGTCAAGGTCAACCACGGCTTCCTGGAGATGACCGGCCACACCCGCGACGCCGTCATCGGCCGCAGCGTCTACGAGGTCGACGTCCTGGCCGGCGCCCGCAACCGCGACCTCGCCGTCGCGCGCCTCAACGCCGGCGGCACGATCCCGCAGATGGAGGCCTGCCTCGACCTGCCCGACGGCGGCAGCCGCTTCGTGATCGTCGCCGGGCAGCCGATCGCGATGGGCGACGAGCCCTGCATGCTGTTCACCTTCGCCGACCTCGAGCTGCGCCGCAAAGCCGAGGCCGCGCTGCGCCAGAGCGAGGAGCGCTTCGCCACGGCGTTCCGGATGACGCCGGTGCCGACCGTGCTGGTGCGCGCCGACGACGGCCAGGTCACGGGCGTGAACGAGGCGTTCAGCCGGGTCTTCGGCCTGGGCGAGGACCGCGTCGTCGGCCGCTCGCTGGCGGAGGCCGGGCTGTGGGTCGCCGACAAGCAGCGCCTGCAGGTCGAGGCCGCGCTGGAGCGCCAGGGCTACGTGCTGGGCGTCGAGGTCTGCCTGCGCCACGAGAGCGGCGCGAACCTCGACTGCCTGGTCTCGGCCGAGCGGATCACGATCAACGAGACCGCCTTCGTGCTGCTGGTGCTGCAGGACATCACCGAGCGCAAGCACACCGAGCGGGAGCTGTTCGACGCGATCGAGACGGTGATGGCCGACACGTCGTGGTTCAGCCGCGGGCTGATCGAGAAGCTGGCCAACCTGCGCCGGCCGGGCCGGGAGGCGGGCGACGCGGCGGCGCCGAACCTGACGGTGCGCGAGCGCCAGATCCTCAACCTGATCTGCTCGGGGCTCAGCGACGACGCGATCGCGCGCAAGCTCGGCCTGTCGCGCAACACGGTGCGCAATCACGGCGCCGCGCTCTACCGCAAGATCGGCATCCACAAGCGCAGCGAGGCGGTCGTCTGGGGGCGCGAGAACGGTTTTCCCCTGAACATCTCTGACGGATAGATACCGCCATACTGGTACAACCACACCATTGATCGGCCACGCCCGGCGCACATCTTCCGGTCGGCCAGGGTTTTCTCACGCAGGACGGGGCGCCCATGACCGAAGACAGGAAGACACCCTCCGCCGAGCACCTCAAGGGCTCGGTGAAGGAGGCCATCGGCAAGCTGACCGGCGATGCCCGGGCGCAGACCGAGGGCCGGCGCCAGAAGCGCGACGTGCCCGGATCGGACGTGCCCGGATCGGACGTGCCCGGATCGAAGGCCGGCGGATCCGGGCCCGCGGGCTCCGGCCCGCGCTGACGGACGTCACCCGGCGCCTCACGGTGAGGCGCCCCCACCACCAGCGCGATCGCGGAGGCGATCGCCGACGCGACGACGGAGGAGAACGATATGGTCGACACCGATCGGATCACGGGCGCGGCCCGGCAACTCGGCGGCAAGGTGCAGGGCGCGTTCGGCGACCTGACCGGCTCGCGGCGCGACGCGGTCGAGGGCCGCGCCCGCGCGGCCGCCGGACAGGCCGAGAGCCTCTACGGCCAGGCCAAGGACACCGTGCGCGACGCGGCCGACCACGTGGCCGACGCGGCCCGCGACCTCGGCGGCCGGGTCCGCGACGCCGTCGACGATCTCGGGGCCGACGACGTCGAGGCCCGCGCCCGCCGCGCCCAGGGCGCCGCGCACGATCAGTACGCCCGCGCCGAGCGCGGCGTCCGCCACGCCGCCGAGGAGGCCTACGACGTCGCCGAGGACGCCTACGCGCGCGGCAGCCGCGCCCTGCGCCGCGGCACCCGCGAGGTCGGCGAGCAGGTCGCCGCGTACCCGCTCGCCGCCCTGCTGATCGCCGGCATCGCGGGCTTCGGCCTCGGCCTGCTCGTCAGCGCCCGCCGCGCCTGAGCCGCGCCTGAGCCGTCAGCCCCACGAGTTTCGACCCACCACCCGGAGTGACAGCGTGACCACCATCCAGACCGTTGCAACGCCCCTCGCGCCGGACGCGCACGCCGACACGCGCGCCGTCCTGCTCAACCAAGTCTCCTGGGGCGCGATCTTCGCTGGCGCCGTGACCGCGCTGGTCACCCAGGTGATCGTCAACCTCGTCGGCGTCGGGGTCGGGCTGGCCTCGGTCGGCACGACCGCCGCCGACAACCCCTCCGCCTCGACCGTGTCGATGGGCGCGGGGCTCTGGTTCGTCGCCTCGGGCCTCGTGGCCTCGCTGGCCGGGGGCGTCATCGCCGGGCGGCTCTCGGGCAAGACCCTGCCGGGCGCGGCCGCCCTGCACGGGCTGGTCTCCTGGGCGGTGACGACGCTGGTCGTCCTCTACCTGCTGACCTCGGCCGCCAGCGGCCTGGTCGGCGGCACGCTCAGCACGGTGTCGGGCGCGCTGGGCGGGGCCGGCAGCCTGGTGGGCGGCACGGTGCAGACGGCGGCCCAGGCGGCGGCGCCGTCGCTGTCGAAGATCGCCAACCCGCTGGACGGCATCGAGGACAAGGTCCGGCAGCAGACCGCCGGGCAGGACCCGCAGGCGGCCAGGGACGCGGCGGTCGCGGCGGTGAAGGCGCTGTTCACCGGCGACCCGTCGCAGAAGCAGCAGGCCGAGACGCGGGCGGCCGACGCCCTGGCCAAGGCGCAGAACATCCCGGTCGATCAGGCCCGCCAGCAGATCCAGGACTACGAGAAGCAGTACGACCAGGCGGTGGCCAGCGCCAAGCAGAAGGCGGAGGCGGCGGCGGTGACGGCCAAGTCGGCGGCCACGCAGGGCGCGTTCTACGCCGCGCTGGCGCTGATCCTGGGTGCGCTGGCGGCGTATGTCGGCGGCCGGCTGGGCGCGCCCAAGCCCGCGACCCTGCTGGGCGCCTACGAGACCCGGCGCGTCTGATCGCCGGCCCACCGTCGGCCGATCGTCCAGCGATCGCCCGGTGATCCCCTCGGCTCCCGCCCCGGCGGGGGCCGTTCACCCCGGCGGGCGCGGGCGCCCGGCCGGACCTCCCGAACCACGACACGACCCCGAGAGAGAGGAGAGCACGCGATGAGCAGCACGACCGACAAGATCAAGGGCCTGGCCAACGAGGCGGTGGGCAACGTCAAGCAGGCGGCCGGCAAGGCGACGGGCAACGACAAGCTGGTGGCCGAGGGCAAGGCGCAGGAGCTGAAGGGCGAGGCGCAGAAGACCGTCGGCGACGTCAAGGACGGCGCCAAGAGCCTCGCCGACAAGGTCACCGGCAAGCACTGATCCCGACACGGCGGCGCCGGCACACCGGCGCCGCCGCCCCGAGACGGGGCTCCATCCCCCCGAGAACAGGAGAGCTGCATGAACCGCGACCAGATCCGCGGCGCGTCCCGCCATCTCAAGGGCCGCGCCCAGACCGCCCTGGGCGGCCTGACCGGCGACCCGGCCCGCCAGGTGCGCGGCGCCGTCAATCAGGTGGCCGGCGGGGCCCAGTACGCCTACGGCCGCGCCCGCGACCGGGCCGAGGACCTCGCCGAGGACCTGGCGGAGGACGGCCGCCACCTGGCCGAGGCCGCCCGGAGACGGGCCGACCACCTGATCGACGAGGGCCGCGACCGGGCCCGGGCCGTGCGCCGCCGCGGCGCGGATTACGGCCGGCAGGCGATCCGCACGGCCGACGCCAACCGCACCAACACCCTGCTGGGTCTGGCCGCCGTCGCCTTCGCGGCGGGCTGGCTCGCCCGCCGTGCCCGCTGAGGAGGCTCCACCGATGCTGCGCAAGCTCCTGACGGCCTTCATCGTGCCGAAGCTCATCGCCTATCTCGGGCGCCGCTACGACCGGCGCCGGGGCACCGGCCGCACCTACTGACGCCCGGATCTGGAGCCCGGGATCGCTAGCCCGGGGCCTTCCAGATGCCGGCGGCGATCCGCGTGGCCTCGACGAGCGCGGCGTGGAGCGCCGCGTCCCCGTCGCGGCGGCCGGCGCGGATCGCCGCGACCAGATCGGACGCCGATGCGGCGCCGTCCAGCGCCCGCTCCCAGGCCCCGGTCGCGGCGCCCGCCTGCTCGATCTCCCGCATGACCAGACCGATCGCGTTGGCGGCCATCAGCAGGACGTAGCGCTGGCGCCCCGACAGGGCCGGGGCGACCTCGTCCAGGAGGCTCTGACGGGCGACCGCCAGGAGGGCGGCGCCGGCGGGCGCGTCCGGGAAGGCGTCGCTCATCGGGCTCCCCACCGCTCGGGCGCGGTCTCGCGCAGGATCGTGGCCTCGAGTTCGGGCGCCATCCGGCCGGTGAGCGCCAGTTCCAGCGACGTCTCCTGACCGGAGACGTGGCGGTGGCCCTGCTCCAGGGCGATCACCGCCCAGCGCAGATGCGCCATGATCTCCCAGTAGCGCACCGCCTCCGGGTCGATCGCGCGCCCGCTCTCGGCCTCGTAGCCGCGGTAGAAGGCGGCCCGCGGGGCGATGCCGCCGGCCTCGAGATCGGGCCGGCCGAACCGCCAGCAGGCGGCGCAGAACCAGCCGATATCCTGCACCGGGTCGCCCCAGCCGGCGAATTCCCAGTCGAGGATCGCCGTCAGGCCCTCGGCATCGACCATGTAGTTGCCGGTGCGGAAGTCGCGGTGGACCAGGACCGGCTCGGGACAGGGCGGCGCGCGGAGCTCGGCCCAGCGCAGGCCCCATTCGAGGGCCGGGCGCGCGGCGCCGATCCCGTCGAGGCTCGCCCGCAGCGCGCGGATCTCGGCCCGGGCCGGCTCCGGCTCGGGCGCGCCGAGGAAGGCGAGGTCGTCCGCCGGGGCGGCTCCCGGGATGCCCGCCCGCAGGATGCCGTGCGTCCGGGCGAGTTGGCGACCGAGCTGCTCGGCGAGCGCCGCGCGGTCGCCGCCGAGGCTCGTGTCCTTGACCACCCGCGGCCCCAGCCCGACCCCGGAGACGAGGCCCATCAGCGCGAAGGGCGCCCCGACCACCCCCGGATCCGCGCAGAAGCCGACCGGCTCCGGCACCCGCACGCCGGCCGCGAAGGCGGCGCGCAGGATTTGGAACTCCTCCGCCCGCGAGCGGCTCGACGCGATGGTGGCGGCCGCGTCCTTGCGCAGGACGAAGCCCCGCGGCGCCCCGTCGACCCGGCACGACAGCATCCAGTTCTCCTGGATCGAGCCGCCGGTCAGCGGCCGCGCGTCGTCGAGCGTGACCGTCCCGGCCTCCAGGGTCCGGCCGATCCAGGCGCAGAGCGCCGTTCTCTGATCCGCGTCCAGCATGGTGCCTCAGGGCCGCGTCACGGGACGCGCTCGAGGGCCATGGCGATCCCCTGGCCGCCGCCGATGCACATGGTCACGAGCCCGTAGCGGCCGCCGGTCCGGGCCAGCTCGTAGAGGGCCTTCACGGTGATGATCGCCCCCGTGGCGCCGATCGGGTGGCCGAGGGCGATGGCGCCGCCGTTCGGGTTGACCTTCGCGGGGTCGAGGTCGAGTTCGCGGGAGACCGCGCAGGCCTGCGCCGCGAAGGCCTCGTTCGACTCGACGACGTCGAAATCCGCGGCCCGCAGGCCGGTCCGCTCCAGCAGGCGCCGCACCGCCGGCACCGGGCCCATGCCCATCTCGGACGGGTCCACGCCCGCGTGGGCGTAGCCGACGATCCGGGCGAGCGGCGTCGCGCCGTCGCGCTCCGCCCGCGCGGCGCTCGACAGGACGAGGGCCGCGGCGCCGTCGTTCAGCCCCGAGGCGTTGCCGGCCGTGACGCTGCCGGTCTTGGAGAAGGCCGGGCGCAGCTTGGCGAGGTCCTCGGCGCTCGTGGCCTTCGGGTGCTCGTCGGTGTCGAAGGCCACCGTCTCGCGCCGGCGCTGGACCTCGATCGGCAGGATCTGCTCCCGGAACCGGCCCTCGCGGATCGCCCGCGCGGCGCGGGCCTGGCTCTCGGCCGCGAAGGCGTCCTGCACGTCGCGGGGGACGGCGTAGCGCGCGGCCACGTTCTCGGCGGTGACGCCCATGTGGCCGTTGCCGAACGGGTCGGTCAGCGCGCCGAGCATGTAGTCGACGAGCACCGCGTCGCCCATGCGCGACCCGGTCCGGCCGGTGGTCAGGAGGTGGGGGGCGCGGCTCATGCTCTCGGCGCCGCCGGCCACGGCCGTCTCGGCGTCGCCGAGCAGGATGGACTGCGCGGCCGAGACGATCGCCTGCAGGCCGCTGCCGCAGAGGCGGTTGACCGTCATGGCCGGCACCTCCGCGGGGATGCCACCCTCCATCGCCGCGACCCGGGCGATGTAGGCGTCCCGGGGCTCGGTCGGGATGACGTTGCCGAGGACCACGTGGCCGACCGCCTCGGGCGCGGTCCCGGCGCGGCGCAGCGCCTCCGCGACGCAGCGGGCGGCGAGGACGGAGGGCGGCGTGCCGGCCAGCGCGCCGCCGAACGCGCCGATCGCGGTGCGCACCGCGCCTGTGATCACGACCTCGGTCATACTCTCGGCCTCCATGCCTCAATCAGCCTGCCGGCGTGCCCCGCGCGGCGGATGGACGGTGTCGGCGCCGCTCAGGCCCCGACGCCCCACGACCAGAAGGCGTCGCCCTCGGCCTCGAGGTTGCGGTTGAGGACCATCTTGTGGACCTCGTCGGCCCCGTCCACGAGGCGGGCCTGCCGGGCGTAGCGGTAGATCCACTCGAGGGGCGTGTCGGTCGAGTAGCCCCGCGCGCCGTTGATCTGGATCGCCGTGTCGGCGGCGGCGTGCAGGAGGTTGGCCACGTGCACCTTGGCCATCGACACCTCCTTGCGGGCGAAGCTGCCCTGGTCGAGGGCCCAGGCGGCCTTCATCACCAGGAGGCGCCCGATCTCGATCCGCATGGCGAGGTCGCCCAGCATCAGCTGGATGCTCTCCCGGTCGGCCAGCCGGATCCCGAAGCCGTGCCGCTCGGCCGCGTAGGCCCGGGCGATCTCGACGCAGCGCTTCGACAGGCCGAGCCAGCGCATACAGTGGGTCAGCCGCGCCGGCCCGAGGCGGATCTGGGTGAGCTTCAGGCCGTCGCCCTCTCTCATCAGGACGTTCTCGGCCGGGATCTCCAGGCCCTCGAACAGCAGCTCGCAATGGCCGCCGTGCTCCTCCGGGCCCATGATCGGGATGCGGCGCAGGATCCGCCAGCCGGGCTGGTCCCTGTGGAACAGGAAGGCGGTCATCCCTTTGCGCGGATCGTCGGAGGTGCGCGCCATCAGGATGAAGTGCTCGGCCTCCTCGGCGCCGGTGATGTACCACTTGCGGCCGGTGACCACGTAGCCGTCGCCCCGCCGCTCGGCCCGGGTCTGGATCATCCCGGGATCGGAGCCGCCGCCGGGATGCGGCTCGGTCATGGCGAAGGCCGAGCGGACCCGCCCGTCCACGATCGGCGCGAGCCAGCGCGCCTTCTGGTCCGGGGTCGCGACCTTCTCCAGCACCATCATGTTGCCGTCGTCGGGCGCGGCCGAGTTGAACACGACCGGCCCGAAGATCGAGCGGTTCATGGCCTCGTAGCAGACCGCCATGCCGACCTTGTCGAGCCCGGCGCCGCCGGTCTCGGGCCGCAGCTGCAGGCACCACAGGCCCTCGTCGCGGGCGAGCGCGCGCAGCCGGGCCAGCTCGGTGAGACCGATGTTGCCGTGACCGTCATAGGCCGCCGGATCCGCCTCCAGCGGCAGGATATGCGCGTCCACGAAGGCCGCAATCCGGGCGCGGTAATCCTCGACGCGCGGGGAGATGGTGAAATCCACGGGCCACCTCCTGGGTCGGTGCCGGCGACGAAAATCGAGCGAGCGCTCGCTTTTTATCGCCTGGATTCGTGCCTGGCAACGGGCTAGACCGCGGGAGCTGGCCCCGGCCGCGGCCCCGGCGGGCTCGCGCGGCGACGGAGCGACGATGGATCGATGAGCCCCGCAGACGCTCCCCCGGCCGCCCCGCCGGCGAACCTTCCGGCGAGGGACGCCTACGCGACCGAGGCGATCTGCGCGCGGATCCTGGCGCGGCACCGGGACCGGATCAGCGTCCGGAAGGACCACGTCGCCGTCGCCAACCTCGCGCGGATCATCGAGGCGGTGCTGAAGCTGTCGAGCCGGCAGGGCTTCCACGAGACGAGCCTGCGCGACCTCGCCCGGGCCTCGGGGCTCAGCATGGGCGGGCTCTACTCGTACTTCGACAACAAGAACACGCTGCTGGTGATGATCCTCACCGAGGTGGCCGAGACGGCCGAGGCGGTCCTGCGGCAGGCCCCGGCGGGGATCGCGGCGGATCCGGCCGCCCACCTGCGCTGGCTGATCGAGACCCATATCCGCCTGACCGAGGCGATGCAGCCCTGGTTCGTCTTCGCCTTCATGGAGGCGAAGGGGTTCCCGGCCCCCGCCCGGACGATGGCGACGGAGAGCGAGGCCGCCACGGAGCGCATCTTCGCCGAGGTCCTCGCCCGCGGCGCGGCGGCGGGCGTCTTCGCGGTCGCCGACGTCGACCTCACCGCCGCGCTGATCAAGCCGCTCCTGCAGGATTGGTACGTGAAGCGGGCCAAGCACCGGAAGCGCGGCATCCCGATCCAGCGCTACATCGCGGGCGTGACCGCCTTCGTCGAGAGGGCCATCGCGGCGGGCTGACGCCGCGCGGCGGACGAACAACCCTGGTCGAGGCCGCCGCGCGCCCTTATGCCGGGCCCGGAGACATTCCGGAGCACGGGGAGCATGGCCGGACCGATCAGGCGCCGCGCGGGCGCGCCGGAGACCGCCGGGGCCGACGATCCGCTGAGCGGCCTCGCGCCGCTGCTGCGCGTGCGGCCACACCTGGACGACGTCTGCCGGTTCGGCGGCACCTGGGCCGCCGCGCACGAGGCGGAGCCGATGCGGCAGGCGTATTTCCACCTCGTCACGCGCGGCCGCGCCACGCTGCGGCGACCCGGCGGGGCGCCCCTGCAGGTCGCGGCCGGGGACATCCTGCTCCTGCCGCGCGGCGACGCGCACCTGTTCCACGGCGCGGGGCCGCCGCCGTCGACGCCCCTGCCCGTCGCGGTCCGCCACGCGCACGATCTGCGGTTCAAGACCACCGTCGGGGCCGAGCCGGACGTCGAGCTGATCTGCGGCCGCCTGGCCTTCGAGGCGGCGCCCCGGACCCTGATCGTCACCGCCCTGCCGGACCTCCTCGTCCTGAGCGTCGGCGCCGAGCCCCTCGCCACCCGGTTCGCGCCGCTGCTGGCGGGCATCCGCGAGGAGCTGAACGACCTCCGCGCCGGGTCGGTCGCGGTCGCCGAGAACCTCGCGAGCGCGCTGTTCATGATGATGCTGCGCGCGCATCTCGAGACGTCGGCCCCGGCCGAGGGGCTGCTGCGTCTCCTGGGGCAGCCGCTGACTGCCCGGGCGGTGCTCGCGATGGTGCGCGACCCGGTGCATCCCTGGACGCTCGACGCGCTGGCCGCGACGGCCGCCGCGTCGCGGGCGAGCCTCGTGCGCGCCTTCCGCGCGGCGGCGGGCGTCGCCCCGCTGGAATTCCTCACCGACCTGCGGCTCGGGCTCGCCCATCACCGCCTGCGCACCGAGACGGTCTCGCTGGACCGTCTCGCCGCGGAGGTCGGCTACCAGTCCGCGGCCGCCCTCAGCCGGGCGTTCCTGCGCAAGTACGGGATCCGTCCCGGACAGGCCCGGCAGGCCGAGGCGCCGCCGGCGGGTTGATCCGCGCGGTCATCAGCCTGCGCCGCGCGGCCATCGAGGGCGCGGCCGGCCCCGATTACCTTCCTCGTCATCACGCAGGAGGTCGTCATGCCCATGATCGATTGGAACACCTACCGCCAGCAGGTCACCGCCGGCGTCGGACACTTCGCCAAGCTCAGCCCCGACACGGTGCGGGGCTACGGCACCCTCAGCACCGCAGGCCAGAAGACCGGCCAGCTCGACGCCAAGACCCGCGAGCTGATCGCGGTGGCGGTGGCGATCTCCCTGCGCTGCGACGGCTGTATCACGGTCCACACCGACGCCGCCCGCAAGCTCGGCGCCACCGAGGCCGAGCTGGCCGAGGCCCTCGGGGTCGCCACCAGCCTCGGTGCCGGTGCCGCGGTCGTCTACGCGACCCGCGCGCTCGACGCCTTCGCGGCCTCCGCCGAGGCGTAGCCCCTCCCCCCATCCGATTGAGCAAGGAGTCGTGTCATGAACACGCAGGTTCGCCGCGTCCTCGGCCTCGTCTCGGGGCCTGGCTCGAACCGCCTCGGCCTCCAGGCCATGCGGGTCGCCATCGCGGTCATCTTCCTCTGGATCGGCGCGCTCAAGTTCGCGCCCTACGAGGCCGACAGCATCACGCCCTTCGTCGCCAACAGCCCGGTCATGGCGTTCTTCTACGCCCACCCCGACCAGTACGCCCAGCACCTCACCCACGAGGGCGAGCTCAACCTCGCCGCCCGCGCGTGGCAGACGGCCAACCACACCTACGCGTTCTCCCGCGGCCTCGGCACGGTCGAGCTGCTGATCGGCCTGCTCGTCCTCGCCGGCTTAGTGTCGCGGCGGCTGGGCTTGGCCGGGGCGGTGCTCGCCTTCCTCACCCCGGTGGTGACCCTGTCGTTCCTCGTCACCACCCCCGAGGCCTGGGTCGCCGCGCTCGGCGATGCCCAGCACGGCTTCCCCTACCTGTCGGGCGCGGGCCGCCTCGTCCTCAAGGACGTCACCCTCATGGCCGGCGCCTGGCTCGTCCTCGCCGACAGCGCCAGCGCCGTCCTCGAGCGGCAGACCCGAGCGCCGGGCGCCCCCGCCCGCCTCGACCTCGCGGGAAACCGCTAGGAGACCGGGGCGCGGCCCGCGGGCAGCGCCCCGATCATCGCCCGCAGGCCGCCGATGTCGTCGAGGACGGCGTCGGCGTCTTCGGCGTCTTCGGGGCGCCCGTAGCCGTAGCGGGCCAGGATCGCGGCGGTGCCGGCCGCCCGGGCGGCCGCGATGTCGTGGTGCATGTCGCCGACCATGACGGCCCGTCCGGGCGCGACACCCAGGCGGCGCAGGGCCTCCCGGAGCGGCGCGGGATCGGGCTTCCGCTCGGGCAGCGTGTCGCCGCCCACGACCGTGTCGATCAGCGGCGCCAGCCCCACCGCGTCCAGGATCAGGCCGGTGGCGCGGGCCGGCTTGTTGGTGACGATCGCCAGGGCGTAGCCGGCCGTCCGGAGATCGCGGACCGCCGCGGCGGCGCCGGGGAACAGGGGCGTGCCGGCGGCCGCGAGCGGCTCGTACACCGCCAGGAAGGCCGGCAACAGCGCCGGCGCCCGCCCCGGATCGCCGCCCGAGGCCCGCAGGGCGCGCCGCAGCAGCGCCACCGCGCCGTCGCCCACCATCGCCCGCATCGCGGCGGCACCGGCTGGCGGCAGGCCCTCCCGCGCCAGGGTTTCGTTCAGGGCTGTCCGGAGGTCGGCCAGGCTGTCGACGAGGGTGCCGTCGAGATCCAGGAGCACGGCGTCGAAGCGCGACGGGGCCGCGGGCGGGGGCGCAGGCAAGGGTGTTCTCCGCGTCGCAGTCGGGCCGCCGCGGGACGCCGACGCCTCGCTCTCCGGGACGGGCGGTTCCTAGCGGGTCCGGCGCGCCCGGGCCAGGGCGGGCCGCGCGCCCCGGACGCCGCTCAGCCGAGGCCGTAGCGCGCGGCCGGCGCGCTGCGGGAGAGGTTCGGACCGAGGCGCAGGCGGGCGGCCTCGAAGGCTGCCCAGTCGTCGATCTCGGGCAGGGACGGGATCGTGACCGGCTCGCCCGCGTCGAGCCCCGCGAGGGCCGCGGCCACGAGATCCCGCGCCTCCATGATCATCGCGGCGGGGATCCGGTCGAGATCGGCGCCCGCCCGCGCGAACAGCTCGGTGCGGGTGATGCCGGGCAGCACCGCCTGCAGGCGCACGCCCCGGGGCGCGAGCTCGGCGGCGAGCCCCTGGGTGAGCGCCAGCACGTAGGCCTTGCTGGCCGCGTAGACCGCGTTGAAGCGCTCGGGCAGCAGGGCGACCACCGACGACACGTTCACGATGGTGCCGCCGCCGCGCTCCGCGAACGCTGGGGCCGCCGCCAGCGTCAGGTGCTGGAGCGCCGTCACGTTGAGGGCGACCATGGGGTCGTATCCCGACGCCGGCCCGGGGAGGACCGGCCCCATCGGCCCGAGGCCGGCGCAGTTCACCAGCAGGCGCAGCGCCGCGTCGGCGGCGAGGCGCGCGGCGACCGCGGCGACGTCGGCCGGCCGGGTCAGGTCGGCGGGCAGAACCTCGACCGCCACGCCCGTCTCCCCGCCGAGGCGCGCCGCGAGGGCCTCCAGCCGGACCGCGTCGCGGGCCACGAGGACGAGGTCGTGCCCCCGCGCCGCCAGCTGCGCCGCGTACTCCGCGCCGATCCCCGAGGACGCGCCCGTCACCAGGGCCTTGCCGTGAGCCTGTGTCATCGTGGTCGTCCCGCGGTCAGTTGTCGGGCGCTCAGGCGGCGCCGAGCTTGGTGTTGGCCATCGGCAGGGCGCGGATCCGCTGGCCGGTCAGCGCCGCGACGGCGTTGAGCACCGCGGGCGGCACGCCCGGCAGCCCCGGCTCGCCGACACCGCCCATCGGCGCGCCGCTCTCGACGATGCGCACGTGCACGGCCGGCATGTGCTCCCGGCGCAGGATCGGGTAGGTGTCGTAGTTCTGCGACTGGCGCACGCCGTCCCGGTAGACGATCTGCTCGAACAGGACCGAGGACAGGCCGAGAGCGGCCGCCGACTCGACCTGCGCCTTGACGATCGCCGGGTTGACGATGCTGCCCGGATCGAACGCGATCCAGAGATTGTGCACGCGGGCCTCGCCGCCCTCCACGGACACCTCCGCGACGGTGGCGGTCTCCGACCCGAAGGGCGAGGCCATCGCGACGCCGCGGGCGCGCTGGCCGCCCTCGGCCCGGTAGGGGCCGCGCCGCCAGCCGCCCGACATCTCGGCCACCGCCGTCAGCAGGGCGCGGTGGCGGGCGCTGTCCGCGAGGAGCGCCATGCGCAGCGCGAAGGGGTCCTGCCCGCCGGCCTGCGCGACCTCGTCGAGGAAGCTCTCGTAGAACGCGTCGTTCATCGAGTGGCCGACGGAGCGCCAGAACGCGATGTTCACGGGATGCGCGACCTTGGTGAAGGTCATGCGCCGGTTCGGCACCGCGTAGGGCTTCTCGACGATGCCCTCGACCGCGGACGGGTCGACCGGCGTCCGCATCATCATGCTGAAGTAGCGGCCGATCGGCCCCTCGCCGACCGTGCGCACCGTGACGGCGGTCGGCCGGCCCGCCGCGTCGAGGGCCGCGCGGAATCGGCTGAAGCTCAGGGGCCGGACCGCGTCGCGGGCGAACTCCTCCTCGCGCGACCACAGCACCTTCACGGGCCGCCCGGTCGCCTTGGCGAGCAGGATCGCCTGCGGGAACGGGTTGCCGGCCTCGTAGGTGAAGTGCCGGCCGAAGAAGCCGCCGAGCATCGGCGAGTGGATGCGGACCTGGGCCGGCTCCAGCCCCGCGACCTTGGCCGACACCGCCTGGAACACCTCCGGCATCTGGTTCGGCAGCCAGACGTCGAGGGTGCCGTCGCCGTTGAACCGCGCGATCGCCGAGGGCGGCTCGAGCTGGGCGTGGGCGAGGTAGGGTGCCTCGTAATCCGCCTCGACCACCTTGGCGGCGCTGGCGAAGGCGCCCGCCACGTCGCCCTCCGCCTCGGCGACGTGGCCCGGATCGGCCGAGGCCTTCAGCGCCGCGAGCATGCCGGCGGAGGAGAAATCGGCCGCCACCGTGTCGAGGCCGCTGGCCTTGCCGGCGGACCAGTCCACCTGCAGCGCCTCGACGGCCTTGCGGGCGCGCCACCAGCTGTCGGCCGTGACCGCCACGGCCCCCGGCAGGCGGTGCACGGCGTGCACGCCCGGCATCGCCCCGATCTCGGCCTCGTTCTTCAGGCTCTCCGGCTCGGTCCCGAGCCGCGGCGCGTGCTGCACGGCGGCGTAGAGCATGCCGTCGACCTTCTGGTCGATCGCGTAGATCGCCCGGCCGGTCGACTTGTCCCGCACGTCGATCCGCGGGACCGACCTGCGGATGTAGCGGAAGGTCCGGGGGTCGCGCAGGGCGACGCCCTCGTTCGGCTTCAGCGCCAGCGCGTCGGCCGCCAGGGCGCCGTAGGGGAGCGCCGTGCCCGATGCCGGGTGCAGGACGACCCCGTCGCGGGTGGTGAGTTCGCCCTCCTGAACCTTGAGCCGGGCCGCGGCGGCGCGGATCATCAGGTCCCGGGCGGTGGCGCCGAGGCGCCGCATGACGTCGTAGCTCGACCGGGTCGAGAAGCTGCCGCCGGTCATGCGGATGCCGTTCACGACGGCGTAGTCGGGACCGGGCGGCGCGCATTCCACCACGAAGCGGGACGGCGGCACGTCGAGTTCCTCGCCGACGATCTGCGCCAGGCCGGTGGCGATGCCCTGACCGCCCTCCACGAAGGGGCTCAGCAGCCTGATGGTCCCGTCCGGGTGGATCTCCAGGAAGGCGGCGACGCGGGTGCCGGGCTTGGGCGCGAGGGCGCCCGCACCCTCCGCGGGGCCCTGCGCCTCCGCCCGGGCGGCGCGGAGAGGCACGACGGCGCTCAGCACCAGGGCGCCGCCGGCCGCCGCGAGGACACCGCGGCGGGAGGGGGAAGGCCGGCGGGCCGGGGCGTCGGGGACGGGATCGACGAGGGGCGCGCCGTGACGGGCGGAATCCAGGAGCTGGTCCATGGCGGCCTCCTCAGGCGGCGGCCTGCCGCACGGCGGCGGCGATGGCGTTGTAGGTCCCGCACCGGCACAGGTTGGTCATCGCCTCGGCGATCTCGGAATCGGTGGGCTTGGGCGTCTGCTTGAGGAGGGCCGTGGCGGCCATGACCTGGCCCGACTGGCAGTAGCCGCACTGGGGCACCTGCACGGAGACCCAGGCCTCGACGACTTTCCGGCCGACGGCGTCCTGCTCGATCGCCTCGATGGTGGTGACGGCCTGGCTGCCGACGCTCTCCAGCGGCACCTGGCAGGAGCGCGTCGCCTGCCCGTCGAGGAGCACCGTGCAGGCCCCGCACTGGGCGATCCCGCAGCCGTACTTGGTGCCGGTCATCCCGAGTGTGTCGCGCAGGACGAAGAGGAGCGGCGTGTCGGGCTCGGCCTCGACCGCGCGCGGCTGGCCATTGATCGTCAGGTTCACCATGGCCGCGTTTCTCCGAGGATCGGCTGAGCCCCCGGCCATGCTTACGGTCGCCCCCCGGGATCGGCCTACGTCAAAAAAGCCACGTTTCCGGCCATGTCCGCGCGATCAGGCGACCGCGAGCGGCCCGGCCGCCCGGCGGATCGTCCGCGGCACCGCGCCGTGGACCCGGAGGAACGCGCGGCGCATCCGCTCGCGGTTGGCGAAGCCCGCCTCCTGGGCGATCTCCTCGATGGGCAGGCGGCTCTCCTCCAGCATCAGCTTCGCGGCCTCGACGCGGATCGTCTCGATGGCCTTGGCGGGCGAGACGCCGGTCTCGGCCCGGAACAGCCGGGTGAACTGGCGCGGGCTGAGGCAGGCCACGGCGGCGAGGTCCTCGGTGGTGAGCGGCCGCCGCAGGTTGCGGCGGGCGTGGGCGAGGACGCTCTGGATCCGGTCCGTGCGCGCATCCACCTCGAGCAGCGCCGAGTGCTGCGCCTGGCCGCCGGCCCGGCGGCGCTCCATCACCAGGCCATGGGCGACGCGGTGGGCGAGGTCGCGGCCGTGGTCGCGCTCCACCATGCCCACCGCGAGGTCGATCGCCGCCGACATGCCGGCCGAGGTCCAGATGTTGTCGTCGGCGATGTAGATCTTGTCGATGTCCAGCCGGGCCGCGGGATAGCGCTCGCGGAACTGCGCCGCGAAGTGCCAGTGGGTCGTGGCGCGGCGCCCGTCGAGCAGGCCGGCATCGGCCAGGACGAACGCGCCCAGGCACAGCCCCGCGACCCGCCGGGTCGCCCGGGCCGCCGCCCGGAGGTAGCCGGCGAGGCCCGGCGTGGTCTCCGGGAGCCCGATCCCGGCCGCGACCAGGATCGTGTCGAAGGCGTCCGGCGCGCCCAGGGGCTCGGTGGCGATGTCGGGGCCCAGGCCCGCGCGGACCCGGCCGCCCTGCTCGGCGAGCACGCGGACGTCGTAGAGTGTCGCCCCCGCGTACTTGTTGGCCAGCACGAACGGCGAGGTCACCGCCAGGGCCATGAAATCGAAATCGGGACAGACCACGAGGCCGATCCGCCGCACGACAGCCATGGACCACCGCTCCGCTTCGCCGGCGGCCAACATCAGGCCCCGGCCGGGCCGGCACAAGAGTCGTGGCCGGAAAGGAGGCATCCGCGTCCGGAACCGCTCCCGGAGCGGAGTTCGGCGAAGATCTCAGGGCCGATCTCGGGGCCGGTCTCAGGGCCCACCCCCTGCCCGGCTCCGGACGTTCTAGCGCGGCTTGGCGTCGGCCGGGGTGGGGTCGGTGCAGGTGACGGGCTTGCCGGACCCGTCGGTCCACGTGACCGACCGCCCCTTGCCCCGGAGTTCGTGCGTGGCGTCGGCGTAGCGGTATCCCGAACCGCTCATCTGCACGGGCAGGGTGACGGCGGCGCCGTTCGCCGGCCGGACCACCGCCTTGTCGGGCCCCGCCGCGTTCACGAACGTGACGGCCAGCGCCTGTCCGTTCGAACAGGCGAAGGTCACGTCGATCGTCTCGGCCCGCCCGGGCCCGGCGGCCATGGACAGGCCGCCGAGGAGGATCGCCAGGCGGGCGGCCCGGTCACGGGTTCTCATCGGTCTCTCCCCAACCTCCCGGCCTCGGCCGCGTCGCGGCGGCGATCATCGCCGGGATGCGCCGCGCGGGCAATCGACGGGCAGGCAGCCAGTCCTGGCGGCCCGCCGGGAGTCCGGGCACGGGCGAGACCCGGCGTGGCATCGGGTCGGGCCTGCCGGGCCGGCGCGGGACCAGCCGATGAAGATCTGAAATCAAGCCCCAGCAACTGAGTCAATAAAATTCACGGCGCCACTCAGTCAAGACAGGGCAGATGTCGCCGAAACTCCGATCGATCGCCATCACGTCTTCTGAAGATCGCCGATAAAGGGGTCCCGAGAGCGCGCGGCCAGGCCCCGGACGACTATTTTCCTCTTTCGTCGCTTAAATGTCTCCTTAATCAATCAAAAATAGTAATAGGAAAATAGCGCAGCCACAGCTCCGATGAACCGTCCTAGACATCTGCTCTCGTTACTGATCGCGTCGTTGACCGCATCCGCCCGCGGCCTGACCGCCACGCGTCAGCTCGCGGAGCTGCAGAAGCAGGTCCCGAGCCTCTACGGCCTGCTCTCGGTCAATGCCGGCGCCCTCGCCGTGACGCATTACGGTCTGGCGCCCGCTTTCCTGACGCTCGGCATCCCGGCCGTCGTGATCTCGCTGTGCGTGGTGCGGGCGGCGCACTGGCTGCGGCTGCGGCCCGAGACGTTCGGCGAAGCGCGGGCGTCCCGTCACCTGCGGCTGACCACGGTGCTCACGGCCTTCTTCTCGGTCGCCTTCGTGATCTGGGCGATGGTCCTGAACCGGTACGGCGGCCCCTACGAGCAGGGCCACGTGGCGATCTTCGTGGCCGTCACGGTGATCGCCTGCATCTTCTGCCTGACGCACCTGCCGGTCGCGGCCTTCCTGGTGACCGGCATCGTCATGAGCGTGTTCCTGTTCTGCTGCGTGACCAGCGGGAACGACGTCTTCCTGGCCATCGCCGCCAACACGGCCTTCGTCACGGCGGTGATGGTCCGCATCCTCAACACCAACTACCGGGCCTTCGTCGACCTCGTCGCGTCCCAGGCCGTGGCGAGCCGGCTCTCGGAGGAGAACGCGCGCCTCGCCCAGACGGACAGCCTGACCGGCCTGCCCAACCGGCGCTACTTCTTCCAGAAGCTCGACGAGGCGATCCGGTCGTCCGCGGGAACGGAGACACCCTTCGCCCTGGCGATCTTCGACCTCGACCGCTTCAAGCCGATCAACGACACCTACGGGCACAATGTCGGCGACCGGGTCCTGGCGGAGGCCGGCCGGCGCCTCGCGGGCTTCGCGGGCGCCGACGCGGTGGTGACGCGGCTGGGGGGCGACGAGTTCGGCGTGCTGCTGCGCGCGCCGGATTCGGCCGCGGCGGCGCTCGCCTTCTGCGACGGCGTCTGCACGGCGCTGCAGCAGCCGATCCAGATCGGCGACATCCGGGTCGTCACGGGCTGCTCGGGCGGGCTCGCCCTGCCCTGCCGGATCTCGCACGACGCCGACGCCCTGTTCGACCGCGCCGACTACGCGCTCTACCACTCCAAGGAGCAGCGCCGCGGCGCGACGACCCTGTTCTCGCAGGAGCACAAAGACGCGATCCGCGCCGAGCAGGCGGTGGAGACGGCCCTGCGGACGGCGGATCTCGCCGCCGAGATGGTGCTGCACTACCAGCCGGTCCTCGACCTCGAGACGGGCCGGACCGCCTTCGTGGAGGGTCTGGCGCGCTGGACGAGCCCGACGCTGGGCCGCGTCGCGCCGGACCGGTTCATCGCGGCCGCCGAGCGCTGCGGCATGATCCACACGGTGACGCTCCTGCTCCTGCGCAAGGCGCTCGCCGACGGCGCGCGGCTGCCGCCCGGGACCGGCCTGTCCTTCAACCTCTCCGCCCACGACCTCGCCTCGCCGGAGACCGTCCTGGCGATCCTGGCGGCGGTACGGGGCAGCGGCCTCGACCCGCGCCGCCTGACGCTCGAACTGACCGAGACCGCCCTGATGCGCGACTTCGATCACGCCAAGGCGGCCATCACCACCCTGCGCAGCCTCGGCATCAAGATCGCCCTGGACGATTTCGGGACCGGCTATTCCAGCCTGGGCTACGTCCACCGCCTGCCCCTGGACAAGATCAAGATCGACCGCGGCTTCATGGCCGACATCGACACGGACCGGGGCTGCAGCCTCGTCTCCGCGATCCTGGACCTGTGCCGCAACCTCGGCCTCGACGGGATCGTCGAGGGAATCGAGACGCAGGCCCAGCTGGACGTGGCGCGGCGGCACGGCAGCCGCTACGCCCAGGGCTACCACATCGGCCGCCCGATGCCCCTCGGCGACCTGCTGGAGCGGCTGGAGCGCGAGGGCGCGGCGGAAGCAGAGGCAGAGGCCGGCACGGTGCGCCGGAGGGCCTGAGGCGGCCCCGGCGCGCGGCGGAGCCGCGCCCTCAGGCGCGCCGGAGGTTCCAGAGGATCGGGAAGCCCGGGAGGCGGCCCGTCAGGTCGCGCCGGTAGGACGTCATCGAGCGGTAGGAGCCGACCGGCACGAACACGACCTCCTCGAGGGCGATCCGCTGCATGTCGGCGCAGATCGCCCGGCGCGCCTCCGCGTCGGAGGCCGCGAACCACGCGGTCCGCAGCGCCTCCAGCCGCGGCACCGACGGCCAGCCGAACCACGCGTTCGGCCCGTTGGCCCGGAGCGGCTGGAGGGCGGCGGGGTCGGCGTTGTCGAAGGACGAGAAGGTCGTGAGCAGCACCGACCAGCCGCCCTTCTCGACGGGCTCGCGCGAGACGCGCCGCTGGATCACCGTGCCCCAGTCGCTCAGGGCCAGGTCGACGTTGAAGCCGATCCGGGGGAGCAGGTCGGCCGCGACCTGGGTCAGCGCCGACGGCGCCAGGATGTCGGTGGGGCCGATCAGCCGGATCTTCGCCCCGTCGTAGCCCGAGGCCTTGAGCGCCGCCCGGGCCGCCTCCAGGCTGCGCGGCCCGGTCAGCGCCTCCAGGCCGGCCTGGCTCGCCATCGGCGTGCCCGGCGTGAAGATCCCGCAGCGGTCGTCGTAGGTGGCCGGATCGTCGCCGACGATCGCCGCCATGAAGTCGCTCTGGACGATCGCCGGCAGCACCGCCCGGCGCACCGCGACGTCGTCGAAGGGCGGCTGCAGGTGGTTCATCCGCAGGATCGCCGGGTTGGTGAGCCGGTCGAGGCCCTCCACCACGATGTCGCGGTTGCGGGCGAGCAGCTGCTGGAGCTCGGGCGGCGGCTGCTCGTACCAGTCGATCTCGCCGTTCTGCAGGGCCGCCGCCGCGGTGGCGCCGTCGGCGATGATCCGCCACTCGATCCGGTCGAAATGGGCGACCTTGCCGCCCGCCGTCAGGCTCGGCGTCCCGGGCGCCGGCACGTAACCGGGGTGGCGCTCGTAGACCATCAGGCTGCCCGAGTTGAACTCGTCGGCCTTCCAGCGGAACGGCCCGGAGCCGGTGGCGTCGGTGATCTGCTTGAACGGATCGGTTTGGGCGATCCGCTCGGGCATGACGAAGGCCGGCTGGCTGACGCTCGCCAGCGCCTGGGGCAGGAGCGGGAACGGCGCCTTCAGGCGGAACACGATATCGGTGTCGCCGTCGTGGGCGAGTTCGTCGGTGGCGGCCATCAGGGTCTGGCCGAAGCCGTTGCGCGCCGCCCAGCGCCGGATGCTGGCGACGCAGTCCCGCGCCAGGACCGGCGTGCCGTCGTGGAAGCGCAGGCCCGCGCGCAGGGGGATCGTCACCCGGCGCCCGTCCTGCTCGACCTTGAGGCCGGCCGCCATCTGCGGCCGCGGCCGCAGCTCGGCGTCGAGGCCGAACAGCGTGTCGTAGATCACGTAGGCGTGGTTGCGGGTGACGATCGCGGTCGTCCAGATCGGATCGATCGAGGTGACGTTCGCCTGGGGGACCATGCGCAGGACCCGGGCGCCCTGCGCCCGCCCGACGGCCGGGGCCGCCAGGGCCGCGGCCCCGGCGGCGAGGAAGGTGCGTCGCCTCATCGTCACTCCCCGAACGGTGGACCTCCGCGTCGCAAGCGCCGGACCAGGGACGCCCCGCCTCAGCTCAGCGCGACGGCGAAGCCCCGCTGCACGGCGGGGCGCGCCATCATCCGGTCGTACCAGCGCCGGACCTGCGGGTAGTCGGCGAGGTCGACCTGATGGCGCTCGTGGCGCCACGCCCAGCCGAGGATCGCGAAATCCGCCACCGAGAGCGGTCCCGCGACGTACGCGACCTGCGCGAGGCGCCGGTCCAGCACGCCGTAGAGCCGGTGCGTCTCCGTGCTGTAGCGGGCGAGCCCGTAGGCGCGGTCGGCCTCGGCGACGGTCAGGAAGTGGTGAACCTGGCCGGGCATGGGCCCGAAGCCGCCCATCTGCCACATCAGCCATTCCAGGGCGGCGACGCGCTGCCGCCGGTCCTCGGGCAGGAAGCGGCCGGTCTTCTCGGCGAGGTAGAGCAGGATCGCGCCGGACTCGAAGACCGGGATCGGCGACCCGTCCGGCCCGTCCGGATCGACGATGGCGGGGATGCGGTTGTTCGGGCTGATCGCCAGGAAGTCCGGCGCGTGCTGCGCGCCCTGGGTGATGTCGACCGGGATGACCCGGTAGGGCAGCGCCATCTCCTCCAGCGCCACGCTGATCTTCCGGCCGTTGGGGGTGTTCCAGGCGTACAGATCGATCATCGCGGGCGCCTCCGCCGTGCGGAGGGAAGCTAGGGCCGGCCGCGGGGTCCGGCAATTCGGCCGGCGCTCAGGCCGCGACCGCGGCCGCCTCGGGCTCCGGCAGGCCGAGATGCCGGTAGGCGTGTCGTGTGAGGACGCGGCCGCGGGGCGTGCGCTGCACGAAGCCGCGCTGGATCAGGTAGGGCTCGATGATGTCCTCGATGGCGTCGCGCGGCTCCGACAAGGCCGCGCCGATGGTCTCGATCCCCACCGGGCCGCCCCCGAACGCGCGCGCGATCAGGCTCAGGTACTTGCGGTCCATCACGTCCAGACCCGCCCCGTCCACGTCCAGGAGCTGCAGCGCCCGGTCGGCGATCGCCCGCGTCACCGTCTCGGCCTCCGCCACGACCGCGAAATCCCGCACCCGCCGCAACAGCCGCCCCGCGATCCGCGGCGTGCCCCGGGCCCGCCGGGCGATCTCGTTGGCGCCCTCCGCCGACATGCCCAAGCCCAGGACCCGCGCGCCGCGCGCCACGATCTGCTCCAGCTCGTCGATCTCGTAGAACTCCAGCCGGATCGGGATCCCGAACCGGTCGCGCAGCGGCGTCGTCAGCAGCCCCGCCCGCGTCGTGGCGCCGACCAGGGTGAACTTCGGCAGCTCGATCTTGACCGAGCGCGCCGCCGGGCCCTCGCCGATGATCAGGTCGAGCTGGTAATCTTCCATGGCCGGGTAGAGGATCTCCTCGACCGCCGGGTTGAGCCGGTGGATCTCGTCGATGAACAGGACGTCGCGCTCCTCCAGGTTGGTGAGCTGCGCGGCCAGGTCGCCGGCCTTGGCGATCACCGGCCCGGAGGTCGAGCGGAAGTTCACGCCCAGCTCGCGCGCCACGATCTGGGCCAGCGTCGTCTTGCCCAGCCCCGGCGGACCGACGAACAGCACGTGGTCGAGCGCCTGACCGGTCTTCTTCGCAGCCTCGATGAACACCTGCATGTTCGCACGCGCCGCACGCTGACCGATGAACTCCGACAGGCTCAGAGGGCGGATCGTCCGATCCGCCTCCGCGGCGGTCGCCTCCGCGCCCGGGAGCGGTCCCGGGCGGGCCGTCTTGATCGGCGCCGCCATTCAGGCCGCCCTGGCGCGACCCGACGCCTTCTCGAAGGGCTGCACGAAGGGCTGCACCAGGACCCGCCGGCCCGAGAGGTCGTGCACGCTCACCCGCCACTCGGCCCAGTCGGTGCGGTTGGCCAGCGACTGCCGCACGTCGGAGGCGACCTTCCGGGCCCGGTCGACGAGGCGTGCCGTCGCGCGGACCTCGGTGCCGCGGGCGTCGAACACGCATTCGAGGCCGTTGGTGCAGTGGAACCGGTACTTGGCCATCCCTCGCTCCTCCTCGGCCGCCCCGCGCGGCGCTCACCGTCTGTTCACTATATGTTCTCAAATCGGCGGGATCCAGCCCCGGCGAAGCGTCGCAGGCGTCCCCGGCGCGGCCCGCGCGCTGGCGGTTCGGCTGCGGCCGATGGGGTCGGCCCGGAACACCGCGCGTCCCGCGGACTTACCGGGCGAGACGCTTCACCGCCGGACCGGGATCCCACCATGCGCGCCACGCTCCTCGCCCTCCTGCTGGCAACCGGCCTGGGCACGCCCGGCCGCGCCGCCGAGGCGCCGGCCGGATCCGACGCCCTGAAGCCGATGGTGGAATCCAACGACCTCGTCTTCAACGGCATCACCCGGTCCTCGGACGGCCGGCTGTTCTCGCCGTTCCAGCGGCAGAGCAAGGATTCGGGGATCGAACTCGGCGAGTGGCGGGACGGCAAGGCGGTGCCGTTCCCCGACGCGGCCTGGAACGCCTGGAAGACGGGCGACGACCCGGCCAAGGCCTTCGTGGCGGTCAACGCCATCCGGATCGGCCCGGACGGGGACCTCTGGGTGGTCGACAAGGGCGCGCCCGGCATGGGCGCGGCGCCGCTGCCGGGCGGCCCGAAGCTCGTGCAGATCGACCTCGCCACGAACACCGTTCGTAAGGTCTACCCGCTGCAGGCGGCGACCACCGAGAAGAGCTTCATCGACGATTTCCGCTTCAACGGCGGCCACATCTACCTGACGGATGCCGGCCAGCCCGGTCTGATCGTCCTCGACCGCGAGACCGGCGGCCTGCGGCGGGTGCTCGACGGCCACTGGTCGACCATCGCGCAGCGCCCGCTGACCGGTCAGGGCCGGGTGCTCCGGGACGACAAGGACAAGCTGCTGTTCATCCACGCGGACCAACTGGAAGTCTCGCCGGACGGGAAGACCTTCTACTACCAGGCGTGCACCGGGCCGCTCTACAGCATCGAGACCCGGTACCTCGACGACGCCGCCGTGAGCGACGCCGAGCGCGCCGAGCACGTGAAGCTCCACGCCGCCACGGTGGCGACCGGCGGCACCGCCATCGACGCGGCGGGCACCATCTACGCGAGCGACACGGACGGCCTGCGGATCCTCAAGATCGCGCCGGACGGGACGATGAGCACGCTGGTGCAGGACCCCCGGCTCGTCTGGGTCGACGCGATGTGGATCGACGAGCAGGGCGGCCTGTGGATCCCGGCGGCGCAGATGAACCGCACGCCGGCGATGAGCGGCGGCGCGGCCTCGGCGGTCAAGTTCCCGACGACGATCTACCGGATGCAGATCGACGCCAAGCCGCTGCGCAACTGAGGCCGGTTCAGCCTGTCTCAGGCGCGGCGTTGCGTTCGGCGCGCGGCGGCTGACGGCGAACCGGGATCCGGGGTTACAAGTTGGATCGAGGCGGGTGCCGGGTCCGAGACCCGGCACCGTGACCCGGCACGACGATAGGATGGACCGACCATGCGCAGGATGCAGTCGTCGCGGCGGGCCGCCGCCTTCCTGGCTGCCGGCCTGATCGTCGCCTTCGCCCCGCCGGCGCGGGCCGACGCCGCCCTGGTCCTGCGGGAGACCCGGCTGCACACGCCGCCGGACTCGCACGAGCCGCAGCGGGCGATGGTCAACCTGCGCAACACCGGCCCGGACCTCGCGACGAACGTGACCGTCCTGTGCACCTTCACCGGAGCCGGCGGGGCGGTGCTCGACACCCAGCGGGCCTCGGTGCCGGAGGTCGTGGGCCTCGCCGACGTGCAGGCCGAGACGATCTACTACGGCTGGCCCCGCGCGAGCAGCGCCACCTGCCGCCTCGCCGAGCCGTAGCCGGCGGCCCCATCACCGGGACGCACGCCCGCCGGTCTCGGGGCCGCCGGGGCCTCCGAGGCAGCCTCAGCGGTTTCCGCGCGTTGTGGTCGGTTGCCGTGGCGTCCGAGGTCCGTTTCCGGCAGAAGGCGTCCACGACCCGCCACTCTGTCGCAGCGCCAGCCCCGTGCCCGTATCACCCGCCCTCCCAGCCCCGGCGATCCGCCCCGACCGCCCCGCGCGGCCGGCGGGGGACGCGGTCGCGACGCACGGACGCTGAGCGTGGACGAGACGGGGACCGAGGCGCTCCTGCGGCGCGCCCGCGCGCTGGAAGAGGAAGCCGCCGGCCTCCGGGCGCGGGCGGCCGCCGCGCGGGAGGACGCCCGGCCGCTCCCGCAGCCCCCCGCGGACTCGGACAGGACCGGCCGGGCCCTCCGGGAGGCCGAGGCGCGCCTGCTGCGGGCGCAGGAGGCGGGCGGGATCGGCCTGTTCACCGTCGGGGTCGACGACGGGCTCCTGCACCCGACCCCGCAATTCTGCCGGCTCTACGGGCTGCCGGAGCGCGACACCTACCCGGCCGAGCTGGTCGAGGCGCTGATCCTGCCGGAGGACCAGGCGCTCATCTCGACGGCGGCGAGCCGGCGCCGCGGCGACGCCCCGCGGGACGTCGCCTACCGGATCCGGCGGCCGGATACCGGGGAGATCCGCTGGATCGCCCGGCAGGGGGAGATCGAGCGCGACGCCGCGGGGCGGCCGGTGCGGTTCTCCGGGGTGGCGCGCGACATCACCGAGCAGCGGGAGGCCCGCGACGCCCTGCGCGCCGGCGAGGAGCGCTACCGGACCTTGTTCGAGGCCATCGACGACGGCTTCTGCATCATCGAGTTCTTCGACGGCCCGCACGGCCCGCTGAGCGACTACGTCCACGTCGAGGCCAATCCCGGCTACGAGCGCCACACCGGCATCGCCGGCATCGTCGGGCGGACGCTGCGCGACCTCGTGTCGGCCGCGGACGCGGAGGCCTGGCTCGAACTCTACGGCGGCGTGCTGCGCTCCGGACTCCCGATCCGGTTCGAGCGCTTCTTCGCCCAGGCCGACCGCTTCATCGACGTCTCGGCCGCCCGGATCGGGCCGGCGAGCCGGCGCCAGGTCTCGGTGCTGTTCCGGGACATCACGGCGCGCCGGCAGGCGGAGGACGCCCTGCGCACCAGCGAGGCGCTCGCCCGGACCAACATCGAGCGCGTGCAGCTCGCCCTCGCGGCGGGCGCCATCATCGGCACGTGGCACTGGGACCTGCCGAGCGACCGGTTCACGGTCGACGAGGGCTTCGCCCGCAGCTTCGGCCTCGACCCGGCGCTCGGCCGGGACGGCATCCCGCTCGCCCGGATCGTCGCGACCGTGCACCCGGACGACCAGGCCGGGCTGGCGGCCGCCATCAACGCGGCCGTCGCCCGGGGCGGCGCCTACGCGCACCAGTACCGGGTGCGCCGCGCCGACGGGCACTATTACTGGCTGGAGGCCAACGGCCGCGTCGACCACGCGCCCGACGGCACGCCCCTGAGCTTCCCCGGGGTCCTGATCGACGTGGACGAGCGCCGCGCCGTCGAGGCCGAGCGGGACCGCGTCGCCGCGGCGCTGCGCAGCCTCAACGAGACCCTGGAGCAGCGGGTCGCCGAGCGGACGGCCGAGCTGATGCGCGCCGAGGAGGCCCTGCGCCAGTCGCAGAAGATGGAGGCGGTCGGCCAGCTCACCGGCGGGCTCGCCCACGACTTCAACAACATGCTGGCCGGGATCGTCGGCTCGCTGGAGCTGATGCAGACCCGGATGCTGCAGGGGCGGGTCGGCGACCTCGACCGCTACATCGGCGCGGCGCAGGGCGCGGCCAAGCGCGCCGCCGCCCTGACCCACCGCCTGCTGGCCTTCTCGCGCCGCCAGACCCTCGACCCGAAGCCGACGGACGCGAACCGCCTGGTCGAGGGCATGATGGAGCTCGTCCGCCGCACGGTCGGCCCGTCGGTGGCGATCGAGTCGGTCGGGGCCGGCGGCCTGTGGCCGACGCTGGTCGACCCGAGCCAGCTCGAGAACGCGCTGCTCAACCTGTGCATCAACGCCCGGGACGCGATGCCGGCGGGCGGGCGCATCGTCATCGAGACCGCCAACCGCTGGCTCGACCACCGGGCCGCCCAGGAACGCGAGCTGGAGCCGGGGCAGTACGTGACGCTCTGCGTCTCGGACAACGGCACCGGCATGACCCCCGACGTGGTCGCCAAGGCCTTCGACCCGTTCTTCACCACCAAGCCGATCGGCGAGGGCACCGGCCTCGGCCTGTCGATGATCTACGGCTTCGCCAAGCAGTCGGGCGGGCAGGTCCGGATCTACTCGGAGGTCGGCCAGGGCACGATGGTCTGCCTCTACCTGCCCCGCCATCTCGGCGAGGCGGAGGCCGAGGTGAGCCTGCCGGACCTCGCCCACGCGCCCCGCGCCGAGCAGGGCGAGACGGTCCTGGTGGTGGACGACGAGCCGACCGTGCGGATGCTGGTGACCGAGGTGCTGGAGGATCTCGGCTACGCGGCGATCGAGGCGGCGGACGGCGCCTCGGGGCTGAAGGTGCTCCAGTCGGACGTGCGCATCGACATGCTCATCACCGATGTCGGGCTGCCCGGCGGCATGAACGGCCGCCAGATGGCCGATGCCGGCCGCCAGCACCGCCCGGACCTGAAGGTCCTGTTCATCACCGGCTACGCCGAGAACGCCGCCCTCAACCACGGCCATCTCGGGCCCGGGATGCAGGTGATGACGAAGCCCTTCGCCCTGGAGGCGCTCGCCACCCGCATCCGCGGCATCATCGGCGGCGAGGGCTGAGGTCCGGCGGCCCGGGCCGGCGGTGCCCCCGGGCACACGGCGTCGCAGGCCCGCGCGGAACGGGTTCGCCGGCCCGCGCGTCATTGCCATACCGCGCCGGCGCGCCCATGAGGGCGTCGTCGCGGGCGTCCTCGCGGGCGTCCTCGGCACGGTGCCCGTCGGTCGGGCGGACCCGGGAGCGAACCAGCAGGACCGCGCCAACGGAGGCGACAGGGAACCTACCGTGGACACGCAGACCATCCCGGCCGAACTCACGACCTTCTTCGCGAAATCCCACATCGCCCTGGCCCTGGCGGCGGCGGGCGACGACAACGTCCTGCTCCTGGTGAACGAGCGGTTCCACGAGCTCACCGGCTACACGGGCGCGGAGGTCGTCGGGCGCAATTGCCGCCTCCTCCAGCGCGACGCCGACAACCGGGAGGCGCGGGCCAAGATCCACGCCTTCCTGGAGAACGACCGGCAGGACACGGTGCGCACGCCGATCCTGAATTTCCGCAAGGACGGGAAGCCCTTCGTCAACCTGCTGTACATGTCCAAACTGAGGGCGCTCTCGGGCGAGGTGCGCTTTCTTTTCGCATCCCAATTCGATGTCAGCCGCTCGCAACCCGAGTTGCTTTCCGCCTACGATACGGAACTCGGCCGGACCTTGACCCGGCTGACCCCGACGCTTGCGGAGAGCGGGCTCGTCATCGAGGGCTCGCTGATGACGATCGCCAACACGGTCGCCACGGTCGCGCAGGCCAAGCTCACGCTCGCGGATCTCGATGCACCAGGATTTCCTTAACGCCCCCGGAGGCGAGGCCTCGGAGGTCCTGGACGGCGCCGGGACGGTGACCGCCCCGCCCTTCGCCGGGCCCGTCGTGGGAATCGGTGCCTCGGCGGGGGGGCTCGAGGCCCTGCGGGAGATGCTGGCGCGCGCCCGGCCGCCGACCGGCATGGCCTTCGTCATCGTCCAGCACCTCGACCCCAACCACGAGAGCATGCTGGCGCAGCTCCTCGACCGGCAGACCGAGCTGGAGGTGCTGCAGTGCGAGGGCGGGGAGCGGATCGCGGGCGACAAGGTCTACATCATCCCGCCCGGGCGGGGCCTCGTCATCCAGAACGGCGTCCTCGAACTGACCCATTTCGTCCAGCCGCGGGGCCTGCGCCGGCCCATCGACGACTTCTTCCTGTCGCTCGCGGTCGACCAGCAGGCCAACGCCGCCTGCGTGATCCTGTCGGGCACGGGGGCCGACGGCACGACCGGCCTGCGGGCGATCAAGGAGCACGGCGGCGTCTGCGTGGTGCAGCAGCCCGACACCGCCCGCTACGACGGCATGCCGCTCTCGGCGGTCGGGACCAGCCTCGTCGACTTCGTGCGGCCGCCGGGCGAGATCGTGGACTGCCTCACGAGCTTCTTCCGCCGCCGCGGCACCGACGGCGTCGACGACGAGGCCCGCCTCGTCGCCGACCACATCGACGACCTCTGCCGGGTCATCCGCGCCGCGGTGGGCCACGACTTCTCCGGCTACAAGCGGACCACCCTGGTCCGGCGGGTCGAGCGGCGCATGCACGTGCTCGGGCTCGAGTCCGGCCGGGCCTATCTGGGCCGCGTCCGGGCCGACAAGACCGAGTGCGAGGCGCTGTTCCGCGACCTCCTCATCAACGTCACCCGGTTCTTCCGCGACGCCGAGATGTTCGAGCTCCTCCGGGAGCGGGTGGTGGAACCCCTGCTGCGCACCCGCGATCCCGAGGAGGACATCCGGGTCTGGATCCCGGGCTGCTCCAGCGGCGAGGAGGCCTACAGCATCGCCATGCTGTTCGCCGACGCCGCGCGCCGCCTCGGCGTGCCGCTGGCGGTCCAGATCTTCGCCACCGACATCGACGAGCGCATGCTCCAGATCGCCCGGGAGGCGACCTACCCGGCCGCCGCGCTCGCCGACATCCCGGCCCATCTGCGGGAGCGCTACGTCGTCCTCCACGCCGAGCGCTTCACCGTCGCGGCCGAGATCCGCGACCTGATCCGCTTCTCCAGCCACAGCCTGGTCAAGGACCCGCCCTTCTCGCGGGTCGACCTCCTGTCCTGCCGCAACCTGCTGATCTACTTCGACGAGCGCCTCCAGCAATCGGTGGTGCCGCTGTTCCACTACGCGGTCCGGCCGGGGGGCTACCTGTTCCTCGGCCCCTCGGAGAGCGTCAGCCGGTTCGAGCACCTCTTCCCCGTCATCGACCAGCATGCCCGCCTGTTCGAGCGGCCGCCGGGCGCGCCGCAATACCCGATCGACCTGCCCGGGAGCGCGCGCCGGGGCGAGGTCCGGCGCGGCGGCCGCGAGGAGCGCCGCGGCGAGCCCTCGATCGCCGACGAGACCGTGGCGGTGCGCCGCGTCATGGAGCGCTACGCCCCGCCCAGCATGGTGCTCAACGAGGATGGCGGCATCATCGCCGCCTACGGGCGCCTGAGCCGCTACTTCGACTTCCCGGTGACCCGGACCGGCGGCACCAGCGCGATCACCCTCGCGCGCCCGGGCCTGCGCGACGTCATCGGCCCGCTGCTCCGCCAGACCCGGGACGTGCGCAAGCGCGTGGTCGTCCGCGACGTGGAGATCCGCTCGGAATACGGCGTCCAGCCGGTCGAGCTGATCTGCGATCCCCTGCCCGACGGCTCGATGCTCCTGGTCGTGCGCGACACCGGCGCCTTCCGGGCGGCGGACGACCTCGACCTGATCGAGATGGATGCCGGCGGCGACCACGTCGAGGCGCTGGAAGAGGAGCTGCTGCGCACCCGCTACAAGCTGCGCTCGGCGGTCGAGGAGCTGGAGACGACGAACGAGGAGCTGAAGAGCTCCAACGAAGAAATGATGTCGATGAACGAGGAGCTCCAGTCGACGAACGAGGAGCTGTCCACGGTCAACGACGAGCTGAAGATCAAGGTCGAGCAGCTGACCATCGCCAATGCCGACCTGCGCAACTTCTTCGAATCCACCGACCTCGCCGTCGTGGTGCTCGACCGCGAGCTGAAGGTGCGCAGCTTCACCACGGCGGCCACCACGATCTTCCCGCTGCAGCCGGGCGATCGCGGCCGCCCCCTCGCCGACGTGTCGAGCCGGCTCGCCGGGCACGAGTACCTGCACGACGCCCGGGAGGTCTGCGCCGGCGGCTCGGTGATCCAGCGGCGCGTCGCCACCCGGGACGGGGAGCGCACGCTCTCGCTGCGGGTGCTGCCCTACCGCCTGCAGAACGGCAGCGTCGACGGCGCCACCCTGGTGCTCACCGACATCACCGAGGCGCTGTCGCTGGAGCGCCAGCTCGCCGCGGAGCGCGAGCGGCTGGAACTGGCCGTGAAGGCCGGGGGCATCGGCGTCTGGGAATACAGCCCGGATGCCGGGACCGTCGTGGTCGACAGCACCGCCGGCACGATGTTCGGCCTCGCTCCCGACGCCCCGCACCCCACCGCGGCCCTGGCGGCCAGCGTGCTGCCCGAGGACCGTCCCGGCTTCGAGGCGGCGCTGTCCGAGGCGGCGCACGGCCTGGACGAGTTCGAGGCGCGCATCCGCGTGCGCGCCGCCGACCACGCGCCGCGGCACATCCGCAGCTACGGGCGCCTGACCCGGAGCGGCGACCGGAAGCGGATCGTCGGCGTCTGCATCGACGTGTCGCCCGAATACGCGCTCGCCGAGACCCGCGACCTGATGCTGCGGGAGATGAACCACCGGGTGAAGAACCTGTTCGCGATCATCGGCGGCATGATCTCGGCGGGCGCCCGCACGCACCGGGAGATCGGCGTCTTCGCCACCGACATGCGCGACCGCATCTCGGCGCTCGGGCGGGCGCATTCCCTGGCCGACCCGTCCGACGGCCAGGGCATGAGCGACCTCGCGGGCCTGATCGGCGCGACCCTGCGCCCGTACCGCGACCACGTCCCCACGGTGATCGAGGGTCCCCTCGTGGCGATCAACTGGCGGCACGTGTCGTCGCTGGCGATGATCCTGCACGAGTGGGCGACGAACTCGGTGAAGTACGGCGCGCTCGGGTCCGACGACGGCGCGCTGTCCGTCACCTGGGACCGGCAGGCGGACGGGCTCGTCCTGGACTGGTGCGAGCGCGTGGCCCGCGTCGCCGAGCCGCGGCCGGGCCGGGGCTTCGGCACCCTGCTGGTGGAGATGTCCCTGCGCCAGCTCGAGGCGCGCGTCACGCGCAGTCACGACGCCTCCGCCTACCGGATCACCCTGCACCTGCCGGAACTGGTGCTCACGCGGGGGTGAGGCGGGGGCCGCTCCCGCCGCGACCGGCCGCGCCCTCGCGGCGGGCCGTCGGATCCGCCCGTCCGTGTCGGCAGCGGCTTCAGGACCGGCCGCGGGTCCCCTCTCCCGTGCGGGAGAGGGACAGGGTGAGGGATGCGGCCTCACCGAGAAAGTCTCGACTTCGGCTGAACGGCGACGGGGCGCTCGATCCTGCTACTTCTCGTCCCTCACCCGGCCCTCTCCCACCCGGGAGAGGGGGTCCGTCGCGCCTCGTCTCCAGCGCCCGTGCCCGCGCGAGACGCGCGATCTCGTCTCCTCGTCCGGCACGGCCCGCCGCACGCGCGACGGCCCGCCGCGGCGATGCCGGGCGGGCCGTCCTGCCTGACGGAGCGCCGGGATCCCGGCGCCCCTCCGATCAGTCGATGACCTCGACGATGCGGTGGCCGCGATCGACCAGGACGGGCTGGTCGTTCACGATGGTGTAGCGGTAGCCCGGCCGCACCCGGTACTCGCTGGGCACGTCGTAGTAGGTGACGCTGTCCTCCGGCAGCACGGTGCCGACCCGGACCGGGCCGCCCCAGCTGTAGGAGCGCGCGCCGCGCTCGCGGACGTAGCTGCGGAACCGCGGGCGGTCGTCGACGCCCAGGATGCCGCCCACCGTGCCGGTCGCCGCGCCGACCGCGCCGCCGACGATGCCGCCGACCGGTCCGGCCGCGGCCGATCCGGCCTCGGCGCCCTCGGCCGCGCCCCGCAGGGTGCCCTGCGCCTGGGCGGCCACCGGGAGGGCGAGGAGGCCGGCGGTCGCCAGCGACAGAAGAAGCTTGCTCGTCATGCTGAGATCTCCAGGGTCGTCAGGTCGCGTCTGGCCGCCGGGGATCAGTTGCAGCCTTCCTTGTGGACGGTCTTGGAGTTGCCCATGCCGTCCTCCTTGTGGACGGTCTTGGAGCCGCAATCGACGCTGCCGGTGGTGACCTCCCGGCGCTCGACCGTGGTGTCGCGGTGGTCGACGACGGCGGGCCCGTCGCGGCGGATGACCGTGGTGTCCTCGGCGCTCGCCGCGCCGCACAGGGCCGCGAGCAGGGCACCCGAGAGAATGATGGTCCGCATTGGTGAGCCTCCTGACTTCAATCGAACCCAGCAACGGCGACCACGGAGAAAGGGTTCCACAGGCATCGATCGGTAAATCACGCGGATCCGCACGATTAGATGCGGTATTGGTTGCGTACAATCGACCGCCCCGGTCCCGCTCAGCTGCGCGGGACCGGGCGGCGCGTCAGCCGGCCAGGGGCGGCACCCGGGACCACCAGTCGTGCGCCCGCTCGTACTGGTGGGCGACGCGCAGGATCTCGGCCTCGGCGAAGGGCCGGGCGGCGATCTGGAGGCTGATCGGCAGGCCGCGCCGGTCGAAGCCGCAGGGCAGCGCGATGGCGGGCAGGCCCGCGAGGTTGAACGGGTAGGTCAGACGCCAGGAGGCCGCCAGCACGCTCTCCGCGCGCCCGCCGAGCGACACCGCGGACTCGTCCGTCCGCCACGCGGTCAGCGGCGAGGCCGGGCCGACGATCACATCGGCCTCGGCCAGGACGCCGGCCATCTCGGCCATGATCAGGGCCCGCGCCTGCTCGGCGCGCAGGTAGTCCGGCCCGGTCACGAGCCGGCCCATCTCCACGAGGTCGCGGACGTCGGCCGCGAAGCCCGCCACGTGCCCCTGGGCGAGGCTGCGGCCGTGATAGGCGGTCGAGGAGGCGAGCTCGATGGCGTAGATGGCCCCGAGGCCGTGGCGCAGGGACGGCACCGCGACGTCGCGGACCGTGCAGCCCCGGTCGGCGAGGAAGCGGAGCGCCCCCTCGATTGCGGCGGCGACGTCCTCGTCGACCGCGTCGAAGAAGTGGTTGCGGATCACCGCGACCCGCAGGCCCCGGATCGGCCGGTCCAGCCCGGCCGTGTAGTCGGGGACCGGCGCCGCGCTGGCGGCGGGATCGCCGGCATCCGGGCCGGCGAGCGCCTGCAGCATCAGGGCGGAATCGGCCACCGTCAGGGTCAGCGGCCCGGCATGGTCGAGGGACCAGGAATGCGGGACGATCCCCGACCGGCCGACCCGGCCGTAGGTCGGCTTGAGGCCGACGACCCCGCACAGGGCGGCCGGGATCCGGATCGAGCCGCCCGTGTCCGAGCCGAGGGCGGCCGGGCAGAGCCGGGCCGCGACCGCGGCGCCGGAGCCGCCGCTGGAGCCGCCGGGCACCCGGTCGAGATCCCAGGGATTGCGGGTCGGCGGCGTGACCATGCCCCAGGCGAATTCGTGCATGCGCAGCTTGCCGAGGATCACCGCGCCGGCCGCCCGCAGCCGCGCCACCGCGTGGCTGTCGGCCGCCGGGAAGGTCAGGGCCTCCACGGCGGTACCCGCTCGGGTCGGCATGTCGGCCGTCGTGTAGTTGTCCTTGATGGCGATCGGGATGCCGTGCAGCGGGCCCCGCGGGCCCGTCCGGGCGATCTCGGCATCGGCCGCGCGCGCGGCGTCGAGGGCCGCGGACGAGAGATGGACGAAGCTGTTCAGGGCGCCGTCGAGGCGCGCGATCCGGTCGAGGCTGGCGCCGACGAGGTCGGCGCTCGACAGCTCCCGCGCCGCGATCATCCGCGCGAGCTCGGTGATCGGCAACGGCCAGAGGGCGTCAGTCACGGCGGTCGTCATGGGGCCCCCGGCGGTACGGCAAGGTCGGATCGAAGACGACCGGCGGATGGATGTCCGCGAGGTCGAGGTCGCGGAGCCGGGCGATCTCGGCGAGCACCGGCGCGAACTGCCTCAGCAGGTGCGCGACCCGCCCGGGCTCCTGGCGCAGGCCGATGACGTCGCGCAGGAGATCGGGCGCATCGGCGGCCCCGCCATCGGCCGCAGCGCCCGGCCGCTCGGCGGGCGCTTTCAGGAGCATCGCCACGACGTCGTCCGGCAGGGCGCCCGCCGGACCGTCCTTCCGGGGCATGCCGGCCACGAACGGCACGAGCTGCCGGCGGGCCACCGCCAGGACGCGGCGCAGCTCGGCGACGGGCTCGGCATGCTCGTCGACCCGCAGGTCGAGGAGCGGGTAATCCTCGCCGGCGACGATCCTGAGGGCCGCCGATTGCTTGCCGCGCTTGTCGCCGCCGGCCGCATCGCCGGCTTCCAGCGCCCGCATGAGCCGCTCGTCGAGGTCGCAGGCGGCGCTCCCCGCGAAGGCCTCCGCCATGGCGTCGATCACGCCGGTCCCGGCGAGCATGTTGCCCTGCACGGCGTAGCCGGCCCCGGTGCGGTGTCCGGCGGCGTCCGTGCAGCCGGCGCCGGTCCAGGCCGCGCCGGTCCCGCGCGCATCGACGAGGCCGAGCTGGCGCAGGTCCGGCCGGTCGTCGGTGGCGAGCGCCGCCGCCAGGGCGGCGTCGGGGCCCAGCCCGCCGGCCAGCCCGTCGAGGATGCGGGCGGCGAGGTAGGGGTTCACCCAGGACTGGGTGGTGACGGCCCCGATCCCGGCGCGGATGTAGGGGCAGAGCCCGCCCACCGCCGGGACGGCGCTCGCCACCGCGACGCCGAGCTGCCCGGTCCGCGGGCAGCGGGCGGCGATCGAGAAGGTGTTGAGTTCGCTCATGGCTCACACCGCCAGATGGCCGATGACGCGCGCCTGCGCGTCCGGCGCCTTGGCGGGGCCGCTGTCGACGATCTCGCCGAGCTTGAGGACGGCGTAGCGGTCGGCCAGCGCCAGCGCGAAGGCGACGTGCTGCTCCACCACCAGCATGGACACGCCCGCCGCCCGCTCGGCGTCGAGCACGCCGCGCAGGCGCTCGACCATGGAGGGCTGCACGCCCTCGGAGATCTCGTCGATGAGGAGCAGGCGCGGGCGCAGCATCAGGGCGCGCCCGAGGATCAGCATCTTCTGCTCGCCCCCCGAGAGGGTGCCGGCCCGCTGGGCCAGCCGGTCCTTCAGGAACGGGAAATGACCGAACAGCCGCTCCAGCGCCTCCGGCAGCATCCGGTCGGAGGGGACCGCGAGGCGCAGGTTGTCGCGGATCGACAGGTCCTGGAACAGGGGCTGCTCCTGCGGCGCGTAGCCGACGCCGAGCGCCACGAGCCGGGCGGGCGACAGGCCGGCGAGCGCCTGTCCCCCGACGGTGATCGCGCCGCCCCGCAGGGCGACCATGCCCAGGATGGTCTTGAGCAGCGTGGTCTTGCCCATGCCGTTCTTGCCCAGCAGCGCCACGATCTCCCCCGGCGCCACCGACAGGGACACGCCCTTCACGATCGAGACCGCGCCGTAGCCGCTCGACACCCCCTCCAGGGCGAGGGCGGCGCCCGCCGGCTCGCTCCGCCGCACTGCCTCAGCCGCTGCCTCAGCCATGGGCACCTCCCGAATAGATGGTCCGGACCAGCTCGGAGCCGACGACGTCCTCCACCGTGCCGTCGAGAACGAGGCGGCCCTGGTGCAGCACCACGATCCGCGAGGAGATCTCGCGCACGAAGTCGAGGTCGTGCTCGACCAGCACGGCGGCGATCCTTCCCCCGGCGGTGAGCGCCTTGAGCACGGTCCCGATGGTGGTGCGCTCGGCCTTGGTCAGGCCGGCGGTGGGCTCGTCCAGCAGGATCAGCCGCGGCTCCAGCGCCACCACCATGGCGAGTTCGAGCGCCTGCTTCTGGCCGTGGGACAGGAGGCGGGTCGGCCGGGTCAGCAGGCGGTCGAGGCCGGTCATGCGCAGGACGTCGAGGGCCGCCTGCGGCAGGCCCAGCGTCTCCGCCTGCCCGACCGGGCTCAGGCCGTCATGGGATGCCCGGGCGAGCCGGAGGCAATCGGCCACCGACAGGCTCTCGAACACGCTCGCCACCTGGAACTTGCGCCCGACCCCGAGGCCGACGATGCGGTTCGGCGTCAGCCCGGTGATCGGGGTGCCGCCGATGGCGATCGCCCCCGTGAAGGGCTCGGTGCCGTCGCTGAGGCAGCGCATCAGCGTGGTCTTGCCGGCGCCGTTGGGCCCGACGAGGCTGACGAGCTCGCCCGCCCGGATCTCCAGGTCGATGCCCTCCAGCACCGTCAGGGCGCCGTAGGCCTTGGCGAGGTTCTCGACCGTGAGGATGGGGGTCGCGGAGACGGTCGCATCCGGATCGGCCGCCCGCGCGACGAGGCGCGGCGGCGCGGGTTCCCGCCGGCCCGCCGGCAGCGCCCGCCAGAGGCGGCCGACGAGGTCGGCGAGGCCGCCCGGCAGCAGGATGATGATGGCCACGAAGGCCGTGCCCAGGAGGAGCTGCCAGAGGAACGGCAGGTCGCCGGACAGGTTCGCCGCGAGGTAGTCGATGGCGATGGTGCCGAGCACCGGGCCGAGCAGCGTGCCGCGGCCGCCGAGCGCCACCCAGATCACCAGCTCGGTGCCGAACAGGAAGCCGGCATTCTCGGGCGCGACCACGCCCGAGGCGTTGGCGAACAGGAAGCCCGCGATCCCCGCGACGGCGGCCAGAGCCGCGGTCAGCCGGATCTGCAGGCGCCGCGGGTTGAGGCCGAGATAGGCGCAGCGCGCCTCGTTGTCCCGCAGCGCCACGAGGGCGCGGCCCGCATCGGCCCGGACCAGGATCCAGGCCGCCAGGGTGACGACGATCAGGAACAGGGCCGCCAGGCGGAAATAGCCCTCGCTCTCGAAGGGCAGCACGTCGAATCCGACGAGGCCGCTGCTGGAGCCGGTCCATTCGCCGCCCGCGTAGATCAGCTGCACCACGACGATCGGGACGACCAGCGAGATCACCGAGGCGTAGAGCGGGGTCGAGCGGTGGTAGAAGGACAGCCAGCCCACCGCGAGGCCGAGCAGGGCCGGCGCGACCAGCGCCGCCGCGACCGCCGCGGCGATCCCCAGCGGCGTCGCCCCGTAGGCGGTGAGAATCATCGCGGTGGCGTAGGCGCCGATGCCGAAGAACGCCGCCTGCCCGAAGGTCAAAATCCCGGCGAAGCCCCAGAGCAGGTCGACCGTGACCGCCAGGACCGCGTAAATCATCGACCGGGTCAGGACGTTGACCGCGAAGGTGTCGAGGAACAGCGGCGCGATCCAGAGGGCCAGCGCCGCGAGGGCCGCGACCACGAAGGGCGCGGCGCGGGACAGGCGGCGTCCGCGGGGCGCCGCGGCGGCGCGCTCGGCGACGGGAAGGGTCTCAAGCACGGGAGAAACCTTTCGGGCTGATCCGCAGCACGAGGGCGGCGAGCACCGCGACGGCGATGCTGCCCAGGATCGGACTCACGAAGGTGCTGATCAGAACCTGCGCGGCCCCGAAGACGAGGCAGGCCGCCGCGAGCGCCAGGTACGAGGCGTCGGCGACCATCACCAGCATGAAGGCGCCGATCAGCCAGGAGACGCCCATGTTCGGGTCGACGCTGGTGAGCGGCGTCAGCAGGACGCCCGCGAGCCCCGCGAAGCCGGCGCCGAGCATGAACACGACGAGGCGCACGCGCCCCGTGTCGATGCCGAGGCTGCGCGCCAGGGTCTCGTTCATGATCACCGCCCGGGCCGAGAGGCCGAGCCGGGTGCGCTCGATGGTGAGCGCGAACAGCGTGCCGATCGCGAGCGCGATGCCGAGGGCGACGAGGCGGTAGGCGGAGTAGTCGACGCCGAGGATCTCGACGGTGCCGGCGTAGAGGTTCGGGGTGAGCTGGACGTCCCGGCCGAAGGCCAGGGTGATGAGCTGCCCGACCACGATGCCGAGCCCCCAGGTCGCGAGGATCGCGTCGAGGGGCCGCCGGTAGAGCGGGCGGATGATGAAGTGCTCGGCCAGCCCGCCGAGCGCCGCGCCGACCGCGAAGGCCAGCGGCAGCGCCGCCCATGGATTGAGCCCGAGCTTGGCGGTCACCACCGCGCAGTAGGCGCCGACCGTCAGCCACGCCCCGTGGGCGAAGTTGATGATCTTGAGCACGCCGAAGATCGCCAGGAGGCCGATCGAGACGATGAACAGGATCGCCGCCGTGGTCAGGATGTCGAGGGTGAGCAGCATCGGGGTTTCCGGGTGCGCGGGAACGGCAGAGGACGCGGCGGGTGACGACGCGCCCCCTGCCCCGCGGAGGCTACGGTGATCACGGATCTCCGGCGGACACCGGCGGTGGTGGCAGGGTGCGACCTGCCCCCTCTCCCGTGCGGGAGAGGGCTGGGGTGAGGGTCGAGAAGGTTCAGGACCGAGCACACCGTCGACGCGGCGACAGGGCGCGCGTCGTCCTGAAAGACCCGATCCCTCACCCTGTCCCTCTCCCGCACGGGAGAGGGGACCCGCGCTTCATCTCGCAGCCGCGTAGCGGGGACAGAAGCGTGGATCCGGCAGCCTCGGCGGGCGAAGGAGATCATCGGATCCCCCAGCCCCTCCCCTCACTGCAGCTTCGGGCACTGCTCGCCGGGATCGACGTCCCTGAAGGTGCCGGCGACCTTCACGGTACCGTCCTTCTGGATCTGGCCGAGATACATGGTCAGCGGCGCGTGGTGCTGCTTGCTCATGGTGATCGTGCCGCGCGGCCCGGTGAAGCTCACGGTCGGCAGCGCCTCCAGCACCTTGGCGGTCTCGGTCCCGCCCGCCTTCTCGACGGCGGCCTTGTACAGGTAGATCGCCTCGTATTCCGGCACCGAGAGGTCGTTCGGGGTGCGCAGCTCCGCGCCGAACTTCTTCTGCATCGCCGCCAGGAAGGCCTTGTTCTCCGGGCTGTCGATCCCGGTGACGTAGGAGGCCGAGAGGTAGACGCCCTCGGCATCCGCACCCATGCTCTTGGCGGTGCCCTCGTCCAGCGCGAGGTTGGCGAAGGGCAGCGACACGCCCGCGCCGCGCAGCTGCTTGGTCAGCGTCACGTTCGGCGCACCGCCCGCGGTCGAGGTGATCAGCGCGTCGGGCTTGGCCTCCTTCAGCTTGGAGATGATCGCGGTCCAGTCGCTGCCGTCCATCGGCAGGTACTCCTCGCCGACCACCTTGCCGCCGGTCTTCTCGACGTAGCTCTTGGCGAAGCCCAGCATGCCGCGGCCGAAGGCGTAGTCGCTGCCGATCAGGAAGTAGGTCTTGGCGCCCTTCGCCTTGAAGGCGTCCACCACCGGCGGCACCTGCTGCTCCGGCACCCAGGCGTCCACGAACATGTTCTTGTTGCAGGAATGGCCCTCGTAGAACGAGGTGTAGATGTACGGCACCTTCCCCTTGGTCACGGCGGGCAGGCCGGCGTTGCGGGCCGCGCTCGTCTCCATGGAGATCAGGACGTCGACCTTCTTCTGGTAGATCAGGCTGTCGAAGGCCTTCTGGGCTCCGGCCGCCCCCGAGGCGTCGTCGGCCACCTCCAGGACGAGCTTGCGGCCGAGCACGCCGCCCTTGGCGTTGATCTCCTCCACGGCGAGCTCGGCCGACTGCACCACCGAGGGGGCGACGACGCTGTTGGCGCCCGACAGGCCGATCGGGATGCCGATGACGATCGGCTTGCCGTCAGCGGCCCGCGCGGCCGTGGCGGCGAGGGCGAGCGCCGCGGCGCCGACGAGGGACCATTTCACCATGAACGAACTCCTTGGGACGGACGGGGGTGGGTAAGGATCTCGGCTCAACCGTAGATGTCGGTGCGGCGGTCGCGCAGGAGCGAGTTGAAGCGGTTCAGGTCCTTGCGGCCTGCCGCGTCGAGGTCGACCAGCGCCGAGAGGGTCTCGGTCCGGTCCCGGCTCGCCGGGCCGGCGAGCGGCCAGCCCTTGGGGCCGATGATCAGGCTCTGCCCCTCGAAGGGCTGGCCGCGCTCGATGCCGACCCGGTCGGCGCAGGCGATGAAGATGCCGTTCGTGTGGGCGGCGGCCCGGTGCAGGGTGTTGGCCATGGCGGCCTCGCCCTCGGGCTGGTCGGGCATCGGCACCCAGTTGGTCGGGATGCAGACGATCTCGGCGCCGGCGAGCGCCAGCCGCCGGAAGGTCTCGGGAAACCAGCCGTCGTAGCAGATGGCGACGCCGACCTTGCCGAGCGCGGTGTCGAAGACCGGGAAGCCGAGGTTGCCCCTGGCGAAGAACACGTTCTCCTGGTCCCAGAGATGCGCCTTGCGGTAGGTGCCGATATAGCCCCCCGGCCCGACGATCACGGCGGCGTTGTACAGGATCTCGCCCGCGGATTCGGCGATCCCCGCCACGATGTGGACGCCGAGTTCCGCGGCGAGGGCCGCCCAGGCCCGGGTCGTCGGGCCGTCCGGCACCGGCTCGGCCAGGGCCGCGGCCTCCGCGGCGGATTCGAACACGTAGCCGGTGCTGGCGAGTTCCGGCAGCACGATCAGCCGGCTGCCCTCGGCGGCGGCCGCGCGGACGAGGTCCGACGCGCGCGCCATATTCGCGTCGACCGCGCCGAATTCCGGCTCGAACTGGATGCACGACACCCGTATCGGCGGGCGCACAGGACCGTTCGCCTGGATCATGAAAGCTCCGAAACGCAAAAAGCCCCTGGGCGCGGATACAAACATCCGCGAACCAGAGGCTTCAAAGCCGTGATGTCATGCAGCACTGCTGCTGCGGGGCAACCTTGCCCGGTTAGACTACGATAAGCACCCCGAAACAGACCGCAAGACCATAAATGCAGCAAGCTGCTGCGATCAGGTCTTTTCCGCCAACGCGATGCGCAGGCCGAGGCCGCTCATCGCCTCGTGCGCCGTGACCACGCTCTCGGCCACGCTCGCCATCGGCACGCGGGCGGCGGTGGCCCGGTCCCGGAGCATCTTGTAGGCGGCGTCCTCGTCGATCCGGTTCAGGTCGACGAGCAGCCGGACCGCCTTCTCGACGGTGCGGCGGCCCTTCATGGTCTCCTCCAGCCGGTTGATCTTGCTGGTGAGCCGCCCCTCGTAGCCGCGCCGGTAGCGGGCCAGGGCGAACTGGGTCAGCACGCCCCGCGGGTGGAGCGGCTTGTTGAGCACGCCGTGGGCGTTGACGTCGGCGATCGCCTTCAGCGAGGTCGGGCTCTCGTAGGCCACGATGGCGATGACCGCCGGCTCGATCGCCTCGATCGACGGCAGCAGGTGCATCACCTGGGCGTCGTCGAGCTGGATGAACAGCGTGTCGATGTCGGCCGGCAGGGCGGCGGGCGGCGGCCACGCCAGGGAAACCGCGCAGCCGAGGCGGCGGAGCTGCTCCAGCAGCGCGTCGGCCTCCTCGTCCCGGGGATGGATGACGAGGGCGCGGGCGCGCCGCAGGTCGTCCAGGATCTTGCGGGCGGGGGCGGTCACGCGGCGAGCCCCTCCTCCAGCCAGTTCGTCTCGAACCGGGACCACGCGAGGTACGGGTCGGGCCGCACCGGCCGCCGCGCCCGCCAGACCACGTCGAACTGCCCGTCCGCGCGGGCGACGCCGATGCCGGGGGTGAGCCAGATGTGGCGCGTCTCGCCGTCGAAGGCCAGCTCGCCCTCCGGCGCCGCGAGGCGCTGCCGCAGGGCCGCCGCGCCCAGGCGCTCGGCGTCGAGGGTGCCGGCCTCCGCGAGCGCCCGGGCGAAGAGGTGGACCTGCGCGTAGGCGGTCTCCGACCACATGCTGGTGGGGCGCTCGGTCCCGAACCGGGCCTGGAAGGCGGCGACGAAGCGCCGGTTCTCCTCGCCGGGCAGCGCGCCGAAATACGGCGCCGCCAGGACGTGGCCGGTGCAGTGAGCGGGGCCGATCGCGCGGATCTGGCCCTCCGCCAGGGTCAGGCTCGCGATCGGGCAGCGGGCGCGGTCGATGCCGGATTCGGCGTAGGCGCGGTAGAGCCGCTCGGCGCCGCGCCCCACCACCGTGGAGAACACCGCGTCCGGGGCGGCGTCGCGGATCGCCGCGATCATGGCGGCGTGGGCCGCGTCGTCCGCGTCGAGGGCCGCGTACAGCTCGCCCACGATGGTCCCGCCCTTCGCCTCGATCAGGTCGCGCATGACCCGGTTCGACTCCCGCGGGTAGATGTAGTCGGACCCGATCAGGAAGATCCGGCTGCCGTGCTCCTGCAGCAGGTAGTCGGCCAGGGCGAAGACGTTCTGGTTGAGGGTCGCCCCGGTGTAGATGATGTTCTCCGAGTACTCGAAGCCCTCGTAGATCGACGGGTACCAGAGCAGGCCGTTGTGCCGCTCCACGGTGGAGAGCACCGATTTCCGGCTCGCCGAGAGCGAGCAGCCGAACACCACCTCGACCCCGTCCTCGGCGAGCATCCGCCGGGCCAGGGTGCGGTAGGCGTCGGTGTCGCCCGCGGGGTCGTAGCAGACGGGCTCGATCGGCCGCCCGAGCACGCCGCCGGCCCGGTTGATCTCCTCGATCGCCAGGGCGGTGCCGAGGAAATGCTCGGTCTCGGTGATGCCGCTCACCCCGCTCCGGGAGAACAGGACGCCGACCCGCCACGTCGCTTCATCCCTGGCCGCCATGGTCCCCCCGGGCTCGCCGCAGGCGCCCGGAGGGCTGCGCGCCCCGCTGTCCTAGCCGAGGGAGCCCCCGCTGCGAAGGCTCCCCCGACCGGCGCGCGGCGGGCGCCCTCACCCGGCGGCCTTCCGCGCCGGGCGGCTCACGAACCGGGAGCCGGCGAGCAGGAAGCGCCACGGCGTCTCGGCGCCGCGGGTGATGCCGATGCGCCGGTCGCTGACCACGTCGACGGTCTCGGAATCACCCGCGGCGCGGGGCTCGAACCGGAACGGCGCCCGCGCGAGGGGCGCCCCGTCCAGCGCGTCGGTGACGCCGAGGGCCTGGCAGAGGCGGCCGGGGCCGGCGCAGAGGAGGCGCGGATCCTCCAGGCCGCGGCGCGCCCGCATCGCGGGAAGCCCCTCGGTCGGCGCGAGGGCCCGGAGCAGCACGGCGCTGCCGGGCTCGCAGACGAGGTTCAGGCACCAGTGCATCCCGTAGGAGCGGTACACGTAGGCGTGGGCCGGCGGCCCGAACATGCTGGCGTTGCGCCGGGTCGGGCCGCGGAAGCTGTGGGAGGCCGGATCGGTGCTGTCGTAGGCCTCCGTCTCGACGATGACCCCGCCGGCCGCGCCGACGAAGAGGCGCGCGCCGATCAGGTCGAAGGCCACCGCGGCGGCGCTGCGGGCGAAGAAGGTGTCCAGCATCGGGGCTCCGGCGCGGGCGGCCCGCGCGATCCGTGTCGCCGGGATCCCGCGGATCGCGGGCGATTAGAAATAAATCGGACGCCGCGGAAGTCTTACTGGTACGAGGGGCCGTGAATGGCGGGCCCAGAACCGATCCCCTCGGACCTCCAGCATGGTGCGCACAGCCTCGATCGCGACGCTCCGGTCCGCCGAGTCGGGCGCGCCACCCCGGTCGGCCCCGCGCGCCGCGCGGCTCCGCCTGACCCTGCGGCGCCTCCGGCTGGCCAGCGGCCTGATCCTGTTCGGCTACGTGCTGACCCACCTGCTGAACCACGCCCTGGGCAACGTCTCCCTCGACGCCATGGAGGACGGCCTCGACCTCGTCACGGCCGTCTGGCTCAACCCCGCCGGCCTGACGCTGCTCTACGGCGCCCTGGTGGTCCACCTGCTGCTCGGGCTCCAGGCCCTCTACGCGGCCCGCTTCTTCCACTGGCGGCCGTCCGAGACCCTGCAGCTGGTCTCGGGCCTGCTGATCCCGCCGCTGCTCATCAGCCACATCGTCGGGACCCGGGTCTCCTTCGTCACCGAGGGGCTCGACAAGGGCTACGCGCAGGAACTCTACGCCTTCTGGATCGCCTCGCCGATCCTCGGCCTGATGCAGGTCACGGTCCTGGTCGTCGCCTGGATCCACGGCTGCATGGGCCTGTATTTCTGGCTGCGGCTGAAGCCCGGCTTCGACCGCATGGCGCCCTGGCTGCTGGCGCTCGCGGTGCTGGTGCCGGTCCTGTCGCTGCTGGGCTTCGCGCAGGGCGGCCGGATGGTCCTGACCCTGGCGCAGGATCCGGCGTGGCGCGCGGCGGCGCTCCAGCCGGTCCATGTCGGGCTGCCCGACCAGGTGGCGCGGCTCGCCGCGATCCGGGACGGGCTGCTCGGGACCTACGCGGGCCTCGTGGCCGCGGTGATCGCGGCCCGCGGCGCGCGGACGCTCGCCGAGATCAAGCGCGGCACGATCCGGCTCAGCTACCCGGACGGGCGGGTGGTGCGGGTGCCCCGCGGCACGAGCGTGCTGGAGGCGAGCCGGCGCAACCGGATCCCCCATGCCAGCGTCTGCGGCGGCCGCGGGCGGTGCTCGACCTGCCGGATCCGGGTGACGGACGGCAGCGACGGCGCGCCGGCGCCCGGCCGCACGGAGCGGGCGGTGCTGGAGCGCATCGCCGCCGGTCCGGGGGTGCGCCTCGCCTGCCAGTTCCGGCCGGAGACCGACATGGCCGTGGTGCCGCTGCTGCCGCCGCAGCCGCGGATGCGTCAGGCCGACCTGCTCGACCGGGCGCAGTCCGGCGAGGAGCGCTTCATCGTGGCGATGTTCGTCGACCTGCGCGGCTCGACCCGGCTCGCCGAGGAGCGCCTGCCCTACGACACGGTGTTCATCATCAACCGCTTCCTGGGCGCGGTCGGCGACGCCGTCCGTGAGGCCGGCGGCTCGACCAACCAGTTCCTCGGCGACGGGCTCCTGGCCCTGTTCGGCCTGGAGACCGAGCCCGAGCAGGCGGCCCGGGACGCGCTGCGGGCGATCGACGGCATCGCCGACGCCGTCGAGACCCTGAACCGGCTGCTGGCGGAGGATCTGGAGCACATCCTGCGCTACGGGGTCGGCGTCCATGCCGGCCCCGCGATCGTCGGCGAGATGGGGGACGCGACCGACGCCCGCTTCACCGCGCTCGGCGACACCGTCAACGTGGCGTCCCGGCTGCAGGGCCTGACCAAGACCCTGGGCTGCGTGGCCGTGGTGTCGGAGACGGTCTACCGGGCCGCCCGCGTGGCGCCGGCGGAGATCCGGGACGTGGCGGTGGACGGCCGGTCGGAGGCCGTCCGGGTCAGCACCCTGGGCAGCCTCTGACGTTCCCGTCCTTGTCCGTCCTTGCGCGCGCGGCGACGCGTGATCCGCGACGCGACCGCGTACCTCCCCTCAGGCCCGCTGACGCTCCGTCCCGAGGCGCGGCGCCAGGGCCAGCATCAGCGGCACCACGGCGAGCGCCGTCCCGGCCGCCGCCGCGGCCGCCCAGTGCGGGCCGGCGGCGTCGCCGAGCCGTCCGTAGAGCAGCGGCGCCGCCAGCGCGCTGCCGCCGAGCGTCCAGGTGTAGAACACCGCGAAGGCCCGCTCGACCTGGCCGCCCGGGGCCAGTTCCGGCACGGTCCCGTAGAGGACCGACGAGGTGCCGTTCAGCATCACCCCGAGCAGCGGCAGCAGGATCAGCCCGGGGGCCAGCGGCAGCCCGATCACCGCCAGGATCGCCAGCGCCGTCCCGGTCTCGGTGAGGATCACGGTCCGGGTCACGCCGAGGTGTTCGCCGAGGCGCCCGCAGACCGCCTTGCCGAGCGCGCCGCCGACGAAGACCAGCGACAGGGCGAGGCCCACCGTGGTCAGGGCCGCGCCCTTCTCCTGCAGCAGGAACGGCAGGTAGAGCAGGAAGGCCGGGCGCGCGGCGTTGTCGAGCATGCCGATCGCGACGAGCAGCCGGAAGCCCGTGCCGCGCCCCGGCCCGGTCGCGGCCCGGTGGGGTGCCGGCCTCGCCGCGGCGACGCCGGTGCGTGACGCCGGCTCACGCGGCAACAGGCGCGCGACCGCGAGCGCGACGAGGATCCCGACGCCGGCGATCACCCAGAGCGCGTGCCGCCAGCCCGTCAGGGTCAGCAGCAGGCCGACCAGGGGCGGGACCGCCGCCTTCCCGAGATCGCCGGTGAAATTGTAGGTGCCGAGGGGGCCGCGGGCGCCGGGCCCGTAGGCCCGGGCGATCACCGCCGAGGCCAGGGGATGCTGGGTGCTGCTGCCGGCGCCGCCGAGCAGGAGCCCGATCCCGAGCCCGACGAGCCCGCCCGAGGCGCCGGCGATCGCGTAGCCGACCGCGCTGAGCACGGTGCCGAGTACCAGCACGGTCCGGGCGCCCCAGGCCTGGGCGAGGCGGCTCGCCGGCATCTGCAGCGCCGCCAGCGCCCCGTTGTAGAGCGAGCGCAGGAACGCCAGGGCGACGTAGTCGAGGCCGAACTCCGCCTGCCAGACCGGCAGCAGCACGTAGATCAGGTCCGTGTAGCCGTCGTGCAGGGCGTGGTTGACCCCGGCGGCCACCAGCGTGCGCCGGGCGTCCGGCAGGGAGACGGGTTCGGAAGACGCGGTCAGATCGGACGCGACGGACATCCAGCCATCCTTCGTGGTTCCGTCACAGGATGGCCGCCTGGTCCGTCGCTGACAAACGACTTATGCTGACACTCGTGTGAGGAAACCTGACCCGTGCATCGTCGTTTGCCGCCGCTGAACGCGCTGAAAGCCTTCGAGGCGGCCGCCCGGCACGGCAGCTTCACGCGCGCGGCGGACGAGCTGCGGGTCACCCACGGGGCGGTCAGCCGGCACGTGCAGACGCTGGAGGGCTGGCTCGGGCTGCCGCTGTTCGAGCGCCACAACCGGCGCGTGGTCCTCACCGAGGCGGGCAGCGCCTACGCCACCGAGATCGGCGCCGCCCTCGACCGCATCGCCCTGGCGACGGCGCGCCAGGCCGAGCGCGGCCGGCCGCGCCTGCTGCGCGTGAACGCGCTCGCCACCTTCACCCTGCGCTGGCTGATCCCGCGCCTGTCGGGCTTCCAGCGGGCCAACCCGTCGATCGAGGTGCGGCTGACGACCTCGAACGTGCCCCTCGCCAGCGTGGCCGAGCCGTTCGACGTGGCGATCCGGGGCGGCCCGGACAGCCGCCCGGGCCACCGCGCGGCGCCGTTCCTGTCCGAGCGGCGCATTCCCGTCTGCAGCCCGGACCTGCTGCGGCGGCTGCCGCTCCGGGTGCCGGAGGATCTCCGGCAGCACACGCTCCTGCACGCCGCGACGCTGCCGCGGGTCTGGCCCGACTGGCTGCGGGCGGCGGGCGTCCCGGACCTGGCGCCGCGGGCCACGGTGACGCTGGAACACTTCTACCTGACCCTTCAGGCCGCCCTGGACGGGCTCGGCGTCGCCATGGGGCCCGAGCGGCTGATCGCCGACGACGTCGCGGCCGGGCGCCTGACCCTGCCCTTCGCTGGGCCGGCCCTGCCGGCGCGGAGCTACTACGCCTACGTCCCGGAACCCCGGGCGGAGGACCCGGCGGTGCGGGCCTTCTGCGGCTGGCTCGCCGAGGCCGCGCGGCAGCCGTGAGCGCCGCTGTCGGACGGCGCGCCGCCCGGATGGCTTCGCGGCGCGCGCGATGACGATCTCGGCTTGGCGGCCGCCGCCGTCGGGCGCATGGATCGGATCCGGAACGCCCCCGACCGCACCCGGGTTTGCGTGAGACGCTTCTGCCGAAGGTGACCGCATGGCGCGCAAGCGTCTCCGCCCGACGATCGAGAGCCTGATCGAATCCGTAGGCCGGCTCGGCCTGTCCCCCGACGCGGTCGACCTCGACCGGCTGCTCGCCCATCTCGACCTGCCCGATTACGGCGCCGAGGTGGAGGACGAGCGCGTCGCCCGCGCGCTGCGCGAGATGCAGGCGGCCCGGGCCTTCGCGGAGACCGGCGTCCCGGCGATCCGGAAGGCGATCCCCAACCTCCGGGCCGTGGTCACCAAGAACCACCGCATCACCTGGCTGATCCGGACCGAGATCCCGCTCCTCGACAACGGCCGCCTGGACCTGCGGCTCGACATGGCCCCCGAGCCGGAGGCGGCCGAGATCCTCGCCCGCATGGCCGCCCGGAACGACCCGACGCACCGGCT
>NZ_JAGIPA010000001.1:4872500-5957500 GCF_017876975.1 Methylobacterium sp. PvP105 | reverse complement strand
CGGCCGGCACGCAGGCGCTCGCCCGCCGCGTCGTCGACCTGATCGGCCGGACCTACATGGTGGAGGGCCATCTCCTGACGATCGGCGCCAGCGTCGGCGTGGCGCTCGCCCCCGCGGACGGGACCGACGCCGACCGGCTCCTGAAGAACGCCGACCTCGCCCTCTACCGGGCCAAGCTCGACGGCCGCGGCACCTACCGGTTCTTCGAGCCGGAGATGGATGCCCGCATGCAGGCGCGCCGGAAGCTCGAGCTCGACATGCGCCAGGCGCTGGCCCGGCGGGAATTCCAGCTGCACTACCAGCCGCAGATGCAGCTCGCGAGCGGCACGCTGATCGGCTGCGAGGCCCTGATCCGGTGGCGCCATCCCGACCGCGGCCTGGTCTCGCCCCTCGACTTCATCCCGCTGGCCGAGGAGATCGGCCTCATCGTCCCGATCGGCGAGTGGGTCGTCCGGCAGGCCTGCCGCGACGCCGTGACCTGGCCGGACCCCATGTCGGTGGCGGTCAACGTCTCGCCCGCGCAGTTCAAGAGCGACCGCCTCGTGGAGACGATCATCTCGGCCCTGGCGGGTTCGGGGCTGCCGGCGCGGCGGCTCGAGGTCGAGATCACCGAGGGCGTGCTGCTGCAGGAGAACGACCGGACGCTCCAGACCCTGCACCGGCTGCGGGAGCTCGGCGTTCGCGTTTCCATGGACGATTTCGGCACCGGCTACTCGTCGCTCAGCTACCTGCGCTCGTTCCCCTTCGACAAGATCAAGATCGACCGGTCCTTCGTGAAGGATCTGACCAGCAAGCCCGACGGCGAGGCGATCATCCGGGCCATCGCGGGGCTGGGGAGGAGCCTCGGCATGACCACCGTCGCGGAGGGCGTCGAGACGTCCGAACAGATGCAGCGCATCCGGTTCGAGGGCTGCACCGACGTGCAGGGCTACCTGATCAGCAAGCCCGTTCCCGCCGAGGACCTGCGCCAGGTCTTCGCCGCCTTCCCGCAGGCCTGACTCCCCGCCCCTTCCGGACGCAAAGCCATGAGCGACCTCTACCGCCTCGTCTACGCCAGCAAGAACCTGCTCCAGGGCCCGGAGCCGGAGGCGATGGCCGCGGTCCGGCAGATCCTGGACGCGTCCCGGCGGAACAACGCCGCGCTGGACGTGACCGGCGCCCTGATGTTCAACGCGGGCGCCTTCGCGCAGGTGCTGGAGGGCCCGCGGCAGGGCGTCGAGGCGACCTTCGAGCGGATCCAGCGCGACCTGCGGCACGACGACGTCACGGTCCTGCAGTGCGGCCCGGCCGAGAGCCGCGGCTTCGCGAACTGGTCGATGGCGTTCGTGGGCGCGTCGCGCAGCGGTCAGGCCCGTTTCAGCGGCCTCGCGACCGAGAGCGGGTTCGACCTCGCGCGGCTCGACGGCGACCGGGTCTTCGCCATGCTGCACGGCCTCGTTCTCGAGGAGGAGGGCGTCCCGGCCGCCGAGACCGTCGCCGCCGCACCCGTCCCTCCGGAGACCGTCCCTCCGGAGACCGTCCCCGAGCCGCGCGCGGCGTCCGGGCTCGACGTCGCGCAGGTGCGCGCCGAGATCGCGCGGCTGCGCCCGGAACCCGCGCCGCCGGTCGCCGCGCCGCCGCCTCTCGCGCCGCCGTCTGCCGCCCAGGACCGGACGCCGCCGGTCGAGCCGGCCCCGCGCCGACCGGCCGGGACGCGCGGCGCGACCGAGGCCGCCCTCAGCGTGCTCAAGGCGGCGCTGGCGAGCGAGCGGCAGCGCACGACCGACCTGCGGGCGGAGATCGACACCCTGCGCGTCGCGCTGGCCGCCTCCGAGGACCGCCTCGGGGCGCTGCGCGACGAGAGGGACCTGTGGGCCGGGCGGGCCGGCCTGCTCGCCCGCGCCCTGGCGCAGGAGGCCGACGCTGTGTGCGCCGCCGCACCGGTCGAGGCGGGCGACCGGCCCCCGGCGCGTCACGGGACCCGCGCCGCCTGAAACCGCCGCGGCGGGCGGGCGAAGAGGCGTCATCGTGACCGACTCCGAGGGACTCGATGACGCTGCTGCACGACCTCACGGGCGCGCCCCCCGGCATGACCGGGCGTGCGCTGCTCCTGCGCCTGTCCGCCATCGGCGCGGTGCTGGCCGGGACCGCCGGCACCTTCGCGTATGCCGGCGGCTGGCTCTCGCCCGGCCTGCTCACGCCGGCCCGGATCATCGACCGTTTCGAGCAGGTGAACGGGCCGCATCCCGGCTTCCGGCGCAATCACGCCAAGGGGATGTGCGTCGCGGGCCGCTTCACGGGCAGCGGCGCGGGCGCGCGCCTGTCGAAGGCGGGCGTGTTCGCTGCGGGACGCGTGACGCCGGTCGAGGGGCGGGTGGCGCTGGCCGGCGGACAGCCCTACGCGGCCGACGCCGCCGCCACCGTGCGCAGCCTCGCCCTGCGCTTCCGGCTGCCGGACGGCGAGGAGTGGCGCACCGGCATGAACAACATCCCGGTCTTTCCGGTGCGCACGCCCGAGGCCTTCTACGCGCAGCTCCTCGCGGCCAGGCCCGATCCCGCCACCGGCAGGCCGGATCCGGAGCGCCTGAAGGCCTTCTTCGCGGACCATCCGGAGAGCGCGAAGGCCGCCGCGCTGATCAAGGCCCGGACCGTGACCGCGGGCTTCGCCGACAGCACCTACTGGAGCCTGAACGCCTTCCGGTTCGTCGCCGCGGACGGCGGCACCCGGCCGGTGCGCTGGGCCCTCGTCCCCGACCCGGTGCCGGCGGTCGACGCCGCGCCGGGCGACCGGAACGCCCTGTTCGACGCGTTCGCCGCGCAGCTCGCGCAGAACCCGCGGCACTGGCACCTGATCGTCACGCTCGGCCAGGCCGGCGACCCCACCGCCGACGCGACGCTGCCCTGGCCCGCCGACCGCGCGACGGTGGATGTCGGCACCCTGACCCTCACGGCGGCGACGCCGGAGGCCGCCTCCACCTGCCGGGACATCAACTTCGATCCGCTGGTGCTGCCGGACGGCATCGCGCCGAGCGACGACCCGCTGCTGAGCGCCCGGTCGGCGGCCTACGCGCAATCCGTCACCCGCCGCGCCGGCGAGACCAAGACGCCGAGCGCCGTGACCGGGGCCGCCATCCACGGAGCCGCCCTGTGACGGAGACCGCCCGCTTCAACCGGCCCGCGCGCCTGCTCCACTGGACCATGGCGGCGCTGATCCTGGCGATGCTGCTCATCGGCGCCGCCATGGTGACCTCGCTCGCCGATTACAGCACCCTCGTGGCCCTGCACCGGCCGCTCGGGATCCTGATCCTGCTGCTCGCCGGGCTCCGACTGGCGAATCGCTGGCGCCACGCGCCGCCGCCGCTGCCGGCGAATCTTCCGGTCTGGCAGAGGCGCGCGGCCCACGGCTCGCACATCCTCCTCTACGGCCTCATGCTGGCCATGCCGCTGATCGGCTGGGCGATGCTGTCGGCGGCGCGCTATCCCGTGATCCTCGCCGGCCCGGTGGTCCTGCCGCCGATCCTGCCGCCGGACCCCATGCTGTACGCGGCCCTGCGCCGGCTCCACACCGCGCTGGCCTACGGGCTGTTCGCCCTGATCCTCGCGCATCTGGCGGCGGCGCTGCTGCACGCGCTGATCCACCGGGACGGGGTCTTCGCCAGCATGGCACCCTGGCGGTCGAGGCCGGCCGGGACGGCCGCGCCCCCGAAACGGCGCTCTCGTTCTCTTGAAAGTCTGATCCGTTCTCCATAAAGAACGCACGCCCCGGTCGGACGGGGCGGGCGATCTCTGCGTGGAGGACGAGGCGATGTCAGAGGGATTAGCGGCGCGTACCGTCGCGGCGGCCAACGGCGTGGCCCAGGACGCGGCCTTCGGCGCGGTGATCGCGCCGATCCACCTGTCGACGACCTTCAAGTTCCCGGCCTTCGAGCAGCCCGGCCCCTACGATTACTCGCGCCTGGGCAACCCGACCCGGGACGCCCTCGCCGACACGATCGCCAAGCTCGAGGGCGGCGCCCGCGCCGTCCTGGTGGCGAGCGGCATGGCGGCCCTCGACCTCGCCCTGTCGAGCCTGCGGCCCGGCGATCTCCTGGTCGCGCCGCACGATTGCTACGGCGGGACGCACCGCCTGCTCAGCTTCCGCGCGGAGCGGGGCCATTACCGCGTCGCCTTCGTCGACCAGACCGATCCGGACGCGCTGGCGGCGGCCCTGGCCCAGGGGCCGAAGGTCGTGCTGATCGAGACGCCCAGCAACCCGCTGATGCGCGTGGTCGATGTCCGGCGCATCACCGCAGACGCGAAGGCGGCCGGCGCGCTGGCTGTGGTGGACAACACCTTCCTGTCGCCCGCCCTGCAGCAGCCGATCGCCCTCGGGGCGGATCTGGTCGTCCATTCCACCACCAAGTTCCTGAACGGCCATTCCGACGTGATCGGCGGGGCCGTGATCGCCGCCGACAAGGCGGTGGGCGAGGACCTCGCCGCCTGGGCGAACACGATCGGCGTCACCGGCTCGCCCCTCGACGCCTACCTGACGCTCCGGGGCCTGCGCACCCTGTTCGTGCGGGTGGAGCAGCAGCAGCGCAACGCCGCCGCCCTGGCGGCCTTCCTCGACGCCCATCCGGCGGTGGCCCGGGTGCATTATCCCGGCCTGCCCACGCATCCGGGGCACGCCCTGGCCAAGGCGCAGCAGGCAGGCTTCGGGGCGATGCTGAGCTTCGAGCTGGCCGGCGGCCGCGCGGCGGTGAAGACCTTCGTCGAGGCCCTGCGGGTGTTCACGCTGGCCGAGTCGCTCGGCGGCGTCGAGAGCCTGATCGCCCATCCGCCGACCATGACGCACGCGGCGATGGACCCGGAGGCGCGCGCCATCGCGGGCATCACCGACGGGCTGCTGCGCCTGTCGGTCGGCCTGGAGGCGGAGGCCGACCTGCTGGCCGACCTGTCGCGGGCCTTCCAGGCCCTGGACGGCTGACCCGGCCGGTCACTCCTCCTCGACCACGCTGAACCCGGACTCGTCCTCGACCACCCGGAAACGGGCGAGCTGCACGGTCCGGGAGCGCTCGGCCGCCTCGTCGCGGCACTTGTCGACATGGGCGGCGCGGTTGACCACCTGCAGGTTCGGCGCGCCCCAGTAGCCGAGGAGCTCCGGCCAGGGCGCGTCGCGGTGCTCGCGCCAGACCCGGTAGAGCGGCAGCAGATGGTCGACCTCGGCCGTCTTCAGCAGGCGCTTGCCGGTGGTGGTGCAGCGGTGGCGCTGGCGCAGCTTCAGCGCCCGGACCTGGGCGTGCGGCGCGATCCAGAACTTCCAGGCCGCCACACAGGCCGCGTGCCAGCCGGCATTGGTGTTGGGCGCGCCGCGCGCCCAGAGATCCCGGTGCCAGCCGAACCGGTAGACCGGCTGGCCGCAGATGCAGCAGGCGCCCCGGCCGCGGGCGAAGGCCGGGTCGCGGAAAGGGGCCGGCGGCAGGCGGAAGCTCCCGGCCCGGCCCGCGCCGCCGAGCTGCCAGCTCCAGCCCTCCGGTGTCCCGGAGCGGGCCGCCAGCGCCCGGGCGAGCCGGTCGGCCCGGAGGATGTGGTTGCGCCAGTAGCTCTCGACGGCGAGCCGCGGCGTCGGCGGGATCAGGGGTCGCGCGAGGGCGTGCTGCAGGACCGGCACTGGGAAGACCGCCGGCAGGGCCTTCTCCAGCCGTTTCCGCGCCTGCACGTTTCGGAGGGTGCGCCAGCTCGATGTCGTCATGCCGGACCGGTGGTAACCCGGCGGCCGCGGCGCCGCGACGGCACCGCTGCAACAGCGGTCCGGTCCCGCGCGGGCGGCCCTCAGGGTTAAGAAAATGTTTCCCGTGAAACATCGCGCGGTCCGGCAGGTCCGGCGCGGCCGGCCCTGCTCAGAGGTCCACCGCCATCGACAGCAGGTAGGTGCGCGGCGCGCCCTGGAAGAAGGTGCCGAACGAGGCGACGCCGGTCCAGTAGTGCGCGTCGGTCACGTTGAGGACGCTGGCCCGGAAGGTCGTCCGGCGCTCTGCGACCAGGGTCGTGTAGCGCAGGCCGAGGTCGAGGCGGGCCCAGTCGGGCAGCGCCTGGGTATTCGCGAGGTCGACGAACTGCCGCCCCGTATAGATGACCGCGCCGTTGAGCGTCAGGCCGGGTAACCCGGGCAGGTCCCACTCGGCGCCCAGGCTCGCCTGGACCTCCGGCACGCCGATCGGCCGGTGCCTGCGATTGACGGCGAGCGCTGTCCGGACGAGGCGTCCGTCCAGCAGGGTGACGCCCCCGACCACCCGCACCTGCGGGATGATCTCGCCGAACAGGCTCAGCTCGAGCCCGCCGACGCGCTGCTCGGCCGTCGCCGCGAAGCGCCCCTGCGGCCCGAGTTCGCCCGCGGGCTTCGTGATCCGGAACGCGCCGAGCGTGGCGCCGAACCGGCCGAGATCGAGCTTCACGCCCGCCTCGACCTGCCGGGCCACGTAGGGCGCCAGGATCGTGCCGGAATTGGTCGCCACCGCCGGGGCCACGTCGCCGCGGCTCAGGCCCTCGATGTAGTTGCCGTAGAGCGAGACCGAGTCCCAGGGCCGCACCACGAGGCCGACCATCGGGGTCGTGGCGCTCCTGTCGTAGGACGAGGCGAGCGTGCCGACATTCGACACGTAATTGTGCGCCTCAACGCGCTGGCGGCGCACGCCCAGGGTCAGCAGGACGCGCTCGTCGAGGGCCGATAGCGTGTCGGCCACCGCGATCCCCGACAGGGTGCTGTCGGACAGGCGGGGCCGGCCGACGCCGTAGATCGGCGCGATGTACGGGACGAGGGCCGGCGCGTAGAGGTTCGACAGGTAGGCGCCCCGGCCAGGCGAGAACCGCCGTGCCGTCGCCTCGTCGTACACGGAGCCCTGCACCGTCAGGGCGTGACGGATGACGCCGGTCTCGAACCGGGCCCGGACGCCGCCGTCGTAGGTCAGCCGGTCGACGCCCAGCGCGTAGAATTGCGGCGTGCTGGTCGTGTCGCCGCGGCCGTTGAGGATCGTCGGCGCCGACTGGAAGTAGCGCTCGACCCCGGTCTGCCCGCCGCCGACATCCGCGAACAGCGTGACCTGGTCGGTCAGGTCGTACTCCGTACGCAGCAGGCCGCCGCGATCGTCGACGTCCGAATACTCCCAGGGCTGGGTCAGGTTCAGGCGGCCGTCGGGCGCCCGCGGCACGGGCACGCCGGCCCGCAGGAGGAACGGGCGCAGCGGCGCGTCGAAGCGGTCGGTCTGCGCCAGCAGGTAGAGCCACGCGCGGAACCGGTCGCCTTGGTAGTCGAGGGCCAGGGCCCCGACGCCGGTCGTCTCGGTCTGGCGGTCGAAGGGCGTGGCGCCGCCGTGCAGGCTGCCGACGACGCGGGCGCCCCATTCCCGGCCCGGACCCCAGCGGCGGGCGACGTCGACCTGGCTGCCGCCCCAGGCGGACGAGCCGTAATCCAGGGTGACGCGCGTCAGGTCCGCCCCGGCGCGCTTGGGGACGATGTTGACCACGCCGCCGACCGCGCCGTTCGGCGACACCCCCGTCAGGGCGGCGGACGGCCCCTTCAGGACCTCGATGCGCTCCACGTAGTCGGTGAAGATGCGGAAGCTCGGGGCGATGCCGTAGAGCCCGTCGAAGGCGACCTCGCCGCTGGTGTTCTCGTTGGCCGGGAAGCCCCGGATGGAGAAGGAGTCGAACGGCGCCCCCGTGGTCTGGGTGGCGCGCACCGACGGGTCGAGGACCAGGGTCTCGGACAAAGTCCGCGCCTGCCGGTCCCGGATGAGCGTGTCGGTGTAGCTGGCGATGCTGAAGGGTGCCTTCTGCGTCTCGGTATCGCCCAGCAGGCCGAGGCGCCCGCCCCGCGCCACCTGACCGCCGGCATAGGCCGGCATCGGGCCGCGCGGCGCGGCCGCACCCTCGACCGAGAGTTCGCCGAGCTGGACATCCCGGCCGGCCCCCGCCTCCTCCGCGCGGGCGGCGTGCGGCCCGGAACCGACGAAGCCCAGCAGGACGGCCATCGGGAGAACCGGCCGGGCCGCGCGCCGTCGGCGCCGGGTCCGCGCGGAAACAGGTATTGAGAAGTCGTGGGACCGCATTGTCGCGACGGAGGCTCCGAATCACGGAGCAAGGCAGCAAATATCTCTACAGATGTCAAAAATACATTTGGAGTAATTACAATTACAGCCGCCGCGCGCGGGACGGATCTGGAGGACCGATATTGAACACGTTCTATACTGACCTCATACGCCGAACGACATCTTTATCAGTGCCTCGGCCATCGTCGCACGGTCGAGCCGGCGATTTCGCGGAAGGCGAGGCCGGATCTCGGCCGAGGCGCGCGGCCGGGATCGTCGGGCCGGGCGGGGCGCGACCCGGCCGCGATCGGGTATGGATCGCGCGTCCGAGCGGGTCGCCGCGGCGGGGACCGGGGCGCCCGGTTGCCAGGGTTGCCCACCCCGCCTAGACGGGCCCGGCGCGAAACTTGCCCGTCACCCCTCCTCTTGTGCAGAGGTTTTCCCGTGATCACCGGTCCGTGCCTCATCGTCCAGCCGATCCACGCGGCGGGCCTCGACCGGTTGCGCGCGGCCGGGCTGGAGCCGCGCCCGGCGAGCGGGACCGATTCCGAGACGCTGGCCCGCGAGGTCGCCGACTGCGTCGCCGTCATCACCCGCAACACCGGCTTCCCGGCCCGCGCCATCGCGGCGGCGCCGGCCCTGCGGGTGATCGGCGTGCACGGCACCGGCACCGACCACGTCGCCACCGCCGAGGCGACCGCGGCCGGGATCGTGGTGGTCAACACGCCCGGCGCCAACGCCGTCTCGGTGGCCGAGCAGACGCTGGCGCTGATCTTCGCCCTGGCCAAGGCCCTGCCGGAGGCCGACCGCTCGGTCCGGACCGGCGACGACAGCTTCAAGTTCACCGCCCGGCTGATCGAGCTCGCCGGGCTGACGCTGGGTCTCGTCGGCTTCGGGGCGATCGGGCAGGCGACCGCCCGGCTCGCCGCCGCCCTGGGACTGCGGGTACTGGCCTACGGCCCGAGCCGCCCGGACGCCGACTTCGCCAATGCCGGCGCCCTGCGGGCCGCCTCGGTCGACGCGCTCCTGGCGGAGGCCGACATCGTCTCCCTGCACGTGCCGCTGACAACGGGCACCCGCGGCCTGATCGGTCGGGACCAGCTCGCCCGGATGAAGCGGGAGGCCTTCCTGATCAACACCAGCCGCGGCGGCCTGATCGACGAGGCGGCCCTGGTGGAGGCGCTGGAGGCCGGCACGATCGCGGGCGCCGGGCTCGACGTCTTCGCCCAGGAGCCGCTGCCGGTCGACCACCCGCTGGCCCGCCAGCCCCGGGCGATCCTGACGCCCCATGTCGGCGGCTCCACCGGGGCGGCCCTGATCCGCACCGCCGAGACCGCCGCGACCCGCGTGGTCGACGTCCTCGCCGGCCGGCGGCCGGGCGGGCTGGTCAACCCGGATGTCTGGGAGCGGCGCCGCGCGCCGTGACACCCTGAGACCGGGGACCGCCGCGGGCCGCGCGACGGGCCTCCGACCAACACCCTCATCCTGAGGTGCCCGCCTCGGCGGGCCTCGGAGGGGAGGCTCCAGGGATCGCGCTGGCCTCTGGAGGCCTCCTTCGAGGCTTCCGCCTCGCTCCAGCACCTCAGGATGAGGGAGCGGGCGGGAGGGCCGCGCTCCCGACATCCCCGCCCCCGGCGGATCACGCCCTTTCGTCCGGACCGCGACCGCCCGCCGCGCACCGTGTCATGCAATCGTCGCAGACGGGCCGGAAAGCCACCCGCTGCATCCGAGGCCAGAGAGGGCTCCATGGACTTCCACCGCCGCTTCACGGTCCTGATGTGCGCCCCGGCCTTCGACCCGGACGATCTCGAGGGCGCGCGCGTCAACCAGATCGTCGCGGCCGTGGAGCAGCGCGGCTTCGAGGTGGTGCGCGCCCGGCGCGTCGAGGACGCGGCCATCGCGGTCCAGACCGACGCGGCGGTCGGCTGCCTCGTGGTCGACTGGGGCAAGCGCGGCCTCGACGGCAAGGCGGCCGCCCTCATCGACATGATGCGCCGGCGCGGCCTGGAGATGCCGATCGTCATCATGGTCCGCCGCAAGCGGCTGGAGGACATCCCGGTCGAGCTCCTCGACTTCATCGACGGCTACATCTTCCTCGCCGAGGAGACGCCGGAATTCATCGCCCGCGGCCTCGTCAGCCGGGTCACGCAGTACGCCGAGACCCTCAAGACGCCGTTCTTCGGCGCGCTCGTCGACTACGCCGAGAAGGGCAACCAGCTCTGGACCTGCCCGGGCCACAACGGCGGCATCTTCTACAACCGGTCCCCCATCGGCCGGATCTTCGTGGAGCACCTCGGCGAGGCGATCTTCCGCGACGACCTCGACAACTCGGTCCTCGACCTCGGCGACCTGCTGACCCACGAGGGCCCGGCGCTGAAGGCCCAGAAGGAGGCCGCCAAGATCTTCGGGGCGGAGAAGACCTACTTCGTCCTCAACGGCACCTCGGCGTCCAACAAGATCGTCCTGTCCTCCCTGGTGGCGGAGGACGACCTCGTCCTGTTCGACCGCAACAACCACAAGGCGGCCCACCACGGCGCCCTGTTCCTGGGCGGCGGCATCCCGATCTTCCTGGAGACGGACCGCAACGCCTACGGGCTGATCGGGCCGATCTTCCATGAGGCCCTGGATGAGACCCGGATCCGCGAAAAAATCCGCCGCAACCCGCTGGTGACCGATCCGGAGGCGTGGCGCCGGGAGCGGCCGTTCCGCGTCGCGGTGATCGAGCAGTGCACCTACGACGGCACGATCTACGACGCCCAGGAGATCCTGGAGAAGATCGGCCACCTCTGCGACTACATCCTGTTCGACGAGGCCTGGGCGGGCTTCATGAAGTTCCACCCGCTCTACGCAAGGCGCTTCGCCATGGGGCTGACGGGCCTCGACGAGACCTCGCCCGGCATCGTCGCCACGCAGTCGACCCACAAGCAGCTCGCGAGCTTCAGCCAGGCCTCGCAGATCCACACCCGGGACGGCCATATCCGCGGCCAGACCCGGCGGGTGGAGCACAAGCGGCTCAACGAGAGCTTCCTCGTCCACGCCTCGACCTCGCCCTTCTACCCGCTCTTCGCCTCCCTCGACGTCGGCGCCCAGATGATGAAGGGGCGCTCCGGCATGATCCTGTGGGACGACACGATCCGCCTCGGGATCGAGTGGCGCAAGAAGGTCCGGGCGATCCGGCGCGAGTTCGAGGAGAACGAGCGCGACCCTGCCCGGCGCTGGTTCTTCGACCCGTTCGTGCCGGACGTGACGGTGAACGCCGACGGCGCCGAGGTGCCGTGGGAGAGCGTGCCGACCGACGAGCTCGCCGCGACGCCGCGCCACTGGGAGCTGAAGCCGGGCGCGCGCTGGCACGGCTTCAGCCACGTGGCGCCGGGCTACGCCATCACCGACCCGAACAAGCTCACCGTGCTGACCCCCGGCTTCGACCGGCACACGGGGGCCTACGCCCAGCACGGCGTGCCGGCGCCGATCGTGGCGCAATACCTGCGTGAGAACCGGATCGTCGCCGAGAAGAACGACCTGAACTCGCTGCTCTTCCTGCTGACCCCGGGGGTGGAATCCTCCAAGGCCGGCACGCTGATCTCGGGCCTCGTCGCCTTCAAGCGGCTCCACGACGACAACGTCGCGCTGGAGGAGGCCATGCCGGAATTCGTCAACCGCCGGCCGAACCGCTACCGCGGCGTGCGCCTGCGCGACCTCTGCGGCGAGTTCCACGCCTTCCACCGGGAGGCCGGCACCTCCGCACTGCAGCGGCGCCAATTCGCCCCCGAGCACCTGCCCGAGATGGTGATGCCGCCCAAGAAGGCCGCCCAGCTGCTGACCCGCAACACGGTCGACTACGTGCCGATCGCCGAGGCCGAGGGGCGGATCGCCACCACGCTGATGCTGGTCTACCCGCCGGGCATCGGCACGGTTCTGCCGGGCGAGCGCCTGGACGAAAGGGCCAAGCCCATGCTCGACTATTTCAAGATGTTCGAGGCCTCCGCCAACCTGTTCCCGGGCTTCGAGGCCGAGATCCAGGGCGTCTACCGCGAGGTCGACCCGGACGGGCGGATCCGCTTCCACACCTACGTGGCGCGGGAGGGGGTCTGATGGAGATCGAGGTCGAGACGCCCGGCCCGGTCCCGGCCCGGTCCTGCCCCGACATCGTCATCCGCCCGTCCTCGGACGCCGATGTCGAGGCGATGGTGGCGATCTACGAGCACCACATCAGCCGGGGCGTCAGCGACGTCGGCGTCGCCGAGGAGGACCGGCTGCTCCCCGACGACCTGAAGCGCCGGCGCAAGACCATGCGCAAGAAGCGCCTGCCGCACCTCGTGGCGGATCGCGACGGCGCGGTGGCGGGCTACGCCTACGCGGTGCCGTTCCGGAAGCGGCCCGCCTACCGCTACACGCTCAAGCACTCGATCTACGTGCATCCCGACCACCTCCATGCCGGGATCGGCCGGCGCCTGCTGCCGGCCCTGATCGAGGCCTGCGCGGCGGGCGGCTACCGCCAGATGATCGGCTACATCGACGCCGAGAACGCGGCCTCCCTGCGGCTCCACGAGGCCTGCGGGTTCGAGCGGGTCGGCTACCTGCGGGCGGTCGGCTTCAAGTACGGCCACTGGTCGGACAGCGTCATGGTCCAGCGGGCGCTGGGGACGGGCTCGGAGGACCGACCGGGGTAGCGGGCGCGCCGGGACGAGTCCGGGCGCCCGCGGGATTCGGACCGTCCGCCTGTCGCCGCGCGCGGCCCGCGTCAGTGTCCGACTGCCGGCCGCGCCGTCGCGACGATGTCGACCTCGACTCCGACGTCGAGCGCCACCCACTGGCCCGAGGCCCAGGCCCCCTGCCCGACCCCGAACTCGGTGCGGACGAGGCCGACGCGCCCCGCGGCGCGCGCGGTGTCGCCCGCCAGGGTCAGGTGGAACGGCAGCGTCACGGGCCGGCTCGTGCCGCGGATCGTCAGCGTCCCGATCGCCGCGTAGTCGCCCTGCCCCTTGTCGACGAAGCGGGTCGCCTCGAAGCGCGCCTCGCTCCCCGCCTTGACGTCGAACCAGTCCTTCTGCGGCAGGGCCTCGTCGCGCTGGACGTCGCCGGTCCGGGCGCTGGCGAGGTCGACCAGCACGAGCGCGTGCCCCGCCTCGGGCTTGGCGGGGTCGAGATCGATGTCGGCCTTGAACCGCTCGAACCGCCCGGTGAACGGCACGCCGACCTGCACGCCGGAGAACCGGATGGCGCTCTTGCCCGGATCGACCGCCCACTCGGCGGCCGCCGCCGGCAGGGTGGCGGCCTGGAGAGCTGCCAGCAGGCAGAGGTGACGCGCGTTCATCGGGTCGGCTCCACGGTCGGGGTGATCGACGTGCTGCGCCCCGGCAGCATGCGGCGCAGCACGTCGTCGCGCAGGAGGAGGTGGTGGCGCAGGGCCGCCGCCACGTGGATTGCGAGCAGAGCCGCCAGGAACCACGCCCCCAGGGCGTGGACCCGCTTCAGGACGCCCTCGGCGGCGGGGTCGGGGGCGAGGCCCGCCAGCGGCAGGTGCGGCCAGGGCACGATCCCGTAGAGCACCGTCGGGATGTTGAACGGCGACAGCGACACCACGGCCCAGCCGGTCAGGGGCAGCCCGACGAGGAGCAGGTACAGGAGGTGATGGGCCGCCGCGGCGGCCCGGCGCTCCCGCGCCGGCATCCCGGCCGGGTGCGGCGGCGGCCGGTGGGTCAGGCGCCAGAGGACGCGCAGGGCGGTCAGCGCCAGCACGGTGATCCCGACCGACTTGTGCCACTGATAGAGCTGGAACTGGCGCAGCGGCGCCAACCCCGCATGGGTCATGGTCAGGCCCAGACCGATCAGGACGAGCACGCCCAGCGCGCTCGCCCAGTGCAGCAGGATCGCCACGGCGGAGTACCGCCGCGCGGAGACCCCGTTCGCCATGGCGGATCCTCCCAGCTCAGTCCTGCTTCTCGAAGGCGCCCGCGATCGTGAGGTGCAGCTCGTCGCCGATCAGCGGCACGTAGGTCTTCACCCCGAACTCGGAGCGCTTGAGCGTGCCGGTGGCCTCGAAGCCGACCGTGTATTTCTTGCTCAGCGGGTTCACGCCGGCGCCGACCAGGGTGACGTCGAGCGTCACCGGCTTGGTCACGCCGTGCAGCGTCAGGTCGCCCGTCACCTTCGCGTGGTCCTTGCCGGCGGGCACGACCTTGGTGGACACGAAGGTCATGTCGGGGAACTTGGCGGCGTCGAGCCACTGGTCGCCCTTGAGCTCGTCGGTGAGCTTGGCGCTGGTCGTCGTCACCGAGGCGACCGGGATCTTCACCGACAGCTTGGCGGCGGCCGGGTTCTTCGGCTGCAGCTCCAGCGTGCCGGACACGTCCGAGAAGCCGCCCGCGTAGTTCGAGAAGCCCATGTGGGAGACCCGCCAGCCGACCTGGGTGTGGCCGGGGTCGACCGCGTAGGTGCCGGCCTGGATCTGGGCGGGGTCGCGGGTCGGCGGTGTCTGGGCCAGCACCGGGGTGGCGACCGGGGTGGCGACCAGCAGGGCCAGAAGGCCGGAGGCGAGAATCGACTTCAAGGGTGTCTCCTGCAGAGCAGACGGCCGAGCGCGAGTCGCTGCGCCGCAGCCGCCGTGTAGACCCGTTCACGGCACCGGTTGAGCCTGCTATCCGGAACCCCATGGTTGCGAGAACGGAAACCTTCCGGGGCGGGCTCGACGATGTGCGGGCTTTCTGCGCCGTCGTGGATCTCGGCACGGTGACGGCCGCCGCAGCGACTCTGCAGGAAACCAAGGGCAGCGTCAGCCGGCGGATCTCCCGCCTGGAGCAGGCGCTGGGCGTCCGGCTGATGGCGCGAACCTCCCGGGCGGTGTCGCCGACCGCCGAGGGCCTCGCCTTCTACGCCAAGGCGCAGGACAGCCTGACGCTCCTCGACGAGGCGGCCGAGACCGCCCGCGACGCCCGCACGGTGCCGGCGGGGCACCTGCGGATCACGACCTCGATCGATTTCGGGATCGAGGTGATGCCCGAGATCGTCGCGAGCTTCCGGGCCGCCTACCCGCAGATCACCGTGGAGATGCTCAACACCGACGCGCGGCTCGACCTCGCGGCCAACCGGATCGATCTCGCCCTGCGGCTGGGCGGCGCGGAGGAGACCGGCTACCGCGCGATGGTCCTCGCGACCCTGGCGCTGGCCCTCTACGCCGCCCCCGCCTACCTGGAGCGCCGCCCGGCCCCGGCGGACCTCGCCGACCTGCGCGACCACGACCTGATCCTCGCCCGGGAACGGATCGGCACGGCCGGGCTGACCCTCTCCGACGGCCGGGGCCGCACGGAGCCGCTGTCCCTGAGCCCGGCGATCCGGGTCAGCGACTTCGCGACCGCGCTCCGTCTCACCCTCGCGGGCGCCGGGATCGGCCACCTCCCGAGCCTCGTGGCCGCCCGGGCCGTGGAGGCCGGGCAGATCGTGCGCGTGCTCGGCCCGTGGGCGACCCGCAGCAGCACCTTGCGCGCCGTCACCCTGGCCGGGCGCGAGCTGCCGGCCCGTGTCCAGGTCTTCCGCGAGCATGTCCGGGCCGTCCTGGCGTCGCGGGGATGCCGCCGTGACAGCGCGGAAACTCACACCGAATACAGATAAACCGATTTATTTATCTGTATCAACGCTCTACATAGGTCTATATCGCTAAAGTTTTACCGGACATCGTAGTGCCCGGTTGAGGGGCCGCATCGCACCATGCGCGCGGCGGCAAGCGCGGCCGCACGGCCAGTGCCCCGCGGAGTCCGGCCCGCAGCGCGTCACGTCTGGATATCGGTCATGTCCCTCCGCAGCAGGTGCCTGCGCCCCTTCGTGTTCGCCGGGATCCTGGCCCTGGCCGGGGCGGGTATCGGCCTCGAGACGGCCCGGGCCTCGCTCCCGGCCGCGACCCGGATCGTGCTGCAGAAGGCGGGCCGGTACATGCCGACCGACCTGTACCTGCGCCGCGGCGACACCATCGCCCTGCGCAACGGCGACGCGCGCCTGACCCACCACGCCTTCATCGAGGCGGAGCGGTTCTCGTTCGATGCCGGCGCTCAGGAACCCGGCGCCGAGACGCGGCTGACGCTGGTCGAGCCGGGCGATTTCGTCATCCAGTGCGGCATTCACCCGAAGATGAAGCTCACCCTCCACGTCGAGTAGGAATTCGGGCCCTGGGACCGGCTCAGCCGTCCCGGCCTAAGCCGAGGCCGCGGATGATGTCGCCGATCGGATCGATCTTCTGCGACGGGGCGGCCACCGGCGCGGTCTGCGGCGCGGCGGCCGCCGGCCGGTCGGATTCCGCGGTGCGGACGACCGAGGCGTGGCGGAGGCGTGCTGCCCGATGGACGCCGCGCTCCGTTCCCTTCGCGCGGTGCGCCGCGGTCTTGCGCGGCGGCTCGGCCGGGCGCGCCATCTCGGCGGGGAGCGGTGCGGCCGGCATGGCTGTGGCCGGGACGGCCGCCGCCACCCGCGGCGCCGGGACGGCCGCCAGCGCGCCGGTGGTCTCCGGCGCGGCCAGCTTGGCCGGCGGATCGACCCAGGCGCTCTGCGTGACCGGTGCCGCGTCCGTCACCGCCGGACGTGCGGGGCGCGTCTGCACCTCGTAATTGCCCGGATGCAGAATATGCGCGGCCGCCACCAGCCCGAATACGGCAACGGCAGTGGTCCCGAGGGTGGAGCGATAGTGTTCCATGGCGGAAAAACGTACCGCCAAGCTCCGAGTTCCGCTCGGGCGACACGTCGCCGAACCGACCGCGTCGCGGGTCGGACGGCGCGAACAAAAAAGGCCACTCCCGAAGGAGCGGCCCGAAGTCTAGGGAGGAAACGCCCAAGAAGGGCAGCGGGATCGCGACGCCATCGCCATCCCGCAATGCAAACATAGATTGCCGCATTGCGGCATGCAATGGATCGGGCGGCGCGGAGGCATGCATATGTGCCCGGGTCCGACCGCGCGGCCATGCGAATTCCGCATGATGCCGCGCGGGGGCCGCGAGGGCGTCGACCGCGCGGCGCGCGTCACCCTTCGAGCGGACCTGAAATCGGGCCGCGCGAGGAACGGGTCTAGGCGCCGCCGGCCCGACCGTCCTGGCCGATCAGGCGCTCGATCTCGGCCTCCGCGACGGCGCGCGCCGCGTGCTCGGACGTGTGAGGGCGGTACGACCCCCGGACCAGCTTGCCGCGGTCGCGGATCGCCCAGGTGAAGCGGCCGGGATCATGCCGGCTCGGCCTGACCTCGACCGTGTAGAGATGCCCGCCCGTCGCACCCATGCCGGGAATGTGCGTGAGCCTCCCGCGCCGGGACAGGGGGTGCGACCGTGCGCGGCAGCCCCGGCCGGCGGAGCCGTTCCGGGTCGGGGCGGGGGCGCGATCGCCGAGCCCGGGCCGTCCGCCGCGCGGAGCCCCTTTCCCGCGCGGCACAGGGGCGTGGCGGGGTTGCCCGGACCGGAGACGCTCGTGGTCCGGACCGCCGCGGCACGCTCGAGGGCCGCCCTAGCGCGCCGGCCGCCGCCGGCCCTGGGCCGGACCGCGCGGTCCGGAGCCGCCCGCCGCCCGGTCGTCGCTCCGGCGCTGGTCCCCCTGGCCCGGGCCTTCGGCCCGCCCCTCGGTCCGGGTCCCGAGCCAGACCACGTGCTTCGGGCCGCTGCCCCGGCCGCTCGCGTGCACGCGCTGCTCGTCGACCGCGAAGCCGGAGCGCTGCAGGCGGCTCTTGAACTTCCGGTCCGGGGCGCCCGACCAGACGCCCAGGATGCCGCCCGGCCGCAGGGCCCAGCGGGCGCGCTTGAGGCCCCAATTGTCGTAGAGCCGGTCGTTCGCCTTGCGCATCAGCCCCTCCGGGCCGTTGTCGACGTCGAGCAGGATCGCGTCGTAGCGCTCCGGGCCGGCCTGGATCAGGCGGTTGACGTCGGCCTCCTGCAGGTCGACCCGCGGATCGTCGAGGCAGCCGGCGAAGACGTGGGCGAGCGGCCCCCGGGCCCAGGCGACCACGGCGGGCACCAGCTCGGCCACCACCACCTGCGCCTCCGGCCCGAGGCCTTCGAGGGCCGCCCGCAGGGTGAAGCCCATGCCGAGGCCGCCGATCAGGATCCGGGCCCGGGGCCGGTCCCGGAGCCGCGCGCAGGTCATCGCCGCGAGCGCCACCTCCGAGCCGCTGCGCCGGTTGTTCATCAGCTCGATCGTGTCGGCCATGATGGCGAACTCGTCGCCGCGCCGCATCAGGCGCAGGTCGGTGCCGCCGCCGGGCACGGACCCGGTATCGAGATGAACCCAGGGTATCACGCGCGCGTCCTCGGTTGCCGGCGCCCTGTCGTGCGGGCGGCGGAGGGATCGCGGCGGGAGCGGGGCGGCGCGCGGGCCCGGCAGTGCGCGCCGCGCAACCCCCCGCCCGGCACCGCGCCTTGCCGCGACCGATTCCGGCGGCGTATCAGCACCTATGGCCAAGCGCATCAAGTCGAGACCGCAGGAGCGGGGCTCCGTTCTGTTCGATATCGTCTTCACGGACGGGTCCCGGGCCTCGAACCGGCGCGTGCCGGCCGAGATCCTCGGCGGCCTCGACGGCGACGAGCCCGCCCGGCAGCTCATCGAAGAGCAGGAGGAGGAGATCGCCCGCAAGGCCGGACGGCCGGGACGCGCGATCGAGAGCCTGACCCGCTCGCCGATCGTCAAGCCGAAGCCGGTCGCCTGATCGGGGCAGCCTGAGGCGGCCGGGACGGGCCTGGGGCGGTCAGGCGCTCTCGGCCAGCCGGCGCGCGACCTCCTCGCGCAGGGCCTCGTTCATCGCGGCGAACCGGGCCTGCATGCGCGTCCGCAGCCACGGGAACAGGCCGGGGGCGAGCAGGCCCGCGACGGTCTCGGCCTGGACGAGGCGGACGCCGTCGGCGGTCTCGGCGATCCGGACCTCGTGCTCGCCGATGAGCAGGGGCGGCGTCGGGATACCGCCGCGCCACGCGAGCCGCCGGCCGGGCTCCCAGCAGGTCACCGTCACCTCGCGCGCCCGGTAGGCGCGGCCGTTCAGGGTCCGCTCCAGGCGCCAGCGCGCGCCCTCGCGCAGGCGGCCCTCCGCCTTGCGGATGTACGGGTTCCACGCCGGGTAGGAATCCAGATCCGTCAGCACCGACCAGACCAGTCCGGCCCGCGCGGGGATCGCGATCTCCGTGCTGCTGATCCGAGCGCCCGTCATCCGTCCCTCCCGGCGATCCGGCGACCGTTCGCGCCGGCCGCTCACGCCCTCCGAGAACGCGCACCGCCCACCCTTCGGTTCAGACCGCGATCCGGCCGGCGCGCCGGGCGCGGCTCAGACCGCGCCCTCGACCACCTCCAGCGCCCGCAGGATGGCGAAGCCGATCCGCTCGGCCTCGGCCTCCGCGTCGGCGGGGAGCAGCGCCACGGTCTCGACCCCCGGCTCGTCCTCGGGACCGACCACGATCCGGATGACGTCGCCCTCGACCGCCGACGGGTCGTGGATCAGGCCGACCCGGTGGCCGGCCCCCGTGCCGAAGACGCGCAGGGGCGCCTGAACCGGATCGGGCTCCGGCGCCGGATTGCGGGGGACGCCGAAGGCGGGGCGGATGACGTTGTCGTCGGACATGCGAGAACCCAGTCTCCGTTCGTGCGCGCTCGGCGGCGCCGCGCTCAGGCCTGCCCGGCCCGAGGACCGGCGAGGCCCGCCGTCGCCAGCACCGCGTCGGCCAGGACCTCCAGACCGGCCCCGGCCCAGCCCGGCGTGATGCTCTCGGCCTCGTTGTGGCTGATCCCGCCGTGGCAGGGGCAGAACACCAGGGCCGCCGGCACCGCGCGGGCGCAGTAGACGGCGTCGTGGTAGATCGCGGTCGGCATCCGCGTCCAGGCATGGCCCCGCGCCTCGGCCGCCGCCTGGACGCGGTCCACCAGGACCGGGTCGAACGGGGTCGGCGGCGCCCGCCAGAACTCCGCGACCTGGACGGCGACGCCGCGCTCCGCCGCCAGGGCGTCGGCCCGGGCCCGGATCTGCGCGCCCATCGCCTCCAGCTGCGCGGTGTCGCCGTGGCGGGTGTCGAGGCTGAACCAGACCCGGCCGGGCGTGATGTTGCGGCTCGCCGGCTCCGCCCGCAGCACGCCGACGGTGGCGCGGCCGCGCTCCCCGCCCGCGCCGACCGCCGCCTCCGCGATGCCCTCCAGCGACGCGATCAGCGCCGCCGCGGCCATCATCGCGTCGCGCCGGCCCGCCATGGGGCTGCCGGCATGGGCCTCCTCGCCGAGCACCGTGATCTCGTACCAGATCTGGGCGAGCGCCCGGTCGACCACCCCGATGGTGAGGCCCGCATCCTCCAGGCGCTTGCCCTGCTCGATGTGGAGCTCGAAATAGGCGCCGATCTCCCGCAGGGCGGCCGGGTCCGCCGTCCCCTGCCAGCCGATGCGCCGCAGTTCGTCGCCGAAGGCGTGGCCCGCGAGGTCCCGGGTCGCCAGGATGTCGGCCTCCGGGACGATGCCCATGGCGACGCCGCTGCCGCTCATCGGCGGCGCGAAGCGCGCGCCCTCCTCGTTGCACCAGTTGATCAGCAGGAGCGGCGCCTCGGTCTCGATCCCGGCCTCGTGCAGGGCGCGCATGATCTCCAGCCCGGCGAGCACGCCGAGCGGCCCGTCGAACTTGCCCCCGGTGGGCTGGGTGTCGAGGTGGCTGCCGATCGCCACGGGCCTGCGGCTCGGATCCCGCCCGGGACGGCGGAAGATCATGGTGCCGACCCGGTCCACGGTGAGCGTCAGCCCCACCGCCTCGCCCCAGCGCCGGAACAGGGCGCGCCCCTCGGCGTCGCGGTCGGTCAGGGCCTGCCGGTCGTTGCCGCCGTTGGGCAGCGCGCCGATCCGGGCGAGGTCCATCAGGCTGGCCCAGAGCCGGTCCTGCGAGAGCGGGAGATTGATGCGGTCCACCGTGCGGTCCATGGCGTCTCTGCTGCGGGCCTCTCGGCCGAATGCGTACCGGAAGGTGCAGGTTACGGCGCACCGGCAACCCGCACCAGGGCAGGCCCGGCGCGCGTCCCCGCTGTCGGGCGCCGCCGGCGCCGGGTGGCGCCCGGCGATCCACGGGCAGAAGTGCGGATTTCCGCCGGATTGCGGCGTCTACCGATCATTTGTGATCGAATTGTCCGCAACGCGGCGCTCTGAATCCGGTCTTTGTGCCGAACCGGGGCGACGATGATTGTCGAGAACGGGATTGCCCGGAATCGAATGCTTGTCATCCGCAATGCAACCCGGTGGCGCGGGTCCGCGACGCCGTGTCAGAAGCCGATCGCGCAGCCGATCCTGGATCTCGGCGTTGTGAGCCGCATGTGCTGCGGATCAGTCTGTCCGCCACCATACAATCTCAGATTGTAGCCAGTTCGGAGGAGATTCCATGGCGCTGACTTCCACGGCAGCCGATGCCCTGCAGGCCGCCGGATTCGTCGGGGTCTGGGATACGGACGTCCGGGCCGGCCGGTCCGTGCTGGATTCGGGCGCGGCCTCGCTGATGGCGGGGGATCCGGGGCTCGCCGGGACACCGCTGCCGTTGGACGCCGCTCTCGGCCGCATCCACCCGGCGGACCGGGACTGGGTGTTCGGCCGGATCCGCCACGTCCGCCACACCGGCGGCCCGGTCTCCCTCGAATTCCGCGTCGTGACCGGGACTGGCGAGACCCGCTGGATCCTCAACCGCGGCTGCCTGTCGCCCGATTCGGACGGCCGGCTGCACGGGCGCGGCGCCTATATCGACGTCACGGACCTCCACCGGCACGGGATCCGGGCCGCGGTGGTCACCGGCAGCACGAACGGCGCCACGAGCGGCGCCACGAACGGCACGATGAGCGGGGCGGCGAGCGGGGCGGACCTGAACGCCGCGGCCGACCACGGCATCCAGATCCACGCGGCGCTGGAGCGCCACGGCGACCCCTATCTGCGGTCGGTCTCGGGGATGCTGCTCCTCGGGATCGGCCGCGCGCTGGCGCGGCGCGACCCCTGACAGGCCTTCCGGCTCAGGTCCGCCAGGGATGGGCCGGCAGCTCGGTCCGGCCGATGGCCTTGGCGCCGGCCTCCGCGACGGTGTGGTCGTTCTCCACCGTCGAGCCGCTGACCCCGATGGCGCCCGACATCACGCCGTCGGCATCGACGATCGGGATCCCGCCCGGGAAGGTGATCAGCCCGTCGTTCGAGTGCTCGATCCCGTAGAGCGGGCCGCCCGGCTGGGACAGCTGGCCGATCTGGCCGGTCATCATGCCGAAGAACACCGAGGTCTTGGCCTTCTTGTGGGCGATGTCGATCGACCCGACCCAGGCATCGTCCATGCGGTGGAACGCCTTGAGGTTCCCGCCGGAATCGACCACCGCGATGCACATCTGGGTGCCGAGCTCCACGGCCTTGGCGCGGGCGGCCGCGATCGCCTTCTCGGCCTGCTCGATCGTCACGTGCATGGGACACTCCCGTTCGCGTTGTTGGCGCGACAGCCTGTGGCGGTTTGAAGCGGTTGATGCAAGATCAACCGCAGATCGGCAGCGCCCTCGCCCGGCGCCGTCAGGCCGCACTCTCCCGGACGGCGCGGATGCGCTCCAGGAGGTCGGTCGCGAGCGCCGTGCAGGCGGCGGAATCCGGGCAGGGCCGCTTCCACACCACCCGCCCATCGCGCAGCACGATCCCCGCCTCGGCGGCCATCGCGGTCAGCGGCCGGTCGGGGCGCAGGTCGGCCGCGACGCCCTGCGGGCCGCCCCGGAGCCGGGCGACGCCCAGCGCGCAGCAGGCCGCGCGCAGCCGCGCGAGGTCGAACAGGGCGAGCACCGGCGCGGGGGCCGCGCCGAACCGGTCCTCGACCTCGCCGGCGAGCGCCTCGATCGCTTCGGCATCCTGCAGGCGCAGGAGGCGCGTGTAGAGGCTGAGGCGGATCTCGGGCTCGGGGACGTAGTCCTCGGGGATCCGGCTCGGCAGGCCGAGCTCGATCTCCGGGCTCCAATCCTCGGCGCGCTCGCCCTTGGCGGCGGTGAGCGCCAGCTGCAGGAGGTGCTGGTAGAGGCCGAGCCCCACGAGCTTGGCGTGCCCCGCCTGATCCTCGCCGACGAGGTCGCCGGCGCCGCGCAGGTCGAGGTCGCGGGCGCTGACCGCGAAGCCGGCCCCGAGGCGGTCGAGGGCCTCCAGGGCGCGCAGGCGCTGGAGCGCCGCCGCCGGCGTGGGCGCGGCCGGGTCGCTGAGCAGGTGGACGGTGCCGCGGCGCTGGCCGCGGCCGACGCGGCCCCGGAGCTGGTGGAGCTGCGCCAGCCCGAACCGGGCGGCCTCCCAGACCAGCATGGTGTTGGCCCGCGGCACGTCGAGGCCGCTCTCCACGATGGCGGTGGCGAGCAGGACGTCGCCGTCGCCCTCCGCGAACCGGACCATGACCTCGTCCATGGCGGAGGGCTTGAGATCCCCGTGCGCCACCAGGATGTCGAGGCCCGGCACGAGGGCCCGCAGGCGCTCGGCCATGGGGGCGATGTCCTCGATCCGCGGGCAGACCACGAAGCTCTGGCCGCCGCGCCGGTGCTCGCGGATGAGCGCCTCGCGGACCGCCTCGGCGTCGAAGGGCGCCACCACGGTCCGGACCGGCTGGCGCAGAGCCGGCGGCGTGGCGAGCACGCTGAGGCTCTGAAGGCCGACGAGCGCCGCCTGGAGGGTGCGGGGGATCGGCGTCGCGGTGAGCGTCAGCACGTGGCCGCCGTCCGCGAGGCGGCGCAGGTCGGCCTTCATCTTGGCGCCGAAGCGCTGCTCCTCGTCGATCACGGTCAGGCCGAGATCGGCGAACGCCACCCCGCCGCCGGCGAGGGCGTGGGTGCCGACCACCAGCCGGATCGTGCCGTCGGCGAGCCCCGCCTTGACGCGCTTGGCCTCGGCCGGGGCCACGAGGCGCGAGAGCTGCGCCACCTCCACGCCGAACCGGCCGAAGCGGCGGCGCAGGGTCTCGGCGTGCTGGCGCGCCAGCACGGTGGTCGGCGCGATCAGCGCCGCCTGCCTGCCGGAGAAGATCGCGGCCGCGAGCGCCCGCAGCGCCACCTCGGTCTTGCCGAAGCCGACATCGCCGCAGACCAGCCGGTCCATCGGGCGGCCGGAGGCGAGGTCGGCCATCAGCGCGTCGACCGCCGCCGCCTGGTCGGGGGTCGGGGCGAAGCCGAAGCCGGCGGCGAACCGCTCCATCTCGCTGGCCGGCGGCGCCAGGACCGGCGCCTCGGTCTCCCGGCGGGCCCGGGCGGCCTCCAGCATCAGGCGGGCGGTCCGCGCCATGGTGGCCTCGGCCTCCAGGCGGCGCCGGGGCCACGTGCCGCCGTCGAGCTTGTCGAGGGTGACGGCGTCGGGCTCCGACCCGTAGCGCCAGATCCGGTCGGCCTGCGTGACCGGCACCATCAGGATCGCGTCGCCGGCGAAGCGCAGGCGCAGGGCCTCGGAGGGCGCCCCGCCCTGCGTTGCCCCCGGCGCGGCACTCGGCGGGGCACTCGGCGCGGCACTCGGCGCCGAGACGGGCTCCAGCCCCTCGAACACGCACAGGCCGTGGTCCCGGTCGACCGCCACGTCGCCGGGGCGCAGGTCGACCTCGCCCATCGGCAGGATCGCCCGGGCGCCGCCCGTGACGGCGGCCTCCGGACCGAACAGGTCGGCGGCGGCGATCACGCTGGCGCCCTGCTCGGGCACCCGGAAGCCGGCCGCCAGCGGGGCCTCCAGGGCGAGGACGTCGCCGGGCGCCGCCTCGGCCACGTCGGCCCAGGCGTCGATCAGCCGGATCGGGCGCTCGGCGATCTTGCCCGCCTGGCGCACGAGGCGCCGGAGCGGCCGGACCGAGCCGGCGAGCACGACGACGTCGCCGGCCTTCAGCCGCGCGCGCAGGACCTTGGCGAAGGCCGTGCCGGGCCGGCGCTCCCCGGCGAAGCGCGGCATGGCGCGCGGCTCCCCGGCCGCCTCGGTGGCGGTGAGCCGGCCGTGGGCCGCCACGATGGCGCGCCACGCCTCCGGCGCCAGGTAGAGGCCGGCGCCGGGCCCCGCCGGCGCGTCGCGGCCCTTCATCCGGCCCCGCGCCTCGTCCATCTGCTCGAAGAACGCGTCGATCCGGGCCTGCGTGCCGTCCTCGACCGCGAGGCGCGCCTCGGGCACGTAGTCGAGGAGCGTCACGAGGCGCGGGTAGTAGCGGTCCAGGCGGTGCTCCTGCCCGGTGAACGGCTCGAAGCTCTGGCCGGAACCGGGCTCCAGGATGATCTCGGTGGCCGGGTCGATGACGAGTTCGTCGGCCTCCGCCACCGAGCGCTGCGAGATCGGGTCGTAGGAGCGGATCGCGGTGACGCGGCCCTCCGCGTGTTCGATCCGGCACGGCCGCGGCGCGGCGGCGGGGAACACCTCCACGGTGCGCCCGCGGACGGCGATCTCGCCCGGCTCGTCGACCCGCTCGTCGAGGATGTAGCCGAGGCGCTTGAGGTCGGCGGTGGCGGCCGCGACGTCGAGGGGGTCGCCGACCCGGAGCGTCACGCGGGCCGAGGCCCAGGTCTCCGGCGGCGGCACGCGCTGCACGAGGGCGGGGGCGGTCGTCAGAACGAAGTCCGGCAGCGCGTTCCGGTCGGTCAGCCAGCGCATCACGGCGGCCCGGGCGCCCATCGTCGCCCGCGACGGCGAGGCGTGGTCGAAGGGCAGGCAGTCCCACTCGGGATAGACCGCGACCCGCGCGTCGGGCTCCAGCGCCCGCAGGGTCGCGGCGAGATCCTCGAGGCGGCGGGCGTCCCGGGCGACGTGCACCACCGGCCCCGGCCCCTCGGCGAAGGCCAGGAGCGCGACCGCCAGGGCGCCGGTGGGCATCAGCGGCGCGTCCTCCAGCCCCTGCTGGGCGCCCGCCTTCGTCCTGCGCTTGGCCATGCCTGATCCGAACCCATCCCGTGTGAGCCGGCAACGCCGCACCCGCCCCGCGGGCTCCCGACCGCGGCGATCCGATCCACAAGGGCCGCGCGGCGCCCGCCGGATCGCGTCGCGCGGCTCCGACGGGCGCCGCAGGACGAGATCCCGGCAGGTGCCCGAAGCCCGGTCGGCCGCACCGGCAAGACTTGGACGGCGACCGTGAAACCGCGCCGCCGCCGACAATTTGAGATGAATGTCGAGTATTGGACGAACGCGGAATGCTTGCGCTGGTCCCGCCGTCGGACGCGTGATGCAGAGTTTCACTAGGGAGAAGCGGGAGCGTAGGCTATGACGACCCCGTGTCGCCGAACGAGACAATACCCCGCCCGTCGGGTTTCGAGCCCCGGCATCCCCAGCGGCTCGCCGCCTTGCGCGCCTACGCGATCCTCGATACGCCACCGGAGCGCGCGTTCGACGAGATCGCCGAGATGGCCGCCCAGGCCTGCGGCACGCCGATGGCCCACATCAACTTCGTCGACGCCGACCGGCAGTGGATCAAGGCCGCGTTCGGCCACGCCGCCCGGACGATGCCGCTCGATTTCGGCTTCTGCACCGAGGCCATGCGCGCGGACGGCGTCCTCGTGCTGCCCGATCTGGCCGCGGAGCCGGAGAGCGCCGCCAACCCCCTCGTGACCGGCGAACCGCACCTGCGCTTCTACGCCGGCGTGCCCCTTGTGACGCCGGACGGCTGGGCGATCGGGACGCTCTGCGTCCTCGACCGCGTCCCGCGCACGCTCACCGACCAGCAGCGCTTCATCCTGATGGCGCTCGCCCGGACGGTGATGACGCAGCTGGAATCCCGGAACGCCGAGGCGGCCCTGCGCCGGAACGAGGAGCGCTACCGCTCGCTGTTCACCTTCATCGATGCCGGCTTCTGCCTCATCGAGGTGAAGTTCGCCGACGGCGACCGGCCCGTCGACTACCGCTTCCTGGAGGTCAACCCCGCTTTCGAGCGGCAGACCGGCCTGCGGGAGGCGGTGGGCCGCTGGATGCGGGACCTCGCCCCCGACCACGAGCAGCACTGGTTCGACCTCTACGGCCGGGTCGCCCTGACCGGCGAGCCGGTCCGGTTCGAGCAGGCCGCCGCGGCGCTGGGCCGCTGGTACGACGTGCACGCCTACCGGGTCGACGGGCCGGCGCGGAACCGCGTCGCGATCCTGTTCAACGACATCACCGAGCGCCGCCGGGGCGAGAACGCGCTGCGGGCCCGCGAGGCGGAGCTCCGGCTGGTCGCGGACGCGATGCCGGTCCTGATCGCCTTCATCGACCGCGACCTGACCTACCGGTTCGCGAACGCCGCCTACGAGACCTGGACCGGCCAGACCCCCGACGCCGTCGTCGGGCGGACCGTTCGCGACCTCCTCGGCCCCGGCGCGTTCGAGGCCCGACGCGCCGGCATCGAGCGGGCGCTCGCCGGTCAGGAGGTCCGCGAGGAGTGGGCCTGGACCTTCCCGAACGGGCAGGCCCGGATCGCCGACACCCGCTACCTCCCGCGCCGCGGACCGGACGGAAGCGTCGACGGGTTCTACGTCTTCGCCCACGACGTCTCCGAGCGGAAGCGGAACGAGGTCCTGCTCCAGTCCCGGGCGGAGCACCTGGAGGCGCAGGTCGCCGCCCAGACCCGCGACCGCGACCGGGTCTGGACGCTGTCGCCGGTGCTGAAGCTCGTCTCGGACCGGACCGGGCAGGTCCAGTCGGTGAACCCCTCGTGGAGCCGGGCGCTCGGCTGGTCCGAGGCCGAGACGATCGGGCGGGCGGCCCTGGACTTCCTCGCCCCCACCGAGCGCGCGGCGGCGGAGGCGGCGCTGCGCCCGCTCTGCGCGGACAGCCGGGTCGAGGATGTGGAACTGTCGTGCCTGACCCGCGCCGGCGACCGGCGGCGGGTGCTCTGGACCGTCGTGCCGGAGGACGGGCTGTTCTACGGCTTCGGGCGCGACATCACCGAGCAGCGCCAGGCCGAGGAGGCCCTGCGCCAGTCCCAGAAGCTCGAGGCCATCGGCCAGCTCACCGGCGGGGTGGCGCACGACTTCAACAACCTCCTGACCATCATCCGATCCTCCGTGGAGTTCCTGCGCCGGCCGGAGCTGGCCGAGGAGCGCCGGCGCCGCTACCTCGACGCCGTCTCCGACACGGTCGACCGGGCGGCCAAGCTCACCGGCCAGCTCCTCGCCTTCGCCCGGCGCCAGGCGCTGAAGCCCCAGGTGTTCGACATCGGCGCGCGCCTGCGCAGCATCGCCGACATGCTCGACTCGGTCACCGGCGCGCGCATCCGCGTCACCATCGACCTGCCGGAGACACCCCGCTACGTGCGCGCCGACGAGAGCCAGTTCGAGACCGCGCTGATCAACATGGCGGTCAACGCCCGCGACGCCATGGACGGGGAAGGGTCACTGATCCTGCGGCTGGAGGGCGACAGCCCGATGCCGCCGATCCGCGGGCATGCCGGCGCGACGGGGCCGTTCGTGGCCGTGCGGGTCTCCGACACCGGCGCCGGCATCCCCGACGCGGATCTGGGGCGGATCTTCGAGCCGTTCTTCACCACCAAGGAGGTCGGCAAGGGCACCGGCCTCGGCCTCAGCCAGGTGATCGGCTTCGCCAAGCAGTCGGGCGGCGACATCGACGTGGCGAGCGCGCTCGGCCACGGCACGACCTTCTCGCTCTACCTGCCGCAGGTCGAGGCCCCCGCCGCGCCGTCCGAGGCCGACCGCGCGTCCGACCGGGCGGCGGAGCCGCGGCGGGGCCTGTGCATCCTCGTCGTGGAGGACAATCTCGGGGTCGGGCGCTTCTGCACCCAGATCCTGGAGGATCTGGGCCACGCGCCGGTCTGGGCGAAATCCGCCGAGGAGGCGCTGGCCGAGCTCGACCGGGCGCCGGACCGGTTCGACGTGGTCTTCTCCGACGTGGTCATGCCGGGGATGGGCGGCTTCGCCCTCGCCCGGCAGCTCCGGACCCACCGTCCCGACCTGCCGGTGGTGCTGACGTCGGGCTACAGCCACGTCCTCGCCAAGGACGACGCCCACGGCTTCGCCCTCGTGCGCAAGCCCTACTCGGCCGAGCAGCTCGCCCAGATCCTCTACGAGACGGCGCAGCGGGGGCGGCAGCCGGCCTCCCGGGCCCGACCCGCCGTCGGCTCCGATTAACAGACTTCGCTAGAATTCATCCGCGGTCTGGACGGCAATATTCCCGCGGATCCGATCCGGCTGTAGTCTATCGCCCATCGACCGCCGGGGCCTCGACCGCCATGCCGCTGACCGGACGTTTTTGGTTCCGCCGGACCTGGACCGGCAAGCTGATCCTGCTCGTCGAGGAGGAGCGCGGGCGCTGGTTCCGGCGCCGCCTCGGCCGCACCCTGCGCTGGCGCGACGCGCGGCTGCTCGACCTCGCCGAGGGGCCGCTGCGGGGGCTGATGACGTTGGAGCGGACCTACCGCGCCGAGTTCGGCCCCGGCGAGCCGCGCCGCCCCGCCGGCCTCGCGGCGGTCCCGGCCGGGCTGGCCCTGGCGCGCGGCGGACCGGAGCCAGGAACAAGGCCGCCCCTGTCGGGTTGACGGGAGGCAACACAGCGACGGCGTCGCTGTGTTGCAGCCCCTCGTGGGCGTTTCCTCCCTAGACTTCCGGACCGTTCTCCCCGGGGACGGTCCTTTTTTTGCTGTCCACCGCCAGTGCTCGACGGAGCCCGCGACGGACAGTTCTCAAGAATCTCTCAGAAAGTCTTCCCGCCGCCCTGGGTGTCGCCCGCGACGGCCTCGAGGGCCAGCAGCGCGAAGGTCGCGAGCCAGTGCTCGCCCATGTAGTCGCCGGTGACGTGCGGGAGGCCCGCCGCGAGGTGCGCCTCCGCGGCCGCGCGGAGTGGCGGCCGGCGGGGATCGTCCGGACCGAGGGACGCGGCGAGCGCGCGGAAGCACCACGCGCGGCTGAGGTTCAGCCCGTCGAGATGGGCGATCTTCCCGTCCGAGCGGTCGGTCACGCGGGCCGGGCGGAACAGGGTCGCCGGCCGGGACGCCGCGAGACCGGGCAGGAACCGGTCGAACCAGGGCGCGAAGCGCGCGGGCGGCAGCAGGCGGCGCATGCACTCCGCCTCGATCAGCGCCGAGGAGAGGAAGTCGTCGCCGCTAGGCTCGCCCCAGGCCGGGCAATCCGCGTCGTCCCCGTACCAGCGGACGGCGGTGTCGCGCAGCAGGGCAATCAGCGCGGCATCCCCGGCGCCCTCCGCGTAATCGGCCGCCAGGCGCAGCGCGAAGGCGGTGTTGAAGTGGGTCCCGACCCGCACCGGGTAGGTCGCCACCGGCAGGAACTCCGCGAATCGACCGACGATCAGCCCGGCCAGCGGCGCCAGGGCCTCGGACCAGCGGCGCTCCGGGAGCGCGGAGAGTTCGTCGGCGAGCTTCAGGAGCCAGCCCCAGCCGTAGGGCCGCTCGAATCCCCGGGCGGTCGGGGCGGCGAAGTAGGCGCATTCCCCCGCCACCGTCCCGGGGGTCAGCTGCGCGTCGAACCGGGCGCGGATCGCCGCGGCCTGCGGGCCGTCCGGGAACAGCCGCAGCACCCGCGCCAGCAGCCACGTGCCGTGGACGCAGGAATGCCAATCGTAGCTGCCGTGGAAGGCCGGGTGCAGGGCCGCGGGGGTGCGGGCATCGGCCGGCCCGGCCAGGACGTGCCCCGGCTTGTTCGGATACTCGCGGCCGACATGGCCGAGGGCGACGGCGGCGAAGCGCGCGGCGAGGTCGGGGGTGAGCGAAGGGGTGAGCGTCGGGGTGAGCGCGGGCGTCATCGCGGCATTCCGGCGGGGACTTGGCTGGGACTTGGCGGGGACTTGGCGGAGGCTTGGCGGAGGCTTGGCTGAGACTTGGCGGGGACTCTGCGACCGCCGGCATAGCGGGTTTCCCGGTGCGGCGTCAGGGCCCGCGGATCCTTTGCCGGCGCGGCCCCGGATCGGCTATCGCGGAGGGCCGGGCCGGACGCGCCGGCCTCACCGGGAGTCCCCATGCGCCGCGCGCCGCCCGCCGCCCTCCTCGTCGCGGCCCTGTCGGCCGCCGCGGCACCGGCCACCGCCGCGCCGGACCCGAGCCGCGACGTCCTGTGGGCGGCCCTGAAGACCTGCGTGCTCGCCAAGCGGCTCGCCAACCGGACCTTCCCGTGCCTCTCGGTCGATCTCGGGGACGGGACGCGGCCGGGCTCGGCGGTCCTGCGCGCGCCCGGCGAGCCGACCCACAGCGTCGTCATGCCGACCGACACCGTGCCGGGCCTGGAGGCGCCGGTCCTGCGCGGGCCGCGGGGTGCGGCCTACTGGCGGGCGGCCCTGGCGGCGCGGCCGCTCGTGTCGGACGCGCTGAAGGGGAGGCTCACCCCCGCGGAGGTCGGGCTCGCGGTCAACTCGGCCCGGGGCCGCAGCCAGGACCAGCTCCACATCCACCTCGACTGCCTGAAGCCGAGCGTGCTGAAGGCCGTCCGGGCGCACGGCCGGCAGGTGCGCCACACCTGGAGCCGCTTCCCGGTGCCGCTGGCCGGCGACCGCTACTACGCCCTGCGCGTGCCGGAGGCGGAGGCCGCGCAGTTCAACCCGTTCGCGGCCCTTCACACCCTGCCGGGCGCCCGGCCCGACCTGCACCGGACGAGCTTCGCGGCGCTCGCCACGCCCCCCGGCGATCCCGAGCCGGGCTACATCCTGCTGGCCTACCGGGCGCCGAGCGCCAGCGCCGAGGACGTGATGGACCATAGCTGCGCCGTCGCGGCCGCCCGGGGCGGCGCCTGAGCGGTCCGGGTCACCGGCTCAGCCCCTCCGCGCGGTAGAAGCCGGCCAGGGCGGCCCCCGTGGCCAGCCGGATCTTGGGCAGGGCGATGCGGTCGAACAGGGCCGCGTCGCGCGCGCGGTTCCCGCGTTCGGTGACGGCGATGTGGCGGATCATCGCCCATTTCACGCTGTCCCGGCCGCCGTCGAGGACGCCAGGCCGGTCACGCACGAACCACGACCGGCGCAGGTAGCGGATCAGGCCGGTGGCGGTCGGGACGTCGAGGAGGATCACGCCCGTCGCCCGCGCCAGACGCTGCGGCAGGCACCGGGCGTAGGTGCCGTCCATGACCCAGCGGGGCTCGCGGATCGCCGCGTCGTGCAGGGCCTGGAACTCCGCGAAGGGCCGCGGCTCCCAGTCGGTGCCCGGCCGGTGGTACAGCCGGTCGAGGTGGACCGGCGGCAGGCCGCGCGCCCGCGCGACGGCGACCGCCAGGGTGGACTTGCCGCTGTTCGACGGTCCCAGGATGCAGAGCCGCGGGCCGAGCGCGTCGAGGGTCACGGCGGCGTCACGGCGGCGTCACGGCGGCGTCACGGCGACCGCGGCGGCGGCAGCGCGTCGAGCAGCTGGCGCAGGAACGCCCGCACCGCCCGGGGCAGCCGCCGGTCGCGCATGGCCTGGACCTTGATGCCGCGGGCGAGGCTCGCCCGGGACTGGATCGGCAGGCTGACCAGCTCGTTGAGGCGCAGGGGCGTCCGGACCGACAGGGCCGACATCAGCGCCAGCCCGCGCGACCGCCGCACGAAGGGCAGCAGCGCCGAGAGCTTGTTGGCGGTCAGCACGGGCTCGACCGTGAGGCCCTCGTGCGCGCAGGCGGCGTCGAAGACCTGCCGCAGGGTCGTGTCCCGGGTCGGCAGGGCGACGGGATAGTGCAGCAGGTCGACGAGGCGCAGGGCCGGTGCCCGCGCGAGGGGGTGGTCGGGGGCGGCCAGCGCCAGCATGTCGACCTGCCCGTCGTAGAGAACCTCGACCTGCGCGGTTGGCGTCAGCGCGAAGGTGATCCCGAGATCGGCATCCCCCGCCGCGACCGTCTGGGTGACCTGGGCCGGGGGCTGGACCGTGACCTCGAAGCGGATGCCGGGATGGTCGGCGTGGAAGGCCGCGATCGCGTTCGGCACGATGTCGAGGGAGAAGCCCTCGGAGCAGGCGACCCGGATCAGCCCGCGGGCGAGCCCTTCGAGCTCCCGGATCTCGGTGACCACCTGCTCGGAGCGGATCAGCACCTGATGGGCGTGCTGCGCCAGGAGCTCCCCGGCCGGGCTCGGCACCATGCCGCGCGGGCGCCGCTCGAACAGCACGCAGTCGAGTTCGGCCTCGAGGTTGGCGATCTGCCGGCTGATCGCCGAGGCCGCGACGTTGAGCTGGGCCGAGGCCGCCGCGATCGAGCCGGTGCGGGCCACGGCCAGGAAGTAGCGCAGGCCCGTGCTCTGCATTATCGTGCTCGATACGCTGTATGGTGCCGCGCACATTGCCGATACGGCAACGCAGCACTCGCCAAATTCTACTTGTTGCGATCCCAGATGCACAACACCATGGCAGGGTGAAAAACGCGGCACCCGCGGAACCGTCCGCCGGGCCTGTCCGCCGCGCCGTCGGAGCCTGCATGCCGCTACGGACTCTCACCCGGGCCGCCACCCTGGCCGCCTCGCTCGCCGCACTGATGGCCGCGCACCCGGCGCTCGCCGGCAAGGCCGACGACACGCTGGTCTACGCCTCCGACAGCGAGCCCGAGAACGTCAGCCCGTACCACAACAGCGCCCGCGAGGGCGTGATCCTGGCCCGGAACTGCTGGGACACGCTGCTGTACCGGGATCCCAAGGACGGCACCTACAAGCCGATGCTGGCGACCGCCTGGACCTGGGTGGACGACACGACCCTCGACCTCACGATCCGCGAGGGCGTGGTCTTCCACAACGGCGACCCGCTCGGGCCGGAGGACGTGGCCTTCACGTTCAACTACGTGCTGACGCCCGAGGCGCGCACGGTCACCCGCCAGAACGTCGACTGGATGAAGTCGGTGGAGGTGACCGGCCCGCACAGCGTGCGCATCCACCTCAAGGCGCCGTTCCCGGCCGCGCTCGAGTACCTCGCCGGCCCGACCCCGATCTTCCCGGCGAACTACTTCAAGAAGGTCGGCCTCGACGGCTTCGCCAAGGCGCCGGTCGGCAGCGGACCCTACCGGATCACCAAGGTCGACAGCGGCCGCGGCGTCAGCATGGAGCGGTTCGACAAGTACTGGGCGGAGAGCCCTCTGGGTAAGCCGAAGATCGGCAAGCTGCAGTTCCGCGTCATCCCGGACGGCGAGAGCCGGATGGCCGAGCTGATGACCGGCGGCGTCGACTGGATCTGGCGGGTGCCGAGCGACCAGGCCGAGCAGCTGCGCGCCGCGCCCAACATCACGGTCCTCAATTCCGAGACGATGCGGGTCGGCTTCCTGCAGTTCGACACGCTCGGTCGCGCCAAGGAGAACTCGCCGCTCAAGGACGTGCGCGTCCGGCAGGCGATCTCCTACGCCATCGACCGCAAGGCGATGGTCGACAACCTCGTGCGCGGCGCCTCCCGGGTGATGAACGCGCTGTGCTTCGTCGACCAGTTCGGCTGCACCGACCAGGGGGTGATGCGCTACCCCTACGATCCGGCCAAGGCCAAGGCGCTGCTCAAGGAAGCCGGCTACGGAAACGGCTTCGAGATCGACCTCGGCGCCTATCGCGAGCGCGACTACGCCGAGGCGGTGATCGGCTATCTCGGCGCCGTCGGCATCAAGGCGCGGCTCAACTACCTGCGCTACGCGGCGTTCCGGGACGCGCTGCGGGCCGGCAAGACCTCGATCGGCTACCAGACCTGGGGCTCGTTCTCGGTGCTGGACGTCTCGGCCTTCGACGGGGTGTATTTCCGCGGTGGCGAGGAGGATCTGACCAAGGATCCGCAGGTAATCGCGGATCTGCAGAAGGGCGACGGCTCGACCGACCCGGAGACGCGCAAGGCCGCCTACGCCAAGGCGCTCCAGCGGATCGCCGCGGAAGCCTACGCGCTGCCGATGTTCTCCTACTCGACCAACTACGCCTTCACGTCGGACCTCAACTTCACCGCCCAGCCCGACGAGGTGCCGCGCTTCTACGCGGCGTCGTGGAAGTGACGGCGGTGGCCGCGGCGCGCCGAGCCCCCTCTCCCGTGCGGGAGCGGGTTGGGGTGAGGGGCCCGGTCAGTCCGGAGAGGTCGCATCCCTCACCCTGTCCCTCTCCCGCACGGGAGAGGGGACCCGCGATCGGTCCGGATGCCGTGAGCGCCGACCGATCCGTCTCCGATCGCCACGAAGGAGCCTGAGCCATGCTGGCCTTCACGGTCCGGCGCGTGCTGGTCGCCCTGGCGGTGGCCGTCACCGTCTCGGTGGCGAGCTTCCTGCTCCTCCACCTCTCGGGCGACCTCGCCACCGCCATCGCCGGCCCGGAGGCCACGGGCCCCCAGATCGCGCAGATCCGCCGGGATTACGGCCTCGACCAGCCGCTGCTGACCCAGTTCCTCACCTGGGGCTGGCGGGCGCTGCACCTCGATTTCGGCAACTCCTTCTATTTCCGCGAGAGCGTGATCGACCTGCTGGCCGCCCGCCTGCCGATCACCCTCTACCTCGGCATCATCGCGCTGGCCGTCGCGCTGTTCGTGGCGATCCCGCTCGGCGTCGTCGCCGCCGTGAAGCGGGACACGTGGATCGACCGGACGGCACTGGCCGTCTCGGTGCTCGGCCAGGCGATGCCGAGCTTCTGGTTCGGCCTGACGCTGATCCTGATCTTCTCCGTCAATCTCCGCTGGCTGCCGGTCTCCGGCAACGCCACGTGGAAGAACTTCGTCCTGCCCGCGGTGGCGCTCGGCTACTACGCGATGCCGGCGGTGATGCGCCTCACCCGCAACGGCATGCTGGAGGTGCTGGCCTCCGACTACGTCCGCACCGCCCGTGCCAAGGGGCTGCCGCCCCGGAAGATCCTGGTCCGGCACGCGCTGCGCAACGCCGTGATCCCGGTGATCGCCCTGTCGGCGGTGCAGTTCGGCTTCATGCTCGGCGGCTCGATCGTGATCGAGGCGGTGTTCTCGCTCCAGGGCCTCGGGCAGCTCGCCTGGGAATCCATCGCCCGCAACGACTTCCCCGTCGTCCAGGCGATCGTGCTGGTGCTCGCCATGATCTACATCGGCCTGACGCTCGCCGCCGACCTCCTGAACGCCTTCCTCGACCCGCGCCTGCGCCAGTCGTGAGGATCCGCCGATGAGCCTCCCCCCCGACACGGCGGCGCTCGCCGCCCCGGCCCTGCCCACGGACGCGCCGGTCGCGCTGGCGCCGGTCCCCTCCCCCACCCGCCTGATCCTGCGGCGGGGCCTGCGCCACACCGGCTTCCTGATCGGCGCCGGGATCCTCGGGCTGATCGTGCTGGCGGCGCTCGCCGCCCCGCTCATCGCGCCCCACGACCCCTACGCGCAGGACGTGTCCCGCCGCCTGATCCCGCCGGTCTGGCAGGCCAAGGGCACCTGGGCGCACGTGCTCGGCACCGACAAGCTCGGCCGCGACTACCTGAGCCGCCTGCTCTACGGCGGCCAGATCTCCCTCCTGATCGGGCTCTCGGCGGCGCTGATCTCCGGGCTGATCGGCACGACGCTGGGGCTCTGCGCCGGCTATTTCGGCGGCTGGGTCGACTCGGTGGTGAGCTACATCGTCACCACGCGGCTCGCCATGCCGGTGGTGCTGGTGGCGCTGGCCATGGCGGCGCTGGTCGGCGGCTCGCTCAAGGTGGTGGTGCTGGTGCTGGGCTTCCTGCTCTGGGACCGCTTCGCCGTGGTGACCCGGGCCGCCACCCAGCAGATCCGCAACCAGGATTTCGTCTCGGCCGCCCGCGCCGCGGGGCTCACGGACCTGCGGATCATCCGCCAGGAGATCCTGCCCAACATCATGAACGCCCTGATCGTCGTGGCGACCCTGGAGATGGCCCACGCGATCCTGCTGGAGGCCGCCCTGTCGTTCCTCGGGCTCGGCGTGCAGCCGCCCCTGCCCTCCTGGGGCCTGATGATCGCCGAGGGCAAGCAGTACATGTTCTTCCAGCCCTGGGTGATCACCATCCCGGGCGTGGCGCTCCTCCTGCTCGTGCTGGCGATCAATCTCCTGGGCGACGGCCTGCGCGACATCACGGCGCCCGAGGCGCGCAATTGACGCCTCCGCCGGGCCAGAGCCGGCCGGCAGATTAACGAAATGTTTCACGGGAAACACACCATGACGCGAGACGCCGCCATCGCGCGCGCCACGGAGGCCTTCGACTCGGGCGCGTTCCTCGCGCTCCTGCGAGAGGCGGTGGCGATGCCCACCGAGAGCCAGGCCCCCGGCCAGGAAGCGGCGCTCCGCGCCTATCTCGACGCCTTCATCGCGCCCCTCGTCGCCCGCCTCGGCTTCGAGACCCCGGAAATCTTCCCGAACCCGGACGGGGTGCACGGCCCGTTCCTGATCGCCGAGCGGCACGAGGGCGCGGACCTGCCGACCGTGCTGATCTACGGCCACGGCGACACGGTGCGGGGCTATCCCGAGCAGTGGCGGGAAGGGCTCGGGCCCTGGGAGATCGTGGTCGAGGGCGACCGCTGGTACGGACGCGGCACCGCCGACAACAAGGGCCAGCACGTCCTCAACCTCGCCGCCCTGGAGCAGGTGATCGCGGCCCGCGAGGGCCATCTCGGCTTCAACGTGAAGCTGCTGATCGAGATGGGCGAGGAATCGGGCTCCCCGGGCCTGCGGCCGTTCTGCCGGGAGCAGGCCGAGTCCCTGCGCTCCGACGTGCTGATCGCCTCGGACGGCCCCCGCCTCAACGGCGAGCGCCCGACCCTCTTCCTGGGCTCCCGCGGCGCCTACAATTTCGAGCTGAGCCTGAACCTGCGCGAGGGCCCGCACCATTCCGGCAACTGGGGCGGCCTGCTGCGCAACCCCGGCACGGTGCTGGCCTCGGCGATCGCCTCGATGGTCGACGCGCGGGGCAGCATCCTGGTGGACGCCCTGCGGCCGCCGCCGATCCCCGAGGGCGTGCGCGCGGCTTTGGCCGACATCCGCGTCGGCGAGGACCCGACCGCGCCCACGATCGATTCCGACTGGGGCGAGCCGGGCCTCACCCCGGCCGAGCGGGTCTTCGCCTGGAACACGCTGGAGGTGCTGGCCTTCAAGACCGGCGATCCGGACGGCCCGCTCAACGCCGTGCCGCCCCACGCCAAGGCGACCCTGCAGCTGCGCTTCGTGGTCGGCACCGACTGGCAGAACCTGATCCGGAACGTGCGCGCCCATCTCGACGCGCACGGCTTCCCGATGATCGAGGTCAGGCCGGCCCGCGCCGCCGAGGTGTTCCAGGCGACGCGGCTGCCGGTGGAGGATCCCTGGGTCGAGTGGGCGCTCCAGTCGATCGAGGCGAGCTCCGGCAAGAAGCCGGCGCTGCTGCCCAATCTCGGCGGCTCGCTGCCGAACGACGCCTTCTCGGAGATCTTAGGGTTGCCGACCCTCTGGGTGCCGCATTCCTACCCGGCCTGCCGCCAGCACGGGCCCGACGAGCACATGCTCGCCTCCGGCACCCGCGAGGGTCTGGCGATCATGGCCGGGCTGTTCTGGGATCTCGGGCAGGATGGCCCGGACATCCTCCGCCGCCGCGAAGCGAGGGCCTGACACGATGAGCGAGCCGGTCGTCCGCATCCGCGATCTGACGATCGCGCTCCCCAAGGGCGCCGACCGCCCGCACGCGGTCGAGGGCCTGAACCTCGACCTCGAGGCCGGGAAGATCCTGTGCGTGGTCGGGGAATCGGGCTCGGGCAAGTCGATGAGCGCCTACGCGCTCACCGGCCTCCTGCCCCGGGCCCTGAAGCCGACGGCCGGCACGATCCTGTTCGAGGGGCGGGACCTCCTGACCCTCGACGAGCCGGCGTGGCGGTCCCTCCGCGGCCGGCGCATCGCCATGGTGTTCCAGGAGCCGATGACGGCGCTGAACCCGGTGATGCGGATCGGCGACCAGATCGCCGAGATGTTCGAGGCGCACAACCTGCTCACCCGCAGCGAGCGCTGGGCCCGGGCGGTGGCGCTGGCCACGGAGGTCGGTCTGCCGAACCCCGAGGAGGCGGTCCGGGCCTACCCGCACCAGCTCTCCGGCGGCCAGCGACAGCGGGCGATGATCGCCATGGCGCTGGCGCTGGAGCCCTCGGTGCTGGTCGCCGACGAGCCGACCACGGCGCTCGACGTCACCACCCAGGCCCAGATCCTCCGGCTGATCCGCGACCTGCAGCGGAAGCGCGGGATGAGCGTCCTGTTCATCACCCACGATTTCGGCGTCGTGGCGGAGATCGCCGACCACGTGGCGGTGCTCCAGCGCGGGCGGCTCGTCGAGTCCGGCACGGCCGAAGCGGTGCTGCGCAACCCCCAGGCGCCCTACACCAAGGCGCTGCTCGCAGCCGTCCCGAGCCTGACGCCGCCGGCGCGCCCTCCGCTCGCGGCGGCCCCGGTCGCCCTGTCGGTCGCCGGCCTGTCGAAGACCTATGCCGGGCGCTCCGGCCTGTTCGGCAAGCCGCGGGTCGTGGCGGCGGTCAGGCAAGTCTCGTTCGATGTCCGCCGCGGCGAGACATTGGGGATCGTGGGCGAATCCGGCTCGGGCAAGTCGACCACGGCGCGGCTCGCGATCCGGCTGATCGAGCCCGACGGCGGCACGGTGCGCCTGGGTGACCTCGACTACACGGCGCTCAAGAGCGGCGCGCTGCGCGACAAGCGCAGCCGCATCCAGATGATCTTCCAGGACCCGTTCGCGTCGCTGAACCCGCGCCGCACCGTGGAGCAGATCATCACGGCGGGGCCGATCGCCCACGGGGTCCCGGCCGCGGAGGCGCGGGAGCGGGCGCGGAGCCTCCTCGACCTCGTCGGTCTCGATCCGAAGGCCGCTGCCCGCTACCCCAACGCCTTCTCGGGCGGCCAGCGCCAGCGCATCGGCATCGCCCGGGCGCTCGCCATGGAGCCGGACGTGCTGGTGGCCGACGAGGCGGTCTCGGCCCTGGACGTCTCGGTCCAGCGGCAGGTGCTGGATCTCCTGGAGGACCTGAAGCAGCGCCTGTCGCTGGCGATGCTGTTCATCACCCACGACCTGCGGGTGGCCGCCACGATCTGCGACCGGATCGCCGTGATGCACCGCGGCGCCATCGTGGAGATGCGGGGCACCGCGGACCTGTTCGCCGCGCCGGAGCACGCCTACACCCGCACCCTGCTCGCCGCGGTGCCGGGGGCGCACGCGCCCTGAGCCGTGCCGGCCCCGGATAGGCCAATCTGGGACGCAGAGACAAGTTTTTTGGACGGGACTGCCCTGTCCGGATCCTGCGAGTTCAGTAGGATAGCGCCGTTGTCGAGGGTGGAGCACCCCGGCGGATCTACGGCTGCACCCGCTATCCGTCCCCGCCCGCACCTCGCACGGGGACAGGGTTATCGAGCGTGTCGATCTCAGACAAGACCGACGACATCCGGCCGAACCGCAAGCGCAGCGAGGCGGATCTGCCGCCGGTGCTGCGCCGCGGGCGCGAGCACCGGATCGTGCGCTGGATCGGCGCCGCCAACCGCAAGGCACAGCGCTCCGCGGAGGACACCGCGCCCGCCTCCGCGGACAACCGCGTGATCAAGCTGAGCTGGGCCGACACGTTCGGCCGCCCGAGCCGGGCCGAGCCCGGCCGGCCCGCTCCGGGCCCCGCACAGGTGCTGCCGTTCCAGGGGCGCCGGAGCGAGACCGCGCCGCGCTCGACCCGGCGCCGCGCCGCCGATCAGCCGCCGGTGCCCGTCCTGCGCTGATCGACGCGCCCGCCGGGCACACCGAGGCCGATCGCCTTCGCGAGGGCGGAGCGCTGCGCGGCGTAGCCCGGCGCGGTCATCGGGTAATCGTCCGGCAGGCCGTAGCGCTCGCGGTACCGCTCCGGCGTCAGGCCGTGGGCGGTGAGGTGGCGTTTCAGGGTCTTGTAGGTCCGGCCGTCGATGAAGCTGACGATGCCGTCCTCCTGGACCGACTTGCGGATCTGGGCCGGCGTCGGCCGCTCCACGGCCGGCTCGGCGGCCGCCGCGGGCGGCTGCCCGTCGAGGGCCGCCAGGGCCGCGTGCACGCTCGCCATCAGCTCCGGCAGGGCCGTCGGCGGAACGGAATTGTTCGAGACGTAGGCGGCGACGATCTCGCCCACCAGCGTGACCAACCTGAGGCTGTTCTCGGGATTCTTTTCAGGCACTGCGGGAGTCCACACAAAGCTTTCGACGACGGTGCCCGCGGTTCCAAAGCAAAAACCGCGTATGTGTCAAGACGGTCTTGACAGAGAGTCGATCTCCCAAATCGCTTCACGGTGCGGGACGGCCGGCTCGCCGGCGCGAAAGGCCTCGGTCACCTGCACAAAGGTGCCAATCGAAGGCCGGTTACAGGGGTCGGGGGCCCGCGCGGCGGGAAATACCGCGCGCGGCGTCAGCCGATCCCGAGGGCGCGGATCAGGGTGAGGCTGAGGGCGATCAGGACCGCCAGGGAGGCGGTGACCGCGAGGGTGACCCGGCCGCCGACCCGGGCCAGGACACGGACGTCGACCCCGAGGCCGAGGGCGGCCATGGACAGGACCGTGAGCACGCCGGCGAGCTGGGTCAGCGGCTTCACCGCCGGGTCCGGGACAAGGCCCAGGGAGCGCAGGGTGGCCAGCGCCAGGAAGCCGAGGATGAACCAGGGCACCAGCTTGGTGAAGCCCGGACGGGACGGCGCCGGCGGCGCCCCCGCCGCCTGCGGCAGACGCGGGGCGATCAGCGAGAACACCACCACGACGGGGCCGAGCATCAGCACGCGCACCAGCTTGACCAGGGTGCCGACCTGGGTCGACAGCAGGCTCACCGGCACGGTCGCGGCCAGGACCTGCGGCACCGCGTAGACGGTCAGCCCCGCCAGCACCCCGTACTGGTTGTCGGTCATGCCGGCGAGGGGCACGAACAGCGGCAGCCCGAGCACCATCAGCACGCCCAGGACGGCGGTGAACGCGATGGCGGCGGCGATGTCCTTCGCCTCCGCGCCGATCACGGGCGCCACCGCGGCGATGGCCGAGTTGCCGCAGATGGCGTTGCCGCAGGCCACCAAGATCGCCATCCGGGCCGGCAGCCCGAGCGCCCGGCAGATCGCCACGCTGGCGGCGATGCCGAGCACCACGGTTCCGACGATGCCGGCCAGCAGCGCCGGGCCCGAGGCGAGGATCGCCCCGAGGCTCAGGGAGGCGCCGAGCAGCACCACGGCGACCTCGAGGAGCTGCTTGGCCGAGAAGGCGATGCCGGTGCGGAACTGCGCCGGGGGTGTCCAGGCGGTTCGCACCGCGATCCCGATCAGGATCGCCAGGACCAGGGCCTCGATATAGGGGTGGCCGGCGACCCGCTCCTCCACCGCCTGCGCGGCCATCGCCACCGCGGTGATCGCCGCGCACAGCCCGATCCCGGGCAGGACCGAGGCGGCCGTGTCCGACCGGCCGCCCCGGTCGGAGCGCGCCGGCGTCGGGGCCGTCTTGGAGGGGGCTTCAGGACTCACGGGATCGGGCTCCGGGGATCGTCGGCGGAGCCTATAGGAAGAAAACGTTCGCCGCACCCGCGCAACAGAGAAGTTCGATCTCTATTCGAGTGCCATGCGAGAAGACACATCTCGGCGTCCGCCGGAGACAGCGACAGGCCGAGCGCTGCCGGAGCGCTCCGCGTCCCCCCGCGGCGACGCGGGCCGGTGTCGCGCACCGGCCCGCCCCCGCTCAGGCCTGCATGCCCCAGCGCTGGACGGTGCGCCGCTCGATCGTCTGGAAGATCAGGTTCTCGACCACGAGGCCGATCAGGATCACGGTGAGCAGCCCGGCGAACACGTTCGGGATGTCGAGCATGTTCTTGTTCTCGAAGATGAACCAGCCGAGGCCGCCCGCCCCGGACGACACGCCGAAGACCAGCTCGGCGGCGATCAGGGTGCGCCACGCGAAGGCCCAGCCGACCTTCAGGCCGGTGAGGATCGAGGGGAAGGCCGCCGGGATCAGGATCTTGCCGATCAGCCGCGGGCCCGAGAGCCCGTAATTGCGCCCGACCATCTTGAGCGTGCGGCTGACCGACAGGAAGCCCGAATGGGTGTTGAGCGCGATCGCCCAGGTCACCGAGTGGACCAGCACGAAGATCAGGCTGCCGTTGCCCAGGCCGAACCAGATCAGCGCCAGGGGCAGCAGCGCGATCGCCGGCAGCGGGTTGAACATCGACGTCAGGGTCTCGAGGAGGTCGGTCCCGATCCGCGACGCGATGGCGACGCCGGTGAGCAGGGTCGCCAGGGCGACGCCGGCGGCGTAGCCCATGAGCAGCACCTTCAGCGAGCTCCAGGCCCGGGCCGGGAGCGTGCCGTCCGCGATGCCCCGGACGAAGGCCTCCACGGTCGCCGAGAAGGTCGGGAACAGGAGGTCGTTGTCGAGGTAGCGCCCGTAGGCCTCCCAGATCCCGGCGAGGAGCACGAGGATCACGACCTTGCGCAGCCAGGCCTGGTTGTAGAGCCGCTCGGCGACCGACAGCGGCTTCTCCACCACGGTGGCGCCGTGGGCGTGGCCGGTCTCGCGCACGATCTCGGGCCGGCCGGACGGCGGCAGGGGCGACAGGCGCGGCGCGGGGCCGGCCAGCGGGGGGCCGCTCAGGGCTTGCGCGCTAGACATTCTCCGCCTCCTGGATCTCTTCCGAGAACAGCATGTGCTGGATCCGGCCCTCGAGCTGCAGCGCCGCCTCCGGCGTTTCGGCGCTGTTGAGCTCGGCCTTCACCTCGCCGGGATGGGGCGAGAGCAGCAGGATGCGCGAGCCGACCTTGATCGCCTCGGGGATCGAGTGGGTGACGAACAGGACGGTGAAGCGCGTGCCCTCCCACAGCATCAGCAGCTCGTCCTGCATGCGCCGCCGGGTGAGCGCGTCGAGCGCCGCGAAGGGCTCGTCCATCAGCAGGATGTCGGGCTCCATCGCCATGCCGCGGGCGATGGCGACGCGCTGCTTCATGCCGCCCGACAGGGTGTGGGGGTAGCTGTCGGCGAACTTCGTGAGGTTGACCTTGTCGATGTAGAGGTTGGCCCGGTCCAGGGCCTCGCGACCTCTCAGCCGGCCCGAGGCCTCGAGGGCGAAGACCACGTTCTGCCGGACCGTCTTCCACGGCAGGAGCTGGTCGAATTCCTGGAACACCATCATCCGGTCGGGGCCGGGCTCGGTGACCGGGCGCCCCTTCAGGCGGATCTCGCCCTCGGTCGGCGCCATGTAGCCGCCCACCGCCTTGAGCAGGGTCGACTTCCCGCATCCGGACGGCCCGAGCAGGACGAAGCGGTCCCCGGGCCAGACCCGGAAGCTCACCCGGTAGGTGGCCGTGACGAGGTGCTCGGGCGTCTTGTAGCGGAGCGTGACGCCGTCGACCTCCAGCAGAGGCTGACCCGTGTCCATCCATCCTCCCTGGCGCCGCGGCTTGGGCCGCGTTTCGCTGAGCGCCGGAGATGGTCCGACCCTCACGGGAAAGTGTATCGGTCAGTCGAAGAGGCTGTAAAGGTCGATATTTTGTATGCGATAGGACCGAGGTCCTCGGGGCGCGATCCCGGCGCGGTCAGGCCGGGTGCCACCACGCCCCGCGCAGCACCACGCCCTCCGCGGTGATCCGCCGGTCGCCCGTCATGTGCTCGCCCCGGGTGTCGACGTAGTCGAACTCCCCGTCCCGCACCGCCAGCACCGTGGCGTCGCCGAGCGCCCCGACCTTCAGGGTCCCGTACTCCATCCGCTTCAGCGCCACGGCGGCGTTCACCGTGGAGGCGGCGACGACCTCGTCGAGGCTCATGCCCAGGCAGAGCATCTTCGACATGGTGGTGACCTGGTCGAAGGCCGGCCCCTCGATGCAGAGCTGGTGCACGTCGGACGAGATCGTGTCGGGCAGGAAGCCGCCGGCCAGCATGGCCCGCGCCGTCTTGAAGGCGAACGAGCCCTTGCCGTGGCCGATGTCGAAGATCACGCCCCGCGCCCGCGCCTCGCGGAGCGCCGGCTTCACGGCGCCCTGGGCCGTGATCGGGGAGTTCGGGAACGGCCGGAACGCGTGGGTCAGCACGTCGCCGGGCCGCAGCATGGCCAGCACCGCCTCGTAGCTCGGCGGCGGCTCGTCGATATGGGCCATCAGCGGCAGGCCGGTCTCCTCGGCGACCTGCAGCGCGATGTCGAGCGGCGCGGTGCCCTGGTCGCCCGAGGCGTGGCGCCCGACCCGGACCTTGATGCCGACGATCACGTCCCGGTTGGCGTCGGCGACCTCGACCGCCTCGCGCGGTGCCATGAGCCGCGGATCCTCGCTCTCGCCGACCATGATGGTCTTCGAGAAGCCGAAGATCCCCGCGAAGGAGACGTGCAGGTAGGCGAGGATCCGCGCCTGCGACCGCTCGATCACGTGGCTGCGGAAGCCGGCAAAGTTGCCGGGGCCGGCGCTGCCGGTATCGACCGAGGTGGTCACCCCCGAGGTCCGGCAGAATTCGTCGGCGTCGATGCCGAGCGAGGTGCCGCCCCAGTAGACGTGGGTGTGCAGGTCGATCAGGCCCGGGGTGACGATGGCGCCGGCCATGTCGCGGACCTGCGTGCCGGGGCTCGCCTGAAGGTCGCGGCCGAAGCCCGAGACGCGGCCGTCCGCGAAGGCGACGTCGCAGATCCCGTCGTGGTTCTGCGACGGGTCGATGACCCGCGCGCCCTTCAGGATGAGGTCGTGCTGCACGAGAGACTCCAGATGTTGGTCGCGGGAATCCGACCCGTCATCGCGCGCGCAGCGAAGCGACCCAGGGATCCGCCACGCTCGGGGACCGCGCGCCGCCCTGGATTGCTTCGCTGCGCTCGCCAGGACGGCGCCGTCAGGCCGCCCGGGCGGGCACGGCCGTGTCGTTGAGGTGGCAGGCGGCGAAGTGGCCGGAGCCCACCGGGTCGAGGCCGGGCACCTCGGTCCGGCAGCGGTCGAAGGCGTGCGGGCAGCGGGTGTGGAAGCGGCAGCCCGACGGCGGGTTGATCGGGCTCGGCACGTCGCCCTTGAGGACGATGCGGGTGCGCCCGGCCCCGGGCTCGGGGATCGGCACCGCCGAGAGCAGGGCCTGGGTGTAGGGGTGCTTGGGCGCCAGGAAGATGTCCCGGCGCGGGCCGATCTCGACGATCTTGCCGAGATACATCACGGCGACGCGGTGGGTCATGTGCTCGACGATGGCGAGGTCGTGCGAGATGAACAGCATCGCGAGGTCGAGCTCGCGCTGCAGGTCGCGCAGCAGGTTGACGATCTGCGCCTTCACCGAGACGTCGAGCGCCGAGACCGCCTCGTCGCAGATGATCAGGTCCGGCTCGGCGGCGAGCGCCCGGGCGATGCCGATGCGCTGGCGCTGCCCGCCCGAGAACTCGTGCGGGAAGCGCCCGAGCGCCTCGCGGGGCAGGCCGACCCGCTCCATCAGGCTGGCCAGCCGGCTCTCCAGGTCGGCGGCGTTGCGGGCCAGCCCGAAATTGCGGATCGGCTCGGCCAGGATCGCCCGCACCCGCATCCGCGGGTTGAGCGACGAGAACGGGTCCTGGAAGACCATCTGGATGTGGCGCCGCAGGGGCCGGAGCGCCCCGGCCGAGAGGTCGTCGATGCGCTTCCCGCCGAGGACCACCTGTCCGGCGGTGGGCGCGTAGAGGCGCATCAGCGCCTTGGCGACGGTGGACTTGCCGCAGCCGGACTCGCCGACGAGCGAGAGGGTCTCGCCGCGGGCGACCGTGAACGACAGGCCGTCCACCGCCTTGAGCACGCGGCTCTGGCGGCCGAGCAGGCCGCCGCCGAGGGCGAAGTGCTTCTTGAGGTCGTTGACCTCCAGCAGGGTGCGACCGGCGGGTGCGGGGGTGGCGCTCATGCCGCGAGGGCGTCCTTCGGCGCGTAGTGGCAGGCGGCGAGGTGGCCCGGCGCCTTCGGCTCCAGGGCCGGCGCGTAGGCGCGGCACAGGTCGGTCACGTCCGGGCAGCGCCCGGCGAAGACGCAGCCCTCGATCCGGCCTTTCAGGCTCGGGACCATGCCGGGGATCTCGGCGAGCCGCGCGTCGGCGCCGTGCTCGACGGCGCCGAGCTTCGGCACCGCCCCCATCAGGCCGCGGGTGTAGGGATGGCGTGGCGACCGGAACAGGTCGCGGACCGGCGCCTCCTCGACCTTGCGGCCGGCATACATCACCACCACCCGGTCGGCGACCTCGGCGACCACGCCGAGATCGTGGGTGATCAGCATGATCGCGGCGCCGACCCGGGCCTTCAGGTCGCGCATCAGGTCGAGGATCTGGGCCTGGATGGTCACGTCGAGCGCCGTGGTCGGCTCGTCGGCGATCAGGAGTTTCGGCGAGCAGGCGAGCGCGATGGCGATCATCACCCGCTGGCGCATGCCGCCGGAGAGCTGGTGCGGGTATTCCCGCACCCGGCGCCGCGGCTCGGGGATGCCGACGAGGGTCAGCATCTCCACCGCCCGCTCCTCGGCCTCCCGGCGGCCGAGGCCCTGGTGCAGCCGCAGGGTCTCGCCGATCTGGCGGCCGACCGTCAGCACCGGGTTCAGCGAGGTCATCGGCTCCTGGAAGATCACGCTGATGTCGTTGCCGCGGATCTTGCGCATGGCGCTGTTCGGCAGGTCGAGGAGGTTCCTGCCCTCGAACTTGATCGCGCCGGCGATGCGGGCCGGCGGCTCGGGCAGGAGCCGCAGGATCGACATCGAGGTCACCGACTTGCCGCAGCCGGACTCGCCCACGATCGCCAGGGTCTCGCCCGACTGGATCGCGAACGAGACCCCGTCCACCGCCCGGTTCACCCCGTCGGGGGTGCGGAAATGGACCTGCAGGTTCTCGATCGACAGGAGGGGGGTTCCGCTCACGCCTGTGCTCATCCCTGTGCTCATCACACGTCCTTCGCCATGCGGGGATCGAGGGCGTCGCGCAGGCCGTCGCCGACGAGGTTCACGGCGAGCACCGTCATCGAGAGGAAGATCGCCGGGAACAGGATGATGTAGAACTTCACCTGCCAGAGGGCCCGGCCCTCGGCCATGATGTTGCCCCAGGACGGCGTCGAGGGCGGCACGCCCGCGCCGATGAACGACAGGATCGCCTCGGTGATCATCGCGGAGGCGCAGATGTAGGTCGCCTGCACGGTCATGGGCGCCAGCGTGTTGGGCAGGATGTGGCGCCAGATGATCGCCGGCATCCGGGTGCCCGTGGTCACCGCCGCCTCGACGTAGGGCTGCTCGCGCAGCGACAGCACCACGCCGCGCACGAGGCGGGCGACGCGCGGGATCTCCGCGATGGTGATCGCGATGATCACGTTCTGGACCGAGCCGCGGGTGAGCGCCATCAGCGCGACCGCGAGCAGGATCGGCGGGATCGACATCATGCCGTCGACGACCCGCATGACGATCCCGTCGAGCCAGCGCACCATGCCGGAGACGAGGCCGACCGCCAGCCCGGCGATCGACGCGAGGAACGCCACCGAGAAGCCGACCAGCAGCGAGACCCGGGCGCCGTAGACCACCCGCGAGTAGACGTCGCGGCCGAGCATGTCGGTGCCGAACCAGTACTGCGCCGACGGTGCCCGGGTGCGCTTGGCGGGCGCCAGGGCGGTCGGGTCGACGGTGCCGAGGTAAGGCGCGAGCACCGCCATCAGGAAGACGATGAGCAGCAGCACGCCGCCGACCACGATGGTCGGGTTGCGGCGCACGTAGGTCCAGACCTTGCCCCGGCGCTTGCGGGCCGGGATGACGTCCGGCAGCGGCGCCGCGACGGCGAGGCCCGGCGGCGGCGGTGCCTTGGGGACGGCCCCGTCGGGCGGATTGCCCGCCTGCGGGGCGCTGCTGGGGAAGGGCGCGACGGTCGCGGTCAATAGCGGATCCTCGGGTCGAGCACGGTGTAGAAGAGGTCGATGGCGAGGTTCACGAGCACGTAGACGAAGCTGAACAGCAGCACGACGCCCTGGATGACCGGGTAGTCGCGCCGCAGGATCGCGTCGACGGTGAGGCGCCCGAGGCCGGGGATGGCGAAGACCGTCTCGGTCACCACCGCGCCTCCGATCAGCAACGCGATGCCGATGCCGATCACGGTGACGATCGGCACCGCGGCGTTCTTGAGGGCGTGGACGAACAGGACCGGCCCCTGCGCCAGCCCCTTGGCCCGGGCGGTGCGCACGTAATCCTGCTGGAGCACGTCGAGCATGGTCGCGCGGGTCACCCGGGCGATCAGCGCGATGTAGACGAGGCCCAGCGTCACCGCCGGCAGGATCAGGTTGGACAGCCAGGGCCACAGGCCCTGCTCGATCGGCGTGTAGCCCTGGACCGGCAGCCAGCCGAGCTCGAGGGCGAAGACGTAGGCCAGCACGTAGCCGACCACGAAGACCGGCACCGAGAAGCCCGTCACGGCGAGCCCCATCACGAGGCGGTCGATCAGGCTGCCGGCCTTCCAGGCGGCGACGACGCCGAGCGGCACCGCCACCAGGATCGCGAAGACCAGGGTGACGAGCATCAGCGAGACGGTGGGCTCCACCCGCTGGCCGATCATGGTGGTGACCGGCAGGTTGGTGAAGATCGAGGTGCCGAGATCGCCGTGGAGGATCTGCCACGACCATTCCCAGAACCGCACCAGGAAGGGCCGGTCGAGGCCGAGCGTGGCGCGGATGCGGGCGACGTCGTCGGGCGTCGCCTGGTCGCCCGCGATGATCGCGGCCGGGTCGCCGGGGGCGAAGTAGAGGAGGCTGAAGACGAACAGCCCGACCACCGCCATGACCGGGATGGTGGCGAGGATGCGCCTGCCGATATAGCCGAGCATGGGTCCTCGCTATCGTGCGGGCGGGCGGGCGCGGCGGGTAGCGCCGCCCCTGCCCTCATCGCGGGGGCCGACATTCACGCGTCCGGGTCGGGCGCCGACGCTGGCGGCGGAGCGCGACGCGCCCCCTCTCCCGTGCGGGAGCGGGTCGGGGTGCGGGATCGGACGCTTCAGGAGCGCGCGCACCGCCGGCGCACGTGCGGGAGAGGGGCCTCGCGCCTCGTCCCGCGGCCGCGTTGCCGAACGCGCTGTCCGAGGCCGGTAGCCCGCCCGAGAGACCGGGCGGGTCGGGCGGCCCGACTTGGCGAGAGCGAGCGCCATCACGCCTTCGACACGCCCCAGGTGAAGGGGATCGGCCCCTTCACGATGCCCGAGACGTTCTTGCGCCACGCCTGGTAGCCGAGGAAGAACCCGGTGGGCACGTAGACCACGCCCTCGCAGGCGGCGGCGTTGACCTTGTCGATGGCGGCCTTCTCGGCGGCCGGGTCGGCGGCGTCGAACCACTCGGCGATGGCGGTCTCGACCGGCGGGATGCTGGGCCAGCCGAACCACGCCTTGTCGCCGCTCGCCCGCACCGCCGGGTAGCCCGCCGGATTGATGCAGTCGGCGCCCGCGTGCCAGGTGTGGAACATGTTCCAGCCGCCCTGAGACGGCGGCGCCTTGGAGGCCCGGCGGGTGCCGGTCGTGCCCCAGTCGGTGGCGACGAAGTCGACGTTGAAGCCCATCTGCTTCAGGAGGTCGGCGGTGATGTCGCCCTGCGCCTTGGTGATCCCCTGGTCCTGCGCCACGACGCAGACCACCGGCTCGCCCTTGTAGCCGGCCTCCTTGAGCAGCTTCTGGCCGAGCTTGATGTCGCCCTTGCCGACATTGCCGCCGCCCGCCTCGCTGTAGAGGGGCGTCCCCGGCGTGAAGAAGCCCGGCAGCTTCTTCCACAGGCTGTCGTCGTCGCCGACGATCGCCCGCATGTAGTCCTCCTGGCTCATGGCGGTCATGACCGCCTGGCGGATCTTCGGGTTGTCGAAGGGCGGGTGCAGGTGGTTCATCCGGAACGACCCGACATTGCCCAGCGGGTCGGCGATATCGACGTTGAGGTTGGCGTTCTTGCGCAGCAGCGGCACGAGGTCGGAGATCGGGTTCTCCCACCAGTCGACCTCGCCGTTCTGCAGGGCCGCCGACGCGGTGGCGGCGTCCGGCATGATCACCCACTCGACCCGGTCGACCAGCATGCGCTTGCCGCCGGCGAGCCAGGAATTCGGCTCGTCGCGGGGCTTGTAGTCGGTGAAGGTCTCGAACACCGCCCGGGCGCCCGGCACCCACTCGTTGCGGACGAACTTCATCGGGCCCGAGCCGACATACTCGGAGATCTGCGTGAACGGGTCGGTCTTGGCGATCCGCTCCGGCATCATCAGCGCCATCGGCGCGTTGGTCTTGCCGAGCGCGTAGAGCAGCTTCGGGAACGGCTTCTTCAGGCGCCACTGGAAGGTCTTGTCGTCGGTCGCCGCGAGGTCGTCCTGGATCCCGCGGATCATCAGGCCGATCGGGTCCCGGGCCATCCAGCGGGTGAGGCTCGCCACCACGTCCTTGGCCAGCACCGGCTCGCCGTCGTGCCACTTGAGGCCGGGGCGCAGCCGGAAGGTCCAGGTCAGCTTGTCGCCCGAGACCTCCTCGGACTCGACCATCTGGCGCTGCGGCTTCAGCTGCGCGTCGACGCCGTAGAGCATATCCCAGACGAGGGTGCCGGCGTTGCGCACCACGTACTGGGTCCCCCAGATCGGGTCGAAATTGGCGAGGTTCGCCTGCGGCACGAAGCGCAGGACCTTGCCGCCCTGCGCGAGGGCCGGCCGCGCGAGCTGCGGCGCAGCCAAACCGAGCGCAGCCGAACCCTTGAGAAAGGTCCTGCGGTCCATCGTCTTCTCCCTGGCGGTGCGGATCTCAAGCATCGGTCGCCGGCCCGCACCTTGCGGGCGAGTTTGAACGGTTCTGATGCACGGGCGCAATGGCCCGACGTGACAACGCGGCCCGGGCAAGCGCCCACGCCGCCGCCGGCCTCGGGGCGACGGCGGCGTGGATGGGGGCTGGGGTGGCGCGGCTCGAACTCACGGGGCGCGTCTCGCAAGCCCCGCGCCAGCCCGACCGTCCCTGCGTTATGTATTCAGGATCGGCGGTCTGTTTCGCGCGCGGCCTCGCGACGGCGCGTCATCCCGGAACCGCCGGGGCGCGGAGGGCCCGCACCGACGGCGGCCCTGGATGTCCGGCTCGCCCGCGGCCCCCGGAAAGACGGGGAGGCGTGCGCGCACAGGCGCGGGCGCGATGCCGGCGCGACCGCGCCAGAAGTGGGAGGGCCGACCGCGCGCCGACTCCGTCCTCGCTCCGCTCCCGCACGGGAACGGGGCGCGTCGTGCCCGGTCCGGGCTCAGCCCACCTGCCGCAGGTGACCGCCCCGCGCGCCCGGCACCGCCTGCATGGCGCGGATGAAGGCCGCGATCCGGGGCGCGATCACCGCCCGGTAGCGCGAGCCGTTGAACACGCCGTAATGGCCGACGCCGGCCTGGAGGTGGTAGGCCTTGCGCGCCTCGGGCAGGTTCGGCGTCAGGTCGAGGGCCGCCTTGGTCTGGCCGACGCCGGAGATGTCGTCGTTCTCGCCCTCCACCGCGAGGATCGCGCAGCGGCGGACGGCGCCGAGATCGACCGGCGTGCCGCGGTGCTTCATCTGTCCCGTCGGCAGGGCGTGGTCGACGAACACGGTCTGCACGGTCTGGAGATAGTACTCGGCCGTCAGGTCCATCACGGCGAGGTACTCGTCGTAGAACTCGCGGTGCTTCTCGGCCGAGTCGCCGTCGCCCGTCACCAGATGGTCGAACATGTCCGAATGGGCGGTGACGTGGCGGTCGAGGTTCATCGCCATGAAGCCCGAGAGCTGCAGGAAGCCCGGATAGACCCGGCGCCACGCGCCCGGGTAGATCGGCGGCACGAGGCTGATCGTGTTCTGCTCGAACCACTTCTGACCGCGCTCCTGCGCGAGGCAGTTCACCGCGGTGGGCGAGCGGCGGGTGTCGATCGGGCCGCCCATCAGGGTCATGGAGGTCGGCACCGCCGGCTCGTCGGCCGCCTCCATCAGCGCCACCGCGGCGATCACCGGCACGGCCGGCTGGCAGACCGCCATGACGTGCAGGTCCGGCCCCAGGACCGCGAACATCTCCTGCAGGTAGTCGATGTAGTCGTCCAGATCGAACTGGCCGGCGAAGAGCGGCACCATCCGGGCGTCGGTCCAGTCGGTGATATACACCCGGTGGTTCGGCAGCATCGCCTCGACGGTGCCGCGCAGCAGCGTGGCGTAGTGACCCGACATCGGCGCGACGATCAGCAGCTTGGGCTGCGGCTCCGCGGGGGCCGCCTGGAACGCGCGGTCGAAGGCGATCAGGCGGCAGAACGGCCGCTCCCAGACCACCCGCTCGGTGACCGGGACCGCCGCGCCGTCCACCACCGTCTCGGTGAAGCCGAAGGCGGGCTTGCCGTACTGGCGGGTGACGCGCTCGAACATCTCGCAGCCGGCGCTGACCGCGCGGGCATAGGGTCCGTAGGCCAGGGGGTTGCCCGGCATCTGCAGCCCGTAGCGGGTGAGGTCGGCGGCGACGCGGGCGGGTGCCATCAGGGCGCGCGCGCCCTCGTACAGGGAATAGGCCAGCAGCATCGTCACCTCGCGGTCTCGGTCCGGCCGCGGGCTTCGAGCCGCGCGACCCATACCCCCTGCAACCCGATTCGGTAGGATAATGCTCCACCCTGAACGCGGGTGGAACATCCCGCAGCTGCGGCGACTTGCCTGTGACCAGATCCGCCGGCGACCCTCCGCCAGCGACGACGTGTCCGGGTCGGCATGCCGGGATTCCCAGCACCGCGTCGTGCGAAGGGAGTCCGCGGGACGCCGCTCCGGCGGCGCCCGTCCGGCGACGCACGATACAGTCTATGCCCGATACCGATCTCAGCGGCCTCGGTCGCGACGCGCGACACCTGCGGCTCGACACCTTCGTCCGCCTGCGCTGGCTCGCCATCACGGGCCAGAGCGCGGCGGTCGTCGGGGCGCAGTTCGGCCTCGGCCTGCCGCTGCCCTTCGGCTGGTGCTTCCTGGTGATCGCCACCTCGTCCTGGCTGAACCTCGCCCTGCGGATCCGCTTCCCGGCGAGCTACCGGCTCAGCGACGATTCCGCGGCGCTGCTCCTCGCCTTCGACATCGTGCAGCTCGCGGCCCTGCTGTTCCTCACGGGCGGGCTCCAGAACCCGTTCTCGCTGCTGTTCCTCGCCCCCGTGCTGATCTCCGCCACCGCCCTGCCGCCCGAGCGGACGCTGGCGCTCGGCCTCCTGGCGGTGGGCCTCGCGACCCTGCTCGCGCTGGTGCACCGGCCCCTGCCCTGGTTCGCGGACGGTCGGATCGAGCTGCCGTTCCTGTACGTCTCCGGCGTCTGGACCGCGATCCTGCTCGGCACCGCCTTCACAGGCGTCTACGCGTGGCGGGTGGCCGAGGAGACCCGGCTCCTCGCCCAGGCGCTCGCCGCCACCGAGCTGGTGCTCGCCCGCGAGCAGCACCTGTCGCAGCTCGACGGGCTCGCGGCCGCGGCTGCCCACGAATTGGGCACACCGCTGGGCACGATCATGGTTGTGACCAAGGAGCTGATCCGCCAGCTCGGCCCCACCGCCTCGCCGGCGGTGGCGGAGGATCTCAACCTGCTGCGCGAGCAGGTCGACCGCTGCCGCGGCATCCTCGGCAAGCTGACCTCCCTCGACGGGGACGGGGCGGGGGCCGGCTTCCTGGAGACGGTGACGTTCAGCCACCTCGTGGAGGAGCTGGTGGCGCCGCAGCGGGCACTCGGCGCCGCCCTCGCCGTCACCAGCACCGGCGAGGGGCCGGAGCCCGCCTGCCGGCGCAACCCGGGCGTCATGTTCGGGCTCGCCAACATCCTCGACAACGCCGTCGACTTCGCCGAGGCCGGCGTCACCGTGGAGGGGCGCTGGACCCCCGACCGCGTCTGGATCGAGATCCGCGACGACGGGCCGGGCTTCTCCAGCGAGGTGCTGCTGCGGGCGGGCGAGCCCTACGTCACCACCCGCAGCCACGACCGGCCGCAATCCGGCGGGACCGTGGGGGCCGGGCTCGGCCTCGGGCTGTTCATCGCCAAGACCCTGATCGAGCGCTCGGGGGCGCAGCTCGCCCTCATGAACGTCGCGGCGCCGGACGCCCACGGGGCGATCGTGCGCGTCTCCTGGGCCCGCCACATCTTCGAGCGCGGCGCCGCGCCGCGACATTCTCCGGAACTCAGTATCCGCGCCCCCCTGCCACCGCGCGACGCCGTACCTATATGAAGGACAGACCAAGAACCCGACGACGAAAACCCGAAAGGAGTGCCGGATGCTCACGCAGCCCGGGGCCTCGGCGGCGACAGACCCCGCCGTGATCAACGATGCCGATCCACTGGCCGCCTTCTCCGACCGCAGCCTGCTGATCGTCGACGACGACAAGCCCTTCCAGACCCGCCTCGCCCGCGCCATGGAGAGCCGCGGCTATCACGTGCAGGTGGCCGACAGCGTCGCGGACGGCGTCTCCGCCGTCGAGGCGCGCGCGCCCGCGTTCGCGGTGATCGACATGCGCCTCGGCGACGGCAACGGCCTCGACGTGATCGCCCGCCTCAAGGAGCGCCGCCCCGAGGCCCGGGGCGTGATCCTCACCGGCTACGGCAACATCGCCACGGCGGTGACCGCGGTGAAGCTCGGCGCCTTCGACTACCTCGCCAAGCCGGCCGACGCCGACGAGATCCACGGCACGCTGATGGCGCAGCCGGGCGAGCGGGCCGACCCGCCCGAGAACCCGATGTCGGCCGACCGGGTCCGCTGGGAGCACATCCAGCGCGTCTACGAGCTGTGCAGCCGCAACGTCAGCGAGACCGCCCGGCGCCTCAACATGCACCGGCGGACCCTGCAGCGGATCCTGGCCAAGCGCGCGCCGCGCTGAGGCCGGACCGCTCCGGCGCCGCCCGGTCGGTTGCATCGCCCCGCCTCTGTGGGCTAGCTGCGCGGGTCCCGGACGGTTCGTCCGGGGCCCGAAATCTTTTCGAGGGCGGATCTCGTGAACGGGCGCAACGCCATCACCATCATCAGCATGATGGTCCTCGTCGGCACCGAGGTGTTCGCCGTGGCAATCGCGGCGGGCTGGGCCATCGCGGGCATCTTCGATCTCGGCGACCGGGTCGGGCACGTCCTGATGGGCCTGTTCAGCCTGTTCGCGGCCTGGATCATGCTCCAGCTCTGGCGCCGGGCGACCAGCATCGAGCCCCTGCGGGGCCCGGCCCCGGCTGCGCATCGCTGAACGAGCGCGCGTGGGCGGGTTCTTCATTCAAGTTGTATCGAACAGCGGAATGATCCCTATGCGTGCGGCGTGTTCGACAGTGCGCCGGCCTTCCTGCTAGAAGCGACCGGCGACGGTCTGTGTGATGTTGTCGCAGGTCACACCCCCGTCCCGGACACGCGTGAGACCCGAAGATCCATGAAAGCCCGTATCATCGTCACCCTGAAGACCGGTGTGCTGGACCCGCAGGGCAAGGCGATCGAGGCCGCCCTCCGATCCCTCAGCATCGAGGGCGTCGACGGCGTCCGGCAGGGCAAGGTCTTCGACATCGAGGTGTCGGCGGTCGACAGCGCCGCCGCTGAGGCGACCCTGCGCGCGGCCTGCGAGAAGCTCCTGGCCAACACCGTCGTCGAGAACTACGCGATCGAGATCCTCTGATGCACGCCGCGGTCGTCGTCTTCCCGGGTTCCAACCGCGAGTCGGACGTCGTCCGGGCCCTGCGGCGCTCCGGCGCGCAGGTGAGCCTCGTGTGGCACGCGGACCACGCGCTCCCCGCCGGCACCGACCTCGCCGTCCTGCCCGGCGGCTTCTCGTACGGCGACTATCTGCGCTGCGGCGCCATCGCCGGACGCGCCGCCGCCATGGACGCGGTGCGGGCCCACGCCGCCCGCGGCGGCCTCGTGCTCGGCATCTGCAACGGCTTCCAGATCCTGTGCGAATCGGGGCTCCTGCCGGGCGTTCTGATGCGCAACATCGACCGGCGCTTCATCTGCCATCGGCAGACGCTCCGGGTCGAGCGCACCGACACCCGCTTCACCAGCGCCTACCGGCAGGGTCAGGTCATCGACGTCTGCGTGGCCCACGGCGAAGGCAACTACTTCGCCGATCCCGAGACCCTGGCGCGGATCGAGGGCGAGGGCCGGGTCGCCTTCCGCTACTGCGACGCGACCGGCGCGATCACCGTGGAGGCCAACCGCAACGGCTCCCTCAACGCCATCGCGGGCGTCCTGTCGGAGACCGGGAACGTCCTCGGGATGATGCCGCACCCGGAGAACTTCGTCGAGGACCTGATCGGCGGGACCGACGGGCGCGGTCTGTTCGACAGTCTGGCGGCCTGAGATCGCCGGGCGAGAACCTGCCTTAACTCCGCATTAAGGTTTTCGAGGCATAAACAGGCATCCAGTGATCTGGATGTCGAGTTGGACATATCCGTCCGCTCTGTTTTGATGCCTCCCTGATGACTCCTCGAGCCGCTCCGTCCGGGGCGGCTTTTTTCTGTGCGCTCGCCGCCGCGCCGGCTGGCCGGGCCGCGCGGAAGCGGCCCGCACGGGCCGGGCAGCCGCGCCGCCTGACCCCTTCGGGGCCCCCTGCGCGGTCCCGGACGGCGCCGGTTGCCGATCGCGGGGCGTTGCCCGGCGATGACGTGTCGAGCGCGCCGTTGCCCCGGATCTGGGACGCCGCCCTCGCGGCCGTCCCCGCATGAGACGCGCGTCCGCTCCGGATCCACAACGCGAGAGCCCAGGCCGGGCGGACCCGACCTGGGCTGAGTGCGACCTCGGCTGAATGCGGGCTGGGCGGGGCGAGCCGCCTCAGTACAGCCCGCCGGCCTGCGCGGCCCGGTCGGGATCGGGCGCGACCGCCGCGGGGGCGGCCGCCTGGCCGCCGCCCGAGGAGGACGGCGCCGAGTAGGAATCCGGCGGCGCGGTGCCGGGCTTGAACGCCTCCAGGATCGTCCCGGCGCCCTCCCCCGAACCGGCGCGGGTGCCGCTCGCGAGGTTGATGCGGATCAGCTTGATCCCCGGCGGCACGCGGAACGGCGTCGGCGGCTTGTCCTTGAGGGCCGTCTTCAGGAACTCCAGGGCGATCGGCGCGGCCAAGCCGCCGCCGGTGGCGCGGTCGCCCAGCGACCGGGGCTTGTCGAAGCCGATATAGATGCCGACCGCCAGATCCGGCGAGAAGCCCACGAACCACGCGTCCTTGGCGTCGTTCGTCGTGCCGGTCTTGCCGGCCAGCGGCTTGCCGATCTGCTTCAGGATCGTGGCGGTGCCGCGCTGGACCACGCCCTCCATGATCGAGACCATCTGGTAGGCGGTCAGCGGGTCGAGCACCTGCTCGGAATCGTCCACCAGCTTCGGCTCGTCCTGGCCCGACCACTTCTCGGCGTCGCAGCCGATGCACTTGCGGTTGTCGTGCCGGTAGATCGTCTCGCCGATGCGGTCCTGGATCCGGTCGATCAGGGTCGGCCGGATGCGCCGGCCGCCGTTGGCGAGCATCGAGTAGGCGGTGACCATGCGCATCACCGTGGTCTCACCCGCGCCGAGCGACATGGGCAGCACCGGCAGCATGTCGTCGTAGACGCCGAAGCGGCGTGCGTACTCGGCGATGAGCGGCATGCCGACATCCTTGGCGAGCCGGACCGTCATCAGGTTCTTCGAGTGCTCGATGCCGTAGCGCAGGGTGTGCGGGCCGCCCGACTTGCCGTCGTAGTTCGAGGGCGTCCAGGCCTCCTGGCCGGGACCGGCCTCGATGGTGATCGGGGTGTCCTGGATGATCGAGGCGGGCGTGTAGCCGTTGTCGAGGGCTGCCGAGTAGACGATCGGCTTGAACGAGGAGCCGGGCTGGCGCATCGCCTGGGTGGCGCGGTTGAACTCGGACTCGTCGTACGAGAAACCGCCGACCATCGCGTGCACGCGGCCCGTATTCGGGTCCATGGCCACGATGGCGCCGGAGACCTCGGGCTTCTGGCGCAGGCGGAACTGGCCGCGGCCGCCGTCCATCGCCTCGACGTAGACCATGTCGCCGGGCTGGAGATTGGCGCGGCCGGCCCAGCGCATGCCCTCGGGGGTGATCACGCCGGTCTCGCGGTCCTTGCCGACCTGGCCGGAGGCCTCGCGCCGGGGCTGCAGGCCGATCTGCACGCCGCCGCCGCCGTTGCCCAGCACCACGGCGAGCCGCCAGGGGGCCACGTCGCCGAGCGCCGGAACCTCGGCCGCCGCCATGCCCCAGTCGCGCCCGGTCAGGTCGACCTTGGTGACCGGACCGCGCCAGCCATGGGCCTGGTCGTAGCGCACGAGGCCGTCGACCAGAGCCTTGCGGGCCCAGGCCTGCATCTTCGGGTCGAGGGTCGTGCGCACCGAGAGGCCGCCCTCGTAGAGCTTCTTCTCGCCGTAGCGCTCGGAGATCTCGCGGCGGACCTCCTCGGTGAAGTAGTTGGCGTTGGCGGCGTTCGGGAAGGCGACGCGCGGGTTGACGCCGAGCGGCATCTTCTTGGCGGAATCCGCCTCCTCCCGGGTGATGTAGCCGTTCTCCGCCATCAGGCGGATGATCTCGTTGCGGCGGTCGAGGGCCGCCTGGGTCTTGCGGTAGGGGTGGTAGTTGTTCGGCCCCTTCGGCAGGGCGGCGAGGTAGGCCGCCTCGTTGATGGTCAGCTCGTGGACCGACTTGCCGAAATAGTCGAGCGCGGCGGCCGCGACGCCGTGCAGGTTGCGGCCGGGCACGATCGTGCCGAGGAAGATCTCGTTGAGGTAGAGCTCGAGGATCTTGTCCTTCGAGTAGGCCGCCTCGATCCGGAGCGCCAGCAGCGCCTCCTTGATCTTGCGGTCGTAGGTCTGCTCGGAGGAGAGCAGGAAGTTCTTGGCGACCTGCTGGGTGATGGTCGAGGCGCCCTGCCGCTTGCCCGACTTGGCGTTGGTCAGGAAGGCGCGCACGATCCCCTCGGGGTCGATGCCGCCGTGCTTGTAGAAGTTCTTGTCCTCGGCCGACAGGAAGGCCGCCACGACGATCTTCGGCATCGCCTGGATCGGCAGGTACAGCCGGCGCTCGCGGGCGTACTCGGCCAGCAGGGAGCCGTCCGCCGCGTGGACGCGGGTCATCACCGGCGGCTCGTAATTCGCGAGGGCGGCGTGGTCGGGCAGGTCCTGGCTGTACTTCCAGTAGAAGTAGCCGCCCACCGCCGCGCCGACCACGAACAGCACCGCGGCGGCGCTGAACAGGATCCCAAAGAAACGGAGGATCAGACGCATCCGGTGTTCCGCTCGTCGCTGGCCCGGCCGAATGCCGGAATCGGCTCATCCGGCGCGTGCACCCCGCGCGCTGCGCGGCCGGCCCCCGGACGGTCCCGTGAGACCCCCTCGGAATGCCGGTTTCGGCGGCCGTGCGACGGGGCGTCGGACGTCCCGTATCGACACTCTATCTATGGTGAAACTGGGGCGGCGGCCGCCGCGCGGCGCGTCGGGGCCGGCCGGCCGAGCGTGGCGCGGTTGGTGAAGAACTGGTCGATCGCCTTGGCCATGGAGCCGGTGACGTCGGCCCGCCACTCCGGCGATTGCAGCATCTCCAGGTCGCGCTTGCTGGAGAGGTAGCCGAGTTCCACGAGCACGCTCGGCACGTCGGGGGAGCGCAGCACCACGAAGCGCGCCTCCCGGTGGGGCTTGGCGCTCATCTTCATCACGGGGGCGAGCTGGCCCATCAGCGTGCGGGCGAAGCCCGACGAGAAGCCCCGCGTCTCGCGCAGGGTCAGCTCCTGCAGGATGTCGGCGATGTCCGGCGGCGCCTCGGCGGCGTCGACGCCCGCGGCGGAATCGGCCCGGTTCTCGCGCTCGGCGAGCTTGGCGGATTCGGCGTCCGTGGCCTTCTCGGAATTGGTGTAGATCGTGGCGCCGCTCACCTGGGGCGCCGCCGAGATCGAGTCCGCGTGGATCGACACGAACAGGTCGGCCCTGGCGTCGCGGGCGAGGCGCACCCGCTCGGCCAGGGGCACGAACACGTCGCGGTCGCGGGTCATCCGGACCCGGTAGCGGCCGCCCGCCTCCAGCTTCGCCACGAGGGCCTGGGCGAAGCCGAACACGATGTCCTTCTCGAACACGCCGCCCACCGCGATGGCGCCGGGATCGGTGCCGCCGTGGCCGGCATCGACCATGATCAGCGGCCGCTGGTCGGCGGGCTCCGGCGGCGCGGCGCGGGCCTGGGCGGGGGCGGGATCGGCGGTAGCGGCGGCCTTGCGGAACGCGTCGCGGTCGGCGCGCTGCAGCGGGATCGTGAGCAGAACCGCGCCGTCGCGCGGCCGCGTCGCGGTCTCGATCTTCCCGACGGTGGCGGGCGCGGTGAGGTCGATCACGATGCGGGACCGCCCGGGCGCGAACAGGCCGTAGCGGAAGCTCTGCACGAGGCCGTCGCGGCGGCTGCCGGTCCCAGAATCGAGCTGGAAATTGACCTCGGGCAGGTCGATCACCGCCCGGTCGGGCCGCTCCATCACGAAGCCGCGGGCCTCCACGGCCCGGGACAGCGTCAGGGTGAGGCGCGTGGTGCCGGCCTGACTCGCGAGGTCGGCCCCGATGGCGACGGCCGGCTTCTCGCCGGTCTGCGCGGCGACCGGCGCCCCCGCCAGCGCCGGCAGGAGCGCGACGGCGAGGCGGAGCCATGCGGAACGGATCAGGCGCGCGCAGTTCGGCATCGGTCCGGTGTCGTCTCCCGTGCCCTCCGTTAAGGCATGGGACCGACTTGGTTAACGGGGGGTTGCCGTCGCCGGTTCGATCCGGCCGGCCTTGTGGCCGGGATGCGACAAGTCCGGGCCTCCCGCGCGCGGCGCCTCAGCGGTACGCGACGACCCGGCTCGCCTGCCCGACCACCGTGACCCAGCAGGTCAGGGACGCGTCGGCGGCCCGCTGGACCTCGCCGACCTGCAGGCGGATGAGGTCGGCCGGCGTGCGGGCGCCCGAGAGCGCTCGCAGATGCGCGACGGCCGCCTCGCCCTCGCCGCGCACGTAGCGGGCGATGATCGAGCCGATCTCGGCGACGTCGAGGCGGTCGGGGGTGAAGACGATGCGGTTCGCGGCCGCGGCGCGGCCCGGACCCGCGGCGGTCACCGGCGGGAGGGCGACGTCGATCGCGGCCTCGGTCACCGGGTCGGACGAGGCTCCCACCGTGCCGTCGGGCGCAGTCTCGCCCGCGATGTCGGACCCCGCGTCAGGCGTCACCTCGGGCGTCACCTCGGCCGGCGGCGCGGCGGCCTCGACGGGCCGGTCGGTCGCCGGGTCGGGCTGATCCGCCGCGACCGGGGCGTCGGCGGCCTGGATCTCGGGGGCGGCCGACGCGTCCTGCAACGGCTGGGGCGTCCCGGCGGGACGGCTCCTCGGTCGACGCGGCTTTCCCATCGCGCGATCTCCTCCTGTCGGCGTCAGCCCGTCCCGACGGACCGGCGGCCGGAGGTCGTGCGCGGCCGGCTCGCCGGCGGTGTCGGCGCCGGGCCCGTGACGCCCGGGCGTCAGAGCGGGGGATCCGGCGGCCCTCGGGTGGCCCACCGGATCCCGATCCTCGAGCCCCGATCGCGGATCGGGGCGGCCGGCCTCAGCGGGCGGCGGCGTTCTGCGCGAGGGCGCCGTAATCCTTCGCCTGGGCCTGGAGAGCGGCGAACTGGCTGCGGACGAACTCGGACTGGAGCTCGAACGCCTCGCGGAGGTCCTTCGTGCGCACCAGCTTCTGGGCGAAGTCGAAGGTCGCGTTGGCGTTGGTCTGGGCGTGATCGAACCCCTTCGCGACCGCGGCGCTGAGGGTCGACTGGAAGGTCTGGCCCGAGGCCTGGACCTGCTCGGCGGCCTTCACGGCGTTCGCCATCATGGTGCCGACGGCGGTCCGGGCCTGATCGACGCTCTTCTCCGCGAAGTCGCGCATCTCGGTCGGGATCTCGAAGTTCGGGGTCTGCATCGATGTCTCCAGCATCATCCTTGGAGCGGGACGCCGCATGCGTCCGCGTTGACGCACCTCTATATGTTGCACTGCAACAAGAAGTCAAGTGCAGGTTTGGGGCGCGCCCGCGGGACCGGAAGCCCGATAAAATGCCGATTCGATGATCTCACGAAGTCGTCCGATCGTGGGCTCGGTCCGACAGCAGGTTGCGACCAAGCTGTGCCATTTACACAGTCAGCTAAGATTGCTGATCGCGGCGGCGACCCGCTTCGCAAAAAACTATCTCGCTGTCCAGGGCGGTGCGAACGGATCGTGAATTCTTCTGGTATGCCAAATATCCCGCACGCGCCAGGACCGTTATTCCAGGGCCAGCGCCGCGGGATGCTGCATCGCACCAGCCGCCGATTCGATCAGACGGGCGTAGAGCCCGCGGAGCGCCGCCGTGTGCGCGCCCAGGTCCATCGGCGCCGCTCGGGCGAGCCGGGCCGCCTCGGCTCCGAGCGCGTCCGCCAGGGCGTGGTCGCGGAGCGCCGTGAACGCCTCGGCGAGGGGCACGATCTCCGGCGCGACCACGAATCCGGTCCGGCCGTGCCGGACCTTCTCGGCGGCGCCGGAGCGGTCGGAGGCCACGACCGGGATGCCGGCCGCCAGCGCCTCGTAGACGGTGAGCGGCCCGGTCTCGTACCAGCGGGACGGCGCGGCGAGCGCCCGGGCGCGGGCCCGGAGCGTCGCCCAGACCGCTTCGGGCCGCTGCCATCCGATCACCTCCACGCCGTCCCGGGCGCGCAGCTCCGCCTCCAGGGGCCCGGCGCCGATGAACAGGGCCGGGAGCCCGGCGGCCCGGGCGGCGTCGGCCACGAGGTCGGCGCCCTTCTCGCGGGTGAGGCGACCCACGTAGGCGATCGCGTCGCCGCGGGCGGGCTCGGCCGTCGGGCCTTCGGGAAGCCGGACCGGATTGTCGACCCGGTGATGCGTCAGGGCGTAGCCGCCGAGGAGGGCGCCCAGCCGCTGCCGGCTGGCGTCGCAGACATGGACGACGTGGAGCGGGCGGTGCCGGCCCGCCCGGCCGACGGCCCGCCGCAGCGTCGCGGCGCGGGCGACGCGCACGGCCTTGTGCACCCGGCTGCGCGGGTCGCAGGGCGCCGCGAGGCACGCGGCCGACAGGGGCGCGAGCCCGCAGGGCTCGGCCCGGTCGAAGCGGTAGTAGACGCCGTTCGGGCAGGCCAGGGCGTAGTCGTGCAGCGTGACGACCAGCGGCACCCCGGTCCCCGACAGGACCGGGAAGATCGCCGGCGACAGGGTCCGGGTCCACTGATGCAGGTGGACGCAGTCCGGCGGCGCGGCGAGGCCGGCGAGGGCCGCGGCGAGGCGGCGGGCGGCGGCCGCGTGCCAGATCCCGGCAGCGGCGGCCCGCGCGGCGCCGAGCGACCAGATGTCGGGCAGGCCGAGCTCGATCCGGCGAATGCCGGCGTGGTCGAGGAGCGGGTCGACGGGACCGGGGATCGCCTGGATGTAGGTGACGGCGAGGCCGGCCTCGGCGAGGCCGCGGGCCGATTCCAGCGCCACCTTCTCGGCGCCGCCGCTGGCGGCCGCGAACTCGGCCAGGATCACGACGTGCATGGTGACCCTCCCGGGGATCGATCGGTCGCGCGCGCCGGGAGGATGGAGCAGACCGGTTTACGAGCGATCAACCGCGGCCGGATACAGGTGTCGGTCCCGGTTCGCAGCGGCGGAAGTCCTGACGTGCACGTCGTCCTCGTCGCAGACCACGCCGCGATCAACGGCGGCCAGGCCAAGGTCGCCATCGAATCCGCCCTGGGCCTCGCCGCCCGGGGGATCCGCGTCAGCCTGTTCGCCGCGGTCGGCCCGGTCGATCCGCGGCTGGAGCCGGCCGGCGTGCGGGTGGTCTGCCTGGATCAGGACGACGTGACCACGGCGCGCAGCAAGCTCGCCTTCGCGGCCCAGGCGATCTGGAACGGGCCGGCCTGCCGCGCCCTGGCGGCGGAACTCGCCGCCTGCGATCCCCGCGACACGCTGGTCCACGTCCACGCCTTCGCCAAGGCGCTGTCGCCGTCGATCGGCGCGGCGCTCCGGGCCTCCGGGCTGCCCTGCCTCTACACGATGCACGAGTTCTTCCTCGTCTGCCCGACCGGCGGCTTCTACGCCTACCCGGCGCAGCGGATCTGCCACCGCACCCCGATGTCGCCCGCCTGCATCGTGGCGAATTGCGACGCGCGCAGCTACCCGCGCAAGGTGGCCCGGATGGTCCGCCACGCCGGCCTCGCCCACGTGGCCCGGCTGCCGGAGCTGTTCGCCCACGTCGTCACGATCAGCGACCTGCAGGAGAGCGTCGTGCGGCCGCTCCTGCCCGGCGGCACCGCCTTCCACCGGGTCGACAACCCCATCGCGGTGGCGCGGGCGCCGGTCCACGACGGCCCGCCGGGCGACTTCCTGTTCGTCGGGCGGATCTCCACCGAGAAGGGCGCGCCGATCTTCGCCGAGGCGGCCCGGCGGGCGGGGGTGCGGGCGGCCTTCGTGGGCGACGGCCCCGAGCGGGCCGAGCTCGCCGCGCGCTATCCCGAGGCGGCGATGCTCGGCTGGCGCGACGCCGCGGCCGTGCAGGCGCTGATGCGGCGGACCCGGGCGCTGGTCTTCCCGAGCGTCTGGTACGAGGGCCAGCCGCTCACCGTCTACGAGGCGCTGGCCTGCGGCGCGCCGGTGATCGTGAGCGACGCCTGCGCGGGCCGCGAGGCGGTGGCCGACGGCGAGACCGGGTTCTGGTTCCGCTCGGGCGACCCGGACGATCTCGCCGCGCATCTGCGCCGCCTGACCGACGACGGCCTCGCGGCCCGGATGGGCCGGGCCGCCCACGAGCGCTACTGGGCCGCGCCCCTGACCCTGGACGCCCATCTCGACCGGCTCGAGGCCGTCTACGGGACGGTGCTGCGCGAGGCCGCCGCCCGCGCGCGGGCCCACGGCCCGCTCGGGCGGCCGCTCGCGACCGCCTGACTTCCCGACCCGCCAGATCGACGCGCGTCCCCGAAAGATCGGAAACACCCGCCCTTCCTCGCGTTGATGCGCACCGGCACCCTTGCGTGCCCCCGTCACGGACGAGCGAGCGACATGGCCGAGACCCACAAGCCGAACGAGACCAAGCCGGGCTTCCAGCAGGGCAGCGCCAAGCCGGGCGACGCCAAGAACCCCGACAACAAGCAGGAGAAGCTGAACGAGCGCCTGGACGACGCCCTGGAGGAGACCTTCCCGTCGAGCGACCCGGTCTCGGTGAAGATCACCAAGTAGGCCCGCGGAACCGGCGCGGGCCGGGCGGCGTCAGGCCGCCCGGTCGTCCGGGACCGTCGCCCGCGCGCGGTCGATCAGGCGGCGGGCCTCGGGGCCCGGGACCGCGCGGCTGAACAGGAAGCCCTGCACCTCGTCGTAGCCCTCCGCGCGGAGCATCGCGAGCTGCTCGGGGGTCTCGACGCCCTCGGCGGTGGTGGCGATGCCGAGGCTGGTGCCCAGGCTCGCCACCGCCCGCACGATCGCCGTGCAGTGGGTGTTCTCGCCGACCTGGCTCACGAAGGAGCGGTCGAGCTTGATCTTGTCGAACGGGAAGCTGCGCAGGTAGCTCAGGCTCGAATAGCCGGTCCCGAAATCGTCCATCGCGATCCGGATCCCCATGGCCCGCAACTCGTGCAGGGTCGCGAGATTGGCGGCGCTGTCGGCGAGGAGGACCGATTCGGTGATCTCCAGCTCCAGGCGCCGCGGGTCGAGCCCCGTGACGGCGAGCGCGCCCCGCACGGTCTCGACCAAGCTGCGGTTGCGGAACTGGATCGGCGACAGGTTCACGGCGAGCCGGATCGTCTCCGGCCACGCCGTCGCCTCGGCGAAGGCGGTCTGCATCACCCAGGCGCCGATCGGCACGATCAGGCCGGTCTCCTCGGCGAGCGGCACGAACTCGGCCGGCGAGACCGGGCCGTGCTCCGGGTGGTGCCAGCGCAGCAGCGCCTCGAAGGCCAGGATCCGGTCAGAGCGGGCATCCATCAGCGGCTGGTAGACCAGCGAGAACTGGCCGCGGGCGAAGGCCTCGCGCAGCTCGTTCTCGCGCCGCCGCCGCGCCTGCACCCAGGCATCCATCTCCGGCTCGAAGCACCGGAAGGTGCTGCCGCCCTCGGCCTTCGCCCGGTACAGGGCGAGGTCGGCGTTCTTCATCAGCGTCTCGGGATCGGTGCCGTCCCGGGGCAGGCAGGCGACGCCGATGCTGGTGCCGATGTGGCAATCCTGGCCCTCCAGGCGGAAGGGCCGGCCGAGCTCGGCGATCACCCGGGCGATCAGCCCGTCGGCCAGCGCCGGGAGATCCATCCCGCGCACCAGGATGGCGAACTCGTCGCCGCCGAGCCGGGCCACGAGGTCGTCCTTGCGCAGGCAGCCGGCGATCCGCTCGGCCGCCTCGCGCAGCAGCGCGTCGCCGACCGGGTGGCCCAGCGTGTCGTTGACGATCTTGAACTTGTCGAGGTCGAGGCAGAGCAGCACCGCCTCCTCGCCGTCCCGGGCGTGGCGGGCGATCGCCTCGCCGAGGCGGTCCCGGAACAGCACGCGGTTCGGCAGCCCGGTGAGGGCGTCGTGGTGGGCCATGTGGGCGATGCGGGCCTCGGCCCGGCGCCGCTCGGTCATGTCGATGGCGGCCTCGAGCACGGCCTGCCGCCCCTCGAACGGCATCGCCCTCTGGAACAGGGAGACCTCGATCGCCGAGCCGTCGGCGCGACGGTGGAGCGAGCCGGCGGCGGGCAGGCCGAGCTCGGTCGCCTCCTCGGCCGCGATGGCGAGGTCGGCCGGCGCCCGGCTCAGGAACTGCTCGCGGCTGTAGCCGTAATGGGCGACGGCGGCGTCGTTCACCGCCAGGAAGCGGTCGCGCGCGTCGGCCACCACCCACATCGGCACCGGGTTGTTCTCGAACAGGAGCCGGAACGAGGCCTCCCGGGCCTTGATGTCGCCGACATCCGTCATGGTGACCGAGAGAAGATCGCCGACGCAGCCCGCCTCGACCTTGAGGTAGAGCGTGCCGCCGTCGGACCGGGGGCGGCTCAGCTCGAAGGCCGAGCGCCCGCCCCGCTCGACCATGGCGGCGAGCGTCGCGATCGTCCGCGCGGTGATCGCCCCGGGGAAGAGCTGGCCCACGCGCTGCCATTGCAGGGCGGCGGCGGGGCGCTCCAGCAGGCGCTCGGCGCCGCGGTTGAGGGCGACGATCTTGAAATCGATCGGGCGGCCCGCGGCGTCCCGGATCGTGCTGAGGGCCAGGATGCCCTGGTCGGTGGCGGTGAACATCGCCTGGACCAGCTCGGTCCGCACGCTCGCCCCGTCGAACCCGATCAGCACGAACGGCTCGCCCCAGCGGTTGCCCAGGGGCACGCCGACCAGGCGGGTCGAGGTCACGACCCCGGCGGCGAGGCGATCGCACCGGCCGTAGGCCGGCTGGCCGGACGCGAGGGCGGACGCGACCATCTCGTCGACGGGCTCGCGCAGCTCGATCGCGAGCGCGTCGACCGGGAGGGTCTCGGCCGACGGCCCCTCCGCGCCTTCGGCACCCTGCGCGAGCCAGGCGCCGAAGGCCTGGCCCGCCCAGAGGATCCGGGCGGCGCGCCCGGCGCGGGTCGTCACCAGGGCGGCCCGGTCGGCGAGGCGGCCGAGGCTCCCGAGAACGACGGCCTCGTAGGACGGGATCGGCGCCCCCGGCGTCCGGCAATCCTGCCAGTGCCGGAGGAGGTTCTTGCCTGTCTGACCGTCGTCGTGCTGCGCGCTCACCGAGCCGCCCCAGTTGTTCACCGGGGGCCAGGAAGCGGGGACTTCGTTTAAGCCGGGTTCATGAGCCGACTTATAATCCCATGTTACGTACTATTCCCCAGTTTTAGCCGAGTCTTCAGGCGGATTCGAGCAGCCGGCGGGCGATCACCTGGGCCTGGATCTCCGCGGCGCCCTCGAAGATCGAGAGGATGCGCGCGTCGCACAGGATCCGGCTGACCGGGTACTCGAGCGCGAAGCCGTTGCCGCCGTGGATCTGGAGGGCGTTGTCGGCCGCCGCCCAGGCGACGCGGGCGCCGAGCAGCTTCGCCATCCCGGCCTCCAGGTCGCAGCGCTTGCCCTCGTCCTTCTCGCGGGCCGAGAAGTAGGTGAGCTGGCGGGCGATGTTGATCTCCACCGCCATCATGGCGAGCTTGTCGGCCACCCGCGGGAAATTCACCAGCGCCTTGCCGAACTGGACCCGCTCCTCGGCGTAGCGCAGGCCGACATCGAGGGCCGACTGGGCGACGCCGATGGCGCGCGCTGCGGTCTGGATGCGGGCCGACTCGAAGGTCTGCATCAGCTGGGCGAAGCCCTTGCCCTCGACCTCGCCCAGCAGGTTGCCGCCCGGCACCGCGAAGCCCTCGAAGGCGAGCTCGTACTCCTTCATGCCGCGGTAGCCGAGCACCTCGATCTCGCCGCCCGACAGGCCCTGGACCGGGAACGGGTCCTCGTCGGTGCCGCGCGGCTTCTCGGCGATCAGCATGGAGAGGCCCTTGTGGCCCTTCTCCTCGGGCTTGGTGCGGACGAGCACCGTCATGATGTCGGCGCGGACCGGGTGGGTGATCCAGGTCTTGTTGCCGGTGATCTTCCAGACGTCGCCCTCCTTCACCGCGCGGGTGCGCAGGCTCGCGAGGTCGGAGCCGGTATTGGGCTCGGTGAAGACGGCCGTCGGAAGAATGTCGCCGCTGGCGATCTTCGGCAGGAAGCGCTGCTTCTGCTCCTCGGTGCCGCCGCACAGGATCAGCTCCGCGGCGATCTCCGAGCGGGTGCCGAGCGAGCCGACGCCGATATAGGCCCGGGACAGTTCCTCCGAGACCACGCACATGGCGGTCTTCGGCAGGCCCATGCCGCCGTACTCCTCGGGAATCGTCAGGCCGAAGACGCCGAGCTCGGCCATCTTCTGCACGATCTCCATCGGGATGTAGGCGTTCTTCAGGTGCCACTCGTGCGCCTGATCGACCACCTCGGCCTTGCCGAAGCGGCGCATCTCGGAGCGGATCGCCTCCATGTCCTCGTCGAGGCCCGAAGCGCCGACGGTCGCCGAGCCGCCGCCGTCGCGCATCAGCGCCACCAGGGCGGCGCGGTTCTCGGGGGTGTTGCCCTCGGCGATCAGGGTCTCGACCGCGTCCGTGCGGTACTGGGCCACCTCCTTGGCGGAGAGGCCGAGCGACCCGGTCAGGCGGACCATCTCGCCCTGACTCATCGGGATGCCGGAGAAGAGCTGGTCGAGATACTCGCCGGCGCCGATCCGGACGAGGAGCGCCTCGATCTCGCCGAACCGGCCCTCGGCCTGGAGTCGCTCGGCGTAGCCGCCGAGCTCGCTCACCGCCTCCGCGTAGGTCGCGAGCCAGGCGAGCCCGTGGGCGGCGTGCTGCTGGCCCTCGAGCTTGGCCGCGTCGATCCGCCCGTCCGTCCCGAGGATCCGCGTGCGGACCCGGCGCGTGGCCTCGGCGGCCAGCGCTTTCGCGCTCTCACCGGCGGCCTTGGTCAGGGACACGAGATCCTGCGGCTCGGTCTGGATGGCGGGGGATGCGGACATGGTTTTCTGCTCGCGTGGCGTCTTCTTGGATCGGGTCTTTTAACCTGTCGCGGTCCGGAGCCGAAGCAGATTTCGTTTGGCTCGTCTTGAACTCAAGTTGAATACCGGGGCTGGCGGGCCGACGCGCGGCCGCGCGAAGTCAAGGCCGGACCGGCGCGCCGACGCGCGACGGCCCGGACACTGATGATCGTGCCTCCAGCCCGCCGAAAGCTGTTCGCGAGACGGCGTCGGCTCAGCGCCTCTGCTCGCACCGGGTCTTCAGGTAGGACCCGTCCTCGCCCTTGAAGCCGGCATTGGCCGCCAGGACCGGCCCCTGGACGAGGCATTCCTGGAGCGTGTGGGCCGGGCCGGTGACCACGTCGATGGCGGTCTCGCGCGAGCAGTCCGGCGCCTGGACGGAGGCGGCGCAGATGAGGGCGACGACGATGATCTGGTTCATGGGGCCTCCCGGCGGGCCCGGCTCTCGAGACGGCGGGCGTCTACCGAAAGAGGGACCGCCGGACCTGGTTCCACCGGCCCGGCCGCGCTGATGTCGCGCTGCTGTCGCGCCGCGGCATCACACCAGGGCGGCGAGATCGGCGCCGGCCTCGATCTGGTCGGGGCCGGGCACGCGGCCCTCGCCCAGCAGGTGGAGGAACGCCGTGAAGGCCGGGTTGCGGCCGATGCTGCAGGCCGCCACCGCGCGGTTCTCGCGGACGTAGTAGGCGATGAAGTCGAGCGCCGCCGGGTCGCCCTGCAGGATGATCCGCTCGAAATCCGGCGCGTAGCCGCCGTAATCCAGGCGCTTGTCGCCCTGGTTGCTCCAGAAGAACGGCGCGCCCGCGAAGACGCCGGTGGCGCCGAGCATCGCCCGGGCGACGTGCGTGCCGTGCTGCTGCGCCAGCCGCCAGTGCTCGATCCGCGCCGTGATGCCGCTGGCGCGCTCCGGGAAGGACGCGATGTCGCCCGCGACCCAGACATTGTCGGCGAGCCTCAGGTCGGCGCCGACCGGGAGGCCGCCGGCCTCGTCCGGCTCCACCCCGGCGACGATCCCGGTCTCCGGCGCGGCGCCGGCGCCGATCAGCACGAGGTCGGCCGGGAGCCGCGCGCCGTCCTCGGTCTCGACGGCCTCGACCGACCCGGTTCCGGCGATCCGCGCGACCGTGCCGGTCACGAAGGTCACGCCGTTGCCGGCGTGGTAGCGCTTCAGCGCCGCGCCCACGGCCTCGCCGAAGCGCTTGGCGAAGGGGATCTCCTCCCGGGACAGGACCGTCACCGACAGGCCGCGCTTGGTCAGGAAGGCCGCCGCCTCCAGGCCGATGAAGCCCGCGCCGATCACCACGACGCGCGTCGCCCGCTCCGCCGCGGCGCTGAGCCGCACCGCGTCGTCGAGGCTGCGCAGGGTCATCACGCCGTCGCGGTCCTTTCCCTCGAGATCCGGCACCACGGCGCGGCTGCCGGTGGCGATCAGCAGCGCGTCGCCGGTGAGCGTGCGCCCGTCCGCCAGCGCGACGCTGCGGCCGGCCGGATCGACCCGCGTCGCCTCGGCCACGACCCGCTCGACGCGGTGGGCGGCCGCGAAGTCCGGCTCCAGCAGAGTCTTCTCCGCGGGCGTCGGCTTGGCCAGGAACTGCTTGGACAGCTTGGTCCGGTCGTAGGGCGGGTGGCCCTCGCGGCCGACCATCGTGATGGTCCCCGCGAACCCGTCGCGCCGGAGGGTGGTGATGCAGGCCACGGCCGCCGCGCCGGTGCCGACGATCAGGACCGTCCCGACCGGGGCCTCGGCCCGCCGCGCCGGGACCGGCTCGGGGGTCAGCGTCGCCACCGCCTCGCCGCCCTCGATCCGGACGGGATAGCGGGTGAGCGCCTCGAGTGCCGGCGGCTCCTCCAGGCCGCCGTCGGCGACCGCGAAGGCCGCCTTGTGCCAGGGGCAGTAGAGCCGGCCGCCGCAGATCTCGCCCTTGGCCAGCGGCGCCCCGAGATGCGGGCACTTCGCCTGGAACGCGCGCACGCCGTCGGCGTCGCGCACGAACAGCACCGCGTCGTCGCCGGCCTTGCCCTCGGCCTTGCCGCCGAGGGGGATCGCGTCGAGGGCGAGGCGAACCTCGCGGGGCTTGTCCTGGTTCATCCTCGCCTCGCGCGGTGCCGGCCCGGGCCGAGCCGGCCCGCGCGCACCAAACCGCGAGGGCGCGAAGGGTTTCCGCGCCTTCCGTCGCAGGGGCGGCGGCCTCAGCGGCGGCCTCAGCCGCGACTCGCCACCGCCACGCCGAGGGCGGCGAGCGCCATGCCGGCGCCCTGCACCGGGGTCAGAACCTCGCCGAACAGCAGGTAGCCGAGCACGGCCGCGACCGGCGGCACGAGGAAGAACAGGGCGGCGACGCCCGCCACCGCCCCCCGCCGGATCAGCACCAGCAGCAGCAGGATCCCCGCGACCGAGTTGACCAGGACCGCCCAGCCGAGGCCGAGCCACAGGGCCGGCGCCGGGTCGAACGCGGTGCCGCCGAAGGCGAGCGCCAGCGGGATGGCGCAGGCCATGCCGCCGACGAACTGGAGGGTCGCGCCGGCCAGGAGATCGACCCGGCCGCCGGTGCGCTTCTGCCAGAGCGTGCCGAGGGTCAGCGCCAGCACCCCCAGGAGGCTGACGGCCAGCGCCGCCGGCGGGATCCCGGACGGGTCCGTGGCGCCGAGCTTCGGGGCGAGCACGAGGCCCGTGCCGACGAAGCCCATGAGGATCCCGAGCGCGCGCCGGCCGCTGACCCGCTCGCCCAGCAGCGGCTGCGCCAGGAGCGCGGTGAGCAGCGGCTGGAGGCTGCCGACGAGGGCCGCGATGCCGGCCGGCAGCCCGTGGCTCACCGCCCAGAAGACGCCCGACAGGTAGACCCCCTGCATCAGGAAGCCCGCGATGACCGGGTCGCGCCATCCTGCCCGGTCCCCCGGCCAGCGCACCCGGGCGGCCGCGGCGATCAGCGCCAACACCAGGGCGACGGCGGTGAAGCGGACGGCCGTGAAGGCGAGCGGATCGACGTGCGGCACCACCGCCCGGGCCGAGATGAAGCCCGTGGCCCAGATCGGGATGAACAGCGCCGGAAGGGCGCCGGACGCGAGCGTCGACGGGCGTGGGAGCATCGGCATGGCCGCCGGACGGAGCATGCCGGCGCGCCTGGCGCAACGGTGATCTCTCCGGCCGGGCGAGGCGCGGCTATGGCGCGGCTATGGCGCGGCTATGGCGCGGGCAGGGCGCGGCCACGGCCGGCGCCGGCGTGGCGCGGACGCGTCACCGGCCGCCGATCGGGACCGGAGCGGGCCGGCGGCGTTGACGCGCGGGTGCCGGCGCCGTTCATCGGCGGGCCTCTCCCCGAGAGGATCGCCCCGAGGATCGCGCGATCGAGGATGGTTGGACACCCGTGAAACCTCTCCGCAGCGGATTACAGGTCATGGGCGTCGCCGCGCAGCGCTTCGTCTCCCACGACGGCTGGGCGATCGCGAGCCACATCGCGCTCTCGAGCCTGACCTCGCTGTTCCCGTTCCTGATCCTGCTGGCGGCGCTGGCCGGCCTGTTCGGCACGCAGTCGCTGGCCGACGAGGCCGGGGTGCTGATCTTCGACGCGTGGCCGCGGGAGATCGCCAAGCCGATCGTCGGCGAGGTCCACCGGGTGCTCACCGAGCAGCGCAGCGGCGTGCTGACGCTCGGCGCGCTGTTCGCCCTGTACTTCTCCTCCTCGGGCGTCGAGAGCCTGCGGGTCGGGCTGAACCGGGCCTACGGCCTGCGCGAGAGCCGGCCCTGGTGGCTGACCCGCCTCGAATCGATCGGCTACGTGATCTGCGGCGCCTTCGCGATGCTCGCCTTCGCGCTGCTCGTGGTGCTGGGGCCGCTGATCTGGCGCAACGTCGTCCTGGTGGCGCCCGGTCTGGAGCCCCTGAGCCTGACGGTGGCGATCGGCCGGATCGCCGTCACGGCCCTGCTGCTCGCGGTCGTGCTGGTCATCGCCCACAAGTTCGTTGCGGCCGGGCGGCGCTCGATCCTGTCGGTGCTGCCGGGGATCGGGGTGACGCTGGTCCTGTGGTTCTTCGCCGGCCTCGGCTTCGGCTACTACCTCGACCGGTTCTCCAACGCCTACGCGTCGACCTACGGGGGGCTGGCCACCGCGATGGTGTTCCTGGTCTTCCTCTACTGGCTCGCCGCCATGTTCCTGTTCGGCGGCGAGATCAACGGCACGGTCATCGCCGCCCGCCGCAGCCGCCTGCAGGCGAAGATGCTGGCGCGCCGGGCCGAGATGGAGGGCCGGAGGGCCGGAACGGGTGCCTCGGGGTCGGGCGCCTGATCCCGAGGGATGCCGGCCCTCACCCGCGCCCGCGCGGGAACAGGAGCGGGGCTCCGCGCGCGATCCCGGCGACGCGGTGCGCCCGGCGGCGGCGCGTCCTCACGCCGCCAGCGCCAGCCCCTCCTCGGCATCCGCCTCGGTCGCCATGAACTGCGCCCGGGCGAGCTCGGCGAAGCGGCCGCCCTCGGCCACCAGCTGGTCGAAGGTCCCGGCCTCGACGATCCGGCCCTCGTGGAACACCAGGATCCGGTCGGCGTCGCGGATCGTCGCGAGGCGGTGGGCGATCACGAAGGTGGTCCGCCCCTCCATCACGGTCTCCAAGGCGCCCTGGAGCTTGCGCTCGGTGGCGGCGTCCAGCGCCGAGGTCGCCTCGTCGAGGATCAGGATCGGCGGGTTCTTCAGGAGCGCCCGGGCGATCGAGAGCCGCTGGCGCTCGCCGCCCGAGAGCGACCGGCCGCGCTCGCCGATCACCGTGTCGAGCCCGGCGGGCTGGCGCGCCATGAAGGCGCTGGCCTGGGCCCGCTCCAGGGCGTCGAGCATCTCGGCGTCCGTGGCGTCGGGGCAGCCGACCTGCAGGTTCTCGCGGATCGAGCGGGCGAACAGCATCGGCTCCTGGAACACCACGCCGATGTTGTGGCGCAGCGAGGCGAGGCCGACGTCGCGGATGTCCATCCCGTCGATCCGGATCGAACCGGCGGCCGGGTCGAAACTGCGGTGCAGGAGGCCGAGCGTCGTCGACTTGCCCGAGCCGGTGGTGCCGACGAGCGCGATCGTCTCGCCGGGCTTGGCGGTGAACGAGACGCCGTCGAGCGCCTGGCGCCTTCCGTCGTACGAGAAGGCGACGTCGTCGAAGGTGACCGCGCCCTCGAACCGGGCGACCTGCCGGGCGTGCGGCCGGTCGGCCACCGCCGGGACGGTGTCGTAGATCTCGAAGAACTCGGCGATCTTCGGGGCCTGCTGGAACAGGCCGTTGACGAAGCCGACCACGTGGTCGAGCCGGGCCACGAAGGCGGTGGCGAGGCTCATGAAGGCCACGACCTCGCCCACCGTGGTGGTGCCGGCCTGGTAGAGCCAGATGCCGGTGACGAAGATCGCCGTCATGGTGATGGTCGCCGACGCCCGGGTCGCCACGTTCGCCAGCGCCCACCAGGACAGGACCGGGATCTGCGCGGCGAGCAGGTTGGTGATGATGCCGCGCATCGCCTCCTTCTCGGCCTTGGCGCGGGTGAAGGACTGGATCACCGCGACGTTGCCGAGCGCGTCGGAGGCGTGGGCGGCGAGCCCCGAGTTGAACGCCTCGACCTGCCCCTGCAGCGTCTCGGTCCGGCGCATCACGAAGGTGGTCAGCGCCGTGAAGGCCAGCACCAGCACCACCAGGATCGAGCCGAGCTGCCAGTTGATGAACAGGGTCATCGGCAGGAGCACGCCGAGCGAGACCAGGGCGACGAGGTGGTCGCGGAAGAAGCCGAGCCACAGCCACGCCATGCCGTTCGTGCCCTCCAGCATCGCCTTCAGGACGCGGCCGGAATGGTTGGCCGAGTGGAAGGCGAGCGGCAGGTCGAGGACGTGCTCGAAGTAGCTCGCCATCGACGACAGGCGGTTGCGATGCGCGAGCCGGTCGGCGTGGAGCGCGATGAACACGCCCGCCGCGATGGTGAAGAAGCCGAACGCCACCCAGGCGGCGAGCAGGGGCAGCATGGTGCCCATGGCGTCGCCGCCGCGCTTGAGATGGGTCAGCTGGTCGATGATCCGGCCCATCAGCAGGGGCTCGGCGAAGGCCGCGATCGCCAGGACCACGTTGGTGACGGCCAAGCCTATGGCCAGCCGCCGCTCCGCCTTCAGAAATCCCAGGACCCGCCCGTACAGACGAACCATCGTACCGCTCCGCCACCCCTGGCGCGGCCCGTGTGACCCGGGTCTCACGCCTTCACAGAGGAGATCCGCGCGGCCGGCATAAGCGCCAGATCCGAGTCAAACCCCTCGTACGAAACGGGTATGCCAGCGCCTGCCTGAACGGGCGATGACGGGCCGATACAGGTTCGAAACAGTCGCCCGCACCGTTGCTTCAGCAAAGTTTCCCGAAGGTTGACGCGGACCCCTCGCGTCCCGGCTGCGAGGGCGGTGCCGCTCCACCCGGAGAGCCCGCCGGATCATCGTCCACGGATCGCGCAACCGGCACCCGACTGCTCGGCGGCGGCGCGGCGCTCGCGCTGATCATGATCGACGGCGGCCGGCCTTCCGGACGACAGATTCGCCTCCGCCGCCGGCAAGGCCGACACCGAGCCGATGGTGCCCCCTCCATGCCCCTCCATGCCCCTCCGTGCCGGCCGGCGGGGCGCCGCTACTTCGCGGTGAGCAGCGCCCAGTAGACCTTGTACTTCGAGCCCGGCGCGTAGGCGGTGGCGATCCCCATCCGGGTCGCCCCGGGCGCCAGCATGGTGGCGTCGTGGGGCGGGCTCTCGCGCCAGCCCGAGAAGGCCTCGGCCAGGGTGTGGTAGCCCGCCGAGAGGTTGGCGTTGACGTTCGCGTAGCCGAGCCGCTCGACGGCGGCCTTGACGGTCTGGGCCCGGCTCGGCCGGTCGGCGAGCGCCATGGCGGCCGCCTCGGCCTCGGCGAGGCGCTGCAACTCGGGATCAACCGTCAGCGGCGCCGCGCCGCGGTTGCGGCGATAGGACGAGATCATGTCGCGGGCCGCCTCGACGTCGACATGCGCGCTGTTGCTGGCGAGCGGCAGGTAGATGCTCGGCAGCGCCGCGCTGCTCGGCGGCTGGGCGGCACAGCCGCCCAGCAGCGCCGCCGACAGCGCGGCCGGGCCGATCATCCGGGCCCCGGTCCTGATCCGGCCGAGCCCGCGCCCCGCATGTCGACCGTCCCGATCGCGTCTCGTCACGACTTACCCATCCCTGCGACGGCCCTGCCGCCCGGGCGGCATATAGGCGTTGCCGGGCGGCCGCGCATCGGACGATTAGGGCTTCCTCAAAGGCCTTGGGTCTAAAACCGCACACCGATGACGACCGCGCGTTCCCTGGCCCTGGTGAAATCGCCCCGCGACCGATCCGTCCGCGGGCGCGCCGACCCGTCGGCCGCGGACGAGGCGGTCGCCGAGGCCGCGGCCGCCTGCGCCCTGCAGCGGGCGATCATCCGCCAGCAGGCCGGCCTGCTGGCGCGGCAGGAGCGGGTCCTGGCGGACGCCGGGATGGGCCTGTGGTCCTGCCGCCTGCACGACGGTGCCCTCGACTGGTCCGGCGGCGTCCACGACCTGTTCGGCGTTCCCCGAGGCGCGGCCCTGCATCGGCCCCGGATCCTGGACCTCTACGAGCCGGCCTCGCGGCGCCTGCTGGAGACGCTCCGGCACCGGGCGATCGCCCGGGGCGGCGCCTTCGCGCTCGACGCCGAGGTGCTGGCCGGAGGCCGGCGACGCTGGATCCGGATCCGCGCCGCGGTCGAGTCCGAGGACGGGCGCCCGACCCGCCTCTTCGGAACCAAGCAGGACGTCACCGAGGAGATCGGCCGGCTGGCCGAGCTGAGCCGGCGCGCCGAGTGCGACCCGCTGACCGGGCTGGCGAACCGCCGCGGCTTCGACGCGCAGTTCGCGGCGCAGTGCGCGGCACAGTTCCGGACCGGGACGGCCGGCTCCGGTCCGGAGCCGCTCGGCGCCCTGCTGCTGATCGACCTCGACGGGTTCAAGCCGGTCAACGACATCCACGGCCACGCGGCCGGCGACCTGTGCCTCAGGCGCGCGGCCGCGCGGCTGGCGGCCGTCTGCCGGGACGCGACCCTCGTGGCCCGCATCGGCGGCGACGAGTTCGCCGTGCTCCTGCGGGCGCCCGTCGACCCGTCCGGGCTGGTCGAGCGCGGACGGCGGATCGTGGCCGCCTTGAGCCGACCGGTCCCGTATCGCGGCCACGGGCTGCGGATCGGCGCCTCCGTGGGGATCGCCGTGGGGACGGCCGCGGGGACGGCCGCGGGCGGCGGCCCCGCCCGGCTGTTCGGGCGGGCGGACGCGGCGCTCTACGCCGCCAAGGACGCTGGCGGGAACACCGTCCGGATCGCCCGCGGCGGCGGCCGGTCAGGCGCCGGCGCTGCGCAGACCGCGGTCGCGCGGGGGCCGGGCTGATTCGCCACCCTCGGGGAGCGCGGCCGGCTGGATGAAGCGGCTGGCGATCTCGCCCATGGCGCTCTGCATCGTGTCGAGGCCCTGCACGGTGACGATGCTGGAGCCGGGCCCGAGCGGCGGGATGAAGCCCGCCTCCGACAGGGTCGCGAACACCGAGAAGTTCAGGTCGGTCACCACCTTCTGGCCGAGGCTCACGTCCACGATCCAGACGAGGAGCTCGAATTCCAGGAACGGGTCGCCGATCTTCTTGAACACCACCCGGGGCGGCGGCTCCTTCAGGACGTCGGCATGGCCCTGCGCGCAGGCCGTGATCATCTCGGCGGCGCGCACCGGATCCTGGTTGCGCAGGACGCTGACCGTGATGCTGACGCGCCCGGTCCGGTCCCCCCGCACCCGGTTCTTGACCACGCCGGAGATCAGGTTCGAGTTCGGCACGATCACGGCCGAGCGGTCGAAGGTCTGGATCTCGGTCGAGCGGACCGAGATCCGCTTCACGATACCCTCGGAATCGCCGATCACCACCTGGTCGCCGACCCGGATCGGGCGCTCCCACAGGAGCAGCAGGCCGGAGACGAAGTTGTTGACGATCGACTGGAGGCCGAAACCGATACCGACCGACAGGGCGCCGGCCACGATGGTGAGCTTCTCCAGGCTCAGGCCGAGATACGAGAAGGCGAGCGCCAGCGCGATCAGGAAGCCGCAATAGCCCGCCACCGTGGTGATCGAGTTGCGCAGGCCGGCGTCGAGGTCGGTGGCCGGCAGGTAGGTGTTCTCGAGCCAGCGCTGCACCCCGCGGGTGATGAACACGCCGACCACCAGGATGCCGATCCCGAAGGCGATGCTGGAGAGCGAGATCGTGACGTCGCCGACCTTGAAGCCGAAGAAGGCCTGCCGGACCGACGAGACGATGTCGGTGGAATCGAGCCCCCAGGGCGCCAGCACGAGGACCGCGGCCGCCAGGAACAGGACGAGCCGGGTCGCGCCCGTCGTCAGGACCGAGATCTGGTTGAGCGAGCGCTTGCGCAGGCCGGTATTGGCCTGGAGCGTGGTGGCGAGCCGCGTCTCGTCGCTGAGCGCGCGGCCGACGAAGATGTCGACGCTCTGGACCAGCAGGTAGAGCAGCACGAGGACGGCCGCGTCCCAGATCAGCTGGTCGATCAGGAAGGCCGCGAAGGCCACGTAGCCGACCAGCGCGCCGAGCCCGATCAGCGCCACCGCGGCCCAGCCCAGGAGCCGGGCCGGCCCGCCGATGCCCGTCGTGGTCTTGGTCGGCACGTAGGGGCCGAAGCAGGCCTCCTCCTCCTGCTCGGTGTCGGCGAAGCGGTGGAGGCCGACCGCGAGGATCAGCGCGGTGGCGACCGCGCCGATGCCCCGCGTGGCGATGGAGATCGGCAGGGCCGCCGAGATCCCAGAGTTCAGCGCCTCGACGGACTTCACCACGGTGATCACCGTGGCGATGCCGACGGCGAGCCGGGTCAGGCGCGTGGCCGCCGCGTCGCTCACCGGGGCGGGCCGCCAGGCCGGCTTCTCGGGGCTGAGCAGCCCGTCGCAGAGGGCCTCCACGAAGGCGATGAAGGCGAGGCCGCCGAGGATCGCGGCGGCGACCGGCAGGAGCCGGGACGGCAGCAGGTTGGTGGAATCGAGGGCGTAGTAGACCGCGTAGGACCCGGCCACGGCCGGCACCGTGCCGAGCAGGATCACCCGCCAGGCGGCGAGCATCACGGCGCGCCGCGACGGATCGGTCTTGGTGGCGTCCCGGCGGGCGCCCTTGGGGGCGATGTTGCGCCGGCCGAAATACAGCGCCACCGAGATCCCGAAGGCGAGGCCCAGGAACAGCAGGTTGGCGAGGCTGCCGTTGCGGGAGAACAGCAGCCCGATATCCGACACGGCGCTCTGCAGGGCGCGCGTGTCCCGGGGCACGTCGCCCATCACCTTGGTCCAGAGACCGGGGCCGACCAGCGGCTGGGAGCGCTGGAGCAGGTCGCGGGTGAAGGATTCGCGGCGGCGGTTCGAGACCCGGTCGACGATCTGGTCGCCCTGCACCACCAGGGAGCGGGCGAGGCGCTGGGTCTCGTCGATGCGGGTGACGGCGGCCTCGCGCTCGGCGCGCTCCGCGGCGACGTCGGCGCTCTCCTGGGTGTCCTTCGGCTTCGGCCCGAGCTGGGCCAGGCGCTCGCGCGCGGCCTCCAGCGGCGCGTCGAGCCGGGTGACCAGGGTGCGGATCTCGTCGGTGACCGTGACGGCGCTGTCGCGGATGGCGTTAAGGTCGACGACCGTCAGCTCCGCGTGGCCGAGCTGCTTCTCGCGGGCGTCGAGCTCGGCCTTGGCGGCGTCGAGCTTGGCCCGGACCTTCTTGAACTGCTCGGGAACCTCGGCCTTCGCGGCCGGCGGGGGCGCGGGCTTCGCGTCGGCCGGTCTCGCGCCGGTCGCCTGCGCGTCGGGTGCCTTGCCGTCCGCGGGCTTGGCCTCGGGCGCGGCCTTGGTGTCGGCGGCCTTGGTGTCCGCAGGCTTGTGATCCGCGGGTTTCTGATCGGCGGACTTGGCGGCGGGCGCCGGATCCTGCGCGAAGGCCGGCAGGGCCAGGGCCGCCGGGGTTGCGAACACCAGCGCGGCGAGCAGGGCGAGGGCGCGGGACGGGCGCGGGGCGCCCTCCGGCTTCCGGGTCCGCGCTGGGATACGATGCATGAGCAACCTCTCGTCGGGCGCGCGGCGGCCGGCCGGAGTCCGGCATCGGCGAATCGGCGGCGATCGGGGACCGGGCGGGCCTCCTGGCGGCCGGGCGCTCTGGGCGAGCAATAGGGCGAAACCGTGCCCCTGCCCACCCCGGACCGGGTCCCGTCTCTGCGAGCCCGCTGTGGGTGCGTCCCCGGGGCTCATCCGGAAAAGCTTCACAAGGGTGTCACGCTGGGATTAGATGAACACCTGATGGACAGGGCCTTTTCGTTGCTACGCGAAAGGGCGCGGCCGGTGGCGATGCCGGCCCGGCCCGGCCGCGTTCCGGATGCTACCGCATCGACCGGCGCCCCCGCGCGCCGGCCCGTCGCCCTGTTGTTCCCTCCGTCTCTCCCGTCAAGCCGTCGCTCCGCGCGCCGGCTCGTCCTGCATCGGCCCCGGGCCGGTTCGGACGGGCCGGCGGGGCGGCGGCATGGTCCCGCGCGTCTCACGCGCTAGAGCTAGTCCGAAGAGTCGCGCCGATGATGGATCTCCAAACCCTCGTCCTCAACGCGGATTATCGGCCGCTCTCGTACAATCCGCTCTCCCTCTGGTCGTGGAAGGACGCCTTCACGGCCCTGTTCCTCGACCGCGTCACCCTGGTGGCGAGCTACGACGTCGAGGCGCGCTCGCCCTCCCGCGCCCTGCGGGTGCCGAGCGTAGTGGCGCTGAAGAACTACGTGGCGCTGGCCCGCAGCCCGGCCTTCACCCGCTACAACATCTACCTGCGCGACGGTTTCAGCTGCCAGTATTGCGGCCTGCGGCTGCCCTCGGGCGGCCTGACCTTCGACCACGTGGTGCCGCGCTCCCGGGGCGGCCTGTCGAGCTGGGAGAACGTCGTGGCGGCCTGCTCGCCCTGCAACCTGCGCAAGGCCAACCGCACGCCGGACGAGGCGGACATGCCGCTGATGACCGAGCCCCGGCGGCCGACGCGCTACGAGCTGCACCACCGGCAGCCCGAGTTCGACCACCGCCAGTACCATCACACCTGGCTCGACTACCTCTACTGGGACAGCGAGCTGGAGAACTGAGGGCGGCGCGGAGGCGTCACCAGGCCGGCGCGCGGCGGGGCGGCTCGTTGTACATCGGGACGTTGAGATTGCGCGGCAGGTAATCCCGCACCAGGACGGGCGGGGGAACGGCGGGCAGCGGGCGCACCCGCACGGTCCGGCGCATCGGGTGATGCGCCTCGCGGCGCTCCGCGAAGGCCGGTCCGTGGACGAGCACGAGACCGGCGAGCAGCGCGGCGCGCGACGTCAGGGGCCACAGCCTCGAGAGACGGTCAATCATGGTCAGGATCCGGCCGGCGCGGGAGGAAGGGTCAGAACTTGACGGCCGCGCCACCCCGGACGGTGTTCAACTGGGCGTTGTGACCGTTGAAGTCCTGGAACCGCACGTACTGGTACTCGCCGCGCACCAGGATATTGGGCGTGATGGCGTATTCCAGGCCGAAGCCGAGGGCGACGCCGCCGATGGTCTTGGTCCGGGCATTCGCGGTCAGCGGCGTCGGCGCGTACGGGACGGTCTGGGCGCCCTGTCCGGCCGGCGTCGAGTTGTTGAGCGGGAAGTTCGGATTGAAGCTCGCGTAGCCGTGCTGGTAGACCGCCGCGGGCTGCCCGGTGGTCAGGGCCTGGTTCGCCGCGTAGGTGGTGGCGCTGTAGCCGTAATTCTGGACCGATACGGTATCGTTGATCGTGACGCGGCCGATCGCGGCACCGGCGGTGACGTAGGGGAGCAGGTTGCCGAACGCGTAGCCGGCGCGGCCCCGGATGGTGCCGTAATCCTCGATCCGCGTGTTCGACGTGCCGAACAGGTTCACCGACTCGGAGTTGCCGGCGGCGGTCGTCATGATCCGGTTGATGCCGTTGGTCGACCAGCTGTTCTGGTCCGTGTGCGTGTAGTCGGCCTCGATGCCGAGGACGATCCCGTCGAACTGCACATTGAAGCCCGCGAAGGCACCGAAGCTGGCCCCGCGCGTCCGCGTGCCGGGGAGCGACAGCATTTTCGAGACGCTGAACTCGGATTCCACGGTGCTGTAAGCGAAGTAATTCGCCAGCGTGGACTGCATCGCGTTGCGCTGCGACAGGCCGCCGGAGGTGAAGCCGCCGTGGCCGCCGACATACACGCCGCTCCAGTCGACCACCGGGGCCGGGACCGGGTCGTAATCGGCGCCGCGCAGGTAATCGTAGTCCAGATCGGCGGCGCGCGCGGTGTTCACGCCGCAGAGACCGAGAACCGCCAGCAGCGGAAAGGTGACGGTACGCATCGGGATCGTCCTGGGACGGAAAGAGACGGATGGCGGATCGAGCCTCGACACGGTGATATGCCGGTAACCTTAATTCTCCGTTGCTCGACTGCGACAGGTCAGTCCCGATCCGGGGATGCCAGTCCCGGCGCGTATTGGGCTGGCCAAAACCGGCCGAGGACCGGCCGAGAACAGACCCGGTCGCGACGGGGCGCCGAAACGCGAAACGGCGCGGAGACCCTCCGCGCCGTTTCGCCTGTCAGTGGGATCGCGGTCGAGGTGCGATCAGTACTTGCGCACCAGCGGGCCGGGGACCGGCTCCGGCATCAGCGGCGGCAGCGGGGCCGCCACGACGCCGCCGAGGTAGTAGCGCAAGCCGATCTTCACGTCGTGCGCCTCGATGTCCTTGATCTTGATCGCCTGGAGGCTGCCGGTGCAGCACGGGACGAAGCCCGGGCCGGTCTCGGCCTTGCCGAGGTTCAGGTAGCGGTAGGCCAGCTCGATCTTCAGCGCGTCGGTCACGTTGTAGGCGAGACCGGCGTGGAGCGCCCAGGCGAGGCTGCCGCTGGTCTTGTCCTTGTAGAACTTGCTGCCGCTGTTGGTGTTGTAGACCGCGTTGCCGTTCGCGTCGTAGACCGGCGCGTAGTTGTAGGAGGGTTGTCCGCAGCCGCAGCCGTAGATCGGGTTCGCGTAATCGTAGCCGTAGGTCGGGCTGGTGAACTGCTGGTTGGTCGAGTAGCTCGAGACGTGGTTGAACGCGTAGCCGACGCCGCCGCCGATGAACGGCGTGATCCCGTACCACGTGCCGAGGTCGAAATACGCGTTGGCCAGAACCACCGCGGAGTCGAAGTTGCCGCTCGACTTGTTCACGCCGTACGACCCGAGCCCGTTATCGAAATCCGGACCCTTGTAGTACTCGCTGCCGCGCAGGCCGGTGGAGTAGCGGTACTCACCGGTGATGTCGCCGCGCAGGAACGGGGTGAACTGGTAGCCGACGCCGACGCCCGCGAAACCGCCGCCGCCGACCGCGTTGCCGAAGGCGCGGTTGGACTCGGCGTAGCCGGTGTAGTCGTAGGCGTCGCTGTAGCGCGGACGGGTGTAGATGCTGGCGCCCACGTCGCCGCGCAGGTACCAGCCGCCGCCGACCTCGATCGGCGGGGGCGGCGGCGGCGGGGGCGGCGGGAGCATCAGATCCGCGGCCGCGGCGAGGCAGGGCGCGCCGACGCTCGCCGCGAGCGTCAGGCTACGCACCAAAGCGTTCAGCTTGGAGCGGGCCATGGAGATTCCTTCACTGGACTCGTGAGCCGGACGCGCGGCGCGCGGTCCCGGGGTACGAGGGCAGGATGGAAGGAACGTCTTAAATCCGGCTTAACGTTAAATGTTAGCCTTGCGCATCCGTTGCCGAGCTGTCGAAACGGGTAACCGGGCGAGACTTGCTTGTTTCCGCCGCGTCGCGCCGCCGGGTCGGCGCAGTTCATCTGTCGGGGAGGGCCGCGTGGGCGACCCGATCGGCGTCGCCCGGCCGCCCGGGCCGCGCGGGAGTTGAGCGATCCGCATGGGGCCCGACGACGTGCGCATCCTGGCGCTGATGCTGCCCGAGGCGGTGGCGGGCGCCCACAGCGGCAACCCGGATTTCCGGGTCGGCGGCCGGGTCTTCGCGACCCTCTGGGTCGAGGAGGCGCGGGTGGTGCTGCGCCTCGCGCCCGCCGATCAGGCCGCCCTGTGCGAGGCCGAGCCGGACCTGTTCGCGCCGCTCGACGGCGCCTGGGGGCGGCGGGGCTGGACCAATCTCGACCTCGACCTCTGCCCGGAAGAGACCCTGCGGGCGGCGCTGCTGGGGGCGTGGCGGACGACCGCACCCGCGGAGCTGCGCGCCGCCTACGCCGACCTAGGCTGACCTAGGCTGACCTGGACCGATCCCGCCCCGATGCGGCGCGCCCGGCCCCCCGGGGGCGGAGCCGGGATTGCGGGCCGGGCCGCTCCGAGGCTCCGGCCTCAGGCCGCCGCGCGGGTGACGGCGTCGACCACCTCGTCGACCACCGCGTTGACGAGGCCGCGGTCGTCGCCCTCGGCCATGACGCGGATCACCGGCTCGGTGCCCGACGGGCGGATCACGAGGCGGCCGGCATTGCCGAGCCGCTCGCGGGCGTGCTCGATGGCGCTGACCACGCTGTCCTCGCGCAGGGGCTCGCCGCTCCGGTAGCGGACGTTCTTGAGGATCTGCGGCAGCGGGTCGAAGCAGTGGCAGACCTCGCTCACGGGCCGGTTCTGCCGCTGCACCACGCTCAGGAGCTGCAGGGCGGCCACGAGGCCGTCGCCGGTGGTCGTGTAGTCCGACATGATGATGTGGCCGGACTGCTCGCCGCCGAGATTGTAGCCGTGCGCCCGCATGTGCTCGAGGACGTAGCGGTCCCCCACCGCCGTGCGGGCCAGGCTCAGGCCGAGGCCGCCGAGGAAGCGCTCCAGGCCGAGATTCGACATGATCGTCGCCACCACGCCCGGCTGCGTCAGGCGCTCGTCCTCCTTCCAGGAGCGCGCCACGACGGCCATGAGCTGGTCGCCGTCGACCACCTGGCCCTTCTCGTCCACGATCAGCACCCGGTCGGCGTCGCCGTCCAGCGCGATGCCGATATCGGCCCGGCGCTCGCGCACCATGTCGATCAGGGCCGCGGGCGCGGTCGAGCCGACATCCCGGTTGATGTTGAACCCGTCCGGCTCGGTCCCGATGGCGATCACCTCGGCGCCGAGTTCCCACAGGGTCTCGGGGGCGACCCGGTAGGCCGCGCCGTTGGCGCAGTCGACCACGACCCGCAGCCCGTCCAGGGTCACCTGCCGCGGCAGCGTGCGCTTGGCGAACTCGATGTAGCGGGCGTGCACGCTCTCGATGCGCTTGGCCCGGCCGAGGTCGTTCGAGCCGGAGAGACGCTTGTGCATGTCGGCGTCGATCAGCCCCTCGATCTCGTGCTCGATCGCGTCGTTCAGCTTGAAGCCGTCGGGCCCGAACAGCTTGATGCCGTTGTCCTCGAACGGGTTGTGCGAGGCCGAGATCATCACGCCGAGATCGGCCCGCATGGAGCGGGTCAGCATCGCCACGGCCGGCGTCGGCACCGGCCCGAGCAGCAGCACGTCCATGCCGACCGAGGTGAAGCCGGCGACGAGCGCGGTCTCGATCATGTAGCCGGAGAGGCGGGTGTCCTTGCCGATCACCACCCGGTGGCGGTGGTCGCCGCGCTGGAACACGAGGCCGGCGGCCTGACCGACCTTGAGGGCGAGTTCCGGCGTGATCACGCCGTTGGCCCGGCCCCGGATGCCGTCGGTTCCGAAATACTTGCGCACCATCACGTCTCCGGCGCCCGGTCTCGCGGACCGGGCACAGCTTAGCAGGTTATCGCGCCCGCCGGCGGCTCAGCGGCCGGCAGAGTCAACGGGGTGCTCCCCGACAAAGGCGGTCGAAATGGGGCGCCCGGCGCGCTGCAGGAGCCGCGGCGCCGAGGCCGAGACCAGCGCGAGGCCCGAGACGGTCAGCAGGCCGAGCACGAGCCGGCGGAAGGCGACCTCGCCGATGCCGAGATAGATCCGGGTGCCGAGCAGCGTCGGGACCAGCATCGCCGGCAGGATCACCGCCAGCATCGGCAGCGTCGCCCGGGTGACGAGCCCCGCGGCAAGGTAGGTCGCCAGGGTCACGCTGAGCATCGCGAGGTTGAAGTTCTGGATCACCGAGCGCTGCACGTCGCGCTCGTAGCGGCGCAGGGTGCACCAGAGGGTCGGCAGCACGCCCGTGAAGCCGCCGAGCCCGCCCATCATCCCGCCGCCGAGACCCACCGCGGCGTCGGCGAGCCGGCCGCCGGCCGTGATCCGCGGCAGGTTCCGGGCGAGGAGCATGGTCGGGCACCAGACCACCAGCAGGAGGCCGAGGAGCATCTTGAACCAGTCGGCGTCGAGCCGCGGCAGCAGGAGGACGCCGAGGGGGATGCCGGCGAGGCCGCCGAGGATGAAGGGCGCGAGGCGCCCGGGCTCGAACCCGCGCCGGACCGAGACCGCGGCGATGACCTGGCCCGTGAAGGCGCCGGAGACGGCCAGCACGGCGGCGAGCTGCGGGTCGATCACCCAGGCCCAGATCGACAGGGCCGTGAGCCCGAAGGCGAAGCCCGACAGGCCCTGCACGAAGCCGGCGGCGACGGCGCCGAGGGCGACGACGAGATAGGTCGAGACCGGCATCGGGATCTGGCTACGGCCTGTGGAACGGTCCTGTGTTTCCGATTCGGCGGACGCCGCCGAGCCTCCGGCCAAGCTGACGACGTCGATCTGCCGACAGGAGGGCCCGTTTGTCAGGGGCGATGCGAGGATGGTCACGCGTCGCGGTCGAACGCCGACGCGGATGAGAGGCCCGACGCGCGCCCTGTCCCGTTCGGGCGAGGGTTGGGGTGAGGGATACGACGGCCCCGGATCGGGCGGACCGTTGCCGCGCGCCCGCGTCGAGCCACCCTGGGGCCGGCCTGATCCCGCACGCCGTCCCCTCCCCCGCACGGGAGAGGAAACCGGCGCCCGATCCGCGTGAAATCCCGGTCCGGCACGAAAAAGGGCGCCTCGCGGCGCCCTCCTCGCTCATCCGACCGCGCGGTCTCAGGCCTGCGGCTGCGGCTCCAGGCCGCCGTCGCTCTCCTTCGGCCGGCCGCGGCCTGCCGAGGGGACCGAGGAGCCCCGGGCCGGGGTCGGCGGCACGTCGCCGCCGTCGCGGATCGGGGGCTGGCCCTTGAGCAGGTTGCGGATCTCCTCGCCCGAGAGGGTCTCGTACTCGAGGAGCCCCTGCGCGAGGGCCTCCAGGTCGTCCTTGTGCTCGGCCAGGATACGGCGCGCCTCTTCCAGGCCGGTCTCCACGAGGCGGCGGACCTCGGCGTCGATCTTCTGGGCGGTCGACTCGGAGACCGACTGCTGCCGGCCCATCGACATGCCGAGGAAGACCTCGTCGTTGTTGTCGCCGTACGCGACGGTGCCGAGCTCGGGGCTGAAGCCCCAGCGTGTCACCATCATCTTGGCGAGCCGCGTCGCCTGCTCGATGTCCGACTGCGCGCCCGAGGTCACCTTCTCGCGCCCGAAGATCATCTCCTCGGCGATGCGACCGCCCATCATGATCGCCAGCCGCGAGGTCATCTGCTCGAAGCTCATGGAGAGCTTGTCGCGCTCGGGCAGCTGCATGACCATGCCGAGCGCCCGGCCGCGGGGGATGATCGTCGCCTTGTGCACCGGGTCGGTGGCCGGGACGTTCAGCGCCACGATGGCGTGACCGCCCTCGTGGTAGGCGGTGAGCCGCTTCTCGTCCTCGGTCATCACCAGGGTGCGCCGCTCGGCGCCCATCATCACCTTGTCCTTGGCGTCCTCGAACTCGTGCATCGTCACGATGCGCTTGCCGCGGCGGGCGGCCAGCAGCGCGGACTCGTTCACGAGGTTCATCAGGTCGGCGCCCGAGAAGCCCGGGGTGCCGCGCGCGATGGTCTTCAGGTCGACGTCGGGGGCCAGCGGCACCTTGCGGACGTGGACCCGCAGGATGCGCTCGCGGCCGGTGACGTCTGGGTTCGGCACCATGATCTGGCGGTCGAAGCGGCCGGGACGCAGCAGGGCCGGGTCGAGCACGTCGGGGCGGTTGGTCGCCGCGATGATGATCACGCCCTCGTTGGCCTCGAAGCCGTCCATCTCCACGAGGAGCTGGTTGAGGGTCTGCTCGCGCTCGTCGTTGCCGCCGCCGAGGCCGGCGCCGCGGTGGCGGCCGACCGCGTCGATCTCGTCGATGAAGATGATGCAGGGCGCGTTCTTCTTGGCCTGCTCGAACATGTCGCGCACGCGGCTCGCGCCGACGCCCACGAACATCTCGACGAAGTCCGAGCCCGAGATCGTGAAGAACGGCACGTTGGCCTCGCCCGCGACCGCCCGGGCGATCAGGGTCTTACCGGTGCCGGGCGGGCCGACGAGCAGCACGCCGCGCGGGATCCGGCCGCCGAGCCGCTGGAACTTCTGCGGGTCGCGCAGGAACTCGACGATCTCCTGGAGATCTTCCTTCGCCTCTTCCACGCCGGCGACGTCGTCGAAGCTGACGCGGCCGTGGGCCTCGTTCAGGAGCTTCGCCTTCGACTTGCCGAAGCCCATGGCGCGGCCGGCGCCGGACTGCATCTGGCGCGAGAGGAAGATCCAGGCGCCGATGAAGACGAGGATCGGCAGCCAGCTCACGAGCAGCTGGATGAACCAGGGGGTGTTGTCGGACGGCGGGCGGGCCGTGATCTGCACGCCCTTGCCCTGGAGCTTGGAGACCAGGCTCGGGTCGTTGGGCGCGTAGCTCGTGAAGTTGCCGCCGCCGACGTAGGTGCCGGACACGTCCTGCCCGGAGATCACCACCGACTGGATCTTGCCGGCATCGGCGTCGTTCAGGAGCTGGCTGTAGGCGATCTCGCTGCCGCCGCCCCGGTGCCCCGGGTTCTGGAACAGGGTGACGAGAGCCAGCACCAGCAGGAAGATGACGACCCACAAGGCAAAGTTGCGAAAATTCGGGTTCATCGATCAATCCCTGGCGTGTGCGACCCCCAGGACGGACCTGCCACGCGGCTATTCCGGTCCATCCGTGCACACCTCGCCAATGTAGGCGGGGGGCTCCCCCTTGCCAAGTAAGTCGGGGGACCCTGCGGCGAGGGCAGCACCTGCGGGCCCGTGCCGGCGCGGCGGCGCCGGGGCGAGGCTCACGGTCCCGCCCGCGTCGGCGGAGACGAGGAACCCCGCCAGGGTGCGGCGGACCGGCTCCCCGCGGCGCAGGGCCGGCAGGAGCGATTCGAGGACGAGGGTCTCGAGGCGCTCGAGGCGGCGCGGCGCCGCGCCGGCCCGGGCCAGGGCGAGATCGAGGCAGCGCAGGGCCACGGCGTCCGGCAGGACCGCCAGGGCGCGCCCGTCGAGGCGCAGCTCCGCGCCCGTCTCCGGCCCGGACCGCCGCGCCCCGTCGAGGGCCTGCTCGGCCGCGCTCCGGAGCGCGGCCTCGTCGCGGGCGGCCCGCTCGGCGAGCCGGGCGAGGCGCGCCCGGGTCAGGCCCTCGCGCTCCAGGGCCGGCCAGGCCGCCCGCAGGCGGCCGCGGGCGAAGCGCGGATCGCCGTTGGCGGGGTCGCGCGCGTAGGCGATGCCGCGCGCCGCGCACCACGCCACCAGGCTCGCCTTCGGCAGGTGCAGGAACGGGCGCCCGAGGGCGAGGCCGGGGCCGAGGTCGCGCTCGGCGCGCATGCCGGCGAGCCCCGCGGGGCCGCTGCCGGCCGCGAGCCGGATCAGCACCGTCTCGGCCTGGTCGTCCCGCGTGTGGCCCGTCAGCACGAGACCGGCGCCGACCGCCTCGGCATGGGCGGCGAGCAGGGCGTAGCGGGCCCTGCGGGCCGCGTCCTGCAGGCCGGTGCCGGGCTTCGCGCCCGCCCAGGTCAGGATCGCGTGGGGCAGGCCCAGCGCCCGGGCGGCGCGGCCGACGGCCTCGGCCTCCGCGCCCGATTCCGGCCGCAGGCCGTGATCCACGGTGGCGACCCGCAGGGACGCGCCGGTCGCGTCGCGCAGGCGCGCGGCGGCGTGCATCAGGGCGCTCGAGTCGGGACCGCCCGAGACGGCGAGGAGCACGCCCCGCCCGCCGCGCGCGGCCGGGTCGAGCCAGGGGCGGAGGGCGCCGAGGACCGGGTCGCCCGCGTCGCTCAGATCGCCCGAGGCGTTCAGGCGCCGCAGCGGGCGCGCTTCTGCTCGCGGGCGACGCCCTGGCGGACGCCGCTGCCGGCATTCGGGAACTTCCGGTCCAGCTCGGCCAGGGTCGCGCAGGCCTGCTCGCGGGCGCCGAGCGCGTTGAGCGTGACGCCGAGCTTCAGCATGGCGTCGGGGGCCTGGGAGGAACGGGCGTAGTCGGTCGAGACCTTCAGGAACTGCTCGGCGGCCTCGCGGTTGCGGCCGCGGGCGAGGTAGCTCTCGCCGAGCCAGTAGGTCGCGCCGGCGACGCGGTTGTCGCGGGGATGGGACTGGATGAACTGGCGCAGGCCCATCTCGGCCTGCTCGTACTGCTTGGCGCGGTACAGCTCGACCGCGGCGTCGTAATCGGCGGCCGGATCGCCCGTCCGGGTCGCCGCCACGCTCTCGGAGGGCCGCGCCGGGATCGCCCCGGTCCGGGCCGGCGGCCGCAGGTCCACCGGCTCGTCGTAGCCGGAGGTCCCGGCCTCCGCGTCCTCCTCGTTCGGCTCGCCGATCGCGCCCTGCGGCAGGCGCTGCGGCCGCGGCGCCGCCTCGGCGGCCTCCTCGGCCTCGCGGCGGGGCAGCGGCGCGGAGGGCTGCGTGCTGCCGAGCTGCATCGGGGCGCCGGGGGCGCCGGGGGCCTGCGACGGGTCGAAGGCGTCGCCGCGCTTGCCGGGGCGGCCGGCGCCCGGGTTGCCGCCGTTGACGGGGCCCGACGGCGCGGGGGCGGCCGAGGGCTTGCCGCCCTTGCCCTCGTTCAGGCGGTACTCGACGTCCTCCTGGAACTTGCGCAGCTGCTCCTTGAGCTGGCGGTTCTCGTACTGGAGGGTCTCGATCTGTCCCGCCATCATCCGGGACTGGTTCTCGATGCGGCCGAGGCGCACCACCAGTTCCGAAGCGTCCTGCGCGGCGGCCGGGTGGCCGAGGAGCGCGGCACCGAGGGCGGTGGCGAGGGCGAGGCGGGTGCGAAGGCGGGCGGGCATGGTTCGGCTGCGGTCCGGTGTCGGCGCGAGGCCCTAACAGATGCGCCGCACCGCGGCAAAACTGCGGCGCGGCCGAAGGTGTGATCGAGAGCATCGATCGGAGGCGGCGGCCCGAGAGCCGCCGCCGGAGCGCGGCCGCGCGGCGGCTTACGCGCCGGCGCCGCGGTCGAGGACGATCACCGCGCGGCGGTTCTGCGACCAGCAGGAGATGTCGTTGCACACCGCCACCGGCCGCTCCTTGCCGTACGACACGGTCCGCATCCGGCTCGCCGCGATGCCGCGGGTGGCGAGGTAGTCGTTCACCGCCTGGGCCCGGCGGGCGCCGAGGGAGAAGTTGTACTCGCGGGTGCCGCGCTCGTCGGCGTGGCCCTCGATGATGAAGGTGTAGCGCGGGTAGCGCTGCAGCCACGCGGCCTGCTTGTCGAGGGTCGCGGTCGCGGTGGGCGTCAGGTCGGTGGAATCCGACTCGAAGAAGACCCGGTCGCCGATATTGACGACGAAGTCCTGGGCGCTGCCGGGGGTCGCGGCACCCGCCCCGAAGGCGGAGGCGTCGGCGAGGTCCTTGTCGTTGCTGCAGGCGCCCAGGCCGAGGGCGGCGACGAGCGCGAGGCCGAGGGCGGCGGCGCGGAAACGCTGGGGCATGGTCTGAAAAACTCCTCGAGCGGTGCCGAAGGCCGGCTGCTGGTCTTCGAGGCGGGTCCGCGTATTCCTGGCGCCGTTGGTAGGCGGGGTTGGTTAAGCGACGGTTCCGCCGCGCGGCGCGGGGACGTGGTGACGGTCCGCACCGGTCGACGGCGTGCGCTGACACACCCGGGACGCGCCCGGAATGCGGCGGCGGCGGGGCGGCGGGCCGCGACGCGGCATTTCGGCCGCCCCGGTTGCGGCGCTGCAACAGGCGCCGGGCCTCCGCCCGGTGACGGGTCCGCGCCGAGCTTTAAGAGATCCTCAACCCTATCGCTCCCTTATCGGCGGGCCGAACACCGGACCTCCCGCATGCGCCCCGCCCAGAGCGTCCTCATCGTCGAGGACAGCTACCTGCTCCTCGAGATCGTCGCGAGCCTGTGCGAGACGCACGGCATCCGGGTGATCGAGGCCTCCACGGGCGAGGCCGCGCTGACCGTCCTGCGCGAGCGGGGCGGCGCGATCGACTGGCTGTTCACCGACATCCACCTGCCCGGGCTGATCGACGGCTGGACGGTGGCCCACGCCTTCCGGGCGATCCATCCGGACCGGCCGGTGGTCTACACCTCGACGGACACGCACGGCCGCAGCGGCGTGCCGGGCAGCCTGTTCCTGCGCAAGCCCTTCCAGATGCAGGAGGTCAACCGCCTGGTCCGGATGATGGTCGAGGGCCTCGGCGAGGCCGGCGCCGACAGCCGGCTCTGCGCGGCGGGCTGAGTCACGGATCCTTCCGACCCGGACCGTCGTCGCGCGCGCGGCGAAGCGACCCCGGGCGGCGCGCGCTCGGCCGGCTGGACGCCCCGGCTGGACACCTCGGCTCCGGGGGGGCGGCCTCAGCCGCCCCGGAACAGCGCGACGATCTCCGGCGCGGCGAGCCACGCCTCGACCCGCGGGCAGGCGAGATCCCCGGGGGGCATCGCGTCGTAGAGGGCGAAGCTCGCCGCGATGAAACCCGTGAGGTCGTAGAGCACCGGGAAGTCGTCGCCCCGCGGCTTGGTCTTGAACAGGTACGAGCCGGTCAGGCCGAAATGCTCGGCGATGGGCGGGTAGATCGGCCAGACCACGTCCTGGGCCAGCTCGTCGCCGAGGTAATCCTCGATCTCCACGGGCTCGGGCGTGAGCCCGTTCTCCCGCAGCAGCCGTCGGGCGATGTCGCCGAGGACGTGGACCTTGGGATGGTTCATCAGGTGCATGAAGGCGCCGCGGCGCGCCCAGCGGGTCACCTCGCGCTCCAGCCCGAAACCCAGGGCGTCGGCCGCGCCGACGAGCTCGCGCACGGCCGGGTCCCAGTGGTCGAGGTAGCCCAGGCGGGCGAACACGTCCTCGCGGAACAGGGTCGCGGTGCGGCCGGCGTCGAGGCCGAGCCGGTGGGCGGTGAGGACGATCGCCGAGTGGTACTGGCCGAGCGGCGACGGCGTCAGCTTCAGGGCGGCGAGGTCCGAGGCCTGCCCGACATAGACCATGTCCGGGTGGAAGGCCGAGAACACGATCGACGGGAACAGCTTGAGCCGCGGGTCGGCCGCCCGCACAGTGGCGGCGTCGCCGCCCGGGATCAGCCCGGCCGGGAAGGCCTGCGAGAAGACGTGGTCGTGGGCGCGCAGGGTCCGGATCAGGCCGTCGACGTGGCCGTGGTCGCGCTTCAGCGAGCCCATGGGCAGGTAGCGGACCGGGCTCTTCGGCGCGAGCAGGCGCATGGCCCGGGCGATGCCCCGCGCCTGGCAATTGCCCAGCACCGCGATGCTCGGCCCGTCGCGGGTCGTGGCGGCGCGGGCGCGGTTCCGCCATGGTGTCGCCCAGGTGGGGGCCCAACTGGGTGTCGAGCGGGTGAACGCGCTGCGGGCGCGCCGGGGCAGGTCGTTCAGGGCCACGTCGCGTGCCGGTGTCAGCGGACGGAACAGCGCCCCCGAGGGCCTGTCGCCGTCGTGAAGAAGAGGGTTCGAAGATGGCGTTGAATCCGTATACGGGTCTACCGGCCGAGCGATTCTGGCGCAAGGTCGTCACCAACGTGCCGCCCTTCGCGGTCAATCCGCACCCGAAGGACACGTTCGTGATCGGGCCGACCGACAAGGTCGCCACCGGCGGCTCCTGCTTCGCGCAGCGGGTGGCCGAGGCGGTGCGCGGCGCCGGGTTCAACTACTACCTGACCGAGCCGCCGACCCCCGGCATGAGCGCCGAGGAGGCCAATGCCCGCCAGTTCGGCACGTTCTCGGCGCGCTACGGCAACCTCTACTACACGCGCCAGTTCGTGCAGCTGTTCGACCGGGCCTACGGCAAGTTCGAGCCGGAGCTGAAGGCGTGGCTGCGCGACGACGGCCGCTACGTCGACCCGTTCCGCCCCACGGTCGAGCCGGCGGGCTTCGCCAGCGAGGCCGAGGTGGTCGCGGCGCGCGACGCGCACCTCGCCGAGGTGCGCCGCCTGTTCGAGACGCTGGACGTGTTCGTGCTGACCCTCGGCCTCACGGAAGGCTGGCGCTGGCGGGCCGACGGCGCGGCGCTGCCGCTCGCCCCCGGGGTCGCGGGCGGCACCTTCGATCCGGACCTCTACGAGTGCGTCAACGCCGGCGCGGCCGAGGTTCTGGGCGACCTCAACGGCTTCCTCGACCGGCTCTGGAGCGTGAACCCGAAGGCGCGGGTGATCTTCACGGTCTCGCCGGTGCCGATGATCGCCACCTACATGGACCGGCACGTGATGGAGTCGAACAGCTACTCCAAGTCGGTGCTGCGGGTGGCGGCCGGCGAGGTGGTCGGCCGGGGCGACCCGCGGGCGGTCTACTTCCCCGCCTACGACATCGTCACGAGCAACGTGAATGCCGGGCGCTACTACAACGAGGACCAGCGCACCATCAACGACGCTGGCGTGCGCCACGTGATGCGCCTGTTCCTGGCGACCTTCGCGCGCGACCGGGTGTCCCCCGCCCCGACCCACGCACCGGTGGACCTCGCCGCGGAGTTCGAGGGCAATGCCGGCGTGATCTGCGACGAGGAGGAGATCGAGCGCAGCGTGGCCTGACAGGGCCTAGCGTGGCGTGGGGTTTGCCTCCGGCCTGGCGTTTCGGGCAGTCTCGGGCGCCCGGGCGCCCGCGCCCTTCCGGAGACGAGTCCCTTGAGCCTGCCCCCGCCCCGCCGCGCCGACCACGACATCGATCCGGTCTTCGTGAAGCGGCACTCGCCCCGCGCCTTCACGGGCGAGGCCGTGCCCGAATCCGAGCTGATGCGGATGATCGAGGCGGCGCGCTGGTCGCCCTCCGCCTACAACTCGCAGCCCTGGCGCTTCCTCTACGCGCTCCGGGGCGACGCCCACTGGGACACGTTCTTCGACCTCCTGGTGCCGGGCAATCAGAAATGGGTGTCCGGCACCGGCGCGATCCTGTTCCTGGTCTCGAACGGGCTCATGAAGGTCGGCGACGAGCTCAAGCCCTCCTACAGCCACTCCTTCGACGCCGGCACCGCCTCGCTGGCCTTCCAGCTCCAGGCGATCCACCAGGGCTGGCACGCCCACGGCATGGTCGGGTTCGACCATGTCCGCGCCCCCGCGGTGCTGCGCCTGCCCGAGAACCACCGGATCGAGGCCGCCTTCGCGGTCGGCCGCAAGATCCCGGAGGCGGACCTCACCGAGGAGCAGCGGCCCCGCGAGACCCCGAACGGCCGCCGGCCGATCACCGACTTCACCATCGCGGGACCGTTCCCGCCGGCCGCCGGCTGAGACGGCCGGAACCCGCTTGCACGACCGGCGATTGGCTCCGCATCGCGACGCCGTCGCAGGCCCGGGGGCGCCCGCCCTCGGGCCCGGGCCGGGGGCCGGCGCCGCGCGCCTCCTGTCCACCCTCCGACGCTTCGGGAGCTGGCTCATGGATCCGTCCGACACCGCCGCGTCCGATCCCTTCCGGGACGACGGGCCGTTCGACTCCGTCTCCGGGCTGCAGGCCGTCGCCGACCGCCACGGGGTCGGCCTGGACGCGGTGCGCCACCTGATCCGGGCCCTGGAGCGCGGCCACGGCACGATGGCGCAGTTCGACCATCCCGATCTCGGCGGGATGGGGCAGTGGTTTTCCGGCGGGATGGTGATGGTCGGCCGGATGTTCGACGACGCGCTGAAGGCGCGGGTCGACGCGCTCTGCACCGAATTGGCCGGGGCGCTCCCGGCGGGCGGCTTCTCGGAGGCCGCGCCCGCGGCGCGCCGGGGCGGCGGCGAGTGGTGGCCGGCCGGCCTCGGGGATCCGGCGAGCACCGGCGCGCAGAACGGGCTGCGCTACGCCTATTTCCCCGACAGACGGCGGCTCGCCGTCGACGCGGGGTCCGGGATCGCGCTCTACGACACCGGCGAGCACCGCATCACCGGCGTCTCTCAGGCGAACGGCAGCCTCGGCTTCACGGGACCGGCCGGGGCCGTCGCCCTCGACCGCCTGCGCCGGATCGAGGCGGAGGTCGCCGCGCCGCGCCAAGCGGACCCGGCCGGGATCCCGGCGAGCGCCGCGTCGCCTATCTCTTCGCCTACCCCGTCGCCCGCCCCTTCGGCCGCGCCGGACCGGTCATCCGCGGACAACGTTCTCGCGACCATCGAGCGGCTGGCCGACCTGCACGCGCGCGGCGTGCTCACCGAGGCGGAATTCGCGACCAAGAAGGCGGAGCTGCTGGCGCGGCTGTGACCGGCGCCCGCTCGTCCGACCCTCCATCCCCGTCCCGGCGCGTCCGGGACCGCCAAGGGCGAGGGTCGGGCCTGCCGGTTCCGGACGGCCTCAGACGATGCCGACGCGGAGCAGGTCGTGGACGTGCACGATGCCCACGGGCCGTCCGTCCGTGACGGCGAAGACCGCCGTGATCAGCCGGCGGTTCATCAGCTCCAGCGCGGCCTGGGCGAGCTTGTGGGGCTCCACCGTCACCGGGTCCCGGGTCATGACCGTCGAGACCGGCGTGTCGAGGAGCGCCGGACCCATGTGGCGGCGCAGGTCGCCGTCCGTGACGATGCCGACGAGGCGGCCGGCCGCGTCCGTGACGCCGACGCAGCCGTAGCGCCGCGCCGCGATCTCGATCAGCACCTCGGACATGAGCGCGGTCTCGTGGACCAGCGGCATGTCCTGGGGGCCGTGCATCACCTGCTGCACGGTCCTGAGGCGGGCCGCGAGGGTGCCGCCCGGATGCAGGGTGTGGAAGCGCGCCGAGGTGAAGCCGCGCCGCTCCAGCAGCGCCACCGCCAGGGCGTCGCCCAGCGCCAGCTGGATCAGGCTGGAGGAGGTCGGCGCGAGGTCGTGGGGGCAGGATTCCCGCACGCGGGGCAGCTCCAGCAGCACGTCGGCGGCCTTGCCGAGGGTGCTCTCGCCGTTGCGGGTGATCGCCACCAGGGGGATCGAGAACCGGCGGCTGAAGCCGACGAGGTCGGACAGTTCCGCGGTCTCCCCCGACCACGACAGCGCGATGATGACGTCGTCCCGGGCGATCATCCCGAGGTCGCCGTGGCTCGCCTCGGTCGGGTGGACGAAGAAGGCGTGGGTGCCGGTGGAGGCCAGCGTCGCGGCGATCTTGCGGCCGACATGGCCGCTCTTGCCGATGCCGCTCACGATGACGCGGCCCTTGCTCTGCAGGATCGTCTGCACCGCCTCCTCGAAGGCCGCGCCGAGCCGGCCCTGGAAGGCCACGCTCGCCTCCTGCAAGGCCGCGATGCCGAGCTGGAGGCTGCGGATCCCGAGGTCGCGGGTGGTGGCGAGATGCGCCGACGGCGCGTCGTAGCGGTCGTCGCGCAGGGCGCTGGAGGCGGGAGCGTTCATCGGTTCCGTTCTTGACCCGTCGTCCGGATCCGGCAGCGGGGGCCGGTATCGGGGAGCGGCGCAGCGAGGCGTCTCCGGCGACGCTAGGCAGCCGTCGTGGTTGAAATGTGACGCGGGGACGACGCAGCGCCGCACTCTGGTTGAAGGCGCGGCCGCCGAGGTCCATGCTGCCCGCACACCGTCCCGCGCCGCGGGCCCCAGGAGGGCACGAGCCCTATGACCATCCGCTTCCCCGATCCCGATCCCGCGATCCTCGCCCGCCGCGAGGCGATCCTGGCCGGCCTCGCGCCCCTGGTGGCGCCGGAGGCGCTGGTGGTGAGCGAGGACGAGCGCCGGGCCTTCGAGACCGACGGGCTGACCGCGTACCGGCAGATGCCGCTGGCCGTGGTCCTGCCCTCCACCACCGCGGAGGTCTCCGCCGTGATGGCCTATTGCCACGCCAACGGCGTGCGGGTCGTGCCCCGGGGCGCCGGCACGTCGCTCGCGGGCGGCGCCATCGCGCAGGCCGACGCGATCATCCTGGGCGTCGGCAAGATGACCAAGGTCCTCGACATGGACTTCGCCAACCGCACCGCCCGGGTGCAGAGCGGCATCACCAACCTCGCCATCTCCGGGGCGGTCAGCCACGAGGGCTTCTTCTACGCCCCCGACCCGTCGAGCCAGCTCGCCTGCACGATCGCCGGCAACATCGCGATGAATTCCGGCGGCGCGCACTGCCTGAAATACGGCGTGACCACCAACAACCTCCTCGGCGTCACCCTGGTGCTCAACGACGGCACCGTCCTGGAGATCGGCGGCCAGCACCTCGACAGCGGCGGCTACGACCTGCTCGGCCTCGTCTGCGGCTCGGAGGGGCAGCTCGGCATCGTCACCGAGGCGACCGTGCGGATCCTGCGCGCGGCGGAAGGCGCGCGCCCGGTGCTGGTCGGCTTCTCGAGGGTCGAGGACGCGGGCGACTGCGTCGCGGCGATCATCGCGGCCGGGATCATCCCGGTGGCGATCGAGTACATGGACCGCGAGGCGATCCTCATCACCGAGGACTTCGCCCAGGCCGGCTATCCCCGCGACGCCGAGGCGATGCTGATCATCGAGGTCGAGGGCTCGGACGCCGAGTGCGACGCCATGCTGGCGCGGATCGAGACGATCGCCCAGGATTTCCGCCCGACCAGCCTGCGCGTCTCGCGCTCGGAGGCGGAGTCGGCCGCGATCTGGAAGGGGCGCAAGTCGGCCTTCGGGGCCACCGGCCGGATCTCCGACTACATCTGCATGGACGGCACGATCCCCACCGGCCAGCTCGGGCCGGTGCTGGAGCGGATCGGGGCGATCTGCGCCGAGAAGGGCCTACGGGTCGCCAACGTGTTCCACGCGGGCGACGGCAACCTGCACCCGCTGATCCTGTTCGACATCAACCGGCCCGGCGAGCTGCAGAAGGCCGAGGCCGCGGGCGACGAGATCCTGAAGCTCTGCGTCGAGGTCGGCGGCTGCCTGACCGGCGAGCACGGGGTCGGCATCGAGAAGCGCGAGCTGATGCGCTTCCAGTACGACCAGGTCGATCTCGAGCAGCAGATGCGGGTCAAGGCGGTGTTCGATCCGGACTGGATGCTGAACCCCGCCAAGGTGTTCCCGCTGGACGGGCGCCTCGCGGCCTGAACCGGGCCGCGCGGCGTGGATGAGCCGGACCGCGCGGCGGGGTCCGGCCGAGGTGCAGGCCAGGACGCACGGCCAGGACGTACGGCCGAGGCGTCCGGAGCGGTGCGGGCGCGGCCGTCTCCGACCGCGCATCCGCCCCCGTCCGGCCCTCGCGGCCGCGCTCAGGCGGCTTCGACCTTGCGGCTCGCCCGGGCCTTGGTCGCGGCGGTCGCGGCCTTGCGGCGGCCGGACGCGGGGGCGGCGGGCGCCTCCTCGGCGGGGGCGGCGGGCTTGTCGCTGGACGGGGACCGGCCCGGCTGGCCGAGGCCGAGGCTCTTGGCGAGCGCCGAGCGCTGCGCCGAGTAGTTCGCCGAAGTGGTCGGGTAATCGGCCGGCAGGCCGTAGCGCTCGCGGTAGGTCTGCGGATCGAGACCGTGCTTGGTCAGGTGGCGCTTCAGCGTCTTGTACGACTTGCCGTCGATGAAGCTGACCAGTCCGTCGGGGCGGATCGACTTGCGGATCTGGGCGGGGGTCGGCCGCTCGACGCTCTCGGTCGCCGGAGCGGCGGGGCCGGCCCCGATCGTGTTCAGCGCCTCGTGGATGCTCGCGATCAGGGCCGGCAATTCGGCCGAGGGCAGCGAGTTGTTGGAAACGTAGGCCGCGACGACGTCCACGGTCCGCTCGATGAAGTCCAATTGCGATGTCGGCGCAGCTTCTGACATTCTCTCATTCCTCGGCACAAATGCCTGATGGGATCCCCACTGTTCGCGAGTTAAGTCAGCGTCCGAAAAATGCAAGCCGCGCCATACAATTATCTGTGATGAGACCGAAGTCTAACTCTGCATCGCGCGGCGAGGCTTACAGGGTATGGTTGCATTGGCGGCACTTAAGGGACACTTCTGAGAGGCTTTATCGGTGTCCGCCCGGCGAATTCTAGTCGCTTCCTCGAAGCGGGTTTTCGCAGCCGGCAGAGACCTTTACGCCCAGGTCGGGGCCCGTCTCTAGACGATCGTATACGGTTGCCGTCCGGCCGTGCCGGGACAATGCGCAATCTTCGTACAGTTGTGCGAAGGCCGGGTGGGGCCCTGCGTCATTTTCGCCACCCGGTCGCGGCCTCAGGCGAAAGTCTTGCGCGGGTCGAAGGCGTCCCGCACCGCCTCGCCGGCGAAGACGAGCAGGCTCAACATCACGGCGATGACCAGGAATCCGGTCAATCCGAGCCAGGGCGCGGTCAGATTGTCCTTGCCCTGCGCGAGAAGCTCTCCGAGGGACGGCGAGCCCGGCGGCAGTCCGAAGCCGAGGAAGTCGAGCGAGGTCAGGGTGGTGATCGAGCCGTTCAGGATGAACGGCAGGAAGGTCAGCGTCGCCACCATGGCATTCGGCAGCAGATGGACCGTCATGATGCGGATGTTCGACAGGCCCAGCGCCCGGGCGGCGCGGACATACTCGAAGTTCCGCGCCCGCAGGAACTCGGCCCGCACCACGCTCACCAGCGCGACCCAGGAGAACAGCAGCATGATCCCGAGCAGGACGAAGAAGCCCGGGGCGATGAAGGCCGAGATGATGATGATCAGGTAGAGGGTCGGGATGCCGCCCCAGACCTCGATGAAGCGCTGGAAGGCGAGATCGACCCAGCCGCCGAAATAGCCCTGCACGGCGCCCGCGACGACGCCGATCACCGACGAGACCGCCGCCAGGATCAGCCCGAACAGGACCGAGATGCGGAAGCCGTAGATCACCCGCGCGAGCACGTCCCGCGTGGTGTTGTCGGTGCCGAGCCAGTGCCAGGGAATGTCCGCGCAGGTGCTGCCGCCGAGCTTCTCGGCGACCGGCTTGCACTGCGCGTCCGTGAGCATCCAGGTGGGCGGCGACGGCGACGGCGTCGGCAGGTCCTCGTTGATCGTGTCGTACGAGAACGGGATCGGCGGCCACAGCGCCCAGCCGTTCGCCGCGATCTCCCGGCGAATCTCGGGGGAGCGGTAGTCGGTCGTGGCGAGGAAGCCGCCGAACTTCTCCTCCGGGTAGTCGACCAGGACCGGGACCAGCCACTCGCCCTTGTAGGACATCACGATCGGGCGGTCGTTGGCGATGAACTCCGCGAACAGGCTGAGCACGAACAGGATCGTGAAGATCACGAACGATCCGTAGCCGAGCCGGTTGCGGCGGAAATTGTCGAGGCGCCGCCGGTTGAGCGGCGAGAGCCGGGCGCGCCGGCCGGCGGCCTCGGGCGGGACCGGGGGCGGCGCCCCCTCGTCCGGCCGCAGGACCAGCGGCTGGGCGCCGGGCATCGGCGCGGGCACGACCTCGCTGTCGCCGGGACGCGTGACCTCGTTCATCCGTGCTGCCTCCCGCGCCGCGCCGCGCGCGCGCCCGCCGCCCCGTGATCCGGGCGGCCCCGCGACCGGCCGGCCGCGGGACGGGGACCGGGGACGCTCAGCCGTCGAGCCGGATCGCGGTGCCGTCGATCTCGGTGGGACGCAGGTTGCCGCTGCGCTCCAGCCAGCGGCGCAGCAGCCGGACGTTGCGGCGGTTGGCCTTGAAGGCGGCGTCGAACAGGTCGCCCGCCACCGGCACCGCGCCGATCAGCCCGTCGAAGGCCACGTTCAGCCCCATCCGGGCCAGCAGCCAGCGTGGCGCCCCGAGGCGCTTCGCCTCGTAGACGATGAAGGACGAGATCACCATGCCGGCCAGGTCGCCGATCACCGGCACGAGGCCGATCAGCGCGTCGAACCCGACCCGACGGTTGATGCCCGGGATGACGAAGGCCGTGTCCATCAGGTGGGCCAGCGTCTCCAGGCGGGCGAGGCTCGCCTCCCGGCCGAGATCCGCCGACAGGAAGGGGGGCCGGGTTCCGGCGCCGGTCCCGCCTCCGGGGAAGGTCTCGGCACGGGCGAAACGCCCGGACTGGGCAGCCTGGGTGAAGTCCATGGTCGGGATCCGTCGGGAAGCCATCGTCCCCAACGATGTGGCCCCCCGTCCGGATCCCCGCAAGGACGGCGCCCGCTCGGCGCGCGCCGCCCGTCGTGGCGTCTCCCATGGCGCCTCCCATGGCGCCTCTCACGCCGCCGCCCCGGGGAGCCCGCGCATGCGGTCGAGCGCCGCATCCAGGGTGGCGTCGTCCTTGGCGAAGCAGAGCCGGACGAGGCCGCGCACGGAGGCGTCCGGGTAGAAGGCGCTCACGGGGATCGCCGCGACGCCGTGACGGGTGACGAGGGCCTCGCAGAAGGCCACGTCGTCGGTGTGGCCCAGCGCGGCGACGTCGACGTTGAGGAACCACGTGGCCTGGGCCGGCAGCACGGTGAAGCCGAGCCCGCGCAGGCCGTCCGCGAGCCGGTCGCGGGACCGGGCGTAGCCGGCCCGCATCGCCTCGAACCACGGGGCCGGCTTGCCCAGCCCGTAGGCCACCGCCTCCTGGAGGTTCGGGGGCGTGGTGAAGGTCAGGAACTGGTGCGCCTTGGCGAGCCCGCGCATCAGCCGGGCCTCGGCCATCACGAAGCCGACCTTCCAGCCGGTGAGCGAGAAGATCTTGCCGGCCGAGCCGATCTTGACGGTCCGCTCCCGCATCCTGGGCAGCGCCATCAGCGGCCTGTGGCGCGCGCCGTCGAACACCACGTGCTCCCAGACCTCGTCGCAGAGGGCGGTCACGTCGAAGCGCTGGCAGTAGCGGGCGAGCAGGTCGAGGTCCTCCGGCGCGAACAGCGTGGCGCTCGGGTTGAGGGGATTGTTCAGCACCACGACCCGGGTCCGCGCCCCAAAGGCCTGCGCCAGCGCGGCCTCGTCGAGGCGGAAGGCCGGGGGCCGCAGCGGCACGATCCGCGGAACGCCGCCCGCCCGCCGGACCAGGGGCAGGTAGGCATCGTACATGGGCGCGAACAGCACGACCTCGTCGCCGGGCTCGATCAGCGCCAGGAGCGCGCCGGCCAGGGCCTCGGTCGCCCCGGAGGTGACCATCACCTCGGTCTCCGGGTCGAGGTCGAGCCCCTGGTGCCGCGCGTAGTGCGCGGCGACCGCCTCGCGCAGGGCCGGCAGGCCCATCATCGGCGGGTACTGGTTCCAGCCGTCCAGGAGCGCCCGCGCGCCCCGCTCTCGGACGTCCGCCGGCCCGGGATCGTCCGGGAAACCCTGGCCGAGATTGATCGCGCCGTGGACCCGCGCGAGCCGCGACATGGTCTCGAACACGGTCGTGGGCAGCGCGTCGAAGACGGGGTTGATGAAGGCGGGCGTCATGCGGCGCCGGGGATCGGGGAGGTCGGCATGGCGGGTCTCGGCATCGCCGGCCCTTAGCATGGCCGCGCAGGGCCGTCGCGCGTCGCGGAATGTGCGCCTTCGCACAGACCCGGTCGCCGAAGCGCGACCGACGGCTGACGAATATTGACATTCATCAGCCGTCTCGTAGGTTCGGGTCACGGCCGGAGCGGCGCACTCGCCGACGGGGCTTCGCCCCCTCGCCCCGTCAGCGGGGTGCCGCTCCGGTCCCCAGAAGGGCCATCGACTTGCGGGTCGGTGGCCCTTTCGGCATGTGCGGCGGCGGCCGCACCGCTCGCCGGCCCCCGGAGACGACGATGCCGCCCTCCTCACGCGCGCTCCTCGGCTGCCTGGTCCTGGCGCTGCTGATCGGCGGTCTCGGGCTAGGCCTGCGCCGCGCCGTGGCCGTCACCCCGGTCGATCCCGCGTTCCGGGCGGTGCTGCGCGCTTATGCTGCACCGGACGCGTCCGGCGGAACCCAGCAACACGAGTGAAACGTCGCCGCCCTAGTGACGGCGCATTGGCCGGGCACCGGTGGAGCGTACCGCGAGGTGCGCGCGCAGCGCGGCCGCGGGCGACCATGTCGCCGCGGTAAGGAGCCGTTCGGGACCCGGACAGCTTTATGGGCTTACGCTCCCGCACACGGGATCGGAGCCGCCGGGTCCCGCGGGATCGGGCGGCTTCAGGACGAGCTTCCGGGACGCGGCGTTCCGGAGGCGGCATGGGGGCTTGGACAGCGAGGGATAGGGTGCCGCCGGTCGCGCTGACGACCGTCCTGTGCTCTAGTCAGGCATGAACGAGAGTTCACCGATCCGGACCGACACGGCCCGCGCCTACCAGCCCGGCGAGGCGCCCGCGCGCGAGGTCCGGACGCGGCGCTTCCGGCCGATCCGCTGGCTCGTGATCCTGGTGCTGCTCGCCGGCGCCGGGGCGATCGGGCACCGCTGGTACGAGGCCCGCACCGACAGGGGTGCCGAGCCCGCGACGGCGCACCGGACCGGCGGCCGCGGCGGCCGGCACGGCGGCTCCGACATGCCGCAGGCGGTGGGTATCGCCAGCGTCACGACCGGCGACATGCCGGTGGTGCTGCAGGGCCTCGGCACCGTGACGCCGCTCGCCACCGTGACGGTGAAGTCGCAGATCAGCGGCTACCTCACGCAGGTGCAGTTCCGGGAGGGCCAGACCGTGAAGGCGGGCGACGAGCTCGCCCGGATCGATGCCCGCCCCTACGAGGCGCTGCTCGCCCAGTATCAGGGCCAGCTCGCCCGCGATCAGGCGCTGCTCCAGAACTCGAAGCTCGACCTGCAGCGCTATCAGACGCTGAACCGGCAGGACTCGATCTCGAAGCAGAACGTCGACACGCAGGCCGCGCTGGTGAAGCAGAACGAGGGCACGGTCGCGGCCGACCAGGCGCTCGTCGACCAGCAGAGGCTCAACATCGCCTACACGCACATCACGTCGCCCGTGGACGGCCGGGTCGGCCTGCGCCAGGTCGACCAGGGCAACTACATCTCGGCCGCCTCCACGGCGATCGTGGTGGTGACCCAGCTCCACCCGATCTCGGTGGTCTTCACCCTGCCGGAGGACGACGTGTCGCGGGTGATGCGGCAGGTGCGGGCGGGCGCGAAGCTCACCGTGCGGGCCTACGACCGCGGCGACGCCCACGAGATCGCCACCGGCCGCCTCGACACGGTCGACAACCAGATCGACACGACCACCGGCACGGTGAAGCTGCGCGCGCTGTTCGACAACGCCGACGAGGAGCTGTTCCCGAACCAGTTCGTCAACGCCAAGCTGACCGTCGACACGGTGCGGGGCGCGACGCTGGTGCCGAATTCCAGCCTGCTCCAGGGCACGCCCGGCACCTACGTCTACCTGATGGACGGGGACAGCAAGGTCACGGTCCGGCCGATCAAGACCGGCGAGACCGACGGCACCACCACCGTGGTGGTCTCCGGCCTCAAGCCGGGCGACCGGGTCGTCACGGACGGCACCGACCGGCTGAAGGACGGCGCGCCGGTGCGGATCACCGAGGGCGCACAGGCGGCTGCGGGTGACGGGAAGGCTGCCGAGAAGGCTGATGGCCGCCCCGGTGCACCGACCGAGGCTGCGGCGGCGGATTCGCAGGGGACAGCGGAGGGCGGTCGTCGGCACCGGCGCCGTCAGGCGCAGTGAGGGGATTGGCCGCGCGCGTGTGCGGCTTCCCCCCCTCTCCCCGCACGCGGGGAGAGGGCTCCGGCGACCTCGTCGTCGCCGGAGCGAGGCGGCAGCCGAAGGTGAGGGGGCTTGGCCGTAAGAGCCTCATCCTGCGGCACCCCCTCACCGCCGCTGCGGTTTCGCCTCCGCTTCCCGCAGGCACGACAAGGTGCCTGCAGGCCTCTCCCCGCCCGTGGGGAGAGGGGAAAAAGGCGGCGCGTCCATGAACCCGTCCCGCCTCTTCATCCTCCGCCCGGTCGCCACGACGCTCTTGATGCTGGCGATCCTGATCGTCGGCGGCGTGTCGTACCTGAACCTGCCGGTCTCGGCGCTGCCGGCGGTCGATTACCCGACGATCCAGGTCCAGACCTTCTATCCCGGCGCCAGCCCGGAGGTGATGACCTCCTCGGTGACGGCGCCGCTGGAGCGGCAGTTCGGCCAGCTCGCCAACCTCAACCAGATGACCTCGCAATCCTCCGCGGGGGCGTCGGTCATCACCCTGCAGTTCAGCCTGGACCTGCCGCTCGACATCGCCGAGCAGCAGGTCCAGGCGGCGATCAACGCCGCCGGCAACCTCCTGCCCTCCGACCTGCCGGCGCCGCCGATCTACGCCAAGGTCAACCCGGCCGACGCGCCGGTGCTGACGCTGGCGCTGACCTCCAAGACCCTGCCGCTCACCCAGGTGCGCGACCTCGCCGAGTCGCGGCTGGCCCAGAAGATCAGCCAGGTGGCGGGCGTCGGCCTCGTGAGCATCTCGGGCGGCCAGCGCCCGGCCGTGCGGGTGCGGTTCAACGCGCGGGCGCTCGCCGCCTACGGGCTCAACATCGACGACCTGCGCACCACCATCACCAACCTCAACGTCAACACGCCGAAGGGCACGATCGACGGGCCGAAGCAGTCCTACGCGATCAATGCCAACGACCAGATCCGCGACCCGAAGGCCTACGACGCGGCGATCATCGCCTACCGCAACGGCGCCCCGGTGATGCTCTCGGAGGTGGCCGACGTGGTCGAGGGGCCGGAGAACACCAAGCTCGGCGCCTGGGCCGACGCGACGCCGGCGGTGATCCTCAACATCCAGCGCCAGCCGGGCGCCAACGTCATCGCGACCGTCGACAAGATCAAGGCGCTGCTGCCCCAGCTCCAGGCGAGCCTGCCGGCCGCCGTGGCGGTGGCGCCGCTCACCGACCGGACCACCACGATCCGCGCCTCCGTGGAGGACGTGCAGTTCGAGCTCGGCCTCGCCATCGCCCTCGTGGTGCTGGTGATCTTCCTGTTCCTGCGCAGCCTGTCGGCGACCCTGATCCCGAGCCTGTCGGTGCCCCTGTCGCTGGTCGGCGCCCTGTCGGTGATGGACCTGTACGGCTTCTCCCTCGACAACCTGTCGCTGATGGCGCTCACCATCGCCACCGGCTTCGTGGTCGACGACGCCATCGTGGTGATCGAGAACATCGCCCGCCACGTGGAGGCCGGCGACTCGCCCCTGGAGGCGGCCCTCAAGGGCTCCCGCGAGATCGGCTTCACCATCATCTCGCTGACCGTCTCGCTGATCGCCGTGCTGATCCCGCTCCTGTTCATGGGCGACGTGGTCGGGCGGCTGTTCCACGAATTCGCCATCACGCTGGCGGCCACGATCGTCATCTCGGCGGTGGTCTCGCTGACGCTGGTGCCGATGCTGTGCGCGCGGCTCCTGAAGCACGTCCCGGAAGCCGGTCACCGCCGCCGCGAGGGCGTCCTCTCCCGCCTCGGCCGGCGCGCCGTCGACGGCACGATCGAGTCCTACGGCCGCTCCCTGCGGGTCGTCCTGAACCACCAGGGCCTGACGCTGCTGGTGGCGCTCGGCACGCTCGGGCTCACGATCTACCTGTTCGCGGTGATCCCGAAGGGCTTCTTCCCCGTGCAGGACACGGGCGTGATCCAGGGCATCACCCAGGCCGACCAGTCGGTCTCCTACGCCGCCATGGCCGAGCGCCAGCAGCGGATGGCCGAGATCGTCCTCAAGGACCCGGACGTGGCGAGCCTGTCCTCGTTCATCGGGGTCGACGGCCAGAACGTCACGCTCAATTCCGGCCGGATGCTGATCAACCTCAAGCCCCGGGAGGAGCGCACCGCGACGGCCAGCGCGATCATCCGGCGGATCTCGGCGGCCGCCGCGAACCAGCCCGGCATGCGGCTCTACATGCAGCCGGTCCAGGACCTGACCATCGACACCGCGGTCTCGGCGACCCAGTACCAGGTGATCCTCGAGAGCCCGAACATCGACGATTTCGAGACCTGGGTGCCGCGCTTCACCGAGGCGCTGGCGAAGTCGCCCGTGGTCACCGACGTGGCGAGCGACCACCAGGGCCAGGGGCTCGCCGCCTACGTGACCATCGACCGGCCCACCGCCGGCCGCTACGGCATCACCCCGGCGACCATCGACAACGCCCTCTACGACGCCTTCGGGCAGCGGATCATCTCGACGATCTTCACCCAGTCCAACCAGTACCGGGTGATCCTGGAAGCCGACCCGAAGCTGCACACGACGCTCCGCAGCCTCGACGCGATCTACCTGCCCTCGTCCACGGCGACCAACGGGCAGGTGCCGCTCTCCGCCGTGGCGCGGATCAGCGAGCGGCGGGCGCCGCTGCTGATCTCGCATCTCGGCCAGTTCCCGGCCACCACCGTGTCGTTCAACCTCGCGCCCGGCGCGGCGCTCGGCCAGGCGGTCGAGGCGATCGACCGGGTCAAGGCCGAGATCGGCCTGCCGCCCTCGTTCCGGGTGGTGCCGCAGGGCTCGGTCTTCGCCTTCCAGTCGGCGCTCGGCAACGAGCTGTTCCTGGTGCTCGCCGCGATCGTCACGGTCTACATCGTGCTGGGCGTGCTCTACGAGAGCTTCATCCACCCGATCACGATCCTCTCGACCCTGCCGTCGGCGGGCATCGGGGCGCTGCTCGGCCTGATGCTGTTCGGGCTGTCGCTCGACATCATCGCGGTGATCGGCATCGTGCTGCTGATCGGCATCGTGAAGAAGAACGCCATCATGATGATCGACTTCGCGCTCCAGGCGGAGCGCGAGGACGGGCTGGAGCCCCGCGAGGCGATCTTCCAGGCCTGCCTCTTACGCTTCCGGCCGATCCTGATGACGACGCTGGCGGCTTTGTTCGCCGCGGTGCCGCTGATCCTGGGCACCGGCGTCGGCTCGGAGCTGCGCCAGCCGCTCGGCATCTGCATCGCGGGCGGCCTGATCGTCAGCCAAGTGCTGACGCTGTTCACGACGCCGGTGATCTACCTGGCGTTCGACCGGCTGGAGCGGCGGATCTCGGGGCGGCGGGGGCCGGATCTGGCGGGCGGCGAGGCGCTGCCGTGAACATCTCCGAGCCGTTCATCCGGCGGCCGGTGGCGACCACGCTGCTCACCATCGGCGTGCTGCTCGCCGGGCTGTTCGCCTTCCTGAAGCTGCCGGTGGCGCCGCTGCCGCAGATCGACTTCCCGGTCATCCTCGTCCAGGCGCAGATGGCCGGCGCCTCGCCCGACACCATGGCCACCACGGTGGCGGCGCCGCTCGAACGGCGGCTCGGCGCCATCGCGGACGTCAACGAGATGACGTCCACGAACTCCCTCGGCTCGACCCGGATCGTGCTGCTGTTCGGCCTGAACCGCGACATCGACGGCGCGGCCCGCGACGTCCAGGCCGCCATCAACGCGGCCCGCGCCGACCTGCCGGCCTCGCTCCGGCAGAACCCGACCTACCGGAAGTTCAACCCCGCCGACACGCCGATCATCATCCTCGGCATGACCTCGGAGACCCTGACCCGCGGCCAGGTCTACGATTCCGCCGCCACCGTGGTGCAGCAGAAGCTGTCGCAGCTGCCGGGCGTCGGCAACGTCGATATCGGCGGCTCGTCCCTGCCGGCCGTGCGGGTCGAGCTCGATCCCACGGCCCTGTTCAACTACGGCATCGGCCTCGAGGGCATCCGCGCCGCGCTCGCCTCGGCCAACGCCAACTCGCCCAAGGGCGAGATCGACGCGGGCGACCGCCGCTACCAGCTCTACGCCAACGACCAGGGCCGCAAGGCCGCCGATTACCGCGACATCATCGTGGCCTACCGCAACGGCGCCGCGGTGAAGCTCACCGATGTCGGGCAGGTGCTCGACGGGGTCGAGGACAAGCGCAACCTCGGCATCGTCAACGGCAAGCCCGGCGTGCTGCTGTTCGTCTACAAGCAGCCCGGCGCCAACGTGGTCGAGACCATCAAGGCCGTGAAGGAGGCCCTGCCGCAGATCACCGCGTCCCTGCCCGGCGGCATCGACATCAAGCTCACCGGCGACCGCAGCGCCACGATCCGCGCCTCGCTCTCGGCCACCGAGGAGACCCTGCTGGTGGCGGTCGGCCTCGTGATCCTGGTGGTGTACGGCTTTCTGCGCTCCTGGCGGGCCACGCTGATCCCGGCGGTCGCCGTGCCGATCTCGATCGTCGGCACCTTCTCGGCGATGTACCTGCTCGGCTACTCGCTCAACATCCTGTCACTCACCGCGCTGATCATCGGCACTGGCTTCGTGGTCGACGACGCCATCGTGGTGCTGGAGAACGTCCAGCGCCACATCGAGGAGGGCAAGCCCCGGCTCCAGGCGGCGCTGATCGGCGCCCGGGAGGTCGGCTTCACGGTGATCTCGATGAGCCTGTCGCTCATCGCGGTGTTCCTGCCGATCCTGCTGATGGGCGGCCTCGTCGGCCGCATCTTCCAGGAATTTTCGGTGACCCTGTCGCTGTCGATCCTGATTTCCTTGGTGCTCTCGCTCACGACCACGCCGATGATGTGTGCCCGGCTGCTCCGGGCCGAGGGGCATGGTCCCAATGGCGAACCGCCGGCCGGCCGCCGGCCGAACCTGCTGATCCGGATCCTGGAGGGCGGCTTCGCCCGGCTGCTCGGCGCCTACGCGCGGACGCTGGAGGTGGCGCTCGCCCATCCGCGCCTCGTCCTGCTGAGCCTGCTCGCCACGGTCGGGCTCAACGTCTACCTCTACATCATCGTCCCGAAGGGCTTCTTCCCCGAGCAGGATACCGGGCAGATGATGGGCGGCATCCAGGCCGACCAGCGCATCTCGTTCCAGTCGATGGAGAAGAAGCTCACGCAGGCGACCGCGATCGTCGGGGCGGATCCGGCGGTCGAGAGCGTCGTCGGCTTCACGGGCGGCCGCGGCACCAACTCGGCCAACGTCTTCGTCGGCCTGAAGCCGCTCAACGAGCGGGCGCCGATCTCGGCCGTGATGGCGCGGCTGCGGCCGAAGCTCGCGCAGGTCGCGGGCGCGCGCCTCTACGTCTTCCCGCGCCAGGACCTGCAGATGGGCGGCCGCCAGAGCTTCGCCCAGTACCAGTACACCCTCCAGGGGGACACCGCCGAGGAGCTGTTCGCCGCCGCCCCGAAGCTGGTCGCGGCCCTGCAGAAGGACCCGACCTTCGCGGACGTGACCTCGGACCAGCAGGAGGGCGGTCTGGAGAGCCGGGTCGTGATCGACCGGGCGACCGCGTTCCGCTACGGCATCACGCCGAACAAGATCGACAACACCCTCTACGACGCCTTCGGGCAGCGCCAGGTCTCGACGATCTACAACCCGCTGAACCAGTACCACGTCGTGATGGAGATCGCGCCGCGCTACCTGGAGACGCCGGAGACGCTCAAGCAGATCTACGTCTCGACCTCGGGCGGCAACGCGCCGGGCTCGGCCACCACCAACGCGGTCGCCGGCACGGTGGCGGCGGGCGGGACCGTCAACACGAACGCGGCGACCGGCACCAGCAGCCCGGGCAGCGGGTCGTCGGCGAGCGCCGCGACCGGTGTCGCCACGGGCTCCGGAGCGGTGGGCGGCTCCGGGAGTTCCGGCGGCTCCGGCGCCGCCGCGGCGGCGGCCGCCTCCGCCAGCACGGCCGACACCGCCTCGAACGCCGCCGCCATCGCGTCCGACTCGGCCCGCAACGCCTCCGCGAACGCCATCGCGGCGAGCAAGGGCGGCGCCTCGTCGAGCGCGCCGGTCTCGGCCGCCAAGGAGACGATGGTGCCGCTCTCGGCCTTCGCGCGGATCGAGCCCGGCAGCGCCCCCGTGCAGGTGAGCCATCAGGGCCTGTTCGTGGCTACCACGATCTCGTTCAACCTCGCCCCGGGCAAGAGCCTGTCGGACGCGACCGCCGCCATCGACCGGGCCATGGCCTACCTGCAGCTGCCCGCCACGATCCACGGCGAGTATGCCGGCGCGGCCAAGAACTACGTCGCCTCCGCGTCGCGCCAGCCGCTGCTGATCCTGGCGGCGATCCTGGCGGTCTACGCGGTGCTGGGGATCCTCTACGAGAGCTTCGTGCACCCTCTGACGATCCTCTCGACCCTGCCGTCGGCCGGCGTCGGCGCGGTGCTGGCCCTGCTGGTGACGGGCACCGACTTCACCATCATCGCGCTGATCGCGGTGTTCCTGCTCATCGGCATTGTGAAGAAGAACGCGATCATGATGATCGACGTGGCGATCGACGCCGAGCGGACCCGGGCGGCGAATCCCGTGGACGCGATCCGGGAGGCCTGTCTCCTGCGCTTCCGGCCGATCATGATGACGACGCTGGCCGCCATGCTGGGTGCCGTGCCGCTGATCCTCGCCAACGGCGAGGGCGCGGAGCTGCGCCGCCCGCTGGGCATCGCCATCGTCGGCGGGCTGATTGTGAGCCAGATCCTGACCCTCTACACCACCCCCGTCGTCTACCTCACCCTCGATCGCCTCCGGCACAGGGTGCTCAACCGGCGTCGGCGCGCCGGGCGGGGCGGAGAAGCGGCGCTGCCGGCCGGAGAGTGATGGTTAAGGTTTCACGTGAAACAGCCGCGGGCCCGGGCGTACCCGAGGGTCCGTCCGATCCGCGTCCTCGTCCCGAGGTGCTGCGTCGCGGCCTCGAAGGAGGCCTGCGGGGATCGCGCGGCCTGCCGGGAGGCTCTTTCGAGGCCTCCGCCACGCTTCGGCACCTCCGGATGGGGTTCGAGGCGGGCGGCGCGCTTGCGACCGATCGTCGGCTTCACGTCCTCGCCGCCCTGCTCCTCGCCGCCCCCCTCATGACCGGCTGCGTGGTCGGGCCCGACTACACCCGGCCCTCCGTGGAGACGCCGCTCGCCTACAAGCAGGGCGGCGTCCGGGAGGACAGCCCGGCCTACGTCGCGGCGCGCAGGAAGGGCTGGCGCGAGGCCCGGCCGAGCGACGCCGTCGAGCGCGGCGACTGGTGGCGGGTGTTCAAGGATCCGGCTCTCGACCGCCTGATCCGCCTCGTCGACGTCGACAACCAGTCCCTCCGGCAGGCCGTGGCGAATTACCGGCAGGCCCGGGCGCTCGTCGCCTCCGCGCAGGCCGCCCTGTACCCGACCGTGATCGGCGCGCCGAGCATCACCCGGACCGGCAGCGGCACCGCCACGCGCACCAACGTGTCGCTGCTGGGCCAGGCAAGCTGGGAGCTCGACCTGTTCGGCGGCACCCGCCGCACCATCGAGAGCGAGGCGGCCCTGGCGCAGTCCGACGCCGCCACGATCGCGCTGACCCGGCTGAGTATCCAGGCCGAGATGGCGGCCGATTACCTGACGGTGCGCTACGCCGACTCCCTCCAGAAGGTGCTCGACGAGAATGTCGAGAACTTCAAGAGAACCCTGGCGATCACCGAGAACCAGTACGCCGCCGGCGTGGCGGCGCGCTCCGACGTAATCACCGCGCAGACCCAGGTGCAGACCATCGAGGCCCAGGCCATCGCGGTGCGGCTGACCCGGGTGCAGTACGTCAACGCCATCGCCACGCTGATCGGGCGCCCGCCCTCGGAGGTGTCGATCCCGGTGGCCGGCATCCCGCGCAACCCGCCGGGCGTGCCGGTGGGCATCCCCGGCGACCTGCTGGAGCGGCGCCCCGACGTGGCCCAGGCCGAGCGCCTCGTCCAGGCGCAGAGCGAGCGCATCGGCGTCGCGGTGGCGGCCTTCTTCCCCACCGTGACGATCTCGGCCCAGGGCGGCATCTCGGGAGCGACCCGCAACGGCCTGCTCTCGGCGGCCAACCAAGTCTGGTCGGTGGCGGCCTCCGGCAGCGAGGTGCTGTTCGACGGCGGCGCCCGCACGGCGGCCCTGCGCTCGGCCGAGGCCGGCTACGACTCGGCGGTGGCCAATTACCGGCAGGTGGTGCTGGCCGCCTTCGCGGAGGTCGAGAACCAGATGGCGGCCGTGCGTATCCTCGGCCAGCAGCAGCGGGCCCAGGACACCGCGGTGGACCTGTCGCGCAAGGCCGTGGAGATCACGCTCAACGAGTACCGGGCCGGCACCCAGAACTTCACCACGGTGGTGACCGCCCAGAACCTGCTCGTGAACAACGAGGTCAACGCCCTCCAGGTGCGGCTGAGCCGCTTCACCGCGGCGGTCACGCTGATCCGGGCACTCGGCGGCGGCTGGGACGTGCGCGCCCTGCCGAGCGATTCCGAGCTGAAGGGTCCGAGCCTGCCGATCGACCGCGGCGGCCAGGCCGTCCGCCCCGACGAGTAGCGGCCGGCGGGCCGCGTGATGGTGCGGCCCGGAGCGTCCAACCCGCACCCTCGTCCTGAGCGGTGACCGTGGTCGTCGTGCAGCGGCTGGACGCTCGCGAGGTTCGCGGCGAGCCCCAGGACCGCGATCGGGATCGCCTGATCGAAGTCGATCGTCACCGCGTGCCGCAGCCGGTCGAGGCTCTCGGCGCCGATCAGCAGGACGATCGGGCCGATCAGCAGGGCGCTGGCGAAGGCGCCAGGTCGCCGAACCTGCCGATGCCGAAGCGGCGATCGTCCGCGTGGCGCCGGGCGAGGTGGTAGGCGAGCGCCGCGATGCCCAGCACCGGCGCGCGGGTCGACAAGCGCCAGCCGTCGGCGCCCAGGGCCATCGAGCCGAGGCACGCGCCGCCGACGATCCCCGCCAATCTCGCGACGGCCGCGAGGGCGGCGACCGCGCCGGTCCGGCGGCGTGGCAGATCGTGCCGGTCACCCGGGAAGGCGTGGCTGTGCGCCCTGGGCTCGACGGAGAGGGTATGCGTGCGGGGTTCCTTGATCCTAGACTCGGCGCGGCATAGCCCGAGGGGCACCGGAACGGGCCCCGCCGCGGCGGGTTGTCAGGCCGGTTTGCTGCACCGCAGTCACACGGGAGTCAGGGATGGCCGAGCCGACGACAGCCCTCAAGGACACGGCAGCCTGCGGCACGCAGCCGGCGCCGCCCTGCACGCTGGTGATCTTCGGGGCCGGCGGCGACCTGACCAAGCGCCTGCTGATGCCCTCGCTCTACAACCTCGCGGGGGCGGGCCTCCTGTCCGAGGGCTTCTCGATCCTCGGCATCGATCACAATGACGGTACCGACGAGTCGCTCCGCGAGAATCTCACCCAGACCCTGGAGGCGTTCAGCAAGGACCCGACCTCGGAGTTCCACGCCGACCACATCGACCCGAAGAGCTGGGGTTTCATCCGGGACCGGCTCCACTACCTGAAGGGCGATTTCAAGAAGCCCGAGACCTACGCGGCCGTGAAGCAGCGGGTCACCGGCAGCGCGGTGTTTTACTGCGCGGTGGCGGCGCGCTTCTTCGGGACGATCGTGGACGGGCTCGGGCAGGCCGGCCTGCTGAAGCAGGAGGGCGGAACGTTCCGCCGCGTCGTCATCGAGAAGCCGTTCGGCTCCGATCTGGCCTCGGCCCGGGAGCTGAACGCCCGCATCCTCCGCCAGGGCGACGAGAGCCAGTTCTACCGGATCGACCACTTCCTGGGTAAGGAGACCGTTCAGTCGATCATGGCGTTCCGCTTCGCCAACGGCCTGCTGGAGCCGGTCTGGCGGCGGGAATACATCGACAGCATCCAGATCACGGCGGCCGAGACCGTCGGCGTCGAGGAGCGGGGCGGCTTCTACGAGCCGACCGGGGCGCTGCGCGACATGGTGCCGAACCACATGTTCCAGCTGCTCTGCATGGTCGCCATGGAGCCGCCGAACTCCTTCGACGCGGAGGCCGTGCGCACCGAGAAGGCCAAGCTCGCCGAGGCCGTGAAGCCGATCCCGCCGGAGGACGCGGTGCGCGGCCAGTACACGGCCGGCACCTCGGAGGGGCGCGACGTGCCCGCCTACCGGGACGAGCCGCACGTCGCGAAGGATTCGGTCACCGAGACCTACATCGCCCTGAAGCTCAACATCGAGAACTGGCGCTGGGCCGGGGTGCCGTTCTACGTCCGCACCGGCAAGCGCATGACCGGGCGACGCACCGAGATCGCCGTGCTGTTCAAGCCGGCGCCGTTCAAGATGTTCGAGGACACGCCCACGGCCGACCTCGGGCCCACCGTGATGCGGATCCAGATCGATCCCGATCACGGGGTCAGCACCGAGTTCAACGTCAAGGTGCCGGGGCCGCAGATGAAGATCGGCCGGGTGCGCTCCGGCTTCCGCTACAAGGACTTCTTCGCCGACCGGCCGAATGTCGGCTACGAGACGCTGCTCTACGATTGCATGACCGGCGACGCGACGCTGTTCCAGCGCGCCGACAACATCGAGGCCGGCTGGGCGGCGGTCGATCCCCTGCTCAAGGGCTGGCCGCAGGCGGAGGTGACATTCTACCCCGCGGGCAGCGCCGGCCCGACGGAGGCCGACGCGCTGCTCGCCCGCGACGGCCGCCACTGGCTGGGACTGGACGGCGAGACCGACTGAGCGGCCCGACGACTCGCTCGAACGCGAGGGTCGGCGGTCCCGCGCCTCCCCTTCCCGAAGCGGTGCGGCCGCCTCCTGCGGCCCAGCCGTCAGTGCGCGCGCAGCGAAGCGATGCAGGGCAGCGCCACGGCGACGGGCGTCGCGCGACCCTGCACGACGCTGCGCCCGCGGTGACGGGGTTTAGGCCCTGTCAAACTGGTCGTGGCAGACGGATCGACCCGGTTGTTCGGCGGGTCGCCGGCTCATCCGCGTCTCAGCCCGACCGCCCGTAATCGCGGGCGTCCCGCGCCTGGCGGTGGAAGGTGAGCCGGCGATCGAATTCCCGCGGGTCCTTCGGCTTCACCAGGGCGCCCGGGGGCACGTTCAGCCAGTCGACCAGCCGGGTGAGCATGAAGCGGAGCGCGGCGCCCCGGCACAGGATCGGCAGGGCCGCGACCTCGGCGGCCTCCAGGGGCCGCACGGCCTCGTAGCCGGCGATCAGCGCGGCGGCCATGTCCCGGTGGAAGGTGCCGTCGGGGTCGAAGCACCACGCGTTCAGGCAGACCGCGAGGTCGTACGCGAAGGCGTCCGTGCAGGCGAAGTAGAAGTCGATCAGGCCCGACAGGGCGTCGCCGATGAAGAAGACGTTGTCGGTGAACAGGTCCGCGTGGATCACGCCGCCCGGCAGGTCCCGGGGCCAGTGCGCCTCCAGGACGGCGAGGTCCGACCGGGTGCGCGCCGCGAGGCCGGGCTCGACCGAATCGGCCTGGGCCTCCGCTTGCGCGAAGAGCGGGCGCCACGCGGACACCGAGAGGTTATTCTCCCGCACCATCGGGAAGTCCCGGCCGGCGGCGTGCAGCTCCGCGAGCGCCCGGCCGAGTTCCCGGCAATGCTCGGCGCCCGGCGCCTTGACCGAGACGCCCTCCAGGAAGCTCACGATGGCGGCGGGCCGGCCGCAGAGCTGACCGAGGGCCTGGCCGGCCCGGTCGCGCACGGGTTGCGGGCAGGCGAGGCCGCGGGCCGAGAGGTGCTCCATCAGCCCGATGAAGAACGGCAGGTCCTGTTCCCGGACGCGCTTCTCGTAGAGCGTCAGGATGTAGGCGCCCTCGGTGGTGTGCAGGAAGAAGTTCGAGTTCTCGACACCCTCCGCGATGCCCTTGAAGGAGAGCAGGCTGCCGATCGCGTAGGCGGACAGGAACTCGGCGAGCGCCGCGTCGGATACCTCGGTGTAGACGGCCACGTGTCTGCGCTCTGATGTCGGAAGTTCGATACGGCAAGGGGCGCCGAAGCGCCCCCGCACAAAGCCTGCCGCGCGCCCCGAGACCGAGGCGTCGGTCCCGCGCCGTCGACCGGACCGCCTTACTCGGCGGCCTCGCTGCGCAGCTCTCGCGGCAGCGGGAAGACCATGTCCTCGATCACCGTCGAGACCGTGTCGACCATCACGTCGTAGCGGGCCGCGAAGGCGTCGATGATCTCCTCGACCAGGACCTCGGGGGCCGAGGCGCCTGCCGTGAGGCCGAGCTTGCGGATTCCCTCGAAGGCCGGCCAGTCGATCTCCTCGGCGCGGAGCACGAGGCGGGTGATCGGGCAGCCCACCCGCTCGGCGACCTCGCGCAGGCGCTGCGAGTTCGACGAGTTCGACGAGCCGACCACGATCAGGGCGTCGACCAGCGGCGCCACCTGCTTCACCGCCTCCTGGCGGTTGGTGGTGGCGTAGCAGATGTCGTCCTTATGGGGCCCGGTGATGTTCGGGAACTTCTTCTTCAGGGCGTCGACGATGTGGCGGGTGTCGTCGACCGACAGGGTCGTCTGGGTGACCCAGGCGAGGTTGTCGGGATTGTCCGGGGTCAGGGCGGCGATCTGCTCGAGATCCTCCACCAGGGTGATCGAGCCCTTGGGCAGCTGGCCCATCGTGCCCACGACCTCGGGATGGCCGGAATGGCCGACCAGCAGCACGTGGCGGCCGCGCTTGTGGTGGATCTCGGCCTCGCGATGGACCTTGGTCACCAGCGGGCAGGTGGCGTCGATCGTGGTCAGCCCGCGCGAATCAGCGTTGGCCGGCACGGTCTTGGCCACGCCGTGGGCGGAGAAGATCACCGGGGCGCCGCCGTCCGGCACCTCGTCGAGCTCGCGGACGAACACGGCGCCCTTCCGCTTCAGGCTCTCCACGACGTACTTGTTGTGCACGATCTCGTGGCGGACGTAGACGGGCGGCCCGTAGATGGCGAGCGCCCGCTCCACGACGTCGATGGCCCGCACCACGCCGGCGCAGAAGCCGCGCGGGGCGCAGAGCAGGATCTCCAGCGGCGGCTTGCCGGCGGTGCCCGGGGCGGGCTCGGGGGTCGCGATATCGGCGGTCATGCGGGGGATGTGGCGAGGGCGGGGCTGTCCTGTCAACAGGACTGGCCCAGGAACCGGGCGGGAAGAGGGAAGCGGAGCCGCTCCGTGGCCCGTCTGTAGCACGATTGCCGCGGCAATGGGACCCGCGCCGGCCCCCTCAGAGCCGCCGGATCCCCGTCACGGCGCCGAAGCTGTGCGCCGCGATGCGGGCGACCGCCTCGGCGAGCGGCTCGGCGGCGACCGCCATGTGGTGGCCGTTGGCGTGGATCAGCGTCTCGGGATCGCCCATCAGCCCGACATGGCCGCGCCAGAAGACGAAGTCGCCCCGGCGCAGGCCCGCGAAGTCCGGGCGCGCGGGGTCGAAGGGCAGCGCCTGCCCGAGGGCCCGCTCCTGCATGTCGGCGTCGCGGGGACAGGGCAGCCCCGCCGCGTCGAGGCAGAGCTGCACGAGGCCGGAGCAGTCGAGCCCGAGGCTGGTGCGGCCGCCCCAGAGATAGGGGGTCCCGGCGAGCCGCGCGGCCGTCGCCGCGTAGTCCGGCGCGCGGGCGTCGACGGGCGCGCAGTGGCGGGCGAACACGTAGCCTCCCGGCGTCTCCAGGTAGGCGCCGGCCTCCCCCGTCGCCGCGAGGCGGGCGCCGAGGCTGAGATGGCCGAGGACCGGCCGCTTCAGGTCCGGCTCGGGATACAGGAAGGTGCGCAGGGCGGTGACGCGGTGCGTCGGCTCCGGATCGACCGGACCGAGGCTGTCGGCCGGCAGGTAGCCGACGTAGCCGTCGCGGGCGAGCTGCACGAAGGCGTAGCCGTCCGCCGCGTCGTAGAGATCGACCGCGTCGCCCAGCAGCGCCTCGGTGTCGAGCCCCGCGTCGGCGGCGGGCGCGCGGCGCAGCGGCGCCGACGGGGCGGTCACCCGCCGCGGCGTGCCGGCGACGTAGCGCGCCGCCGCGACGCGGTCCCGCAGGCGAAGATCGGCGACGTGCGGCCGGGCCGGGGTCAGCCGGGGATCGAGGCTCTCGGTCATGGGCGGATCCTACCATGCCGGGCTGAAGCGCGGGTAAGCGCGGGCCCCGCACGCCGCGCCACTATGACGCACACGGGCGCGCCCGGACCGGGACGGCCGGCATCTGCCCGCGGGATCGCCGCGAGGCCCGGTCGAACGGGCACCGAACGCCCGAGGCTGCACAAGGCCGCGGCAGCCGGCTTCGTATCCGCGTCGGCCGGACGCGAGACATGTGCGGGAGGCGCCCATCACACGTTTTTGATGCACTGCACAACCTGCCCGGAAGGCGCTATGTCTGGTGCATGAAGACTGCGAGTCGCCCCGTGAAGAAGACGCAGAAGAGCTTCGCCGACCTGCCGCCGATCCGCGTCCGCCGCGAGCCGCCCACCGTGAGCGAGGCGGTCGCCGCCGCGCAGGACCTCGCGGACGACGTCGAGCAGCAGGTCGAGATCGCCGCCGGCCTGATGGGCCTGCCGGCCGACGAGGTCCGCCCCCACGTCCTGGCGGCCAAGAAGGTCAAGCCGGAGCGCGCCCCCGAGCGGATCCTGACCCAGGCGAGCCCGAGCCGGGCGCCGCGCACCGTGGTGGTGGAGCGCCGCACGCGCCCGACCGTGGTCATCGAGCGCCGCAGCCGGCCCCTCGACCCGCGCCGCTGACGGCCCCGGGGCACCGCCCCGCCTCACCCACCGGAGGGGGCACCCGGCGGACAGACGGCCCGCCGGCCCTCGACCGCGCTCAGTCGGCGGTCTGCACCGACCACGTGGCGTGGCGGATGCCCGGCATGCGGGCCAGCGCGTTGGTCACGGCGTCGAGCTCCTCGGCCTTCACCGCGCTGGCCGTGAGCGTCGCCACCACGTCGACCGCGCTCTCGCCGCGCTCCTCGATCTCGACGCTGCCGACCGGATAGTTCGCGGCCTCCAGGCGCTCCACCAGCATGTCCTGGGCCGGCCCGGCCTCGCCGGGCGCCGTGGTGACCTGGACCTCGTAGGTCGCCTCGGTGGCGGATTCCCGGATCGGCGCGCGGTTGATGGCGTTCACCAGCGGCCGGAGCGCCGTGTTGCAGGCGAGCACCGTCACCATCACGAACACCGCCTCCAGGGGCAGGTCGGCGCCGCAGAAGGCCCCGACCGCGGCCGAGCACCACAGGGTCGCGGCCGTGTTGAGGCCGCGGACATTCATGCCCTCCTTCATGATCACGCCGGCGCCGAGGAAGCCGATGCCCGAGATCACGTAGGCCACCGTGCGGACGCCCCCGTCCGGGCCGGTCAGGCGCATGCCGAGATCCACGAAGGCGCTGGCCCCGACCGCGACCAGCACCGCCGTGCGCAGGCCCGCGGTGCGCTGCCGGTACTGCCGCTCGGCCCCGATGATCGTGCCCAGCACGAAGGCCACGAGCAGGCCGATCGCGGATTTCAGTTCTTCGGGGAGGGCGGCGTAGCTGGTCATCCACCGTCTCATGAAAGCGGGGAGGTGACGGAACCGTGACACCATGGCCCGGCCGGGACCGGAAAGCGTGTCCGAAGCGGGATTGACGGCCGCACCGGGCAGCGGGCACACCGGCAAGAGCCTGAGGATCCCTTAAGAATCCGGGACCCGGCCGAGGAGACGTGCAGGATGCAGCACACGGCCCAGGATAAGGCCCGACGGGCGGATTCGGTCCGCACCGGAACGTTCTCCGCATGAGCGGCGCCACCAGCGGCGCCCTCGCCGAACGCCGGCCCGACAGCGCGCCAGACCATGCGCCCACCGGCGCTCCCGACGCCGCCCTGCACGGCCGCGTCATGGCGCTGCGCGAGGGGCTGGAGCGCGGCCTGATCGGCAGCGCCGGCCTCGTGGAGCGCCTGCTGATCGGGCTCCTGACCGGCGGCCACCTGCTGATCGAGGGCGCGCCGGGGCTCGCCAAGACCCGGGCGGTCAAGCGGCTCGCCGACGGCCTCGACGGCTCCTTCGCGCGCATCCAGTGCACGCCGGACCTGATGCCGGCCGACCTCACCGGCACCACGGTGTGGCGCCAGGACAGCGGCACCTTCGAGTTCCTGCCAGGCCCCCTGTTCCACGCCCTCGTGCTGGTGGACGAGGTCAACCGCGCGCCCCCGAAGGTGCAGTCGGCGCTGCTCGAATCCATGGCCGAGGGGCAGGTGACGGTCTCGGGCGCGACGCACCGCCTCTCCGACCCGTTCATGGTCGTGGCGACCCAGAACCCGATCGAGCATGCCGGCACCTTCCCGCTGCCGGAGGCGCAGCTCGACCGCTTCCTCCTCCACGTCGTGGTCGACATGCCCGACGAGACCACCGAGCGGGCGATCCTCGACTTGGTGGAGGGCGAGATCACCCACCACGTCGACGCGATGACCGTGCGGCTGTCGCTCGCGGACGTGCGCGCCGCCCGGGAGGCGGCGCTCGCCACCTACGTGTCGCCGGCCCTCAAGGACTACCTCGTCCGGCTGGTCGCGGCGACCCGCACCGACGCGGCCGCCCCGGACCTGCGCGCCATGATCGAGCACCCGGCCTCGCCGCGGGGCACCCTGGCGCTGATGATGGCCGGCAAGGCCCGGGCCTGGCTGCGGGGACGCGACCACGTCACGCCCGAGGACGTCGCGGAGCTGGCCCGCGACGCCCTCTCCCACCGCATCGGCCTGACCTGGCGGGCGGCCGCCGAGGGCCGGACGGCGCGCGGCCTCGTCGGCGAGCTGGTGCAGCGGGTGCGGGCGCTCTGACGGTGTTCGGGTTCGGGCAGGCGCGCCGCAGATCCCCTCCCGCCGCCGCGGGGGAGCTTGGCCCGACCGCCGGGGCCGCCCTCCCCGCCCAGGGGTCCGGGCGGGATCGCGCCGGGCACGGCATCCACCTCTCGGGCGAGGCCCTGATGGGCCTGCGCCACCTCGCCCGGCGGGGCTCCGCGCCCGCCACCCGGACGCTGGCGGGCCTGCCCGGCGGCATCGTCACCCGGCGCCGCGGGCGCGGCTCGGAGCCGGAGGACGTCCGGCTCTGGTCCGAGGGCGACGACCGCCGGTTCATCGACCGCAACGCCACGGCCCGGACCGGGCAGCTGCACGTCCGCACCCACCACGACGAGCGCGACCGCGCCGTGGTGCTGCTCGCCGATTTCCGGCCCGCGATGCTGTTCGGCACCCGGAGGGCCCTGCGCTCGGTGGCGGCCGCCGAGGCCCTGGCGCTGCTCGGCTGGCGGGTCGCCGCCGACGGCGGCCGGGTCGGCCTCGCGGTCGCCTCGGCCGGCGCGCCGACCGTGCTGCGGCCGGCCGGCGGCGAGCGCGCCATGATCGCGGTGACCGGCGCCCTCGCCCAGGCCCACGCCGACGCGCTGGCGGCCGAGACCGGCGCGCCGACCCGCGCGGAGCCGCCCCTGGAGGCGACGCTCGCCCTCGCCCGCGGCCTGCTGCCGGCCGGCGGCCACCTCGTCATCGCCAGCGCCCTGGACGATCCCGGCCCGGGCTTCGACGAGCTCCTGACCCTGCTCGCCGAGCGGATCGCGATCCGGCTGATCCTGGTCAGCGACGCCTTCGAGCGCGCCCGGCCGCCGGGCTACTACCCCTTCGCCCTCGCGGATGGCCGCCGCGGGACCGCGCTGCCGACCGTGCCGCCGACCGTGCCGCCGACCGGGGCCGGGACGGCGGGGGAATCCGCCGAGGCCCGGCTCGCCGCCTACGCCCGCCGCGGCATCGCGGGCGTGCGCCTCGACGTCGAGACCGGCCCGGAGGCCTACGCGCCGCTCATGGAGCGCCTCGATGCGGTGCTGTGAGGCCGGACCCGGCGACCCGATCGGCGGCGCAATCCGATGAATCCCGTCGTGCCCGCCGAGATCCCCCTGTCCCTCGACCAGCTCCGGGGCCTGCACCTGCCCGGCGGCGCCGCGGGCGCCGTGCAGGGCGAGGTCGTGGCGGCGGCCGCCCTGGGCTTCCTCGCCGCCCTGCTGGTGGGGCTCGTGCGCTACGGGCGCGGCCGGGCGCGCGACACCCTGCGCCGGGCGGCGCTCGCCGAGCTCGCCCGGAGCCGCGGCCTCGGCCCGGAGGCGCGCCTCGTCGCCCAGGCCCGGCTGCTGCGCCGCCTCGACCGGTCCCTCGACCGGTCCGGCGGGGCCGGGACCGGGGCGACCGGCGCGGCCTGGGCGACGCGGCTCGACGGGCTGTTCCGGACCGACTTCTTCACCCGGGGCGCCGGCCGGGTGCTCGCCGACGGGCTGTACCGGCGGCAGGATCCCGACCTCGACGCCCTCGACGCCGCGCTCGCCCGCCTGATCGGGCGGCTGCGGGCATGAGCGGCGTCCTGCCCGCGTGGCTCAGCGCGCTCCTGTCGGCCTTCGACTTCGCCGCGCCCTGGGCGCTGCTGGCGCTGCCCCTGCCGCTGCTGGCCGCGCGCCTGATCCCCGCGGAGCCGGAGGGCGGCAGCGGCGCCCTGCGCGTGCCCGCCACCCTGGTGGCCGGGGCGCGCTCGGGCGCCGACCGCGCGGCCCGGGGCCGGCGGCGGGCCCTGCTCACCTGGACGCTCTGGATCGCCCTGGTGGCGGCCCTGTCGGGCCCGCGCCTCGTCATGCCGGCGGCCGCGCTCCCGGCCTCGGGCCGCGAGATCATGATCGCCATGGACCTGTCGGGCTCGATGGAGCGGCGCGACTTCGCCCTCGACGGCGAGACCGTGAACCGGCTCACCGCGGTCAAGCGCGTCGGCACCGACTTCATCCGGCGCCGGGCCGGGGACCGGATCGGCCTCGTGATCTTCGCCGACCAGGCCTACGTGGCGGCGGCGCCGAGCTTCGACACCGCGGCGGTCGCCCGGGCGCTGGACGAGGCGACGATCGGCATCAGCGGCCGCTCCACCGGCATCGGCGACGGCCTCGGGCTCGCCCTGCGCCGGCTGGACCCGCGGGACGCGGGGGGCGAGGCCGCGTCCGGGAGCAAGCCCGGCGAGAAGCCCGCGAAGGCCGTGATCCTGCTCTCGGACGGCGCCAACAATGCCGGCCAGACCGCCCCCAAGGACGTGGCGGAGCTCGCCCGGGAGCTGGGCATCAAGGTCTACACCATCGCGCTGGGCCCCCGCGACATGGCCGACGCCGACGGCGAGCAGGACGTGGTCGACACCGAGACCCTGCGCGACATGGCCCGGGCCAGCGGCGGCGAGGCGTTCCGGGTGCGCACCACCGAGGACCTCGTGCGGGTCGCCGACGCCATCGACCGGCTGGAGGGCGGCCGCGCCCTGGCGCCGCCCCTGCCGCTCCGCCGGGACCTGTGGCCCTGGCCGGCCGCCCTGGCGCTGCTGGCCGCCGCGGCGCTGCTCGCCAGCCGGAGGGGGGCGTGATGGTTCGTTACCGCGCCTGTCCGACCACCCCCTTGATCCCGAGGTGCGAGCGCAGCGAGCCTCGAAGGAGGGCTCCGGACGTCGCGCGTCTGGCTGGAGGGCTCCTTCGAGGCCTCCGCCGCGCTCCGGCATCTCAGGATGCGGTGGTCTGGGCGGGAGCACCCACCCGATGAGCGCCCTCGACGCCGTCGCGCTGCTGCGCCCCTGGTGGTTCCTGGCGATCCCGGTCGTCGCCCTGCTGGCGCTCCGCGCCGCGTGGCGCTCGGCGCCGCTCGGCGACTGGGCCCGGGCGGTCGACCCGGCGCTGATGGCCCACCTCGCCCGGACCGGCGCGGTGCTCGGCGGACGGCGGCAGGCGAACCGCGCCGCGGCGCTCGCGGCCGGGCTGATCGCCCTCGCGCTCACCGGCCCGGCGGTGGAGCGCGCCGACGGGCGCACCTTCCGCAACCTCGACGAGACCGTGCTCGTCGTCGACCTGTCGCGCTCGGTCACCGAGGGCGGCAACCTCCAGGGCGTCCGGCAGGCCGCCGCCGCCGTGGCGGAGGCCGCCGGCACCCGTCCGGTCGCCCTCGTGGTCTACGCGGGCGACGCCTACCTCGCCGCCTCCCCGACCACGGACCGCGACAGCCTCGGCACCACGCTGTTCGCCCTCGACGCCGACACGGTGCCGGACCGCGGCTCCCACCCCGAGCGCGGGCTGGCGCTGGCCCGCCGCACCCTCGCGGAGGCCAACGTGGTGGCGGCCGACGTGGTGCTGATCAGCGACGGCGACGGCGTCGGCGAGGCCGCCACCCGCGAGGCCCGCGCCATCGCCGAGCACGGCTGGCGGCTCCAGGCCCTGTTCGTCCCGACCGACAAGCCGCTGCCGCCCGGCGCCCCGAAGCCCGACCGGACCGCCCTCGACGCCCTGGCCCGGGCCGGCGGCGGCACGACCGCCGACATCGCGACCCCGGGCCCGGTGCTCGACGCGGTCGGGGCCGGCCTCGCCCAGCACCTCGCGGCGGGCGGCTACGGCGTCCTGGCCTACGCGGATCTCGGGCGCTGGCTGCTGCTGCTGGCGGCCCTGCCGGCCCTGCTGCTGTTCCGCAGGAGCGCGTGATGCGGAGCGCCCGATGCGGCTGACCCTCCCCGAGACCGGCCTCGCCGCCCCGCTCCGGGCCGGCCTGCCGCCGCGCTGGCGGCGTCTCGCCCGCGTCGCCGGCCTCGCCCTCGCCGGGATCGGCCTCCTGGCGCTGCTCGCGGTCTCGCAGCCCCGCACCGGCTTCGGCCGGCTGCTGATGGGCCTAGGCCTGCCGGGCCTCGCCGCGGACGTGTTCGTCGATCCGGCCTGGCGCGCCGCCGCGCTCTACGAGGCCGGCCGCTACGGGGACGCGATCGCGCTGTTCCGCGCCGGCGGCCGTCGGGCGAGCTACAATCTCGGCAACGCGCTGGCCAAGGCCGGCGACCTCGACGGGGCGCTCGCGGCCTACGACGAGGCCCTGCGCTTCAACCCCCGCGACGCCGACGCCCAGGCCAACCGCTCGCTGATCGCGCGGATGCGCGCCGAGGTGATCGACCGCGGGCCCGGCGGCGGCATCGCCAACGGCACCGCCCAGTACGGCGCCCGCTACAACAACACCGCCAATCAGGACCAGAACAACGACATCAACGCCGCCTCCAGCGGCGAGGGCCTCGCCGGCAACAAGGAGTCGAACGCCAGCGCGTCGCTGCCCGGCAACAGCAAGGTCGCGCGCCGCGGCAAGGCCGAGCAGCAGTCGATCGACGCCGGCAAGGGCCAGGCCCGGGGCTCGGCCGGCGACGCGGCCGGACGCGGCCGGACCGGCGGCGGCGCCGCCATGGTGGCCGAGGCGCCCGAGCGCGAGGTCCGCCGGGTGACCAAGAGCTTCGAGGCGCACGAGATCCGCCCGGACCGGCTCTGGCTCCAGACCCTGCCGGACGATCCCGGCCGCTATCTCAAGCTGCGCCTGCGCGCCGAGCAGACCCGCCGGGTCGAGGCCGGCACCGCGATTCCCGCCGGGAGCAACCCGTGGTGAGTTTTCTCGGGGTTTCCGGGAGGCGCGTCCGCGCCCTCCTCCTCCTCGCCCCCCTCCTCGCCCCCCTCCCCGCCCGGGCCGAGATCGAGCCGGGCGACCTCACCCTGACGGTGACCGCGGAGCTCAACGGCAACAGCGCCCCCTTCCCCCGCGAGATGGTGCTGCTGAAGATCCACGGGGTCTACAAGCAGCCGATCCTGCTCGAGGAGGTGGTGCAGCCCTCCCTCGCCAACTTCTCCTGGACGCAGCTCGGCCGCGACCACTGGAGCCGGACCAAGCTCGCCGACGGTCAGAGCGCCATCGCGTTCGACCGCACCGTGGCGGTCTTCCCGCACCATGCCGGCCAGTTCACCATCGAGCCGTTCGTCCACAAGCTCACCGTCAACGATGTCGGCGAGCGGCGGGTGGTCGAGGTCCGCTCGAAGCCGATCCCCTTCCCGGTCGCGTCGTGGACCGAGCCCACCGGCGGCCCCGACGCCAAGGAGCCCTGGTGGCTGCCCGCCAAGGACGTGGCGATCACCGACTCCTGGAGCCCGGACCCCGAGACCATCAAGGTCGGCGAGACCACCCGCCGGATCGTCACCCTGGAGGCGCAGGGCATGGTCGCCGAGGGCCTGCCGCCCCGGCCGGTCATGCGCACCCGCGGCATCATCACCTTCGCGGGGCCCGTCACCCGCGAGACCCTGCTGACGCCCTCGGGCCCCGTGGCCCGGGCCACCTACCAGTGGGACGTGAAGCCCGGCGTGCCGGAGATCATCCCCCTCGACGCGATCGCGATCCCGTGGTTCGACACCAACACCCGCACGATGCGCGAGACCGAGATCCCGGCCCGGCAGATCGGCGGCGGCCTGCCCGACCGCGACACCGAGCGGGCGCCCCCCGCGATCCCCTCGCCCCTCGTGGTCGCCGCCGCGGCGCTCGCCGCCTTCGGGCTGGGCCTCGCGCTGATCGGCTTCGGCCTCGGACGGCCGCGCCTGCGCCTCTCCGGTGCGGCGCGGCGCTCCTTACGCGCGGCGGCCCGCGCCGGCGACCCCGCCCGGTTCCGCGCGGCCCTCGACGCGGCCCTGCGGGAATCCCCCGACCTCGCCCGGACCTGGCGGGCACGGCCCGACCTCGCGGCCGCCTTCGCGGCCCTCGACCGGGCGGTCTTCGGCGCGGCGGGCGCTCCGGTCCCCGATCTCCGGGCCCTGTCCCGGACCCTGTCGCGCGCCGAGCCGGGCGAAGCCGCCGCCCCGGCGCCGGAGCGGCTCGCACCGCTCGACGGCCCGGTCCGCTGAGCGCGGCGCGGCTCCGCAGCTCGTGAAGGCGCGGGCGGGAACGCCCGCCGGGATCGTGATTTGGGCTGCCGGCACCGACCGCCACCGGAGATCCCCATGCCCGCGACCCCGCACAGATCCGCCCGCGCCGCGACCGTCGCCCTCGGAACCGTCCTCGGAACCGTCCTCGTCACCGCCCTCGTCACCGCCCTCGTCCTGCCGGCCGCGCTGCCGTCGGCGGCCCTCGCCCGGTCCTCCGGCACCGAGCGCGCGCTGAAGATGGTCGACACCGACCACGACGGCACGATCGACCTCGCCGAGGCCCAGGCCGCCGCCGGCAAGGTCTTCGACGCCGCCGAGACCGACAAGGACGGCACCGTCGACGCCCAAGAATTGAAGGGCCGGCTCAGCAAGAAGGACCTGAAGGCCGCCGACACCGATTCCGACGGCACGCTCGACCGCAAGGAGTACCTCGCCCTGGTCGAGCAGCGCTTCAAGGCGGCCGATCCCGACAACGACGGCACCCTCGACGCCAGGGAGCTCAAGTCCCCGGCGGGGCGCAGCCTGCTGCAGCTCCTGAAGTAAGCCCGCTTCCCGGACCCGTCGCCGTTGCACAGTTCATGAGCAAGTATTATTCCTGTGCAACGGCTCACGTTCTGAGCAGGCATCAATATTTTGCACTATCTTGCGTCATCTGAATTGGCCTCGTAGGTTTCGGTTATCCGAGCGGCAAAGCATCGGGTGAACCACCAGGGAGGAGCGCGATGGCACGCGCCAACGAGGTCAAGGACAGGTTCCGCGCGCGGCTGCAGGCGGCCGACGAGCGCAGCAACGACTTCCGGCGGAAGCTGCTCGAGGACGGGTCCCGGGCGCTTCAGCCCGTCATGGGCGTGCTGAACCTGATGGCCGAGGTCCTCAACGAGGAGGACAACGTGCACGGCAGCATCACCGGCCTCGAGGCGAAGATCGATCAGGACAACTTCATCAGCCTGTGCGCGCAGCTGCGCGGCACCGAGTCCGAGCAGAAGATCAAGATCAAGTACGGTCCGGAACTCGGCGGCAGCAACTACATCTCGGTCTCGGGCCTGAACCAGCGCTACAACGAGCGCCTCGTGCCGGGAGCGGCGAGCTGCTCCATCGGCCGGACGGTCGGCAGCGACATCCAGCTCGACGAGCACCGGGGCGACGAGCTGGCCGAGGTGGTGCGCGAGGTCGTCGAGGACTTCTACGCCGCCCAGATCGAGCAGCGCAGCCACTTCGCCTTCGCGCGCTGAGGCCCGCGGCTCCGCGAACCGACCCGCGGACCGCCCCGGACCCCGCCGAAGGGCTGAGCCCTTCGGAGACCCCGTCTCAGTCCGCGATGAACTTCAGCCGGTGGTCGCGGTAGAGGTCGACGATCGCGGCCGCGGTCTCCTCGATGGAGCGGCGGGTCACGTCGATCGTCGGCCAGCGGTTCTTGGTGAACAGCCGGCGGGACATCGTGATCTCGTCCGCCACCGCCGACCGGTCGACGTAGAGGGACGATTCGTCGGCGTTCAGGCTCGACAGCCGGTTCTGCCGGATCTGCACGATGCGCTCCGGCGAGGCGAACAGGCCGACCACGAGGGGCTTGCGGGCCCGCTCGATCGCCGGCGGCAGCGGCATGCCCGGCACCAGCGGCAGGTTGGTGGTCTTGAGGCCGCGATTGGCGAGGTAGATCGAGGTCGGCGTCTTCGACGTCCGGCTGACGCCGAGCAGGATCACGTCGGCCTCCTCCAGATCGTCCGGCAGGTTGCCGTCGTCGTGGGCCAGCGTGAAGTTCATCGCGTCGATGCGCTTGAAGTACTCGGCGTTCAGCATGTGCTGGGCGCCGGGCCGCGCCGTGGTCTCGGCGCCCAGATAGGCGCGCAGCAGGTCGTGGACCGGCCGCAGGACCGACAGGCAGGGCGAGCCGGTCTCGCGGGCCACCTCCTCCAGCCGCTCGCCGAGATCGCCCCCCACCAGCGTGTAGAGGACGAGGCCCGGCGCGGCCCGGATCTCCGAGATCACCCGGTCGAGCTGCGCGGCCGAGCGCACCAGCGGGTAGACGTGCTCGATCGCCGACACGCCCTCGTACTGGGCGGCGGCCGCGCGCCCGACATTGATCAGCGTCTCGCCGGTGGAGTCGGAGACGAGGTGGAGGTGGAAGTAGCTGCGGCCCATTCCGATCGCCTCTGCGGTCGACCTCTCGGCCGACTGTGCGGCCGCCTCGCGCGGCGCCCACGTTGTCCACCGCCGGCCGCCAGGGGAGTCGATGAGTGTGGATAGGATGCCCCGCCGGGCCGGTCCAGGGCGATCCCGGTGCGCGCTGTCGACTCCGCCGTTCACAGGCAGACGATCGGGACGCGCCGAATCCGGCTCTCTGGACGAATCGGTCGCGAATCCGGCGCCCGTACACGACTCGGCGTTGCCAAGGCGCTGTCGGACCATCCGGTTCTCGCAAGTTGGCGGAAATCCTTTAAAGCCCCGTTAACGGCGCGGCGGCGGGGACCGCCTGTGGACGCTTTTGTGCCCCCGAGATTCGGCCCCCCAAGAGAAAAAACAGACTCCAAGATTCTCTCTTATCTTTTCGAAGGGGCCTGTGTGGGGATCGGCGCGCCTCGACTCGACAGGACGCCCGCCGACGGGCATGCGGGGTGAGGGATACGGGATGGGAGCGACCATGACGGGGACGGAGCGCGAGCCCGAGCGGGAGACGTCCGGGACGACGTCCGAGCGCAAGGTGCTGCGCGTCCTCGAGGGCGAGGCGATCGGGCCGCCCCCCGCCTGGATGATGCGCCAGGCCGGGCGCTACCTGCCGGAATACCGGGCGACCCGCGCCCAGGCCGGCTCGTTCCTCGATCTCTGCTACAGCCCGGACTTCGCCGTCGAGGTGACGCTCCAGCCGATCCGCCGCTTCGGCTTCGACGCGGCGATCCTGTTCTCCGACATCCTGGTCGTCCCCCACGCGCTCGGCCAGGACGTGCGCTTCGTGGAGGGCGAGGGCCCCCGGCTCGATCCCCTCGACGGACGGGCGGCGTTCGCGCGCCTGCGCGAGGCCGGCGACCCGGCGGTGATGAGCCACCTCGCGCCGGTCTTCGAGACCGTGACGCGGCTGCGCGCCGAGCTGCCGGGCGAGACCACGCTGCTCGGCTTCTGCGGCGCCCCCTGGACGGTGGCGAGCTACATGATCGGCGGCCGCGGCACGCCGGACCTCGCCCCCGCGCGGGCGCTGGCCGAGGGCGACACCGCCCTGGTCGACACCCTGATCGACCGCCTCGTCGCCGTGCAGACCGAGTACCTCGTGCGCCAGCTCGAGGCCGGCGCCGACGCGGTGCAGATCTTCGAGTCCCACGCCGGCACCCTGCCGCTTGCCGTTCCGGCTCCCGGCGGCACGGTCGAGCCCGTCGGCGACGTCGCCGAGAGCGCCCTGCCGGGTGCGGCCGCGGCGGACGCCCTCACCCGCTGGTCGCTGCGGCCGATCGCCCGGATGGTGGCGGGCGTCCGCGCCCGGGTGCCGGGGGCCAAGATCATCGTGTTCGCCCGCGGCTCGGGCCTCGACGGCCACGCCCGGGTGGTACCGGAGACCGGCGCCGACGCCGTCGGCGTCGACTGGGGCGTGGATCTGAAGGCCCTGCGGCAGACGGTGCCGGCCGCGACGGTGACGCAGGGCAACCTGCATCCTGAAACGCTGATCGCGGGCGGCGCGGCCCTCGACGCGGCGGTGGACGCGGTGCTCGAGGCGACCGCCGGCCTGCCGCACATCTTCAACCTCGGCCACGGCATCACGCCGCAGACGCCGGTGGCCCATGTCGAGCGCATGCTCGCGCGGCTGCGCGGCCAGGGCTGAGGTCGGGCGCGTGCTGTACGACTGGATCAAGGCCCTCCACGTCATCAGCCTGATCGCCTGGATGGCCGGGATGCTCTACCTGCCCCGGCTGTTCGTCTACCACGCGAGCCTGCCGCCCGGCGCGGAGGCGCAGTCGGCGACCTTCAAGGTCATGGAGCGCCGCCTGCTCAAGGCGATCATGAACCCCGCGATGATCGCCACCTGGGCGTTCGGGCTGGCGCTCGCCTGGATGAGCGGCTTCTACGCGAGCGTCTGGCTGCAGGCGAAGTTCGTGCTGGTGCTGGCGATGTCGGGCATCCACGGCTGGCTCGCCCGGATGGTCAAGGATTTCGCCGCCGACCGGAACACCCGCGGCCACAAGTTCTACCGGGTGCTCAACGAGGTGCCGACGCTGCTGATGATCGGCATCGTCATCCTGGCGATCGTCAAGCCGGGCCTCTGATCCCGGGATCCCGCCATCCTGTGATCCCGTGATCCCGGCCGGCGCCGCCCCAAGCGCCAACCCAGGCGCTTCCCGAAGAGACGCCCGATCATCGGCCGGCCGCGGCGGCCGGAGCCTTTCCGCCGCCGGCCCGTTGGGAGGCCATGTCGAAGCCCCTCATCCGCGCCCTCGCGCTGGCCGCCCTCGCCGCCCCGATCGCCGCAGCCCCCGCCCGGGCCGCGAGCTTCCCGTGCGACAAGGCCGAGGCCCCCGACGAGAAGGCGATCTGCGCGCATCTCCCCCTCAACGATCGGGATGTCGAGATGGCGACCCGGTTCGAGATCCTGAAGAGCGTGCTGCCGATGGGCGGCCAGGCCAAGCTGCGCGACGACCAGGAAGCGTGGCTCAAGGAGCGGCAGGCCTGCGGCGGCGACGTCGCCTGCCTCAAGTCCGCCTACGAGACCCGGCTCAAGGTCCTGCGCGGGGTGCTGGCGGAATTCGCCAAGCAGGGCCCGTGAGGGCGCCCGCTCCGATCCTCTCCAACCCCTTCGCTCAGGCCGCGCGCGGCAGCGCGGCGGCGTCGTCCCGGCAGGCCGCCACGCAGGCGCGCGCCAGCGCCTCGGTGGCGTCCACCAGCAAGCCCGACACGGGACTCCCGGCCAGCGCGATCGGGATCTCCGTGCAGGCCATCACCACCCGGCCGCACCCGGCTTCCGCCAGCGCCCGCGCCTGCGCCTCCAGGAGCGGCGTCGCCTCGGCCGCGCGGTTCGCCTTCACCAGGCGGATCGCCGCCGCGACGGCGGCCTGACCCTCCGGATCGGGCCCGAGGCAGGTGAGGCCGTGCCGCGCCAGCCGGTCCGGATAGAGCCCGGCCCGCAGGGTGCCGTCGGTCGCGAGCAGGCCGATCCGGCCGCCGGTTCCGGCTCCCGCCAGGGTCTCGGCCACGGCGTCGACGATGTGGAGGATCGGCAGGGCCGTCCCCGCCTGCAGCGCCGCGTGCCAGTGATGGGCCGTGTTGCAGGGGATCGCGATCCGGGTGGCGCCGCCGGCCTCGAGCCGCGCCAGGGCGGCGCGCATCGCCGGCAGCGGGTCCGGGCCGGCGCCCAGGATCGCGTCGGCACGGTCGGGGATGTCGACGGCCGAGCAGACCAGGGTCGGGATGTGGTCCTGGTCGCGCCCCGCGGGCGTCGCCCGCACGAGCTTGGCCAGGAAGTCCACCGTGGCCATCGGGCCCATCCCGCCGAGTACACCGAGCATCGCCGCCTCCGACCGTCGCGACGCCCTGATGGGCCGCGGCGGGGCGGGAATCCAATGCCGTGTCGGCACCGGCCATGCCGATCCGGCACCGGGGCGTGCGGCGGTTCCTAGGGTTCGGCCGCCAGGGCGGCGGCCGCGGCCCAGACCGCCTCGACCGCGCCGCCGCGGCCGGCCCGGCGGTACAGCCGGATCTCCAGCGCCGTGCCCGGCCCGGCCGCTACGAGGCTGCCGTCGGCGAGTTCGCGGGCGACGAGGCTCTCGGGCAGCCAGGCGCGGCCGTGGCCCGCGAGGACCATGAACTTCAGGGCCTCCGCCATGGCGTTCTCGTTGACGTGGGCGGCCGCCGCCCCGTCGCCGGCCAGCGCCGCGACCCGGCCCAGGAACGAGTCCCGGGGATAGCCGAGCCCGGGCCGGTCCGCGGCCGGCCCCGGCCGGTGCACGGGCACGAGGCTGTCCCGGCCGATGGCGAGGTGCGGGAAGGCGGCCGGGTCGAGGGGGATCGGCACCAGCGGATGGTGGTAGGTCAGCAGCAGGTCGTAGCCGCCCTCGGCCAGGGCCTGCACGCAGGCGTGGAAATCGTCCGGCAGCAGCCGGCTGCCGAGCGGCCCGGTGCGGGCCTCGACGTCCCGGAACCAGCGCGGGAAGACGGTCAGCGCCAGGGTGTGGAGCGCCGCCACCGACACGGTCCGGGGCGGCGGCCGGATCCGGGCCCGGAGCGCGTCGCGGCTGCCGTGGAGCCGCCGCACGGTCTCCTCGGCGGTCTCCAGGAACAGCCGGCCCTCCGGCGTCAGCGCGGTCGGGTAGGTGCTGCGGTCGACCAGCGCGACGCCGAGCCAGCCCTCCAGCGCCCGGATGCGGCGGCCGAAGGCCGGCTGGGTGACGTGGCGCTCGACCGCCGAGCGCGAGAAGCTGCCGGTGCGCGCGAGGCTCAGGAAGTCCTCGAGCCATTTCAGCTCCATCGCGCGGCGGTCTCAGAGCCGCGCCAGCAGCCGCTCCGCCAGCGGGTTCTCGGCCGCGAAGGCGTAGTCGACCCGCCGCACCGTCACGGCCCGCGCGCCGGCCTCGACCAGGGCGCCGGCCAGCTCGAACACCGCGGCCTCCTTGCAGCGCAGGACGATCTCGCCCTCCGGACCCTGCGGCGCGCCGTAGGGCAGCTCGGCCTCGTGCAGGCCGGCCAGGGTGGCGAGGTCGATCGTGCCGCTCTCCGGCAGGGCGGCGCGCACCTCCCGGGTGGTCCGGGCGCGCTCCTCGGCGGCGATGCGGCCGAGCACGGTGCGGAGCGCGGCCCGCTGGCCATCGCCCCAGGGGGCCTTGAGCGAGGCGACGAGGTTCGCCTCCGAGCGCAGGATGATGCCGTCGTCCAGCACCTTGAGGGCGTTGGCCGAGAGCGTCGCCCCCGTGGTGGTGATGTCGACCACGATCTCGGCCGAGCCCGCGGCCGGCGCCCCCTCGGTGGCGCCCAGGCTCTCGACGATCCGGTAATCGGCGACGCCCTTCTCGGCGAAGAACCGGCGGGTCAGGTTCACGTACTTGGTGGCGACGCGCAGGCGCCGGCCGTGACGGGTCCGCATGCCGGCCGCGACCTCGTCGAGGTCGGACATGTCGCGCACGTCGATCCAGGCCTGGGGCACCGCCACCACCACGGTGGCGTTGCCGAAGCCGAGCGGCGTCAGCAGCTCGACCTGGCCGCGCACGTCCGGCAGGGTCTCGCGGATCAGGTCCTCGCCGGTGACGCCGAGATGGGCGGCGCCGGAGGCGAGCTGCGCGGCGATCTCGGAGGCCGAGAGGTAGCGCACCTCGACGTCGGGCACGCCGATGAGCTTGCCCCGGTAGTCGCGGGCGCCGGCGCCCTGCGCGAGCTTGAGGCCCGCGCGGCCGAAGAACGCGCTGGCATTCTCCTGCAGGCGACCCTTGGACGGGACGGCGAGGATCAGCGGCATGGCGGCCGCGTCCGAGGCACTCATCGGCCGGCTCCCGCCACGCGCTCGATCCAGAAGGTGCAGCCGACCGCGGGCAGCGGCGCCGGGCTGCCGAGATGGCCGAGCAGGCCGTCGTAGCGGCCGCCGCCGACCAGGGTCGGGCCGTCCCGCTCGGTCACCTCGAAGATGAAGCCGGTGTAGTAGTCGAGGTTGCGGGCGAAGCCGCCCTGGAAGCGGAAGCGCTCGATCGGCAGGCCGCGGGCCGCGATGAAGCCGGTGCGCTCCTCGAACAGGTCGAGGGCGGCCGCGAGGGCGTCGTGCCGGATGCCCGCGTCGGCGACGAGCGCCCGCAGGTCGCGGGCGGCGGCGTCCGGGTGGCCGGCGATCGCCCGGTAGCGGTCGAGGAGCGCGCGGTTCTCGGCGTTGAGCCCGGCCCCGCCATGGGCCTGCGCGGCGGCCTTGGCGAGGAAGCGCTCGGCGATCTCGCCGGCGCTGCGCCCGCCCACCGCCGAGATCCCGGCGATGGCCAGCACGTCCTCCACGAAGGCGCGTACCCCGCGCGGGTCCTGGCCCTGGATCGCCGCCAGCAGGCCCGCGTGGGGATCCTCCGGACGGGTGCCCTCGGCGCCGTTGGTCACGGCGTCCAGCGAGCGCCCGGCGGCGAGCGCCCGGAGCGTCCGGCGCTTGGCGGCGGGCGGGACCGCGAGCCCGTCGAGGAGCGCCACGGTCAGGCCCATGTCGCCGAGCCGCACCGCCGGGTCGGTCCGGCCGAACAGCGCGAGACCCTCCAGGGCGAGGCCCAGCACCTCGGCGTCGGCCGCCGGCGTGTCGGTCCGCCCGATCGACTCGATGCCGGCCTGGAAGAACTCGTCGGGCTCGTCGGCGGCGAGCCGGAAGACCGGGCCGCAATAGCTGTAATCGGCCGCCTGCCCGTCGGCTTCCGCCCGGTGCAGGCGGCAGACCGGAATGGTGAACTCGGGCCGCAGGCACAGCTCGGCGCCGCCCGCGTCCTGGGTGACGAAGATCCGCCGGCGGATATCCTCGCCCGACAGTTCGAGGAACGGCTCCAGCGGTTGCAGCACCGGCGGCGTCACCGGCCGGTAGCCCGCCGCCGCCAGATGCGCGGAGAGCCGCGCGCGCGCCGCGTCCCCCGCCCCCGTCTCGCCCGCCTCCGGTCGTGTCATCGCGATCCACCTCGCGGGGCAATCCACCTCGCGGGCGCTCTGTAGCAACCGCGACCGGACTTGGCGACACTCGGCGCGGCGAGACGTGCCGCGGCGCCGCGCCGGCGCGCCGCGCAGGACTGCGCAGTCCCGCGCCGGGACCCGCTATCCGCTACGGAATCAAGGACGTGACCGGCCTCAGAGCGGCCTCAGAGCGGCCGGAGGCTGCCGAGGCGCGCGCCGCGCGGGCGCCGGGCCGGCTTGCGGCGGGCGAGCACGGTCAGGGCGGGCGCCCCCGCGATCCCGGCGCTCAGGATCGGCGCGCTGCCGGTCCCGGGCGTGGCCTGCGCGACGGCGCTGGGCAGCCGGCCGAGGACCGGCCGGGCGGCCCAGACGGGTCCCGCGCCGGCGCAGATCAGGCCGGCCGACAGGACGAGGATCTTCGCGCGCATCCCGACATCTCCGCGGCACCGACCGACGACAACGCCGCCGGAGCCCCTGCGTTCGACGCGCGGTTCGGGGCGCGGTTCGAACCGCGCGTGTCTCAGATCTCGGTTGACGGAAAATGCCGGCTCAGCACGGCGCGGACCTGCGCCACCAAGTCGGCCTCGGGACACGAGACCTGCGCGGGCCGCGCCGCCTTCCACTCGGCGTTGCTGGCGATGGACTCGGCCGCCTGGGCGCCCGCGATCAGGTCCTTGATCTGGACCTCGCCGGCCAGGCGCTCGTTCGAGCCCTGGATCACCGCCACGGGCGCGCGGCGGCGGTCGGCGTACTTCATCTGCGCCTTCATGCCGGCGGCACCGAGGTAGAGCTCGGCCCGGATGCCGTCGGCGCGCAGGAGCGCGACGAGCCGCTGGTAATCGGCCATGTTCTCCCGGTCGAGGACCAGCACCACCACCGGCCCGGGGGCCTCGGCACCGGCGATCAGGGGGCTGCCCACGAGCTGGAGCGCCGAGAACAGCCGCGAGACGCCGATCGAGAAGCCGGTGGCCGGCACCGGCTCGGCCCGGAACCGCCCGACGAGGCCGTCGTAGCGCCCGCCGCCCGCGACCGAGCCGAAGCGCACGGTCTGGCCGTCCTCGTTGGTGACGGGAAACGTCAGCTCGGCCTCGTAGACCAGCCCGGTGTAGTATTCGAGCCCGCGCACCACGCTCGGATCGGCCCGGATCACGTCGTGGCCGTAGCCAGCGGCGGCGCAGAGGCGCATGATCGCGTGCAGCTCGGCGATGCCTTCCCGGCCGGTCTCCGAGTCGCCGACCGCGTCGTGCCAGCCGGCGAAGAACTTCTCCCAGAACGCCACCTTGTCGGCGCCGTCGCCGGCATCCGCCTGGAACGACACGTAGGCGAGGATCCGGCCGATCGCCGCCGCGTCGAGGCCCGCACCCTTGGTGAAGTCGCCGCTCTCGTCCTTGCGGCCGGACCCGAGCAGGTCGCGCACCCCGTCGACGCCGAGCCGGTCGAGCTTGTCGATCGCCCGCAGCACGGTGAGGCGCTGGCCGGCCTTGTCGGGACCGGCGAGCCCGATCGCCTCCATGACGCCGTCGAGCACCTTCCGGTTGTTGACCTTGACCACGTACTGGCCGCCGAGCCCGAGCCGGTTCAGCGTGTCGGCCATCAGCATGCAGGTCTCGGCATCGGCCGCGACGCTGCCGGCGCCGACGATGTCGGCGTCGAACTGCATGAACTGGCGGAAGCGGCCCGGCCCCGGCTTCTCGTTGCGGAAGACGTAGCCGGCCCGGTAGCTCCGATAGGGCTTGGGCAGGGCGTCGTAGTTCTCGGCCACGAACCGGGCCAGTGGCGCCGTCAGGTCGTAGCGGAGCGACAGCCACGCCTCGTCGTCGTCCTGGAACGAGAACACGCCGGCGTTCGGGCGGTCGAGGTCGGGCAGGAACTTGCCCAGGGCCTCGGTGTACTCGACGAAGGGCGTCTCTAGGGCCTCGAACCCGTAGAGCTCGAAGCTCTTGCGGATCGTCTCCAGCATCCGGCCCTGCGCGGCGATCTCGCCGGCGCGGCGGTCGACGAAGCCGCGCGGCAGGCGGGGCTTCAGGGTGTCGGCCTTCTCGGCCTTCGGGGTGTCGGGCTTGGACATGGGTGCATTCGCTTCTCGCGGACCCGGAATCCGGGTCCCGCATCGAATCTTCGATCGTCTCCGGCGGGCGGAGATCCTGCGGCCGGGCTCTAGAGCATGCCGGGCGAAAGGGGAATTCGGTTTGCGGGCTCGCCCGGCACCCGACCATCCCGGGCAGGACGGCGCCGTCGCCCTCGCGAGCGGAGCCATCCAGGGCCGCGCCGCGCTGGTCGAGGTCGCGCGGCCCCGGCTCACCTCGCTGCGCCGGTGACGACGTGTGGGGCGCGTCAGCCGACGCGTCGATGCGGGAACCGTGTCGGACGGGCGCCGCGCGCCGCGCACCGGACCGGGGCGCGGTTCGCTCGGCGAGAACTCAGTACGGCGCGGTCAGCTTGAGCCAGAGCAGGGCCGCGAGACTCACCACGGCGATCGGCATCTGCAGCGGGCGCAGGCGGGCATGCGACAGGGGCACCTCGCCGGCGCGCGCCGCGATCGGATCGAGGATCCCGATGGCGGCGTAGCCGAGGATCAGCATCGCGAGCGCCGGCACCGCCTTGCCCATCACCGCCGCGAACAGGCTGCCCAGCCCGAGGCCGTAGAGGACCAGCATGGTGACGATCTGCGACACCTGCGGCCCGCCCTCGGTCCGGAAGCTGACGCCGCGGCGCACGCCGGCCAGGAACAGCAGGATCGAGGCGGCGTAGAGCAGGGTGAACAGCGCCACGAGGTAGTCGAGGGGCTTGCCGTTCAGCCACCACGCCACGGCGGTGCCGACGGCGATCGGCAGCATCGGGCCGAAGCCGAAGACGATCTCGAGCCAGGGAATCCGGCGCGGCTCGTGCGTGGTGAGGGTGCGTCCGGTGGCGTCGTCGCGCATGGCGGTCTGGGGGAACTCTCGATTCGGCGGTCTGCTGCGCCGCAGCACCGGGACAGGGAACGGCCGCGCGTCGGCCCGGTTCCGAGAGACGGCCCGAGCTCGGCGCGACACGTCCTGTGTAGCGCCGGCACGGCCCTCCCGCGAGGCCCTGCCGGTCGCCCGGCCCGTCGCCGCGCCATCGGGATCCCGGTCCACCACCCCGGGCCCTTGAGTGCGGGCGAAAAAGGCGTTATCTGTGTGGGGCCCTCATCACAAGGTCTGCGCCGCAGCGCGCCCGTGAGCCGCGAGGGTCCTGCCTCATCGGTTTCGCCAACCTGACCCCGGGCCCCTCGCCGCAGCGCGGCCCGCTCTCCGGTGCCCATCCCCCGGGCACCTGGCACTGAACCGGCCCTCCCACCTACTCCGTCGGTCTCAAGATACCCCCATGACGCCAAATCCCGACGCCCTCGCCGACGACATCGAGACCGCGGAGTCGGCCGATGTGTCCGCCGATCGCCCCACCATGCCGGCCGCCCTCGAGGGCGTCCGCGAGGTCAAGCTCCAGGACCTCAAATCGAAGACGCCGACCGACCTGACGGCCTTCGCCGAGGAGGTCGAGGTCGAGAACGCCTCGACCATGCGCAAGCAGGAGCTGATGTTCGCCATCCTGAAGCAGCTCGCTGCCAAGGAGGTCGAGATCATCGGGTCGGGCACCGTCGAGGTGCTGCAGGACGGCTTCGGCTTTCTGCGCTCCTCCGACTCGAACTACCTGCCCGGCCCGGACGACATCTACATCTCGCCGACCCAGATCCGCCGCTTCGGCCTGCGGACCGGCGACACCGTCGAGGGCCCGATCCGCGGCCCCAAGGACGGCGAGCGCTACTTCGCGCTGCTCAAGGTCAACACGATCAACTTCGAGAACCCGGAGAAGATCAAGCACAAGGTCCACTTCGACAACCTGACGCCGCTCTTCCCGACGAAGCGGTTCAAGCTCGAGCTGGACAACCCGACCAAGAAGGACTTCTCGCCGCGGATCATCGACATCGTGGCGCCGATCGGCAAGGGCCAGCGCGCCCTGATCGTGGCGCCGCCGCGCACGGGTAAGACCGTGCTGATGCAGAACATCGCCCAGTCGATCACCCTCAACCACCCCGAGTGCTACCTGATCGTGCTGCTCATCGACGAGCGGCCCGAGGAGGTCACCGACATGCAGCGCTCGGTGAAGGGCGAGGTCATCGCCTCGACCTTCGACGAGCCGGCCACCCGCCACGTGCAGGTCGCCGAGATGGTGATCGAGAAGGCCAAGCGCCTCGTGGAGCACGGGCGCGACGTGGTGATCCTCTTGGACTCCATCACCCGCCTCGGCCGCGCCTACAACACCGTGGTGCCGTCCTCCGGCAAGGTGCTGACCGGCGGTGTCGACGCCAACGCCCTGCAGCGGCCCAAGCGCTTCTTCGGCGCGGCCCGCAACATCGAGGAGGGCGGCTCGCTCTCGATCATCGCCACGGCGCTGATCGACACCGGCTCGCGCATGGACGAGGTGATCTTCGAGGAGTTCAAGGGCACCGGCAACTCCGAGATCATCCTGGACCGCAAGGTCTCCGACAAGCGCATCTTCCCGGCGATCGACATCACCCGCTCGGGCACCCGCAAGGAGGAGCTGCTGGTCCCGCCGGACTCGCTCAAGAAGACCTACGTGCTGCGCCGCATCCTCAACCCGATGGGCGTCACCGACGCGATCGAGTTCCTGCTCGACAAGCTGCGCCAGACCAAGAGCAACAGCGACTTCTTCGACTCGATGAACACCTGAGGCCATCCCCGGTCGCGGGCATCACCGCCGTCCTCGCGAGCGGAGCGAAGCGATCCAGGCAGCGCCACGGTGGTGAGCCGCGCGCGGCCCCGGGTCACGTCGCTGCGCTCGCCATGACGACGCGGGCGGCCTCCGCCGCGCTCCGGCACCTGAGGATAGAGGAGAGGCTTGGACGTCGGTTGCGCCCGCCGCGCGGAACGCCGCGACGCCTGTCCCGCAGCGGCACGAAACGCGATTCCGGCCCGATCGGGCCGTTGACCTTCCCCTAACCGGTCCCTGCCAGGATCATCACCGGGCGCCAGGTTGCGTATCGGCGCCGCGACAGCCCCGCCGCCCGGTCGATCCCGGCGGCGGGGCTCGTCGCAGCCCAGCGCGCGTCTTGCACAGATCCCCGGATCCGTGACACTGGCGCGATGCCCCGCTCGCCCTGGACCGGTCCGCAACCGCTCCTCCTCGCCTCGACCAGCCCGACCCGGCGCCTCCTGCTGGAGAGCGCCGCCCTGCCGGTCGAGACCGCGTCGCCCGACGTCGACGAGCGCGCCCTGGAAGCGGCGCGCCCCGGCCTGTCCCCGCCCGACCTCGCCCTTGCGCTCGCGCGCGCCAAGGCCGAGGCGGTGGCGGCACGCTTCCCGGGGCGGATCGTGCTCGGCGCGGACCAAGTGCTCGATTGCGACGGCACGGTGTTCCACAAGCCGGCCGATGCCGAGGCCGCCCGGGCGCAGCTCGCCCGTCTGTCCGGCCGGACCCACGCCCTGCATTCCGCCGTGGCGCTGGCGGGGGCGGTCGCGGACGCCTTCGTGGAGACCGCCCGGCTGACCCTGCGCCCTCTCGATGAACGGGCGATCGCGGCCTATGTGGACTGCGCTGGCGCGGAGCGCGTGCGGTCGAGCGTCGGCGGCTACCAGCTCGAAGGGCCGGGGATCCACCTGTTCGAATCGGTGGCCGGGGACCACAGCACCGTGCTGGGCCTGCCGCTGCTGCCGCTCCTCGCGCGGCTCCGCGCCGCCGGCTACTTGGCCTTCTGAGGGAAAAGCTCTTGGCCGGACACGATCATTCGCACGGCGGCCACGGGCACGGGAGCCATGCCCACGGAAGTCATGCCCACGGGGGCCACGCCCATGGCGGCCTCGGCGGCCACGCGCACGCGCCGAAGGATTTCGGCACGGCCTTCGCCATCGGCATCGTGCTCAACACCGCCTTCGTGGTGATCGAGGCGGTCTACGGCTATCTCAGCAACTCGATGTCGCTGGTGGCCGATGCCGGCCACAACCTGTCGGACGTTCTGGGCCTCGCGGCCGCCTGGATCGCCGCGATCCTGGTGCGCCGCCGCGCGAGCGCGCGCTTCACCTACGGCTACCGCGGCTCCTCGATCCTGGCGGCCCTGTTCAACGCCGTGTTCCTGCTCATCGCCATGGGAGCGGTGATCTGGGAGGCGCTGGTCCGGCTGGTCCACCCGGAGCCCGTCGCGGGCACGACCGTGATGGTGGTGGCCGCGGTGGGGATCCTGGTCAACGGCCTCACCGCGTGGCTCTTCGCCAGCGGCGCCAAGGGCGACATCAACGTCCGCGGGGCGTTCCTCCACATGGTGGCCGACGCCGCCGTCTCGGCCGGGGTCGTGGTGGCGGGCCTCGTGATCCAGCTCACCGGCCTCGCCTGGCTCGACCCGGCGGTCAGCCTCGTCATCGCCGCCCTGGTGGTCTGGGCGACCTGGGGCCTGCTGCGCGACAGCGTGGCCATGTCCCTCGACGCCGTGCCGCCGGAGATCTCCCCGGACGCGGTGACCGGCTTCCTCCTCGAACGGCCGGGCGTCGCCGGCCTCCACGACCTGCATATCTGGCCCATGAGCACCACCAGCGTCGCCCTGACGGTCCATCTCGTGATGCAGGAGGGTCATCAGGCCCACCGCCTGCCCGGCAACGGCTTCCTCACCGACACCGCCGAGGGCCTGCGCGCCCGGTTCGGCATCGGCCACGCCACCCTCCAGGTCGAGGAGGCCGGCGGTCCGGCCTGCCGCCTCGCGCAGGATTGCGCGGCGTGAGCGTCGCGACCCCCCGCGCCTTCGTGGTCGGCCACCCGATCGCCCACTCGCGCTCGCCGCTGATCCACGGCCACTGGCTCGCCGTGCACGGGATCCCGGGCTCCTACGAGCGGCTCGACGTGCCGCCGGCGGCGTTCCCGGACTTCGTCCGGGGCCTGCCGGATTCGGGCTTCCGGGGCGGCAACGTCACGATCCCCCACAAGGAGGCGGCCTTCGCGCTGGCCGACACCCTGACGCCGCGGGCCCGGGCGATCGGCGCGGTCAACACCCTGGTGGTCGGGCCGGACGGCCGGATCCGCGGCGACAACACCGACGCGCCGGGCTTCTGCGCCCATCTCGACCACAGCCTGGGCGCGGCCTGGCCGGAACGCGCGGGCGGCACCGCCCTGGTGCTCGGCGCCGGCGGCGCGGCGCGGGCGGTCGTGGTCGGGCTCGCCGAGCGCGGCCTGCGGCGCGTCTGGGTCGCCAACCGCACCGCGGCCCGGGCCGAGGCGGTGGCGGCGCTCGCGCCGGGCGTCGGCGCGGCGCTCGCCTGGGACGACCTGCCGGCGGCGCTTCCCGGGACCGGCCTCCTCGTCAACACCACGTCCCTGGGCATGAAGGGCCAGCCGCCCCTCGCCGTCGACCTGTCGCCCCTCCCGGCGGACGCGGCCGTGGCCGACATCGTCTACGCGCCCCTGGAGACGGCGCTCCTGGCGGCGGCGCGCCGGCGGGGGCTCGCCGCCGTGGACGGGCTCGGCATGCTGCTGCACCAGGCGGTGCCGGGTTTCGAGGCGTGGTTCGGCCCGCGCCCCGCCGTCACCCCGGAGCTGCGCGACCGGATCGTGGCGGACCTCGCCGGATGATGCCGACGGCCGGATCCGGACCCGTCATCCTCGGGCTCACGGGCTCGATCGGCATGGGCAAGTCAGCCACGGCCCGGATGTTCGCGGAGCGCGGCGTCCCGGTCCACGACGCCGACGCCGCCGTCCACGCCCTCTACGGGCCGGGCGGCGCGGCCGCGGCGGCGATCGGCGCGGCCTTTCCCGGCGTGCTCGGCGCGGACGGCGGCGTCGACCGGGCGCGGCTGCGCGCCGCGGTGCTCGGTTCGCCGGACCGGATGGCGGCGCTGGAGGCCATCGTGCATCCCCTGGTCCGGGCGGCCAGCGCGGAATTCCTGGCGCGGCACGCGGCGGCGGCGCTGGTCGTCCTCGACGTCCCGCTCCTCTACGAGACCGGCGGCGAGGACCGCTGCGACGCGGTCGCGGTGGTGAGCGCCCCGCCCGAGATCCAGCGCGAACGGGTGCTCGCCCGACCCGGCATGACCGAGGCGGCCCTCGCGGCGATCCTCGCCAAGCAGATGCCCGACGCCGAGAAGCGCGCCCGGGCGGATTTCGTCATCGACACGGGCCGGGGTTTCCCCGCCGCCGAGGCCGAGGTGGCGCGGATCGTCGAGCGCCTGACAACGCCCCGTGCGAAGCCGCACGCCGGCAACGGATGACGCGCTGGGCGGATTGAATATCTGCGGTTGCGTTCCGGGGGGAACACGAACTGCGGGATGGACGTGATGGCGCGGCGCTGGGGCGGGATCGATCGCGTTCGGTCAGGCGGCATCCGGGCCGCAACCCTCCTCGCGCTGCTGGCGGCTGTGCCCGCGCAGGCCCAGTACGCCGCCAGCTGCCCGCCGCCGAAGAAGGTCGCGGCCGGTGCCTGCGTCACCGCCTGCCCGGGCGGCTACGAGGACCGGGGGCCGGTCTGCGTCTACCGCAACACCTCCCGCTAGGCGGGGCGGTCGACGGGCGATGGACGGGGACGGCCGTGCAGGGCGGGTTAACCGTCCGGGCTTATCCGGCTAGGGTCCGCCCCCATCCCCGCGAGCCGCGAGACCCATGCTGCGCGAGATCGTCCTCGACACCGAGACCACCGGCACGGAGGCGAAGGGAGGCGACCGGCTGATCGAGATCGGCGCGGTGGAGCTCCTCAACCACATCCCCACCGGCCGGACCTTCCACCGCTACTGCAACCCGCAGCGCCCGGTCTCCGAGGGCGCGTTCAACGTCCACGGCCTGTCCGACGCGTTCCTCGCCGACAAGCCGGTCTTCGCCGAGATCGTCGGCGAGTTGCTGGCGTTCCTGGCCGACGGGCGGCTCGTCATCCACAACGCGCCCTTCGACGTCGGCTTCCTCAACATGGAATACGCCCGGCTCGGCGCGAACGCCCCGCCGCCGATCCAGCTGGAGGACGTGGTCGACACCCTGCCGATGGCCCGGCGCAAGCACCCGGGCGCGGCCAACAACCTCGACGCCCTCTGCGCCCGCTACGGCATCGACAACACCCGGCGGACCAAGCACGGGGCGCTCCTCGACGCGCAGATCCTGGCCGAGGTCTACGTCGAGCTGCTCGGCGGCAAGCAGACCAGCCTCGGGCTCCTGGAGGCCGAGAAGGCTGCCCCGGCGGCCGGATCGGCCGCCCTGGCGGCGGCCCCGGCGGCACCCCGTCCCTACCGCAGCCGCCTTACGGATGCGGAGCGCGCCCGCCACGACAGCTTCCGCGCGAGCCTCGGTCCCGCCGCGATCTGGGCCGACTACATCGGCGCGGACGATCCGGTCTGATCCGCCCGCCGGAGCCCCCGCTCCGTGCGCGGCACCGGCTGTTGCCGCATCGCACAGGGGCGTTTAGTGCAATGCACAAAACGCCGTCGGCGCACCATCTCTCGGGATGGCGGGGGCTGGTCCACGCGGTGGCACGGGCGTGCCGGGTCCGGCCGTGACGGAGATGCTGAGGCAGTGAGGCGCGCACGCATGACCGAGGATTTCGGCAGTCGCGACGGACAGCGCGACGACAGGACCGGCCCGTCACCCTTCGCCGACATGATCGAGGCCACCCGCCTGACCGGCCTGGGCCGGCTCGAGGAGGCGACCGCCCTCATCCAGCGCAGCCTCGGGGGTCAGAAGCCCCCGCCCGCCGATCCGTCGGCCGCGCCGCAGCCTGCCGCCGAGACGCGGAATCCCGCGGCGGAGTCCGGGACGCGGATGCGCGAGGTGGTGGGGCAGGTCGTGCGCGGGCTCGCGCCGGTGCTGAAGGGCCTGGGCAACCCGCTGCGGCCGCCGGCCCCGCCGCCCGCCGACCGGGCGGGCGGGACCGGGGGCCGCTTCGTGGCGCTGACCCACGCCGAGCCCGCCGGCACCCGCGAGTACAAGCTGTTCATCCCGAGCCACCCCGACCGGCCGGCGCCGCTGATCGTGATGCTGCACGGCTGCACGCAGAATCCGGACGATTTCGCCGCCGGCACCGGCATGAACACCCTCGCCGAGCGCGCCGGCGTGTTCGTGGCCTACCCGGCCCAGAGCCGCCAGGCCCACGCCCAGCGCTGCTGGAACTGGTACGAGCCCCGGGACCAGGGCCGCGGCGCGGGCGAGCCGGCCATCATCGCGGGCCTCACCCGCGCGATCATGGCGGAGCACGCGATCGACCCGGCCCGGGTCTACATCGCCGGCCTGTCGGCGGGGGGCGCCGCCGCCCTCAACATCGCCCGCGCCTACCCGGATCTCTACGCCGCCGTCGGCGTGCATTCGGGCCTCGCGGCCGGCTGCGCCCGGGATCTCGGCTCGGCGCTGATGGCCATGCAGGTCGGTGCACCGGGCCTCGGCGCTCCGACCGCCTTCGGCACCCCCGCGCCCGCCGCCCGCGTCCCGACGATCATCTTCCACGGCGAGGACGACGGCACGGTGAGCGTGCGCAACGCCGACCAGGTGCTCGCCCAGGCCAAGGTCGCCGGGCTGACGCCCCGGTCGGAGACGTTCGAGGGCCGCGGCCATCCCTTCACCCGCACCCGCTACCGGGACGAGGCGGGCCGGGTCGTGGTCGAGGATTGGCGGGTGCGCGGCGCCGGCCACGCCTGGTCGGGCGGCCGCCCCGACGGCAGCTACACGGATCCCGAGGGGCCCGACGCGTCCCGGGCGATGCTCGACTTCTTCGCCGAGCACCGGCTGGGACCGGCGCGGCGCCCGTGAGGGATTTCCGGCTGCCGCGCGCCCCGGCGGGTTGTCAGGGCGCGGCCCTGATGTATCGCAGGGCTCTGCCCTGCCCCCACAAAAGGTCCCGGACCTTTTGAATCCAGGACCGTCCATGACCAGCACCCCCGCACCGATCCCGACCCTCCAGGGTCTCGCCGAGGTCGCCGACCGGTACGACCTGATCCTCTGCGACGTCTGGGGCGTGCTGCACGACGGCCAGACGGCCCACGGGGCCGCCGGCGAGGCGCTGATCCGGTTCCGCGACCTCCCGGGCGCGCGGCCGCGCCGGGTCGTCCTCGTCTCGAACGCGCCCCGGCCCGGCGACGGCGTCGGCCGCATCCTCGACCGGTTCGGCGTGCCGCGGGAGGCCTACGACGCGATCCTGACCTCGGGCGACCTCACCCACGACCTGATCGCCGCGCGCCCGGGCGCGCGGATCCGGCATCTCGGTCCCGAGCGCGACCTCGGCATCTTCCAGGGGCTCGACCTCAGCCTCGTCCCGGAGACGGAGGCCGACCTCGTCGTCTGCACCGGCCTGTTCGACGACCGCAGCGAGACCCCGGACGATTACCGGCCGGAGCTGGAGCGCCTGGCCGCCCGCGGGCTGACGATGATCTGCGCCAATCCCGATCTCGTCGTGGAGAGCGGCAACCGCCTGATCCCCTGCGCGGGCCTGCTCGCGGCGGCCTACGCGGAGATCGGCGGCCCCGTGGTGTACGCCGGCAAGCCGCACCGCCCGGTCTACGAGGCGGCGCTCGCCAAGGGGGCGGCGCTCACCGGGGCCGCGGTGGATCCGGCACGGGTCCTGGCGATCGGCGACGCGATCCGCACCGACATCGCCGGCGCCCGCGGCTTCGGCCTCGCGAGCCTGCTGGTGGCCCGCGGCATCCACGCGGAGGAACTCGGCGTCACGGCCGCGCATCACCGGCTGGGCGACGTGGCGGAATGGCTCGGCCGGCAGGCGGTGCATCCGGACGCGGTGATCGAGCGGCTGGTCTGGTAGCGCCCGACCCGCCGACGCGGGCCGGCCTCGCGCGTATTGCCGCCAGTCTAACCCTCTGAAATCCGCGACAAGCTTGACACCGCGCGGGAAATTGCGTGCATTCGCGCGTGTGAATCGGTCCCGCGCGCAGCAATCAGCCCCGACATCCGCTTCGCGTGCCGGGCGATTCGACCGGAAGACCTGTCCGGTCGCGGCGCGCGCGACGATCGGGGCCGGCGAGACGGCGGGTCTTGCGTGACCCTGGTCTTTGGACTGCCCGACTTCCTGCTCTATCTCGGCACTGCGGCCGGGCTGATCGGCCTCTACCTGCTGATCTACACCCTCGCCACCGCGCACAACGAGCTCGCGCTGATCCGCCGGGACGTGACGGCGGCCGCCGTCGCGCTGGGCGGGAGCCTGGTCGGCTTCACCCTGCCGCTGGCGGTGGCGATCTACAACGCGGCGTCCCTGCTCGACTGCCTGGTCTGGGGGCTGATCGCCCTCGTGATCCAGATCGCGATCTACTGGCTCGTGCGCCTCGCGGTGCCGGACCTGTCGCGGCGCATCGAGGAGGACCGCGCCGCCGCCGCGATCCTCCTCGGCGCGGCCTCGCTGGCGGGGGGCGTCGTGAACGCCGCCTCGATGACCTATTGAGGGGCCGGTGACGGAGACCGCGCCAGCTCCCGACGCGGCCCCCGATGCTGCCGGCCGCGCCGCCGGCGGGTCCGCGACCGGCTTCGCCGCCGCCCGCCGCTCCAAGCGCTCGGCCGCCGTGTCTCTGGTCCTGGTCGCGGGCGCCGGCGCGGCCGCCCTGACGCTCGGCGGCCTCGACCCGTCCCAGCGGGAGGAGGAGGCGCTCGTCTACGGGACGCTCGGCGCCTGCATCGCCCAGCAGCTGCGCGGCGCCGAGGCCTGCATCGCCGCCTACACGAGCGCGCAGGAGACCTACGCGGCGACGGCGCCGCGCTACGAGACCGAGGCCGATTGCCAGCGCCACCACGGGACCGGCGGCTGCACGCCGGGCGCGCAGGTCACGGAGGCCGCGCGCGGCCGCTACCTGCCGGTGATGGCCGCCTTCATGATGGGGCGGACGGACGCGCAGGACCTGCCGGTCCAGCCGCTCTACCCGCACGCGCCCGAGGAGGAGCGCGACGAGGCCGGGACCGCGACGGCCGGGCACAGGGGCGGCTACTGCACCGGTGCGGGCGGCCGGGTCGCCTACGCGGGCGGCGCCTCGCGGGTCCACGTCCCCGCCTCGGTCGCCCGCACCGCGAGCACGACGAGCACGACGACGAGCACGACCCCGCGCACGGTCAGCCGCGGCGGCTTCGGCGGCACCGGGCGGGCGACGGCGTTCTCCGGAGGCTCGGGCGGCCGCGCGGGCGGGTTCGGCGGCGGCTGATGCGCCGCGTGCCGATCCCGGAGCGGCCCGACTGGCGGCTCCACGCCGCGCGCGCCGGCTTCACCTTCCACACGTTCGACGGCGCCCCCTACTGGGACGAGAGCGCCTACTACGCCTTCAGCCTCGCGGAGATCGAGGACGCCATCGAGGCGCCGAGCGCCGCGCTGCACGACCTCTGCCTCGCCTTCGTGGACCGGGCGGTCCGGGACGCGGCGATCCTCCGCTCGCTGCGGATCCCGGAGCACGCCTGGGACGCGATCCGGGCGAGCTGGGCGCGGTGCGATCCCAGCCTGTACGGGCGCTTCGACTTCAGCTACGGCGGCGACGGGCCGGCCAAGCTCCTGGAGTACAACGCCGACACGCCCACCGCCCTCTACGAGAGCGCGGTTTTCCAGTGGCTGTGGCTGGAGGACGGGCTGGCGCGGGGACGCCTCCCCGCCGGCGCCGATCAGTTCAACACCCTGCACGAGGCGCTGGTGGCGCGCCTCGCCGCCGTGGCGCCCCCGGAGGGCGTCGCCTTCGCGGGCTTCCCCGACGCGCCGGAGGATCGCGGCACGCTGGCCTATCTCCAGGACTGCGCGCTGCAGGCCGGCCGCCCCGCCCCCTTCCTGCCGGTCGAGGCGATCGGGCTCGCGGAGGACGGGCGCTTCGTGGACGCGGCCGGCATCCCGATCGGCTGCCTGTTCAAGCTCTACCCGTGGGAGTGGATGTTCGCCGACCCGTTCGGCCGGGCGGTCGGCGCGGCGGCGACCCGCTTCCTGGAGCCGCCCTGGAAGGCGGTGCTCTCCAACAAGGGGCTGCTGGCCCATCTCTGGGCGATGGCGCCGGGCCATCCCAACCTGCTGCCGGCCTTCTTCGAGGAGGACCCGGCCAAGGCCGCGCTGGGCCGGAGCTTCGTGAGGAAACCCCTCTACGGCCGCGAGGGCGCCAACGTGCTGATCGTGCGCGACGGCGCCGTCGCGGCGCGCGACGAGGGTCCCTACGGCGGCGAGGGCTACGTGCGGCAGGCCCTGGCCGCGCTGCCCGATTTCGACGGCCGCCGCGCGCTGGTCGGCAGCTGGATGGTCGGCGACCGGCCCGCCGGCCTGTGCCTGCGCGAGTCGGACGGCCTCATCACGACCGACCGGGCCCGGTTCGTGCCGCACCTCATCGCGCCGTGACCGGGTGCGGGTCGCGGGTCCGGGTCGCCTGTCACCGGTCCAGCGCCGCGAGCTCCCGCCGCATATTCGATCGCGCGGGCCCCTCCAGCTCGGCCCGGGCCCGGTCGGTGACGAACAGCGGCCGGCCGGACTCGAGGGTCCCCCGCAGGAAGGCCGCGCGCCCCCGCCGGTAGGCGGCCGCGCCCACGAACGGGACGAATTCCCGCGCCACGCCGGTGGCGTAGCCGTCGTAGGCGGCCGGCGCCGCCCCCAGGATCGCCATGTCCATGTCGAGGAAGACCGCGACGTCCGCGGCGAGCGCGGCCGGCAGGCCGTCCGGGACGGCGTGCCGCTCGGTCGCCAGGATCATCGTCTCGGCCGCCGCCAGCGCGGGCGCCGGGACCGCGCCGTCCAGCAGCGCCCGCAGGAGCGCGGCGCTGCGGCGCTCGTTGTCCGGGGCGCCCGGCCGGTAGACGGCGTCGTGGAACCAGATCGCCAGTTCCACCGCGTCGGGATCCCGGACCGTCCCGCGGCGGGCGCGGAACGCCTCCAGGAGCGCGTCGATATGCGCTTGGCCGTGATAGACGCGATGCGGCTCGGCCAGCCGGGCGCGCAGGTCAGCCAGGATGCGGGGATGGCCGTCGAGCATCGGCCGATCCTCTACCCGATCCGCCTCCGCGGGACGAGGCGGGATCGCGCCGCCGGTGCGGGGCGTCGCGGGCGCGCCGGGACGACCGGACGATGCGGCCCAGCGGCTGTCCCGGCCCGGTCCCCGGGGGCGGGCTTCCGGACGCCGCGATAGACGTTCCCGGCCTTGACCTCCGACATCGCGCGAGATCATCGTCCCGGTGGCGATGATCGGGGATGTGATCGTCGATCTCTCCGATAAACGGTCGCTGTCGATCCCGTGAGATCTATTGGGCGCGATCGACCCGATCCCGCGTCTGGTCTTCGCGCAGATCGCCGGCTACACGGGAACAACCCATCCGGAGGATCCCCCGCGCCCATGAGAGCGACGACCCTGAGAACGACGACTTGGTTGATGCTGGCGACGCTGCTCGCGGCCGCCCCGGCCCGCGCGCAGGCCCCCGCCCCGTCGCCGGCGGGGCCGACGACCAAGCCCGAGAGCGACCCCGCGCAGGAGACGATCCGCAAGCTCAACGCCTATGTCGGCCTCCTCAACCGGACCCTGCGGGCGCAGGAATCGCTCAGCCGCTATCAGAGCTGGGTCAACATGAAGACCGGCCCGACCGGCCGCGAGCGGACCATCTACGGCCTCTACGGGCTCTACGACGTGCGCGGCGAGATCGCGAAGGCGGAGGCCGCGACGGCGCAGCCGCCCGCGATGCCGGACCTCGACGGCGCCGTGAAGAGCTACATCGCCGCCTATCAGGCGCTCGCCCCGACGGTCACCGAGGCGGAGGGCTACTACGAGCGGCAGGATTACCGCGCGGACAAGATGGAGCAGGGCAAGGCGCTCCACGCCAAGCTCGCCGTCGCGGGGCCGGCCTTCCTGGCGGCGCGCGCCAGGGTCGAGGCCGCGCTGCGGGTCGAGAAGGAGAAGAGCGACGCGCTGGAACTCGCCGCCCTCGAGGCGCGGGAGGGTCGCAAGGCGCGCTGGCACGTCGCGAACGTGATGACCGCGTGCCGCAAGGTCATGGACCTGCTGCCCACCGACGCCGAGCCGGTCGTCGAGATGGCGGCCTTCGAGGCCGCGCTCGGGCGCTACGCCGCCGCCGTGAAGGACATGGACGGGTACAGCGCCGCCAACCCGAACTCCTTCCACGTGTTCGAGAGCCGGCCGCGCGCGCTCCTGGGCAAGCTGCGCGAGTTCGACGCCAAGCTCGCCAAGGCCAAGGGCGACGCCCGGCGCGGCGCCGGGCGCGACGTGACCTGGATCGTGAACGACTACAACATGATGGTGTCGACCGCGCAGACGGCCACGACCTTCTCGCGGTGACCGGAGGCGCCCGGGACCCGGGGCGCCGTCAGCGGGTGCTCCGGGCCGGTTCCGTCGGGCGCAGCGAGGTCGCGGCCGCCGTGACGGCCGCCCGCCACCGCGCCTGCTCGGCCGCGGGGTAGCGGACGCGCAGGGTGACGAAGGCGCCGCCGCGCCCGCCCGCCAGGAGGGTCTTCCGGTACAGGATTCCGGCCGCCGTCGTGCAGGAGAACACGATCCAGCCGGGCTTGCGCGCCGCGTATTCGGGCGGCTGCCGCAGGCAGGTCTGCCGATCCGCGGCCACGACGGCGTCGAGATCCTGGTCGCGCGCGGCGTTCAGGCCCGACACCGTCAGCTGCAGGTGGCCGTCGGCCGAGTGGAAGGCCTGCCCGTCGCCGTTGTCCGGCGGCGGCTCCGCGACGAGGTCGGCGGGCACGTCGACGGAGAAGCCGAAACGGGCGTTGACCACGTGCCGCAGCGCGGGCGTGTCCGACAAGGCCCGGCTCCAGTCGCGCCGGACCCGCGCGATCCGCGCGGTGTAGGCGCGCGTCAGGCAGGCCGTGTCCGGGCAGGTGTCGCGGACCCGCGCGCGCCAGCGCGCGTGGTCCTCGCCGAAGGTGTCGATCGCCTGGCCGGTCTCCCCGTCGACCCCGCGTGTCTCGCCCACGATCCTGTCGAACAGGCGCCTGAGTTCGTCGTCCAGCCGCGTCAGGGCGGGGTCGGCACAGATCAGCGTCTCGACCCTGCCCCGATTCCCGGCGCAATCCGGGGCCGCCCGGGCGGAGGGGACGCCCGCGCCCGCGCCGAGGCCGAGCGCCAGCACGCGCAGCACGGCCGGCCATCGCGGCGGCCGCGCGGTCGCGCGATGCGCGCGCGGGGTGCTCGGCACGGCCGCGCTCACAGGCTGTCATCCTCGATCCTGACGAGCGTCCAGCAGGCCGCCCGGCGAAACGTGTAGGTGATCTGCAGGCCCGTATCGGGCTTGAACAGCTTGACGCGCATCGCGTCGGCCCCCGCGGCGCTCAGCGCCTGTTTCAGGCCGTCGGTCTTCTGCGTCCGGAGGCTCGGCATCAGCGGGAAGCGCAGCGCGTCGGCGCCGAGCATCGTCGTCACCGGCTTCGGTTCGGGCTCGGCCTCGGGATCGATCGTGTCGCTGCGCAGGGGCACGGCGACGAACGCCTTCTGGACCGCGACGTCGTCGGCGAAAGCGGCCAGGAAACCCGGGAAGTCCCGCGCGGGACAGGCCGGCGCCGCCTGGGCGCCCACGGTGCCGAGCGCGGCGAGCGCGCCGACGAGGCCCGGTCGGAGGATCGATCGGACGCCTGATCGCGCGCTCGGGCGCGCCGGACGAGCTTGGATACGCACGGAATCCCTCCTGTGGCGGTCTGGACGTGATCGGCAGTACAATCTCGGCCGGCACGGGCCGTCGGGTCTGCGCGGCGCGGGATCCGGGTCGTCGCGGCCGGCCGCCGGGCCCGCCGGATCCGGGCAGCGTGGCGCGCCGCCGCTCATCGGCCCGCCGTGGTCTTGAGCAGCAGGACGTCGATGTCGCGCCGGGGCACGTAATCCGTCGCGACGCTCTCGAAGGTCGTCGGGCCCGTCTTGCGGACGCCGGTGCCGCAGAACGACACGAGCGTCGCGGGATCGCCCTTGTCCACGGTCAGCTTGAACGTGCCGATCGGCCCGGCCCAGTTGCCGCCGGAGGTGATCACGTAGGACAGGTACTGCTCGAAGGCCTGGATTCCCCGCCCGCCCGCCGCCTCGACCCTGCGGGCGAGCGCCTGGGCCGCCTTCAGGAAGGCCGCGTCCGTGCAGTATTTCCGCGCGTACTCGGCCCTCTCGTCGGCGCCCTCGGTCGCGGTACCGAACGACAGGCTGGACAGGCCGCCGAGGCCCGGAACGTAGCTCTGCCGGACGACGACGTCGCGTCCCGCCGGGAAGATCTGCCGGCGCCAGAACTTCGACCGCAGGGTCCAGACCGGGAATAGGCTCGTCGTGCCGTTGCCCATCTCCTGGGCCTCCAGGAGGCCGTCGGCCACGAGGCGGCGGCGCTGATCCTCGCTCAGGGCCGCCAGAGCGGCCTCGGTGGCCTCGACCGTCGGGACGAGGGGGATGCCGAGGCTCCTCAGCCGCCCGGTCACCTCGACCTCCGGCTTGCCGGCCGGCGTGACGAAGGCGCGCTGCTCGACCTGCGAGTCGACCGGCCGGCCGTCGACCTCGGTGGTGAAGCGGAGGAAGTTGTCGTGCTTCGGGTCGGCGATGTTGAGCATCGCGTCGGGACCGCCGGATATGTCGGGCATCGGGAACGCGATCGTCGTCTCGACGTCCCGGTCGGTCAGGTTGTGGAAGCGGTAGGCGATCCGCACCGCCTTCTCGGACAGGAAGAGGTCCTCGGAGACGAGGGCGATCCGGTCCGTCTTCTCCAGGACGAGGCCGCCGGCCGCGAGGGCCGCGACGCTGTCGTCGGCCCGGACCGGACGCGGCAGGGCCGTCGACAGGATCGCCGGTAGGAACGCTGGCAGGAGCGCCGGCAGCAGCAGGGCGAGGCGCGGGGTGCGGGGCGTGGCTGGGGTTCGCACGGCTGTCGGGCTCGCTGGTTGGATCCGTCGGTGCGGGGGCGGCGCGGGCTTCGGAAGGTCCGGAGGCCTACGCGGCCCAGGGTGGGTCCCGGCGCGGACACCGCTCGCCCGGGCGCGACACGGGCTTCGATCCGCCGCCCCGCGGCAGCGACAGCTTCGTCCAGACCGTCTTCCGTCGCGGCACACCGGTCCTCCCCGCGGCGCGCCGTCGCGCGCCATCGAATCCCGGCCGGACCGGACGGAAGCTTTCGGGCAGAGTTGAGGCCGATCGCGAGGGCCGTGTCAGGTCGAGGCCGCGAGAAAGCACCGCCGTCAGCGAGACGCGTGGATCCCTAAGCTCCGCGTCGCGGGCTTCGTCCCCGCCGTGACGGGGCGATACAGGCCCGCGCGGCGCCACGAGCGGCAACGGTTATTCTCGAAGATCGTCGCTCATGAGCGATCGAAGGTATTCACGTCCCGGTTCTGCTGCTGAAATAGACCGGCGTCTCGCGCTGTTCCGGTCGTAAGCGCGCGGTCCGGTCCGCGGTCCGGCCCGCGGCCCCGCTCGATTGCGTCGGCGGGACCGTTCGGTCTATCGGCTGACCGGGACGGCCGGCGGCCTCGGGCGCCGGCTCGATCTGCGACGATCTGCGAGGAGCGCGCCCGTGTCAGCCGAAGACGCCCCGATCGGCCGCTTCCCGATCCCCCGCCTGGAGACCTTGCCGGACGACATCCGCGCGCGGATCGAGGCGGTGCAGGAGAAGTCCGGCTTCGTCCCGAACGTGTTCCTGGTGCTGGCCCACCGCCCGGACGAGTTCCGGGCCTTCTTCGCCTACCACGACGCCCTCATGGACAGGCCGGGCAACCTGACCAAGGCCGAGCGCGAGATGATCGTCGTGGCGACCTCGGCCATCAACCAGTGCCAGTACTGCGTGATCGCCCACGGGGCGATCCTCCGGATCCGCGCCAAAAATCCGCTGATCGCCGATCAGGTGGCGATCAACTACCGCAAGGCCGATATCACCGACCGGCAGAAGGCGATGCTCGACTTCGCCATGCTGGTCAGCCAGTCCGCGCACCAAGTCGGGGAGGCCGCGTTCGCGGCGCTCAGGGCTCACGGATTCGACGACGCGGATGCCTGGGACATCGCCGCCATCGCGGCCTTCTTCGGCCTGTCGAACCGGCTGGCGAACGTCACCAGCCTGCGCCCCAACCCGGAATTCTACGCGCTGGGGCGCGGCTGACGGCGCGGCGTCCCCCGCCGCCGGCGAGCCGAGCGCGGGTCCCGATCGTTCGCGCGGCCCGGATCTCGCGATCCAGACCCCAGGGGTGCCGCTCCCCGCAGGCTCGGCGCCCTGGGGCATCGCCGGAGCCCCGCCGTGCGACCTGGCGTCGCGCGCGCGAGGCGGATGAGACGGCTCCCGCCTCCTGAGCCCGGCCCGGACGGCGCGCGCGGACGGGGCGGGCCGTCCCGACCCGTGCTTTAAGCCTATAGGAGCGGCCCGGTTCGGCTGTTAACACGCGTTAAACTCTGCGACTGACCCGGTGAGGAGGCGAATCCCGGCTTGAACCTTCGAAGCGGCGCGGCCCCGCGTCTCGACCTGAGCGCGTGCGATCGCGAGCCCATCCACATCGTCGGCAGCGTCCAGCCGCACGGGTTCCTGCTCGGCCTCGAGGCCCGGTCCCTCACCATCGTCCAGGCGAGCGCCAACGCCCCCGCGGCGGCTACGGTCGGAACCGTGCTCGACGCGGCCCTGCCCGACCTCGCGGCCGTCGTCCGCCACCATCTCGCGGCGGCCGAGCAACAGGACGGCGCCCTCTATCTCCGGACCGTGACGCTGGAGACCGGCGGCGGCCGTCAGGCCTACGAGGTCGCGGCTCACCGGGTCGACGATCTCGTCGTGCTGGAACTGGAGGAGATCGACGCGGCCGCGGCCGAGATCGGCGTCGACGTGCTCACCCCGCGCCTGCGGGCCTTCGTCGAGCGCCTGCAGACCGCCCGCACCGTCGAGGACCTCTGCCGGTTCGTCGCCGAGGACATCCGCCAGATCACCGGCCTCGACCGCGCCCTGGTCTACCGGTTCGACCGCGACTGGCACGGCACGGTGCTGGCGGAGGCCGGCAACGGCGTCCTGCCCTCCTACCTCGACCTGCGCTTCCCCGCCTCCGACATCCCCGTCCAGGCGCGCGAGCTCTACCGCCGGAACCGCCTGCGCATCATCCCCGATGCCGGCTACGTCCCCGTGCCGATCCGGCCGGCCACCACGCCCTCCGGCAAGCCGCTGGACCTCAGCCAGTCGGTGCTGCGCTCGGTCTCGCCGGTCCATGTCGAGTACATGCGCAACATGGGCACGATGGCGTCCATGTCGGTGTCGATCCTCGTGGACGGCGGCCTCTGGGGCCTGATCTCCTGCCACAACCGCACGCCCAAGCGCGTGCCCCTGCAGGCGCGCAACGCCTGCGACGTGCTCACCCAGATCTTCGCCCTGCAGCTCTCGGCCCGCGAGCGCGGCGCCCAGTCCGAGAAGCGGCTGGCGCTCGGCGCCGTGCAGGCGCGCCTCCTGGCGTTCATGGCCGAGGAGGACAGCTTCGTCGACGGCCTGCTCAACCACCCCGACGACGTCCTGGCCCTGGTGGACGCGACCGGCGCCGCGGTGGTGACGGCGGACCGCTGCCGGCTGCTCGGGGCGACGCCGGCGGAGCGGGAGGTCCGCGCCCTCTACCGGTGGCTGTCCGAGCGCGACGATTCCGAGGAGGTCTTCGTCTCCGAGGCCCTGTCGGAGGCGTTCCCGGCCGCCGCCGCCTTCGCCGAGCGGGCGAGCGGCCTCCTGGCGATCTCGGTCTCGAAGAAGTACGCGAGCTACATCCTCTGGTTCAGGCCCGAGGTCGTGCGGACGGTGAAGTGGGGCGGCAATCCCGTGAAGGCCGTCCGGCCCGATCCGGAGGGCGGACCGGACCGGCTGCACCCGCGCAAGTCGTTCGAGATCTGGAAGGAGACCGTGCAGGGCCGCTCCCTGCCCTGGTCCGACCCGGAGGTGGAGGCCGCCAAGGACCTGCGCGCCTCGGTGCTCGGCATCGTGCTCCGCCGGGCCGAGGAGCTCGCCGCCATGAGCGAGGAGCTGCAGCGCTCGAACAAGGAGCTGGAGGCGTTCTCGTACTCGGTCAGCCACGACCTGCGCGCGCCGTTCCGCCACATCGTCGGCTACGCGAACCTGCTCAAGACCCGCGAGGGCGCCCAGCTCTCCGACAAGGGCCGGCACTACGTGGAGACGATCATCGAGGCGGCCTTCTCGGCCGGCACCCTGGTCGACAGCCTCCTGAGCTTCTCGCAGATGGGCCGGCACGCCCTCAACAAGGTCTGGGGCGACATGAACGCCCTGGTCGAGGAGGTCCGCCGGAAGGTTCTGCGCGACGTCACCCCCGACCGGACCCTCCGCTGGGAGATCGCGCCGCTGGGCCGCGCCTATGCCGACCCCGTCATGCTGCGGCTCGTCATCGAGAACCTGCTGTCGAACGCCGTGAAGTACACCCGCGGCACCCCGGAGGCGGTGATCGCGATGGGCAGCCTCCCGCCCCGGGAGGGCGAGGCGGTCTACTTCGTGCGCGACAACGGCGCCGGGTTCGACATGGCCTACGTCGACAAGCTGTTCGGCGTCTTCCAGCGGCTGCACCGGGTCGAGGAGTTCGAGGGCACCGGCATCGGCCTCGCCAATGTCCGGCGCATCGTCGAGCGCCACGGCGGGCGGACCTGGGCCGAGGGCAAGCTCGGCGAGGGCGCCACCTTCTACTTCACCCTGCCCATCCGGGAGGAGGCGCACTGATGGCGGGACTGAAGCCCATCCTCCTGGTCGAGGACAATCCGAACGACATCGAGCTGACGCTGGCGGCGCTCGAATCGAGCCAGCTCGCCAACGAGATCGTCATCTGCCGCGACGGCGCCGAGGCCCTCGACTTCATCTACCGGCGGGGCGTGCACGAGAAGCGGCAGGCCCAGGATCCCGCGGTGGTCCTGCTCGACCTCAAGCTGCCGAAGGTCGACGGCCTGGAGGTGCTCGCCAAGATCAAGGGGGACCCGGTCACCCGCCAGGTGCCGGTGGTGATGCTGACCTCGTCCCGCGAGGAGACCGACCTGGTGCGCTCCTACGATCTCGGGGTGAACGCCTTCGTGGTGAAGCCGGTCGCCTTCGAGGAGTTCTTCGCGGCGATCAAGGAGATCGGCGTCTTCTGGGCCCTCCTCAACGAGCCGCCGCCGTACCGGGGAGGCTGGCCATCGAACGCGTGATCGGACCTTCCGCGGGTCCGCTGCGCATCCTCCACCTGGAGGACAGCGACCTCGACGCCGAGCTGATCGAGGCCGAGCTGGAGAGCCTCGGGCACCCGGTCGCGATCGAGCGGGTGATGACCCGCGACGCCTTCGCCCGCGCGGCGGTCGCCGGCCGGCACGACCTCATCCTGGCGGACTACGTCCTGCCGACCTTCGACGGCGTGAGTGCCCTCGGCATCGCCCGGGCGCAGTGCCCCGACACGCCGTTCATCTTCTGCTCGGGCACGCTCGGCGAGGATGTCGCGGTCGAGGCCCTGAAGAACGGCGCCACCGACTACGTCGTCAAGCAGCGCCTCGACCGCATGCCGCGCACGATCGTCCGCGCGCTGGCCGAGGCGCGGGCGCGCGCCGACAAGCGCGAGGCCGAGGCCGCCCTGCAGGCGCTCAACGAGACGCTGGAGGTGCGCATCGCCGAGCGGACCCGGGAACTCGCCGCGGCCAACGAGGCCCTCCAGGCCCAGATCGTCGAGCGAGAGCGGGCGGAGGACGCCCTGCGCCTCGCCCAGCGCCTGGACGCGGTCGGCCAGCTCACGAGCGGCGTCGCGCACGACTTCAACAACCTGCTGACGGTGATCGCCGGCAACATCGAGTTCCTCGAGAGGGTCGTCTCCGACACCCGCTCGAAGCGCCGCCTCGCCATGATGCGCGGGGCCGCCGAGCGCGGCGCCCGGCTCACCGCGCAGCTCCTCGCCTTCTCCCGGCGCCAGCGCCTGGAGCCGACGCCGGTCAGCCTCAACCAGACGGTCGCGTCGATGCGCGACCTGCTGCAGAGCTCGATCGGCGGCGCGGTCCGCATCGAGACGACCCTTCAGCCCGACCTGTGGCCGGCCCTGGTCGACGCCACCCAGATCGAGCTCGTGATCCTGAACCTCGCCATCAACGCCCGCGACGCGATGGCGGTGGGCGGCCGGCTCGCCATCGAGACCGCCAATGTCAGCGTCACCGGGGCGCCGACGCGGCCCGAGCAGCCGGCGCCCGGCGCCTACGTCATGGTCGCGGTGAGCGACACCGGCACCGGGATGACGCCGGACGTGCTGGCGCGGGTGTTCGAGCCGTTCTTCACCACCAAGGAGGTCGGCAAGGGGTCGGGTCTCGGGCTCGCCCAGGTCTACGGCTTCGTCAAGCAGTCCGGCGGCGGCATCCGCATCGACACGGTCGCGGGCGAGGGCACCTCGATCAAGGTCTACCTGCCCCGGGCCGCGGAGCCCGAGGGCGCCGTGCCCCGCCTGCCGGTCGCGGCCGAGGCCGCGCGGGCGCACCCGCCCGGAGGCGGCCCCCGGCTCCTGGTGGTCGACGACGACGCCGAGGTGCGCGAGGTGACGACGACCCGCCTGATCGAGGCCGGCTACGCGGTGCGCGAGGCGGCCTCCGGCCTCCAGGCGCTGGCCGCCCTGGAGGCGGATCCGGGCGTCGACCTCATCGTGATGGACTTCGCCATGCCGGGCATGAACGGGGCCGAGACGGCCCTGGAGGTCCGGAAGCGCTGGCCGGCGCTGCCGGTCCTGTTCGTCACCGGCTTCGCCGACACCAGCGCCCTGACCAAGGCCGGCGCCGTCGGCACCGACGCGATCGTGCTGAAGCCGTTCCGCGTCGGGGAACTCGAGGGCAAGGTCGCCGCCGCCCTGGCGGCCCGCCCACCGGCGCAGCTCCGGCTGATCTCGGGCCGCGACAGGAGCGCCTGAGACGTCCTGAGGGCGTCCTCCACACGGGTCGCGGCGTTCGACGGGCCCGACTTGATCGATGCAGTTGCACAGGCCCGCGCGCTGGGGCACCGATGGCACTGCGGGCACCGTACGGCCCCTCCGCGCCGGCGCGAGGCCGCCCTGTCAGCCGGGCCCCGCGGCCGGAACGGTGGCGCCAGGCGGAGCGCTGCCCATCGCGGAGCCTGTCCCTGTCCCATGTCCGAGACCGTCAGGACCGCGGATCTGCCCTTCCTCGCGGAGGGCGGCGCGATGGGCGCGCGGGTGCGCGCCCACGACTGGTCCGGCTCGCCGCTCGGGCGGCCGGAGCGCTGGGCGCCGTGCCTGCGGGCGACGCTGAGCCTGATCCTGGGCTCGCGCTTCCCGATGTTCGTGGCGTTCGGGCCCGACCTCGTCTTCCTCTACAACGACGCCTACGCGGAGATCCTGGGCGACAAGCATCCCGCGGCGCTCGGCGCGCGCTTCCGCGACGTCTGGCCGGAGATCTGGCCCGAGATCGGGCCCCTGATCGACCGGGCGCTCGCCGGCGCGGCGACCTGGTCCGAGAACATGCCCCTGACCATGAACCGGCACGGCTACGACGAGCCGACCTGGTTCACCTTCTCGTACGCGCCGGTGCGCGACGAGGCCGGCCGGGTCGCCGGCCTGTACTGCGCCTGCACGGAGACGACCGGCCGCGTCCTGGCCGAGGCGCGGCTGCGGGAGACGGAGGCGCGGATCCGCGCGCTCGCCGACCACCTCCCGGGCGGCTACGTCTACCAGCTCGCCATGGCCCCCGACGGCGCGGACCGGCGCTTCCTCTACGTGTCGCAGGGGTTCGAGCGCATGACCGGCGTGGCGGCCGAGGCGGTCCTCGCCGACCCGGCCGTCGCCTACGACCTGATCCTGCCGGAGTACCGCGCCGGCCTCGCCGAGGCCGAGGCCGGCGCGATCCGCGACCTCGCGCATTTCGACGTCGAGGCGCCGATGCGCCGGCCGGACGGCACCCGCGTCTGGACGCGCATCATCTCGGCGCCCCGCCGCGTCGGCGACGGCCTGGTCTGGGACGGGCTGCACCTCGACGACACGGTGCGCCACCGGACCGAGGAGCAGCTGCGGGAGAGCGAGCGGCGCCTGCGGCTCGCGACCGAGTCGGCCGAGATCGGCCTCTGGGACGTCGACGTCGTCGCCGACACCCTGTTCTGGCCGGCGCGGGTCAAGGCGATGTTCGGGATCTCGGCCGACGTGCCGGTCACGATGGCCGATTACTACGCCGGCCTGCATCCCGAGGACCGGGAGGCCACGAGCGCGGCCTTCGCCTCCGCCCTCGATCCCGACCGGCGCGCCCTCTACGACGTCGAGTACCGCACCGTCGGCAAGGAGGACGGCGTCGTGCGCTGGGTCGCCGCCAAGGGGCGCGGGATCTTCGAGGGCGGGCGCTGCGTGCGGGTGATCGGTACGGCGATCGACGTCACCGCCCGCAAGCAGGCCGAGGAGGCCCTGCGCGCCAGTGAGGCGCAGTTCCGCGTCCTGTCGCAGGTGCTGCCGAACTTCGTCTGGGCGACCGACGCCGGCGGGGCGGCGGACTGGTTCAACGAGCGCGTCTACGCCTACGCGGGCCGGGAGCCCGGCACCCTCGACGGGGCGGGCTGGCGGGGGATCATCCACCCCGACGACCGGGACCGGGTCGACGAGGAATGGCGGGCGGCCGTCCGGTCGCGGGCCGACTACCAGTCCGAGTACCGCCTGCGCCGCGCCGACGGCGCCTATCGCTGGTTCCTGGCCCGGGCGCAGCCGGTCCGGGCGGCCGACGGCGCGGTCACCCGCTGGGTCGGCACCAGCACCGACATCGACGACCAGAAGCGGCTCATGGCCGAGCTCGTGCGCTTCAACGTGACCCTCGAGCAGCGCGTGGCCGAGCGCACCGCCGAGCACGACCGGGTCTGGCGCAACTCGCGCGACCTCCTGGTCGTGGTCGGGGCCGACGGCATCTTCCGCGCGGTCAACCCGGCCTGGCAGACGATCCTGGGGCACGAGCCGGCCGAGGTGGTGGGCCGCAGCTTCCTGGATTTCGTCTGGCCGGAGGATGCGGGCCCGACCCGGGAGGCCCTCGACGCCGCCGCGGCCGCGCGCGACCTGACCGATTTCGAGAACCGCTACCGGCACAAGGACGGCACCCCGCGGCTGATCTCGTGGCGCACCTCCGTCGAGGGCGCGCACGTCTACGCCTACGGCCGCGACGTCACCGCCGAGAAGGCCCAGGCCGAGGCGCTCCGGCACGCCGAGGAGGCCCTGCGGCAGTCGCAGAAGCTGGAGGCGGTGGGGCAGCTCACCGGCGGCGTCGCCCACGACTTCAACAACCTTCTGACGATCATCCGCTCGTCGGTGGACTTCCTGCGCCGTCCCGATCTGGCGGAGGAGCGCCGGTCCCGCTACCTCAACGCCGTCTCGGAGACGGTGGACCGGGCGGCCAAGCTCACCGGCCAGCTCCTCGCCTTCGCGCGGCGGCAGGCGCTGAAGCCCGAGATCCTCGACGTCGGCGCGCGGCTGCGCAGCGTGGCCGACCTGCTCGACACGGTCACGGGCGCCCGCATCGCGGTCGTGACCGAGCTGCCGGACCAGCCCTGCTTCATCCGGGTCGACCTCAGCCAGTTCGAGACCGCGCTGGTCAACATGGCGGTGAACGCCCGGGACGCCATGGACGGCGCCGGCACGCTGACCCTGCGCCTGCATTGCGGCGCGGCGCTGCCGCCGATCCGCGGCCATGCCGGCGCCCCCGGCCCGTTCGCGGCGATCGCCCTCACCGACACCGGCACCGGCATCGCGCCGGACGTCCTGACGCGGGTGTTCGAGCCGTTCTTCACCACCAAGGAGGTCGGGAAGGGCACGGGCCTCGGCCTGTCCCAGGTCTTCGGCTTCGCCAAGCAGTCCGGCGGCGACGTCGCGGTCGAGAGCGCGCCCGGCCGCGGCGCCACCTTCACGCTCTACCTGCCGCAGGTCGAGCCCGAGGCGTCCTGCGCGGCCGCCGCCGCGGAGGCGGCCGCGCTCGATCCCGGCGGCGCGGGGCAGCGCGTGCTGGTGGTGGAGGACAACATCGAGGTCGGCCGCTTCGCCACGCAGATCCTGGAGGATCTCGGCTACGCGACGACCTGGGCGGCCAATGCCGAGGAGGCGCTGGATCAGCTCGGGGCCGACGGCGCGGCCTTCGACGTCGTGTTCTCCGACGTGGTCATGCCCGGGATGGGCGGGATCGCGCTGGCCCGGCTCCTCCGGCGGCGGATGCCGCACCTGCCGGTGGTGCTGGCCTCCGGCTACAGCCACGTCCTCGCCCAGGAGGGGATCCGCGACTTCGAGCTGCTGCCCAAGCCCTACTCCGCCGACCAGGTCTCGCGCGTGCTGCGCAAGGTCGTCGGCGCGCGGCGGAGGCGGCCGAGGGGCGGGCAGCCCTGATGAGGCTGGGCGCTGCCGGGACAAGCGGAGACCTGACGCCGCAGCCGGGCGGCGACGGGCGGTCCCGGCGCCATGTTCCCGCGGGAGGTTCCGCGCGCGGGGGAGACGCCGCGCCCGCCCCCGGAGGTCCCATGGACAGGGTCATGTACGCGCTCGTCACCCTAGCGGAGGCGGTGCTCGGGATCTTCGGCGTGCGGGCGCTCTACGAGCAGCCCGCCTACACGGTCGTCGCGCGCCTCGACCGCGGGGTCGAGATCCGGTCCTACGCGCCGCGCCTCGCGGTCGAGACCGACGCGCGCGGCCAGGGCGACGGCGACGCCTTCGGGCGGCTGTTCCGCTACATCACCGGCGCGAACCGGGCGGGCGACCGCATCGCCATGACGGCGCCGGTGGAGAGCGGCGGCCGGCGCCTCGCCGCGACGGTCCCGGTGGAGCAGGACGGCACCGGCACGATGCGGTTCTTCCTGCCGCGCGCGGTGGCGGCGGCCGGGGCGCCGGCGCCGACCGGGCCGGGGGTCCGGCTGGTCGAGCTCCCGGCCGAGCGGATCGCGGCCCTGCGCTTCTCCGGCCGCCTCACCCCGGAGGCGCGGGCCGCGCAGGCGGCCATCCTCGCCGCGGTCCTGGCGGCGGCCGGCCGCGCCCCGGCCGGCGCGCCGTTCGTCATGGGGTACGACCCGCCCTTCGCGATCCCGTTCCTGCGCCGGAACGAGGTCGCCGTCCGCCTGCCGCCGCCGTGAGCCCGGGTCCGATCCTGTCGGCCGGTCTCATTGCGCAATCGTCCCGGTTAGTCCTTCACAATAGTCCCGAAGACTTGCGCCAATCTTCGTCTCTTGTTGTCTTTGTGCAACAGACCGCACCATTCACGCATTCAGGTCGTCCCCGACAGGGATTAAACAGAATGTGAATTGAGGTCCGGACCCGACCCGAGATCAGTGAGGCTCTCGCAGCCGACGAGAAGCGGCGCGTGCCTTGAATCCAGGTTGGGGGAAGATATGCGTGCCCTACGAGGCAGCTTGATCGCGTCCGCGGCGCTGTTGCCCGGTGTCGCGCAGGCTCAACAAGCCGTCACCCTCGGTGAGATCAGCGTCGTCTCGACTTCGCCGGTGGGTGCGGGTGGCGGCACGTCCAGCGGCGCCGAGAATCTCAATACCGTCGCCCAGGCCGCGCCGACCTTGCCGGTCCCGGCCGGCGGGGTGCGCCTGCGCGGCTCCGAGCAGCCGCTCAACAAGATCCCCAGCACCGTCGAGACCGTGACGGCGCGGCAGATCGAGGTCGATCAGGGCACCGACAACGTGATCGCCACGCTGGCGCGGCGGACGCCCGGGGTGAACCTCAACGACTCGCAGGGCAACGCGAACCGGGTCGACCTCAGCTACCGCGGCTTCACGGCCTCGTCGGTCCAGGGCGTGCCGCAGGGGCTGGCCGTCTACCAGAACGGCGTGCGCATCAACGAGGCCTTCGGCGACATCGTCAATTTCGACCTCATCCCCCCGCAGGCGATCCAGCGCATCGACGTCGTCACCGGCAACCCGGTCTTCGGCCTCAACGCCATCGGCGGCGCGGTCAACATCCAGATGAAGAACGGCTTCACCTGGCAGGGCACCGAGATCTCGGCCTGGGGCGGCTCGGACGCGCGCACCGCCGGCTACCTGGAGTACGGCAAGATCTCCGGTCCCTGGAGCTTCTACTTCACCGGCGACGGCCTGAACGACCGCGGCTGGCGCTACCAGAACCCGAGCACGATCGGCCGCCTCTACGCGGATCTCGGCTACCGCTCGCAGGATTCGGAATTCCACCTGATCGGGCTCGCCGCCCGCAGCTTCTACGGCGCCGCCGCCGCCACGCCGGTGGACTTCACCCATCTCGACCCGCGGGCGATCTTCACCTACCCGCAGACCCAGACGACGCAGGTCGGAACGCTCCAGCTGACCGGCCGGGTCGACATCTCACCGACCTGGGACCTCGCCGGCAACGCCTATTACCGGCGCTTCAGCGAGTTCTACGTCGACGGCAACCAGGGCAACTTCGAGAACTGCAGCAGCCGCAGCAGCTTCCGGGGCTCGCTCTGCTACCAGGACGACGCGTTCAACGTGAACGCGCCGCCCACCAGCCAGGTGGCGGCCCGCCGCGCCTACGCCAACCAGTTCGCGATCCTCGGCCTGAACAACCAGACGATCCCGTTCCTGCGGAACATCCCGTACGGCACGATCGACACGACCCTCACCGAGGCCGAATCCTACGGCGGCTCGCTCCAGGCCGCCAACCGCGACCGGATCTTCGGCCTGAACAACGCCTTCGTGGTCGGCGGCAGCGTCGACGCCTCCACCTTCGCGTTCAAATCGTCCAGCCAGCTGGGCGTCATCAACCCGAACCTGTCGATCACCGTCGACCCGAACAACCCGTACTACGGCACGATCCCGGGCCTCGGCACGCCGGACATCCGCACCCTCGGGGCGATCGGCCTCGCGCCGAGCAACGTCAGCGGCTCGACCCTGTATCTCGGCCTCTACGCCACCGACACACTGGACGTGACCGACCGGCTGTCGCTGACCGGCGGCTTCCGGCTCAACTACGCGCGCATCCAGACCCGGGACCAGACCGGCTTCGCGCCGGACGTGACCGGCGCCCACGAGTACACCAAGGTCAACCCGCTCGCGGGCCTGACCTACCAGTTCGACCCGGCGCTCAACCTCTACGGCGGCTACTCGGAATCGAACCGCGCCCCGACCCCGCTGGAGCTGTCCTGCTCCAGCCCGACCCAGCCGTGCCTGCTGCCGAACTCGCTCGTGGCCGATCCGCCGCTCAAGCAGGTCACCGGCCGGACCTACGAGGCCGGTTTCCGCGGCGTGATCCCGGCCTTCCTGTCGGGCGGCGCCCTCACCTACAAGGCCGGCGTCTACCGCACCGACCTGTCCAACGACCTCTACCAGGTCGCCGTCGCCGGCAACGCCGCCCGCGCCTACTACATCAACGTGCCCGCGACCCGGCGCCAGGGCATCGAGGTCAGCGCCGAGTACGCGGTCACGCCCGACCTGCTGATCTACGCCAACTACGCCCTGGTCGACGCGACCTTCCAGTTCAACGCGACCCTCTCGTCGCCCAACAACCCGCTGGCGAGCACCGGCGCGGCCGGCGGCGCCGCGGGCGGCGACGTGATCCCGAACGGCGGCATCCGCGTCCGGCCGGGCGACAAGATCCCGCTGATCCCCGACCACCAGATCAAGGCGGGCTTCGAGTACAGCATCACCCCGAACTGGCGCTTCGGCCTCAACGTCTCGGCCTTCTCGTCGTCCTACTACCGGGGCGACGAGTCGAACCTCAACCGCAAGCTGCCGGCCTACTACGTGATGAACCTGACGACGAAGTATCAGGTCAGCAAGAACCTAGAGATCTTCGGGCTGATCACCAACCTGACCAACAACCGCTACGCCACGTTCGGCACCTTCGCGGAGACGGGCGCGGTCGCCGGCAACCTGTCGATCAACGACCCGCGGACCACGACCCTGGCGCAGCCGCTCTCGATCTACGCCGGCCTGACCTACCGGTTCGGGGCGGATCCGGTCCCGATGGCGCCGGAGCCGATCATCCGGAAGTACTGAGCCCGTCCGAGGGGGGAACGACGGAGCGAGGGGCTGCGGGATCCGCGGCCCCTCTTCCGTTTGAGGCATCGCGTCTTCGCGCCCGGACGATGAGCCCGGACTTTCAAACCCAGATGAGTGCGGCGGCCGACCCGATCTGTATCCCTGATCGGCCATCGGCGAGGCTTGCGGGCGCTCCCGTCCCGGTCATTCCGATCCCGGAGACACCCATGCCGCGCTACTTCATCGACACCGTCGACCACGTCGCCGTCCGGGACGACGAGGGCACGGTCCTCCCGGACCGGGCCGCCCTGCGGGACCTGCTGCGCCGGACCCTGACGGCGCTCCTGCACGACGAGGGCGAGGAGACCGGGGTGAACGACTTCACCGCCCGCGCCTACGACGAGGACGGTCGCCTCGTGATGCGGGCCCGGGCCAGCTTCCACGTCGTGGACCCGTAGGGGACGCCCGGCAGGACGTCCCCGCGCCCCGGTCAGGCCGCGTCCGGCATGCGGTCGAGGAGCTTGTCGAGGGTGATCGGGTAGTCGCGCACGCGGATGCCGGTGGCGTTGTAGATCGCGTTCGCGACCGCGGCGCCGACCCCCGAGATGCCGAGCTCACCCACGCCCTTGGCCTTCATGGGTGAGGACATCGGGTCGACCTCGTCGAGGAAGATCACCTCCTGGTGCGGGATGTCGGCGTGGACCGGCACCTCGTAGCCGGCGAGGTCGTGGTTGGCGAAGAAGCCGCGCTTGGTGTCGACGGCGAGCTCCTCCATCAGGGCCGCGCCGGTGCCCATGACCATCCCGCCGATCACCTGGCTGCGGGCGGATTTGGGGTTGAGGATGCGCCCCGCCGCGCAGACCGCCAGCATCCGCCGCACCCGGACCTCGGCGGTGTCGGCATCCACCGCGACCTCGACGAAGTGGGCCCCGAAGGTCGAGACCTGCTGCGTCTTCGAGAACTTGCCGAACTCGATCGCGTCCTCGGCCACCAGTTCGCCGTCGGCGGCGGCCTGGGCCAGCGGGATGGCGCGGTTGCCGGCGCGGACCTCGCCGTCCTCGAACACCGCGTCGGTGGCATTGAAGCCGAGCTTCTGCGCGACGGCCTCCCGCAGTTTCACGCAGGCCGCGTAGACGCCCGCGGTCGACGAATTGGCGCCGAACTGGCCGCCCGAGCCCGACGAGACCGGGAAGTCCGAGTCGCCGAGCCGCGCCACGACCCGGTCGAGGGGCACGCCCATCATCTCGGCGGCGGTCTGCGCGATGATCGTGTAGCTGCCGGTGCCGATATCGGTCATGTCGGTCTCGACCGTGACCGTGCCGTCGGCCGAGAGCCGCACCCGGGCGCCCGACTTCAGCACCATGTTGTCGCGGAAGGCCGCCGCCATGCCGTGCCCGACGAGCCACTGCCCCTCCCGGACCTGGCCGGGCTTCGGGTTGCGCCTGGCCCAGCCGAACCGCTCGGCGCCGAGCTTGAGGCAGCCGACGAGGTCGCGGTGTGAGAAGCGCAGGTCCGGCTGGGTCGGGACGACCTGCGTGTCGTTGCGGATGCGGAACTCCACCGGGTCGAGGCCGAGCTTCTCCGCCATCTCGTCCATGGCGACCTCGAGCACCGCCAGCCCCGGGGCCTCGCCCGGCGCCCGCATGGCGTTGCCCTCGGGCAGGTCGAGACGGGCGAGCTTCATGGCGGTCAGGCGGTTCGCCCCCGCGTAGAGGTACTTGGTCTGGTTCACCGCCGTCTCGGGGTCGCCGTCCGGCAGGTTGCCCGACGTGCTCTCGTGCGCGATCGCCGTGATGGTGCCGTCCTGGGTCGCGCCGATCCGCACCCGCTGGATCGTGGCCGGCCGGTGCGTGGTGTTGTTGGCGATGAGCGGGCGCGTCAGCGCCACCTTCACGGGCCGCCCTGCCGCCTTCGCGGCGAGCGCCGCCAGCACCGCGTCGGCGCGCACGAACAGCTTGCCGCCGAAGCCGCCGCCGACGTAGGGCGCGTCGAGCCGGACCTTGTCCTTCGGCAGGCCGAGCATCTTGGCGAGGCTGCCGTGGCCCCAGCCGATCATCTGGTTGGCGGTCCAGAGCGTGACCCGGTCGCCGTCCCAGGCCGCCGTCGTGGCGTGCGGCTCCATCATGGCGTGGCTCTCGTCGGACGTCGTGTAGGTCGCGTCGAGCGTCACGGGCGCCTGCGCGAAGGCGCCCTCGAAATCGCCGACCCGCTCCTCGCCGTCGCCGCCGCTGCCCTCGCCGCTGTCGGCCGGGACCGGCTCGGCGGTCTTCGCCGCGGCGGCGAGGTCGAACGCACCGGCCTCGGGGGCGTAATCGACCGTCACCAGGAAGGCGGCCGCGCGGGCCTGCTCGAAGGTCTCGGCCACCACCACGGCGATCGCCTGGTGGTAGTGCTGGATCACGTCGCCGCCGAACAGGTAGGCGACGTTCATCACGCCGCGCTCGATCCGCGGCGTGTCGAGGGTGGTGACGACGGCGACGACGCCGGGCGCCTGCCGGGCCGAGGCCGTGTCGATGCTGCGCACCCGGCCCTTGGCGATGGCGGAGCCCAGCACGTAGCCGTAGGCGGCGTCGGGGGCCGCGTCGTGGCGCTCGTACGCGTAGGGCGCGGTGCCGGTGGTCTTGTACTTGCCGTCGATGCGGTCGGTGGGCCGGCCGACGACCTTGAGGCGGTCGATCGGGTTCGGGCCCGCGGCGGTGTCGAACTTCATGGCTCAGGCCCTCGCTTGGTTGAGCGCGGCGCCGAGGGTCCGCTCGGCGAGCTTCAGCTTGTAGGCGTTCTCGTGGGTGGGCGCGGCGTCGGCGAAGACCCGGTCGGTCACGGCCCGGGCGCCCTTCGGGAGATCGGCCTCGGCCGCCTCGACCCGCCAGGGCTTGTGGGCGACGCCCCCGAAGGCGACGTGGCCCGTGCCGTCCTTGCCCAGGATCGCCGCCACCGAGACCAGCGCGTAGGCGTAGGAGGCGCGGTCGCGGACCTTTCGGTAGATGTGCGTGCCGGCGACCGGCTTCGGCAGCGTCACGGCGGTGATCAGCTCGCCGGGCCCGAGGTTCGTGTCGCGCTGCGGTTCGTCGCCAGGCAGGCGGTGGAACTCGGCGATCGGGATCTTGCGCGCGGCGCCCCCGGCGTCGATCGTCTCCACGGTGGCGTCGAGGACGCGCATGGCCACCGCCATGTCGCCCGGATGCGTGGCGATGCAGGCCTCGCTGGCGCCGATCACCGCGAGTTGCCGGCTCACACCGTCGAGCGCCGAACAGCCGGAGCCCGGCTGGCGCTTATTGCAGGGCTGCGCGGTGTCGTAGAAGTACGGGCAGCGGGTCCGCTGCAGCAGGTTGCCGGCGGTGGTCGCCTTGTTGCGCAACTGTCCCGAGGCGCCGGCGAGCAGCGCGCGGGCGAGGACCCCGTAATCCTTGCGCACCCGCGGATGGGCCGCGAGGTCGGTGTTGCGCACCAGGGCGCCGATGCGCAGGCCGCCCTCTTCGGTCGGCTCGACCGCGTCGAGGCCGAGCCCGTTCACGTCGACGAGGTGGCGCGGCGTCTCGATCTGCAGCTTCATCAGGTCGAGCAGGTTGGTGCCGCCGGCGATGAATTTGGCGCCGGGCGTGGCGGCGACGGCGGCGGCCGCCTCGGCGGGCGTGCCCGGGCGCTCGTACGTGAAGGACTTCATGCGCGGCTCCCGGCGACTTCGGTGATCGCCTCGACGATGTTGGAATAGGCGCCGCAGCGGCAGAGGTTGCCGCTCATCCGCTCGCGGATCTCCGTCTCGGTCACCTGCGGGGCGGCGCCGAGATCCGCCGTGACGTGGCTCGGGATGCCGGCCCTGATCTCCTCCAAGACCGCGACGCCCGAGCAGATCTGGCCCGGCGTGCAGTAGCCGCACTGGTAGCCGTCGTGCTTGACGAAGGCCGCCTGCATCGGGTGCAGGTGGTCCGGCTGCCCGAGGCCCTCGACGGTCACGATCTCGGCGCCCTGGTGCATGATCGCCAGCGTCAGGCAGGCATTGATGCGCCGCCCGTCGACGATCATCGTGCAGGCGCCGCACTGGCCGTGATCGCAGCCCTTCTTGGACCCGGTGAGGTGCAGGTGCTCGCGCGCGGCGTCGAGCAGGCTGGTGCGGGTGTCGAGTTCGAGCGTGCGCCGCTCGCCGTTCACCGTGAACGTGACGGTGGCGAGGACCGGTGCGTCGGTCCGCGCAGGTCTGGCGCCCGGGTCCTGGGGCGCGGCTTCAACTCCCAGCATCAAGTCTCTCCGGTTCAGATTACAGAGGCGCGGACGGGATCCCGGTTTCCGGGCCCGGTGCCGACGGGCACCCCGCTCCGGCGGGACACCCGGCGGGCTCGTCCGGGACACACCAGCACCCTGGATTGGCTCCAAGGTAGAGCCCGCGCCGGCGATCGTCAGGGGGGCCGCGCGGCCGGGGCACGAATAAGGGGGCAGGCCGCGCCGGGGCGCCCAAACGAAAGGGCCGACCCGAAGGCCGGCCCCGATCGTCGCGCTGAGGCCCGGCCTACTCGGCCGCGGTCATCTCGGCGGTGTAGTGGCCGCACCAGTCCTGGGCGGCGACCACCGGCCACAGGCCCTTCGACTCGGGCGCGGGCTGGCTGACCGGCGGGTTGAAGCGGCACAGGCCGGCATCGTTCTGCGCGACGGCGCCGTTGCCCTTGTGCTCGTCGAAGAACCGGCAGGTCTCGCACTTGGCGTTCATGGTCAGGCTCCTGTGAGGCCGGCGGCCCGGGGGCCGTCCCGGCGAGGGACGAGAGCTTGGACCTTAGAAGTGATCCAATCTGCGGGGCCAACGTCGGAGGGTTCCGGCGGGTTCCCGGCCGCGGCGGCGGGGCGCTCCCGCTCAGCCGGCGGCCGCGAAGGCCGGCTCGGCCGGGGCGGTGGCCCCGGAGGCCCCGGAGGCCCCGGCGGGACCGCCGACCGCGGCGGCGTAATCGGTGATCGGGCGCGGCCTGCCGAACAGGTAGCCCTGCATCTCGCCGCAGGCCTCCTCGGTCAGGAACTTCATCTGCGCGTGGGTCTCGACGCCCTCCGCGACGACGCCCATGCCGAGGCTGCGGCCGAGGCTGAGCACGGCCCGCACGATCACGGCGGCCTGCGGCCCGGTCCCGAGCTGCGCCACGAAGGAGCGGTCGATCTTGAGCTTGTCGAACGGGAAGGCCTGGAGGGTCGCGAGCGACGCGTAGCCGGTCCCGAAATCGTCCATGCTGATCCGGATGCCGTAGCTCTTCAGGCGGCGGAGGATGCCCACGGCCCGCGCCATGTCGTTGATGATGATGCTCTCGGTGACCTCCAGCTCCAGGCGGTCCGGCGACAGGCCGGTCTCCGCCAGGATCGCCAGGACGGTCTCGGGCAGGTCCGGCTTCTGGAACTGGCGGGGCGAGAGGTTGACGGCGACCTTCAGGGGCTGCGCCCACTGCGCCGCCTCGCGGCAGGCCTCGCGCAGCACCCAGTCGCCGAGCGCCACGATCAGGCCGGTCTCCTCGGCGAGGGGCACGAACAGGTTCGGCGAGACGCTGCCGCGCACCGGGTGGGTCCAGCGCAGCAGCGCCTCGAACCCGACGAGCGCCCCCGTGTGGCCGTCGACCTGCGGCTGGTAGTGCAGGCCCAGGGTGTTGTCGTCGAGGGCCTGGCGCAGGTCGCGCTCGAGCACCCGCCGCTCCTCGGCCTCCTCGTCCATGGCGGGGGTGAAGATCCGGTACGTGCCGCGGCCCTCGGCCTTGGCCCGGTAGAGGGCGAGGTCGGCGCGGCGGTACAGGGGCTCGGCGTCGGTCCCGTGCTCGGGCGCCAGCGCGATGCCGACGCTCAGGCCGACGCCGACGCGGTGCCCGCCCACGCTGAACGGGCTGTCGAACAGCGCGATGAGGCGCTCGGCCAGGGCGCCGGCCTCGGCCGCGCCGCCGGCGGAGAGCACGGCGAACTCGTCGCCCCCGAGCCGGGCCACGGCCCCGTCCCCGGCGATTCCCCGCAGGCCGGCCGCCACGCGCCGGAGGAGCTCGTCCCCGGCCTGGTGGCCGAGGCTGTCGTTCACGCTCTTGAAGCCGTCGAGGTCGAGGTACAGGACCGCGCAGGCGCCGCCGCGCTGGACGATGTCGGCGAGGCTGCGTTCGAGGGTCTCGTGGAACAGCGCCCGGTTCGGCAGGCCGGTGAGCACGTCGTGGCGGGCGAGGCGCGCCACCTCCGCCTCCGCGGCCTTCCGCTTGGTGATGTCGGTGAAGGTCCGCACGAAGCCGCCATCCGCCAGGGGCACGGTGCGGACCTCCAGCACGAGGCCGTTCGGCCGCGCCCGCTCGTGAACCTGCGTCTGCCCGGCCTCGCCGCGCTCGATCCAGGTCCGGATCGAGCGGTCCGGGCGCCGGCGCTCGCGGCGGCTCGCCTCGTGGCGCAGCACCGCCCGGTAGCTCGGCCGCGCCTGCATCATCGCCCGCGGCAGGTCGAGGAGCGCCAGTGCCCGCTCGTTGCACACCCGCACCACGCCGCCCGCGTCGACCATGATGAGGCCCTGGTCCATGCTGTCGAGGGTGGCGTCGAGCAGCAGGGTCTTCTCGCGCAGCATGCGGCCCTGCCGGGCCAGGGCGACGTTGATCCGGCGCAGATGGTCCAGCATCAGCGTCAGCGCCGCGAAGGCCAGGATCACCGCCATCATGCCGGCGATGCCGGCGGCCAGGACGCCGCGGGCGAGGCCGAGCTGCGGGACCGCCAGGGCCGGGTCCGGCACCACGCGGGCGGCCGCCATGGCCAGGAAGTGCAGGACCGCGATGGCGAGGGTCAGGACGGTCGCGGCCGCGAGCCGGGCCCGCGCGCCCGCGCGCCCGACATGGATGGCCATGCCGGCGGCCGCGAGCCCGCAGCCCGCCGCGATCGCCGTGGCGGCCAGGGCCGGGTCCCAGGTGAAGTGCCCCGGCAGCCGCACGCCGGCGATGCCGAGGAAGTGCATGCAGGCGATGCCGATCCCGAGCGCGAGCCCGGCCCCCGCCCCGGCCCAGCGCGACGGCATGGCCCGGGCGAACAGGAACGCCACGGTGGCGGCCGCGATCGCGACGATCAGCGAGAGCAGGGTCGTGCGCGGCTCGTAGCCCAGCACCACGCCGGGATCGTAGCCCAGCATGCCGATGAAGTGCGTGCTCCAGATCCCGGCCCCGATCGAGAAGCCCGACGCCAGGAGCCAGACCGGCCCGTACCCGTCGGCGCGGACCTGGACGCGCTGCTCGAGCTTGAGGGCGACCGCGCAGGAGATCCAGCACACGCAGGCGGCCAGGGCGACCACCCAACCGGTATGTTCCTCGGTCAGGCAAGCGAACGCGCGATACATCGAGGTGCCCCGCCCATCTTCGACGGCGGGAACCTTAACCTGCGGATACTAATCAGAAGTTGCATCGCGCCCGGGCGCCGATCGGCCTCGCGATGCTGGCCCGGCTCTCACGGGCGCCGCGACGGGCCGCCCGCGCCGGTCAGCCGCGCTCGCCGCGAATCTCGACCGGCCGCGTCGCGAAATCCGTCAGGAGTTCTTGGAGCTCGTCCTCGTGGACGAGGCGCGCCGCCTCCTCGGGCGGGAACCATCGCAGCGTGCGCTGGGCCTGTTCCGGCCAGCGCTCGTGCTGGGCCTCGACCCGAAGCGGGTAGACGCGCACCATGCAGGGGAAGGCGCGGCCGTGATCGAAGCGCTTCTGGTAGTGATACCGGCCGACCGGGTTGGCGGCGATCTGCCCCTCGAGCCCCGCCTCCTCGTAGGCCTCCCGCTCGGCGGCCTGATGGGCCTTGCGGCCAGCCATCGGCCAGCCCTTCGGGATGATCCAGCGCCCCGTGTCCCGCGAGGTGATCAGCAGAACCTCGATCCGTCCGTCCGCGCCGACGCGAAACGGCAGGGCCGCCACCTGCTTGAGCGGTTTGACCTGCGCCTTCCGGAGCAGCTTCTTCAAATTCGGCCGCTTGGATGCCGTCTTCAGCGGTGACCTCGGGGATGGAGGGGGGCGGGATTTCTGATGATGCTTGTGCAAGCGACGGACTCCTCACGCTTTTACATAAGTTTAACAGGATCGCATTGCAGCCCACGCGCATTGGCACCGAGCCATGCCTGTAACGCTGTGCTCATCCCCGCCTGCCGGCTTGTCTCGGGCCGGCTTGTCGGCGAAGGCTGACGCGGCAACCGTCCACGAGGCGCGGCATGGCTGTCGAGATCGAGCGCAAGTTCATCGCGAACCCGTCGGTTCTGGCGCTGTGCCGGGCGGGGACGCCCCTGGTTCAGGGCTATCTCTTCACCGACGCGGCCAACACAATCCGGATCCGCCGGGCCGGTGAGCGCGCGCTCATCACGTGGAAGAGCCCGCGCCGCGGCGCCAGCCGGGACGAGATCGAGTTCGCCATCGCGCCGGAGGACGGCGCGGCGCTCCTCGCTACGGTGCCGCCGGACCGGCGGCTCGAGAAGACCCGCTACCGGGTCGCGCATGCCGGGGCGATGTGGGACGTCGACGTGTTCGGCGGGGAACTCGCGGGCCTGATCCTGGCCGAGATCGAACTGGAGCGCGAGGACCAGCCGATGGTGCTCCCCCCGTGGGTCGAGCGCGAGGTCACCGACGACGCGCGCTACCGCAACTCGCGGCTGGCCGCCGGACCGATGCCGGAGCGGCAGGCAGCCTAGATCCGCGCCGCGTCCGGCGGGTCCGCCCGGTTGAACATCCGGGGACACCCGCCGTTCTAACGGGATGCCCCGGACCCTGATCACCTGGACGCAGGACGAGACTGCCGGCGTGCCGCTCCCGCGCTTCGTCGGCCGGGTCGGGGCGGTCGTCGTGGGGATCTGCGCCTACGACGGATCGAGCCGGTTCTGGACTTGGTGGAGCCCGCTGGCCGAGGACATCTGGGGCCACGGCCAGGACGCCGAGGGCGCCCGGCAGGGCTGCGAGGCCTGGCTGCGCGGATGGCTCGAGAACTTCAGGCCGTTCTTCACCTGACGATTCGGGCCGCGGCGGGCCGCGGCGGACGCGACCGGGCCGTCAGCGCATGAACTGCGGAAGGCGCCGCTTCCAGCGCTCGCCGAGCCGCAGCTCGTTCGTCCGCCGTCCTGCCGTCGACCGCGGCGACGGCCCCTGACCGGTCGCTTGGCCCGTCGCCTGGCCCGTCGCGGCCGGCGGGATGCCGGCGGGCGCCTCGTCCACGGGCGGAGCCGGCAGTGGGGCGGGCGGCGCGGCCGGGCGCGGCGGCGGTGCCGTCGGCCCCTGCGGGAGCGCGTCCCGCGCGGCCGCGCGCGGCCGTCCGCGCCGCGCCCGCGGCGCCGGGACGGTCTCGGCGGCGGGTTCCGTCACGGCATCGCCGGCGGCTTCGACGACCGGCTCGACCGGGACATCGAACATCGGCATGAGGCTCGGCAGGACGCGGCGCACCGGTGCGTCCGGCACCTTCCGCTCCGGGCGCGGCGCCGGCGCCGCCTGGGGGGCGGGCGCGGGCGCGGGCGGCTCGAGGGCAGCCTGCGCCAGTTCTGGCCACAGGATCTTGTCCGGGCGCGGTCGCGCCTCGGTGGCAGTCAGCGTTGTGCGGGCCGAACGAGTCTGCTTGACTTCGACCATGAACGGTCGCGCGCTGCGGCGCTTCATGTAAGATGATCCTCGGAAGCATTCGAGCCCGCACTTCGGCGGCACGAACACACCGAGGTTAAGCCTGATCTCGGCCGTTGTCCAGAAAGACGACGTCGTACTGGTCGAATTTCTCTTTAGTCGAGATCGGCCGCGGTCCTTTCCAGGCCTCGGGTCGTGAAACGGAAGTCGTGTACGCCCGAGCACCGCCCGGGCACGGGGTGATCTGTTGCGGGACGGGCGCCGCGCGATCAGGTCTCTCGCGATCAGGCGGCCCGCGCCTGCCCGTGTGCCTGCCCGTGTGCCGGGTGGCGCCGCAGGGGACCGGGCGCTCCGAACAGGGACTGGTACAGCGCGGCCGGCGTCCGGGCCTCGCCGCTGCCGTCCGTGATCGTCACCTCGGCCATGCCGGCCGCGATCAGGCTCATGCCCTGATCCAGGGCGGTCAGGACCGAGGCGTGCTGGTAGGCGAACCGGCGCGCGGACAGGCGTGCGGTGACGGTGAAATGCATGACGACGATCCCGGAAATCCGAATCCCGCCGGGGTTCGGACGGCAACGGCGCGCGCGCGGCACGCTCGGGTGAGGACGGGGCTCCGGCAACGCCGCTGCCGGCATCCGGTCCCGCACCTGCTCGCCGCCAATAAAGTCGTTATCTTGACGAAAGCTTGTTCGTCCCCGCTTTGCACGGAAAAAGGCCGATCACTGTCGGTGCGGCTCCAGTGTTTGCCGCCGCTCCGCCGCGGTCAAGCTTCAGTTCAGGAGCCGGCGCCGCTCGGCGACCTGCCGCCGGGCCAGCCGCCGCCCCAGCGCCATCAGCAGCGCGTCCGCCTCGGCCTTCAGGGCCGGATCGCCCAGCGCCGCGAGGGCCCGCTGCGCGGCGAGGGCGTGCTCGACCGCCCGGTCCAGGGGCGTCTCGCCGGTGCCGGGCGCGGCCGCGCCGCCGGTCTCCTCGCCCGCGCGCAGCGCTGTAATGTCCACGAGGATCCCGCGCCCGCCCGTCGGCCGGCCGTCACGGTCGCTGGTGAAGCGGCCGCGCGCCAGGACCCAGCGCGTCCGGCCGTCGACGGAGATCACCCGGTACTCGGCGACGTAGGAGCTCCCCGCCGCGACGCTGCGGCGGACCAAGCCGACGACGCGGTCGCGGTCGTCGGCGTGGATGGCCGCCTCGTAGTGTGCCATCGGGATCCCGGCTTCCGCCTCGGTCGGGTCGACCTTGAACAGGAGCGCCACCAGGGCGTCGACCCGCACGCGGTCCGTCGCGGGATCCCACGCCCAGTGCCCGATCATGTCGGCGGAATCGAGCGCGATCTGGAAGGCTTCGATGCAGGTCTGACCGACGGGCGCGCGGGTCTTGGGCATGGCGATGGGCGTGTGCGGTTCCGAGCCGGTCGGTCTACGGGGACGGTAGCTGCAACCTCAAGAGTTCTTTGACGCATTTATGCAACTGTTGCGTGCTGGCCACTCGCGTGCCGATGGTCTTCTGTATTATGAATGCTCAAGCCAGCCCGCGCGCCAGAGCCTGACCGCCGATGGGATCGAAATCACCTGTCCGGGGCAGATCCTCCGGGGATGCGGCGCCGGAGGACGACCTGTTCCAGCGCTCCGCCCCGCCGCACGCGCCGGGGGCCGGGCGGCTGCTGCAGCGGATCGCCGAGGCGCTGCAGGTTCCGGCCGCCTCCCTGTACGGCCCGCAGGGTGCGGAGCGCGGCGCCGCCGTCGCCGGCGGGCGTGCCGACGAGGCCGACGCCCTGCTGCACGCCTACAGGCGCATCGATGATCCCGAGCTTCGCCGCCGCGTCCTGACCCTCGTGCAGGATCTGGCGGCGGCACGCTGACCGGCGCGCCCGTGACGCGCCCGTGACGCGCTTGGCCCGCCACGTGCTAACCTCTGCGGGACTGCAACGCTTGGGCGAGTCGGCATGCTGAACAGACGATCCTTCATGGCCCTGTCGGGCGCCGCCCTCGCGGCACCGGCCCTGGCGCAGGGCGGCGCCGCCCGGACGCTCAAGTTCATCCCGCAGGCCGACCTGACGGTGCTCGATCCGATCTGGACGACCGCCTACGTCACCCGGAACCACGGGCTCGCCGTCTTCGACACGCTCTACGGCACCGATGCCGGCTACGCCGCCCAGCCGCAGATGGTGGCGGGCCACACGGTGGAGAACGACGGCAAGCTGTGGCGCCTCACCCTGCGGCCCGGGCTGACCTTCCACGACGGCAGCCCGGTGCTGGCCCGCGACTGCGTCGCGAGCGTCGCGCGCTGGGGCAAGCGCGACGCGATGGGCCAGACCCTCATGGCCTACACGGACGAGCTCTCGGCCCCGGACGACCGGACGATCCAGTTCCGGCTGAAGAAGCCCTTCGCGCTCCTGCCGGACGCGCTGGGCAAGGTCGGCTCCTCGATCTGCGCCATCATGCCGGAGCGTCTCGCCAGGACCGACCCGTTCACGCAGGTGACCGAGATGGTCGGCAGCGGCCCGTTCCGCTTCAAGGCGGACGAGCGCGTGGTCGGCGCCCGGGTGGTCTACGAGCGCTTTGCCGGCTACGTCCCCCGCGAGGGCGGCGAGCCGCAATGGACCTCGGGCCCGAAGCGCGCCTTCGTCGACCGGGTCGAGTGGCACGTCATCCCCGATCAGGCCACCGCCGCCTCGGCCATGCAGACGGGCGAGATGGACTGGTGGGAGCAGCCGCCGGCCGATCTCGTCCCGACCCTCGGCGGCCTGACGACGCGGATCACCGATCCGACCGGCCTGATCGGCTGCCTGCGGATGAACCAGCTCCAGCCGCCCTTCGACAATCCGGCGATCCGGCAGGTGCTGCTGAAGGTCGTCGACCAGACCGACTTCATGCAGGCGGTGACCGGGACCGATCCCAAGCTGATCCACGTGCCGACCGGCTTCTTCTGCCCGGGCCTGCCCATGGCGAGCGATGTCGGCCTCGACGTCCTGACGCGCAAGCGCGACTACGCGGGCGCCAAGGCGGCGCTGGCGGCGGCGGGCTACAAGGGCGAGAAGGTGGTGCTGATGGGCGCCTCGGACTTCCCGAGCCTGAAGGCGCTCGCCGACGTGGCGGCCGACATGCTCACCCGCGCCGGCTTCAACGTCGACTATCAGGTCATGGACTGGGGGTCGGTGGTGCAGCGGCGCGCCAAGAAGGAGCCGGTCGCCCAGGGCGGCTGGAGCGCCTTCTGCACCTTCTGGGCCGGGCTCGACCAGGCGAATCCGGCGGTCAGCGCCTTCCTGCGCGGGACGGGCCAGAGCGCCGCGATCGGCTGGCCCACCAGCGAGAAGATCGAGGCCCTGCGGGACCAGTGGCTGGACGCCCCGGACACCGCCGCGCGCAAGCGGCTCGCGGGCGAGCTCCAGCAGCAGGCCTTCGTCGACCTGCCCTACCTGCCCCTCGGGCAGTACTTCAACCAGACCTCGTACAAGCCGTCCCTGACCGGTGTCCTCGACGGCGTGCCGGTGTTCTGGAACGTCAAGAAGGCCTGAGGGCGAGGTCTGTAGGCGGTGCGAGCGGTCGAGAGACGCCCGCGCCGCCCGTCGTTGCGGGCGCAGCGAAGCAGTCCAGCGGCACCGCGCCCGCGGATGCCGGGCTGCCCCGGGTCGCTTCGCCGCCCCCTCGACAGATCCGCGCCGTTGAAGCCCGGCGGCGCTTCCCAGCCGCGGCGGCCGCGGGTTAAGCAGGGTCGGCACAGGTCACGACCAGAGATGACCGGCCCGCGAGGAAGCCCGAGACGCCGCGCCTGCCCGCCGCCCGCCCGCGCGGCGGCGCCCGGCGCCGTCCCGCCCCGCGCGGGCCCGGCCCTGACCCGGAGACGTGACCTGGATCGACCCGGACCCCCGCGGGGGCCGGCCTGACCCCGAGACACGCCGCGAGGATAGGCCCGATGACAGGCTCCTTGGACGAGGCCGCCCTGGAACGCTCGGCGATGCGCAGGATCGGCTGGCGGCTCGTGCCGTTCCTGATCCTCGCCTACTTCGTCTCCTTCCTGGACCGCGTGAATGTCGGCTTCGCGGCGATCCAGATGAACCACGATGTCGGCCTGTCGGCGACCGTGTTCGGCTGGGGCGCCGGCATCTTCTTCCTCGGCTACTTCCTGATGGAGATCCCCAGCAACCTGATGCTGGAGCGCTTCGGGGCGCGGCTGTGGATCGCCCGGATCATGGCGACCTGGGGGCTGATCTCCGCCGCCATGGCGCTGGTGCAGGGGCCGTGGTCGTTCATCGGCCTGCGCTTCCTGCTGGGGCTCGCCGAGGCCGGCTTCTTCCCCGGCGTCATCCTCTATCTCACCTACTGGTTCCCCTCCGCCTACCGGGCGCGGATCATCGGGATCTTCATGATCTCGATCCCGATCTCGTCGTTCCTCGGCTCGCCGATCTCCGGCGCGCTGCTCAACGTGACGGGGCTCGGCCTCGCCGGCTGGCAGTGGCTGTTCATCCTCGAGGGCCTGCCGGCGGTGTTCCTGGCCGTGGCGGTGCTGTGGTTCCTGCCGGACGGGCCGCGGGACGCGGCGTGGCTGCCGGCGGCCGAGCGGGACTGGCTGGAGCGGCAGCTCCGGGCCGAGGCCGCGCGCAACACCCGCCGCGGCCAGCCCGCGAAGCCGCCGCTCTGGGACATCCTGCGCGACCGGCGGCTCGCCCTCTTCGCCGCCATCTACTTCGGCTCGACGGCGAGCAGCTACGGGCTGTCGTTCTGGACGCCGCAGATCGTCAAGAGCTTCGGCCTCGGCAACGTCGAGACCGGGCTCCTGAACAGCATCCCGTACGGGTTCGCGTCCCTCGCGATGGTCCTCTGGGGCCGGCACAGCGACCGGACCGCCGAGCGGCGCTGGCACCTCGCGCTCTCGTTCCTGATCCTCGCGCTGGGGCTCGCGGGCGGCACGGTCCTCTCGGGGCTCGGCCCGGTCGTGGCGGCGCTGACGATCGCCGCCATGGGCGTCTACATGCTCAAGGGCCCGTTCTGGGCGCTCGCGACCGAGCAGATGCCGCCCGCCACGGCGGCGGCGAGCATCGCGGCCATCAACGCGGTCGGCAATCTCGGCGGCTTCCTCGGGCCCTACCTGATCGGCGCGATCAAGGACGGGACCGGCAGCTTCACCTTGAGCCTTCTGCCCCTGGTGATCTTCGCCCTGCTCTCGGCCGCCCTGTCGCTGGTGCCGGGCCGCGCCCCGCGTCCGGACCAGGGCACGCCGCGGCCGTCGACCGTCTGAGCCCGGCCGGGCGGCGAACCGAGGCCGGGACCGGCCGGTTGGCTCCGGTACAGCCGTCGCCCGGCGCGGGGCCGATCCGGACCGGATCGGGGCCCGCGGGCCGGGCGCGGCGATGAGCGGGAGCCGGACCCATGAAGCTCGACGACGCCTTGCGGGACGCCATCCTGGCGGAGCTGACGCGCCAGGCCGAGGCGGAGGATCCCGCGCCGCAGGTCGACCTGTCGGAGCCGGGCTACGCGCGGATCTCGGGGCGGATCGACCTCGAGGCCCTGCTGATGGTGATCGCCGGCGCGGTCGCCGGCGGGCCGTGACCGAGTCGCCGCCGGGAGATCGCCGTGCCCCAGCTCAACGCCATCCTGGAGACGGCGCTGTACGTCGCGGACCTCGACCGCGCCGAGGCCTTCTACCGCGACACGATGGGATTGCGCTGCCTCTTCACCGACTTCCGCATGCGCGCCTTCGACGTCGGCGGCCGCGGCGTCCTCCTGCTCTTCCCGGAAGGCGGGTCCCTGCAGCCGATCGAGACGCCGGGCGGTCTCATCCCGCCCCATGACGGCCGCGGCCCGGCCCATATCGCGTTCTCGATCGACGCGGACGCCCTCGCGTCCTGGGAGGATCATCTCGCGGCCGCCGGCGTGGCCGTCGAGGGCCGTACCCGCTGGCCGCGGGGCGGCGTCAGCGTCTACTTCCGCGACCCGGACGGGCACCTGCTCGAGCTGGCCACTCCCGGCCTCTGGAAGGGCTACTGAGGCGGCGCCGGGCCGCGATCCGGCCGCCCGAACGGCGACGGGGCCGCCTCCTCTCGGAAGCGGCCCCGTGCGTGTTCGGTCCGCCGCGACGGTCGCGATGCGACCGTCGCGGTGTGGTCTCAGTACGAGCCGAACTTGTAGTTCAGGCCGGCGCGGACGACGGCGAACTCGTCGGAGCGGCGGCCGATGCCGCTGTAGACGACCGGGAAGTTGTTGGCGGCGTTGATGACGAACGCGCCCTGGTTGCGGGTGTTGCGGTCGAGGTTCACGTACAGGCCTTCCACCTTCAGCGTCACGGCCGAGGAGCGGAAGAAGTTCAGGAACGAGTCGGTCGGGAGCGCGTACTCGATGCCGCCGCCGACGGCCCAGCCGGTGCGGAAGCTGTCGTTACCGGCGTAGCCGCCGAAGGAGCGGTCGGCGCTGCCCGAGCCGTAGGCGAAGCCGCCGGTGCCGTACACGAGGGTGCGGTCGAAGGCGTAGCCGAGGCGGCCGCGCACGGTGCCGAAGAAGTCGAGGCTGGAGAGGCCGCGCGGGTCGGTGAGGTAGTAGCCGGGGGCGACGGCGCCGGAGACGAAGGCGTTGTTCCGGTTGCGGCCGAAGTCGAGGTACTGGGCGTCGGCCTCGACGCCGATCACGACGCCGGAGCCCGGGGTGATCTGCCAGTTGTAGCCGATCTGGCCACCGCCGGAGAAGCCGTCCTGGCTGCGGTTGCGGAAGGAGGCGACGGTGCCGGGGGCGGCGTAGGGGAAGGGCACCGCGAAGGTGTTGCCGGTGTTGCGGTCGCTGGCGTCGAAGGCGTAGCCGGCGTTGATACCGAAGTAGGCGCCGGTCCAGGTGAAGACCGGGACGGGGGTGAACACCGGCGGCGGGGCGGCGCGGCGCGGCAGGTCGGCGGCCGAGGCGGCGCCGGTCAGGAGGGCCGTGGCGGCGCTCGCGAGAAGAAGCTTCTTGATCATCTGGTCCTCTGTCTCCCGTTGGACGGGATGTGTGCGGGGCGGACAGGACGTCAGGATGTGCCGGCGCGATAGTGCATCGTTGCAACAGCGCCGGCGGGGGTCCCGAGCCGGTGGGTCGGAAGGTGCGCTGGAGCACATCATCGCGGCCTCGTGATCCAATGGTGCGGAACTATTTCGAGACTTCTGTCACGGCGTCTCGCCGTGGCGGCCAATATGCGGTGGCCGGTTCCGCTCATCTCCGCGCGGTGACCTGCAATCTCCGCGTGGCCGCTCGCCATCGGCGGGCCGCTTGATCCAGGTTGTTGCCCGCGGTGTCGGCGCTGGCCAGGCTCGAGCGCCGGTTGATTTCGGGTGACGGCGACGTCGCGCGGCGGCCCCACACGCCCTGTTGCTCGCTGGATCGGAGTGCGCGCGCCGCGTCCGCCATGGATGAACGCTTCCTGGATCCTGCCTCGGGTCTGGCTCTGGCCTGTCGCCGTCTGGCGACCGCCTGCTCCCTGGAGGAGATGGTCGCGATCCTTCGCGAGACGGCACGGGCGATCGCCGGATCCGACGGGATCGCGGTGGTGCTGCGCGAGGGCGACGCCTCCTTCTACGCCGCCGAGGACGCCATCGAGCCGCTGTGGCGCGGCCGCAGGTTCCCGCTGACGTCGTGCATCTCGGGGCACGCGATGCTGGACGACGCCACCCTCGTGATCCCGGACATCGAGTCCGATCCCCGGGTGCCGGTCGCCCTCTACCGCCTGACCTCGATGCGCAGCCTCGTGATGGTGCCGATCGGCTCGCCCGAGCCCGTCGCCGCGCTCGGCGCCTACTGGTGCGCCTCGGTCATCCCGGACGACGCGACGGTCCGCCGGCTCGAGGCGGTGGCCCGGCACGCGGCGGCTGCCCTGGCGCGAATGCGTCCGGCGGGGTCGTAGCGGTCGGGGCCGCGCGGCCCGGCGACGGCGCCGGGATCCGGCCCGCGGCGGGATCGATCGGCCGTCCCGGCCGTTCCCCGCCTCCAGGCCCCGCACGGAAGACCCAGACCCGCCACATGAAGCGCCTCACCCTCATCGGCATCTTCGTCGTCCTGCTGCTCGCCATCGTGGCGATCGCGGCCACGTGGTCGAAGGTCACGCCCGTCAATCCGGCGGTCGCGCCGGACACCTCGGCGACGCCCAATCCCACCGGCGAGCGGAAATGAGGCCGCGGTGATCCAGCGCCCGGCACGCCGCGCCTGACCGGGGACCCGCCGGGGTCCGTCGGTCCGGAGGCGCCCGCATCCTCCGGGACGGACGGGGTCGGCCCGCACCGCGGTCCCGGCGCCCGGCGGCGCGGCGGTCCTCCGGGGAACATGCGGTGGCCACCCGCCTTCCCTACACGAGGGGCCGCGAGGCCGGTCGGGAGGGACCGATGGGACAGGATGTCGACGCCGCGCGCGAAGCCCTGGGAACGGTCCCGCCGGGCCGGCCGCTAGCCCCGGAGAAGCGGCCCGACCCGGCCGCCGGCGGCAGCGGTCCGCACGCGCCGGGACCCGTGGATCCCGGACCCGACGCGGCGCCGGAGAGCGGCGGCTACGACACCCGGCCGCCCGCGCCGCAGCCGGATAACCGGAAGGGCGGATACGGGGCCGGCTGAGGCGCTCGAATTCCCTCTACCTGCCCATCGCGTTCGCTGCCGGGACGCGCCGCTCGTCGGAGGCGTCCGCGGACGCCCGGCGGCGCTCGCCGGCATGGCCCGGGGCTGTCGCGCCGGCATCCGGATCGCCCGCGACCGGGGCGCCGAGATCCTCCGCGATCCACGCGGCGGGGCGACGGATCGCGCGCCCGGCGGCGTCCGCGCGGCGCGGGAAAATCTCGAGATATTCGTCGAGTCTTCGTTCTATATTTACGCTGTTTAAACCCTTGCCGCGCCCAAACCGTAGGAACGTAAATCGCTTGCTGAAAGTCCGATCATGAATGAGACCTTCGATGAGACTTCCAACACCTTGGCCGCGATGACCGCCGAGCTTGTCGCCGCCTACGTGTCGAACAATCCGGTGCCGGCCGCGGAACTGCCGGCGCTGATCGTGCGGGTGCACGGCGCGATCAGCGGGCTCGTCGCCGGGACGCCGACGGCGGCCGGCGCGGCTCCGCAGGTCGAGGTCGAGAAGCCGAGCGCGACCCAGATCCGCAAGTCGGTCCGGCACGACGGGATCGTCAGCTTCATCGACGGCAAGCTCTACAAGACGCTGAAGCGCCATCTGGCCAGCCACGGCCTGGACCCGCGCAGCTACCGCGACAGCTACGGCCTGCCGACCGACTATCCGATGGTCGCCCCCGGCTACGCCGAGCAGCGCTCCGCCCTCGCCAAGGCGATCGGCCTGGGCCAGCCCGGCGCCATGGCGCGGCGCGGCGGCTCGGACCGCTGATCCCCGACAGGCCTGTCGCCGCCCGGCGGCGACACCGCCGCCGGCGCGGACCGCCGCGCGGGCGCCGGTGAGCGCCGGTGAGCGCCGGTGAGCGCTCAATCCCCCGGGCCTCCGTGGCGCCGCCCCGGACCTCCGCTCGTCTCGGTGCGGCCGCGGGCGTAGCCCAGGGATACCAGACCCCCCTGCCGGGCGAGGCGCCGCTCCAGCGCCTCGAGATCGACCAGCGCGTCCGCGATGGCGGCGACGAGGGCGGTCCACGCGTCGCCCCGCGCCGCCCGACGATAGGCGACGGCGATCATCTCGGCCTCCCTGAGACGAATCTCCGCAGGGGCCGCGTCGGGATCAGGGTGCATCGCCGCTCGAATCCGTATAGAACATATCACGAACAAAGCGCATCGATGCGGCGGGTTCAATCGCCGATGCGCCCTGTTTCCGGATCGCGGTGGAGTGCTGTGGATTGATCGAGAGAAGCGCAATGCCGACGCGGCTTTACCGTTTCCACTGCACGGACGGCCACGAGCTGGTGACCGACCTGCGCGGCAGCCGGTTTCCCAACGCGGCGCAGGTGCGCGCCCACGCCGAACGGGTCGCGCTCGCGCTGATGGAGCGGGTCGTGGAACGGTTCGACTGGTCGGGCTGGCAGGTCGAGGTCTACGACGCCAAGGGGCGCCGGGTCTGGATCCGGGCCTTCCCGGACGTGAGCGTCGACAGGCGTGCCGCCTGAGACCGGCGGCCGCGCAGTAGGAGAAGCAGATGGCGTTCAAGCCGAAATCCGCCGCCGAGACCAAGGCGCGCGATCTGGGGCTCGCCCTGGCCCGGATCGCCGAGGAGGCGGGCCTGCCGGCCCATATCGGCGTCGACCGCTTGCGGCGCGCCAGTCCCCGGCTGACCCCGCTGGCGGTGGGTCAGATGGTGCGCCGGGAGCGGGACACCGTGGAGGCGACCCTGGCCGAGCGCGGCCTGACGCTCGTCGACTATTCCGATCAGGGACCGGGTCGCGGGATGGAGTTCGTCATCGACGCGGCGGCCTGAGCGGCGCGGTCAGGCCGTCGCCGGGCGGCTCCGCAGAAGGCGGCCGATCAGGCGGAACGGCAGGAGCGGCAGCTTGAACAGCGCCGTGACCACCAGCACCGCCACGACGGTGAGAAGCGCGAGAACAGAGTTCATCATGCGCGTCGGACTCCCATGACCGGCTCGCCCCTCGGGCCGGGAACGCTACGAGGCGCCCGGAACACGGCGAGACTATGAACGCGCGGGAGCCATTCGGTCGCAGCCGTCCATGCGCGCGGGGCCTGGGATACCGGGCTCCGTTCGGGCGGTTCCATCCGGCAGGCCTGCCGGGGGCGGGCCCGCATCGGGCGGAGAGGAGTTCGGTATGCGCACGCGTCTCGCCGCAGGATTGGCCACGCTCGCGGTCGCGACCCTGCTGTCGGTGACCGGGCCGTCCGCGGCCCCGGTTCAGGCACGGGGACAGGTGAACGTGCGCTACGCCGCGCCGGACCGGTTCACCGATGCCGAGAACCGCTTCGGCTCCGGGCAGCCGCTCCGGGTCACGCTGGCCGAGTTGACCCGGATCTTCACGGATCTCGGCGCGGCGCGGCTCCGCCCGGATGAGCGCCTCGACATCACCGTGCTCGACGTCGACCTCGCCGGCTTCGACCGGCCCGGCTTCGCGACCCCGACCGGCCTGCGGGTCGTGACGGACGCCACGCCGCCGCGGATCCGCCTCGCCTACAGCCTGCGTCGCGGCGGTCGCGTCGTCGCGCAGGGCGAGGACACGGTGACGGACATCAACTTCCTGCTGACGTCTAACCCGCGCTTCTCCACCGGCGGCCTCTACTACGAGCGGCAGATCCTGCGCGACTGGTTCGCCCGGCGCTTTCCGGAGCCCGCGGGCCGCGGCTAGAGGCCCTCGGCCGGCCCGACGACATCCTCGGTGAGGGGGCCGGACCGGCACCGGGCTGGCACCGGTCCCCGGCCGGAGGAGCCCGGCGGGGCCGCGGCCGTCCATGGCGGCGCCCGGGCCGGATCGGTCCGGCGGCCCGGAACAGCGCCCGGCCCCCCGGGTTCGCCGGGCATCGCGGACACAGGAGGCGACGATGTCGGGACCCGACAGCCTGAAAGAGGTCTATCTCGACGAGATGCAGGATCTCTGGTCGGCGAACGACCAGATGGTCCGGGCCGTGCAGGAACTCGGCGGCCAGGTCAGCGACGCCAACCTGAAGCGGATGCTCGACCGCTCCGTGGACGGGATCCGGAAGCACACCGACGTGCTGAAGAGCCTGATCCGGGCCAATGGCGGCGAGCCCCGACCGGAGCCCTGCAAGGGCATGGAGGGCCTCGTCGCCGAGGCGCTGAAGCACGGGATCAAGGCGGCCTCGCCCGACCCCCGTCTGCGCGACGTGGCGATCATCGCGCAGTATCAGCGCATGTCGCATTACGGCCTCGCCGGCTTCGGCTCGGCGGCCGCCTACGCCAAGGCCCTCGGCCGCACCGACGACGCGTCCAAGCTGAAGCAGGCGGTGGACGAGATCTACGAGGGCGACGCGGCCGCGAGCCAGCTCGCCGAGGCGGTGGAGCGCGCCGCGGCCTGAGGAGGCTGCGGGGCGCGGGATTCGGTCATCCGAACTCGGCGGGCCGGGTCGGCACCGACCGGTCCCCTACCGGGCACGGGGGCGGTGTAGTAGCCTGGGCGTGACCCGCCCGCCGGGACGGCCACTCGGCAGGTCGCGGAACGGGCTTCCGCATCCGCGCTGCGCTCGCCCGAGCTGGAGCCTCACGAGTCGGTCACCGCATGAGCGAGGCCTGCATCTTCTCGGCCGGCTGCAGCGAACTCGCCGACCTCGTCCGGACCTACGACTGGGCGGAGACGCCGCTCGGTCCCATCGCCGGCTGGCCGCGGAGCCTGGTCTTCGCGGTCAGCACGCTGCTGCAATCGCCGGTGCCGATCGTGCTGCTCTGGGGCGAGGACGGCATCATGATCTACAACGATGCCTATTCGAGCTTCGCGGGCGGGCGCCATCCCGCGCTCCTCGGCTCCAAGGTGCGCGAGGGCTGGCCGGAGGTCGCCGACTTCAACGACAACGTCATGCGCGTCGGCCTGGCCGGCGGGACGCTGTCGTACAAGGACCAGGAACTCACCCTGCACCGCTACGGCCGGCCCGAGCGGGTCTGGATGAATCTCGACTATTCGCCGGTCTTCGGCGAGGACGGGCGCCCCGCCGGCGTCATCGCCATCGTGGTCGAGAGCACCGAGCGCGTGCTGGCCGAGCGCCGCCTGCGCGCGAGCGAGGAGCTGTTCCGCACCCTCGCCCAGGGCATTCCGCAACTCGTCTGGCGCGCCGCGATCGACGGAGCCTGCATCTGGTCGAGCCCGCAATGGCAGGCCTATACCGGGCAGACCGACGCGACGAGCCTCGGCTGGGGCTGGCTGGAGGCGGTCCATCCGGGCGATGAGGCGGTCGCCGAGGCCGCGTGGCGCGAGGCGCCGGTGAGCGGCCACCTCTCCTTCGAGCACCGGCTCCGCAACGCGGCCGAGGACCGCTTCTGCTGGTTCCAGACCCGGGCCGCGCCGGTCCGCGACGCGCAGGGCCGGATCGTCGAGTGGCTCGGCACCTCGACCGACATCGACGATCTGCGCCAGCTTCAGGAGCGGCAGCAGGTCATGGTCGCCGAATTGCAGCACCGGACCCGCAACCTGCTCGGCGTCGTGCGCTCCATCGCCAAGCAGACGATGGCCCAGACCGGGCCCGGCGAGACGTTCCGGCAGCGGTTCAACGACCGCCTGTCCGCCCTGTCCCGGGTTCAGGGCCTCCTCTCGCGCTCCGACCAGGAGCCGATCACGCTCCGCTCCCTGATCGAGACGGAACTCGCCGCCCTCGATGCTCCGGCCATGCAGGCGCGCATCCGGCTCCACGGGCCGGTGGTGCGGCTGCGCAAGGCGACGGTGCAGACCTTCGCGCTGGCCCTGCACGAGCTCGCCACCAACGCGCTGAAATACGGCGCGCTCACCACCGCGCACGGGCGCCTGAGCGTGACGTGGCGGACCTACAGGGCGGACGATGGCGGCGGCCGGCTGCTGGTGGAATGGGTGGAGGAAGGCCTCGTCCGCGGACCGGAGCTGGCGGACGCGGTGCCGCGGGGCGGCTACGGGCGGGAGCTGATCGAGCACGCCCTGCCCTACGCTCTGAAGGCGACGACCAGCTACGAACTCGGCGCAACGGCGCTACATTGCTCGATCAACATCCCGCTCCCCGAGGGAGAAGCCGCAGGCAGCCCCGCATGACTCCGAAACCACGCGCGCTGGCCGGCAGGCGGGTCCTGCTGGTCGAGGACGATTACTTCATCGCCGTCGATCTCAAGTCCGGCTTCGAGGAGGGCGGCGCCCAGGTCCTGGGCCCTGTCGCCAGCGTCGACGAGGCGCTGGCGCTGATCGCCGGCACGTCCGAGATCGACGCCGCGGTCCTGGACATCAACCTGCAGGACGAGCTCGTCTACCCCGTGGCCGACGCGCTGCGCGCGCGCGGCGTGCCCTTCCTGTTCGCGACCGGCTACGACCCGGTCGCCGTACCGTCGCTCCACGGCGCCGTGGCCCTCTGCCAGAAGCCGATCGACCCGCAGATCGTCGCGCGCGCCCTGTTCGGCTGAGATGACCGGTCCCGCCGGCGGTGTGAGGTCGGCGACGCGCCGGATGTTTCCCGTGAAACATCGTCGCAGGCACATCGTCCTGCGCTGCCGCCCGTGCGGATCGCGGGGGCGCTGACCCCGATCCCGCGGTGACGTCACGGGCGGGGTGGCGGCCGTCAGCGATCCCCGAAGAGGCGCACGATCGCGCCGGCGAGCAGCCACAGGCCCCGCAGGAGCCACCAGAGCAGCCGGCCGACCTGGACCAGCAGCTCGACGGCTTCGAGACCGTCGACCAACCGACGGAAGAGGCCGGGCCGGCGGGACGCCGGCTCGGCCTCGATCGGCGGCTCATCCCGGCCGTCTTTCCCGCCCATGCACGCCTCCGGAGCCCGGCACCGGCCGGGGATGGGCGGCGCCGTTCCTCACCACGCGGCCTGGAGGCCGGCGGTGAACACCTGCGCGGTGGCGCCCGGGCGGACGTCGCCCGTGTAGCCTACCGACAGCTGCACGCCCTCGGCGACCGCGCCCGTCAGGCTCACCCCGAGGACCGCGCCGTCCCGCCCCAGCGCGCTCGTCCGGCTCAGGAACCCCGCCCCGAACAGGTTCGACCGGACCAGCGCCGCCGTGTCGGCCAGCTCGTGCGCCCAGTACGCCCGGCCCTCCAGCCGCAGGTCCGGGACGCCCGCGAACGCCCAGCTCGTCACGCGCCCGCCGACCAGGCTGCGCGCCGCGTCGAGATCCGCCACCGCGAACCCCTGGCCGCCGAAGCCCTGGTTGACCAGACCGCCCCGCTCGGACACCCGGCCCCGCGTCAGCCGATCGTAGCTGAAGCCCACCTCCGGGACGAGGTCGACGGGCAGGCCCACCGCCAGCGTGTAGCCGGCAAAGCCCGACACCCCGCCGTTCCAGCCCGACGACAGCCCGCTCGCCTGCGACACCGCCGTGCCCAGCGCCACCGTCCGGTCGACCCGGCCGTCGGCGTACGACACCCCCGCCGTGCCGCGCAGCACCACGGCGCCGAGCCGCGTGCTGGCGTACAGCGTGCCGCCGTAGCTGTCGGTGGTGAACCGGCCCAGCCCCGCGCCCCGCGACGTGCCGCCCTCGCGCAGGTAGCTGAACGCCGCGCCCACCTGGGTGTCCGCCCCGACCTGACGGTCGACGCCCATCAGCAGCCCGCCCGCGTCGAACCCGGCGCCCGTGGCCGCCCGGTCGCCAGCGCGCGCGCCGAACCCGTACAGCGCGTCGGCCCAGACCCGGCCCTCGCCCACCGCCAGCGGCGCCGCCGCCGCCCCGGCGCCGCCGCGCACCTGCAGCGCCGTCCGGTTCGGGCCCGGGCCCGGATCGCCCGCGCTGAACGCGCCCGCGCCGCCGCCCAGGCCGCGCTGGTGCCGGTCGATCGTGTCGGAGAGCAGCCGGCGCGCGGCGAGGTCGGTCATCACCGCGTCGCCGTAGCTCTGGCCCGACAGGCTCGCCAGGCCGCCCGGCAGGGTCGCCGGGTCGGCCGCGTAGAGCGGGTCGTACACCCGCGCCCGCGCCGCGTCCGGCCGCGTGCCGGCGGCCGGGCGGGCGAGGTCCAGCGCCGCGCCCACGGCCCGGGCGTTGCCGGTCTGGGCGAGGCCGAGCCCGGCGAGGTTGCCGTAGGCGGCGGGGGTGACCACGAGGTCGAGGCCGGTGGCGGCGTAGAGCGCGTCGAAGCGCGTGCCCGCCGGCAGGCCCGCCGCCGGCTGGGCGAGCCCGGTGAACGAGCCCGACAGCCCGGCTTGCGCGGTGAGCACGCCGAAGCGCTGGCCGAGCGCGGGGGTGAAGCTGTTGCCCGCGTTGCCGGTGATGCCGCGCAGCTCCGGCACCAGGGTGCCGCTGGCCGAGACCGTGCCGGTCGGGCCGAGCGCCAGGAGGCGGGCGTAGCTGCCGGCGCCGGTGCCGGTGCCCGGGCCGTCGATGTCGAGGCCGAGGCTGCTGCCGGGGTTGAACGCCACCGGGCCGAGGACGGTGAGCGTGCCGGGGGAGTTGCCCGGCCGCAGGGCGCCGGCGACCGTGACCGGGGCCGCGATGGTGCCGATGCCGCGCAGGGTGCCGGCGGCCGCGACGGTGACCGGCGAGGCCCAGAGCCCGTTGAGCGACAGCGTGCCGGCCTGGACGGTGGTCGGGCCGGAGAACAGGCCGAGGCCGGTGAGCGTGAGCGTTCCGGGGCCGGCCTTAGTCAGGCTGGTCGGACTGGCGGTCTCCAGGATGGCGCCGGCGTAGGTGGAGGCGGCCGCGTTGGAGACCGTGAGGGCGCCGTTGCCGAGGACCGCGGAGGCCGGACCCGCGAGGTCGGTGAGCGTGAAGGCGGTGCCGCCGAGGTCGAGGGCGCCGGTGTTGGTCAGGCTGGTGAGCCCGGCGAGCGGGCCGGTGATCTGCACGAGGCCGGTGTTGGTGAGCGTGCCGTTGAACTGTCCGGACAGGCGGGCGACGCCGGTGTTGGTCAGGTCTGTGGTGAGGGTGCCGTCGCTGGCGACGAGGCCGGCATTGCTGAGGCCGCCGGAGGCGGTGAGGCTGGCGGTCTGGGCGACGGCGACGAGGCCGGCATTGGCGAGGGGGCCGGCGAGGCTGTAGCTGCCGCCGCCCGTGACGGCGAGGGTCGCGCCGGCGGCGTTGGCGAAGGTGCCGGCGCTGGTGACGGTCCCGGACACGGCGAGCAGGCCGGCATTGTTGGCGATAGCGCCGTCGATGCGGCCGGCGCTGGCGAGCACGGTGCCGGCATTGGTCAGGCCGCCGCTGATGGTGCCGCTGGTGGCGAGCGTGCCGGTGTTGGTCACGCCGCCGCCGATAGCGCCGGTGTTGAGCGCCAAGCCGGCATTGGCGACTCCGCCGGAGACGGTGCCGGTGTTGATCAGGAGGCCGGCATTGCTGACGGTACTCTGGGTCCATCCGGCGTTGATGTAGGTGCCGGCGCCCTGGACAGAGACCGGCGAGGTCAAGCTGCCGGTGGCAGACAGGAACAGGGTACCGCCGGCGACGGTGGTCGGTCCGGCATAGGTGTCCCTACCGGCGAGTTCGAGGGTACCGAGGCCGACTTTGGTCAGGCCGCCGACTCCGGAGATGTCGTTGGCGAAGCGGCCGTAATAGGCCTGTCCGTTGTAGGTAGTGTTGACCGTCCAGTCGGAGGTGAACTGGCCAGGCCCGTCGATGGCCTTGCCGAGGTTGAGCAGGCCCCAGCCGTAGACATCGTTCGGCCGATCCGCGGGTCCGTCACCGAGATGGGTGGCGGTGGTGAACATCGTCTGGGCAATCTGCGGCGCGGTCAGGAACGGGAATGCCTGACGCAGAACAGCGGCCGCACCCGCCACGTACGGCGCCGCATACGATGTACCATCGTCCGATGCAAAAATTCCTCCGGGCTTTGTCGAAACGACATCTACTCCAGGAGCAGAGATACACCAATCCGCTGCAACGCCGCAGAAATTACTAAATGAAGCTATATGACGCTGCTCGTCAACAGCAACTACTGCTACAATGTATCCGGAAACGCTTGAGAAATCGATTTCACTCTGATCAATCTTGGTCAGATTAGGGTTTAGATTTTCGACATATCTAATATTTCCATATTGATCTATCTCGTTTCGGGGGTTAATACCTATTGCTTCATTGTAAAATTGATAGACACCACTTGTAGAATTAGCTGGTTTAATATAGGGTAGAATGGCCGAATCGCTGGGACTCTGTGCTGAGTTGGGCTGAAGAGATCGGTCGTTACCGGCAGCAAATATAAACAGCATATCCTTTGAGGCGCCTCTCTGTATTGCCTCATATTGCACCAATTGGTCAGAGTAATTGTACATTTGATTCGGAACAGGTTCGATTATATTTTTAAAATTAAAACCATAGCTCCCATTTAGAACACGCGCGCCATTTTGAGTTGCGTAGTCGATGGCGGCCGTAACTTCAGTTGCGGTTTGTGAGTTGCGGATGAATAGTAATCTGCTGTCGAATGCGACGCCCATCATCCCTGCGTTGTTGCGTGCAGCCGCGATTATACCAGACACGAACGTGCCATGCCCGATAGCATCGTCAGTAAGATCAAGTGAAATTTGCCCACCGGCAATCGATCGAGAAAGCGAAGACAGCTGCCCCAAAAATTCGGGATGGTATCGATCGATGCCGCTGTCGATGACAGCAACCGTTACGCCGAGACCGGTGAAGCCGCGTGCATACGCGGTCGCAGCATTGATTGCTCCCAAGCCCCAACCGCGCCTGTATTCGGGCGTGTCGAACTGCGCCGCGGTCAGGGGAACGCCAAAGGCATCGAACGTCGAAGGCGAGCGCGCCGGCACGGTCTGCGCCGCCACAGGTCCGAGCGCGAGCGCGAGCGTCGCGAGCGAGCTGCCGACCAGCAATCCCAGGCGCACGGCACCGCGCCGCCGCGTTCCGCCGCCCGCGCCCGTGCTCGGATCACAGGATCCGGTCGTGTTCTCTACGTCGCTATACTTCTGAATCACTGAAATGACCCCCGCCATGTCCGTTTCGGACTTTGCGAGGGGCATAGAAAACGCGACCTTAACGGACTATCGCAGGGCTGCCACAGTCGGGGCCGCGCGCGACATTCTGGTACGGCAAACCCCCATTCTGGGACGGAAGGAACCGTCCGGCGGCTCGCGTGTCAGGATTGATCCGAAAGCTGCGCCCGCGGCGCCCCGATCCGGCGGCCCCCGCGTCGAATCGCACGCCGCCGCGACAAACGACAGTGTACAGCCGCTCAGGTCGGCGGGAGACAGGGGGACTGTCCGGGTGGACACGGCTAACGTGCGGGATGACCGGACCGCGTTGCCACGCGTCAACTTGGGGCAGGCCCTCGTTCTTCATCGGTCGTGCTCACAGCAGGTGTCAGGCTCTACGTATGTCTTCCGAAGAGAGAAACCGGGACCCGGACGCGGCACCGGCCGGGGGTGAGGCGCCGGGCGGCGAGGTCGCCTGCCTGCGGTTCGAGCCGCCGGAGGATCGAGAGGCGCTCGGCCGGGCGTGGCAGGATCACCTCGCGCCGATCTTCGACGTGAGCTTCCGCCCGGAGACCGACCTCACCGTCCCGATCGCGATGCGCAGCTACCACCTCGGCGACCTGCTGGTCGGCGACGTTGTGGCGCCGGCCCACACCCTCGTGCGGACCCGGGAGATGATCGGCCAGCAGGGCCTCGACCACATCCTGCTGCAGTTCTACCGGCGGGGGCAGAGCCGCGTGGAGACCGATCAGGGCACCGGGCCCGTGAACGAGGTCCAGTGCATCGTCTTCGACCTCGCCCAGCCCGTGCGCATCGTGGCGGGCGCCGTCGACGCCACGAACGTCGTGATCCCCCGCGCCCTGCTGGAGAAGCAGGGCTGCCACCCCGACGCCCTGCACGGCCGCCCCCTCGACCACGACGGCGACCCGTTCGGGCGGCTGGTCCACAACTTCGTCGCCAACGTGGTCGCCTGCGGCGACCTCCTCGACCGCCGCGAGGCCCTGGCGGCCTCGACGGCGATCACCCAGCTCTGCGCCAGCTGGCTGCGCGGGCAGGAGGAGGGGCGCCCCGCGCAGCACCAGGACGTCCGGATCCGGGTCCGCCGCCTGGTCGAGGCGGAGCTCGGCAACCCGAAGCTGACGCCCGCCCTGATCGCGACGCGGCTCGGCCTGTCGCGCTCGACCCTGTACCGGCTGTTCGCCCCCAACGGCATCGTGGCGTATATCCGCGACCGCCGCCTCATGGCGGCGATGCGGATGCTCGTGCGCGACGATGCCCCCAAACCCCTGCGCGTCTCGCAGGTCGCCTTCGCGGTCGGCTTCTCGGACGAGCGGACCTTCCGGCGGGCGTTCAAGCGCCGGTTCGGCTTCATCCCGAGCGACGCGTCCCAGCGCCTGGACACCGGCCCCGAACCCGCGCCCGGCGCCGTCCTGCGCAACTGGATCGAGAGCCTCTGACGTGCCGGGCCGGTCCGCCGGACGGCGGCGCGGCGGCGCGCCCGCTCGCGTCCTGTCCCTCTGTCTGTCCCTCTCCCTGTGTTTCGCGGCCGCCGCGCCGCTCGCCGCGGCCCCCGTCCGGGCCGGGACCGCGGACGCGGCCCCCGCGCTCCGCACCGGCGAGCCCGAGACGTGGCGGGTCGCGACGCATCCGGTGCCGCCCCTGGTCATGGACGAGGACGGCCGGCTGCGCGGGTTCAGCATCGATCTCTGGAACGCCGTCGCGCGGGAGCTCGGCGTCCGGACGGCCTATGTGCGCGTCGACGACCTGCCGGCGCTGTTCGCGGCGGTCTCGGACGGGCACGCGGACCTCGCCATCGCGGCGGTGTCGATCACCGCGGAGCGCGAGCGGCGGTTCGACTTCTCGGTCACGATGCTGGAGACCGGCCTGCGCATCGCCGTCCGGGCGGAGCCGGACGCCACCGGCTCGGCCACCGCGCGGGCCCTCCGGGCGCTCCTGAGCGACGCGGCCTTCCTGCAGGTCCTCCTGGGGCTCGCCGCCCTGATCCTGGCGGTGGCGGCCCTGGTCTGGTGGCTCGAGCGGCGCCACCCCGGCGGCATGGCGACGCGCTCGGGACCGGCGCGCGGCTTCGCCCACGTCGTCTGGTGGGCCCTGAGCAGCCTCGCCGCGCAGGCGGAGGAGATGCCGCGCAGCCCCCTGGCGCGGGCCGTCACGGTCGTCTGGCTGTTCACCTGCATCGCCCTGGTGGCGTGGTTCACCGCGGGCCTGACCAGCACGGCCACGGTGGAGCGCCTGCGCGGCGCGGTCAACGGCCCGCAGGACCTGCCGGGCAAGCGGGTGGGCACGGTCGCCGACACCACCTCGGTCGCCTACCTGGCGGACCATTTCGCCACCCCGGTGAGCTTCGCGACGCTGGAGGCGGCCTGCGCGGCCCTGCAGGCCGGCACGGTCGCGGCGGTCGTCTACGACGCCCCCGCGCTGGGCTACTACGCGACCCGGCCCGGCCACGAGGCCCTGCGCCTGGTCGGGGGCGCCTTCAACCGGCAATCCTACGGCATCCTGTTCCCGGCCAACGATCCCCGGCGCAAGCGCGTCAACCAGGCCCTCCTCGGCCTGCGGGAGGACGGCCGCTACGACGAGATCTACGGCCGCTGGTTCGGCTCCGAGAGCGGCGAGTCCCAGGGCCGCTGATCAAGGCCGCTGATCAAGGCCGCTGATCAGGGCCGCTGAGGCGCGCCGCGGTAGGCCTCGGCCGGGTGGCGGGCGGGCAGCCGGTCCCCCTGGCCGAACAGCTTCGCCCGCAGCGAGCCCTCGGCGTAGGCGGTCTTGTAGAGGCCGCGATCCTGCAGCTCCGGGATCACGAGGTCGATGAAGTCGGAGAAGCTCTCCGGCACGACGATCCGGCTGAGGTTGAAGCCGTCGACCTCGCCCTCCGTGATCCAGGCCTGGAGTTCGTCGGCGATCGTCACCGCGTCGCCGGTGAGCACCGCGTAGCGGCTGCCGAGCTGCAGCTCGGCCAGGAGGTCGCGCTTCGTCAGCCCGCGGCTGGCCGCCGCCGCGGTGGCCGACTGGATGGCGTTGCCCGGCGCGTAGGGGATCGGCTCGTCGAGGCCGTAGCGGGCGAAGTCGATCCCCGTGGAGGCGGAGAAATGCGCGAGCCCCGCCTCCGGGCTCGCGTAGGACAGGTACTCGTCCCGCTTGGCCTCGGCCTCCGCGCGCGTCCGTCCGGGGATGATCGCGAGGCCGACGAACACCTTCACGTCGTCGGGATTCCGGCCCGCCGCGACCGCCTCGGCCCGGATGGCGCGGACGGATTCGCGGGCGGTGGCCGGGTCGCGGGCCGAGATGAACACGCACTCGGCGTGGCGGCCCGCGAAGGCGCGGCCGCGGCCCGAGGCGCCGGCCTGGTAGAGGACCGGCGTCCGCTGGGGCGACGGCTCCGACAGGTGGTAGCCCTCGACCGCGAAGAACGCGCCCCGGTGGGTGACCTTGCGGATATGGGCGGGATCGCTGAACACCCGGGCCGCCCGGTCGCGGCGCACGGCCGCGTCGTCCCAGCTGCCCTCCCAGAGCCGGTAGAGCACCTCCAGGTACTCGTCGGCGTAGTCGTAGCGCCGGTCGTGCGCCGGCAGCGTGCCGCCGCTCTGGGCGCGGTGGGCGCTGTCGAGGTAGCCGGTGACGACGTTCCAGCCGATCCGGCCGCCCGTCAGGTGATCGAGAGTCGAGAGGCGCCGGGCGAAGGTGTAGGGCGCCTCCTGGTGGACGTTGATCGTCACGCCGAAGCCGAGATGCTCGGTCACCGCCGCCATGGCGGAGATCATCACGGTCGGGTCGTTGACCGGGAGCTGCACGGCCTCCCGGGCGGTGACGTCGATGCCGCCGCCGTAGACGTCGTAGACGCCGATGATGTCGGCGATGAACAGGCCGTCGAACAGGCCGCGCTCCAGGAGCTTCGCCTGCTCGGTCCAGTAGGACAGCGTGTTGTACTCGGCCGAGCGGTCGCGCGGGTGGGTCCAGAGCCCGTGGTTGATGTGGCCCGCGCAGGTCATGGTGAAGGCGTTCAGCAGGATCTGCTTCGTCGCGGCGGCCATCAGAGCGCTCCGTGCCGGGGCGGCTGCCGGCCGTCGAGGTGGTAGGCGCCGATCCAGTGGTACTTCCACCGCACCGGATCGTGCAGGGTGTGGGTGCGGACGTTGCGCCAGTAGCGGTCGAGCGCCTCGGCCCGGTCGGTGGCGGAGGTGCCGCCGAGCTCGACGAGCTTGTTGGCCGCGAGCAGGCCGGCCCGGTGGCTCGCGGCCCGGGCCTCCGCCACCGCCACGGAGGCGGCCGCGACGCTGTCGGCGTCGGGGGCGGCCTGGGCGGCGTCCACGTAGCGGCCGGCGCGCGCCAGCAGGGCGTCGGCCGCCGCGAGGCGCACCTGGACGTCGCCCAGCGCGTGGAGGGTCAGCGGATCCTCGCTGGCCCGGGCGACGCCGGAATCGATCCACGGCCGGGCGCGGTCCCGCACGAGGGGCAGGGTCGCCGCGAAGGCGCCCGCGCCGATGCCGAGATCGATCCCGGCGTGCAGGATCTGCGCGAAGGGGCCGATCGCGGTCGGCCGCTCCAGCGAGGCCTGGAACGGCACCACCCAGTCGGGCTCCACGGCGACGCGCTCGAACAGGACCGAGCCCGAGCCGGTGAGCCGCTGCCCGAACCCGTCCCAGTCGTCGACCAGGGTCACGCCGGGCGCGTCCCGGGGGACGAAGACGAGGTAGGCGACCGCCCGCCCCTCCTCCTCGGCGCTGGCCAGGGTGGGGATGCGGTGGGCGTAGAGCGAGCCGGTGCAGTAGTATTTGCGGCCCTCGACATACCAGCCGGCCGGGTCGCGCACGAGCCGGGTGCGGCGGGTGTGGTCGCGCGCGCCGATCTCGGCCAGCGCGTTGCCGAAGCGCTCGCCCGCCAGGACGCGGCCGTAGAGGGCGCGCTTCTGGGCCTCGGTGCCGCCGTTGCGGAGCACCTCCAGGGCGTAGAAGTGGTTCTGCGGGATCTGGCCGAGGGAGCCGTCCGCCGCGGCGATCCGGGCGATCACCTGGGCGACCGTGGCGCTGTCGAGGCCGGGGCCGCCGTACTCCCTCGGCACCGTGATCGCCCAGAGGCCGGATTCGGCGAAGCGCGCGATCTCGGCGACCGGCAGACGGCGCTCCAGGTCGCGCGCGGCGGCGGCCTCGGCGAAGTCCTCCGCCAGCCGGTCGGCGACGGCGAGCGCCGCGGCGGCGTCCGGAAGGACCGGCACCGGGCGCGGCGGCGCGGGTGCCTGCGTGTAGGCGGTCTCGTGGGGCTGGAGCGGCATCGCCCGGTCCTCAGTTCCACTGGTGCCGGGCGGGCAGCACGCCGTTCAGGGCGTGGTTGCCGAGGAGGTGGTACTTCCACCGGACCGGGTCGTGCAGGGTGTGGACCCGGGCGTCGCGCCAGTACCGGCCGAGATTGTACCCGTCGCGGGTCGCCGAGGCGCCGGCGAGCTCGAGCAGCCGCTCGGAGGCCTCCAGGGCCGCCTCGGTGGTCAGGATCTTGGCCTGCGCCACCGCCACCGAGGCCTCGGCCGCGCTCTGGGCGGTGACGGGGGCCGCGGCGATCCGGTCGAGCGCCCTTCCGGCCCGCGCCAGGACCTCCTCGGCGGCGTGCAGGTCGACGGTGAGCCGCCCGATCTCGCCGAGGATGTGGGGATCCTCCGCGACGGTCTCGGCGGTGAAGGGATAGGGCCGGGTCCGGGTGCGCAGGAAGTCGAGGGCGGCGGCGGCCGCGCCCCGGGCGAGCCCGGCGTCGATCGCCGCGTGGATCAGCTGCGAGACCGGCCCGAACAGGCCCGGGCGCCCGGCCAGGGGCGCGAGGTCGATCGTCAGATCCGCCTCGACCGGGGCCTGCGCGAAGATCACGGTGCCGCTCGCCGTGGTGCGCTGGCCGAAGCCCTGCCAGTCGTCCGCCACCCGCACGCCGGGGGCGTCCCGGCGCACGAAGACCAGGAGCGGGCCCCCGTCGGGGCCGACCGCCCGGGTCGGGATCCAGTGGGCGAAGAGCGCGCCCGTGGAGTAGAAGCGCGTGCCGCTGAGCCGCGGGCCCTCCGGCCCGGCGGTCAGCCGCGTGTCCACGTTGGTGATGGCCTTGCCGTTGCGGGCGGGGCCGGCATTGCCGATCCGGTGGCCGGCGAGCACGTCGCGGTAGATCCGCGCCTGCTGGGCGGGGCTGGCGGCGGCCGCGACCAGCGCCAGGACGCCGAACTGGTTCTGGGGGATCTGCGCCGCCGAGCCGTCGGCGGCGGCGAGGATCGCGAAGACCTCCGCGAGCGTCGCGTGCGAGACCCCGGCGCCGCCATGGGCGCGCGGCACCGTGATGCCGCCGAGCCCGCTCTCCGTGAAGGCCGCGATCTCCGCCCAGGGCAGGCGCCGGTCCCGGTCGCGCTCGGCCGCGCCCGCCGCGAAGACCCGGGCCACGGCCCGCGCGGCCGCGAGCGCCTCGGCGTCCGAGCGGATCCGGTGCGGCGGCGACGGCGGCGGGGGCAGCGGTGGGGGCAGCGGCGGGGTCAGCGGCTCGGCCGCCCCGTCGGCGGCGGATTCGTCCACGTTCAGGCTCATGTGTGCAGGCTCACGGGTTCAGCCTCACGGATTCGGCCTCAGGGATGCGGCCTCACGGTCGGACCGCCGCGAGCCGGGCGCGGGCCGGGGCGCGGGGCCGTCAGCGGGCCCGGAGCCGCCGCACCGCGGTGTCGCCCGCGAACTGGACCACGCACACGAGGGCGATCAGGATCGCGATCACCACCACCATCACGGTGGTGTCGAAGCGCTGGTAGCCGTACCGGATCGCGACGTCCCCGAGGCCGCCCGCGCCCACCGCGCCGGCCATCGCGGAGGCGCCGATCATCGCCACCACCGTGATGGTGAAGCCGGCCACGATGCCCGGCAGCGCCTCAGGCAGGAGCACGTGGGCGAGGATGTGCCGGCGCCGGCAGCCGATGGACTGGGCGGCCTCGATCAGGCCGGCATCCACCTCCCGCAGCGACACCTCGGCGATCCGGGCGAAGAACGGGGTCGCGCTCACCGAGAGCGGCACGATCGCCGCCCAGACGCCGATCGTGGTGCCGGCCACCAGCCGGGTGAACGGGATCAGCGCCACCAGCAGCACGATGAAGGGCACGGCCCGGAAGCCGTTGACCACGGTCCCGACCACCCGGTTGGCCACCGGCGCCGGGAAGATGCCGCCGGGCCCGGAGGTGACGAGGAACAGCGCCAGGGGAATACCGGCGAGCACGGCGATCCCGGCCGAGACCCCGACCATGAGCGCGGTGTCGAGGAAGGCCTGCCAGAGGCGCTCGATCATCTGCGGTGACATGGCGGGTCTCCGGGTTCGGGGTGCGGGGCGGTCGGGGTATCGGGTGGAGAGCGGTGCCGCATCGCCTCACCCCACCGCCGCGTCGGCGGGGACGTAGCCGACCCGCTCCACGTCGTCGCCGAGCGCCCGCAGCCGCGCCTCCGCGCCCGGATCCTCGGCCGGGACGGCCACCAGCATCCGGCCGACCGCGTGGCCCTGGATCCGCTCGATGCCCGCCTGGAGCAGCCGCACCGGCGCCCCGGCCCCCGCGAGGCCCGCGAGGTCGAGCGCGGCCCGGCCCGAGCAGGTGATCCGCAGGATCGCCCAGCCGCCCGGCGCGGGCAGCGACTGCAGCCGGGCCGCCAGATCCGGCGGCAGGCCGCGGGTCAGGGGTTCGAGCAGCGCCCGCGTGGTCGGGTGCTCGGGCGCCCCGAAGACGCGCCAGACCGGCCCGGTCTCGACGACCCGGCCGCCCTCCAGCACCACCACGTCGCTGCAGATCTCGCGGATCACGCTCATCTCGTGGGTGATCAGGATGATGGTGATCCCGAGCCGCCGGTTGATGTCGCGCAGCAGGTCGAGGATCGCCAGCGTCGTCTCCGGGTCGAGGGCGGAGGTCGCCTCGTCGCAGAGCAGGATCTCCGGATCGCTCACGAGCGCCCGGGCGATGCCGACCCGCTGCTTCTGGCCGCCGGAGAGCCGCGACGGGTAGGTGTCGGCCTTGTCCTCCAGGCCGACGAGGCGCAGGGCCTCCGCGACCCGCGGGCCGATCGCGCGCCGGGGGACCCCCGCGACCGTCAGCGGCAGCGCCACGTTCTGCCGGACGGTCTTGGCCGCCAGCAGGTTGAAGTGCTGGAAGATCATGCCGATGCGCCGGCGCAGGGCCACGAGCCCGTCGGTGTCGAGGGCGTCGATCGGGGCGCCGTCGACCAGGACCCGGCCCGAGGTCGGCGCCTCCAGCCGGTTGACCGTGCGCAGGAGGCTCGACTTGCCCGCCCCCGAGCGGCCGATGATGCCGAAGATCGCGCCGGCGGGGATCGCGAGGTCCACCCGGTCGAGCGCCGGCACCGGCCCGGCGGCGGAGCGGTAGGTCTTCGAGACGGACTCGAACCGCACCGTCCCGGCCTCCCGGCCGGGCGCGGCGGCAGGGGCCCGGGCGGCGGTCGCCGCGCCCGGGCCTACCCGTCCGGCCGCGGCCGGCGTGCCCGGATCGCGCAGGCTGTCGAAGATCAGGCCGACCATCAGTTCTGCCAAGCCAGCAGGTAGAGCTTGTCGCTGTTGGCGAAGGACTTGCGGATCTGCTGTTTCACGGCCTCCGAGTTCTGGAAGAGCGTCACGAATTTCCGGATCACGGGGTCCTCCTTGCGGGCGGCCTTGGTGACGAAGCTCACGGCGAAGCGCCGGTCCTCGATACCGGAATAGATCAATCCGCTGGTCGGGTCGAAACTGCCGGCCGCCACGATGAAGTGCGGGTAGCCGAGGGCGAGGTCGACGTCGCCGGTGATCCGCGCCAGCTGCGGCCCCTCGACCTCGGTGAAGCGCAGTGTCTTCGGGTTCTCGACGACGTCGTCGAGGGTGCCGAGGAAGCCGACACCGTCCTTCAGCTTGATCAGCCCGGCCTTCTGGAGGAGCAGCAGGCCGCGGCCCTGGTTCACCGGGTCGTTGGCGATCGCCACCGTGCCGCCCACCGGGATCTGGTCGAAGCCCTTATGCTTCAGGGAGTACAGGCCGATATTGGACAGGATCCCGAGCCCGACGATGTCGAACGCGTAGCCCTTCTGCTTGGCGGCATTCTCCATGAAGGGGCGGTGCTGGAAGAAGTTCACGTCGATGTCGCCGGCATCGAGGGCGACGTTGGGCGTCGTCCAGTCGCTGAACTCGACCACCTTCACGTCGAGGCCCTCGGCCTTGGCCTCCCGGGCCGCCACCGTCACGGCGTCGCCGTAGGCGCCGGGCACGACGCCGATCCTGAGGGTCTCCGCCCCGGCCGGCAGGGCGCCGAGGCTGAGCGCCGCGACGGCGAGGAGACGCAGGAACTTCATCGGGCGGGACTCTGGCGGGAATGGGCGGGGGCAAGTCCGGCGGTCGGGCCGTGACGGATCGCTCCGCATCCGAAGGCAAGATCGGGAAGCATGCGGGAACTATCCATCAGGTCGACAGGCGCCGTCTCACGCGGAGGATCGTCTCGCGTCAGGTTTAGATCAGCCCGACCCGCCCCGAAATTCCAAAGATCTTCGCTCGACGACACGAACGATCTCCCGATTCCCCCGAACCGGAGATGCGAATGCTGCGCGCTCCGCGAGGCGCCGTTCCGGCCCCGTCGCGCGGGGCGTCCGGTCGCGGGGACGCGGCGCCCGGCCGGGTCTCGGGCGGGCGAGCGGGCGGCCGAATACAGGTCGGTCCCGCACGCGGGGCACCGGAACACGCCTTGTCGGACCGGGTTGAACCTGCGATTATCCAGTCATCGCAACGGCTTAGTGAAGATCATGCTCTTCCGCGAGCACTCCGCGAACGAAACCTTCTCCGACGGCCGCGATCCCGGGGATGAGCCTTCCCGGATCGGGGAGATACCCCGCGGCCCGGTCCCCGCGGCTCGGTCCGGCATGGCCGACCCGGCCGACCCGGCCGTCGCGCCGGGCGACGAGGTGGTCTTCGACCGGCTCGACCTCGCCGAGATCCTCGGGATCTGGCGCCATGCCCGCGGCCGGGTCGTGGGGCTCCACCGCCCGTGGGGCGCGGCCGCCACCGTGGACGTGAAGTTCGAGGGGCACGAGACCCTGGAACGCTACCTGCCGGACCTGTTCCGGCGCGCGCACTGAGCGGCGGGTTCACCGGCTGACAGCGCCGGGCACTGTCGGCTGAGACGACATCGAGTGTCTGCTTTCACGACACTTCCGATCGACCGGCCGCGGATCGGGCCGGCGCTCACGAAAATGTAGGGTCCCGCCGGCGCGCGCCCGCCCCCGGGGCTGGAACCCCGCCGTCTCCGAAACGTCGGGCCGGTCGCGAGCGCCGCGGCCGATTCCCGGCCGGGGTGGACGAGCCTGTCCGGGGGGCACGATGGCTCAGGGCAATCATAGACCGCGCGCGGGCGCGCCATGACGGCGAGCCACGGCGTGTTCGCCTTCGCGCATATCGGCGACCTCCACCTGGAGCGGGCCTCCGATCCCCACGCTGCCGACCTGCGGGCGATGCTCGCGGAGGTGGCGGGGCTGCACGGCCGCGGCCTCGTCGACTTCGCCTACCTGCCCGGCGACCTCGCCGAGGACGGCCGGGCGGAGCAGTACGCGGTCCTGCGCGAGGCCCTGGACCGGCACCCGGACCTGCCGGTGCGCCTGATCGCCGGCGACCACGACCGCCAGCACGGCACGATGGCGGATTTCGACGCCCTGTTCGCCGCGGTGGCGGGCAGCCCGCGCGGCGGCGGCCACGCGGCGCGGCGCCACGACCTGCCGCGCCCGCGCGACCCCGTCTCCGTGACGCACTACTACTTCGCCGAGACCTGGGCGGGCGTGCGCTGCCTGTTCCTCGACATGGTCAGCCCCGGCTACGGCCAGAAGGGCTTCGGCCTCGACTTCCGCCTCGGCCCCTGCCAGCTCGCGTGGCTCGGCGAGGAGCTGGCCCGGGCCGGGCGGGAGGGCCTGCCCTGCGCGGTCTTCGCCCACACCTATCCGGACGATCTCCGCGTGCCCGACGAGCGGGCGGCGCTCGCCGGCCTGATCCGCCATCACGGCGTGCGCCTCGTCGAGATGGGCCACACCCACTACAACGAGCTCGCCCCGGACGGGCGCACCCTCTACGCCGCGGCCCGCTCGGTCGGCCAGAACGAGGACGGCTCGGTCGGCTACGCGGTCGCGGCGATCGACGGTCCGGTGACGAGCTGGCGGTTCAAGCCCCTCGACCGGGCGCTGCCCTTCGTGATGATCACGAGCCCCGCCGACCGGCGCCTCGCCACGGCGCCCCTCGACGCCGCCGACGGCGCGATCTCGGTGCGCGCGCTCGTGCTGTCGGACCGGCCGCGGGCCGCGTGGCGCTGTCACCTGCGCGTCGATGGCGGCCCGGCCCACCCGATGGTGCCGGACGGCCCCCGGACGGTCCATGCCCGCATCCCCTGGCGCGACGGCGCGCGCCGCCTCGCCGTCACGGTCGCGGACGGCACCGGCCGCACCGACACCGAGGTGATCGAGCCGGTGGGCCGCAGCTTCGTCCCGCCGCCGGCCCCCGACCGCCCCGGCAGCGACGCGTCCCGGCTGCCCGCCTGGCCGCAGAAGGGGCTCCGGGGCGACCAGCTCGGGCCGAACCGCAACGGCCGGGACTGGTAGCCGGTCCCGACCGAATCGCGGCACACCGCACCGCACGATCCACCCCACCAGAGGACCACCGCAACCGATGGGCGCGCTGACGCTGACCCCCAACATCGCGACCTGGACGATCGCCGCCCTCGCGACCCTCGGCGTCATCCTGCGGCCGTTCTCGTGGCCGGAGGCGATCTGGGCCGTGCTCGGCGCGGGCGCCCTCGTGGCCCTCGGGCTGCTCGCCCCGGCCACCGCCTGGGACGGCGTCCTGAAGGGGACCGACGTCTACCTGTTCCTCGTCGGCATGATGCTGATGTCGGAGGTCGCCCGGAAGGAGGGCCTGTTCGACTGGCTCGCGTCGATCGCCGTGCGCGCCGCCAGGGGCTCGGCGACCCGGCTGTTCACCCTCGTGTACCTCGTCGGCACCGCCGTCACGGTGTTCCTGTCGAACGACGCCTGCGCGGTGGTGCTCACGCCCGCCGTCTACGCGGCCACCAAGGCCGCCAAGGTGGAGAACCCCCTCCCCTACCTGTTCATCTGCGCCTTCATCGCCAACGCGGCGAGCTTCGTGCTGCCGATCTCGAACCCGGCCAACCTCGTGGTCTTCGCCGAGCACATGCCGCCGCTGGTGCGCTGGCTCGGCCTGTTCGCCCTGCCCTCGCTGCTGGCCATCGCGACGACCTACGCGGTGCTGCGGCTGACCCAGGCGAAGACCCTGCGCGGGCAGCAGGTCGCGACCGACGTCGAGGCCGTGGCGCTGTCCCGCACCGGCCTCGTGGCGGGGATCGGCATCGTGGCGACCGGCGGCGTGCTGATCGCCGCCTCGGCGCTCGGCCTCGACCTCGGCCTGCCGACCTTCGTGGCCGGCCTCGCCACCACGGTCGTCGTGCTGCTGCTCAAGCGCGGCGGCCTCGTCGAGGTGGCCAAGGACGTGTCGTGGAGCGTGCTGCCGCTGGTGGCCGGGCTGTTCGTCCTGGTGGAGGCGCTGGAGAAGACCGGCGTGCTCGCCATGCTGGCGGACCTGCTCAAGGGCTACGCCCACGCCGCCCCGGAGGCCACCGCCTGGGGGGCGGGCGGCCTGGTCGCGGTGCTGTGCAACCTCGTCAACAACCTGCCGGCCGGGCTGATCGCGGGCGCCGCCGTGCAGACCGCCCACGTGCCCGAGAAGGTCGCGGGCGCGATCCTGATCGGCGTCGACCTCGGGCCGAACCTGTCGGTGACGGGCTCGCTCGCCACGATCCTCTGGCTCACCGCCATCCGCCGCGAGGGCCAGGATGTCGGCGCCTGGACCTTCCTCAAGCTCGGCCTGCTGGTGATGCCGCCGGCCCTCGCGCTGGCGCTCGCCGGCCTGCTCCTCGTCTGACCCTCCCTCCCCGCCAACCCGAAGGTCCGCGCGCGTGACGGCTGCCCTCCTCTATCCCTTCATCCTGGTGGCGGGCGCGCTGCAGGCGATCGGCAACGCCATGAACGCGCAGCTGCGCGGCCGCATGGTCAATCCGTGGCTCGCCGCGACGGTGTCGTTCCTGCCGATCGTCTTCGTGTTCACGACCCTGTTCCTCACCATGCCGACGCCGCTGCCGAGCCTCGACTCCTTGAGCAAGATGCCCTGGTACGCGCCGCTCGGCGGCCTGGCCGGCGCGGTCGCGGTGTTCGGCGGGCTCGCCTTCATCGACAAGGTCGGCGCCGGGCCGTTCAACGGCCTGACGCTCACCGCCAACATCCTCACCTCCCTGGCCATGGACGCGCTCGGCCTGTTCGGCCTGCAGGCCGCGGGTTTCAAGCCGATGCCCTGGCTCGGCGGCCTGCTGATGGCGGTGGGCGTGACCTTCATCGCGCGCTCGGGCGGCAAGAGCGACGGCGGCGAGGGGCAGGGTGAGGGGCACGGCGAGGGGCACGGCGAGGGGCACGGGATGTCGGGCAAGCTGCTCTACCCGTTCATCCTCGTGGCCGGCGCCCTGATGGCGATCGGCGTGGTCTGGAACGCGCAGCTCCGCGGCGCCCTGGAGAACCCCTGGCTCGCCGCGACGGTCTCCTTCGTCCCGGTCGTGTTCGTGTTCGCGCTGATGTTCCTGCTGCGGCCGTCGCCGCTGCCGACCCGGGACGACGTCGCGGGCGTCCGCTGGTGGATGCCGCTGGCCGGCCTCACCGGGGCGGTGGCGGTCTTCGCCGGGCTGCTCTTCGTCGACAAGGTCGGGGCCGGCGCCTTCAACGGCCTGCTGATCACCGCGAACCTCCTGACCTCGGTGGCACTCGACCATTTCGGCTGGTTCGGCATGAAGCGGGTCAATGCCGGGCCGCCGCGCCTGATCGGCGCCGCCCTGATGGTCGGCGGCATCGTGCTGATCTCGCTGTTCTGAGCGCCCGGGCCGATGGCGACCCTCCCCGCCTGGATCCTGCGCCGGGAGACCCTGCTCCTGGCCGGGGCCGCCCTCCTGGGCGCGGGCGGGGTCGCGGCCTGGGTCCTGCTCCAGGCGACGGTCCTGACCATCGCGGTCGCGCCGCGCGACGGCACCGAGCCCGGCCTGATCAAGGCCTACGCGGACGCGCTCGACGCCGCGCACGAGAAGGTCCGGCTGAGGATCCTGTCCTTCGACGACGTGCGCGAGAGCGCCGCCGCCCTGCAGGACGGGCGGGCCGACCTCGCGGTGGTCCGCCCCGACGTGCTGCTCCCGACCAACGGCCTGACCCTGGCGATCCTGCGCGACCAGGCGATGGTCATCGCCTCGCCCGAGCAGGCCGGGATCACCAGCTTCCCGAAGCTCGCCGGCAAGCGGCTCGGCATCGCGGCGCACCGGGACGCCGATCTCTGGCTGCTCCGGAATCTCCTCGGCTATTACGGGCTCACCCTGGAGGAGGCCGCCGGCCCGGCCCGGGACTCGGCGGTCCTGCTGGTCCCGGTCGACCAGGAGGCGGTGGCCGCCGCCTTCCGCGAGCGGCGGATCGACGCCTTCGTCAGCATCATCGCGCCCTCGGCACCCAAGGCGCTGGCCCTGGTCTCGGCCGTGCAGGGCGTCGCCCGCGGCGGCAAGGTGGCGTTCGTCGCCGTGGAGGATGACGGCGCCGTGATCGAGCGCTTCCCGCGGCTCCAGGCGGTCACGGTCCCGGGCGGCCTGTTCGGCGGCCGGCCGAAGCTGCCGGCCGACGACGTGAAGACGGTGGGCGCCTCGTACCGGCTGATGGCCCGCGCCTCCCTGAGCCGGGTCGTGGCAGCCGACGTGACCCAGCAGCTCTTCGAGAAGCGCACCGCCGCCGCGCAGGCGACGGACGCCGCCGAGTACGTCCAGGCCCCGGCCTACGACACGACCGTGGCGGCCACCAGCGCCCGGATCCCGATCCATCCGGGGGCGATCGACTACTACGAGCGCGACCAGCACGGCTTCATCGAGCGCTACGGCGACACGCTCTACCTCCTCGGCGCGCTGGCGGGCGGGCTCGTCTCGGTGCTGGCCTGGATCCGGCAGCGCCTCGCCGGCCTGCGCCGCGAGCGCATCGACGAGATCATGGACCGGCTCCTGGAGATCGCCGGGCAGGCCCGGGCGCTGCGCGACCCGGCGGCGATCGAGGCGCTCACCGTCGAGGTCGACGCGCTGGCCATGGACGTGGTGCGCTACGCCCGGGCGCGGGAGCCGGACACCCGGACCATGTCGGCGGCGTCCGTCGCCATCGACACGGCGCGGGCGACCATCGCGGATTGCCGGGCGCGGGCGGCCGGGGACGGGGGGCGGACCGGGCGCGCCGTCCGGCTGCACGGCGCGGGCGGGGCCTGACATGTCCGCTCCAGCCACCGCGCCCGCAGCGGACGGGAGCGAGGCCGCGACGCGTGCCTCCGTCCGGGCACGCGTCGCGGCGCGGGTGCAGCGGTCCCTGCGCTCGCGCACCGTGGCGTGGATGACGGTGGGCCTCGCCACGATCCTGGTGATGACCGCCATCGCGCTGGGCGCCTTCGTGTACCAGCAGCGCGGCGTCGACGCCGTGCGCCACACCGTGGCGGTGGACGGGCGCCTCGCCCGGGTGCTGTCGGCGGTGCAGGACGCCGAGACCGGCCAGCGCGGCTACCTGCTCACCGGCGACGCGGCCTTCCTGATGCCCTTCACCGAGGGGCGGGTGAACGTCGACCGGCAGCTCGACCTCCTGCGCGACCTCGTCCAGGACGATCCCGACCAGCGGGGCGAGCTCGACACCCTGGCCGGGCTGATCCGCCGGAAACTCGACGAGCTCGGCGCCAGCGTCGCCCTCATGCGCGCCGGCGACGGCGCCGCGGCCCGCGCCTCCGTGGCGGACGGGCGCGGCAAGCAGGTGATGGACGCGATCCGCGACCGCGTGCGCCGCATGGAGGCGCACGAGGCGGACCGGATGGAGCGGCGGCAGGCGACGGTGTCGCGGATTGCCCTGGCCATCTGGGTCATGGTCGGCGCCCTCGCCGTCCTGTTCGTGCTGTTCGCCGCCTCGGCCCTGCGGGAGGCGACCCGGCGCAACCGGCTGTCGCGGTTCCTGCCGCAGGAGCTGGTCCTGCGTCTCGCCGACGGCGACGGTAGCCTGAAGGCCGGCCGCCGCCAGCAGGCCGCCATCGTGTTCGTCGACATGCGCGGCTCGACCACCCTGGCCGAGAGCCTCGATCCGCACCGGCTCTCCGAGTTCCTGTCCGCTTTCCGGCGGCGGGTGACGCGCCTCGCCCGCCTGCGGGGCGGGGTGGTCGACAAGTTCATCGGCGACGGCGCCCTGGTGGTGTTCGGCCTGCCCGAGCCGCGGCCGGACGATGCCGCCCGCGCCCTCGCCTTCGCCCAGGACCTCGTCGCGGTGATCGCCCGCTGGACCGACAGGAGCGGGCCCGCGCGGACCGTGCGCATCGGCGTCGGGGTGCATTACGGCGAGGTGTTCTGCGGGATCATCGGCGAGGCGGCGCGCTACGAGTTCACCGTGCTGGGCGACGCCGTCAACGTCGCCGCCCGCCTCGAGCAGGCGACCAAGCTCCACGGCGTCCCGATCCTGGTCTCGGAGGCCGCGCGCCGCGCCGCCGGGGCGCCGGCCGAGGCGTGGCGCGAAGTCAGCCGCGAGCCCCTGCGGGGACGCCGGGAGCGCATGGCCTACCACACGCCCGCCGATCCCGGATCGGCCGGATCCGACCCCCATCGGGAAGAAGATATCGCGTCCTCGGCGGTCGAAGCGGCTCTCTGAGAAGAACCTGTCTGTCACTGAGACCGGATGGAGAACAAGCATCTCCACGCGCGGCGAAATTCGAAAGACGCCTCCATTGCGAACGGGCCGGCCGAGCGCGACATTCGTCACCATGCGCAGCGCCTCCGAAAACCAGTCGCCGGCCTTCGATCCGTTCGGCGAGCCCGTCGCCGACGGCGTCGCCCGCGCCTGCCCGGCCGCCACGGCCGGCGACCGCACGGCGCGGCGGGTCGGCGGTGCGGTGTTCTGGACCCTCGCCCTGGCGATTCTGGCCGGGCGCGTCTACGCCTACGATCTTCCGGCCGTGCAGGCCGTCGCCTCGCACGCGGCCCAGGCGCTCGCGCTGCGCTGACGCGGCGGGATCGGGCGTCCGTTCGAGCCGCCCGTCCGACCCTCAGTAGGTTCTGGCCAGATAGGCGGCGATCGCGCCGGCGTCGGCCTGCTCGATCGGGGCGTGGTAGGCCTTGATCATCTTGGCCACCTCGGCATCCCAGAAGGCTTTCCCGCGCCCGGGCGGCTGCGTGGCGATGTAGTCGACCGAGTGGCAGGTCTGGCAATTGGCCTGCGCCGCCTCGTAGCCCGCGGTCAGGCCCCCGTCCGTCGGGGGCCGCAGCTGCGCGGTCGGATCCGGAAGCGTGTAGGTCCGCGGCGCCGCCCAGGCCGCGCCGGCCGTCAGACCCGCGATCACCGCGCCGAGCACGAGCGCCCGCATCCCGTCGGTCCTCCCGTTCGCGCTCACGCCGCCCGCACCCGGGTGGTCTCGACGCCGTTGCGCATGTAGCCGGACGGGTTCCAGCGCGACGTCGTCGGCTGGGTGCTGCCGTCGTTGGCGGTGGCCCGCACCCGGATCGCGTGGGCGCCGGGCGTGAGCGCGGTCGCGAGCGACCAGGTCCGGAACGCGTAGGGGCCGAGATCCCCGCCCAGCGCGGCCCGAGTCCAGGTGGCGCCGTCGTCGGTCGAGACCGCGACCTCCCTGATGCCCGAGCCGCCGTCGAAGGCGATGCCGCGCAGGGCGACCGGACCGGCCTTCACCTGCGCGCCGTCGGTCAGATTCGTCAGGAACGACCGGACATTGAGGCGCCCGATCGGCACCGTGGCGGCGGCCGCCTGACCGGGCTCGGTGCAGGCGCAGGCATTGTCGGGGATGCGGTAGGCGGTCTTCATGAAGAAGCCCTCGAAGGGCTTGTCCAGCACCGTGACCGTGTCGAGGTGCTTGACCCAGTAGGTCCCGTAATAGCCGGGCACGACGAGGCGGAGCGGGTAGCCGTTGAGCCAGGGCAGATCCGCGCCGTTCATGCCCCAGGCGAGCAGCACCTGCCCGTCGCCGGCCTGGTCGAGGGTCAGCGCCTTGGCGAAGTCCGGCGTCTCCGGCAGGACCGGGCGGTCGAGCCCGTTGAAGGCGACCTGCACGGCCCCGGCCTTCACGCCGGCCCGATCCAGCACGGTCCTCAGCGGCACGCCGGTCCAGCGGGCGCAGCCCATGGCGCCGTTGGCGAGCTGGCCGCCGGCCATGCGCGGCTCGAAGAAGCCGCGGGAATTGCCCGAGCACTGGTTGACCGCGACGATCTCGGTCCCGCCGGGCAGCGCCTTCAGCTCCGCGAGGCTGAACGAGGCCGGCCGCTCGACGTGGCCGCCGACGTTCAGCCGGAACGCCTCGGGATCGATCTCCAGGGGGATGTCGGCGAGGTGGTAGCGGACGAAGAAGGCGTCGTTCGGCGTGATCGCGCCCGCGTCGAAGACCGCGAACGGCGTCTCCAGCTGGGGCGGCCGGGCGGTGGTCTGCAGCAGCGGCCGCTTGCCCGGATAGGCCACGAGCGGGCGCTCGCCGTTGCCGAAGGGCAGCTGCGCCGCCTCGTCGGCGCGGGCCGGCCGCAGGCCGCTTCCCGCCGCCAGGGCGCCGAGGGCGGCGCTCTTCAGGAAGGCCCGCCGTGCCGGATCGGTCATCCTCTGCTCCTTCCCGGCCCGCACCGGACGTCCCGGTCCCCGCGCGGCCGGCTCCCGTGGATAGCCCGCTCCGGCCGAAAGGCCCAGATCCCCCGCATTCAGCGCTCCGTGAGGTGTCGGCGCACGGCCGCGGCGGTGACGGCGGAGACGCGCACGTTCGATTCCCGGGTCACGCCGGCGATGTGGGGCGTCAGGATCAGGTTGGGCACGCCCGCGAACACGGCGCCGGCGGCGGCGTCGAGGGGCTCGCGCTCGAACACGTCCAGCGCCGCGCCGCCGAGATGGCCCGAGCGCAGCGCGGCGGCCACGGCCGCCTCGTCCACGATGCCGCCCCGGGCGGCGTTGATCAGGATCGCGCCCGTCGGCATCCGCGCCAGCGCCGCCGCGTCGATCAGGCCGCGGGTCGCGTCGGTGAGCGGCACGTGCAGCGAGAGCACGTCGCTGCCGGCGATCAGCGCGTCGAGGGCGGTCCGTTCCACCGGGCCGGAGGCCGGGGTCCAGGTCTGGGTCCAGGCCGGGTCGTCCGCGGCCACGAACGGGTCGTGGGCGGCGACCGCCATGCCGAGCGCCGCCGCCCGCCGGGCGGTCTCGCGGGCGATCGCGCCGAAGCCCACGAGGCCGAGGCGCTTGCCGGCGATCTCGCGGCCCATCAGGGCGTTGCGCGGCCACGCGCCGGCGGCGACGGCGGCGCTCGCCCCGTAGGCGCCGCGCAGGAGCAGCAGCGCGGAGGCGATGACGTACTCGGCGACCGCGCCGTCGTTGGCGCCGGTGGCCGGGTAGATCGCGATGCCGCGCGCCCGGCAGGCGGGGAGGTCGATGTTGTCGAGGCCGACGCCGAGGCGGCCGACGACCGTGAGGTCGCGGGCGGCGTCGAGCAGGGCGCCGCGGACCTGCGTCCGGTTGCGCACGATCAGGGCGTCGGCCCGGGCGGCGGCGGCGGCGAGGTCCTCCGGCCGGTCGACGAGGCCGGGATCGTACACCACGTCGAGGCCGGCGAGCTCGGCCGCGATCGCGGCCTCGTCCATGAACTCGCTGATGACGACCTTGGGCATGGCGCGCCTCTGTCCCGGTTCCGCGTGGTCGTCCCCCGCTAGAGCCGTTGGCACCCGCGTGGCAACCCGGATCCCGGCCCTGCCGCCCTCAGGCGACCGCGCGGACGGCCCGCTCCGCCGGGAGCGCCGTCCGGGGCAGGCGCTCGATCAGGCCGGGGATCTCCTCGGGCGGCCGCGCCGGGCTGTACAGGAAGCCCTGCGCGCTGTTGCAGCGCCGCAGCCGCAGGAGCTCGGCCTGCTGCTCGGTCTCGACGCCCTCCACCGTGACGTCGATGCGCAGGTCGCGGGCGATGACCATGATCGCCTCGATCACCGTCAGGCATTCGGGGCGGCTGCTCAGGTCGCGCACGAAGGCGCGGTCGATCTTGATCTTGTCGACCGGGAACTGCGTCAGGTAGCTCAGCGAGGAGTAGCCCGTCCCGAAATCGTCGAGGGCGATCCGCACCCCGAGCGCCCGCAGGGCGCGGAGATTGTCCAGCACGTGCGGCGTGTTGGCCAGGAAGATCGACTCGGTGATCTCGATCTCGAGGCGCTCCGCCGCCAGGCCGGTCTCGCTCAGCACCGCCGCGACGTCGGCGAAGAAGTCGGGCCGGCGGAAATGGACCGACGAGATGTTGACGGCGACGCGCAGGCGCGCCGGCCAGGTCAGCGCCTCCGCGCAGGCCCGCCGCAGGGCCCAGCGCCCGATCGCGAGGATGAAGCCCGTTCCCTCGGCGATCGGGATCAGCTCGGCGGGCGAGACGGGGCCGAGACCGGGCCGGGTCCAGCGCAGCAGCGCCTCGCAGCCCACCACCTGGCCGTCCTGCAGGCCGACCAGCGGCTGGTAGTGCAGCGCCATCTCGCCGTCCGCGAGGGCCTGCCGCATCGCCTCGTCGAGTTCGTGCCGGCGCTGGACGCGCACCTCCAGGTCGCGGTCGAAGCCCCGCCAGCGCCCCTTGCCGCCCTGCTTGGCGCTGTAGAGCGCGAGGTCCGCCTTCCGGAGCAGGTCCTCGGGCTCGGTCGCGTCCGCGGGGGCGCAGGCGATCCCGACGCTGACGCCGATCTCCGCCCGGACGCCGTCGATGAGGTAGGGCTCGCGCAGGACCCCGATCGTGGCCTCGGCCAGGGCCCGCGCGGCCGCGCCGTCCCGGCCGCGCTGCAGGATCGCGAACTCGTCGCCGCCGAGGCGGAACGCCTGCGCGTCGGCCGGGAGCAGCGCGCGCAGGCGATCGGCGACCTGCCCCAGCAGGGCGTCGCCGGCGGCGTGGCCGATGCTGTCGTTGACGGTCTTGAAGCCGTCGAGGTCGAGGTAGAGCAGGCTGACCGTCGCGTCCGGAGCCTGTGGCGAGGTCTGCGCGGCGGCCGCGCAGACCTCGGACGCGACGTCGTGGAACATGACCCGGTTCGACAGCCCGGTCATCGGATCCCGGGTGGCCAGGTAGGCGATGTGCGCTTCCGCCCGTCGGGCCTCCGTCACGTCGGAGCCGACACCCCGGAAGCCCGCGAAGCGCCCCTTCTGATCGAGGAACGGCTTGCCGCTCAGCCGGAGCCAGCGCCGGCCGGCCGGCGTGTCGACGGCGATGAGGTGCTGGTGGAAGGCGACGCCCCGCCGGAGGCGGTCCAGCAGGTCGGCGCTCTGATCGGCCTCGGGGGAGATCTCGGGCGAGATCTCGGGGGAGCCCTTGGGCGAGGCCTCGGCCCGGCCGGCGAGCAGCGCCGGGAACGAGGCGTGCTGGAGTGTCCGCACCGGGCAGGCCAGCACGTCCGCCATCCGGGTGGAGACGTGCTGGAACCGCCCGGTCCCGTCCGTCTCCCACAGCCAGTCGCTGGCATTCGCCTCGAAGGCGTTGAGCAGCAGCCCGATCGTCTCGCTCTGGTCCCCGACCCGCACGCGGTCGAGGATGCGCTGGCGCGACAGGCGGCTCATGCGCCTCACGCTCGTCACCACGAAGATCGCGTAGACCGCGAGCAGGAAGCCGAGGCTGAGCGCGACCGGCTCCCCGGACCGGGCCAGCCCGACGAAGCTGCCGACGATGACCGGGACCGCGAACAGGTACGAGACCGACAGGAGCGGGCCGACCACGTAGGCGTCCGAGATCAGGCCGGTCACGATGGCGACGACGAGCAGCCGCGCGTCGCCGCCGGAGGGGGCGAACAGCACGACCGGCAGGGTCGCCCAGGCGAGGCCCAGGGCGAAGGCCAGGCCGGCGGAGATCCGGCAACCCCACCGGACGGTGGCGGCCGAGGCGGTGTCGCCGTGGGTGCGCCAGTAGAGCCAGGTCGCGTAGGTCGCCGCCGCGATCAGCACCGCGACCACGGCGAGCAGGCCGAGGAGGTAGGTGTGCGAGGCCGAGCCCCAGAAGAAGTACGCGACGGCCAGCGCGATGATCAGGTGCGTCACCGCCGAGTAGGTGGCGAGCTTCAGCGTCTCGTCGAGGAGCCCCGCGCGCACCTGCAGGCGGTAGCGGTTCGGCAGCGCGTCGTCGGCGTCGGGACCGCAGAGGCGGCCGAGCAGCGATGCCGCGCGGCCCGGCCAGGATCTCCGCCGCGCGGTCGGCTCGATCGCGCCGGGCGGGCCGGACGCGTCCGCGGTCATGTCAGGCGACATGGCCGGCCCCGGGGCGGGGCGCGACCCTCATCGTCAGGCCGCCCTTGGGCCGCAGGGTCACGCGGAACTGCGCCGCCGGCATCTCGGCCGTCACCGGCCGGAGGCGGAAGGCGGGCAGCAGCGTCGCCAGGATGACGAGGCACTCGGTCAGGGCGAGGCTCATACCGATGCAGACCCGCGGGCCGGCGCCGAACGGCAGGTAGGCGTAGCGGTCGCGCGCGGCGGCCCGCTCCGGCGCGAAGCGGTCCGGGTCGAACGCCTCCGGCCGGTCCCAGAGCAGCGCGTGCCGGTGCAGGGCGTAGACCGGCACGTGGACCGACTGCCCGGCCGGCACGACCGTGTCCCCGAGCCGGACCGGGGCCCGTGTCCGCCGCACGATCAGCGGCGCCGGCGGATAGAGGCGCATCACCTCGAGGAGCACCTGGCGGGTGTAGGGGAGCCGGTCCGCGGCCTCGGGATCGGCGGCGAGATCGTCGCCGAGGCGCGCCATCTCGGCGACGACGCGCCGCTCCACCTCCGGGTGCTCGGCCAGGACCCGGAAGGTCCAGGCCAGCGCCAGGGCCGTGGTCTCGTGCCCGGCGGACACGAAGGTCAGCAGGTTGTCGACGAGGCTCGCCTCGGGGAGCGGCGCCCCGGTCTCCGGATCCCGCGCCTGCAGCAGGAGGCCGAGGAGGTCGGAGCCGGGCTCGCCGCGGGCCCGGCGGCGCGCGATCGTGCGGGCGACCTCGCCGCGCAGGTAGCGCACCGCCTCCGCCCCGGCCCGGGCTCCCGGATGCGGGACCCAGCTCGGGGCCCGCAGCATCTCCAGGGCGATCTTCCAGCTGGTCTGGCCGAGATAGGCGTCCATCGCGGCCCCGAAGGGCTCGACCTCCAGATGCGGATCGCCCGAGACCATCGTGGCGACGATGACGTCGAAGGCGGTGCGCATCATCTCGCGCAGGATGTCCCGCTCGGCCCCGGCCGGGTCGGCGTCGCGCCAGCGCGCCCGCGTCGCGGCGGCGGCCCGGGCCATGGCCGGCACGAAGCTCCGGACCCGGTCCGGGCGGAACATCGGGATCGCGGTCCTGCGCTGGCGGCGCCAGTGGGCTCCGTCCGCGGTGAGGACCCCCGCGCCGAGGGCGGGGGCCAGCGCCCGCAGCATGAACGGCTCCCGCTCCAGCGCCTCGGCCTGGTCGACCATCAGGCTGCGGATGTGGCCGGGATCGCAGACGTAGGTGGTCCGCTGGCCGAGGAAGCGGGTCGTCACCAGCGGTTGTGTGTAGATCTGCCGCGGCCAGGCCTCGATCAGGCTGCCCAGCATCGTGACCAGCACGGATGGCAGCGCGACCGCCTCGGCCACGCCCTCTGCCACGGCCGCCGCGAACGGCGGCCGTCCCGGCGCGCAGACCCTGAACGTTCCGACAGCGGGCATACCGGCTCCCTCGCGGGACCAGATTCGTGGCTCAACGTTAAGTTTTGCCGTGCCGGCGCATCGCCGTCGAGAACTTCGCCCGGGACAGGTCCGGAAATCGCCGCCTTGCTTACCGGGGGCTTACCGGAATTCCCGCGCAAGTCCGGCGGCCCGCGCTAGCGGTCCCGGGTCTCGAGGGCCCGAGCCTTGAGGGCCTCGTGGAGCCGGCCCTCGATCAGCAGCGCCGAGCCGTAGTGGAACTCGATGTCGAAGGCGTGCCGCTGGTTCATCGAGAGCGACGCGCTCTGCATCGCGATGAGACGGCCCTCCGCGTCGAACAGGCCCGAGCCCGATCCGCCGTAGCCGTCGTTGCAATCGTGGCGGGCGCGGCGGATCGCGCCCTCGCTCGGCGGATCGATCCGCCGGACGGCGCAGGATTCCCGGCTGCTCTGGCCCCGGTAGTTCTCGTGCCCGGCCGGTGAGACCATCGTCACCGGGAGCGTCAGGTCGCCGGTCGGAAGGGTGGGCGGGTCCGGGATCGGCTGCGGCCGCGCCTCGGCCGGCTCGGAGAGGCGCAGCAGCGCCCAGTCGTCGGTGATGTGCAGGCGCCGGGCCTCGGGCTCGACGCCGAGTTCCAGGACGTCGGGCACGAAGGCGTAGTTCCGGCCGGCGATCTGAAAGTAGCAATCGGCGACGGTTCGGGTGACCTCCAGTTGTCGATTGCGGAAATTGTGCGCGTTCATCAGCACGAGGGACCGGCTCCCGATCAGCCACGCGGCGGCGGCCTTCTGGGGGATCCCGTCCGGGCGCCGGCACCACAGGACGCCTGCGCCGGGAAAGCGGTCCAGGTCGGCCCCCGTCAGTTCGCGCCGCCCGTCCTGCTGATAGAGCGCCGCGAGACGGCGTTCCCCGCCGGTCCCGGGCGCCGGGGCCGGGGACGCCGGGCGGGCCGCCAGTCCAGCGGCGAGCCCGGCCGCGAGTCCGGCCGCCAGCGCCAGAGAGCGGGCCGCGCAGCCCGTGACACGACCCATGGCGTCCTCCCGGAACGGGTCGGCGGACGGCTCGGGGCCCGCACGCCCGCACATCGCTCCGGCCTGTCTGGGGTGAAGGCCGGCTCGCGGTCAAGGCCCGCGTGATCTTACCAGATCTCCGGTGTTCTGTTGCCGGATCATCCCGAAAAGAAATGTTTCGTTTTGCAAAGACACGCATTACAAGCCGTGCGAATAATCAAGCGGCGCACAACGATAATAAGTCTTTTATAAGCTCAGCGAATACTGGAAACAGCCCGGATATCGCGACGCTAGAGACGGATTTGTCGGTGAAAGTCGTGTCGCCGTCGAATGAACACCACGATGACTGTGAGGCCAAACGGCGTGGCAGTCCGGCGAGGAGACGCAGGATGATCAGGCTCCGGAATTCCGTCTCGGCATTGGCGATCATGGCGCTCGCGCCGGTCGCCATGGCGGGCGTGGCGCAGGCCAACGACAAGCTCATCGAGAAATCGAAGAGCGACGAGAACTGGGTGATGCCCGGTAAGAACTACGACTCGAACAATTACAGCGACCTGACGCAGATCAACAAGAGCAACGTCAAGCAGCTCAAGCCGGCCTGGACGTTCTCCACCGGCCTGCTCAACGGCCACGAGGGCGCGCCGCTCGTCGTCGACGGCGTCATGTACATCCACACCTCGTTCCCCAACAACACCTTCGCCCTCGGCCTCGACGATCCGGGCAAGATCCTCTGGCAGGACAAGCCCAAGCAGAACCCGGCCGCGCGCTCGGTGGCCTGCTGCGACCTCGTCAACCGCGGCCTCGCCTACTGGCCCGGCGACGGCAAGACCCCGGCGCTGATCCTCAAGACCCAGCTCGACGGCAACGTCGCCGCCCTCAACGCCCAGACCGGCGAGACGGTGTGGAAGGTCGAGAACTCCGACATCAAGGTCGGCTCGACCCTCACGATCGCCCCCTACGTGGTGAAGGACAAGGTGATCATCGGCTCCTCGGGCGCCGAGCTCGGCGTGCGCGGCTACCTGACCGCCTACGACGTCAAGACCGGCGCGCAGGTCTGGCGCGCCTACGCGACGGGCCCGGACGAGGACCTGCTGCTCGCCAAGGACTTCAACATCCACAACGCCCATTACGGCCAGAAGGGCCTCGGCACCGCGACCTGGGAGGGCGACGCCTGGAAGATCGGCGGCGGCACCAACTGGGGCTGGTACGCCTACGATCCGGGCACCAACCTGATCTACTTCGGCACCGGCAACCCGGCGCCGTGGAACGAGACCATGCGTCCCGGCGACAACAAGTGGACGATGACGATCTTCGGCCGCGACGCCGACACCGGCGAGGCGAAGTTCGGCTACCAGAAGACCCCGCACGACGAGTGGGACTATGCCGGCGTCAACGTGATGATGCTGTCCGACCAGAAGGACAAGGACGGGAAGATGAGGAAGCTCCTCACCCACCCGGACCGCAACGGCATCGTCTACACCCTCGACCGGACGGACGGCACGCTGGTCTCGGCCAACAAGATCGACGACACCGTCAACGTGTTCAAGTCGGTGGACCTGAAGACGGGCACGCCGGTGCGCGATCCGGAATACGGCACCCGGATGGACCACCTCGCCAAGGACATCTGTCCCTCGGCGATGGGCTACCACAACCAGGGTCACGATTCCTACGATCCGAAGCGGCAAGCCTTCTACATGGGCATCAACCACATCTGCATGGATTGGGAGCCCTTCATGCTGCCCTACCGGGCGGGTCAGTTCTTCGTCGGTGCGACGCTGAACATGTATCCGGGCCCGAAGGGTGACCGGCAGAACTACGAGGGCCTCGGCCAGATCAAGAGCTACAACGCCATCACCGGCAAGTTCAACTGGGAGAAGATGGAGCGCTTCGCGGTCTGGGGCGGCACCACCGCGACCGCCGGCGACCTCGTCCTCTACGGGACGCTGGACGGCTTCATCAAGGCGCGCGACTCCGACAACGGCGACCTCCTCTGGAAGTTCAAGCTGCCGTCGGGCGCCATCGGCTACCCGATCACCTACACCCACAAGGGCACGCAGTACGTCGCCATCTACTACGGCGTCGGCGGCTGGCCGGGCGTGGGCCTGGTGTTCGACCTCGCCGACCCGACCGCCGGCCTCGGCGCGGTGGGCGCCTTCAAGAAGCTCGCCAACTACACCCAGATGGGCGGCGGCGTGATGGTGTTCTCGCTGGACGGCAAGGGCCCGTACGACGACCCGAACGTCGGCGAGTACGCGCAGCACGCCGCCAAGTAACGGCCGCCCGCACCCCGCCCGCATCCCGTCGGCCTCCGGCCGGCGGGGTTTCGGGATCGGATCCCGACGCGCGGGGGGCCCTCCGGCGCCCCGCCCGTCCCCGGACACGCCATCCAGACACGCCATCAAGAAACGCTTCGACAACAGGGATCAACGTCCATGCCGCGCCCGCGCGCCCGCATCCTGGCGGCCCGTCTCGCCGCCGTCCTGACGCTCGCCGCCCTGGCCGCCGGGCCGGTGGCGGCCCAGGAATCCGAGGCCCAGGCCATCCAGTCGGAGCCCGGCAAGGCCCCGCCCGCGCCGCCGGCCGACCCCGCGACCCTGCGGATCTGCGCCTCCGAGAAGCAGCCGCCGCTCTCGATGAAGGACGGCTCGGGGCTCGAGAACCGCGTCGCCGTCGCCGTCGCCGAGGCGATGGGGAAGAAGCCCGTCTTCGTCTGGCTCCCGAAGCCCGCGATCTACCTCGTCCGCGACGGCCTGGAGAAGCGGACCTGCGACGTGGTCGTCGGGCTCGACAGCGACGATCCGCGGGTGCTGACCACCCGGCCGTACTACCGGAGCGGCTACGTCTTCATCACCCGCGCCGACAAGGATCTCGACGTGAAGTCCTGGTCGGACCCGCGGCTCAAGACCCTCGACCACATGGTGGTGCCGTTCGGCTCCCCCGGCGAGGCGATGCTCAAGGATATCGGCCGCTACGAGGAGGACATGGCCTACCTCTACTCGCTGGTGAACTTCCGCTCGCCGCGCAACCAGTACACCCAGATCGACCCGGCCCGCATCGTCAGCGAGGTCGCCACCGACAAGGCCGATGTCGGCGTCGCCTTCGGCCCGGACGTGGCCCGCTACGTCAAGGAGTCCCCGACGCCCCTGCGCATGACGCTGGTCCCGGCCGACACGGTCGGCAGCGACGGCCGCAAGGTCCCGCAGGTCTTCGACCAGTCGATGGGCGTGCGCAAGGACGACGAGGCCCTGCGCAAGGCGCTCGACGCCGGGATCGAGAAGGCTCGGCCGGCGATCGCGGCGATCCTCAAGCAGGACGGGGTGCCGGTCGTCGCCTCGAACTGAGCTGCGCCCGCCCCGCCTCCGCCCGGCCCGGCGCGACCGGGCCGCCGACCGAGACACCGCGCCAGACACCGCCCCAGACATCGACCAGACGTCGCTCGCGACGTCGATCAGGACATCAGGACCCGCTCAACAGATGCTCATCGTACGTTCGGCCCGCGTCGCCCTTCTCACCCTCGCCGCGGCGATGCCCGTCGCGGCCCGCGCGCAGCCCCAGTCCGGCTCGCAGACCGGGATCGTCTTCCGCAACACCATCACCGGCGAGGCGATGGACACGGCCGAGGGCAAGCCGGGCGGGCGGGACACGCAGGCGGTCAAGACCTTCTTCCAGACCGGCAAGAATCTCTACATCGACGACAAGTCCTGCCTGCGCAACGGCGAGAGCCTGTTCCTGACCTCGTGCTCCGGCTGCCACGGCCATCTCGGCGAGGGCAAGGTCGGGCCCGGCCTCAACGACGATTACTGGACCTACCCGGCGAACACGACCGATGTCGGCCTGTTCTCGACCCTCTGGGGCGGCGCCAACGGCATGATGGGCCCGCACAACGAGGATCTCAATCCCGACGAGATGCTGCAGGTCATCGCCTGGATCCGTCATCTCTACACGGGTCCGGTGAAGGATGCCGAGTGGCTCACCGACGAGCAGAAGAAGACTTACAAGCCCTTCAAGGAGGGCGAGACCTTTGCCAAGGACGTGCCCGGCCAGTGCAAGCCGCTGGACTAGCCGCTCTCGGCAAGTCGCGCCCCGCGGGAGACGGGGCGAATTCACGGCCCGACCGGCCGCCCGAGGAAGAGACGGAGGAATCTACGATGCGCACAGTGATCACGGCGGCGATGCTGATCGCGGGGGCGGCCTTCGCGGTGCCGGCGCTGGCCTATGACGGGCAGACCTGCAAGGCGCCCGGCAATTGCTGGCAGCCGAAGCCCGGCTTCCCCGAGAAGGTCGCCGGGACCAAGTACGATCCCAAGCACGACCCGAAGGAGGTCAGCAAGCAGGCCGAATCCATCAAGCAGATGGAGGAGCGCAACAGGAAGCGGATCGAGAACGCCAAGAAGACCGGCAAGTTCGAGTACGACGTCGCCAAGATCTCGTCGAACTGATCGCGGCCGGTCCGACCGGCCCGGGGCCGGCCCGCGCCGCGGCGCCGGCCCGCAGCGACGCTCGGCACCGCGCGCCGCACCGACACGCCGCACCGTTACCCGGCGCCGCCGCTCCGGCGCCCCGCCCGACACCGCAGGCACCGCCTCATGAACACCCTCCGTCCCGGAGACACGATGCTCACCGACTGGCGGGCGGCGGCGGCCCGCTTCGAGGCGGAGGTCGCCAAGGCGGTTGTCGGGCAGGAGCGGGCGATCCGCCTCGCGACGATCGCGATCTTCGCCCGCGGCCACGTGATGCTCGAGGGCGATGTCGGCGTCGGCAAGACCACCCTGCTGCGGGCGGTGGCCCGGGCGCTGGGCGGCGCCTACGAGCGCGTCGAGGGCACGGTCGACATGATGCCGACCGACCTGATCTACCACACCTATCTCGGCCCCGACGGCCGGCCGCGAGTCGATCCCGGCCCGGTCCTGGCCCGGGCCGAGGATCTCTCGGTGTTCTTCTTCAACGAGATCAACCGGGCGCGGCCGCAGGTGCACGCCCTGCTGCTCCGGCTGATGGCCGAGCGCAGCGTCCAGGCCTTCGGCCGCACCTACACGTTCCCGAACCTGCAGGTCTTCGCCGACCGCAACCGCGTCGAGCGCGAGGAGACCTTCGAGCTCCCGGCCGCGGCCCGCGACCGCTTCCTGATGGAGATCGGGCTGGAGGCGCCCCGGGACGCGGCGGTGCGCCGGAGCCTGGTCTTCGACCCGCGCTTCCACGACACCGACGCCCTCGTCGGCGCGGTCGCGGAGGGCGTGCTCGACCACGCCCGGATCGGCGGCATCGCGGCCGCGATCCAGCACGCCGTCCGCGCGGAGCCGTCGATCGAGGCCTACGTGGTGGCCCTCTGGGACGCGCTGGTCCGCCCCGCGGAGGCCGGGATCCGGCTCCCGGGCCTCGACACCGCCACCCTCGTGCAGGGGGGCGCCTCGCCGCGCGGCGTCGCCTTCCTGGTGCGGGCCGCCCGGGTGCGGGCGTGGCTGGAGGGCCGCGACTGGCTGGTGCCGGAGGATGTGCGGGCGGTCTTCACCGAGGTGATGGCCCACCGGGTCTTCCTCGAGCCCGTCCACGAATTGCAGCGCGGCGCGATCGTGCCGGCCCTGTGCCGGGCCGCGTTCGAGACGGTGCCGGCGCCGTGAGCGACCCGCGCACGGCCGACATCGTCTACCTGCCGCGCTGGCGGCCGCGCGGCAGCAGGGCCGGTCTCCACCGGGGGCGCGACGCCGGCGGCGCCGGCCCGTTCCGCGATCAGGTGCCGTTCCTGCAACTGCCGGATGCGCGCCGCATCGACCTGCGCGCGACGCTGCGCGACCCGTTCGAGGGCGTGCATGTCCGCCGCTTCGAGGCGCGGACCGCGGTCGAGACCTGGGTCCTGGTCGATCTCTCGGCCTCGATGGGCTTCCGCGGCACGGCCGACCGGGCGCGCCTCACGGGCGATCTCTGCCGGGCCCTGGCCGTCTCGGCGACCCGGATCAGCGACGCGTTCGGCCTGATCGGCTGCGACGAGACCCTGCGCGACGACCTCACCCTGCCCGCCACCCGCCACCGGGGCGCGGCCGTGGCCGCCGCCGAGCGGGTCGCGGGTGCGGAGCGGGCGGGGCGCGGCTGCGCCGGCATGCTCGAGGCCGCGCGGCGGCTCGCCGGGCGGCCGAAGCTCGTCTTCCTCGCCTCCGACTTCCGCTGGCCGGAGAGCCTGATCGCCCGGGTCTTCGCCGCCCTGGCGCCGCACGACACGGTGCCGATCCTGCTCGCCGACCCCGCCGAGGCGGAGGCGCTGCCGGCCTTCGGCCTCGTCGAACTCGACGATCTCGAGGGCGGCGGCCGCCGCGTGGTCCTGCTGCGCCCGAGCCTGCGCCGGGCCTGGATCGCCCGGGAGCGGGACCGGATCGCCGCCCTGGAGCGCGCCGCCGCGCCCTTCGCGCGCCGGGTCTTCCGGCTCGCCGGGCGCTTCGACGCCCAGGCGCTCACCCGCCACCTGCTGACGACCTGAGCATGGGCGCGCGCGGTCCCGCCCTCCTGCTGGCCGGCCTCCTCGCGGGCGTCCTGGCCGCGCCCCTCGCCCTGACGGCCGGCACGGCCGCCGCGCAGGTGCGCTCCGTCGAGGTGCGCAGCAAGCGGCCCTTCGGGATCTTCCTGGGCGACCTGGTCGAGGCGCAGGTGGAGATCCTGGCCGATCCCGACTTCCGGCTGCAGCGCGCGACGCTGCCCCGGCCTGGTCCGGTGACCTACTGGCTCGACCTGCGCGCCGTGGCGGTCGACGAGGCCCCGGTGGCCGGCGCCCGTCGGGTGCGCCTGCGCCTGACCTACCAGAGCTTCTACGCCGCCCTCGACGCCCGCACCCTGGAGGTGCCGGGCTTTCCCCTGACGCTGGCGAGCGAGGCGGCGACCGGCCTCACCACGGCCGCCGTCCAGGTGCCGGGCTGGAGCCTCGGCGTCTCGCCCCTGCGCGAGGTGCAGCCGCAGCGGCGCGAGGATCCGGCCGAGTACCTGCGCCCGGACGGAAGCGGCGGGCGGATCGATCCGGCACCGGACGTCGCGGCGGCGGCCGGCCTCGGCGCCCTCGCCGGCCTCGCGGCGCTGGCGCTGGCGCACGACCGCGCCTGGGGGCCGTTCCGGCAGCGGCCGGGCCGCCCCTTCGCGGCGGCGCTGCGCGCGCTCCGGCGGCAGGCGGGGGGCGAGCCCGATCAGGCCTACCGGGCGGCGCTGCTGGCCCTGCACCGGGGCCTCGACGAGACCGACGGAAGGCGGGTGCTGGCCGACGATCTCGGCGCCTTCCTGGCGCGGCACGGGGCCTTCCGGGGCCGGGCGGCGGAGCTCGCGCGCTTCTTCGAGGCCTCGCGCCTCGCCTTCTTCGGCGGCCAGCTGCCGGCCGCGCGCGCGGCCTGGCCGCTGTCCGAGGCCGAGGCGCTCCTGGCGCGCCTCGCGGCGGCGGAGCGGAGCGCGTGAGGCCGTGACCGATCTCCTCCCCCGCCTCGGCGCGACCGATCCCTGGGTCCTGTGGCTGCTGCCGCTGGCGCTGCTGCCGCTGGCCCGCTCGGCCCTGCGCCGGACGTCCGTGCCGGCGGTCGCCGCCGCGCCGGCAGACCCCCTCTCGGCTTGGCTCGGCCGCACGCTGACGCTCGCCGGCATCCTGGCCGTCGCCGGCCTCATCGCGGCCCTGGCGGGCCCCTACCGGACGGGCGCGCGGATCGAGCGCCTCGGCATCGGCGCGCAGGTCTCGCTGCTGATCGACCGCTCGGGGAGCATGAACGAGACCTTCGCGGGCCGGCAGCCCTCCGGCGCCGAGGAGTCGAAGGCCGCGGCCTCCCGGCGCCTCCTCGCCGATTTCGTCGGCGCGCGGGCGCACGACCTGTTCGCCGTGACGGCCTTCTCCACCGCGCCGATGCTGGTCATGCCGATGACCGACCGCCACGACGCCGTGCGGGCGGCGATCGCCGCCATCGACCGGCCCGGCCTCGACTACACCAATATCGGCCGGGGCCTCGGCATGGCCCTGTCGCAGTTCGGAATCGATGTCGGCGCCTCGCGGGTGCTCCTGCTGGTCTCCGACGGCGCCGCGGTGATCGACCCGCGCGTCCAGGACCAGCTGCGCGCCGCCGTCGCGCGGATCCGGCCGAACCTGTACTGGCTGTTCCTGCGCACCAAGGGCTCGCCCGGCATCGCCGACCGGCCGGCCGGCGAGGACACGCCCCAGGCCGCGCCGGAGCGCCATCTCGACCTGTTCTTCAAGAGCCTCGGCGTGCCCTACCGCGCCTTCGAGGCCGAGGGCGCCGAGGCGGTGGCCGCCGCCATCCGGCAGATCGAGGCCCTGGAGCGGGACCCGATTCCCTACGTCGAGGAGCGCCCGCGCCGGGACCTGACCGGGCTCGCCGCCGCGCTCGCCGCGCTCGGCCTCGCCGGGCTCGTCCTCGCCAAGCTCGCGGAGGCGGACCTCGCGGAGGCGGACCCCGCGGGGGCGCCGGCGGATGCGGAGACCGCGGCGGAGACCCCGACGGAGGCCGCGGGCGCGGCGGCGCGGAGGGCGGCATGAGCGCCGGCGCCCTCCTCGACGGCCCGGCCCCGCGCCGCGCCGCCCGCGCCCGCCACGGCGCCGCCGCGGCGTGGCGCCGGGTCCGGCCGGCCCTGCTGGTCGCCCTGCCGCTGGTCCTCGCGGTCGCCGCCCTGTGGTTCGCCGTCGCGGGCTGGAGCGCCGCGCGCGACGACGACCGGATCGCCGCCCTGGAGGCGGGCCGCGACCGGCCGGTCGACCCGGACGCGCGGCCGGCCCTGCTGACGGCGCGGATCGGCTTCCTCGCCGCCCGGGACCGTCTCGGCGAGACCGAGCCCCTCCTCGACGCCCTCGACCGCGCCGGCGCGGTGCGGGAGGCGGCCCGGGCGCGGTACGTCATCGGCAACGCGCGGATGCGGCAGGCCTTCGCGCTGATCGGCCGGGGCGACCTCGACAAGGCCGCGCCCCAGGTGACGCTGGCGCGGCAGGATTACCGCCGCGCCCTCCAGGCCCGGCCGGAGTTCTGGGACGCCAAGTACAACCTCGACGTCGCCTCGCGCCTCGTGCGCGACTACCCGGAATTCGACCGCAAGACCGGGGACGAGCTGCGCGCCGAGCCGAAAGCGATCTGGACCGACATCCCCGGCCAGCCGCGGGGCGGCCCGTGAGCCCGCGGCGCGTCCTTCCCCCCGTCCTGCCCTCAGTCCTGCCCCCTCTCGTCGCCCGCAACCTGCGCGACGGGCGGTTCCGCGCCCTGGCGGCCGCCCTCGCGCTGGCGCTGGCGGCCCTGGTCGCCCCGCCGATCCCGTTCACCCGCACCGGCGTGTCGGTGCTGGCGGTGGTCGACATCACCGGCAGCATGGCGGTGCGCGACTATCCCGCCGCCGCCGGCTCCGTGAGCCGGCTCGAGACCGTCAAGGCGGCGCTGCGGGCGATGCTGCCCGACCTCCCCTGCGGCTCGCGGGTGGCGCTCGGCCTGTTCACCGACCGCAGGCCGTTCCTGCTGTTCACGCCGGTCGAGGTCTGCGCCGACTTCGCGCCGCTGGACGGCGCCATCGCGGCCCTCGACCCGCGCATGGCCTGGGAGGGGGACAGCCGCGTCGCGGCCGGCCTGTTCCGGTCGATCGCCATGGCGGGGGAGATCGACGCCGACCTCCTGTTCGTCACCGACGGCCAGGAGACGCCGCCCCTGCCCGCCTCCGGCGGCCCGACCTTCGACGGCGAGGCCGGCGCGGTGCGCGGGCTGATCGTCGGCGCGGGCGGCTACGGCCTGTCGCCGATCCCGCGCTTCGACGATCGCGGGCGCGAGACCGGCTTCCTCGGCGAGAGCGACGTCCAGCAGGAGAACCGCTCCGGGCCGCCCCCGGCCGACGCGGAATCGCGCGAGGGCTACAACCCGCGCAACGCCCCCTTCGGCGCCCAGGCCGCCCACGGCACCGAGCACCTCTCGTCGGTCCGCGAGCCCTACCTGAGGCGCCTCGCCGCCGAGACCGGCCTCGGCTACGTCCATCTCGACGGCCCCGGCGGCCTCGCCGCCCCTCTGCGCGCCGCGGCGACGCCGCGCCCGCTGCCCGGCCGCCTCGACCCGCGGCCCGCCCTGCTGGCGGCGGCCCTGGGGCTGACGCTCCTGGCCCTCCTGGCGAGCCCCCTCGCCCGTGCCCTTCGCGCGCTCCGCGGGCGCGCGGCCCACCTTGCTCCAACCCCTGCTCCGACCGGAGCGATCAGGACCTGACCATGCGGATGCCCCTCGCCCTCGTCCCGGCCCTCGTCCCGGCCCTCGCCGTCCTCGGCCTCGCCGGCGCGGCGCTGGCCCACGGGCCGACGCCGCAGAAGATCGACCAGTCGATCACCATCCAGGCGCCCCCGGACGCGGTCTGGAAGGTGGTGGGCGATTTCGGCGGTATCGGGCGCTGGCACCCCGACGTGGCCAAGGCCGAGGCCAGCGGCGGCAATGTCGAGGGCACGACCCGCCGGGTGACCCTCAAGGCCGGCGGCACCCTGGTCGAGGGGCTGGACGAGTGGCTGGCCGACGGCCGGACCTACTCGTACCGGATGTCCGACCCGGACCTGAAGGCGCTCCCGGTCTCCTCCTACTCGGCGACGCTCACCGTGACCCCCGACGGGACCGGCTCCAAGGTGTCGTGGATCGGCCGCTTCTACCGGGGCGACACCGGCAACGAGCCGCCGGAGAACCTCAGCGACGAGGCCGGGCGCGCGGCGATGAACCGCTACTTCGCGGACGGTCTCAAGGGCCTGAAGGCGGCCGTCGAGGGCCGGACAACCCATTGAGGCCCCGCATGCGCCACCTCCGGCTGATCGCGACGCTCGCGGTCGCGGCCGCCGCCGGGACCGGCGTTGGGATTGGTGTCGCGTCCGCGGCCGGCGACCCGGTCTGGGTCGTCAGCCAGCAGGGGGCCGAGCTGGCGCGGGTCGAGGCCGGGACCGTGGCCGGGCGGATCCCGCTCGGGCCGGCGCCGGTGGCGGCGGCGGCCGACCGGGCCGGCCGCCTCTACCTGACCCACCCCGACGGGCGCGCCGTCACCGTCGTCGCGCCCGGCGAGCCGCCCCGCCGCCTGCCCGTCCCCGGGCAGGCCTTCGGCCTCGCGGTGAGCCCGGACGGCGCCCGCCTGTACGTCGGCGACTGGTCGGGCGACCGCGTCCTGCGGATCTGCGCGGCGACCGGCGCCGTCGAGGGCGCCGCGGCGGTGGGCCGCGACCCGGCCCACCTCGTCCTCGACCGGCGCGGGCGGCTCTACGTCGCCGATCGCGAGAGCCGTCAGGTCAGCGTGATCGACACCGGGACCATGGCCCGGGTGGCCGTCGTCCCGACCGGCGAGGCGCCCTTCGCCCTGGCGCTCGCTCCGGACGAGGCGAGCCTCTACGTCGCCAACGTGCGCAGCGGCGATCTCACGGTGATCGACACGGCGACGCTGCGGGCCCGCGCCACGGTTCCGGCCGGCCGGATGCCCTACGGCGTCGCGGTCACCGGGGACGGCAGCCGCATCCTGGTCACCAACCAGCACGCCGCCGCCGTGACGGTGATCGACGCGGCCCGGCTCGAGATCGTCGCCACCGTGGCGGTGGGACCCTATCCCGAGGGCATCGCGGTGGCCGGTCCGCGGGCCTACGTGGCGAACTGGTTCTCGGACGATGTCTCGGTGATCAATCTCGCCACGTGGCGCGAGACGGCGCGCATCAAGGTGGCGGAGGGCCCGCGCGCGGTCTTGGCCGTCGGGGAGCCCGCGCGATGAGCCGCGCCGGCCGCATCCGCATCCGCATCGCGTCCTGCCTGGTCCTGCTGGCCCTCGGCGCCTGCGACCGCGGGTCGGACGAGCGCGCGGACGAGCGCGCGGACGAGGCCGGCGCGGTGGTCGCCACCACCGCCGAGGGCACCCTGCCGGCTTGGCTCGCGCCGACCGACGGGACCGACCCGGCCCGCTGGCTCGCGGGACGCGAGGCCGGGAAGGCCCTGCCGGCCGACGATCCCCGCGTGCGCGCCATGGCGACGGCGCTGGCAGGGGCCCGCGACGGCTTCATCGAGGACCCGCGCATGATCGCCAACCGCACCGTCCAGCTCGGCCAGATGCTGGCCGAGGCCGGCACCGGCGAGGGCTACGGCGCGATCCTCGACGGTCTCGGCGGCATCGCGGCGGAACGCGGCCGCCGCAAGAGCCTCTACGGCGAGATGTGCCAGCACTACTACAACGCCCGGATGCAGGGGGCCGACCACGCGGCCGCGCTGGCCCGCCTCGCCGCCCCGCACCCGGCCCGCGAGGGGACGCCGTGAGCGCCGCCCGGGCCTCGGCCGACCGCCCGGCGGGGCGGGACGGTCCGCGCGGTCTCGACGCGGTGCTGATCGTCGACGACCACCCGGTCGTGCGGCGCGGCTTCCGCCACCTCGCGGAGGATGCCGGCGTCCGGGCGGTCCACGAGGCCGCGGACGTGGTGTCCGGCTACCGCACCTTCCACCGCCACCGGCCCGGGCTGGTGGTGACCGACCTCGGCTTCCGCGACCAGGGCCTGTCGGGCCTGTCGCTGATCCGCCGGGTGCGGGCCCTGGAGCCGGCGACGCGGATCCTCGCCTTCAGCATGCACGACGACCCGGTGATCGTCGCCCGCGCCATCGAGGGCGGGGCGCACGGCTTCGTCCTGAAGGACACGGCGGTGACGCGCTTTCACGAGGCGCTGGCGACCGTCTCGGCCGGCCGCAGCTACCTGCCGCACGAGGTCGCGACCAAGATCGCCATGCTGAATGCCGGGCTCCTGGAATCGCCCCTCGCGCGCCTGACCGCGCGGGAGGTTCAGGTCCTGTCGCTGCTGGGGGCGGGCAAGTCCAACGAGGCGATCGCCGACAGCCTGTCGATGAGCCAGCGCAGCGTGTCGGCCGTCGTCTCGGGCATGAAGCAGAAGCTCGGCGCCGGCAGCCTCGCCGACCTCCTGCGTATCGCCCTGTCGCGGGACGGGCGCCCGGTGTGAGGACGGCCGCCGTCAGCGCCGCATACAGCGGGCCGGGGCTACCGCGGCACGACCAGGCCGGGAATGATCGATCCCTGCGGCCCGAACGTCGCCTCGGCCTTCCGGCAATTGGCCGCGACGTCCTTCTGGTAGGCCGCGATGTAGCGGGTCGCGGTCAGGTGCAGGTCGCCGGTCTCCAGGCTCGCGGCATCGACGCCCAGGGCCTCGACGGTCTGCTTGAGGCGCGCGGGATCGCTCCGCAGGCCGGGGCATTCGAGGTTCACGAAGCCGGCGAGCCCCGCGAGCTTCGCCGCCTGATTGCGCCGCGGATCGGCGGCCGCGGGGTCCTGCGCCTGCATCGGGGGCTGTGCCTGGGGCTGAGGCTGCGCCGCGGTCTGCGCCTGAGCGTGTGCCGTCAGAAGACCCAGGAGGCCGGCCGAGACCAGGCCGGAAAGACGGACCGCGCGCATCGCTTCTCCCATCCCGTCGCAAGAGCAGCGCGTCCGTCGACCGTCACCGCTGCGCAGAGTTACGCAGTTCTACGCCGCAGGATCGGAGATTTACAATGCAGACCAAGCTTATAATCGTCTTAGTGGCCCTGGCGTGCGCGATCCTGCCGGCGGACGCCGCCCGCCTGACCGTGGACGACAAGGCCTCGCTGTGGCCGCGGGCGAGCGCGACCGACAAGATCGATTTCTCGACCCGGATGGGCCGGGCCTTCCGCACGCTGTCGCCCAAGCTGGACGCGGCGTACTTCATGCGCTGTCTGGAGGAGACCGCCAATATCGGGGACACCAAGGATTTGCGGCTCGAGGAGATGGTGCGGACCTGCATCTCCCTCGTCCGGGACGAGGCCGAGTGAGCCGCCGGCCCGGCCTCACGCGAGATGGGCGACGATGTTGACCAGCCGGTCGAAGGGGTCGCGGACGTAGAACCGCTCCACGCCCCAGGGCTCCCGGGCCGGGCCGTACAGCACGGGCAGGCCGGCCCGCCTCACGCGGGCGAGGACGTCCGCCAGGTCGTCGACCTCGACCGAGATGTCGGGAACCGGCGTGCCCGAGCCGCCCGCGCTGGCCACGCTGATCTGCGGCGTCGCCGACATCCCGGGGGCCGCGAAGGTCAGGATCCAGCCGTGATCCATGACCACCTCCAGGCCGAGCACGTCCGCGTAGAAGGACCGCGCCGCCTCGACCTGCGTCGCCCGGATGTTGGTGACGATCCGCCTCACGGCCATGGCCCGGTCCCCGCTGCGCGCCGCCCCATCAGAGGGCTCCGCGGGCGGTCCGGCAAGGGCCGGGACGGCGCGCCGGGAGCCCGTGTCCCGACCACGCCGCGGTTCGCCGCCCGGAAATGCACGCAGCGATTGAACACAGGTCCTCCGGAAAGAATCCGGAAAGCTCCCCGATGGTACCGTCCGCGCCGGTGGGAGCTCGCACCGTCCAGCAGAATGTTCGCTCAGGCGGACGATTGGGATCCCCGGGTATGAACAGTGGGACGGTCGCGCTGCGGGAGAAGGCGAAGCTCCTCGACACCGTTCTCGACGCCATGGATCAGGGGCTGATGATGATCGACGCCGACGGCGTCGTTCAAGTCTGTAATGCCCGCGCCCTGGCGCTGCTCGACCTGCCGCTGGCCCTGATGCGGTCCCGCCCGACCTTCGAGGCCGTCCGGCAATACCAGATCGCGCAGGGGGAGTTCGGGAAGGCGAGCGAAGCCCTGCAGCGCTGGGTCGCCGACAGCGGCCTGGAGCGCCGCGCCCACACCTACGAGCGCGAGCGCCCCAACGGGACCGTGCTGGAGATCCGCACCGTGCCGCTGCCCGACGGCGGGGCGGTGCGGACCTTCACGGACATCACCGCGCGCAAGCGGGCCGAGGAGACGCTGCAGGTCAGCGAGACGCGCCTCGCCCTGGCGCAGGACGCGGGCAGCGACGGGCTCTGGGACTGCGATCTCACGACCGGGGAGGCGTGGTCCTCCGACCGCTGGTGGGGGGTTCTGGGCTACGAGCCCGGCGAACTGGCGAGCCACGCGCGGACGTGGCGGGCGCTGCTCCACCCGGAGGATGCGGGCGCGGCCGAGCGGGCCCTGGTCGAGCACCTGAGCGGGCGGGCGCCGACCTACGCGTCCGAGCATCGCATGCGCCGCAAGGACGGCTCCTGGGCCTGGATGATGACGCGCGGCAAGGTGGTGGCGCGCGCCGCCGACGGCCGCGCGCTGCGCTTCATCGGCACCCAGATCGACATCACCGCGCGCAAGGCCGCCGAGGGGCAGGTCGCCCACATGGCGCGCCACGACGGCCTCACCGACCTGCCCAACCGCGCCCTGTTCTACGAGCGGCTGGAGATCCGGCTCGCCGACCTGCACCTGAACGGCGGCGCCTGCGCGGTGCTGTGCCTCGACCTCGACCGCTTCAAGACCGTCAACGACAGCCTCGGCCACGCGGCCGGGGACTTCCTGCTCCGGGCGGTGGCCCATCGGATCCGCGCGGTGCTGCGGGCCGACGACATGGTGGCGCGCCTCGGCGGCGACGAGTTCGCCGTACTGGTGGCCGATGCGGACGACCCCGCCCGCGCGGAGACCTTGGCGGCCCGCCTGATCGCGGCCGTCCAGGCGCCGATCCCCTTCGGCAAGCGGCGGCTGAAGGTGGGCCTGAGCGTCGGCATCGCCCAGGCGCCCAGCCACGGCTTCGACAGCGAGACGCTGTTCCGCCGCGCCGATCTCGCCCTCCACCGGGCGAAGACCGAAGGCCGGAACACCCACCGGGTGTTCGAGCCCGCGATGGACGAGGCCGAGGCGGCCCGGCGCGACCTGGAGCGCGACCTGCGCCAGGCGATCGAGGGCGACGAGCTCATCCTGTATTATCAGCCGCAGGTGAGTACCGGCACCGGCCGGCTGCTCGGGTTCGAGGCGCTCGTGCGCTGGGAGCATCCGACCCGCGGCCTCGTGCCGCCGAATGCCTTCATCCCCCTGGCGGAGGAGAGCGGGCTGATCCTGCCGCTGGGCGAGTGGGTGCTCCGCGCCGCCTGCCGGGAGGCGGCCCGCTGGGCGCACCCGCTGAAGGTCGCGGTGAACCTGTCGCCGCGCCAGTTCCAGCAGGCGGATCTGCCCGAGCGCGTCCTGGCCATCCTGACCGAGACGGGCCTGGCGCCGACGCGGCTCGAACTCGAGATCACCGAGACCCTGATCATCAACGACATGGCGCGGGCGCTCGGCATCCTGCGCCGTCTGAAGGCTTTCGGCGTGTCCATCGCGATGGACGATTTCGGCACCGGCTACTCGTCGCTCGCGACGCTGCAGGCCTTCCCCTTCGACAAGATCAAGATCGACCGGTCCTTCGTGGGCCATGTCGAGGTCAGCCCGCAGGCGGCGGTGATCGTGCGGGCGGTTCTGGGGCTCGGCCGCAGCCTCGGGATGAGCGTCGTGGCGGAGGGCGTCGAGACGGACGCGCAGATGCGCTTCCTGGCCGCGGAAGCGTGCGACGAGGCCCAGGGCTACCTGATCAGCAAGCCGCAGCCGATCGAGCGGTTCGCCGAGCAGATCGACGCGCCCGAGACCTTCGTGCCGCCCGGCCGCCCCGACGCGGCCGTCGCCTGAGGCGCGCCGCGCCGCTCCGGCGGCCGGACGACAGCCCGAACGCCCGGACGATCGTCGCGGTCGCGGCGCGGGCCCCGGCGGCGGCCGTGCCGCCGCCTCTGTGGCACGGCCGCGACACCCGCCGCCGACGGCCTGTGGATGGCGCGCCCTGCCCCCGATCCGTCAAGGTTCGGATGCCAGCGTGACCGCGCACCTCCGATCCGGCTCCCTCAGCTCCGCCATCCCATGTTCGCACAGCCCCACGCCCTCATCCTCCGCCATCGCGAGCGCGCCGCCGTGCTCATCTCCTCCGCGCTGTTCCTGGCGGGCGCCCTGCCGCTCTTCTGGGCGATCGGCTGAGGCCCGAGCGCGGGCCGGCAGGACGTCTGGCGGCCGCGAGCCGTCGACCTTCCGCGTCGCCGCGCTCGCGAGCACCGGCGGCGCCGGGCCGCGATCCGGCCGCCCCGAACGGCGACGGGGCCGCCTCCTCTCGGAAGCGGCCCCGCGCGTGTTCGGTCCGGCGCGACGGTCGCGATGCGACCGTCGCGGTGTGGTCTCAGTACGAGCCGAACTTGTAGTTCAGGCCGGCGCGGACGACGGCGAACTCGTCGGAGCGGCGGCCGATGCCGCTGTAGACGACCGGGAAGTTGTTGGCGGCGTTGATGACGAACGCGCCCTGGTTGCGGGTGTTGCGGTCGAGGTTCACGTACAGGCCTTCGACCTTCAGCGTCACGGCCGAGGAGCGGAAGAAGTTCAGGAACGAGTCGGTGGGCAGGGCGTACTCGATGCCGCCGCCGACGGCCCAGCCGGTGCGGAAGCTGTCGTTGCCGGCGTAGCCGCCGAAGGAGCGGTCGGCGCTGCCCGAGCCGTAGGCGAAGCCGCCGGTGCCGTACACGAGGGTGCGGTCGAAGGCGTAGCCGAGGCGGCCGCGCACGGTGCCGAAGAAGTCGAGGCTGGAGAGGCCGCGCGGGTCGGTGAGGTAGTAGCCGGGGGCGACGGCGCCGGAGACGAAGGCGTTGTTCCGATTGCGGCCGAAGTCGAGGTACTGGGCGTCGGCCTCGACGCCGATCACGACGCCGGAGCCCGGGGTGATCTGCCAGTTGTAGCCGATCTGGCCACCGCCGGAGAAGCCGTCCTGGCTGCGGTTGCGGAAGGAGGCGACGGTGCCGGGGGCGGCGTAGGGGAAGGGCACCGCGAAGGTGTTGCCGGTGTTGCGGTCGCTGGCGTCGAAGGCGTAGCCGGCGTTGATACCGAAGTAGGCGCCGGTCCAGGTGAAGACCGGGACGGGGGTGAACACCGGCGGCGGGGCGGCGCGGCGCGGCAGGTCGGCGGCCGAGGCGGCGGCGGTCAGGGCCGTGAAGGCGGCCAGCGAGGCCAGGAGCTTGGTCATGTCGGTTCCCCGAATGTGTGATCTGGCGGCGTAGCTACCGATCACCGGGGGAAATGGCTGTAGTTTTGAGGTCACACCGCCTGTCGAAGGCCCGAGATGGCGGAGTAAATCGTCCGTCAAGACGCGTTCGAGCGGGGAAATACAGCGCGCTTTACGCGGGCGAGCGCGATAACAACGCGGCGGCCTTTTGGTTGCATCGAGATCTACGGTCGACGCCGGCTGTGACAAGCGTGCCACACCCGGCGCCGGGGGACCGCTGGAGGGTCCACGGCCATCCCGATCGATCCCGCCGCCGATCCGCGCAACCCGGCAAGGTTCCGGCAATCTCCGACCGCCGCGAGAGCGGATCTCGGCGCGCGGAACCGGGCCACGCCTCCGGCTGCCCGCAATCTCCGAGTCCCGATCCGGAGTTATGACTCCTGTTACCACCGGGAAAATAGATGGACTCGACAGTCGTCTTGACCGACCGCGCGAGGGGAACCGGGGCGCCATGCATGTGAGAGTTCGCCTCGACGGCGCGAACCCGCGGCGCTGGCACGTCGCGCTGCTGAACCGGCTCTCCGGCCTGCCCGGTCTCGCGGCCGTGAGCGTCGACGCCGCGCCCGGTCCGGACGGTTGGCCGGCGCAGGCCGACCTGCTGTTCCGGCTGGAGGCGCTGATCTTCCGGCTGGCGCCGAACGGGTCGCGGCCGGTGCCGCCGGCGGATCTCGCGGCCTGGAGCCGGCCCGCGAGCCCGGACCTCGTGCTCGACCTGTGCGGCGACGCGGTCGCGCCCTGCCCGGTCTGGCGCGTGGCCTACGACGGCGGCCTCGGCGAGACCGGCCTGCTCGCCAGCCTGCTCGCGGGCCGCGTCCCGCAGCTCGAGCTCCTCGAAGGCGGCACCGCCGTCGCCGCGGGCCGCCTCGGCTCGGACTACCGGGGTTCCATCGCCCTCTCGTTCGAGGACGCCCTGACGCGCACGGCGACGATCGTCGCCGCCGCGCTGCGGGACCGGTTGGCCGGCCGGCCCGGCGCGGCGACGCCCGCCGCGGCCGCGGCCGTGCCCGTCCGCGCGGTGCGGATCCCGGTGTCCCGTCCGGCGCGGCTCGTCGCCCGGAGCCTCGTCGGCCGCCTGTACAGGCTGTGCTACCACGCCCCGCACTGGCGCACCGGGTGGCGAGCCCTCCGCGGGCCGGACCTCGTCGCGCTGGGCCGCCATCCCGCGGACGGCTGGCAGGTCCTGCCCGACGACGGGCGGCGCTTCTACGCCGACCCGTTCCCCCTGGCCGTCGACGGGACGACCCACGTCTTCGTGGAGGAGTTCCCGCACGCGACCGGCAAGGCGATCATCTCGGCGGTCCGCTTCGGAGCGGACGGGCCAGAGGGGCCGCCCGTCCCGGTTCTGGAGGAGCCGTACCACCTCTCCTACCCGTTCGTGTTCGCGCGCGCGGGCTCCGTCTGGATGGTGCCGGAGAGTTCCGCGGCCGGCACGGTCGACCTCTACCGGGCGACGCGCTATCCGGGCGGCTGGGTGAAGGAGGCGACGCTCCTCTCCGGCGTCGTCGCGAGCGACGCGACGCTCCTCGAGCACGGCGGCCGCTGGTGGATGTTCGCCACCGTTCGGGACGCGCCCGTCGGCGCCCCGCCGGGATCGGGCTGCCACCACGACGCGCTGCATCTCTGGTCGGCGCCCGACTTCCGGGGGCCGTACGCGCCGCATCCGGCCAATCCCGTGCTGGTCGACCCGTCCTTCGCGCGGCCCGCGGGCCGGATCGTCGCGCGCGACGGGGCACTGATCCGGCCGGTCCAGGATTGCGCCCACGGTTACGGCCGCGCCCTGTCGCTGGCGCGCATCGACCGGCTCGATCCGGAGGGGTTCGCCCAGACCATCCTCAACCGGATCGAACCCGGCCCGGCATGGCCCGGCAGCTGTCTCCACACGCTCAACGCCGGCGGCGGGATCGAGTGCATCGACGGTTCCGGCCGGGCCTCGCGTCTCCGGGCGCGTCTGAGCGCGCGGTCCGGCGCCTAGGCCCGGCCGCGGCCGGAGCTCGGCCGTCCGGAACCAGCCGCCGCGATCCGGGTTCGCTCACGAACGCGGAGACCCGTCGCCCCCATGATCATGATCCTCATCTGCTTCCTCGCGCCGTGGCTCGCCATGTTCCTGCGCGGAAAGGTGTTTCAGGGCATCCTCTGCATCATCCTCCACCTGACGATCATCGGATGGATCCCGGCCACGATCTGGGCCCTGGTCGTCACCCGCAGGGAGGCGGCCTGATCGACGTGACCGGGCCGGCTGCGGACCTCGCCGCCGGCGGCGGCCGCCGGCGCGGCGCGGCCGACATGCGCGGCTCCGCGACGCTGTCCGGACCCCGCACGTGAGAACGGCGGGGCTCTCACCCCGCCGTTCACGCAGTCCGTCGCTTCGGCAGCCCCGAGGGCCACCGCGCCGCGCGGCTCAGAAGCCCATCAGCACCCCGGCCGAGCCGGTCACCGTCATCGCGAGGCCACCCAGGAAGGCGCCGATCATCGCGTAGGAGAAGCCCTTCAGAACCATGTCGTGCACGCCTTTCATCGAGCAGCGGGTCTCGGGCGAGACCCGGGATCACCATCTGCAACGATGATGCCGGATCGGCCGGGCGCGTGCGGTGCGAAGAGTCACGCTGCGCCGCGGAACCGTTCGGCGCGGGTTCAGGCTGCCCCGGTGAGCGGGACAGCCGCCGGGCGCATCTCGCTCACGCGAAATGCGTCGGCAGGCTGAGGGCCTGCGCGTAGGTCACGAGGGCGATGGCGCCGGCGATCAGGGTCGCGACCAGGGTGATGCGGTTCGTCCAGGTCATCGTCGTCTCCATCGGGTTCGCGACCGTGCTCGCGGTGTGATCCCGATGTACGCCCGAGCTTTCAGGCCCGGCGTGTCCGGGAACACCTGCGGTCGCCGGTGCCGTCCGGAAGCGTCGCCGCGAGCGCGCCGCCACGGCCGCGCTCTCGGTCCGCGCTAGGCGGATTGCGGTCCCGACGCGCCGTCCTTCGCCGCGCCGCGCCGGGCGGCCGGGCGCGCCCGGCAGCGTTCCAGATAGGCGTCGAAGGCCGCGCTCGCCGGGAAGGCCGTGCGGCCGAAGCCCAGCGCGCTGCCGATCAGGATGTCGGCGCCGGAGAACCGGTCGCCCATCACGTAGGGGCCGCGCGCCAGGGCGGCTTCCAGGCGGCGGACCACCGCCTCGTGGTTCCGGCGCTTCTGCGGCGATCCCGCGAGTTCGCCCGTCAGGCCGGCGAACAGCGCCGGCTCGAACTCGGCGACGTACCAGGCCAGCCACGTCAGGTACGCGCCGCGCTCGGGAGTGCCGACCGCCGGGGCGAGACCCGCTTCGGGGAACGTCTCCGCCAAGTAGAGCACGATGGCCTGGGACTCCGCGATCAGCGCGCCCGCGTGCAGGACGGCCGGGACCCGCTTGTCGGGATGCGGGTTGGCGTCGTCCGGCACACCCTCGCCGGTCATGGGCCGGAAGATCGAGACCGGCGCGATGGTGTAGGGAACGCCCAGCTCCTCCAGCAGCCAGACGATGCGCGAGGAGCGCGATTGCGGGGCGTGGTACAGCGTGATCATGGCGCGGTTCCTGTCGTCACGGCGCGCGGGATGGCCGTGGCGGGAGGACTTGTAGGGACGCCCTGCTGACAGCATTCTGTCAGCAGGAGTCGGACGATGCGTCGCGCGGACAGACTGTTTCAGATCATCCAGATCCTGCGGCGCTCCCCGCGCCCGGTGACGGCCGCCGAGATCGCCCGGGAGCTGGAGGTCTCGGTCCGCACGGTCTACCGCGACGTCGCCGACCTCGTCGGCCAGCGCGTGCCGATCCAGGGTGAGGCCGGGCTCGGCTACGTGCTCGGCGCGGCGTTCGACATGCCGCCGCTGATGCTGACGCCCGACGAGATCGAGGCGGCCGTCCTCGGCGCGCAGTGGGTCGCGGGTCGGGGCGAACCGGTCCTCGCCAAGGCGGCGCGCGATCTCATCGCCAAGATCACCGCCGTGGTGCCCGAGCGCCTGCGCCCGTTCATCGCCGATCCGTCGATCGGCACGCCGACGGCCTTCGCGCAGGCCGCGGACGGGATCGACGTCGCCCGCGCGCGGGCCTGGATCCGCGAGGGCCGCAAGATCCGCATCCAGTACCGCGACGTCCGCGGGGATCCGAGCCAGCGCGTGATCTGGCCGGTGATCGTCGGGTTCCTCGATGAGGCCCGGATGGTGGCGGCCTGGTGCGAGCTGCGCGGGGCGTTCCGGCACTTCCGCACCGACCGGATCACGGATGCCGAGTTCCTGGAGGAGCGGCACGGCGTCCGGCCGGCCGTCCTGCGGGCGCGCTGGAAGCGGAGCCTGTCGGACCGACAGGCGGCGGGCCCTTCGCCGCCGGCCGGGGAAGTCCCGGGGACAAGCCCGGCTGCCTTATCCTGAGAGGCACCGGTCGGTCTCGCCGGCGCGCATCCGTCGCTGCGGGCCGACCCTCGGGTCAGCTCTTGAAGCCCGTCGCGCAGTGCTTCGGCTCCAGCGCCTTCGCGGCGCCGCTGAGCCGGAAGGCGGCCCGGCGCCCGTCCGCGAGGGCCACGATCATCTGCTTGGACGCGCGGAGCCGCGACCACAGCGCGGCGAATCGGTCCGCGCACGCGCGGCAATCGGTGAGGATCATGCCCTGGGCATCCGTGTCGAGCTGCAGGCGCTCGCCGTCGGTGAGCACGTCGACGGTCGAGCGCGGCGGCGGGGCCGTGCCGGCGATCTCGATGAAGATGCTGGTCCGCTTCGCTTCGCCTTCGCCGGTCGCGCCCTCGTCGCAGCTGATGTTGACGCTGCTGCTCGGCCCGCTGCGGACGATGTACTCGACGTAGCCCTGGCCGCTCCCCACGGTCCAGTTGCCGTAGACCTGCGCCGACGCCGCGTTGCCCGACAGGCAGGCCGCCGCCACGAGGGCGCCGCGCAGAGAACCGCCGATCATCATGGACACCTGCTCCCTGAGTGATCCTGGATGGCGCCCGCCGATCCGGGAGCCGGCGCGCCGGAACGGCCGCCGGCGCAACGGGCCGCGCGCCCGAGGTTGCCGGCGGCCCCGGGAGGGCTCGAACCTACGGCCTGCCGCTCGGAAGGCAACGGCGTGCTGAAACGGGACAGGCTGCATTCCGACAGGTTCGCGGTATGCCTCCACACGGACACGATTGGCAGATTCCGCCTTGTCGGAACGGCAAACGCGCCTTCGACGCGCTGGCTGCCACCGGATGCCGCCAGATCCTGGCAGCCGCACCGCCCTGTCCCGTTCTGCAGCCTGGGACGGGACCGCTATGTCGCACGTCATCAGCCTGCCGACGGGCCCGCTGGCCGAGTGCCGGGGTGACGCGTAGTCCGAACAAGGCAGAGGACATCGCTGGCCCTGCCGCGCTCTCGATGCGCGGTGGGGCTTTTCCCGTTCGTTCGAGGCTCGGGCGATGGCACCCTGCGAGCAGGCCGCCTTTGTCGCCGGCATCGAGACCGCGCGCCAAATGGCCCGCGGCGAAAGCTCAGACGAAGTGCGGCGGCAGGATCATGACCTGTGCGTGCATGATCAGGCTCAAAGCCACGGCTGCCGTCACGACGGCGTCGGCGAAGCGGTTCGTCAGGGTGATGGGCTTGGTCATCGCGGCCTCCCTCGTCAGCTCGGCTGTTTCGAGGCGGCCTTATGGTCAGGCCGGATGTCGCGACGATTGCTCCGATTGTTGCGTCCAGGAGCGGGAGCCGGAAGAGCGACGCGGGGCGCCCCGTCCGGCCAACTTGCTCGGGCGGACTGCGCCGCGAGGCTCGAAGCCTGCGCGCAGACCTGAGCGATCACACTTCGGTCTCACGCTTCACGACCGCGTCCGCGTCGGTGCCCTTCTGCGTCAAGCCGACTTCCGGGCCATCGACTGGATCCGACGGCGCTTTAGGGCTGATCGGTGGAAGGGATTGTTGCTCCGCACCGACCTTGGCCCAGCGCTCGGCATCGTACTCGGTGCTGGCGAGATCCTGCGTGTTCGAGGTGCGTGGCTTGTCGGACATGGGACGCTCTCCGTGTTCGGGAGTAACACAGCGAGCGTCAGAGTAGGTCCGAGCGTCGCACCGACGACGAGATGGCCGCGGGCGAGGCGGGCGGAGCGGTGCTGTGATCTGCGTTGACGCGGCACACGAGAACGGCGGGACGCGCACCCCGCCGCTGATCGTGTCGCTTGTTCTGCCGGCGGCTCAGTCTCCGACCCGGCTCGGGGGCTCAGAGGCCCATCAGCACCCCCGCGGAGCCGATGACCGTCATGGCAAGACCGCCCAAGAAGGCGCCGATCATCGCGTAGGAAAAGATCTTCAGAGCCATGCTGGGCAATTCTTCCGTGCGGCGCGAGGCTGTGTGTCAGTCCCTGCAGAGCCGTCTGACGGGAAGATGCCCGATCGCCGGGGTTTGTGCGGTGCGAGAGGGCACGTTGCACCGCGGAACCATTCGGCGGGGGTTCAGCGACGACGCCCATCGCGGCTGCCGCCGACGCGCTGCGGCGCCTCGTCGTGAAGGGTGAGCGCGAGCGTAGCGCCACCGCGAAGTCCGTACGGGCGCGGGGATACCGCTGGACCGACACACTGGCGCCAGCCGCTACCGAGACCCTCGACGTGCCGGGCCGCCCCTACCTGCCGGCGCAGTTCGATGAGGTCACCGAGCGTCGCCGAAGCGCGCCGCGCCGGATGCCCCGGCGCGGCAGTAATCTTAGTATACCTTAGCGGCAGATACGCCGCGGCCCGACCGGGGTCCGGCGCACGAAGCAGTGCGGACCGGGCCGGAAGCCGCGGGCGATCGGGCGGCATCGACCGAGGGGGCCACGAGCGAAGCCGGGACCGCAACCCATAGCAGCGTTGGTGACGTGGGCGTCGCCCGCGATGGTTCCAGCACCGATCGGCGCAAGAGGTGCAGCGCTGGCTGCGGATGCGAGGCCGAGACCGCCAACGAGAGCGGCTGCAGCGGCGAGCATCTTCAGGTGCGACATGGTCAGACCTCCTGTGGTTGAGCCCCAGGCCGCGGGGACGACCAGCGGGCGTGCGCTGGTGCCACAGAAAGGGTGAACGAGACGTCACCCGGCTGCGGCAGGCCGAGCGTCGCGCCGCTGTCGAGTCGTGCTGGCGGGAATCCTTCCTCGGCCGGCCCGTCTCTACAGCGGGCTGACGATCGGTGCTGACCTCGCTCGCACCGCCTCGGCAACGGGCTTCCTGACCGAGCTGATACAGGTCAGCCGATGCCTCGCGCCGGACGCAGCCGAGCGTCGATCGGCGTCGATGGGCGTCGGTCGGCGTCGGCCTCATCGTGGCGGGTCTCGTGACCGGATAGGTGCCGCGCTCCATGCACGGCAACGCCACAGTCCAGCGTGCCAAGGCCCATGTCGCGGCTGACCTCGGCGAGCCGGGCCTCGACCCGCCCCCGCTCGCAGCCGCGGTCGGCATGCTGGCTTACGACTGCGGCCTCACCGACCAGGCGCATTTCGCTCGCCGCTTCAAAGATCGCTTCGACAGAAACCCCCGTGACGACCGGCGCGCGCAGGACGGACGCGCAACGGGTCGCGTCCGCTTCCCGGCTGTCGTTCTCGTCAGCTGAGTGACTGGGGCGGATCGGTAGGAGACAATCGGCTTTTCCGGCAGTCCTTCTCCGAGGCGTATCAGCCGCTTACGGTCAAACCCTGCCGTTCGGACCAGCGCTGCCCGGTCCATGCGACACCGATCGAGGGACACGGCGCCCCCGCGCAGCGGTTGTTCAGTCTTACGACACCGCATCGGGAGACGCCCGGCGTACCGGTGCCGCGAGGCATGCAGCATGATCCTCCGTTCCGAGACCCCGCCGTCCCCCGGCAGCATGCCCGTAGAGGCTCCTCCCGCCTCCTCCCGCCCGACATCGGCGATGCTGAAGGCGGACATCGATAGCGGCGCGACGGGCGACAAGGTGAAGGCCTATGATCCGGGGCTCTCCCAGCTCGGGACGGACGATGAGGCCGCCGGGCACCCTCCGTCTCACGAGCGCATCGCCCTGGCACGCGAGACCGAAGCGGCACCTGCGCGCGTGCGGAGGGCGTCGCGACCACACGGACCGAACGCATGGGTCGTGCCCAGCTACTGCGTCGTGATCGGCGGCGTCGGCGTCGTTCTGGGGTTGTCGATATGGCTCGTCTGATGATGCGGCCGCCCAGTCACGCCGTATGGGTCGATGTCACCGTCGGGCTGACGGCCGGGCTGGTGGCAACGCTGGTGACGAACCTCGCCCAGCGTCCGTTGCGGTGGACCACCCCGGAGCGCGTTGATCGACACGAGAAGCGGGTGCGCCCCGGCGCATCCTCTTCCCTGGTCGCGGCACAAAAGCTCTGTGCTGCGATGGACGTCGACCCCACGCCTCGCCGGCACGAGATATCGGGCAAGGCGATCCACCTCGCCACCGGTATGGGTTGGGGCCCGGTCTACGGCCTGTTGCGGCGGTACGCCGGTCTGCGGCCCTTCACCGCCGCGCTGACCTGCGGGACCGCCATGTCGCTCATTCTGGACGAATACCTGGTGCCCACCCTCGGCCTCAGCGCGCCCAATCATCACTATCCGACCTTCACCCGCATCCGAGGCTTGGCCGCCCATCTCGTCTACGGATCTGCGGTGGCGATAGTGGCGGAGGGGCTTGGCCGCTCGCTCGAACGGTCCCCAGCCTATGGGGCCCGTCATCAGCAGTCCCCGGTTCGGGGGGCAGGCGGGTGATCGGCGGGACGCGGCACGACCATCGCCACGCCGCCGACATCTGCCGGGAGAACGGCTGGGGCGTAGGAACTCGCCTGATCGGCGACGCAGGTCTCGGGGCTACGGTGATCTGCATCACGGCGCTCGGCACAGAGGTGATGCTCGCACGCATGATCAGCCATGATGGCGATCCCGTTGCCTATTGCGGTGAGCAGGCCTGGCGCCTCGGAGCGCGCGATTGGTGCCGGATCGGGTGCTGACGTGACCTTGATCAGAGTCGTGCGCCGGATGCCCCTGCGGTCGAGAAACCCGGGCGCGCCCAGTCCCCTGGACGTGGACTGCATCGGAGAAGTTCGGTCCCGAGGGCCGCTGCGGTGGCAGAGCCCTTGACGGACAAGCCGAAGCGGGCTGGCCGGGCACGCCGGGCCAGGAGGTTGGTGAGGCCTGATAGCTGTCAGGCCGAGCCTCACTCGATGTGGCGGAAGCGCTGCCCTTCCGGTCGGGGCTCGATCAGGCGGGCCAGCCTGGCCGCCATATCGCTGTGCCCTGCCGCCCAGCGACCGCGGATCGAGGAGGGCGAGTAGTCGAAGCTCTTGGTGGCAAGCTGGTCGGGGCCTGCTCGATAGACGAGGTGAAGCAGCGTCACCGCCGGACCGCTCGGATCGAGCTGTTGCCGCAGGTCGTACTCGCGCTTCAGGCTGGCGATCGCCCAGCGGGGGGCGCTCCCATGCAGAGCCTCATAGGCTCCGGCGTGATAGGCGCCCACCGCGTTTCCGCCCGCGAGCACGAGCACGAGATCCTGAGGCGATCCGGACCGGCTCTGGCGGTGGACATGCAGGCCATCCTCGCACGACGGACGCTGATTTTCCCGCGAAGCCGGAGCCCCGCGGAAGGTGAGTCGTCACGGGCTGAACCGCTCGAACGACCTGTCTGTTGCGGCTCCTATGGAAGCTTCACGCGGTTTCTACAGGAACCCGCTCCCCGAATGCCCCGCGAAGGCGTTTGCCCGCCGGATACAGCCGACCACGGTGCGCGGATCTCGGTGGCCCGACTGGTCCATGACGCGGGCGGGATCCGCCCCGCGCCCCGCGGCCGCGGTGATGTAGCCGGCGCGCAGGCCGCGCGCTCCAGAGGTCGACGCATCGAGGCCAGCTGCCGGGGCGACGCCGGCCTTGCGCCGGGCCCCCGTCATGGCAGCCCGCCCGCCATCATCGTCCGCCGGATCGGCGGCGCCGGCCAGCTTGTGCGCGCAGCGGATTGCCGCGAGCCGGCGGCCGAGCGTCGAGGCGGCGCGGCCGGCTACCGCTTCCGGGACGATGAACCCCGCTACAGCGTCCGGGCTCGCCGGCAACGGCCCGGACCCGCGCCGGGCGCACCGGTCCCGAAACGCGCGGGCATCCGACGGACAGGCCCGCACAATCGCGTCCGCCCTGCCGCCACGGTGATCGGCGCGAAGGAGGCTTCGGCCCCGGCTGGCAGCCTCGCCGCGACCCCCAGAGCCTCAGTAGGCCGACTGTCAGGCATCGTCCTCGGGCGCGAACACCTCGCCCTCCTCTGCCAGGCGCGTGTTGTCCGCGTCGGCCCGAAGCTCGCTCAATGCGCGATGCTCGGAGAGCAGGCGCCGCATCGTCCGATCCGCGTCCGAGCAATCGGCCGGCTCGGACGAGGCAGGGTCGCAGCCTTCGATCGTCTCGGCGGTCTGCCGATCGACCGCGGCACGCTCCTCTCGACTGAGCCCCGCGAGATCTCCGAGCCCCAGGTCGCGGGCAACATGGGCGGCGATCTCCTCGCGCTTGGCATGAAGGGCCAGAACACGCGCCTCTGCCGGGTCCTCGGCATCATCGCGCCCGACCTGTCGCGCGAGTGCGAGGCGCCAGCCGCGCGGGAGCGACGCGCCGCGCATCCGCATCCTGTCTGTGACGCTGGCCACCACGAGCTGCCAATGCTCGGGGCACAGCTCGGCGAGAGGTCTGCCCTGACCGAGGTTGCGTGCGGCCTGCTCGGCGGCCTCTGTCCACTCCGATGGCAGGGAGAGCGTCTCGGTCGGGATGACGACGGGTACCTCAGACATGCCGAACCCCTCCTGCTCACTTTACGACATACCAGCACCGGATGCCGGCCGCGCGCCAGTGACCGGCGACGCGATGCCTCCACCACACGCGCTATAACCGAGGTTTCACTTCTTCATTGCTCTGGCAGTTCACCCTGATTCTAACGTTTCAGAATGACGATTGTCGCAAAATACAGGGTCAGAGAGACACCTGCAATTGGACGTCTCGCCGTTCTGTCGCCACGTGCGCGCGGCGACGCCTGAGCATGAACGCTCGCGAGCAAGTCCAGCATTTCGGAAATGCCGCGATCCGTGTTCCTGGCGCGGACACCCGCTCCGAGGTCGGATCATCGGACCGGCGCGTGCTTCCGGTTCTCCCGGCAGACCGACGCGATCCATCTGCGCTGGGGCACGACCGACAAGGCGTGTCTGAGCTGTGGCTGCGCTCGTCCGTGCAGGTCTCGGCGCCCTGGCCGGCCCCGCCTAGGCCGTGCCGGCCGGTCCTGTGACCGGCATCTCGTCGCCGTCCGGCAGGCTGACCAACGTTCGGATGCGGCGCCATCAGGTGCGGCGACATTCCATGGCGCGGGTCCCGCAGCGGTAGCCCGGTGCGGGCTTCCGCGTGCGCTGCATCCGCCACCGGACCTCTCACCTTCGACATCGTGCAGAGCTACAGCGGCCGATGGCGAAGGCGGAGTCGATCAGCCACCGCCGCCGCCGCCGCCGCCGGTCCCGGGACCGCCGAGGTTGCCGTCCTTGTTCGGCGTGTTCCAATGGATAATGCCGTCGTCAGGCGGCCGCAGCGTCGTGGTTGGTGGCCGCAGGGATGAGAATGGCGGCGCCGCAATGGCCCCCCGAGGAGAAGTACTGCTGGCTCGATGGCGCCGCGCGAAAGCTTCGGTGCTCCAGAAACCTGCGAGCGCGACGACGAACCATCTGACCGCCGCGCCTCTCATGGTCGACCCGCCTCGTGCTGAGTTGCGCCACACAGCGGCGACGGCTGTGCGCAGGTTAGCGCACCCTCCGGCAGCGGCAACCTGTTCCGGCCTGCTGCGCCCTATCGGCCGGCGGGCTGTCTCGATGCCGAGGTAACCAAGCGGTCGGCCTCCGCACTCAGCAGCTCAACTTCCGGCCTTCCGCCATCCCGACCTTCCGGTAGTGTTCCAGCCCGGACTTGATTGCGCGACCGATGACAGCCCGGCGCACGTCCGGATTGCAGCGCAGATACTCCTCCTCGTTGAAGGCGTAGTCGCCACGTCCGCCCCGCGCGCCTCGGTCATAATCCCGATCGTAATCGCGGCGATCGCGCTCGCCGTAGCCGCGATCGCCGCGATCTCCGTAGCCTCTGTCGCGGGAGCCGTAATCGCCGCGGTCGTAACCGTAGTCGCGCCCGCCGTAGGGCTGCGCGAAGGCCGGAGCTACGCCGCTGAGGAGCGCCAAGCCGAGGACCGTCGTCGAGATCACCTTCATATCGCGTTCCTTGCTGCTGAGACTGTGGAACGCCCTCAGCGTAGGGTGGTTCGCTGCGAGCCGCCATCCCGGGCGCCGCGGCCACGACCGCGACGGCTGACAACCTATTCCGCGACGCGGTGCAGAACCATGGACGGCAGGTGGCCGAGACGGATGGGCAATCGGGCAATTCGTGACTGCTTAGGTTCTGCGTAATCCGAACCCTCGGCACTGCATGATTTCCCGTTGAGGTCGCGCCTTCGGGATGTATACCACTCTCGGTTGCATCAGTTGACCGGAACAGGGCGGCGCGTCCGATGCCCCAAGTCATCCTCGCACGCGGGCAACTGAGCGAGTGGTTGCCCAGGAGCAGTCCGGGTCTTCTGATCTTCGCGCTCGGCGCACTGCTATGGGTCTCGATCGTCCTCTGCATGCTGCCGATCACCGTGCTGGCATTTCCCGCTGGATGGATGTTCAGGAACAAGCCGCAATTGCACGCGAAAGCCGTGATGATCCTGGTCTGTATCGGAGCAGCCAATGTGGTGATCGCTCCGGCGAGTGCGCTCTATATTCTATATGCCTGAACGGCCGGCTGCGCGGGCGCTTCGCCGCGGGAACGGAGCTTGCGGCATCGACTCGGTACGCTGATTAGACGGTGAATTATGGCTCACATCGAGACAGTGTCGGTTCAGGATCAATCCACGCGTCCCTGGATGGACCGCTTTCTCACGATGATCATGGTTGCAGGCGGCGTGGCAACGGTGGCGTGGATCGCCGCGATCTTGGTCGCTGGCTGGCAAATGGCCGCGGTGCTGATGGGCCTGAGCGCAGTCTGACCGTCGTCCTCGCCACGGGGTCGCTGCCATCGCTTCCGGGCAGCCTGTTCCGCGACGCGGTGCAGGACCACGGGCGCCCGATTGCGCCGCTGAGTCGGTCAGCCTCCACCGATGCCACCTCAGGAGACCTCGGTCTCGGCGCTTTCCCGAGCGAGCCGCCTTGCTCGCAGCTCCGCTGCCCGCACTTCCAGCTCGTGCTTCTCGGCGTCGAGTTCCTTCTGGACCTGCTTTGCCAGCGTCCGGCGGGCCTCGTACCGGGCTGGCGGCGTCGGTAGATGGCCGAAGGGGCCGCGACCGCATCGAGTCTCGACGCCGCTCGATGCACGAAGCGGAGCCGGGCTGTCGGCTGAGCCGGGCGAGCCGTGATGATATGGCCGCCCGGAGAAGTTCTACGGTTCGCGTCCATCGTCGGCGCGGGCGTCTCAGGACGTCGACCACTCACGCATGACCTCATCCGCCGGCCGGTCCAGGCGAACCTTGCCGCCGTCGATCGATTGCACGAAATCGACCGGGATGAAGTGGTGCAGGCCACCGGCAGAGGCGTCCTTCTTCGTCAGCTTGATCTCGCCCTTATCGATGTGATCGACGGTCCCGACATGTTTGCCGTCCGAGCCGACCACCTCGGCATGCTCCTGGATCTGTGCGACATCGACCATCGGCTTCACTCCCTGTTGAGCTGCCGTAACCGGCGGCCGAACGGCGATGTTCCGGTTCGGTCGGTCGGCACCGACTGAGCTGGCGCTGAGCCATGTCATGGACGGGACAGCGGAGCCGCGTTAGCTCTCTGGCCTGGCCACAGTGATCCCGAGCGTCGGCGACTTGCGCCGCAAGTCCGAGGTGACGGACGACGAGATCGCGGCGGCGGCGACCGCCTACCTGAAGGACGAGAACGCCAAGCCGTTCGCCTTCGAGTCTGGCCACACCGATGCAAGTCTCAGTGGAAGCGGTCGCTGCCATCAGGCGAGATCATCTTGCGCGCCAGCAGAACGCCGGCCACCATCAACGCCTGCCGCAATATCGGCAGCATCTCCTTGGCGTGGTCCTGTTCGATCAGCCCGTGCGCGATCAGCAGATGGTCGGCGACCGCCTCCAGCGTCGAACCGGGCGGCGTTGCCGGATGCATGGGCGGCGGGACGAAGCGTGCGAGCGTTCCGTAGGCACCGATGGGTTCAGAACCGGTCGGGGTGATCTCTGTGAGTGATCCCAGATAACCCAGGAAGGTGTGGCCCGGCGGTCCATAGGAGGGGACGGCGCCAATCATCACCCAGGCGTAGCTGCCATCCGCACGACGCAGGCGGAGGCGCAGGCTGTATTCGCTCTGCTGATCACGGGCGGTGCGCAGGAAGGTGACGGCGGCCCCGTAATCCTCAGGATGGATGCAGGTGAGCCAGCCCAGTTCGGCGGCTGCCGTGGCGGCTTGGCCGGTGAACGCGGTCCACTCCGGGCTGACGTAGGTCACGCCGCCGTCCGCCCTCGTAACGAAGATCATCTGAAACGCCCCCAGCTCCGATTGTTCGGCGCCATCGAAGGCCGCACGTCGACGCCGAGACTGGTGAGCCTAACGAGGGCGACATCAGTATAATTCAACCGCTGCGATCGGTATCTGGCGGCGGCACGGCGCCGGAACAGAACTTTTCAGGCTTTGATTTTTCTCGTGTCATGGAAAAAGATCGATAAGCCTGGTTGGGCCGTTTTGAACCGGCTTGCCGATGTGCTGGGCGTTGCCCCAGAACATTTCTTCATCGATGCTTCGCCGACAGGTCCGGCCGCGAGCGCGGAGGAATGCATGCGCTGGTGGTCGGAAATCGCGACGGAGGAAGGGCGTCGGCAGGCTCTCCGAGCCCCTTCAGCGATCGTAGAACGTGATCGCGAGTAGCCCCAGCGAACGCTGCTCTGGCCGGTCGCAGAGGCCGTTCTACGACCGCGTTGACGGCGGAGTGAAGTCCCGGCCCTGCCTCCGCATCCGGGAATACAGAATAGCACCAGTAGCTCGCCGATGGGCAGGATGTGTCGCGGCGCACAAAACCCGGCGAACGATCGGCGGAGTACGCCGTTGAGAGGTCACAGCCGGCCAAGCACAGCCGCCGCGATCGAGACCGCCGCACCGACGATCTTCCTCACGCGACCCGACTGACCGGATGGCTTCCCCGCGAAGTCGAACGAACCCGCATGGAGATCGTCATGAAGCTGCATCTGCTCGCTGCGGCCGCCCTGGTCGCCGTCGCCACGCCCGCCCTGGCGCAGGGCATCGACAGCAGGCACAGCCCCTATCCGGCTTCGGCCTACTCGGGCTACGCCGGCAACGCCTCGGTGGTCCTGCCGGACATCTCGGTGACGCACTATCGCACCGCCCCGGCCTACCGGTACTCGGGCCAGCATGCCGGTGGCCCGGCCGACGCTTTGGCCCGCTGACGGCCGACACGACTGCGTCTCCCGCGAAGCTAGGTGAGACGCGGCCCCGGAACGTTCCGGGCGCCCGAGCCATGGTGTGGAAGCGCACCTGAGCGGGCGTCCAGCGCCACTTATGCACGCGACGAAGCCTAACGGCGGTTGTGCGCCGCACCGTGCAGGCTTAGGTCGGCGGTGTGAGACCGCGATGGCGTCGCGGTCTGGCAGCCCTTCCCAAGGGCGTTTCCTCCCAAGACTTCGGGCCGCTCCCTCGGGAGTGGCCTTTTTTCTGCGCGCCCGGTTGCTACAGCGACGCTTTCCCTCTGCCGACGGGCCCGAGGCGTTCGCGACACCGCACGGCGCTGTTGCAGGCGGACACGCCACGATGGCCCGCGACCCTGCCCGAGGTTGAGCGCAGCCGATCCGCTCGTGGCTCCCTCGAAGAGGCCGTTTTCGGGCTTCCTTCCGACCCGGCGCAAGGGTTCGCTAACCCTGCCGCACCAGGCTGGCGCGTATGTCGAAGCGTCCCCTCCGCACCTTCCGGGCCCTCCTATGGATCGCCGCCCTGATGCTGTGCTGCTTCTCCGCAGCCATGCTGGCCGAGGCGAACAGACCGAACACGGAAGGGGATCAGCGCCTCGCCGGCGATCCTGCCGTCACCGGCTCGGTGGCGCGCATGCGCTGGTGCGGCGCCGCGCCTTGGTGTCGTTAGCGATCCGTCTTCGATCCACCTCGCTCAGCAGCGCGTCACATGCCCCTCATACGAGACCTGCTCGCCCGCTTCCGCCAGACGGTGACCGCCTATGCCGGCGACGACGCGCTGATGCAGGCCGGCGTCTCCGCGGCTGCCAATGTCATCGTCGCCGACGGCGAGGTCGCGGGCGATGAACTGGAAACGGCCCTCGCCGGCGTCCTCGCCAGCCCGATCCTGGAGAAAGGCTACGACGTCCTGATGCTCGATGAGGCGCTACACGAGGCGATCGGTCGAGCCGGCACCCGGGCTGGCCGCGCGGAGAACCTGCGACGGGTCGCGGCGATTGCCGGTCGGCCCATGGACCAACGCGCGGGCGTGTTTCGAGTGGCGGCCGATGTGGCAGATCACGACGGCATCGCCGCGATCGAGCGCGCGGCCCTGTCCGAGATCGCCGCCGCGCTTCTCGTCGACGCGGATGCGCTCCGCGAAGCGGCGGCGCAGCCTAAGCGATCGCGGATGGCGGTGTAGCGCCATCGTCGACGAGCTCACCGATCAACGCCCACACCGCCTGATGCTCGGGGCCTCCGCGATCGGCGGCGAGAAAAGCCACCAATGCCACGTCGGTGACGTGTCCGCCCGAAGCTGGGTTGGCCTCGTGCCGGACGAAGCTGCGACCGTCGGACGGATCGCGCAGCAGGAGCCAGCGATCTCCGTTCGGACTCAGATAGAGGTCGCGGCTCAACGGCGGGCGGCCCATGTCAGCGGGCAGACTGACCAAGATACGCCGCGACGCTGGTGACGCGGGATCCGACCATCCTCACGGCCTTGCGCAGGCGGTCCTCGGTCACTCCGAAGTGCAGGGACCAATGCTCGCGGGCGGCGCGGTCGAAGACGTCGATGTGGGCCTTGTCGTGCAGCTCGGTGGGCATGGCTGAACCCGAGGATGTGGGAGCTACGATGGGTGTCCGGCTTTCAACGCCGAGCCACGATCCCGGTTGCAGCTATCGTCGTGCCCGCCGCGATCGCGCCGTGTTCGGCGCGCCTCCGGGGCGCACCGGCGGTGGCGGACCGCCGATCCCACTCCGTTCGAGCGTGCACCGCGTGCTGAACACCCTCTTGGCGCGTCTCGCTGTCCTCGCTGTCATGGCCGCCCACACCGTCTACAGGCTCGCGCGGCTGCCCTCGCCGACTCGTGCGCGGTCTGCTCCGGCACGGGGTTCGGCCAGCCTCGCCCACGGCGCACGAGCCCAGTCTTGTCCCCGAGCGGACGGCCCGCGTTGCGTATCGGTCCGCGCGTGGGATCGGACGCGTCCCCGGCCCGTGATCAGATCGAGGCGGGGCCGAGCGGCCGGGAACCCCGATTGCGCCTCGCGCCTTGGCTTCTCGCAACATCGAGGGAGGCCGGCATGGGTCAGGACGTCGACGCGGCGCGCGAGGCCTTCGGCACGGTACCGCCGGGCCGGCCGATCGGCGAGGTGGGGAAGCCGGATCCGGCGACTGGCGGAACCGGCCCGCACTCGCCGGGCAGTCCGGAGCCTGAGGCCGGCGTGGGGCCGGAAAGCGGCGGCTACGACAACCGACCGGATCTTCCCGGGCCCGACAACGCCAAGGGCGGTCACGGCGCCGGGTGACGCGTAACGATCCTCCCGGAGAGGCCACCGATGGAAGCCAGCGACCTGAGACACCCAACCTTCCGCGTGCTCACCTTCCGAGACGGGCGGCAGGTGATCGCCGAGGATGTGGAGACCGAGATCGCCGCGCGGACCCGCTTCGCTTCGGCCGTTGACCTCTGCGAGACCCGGGACGATGCCCACAGCCACCATGTCGAGCTGCGCGCCGGGTCGCGCGTGCTGGACAGGTGGCCCGGCACCGGCACCTGACGGCGCGGTGATCGTTCCGGCAGGCGTCGCGCGGGCCGCTCTGTAGCTCGGGGGCTAGTCTCGGATCTCCTCGACGTCGAGGCCGCCAGCGCGGAGGTCGTAGCAGCCGGCCTCGTGGGCCATGGCGTCGCGTGCCGCGAGCGGGTTCGTGGCCGATCCGGTCCAGAGGATGGCTCCCGTCACCTCGTGCCGGATCCGAAACACCTTCATCGCCGTCCGCCCGTGCCGAGCGCGCAGATCCGCGCGGCGGTGGCAGGCTGTTCCGGTATGGAGCGTGCGGCGCACGATCAGTGTGCCTTGCCGGTTCGGCGGCTGGTGACGCGGAGTTCCGCCTGCCCAGCCGCCGGCAGGTCGCTCCTAGTAGCGGCGCTCGCTGCTCGCGCTCATCCGCCTCGAGACGTAGTCGCCCGTATACGATTGCTGACCGAAGACCAGCCAGCCGAGACCGAAGCCGATCGCGCCCGCGATGAACAGGCCGGCCATCGTGCCGCTGTCCATGTCACTGACGGCGCGACTGCCCTGCCGATAGTAGCGGGACCCGTACTCGGAGGCGTTGTCCCACGCGTCCGAAGCCTTGTTCGTGGCATCCCGCAGCGTCTCTCTGGCCTGATCGGCGACGCCGGCACCGCCGCCGGCCGAGCCGCCGGCCTGGTCTGATCCTGGCCGGCCGTCAGATCGTCCGACCGGATCGTGTGAGCGGATGTCTGCCATGTCAGCTTTCCTCCTGCGCTCGCTTTTGAGCAGCTTGCGTGTTCCTCACCCCGCAGAGTGCCCATGACCAACGGTCCGGCTCGGCACGGTGCGGGAGTGGGCGCACGAGGGGGGAACCGGCCGATTGGCGGAGGTGATCCCTGCACGTGAAGTTCAGGCGCCTCGCCGGTTCCGGCTGAGGCCCGGTGCGGCGGGGGAACTGCATACCGCAGAGCGCCGGCTCACGGCCCATGCTTGCGGGCGGGATGTGCCGGTACTGGCCCTGATCCAGTTGGGCGCCAGGATGTCGCCGTTCTCGATGATGATCCAGGGCTTCGCGTCGTCCGCATCAATCGCCTCGGCCGCGGCTTGTTGCAGGACCAGATCCGCGCACGAGAGCGGGTCATCGGCGCTGTCGCCGTCGCCCGCGTTCGATCGCCGGCGGTCATGGTGCGGCTGCCTCTTTCCGAGGGCTTCGGCGCGCGCGGAGGACGGACCTGAGCGGCGGCGCTGGGCCGCGGCCAGGCTCAGCCGCCTCCTGGCCCGGCGGCTGTCGCGGGCGCGACGCGTCCCGTACCCCGCGCGCCCGCCCGCGTCGCTCCCGGCGGGAAACGGAGAGCCCGGATTCGGAGCTGTCCTGGCGCTGTCCCGGGGTTCTTGCCGCTGCGCAAACTCGGTGCCAACCCGTTGAAACACCTGGCGACCCCGGTAGGGCTCGAACCTACGACCTGCCGCTTAGAAGGCGGCTGCTCTATCCAGCTGAGCTACGGAGTCTGGTGCCAAAATCGTGGTAGCAGGCCCCCCGGTACCTGTCACCAAGAGACTCTGTCACAAGGCATTTCCCCTCTGCAGAGGCCCTCTGTCCGGGGCATTCGGGAGGGGGCACTTAACCCTGGGCCGACCGCGGCCCGGAGGTCCAGACGGAGGGCGGGGCCGACCACGTTTGCCACGGGTGCGCTCCGGGGTAGAGCGGGCGTCGACCCGGGAGCCGTGCAGGCCGAGGAAAGCCGCCGCGGTCCTCACCGGGACGCAGATCGACGACCTCATCGAGGAGGCCCGCGCGAACCGGACGCCTGCTCGGGACGTGAGCGTCGGCGGCTGCGCGGGTGCGACGCTCAGGCTGACGCCGACGGCAGCGGTCTATTCGATGCGTTTCCGGCACGCGGGTGAGCCGCTGCGAATCCGCCTCGGCGATGCGGGCGACTGGACGCCGGTGCAGGTGCGCTCCGCCGGGGCTGCGGTCCGCGCCCGTGTCGAGGGAGGCGCCGGTGTCCCAGACCCGGCCTGGATCGCACTCAAGCGGTCGGCGCTCGTGGCGAAGGCGGCCAGGGGCGAGGCGGTTGTCGTCCAGACCCACATGCCGAAGAACCGCGCCCCCAAGACGTGGACATACAGGCAGGCCCGGGACGCCTGGGTCGCGCACCTGGAGGCGGAGGCCGAGAGCCCGGCGCAGATCTACCGGCCCGACACCGTGCGGAACTACAGGTCTGTCATCGGCTGCCCCGCGATGCGGGCCCTCGACGACCGGTTCGTCTCCCGCAGCCCGGCGCCCGACGTGGCCGAGGCGGTGGCCGGCCTCGTGTGAGAGGGCAAGCGCTCCCAGGCACGGGACGTCGTCCGCGGCTCGAAGCGGTTCTGGGCCTGGATGGTCGAGCCCGGGCAAGTCCGCCTCAGAGGGTTGGGGGATCTGGTGGGAGGGGCACCGGAAGGTGGGCCAAGGTGCCCCGACGGCGCGGGACCCGTTCGCCGGTCGCCACGCCGTCCCTCTGCCCCCGGTCGTCTGGCGTCGCGTGCAGGCTTACGTCGAGCGCACCACCGACGTTGCCAGGGCGGCCGGGCGCCAGAGGTCCCCCTGGATGTTCCCCCTGGTTCGAGCTCGCCGCGCCGGCGGCCAAACGGACTGGCATCTCCACGAAGATACGCTGTGCGACGCCCCACGACGTCCGCAGGGCGTTCGCGTCCTACCTGCACGAGGAGGCGAGGATCTCCTCCGACCGCGTCGGGCTCGTCATGGACCGTGCGACGAGCGACCTGCCGCACGTCACCGACGACAACGGCATGGCCCGCCGGTACACCAGGGACGAGATCCTAGCCCTGAAGGCCAAGACCGAGCTCAAGGCGCAGCTTGTCGCCGAGCACCGGCGCCAGCGCGGCATCGGGGACGCTGCAGCCGAACGGGCCCGTCGGCGTTCCGCATCAGCGAAGGCTCACGCCGAGGGCCGGACCACTCGGCAGCGTCAGCGACGGGGACCGGTAGGAGGGGCCGAGCCTGCCTGAGCCCGGCGGTTTCGGCCGAGGGCCCGCGCCACGTCCGCCGGCCGCTCCGCCCGCACGAAGCCGGCCCGGCAGCGTTCGCGCCCGGAGGCTTCCGCCATGTCCTCGGCGAAGGCGCGCATCAGGGCGTCCCGCTCCTCGCCGGCCGCCGCGTCCCGCAGATCCTCGTAGCTGAGCATTGACCCCTCCGGATTTGAGAACAAAATAGGAACGACCTGGACGGCTTCAACGGGGGCGAAGGACGCGACGCGCGAATCTCGGGTTCTCGGCGAGTTCCCCTCTCGACGTGTCCGCGTGCCGTGCTGCTGGTGCCCCCGGCGGCGCGGGGACGACGACACTGAGCGGCTGTCCGCACGGCAGCCCCTTCGCGGAGGCTGCCCGTATGACGATCGACGAGGCGGCCGGTCAGCCACGTCGGCTCGACGTTGCGGCCGGCTTCACGCTCCGGGCGGCGGCTGGAGGCGACCTGATCGAGGTAGCCGTAGAGGTCGCGCTTCGGCAGCGTCGCCGGGTGGTAGCCGGGCCGGCCCGTCGCAGCTGGCACCACGCCCTCGAAACCCCGAACCGCGAGATCGAGTGCGTCCACGAACACGTCGACGACGCGCACCGGATCGTCCTCGGACAGGTAGGCGTCCAACCGGTTCGGCAGTGGCGTGACGTGGTCGCGATCCGCACCCCGGACGAACCGCGCCATACAAGCCTCCACAGGCACGCAGAGCCTATCCGAACTCCAACGTCCTCACACGGCCTCTACCCTGAGCGGCCGTCGAAGTGGTCCAGCCGAGCCCCTCGTCGGGCTCGTGAGATCGTGGAATTCGGCCAGCCGATCCGCCTCTCCCCGGCCGATGGCGGCCAGCAGCCGGCATAGCGTGGCGTCGTCGGCCAAGGTGGTTCGCCACAGAAACCGGGGCGCCTTCCGTGGGCCGCCCATCCTTTTGCTGCTCTAACCCGAGCGGCCTGACTGTGACGATGCGCGGCGGTCGGGGATGGCGGTGAGCGGAACGTCTGCGCGACGGTCTCTGGCACAGACGAGCGGGCACCGATCATGAGGTACGCCGCAGCGGCGAAGCACCGCTCGTCGAGCCGGCCCGTTAGCCGGGAACTGACTCAGAGCTGTGCTCCGAGCTCAGACGAGAGGCGTTCGCCGGCCTCTCGGAGCCGCGGCTTGAGAGTCTCGGCTCGCTCCGCGGTCAACCGAGACGCTGGACCGGACAGAGCGATGGCACCGATCAACCGCTGCTCTGTCCCGAACACGGGCATCGCGATCGACGCGACGTGAGGGTCGGTGATACCGGAAGAGTACAGGGGGACCTGAGCCGTCGAGCTTTCCGTAGCCCTCCGGTCGCCGAAAATCCTCAGAACCTGCGCGATGGCGGACTCGTCCATCGGCCGCATGTCGCCGGGGCGGACGTTCATCCGCAACGGTGACGGTGAGTCGGCACGGAACAGGCACAGCCGCTGGTTGCCCCGGCGGATGTAGAACGAGGCCGTCTCGAAGGACTCGGCGGCGAGCCGCTCCAGGACCGGGACGATCCGCTCCTCCAGGGCGAAGGATTGCTGGTAGACCGAGCCGATCCGGGCCGCCTCGACACCGAGGCGATAGCGCCCGTCGTCCAGGCGCTCGATCAGGTCGAACTTCTCCAGCGAGATGCACAGCCGCATGATCGTGCTCTTCACGAGCGACGTGCGGCGCGCGAGCTCGGAGAGTTCCAGAGCGTCGTCGCCCCGCCGGAACGCCGTCAGCACCGTCAGAACCCGATCGGCCGAAGCCACGCCCTCGAGATTGGGCCGCGCGCGCGCCTCCTTCGCCATCTCTTCGCACTCGTTCCGGTTTCGCGGGATTCGGGACACGCGATCCATAGCCACCGGCCTACCGCTCACCAAGCCGTGACGGGCCGCTTCCACGACATCGTTGACAACCGCCGCCGCGTGATGGATTAAAAACGAAACGCCGTTTCAAAACTGGCGATTCGGGAGTGGACGTCATGGCGCAAGGGCAGCAGTCCCGAGCTCCGGCCCACGCGGTCGACGAGCGGAACCTTCATCGCAAGATGATGCGGCGGATCCTGCCGTTCCTCTTCGTGTGCTACGTGGTCAGCTACCTGGACCGCGTGAATGTCGGCTTCGCCGCGCTCACGATGAACGCGCATATCGGGCTCACCGCGACGTCGTTCGGCATCGGCGCCGGGCTGTTCTTACTCGGCTATTTCCTCGCCGAGATCCCCAGCAACCTGATCATGATGCGTGTCGGGGCCCGGCTCTGGATCGCCCGGATCATGATCACCTGGGGCCTCGTCTCGGCGGCGACGGCCTTCGTGACCGGGCCGATCCAGTTCGGCATCGCCCGGTTCCTCCTCGGCCTCGGCGAGGCCGGGTTCGTGCCGGGCGTCTTCCTCTACCTGAGTTTCTGGTTCCCCTCCGCCGTGCGCGCGCGGGCCACCTCTCTCTTCCTGCTCGGTATCCCGGTCGCCAACATCGTCGGCTCGCCGATCTCCGGCGCCCTGGTGCAGATCGAAGGCTTCGGCCTCGTGGGATGGCAGTGGCTCCTCATCCTCGAAGCCCTGCCGGCGGTGATCCTCGGCATCGTCTGCCTCTTCGTCCTCACCGACCGGCCGGAGAAGGCGCAGTGGCTCACGCCCGCGGAGCGTGACGTCCTCGTCGCCACGCTCGCGGCGGAGAAGGCGGCCATCGAGAAGAAGCATCCCATGACCCTGGCGCAGGCCCTGCGGAACTGGCGGGTGCTGACGCTGGCGGCGATCAATTTCTGCGCGATCATCGGCTCCCTCGGCGTTGGCCTGTGGCTGCCGCAGATGATCAAGCAGCTCGGGCTCGCGAGCTCGGTGGTCGGGGTCGTCGCCGCCATTCCCTATGTCTGCGGCGCGGTGGCGATGGTGGTGTGGGGCCGCGTCTCCGACCGGGGCGGTGACCGCACCATCTATCCGGCCCTGTCCCTGGCTCTCGGTGCCGTCGGCCTGACCGCGAGCACCCTGACCCCGACACCGGGCCTGACCATCGTGGCGCTCTGCGTCGCGGTGATGGGCATCAACTCGTACACGGCGACCTTCTGGGCCGTGCCCTCGGGCTTCCTCACCGGTCGCGCCGCGGCGGGCGGGATCGCGATGATCGTCTCGATCGGCAATCTCGGCGGCTTCGCCGGCCCGTACCTGATCGGCGTGATGCGCGAACTGTCCGGGGGATTCACCGCGCCGCTGCTGGCGGTCGGCGGGATCCTGCTCCTCGGCGCCCTGATGATGCTGGCCCTGGGGCGGCAGATCCGGCGGGACACAATCGCCGTCGCGGTCCCGGCGTGACCGCCATGATCCCGCCTCTCCCCTCCGGCCCGACGGTGACCTCGCTGACCGCGGCCTTCTGCGCCGAGCTGCGCGCGCGGGGCTTCGCGGGCGACCTGACGATGGCCGAGGCCGACCGCACCGTGCTCGCCACGGACAACTCGATCTACCAGATCATGCCGCAGGCCATCGCGTTCCCGCGGGACCGCGACGACCTCGTGCGCATCGCGACCCTGCTCGCCGAGGAGCGGTTCGTGGCGGTGCGGATCGCCCCCCGCGGCGGCGGGACGGGGACCAACGGCCAGTCCCTGACGGACGGGATCGTGGTCGACCTGTCGCGGCACATGAACCGCATCCTCGCCATCGACCCGGTGCGCCGCACGGCGCGGGTCGAGGCGGGTGTGGTGAAGGACCAGCTCAACGCGGCCTTGGCCGAGCACGGCCTGTTCTTCGCCCCCGAGCTCTCGACCTCCGACCGCGCCACCATCGGCGGGATGATCGCGACCGACGCCTGTGGTCAGGGCTCCTGCCTCTACGGCAAGACCCGCGACCACGTGCGCGCCCTCACCACGGTGCTCGCCGACGGCACCGTCTGGCATTCCGAGCCCCTCGACGCGGCCGGGCTGGAGGCCGCCCAGGGCCGGCCCGGTCTCGCGGGCGCCATCCACCGGGAGGTCGACAGGCTCCAGCGCGCGAACGCGGCGCTGATCGAGACGACCTTCCCGCCGCTGAACCGCTGCCTCACCGGCTACGACCTCGCCCATCTGCGCCGCGCCGACGGCCGCTTCGACCTCAACGCCGTGCTGTGCGGTTCGGAGGGCACGCTGGGCCTCCTCGCCGAGGCGACGCTCAACGTCCTTCCGCTGCCGCGCCACGTCGCGCTCGTGAACCTCCGCTACGACAGCTTCGACGCGGCCCTCCGCGACGCGCGGACCCTCGCGGCCTTCGGCGCGGCCTCGGTCGAGACGGTCGATTCCAAGGTGCTGGGTCTCGCCCAGCAGGATCCCGTCTGGGAGGGCGTCGCCGCCTACTTCCCGGAGGATGCCGGCGAGCGGGCCCGCGGCGTCAACCTGATCGAGTTCGTCGGCGACGGCGCGGAGGCGGTCGAGGCGGCGCTCGCCCGCCTCACGGCGACCCTGGACGAGGCCGGGACCGCCCACGGCCGGCGCGGCTACACGGTGGCCCGGGGCGAGGCGGAGGTCGGCCGCCTCTGGGCGATGCGCAAGAAGGCGGTCGGCCTGCTCGGCAACACCAAGGGCGACCGGCGGCCCATCGCCTTCGTCGAGGACACCGCCGTCCCGCCGGAGCATCTCGCCGACTACATCGCGGCGTTCCGCGACGCCCTCGACCGGCGCGGGCTCGAGTACGGCATGTTCGGCCACGTCGATGCCGGCGTGCTCCACGTCCGCCCGGCCATCGACATGAAGGCGCCCGGCGCCGAGGCGCTGGTCCGCGCCGTCACCGAGGACGTCGTCGCCCTGACGCGGCGCTACGGCGGGCTGCTCTGGGGCGAGCACGGCAAGGGCGTGCGCAGCGAGTTCTCGCCCCGCTTCTTCGGCCCGCTCTACCCCGTGCTGCAGGCGGTGAAGGCCGCCTTCGACCCGCGCAACCAGTTCAACCCCGGCAAGATCGCCGCCCCCGAGGGCGCGGCGCTCCTGACCGTCGACGGCGTGCCGACCAAGGGCCAGCGGGACCGGGCGATCCCGGAGGAGGTCCGGGCCGGCTACGACGAGGCGCTCCACTGCAACGGCAACGGCGCCTGCTTCAGCTGGGACCCGGACGAGGCGATGTGCCCGTCCTGGAAGGGCACCCGCGAGCGGCGCCACTCGCCGAAGGGCCGCGCCCAGCTGATGCGCGAGTGGCTGCGTCGGCTCGCCGCCGAGGGCCGCGACCCGCTGGAGGAAGCCCGGCGCCTGCGCGCCCGCCCGGGCTGGCGCGCCTTCCCGGCCCGCCTCGCCGCGACCCTGCGGCGGCGCGACGACTTCTCCCACGAGGTCCACGAGGCGATGGCGGGCTGCCTCGCCTGCAAGTCCTGCACGGGACAGTGCCCGATCAAGGTCGACGTTCCGACCTTCCGGGCGAAGTTCCTCGAACTCTATCACGGCCGCTACCTGCGGCCCCTGCGCCACCACGCCGTCGCCGCCCTGGAGATCGCCGTGCCGCAGCTGGCGCGGGCGCCCCGGCTCGCGAATGCGGCGACGTCCCTCGGGCTCGCGCGCGTGGTCGGCCTGGTCCACGTCCCGCGGCTGTCCGGGCTCGATCTGCACGAGGAGCTGAAGCGCCGCGGCGTGGCGCCGGCCGATGCGCGGACCCTGGGCCGCCTCCCGGAGGCCGAGCGGTTGACGAGCGTCATCGTCGTGCAGGACGCCTTCACCAGCCACTACGACACGCCCGTCCTCCTCGCCCTCCTCGACCTGCTGATCGGGCTCGGCCTGCGGCCCTGGCTCGCGCCCTATCGCCCGAACGGCAAGCCGCTGCATGTCCACGGCTTCCTCGGCCGGTTCGCGCGGCTGGCGGCGGCCAACGCCGACGACCTCGGCCGGCTCGCCGCGACGGGCGTCGACCTCGTCGGCCTCGACCCGTCGATGACGCTGACCTACCGCTCCGAGTACCGGCAGGCCCTGCCGGGGCGGGACCTGCCGCGGGTCCACCTCGTCCAGGAATGGCTCGCCGGCCGCCTCGACCGGGCCCGTCCGGCCTCCGGGTCCGAGCCCTACTGGCTGCTGCCCCACTGCACCGAGCGGGCGACGGCGCAGCCGGCGCTCGCCGATTGGACCGAGGTTTTCGCCGCCCTGGGATTGCGCCTGTCGGTCCTGCCTTCCGGCTGCTGCGGCATGGCCGGGACCTACGGCCACGAGGCCGAGCACCGGGCGATGTCGGAGCGGATCTACGGCCTCAGCTGGGCCGGTCACGTCGCCGGGAGGGGCCGCTCGGGCCGCCTCCTGGCGGACGGCTACTCGTGCCGCTCGCAGGTGAAGCTCGTCGACGGCCTGCGCCTGCCGCACCCCGTCGAGATCCTCCGCGACCACCTCGCCGCCGGCCCGCTGGCCTGCCGGCGGACCACCCCCCTCACCGCATAGCCCGACAGGAGCACAGCATGGCAGACCGCACGCAATTCCGTTTGGGCCTCGTCGGCTACGGCGAGATCGGCAGCACGCTCGGCGCGGGCCTGCGCGGTGCCGGCCTCGAGTCGATCGCCTGCTACGACAAGTACGCCTTCGACGGACCCTACGCGGACCTCATCCAGGCGCGGGCCAGGGACGCCGGCGTCACCCTCGTCCGCTCGAACGGGGACCTCGCCGAGGCGGCCGACCTGATCGTCAGCGTCACGCCGGGGGCCGCCTCGCTGGAGAGCGCCGACGCCTTCGCGCCGGTGCTGGCGAGCCGCCACACCTTCCTCGACTTCGCCTCGGCGACGCCGAAGATCAAGCAGGGTGTCGCGGCCAAGCTCGAAGCGACCGGCGCCCGCCTCGGCGACGGCTCGATCGAGGGCACGCCGCTGCACGGCTATTCCATGCGGATGCTGTCGAGCGGCCCGGCCGGCGAGCGGGTGCGCGACCTCCTCGTGCCGTGGGGGATGCAGATCGAGTTCACCGGCCCGGTGCTCGGCACCGCCTCGGGCATCAAGATCATCCGCTCGGTCCTGATCAAGGGGATCGAGGCGCTGACCGACGAGATGCTGCTCGCCGCCCATCAGTACGGGATCGACGAGATCGTCCTCGCCTCGGCCTCCAAGACCCTCGCCCGGCCGTGGATGGACACGGTCCAGAGCCTGACCCCGTCGGGGGTGATCCACGCCAAGCGCCGGGCCGAGGAACTGGAGATGTCGGCCGACGCCGTCGCCGATGCCGGCGTCGAGCCGATCATGGCCCGCGCCGTCGCCGAGCGCCTGCGCTGGAAGGCGAGCCTCGGCCTCAAGGACCACTTCAAGGGCGTCGTCCCCCGGACCTACCAGGAGGCCCTCGACGCCATGATCCTCAAGGCCGGCCTGAAGCCCGTCGCCTGACGCCCCACTCACCTCCCCGCATCGCAGGACGAACAGCCATGGCCATCGGTTTCAAGATCCACCCGCGCACCCGCACGGTCGACCCCGCCACCGTCGAGAAGTTCAAGGGCATCGCGGTCGCCAACATCAGCGACTCCATGAACCGGATGAGCCACGGCGGCGCGCGGATCCGGCCGCTCCACGCCGGCGGCGTGCTCAGCGGCGTCGCCCTGACGGTGCGGGTGCGCCCCGGCGACAACCTGATGATCCATGCCGCCTTGAACAGGGCGAAGCCCGGCGACGTCCTCGTGGTCGACGGCGACGGCGACCTGACGAACGCGCTGATGGGCGAGCTCATGATCTCCCACGCGCAGCAGATCGGTCTGGCCGGTGTGGTCCTGAACGGCGCGGTCCGCGATTACGGCTGGATCCGCATGAACGCGTTCCCGGTCTTCGCCGCCGGCATCACCCACCGCGGCCCCTACAAGAACGGGCCGGGCGAGGTGAACGCCACCATCGCCCTCGACGGCATGGTGATCGAGCCCGGCGACCTGATCGTCGGCGACGACGACGGCGTCGTCTGCGTGCCGTTCGACCAGACCGAGACGGTCTTCGCCGCCGCCGACAAGAAGCAGCAGGGCGAGGCCAAGACCATGGCGGCGATCCAGGCCGGCACCGTGGACCGCTCCTGGGTCGAGCGCGCCCTCGCGGAGGCGGGCTGCGAGGGGATCTGATCCCCTCCGGGCAGGACCGCACCACCGGGGCTCAAGGGCGCGGGACGTCACGCGAGCCGCATCTCGACAACAAGGGAGGTTGGGACGTGAACGTCTCCGAACACGCCAAGCATCCGCTCGAGGCCGCGACCATGCGCCGGGTCATTCTCCGGCTCGTGCCGTTCCTGATGCTCTGCTACTTCTTCGCGTTGCTGGATCGGGTGAACGTGGGCTTCGCCGCCCTGCAGATGAACAAGGATCTCGGGCTCACCCCGGCCATGTTCGGCTTCGCGGCGAGCCTGTTCTTCGTGTCCTACTTCCTGGTCGAAGTCCCGAGCAACCTCGCCCTGCAGAAGGTCGGGGCGCGGCGCTGGATCGCCCGGATCATGATCACCTGGGGCCTCGTCACCATCGGCATGGCCCTCGTGACCGGGCCCCACTCCCTCTACGTGATGCGCTTCATCCTGGGCGCGGCGGAGGCCGGGTTCTTCCCGGGCGCGATCCTCTACCTGACCTACTGGCTGCCGAGCGCCTACCGGGCGCGGATCCTGGCGACCTTCACGGTCTCGATCCCGCTGGCGACCTTCCTCGGCTCGCCCCTGTCGGTCACGCTCCTCGAACTCGACGGCCTGCTCGGCCTCAAGGGCTGGCAGTGGCTGTTCGTGCTGGAGGGCCTGCCGACCGTGTGCCTCGGCATCGCCTGCCTGTTCGTCCTGACCGACCGCCCCCGCGACGCGCGCTGGCTGAAGGACGACGAGCGCGCCTGGCTCGTCGGGCGCCTCGACGACGAGGCGGGCAAGCGCAAGCCCATCGGCCACATCTCCCTGTGGCAGCTCGCCCGCAACAAGTACTTCCTGACGATGGCTCTGGTCTGCTCCGGCGCCTCAGCGACGGGGAGCGTGCTGTCGGTCTGGCAGCCGCAGATGATCAAGTCCTTCGGCCTGACGAACCTCCAGACCGGCTTCGTCAACGCGATCCCCTACGGCATCGCCACGGTGCTGATGGTGCTCTGGGGCCGCCACTCCGACCGCCGGGGCGAGCGGCGCTGGCACACGGCGATCCCGCTGCTGCTCGCGTCCTTCGGGCTCGCGTATCTGAACCTCACCGCGGGCATCGCGACGGCCGTCATGGCCGTGACCTTCGCCCTCGTCGGCGCCTACTCCTTCAAGGGGCCGTTCTGGGCGCTCTCCGCCGGGTGGCTGTCCCCGGGGACGCTGGCGGCCGGGCTCGCCGGCATCAACGCCATCGCCAATCTGATCGGCGGCGGCCTGATGGTGAACGTGGTCGGCCTCGTGAAGGACGCCACCGGCAGCTTCGCCCTCGGGATGCTCCCCGTCGCCGCGCTGGATGCCGCCGCCGCGATCTGCGTGATCCTGATCAGCCGCGCCCATGCCCGCGAGGCCCGGACGGCGGCGCTGCCAGCCTGATCCACCGCTCCCGCACCCACACCGAGGCCACGCGATGTCGTTCTTCGCTCCCCCGCCGGCCGTGACGGCCGAGGTCTTCACGCGCCTGCCCGACCGCTTCCGCAAGGTCCGGCCGACAGCCTGGGCGAACGCCAACCGGGGCGGGCACGCCATCGACTCCTTCCTGGAGGGCCCCGTCTTCGACCGGGCCGGCCGGCTCTACGTCACCGACATTCCCTTCGGCCGGATCTTCCGCATCGACCCGGCCGGCGAATGGGAGCTCGTGGCCGAGTACGACGGCTGGCCGAACGGCCTGAAGATCCACCGCGACGGGCGGATCTTCATCACCTGCTACAGGCGCGGCCTGATGCTCCTCGATCCCGATACGGGGGCGGTGACGCCGTTCCTGGAGACGGCGGGCTCGGAGGGCTTTCGCGGGGTCAACGACCTGACCTTCGCGCGGAACGGCGACCTCTACTTCACCGACCAGGGCCAGACCGGGCTGCAGGACCCGACCGGCCGGGTCTACCGCCTGCGCCCCTCCGGCGAGCTGACCTGCCTCGTCGACACGATCCCGAGCCCGAACGGCATCGTCATCGACGATGCCATGGGGAGCCTGTTCGTGGCCGTGACCCGCGCCCAGCAGATCTGGCGGGTGCCCCTGAACGCCAGCGGCCTCGTCGCCAAGGTCGGCGTGTTCGCGCAGCTGCACGGCGGCCTCGGCGGTCCGGACGGCATCGCGCTCGATGCCGAGGGCTGCCTGATCGTCGCCCATACCGGGTTCGGCTCGATCTGGCGGCTGTCGCCGGTCGCCGAGCCGCTGCTGCGGGTGAAGTCTCCCGCCGGGATCTCGACCACCAACGTCGCCTACGGCGGCCCGGACGGCGCGACCCTGTTCATCACCGAATCCCAGACCGGCAGCATCCTGACGGCGCGGATGCCGTCCCCCGGCCAGACCCTCTTCTCGCATCACTGACCGGACCGGACGGATGACCCCCTCGATGACCCGCCGCGCGCACATCGCGGCCCTCGTGGCCGGCGCCGCCGGCGCCGCCGGCCTGCGGCCCGCAGCGGCGCAGACCGTCCCCTGGTCCTCGGGCACGGATCGGCCGACCTTCACCGTGCCGCCGGGCGCCACGGACTGCCACCACCACATCTACGATGCGCGCTTCCCGGCCGCGCCCGGTGCGACCCTGCGGCCGCCGGATGCGAGCGTCGCGGATTACAAGCTCCTGATGCGGCGCCTCGGCCTCACCCGGCACGTCGTGGTGCAGCCCTCGACCTACGGGGTCGACAACAGCCTCCTCGTCGAGTCGGTGAAGGCGTTCGGGCCGACCGCCCGGGGCATCGCGATGCTCGACGCCGCGGTCACGCCCGAGGAGCTGAAGCGCCTCGACGGGGCCGGCATCCGCGGCGTCCGGTTCGGGACGCGCCTGCCGGGCGGTGCGCCGATCACCGACATGGTGCCGGTTGCCCGGAAGATCGCCGAGCTCGGCTGGCACATCCAGCTGGTCTCCGACGGCGACAAGATCGTGGAGCTGGCCGACACCCTGAAGGGCCTGCCGGTCCCGGTCGTGTTCGACCACATGGGCCACCTGCCCGAACCCGCCGGCCCGGACCATCCGGGTTTCAAGGTCATCGCCGACCTGATCGACAAGAACGGCGCCTGGGTGAAGCTCACCGGTGCCTACATCCTCTCGAAGGTCGGGCCGCCGACCTACGCGGATCGCGGCCGCCTCGCCCGCGCCTACGTGGCGCTCGCCCCCGAACGGCTCGTCTGGGGCAGCGACTGGCCGCATCCGACCGCCGCGGCCGACGCGAAGCCGGACGATGCCGTGCTCATCGACCTGCTGGCGGTCTGGGCCCCCGACGAGGCGGTGCGAAACCGCATCCTCGTGGCCAATCCGGCCAAGCTCTACGGCTTCTGATCCGATCCGAGACGAGAGAGGCCTCGCCTATGCTCAGCCAAACCCGATCCCGGCGCACCGTCCTCCAGGGCGGCGCGGCGCTCGCCCTGGCCACGGCCGCCGACCTCCGTGACCGGCCGGCGGACGCCGCGGACGCCACGCCGTTCTCGTCGGGGACGGAGGCGCCGGCGATCGCCGTTCCGCCGAACGCCTGCGACTGCCACATCCACATCCTGTCGACCCGCTATCCGGCCTCGCCCCACTGGAAGGGCCAGCCGGTGCTGGACAGCGACGTCGCCGCCTACCGCCAGGTGCAGGCCCGCCTCGGGACGAGCCGGGTGGTGGTGGTGACGCCCTCGACCTACGGCACCGACAACCGCCCGACCCTCGACGGCGTGGCGCAGTTCGGCCCCTCGGCCCGCGCGGTGGTCGTGGTCGATCGCGACGTCACCGATGCCGAGCTTCGGACGATGGCGGGCCGGGGCGCGGTCGGCATCCGGGTGAACTTCGGCACGCCGCAATCCTGGGGGCCGACCACCGCGGAGCGTCTCGAGACGATGGCCCGCAAGGTCGCGCCGCTGGGCTGGCACGTCCAGATCTACGCGACCGGCGACACGATCGTGGAGCTCGAACCCGTCCTGAGCCGCCTGCCGACGCCCCTGGTCATCGATCATCTGGCGCGGCTCCCGCCGGACCAGGGCGTGAGCCATCCCGCCTACGCCGCGGTGCGCCGGCTGCTCGACGGCGGCCAGACGTGGATGAAGCTGTCGGGGGCCTACCTCAACACCGCGAGCGGACCGCCCGCCTATGCCGACGCGACGGCGGTGGCGAAGTCCTTCGCGGCCGCGGCCCCGGAGCGCGTGGTCTGGGGCAGCGACTGGCCGCACCGGGGCGAGAAGCACCTGCCCGACGACGCCCGGCTGCTCGACCTCCTGGCCGAATGGGTCCCCGACGACCGGGCGCGGGCGCGGGTTCTGGTCGATAATCCCGCGGCGCTGTACGGGTTCGGCTGAGCGAAGACGGAGGAGCAGATCCGGGCCCAAGCCGCGGTGATCGTGTCTGCTTCAGCGATCCTCCACGTCGCGTGACGCGGCCGAACGGGCTCGAAGCAGCCCGCCGATCCGGCCGAAAGCGGAAGGGACGCGCTTCTGCGGGTTGCTCAGGACAGGAGCGCGAGCAGACCGGACAGGTCGGGTCGTTCATCGATCGTCCAGAAGGCGTCGAGGACGCGACGCGCCTCGAGCGGATCGAGACGCTTGCCCGCGTTCATGCGAAACTTGCGTTCGACGTCGTCGCGGGTCATCGGCCTCGACACGAATCCCGGCACGTCGTCGACCTGCCTCACGATCTCGCGCCCATCCCTCAGCGTCGCGGTCAGTCGGTTCGGCACCGCTTTCGGCTGCATCGCCGTGAGGGCAGGGTCCTCGGCGACGGTGATCCGGTCAATGAGGGCGAGCAGGGCCGGATCGCTCAGCCTGTCGGGGGCGTAGCTGTCGTTGGTGATGGCTCCGTCGAGCATCGCCCGCGCGGTGATATAGGGCAGGCTGTGATCGGCGGTGTCCTTCGTCGTCGGGCGCCACTTCTCGCGGTCGCGGCCGGCGGTGACGTAGCCGAGATGGGTCGTGTCGATGCGCAGGCTCTGAACGGCGTCGACACCACCGGCTTCCGTGACGACGTCGATCGCCGCCGGGATCGCCGTCAGGCAATAGACCTGGGCCGGATAGGGCTTGATCCCGCATCGCGAGATCCGGAAGGGGCGCCCCTCACCGCCGAACGTCGCCACGTCGACGGTGAACGGGCCCGAGACCTGCTTGAAGAATCCGGCGCGGCCTTCGAAGATCGGCGCCGGGCCCGTGAGACCGGCGCGGGCGAGGCGCGCGGCGAACACGCCTGCGCGGGTCGCCTCGGCATCGGCCACGCCCTTCCAGTCCGAGAGCGTCTGGACGCGGGTCTGGTTCATGGCGATATGGCCGTTGATCGCGAGATTGACGGCCTGGGTCAGGGCTTCCGGGGAGAGACGCATCAGCCGGCCCGATGCCAGCGCGGAGGCAGGCAGGCAGTAGACCGGATGGTCCCAGCCACGCCCCGTTACTTCCGCGGCATCGAGCAGGCGGCAATTGATCTCGTAGGCGAGGGCGATCGAAGCGATCAGTTCGCGGCCGGTCGCACGCTCGGCCTCGGCGACGGCGAGGCAGGCGGCGATGGCGTCGCTGGGGTGACCGGGCTCGCGGCCGACATAGACGTCGTTGAAATCCGCGTAGCGGATGGCGACGCCGTTGGCGAAGGCTGCGAGTTCCGGGCTGCTCCGCCGGTCCGTGCCGAGCACCGTCGCGGCACCCGCTCCGTCGCTGAGCGCAATGTCCCGACAGATCCGCACCGGGCCGGCATCGAGGGCGGCGAGCCCGCATCCCAGCGCGTCGATCAGATGGACCTTCGCGGTCTCGACCGTGGCCGTGTCGAGATCCTCGAATCGCAGGGCGTGGGCGTAGGCCGCGAGCCGGTCGGCGAGGGGCGGCCCGTCACCGGAGGCGGCCCTCGCCGGTGCGGCGGCAAGGGATGCGGCCGCGGCCAGCCACGCGGCCACCTGACGGCGGGAGGGGTCGGTCGGGATCCGCATCGCGCCCTCCCGTTCAGGCGAAGCCGTAGAGCGTCGCCGGGTTGTCGACGAGGATCCTGTCGCGGGCAGCGGCGCTGCCGGCCCAGTCGGAGAGCAGGTCGAACAGCACCGCGTCGTCGGGCTTGTGCTTCTCCGTGACGTGCGGCCAGTCGCTACCCCAGACGAGGCGTTCGGGGGCGAGCCGCACGAAGGCCTGAGCGGTGCGCGTCGCGTCCGGATAGCCGGGCGGACCGGCCTCGGTGTTGAGGTAGGCGCCGGCGAGCTTCACCCAGGCCCGGCCCTTCTCGACCAGTCCGGCGATGGTCGCGAAGGCAGGATCGTCGGGCCCCCTGGCCGGGTCGAGGCGGCCCATGTGGTCGAATACGATGGGGCATGGCAGCCTGTTCAGCAGGGCCTCGTTCTCCCGGATCTGGTTCCCGGACATGTGCAACTGCACGTGCCAGCCGAGATCGGCGATGCGCTTGGCGAGCGGCTCGATCGTCGCGATGGGGGCCACCGTGTCGTTGGGATTCCACACGCTGAAGCGAAGGCCGCGGACGTAGCCGGCGTCGAGGCGCTTCAGCTCGACGTCGGTGACGTCCGGGCGCAGGACGGCGATGCCGCGCCCGTTCCCGCCGAAGCGCGCGAGGGCGTCCAGCAGACAGGTCGGGTCGGTGCCGTGATTCTTCGGCTGGACCGGCACGGCGCGGGTCGTGCCGAGACGCGCCTGGAGCAGGCGATACGCGTCGAAGGTCATGCCCGGGGGCTTGGGCGTGTCCGGCGGCGGGAAGCGCGCGTCGATGATGTGGAAGTGGCAATCGCAGGCCCGGGCCGGCGCACGATGGCGCGGCCGCTCGGTCCCGGCCGAGTTCGGCACCGATCCGTCGGTCGCGCGCGCCCAGTCGGACGTTGCCATGCCGGCCATGCCGGCCATGCCGGCCATGGCGGCCGCGACGAAGCCGCGGCGTGACAGCGTGGGCATTCCCAGCCTCCCTGTCATTGTCGTCAGCGGGCGTCGCCGCTGCGGACCACGCCCGCGGCGACGAGGTCGTCAAAGGCCGCGCCCGCGATGCCGATCTGCCCCAGCACCTCGCGGTTGTGCTGGCCGAGGGTGGGCGCGGGCGTGCGGATCGCGCCCGGCCGGTCGTGGAGCCGCGGCACGACGGCGTGCATGGGGATGAGCCCCATGTCGGGGTCGGGATAGTCGGCGATGAGTTCGCGCTCGACCACGTGCGGGTCGGCGACGAGCTTGGCCGCATCGTTGATCGGGCCGATCGTCACCTCGGCGGCCTCGAAGAACGCGACGTTCTCGTCCTGCGTCCGCTCCGCGATGAAGGCGCCGATGATCGCGTCGAGCTCGTCCACGTGGCGCAGCCGGTCGGCGTTGGTGCGGAAGCGCGGATCGTCCACGAGGTCGGGGCGCCCGATCGCCCGGAACAGGCGCTCGGCCATCTTCTGGATCGAGCCCGACAGGCCGACATAGAGCCCGTCGCTGCACCGGTAGGCGTTGCGCGGCGCCGAGTTCGTCGAGCGCGAGCCGGTCCGCGGCTTTCCCTTGCCGGTGAGCCGGTAATGGGCGGCCTGCGGGCTGAGGATCGCGAAGAGCGGATCCAGAAGCGGCAGATCGATCACCTGCCCCCGGCCGCCGTTCACCTCGACCTCGCGCAGGGCGATCATGGCGGCCGAGGCGCCGGTGAGTCCGGCGACGCCGTCCGCGAGGTACATCGGCGGCAGCACGGGCTCGCGGTCGGCGAAGCCGTTCATGGCGGCGAAGCCCGAGAAGCCCTCGATGACCGTGCCGAAGCCGGGCCGCTGCGCGTAGGGCCCGTCCTGCCCCCAGCCGGAGATGCGGATGATCGTCAATCCGGGATTGAGGGCGTGCAGAGACTCCGGCGCGAGGCCCATCGCTTCCAGCACCCCGGGGCGGAAGCTTTCGATCAGCATCTGGCAGGAGGGCACGAGCGCGCGGAGCACCTCGACGGCGCGGGGATCGCGCAGCGACAGGCACAGGCTCTTCTTGTTGCGGGCGTAGATCTTCCAGTGGGTCTCGACGCCCTCGGTCTTCCAGGCGCGCAGGGTGTCGCCCTCGGGGGGCTCGACCTTGATCACCTCGGCACCGAAATCGCCGAGCATCTGCGTCAGCACGTTGCCGGCGAAGAGCCGGGAGAGGTCGAGGATGCGCACCCCGTCGAGGATACCCCGGGCCTCGGGTCGGTAGGCGCGCCGGTGCAGTTCGCGCTCGGTCATGGGACTTCCGTCGCGGTGTGGAGATCGGACAGCGCCACGACGGCGCGGGCGCGGGCCAGGAAGGGCGGATCGATCATCCGCCCGTCCACGAGGATGGCGCCGAGACCCCGCGCCTCGGCCTCGGCGGCCGCCGCCAGGATGCGGCGCGACCACGCCACCGCGTCCGGGCTCGGCAGGAAGGCGGCGTTGGCGATGTCGACCTGGGACGGGTGGATGCAGGTCTTGCCCGCGAAGCCGTGGCGGCGGGCCGCCTCGCACTCGGCGCGGAAGGCCTCGGGGTCCCTCACCGCCGCGAAGGCTCCGTCATAGGCGGGCAGGCCGGCCTCGGCGGCGGCGAGCCGGACGGCGACGCGGATCTGAGCGAGGGCGGCTTCGTCGTGCCGGACGATGCCGCACGGCTCCAGCAGATCGGCGTAGCCGATCTGCAGGCCGGCGACGCGGGGATGGGCGCAGGCGAGGTCAGCCGCCCGGCGGAGGCTTCTCGGGGTCTCGATGTTGACGAGGAGGCGAATGCGACCCGTCGGATCGAGGCGGTCGAGGCGCGCGGCCGCCTCGATGATGGCGGCCGGATCCTCGACCATCGGCAGGTTGATGAGATCCGTGCGCGGCAGGGACACCGCCTCGAGGTCGCGCGCGAAATGCCCGGTGCCGGGGGCGTTGACCCGCACCACGACCGCCTTGCGCAGGGTGGTCGGCGCTTCCCGCAGATAGGTCGCGAGCGTGTCCCGCGCCTCGTCCTTGCGGGCTTCCGGCACGGCGTCCTCCAGGTCGAAGGAGAGGGCGTCGGCGGGGCCGGTGGCGGCCTTCGCGAACAATTCGGGCCGGGAGGCCGGGACGAACAGCTTGGAGCGCATCAGCACGGCGCGCCTCCGTCAGGCGATCTTGAAATGCGCCATCGCGACGATGGCCACGGTGACGGTGAGGGCCCCGCCGATCCGCGTCGCGACCTGGGCGAAGGGCATCAGTTCCATCCGCTCGGCGGCGGTCAGGATCATCACGTCGCCCGTGCCGCCGAGGCCGCTGTGGCAGGCGTTCACGATCGCGGTCTCGATCGGGTACATGGCGAGCCAGCGCCCGACGACGTAGCCGGTGCCGGTCAGCGCGAGCACGGTCGCCACGATGGTGACGAGGTTGGCCGGGTGGAACGCCTCGACCAGCTCGTGCCAGGGAGTCAGCGCCACCGCCGTGCTGAACAGCAGCGGATAGGTCACCGCCACCACGAAGAAGCGGAACACCACGCGGGCGCCTTCTTCCAGCGAGGCCGGAACCGCCCGCAGCAGCTTCGCGAGGACGACGAGGAACAGCATCGCCACCGGCGCGGGTAATCCGATCAGCGCGTGGATCAGCGTGCCGAAGACGTAGACGGCGATGCCGGTGATGCCGCCGGCCGCGACGGTGGCGACGTCGATCCCGGAGGTGTTGCGGTGAGCCGCACCGTGGTCGGCATCCGTGTCTCCGTCAGCGGCGGGCTGGAGCCGGCCGTTGCCGGTGAGGTCGGGGCGGCGCTTGCCCAGCGTGTTCAGGGCGCCGCAGATGACGATGGCGACGAGGTTCCCGAAGAACACCAGCGGCAGGATCTGCCCCAGCATCCCGCCGTGGTCGACGCCCAGCGCCTCCGCGTAGCCGACCGAGAGCGGGATCGCGCCCTCGCCGACGCCCCCGGCCATCACGGGCACCACGACGTAGAGGATCGACCGCCAGAAGCCGATGCCGACGAGCCAGCCGACACTTCCGCCCATGAGGAGGCCGGCGAGCGACCCCAGCGCCAGGGGCACGAAGATCTTGGCGAAGCCCTGGATCAGCACCCGACGGTCCATGCTCAGGATCGAGCCGACCACCACGGCAGTGATGAACAGGTAGATGAAGTTCGTCGACTTGGTGAAGGTCGTCACCGACTGCACCAGCGGCGCCGGCAGGAGCTGGTGGGCGACGAGGAACGAGGGCAGGAAGATCGTCACCAGGGACGATCCGCCGACCGCCCGCAGCAGCGGGATCCGCCGGCCGATCTCGGCGCAGGTGAAGCCCCCCGCGACCAGGACGGCGATCATCACCGTCACTTCGCCCGAGATCTTACCCCTGACGGCGAAGGCCGCGATGAGGGCCAGCAGCAGCACATAGACGGGCAGCGGGACGATGCCGACCCGCGTCTCCATGGCCTGAGTCCAGAAGGGTTTCGGCGTCGATATCGAGCGGGTCGAGGTCGCGACCGTGGACCCGGCAGCGGCACGCGCAGTCATCGTTTCCTCCGCATCGCCCCGTGTTCAGCCGGAGTCGCATCGTGTCGGGCAGGCGTCGCCCCGCGCCTTGTCCCGCAGCGGCATGGTCGAGTAAAATGAATTGATCGCATCAATTCATGACGTTCCGGCATGAAACTCCCCGTCGACGGTGTTCAGGCCTTCGTTCTCATTGCGGAGCTCGGCAGCTACCGCCGGGCGTCCGAGAGTCTCGGCTTGACCCAGACCGCGCTCACCCGGCGGATCCAGAAGCTCGAGGGCTTTCTCGGCGCGATGCTCCTCGACCGCACCACGCGGACGGTGCGCCTCAGCGCCGTCGGCCGCGAGTTCCTGCCGCTGGCCACGCGGCTCATCGCCGACTTCACCCAGGGGATCGAGCGCTTGCGCACGACCTCTCGGCTGGGCGTCGGCGACGTCACCGTCGCGACCGTCCAATCGATTGCCTTCCGTCGGATGCCGGCGGTTCTGCAGGCCTACGCGCGCGATCATCCGCAGAACCGGGTGCAGATCCTCGAACGCTCCGGCGCGCTGGTCACCGAAGCCGTGCGCAAGGGTGAGGCGGATTTCGGGATCCACATCCAGCAGGAGGCCGATGCCGATCTCCTCGAGGATCGGCTCGTGCGGGATCCGTTCGTGCTGATCTGCCACCGCAGCCATCCGCTGGCCGGACGGCGCGAGCTTCGGTGGACCGAGTTATCCGGTACGGATCTCGTGACGCTCGGCGGCGCCAGCGGCAACCGGGCGCGCGTCGAGGCTCAACTGGCAGCCGCGGACTTGCCGCCGCGCGGTCGGTTCGTGGTCGAGAGCACGCCGACCGCCCTGGCGCTGGTGTCGGCCGGCATCGGCGCCGCGATTCTCCCGGCGGCCCTCGGGGGCGCTTCTCCGCGCGACGATCTCGTTGAGGTCTTGCTGACCGAGCCCGCGATCTACCGCACGATCAGTCTGGTGCGCCGCCGCAATACCTCCCTGACGCCGGCCGCAGCCATGTTCTACGAGGCACTCAAGGCTGAACTGTCGACGGATCTCGATGAGTTTGCACTGCGAGGAGATCCGGGCGGCGCCGCCCTCCTGCGCCGATGAGGGCGTGCCGCCGGAAAATCTCGCTCTCGGGATCCGCCGTCAACGCCCTGCATGACCGGGAAGGGGCGCAACGCGGGACGGGCGGTTGGCGGAACAGGGCTGCCCGCGCCGCGTCCGGCGCATGACCGACGTCGGAGATACCGCGGAAGCCAAGCTGGAATGAGCCGGCTCTCGACCGGGCCCTCTCCCGGCTAAGGAGCTGCGATGGGTTTCCGGGCCGCCGTGGCAGCATCCGACTATCCTCGGGCGAGCGGTTCGCTGAGGATGCCGTGCGGCGATGTGCGGCGATGTGCGGTGATGCGCAACGCTGCGCTGCACGCGCCCCGCGATCCCGCGCCGGCCGCGGGCCGGGGTTGCGCGCTGCCGCGGATCCGGTCAGGCCGGAGCGCGGTTCATGCCGGGGCGCCGCGCCCCCGTCGGGAGACCGAGCTTGACCGCGCCGAGTCCCACAGCCTCGCCCCCCGGACGTCTGCGGCGGCGCCGCCTCGCGGCCGGCCGGGGCAGCCTGAGCCGGCCCGGCGGCGACCTGCGGCGCCTGCCCACGGGTCTCGATCTCCGGAACGTGCGGCTCGTGGAGGGCGTGCGCGCCGCCTTCGCGTTCGGCGTCGTCATCCTCCTCAACATCTGGATCCAGTGGTCGCCGCTGCTGACCATGGCGCTCGCCGCCAACCTCGCCTGCTTCTGCGACAACGGCGGCCCGATGCGCGCGCGCCTGCGCGTCCTCACCGCCTTCTCGTTCCTCGGCGGCCTGCTCTGGGCCGGCCTCGGCCTGATCCAGCCCCTCGGCCTGCCGGTGGTCGTCCCGGTCGCCTGCGCGCTGATCTTCGCCTGCTCGTACGCGCGCGTCTGGAGCGTGCAGGCCCAGTCGGCCGGCAACGTGCTCGTGGTGGTGCTGTGCATCGCCCTCGACCGGCCGCTCGACGGGGCGCAGGCGGCCGTCACCGCGGCGATGTTCGCGGCCGGCGGTCTCTGGGCGACATTCCTGGCCCTGGTCATCTGGCGGCTGCACCCGTACCGCCCGGCCCACCGGGCCGTGGCGGAGGTCTGGCACAACCTCGCCCGGCTCTGCGGCGACCTCGAGCGGCTCGTCGCCCTGCCGGAGCCCGACACGGCCGCCTTCGACGGCCACGCGCGGGGCCACCGACGCGGCGTGCGGGCGAGCATCGAGACCGCCCGGACCATGATCCTCGACCTCGCCCGCTCCCGCGAGCGCGTCTCCGACCGCACCGCCCAGGCCCTGCTGCGTCTGGAGAGCGCCGAGCAGATCTTCGCTGCCCTGATCGCCGTGGGCGAACTGATCGACAGCCGCCCCGACGCGCGCCGCCGGGCGCTCGCCAAGGTGTTCCTGCGGCGCCTGCGCCCCCTGCTGGTGACCATCGCCCGGGCGATCCGCGACGACGTCAACCTCGACCTCGCCCGCCTGGAGCACTCCATCGCCCGGGTGGCCGAGGGCCTGTCGGAGGACCCGACCCTGGCCCGCCTCGCCGACCGGATCGTCGGGCGCGTGCGGATCGGCGCCAAGCTGTCGACGCCGGACGGCTACCGGCCCGGCGGCACGATCACGGAGGGCGGCAGCCTCGACCGCTGGACCCGCTACGTCGGGCCGCTGGCGCAGAACTTCACCCTGGCCTCGCCCAACCTGCGGCACGCCCTGCGGGCGAGCGCGGTCGCGGCGCCGGCGCTCGCCGCGACCCTGACCTACGCGGGCGCCTTCACGCACTGGCTGGTGATGACCGTGGTGCTCACCATGCAGCCCTTCTACGCGGCGACGTGGCAGCGGGCGCTGGAGCGGATCGGCGGCACGGTGCTGGGCGGCCTCGTGGGCGCCGTGCTCGCCTACTACGCCACGAGCCCGCTGGCGGAGGCCGGGCTGATCCTGGTGCTCAGCATCGTCGGCTTCGCGGCGCGCCAGATCTCCTACGGCTTCTTCGTCACCTGCCTGACGCCCCTCGTGGTGCTGCTCGTCGAACTGCTGGAGCCCGGCCACAGCTCCTGGGAGATCGTCGCCATGCGGGGCGGCTTCACGGTGCTGGGCGGCGTGATCGCGGTGGCGAGCTGCCTGGTGCTCTGGCCGATCTGGGAGCCCGATCAGGTCCGGCAGGAACTGCGCCGGGCGCTCAGGGCGCAGGCCGGCCTCGCCGAGGCGGTGCTCCGCGCGCCGCCCGGCGAGGGCCGCGAGACCGCGATCGCGGCGCAGAGCCGCGAGGCCGGCCTCGCCCTCAACGATCTGGAAGCGGCGCTGTCCCGCGCCCTGCAGCAGCCCCGGGCCGGCAGCCACCCGGAGGTGGAATCCGCCCTGGTGGCCGACGCGACCCTGCGCCGGATCAGCGCCCGGCTCATCGTCCTGCGGCACGCCCCGGAGGCGGCCGCCCCCGAGGCGGAGCCTTGGCGGGCCTGGATCAGCGCGACCCTGGCGGCCCTGGGTGCCGACAGGCCCGTGCCCGAGCGGCCCGCGCTGGATCGCGGGCAATCGCTCGTGCGCCTCGTCAGTCAGGTCGATCTTCTGGTCGGAACCCTGCGCCCCGGGGAGATCCGGGCCGCGGCGGGGGGCGATGGCGGGGCGCCGGAAACCGGGCGCGGGGCCGACGCGCGCGCGGGCCAGCCGGTCCTGCCGTCCTGACGGACGGGCCTGCCGAGCCCCGCGCGAGGGCCGGTCCCGCGGCGTTCCCGCGGGCCCGGTCTCCCGTCAGAACCGCGGCAGGGCGTTGGCCGGGCCGCCGGCATGCGGGCCGCTGTAGCGGTAGGCGGCCGCCCGCGCGGGACCGGCGTCGTTCCGGTACAGGGCGGGGGCGTTGCCGACCCAGCCCGAATAGGCCGAGGCCGGGTAGGGCGAGTGCTTCGAATCGAGGCCCTGCGCGAGGGCGGGCGTGGCGACCGCGGCGACCAGGGCGGCGGCGGCGAGCATGCGGACGGTCATGGTGATCTCCTAGTGTCTTCGTATGACTTCGACGGGAAGTCATCCGGTCAACCGTGTCGAGTGAGGAAGATCGTCGTCGCGATGCGCTGGGCGGCGGTCTTGATCGCTCCGGCTTTGCTTGGCCGAATGTGACCTCTCAACGGGGATACTCTGCCCCGGGTTCGCGCGCCGCCGTGCGCTGGCGCACGGGGAGACGCGGCGCGGGCCGGGAGGCCGGAGACCGGCCCGGCCGGGGATGCGTCCCGCGCCGAAGCGTGGCACAGACCGCGGCCTGAAAGGGATGCAGACCATGCGGCTGATCGTCGGCCTCGGAAACCCGGGCGCGCGCTACGCGGGCAACCGCCACAATATCGGCTTCCTCGCCGTCGAAGCGATCGCCCGCCAGCACCGGGCGAGCCCGTTCCGCCACCGCTTCCAGGGCGAGGCCGCCGAGGTGGTGCTGGGCACCGAGCGGGCGATCCTGCTGAAGCCCTCGACCTTCATGAACGAGTCCGGCCGCGCGGTCTCGGAGGCGCAGCGCTTCTACAAGATCCCGCTGGCCGACGTGATCGTGCTGCACGACGAGCTCGACCTCGCCCCCGCCAAGCTCCGGGTGAAGCGCGGCGGCGGCAATGCCGGCCATAACGGCCTGCGCTCGATCACCGCGCAGTGCGGCAACGACTACCGGAGGGTGCGGCTCGGCATCGGTCATCCCGGCGACAAGGCGCTGGTCCATGCCTACGTGCTCAACGATTTCGGCAAGGCCGAGCTGCCCTGGGTCGAGGATCTCTGCCGGGCGGTGGCCGACCACGCCGCCCTGCTCGCCGCCGGCGAGGACGCGAGCTTCCAGAACAAGGTCCACCTCGCCATGGCCGGCCGCGGCTGGGACGACGTGAAGACGCTGGGCGCCAGAAATTGACACGCCCACACGGGGACGGGATATCGGGGCGGGCGAGAGGGTCCGATGAAGGCGGTGCGCGTCGCGCCCGGCTGTCGGCGGTTCGATTGCCTCCCGGCGGCCGCGGCCCGGCGCGTCGGTGCCGCGCGTGCTCGACCGAGGACAGGGCGCGCGGCGTGTTCGCGGACCCGATTCTCATCAACCCATTCCGCGCGTCGCCCGACGACGCGCTGCGACGGAACTGACCCATGGGCTTCAAATGCGGCATCGTCGGCCTGCCGAACGTCGGCAAGTCGACCCTCTTCAACGCGCTGACGCAGACGGCGGCCGCCCAGGCGGCGAACTACCCGTTCTGCACCATCGAGCCGAATGTCGGCGAGGTGGCGGTGCCGGATCCGCGGCTGACTGACCTCGCCCGGATCGCGTCCTCGAAGGAGATCATCCCGACGCGGCTGACCTTCGTGGACATCGCCGGCCTCGTCCGCGGCGCCTCCAAGGGCGAGGGCCTGGGCAACCAGTTCCTGGCCAATATCCGCGAGGTCGACGCGATCGCCCACGTGGTCCGCTGCTTCACGGACGGCGACGTCACCCACGTGGAGGGCAAGGTCGATCCGGCCGCCGATATCGAGACCATCGAGACCGAGCTGATGCTCGCCGACCTCGACAGCCTGGAGCGCCGCGCCCAGTCGCTGGAGAAGAAGGCCAAGGGCGCCGACAAGGAGGCCAAGGAGACCCTCGACCTCGTCAACCGCGCCCTGCCGCTCCTGCGCGACGGCAAGCCCGCCCGCCTCGTGGAGCGCAAGCCCGACGAGGAGAGGCTGTTCCAGCAGCTCGGCCTGATGACCGCCAAGCCCGTCCTCTACGTCTGCAACGTCGACGAGGGCGACGCCGACAAGGGCAACGCCTACTCGGACGCGGTCTTCGCCCGCGCCAGGGCGGAGGGCGCCGTGGCGGTGGTGGTCTCGGCCAAGATCGAGAGCGAGATCGCCGTGATGCCGGAGGCCGACCAGGCCGAGTTCCTGGAGGCGGTGGGGCTCACCGAGCCGGGCCTGAACCGGGTGATCCGCGCCGGCTACGACCTGCTCGGCCTCGTCACCTACTTCACGGTCGGCCCCAAGGAGGCCCGCGCCTGGACGATCACCAAGGGCACCCGCGCCCCCGGGGCGGCCGGGGTGATCCACTCGGATTTCGAGAAGGGCTTCATCCGCGCCGAGACGATCGCGTTCAAGGATTACACGACCCTCAACGGCGAGGCCGGGGCCCGGGACGCCGGCAAGCTCCGGCTGGAGGGCAAGGATTACGTGGTGCAGGACGGCGACGTGCTGCACTTCCGCTTCGCCAACTGAGGCCGGTGCTGTCGGCACGGTGCGCGCGCTTCATCCCCGCCCCGCTGATCAACGAGACGAGCCCGCCATGCCCGATCCCGCCCTCGAAGACTTCTCCGTCGGCGACGTGATCGTCGGGGAGCCGCTGACGGTGACCCGCGACGACATCGTGGGCTTCGCGAAGGATTTCGACTTCCAGCCGTTCCACCTCGACGAGGCGGCGGCGGAGACGACCTTCGCGGGCCGGCTGATCGGCTCGGGCTGGCACACGGCGGCCCTGGGCATGCGGCTGCTCCAGCAGGGGCCGTTCCGGGGCGGCTCGTCGCTCGGCGCGCCGGGCATCGACGAGCTGCGCTGGCTCGCGCCGGTCCTGCCCGGCGACGCCCTGACGCTGACCTTCCGGGTCGCGGGCCTGCGCGACTCGGCCACGAAGCCCGGCCTCGGCTTCGTGACCGCCGAGCTCGCCCTCGGCAACCAGCGGGCTGAGACGGTGCTGACCCAGCGCTTCACCTTCATGCTCGCCCGCCGCGGCACCGACCCCCTGCCCCCGCGGCCGGTGGAGACCGGCGTGCCGGGGCCGGTCGCCGAGCCGGAGGATGCCGAGATCCTGCCGTTCCTGCGGGATGCCGAGATCGGGGCCGTGCGCGACCTGGGCGCCTACCCGTTCACCGCCGAGGCGATCGTGGCCTTTGCGCGGGCCTACGATCCGCAGGCCTTCCACCTCGACCACGACGCGGCCAGGCGCAGCCATTTCGGCGGCCTCTGCGCCTCCGGCTGGCACACGACCGCCGCCTACATGAACCGGATGCTCACGACCCGCGCCCGGGACGCCGCCTACACGGCCAGCCGCGGGCCGGTGCCGGAGGCGGGGCCCTCCCCCGGGTTCAAGAACCTGCGCTGGCTGAAGCCCGTCTACGCGGGCGACACGGTGCGCTTCAGCGCCAAGCTCACCGACAAGCGCGCCTCGGCGTCACGGCCCGGCTGGGGCCTGGCCTTCGCGCGCAACACCGGGGTGAACCAGCGCGGCGAGGCGGTCTTCGCCTTCGACAGCGCGGTCTTCCACCGCTGGGAGCCCTGAGCGGGCCGGGCCGTCAGGCCGGCGCCTTGCCGAGCACCGCGAGGGACTGGCCCAGATGCGCGCCCGACGGCCACGGCGCCGCCGTTCCGTCGAGGAACGTCACGCTGTCGAAGCCGATATGGTCCGCCCAGGTCTGCCAGACGCTGCGCTCGATGAACGTGTTGAGGTGCGGCACCGTGCTGGTGCGCTGCTCGCCGACCGTCTTGGTGAAGACGCCCCAGTGCGAGGCCATGCTGAACTCGAGGAACGAGGCCACGACGCGGCCGCCGGGCCTGAGGGCGCGGTGCATCTCCTCCAGGTAGATGTAGCACTCCGTGTGCAGGAGATGCGTGAACACGCTGAAGGCCGAGACGAGGTCGACGCTGCCGTCGGCGACCGGCAGCGACAGCGCCGTGTTCCTGGCGAAGCGGTAATCCTTGGGACAGCGGCGCTTGGCGTAGTCCAGCAGCTCCTGGACGACGTCGAGGCCGAGATACGCGACGGTGCCGGTGCGGGCGAGGTGAACCGCCAGGCGCCCGGAGCCGCAGCCGAAATCGACCACCGACTGGCCGTCCCGGAGCCCGAAATGGTGGAGGATCTCGCACTCGATCGCGCCGATCCGGTCGTAGTCGCCGCCCACCGCCACGCTCATCGCCTCGTCCAGGGGCAAGTCGCGCGTCAATTGGCGTACGTACGCCTCGTAATCCTCGACGAAATGAAATCTCGCCATCGCGGCCACCTCGAAGGCATCGAGATCGGACTGGGATGATCAGTCCGTCCGCCGTCGAGACGTGTTCTTCCCCGCGGCGGTCCAGCATCCGTTGTGCCGAACACCGTCGATCCGGGGAAGCATCGGCGTGGATACGGGGCGCGAATTGCCCCCGAGGCTGCCTTTTCGGTCACACCGCGTTCGGGACGCCCCGGATACTGCGCCGGGCGGCCGCGGCCGCCCGGAACTCCGCCCTCACGCCGCGTTCCGGCGCTCCGGGTAGAGCCCGTACAGGCCCTCGCGGCTCGCGTCGCAGATGCCGCGCTCGGTGATGATCCCGGTCACGAGGCGCGACGGCGTCACGTCGAAGGCGGGGTTGGCCACCGGGCTGCCGGGGGAGACGACCTCGATCGTGGCGAAGCCGCCGTCGGGCAGCCGGCCGGTCATGTGGGTGACCTCGCGCCCGTCGCGCTCCTCGATCGGGATCTCCTTCACCCCGTCGTCGAGCGTCCAGTCGATGGTCGAGAACGGCAGGGCGGCGTAGAACGGCACGCCGTTGTCGTGGGCCGCCAGCGCCTTCAGGTAGGTGCCGATCTTGTTGCAGACGTCGCCGCTCGCCGTGGTCCGGTCCGAGCCGACGATGCAGAGGTCGACGTCGCCGTGCTGCATCAGGTGGCCGCCGGCATTGTCGGCGATGACCGTGTGCGGCACGCCGTGGCCGTTCAGCTCGAAGGCCGTGAGCGCGGCGCCCTGGCTGCGCGGCCGGGTCTCGTCGACCAGGACGTGGACCGGCACGCCCCGCTCGTGGGCGGCGTAGACCGGCGCGAGCGCCGTGCCCCAGTCCACCGTGGCCAGCCAGCCGGCATTGCAGTGGGTCAGCACGGTGATCGGCCGGTCGCCGCCCCGGGCCGTGTGGAGGTCGGCGATGATCTGGCCGCCGTGGGCGCCGATCGCGCGGCAGCTCGCCACGTCCTCCTCGGCGATGCGGCCGGCCTCCGCGAAGGCGCGGGCGAAGCGCTCGTCCGGCGCGGTCTGGCGCAGGTTGGCGGAGACCCGGTCCAGCGCCCAGCGCAGGTTGATCGCGGTCGGGCGGGTCGCCGCGAGCGTCGCCACCGCCCGGTCGATGCCGTCGTGGGAGGCGTCGGCCCGCATGGCGAGCGCCAGCCCGTAGGCGGCCGTGACGCCGATCAGGGGCGCGCCCCGCACGATCATCGTGCGGATCGCCACCGCGGCGTCCTCCAGCGTGGCGAGGCGCCTCAACTCGAACGCGAAGGGCAGGCGGGTCTGGTCGATCACCTGGACGCTGACGCCGTCGGGGTCCGGGAAGATCGTGCGGTAGGGCTGGCCGTCGATATTCATGGCCGCTCCTGTGCCACAGCGGGGCGGCTTTTGCATCCTCCCGGGCGCCGGCACGACGGCCTGGGGATGCCCCGCCCGGCGGCCGGTCAGCCTTCCTCAACCTTAGCGGGTCGTTAAGGCGCTCGTGCCTAGCCTCGGGGGTAAGTTCCCGTTTCGCGTCCGGTCCCGCATGCGCTCGCTTCGCCGTCCCGCATCGCCCTACGAGACTTTCGTCGACAGCGTTCGCCCGTTCCTGGGCAAGCGCCTGACGGAGCTCGGCGGCTTCGTGCTGTTCACCGGCGCGGTCGCCCTGACCGTGGCGCTGGCCACGTGGTCGATCGACGACCCGAGCCTGAACCACGCCACCGACCACGCCGCCCACAACGTCCTCGGCCAGCCGGGCGCCGTCGTGGCCGATCTCGCCATGCAGATCCTGGGCCTGGGCTCCCTGGCCTTCGTGCTGCCGCCGGTCCTCTGGGGCATCCGGCTGATGCGGGAGCGCGACCTGCCCGAGGGCGGCCTGCGCATCGCGCTCTGGATCATCGGCTTCTGCGCCGCCAGCGCGGTGGCGAGCGCGCTCCCGCCGACGACCCGCTGGCCGCTGCCCACCGGCCTCGGCGGCGTGGCCGGCGACGGCCTGCTGTCGATGGCGCGGGTGATCGTCGGCGCGGTCTCGTCGGCGGCGGCCCACCTCGTCGGCTTCGGCTACGCCGCGGTGGCGATCCTCAGCCTGACCGGCGCCTGCCGATTCGGCGCCGTCGAGGAGGAACCCCTGCACGACGACCCCTACCCCGTCCGGCGCGCGCCGGCGCGGGGCCGGGATTCGGGCCGGGACGAGCGCGAGGATTCCGACGAGCCGAGCCTCGGCCTCGTCGGTGTCGGCGCCCTGGCGCAGGGGCTGATGGGCCTGCGCGGCGCCGCGGCCGAGCGGATCGCCGCGTGGCGCGCGGGCCGGGCCGAGCCGATCGACGGCGCGTCGCCCGCCCTCGCGGCCCGCCGCGCCTTCACGGACGCCGATCTCCCCTGGGCCGACCACCTGCCCGAGGGCCGGCAGGCCGGCGCGAGCCGGCGCGAGCCCGTCTTCGACGCCTCCGAGGACGCCACCGCGGCGCCGGCCCGCCGCGCCGCGCCGCCGCGGGACGACGCGGAGGACGATCCGGACACGTTCGAGGCGCCGCAGCGCCCGGTCCCGCCGCGGGGCGAACCGACCGCGTCCCGGGTCGCCCCGCCGCCCGCCGCGCCCGTGCCGGCCCGGCGCGCCCCCGCGCCCCCGGTCCGCCCCGAGGATTACGCCCTGCCCGCCCTCGACCTGCTGGCGGCCCCCCGCGGCCCGTCCCAGGCGAGCCTGATCTCGGCCGATGCCCTGGAGCAGAACGCCACGCTGCTGGAGGCGACGCTCGGCGATTTCGGCGTGCGCGGCGACATCCTGGCGGTGCGGCCGGGCCCGGTCGTCACCCTCTACGAGCTCGAGCCCGCCCCCGGCACCAAGTCCAGCCGCGTGATCGCGCTCGCCGACGACATCGCCCGGTCGATGTCGGCGGTCTCGGCCCGCGTCGCGGTCGTGCCCGGCCGGAACGCCATCGGCATCGAGCTGCCGAACGCCAAGCGCGAGACGGTGTACCTGCGCGAACTCCTGGCCTCGACGGACTTCGCCGAGAGCAAGCACAAGCTGGCTTTGTGCCTCGGCAAGAACATCGGCGGCGAGCCGATCATCGCCGACCTCGCGCGCATGCCGCACCTGCTGGTGGCCGGCACCACCGGCTCGGGCAAGTCGGTGGCGATCAACACCATGATCCTCAGCCTGCTCTACCGGCTCAAGCCGGAGGAGTGCCGCCTGATCATGGTCGACCCGAAGATGCTGGAGCTGTCGGTCTACGACGGCATCCCGCACCTGCTCTCCCCCGTGGTCACCGACCCCAAGAAGGCGGTGATCGCCCTCAAGTGGGCCGTGCGCGAGATGGAGGAGCGCTACAAGAAGATGGCCAAGATCGCGGTGCGCAACATCGACGGCTACAACGCCCGGGTCGCCGAGGCGGCGGCGCGCGGCGAGGTGCTGACCCGGACCGTCCAGACCGGCTTCGACCGCCACACCGGCGAGGCCGTGTACGAGGACGAGGCGATGGACCTGGCGCCGCTGCCGTACATCGTGATCGTGGTCGACGAGATGGCCGACCTGATGATGGTGGCCGGCAAGGACATCGAGGGGGCGATCCAGCGTCTGGCGCAGATGGCGCGGGCGGCGGGCATCCACCTGATCATGGCCACGCAGCGGCCGTCGGTGGACGTGATCACCGGCACGATCAAGGCGAACTTCCCGACCCGGATCAGCTTCCAGGTGACGAGCAAGATCGACAGCCGCACGATCCTGGGCGAGATGGGCGCCGAGCAGCTTCTGGGCCAGGGCGACATGCTGTTCATGGCCGGCGGCGGGCGCACGACGCGCGTGCACGGGCCGTTCTGCTCGGACAGCGAGGTCGAGAGCGTGGTCGCCCACCTCAAGCGCCAGGGCCGCCCCAGCTACCTCGACGCCGTCACCGCCGACGACGAGGAGGGCGCGTCCGAGAAGGGCGGCGAGCGCGGCGGGAAGGGCAAGGCCGGCGCCGCGGAGCTCGAACTCGACGGCGCGGTGTTCGACCAGGGCTCCTTCGGCGAGGCCGGCGGCGACCTCTACGACCAGGCCGTGCAGGTGGTGCTGCGCGACCAGAAGGCGTCGACGAGCTACATCCAGCGCCGCCTGCAGATCGGCTACAACCGCGCCGCCTCCATCATGGAGCGGATGGAGATCGAGGGCATCGTCGGCCCGGCCAACCACGCCGGCAAGCGCGAGATCCTCGTGGAGGAGGCGGTCGGCTGAGAGCGGGGCCTGTCGCGTCCGCGGCGCCCCCCTCCCCTGCCGCCTGGGCAGGTTCGAGGCGCTGTCTGTGACGGAGCGCCCCTCGCCCCGGCGAGGGCGGGGCCACGCTCTCTCGACCTGACGCGCGTGCCGGCCGGGACCGCGGGCCTGTGCAGCCCGCAGCTCAGGGGAGAGGCCGCACGGGGCGGGTCGCGGTATTCGACCACGCCTGCCCGACCCGAAAAAATCTCGCCCGGCGCGGAACCGGCCGCTCACCCGCACGTTACGCGCGTGCGAGGCCTGGAAACGGGCTCGCTCTGAGGGCGCCGGACACGGTGTCCGGCGCTGCTTGTAGTCACGTTGCTCGTCGGAGGATGTGGTTATGAGGACGTACGACGTTTCGCCCCTGTTCCGGTCGTCCATCGGGTTCGACCGTCTGTTCGAGCTGCTTAACCAGGCCGACCGCGTCGAGCCGTCGACCGCCTGGCCGCCCTACAACATCGAGAAGGTGGCCGAGGACCAGTACCGCATCACCATGGCGGTCGCGGGCTTCACGCCCGACGAGATCGAGCTGACCCAGCAGGACACCACGCTCCTCGTCTCGGGTCAGAAGGCCGCCCAGGAGGGTGAGAAGCACTACCTCTACCGCGGCATCGCGGCCCGCACCTTCCGCCAGACCTTCAATCTGGCCGAGCACGTGAAGGTCGTGGGCGCGTCCCTGGAGAACGGCCTGCTCACCGTCGCGCTGAAGCGCGAGGTGCCGGAGGCGCTGAAGCCCCGCCGCATCGCCATCGGCGGCACGACGGCCGCGTCCGGCCAGGACAACGCCCCGGCGCAGATCACCCGCGAGGCCAAGGCAGCCTGATCGGCAGCCTGATCGGCAGCCTGATCCGGTGTCCCGGGCCGCGCGCCCGGCCACCCCCTTATCGACACGGATGACATCCCTCACGGGTCCGCGGACCCGCGGGCCCGTTCCCACGACTGCACCGCATTCGATGGAGCGAGGACCATGAGCGTGAGAGATCTGATTCCCTGGAACCGCACCAGCACCCCGGCGCCGACCGCCCTCGCGCAGGGGTCGGCCAGCCCCTTCCTGACGCTGCACCGGGAGATGAACCGCCTGTTCGACGACGTGTTCGGCGGGTTCGGCAGCGTGCCGAGCCTCGCGGACCGCGGCTTCGGTTGGCCCCAGGTCGAGCTGGCGGAGGCGGACGGCGCGCTGCGCGTCTCCGCCGAGCTTCCCGGGCTCGACGAGAAGGACGTCGAACTGCTCATCGCGGACGGAGTCCTGACTCTGAAAGGCGAGAAGCGCGCGGAGACCACCGACAAGGACCGCGGCTATTCCGAGCGCAGCTACGGCCGCTTCGAGCGGTCGATCGCCCTGCCCGTGCCGGTGGAGGAGGATAAGGCCGAGGCGACGTTCCGCAACGGCGTCCTCACCGTGACGCTGCCGCGCGCCGCCGAGGCGCCGGAGCGCCGCCGGCGCATCGCCATCAACGGCGCGGGCGCGCCGGTCGCCAAGCACTGAGCCGGTCCTGGGCCTGTCCTGGCGGCGGCCGCCCCCGCGGCCGCGGACACGAACGCATGACGCGACGGCCGGCGGCCCCGACCGGGACCGACGGCCGTTCCAGCCTTTGCTCACGATGAGGAGGGTCGCATGCAGCCGATCGATACGAACCACGTCCAACCCGAGATCGCGCGCCTGGGTCCGGTGGCGGCCGCCAGCCTGAGGCCGCAGGCGGTCGAGCCGTTCGAGGCCTTCGTGGCGCCGGGCGACGTCTTCCGGCATCCGCGCGAGGTGCTGCGCTATCCCGGCCTGTCGCGGGCCGAGAAGCGGGCGATCCTGGCCTCCTGGGCCTCGGACGCCCGCGCGGTCGATTCCTGCCCGACGCTGCGCTGCCTGCCGGGCTGCCGGGCCGAGCCCGTGCCGCTGAGCGCGGTCCTGGAGGCGCTCCAGACGCTCGACGCGGGCTCGGCACCGCCCGCAGCCCCGGCGCCGCGCAGGCCGCCCGACCCGGCGGCGTTCATCCGCCGCTGGCGGCGCGGTCCGACCGGACCGGAGCCCCTGCTGAACTGAGCCGGGGAGGCGCGCGATGGCAACCTTCGACCTGCGGGGCGGGCACAGGGGCCTGTCCCGGTCGCGGCGCGGCCGGCGCGGAGGGCAGGTGCGGACCACCGACGGGACCGTGCTGGGCCGCTGGATCCTGTCCGCCGCCCTGTGCGTCGCCCTGGCGGCGCCCTGCCCGGCCCCCGCCCTGCCCTGGGTGCTGGCCGCCCTGCTGAGCCTGTCGGGCTTCGCGTGGCTCGGCCGGGCGCTCACGCAGGCCGGTCCGCCGGCCAACGCCCCGCACCTGACCGCCTGGGACGCGGCCCTGCTGTCCTTCGCGGCGAGCTTCGGCGTGCAAGCGGCGGCGCGGCTCGGCCTCTTCGGCGGCTGAGCGCGCCCCTTTCGGGAGGCAACCATGCAGGATGGGACGATCGGAATCGGACACAACAGCCCGCCCGGCCCGGCCGGCGCGCCGTGGCTCGCCGGTCGCCGGGCGCTGATCCGCCGGCGCGGGCGCTCCGTCGACACGGCGGGGCGCGCCCGGGCCGGGACGTGGCTTCTCACCTTCGAGCGGGAGACGCCGCCGGAGCGGGAGCCGCTGATGGGCTGGACCGGCGGGCGCGACACCCTCGCCGCGGAGGTGGTGCTGACGTTCCCGACGCGGGCGCGGGCGGTGGCCTACGCCGAGCGCCAGGGCCTCGCCTACCGGATCGAGCCGGACCCGCCCGACGGCCGCCGGGCGGGGACCCTGCGGGTCTGGGGCGCGCACCGGGTCTCCCGGGCGCCGCCCGCGGGCCTGCCCGACCTGGAGCGCGCCCTGCTCAACCCGGCCGCGGTGTTCGACGCCCCGGCCGCGGTGCGCGATCATCCCCGGCTGCTGCCGAGCTGCAAGCGCGAGATCCTGCGGCGCTGGGCCTGGGACGAGTACCTGAAGGAGGTCGCCGCCGCCGAGGGCATGGCCGAGGGCGAGCCGTCGCGGCTCGACGCCGTGAAGGCCGCCCTCCTGGCGCTCGGCGAGGCGTGGCGCCCCGATCCCGCCGCGCCGGCCGCCGCGATCCCGGCGCCGCGGGCGGTCGACCGCGCGGCGGCCTGAGCGCGCGGGGACGACCGGTCCGGCCCTCCGCCGGTGGCGACGCCGCGCCCCCGGAAGGCCCGCGCGGTGCGGCCGTCACACGACCGAGAACCGGAACTCCGTGGCGGCCGCGAAGGTCTCGCCCGGCCGCAGGACCGCGGACGGGAAGCCCGGCTGGTTCGGCGCGTCCGGAAAGCCCTGGGTCTCGAAGCAGACGCCGTCGCCCGAGCGGTAGATCCGCCCGGACGGACCGATCAGCCGCCCGTCGAGGTTGTTGCCGCTGTAGAGCTGCAGCGCCGGCTGCGTGGTCCAGACGTCGAGCCGCCGCCCGCTTCCGGGATCGACGCAGCTGGCGGCCGGCCGCAGCGTCCCGGCGGCCCCGCGCAGCGCGAAGGTGTGGTCGTAGCCCTTGGCGTAGGTGAGCTGCGGGTCTCCGGCGCGGATCCGCGCCTCCAGGGCCCGCGGCGTGCGGAAGTCGAACGGCGTCCCGGCGACCGGCAGGAGCGCGCCGGTGGGGATCTGGGTCGCGTCGGTCGGCGCGAAGGCGTCCGCCTCGACCTGCACGAGGTGGCCGAGGACGCTGCCCGTCCCCTCGCCGGCGAGGTTGAAGTAGCTGTGATTCGTGAGGTTCAGGATCGTGGGCCGGTCGGTCACCGCGGCGTAGTCGACGCGCAGCACGCCGTCCTCGGGCAGGCTGTAGGTGACGCGGACGTCGAGGTTGCCGGGAAACCCCTCCTCCCCGTCCGGCGAGCGGCGGACCAGGACGAGGCGCGCCGCGTCGGAGAACTCCGCCCGCCACAGGCGCCGGCCGAAATTCTCCGGGCCCCCGTGGAGGGTGTTGGGGGCCTCGTTCACCGGCAATCGGTAGCCGTGCCCGTCGAGGCTGAAGCGCCCGCCCGCGATGCGGTTCGCGTAGCGGCCGACGATCGCGCCGAAGCTCGGGCTCACGGTCTCGTAGCCCGCCAGGGTGCCGAGGCCGAGCACGACGTTGGCCGGATGGCCGGCGCGGTCGGGCACCTCGATCGCCGTGACGGCCGCACCGTACTCGATGACGGCGACGCGCAGGCTGCCCCGGCTCAGGGTGTGGCGGCTGACCGATCGGCCGTCCGCCGTCGTGCCGAACGGTTCGGCCGGCATCAGGCTAGCGCTTCCAGACGCCGAGCCGCTCGCTCCGGGCGTGGTCCTCGGCCGCGACCAGCTCGGGGCTCGCCTCCGGAGAGGCGCGACCGCCGCCGTTGAACAGCACCACCTCGGAGAGGTCGCGCCCGTCGACGAGGCAGTTCATGTTGGCGCTGCCGGGGGCCGGCTGGCAGGTCACCGGCCGGTTGCCGATGTACCGGGCCAGTTCCTCCGCCTGGCCGCCCCGCACCCACTCGACGCCGAACAGGTGCACGACCTTGCCGCCGACCTTGAGGGTCGCGGTGTCGATCACCTGGGCCTGTCCGGTCACGGCGTTCGGCGGCAGCGGCGCGTCGGGCTCGGACTCGCCGCCGGTCTCGGGGGGCGGCGTCACCGTGTCGGGGGCCGAGGCGGGCGGGTTCGCGGGCCGTGCGTTCGGCGCGGGGGTGCTCGGCGCCTCCGTGCGGGAGCCGGTCGGGGCGGCGGGACGCCCGGGTTCGGGCGCGGAGCGGTCCAGCACGACCCCCGCGGCGAGGACCGCCACCAGCGTGCCGGCGACGGCGCCCAGGAGCAGGCGGCGCTGCCGGCGCGCGCCGTCGTCGGCCCCGTCTCCCCCGAGGCCGAGCCGGTCGCGCAGGTGGCCGAGGCCGCCGCGCAGCGTCTCTCCGAACCGTCCCGGGCCGCTGTTCCAGGCGGCGGTCGGATCCGCGGCCGGGGCGGGCGCGGCCTCCGCGTCGGCGGCCGCGCCCGCCGGGCGGGCGAAGCGGCCGCGCAGGTTCGTCCGCAGGCTGGCGAAGCGGCCGGCGGCGTTCTGCGCGAGCGCGCGGCCCTGCTCGGAGGAGCGCTCCGCCAGGGAGCGCGCCCGCTCGGACTGGGTCCCGACGAAGCGGGCGGTCGCGGCCTTCATCTCGTAGGCGCCGCTCAGCAGGGACGAATCGCGGGCCTCCTCGGCGGTCCGCGGGGCCGGTTCGGGCTCGGGCTCCGGCGGCAGGAACAGGGCGGGATGGCGCGCGCGCAGCTCCGCGATCAGGTCCGCGAGGGTCATCGGCTCGGACGTGTCGTCCCGCCGCCGCACGGCCCCCTGGCGGTCGAGGACGCGGAGGCCGGTTCCGGCCTCGTCGGGGGCGCAGGCGGCCTCGGCCAGCAACTCGAGGGTCCGGACCGCGACGGGGCGCGGACGCGCGCGCGCGATCTCGGCCCGGATCGTCTCGCGCAGGGCGAGGCGGCCGGGACTGTCGAGGACCGGCCGGGCCGGCTCCGCCTCCTGTTTCTCCACCACCGTTGAAGACGTCATTCACCCGATCCCGGCATCACCGACGCGCGGCGCGAAGGAGGCCCGACCGCACCTCCTGACGAAGCCCGCCCGCGGGCGCCTCACGGAACGCCCGACCACCGGGACCGATCCCACGACACGCCCCCAGCCCGCTTCCCTGCACGCCCTTCCGCGAGTCCCCCCGCAAGCCCGTGCCCGCCGCGGGGCGGCGGACCGCGATGCGGGGCTCTTACGCCTTGCCGGGCGACGCGGCCAGGGTTCCGGCCTGAATGCTCCGCCGCAGGACGCGGCCGGTCTCGCCGAGGATGTAAGGCCGCGTGCCGGCGAAGCCCACCTCCAGAACCAGTTCGGCCTCGCCGCTGGAGACGGCGCCCCGGCCCGGATTGGCGGTCCGGAAATCCACGAGCGCGCGGATCGTGCAGGTCTCGGCGTCGCAGGCGGCGCGCATCGCCCGCGGCTCGTAGCGCCGCTCGGGCCAGCGCTGGACGAAGCTGCGCTTCTCGGCGACGAGGGCCGCCGTGGTGATCGGCCGCCCGTAGAAGCGCACGCGGGTCGCGTAGTACTGGGTCGCGGCGCCGACCATGGTGTCGCTCGAGCCCGAGACGGTGGCGAGGTAGCGCGTCGTCAGCGCCCGGGCGGCGGCGGCGCGCTCCGCCGGCGCACCCGGCGCCGGGGTGACCGCGGCCGGCGTCTCGGCGAGCCGGTGCGGGTGGCGCGCGGCGTGGTGCAGGGGCTCCCGGACCGGCGGGCGCTCCAGGGCGGCCGCCCGCTTCGGGCCCGGCGCGCGCGTCGCCGCCGCCTTCGGCAGGGCATCCTCGCCCGGCTCGGGTCTGGCGGCCTGCCGGACCGGTTCGGCGGCGCGCGCGCCATCGGGCTGCGCCTTCGCGCGGGCGGCGACCGCGTCCTGCCCCCGCGGATCGACGGCCGTCGCCGGCGCCTTCGCCGCTTCCGTCCCCGCAGTCCGCGCCGGACCCTGCGCCGGTGCGGCGGCCCGGGGCGGCGGGTCCACCCAGGCGCTCTGGGCGGCGGCACCGCCCGCGAGGGCGAACGGCAGGAGCGCGCCGAGGGCGAGAACCTGGGGACGGACGGGACGTGTGGCGGACATCGGTGCCTTCCTGGCGGCCGGGGCGGGCATCATGGAGAACGCGCCCGCGTGGGTGAGGGGTTCCACGAAGGGCTCGGGCGCGCCCACATCCTGCCGAACTCTGCGACGTCGGCCAGCCCGGGATTGCGGGGATGATGGGGTTGCGTTCGTGCGTTTGGGTACCAAGTCGGGGACAGTCTTGGCCTCTGGCCGCTTCCGGGTTCCGATACCGCGTTCCAGACCGCCCGCTCCCTGCCGTGCCCCGAGGATCCCTTGTCCCGACCTGAGACCGAGTCGCCCCCCGGCCCGCTTCCCGGGGGCACGCGATGAGCACGCAAAGGCGTCGGGCCCTGCTGCTCTGCAACGCCAAGGCGCGCAACGGCGCCCTGGATCTGGACGAGGTGCGGGGAATCTTGCGGGCGGGCGGCATCGAGCCGGAGGAGCCGCCGCCGGAGGCCGATTGCCGCGACGTGATCCGTGACCGGGTCGGCGCGGTCGACCTCGTGATCCTCGGCGGCGGCGACGGCACCATGAACTACGCCGCGCCCGCCCTAGTGGACAGCGGTCTGCCCTTCGCGATCCTGCCGCTCGGCACGGCCAACGACCTCGCCCGCTCCCTCAACCTGCCGCTCGACCCCCTGGCGGCGGCCCGCTTCATCCCGACCGCGCAGGCGCGGCCGGTGGATCTCGGCTGGGTCAACGGCCACTACTACTTCAACGTGGCGAGCATCGGCTTCTCGGCGGAGCTCGCCGGCGAGCTGACCGCCGAATCGAAGAAGACCTGGGGCGTGCTCGGCTACGCGGTGGCGGCGGTGCGGGTGCTGCGCCGGGTCCGGCCCTTCACGGTGACGATCGAGCACGACGGGGTGGTCGAGAAGGTCACCACCATCCAGGTCTCGGTGGGCAACGGCCGCCACTACGGCGGTGGCATGACCGTGGAGGAGAGTGCCGCGGTCGACGACGGCAAGCTCGATTTCTACAGCCTGGAGATCAATCACTGGTGGCGTCTCCTCGCGCTGCTGCCCGCCCTGCGGCGGGGCACGCAGGGGCGGGCGGGCGACGTGCGGGCGTTCCACACGCGGGAGATCCGGCTCTCGACCCGCAAGCCGCGGCCGGTGAACACCGACGGCGAGCTGACCACGCACACGCCCGCCCACTTCAAGGTCTTCCCGAAGATCCTGCAGGTCCTGGCCCCCGAACCGGTGCGCGGTCCCACCCCCTTCGACCTCACCGCCCTGGGCAACCGCCTGTTCCCGACCAGCGAGGCGCCCCGCCTGTGACCGACCTGATCCAGCTCGCCAGCCAGCCCGCCGTCTGGGCCGCGCTCGCCACCCTGGTGGTGATGGAGGTGGTGCTCGGTGTCGACAACCTGATCTTCATCTCGATCCTGACCAACAAGCTGCCGGCCGAGCAGCAGACCCGGGCGCGGCGCATCGGGATCGGGCTCGCGCTGATCCTGCGCCTGGGGCTGCTCGGCACCGTGGCGTTCATCGTCCACCTGACCGAGCCGGTCTTCGCGGTGTTCGACCAGGCCTTCTCCTGGCGCGACCTGATCCTGATCGGGGGCGGCCTGTTCCTGCTCTGGAAGGCCACCAAGGAGATCCACCACACGGTGGATCCGGAGCCAGAGACCGCGGGGGCGACCGGAGGCACGATCGGCTTCGGCGCGGCGATCGGCCAGATCCTGCTGCTCGACCTCGTCTTCTCGATCGACTCGATCATCACGGCGGTCGGCATGACCGAGCACGTGCCGGTGATGATGGTGGCGGTGGTGGTCGCCGTGGTGGTGATGCTGGTCGCCGCCGAGCCGCTCTCGGCCTTCATCGCCCGGAACCCCACCGTGGTGATGCTGGCCCTCGGCTTCCTGATCATGATCGGCATGACGCTGATCGCCGAGGGGTTCGGCGCCCACGTGCCGAAGGGCTACATCTACACCGCGATGGCCTTCTCGGCCGGCGTCGAGGGCCTCAACATGCTGGCCCGCCGGCGCCGCCGTCCCGCCCGGGACGGCGCCTCCCCGTCGACCGGGCCGTCGCGGCGCGCCTGAGGGCGGGACGAGCGTCATGCGGATCCGCGCAGCCCTCCTCCTCCCGCTCCTCCGGCTCCTCCCCACCGCCGCGCACGCGGAGCCGAGACCGATGACGCCCGATCCGACGGTCCTGCACGACCTCGCCCCTACCGGCACGCTCCGTGCGGCGATCAACCTCGGCAACCCGGTCCTGGCCCAGGGCGGCGCCGACGGCCCGGCAGGGGTTTCGGTCGATCTCGCGCGGGCGCTGGCGGCCCGGCTCGGCGTGCCGGTGGCGTTCGTGACCTTCCCGGGGGCGGGCGCGGTCTCGGGCTCGGCGGGCTCCGGGACCTGGGACATCTGCTTCCTGGCGATCGACCCGAAGCGGGCCGAGGGGATCGCCTTCACGGAGCCCTACGTGCTGATCGCCGGCAGCTACCTCGTGCCGGCCGCCTCGCCGATCCGATCCCCGGAGGCGGTGGACCGCGACGGCGTGCGCGTCTCGGTGGGGCGCGGGAGCGCCTACGACCTGTTCCTGAGCCGGGCCCTGACGCGCGCCACCCTGGTGCGGGCCCCGACCTCGGCCGAGGCGGTCACGGCCTTCGCCCGCGACGGGCTCGACGTCGCGGCCGGGGTGCACCAGCCCCTCGCCGCCTACGCGGCGGCGCACCCGGAGGTGCGGCTGCTGCCGGGGCACTTCATGGAGATCCCGCAGGCGATGGGACTGCCGGTCGGGCACCCGGCGGGAGCCGCCTATCTCGCGGATTTCGTCGCGCGGGCGAAGCGCGACGGGCTGGTGCGGCGCGGCCTGGAAGCCAGCGGACAGGATCCGGATCTGGCCGCGCCGTGAGAGGCGAGCCGGATCGTCGAACCGGCCAGCGGTCACGGTGCCTTCACCGGGGGTGAGGATTCGATACCGGGTCGGGGTGAGATCCTCCGGCAGGGCTCACCCGCTCCGTCATCACGCGCGAGGCGAAGTGATCCAGGCCGGCGCGACCTCCCTGTGACCGTCACGCGACCCCGGATCGCTTCGCTCCGCTCGCGAAGACGGCAGGAGCGGAGCGACCGGGCGGATGTCGGATCACACCACCAGGTTCACGATCCGCCCCGGCACGACGATCACCTTCCGCGGTGCCTTGCCCTCCAGCACCTTCTGGACGGCCTCCAGCGCCAGGGTCGCGGCCTCGACGGCCTTGGCGTCGGCGTCGCGCGGCACGGTGACGTCCGCTCGCTTCTTGCCGTTGATCTGGACCGGCAGGGTCATCTCGTCCTCGACCAGCAGCGCGGCCTCGGTCTCGGGCCACGGCGCCTGGGCGACGAGGCCGCCGCGGCCGAGGACGGACCAGCACTCCTCGGCGAGGTGCGGCATCATCGGGGCGATGAGCTGGACCAGGATCCCGGCGGCCTCCTTGGCGGCGGCCGGCGAGACCGGGCCGCGCAGGCCGTCCTCCAGGGCGTTGGCCAGGGTGTAGATGTGGGCGACGCAGCGGTTGAAGCGCAGGCGCTCGATATCGTCCTGCACGGAGGCGAGCGCCCGGTGGGCGGCCTTGCGCAGAGCGAGATCCGCGGCGCCGTCGCCTTTCGCCTGCCCGGCGGCGTTCACCAGGCGCCAGACCTTCTGGACGAACCGGGCCGCACCCTGCACGCCCTCCTCGGTCCAGATCACGTCGCGCTCCGGCGGCGAGTCGGACAGCATGAACCAGCGCGCCGTGTCGGCCCCGTAGCTCGCGATGATGTCGTCGGGGTCGACCACGTTCTTCTTCGACTTCGACATCTTCTCGATCGGGCCGATCGCGATCGGCGCCTGAGTTTTCACGTGAAACGCGCGGCGCTCGCCCTCCTCGGTGGCGAAGCGGATCTCGGCCGGGGGCACCCAGGCGCCGGCCGCGTCCTTGTAGGTCTCGTGGACCACCATGCCCTGCGTGAACAGGCCGGCGAACGGCTCGGCGACGCCGGCCCAGCCGGTCTCGCGCATCGCCCGCATGAAGAACCGGGCGTAGAGCAGGTGCAGGATCGCGTGCTCGATGCCGCCGATATACTGGTCCACGGCCAGCCAGCGATCGACCACGGCCCGGTCGGTGGGGGCGTCCGCCAGCCAGGGCGCGGTGAAGCGGGCGTAGTACCAGGACGAATCGACGAACGTGTCCATCGTGTCGGTCTCGCGCCGGGCCGGCGCGCCGCAATGCGGGCAGGCCACGTTCCGCCACGCGGCGTCCCGCTCCAGCGGGTTGCCGGGCTGGTCGAAGGAGACCTCCTCGGGGAGCTTCACCGGCAGGTCGGCCACCGGCACCGGGACCGGGCCGCAGGACTCGCAGTGGATGATCGGGATCGGGCAGCCCCAGTAGCGCTGCCGGGACACGCCCCAGTCGCGCAGGCGGAACTGGACCTTGCGCCTGGCGACCCCCGCCCCTTCCAGCCGCCGGGCCACGGCCTCGAACGCCTCGCCCGTGCCCATCCCGTCCAGGAAGCGCGAGTTGATCATCCGCCCGTCCTCGACATAGGCGGTGTCGGTGATCACGAACGTCGCCGGGTCCTGCCCTTCCGGGCAGACCACCGGCGTGTTGCCGAGCCCGTACTTGTTGGCGAAGTCGAGGTCGCGCTGGTCGTGCGCCGGGCAGCCGAACACCGCGCCGGTGCCGTACTCCATCAGCACGAAGTTCGCCACGTAGACCGGCAGCTCCCAGGACGGGTCCAGAGGATGGCGCACGGTGAGGCCGGTGTCGAAACCGTGCTTCTCGGCGGTGTCGATCGCGGCCTGGGCGGTGCCGGTGCGGCGGCACTCCTCGATGAAGGTCTGCAGCTCCGGCCTGCCCTCGGCCAGAGCGGCCGCCAGGGGATGGTCGGCCGCGATCGCCAGGAACTTGGCGCCGAACAGGGTGTCGGGCCGGGTCGTGTAGACGGTCACCGTGTCGGGCTCGCCGGCGACCGGCCGGGCGAGGCCGAACTGGACCTCCAGGCCTTCCGAGCGGCCGATCCAGTTCTTCTGCATCAGCCGGACCTTCTCAGGCCAGCGGTCCAGCCCGTCGAGAGCCGTCAGCAGGTCCTCGGCGAAGTCGGTGATCTTGAAGAACCACTGGGTGAGCTCGCGCTGCTCCACCAGGGCGCCGGAGCGCCAGCCGCGCCCGTCGATCACCTGCTCGTTGGCCAGCACCGTGTGGTCCACCGGGTCCCAGTTCACCTTGGCGGTGCGGCGGGTGACGAGGCCCTTCTCCAGGAAGTCCAGGAACATGCGCTGCTGGTGCTTGTAGTAGTCGGGATCGCAGGTCGCGATCTCCCGGCTCCAGTCGAGCGACAGCCCCATGGCCTTCAGCTGGTCGCGCATCGACGCGATGTTGGCGTAGGTCCAGTCCCGCGGGTTGACCTTGCGCTCCATGGCGGCGTTCTCGGCCGGCAGGCCGAAGGCGTCCCAGCCCATCGGGTGCAGGACGTTGAAGCCGCGGGCGCGCTTGTAGCGGGCGACCACGTCGCCCATCGCGTAGTTGCGGACGTGGCCCATGTGGATGCGCCCCGACGGGTAGGGGAACATCTCGAGCACGTAGTATTTCGGGCGGGGATCGGAATTGTCGGTCTCGAACAGCCGCTTCTCGGCCCAGGCCTCCTGCCAGCGCGGCTCGGCATCCTTGGCGTTGTAGCGCTCGACGGGCTGGGGGGCGGTGCTGGCGGTCATGGATCCGGCTGGGTCAGGGGCTCGTCGGTCATTCCGAAGGATGACCACGGCACGGTCGCGCCGCGATAGCATATCTGCGCCGCAGCCGGTCAACGCGGCGCGCGATTCGGACTTGCGCGGGACGCGCGAACGCATAGGTCCTTCCGCAGCAGAGACGGTACACGGGAGCGGCCGGCCCTGGGCTGATTCCATCCCTCCCCGCATCCCGCGGTGCCCGCGTCGGCGGGCCTCGAAGGAGGGCTCCAGGGATCGCAGCGGCCGGCTGGAGCGCCCCTTCGCGACCTCCGCTGCGCTCCGGCACCTCGGGATGAGGGGTCTGAGCTGGACAGCTGGGTCGCCGGGAAGGTGCCGCCGAGGTGTTGTGTACCGTGGGGCGCCTGGTTCGGCGTCCGGCAGCGATAGGACGGCCCGCTATGGACGACGCGATCACCGACCCGAACCCGCCCGCGACGGACGGGATGGGCCAGCGGACCGACAAGCTCCCCGTCGGCCAGGCCGACGTCGCCGCCGGTCTCGCCGAGGTGCGGGCGGCGATCGCCCGCGCCGCCGAGGATTCGGAGCGCGATCCCGCCGAGATCCAGCTCGTCGCGGTCTCCAAGACCGTGCCGGCCGAGGGGATCCTGCCCGCGCTCAAGGCCGGCCATCGGGTCTTCGGCGAGAACTACGTCCAGGAATCCGTGGCGAAGTGGCCGGGTCTCCGGGCCCGGTTCCCGGACGTGGAGCTGCACCTCGTCGGGCCGCTGCAATCCAACAAGGCCCGGGAGGCGGTGGCCCTGTTCGACGTGATCCACTCCCTCGACCGGCTGTCGCTCGCGGCGGCGCTGGCCAAGGAGATCGAGCGGTCCGGCCGGACCCCGAAGCTGCTGATCCAGGTCAACACCGGCGCGGAGCCGCAGAAGGGCGGCGTGCTCCCGGACCAGCTCGCCACCCTCCTGTCGGAGTGCCGGGAGACCCACGGGCTGGCGATCCAGGGCCTGATGTGCATCCCCCCGGCCGAGGACCCGCCCTCGGCCCACTTCGCCCTGCTGGCCCGGCTGGCGAAGGCGCACAACCTGCCGATCCTCTCCATGGGCATGAGCGCCGACTTCCCGGCGGCGATCCAGCTCGGCGCCACCCATGTCCGGGTCGGGACCGCGATCTTCGGGGCCCGGACCCGGAAGGCCTGAGCCGGACGCGCGCCTCAGCCGATCCGCAGGTGCGTCCGCGGCCCGAGGCGGCGGAGCAGGCGCAGCAGGTCGGCCCGGGCCAGGGCGACGCAGCCCTCGGTGGGGCGGTAGCCGTCCCGGGCGATGTGCAGGAAGATCGCCGAGCCCCGCCCCTTCCGGATCGGGGCACGGTTGTAGTCGAGGTCGATCACCACGTCGTAGAGCCCGTCGTCCCGCCACATCGATTCGGCGCTGACCCCCGGGGCCGGCAAGCGGATCGGCCGATTGTAGCGGCGGTCCCGGCTCTCGTCGCACCAACCGTCGGCGGGGCGGGTCGCCCGCAGGGGCAGCAGCGTGCGCGGCCGGATCGCGAGATGATCGGGCCGGTAGGCGCCGCCGCGCAAGCGGAACCGCCCGCGCGGCGAGCCGCCGTCGCCCTCGCGCTTGTCGCAAACGATGCCGCCCGCCCCGAGGGCGCAGGGAAACACCGCCCGACCGACGAGCAGCTGCCCGCGCCGCCGGTCCCCGACGAGGGCGCGCACGCGGATCTCTCCCAAGGTCAGGCGGATGGGTCCCCCGCTCGGCCGCCGCATGTCCGTCCTCCCGAATCCGTCCGGTCCCGCGGGCCTTATGCCCGGGATCCGTACTTCGAACCGGTGAAAAATTGCGCGCAAGGCAACTTCCGGCCACAAACGGCGCCCTATCTCTCGGCCGAACCCGGGCCGCCGAGCCGGGATTCGGGAGCGCGCCAGCCCTCCGCCTCGCCGCGGGGACCGACGACCTGATCCCGGAGCGGCGTGCCCCGTTCCCGCAGCCCGTTCGCCGGCGCGCTTGTCACGGCGGCGAAAGGATGCGGAAACACAAGCCTGGGTAGGGTCGTCGCGCGATCCTGCCGCGATCTGACATCATCGCATGCTGCACCCGGCAGGCCGCCCCTCGCCCCTCCCGCAGCACGCACTGGGGCCCGGACGATGCCGAACGCCTACCGCCTGCTGATCTGCGACGACGACGCGATCCTGCGCGACACCCTGACCGAGCAGCTCGATCTCTGCGACGAATTCACGGTCTTCACCGAGGCCAACGCCGCGGACGCGATCCGGCGGGTCGCCGCGGAGCGGATCGACCTCGCCGTGATGGATGTCGGCCTGCCCGACCTCGACGGGCGCGAGGCCGTGCGCCGGATGCGCGCCGGCGGCTTCCGCGGCCCGGTGATCATGCTGACGGCCCAGGATTCCGAGGCGGACCACGTCGAGGGCCTGGAGGCCGGCGCCAACGACTACGTCACCAAGCCGTTCAAGTTCGGCATCCTTCTGGCCCGGATCCGCGCCCACCTGCGCAGCCACGAGGCCTCCGAGGACGCGGTCTTCCAGATCGGCCCCTACACGTTCCGCCCGGGGGCCAAGCTCCTCGTCGGCGAGCGCGGCTCCAAGCTGAAGCTCACCGAGAAGGAGACCGCGATCCTGCGCTTCCTCTACCGGGCGGGCCGGGCCGTGGTGAACCGCGACACCCTGCTGGCCGAGGTCTGGGGCTACAACGCCCAGGTGACCACGCACACGCTGGAGACGCATATCTACCGGCTGCGCCAGAAGATCGAGCCGAACCCCGCCACCGCCGCGATCCTCGTGACCGAGGGTGGCGGATACAAGTTGCTGCCCTGACGAATTGAAGCTTTACGTGTAGGCGATCCGGCGGGTTCGCGTATGCGCAGGGTGGTGAGGCGTTCTTGGGGCTCGACGACGATATCGCGATCCTCGCGGCCGCGCCGCTGTTCGGCTTCCTCGACCGGGACGCCCTGCGCCTGCTGACCTTCGCGGCGGAGCGGCGCGACCTCGCCGACGGCGACCTGCTCTTCGCCCGCGGCGACCCGGCCGATGGCGGCTTCGTGGTCATGGCGGGCACGATCCGGCTGGAGCCCCGGCTCGCGGGGGCCGAGCCGGTGCGGGCCGGGCGCTCGGCCCTGATCGGCCAGCTCGCCCTGTTCGTGCGCGGGACGCGCCCGACCGAGGCCCGGGCCGAGGGGAGCGCCGCGGTGATGCGGATCACCCCGATGCTGATGCGCCGCGTGCTGGAGGAGTTTCCCGCCGCCGCGCAGGCCGTCCACGACACCCTGGCGGACGACCTCGCCGATCTGGTGACCGATCTCGATCAGGTGCGCGAACTGCTCGAGATCATCGACGGCATCTCCTCAGGTGACAGCTCCGGTGGCCGCTTGTAAGCACGGGCTCCCGCCGCAAGAGTTCTGATCCGTTCCATGTCCCAGGCCGGCAAGCCCCATTCCGATCTCGCCCATTCCGATCTCGCCCAGACCATCGAAGCCGCCTGGGAAGACCGCGCCAACGTGTCGACCGCGACCCGGGGCGCGGTGCGCGAGGCGGTCGAGGCGGCCCTGGAGCTGCTCGATTCGGGCAAGGCCCGCGTCGCCGAGAAGTCCGGCAACCGCGACTGGGTGGTGAACCAATGGCTGAAGAAGGCGGTGCTGCTCTCCTTCCGCCTCAACGACATGGCGACGATCGAGGGCGGCCCCGGCGGCGCGCCCTGGTGGGACAAGGTCGCGTCGAAATTCGCCGGCTGGGGCGAGGCCGAGTTCCGCGCCGCGGGCCTGCGCGCCGTCCCGGGCTGCTTCGTCCGCCGGGGCTCCTACATCGCCCCCGGCGCCGTGCTGATGCCGAGCTTCGTCAATCTCGGCGCGCATGTCGGCGAGGGCACGATGGTCGACACCTGGGTGACGATCGGCTCCTGCGCGCAGGTGGGGAAGAACTGCCACATCTCGGGCGGTGCCGGCATCGCGGGCGTTCTGGAGCCGCTGCAGGCGAACCCGGTGATCATCGAGGACGACTGCTTCATCGGCGCCCGCGCCGAGGTGGCGGAGGGCGTCATCGTCGGCCAGGGCAGCGTCCTGTCCATGGGCGTCTATATCGGCGCCTCCACCAAGATCGTCGACCGGACCACCGGCGAGGTCATGTACGGCCGGGTGCCGCCCTACTCGGTGGTCGTCTCGGGCACGATGCCCGGCAAGGCGCTGCCGGACGGCACGCCGGGCCCGGGCCTCTACTGCGCGGTGATCGTCAAGCGCGTCGATGCCGGCACGCGGTCCAAGACCGCCATCAACGAGCTGCTGCGCACCTGAACATCCGGAAGCTGGCGGGAGCGCGATGGAGACGTCGGAGCTGACCCTCACGGTGGCGGGCCGGACGGTGCCGACCCCCTGCGACCGGATCGGGGCGGGGCCGGACGCGCTCCTGCTCCCGGCCCTGTCGACCATCTCGGCGCGGGCCGAGATGCGCGGCCTCGCCGGCCTGCTGGGGACGCAGTACCGCTGCCACGTCCCCGACTGGCCGGGCTTCGGCGCCCGGCCGCGGGCGCGGGTCCCCCTCGCCCCGGCGACCTTCCACGCCTTCCTGGACGCCCTGCTGGCCGCCGCGCCCGGCCCCTACGCCCTCGGCGTCGCGGCCGGCCACGCCGCCGGCTACCTGGTCGCGGCGGCGCGGCGCCACCCGCGGGCCTTCGAGCGGCTGGTCCTGGTGGCCCCGACCTGGCGGGGACCGCTGCCCACCGCGATGCCGGGCCGGGCGCACTGGTTCCCGCGCATCCGCCGGGCCGTGGAGGCCCCGGTCCTCGGCGAGGCGCTCTACCGGATCAACATCAGCCCGCCGATCATCGGCCGGATGATGCGCGCCCACGTCTACGCCGACGCGGCCCGGGTCACGCCGGCGGTGATCCGCGACAAGCACGCCATCACCCGTCAGCGCAACGGCCGCTTCGGCACCGCGGCCTTCGTCACCGGGGGCCTCGACCCGGTCGGCAGCCGCGACGCCTTCCTGGCCCTGTTCGGCGACGGCCTGCCGCCGACCCTGGTGCTGCGGCCCGCGGGCGCCCCCCGGCGCTCGGGCGCCGAGATGGACGCCCTCATCGCCGACGGTCGCGTGACCGGCGCCGCGATCCCCGGTGCCCTGAGCCCGCACGAGGAGCACCCGGACGCCGTGGCCGCCGCGATCCGGGCGGCGTGAGCGCGGTGCGCGGCCCGGGGCGGGTGACAGGCGGCCCGGATCGCCGCCGCCTCGCCCTGGACAGGCGTGTGTGCCTGTGCAGGGACTGAAGCGGCCGGCTGAGCCGTTCGTCCGGCAGCGGGCGCGCCCCGCAGATTCCATCCGATAGAGCCCCGGATCCGATGCTGCGCACGCCGTCCCTGCCCCTCCTCGCCCCGGCCGCCCTCGCCCTCCTCCTGGCCGTCGCGGCCCGCGCCGAGGATTCCCCGCGCCCGGCCCCCGCGGCCCCCTCGGCAACACCCGCGGCCCCGTCCCTCGGCGCCGACACGCTGAAGCCCGGCAAGCCGGCCGTGAAGCCCTACCTGGCCGAAGGAGCGGTGCCGGACGCCGTCCAGTTCCTGCCCTCCCCGCCGGCCCACGACGCGCCCCTCGACAAGGCCGACCGGGCGGCCTTCAGCAGCACCCGCGCCCTCAAGGGGACGCCCCGCTGGGAGCTCGCCGCCAACGACGTGTCGGAGGGGGCCGCCGCCGTGCTGGAGAACTTCGCCTGCGTGCTCGGCACCCGGATCGATCAGGCGCGGGTGCCGGCGGTGATCAACCTCCTCGAGCGCGCCCGGCTCGATCTCGCGCGGGCGACGCGGGGGCCCAAGGTCCATTACCGCCGCCTGCGCCCGTTCGTCGGCAACGAGGCGCCGATCTGCGTGCAGCGCAGCCAGGCCCTGGCCGACAGCTTCAGCTACCCCTCGGGCCACGCCACGCAGGGCTGGGCCTACGCGCTGATCCTCGCGTCCCTGGTGCCCGAGAAGGCGACCCCGATCCTGGCCCGCGGCCGGGCCTACGGCGAGAGCCGGATCGTGTGCGGCGTGCACTGGCTCAGCGACGTGGCGGCGGGGCGCCTGACCGGCACCGCGGTCTTCGCCGCCCTGATGGGCGACGCGACCTTCCGGGCCGATCTCGACAGGGCCCGCGCCGAGCTTCGCGCGGCCCTCGCGGGCCCCGGGACGGTTCCCGATCAGGCCGCCTGCACCCGGGAGGCCACCGCCCTGCGGGAGCCGCCGCTCGAGTTCTAGGCTCGAACCGCTCCAGATTTGAACGCTTCTAAGTGTGTGATTTGCAACACGTTTTCGGCTTGATCAAGAGACCGTGAGTAATGGTACCTGAGCTCCAGGCGCCGTCTGTAGGCGTGTTTCTGGGTCTCCGATGTCGCTTCGTTCCGCTCAGTCCGGCCTCCTCCTCGCCACCACCGCTCTGACCACCGTCGCCTTCGTTCGGGCCGCCGCCGCGCAGGACGCCGCCGTCCAGCTCAACGAGATCTCCGTGGAGGCCACCCGGCCGGCCATCGCGGCCCCCGCGGGATCCGGCATCGGCGGCGGCAATGTCAGCGGCGGCGACGGCGGCAGCGCGGCCACCAGCGGCGGCGGCGGCGGACCCTCCGGCGTCACCGGCTACGTGGCGCGCGTGAGCCCCACGGCGACGAAGACCAACACGCCCCTGATCGAGACCCCGCAATCGGTCTCGGTGGTCACCCGCGAGCAGCTCAACGACCGCAACGTGCAGGATCTGGCCCAGGCGATTGCCTACACGCCGGGCGTGTCGAGCAGCGTGTTCGGCTTCGACCCGCGCTACGATGCCTTCTACATCCGCGGCTTCAGCGCGACCTACAACGGCATCTTCCGCGACGGCCTGCGCCTCAACGCCGTCGGCCTGACGATCCCGCGCAGCGAGCCCTACGGGCTGGAGGCGGTCACCATCCTGAGAGGGCCGGCCTCGGGACTCTACGGTCTCGGCTCGCCCGGCGGCATCGTCGACTCGACCTCGAAGCGCCCGGTCTTCGTGCCCTTCGGCGAGGTGCAGTTTCAGGCCGGCAACTACGACCGCTTCCAGGGCAATTTCGACATCGGCGGCCCGGTGGCGGGCACCGACGGGACGTTGGCCTACCGCGTGACCGGGGTGAAGCGCCAGTCCAACACCTACCTGCCCGGCGGAGACGACGACCGCACCTTCATCGCCCCGTCCTTCACGTGGCGACCGGATTCCGACACCAGCTTCACGTTCCTCAGCGAGTATTTCGAGTCGCGCCTGCCGGGAACGTCGTTCTTCTACAACGATCCGGGCTTCCGGGTGACCAATTTCTACTCCGGTGACCCGGCGTTCAATCAGTACAAGCAGCAGCAATATCGCATCGGCTACGCTTTCGAGCACAAATTCTCGCCGGATCTGATCTTCCGTCAGAACTTTCGCTACTATGATGTCCGCGCGGATTACGATTACACGTCGATCACGGGACTCAATCCTGCCCGAACCCTGGGCTCGCGGACGGCCGGCGCCTACCTGGACACGCTGAGCCAGATCTCCCTCGACAACCAACTCGAAGGCCACTTCACCACCGGTCCGATCCAGCACACCCTGATCGGCGGGGTCGATTACGCCCATTACGACTACACGCGCGCCTTCGGCTTCGGTGCCGCGCCGGATCTCAACCTCCTGACCTTGAACTACGGGCAGCAGGTCATCGCCCGGCCGCGTTACACGAACTTCCAGAGCCAGGCGCAGGATCAGATCGGTGCCTACTTGCAGGAACAGGCCAAGCTCGGGCGCTTCGTCCTGACCCTCACCGGCCGGCACGACTGGGTCTTCCAGAACACGAGCGACCAGACGGCCGGCACGGTCGCCAACCAGACCGACCGGGCCTTCTCGGGCCGTATCGGGCTGAATTACCTGCTCACCGATTTCCTGGTGCCCTACGCCAGCTACGCCACGACCTTCACGCCGCAGGTCGGCATCGACGTGAACGGGAACCCGTTCAAGGCCGCGACCGGCGACCAGATCGAGGCCGGCGTGAAGGTGGCCATCCCGAACACCAACATCACGACGTCGTTCTCAGGATTCGACATCGTGCAATCGTCGCTCCTGCGGCAGGATCCCAATAACATCGCCAATCAGGTCGCGACCGGGTCGGTGGAGTCCAAGGGATTCGAGGCCGAACTGACGGCCAATTTCGCGCCGGGAACCAACCTGACGCTGTCCTACACCCATCTCGATCTTCGCTACCTGCGCCAGACCTCCCTGGTCACGGGTCGGCCGATCGACGGCAACGCCCTCTCGGGCATCCCGGGCGACAGCTTCACCGCCTTCGGAACCTATCTGTTCGCGCCCTCCTCGCCGCTGGCCGGCCTGCAACTGGGCGGCGGTATCCGCTACGCCGGGACGAGTTTCGCCGACGACGAGAACACCGTCCGCAACCCGACCGTGACCCTGTTCGACGCGCTGGTCGCCTACGATTTCGCGGCCCTCGACCCGAAATACAGGGGCTTCCGCGCGCAGATCAACGCCACCAACATCTTCGACCGCAGCTACACGACCTGCCAGGCCGGCTTCTGCTATCGCGGCGCGCCCGCGACGGTCATCGGCAGCCTGATCTACCGCTGGTAGTTTGCGGGGGCGGGGGCCGCGGCATGGCAGGTCCCCGTCCGCGGCACTGGAGCCGGGATCGGAAACCGTCCTAAGGCCGGAGCATCGTCCTCCGACCCGGACCCGCCATGCTCTCGACCCTGCTGGTCGTGCTGCCGATCTTCGCGCTGATCTTCGCCGGCTGGCTGACGCGGCGGATCGGAGTGCTCGGAGCCGCCGCCACCACCGAGCTCAACCGGTTCGTGGTCTTCCTGGCCCTGCCGGCGCTCCTGTTCGACGTGACCGCGCACGCCCACTGGAGCGCCATCTGGAAGCCCGGCTTCATCGGCGCCTTCGGGCTCAGCAGCCTCGCGGTCTTCGGTCTCACCGTGATGATCCGGCGCGGGGCGGGGAGGCCGCTGGCCGACGCCGCGGTCGACGGCCTCAACGCCGGCTACGCCAATACCGGCTTCATGGGCTTCCCGCTGGCGCTGGTCGCCTTCGGGCCGGAGGCGCTCGCGCCCACCACGGTGGCGGCGATCCTCACGGTCTGCGGCGTGTTCGCGGTGGCGATCGTGCTGATTGAGACCGGTCTGCGGCGCGAGGCGGCCGCCACGGGCCGCGGCGGCGGGGCCCGCCGGCCGGTCTGGTGGACGGTTATCCGCTCCCTCGTGCGCAACCCGCTGCTGGTGGCGCCGGCGCTGGGCGCCCTGGTGCCGAGCGCCGGGCTGACCGTGCCGGAGGCGGTGGCCACGTTCCTGAAGCTCCTCGGCGGCGCGGCGGCGCCCTGCGCCCTGGTGGCGCTCGGCCTGTTCCTGGCCCAGGCCCGCCACACCGGGGGCGGGCAGGGGCGCACCGCCGCGCTGCTCGTCGGCCTGAAGCTCGCGCTCCACCCGCTCCTGGCCTACGGCCTCGGCCGCTACCTGTTCGACCTGCCCCCGCTCCTGCTCCACACCGCCGTGCTCATGGCCGCCCTCCCCACCGGCACCGGGCCGTTCATGCTGGCCGAGTTCTACCGGCGCGAGGCCGACCTGACCGCCACCGTGGTGCTGGCCTCCACCGTGCTGGCCATCGTCACGGTCTCGGCCTACCTCTCGGCGATCGCCTAGGCGTCGCCACCCCCCGGCGCTCCGGCGCTCCGCGGCCTCACGGTCGGAAACGGGACGATCACGCTCTTGCCGCAGAGGAATCGTAACGTTTGCCCCGTAGCGTCGTGGCGCGGCACGCCGTGTCCGCGCTAGAACGATCCGACAGGCAGGGGCGGAACGACGGCGGATGGTGGGTTCGGGAGTTTCCATCGCGGGGCGTATCGCCCGCCTCGCCTGCGCGACGGGCCTGGCGCTGAGCCTCTCGGCCTGCTTCCGGCCGCTCTACGGGCCGACCGCCTCGGGAGAATCCGTCCAGGCGCTGCTCGCCTCGGTGCAGGTCGACGACGTGGCGATGGCCCAGGGCCAGGAGCGCCTCGGCCACTACCTGCGCAGCGAGCTGGTCTTCGACCTCGACGGGTCCGGCCATCCGGCGACCAAGCGCTACCGGCTCAAGCTCTCGGGCTCCGAGATCGTGCAGACCCCGATCGTCTCGTCCACCACCGGCCGCGCCGAGGCCGGCACCCTGGTGGCCAACATCAAGTACAGCCTGGAGGACATGGCCGGCACCAAGGTCTACACCGAGGGTGTCGCCACCTCGACCGCGACCTACGACCGCTCGGTCCAGCGCTTCGCCAGCCAGCGGGCGGCGCGGGACGCCGAGATCCGGCTGGCGAGCGTGCTGTCCGATCAGATCAAGAGCCGCCTCGCGGCCGTGCTCTCGACAAAGCCGTAACCCGACGTGACGGCAGTCAAGGCCGGCGAGATCGAGGGGCTGATCCGGCGCGGGCCCGATCCGCGCATCCCCGTCATCCTGGTCTTCGGGCCCGATACCGGTCTGGTGACCGAGCGGGCCCGGAAGCTCGCCGAGGATTTCGTCGACGATCCGGCCGATCCCTTCGCGCTGGTGCGGATCGACGGCGACGCCCTGGCCGCCGATCCGGGCCGGCTGTGCGACGAGGCCGGGACGATGGGCCTGTTCGGCGGCCGCCGGTCGATCTGGGTCCGGCCCGGCACGCGCAACTACGCGCCCGCCGTCGAGGCGGTGCTGGGCGCGACCGTCGCCGACGCCCGCATCGTGGTGGAGGCCGGCGACCTCGCCAAGAACAACCCGCTCCGCACCCTCTGCGAGCGCTCGCCGAAGGCGCTCGCGATCCCCTGCTACGCCGACGACGAGCGGACCCTCTCGGACCTGATCGAGCGCACCCTCCAGGAGCGCGGCCTGCGCATCGACCGCGCCGCCCGGGAGGTCCTGGCCCGCAGCCTCGGCGGCGACCGTCGCGCGAGCCTGATGGAGATCGAGAAGCTCGCCCTCTACGCCGCGGGGGAGGGGGACAAGACCGTGACCCTCGAGCACGTCGAGGCCGTCACCAGCGACGTCGCGGCGAGCGTGCTCAACACCCTGATCGACGCCGCCTTCGACGGCCGCCGCGAGGCGGTGGAGCGCGACTACCGCCGCTTCCGGCACGAGGGCCTCGATCCGGGCGTGGTGCTGGGCTCGGCGCTGCGGCACGCCCTGACACTGCTCACCACCCGCCTCGACAATCCCGAGAAGACGCCCGCCATGATGGCCGCGACCTGGCGGGGCCTGCATTTCAAGCGCAAGGCCAGCATCGAGGGCCAGCTCGGCGCGTGGCCGCCCGGCACCCTCCGCCAGGCCGTCGCGGCCCTGCAGGAGGCCGTCCTCGCCTGCCGGCGGGCCGAGCCCGACCTGGCCCACGCGCTGGCCTCGGCGGCCCTCCTGCGGGTCGCGGAGGCGGGGGCACGGCGGCGGCGCTAGCCGGGCTCAGGCGCCGTCCGCGCCCCCGGCACGGCGGCGCGCGAGCCACGCGCCCCAGAACAGGCTGAAGAAGAAGCGGGTCGGCGTCCCGAAGCCGGCGGCATCCAGCAGGTCCGCGACGGCCTCCTCGGAGTGGGGCGGGTCGGCGCCCTGCAGGATCTTCCCGCGCCGGGCCTCGATCTCGTCGGCGCCGGCGCCCTGCTGGCGCCAGCGCTCGCCCCAGGCCGCCAGGAGCAGGGGCTGGCTCGCGTAGGCGTAGTGGTTGCCGGCGAGCACCAGGGGCGCCCCCGGCCTCAGGTGTCCGGCGATGGCGTGCAGGATCGCCCGCTTCTCCGCGTCGCCCGGCAGATGGTGGAGCACGCCGATCAGGGTCGCGGCGTCGTAGGTCGCGTCGCGGGGGAGGGCCTCCACCGGGCCGCGGACGATCTCGGTCCGGTCGGCGAGTCCGTCCCGCTCCAGCCGCGCGACCGTCAGGTCCATCATGGCGCTGGAGGGGTCGACGGCGGTGAAGCGCCAGGCCGGCTCGAGGGCCGCCGCGGTGACGATCTCCGTGCCGCCCCCGCCCGCGCCGACGACCAGCAGCCGCGCGGGCGCGCCGCGACCCAGGGCGGCGGCGAGCATGCAGGCGGCGAGCTCGTGGCAGGCGTCGTAGCCCGCCAGGGCGATCCGGCTCTGCTGCGCGTACGCCCCGGCCCGGTCGGCGTCGAACTTCCGCGCCGCCGCGCCGCCCTGCTCGGCCAAGCTCCGCTCCTCCGCTCTACGGGGCGCCGACGGCGCCGCCTCAGGCGTCCGAGACCTTGAACCGGTTGAGCAGGGCCTGCAGCTCGTCCTGGGTCTCGTAGCGGATGCGGATCTCGCCCGAATCGGCGTCCTTCGGCTTGTAGGAGACCGGGACGCCGAGCGCCCGGTGGATCCGCAGCTCCAGGTCGCGCACCGTCGCGGGGCGCTCGGCCGAGAGGCGCGGGCGCCCCGGGCGCGGCGTCTCGGCCGGGGCAGCCTCCGCGGAGGCGATGGCCTCCACGTCCCGGACCGACAGGCTCTCGGCCACGACGCGGCGCGCCGTCGCCTCGGGATCGCGCACGGCCAGCAGCGCGCGGGCGTGGCCGGCGGTCAGCTCGCCGGCGGTGACCCGCTCCTGCACGGACAGCGGCAGGTTGAGCAGCCGGAGCGTGTTGGCGAGGTGGCTGCGGCTCTTGCCCAGGATCTCGGCCAGCTCCTTCTGGGTGTACGAGAAATCCTTCATCAGGCGCTCGTACCCGGACGCCTCCTCGATCGCGTTGAGGTCCGTGCGCTGGACGTTCTCCAGGATGGCGAATTCCAGCGAGCCGCGGTCGTCGATCTCGACCACCACCACCGGCACCTCGTCGAGGCCGGCGCGCTGGGCGGCCCGCCAGCGCCGCTCGCCGGCCACGATCTCGTAGGTCCCGGGCACGTCGCCGATCGGGCGGACCACGATCGGCTGGATGATGCCCCGCTGACCGATCGAGGCCGCCAGCTCGGACAGCTCCGTCTCGGCGAAGCTCCGGCGCGGGTTGCGCGGGTTGGCGCGCAGGAACTCGATCTGGACCCTGCGCTGCTCCTCGGCCTTGGTCGAGGCGCGGCCGGCCTCGTTGAAGTCACCGATCAGCGCCGCGAGCCCGCGCCCCAGTCGAGGCTTCGCCCCCTCCTCCGCCATGATCGCCACCCGTGTCACGCTCCACACTCGCCCCTCGTACCGGGAGGGGGACTCAAATCCGTCAGGCCGCGGCCGGAACCCGGCCCTCGCGCTGGATCACCTCCGAGGCGAGGCGCAGGTAGGCCTGACTGCCGGCGCATTTCAGGTCGTACAGCAGCGCCGGCTTGCCGTGCGAGGGCGCCTCGGAGATCCGGACATTGCGGGGGATCACGGTCTCGTAGACCTTGTCGCCCATGAACCCGCGCACGTCCGCCACCACCTGGGCGGAGAGGTTGTTGCGCGGGTCGAACATCGTCAGCACGATGCCCTGGATCGTCAGCTTCGGGTTCAGGGCGCCGCGGACCTGCTCGACGGTGCGCAGCAGCTGGCTGAGGCCCTCCAGGGCGAAGAACTCGCACTGCAGCGGCACCAGCACCGCGTCGGCGGCCGCCAGCGCGTTGATGGTCAGCAGGTTGAGCGAGGGCGGGCAGTCGATCAGGACGTAGCTGATCCGGCTCAGGCTCGGCGCCTGGGTCAGGCTCTTCAGGACGCCGCGCAGCCGGTGCGCCCGGTCGGGGAGGGTGGCCAGCTCCAGCTCCAGGCCGAGGAGGTCCATGGTCGAAGGCGCCAGCGACAGCCGCGGCACGGCGGTGGGGACCACGGCCTGCGCCAGGGAGGCCTCGCCGGCCATGACCTCGTAGGTCGAGACCCGGCGCTTGGCGCGGTCGATCCCGAGGCCCGTGGAGGCGTTGCCCTGCGGGTCGAGATCGATCACCAGCACGTCCTCGCCGATCGCCGCCAGGGCGGTGCCGAGGTTGATCGCCGTCGTGGTCTTGCCGACGCCGCCCTTCTGGTTGGCGAGCGCCAGCACGCGCAGAGGGCGTCGCATGGATGAATCCATGGACCGGTCGGCGGGATCGCCGAGGATCGCTTCGCTCATCGGTGGCTCGGGGCGGCGAGGGCAGTGACGCGCACGATCCGGGCTTCGGAATCGGTCCGGCTCGGCACGAGGTCGTTAACGACTCTCCACTGCGCGCCGGCCTGGGTCAATTCGGCTTGTACGTCCCGCCCCTTCGGAAACAGGCCGGTGGTGCCCGTTTTCAACAGAGGCTCGGTCCAGGCGAGGAGCTGCGTCATCGGGGCGAGGGCGCGGGCGCAGACCACGTCGGTCCCGCCGTACTCACCGATCACCGCCTCGATCCGCGCGTTGCGCACCCGGGCCGGGGCCTCGGTCAGCCGGGCGGTCTCGGTGAGGAAGGCGCATTTGCGCGCGTTGCTCTCCACGAGGTCGACCCGGACGCCGCGCTCCCGGCCGGCGATGGCCAGGATCAGGCCCGGGATGCCCGCCCCGGAGCCGAGATCGAGCCACGTGCGGGCCTCCGGCGCGAGGTCGAGCAGTTGCAGCGCGTCGTCGATATGGCGGCTCCAAACCTCCGTCAGGGTCGCGGGGCCGACGAGGTTCTTGATGGGCTGCCAGCGTCGCAGCTGCGCCACGTAGAGGTCGAGCCGCTCCGCTGTTTCACGTGAAACACCGGCAGCCGCCAGGACACGGGCGCGATCCGGATCGCTCATGCCGGGTGCCGGTCCACGGGGGCCGACGGCGCGCGCGCGCCGCGCCTTGCGTGGGCGGCCAGGAGGGTGAGGGCCGCCGGGGTAACGCCCTCGATCCGGGCCGCCTGCCCCAGGGTCCCGGGGCGCACGGTCTCGAGCTTCACCCGCATCTCGTTTGAGAGGCCGCTGATCGCCGCGTAGTCGAGCCCCGGCGGCAGGCGCACCGCCTCGTCCCGGCGGAAGGCCGCGATGTCGGCGTTCTGGCGGTCGAGGTAGACCGCGTAGGTCGCGTCGGTCTTCATCCGGTCGGCGATCCGCGGGGGGACCTCCGCCAGGTCCGGCCACACCGCCGCCAAGTCCGCCCATCCGATCTCCGGGTACGCGAGCAGCTGGAAGCCGGTGCGGCGGATGCCGTCGCGGTTGAGGCTGATCCCGTGGGGCGCGGCCTGGCTGGGCGTCAGGCTCACCGCGTCGAGGCGGGCGCGGGCCGCGCCGAGCGCCGCCTGGCCGGCCGCGAACTGGGTCGCCCGGTGTCCCCCGACGCAGCCGAGCGCGATCCCGCGCGGCGTCAGCCGGGCGTCGGCGTTGTCGACCCGCAGGGACAGCCGGTACTCCGAGCGCGAGGTGAACATCCGGTACGGCTCGCTGACCCCCTGGGTCACGAGGTCGTCGATCATCACGCCGAGATACGACTCGGCCCGGTCGAAGCCCGCGATGCCGAGGCCGCCCGCGTGCCGGGCGGCATTGAGGCCGGCCACCAGGCCCTGGCCGGCGGCCTCCTCGTAGCCCGTGGTCCCGTTGATCTGGCCGGCCAGGAACAGGCCCGGCAGGCGCTTCACCTGGAGGCCGAGATCGAGCTCCCGGGGATCGACGTAGTCGTACTCGATGGCGTAGCCCGGCCGCAGGATCTCGACCCGCTCCAGGCCCGGGATCAGCCGCACGAGGTCGCGTTGCACCGCCTCCGGCAGCGCCGTCGAGATGCCGTTCGGGTAGATGGTGGGATCGTCGAGCCCTTCAGGTTCCAGGAAAATCTGGTGGCCCTCCCGGTCGCCGAAGCGCACCACCTTGTCCTCGATCGACGGGCAGTAGCGCGGGCCCCGGCTGGCGATGCCGCCGGAATACATCGGCGAGCGGTGCAGGTTGGCGCGGATCAGGTCGTGGACGGCCCGGGTGGTCCGGGTGATGCCGCAGCGGATCTGCGGGTTGGTGATCCGCTCGGTCAGCGTCGAGAACGGCACCGGCTCGGCGTCGGCCTCCTGCATCTCCAGGCCGGACCAGTCGATGGTCCGCCCGTCGAGGCGCGGGGGCGTGCCGGTCTTCAGGCGCCCGAGGCGGAGGCCGAGGCGTTCGAGGGTCTGGGCCAGCCCGACCGCCGGCGCCTCGCCGACGCGGCCCGCCGGGATCTGCCGCTCGCCGATATGGATCAGGCCGCGCAGGAAGGTGCCGGTGGTCAGCACCACCGCGCCGCAGGCGAGGGTCCGCCCGTCCGCCAGGACGAGGCCGCAGAGGCGGCCCTCGGCGTCGAAGGCCAGATCCTCGCACGCGCCCGCGACCACGGTGAGGCCGGCGGTCTCGGCCACGGCGGTCTGCATGGCGGCCGCGTAGAGCTTGCGGTCGGCCTGGGTGCGCGGACCGCGCACCGCCGGTCCCTTGCGGCGGTTGAGCAGGCGGAACTGGATGCCGGCCGCGTCGGCGACCCGGCCCATCAGCCCGTCCAGGGCATCGACCTCGCGGACGAGGTGGCCCTTGCCGAGGCCGCCGATCGCCGGGTTGCAGGACATCGCGCCGATCGTCGCGGGATCGTGGGTGACCAGCGCGGTGCGCGCGCCGCAGCGCGCGGCGGCGGCGGCGGCCTCGACGCCGGCATGGCCGCCGCCGACGACCGCGACGTCGAACCGTGCGGAGGAGGTGGTGAGCATCGGGTACCGAGCAGCCTTTCGCAGATATTCCGCCGCGGGTGCGGGCGGCGCGCGCGCCGTGCACGGCCCGCGCGCGCGGGGACCGGCGGATCTGCCGGGAGGTCTAAGCGCGCCCGGGCGCGGCGGTCAACGCGTCCGGATCCCGCGCGCCTGGGACGGCGCCCCGCACGGCAGGACTCATCTGAATGCGGTATTCAACACCCGAGCCGCGGAAAGATCTGTTGTTCCCGCGGGCGTTGCTGGAGAAGGCTCTGCGATGACTTGCCCGCAATCTCTTGCCAGCCGCTCCGGGCCGTGCAAATCTTGCGCCGTGACGCGATCCTGAGCGGACAACGCCGTTCGCCAGGCCCACGAGAGGGACCGGTTTCGCCGCGCCGCGGAGCGACGCGCGAGGAGGAGACTCAAGATGTCGTCGCTGACAATCGGCCTGGGCGCCGCCTGTTGCGCGGCCGGCGCCGCCGCCCATTTCCTCGACCGCACCAAGCGCAAGGAAGGCCTGTTCGGCCTCGCGGGCTTCGCCCTGTTGCTGACCGGGATGTTCCTGAGCCGCTCCTGAGAGGGGGCCGCGCACGGGGCGCTCCGGCGTCCGCGGCCTCGGGAGGCCGCGGCGGCTCAGCCGGTCATGGCCGTCGCGGTGTAGCCGGCCTTGGTCAGGGCTTCGGCGATGGTGAGCGCCTGCGCGTCGGTGCGGATCGCCACGCGCGCGGCGTCCCGGTCGACCCGCACGTCGGCGGCGGGATCGACCCGCTTCACCGTGCGGGTCACCGCAGCGGCGCAGCCGTCGCAGGTCATGCCCTCGACTCGCATCAGCAGGTCGGCGCGCGTCTCGTCCATTCGGGCCTCCATGGCGTGTCCCCGGAATGTCGGGACCCGGCGGGGCCGGCGCAAGCCGGGGCGCGGCTCAGAACAGCGCCGGCATGCGGAAGGCGTAATCGACGCGCAGGCCGAACTGGTACTGGTTGGGGTTGCCGAACGGGCGCCGCACCAGCGGGCTGTCGCCGGAGGCGCCCAGGATCCGGGTGTAGCCGGCATAGGCCGTGTAGGACCAAGTCTCACTCTGGGTGTAGGTCACGCCGCCGAGCACGCCCGCCGAGTAGAAGCTGCGCGGGTCGTAGGGGGTGACGCGCCCGTTCAGCGCCGCCTCGATCGGCGAGACGCCGAAGTATTTCCGGGCGTAGCTGGCGTCGCCGACGTTCAGGCGCGGCCCGACGGAGAACAGGAACTTCTCCGCCGGGATCAGGTAGTCGGCCGCCACCGAGCCGACCGTGCCGTGGTGGCCGTAGAGGCCCTGGCGCACCTCGACGCGGGTCCGGATGAACGAGACCGGGTAGAACTCCGCGAACACGCCCGGCTCCACGGCGAAGCGGGCGTCGCGGAAGCCGTACAGGTGGCGCCTGTCGTCGCCGTAGTAGCGCCCCGGCACGAAGCGCGCGGTCGGGCCGATCCGGAACGACTCGGTGTCGAACAGCGACAGGCTGAACCCGTCATCCGGCGTCGAGAAGCGGCGCGGCTCGCCCACCCGGCGGACATCGATCGAGGGATAGCCGACGGCCGTATAGTCGCTGGCGCCCGGATAGCGCGGCACGGCCTGGATCGAGCCGCTCAGCGTGACGATCCAAGTGTTGGGATCGACCATCGCGAAGGTCGGCGTGGTGCGCGGAAGATCCGCGTTGAGATCGGCGGCCCGCGGCGCCGTCGTGCCGAAGGCCGCGAGGAGCGCGCCGGCGCCGAGAACGGCGCGATATCGGGGAGTACGCGGGGGGACGGGCGTCATGGCCACGCTTTATGATCCTTTTTCATCCCGTCCGCATTCGCAAGCCGCGCAACCCTCCCCGGATCGCCCCGCAATCGGGTCCGCCGTGATGAATCCGCAACGTTCCAGCGGGCGCCGGCGTCACACCGCCCGGAATTAACAGGCGGTGGCGCTCCATCGCGGTCCCTAAGCCTTGCCGGGCAGGGTGCGGGTGGCCAATGATCCTGCGATTCGGTTCGCGCCCGGTGGGGATCGCTCGGGATGTCCCCCGGCGACCGGCGCGCGTTCCTGGCAGGTGTTCAGACGATGGTCCCGGTCCTCGGCCGGTACGCGGGGCTGCTGACGGTCGGCCTTCTCGGGCTCGTCGTGTTCGGGCCGCTCGCGGTGTTCCTGCCGCTCTGGAGTGCCCTGACGCTCGGCGCCGCGGCCGCCGCGGCGGGCGGTCTCGCCCTCACCCGTATCGCCACCCTCAAGGCGCGCTGCGAGAAGCTGTCCGGCGAGGTCGACCTGCTGTCCCGGCGCCTGCTCAAGGTCGAGACGGCGGCCGCGACCGCGGCGGCCCAGCCGCGGCCCGAGGCCGCGGAGGCCGCCCTGCGGGCGCAGATCGAGGAACTGACCGTCGAGTTCGGGCTCCTCAGCGGGATCGTCCGCGACCTCACCACGGTCGTGAGCGCCCAGGATGCCGAGATCGCGGGCCTCAAGGCGCGGCCGGCGATCGGGCCCGGAATCGCGCCCGCCGAGGCGCCCCGGCCGCAGACCGCGGCGGCGCCCGCCGCTGGCCTTCCGGACGCCGCCGCCCCGTCGCTGCCGCAGCCGAGGGGCCCGGCCGCCCCGCTCGAGCGGGTCCCGCCCGGGCCGCAGCCGGCTCCGGCCGACCGGCAGCCCGCCCCGGACCCGACGCCGGCCGTCCCGGCGCGGCCGATCCCGCCGCGGCCGATCCCGCCCCGGCCCGCGGCCGCGCCCGCCGACGAGGGCGCGATCGTCGCGGCCTTCGAGGGCGACGGCCTGGAGATCCACCTGCAGCCGGTCGTCACCCTGCCGCAGCGCAAGGTGGTGGCCTACGAGGCGCTGGCCCGGCTGCGGATCGGCGGCCCCGGCGCGCCGCCGGCCGAGCCCGAGGTGTTCCTGCCGGTGCTGGAGCGCCACGGGCGCACCACCGAACTCGACCGCCGCATGCTCCAACGGGCCACGATCGTGGCGCGCCACCTCGCCCGGCGCGGCAGCGAGACCCTGCTGACCTACGGGCTGTCGCCGCTGTCGCTGTTCGAGCCCGGCCTCCTGCGCGAGCTGGCCCGCACGGCCGCCGACGATCCGGCCCTGGCCGGCCTGACCATCGCGCTGCCGCAGGAGAGCTGGCGCCGTCTCGACGCCGGCCAGCGGGGCCTGCTCGCGCCCCTGCAGGGTCGGATCGGGTTCAGCCTCGACCGTCCGGACGACCTCCGGTTCGACGCGGCCGAGCTGGCGGCGCTCGGCATCGGGCAGGTCAAGGTGCCGGCCGAGATGCTGCTCCGGCCCGGCACGAGTCGCGGCAGCCTGTCGGACATCGCCCTCGAGGACACCGCGCCGGCCCTGGCCCGGGCCGGGATCCGCGTCGTCGCCACGGGCGTCGCCGACGAGGCCGACGTCCCAGACCTGATCGATCTCGACGTGCCGTTCGCGCAGGGGACAGCTTTCGCGGCCCCGCGGCCGGTGCGCGCGGAGGTCCTGGCGGCCCCGCCCGCCGAGGAGCCGACGCCCCCGCCGGAGCCCGAGCGGCGCCCGTTCCGGTCGGTCCTGCGCCGGGCCGTGTGAGGGCTTCGGGCCGCCCGCCGAGCCGCGTCACCAGTAGATCTGCAGGCGCGCGATCACCGTGTCGACCGAGAACGGGCGGGTGCCGAGGGTGTCGGACTGGGCCTCCCCCGGCCGCACGCGCCCGTGGACGACGTTCCCGATCAGCCGCAGGTTGGGCTCGGGATACCAGCTCAGGCCGAGGGTCACGTCCTGCTCCATGCCCCCGCGGAAACCGCGGGCGTCCAGGTCGACGGCGCTGTAGCGCGCCGCCAGCTCGAACACGCCGATCCCGCCCCGGGAGAGCCGCTGCGCCTCCGGAACCGTCACGCCCCGGAAGGTCGCGTAGGTCGTGCCGCTCTGCGGCGTCAGCGCGTAGGCGCGGCCCTCGCCGTTGAGCACCAGGGCCGCCTCGACATAGCCGCCCTGGAAATCGAGCGCGGCGCCGGGCTGGCCGGGACCGGGGAACGGCTGCAGCTCGGCCCGGATGTACTCGGCCTGCACCAGGAGCGGGCCGCGGCGATAGGCCAGCTCGGCGCCGAGGCGCGACACGCTGGCGGCGTCGGGGAGATCGCCGGTATCCACCAGGGGGCGCTCGAACAGGAAGGCGCCGGCGGGGCTGGAGAAGCCGAAGGCGCCGTCCGACCGCGACCGGGTGCGGAAGACCCCGGCGAGCCCGAGATGCAGGGTCTCGTCCCCGGTCATGATCGGCGCGACGGTGGCGCGGGCCGCCACCGCGACGCCGTCCCCGTCGATGCCGCTGCTGGCGGCGTTGCCGAACACGCCGGCCACAGCGGTCCAGTTCTTCCCGTGATGTCCGGCCGCGAAACCGAAGCGGCGCTCCGGCACGAGGGCGTTGGCCACCGAGCGCTCGGCGAACAGCGTGTCGTTGTTGCTCTGCAGCCATTCCAGGCTGAAGGGCTCCTTCATGTTGCCGAGGGTCAGGATCGTGTCCGGCACCCCCTTCCAGGCGACCAGCGCGTCGTTGATCGGCAGCATCGGGTCGGCGAAATCGTACTGGAAGGCGATCACCCAGTCGCGGCCGATGGTCAGCGTCGGCTCGATCCAGGCCCGGCGCACGGCGACGTTGTCGGGGAAGGCCTCGGGCAGGTCCGGCCGGCTGAAGCCCGCCGCGCCGCCGTCGATGTGCAGCCGGCCGCCGATCTGGAGCTTCACGTCGGGTTCGGGAAAGGTGAGGGTCAGCCCCTTCGCGTCGTAGCGCAGGCGCTCGCCGGAGGGGCCGGCCATCCCCTCGAGCGCGTCCTCGCCGGCGCCGGCGGGACCCGCCAGGGCGAGGGACACGGCCAGTACGGCCGGTGCGGTGCGCGTTCCGATCACGGGAGCAGCAGAGAACAGGTCGGCCGGGCGGCGCCAATCACTTGGCGCAGTCAAAGCCGGAAATCCGCGCGTCGTGGCCCGGCGGCCACGACCGCCGGCGGCCGGACCGGCGCCGGCCTAGACGGCGCGATTGTCGATCAGCCGGGTCCGGCCCAGGAAGGCCGCGGCGATCACCCGGGCCGGGCCGTCGACCCGCTCCACCGGGACCAGGGTCCGGGCGTCGCAGACCGCGAGGTACTGGACGCGGAACCCCGCCGCCTCCAGCGCCGCCCGCCCGGCGGCGATCCGGCCGGCCACGGGGGTGCCGCTGCGGGACGCGGAGGCGATCTCCGACAAGACGGCGTGGAGCTTCGGGGCGACGGCCCGCTCCTCGGCCGAGAGGTAGCGGTTGCGCGACGACAGCGCGAGGCCGTCGGGCTCGCGCACGGTCGGCACGCCGCGGATCTCCACCGGGAGGTCGAGATCCGCCGCCACCTGCTGGAGCACGCGGAGCTGCTGGAAGTCCTTCTCGCCGAACAGGGCGACGTCCGGCCGGACCTGGTTGAGGAGCTTGGTCACCACCGTGGCGACGCCGGCGAAGTGGCCGGGCCGGAACGGCCCGCACAGGCCGTCGGTCAGGCCGGCGACCTCGATCCGGGTGGCGAAGCCCGGCGGGTACATGGTCTCGACGCTGGGCGTCCAGGCGGCGTCCGCGCCGGCTCGCGCCAGCAGGGCCAGGTCCGCGTCGAGGTCGCGGGGGTAGCGGGCGAAATCCTCGTTCGGGCCGAACTGGGTCGGATTGACGAAGATGCTGGCGACGGTCCGGCGGCCGATCCGCCGCGCCTCGGCCACGAGGGCGAGGTGCCCGTCGTGCAGGGCCCCCATGGTGGGGATCAGGACGACGCGCTCGCCCGCCGCGCGCCACGCCGCGACGCATCCGCGCAGGGCGGCGAGGTCGCGGAAGGACTGGAAGGTCGACTCGGACACGGCACGGGCTCCGGGGGAGGGTGGGGCCGGTCTAGAGCATGATGGGGAGCGGTGGAATCCGGCAGTCCGGTCACGGTCCGCGCGGTCCCGGTCGGCGTCAGGGGCAGTAGGGCAGGAGTGAGCGTCCGAACGGGTCGTCCACGCCGGGCGGCGGCGTGAAGCCGTAGTAGCTCGGATGCCCCAGGCCGTACTCGGAGCCGACATAGCTCGGATCGTCCGGGGCGTTGGTGGGCACGGGCGCCCGCCGGGGCGTGCAGCCCATCGGCGCGGGACGGGACCGGAGGGCGTAGACCGGCCGACGATCGAGGCCGTCGTTGCGCGGGAAGAAGCGGGGGCTGCCACCCGCGCCCGTCTCGACGCCGCCGCGGATGTCGAGGTCGGCCGCGCGGCCCGATCCGGCGAGCAGCAGGACGAATCCGAGCGCCGTCACCGCCCTGCGCGTCGTCGCCCGCATGCCGCCTCCATCCCAGCCGGAAGGCGGCACCGTGCGACGGCAGGGTAAACGGACGCTTACCGCGGGATCACGCGAGCGGCACGACGAGGGCGTTCAGGACGCCGACGAGGTCGCCCTCGGTCAGCCGGATCTGCAAGCCCCGGCCGCCGCCGTTGACGTGGATCTCGGCCGCCGGGTCGGTCAGGGATCCGGCGTCGATCGCCGTCGGGAAGGGGCGCTTCTGACCCAGGGGGCTGATCCCGCCGACATGGTAGCCGGTCAGCCGCTCGGCGTCGGCCGGCTTGAGCATGGACGCGGCCTTGCCCGAGAAGGCGGCGGCGACCCGCTTCATCGACACCTCCTTGTCGGAGGCCACGAGCAGGCAGACCGTCCGTCCGTCCACCGACGCCATCAGGGTCTTCAGCACGCGTCCCGGGTCCACACCGAGCGCCTCCGCGGCCTGCAGGCCGATGCGCGGGGCGTCCGGATCGTACGCGTAGACGTGGAGGCCGTGGCGGATGCCGGCCTTGTCGAGGGCGAGCGTGGCGCGGGTCGTCTTGGCAGATGTCTTGGCGGGCGTCTTCATGGCTCGTTCGGTCAGGTGGACTGGGCGCGCGCGGCGATGAGGCGGGCGATCTCCGCGTAGGCCGCCGCGCAGGTGTCGGGGGAGGCCGTCGATCCCGTGACGTAGACCGCCACGAGGATCGGCGCACGCCCCGGCGGCCGCAGGATCGCCACGTCGTTGACGGTGCCGTTGTCGCCGCTCCCGGTCTTGTCGCCCGCGCTCCAATCCGGCGGCAGGCCGGCCCGCAGGCGTTTCCGGCCGGTCTCGCAGGCGACCATCCAGGCCTCCAGCCGGTCGCGCGAGGCCGGCGACAGGGTCGTCCCGAGGAGGATCCGACCCAGGGTCGCCCGCATGGCGTCCGGCGTGGTCGTGTCGCGCGGGTCGCCGGGCAGGGCGGTGTTGAGGGTCGGCTCGGTCCGGTCGAGGCGGGTGACGGGATCGCCGGTCGTCCGCAGCCACGCGGTCAGCGCTGCGGGGCCGCCGAGATCCGCCAGGAGCAGGTTGGCGGCCGCGTTGTCGCTCCAGACCAGCGTCGCCGCGCACAGGTCGGCGACGCTCATCCGCCCGGTCCCGCCGCCGGCCTCCAGCGCCTTCCGGGTGACCGGGGCGTAGCTCAGGAGATCGCCGGGACCGTAGGTGACGATCCGGCCGAGGGTCTCGCGGCCGGCATCGACCCGCGCCAGGACCGCCGCCACCGCCAGGACCTTGAAGGTGCTGCACATCGGGAAGCGCGCGTCGGCGCGGTAGGCGGCGAGGACGCGGTCCGCCGAGGCGGCCGCGATCCCGAGGCGGCCACCGAGTCGGCGCTCGATCGCGGTCCAGTCCGGCTCCGCCTCGACGGCGCGCGCGGGGAGGGCGAAGGGCGCGGCGAGCAGGCCGAGGCCGACGGCGCGGCGGGTCCAGACGATCATGGCATCCCCGTTCGAGATCGCGGCCGCGCGCCCGGGCGCGTCACCGCGACGCCGGGATGGTATAGGGCGGCCGCGCGTGTTTCACGTGAAACTCCGCCCCTCCGCGCGGCCCTGTGGGACCATGAACGACACCGACACGCTCTTCGCCCCGGCCAGCGGCTTCGGCCGGGCCGCCGTCGCGGTCATCCGCATCAGCGGCCCGGCCGCGGGCGGCGTGCTCGCCACCCTGGGCGGCCGCCTGCCGACCCCGCGGCGGCTGTCCCTGCGGAGCCTCAGGGATCCGCGGGACGGCACCGAGCTCGACCGGGCGCTGGTGGCGTGGTTTCCCGGGCCGGACACCTACAGCGGCGAGGATATGGCGGAGCTGCACCTCCACGGCGGCGCGGCCGTGCGGATGCGCGTCCTCGCGACCCTCGCTCGCCTTCCCGGATGCCGGGCGGCCGAGCCCGGGGCGTTCACGCGGCGGGCGGTCCTCAACGGCCGGATGGATCTCGCCGAGGCGGAGGCCGTCGCCGACCTGATCGACGCCGAGACCGAGGGCCAGCGCCGGCAGGCCCTGCGCCAGCTCGACGGCGCGCTCAGCCGGCAGGTGGCCGCGTGGCGCGCGGAGGCGATCGACTGCCTCGCCGCCGCGGAGGCCGCGCTCGACTTCGCCGACGAGGGGGACGTGGACGATGCCGGGCTCGACGCCGCGCTGTTCGACCGCGCCGCGCGCCTGCGGGACGCGGTCGCCGCGACGCTGCGCGACGGCCACCGCGGCGAGCGCCTGCGCGAAGGCTTCACGGTGGTGCTGGCGGGGGCGCCCAACAGCGGGAAGTCGACCCTGCTGAACGCCCTGAGCCGGCGGGACGTCGCCATCGTGTCGGACAGCCCGGGGACGACCCGGGACGCCATCGAGGTGCGGCTCGACCTCGGCGGCCTGCCGGTCCTCCTGGTCGACACGGCCGGGCTCCGCGAGACCGCGGAGCCGATCGAGGCGCAGGGCATCGTGCGGACCCGGGCGCGGATCGACACGGCCGATCTGGTGGTCGCCCTCGTGCCCCCCGGCGGTGCTGTCCCGGATCTCGGGCCGGGACGCCGTCCGATCCTGATCGTCCGCACGAAGGCCGATCTTTTTGCCGGCTCACAGACCGCCGGCGACTCGGCCGACGTGACGGTCTCCGCACAGACCGGCGCCGGCATGGGCACCCTGCTCGACGCGATCCAGGCCGCGGCCGAGGACGGTCTCGGCACCGGCGACGCGCTGATCACCCGTGCCCGTCACAGGGCCGCGCTGGAGGCCTGCGTGGCCCATCTCGACCGCGTCTCCGGGAGCGCCGGCGGTCTGCCGGAGCTGGCCGCGGAGGACCTGCGGCTCGCGGTCCGGGCGCTGGGCGAGGTGGCCGGCCATGTCGGCGTCGAGGACGTCCTCGACCGGCTGTTCAGCGGCTTCTGCATCGGGAAGTAGATCTGTAGCTGGCAACCCATCGGGGCGGAAACCGGCCCGGCCGGGCGCCGTCGCCGGCTCCCGCAGCCCTGCGCGGCGGCGCTACCGGGGAATCCGCAGGATCCGCGGCCGCCAGATCCCGAGCGCGACGTTCGCGGTCGCGACCGCCAGCAGGACCCACAGGGTGCCGCGCTCGCCGGTCAGCGAGACGGCCAGCGCCGCCGGATCGCCGAGGCCCGCGAGCGCGCGGGCGCTCCGCTCCGCCTCCTGCTTCATCGGGCCCTGCACGTAGACCAGCCCGCCCTCGAACATCAGGACCCCGGTGGCGAGCTTCAGCCAGGCCCACCCGGCATTGAGGAAGGTGCGGTTCAGCGCCATCGCCAGCAGGCCGGACATCAGCGTCACCGCCAGGGCGGGCAGGAAGATCCAGGTGGCGACGGCGCCCATGGCGCCCCGCGTCGCCGCGTAGCCCGCCAGGGCGGACGGCGCGGGCGACAGGCTCAGCATGACGACCAAGGACGCCATGGCCCCCAGCAGCCCCGCGGACCCCATCGTGTGGAGGAACTTCAGCAGGCGTCGCACGGCGTCTCACCCGGGCCGTTTCGGCGCAGCCTAGCGCGGGGCATCGGGGGGCGATAGCGGCGCGCCGGTCGCAGGGCTTCCGGCCGAATCCCCCGCCGTCCCCGCGAGCGGAGCGACGCCGTCCAGCCGCGCCACGCTGATCGAGGTCGCGCTGCCCTGGGGCGCCTCGCTGCGCTCGCGACGACGGCGTGGCCCCTCAGCTGCGCAGGCCGGGCGCCTCCTGGCCGGTGCGGGCCACGTACTCGGTGTAGCCGCCGCCGTACTGGTGGATGCCCTCCGGGGTCACCTCGAGCACCCGGTTCGAGAGGGCGGCCAGAAAATGCCGGTCGTGGGACACGAACAGCATCGTCCCCTCATAGTTGGCCAGCGCCTCGATCAGCATCTCCTTGGTGCCCATGTCGAGGTGGTTGGTCGGCTCGTCGAGCACCAGGAAGTTCGGCGGGTCGTAGAGCATCAGCGCCATGACCAGCCGGGCCTTCTCGCCGCCCGAGAGCACCCGGCAGCGCTTCTCGACGTCGTCGCCCGAGAAGCCGAAGCAGCCGGCCAGCGCCCGCAGGGACCCCTGGCCGGCCTGCGGGAAGGCATCCTCCAGGGTCTGGAACACGGTGCGGTCGCCGTCGAGCAGGTCCATGGCGTGCTGGGCGAAGTAGCCGAGCTTCACGCTGCCGCCGACCGTGACCGAGCCGTCGTCGGGCGCGGTGGTGCCGGTGACGAGCTTCAGCAGCGTCGACTTGCCGGCGCCGTTGATGCCCATCACGCACCAGCGCTCCTTGCGCCGCACCGAGAAGTCGAGCCCCTCGTAGATCGTGCGGCTGCCGTAGCGCTTGTTCACGCCCTTGAGCATCACGACGTCGTCGCCCGAGCGGGGCGCCGGCTGGAACTCGAACGCCACCGATTGCCGCCGCCGGGGCGGCTCGACCCGCTCGATCTTGTCGAGCTTCTTCACCCGGCTCTGCACCTGGGCGGCGTGGGAGGCCCGGGCCTTGAACCGCTCGATGAAGGCGATCTCCTTCGCCAGCATGGCCTGCTGGCGCTCGTACTGCGCCTGGGCCTGCGCCTCGTTGAGCTTCCGCTGGCCCTCGTAGAAGGCGTAGTCGCCCGAGTAGGTGGTGAGCGCGCCGGCGTCGATCTCGATGATCTTGGTGACGATGCGGTTCATGAACTCGCGGTCGTGCGAGGTCATCAGCAGGGCGCCGTCGTAGCCCTTCAGGAACGATTCGAGCCAGATCAGGCTCTCGATGTCGAGGTGGTTCGACGGCTCGTCGAGGAGCATCACGTCCGGGCGCATCAGCAGGATGCGGGCGAGGGCGACGCGCATCTTCCAGCCGCCCGAGAGGGCGCCGACGTCGCCGTCCATCATCTCCTGGCTGAAGCTCAGCCCGTCGAGCACCTCACGGGCCCGGCCCTCCAGGGCGTAGCCGTCGAGCTCCTCGAACCGGGCCTGGACCTCGCCGTAGCGCTCGACCAGGGCGTCCATCTCGTCGGCGCGGTCCGGGTCGGCGAGCGCCGCGCCGAGCTCGGCGAGCTCGGCCGCCACCGCGCTCACCGGGCCGGCGCCGTCCATCACCTCGGTGACGACGCTGCGCCCCGACATCTCGCCGACATCCTGACTGAAATAGCCGATGGTGATGCCCCGGTCGGCGGCGACCTGCCCCTCGTCGGGCTGCTCCTGGCCGATGATCATCCGGAACAGGGTGGTCTTGCCGGCCCCGTTCGGGCCGACCAGGCCGACCTTCTCGCCCCGCTGCAGGGCGGCCGAGGCCTCGATGAAGACGAGCTGCCGCCCGTTCTGCTTGGTGATCTTGTCCAGGCGTATCATGGGGCGGGCGCTGTCCGGGAGGTCGCTGTCCGGAAGGTGTCCGGGAGTATCCCGGCCGCTTACGGCATCGGCCGACGCGGCGCAAAGGCGGGGTGCCGCAGTGCGGGATAACGCTTGCGTCCGGCGCAGGCCTGGGCGCATCCCGGGACCCAGGATCAGGCTCGGCCGTTGCCCTGGGCAACAAGAGGATCGCGATGCTGTTCGGTTGGTGGATGACGGGCCTGGACATGGCCATGCTGGGGCTGGAGGCGCAGGGCGTCATCGCGCAGCGCATGGCGATGTTCGCCCTCGGCGGCCCGGCGGCCCAGGCCGAGGCGCAGCTCATGGTGACCGAGAAGATGCTGGCCGCCGGCGAGGCGGCGCTCATGCTCGCCGCGGGCGCCTCGAACGGCAAGGTGATCCGCAGCTACCGGCGGAAGGTCCAGGCCAACGCCCGGCGGCTGAGCCGGGGCTGAGGCGCGTGCCCGCCGGGTTTGATCGCGAACGCGGCGCGGCGATCCAGCGGCGCCGCAGCGGACGACGGCGTGCTGCCCCGGGCCGCGTCGCTCCGCTCGCGACGACGGAGCCAGCTCGCGCAGCCGCGAGCCGGCCTCAGTTGTTGGCCGTCCGGAACGTGTCGCAGGACTTGGTCTGGCCGCTCTTGTAGCCGGCCATGAACCAGCGCTGGCGCTGGGCCGAGGAGCCGTGGGTGAAGGAATCCGGCACCACGTAGCCCCGCGAGCGCTGCTGGAGCGCGTCGTCGCCGATCTGCGCGGCGGCGTTCAGCGCCTCGTCGATGTCGCCCTTGTCGAGCTCGGCGTACTTGTCGTTGGAGTTCTTGGCCCAGACGCCGGCGAGGCAGTCGGCCATCAGCTCGATCCGCACCGAGAGGGCGTTCGCCTCGGTCTTGCTGGAGGCCTGCTGCTGGCGGGCCTGGACCTTGCCGAGGATGCCGAGCACGTCCTGGACGTGGTGGCCGACCTCGTGGGCGATCACGTACGCGTAGGCGAAGTCGCCCTTCACGCCGAACTTCGAGGCCATCTCCTTGAAGAAGCCGGTGTCCAGATAGACCTTCTTGTCGAGCGGGCAGTAGAACGGGCCCATGGCGGCCTGGGCCGAGCCGCAGCCGGAGCGGGTGCCGCCGGTGTAGAGCACCAGCGTCGTCGGGGTGTACTGCTTGCCGGTCTGCTGCGGCAGGATCTGGCTCCACACGTCCTCGGTGTTGCCGAGGATCTTCGAGGCGAACCGGCCGCTCTCGTCGGTGGGCGCCTGGCGCCGCTTGGCCTGGGTCTGCGGGTCGACCTGCTCCTGCTGGCTGCGGCCGCCGCCGCCGATCTGCTGGGCCCCGCCGATCAGGATCGCCGGGTTAATGCCCGTGAAGTAGCTGATGATCAGCAGCACCACGATGGTGCCGATGCCGAGCCCGCCGGCGCCGCCGCCGGGAAAGCCCATGCCGCCCCCGCCGCCGCCTTCACCGCGCCGATCCTCGACGTTGTCCGAGCTGCGTAGATCTTCCCAGCGCATGGTTGGGTCCCGCCATCGATGCTGCGCCGGCCGCCCCGGGCAGCCCACGATTTGCTGTGCGTCGTCGTGTCCGGCCGCCGGGGCACCGGCAGCGGGAACGAAGCTCTAATGGCGGGAGGGGAGAGCCGGTTCCGTCACCCCGGTCAAGCTCGCGGTCACGCTTTCCCGTCGAGGAGGGCGCGCAGGGACCGGAAATCCCGCCACGCCAGCCGCTTCTGGACCGGCTGGCGCAGCAGGAAGGCGGGGTGGAGGGTGGCGAGCAGCTTCACCTCGCGGTTCGGCAGCTTGTACGGGAACAGCCGGCCGCGGGTCCGCAGGATGCCGTCCTTGGTGCCGGTCAGCGTCTGGGTCGCGGGCGCGCCGAGGCAGACGATGATGTCCGGGTCGACGAGTTCGATCTGGCGCTCCACGAAGGGCCGGCAGACCGCCACCTCCTGGGGGGTCGGGTTGCGGTTGCCCGGCGGCCGCCAGGGCACGATGTTGCCGATATAGGCGCTCGTCCGGTCGAGCCCGACCGCCTTCATCATCTTGTCGAGGAGCTGGCCCGAGCGGCCCATGAACGGCTTGCCGATCCGGTCCTCGTCGGCGCCGGGCGCCTCGCCGAGAAACATCACCCGCGCCTCGGGATTGCCGTCGGCGAAGACGAGGTTCTTCGCCGTGAAGCGCAGCGGGCAGGCGTCGAAATCCGCGAGAATCCGCTCGAGCTCGTCGAGGGACTTGGCCTGCCGCGCCCGGGCGCGGGCGTCGCTCGCGGCCTCGTCGGGCTGGGCGCTGGCGGCGCGGCCGAAGGTGCGCGGCGCCGCGGCCGGCGGGGCCGGCGGGGCCGAGCCCGGGGGCGGCACGAGCGTGTTGGCGACGGGGCTGACGGGCTGCTCGGCGGCCCGGGGCGCTGCACGGCGCGGCGCGCGCAGGGTAGGCGCGGGCGCGTCGGCCTCGCTGAAGCGGTCGTGCGGGTGCTCGTCGAGCGCCGCGTCGGCACCGGCCTCCACGTGGAAGTCGAGATAGGCGATCAGGTCGGCTTGCGCGTCGGTGGAGCTCGGCATGGGACTCAGCATGTGGGATCGCCGGGGCCTGTGGACAACTCGCCGAATCGCTCCGGGTGGCAAGGACTTGCGTGACCGAACAGCGCGGCGCGGCACAGCGCTGTGACGCCGTTCCCCGCGGCAAAGGGAACTTTGCCTCGAGCTTGAGCGTCGGCAACTTGCCTTTCTAGCTTGGAATCGCTTGAGACGGCATCAGGAAGGCCGGCCCGGCGACGAACCGGGCGCCGGAACAAGAAAAGGAACCTGAGGATGGCGCTGCCCGAACGCGAGAGCATGGATTTCGACGTGGTCGTGGTGGGCGCCGGCCCGGCCGGCCTCGCCACCGCGATCCGCCTGAAGCAGCGCGCCGCCGAGATCGGCGAGGAGATCTCGGTCGTCGTCGTCGAGAAGGGCTCGGAGGTCGGCGCCCACATCCTGTCGGGGGCGGTGATCGACCCGATCGGCCTGGATCGCCTGCTGCCCGAGTGGCGCACCGACCCGGAGCGTCCGCTGAAGACCGAGGTCCAGCGCGACGAGTTCATGATGCTCACCAAGAACAGCGGCATCACCCTGCCGAACGTGTTCTTCCCCAAGCTGATGTCGAACCACGGCAACTTCGTCGGCTCGCTGTCCAACACCTGCAAGTATCTCGGCGTGCAGGCCGAGGCGCTCGGCGTCGAGATCTATCCGGGCTTCCCGGCCTCCGAGGTGCTGTTCGACGAAAACGGCGCCGTGGCGGGCATCGCCACGGGCGATCTCGGCATCGGCAAGTCCGGCGAGCCGCGCGACGACTACACCCGCGGCATGGAGCTGCGCGGCAAGTACACGGTGTTCGGCGAGGGCGCCCGGGGCAACCTGACCAAGGGGCTGATCCGGCGCTTCGAGCTCAACCGGCACAGCGACCACTTCAAGTACGGGCTCGGCGTGAAGGAGCTCTGGCAGCTCGCCCCCGGCAAGTTCGAGCCCGGCCTCGTGCAGCACACGATGGGCTGGCCGCTGCCCAACAGGGCCGGCGGCGGCTCATGGCTCTATCACTTCGACGACCACCTGCTCTCGGTCGGCTTCGTCACGCACCTGAACTACGAGAACCCGACCCTGTCGCCGTTCGAGGAGTTCCAGCGCTTCAAGACCCACCCGATGATCGCCGAGACCTTCGAGGGCGCCAAGCGCATCGGCTACGGCGCGCGGGCCATCATGGAGGGCGGCTGGCAGTCCGTGCCGAAGCTGGTCTTCCCGGGTGGGTGCCTCGTCGGCTGCTCGGCGGGCTTCGTGAACGTGCCGCGGATCAAGGGCTCGCACAACGCGATCCTGTCCGGCATGCAGGCGGCCGACGCCATCGCGGACGCCCTGAAGGCGGGCCGCGCCGGCGACGAGCTCACCGCCTACGAGGCCGGCTGGCGCGACAGCCCGATCGGGCAGGACCTGAAGGCGGTGCGCAACGTCAAGCCGCTCTGGTCCAAGTACGGGACGCTGGTCGGCGTGGGGCTCGGCGGGATCGACATGTGGGCGACCAGCATCCTCGGCGCCTCGCCGTTCGGCACGCTCTCGCACGGCAAGCCGGATCACGCCTGCCTCAAGCCGCTCTCGGAGGTGACGCCGATCGTCTACCCGAAGCCGGACGGCAAGCTGACCTTCGACCGGCTCTCCTCGGTCTACCTGTCGAACACCAACCACGAGGAGGACCAGCCGCCCCACCTGAAGGTCCGCGACCTGGAGCTGCAGAAGCGCTCCGAGCACGACGTCTACGGCGGGCCCTCGGGCCGCTACTGCCCGGCCGGCGTCTACGAGTGGGTGGAGGATGCCTCCGCCAGCGACGGGGTGCGCTACCAGATCAACGCGCAGAACTGCGTCCACTGCAAGACCTGCGACATCAAGGATCCGAACCAGAACATCGACTGGGTGACGCCGGAGGGCCCGGGCGGGCCGAACTACCCGAACATGTGAGGCGGAGCTTCGCCGGAGCTTCGTCGGAGCGCCTCGGGCGCTCGGTCGTCCTCGCGCGCGGAGCGATCCGGCGGCGCCCCGCTTGCCGCGGTCGCGCATCTCTGGGTCGCTTCGCTTCGCCCGCGATGACGGAGGCGTGACCCGGGGCGGGGACGGGTCACCGAGCCCCGGCGCTTCCCGATCGGGAGGCGCGCCATCCTTTCGCCTTGCGGGGCTGGCGGGATGGGTTCAGTGTCCCCAACGTTTTTTCGGGGATGCCCCGCCATTCTCGCGCCCGGCCCTCTCGTGAGCCGGCGCCCAGGAGCCGCGATCGGTTCATGATGATGACACGCGCCCGCCGGAGCGTTTCGGCGCTCGCCCTGCTGCTCGCCGCCGGGCTTCCGCAGACCGTGCTCGCGGCGCAGCCGAAGGAATCGACCCCGGTGCTCGACTACGAGCCCGCGGACTCGCTCGAGGGCAACTTCCTCTCCGCCTACATCGCGGGCGCGTCGCGGGACACGGCGGCGGCGGCGACCTTCTACCGCGAGGCGGTGAAGGCCGACCCGCGCAACGCGGAACTCGTCGAGCGCGCCTTCATCTCGCTGCTGGCCGACGGTGCCCTGCCGGACGCGTTCCGCACCGCCGAGAAGCTGATCGCCCGCGATCCGACCAACGGCCTCGCCAACCTCTCCCTCGGGGTGCGCCAGATCAAGGCCGGCCAGTGGGCCGCCGCCCGCCAGAACTTCTCCCGGAGCGGCCGGGGTGCTGCGACCGACCTGACCGCGACGCTGCTGACCGCGTGGTCCTACGCGGGCGCGGGCGACGGCAAGAAGGCGCTGGAGACGGTCAACAAGCTCCGGGGCGAGCGCTACTACAACACCTTCCGCGACTACCACGCCGGCCTGATCGCCTCGGTGACCGGCGACAACGCCGAGGCCGAGCGCCGGCTCAAGGCCGCCTACGACGCCGACCACAACACCCTGCGCATCGTCGACGCCTACGCCCGGATGGAGGCCAGCCTCGGCCGCACCGACCTGGCGATCCAGGCCTATTCCGACTTCGACCAGCTCTCGCCGCGCCACCCGCTCGTGCGCGACGCCCTCGAGAAGCTGAAGGAGGGCAAGCCGCTCACCCGGCTGATCGGCACCGCCCAGGAGGGCGCCGCCGAGGTGCTGTACGGGCTCGGCTCGGCCGGCTCGACCCAGGGCGACGAGCTGCCCGCGGTGATCTACCTGCGGCTGGCGCTCTACCTCGCCCCCGACCACGCCCTCGCGCGGCTGACGCTCGCCGACACGCTGGACCGGATGAAGCAGCCCGAGCGCGCCAACGAGGCCTACGCGCAGATCCCGGCCAACTCCCCGCTCAAGCTCAACGCCGACATCCAGATCGGCCTGAACCTGGAGCAGATGGGCAAGGGCGACGAGGCGCTCGCCCATCTCGACGCGGCGATGAAAGCCCACCCGGACGACATCGACGTCATCACGGCGCTCGGCAACGTCCAGCGCGCCCGCAAGAAGTACGAGGAGGCGGCGGCCACCTACACCCGCGCCATCGACCTGATCGGCGACCGGCCGCAATCCAACTACTGGACGACCTACTATTTCCGCGGCACCGCCTACGAGCGCGCCAAGCAGTGGCCGAAGGCCGAGGCCGACCTGAAGAAGGCCCTGTCGCTGGTGCCCGCCAACCAGCCCGCCGCCAAGGCGCAGGTGATGAACTACCTCGGCTATTCCTGGGTCGACCAGAACATCAACATCGACGAGGCGTTCAAGCTGCTGCAGCAGGCCGCCGACGCGAGCCCCCGGGACGGCATGATCGTCGACAGCCTCGGCTGGGCCTATTACCGCCTCGGCCGCTGGGACGACGCGGTGCGCGAGCTGGAGAAGGCGGTCGAGCTGAAGCCCGGCGATCCGACCATCAACGACCACCTCGGCGACGCCTACTGGCGCTCGGGCCGGCGCCTCGAGGGCAAGTTCCAGTGGCAGCACGCCAAGGACCTGAACCCCGAGCCGGACGACCTCGCGCAGATCAACGCGAAGCTGAAGGACGGGCTGCCCGACATCGAGAAGCCGACCGCCACCGCCGAGACGGTGCCGGCCCCGGTCGCCGCCCCGCACAACGCCGAGAACCCGGAGCTGCCGAAGGGCGCGCCCCAGCCGCACGAGGCGCCGGGCTCGGCCGACAAGGCCAAGAAGTCGGGGGGCTAGGGCTCCCGCCCGATCCCGCCTCGGGGCGGTGCGGCTGCCGCGCCGTCCCGACGATCGTCCGCCGGCCCGTCGCGGCTTCGGGCGCCCGGGGCCGTAGGTCGTGAGACCTAATTGCCTCCCGATTGGCCCCCGCTATCGTCGCGCCTCCGCAACGTGCCGGAGTGCGACGTGAGAGCGCTGAAGCCTGTCCGGATCCTGCTGACCCTCGCCTGCGCGGCGTCCGGGATCGGGGCCGCACCCGCGCGCGCGCAGGACGCGCCGGCGGCCTTCGCGATCGATGCGGTGCCCGTCTCGGACGCGCCGCTCGGCCGCTTCCCCTACTTCGCGCTGCCCGACGGCTACCAGCCGCTGAACCCGCCCGAGACGCGCGCGTTCGGGCATTTCCCGTTCTGGACCGGGACGGCGCTGCACGACGTCGAGGGCCGGGTCTTCCTGTCCCTGATCGGCCCCAGGGAGGGCAAGACCTACGCCTCCTACGAGCTGAGGAAGAACATCGAGGCCGTGCTGACCCAGGCCGGCGGCCGGAAGATCGCCGACGGCCGGATCCCCGGCTCCGTGACCGAGACGCTGCCGGAGGACATCCGGGTCGGGATGTACGAGGGCCTGGGCAACGTCTACGGCGCGCCGGTGCAGACCTGGGTGATCCGCCGCCCGGACCGGCAGATCTGGGTGCATTTCGTGCCCGACAGCAACGGCGCGGCCTGGACGATCCTCGAGACGAAGCCGTTCGTCCAGACCGCCGCCCTCCTGCCCGCCGAGCGGCTGAAGCAGGATCTCGACAAGACCGGGAAGGCGGTGATCCAGGTCAACTTCGCCACCGACAGGACCGAGATCCTGCCGGCCTCCGCCCCGCAGATCGACGCGGTGGCGGCCCTGCTGCGGACGGATCCCGGCCTGCGGCTCGCCATCAACGGCTACACGGACGGGGCCGGGGCCGCCGCGCACAACCAAGCCCTGTCCGACGGCCGCGCCAAGGCGGTCGTGGCGAGGCTCGTCGGCGCCGGCATCGCGAAGGACCGGCTGAGGGCCGAGGGCTTCGGGGCCGCCAGCCCGGTCGCCTCCAACGACAGCGCGGCGGGGCGGGCGCAGAACCGGCGCGTCGAGCTGGTCAAGTTCTGACGGGCGCGGATGGCGGGCGCCGCTCGACGCCGGTCTCGGACGGCCGATCCGGGCCCGCTCCGGCGCCTGAGCAGGGGACAGCGCGATCGACAAGAGTATTTTGTCCGCCAGCTCATAAAAATCGACGCGCATTTTCGCGGGCTTTGACGCACAGTGCGTGGCCGTTCGCGGGCGGCCATGCCGCAGCCCGCACGGCAGGAGATTCGCACGGCAAGAGCCGGCGGGCGGGCAGCGTGCCCGCGACCCAGGGAGGAAGGCCCATGCCGTCAGACATCGAGATTGCCCGCGCCGCGACCCTGAAGCCGATCGCGCAGGTCGCCGAGAAGCTCGGCATCCCGGATGACGCGCTCCACAATTACGGCAAGCACATCGCCAAGATCGACCACGGCTACATCGCCGGGCTGGAGAGCCGGAAGCCCGGCAAGCTCGTGCTGGTGACGGCGATCTCCCCGACCCCGGCCGGCGAGGGCAAGACCACCACCACGGTGGGCCTCGGCGACGCGCTGAACCGCATCGGCGAGAAGACCATGATCTGCCTGCGCGAGCCCTCGCTCGGGCCGTGCTTCGGCATGAAAGGGGGCGCTGCCGGCGGCGGCAAGGCGCAGGTCGTGCCGATGGAGCAGATCAACCTGCACTTCACCGGCGACTTCCACGCCATCACGTCGGCCCACAGCCTCGCGGCCGCGCTGATCGACAACCACGTCTACTGGGCGAACGAGCTCAACATCGACGTCCGCCGCATCCACTGGCGCCGGGTCGTCGACATGAACGACCGCGCGCTGCGCGCGATCACCCAGTCGCTGGGCGGCGTCGCCAACGGCTTCCCCCGCGAGGACGGGTTCGACATCACGGTGGCCTCCGAGGTGATGGCGGTGTTCTGCCTCGCCAAGGACCTCGCCGACCTGGAGGAGCGCCTCGGCCGGATCGTCATCGCCGAGACCCGCGACCGCAAGCTCGTCACCCTCAAGGACGTGAAGGCGACCGGCGCCATGACGGTGCTGCTCAAGGACGCCCTGCAGCCGAACCTCGTGCAGACGCTCGAGGGCAACCCGGCGCTGATCCACGGCGGCCCCTTCGCCAACATCGCCCACGGATGCAACTCGGTGATCGCCACGCGGGCCGGCCTGCGGCTCGCCGACTACACCGTGACGGAGGCCGGCTTCGGCGCCGATCTCGGCGCCGAGAAGTTCCTGGACATCAAGTGCCGGCAGGCGGGGCTGACCCCGTCGGCCGTGGTGGTGGTGGCGACGATCCGCGCCCTCAAGATGCACGGCGGCGTCGACAAGAAGAACCTCGGGGCCGAGAACATCGACGCCCTGGAGAAGGGCTTCGCCAACCTCGCCCGGCACGTCACCAACCTGCGCGGCTTCGGCCTGCCGGTGGTGGTCGGCGTCAACCACTTCCACGCCGACACCGAGGCCGAGCACGCCAAGCTCAAGGAACTGTGCCGCGAGCGGCTCGACGTCGAGGCGATCACCTGCCGCCACTGGGCCGAGGGCGGCGCCGGGGCCGAGGAGCTCGCCCGCGCGGTGGTGAAGCTCAGCCAGGCCGAGCCGGCGCCGATCCGCCACGCCTACGAGACCGAGAGCCGCCTCACCGACAAGATCCGGGCGATCGCCACCAAGCTGTACGGCGCCGCCGACATCCAGATCGAGACGAAGGCCGCCGGCAAGCTCGCCACCTTCGAGAAGGACGGCTACGGCCACCTGCCGATCTGCATGGCCAAGACCCAGTACTCGTTCTCCACCGACCCGACCCTGATGGGCGCCCCCGAGGGCCACATCGTCGGCGTGCGCGACGTCCGCCTCTCGGCCGGCGCCGGCTTCGTGGTGGCGATCTGCGGGGAGATCATGACCATGCCGGGCCTGCCCCGGGTGCCGGCCGCCGACACGATCCGGCTGGACGCCAACGGCCAGATCGACGGGCTGTTCTGAGGATCGCGCGCGGGGCCCGCCCACGGGCGGGCCCCGCCGTTCGTCTTCGCGAGCGGAGCGGGCCGGATCGGGGGCCGCGCGCTACGCGGTCCCGAACAGCTCCACCGCCAGCCGGGAATGGGCCTCGCGGAGCGCGCCGAGATCGACCCCGAGCGGCTGCCCGTCGATCACCCGCCACTGACCCGCAACCATCACCCGGTCGGCCCGGGTGGCGCCGCACAGGACCAGGGCCGCCAGCGGGTCGTGGGCGCCGGAGAAGCGCAGCTCGTCCAGGGTGAACAGCGCGAGGTCGGCCTCGCGACCCGGCGCGATCCGGCCGATGTCGGAGCGGCCGAGGCAGGCGGCCGAGCCCTCGGTCGCCCAGCGCAGGGCGTCCAGGTGCGTCACGGCCTCCGCCCCGTAGCTGAGCCGGTTGATCAGCAGGGCGTGGCGCACGCCCTCCATCAGGTTCGAGCTGTCGTTCGAGGCCGAGCCGTCGACGCCGAGGCCCACGGGCGCGCCCGCCGCCTCCAGCTCGCAGGTGCGGCATCTGCCCGAGGCCAGGGTCATGTTCGAGGTCGGGCAGTGGCAGACGCCCACGCCGGCCCTGCCGAGCCGCGCGACCTCGGCATCGTCGAAGTGGATGCCGTGGGCGAGCCAGACCCGGTCGCTCAGCCAGCCGACCTCTTCGAGGTACTCCACCGGGCGGCAGCCGAACATCTGCTGGCAGTAGGCGTCCTCGTCCCGCGTCTCGCCGAGATGGGTGTGCAGCCGGCACCCGTGCCGGGCCGCGAGCGCCGCGCTCTCGCGCATCAGGCGCCCGGTCACCGCGAAGGGCGAGCAGGGGGCGAGCGCGACCTGCACCATCGCGCCGGGGCCGGGGTCGTGGAACAGGTTCAGCACCCGCTCGCAATCGGCGAGGATCGCGTCGTCGTCCTGGGTCAGGCTCTCGGGCGGCAGACCGCCCTCGCGGTCGGACAGGCTCATGGAGCCGCGGGTGATCGCGGCCCGGACCCCGAGGCTCCGCGCCTCCGCGACCTGGATGTCCATCGACGCTTCCAGGCCCTTCGGGAACAGGTAGTGGTGGTCGCCCGCCGTGGTGCAACCCGAGAGCAGCAGTTCGGTGAAGGCGACCCGGGTGGCGAGCCGGAACGCCTCGGGGGTGATCCGCCCCCAGACGGTGTAGAGCGCCTTCAGCCAGGGGAAGAGCGGCTTGTTGATCGCCAGCGGATGGGCGCGGGTCAGCGTCTGGAAGGCGTGGTGGTGGGTGTTGATGAGCCCCGGGATGACCACGTGGCGCGACGCGTCGAAGACCGCGTCGACGGGCGCGGCGGGCCGCGCGCCCGCCGGCACGCACTCGACGATCCGGGTGCCCGCCACGACGATCCCGCCGCCGGCGCCCTCGGCCAGGACGGCGCGCGGATCGCGGATCCAGAGGCGGTCCGGTCCCGGTTCAGCTGCCTCGGCCATGCGCGTCCGCTCCCGTCGCCCGAGGGGCCTGCGTAGCGGAGGTGCCGGACCGGCGGCAATCCCGCGGGATCGCGCTTGGGGATCCGCGTCGGTCGGCGCCCCGGCCGCCCCGGCCAGGGTTGACGGGCCCGGGCCGCCTTGAGAAACGTCATGGGGACTGACCTATCACCCGTTGGGAGCGGCCGCGCCGTGACACGGACAGCCCCGCGCGAGGAGATGTTCGCGCCGAAACCCGTCCCGGGCGCCGCCCTCGGCAGCGACGACCTGATCGAGCTCCTGTTCTTCGCCTACCGGGACTTCGTCGGCGATCCGGACCGGATCCTGGCCGCCTACGGCTTCGGCCGCGCCCACCACCGGGTGCTGCACTTCGTCGACCGCTACCCGGGCCTCACGATCGCCGAGCTCCTCGACATCCTGCGCATCACCAAGCAGAGCCTGAACCGGGTGCTCAAGGACCTGATCGGGCAGGGCTACGTCGCGCAGAAGCCCGGTTCCAGCGACCGCCGCCAGCGCCTCCTCTACTGCACCGAGGCCGGGGCCGGGCTCGCGGCCGACCTCACCCGGGTCCAGGCCCGCCGCCTCGCCCGGGCGCTCGCGGCGCCGGATGCCCGGGGCTCCCCGGAGGACTTCCTGATGGCGATGATCGAGCCGGAGGACCGGCCGGCGGTCCAGCGCCTGATGGCGCGGCGCGGGGGCGGGGCCGAGGGGCGCCTCGGCGCGGAGGAGCCCGCGTGAGCCACGCTGCCCGGTCCGACCTGCCCGACGAGGCACCCCACGTCCTCGTGGTCGACGACGACCGCCGCCTGCGCGAGCTGCTCGCCCGCTACCTCACCGACCAGGGCTTCCGGGTCACCGCGGCGGCGAGCGCCGCGGAGGCGCGGGCCCGGGCCCAGAGCGTCGTGTTCGACGCCATGGTGCTCGACGTGATGATGCCCGGCGAGAACGGCTTCGACTACGCGCGCAGCGTGCGCGAGACCTCCCGGGTGCCGATCCTGATGCTCACGGCGCGCTCCAACCCGAACGACCGGGTGATGGGGCTGGAGATCGGCGCGGACGATTACCTGCCGAAGCCGTTCGAGCCGCGGGAGCTGACGCTGCGGCTCAACAACATCATCAAGCGCAGCGCGCGGCCCCGCCCGGCCTCCGCCGAGGCGGTCACCTTCGGGCCGTTCGCGTTCCGGATCGACCGGGGCGAGCTGCGCCGGGACGACGAGCTGATCCGCATCACCGAGCGCGAGCGCGAGATCCTGACGATCCTGGCGGCGGCGGGCGGCGCCAATGTCGAGCGCGAGCAGCTCGCCGGGCCAGGGGGCGCCGCGGCGGAGCGGACCGTCGACGTGCAGATCAACCGCCTGCGCCGCAAGACCGAGGTCGACCCCGCCAACCCGGTCTTCCTGCAGACCGTGCGGGGCGTCGGCTACCGGCTCGCGGTCGACTGAGCCGCGCGCGGGCCGGCGCCGGGCGGCTCAGACCACCCGCGGCGCGTCGGGCTTCAGCTTGAGGGCCTTGGCGATCCGGGTGGACAGGCTGCCTACGATGGCGAGGCTGGCCGACGGGGCGGCGAGGGCGCGGACGGCCTCCAGCGCCTCCTCGGCGCTGGGCTTCATCACCGCGTAGACCGTGGCGCCGGGCGCCGCGCCCTCCGCGGTGACGGAGACGAGGAAGGTCGTGTGGCGTCGCCGCAGGCGTCCAGGCATGGTCCAGCATTTGGCATGTCGGCTAACCATCACCAATGCCCGAGTCCCGGAGCCGGCCGGGAAACTGCACGAACCCGGCACGATAACGCGTGCCGGGCCTTTCAGCTCAGGGCAAGGTCGATGCCGGGAAGCGGCAGCCCGTCGAGCCGCGCGCGCCAGCGCTGACCGGCGGCGACCGGAAGCGCGTCCGTCAGCGTGCCCGTCGTGACGACGGTCCCGGCCGCGAGCGGCGCGGCCGCCGGATCGTTAGCCAGCGCATCGACGAGGTGGGCCAGGGCGGCGAGCGGCCCCGTCCCGAGCACGCAGCGGCCGCCGCCCCGGTCCGCGACGGCCTCGTCCCGGAGCAGGTCGACGGTGAAGCCCGCGAGGTCGCCGATCCAGGCCGATCGCGCGTCCGGGGAGATCCGCACCCGCTCGCCCACCACCAGCAGCCCGTGCAGGCCGAAGGCCGCGACCGTGTCGGGCGCCGCGAAGCGCCAGCCGGGGTAGAGCGACTGCACGATCTCGAAGCCGCTCGCCGCCCAGTCGAGGCAGGCGATCAGCGCCTCGGCATCCATGCCGGGCTCGGGCGCGCGCGCCAGCCCGAACACGATCTCAGGCTCGATCCGCGGCTCGACGAAGGCGGCGAGCGGGACCGGCCCAGTCAGCGCGGCCCGGTCGCGCAGGGTCGTGTCGTAGACGTGCCCCCAGATCGGCGCCCGGACGCCGTAGCGCTCCCACAGGGTCGTGTTGGTGAAGCCGATCTTGTAGCCGACGGGCCGCTCGCCGCGCTCCCCGCGCAGGACCCGGACCGCCTCGGCGACCCGGTAGGCCGCCGGCAGGTCGAGGGTCGGATCCCAGTCGGTCAGCGGCGCGATCGGGCGGCGATGCTCGTGCGCGGCCAGGATCGTGCGGGCATGGGCCGCGGCGGAGATCGGCTCGGTCATCGGCGAACGGCGTGAGGGCCGACGGGGTGACATCCGCGTCGGGCCGCCTTGATCGCGGCGCCGCCGATCTTACGCAGGGCCGTCACCGCCGTGAACGCGCGATTTGTCCCCGCCTCGCCGGCCGCCGGTGCCCTCAAACCTGCGGCGGCCGCGGCGTGCCGGAGGACCGGGTCGCGGTCGGCCGATGCCCGGAATGCCGGCCCGGCCGCATATTCTCATTAGATAAATACCAAACTACGTTTCTGGAATATGTGTCTTCGGGGGCACATTCCGCTCACGGATCCGTGATAGCTGGGACTCGGCGCCTATTCGCCCAGTATTTGTAGTTTAGAGTCGGTGTAATGTCGAGATCTGTTGGCGGGCTGACCGCGTCGCGCGCGTACGATCATGCGGAGAGGCTGCTCCGGATCGGGTTTGTATCGTCGACATCTCTGCTCGCCCTCGGAACGGCCGCGATCGCCCAGCCCGCGCCCGTCCCGCCCCCGCCCGCCACGGACATCGAACTGTCCGAACTGAGCGTGATGGGCGAGGCGCGCGGGCGCAGCCTGAACAGCGATCTGTACGGGCGCGGCGGGGCGACCGGGCCGGTGCCCGGCTACGTCGCCAGCCGCAGCACGGTCGGCACGAAGACCGACACGCCGATCCTGGAGACGGCGCAGTCGGTGTCGGTCATCGGGCGCCAGCAGATCGAGGACCAGAACGCCCTGACCATCAACCAGGCGCTGCGCTTCACGCCGAGCGTCACCACCGAGCAGCGGGGCGGCGCCGGCTCGACGCGCCTGGAGCAGTTCTACATCCGCGGCTTCACCGCGCCGATCTTCCTCGACAACATGGCGCTGCCCACGAACCGCGACGCCTTCCCCAGCGTCGATCCCTACCGCCTGGAGCGGGTCGACATCATCAAGGGGCCGGCCTCGGTCCTCTACGGGCAGTCCGGTCCGGGCGGCCTCGTCAACCTCGTCTCGAAGGTCCCGCAATTCGTCCGCCACGGCGAGATCTTCGTCCAGGGCGGCGGCTTCAGCGAGGTCCGCGGCGGCTTCGACGTCGGCGGGCCGATCCAATCCGACATCCCCGGCCTCGCCGACCAGTTCGCCTACCGGGTCATCGGCCTCGGCTGGAACGGCGACGGGCCGGCCGTGACCACCAAGGTCGAGCGCGCCTTCATCAATCCGAGCCTCACGTGGCGGCCCTCCGCCGACACCTCGCTCACCATCATCGCCAACTACCAGCGCGACCCGTTCTCGGGCTTCTACGGCGGCTTCCCGGCCGTCGGCACGGTGTTCCCGCGCAACTTCGGCAACGGCGTCTTCGGCCGGCTGCCGGTGAACTTCTACGACGGCGACCGCAACATCGAGCGCTCCGACCGCACCCAGGCCTCCATCGAGTACCTGTTCGACCACCGGATCACCGAGAACCTGCGCTTCCACTCGGCCGGCCGCTACCTGCGCTCGAACGGCGACTACCGGAGCGTGTTCACGACCTTCGGCGACGTCAACGGCCCGTACACGAGCGGCCCGACCATCGGCCGCTCGGTCGGCGGCACCCAGGTCGACATCGAAGCCTACACGATGGACAACAACTTCATCGCCGATTTCGACACCGGCCCGATCGCCCACACGGCGCTGCTCGGCGTCGACCACCGGACCTTCAGCACGCGGTCGGTCACCGGCCCGTTCCCGGCGACGACGGGCCTGAACGCCCTCGCCCCCGACCACGACCTGCCGATCCGGTTCCCCGCCTTCACGTCGACCTCGCGGATCGACGCGCAGCAGACCGGCGTGTACTTCCAGGATCAGGCGAAGTTCGACCGCTTCATCCTGACGCTCGGCGGCCGCTACGACACCGCCCGGCAGACCGGCCCGACCCGCACCTTCGCGCCGAACGGGCTGACCATCCAGGACGTGCCGGCCGAGGCTTTCACCGGCCGCGCCAGCCTGCTCTACCTGTTCGACAGCGGCGTCGCCCCGTACGTCTCCTACAGCGAGGCGTTCGAGCCGATCGTCAACGGGCGGATCTTCGACACGGCGTTCGGCTCGGCCGGGCGCATCCCCGTCCCGATCGCCAGCGACCAGTACGAGGCCGGCATCAAGTACCAGCCCCCCGGCACCGACATCCTGCTGACCACCGCGTTCTTCGACATCCGCCGCTCGAACGCCACCACCACCGACCCGGTCAATCCCGGCTTCGTCGTGCAGACCGGCGAGGTCGGCGTGCAGGGCGTCGAGTTCGAGGCGCGGGCCACCCTCGCCGAGGGCCTCAGCCTGATCGGCGGCTTCTCGCTCCTCGACATCCGCAACGTCCGCGACACCGGCTTCACCACGAACGACCTGACCCGCCGGCAGGTGCCGCTCCAGGGCCTGCGGCCGGTGCAGGTGCCGGACACGACGGCCTCGCTGTTCGTCGACTACCGCTTCACCAGCGGCCCGCTCATCGGCCTCGGCCTCGGCGGCGGCGTGCGCTACCTCGGCCCGTCCTGGGGCGATCCGGCCAACACCTTCCAGGTGCCCGAGAGCGTGCTGGTCGACGCCGTCGCCTCCTACGACATGAAGCACCTCGACCCGCGGCTGACGGGGCTCACGGCGCAGATCAACGTGCAGAACCTGCTCGACGAGCGCTACGTGACCGGCTGCTTCACCTACTCGGGCTGCTATTACGGCCTGCCGCGCACGGTCTACGCGACCCTGCGCTACCGCTGGTGAGGCGGTCGCCGTGCGCAAGACCTTCCGGCAGTCGATGGCGTGGCTCCACGCCTGGTCGGGCCTCGTCGTCGGCTGGGTGCTGTTCGCCGTCTTCGTGACGGGCACGGCGAGCTACTACCGGCCGGAGATCTCGCAGTGGATGCGGCCCGAGCTCCGCACCGACCGGACCTTCGGGGCGGCGGAGCTCGCGGCGGCGGCCGAGCGCGGCGTCGCCCACCTGCAGGCCCACGCGGGCGGCGCGCGGACGTGGTTCCTCGCGCTGCCGCGGCCGGACCGGCCGGTGCTGGAGCTGTTCTGGCGGACCGGCCCGGGCCGGCCGCCCGGCCACGTCCTCCTAGATCCCGACAGCGGCGCGCCGGCGGCGGTGCGGGCGACGCGCGGCGGCGACTTCCTCTACCGCTTCCACTTCGAGCTGAACCTGCCGCCGCTCTGGGGCCGCTGGATCGTCGGCGCCTGCGCGATGATCATGCTGGTGGCGCTGATCTCGGGCCTCGTCACGCACCGGCGCATCTTCGCCGACTTCTTCACCTTCCGCCGGGACAAGTCCGCCCAGCGGGGCTGGCTCGACGCGCACAACGTCACGGGCGTCCTCGCCCTGCCGTTCCACCTGATGATCACCTATACCGGGCTCGCCACCCTCATGCTGATGTACGTGCCCTGGGGCCTGAACACGGCCTATCGCGGCGGCAGCCAGCGCTACTTCGCCGAATCCGGCCAGATCACCGCGCCGCGCCCGCCCGCCGGTCAGCCCGGCACGCTGGCGCCGGTCGGGCCGCTGGTGGTCCGCGCGCTGGCGATGCGGCCGGAGCCCCTGGAGCGGATCACCATCGTCAACCCGAAGGACGCCAACGCCACGGTGGTGGCGGTGTTCGAGGAGCCGCACGGCCTCTCCCACGAGCATCCGCAGATCGCCTTCGACGGCGTGACGGGCGCGGTCCTGGAGGTGCGCGCGGGCGGCCTGCGGCCGGCGACCAAGACGTTCACCGCGATGGTCGGCCTGCACGAGGCGCACTTCGCCGGCCCGGCCCTGCGGGTGCTGTTCTTCCTGTGCGGCGTGGCCGGCAGCGCCATGGTGGCGACCGGGCTGCTGCTCTGGGCCGTGGCGCGCCTGCCCAAGGGGGACGCGCCCGGGGGCTTCGGCCTGCGGCTCGTCCAGGGCCTGAACGTCGCCACGATCGCCGGCCTGCCCGCGGCCGTCGCCGCCTATTTCCTGGCCAACCGGCTCCTGCCGGCCGCGCTGCCCGCGCGGGCGGAGTGGGAGGTCGGGGCCTTCTTCGCCGTCTGGCTGCTCGTCGCCGCGGCGGCGCTCCTGCGCCCGGCCGGGCGGGTCTGGCCGGAGACGCTGACGGCGGCGGCCGGGCTGTACGGCGCCGTCGCGGCCGCCGATGTCGGGCGCCTCGTCGCGCGCCGGCTCGGCGGCGACGCGCCGGTCGAGCCGGTCTTCCTCGCCTTCGACGGCGCGATGCTGGCCCTCGCCGCCCTCTTCCTGCTCGCGGTCCGCACGATCGCGCGGCGCGGCGGAGCGTCCCGCGGCCCCGCGAAGGCCGCGGGGCTCTCGATCGCGGGGCACGCGCGGCGGGACCGGGCCCGGCCCGGCATGCCGGTACCGGGAGATCGTGAGCCGATATGATAAAATTGAACTGGTATATTGAACCCAGTGCGGCGAATTAATTCAAAATAACTCCCGAAACCTGACATATATCGGATGCGCGTCGACTGTATCTGTGCAGAATGGTTCGGCCGGCATGCCAGCCGGTCGCGCCTGTGTCGTCGATTTTCACGCCCTTGATCCTTCGGCCCAGGCGTTCCAGCGCGGTCCATCCCAAGCGCACGCTGGACATGTCCCCGAGACCCAGAACTCGAGCCTCGAGGCGCGGCCCTCGGGGCTCTTTTTCTGCCGCGCTGGGCGATGCGGGCCCGGCGGCTGTTCACGGGCCCCGCGTCCCCGTACCAGAAGGCCACGGGAGCGGCAGGACGGGCATGCAGCGCATCACCATCACCATCGACGACGCCCTGCTGACGGCGGTCGACGACCTCTGCGCGCGGCGCGGCTACGGCAGCCGCTCGGAGGCGGTGCGCGACATCGTCCGCGACGCCCTGGCGCCGGCCCGCGCCGCGGAGACCGGCGGATCGGCGGCCTGCTACGGGGCCCTGAGCTACGTCTACAGCCACGGCACCCGCGACCTGGCCCGCCGGCTGACCGGCGAGGGGCATGAGCACGGCGTCTCGATCGCCAGCCTGCACGTGCACCTGAACCACGACGCGTGCCTCGAGGTGGCGGTGCTGCGCGGGCCGCCGGCCCGGATGCAGAGCTACGCCGACGCCGTCGTCACGCAGCGCGGCGTCCGCTACGGCCACCTGCACCTCATCCCAGAGGGCGACGACGCGCCGACCCGTCCGGGCCACGGCGACGGCCCGGAGTGAGGGCCGCGCCCGGACGGCGTCCCGAGGGCGGTTCGACTGCGCCCCGCGGGCAACACGACGGCGCCGATCCGCCGGTGTGAATTTTTCGTATGTTTATCATACGCGCGGCGTGCGAGGGTCCGAGGATCGCCACGCCTCCTCCGATCCGCCGGTGTCCCGCCCGATCTCCCGCCACCCTCCTGCCGCTCCCGGCCGCCGCGCCGTGACGCGGCTGCTCGCCGCGGGCGGTCTCGCCGTCGCGACCGGCGGGCGCGGCTGGGCGGCGCCGGATACCGGTGCCCCGGCAGCCTCCGCCGTGACCCTGTCCGAGATCTCGGTGGTCTCGGCTGCGCCCCCGGTCGTCCCCGCGGCCGGCACGCCCGGCGCCAGCGCCGGCTACGTCGGCGGCGTCACCGGGATCGGCGGCTCCCTGCTGACCGTCGACGCGGCCAGCGCCGGCCTCATCGGCGGCGCGGCCCTCAACGCCCGCCCGGTGACGCGCCCCGGCGAGGTGCTGGAGGCGGTGCCGGGCCTGATCGTCACCCAGCACAGCGGGGAGGGGAAGGCCAACCAGTACTTCCTGCGCGGCTTCAACCTCGACCACGGGACCGACATCGCCATCAGCGTCGACGGCATGCCGGTCAACATGCGCACCCACGCCCACGGCCAGGGCTACGCCGACCTCAACTTCCTCATCCCCGAACTCGTCGGCGCGGTGGAGTATCACAAGGGACCGTACTTCGTGCGCGACGGCGACTTCGCCTCCGCGGGCTCGGTGCGCCTCGACTATCTCGACACCGTTCAGAAGAACCTCGCGCTGACCACGATCGGCAGCTTCGGCTACAAGCGGGGCCTGTCGATCGCCTCGGTGCCGGTGGGCGAGGGCAACCTGCTCGTGGCCGGCGAGGCGCAGGTCTACGACGGGCCGTGGGCCGTCCCGGACGCGCTGCGCAAGCTCAACGGCGTCGCCCGCTACAGCCAGGGCACGGCGCTGGACGGGTTCGCGGTCACCGGCATGGCCTACGCGTCCCGCTGGACGGCCACCAACCAGATCCCGGAGCGGGCCGTCGGCGCGGGGCTGATCGGCCGCTACGGCACCCTCAACCCCACGGATGGCGGCGACACCGGCCGGTTCTCGCTCTCGGGGCGGTTCAGCGCCACGGACGACACCGGGATCACGCGGGCCTCGGCCTACGTGATCCGCTACCAGATGAACCTGTTCAACGACTTCACCTACTTCCTCAACGATCCCGTCGGCGGCGACCAGTTCCACCAGCTCGACCAGCGCGTCCTCGGCGGCGGCGAGGTGCTGCACATCTTCCAGGGCGACCTGTTCGGCCGGCCGCTGGAGGTCGAGGTCGGCGCCCAGACCCGGACGGACTCGATCCGCGTCGGCCTGTTCAACACCGCCGTCCGCCGGTACCGGTCGACCGTGCTCGACGACCGCGTGCTGGAATCGAGCGGCGCCCTCTACCTGGACACGCGGGTGCGCTGGACCCCGTGGCTGCGCACGAGCGTCGGCCTGCGGGCGGACGGCTACTACGCCGATGTCCGCTCCGACACGCCGGCGAATTCCGGCCGGGCCACCGACGGCATCGTCAACCCGAAGCTCGGCCTCGTGCTCGGGCCCTGGTCCGACACCGAGATCTACGTGAATTACGGCGGCGGCTTCCACTCGAACGACGCGCGCGGCGTCACCGCCACGGTCGATCCCGCGAGTCCCCTGTTCAACATCACCCGGTCGCCCTTCCTGGTGCCCTCCACGGGCTACGAGCTGGGCCTGCGCAACCGCTCGATCGCCGGGCTGGAGACGAGCCTCGCCCTGTTCCGGCTCGACTTCGCCTCGGAGAACATCTTCCAGGGCGACACCGGCACCACGGAGCCGAGCCGCCCGACCCGGCGCTTCGGCGTCGAGTGGACGAACCGGTACGCGCTGACGCCGTGGCTCGCCCTGGACGGGGATCTGACGATCACCAACGCCCGGTTCTCCCGCTACGACCCGGCGGGCAACCGGGTCCCGGAAGCCCCCACGACCATCGCGTCGGCGGGGGTGACCTTCGGTGAGCCCCTCGGCTGGTTCGGGTCGCTCCGCTTCCGCTACTTCGGGCCGCGCCCGTTGATCGAGGACAACTCGATCCGCTCGCGGTCGACCGCCCTCGTCAACGGCCGGATCGGCTACGCCTTCGGCAATGGCGTGAGCGTCTCGCTGGACGTGCTGAACCTGACCAACAGCAGGTCCGACCAGATCACCTACGCGTACGCGTCCCGCCTGCCGGGTGAGCCCGCCGAGGGGCTGATCGACCGCGTCTTCCATCCCGTCGAGCCCACGGCCGTGCGCCTGACGATCGCCGGACGGTTCTGACCGCCGGCGCCGGCGCGATTCGCCGCTTCCCGCGCGTCGACCCGGCCGCCGCGCCGCACTCTCCGCGACGGAGGTGCAGGTTCCGCACGGGCATCGCTTCGGCCTTCCGGCATCCCTCGCCCCAGTAAGACCTTCCCGCCGGCACGGGAACTACGGAAGCTCCTTCTGCCGGCCGCGCGCTATCCTGAGATCGTCTCGGGAAAGTCCCGGATGTCCTGCCGCGCCGGATCGTGCCGCATGCCCCCCATCGATGCCTATCCCGACGACGAGAGGCGCGCTGGATCGCGCCGACGCGGTCCGGATCGCGCCGACGCGGTCCGGATCGGGCCGGAGGCGGATCCCGTGCGGATCGCGGCGCTCCGGCCCCGGGTGGAGGCGGTCCGCCCGACCCCCGACCTCCTGCGTCGTCCGCGGGCCGTGACCGGCCGGTTCGGGCCGGTCGAACCGCCCGCTCACCCCGCGACGGAGGTCCCCGCGTGACGACAACACGACGCCGCGCCGCGGCCCTGATCCTCGCCCTCGGGGCGGGCCTCGCCACCGGCGCGGCCGCGCAGGACGCGGCGCCGAAGGAGTTCCGGATCGGCTACCAGAAGGTCGGCGTGGTCGTGGTGGCGCGCCGGCAGGGCGTCATCGAGACGCGTCTGGCGCCGCAGGGCGTCGCCGTCCGCTGGGTCGAGTTCCAGGCCGGGCCGCCGCTGCTGGAGGCCCTCAACGCGGGCAGCATCGATTTCGGCTTCGCCGGGGACACGCCGCCGATCTTCGCGCAGGCGGCCGGCAACGATCTCGTCTATGTCGGCGCCTCGGTGCTGTCCGGCGACGGCGAGGCCGTCGTGGTGAAGGCGAGCTCGGCGATCCGCACCGTCGCCGACCTCAAGGGCCGGACCGTCGCGGTGGCGCGGGGCACCAGTTCGCACAACCTGCTGGTGACGGCCCTGGAGAAGGCGGGCCTCGCCTTCTCCGATGTCAGGCCCGCCTACCTGCTGCCCTCCGACGCCGGCGCCGCCTTCGCGAACGGCAGCGTCGACGCCTGGGTGATCTGGGATCCCTACCTCGCCCTGGCGCAGGCGCACGACGACACGCGGGTCCTCACCACCTCGCGGCAGACCCACGCCGTCTCGGACTTCTTCCTGGCGCGCCGGAGCTTCGCCGACCGTTACCCGGGGATCGTCACGGCGACGGTGGCGGCGCTGGTGGACGCGGCCGCCTGGGCGGAGGCCCACCGGGATCAGGTCGCGCAGGTGCTGTCGAGCGTGACCGGCGTCCCGTACCCGATCGAGACGGTCGTCGCCGCGCGCTCCGAGTTCGGCGTCGGCCCGGTCACGGACGCGCTCGCGGCCAAGCAGCAATCGACCGCCGACCGGTTCCACCGGCTCGGGCTGCTCCCGCGGCCGATCCAGGTCCGGGACGCGCTCTGGACGCCGCCGCGGACCTGACGGACCCGCGGCGCGGAGGGTTCCCCCGCGGGTCGATCCGGCTTCCCGTGCGTGCCGGCGCTCCGGATGGAGAACCGCGCCGCGCTGAGCGCGGCGCGGCCGTCATGGCGCGCACCCCCGTCGAGATCCCGCCTCGGCGCGGGCGGACGCGCCCCCCACCGGATCAAGGGCCGCGAGAAGCTCACGGTCGGCATCATCCTGTCGGGGGCGCCGTTCGGGGACACCGCCTCCGCGGCGGCCCTGACTTCCGGCCGCCCGTGGCCCGCCGGGCCGGTGCGGGCCTATGTCGAGCCCGCGCAGCACGCCGATGCCGGTCCAGCGCATGGTCGCGTTCTTCGCGCTGAACATGCTCCCGTCCCGGGCGCTGGGCGGCGCGGCACACGCCCCGTTCAGCCCCGTCGTCTCGGTGGTGGCGGTGATGCCGGACTTCCTGCCGGTGATCGGCCACGCGCCGGCATCCTACGACCTCGACGGGCCCCTGCCCGACCTGCCGGTCTCGGACCAGGGCCGCAGCCGCGCCGAACGCCGCACCGCCCTGGCGCGCCGGGAGGGCCTGACCATCCGCCGGGCCGCCCTGCGAGTGGCGGCGGGTCGCGGCCACCACGTGATCGTCGGCATCGCCGCGGACGTGGCCGACCGCGTGCAGGCCAGGTTCGAGACGGGGGCGCGGCCGACGGCATCACCGTCATGCCGCCCGTCTTCCCCGACGGCCTCAGCGACTTCGTGCGCGAAGTCGTGCGGCTGCCGCAGGCGCGGGGCCTGTTCCGGACGGCGTATGCGGCCGGGCCGGACACCGCGCCCGGGAGTCGCACCGGGGCTGTTGCGCATCGGCGACACCGTGCCCGTCGCTGCGCGCGCCCCGGGAACCCGGTCGGCCTCAGGGCGTTCGCCGGCCCATGAATGCCGCTGAGCCCGCCCGGAACCTGTCCTGGGGAGACGTCTTCCTCGCGCTCTGCGTCGGCGCCTCCTGCGCGCTCGCCCTCCTCGCGCTGCTCTAGCGCGCGGCGCCCCCCCGCGCGGGACGGGGGAGAGCGGGGATGGTCGCAAGAGTAATCCGGTTGTCGGGTAGGGCGACTCAGAGAAAGAGCTAATCAACTTTAGTTGACCGCAGACAAATCCGTTCAAAGACCGCCTGGATATAAATATTAAGACTTTCCGAGCGAAGTGTAGGCTGCTTGGTGGGCTGCCTGTGAGGGCGGGAAGCCGGTCCAGGCTCACCCCTTCGTGCCCGTGCGGCCGCCCGACCGTCTGCGCTCCGGCAGGCGCCGTCGCGGACGTGCGGGATGCCTCGTCCAGGACCGGATCATGCGCCTTCACCTGACAGTCAAAGCGTCGCTCCTCGCCGCCTTCGGCCTCCTCGCGCTCCTGTGCGCCGGCCAGGCCGTTCTCACGACCCTCACGCTCTCCGGGATCCGGGCCAACGTCACGGGCGTCGCCACGAACTGGCTCCCCTCCGTCGTGGCGATCACCAACATCCGCGCCGCGGCCTCGGATGTGCGCATCAAGCAGTTGCGCACGCTGACCCTGTCCGGCAGTCCCGAGACGCGGGCCGACAACGCGCGGCAGACCGAACAGGCCGTCGCGGCGCTCGCCGCCGCCCGGAAGGCCTACGAGCCGCTGATCTCGTCGGACGCGGAGCGGGCCCTCTACGACGCCTTCGGCGCCACCTGGGAGCGCTACCAGACCGTCGGCCGCGAGGCGGCGCGCCTGGCGGAGGCGGGCCAGGGTGCCGACGGCATCCGGCTCATGGCCGACCCGGCCAACATCGATCTCTACAACGAGGCCCGCGACACGCTGGCCAAGGACGTCGCCCTGAACGAGCGCGGCGCGCACGCGGACGCCGAGAGCGCCATGGCGGCGACGGATTTCGCGACCCTGACGGCCTATCTCTCCGCCGCGCTGAGCGTGCTGGCGGCCTGCGGCGCCACCGCGTTCGTGCTGCTGCGCGTGTCCCGCCCGATCCAGGCGATGACGGGCGCGATGACCGTCCTGGCCGCGGGCGACACGGGGGGCGAGGTGCCCCACCGCGCGCGCCGCGACGAGGTCGGCGCGATGGCGGCGGCCGTTCAGGTGTTCAAGGACAACCTGATCCGCACCCGCCGTCTGGAGGACGAGACCGCGCAGGCGCGCCTGGCCGCCGAGGAGCAGCGCAAGGCCGGCATGCGGCAGATGGCCGACGACTTCGAGGCCGCGGTCGGCGGGATCATCGGCACGGTGTCGTCCTCCGCGACCGAGCTGCAGGCGACCGCGCAGGCGATGACCGCCACCGCCACCGAGACCGCCAGCCAGTCGACGACCGTGGCGGCGGCGGCCGAGGAAGCCGCCTCCAACGTCAGCACGGTCGCGGCGGCGGCCGAGGAGCTCGGCTCGTCGGTGCAGGAGATCGGCCGGCAGGTGCAGGGCTCGGCCAGCCTCGCGCACCTCGCGGTGAGCGAGGCCGATCAGACCGGTCTCCGCGTGCAGGAACTCAGCGCCGCCGTCACCCGCATCGGCGACGTGGTCGGGCTGATCTCGAACATCGCCGGCCAGACCAACCTGCTGGCGCTCAACGCCACCATCGAGGCGGCCCGGGCCGGGGCCGCCGGCAAGGGCTTCGCGGTGGTCGCCTCCGAGGTCAAGGCGCTGGCCGAGCAGACCGCCAGGGCGACGCACGAGATCTCCGGCCAGATCGCGCAGATCCAGGCCTCGACCGGGCAGGCGGTCACGTCGATCGCCGGCATCACCGGCCGGATCCGCGAGATCAGCGGCGTGGCGACCTCGATCGCCGCCGCGGTCGAGCAGCAGGGTGCGGCGACCCAGGAGATCGTCCGCAACGTGGCGCAGGCCTCGACCGGCACCAGCGAGGTGACGGGCAACATGGCCGGGGTGGCGCAGGCGTCGGAGGAGACGGGGGCCGCGGCCGGCCAGGTCCTCGACGCGGCCTCGGAGCTGTCGCGGCAATCCGAGCATCTCGGCGCCGAGGTCGGCCGCTTCCTCGCGACCGTCCGCGCCGCCTGAGCGCGTCAGGGCCGGGTGCGCGACGGCGCATCCGGACCCGCCGACGGGGCGGCCGGGGCCGCGAGCTTCAGCGCGTGGTCCCGGATGTCGGGGGGCCACGCCGCCATGCGGCCGGCGAAGCCCGCGCCGTCGCCGGCGAAGAGCGCCCGGATCACCTCCTCGAAACCGGGGCGATCGCCCGCCACGGCGGCGAGGAAGCGGTAGGCGGCCTCGCGGGCAGCCCGCACCCGGGCCTGTCCGTCATCCGTGCGCCGCGCCTCGTCGACGAGGCGCCGCAGCGCCTGCGAGGCGCCGCCGGGCTGCGCCGCGAGCCACTCCCACTGACGGGGGAGCAGCGTCACCTCGCGGGCGATCACGCCGAGCTTGGGGCGACCGCGGCCCCGCGCGGCGCCCTCGGAGTCGGGCCGGCTCCCGCGACCGCTCGCGGCGGCGTCCGCCGCTTCGCGCCGGGCGAGCCGAGCGACGACGTCCGCCGCGGTGCCGCGCAGGTCGAGGTCGACGACGGAACCGGACCGATCGTCGAAGGTCAGGACCGGGTCGCCGCCCTCCGCCGCCAGCGCCTTCACGGCGAGCGCCACGTCGCGCAGGGCGCCGCTGGCGAGCCGCCGCGGGCCCACGAAGGCGGTGAAGGTCGGCCGTCCCTCGTCCGGCACGGCAGACCCGTCCGAGCCTTGCCCGAGCCTGTCCTGGTCCATTATTTTACCCGGGTAATATTGCCTGCGTCCGTGCTCTTCGATAGCATCGCTGCCGGAGTGAGAGGACGTCCGATGCCGAGAGAGGCCCGGAAGGCGGCCGTGAACGCCTACAAGGATCGCGCGGTCGAGGCCGGCATCTACGCGATCCGCTGCGCGGCCACCGGCGAGACCTGGGTCGGCGGAGCCCCCGACCTGCCGGCCATCAGGAATCGCCTCTGGTTCACCCTGCGCCTGGGCACGAACACGCACCGCACGCTCCAGGACGCCTGGAACCGGCACGGCGCCGACGCCTTCGCGTTCGAGATCGTCGAGCGGCTGGACGAGGAGGCGAGCGGCTACGTCAGGGACCGGGCGATGAGGGAGCACCTGACCCGATGGGCGGACCGCCTGGGGGCGGTCCGGATATGAGTGCGCCGGACGCGTCGGGGCACCTGCCGGCCAACGGCGTCACCCTGGCCTATGACTGCTTCGGCGACGCGGCCGCCGAGACGATCCTCCTGATCGCCGGTCTCGGGACGCAGATGATCCGCTGGACCGAGGCCTTCTGCCGGGCGCTGGCGGAGCGCGGCTTCCGGGTCGTGCGGTTCGACAACCGCGATTCGGGGCGCTCGACCGCCTTCACCCCGCACGGCGCCACGGACTTCGCGGCCTTGTCGGCGGCGCTGGCCGAAGGTCGGCGGCCGGACCTCGCCTACACGCTGGCCGACATGGCGCAGGACGCGGTCGGGCTGCTCGATGCCCTGTCGGTCCGCCGCGCCCACGTCGTCGGCCGCTCCATGGGCGGCATGATCGCCCAGATCCTGGCGAGCGAGCATCCCGCGCGGGTTGGATCCCTCACCGCGATCATGTCGAGCACGGGCAACCCGGGCCTGCCCCCGGCCGCGCCCGACGCGATGGCCCTGATGATGCGGCCCGCCCCCGACCCGTCGCTGGACGAGGCGGGCTTCGTCGCGCAGGCCGTCGCCGTCGCCCGGCGGCTGGCCGGCCGGTCCGACCCTCTGGACGAGGCGGCGTACCGGGCACTCATCCGCGCGGAGCTGCGCCGCGGCTACGTCCCGGGCGGCTTCGGACGGCAGCTCGCCGCGCTGGTCCTCGCGGGCGACCGACGCGCCCGGTTGGCGGCGATCCGCGCGCCGACCCTCGTGGTGCACGGGACCGAGGATCCCCTGTTCCCGCTCGCCTGCGGGCAGGACATTGCCGACTCGATCCCCGGCGCGGCCTGGCTGCCCATCCAGGGGATGGGACACGACCTGCCGCCGTCGCTGCACGGCCCCATCGCCGAAGCGATCGCGCGAACCGCGCGCCGCGCGACCCCGTCGGTGCCGGGCGAACAGCCGGCCATCGATCCGGGGCGCGGCGCGTGACGGCTCGGCCGCGGCGGTCCCGGTCGCATCAGCCGCCGCTGCGCGAGGCGCGGTAGTCGCGCGGCGTCAGGCCGTAGGCCTCCCGGAAGGCACGGCTGAGCTGGGCGCTGCTCCCGAAGCCGTAGGCCTCCCCGATCTCGCCGATCGACCGCGGCTCCAGCGGATTGTCGAGGGCGGCCCGCACGGCCGCGAGGCGCTGCCGCGCGCGGTAGCGTGCCACCCCGCCTTCCGGTTCGAACAGGCGGTAGAGCTGGGAGCGCGATATGCCGAGCGCCCGCGCCATCGCGTCGATCCGGGGCGGCGCGGCGAGCTGGCCGCGGATGAGCCGCTTCGCGGTCCTGAGCCGGGCGGCCTCGAGCGGTGCGGCCGCGCGGGCCGCCCCGTCCAGGCTCGGGCGCGCGCAGGCCGCGACCATGTGGAGCGTGGCCTGGGCGATATGGGCCGCGTCGGTCGCGGTGATCGCGTCGCTGTGCGCCGCCAGGCTCCGGATGTGGTCGGCGAGGAGGTGGCCCGCGCCGCCGGACAGGATCAGCCCGTGCATCGCGTCCTCGTCCGGCAGCACGGTCGCGATCGCGGCGCGCGAGACCGCCAGGATCAGCGAGTCCGTTTCCGGAACCCGGCTGCGGCGGTACGGCTGCGACAGGTCGTTGAGGCTGACCGCGCCCGCCGGAACCTCCACCACGCCCCGTTCGGTCTCGACGCTGTAGGCGTGCCGGCTCAGGTGCAGGACGAAGCCGTCCTGTCCGTCGCGCCGGATCTGGGACCGGGACCGCGCGGGCCCCTGCGGCGCGGCGTTCATGACGCGCAGGGCCATCGGGCCGATCAGCGTCGTCTCGATCCGGCCCGTGAAGCCGTGCGGATCGGCGTCGAGGTCGTGGGCCGAGAACAGCGCCCGCCACGCGGCGAACCGGTCGCGCTCCGGCAGGGCATCCGTGGTGAAGAGGGACCGGGGTACGAAGTTCACGGCGGGACCGACGACCGAGGGTTGGCGATTTTACCTTACGTTGCGCATCCGGCCAGTCCCTATCGGACACAATCTACGATCGCCCGCAGCCGGCCCCGGCGGGGCGGCCGCGGGGGCCCCTGATCCACCGCGCGACCGCGGTGGCGCCGGTGCGCGCAGGCCCCGGAGCCGCACGGGCTTGCACGAAACATAACGCGTTATATAAAACGGGGCCGGGAGGACCACATGCCCGCAGACATCCTCGACGATCTCGGACCGCTGTTCCTGGGCAGCCGTCTGAAGCGTCTCGCAGACCGCTTCCAGGCCGACGCCGCCCGGATCCTGCGGGACGAGGGGCTCGGTATCCAGCCGGCCCAGTTCCCGATGCTCGCCGCCATCGACCGTTACGGCCCGCTGACCATCGGCGACGCCGCCGCCGTCCTCGGCGTCAGCCAGCCGGCGGCCACGCGCACGGCGGCCAGCCTCGTCGAGCTCGGACTGCTCGACGAGACGCGGTCGGGTGCGGACCTTCGCCAGAAAGCCCTGTCGCTCAGCGGCGCGGGCGAGGCCCTGATGGCGCGCGCCAAGGGCGCGCTCTGGCCGCGCGTCGACAGGGCCGTCGCGGGCCTGTGCGCCGGGCTGTCGGGGCCCCTGCTGGATCAGATCGCCGCGCTGGAGCGCAGGCTCGACGCCGTCCCGTTCGCGGCCCGCATCCGTGAGGACGACGCGGCCGGCGACGCCGCGACGGGCCTGACGATCCGGGACTACACGGACGCGCTGGCGGGCCGCTTCCGCGACATCAACGCCGAGTGGATCGAGGCGATGTTCGCGCTGGAGGAGAACGACCGCCGGATCCTGTCCGATCCCCGCGGCCAGATCCTGGACCGCGGCGGGCTCATCCTCTTCGTGGAGTCGGCGGATCTCGGCATCGTCGGCACCTGCGCGCTGATGCGGACGGATGCGGGCTGCTACGAGCTGACCAAGATGGCCGTGTCCGCGCGGGCCCGGGGCCGCAAGGCCGGCGAGCACCTGCTGCGGGCGGTGCTGGCCCGCGCCGCGGCGATGGAGATCGAGACGCTCTACCTGCTCACCAACACCCGGTGCGAGGCCGCCGTGCACCTGTACGAGAAGGTCGGGTTCCGGCACGATCCGGAGATCATGGACCGGTTCGGCCGGCGCTATGCCCGCTGCAACGTGGCCATGCGCTACCCCCTGTGACACCGCCGGCCCGGGGCTACCATTCCCCGCGTCCCGGCTCGCGCCCTCGGCTCGGCGGCAGAGGATCCGCAGACGCCCTGGCCCGCGGACGGTGTCGCTCTCCCGTCGGCCGCGGGCCCCGGCGTCAGACGGCCGCCTCCGGGACCGGCGCGCGCCCCGCGCGGTCCGACGCCAGGCGGACGACCTGATCGCCGTCGCGGACCGAGGCCATCCGGTGGGTGACTGCCACGATCGTCAGCCGGTCGGCCTGCCCACGCAGGCCGTCCATGACCTGGCGCTCCGTCTCCGCGTCCAGCGCCGAGCTGGCCTCGTCCAGGACGAGGACGCTCGGATCCGCGTAGAGGGCGCGGGCGATCGCGATCCTCTGCCGCTCGCCGCCCGACAGCTTCAGGCCGCGCTCGCCCACCACCGTCTCGAAACCCTCCGGCATGGCCTCGACGCGCGCCAGGATCGACGCCCGCTCGGCGGCCGCCCGCAGGCGCGCGGCGTCGAACGGGCGCCCCAGCACGATGTTGACCGCCAGGGTGTCGTTGAGGAGCATCACGTCCTGGGGCACGACGCCGACATGGGCGAACCAGTCGCCGCTGCGCACCCGGGCGAGGTCGACGCCGTCGACCAGGATCCGCCCCTCGGTCGGGGCGAGCCCCTTGAGCAGCATCTTCAGGACGGTGGATTTGCCCGATCCGGTCTCGCCGACGAGGAAGGTGGGCCTGCCGCGGCGGGCGGTGAAGCTCAGGTCGGCGACGCCGCGCCCGTTCGGGTAGCGGAAGCCGACCGCCTCGAACGCGATCGTCCCCTCCGCCCCCCGGTAGGGGAGCGGATCGGACGGTTCGGCCTCCTCGGGCGCGGCCCACATCCGGGCCAGCGGGCGGAAACGGGCGGCGGCCTCCGCGGTCTCCTTGATCGCCATGCCGACGAGGTGGAACGGTTCGCTGAGCTGGATCAGCATCGTGTTGAACAGCACGATGTCGCCGACCGACAGCAGCCCGGCCTCGTAGCGCGGGAGGAGCATCAGGAACGTCACGGCCAGCTGCAGCGCGGCCGCGGCCCCGAGGGCGCCGCTGAACACGCCGCTCGCCAGCGCGAACCGGCGCCAGTTCGCGTACGCGTCCGCGGCCCCGGCCGCGAAGCGCGCGCTGATCCAGGCCTCGCCGCGGGTCTGGCGGAGCGTGTCGATGAGGGTGATGGCGTTGCCGACGAGCCGCGCGTTCTCCTGGCCGCGCTCCATGGCGGCGTCCAGGAAGGGCCGCACGCGCCCGATGCGGAGGTAGTCCAGGCCGATCACGACGGCCCCGTAGACGAGCACGATCGCGGCCGTCTCCCAGCTCAGGAGGCTGCCGAGGAGTGCGGCCCCGACGCCGATCTGCACGGCGCCCGGCAGGAGCCCGCCGATCGCGAGCTGCGTGACGACGTTGAGGGTCCGGGCGCCTTCCTGTCGGGCGCTGCCGACCTCCGCGGGGTTGTGGTCGAGGAAGAAGGCCGGGGTCTTGCGCAGAAGGCGGGCGAAGAAGGCGGCGTTGGCGATGACGCCGAGGCGCTCTGCGGACAGGAAGGCCATGAAGCGGGCGGCCTGACCGCACGCTCTCGCGACCCCGTAGAGGACCGCGTAGAGCAGCAGCAGATGCAGGGCCGCCGCGGTGTCCGGCCCGCGCGCGAGCGCGTCGACGGCGCGGGAGAACAGGTACGGGGCGGACACCGCCGCCACGGCGCCCGCGAGGGTGGCGGCCAGAACCAGCAGGATCGTCCAGCGCGCCTCGTGCCAGTAGGCGCGGAGAAGGGAGCGGAGAATCGGCGCCATCGCTGCGGGGGTTCGTTTCCGGCGCCGGACAGGATCGTCGGTGCGCGCGGCCTCGTCGACCCGGGCGTCGCGCGGCTGCCCGGCCCGGCACGATCGGGAACGGCAGGATCCCGCGGCGGTGGGACCGCGGACCGCGGATCCGGTCGGACCGCAACAACGGGGACGAAGCCCGGGCGATGTGCAGCGAGCCGCTCCAGGCTGGGGAGGCTCACGGCACAGTAGACGTCAGATCCCGCACAAGAGTGGAGATGCGCGCCCAGACGAGACGCTGGACGCGATGTCCGGGACGAGGCCCGGGCCGCCGAGCGACCGGGCCGGGAGCGAGGGGCCCTGCCTCGGGCGTCGCGACCGGCCACGCCCGCGCTCAGTTGCAGCCGTCGCAGATGCTGCGCTCGATCTTGTTGAGCCGGGCGCGCTCGCGCTCCTGCACGGCGGGCGGCGGCACTTCGCCCGGGCCGAGGGACGTGCCGGGGGGCTTGGTCACACCGAGGCTGTTGGTGTTCGGCGCCGTGATCGTCGAGGCCGGGCCGCCGCCCGTGCCGGTCTGGTCGGGCGCCAGGCCCTGGGCCGCGAGCGTGGCGGGCACGGCCAGGCTCAGCAAGGCCAGGCCCGCGGAGCGGAAGAGGGTTCGGGTCATTGTACCTCCCGTCATCGAGCGCGCGTGAAGCAACCTGGCAGTATCCGTCGCCTGGCGGAACCGCCTTCGTCCGATCGTGAGCCGGACGGCTCCACTATCCCCCGTAATCCGACTGGCCGATAGAGTCCCCATGGCGATCGGCGTGATCGGATCTTTGCCCGGGCTGGCCGCCGACCCGGGCGACCTGAACTGGTCGTCTCGATCATCCCGCGAGATCTGGGCGGACGGCTCTTAGCCAATCTCTAATAAATTTTAGCGAAGTATTTACAAGAACAGGATCGGGTCTCGTCGGGACCGGGAGGCGGGAGGCGTTCATGTGCGTCGCGTGTGATTGGGCGCCCCACTTCCAGGCCTTCGGCGGACACGCCGTCAATCGGCGCGCGGTGCTGCGGTCGGGCGCTGCCATGACCGCGACGGCCATGACCGCGACGGCCGTGACCGCGACGGGCATGACCGCGACGGCCCTGGCGCTGGACCGCGTCCCGACGGGCGCCCGCGCCGGACAGGGGAGCGGCCGCGCGGCCGCGGCGGAGCCGGCCGACGTCGTGTTCCACAACGGTCCCGTCTACACGGTGGCGGGGCCGGCCCCCTGGGCCGAAGCGGTCGCGGTCCGCGGCAACACCATCGTCCATGTCGGGGACGCGGCCGGCGCGATGGCGCTGGCCGGCCCGGCCACGCAGGTGGTGGATCTCGAGGGCCGGCTGTTGATGCCCGGCTTCGTCGAGGGCCACACCCACCCGTTCCTCGGCGCGTTCCTGACGTCCGGGGTCGACCTGCAGCTCGACGACCTCGCCCAGGTCCTCGCGGCCATCGAGGCCCACGCGCGGGCGCATCCGACCGGACCGATCCGCGGCTTCGGGTGGCGCGTCGACATGTTCCCCCCGGAGGGCCCCAACCGGGCCGAACTCGACGCCATCCTGCCGGACCGGCCGGCCTTCTTCTTCGCCATCGACGGGCACAGCCTGTGGGCCAATTCCAGGGCGCTGGCGATGGCCGGCGTCGACCGGGACACGCCCGACCCGATCCCGCGCTTCAGCTACTACGCGCGCGACCAGAAGGGCGACCCCACCGGCTACGTGCTCGAGGTCAACGCGGTCCTCGAGCTGGTCAACGCCGTGGAGCCCATCAGCGTCGCCGCCATGGGCAGCCTGCTGGAGGGCTGGCTGCCCAAGGCCGCGGCCGCGGGCATCACCACGGTCTTCGACGCGGGCGTCCCGCCCGTCGGCAGCGATCAGGCCGCCATCATCGCGCTCTACGCGGAGGCCGAGAAGCGCGGCACGCTGCCGTTCCGCGTCTCCGCCTCCTACTCGGTGAAGTCGCTGCCGATCGACGACACGGTCGAGCAGTTCAACGCCGTGCGTCGGCAGGTCTCGAGCGAGTTCGTGCACGTCGACATCGTGAAGATCGTCGGCGACGGCTCGCAGGGCGGCTACACGGCGTGGCTGATCGAGCCCTACGCCGACCTGCCCGACTCGACCGGAGGGTCGCCCTTCACCGAGGCGCAGTGGCACGACCTCGTCGGCGCGGTCGACGCGGCGGGCTTCGACGTCCACGTCCACGCCTGCGGCGAGCGCACCGCCCGCGTCGCCCTCGACGCCATCGAGAAGGCCGTCGCGAACAACCCGGCCCGCGACCGGCGTCACGCCATCGCGCACCTGGTCTATGTCGAGGACAGCGACGCGCCCCGCTTCGCCCGGCTCGGCGTGACCGCGCAGTTCTCGGCCAACTGGTCGTCGGCCGATCCCGACACGCTGCAGAACATGATGGCGCGCTACGGCGCGCATCGGGCCAGCCGGATGTACCGGACCCGGACGATCCTGAGGCAGGGCGGGCGCGTCTCCTTCGGCACGGACTGGCCGGCGGCCGGCTACGTCTCGACCTACGAACCCCTGAAGTCGATCCAGGTCGGCGTGACGCGCCAGCTGGTCGGCCGGCCGGACGCGCCCGTGCTGAGCCCGGCCGAGGAGCGCCTGACGGTCGCGGAGGCGATCCACGCCAACACGATGGGCGCCGCCTATCAGCTCCGCATGGACGACAGGATCGGGTCGGTCGAGGTGGGCAAGCGCGCCGACCTGATCGTCCTCGACCGCAACATCCTCGCGATCGATCCGCACGAGATCCACCGGACCGCGGTCGTCCTGACCATGATGGACGGCGTCGTGCGGCACCGGGCCTGAGGATCCGACCGCCGCTCAGGGGCTCGGCGCGGCGCCGGCGTCTGTCCCGCCCGGATCCGCGAGCCGGTCCGCCACCATCCGGCAGAACGCCTCGGCGGCCGGCGGCATCGTCCGCCCCGCCTTCTTGATCAGGCAGACCGGACGCTCGAACAGCGGGTCGTCGATCGCCCGCGAGCGGAGCAGGGGCTCGGCCCGGATCTCCCGCGCCGCGCCCGGGAGGATCGTCAGGCCGAGGCCGGCCCGGACCATGCTGACCGCGGTCATCATGTAGGTGGCCTCGCAGGCCACGCGGGGCAGCCGGCCCGAGCCGATGAAGGCGCGGTCGACGACCGCCCGCACGCTCGTGGCCGGATCCATCAGGATCAGGGGGTGCTCGGCGAGCGCCGCGATCGTGACCCGGGGCAGCGCGCCGATCGGGTGATCGGCCGGATAGATCACGTGCAGGGCGTCGCGCGTCCGGTGCAGGACGCCGATCTCCGGATCGCGGACGTCGCCGCCGACGATGCCGAGATCCGCCTCCTCGCCGCGCACGAGGTCGAGCACCCGCTGCGCGATGACGTCCTTGATCCGGAAGGTCACGGCGGGGTGCTCGGCGCGGAAGCGGACGATCGCGTCGGACAGCACGCTCGCCGCGAAGGACGGCAGCGTCGCGACGCGCACGACCCCGTGGCGCCGCGCCGCGAGGTCGCGGGTGTCGACCACCACCGCGTCGAGGTCGCGCAGCACACGCTGGAACACGGGCAGCAGGTCGCGGCCGAGCCGCGTCGGCGCGACGGTGCGGCTGGTCCGGTCGAGGAGCCGCGCGTCGAGCGTCTCCTCCAGGCGCCGGATCTGAACCGTCAGGGCGGGCTGCGACAGGTTCAGCAGGGCGGCGGCCCGGGTGAAGCTGCCGGCCTGGACGACCGACACGAAGGCCCGCACCTGCCGCAGGTTGAGATCCATAAACTCAGGCTATCGCTGCGATCCGATCTTTTCAATTGTGTCATGAAGTGTTCCGCCGTCTCCTGACCCGATACAGGCGCGGATTCGAACCGCGCCGGCGCCCAACGGGAGGAACGGATGCTGGCCCTGCTCGGCCTGTGCACGATCGCGCTGCTGCTCGCCGTCATCCTGACCAAGCGGATGTCGCCCCTCGTGGCGCTGATCGTCATCCCGGTCGCGGCCGCCCTGATCGGCGGGTTCGGCTTCGAGACCGGCAAGTTCGTCCTCGCGGGCCTGCAGAGCCTCGCGGGCGTCGTCGGCATGTTCGTGTTCGCGATCCTGTTCTTCGGCATCGTCAGCGATGCCGGGATGCTCGACCCGATCATCGACCGGATCCTCGCCCGGGTCGGCACCCGCCCCACCCGGATCGTGCCCGGCACCACCCTGCTGGCGCTGCTGATCCACCTCGACGGGTCGGGTGCGGTGACGTTCCTGATCACCATCCCGGCGATGCTGCCGCTCTACGACCGCGTCGGCATCGACCGGCGCATCCTGGCCTGCGCCGCCTCGATGGCGGCCGGCGTGAACTTCCTGCCCTGGACCGGGCCGATGATCCGCGCCTCCGCCGCCCTGAAGCTGCCGATCCCCGAGATCTTCTCGCCCCTCGTGCCGGTTCAGGCGGTCGGCCTCGTCTTCATCTTCGCCGTCTCGTACTGGCTCGGCCTTCGGGAGGAGCGCCGTCTGGCCCACGTCCCCGGCGCCGCGGGGGCCGCCCCCGGCCCGGCCGCGACCGCCCGGATCCTGAGCGACGCGGAGCGGACCCTGCGCCGCCCCGACCGCTTCTGGATCAACCTCGTCCTCACGGCGGCGGTCCTGGGGACGATGGTCTTCCTGGCCGAGAAGGTGCCGCCGGCGCTGATGTTCATGCTCGGCACGGCGCTCGCGCTGGTCATCAACTACCCGCAGGTCGACGCCCAGCGGCAGCGGATCGACGCGCACGCCAGGGCCGCGATCCTGATGGCCTCGATCCTCCTCGCCGCCGGCGTGTTCACCGGGATCATGCAGGGCACCGGCATGCTCAGGGCCATGGCCCAGACGGCCGTCACCTTCGTGCCGCCGGAGATGGGGCGCCACATCCCGTTCGCGCTCGGCCTCGTGTCGATGCCCCTGTCGATGCTGTTCGACCCGGACTCGTTCTACTTCGGCGTCCTGCCGGTGGTGGCGGAGGTGGCCCACCAGCTCGGCGTCCCGCCGGTGCAGGTCGCCCAGGGGGCGCTGCTCGGCCAGATGACGACGGGCTTCCCCGTCAGCCCGCTGACGCCCGCGACCTTCCTGGTCTGCGGCCTGACCGGGATCGACCTCGCCGACCACCAGAAGTTCACCTTCCCGTTCCTGCTGGCGGCCTCGGTGGTGATGACCCTCACCTGCGTCGTCCTCGGGGTCTTCCCCCTCTGATCCCTCTGACAGCGGAGAGCGCGCCATGAGAATCGTCCGCCTCGGTGCCGGCGCGGGCTATGCCGGGGACCGCATCGAGCCCGCCGTCGAGCTCGCGGAGCGCGGCGACATCGACTACCTCGTGTTCGAGTGCCTCGCCGAGCGCACCATCGCGCTGGCGCAGCAGGCGAAGCTGCGCGACCCCGAGGGCGGCTACGACCCGCTGCTGGAGGCGCGGCTGCGGGCCGTGCTCGGGCCGTGCCGGGCTCGCGGCATCCGCGTCGTCACCAACATGGGCGCGGCCAACCCGGTCGCCGCTGCCCGGAAGGCCGGGGCGCTCGCGCGGGAGATGGGCCTCGCCGGCCTGCGGATCGCGGCGGTGACGGGCGACGACCTGCTCGACGCGGTGCGGGCCGGCGACTTCGTCCTGGAGGAGAGCGGCGAACCGGTCGCCAGCCTCGGCAACCGCATCGTCTCGGCGAACGCCTATCTCGGCGCGGCGCCGATCGTGGCCGCCCTCGCGGACGGCGCCGACGTGGTCATCACCGGCCGCGTCGGCGACCCGGCCCTGTTCCTGGCCCCCCTCGTGCACGCCTTCGGCTGGGCGATGGACGATTGGGAGCGCCTGGGCCGCGGCACCCTCGTGGGCCACCTCCTCGAATGCGCCGGCCAGATCACCGGCGGCTACTTCGCGGATCCCGGCTGCAAGGACGTCCCGGACCTCGCGCGCCTCGGCTTCCCCATCGGGATCGTGGCCGAGGACGGCACCGTCGAGATCGCGAAGGTCGCGGGCTCGGGCGGCCGGATCAGCCTCGCCACCTGCAAGGAGCAGCTGCTCTACGAGGTGCACGACCCGGCCCGCTACCTCCAGCCGGACGTGGTCGGCGACTTCTCCGGGGTCGAGATGGAGCAGGTCGGCCCCGACCGCGTCCGGGTGAGCGGCGCGACCGGCGCGCCCGCGACGGGCCTCCTGAAGGTCTCGGTCGGGTACGTCGATTCCTATATCGGCGAGGGGCAGATCTCCTACGCCGGGCCCGGTGCCCTGGCCCGCGGCCGTCTCGCCCTGGCGGTGGTGCGCGAGCGCCTCGCCCTCACCGGCGTGGCGACGCGCGAGCTGCGCTGCGACCTGATCGGCGTCGACGCGCTCCACGGCGCGGCGCTGTCGGGCGGGCGCGAGCCCTACGAGGTCCGCCTGCGGGTCGCCGGGCGGACCGAGACCCACGCCGAGGCCGTGCGGATCGGCAACGAGGTCGAGACGCTCTACACCAACGGCCCGGCCGGCGGCGGCGGCGCCTGGAAATCGGCCCGCGAGGTGGTGGCGGTGCAGTCGGTCCTCGTCCCCGCCGCGCTCGCCCGCCCGCGCGTGCACGTCGTCGAAGCCTGAGAGCCGGGAGTCCCGAGGATGAAGCTGCGCGCGCTCGCCCATGCCCGCACGGGCGACAAGGGCAACACGTCGAACATCGCGCTGATCGCCTACGACGCGGCGGATTACGAGCACCTCGCGGCGCACGTCACGGCCGAGCGGGTGCGGGAGCATTTCCGCGGGATCGTGACCGGCGGTGTGACCCGCTACGCGCTGCCGAAGATCGGGGCGCTGAACTTCGTGCTCACGGGCGCGCTCGGCGGCGGCGTCACCCGCTCCCTGGCCCTCGACGCGCACGGCAAGGGCCTCGGCTCCGCGCTCCTCGATCTGGACATCCCGGACCGGCCCGGAACCGGGGGCGCGCCGCCGCGGTGAGGCCGCCGGCCCGCCGCGCGATCCCGGGCCTCAGCGCCAGCCGAGCAGCACGAGGAAGCTCGAGAAGGTGAGGGCCGAGGCCATGAGGGTGAGAACGAGCGGATCCATCCCCATCGGCTAGCGGTCGGCCGCCGGCGCGGCCATCGGGCGTTCGGCCGCTGCGGCATGATCGCGGGCGGCCCGCGATCCGGGTTCGAACCACAGGCCGCCCACGACCGTTGACGGTCGTTCAGCGTGACCGTTCGAAGAGCCCAGATGGACCGCCCCCGTCGCGTCGGACTGCCCTGGTACGCCCCGGAGCAGTACCAAGCCCTGCGCACCAGCCTCGCGGACGGTGCCAAGCTGCCGCCCGACTACGAGACCTGGCGCATCGCCACGGAGCAGATGGAGCGGGAGGTGCAGCGCAGCGGCGTCGAGGTCGTGCGCGTGCCGATCGAGCCGGAGATCTTCGCGGCGTGGTGCGAGCGCGCCGGGCTCCCGCGGGATGCCGCGGCGCGCGCCCGGTACGCGGCCGCCGCGCTGGCGGCGGATTGGGCCGTCTGAGAGCGCCCCGAGCGGGGCGACGCGCGGAGGAGGCGGCCGCCGGGACTCCGCGCGGGCGCAGGTCCTCACCGACCGCACCGGCGCGCAACCGGATCGGACCGACGGCGCCTTGCGCGGGCGGCTCGGCCTGCTCCCTCGGCGCCCGTGGGCCGGCGTCGTGCGTGTCATCCAGCCGGGCCGTCCAGACCTTCGCGGCCGCCGACCGGAACGGCAACCCGTTCCTGCCAGCGCGGGACCACCCTGTTCGCCCGCGTCGCGCGCACCGGTTTCGGCGCCGCCGACCCGAGCCTCCAGGGGTGGCGCCCAGTTCAAGGGCCGCCCCGTCGGCGACCGTGTCTACAGTGCCTGCATCACGGTGAAGGGCTGCCGGTACGGCGAGCCGCGCACCGTGTCCGGAACGCCGACACACCGGTGGTGAGCGGTCCGCCGTACCCGCTCAGGGCGGCCGGTTGGGACAGAGCGGAAGCGCGGCCCGTCATGCCGCATGGGACGAAGGCCGCGCCGAATCCGGGGCCGGAGCCGCGTCGGGATCGGCGGAGGTCCCATCCGGGAGGGCCCGCGCCCGGATCAGGCTTCGGCCATCGGGAAGGTCTCGGCGAGCGCGCATCGGAACGCGGTGCTCCAGAGGATGCTCCGTTGCAGCGCGCCTTGCATCGCGGACAATCAGCGCGCGGCACTCGGGCTTCATTCCCCCGCAGCGAAGGTGGCACCGAGTGACCAAGCCGGTCGGGCGAAGGAAGAAAATGCCGATTCATCAGCACCTTCGACGGTGCTGGCGGAGACGGAGGGATTAGACCCCAAGCATCGCTTAACCGATTCTAGGATAAGCAAGCCCCGGCGATTGCACGGAATCGCGGTTCGAGATAGCGGTACGACTGCGGTACGAACCCCCTCCCGAGGACGTCCATCCAGTGCCCCGCAGAACCAACACAGGCGTGCGCTACCTCGCCGAGTATAAGGGGTACTACCGCGTGACGATGGCGGTCCCCCGGCAGCTCCAGGACCAGCTCGGCCAGCGCCTCGTCAAGGGGCTGGACACGCAGTCCCTGCTCATCGCGAGGGCTCGCGCCCCGCAGGTCATCGCCGAGTTCAAGCGCCGGATCGAGGATGCCTGGACGGCGCGCGGAGGCAAGAAGCACAGCCTCCTCGCCGAGGCCCTGGAGGTCCGGGGCATGCTGCAGGACGCGGACGAGGACATGGAGCACTTCCTCCGCCAGGGCATGAACGAGCGCATCGACAAGATCCTCAGCAAGGGGGCGACCTACAAGACGGTGTGGAACCCCGAGCTCGGCCCGGACGAGATCCGCATCCCCACGAAGGAGGCCCTGGCCGAGGCGGAGGAGTACCGGCAGATCGTCCGTGGGAGCACGCCGATCGCCTACCACCACGAGTCGTTCATGCGGACGCTCAAGATCGCGGACCGGTCGAAGCTCGACGAGCCGCGGGCGCTCGGGATTTTCCTGGACTGGCTGTCGACCCGGAACCCTCCGATCCAGCCCTTCATCGAGAACGTGACCCGGCCCGTCGCGCTCCGGTACATGGACGAGATGCCCGCCTACACCGGGCTCGCGTGGGGATCCAACGCGAAGTATTTCGGGAGGCTCAAGTTCTACTGGTCTTGGCTGTCGAAGCGGGGCTTCGCCAAGGGGAACCCGTTCCATGACCTGACGATCGCCAAGGACAAGGTCGCGCACGACGAGGAGGAGCGGGCGTTCACGGACTCGGAGATGCAGCGCCTGTTCATGGGCGACCCGCCCGAGGGCAGGTCCATGCTCGACGTCATGTGGGTGGCGGCCCTGACCGGGGCCCGGCTCGACGCGGTGATCGACCTGCGCGTCGGCGAGTGCGACGACGGCTGGTTCACCTTCAAGCCGCAGAAGAAGGAGAAGTCTTCGCGCGACGTGCCGATCCACCCGGACCTGCTGCCGATCGTGCGCCGGCGCATCGAGGGCAAGAAGCCCGACGACGACCTGTTCCCCGAGTGGCCGGCCCCCAAGCCTCCCTCGGTCAAGCCGCGTTCATCATATTATTCGAAGAGGTTCACCAAGTATTCGCGTGATATCAAGGTTCGTGATGAGCTGGAAGGCAAGAGAAGGTCTCTAATCAACTTTCATTCATTCAGAAGATGGTTCATCACGAAGATGGAGCGCGCGGCCGTCCCGGGCGACCTCATTGCGGCCATCGTCGGCCACAAGCGGTCCGGGCTGACGCTCGGCCGCTACAGCGACGGCCCCGAGATGGGGGCCGCCATAGAGGCCATCAAGAAGGTGCGGATGCCCCCGCTCGACGGCAGCGTCGTCATCGAGGACCGCAGCCTTACACCGCGCCGCAGGAGGCAAGCATGAAACCGTTCCCCCGTTCGAATCCCGACTCCTCCGCCAAACCCTAGGGCCTCGCAGGGGGTCCGCCCCCTACGGATCCTCGCCATGACCATTTTCCTGACCGCCGACCAGCACTTCGGGCATTCCCAAATCGCCAGAATGTGCGGCCGCCCCTTCGACGACCGCGACGCCTCGGCCATGAACGAGGCCATGGTCGCGGCCTGGAACGCCCGGGTCCGGCCGGCGGACGACGTCTGGCACGTTGGCGACTTCGCCATGAGGCTGAAGGCGGGGCCGCTGCGCGAGATCTTCGACAGGCTCAACGGGACGAAGCGCCTGGTCCGAGGCAACCACGACCACCGCGACACGCTCGACCTTCCGTGGGCCGAGCCGCCGCGCGACCTCGTCGAGACGACGGTCGAGGGGCAGAAGCTCGTCCTCTGCCATTTTCCTATGCGCGCGTGGCGGGGGTCGATGGGCAGCGCCATCCATGCCTACGGCCACGTGCACGGCCTGTTCGAGCCGACTCGGCTGAGCCTGGACGTCGGCGTGGACGCATGGCCCGGCATGGAACCGGCCAGCCTCGCCCAGGTCGTCGCCCGGGTCGAGCGGTCCGAGCTGGAGCCGGAGGAGCAGCGGCTCGTCCGGGAGCGGCGGGAGAGGGCTTAGAGCAGGTCCTGCCCGCGCGTCTCGCTCCAGTCGACCGGCCCGGCGGCGAGGACCTGCCCCACGAAGGCGTCAAGGTCGAAGTCTTCCTCAGGGGCGGCCTCGGCCGCGGGCGACCCAGATTCGCGCGGTGGCTCGCCGTCCGACCCGGGCTCGCCTTGGGCCCCGGGCGGGGCCCCTGCATCGTCGGCGGCGGCATCGAGGGTGGCGGCCCGCGTCCGCAGGTCGGCCGCGGCGGCCCGGGCGATCGCCGGCAGGGAATCGACGACCCACTTCGGGACTGGCTTCGCCGCATCGGTCTCCAGGAGCCACTGCGCCACGCGGGCGCGCCCGATCTCGCGACCCGTCGCCTCGTGGATCGCCTTGGCGAAATCGGCGTGCCAGGTCCCGGTCCTCGCGCCGAAGGACGCATCCCCGATCCGGCGGACGAGGTCCCGGCGGCGTCCGCGCTCTCCCGCGTCAGTGAACTCGCGCGCTCCCATCGGTACCTCGTCGCCCCTTAGTGAACGGATCGTATCACCAACTGGAGGAAGTGAACACACGCGTTCACCAGACGAGTGCCTCCATCGCATCGGCGTCGTCGTCTGGCAGCTGCACCGGCCCTCCGAGCATCGCGGCCTCGCGCGCATACGCGGGTGCGACGAGGTCCCAGAGGTCCGGGGCCAGCACGGAGAAGGCGGGCACGACGACGGCGGCGCCGAGCTCGAATTCCTCCGCCACGTGACGGGCGGCCTCCAGGGCGACGCGTGCGTGCTCGGCGCACGATGCCCTGCTCGTCTCCACCCGGGCTCGCATGGCCGCCGCGACGCAGGCCTCGGCTTCGGCGATTGCCGCCCGGCACAGGGCGGTCCCGTTCTCGCGGAGGCGCGCGTGCTCCGTGCTGCCGCCGGCGATGTGCGCCATCGAGCGGCCGGCGCAGAGGGCCGACACGTTCGGGACGGGCACGACGCGTTCGGACGCGTGGCGCACCCTTCCCCTCGCCACGTCCCGGATCTCCCGCGTCCGCAAGGCCTGGGCGAACCTGTTCAGCGCCGGTGTCAGGCGAGGGGATTCGACGGCCACGAACAGCGTGTGGCTCGGACCCGAGGGACGGATCGGCCCGTACAGCGACGTCACCCCATGCAGCAGGCGCAACGGCGCGCTTTCGTGGTGCTTGAGCGACGTGACGGACGCGGCCTCGCGGAGCGCCCTAAGCAGCGTGTAGTGACAGGTGCGTTCCATGACCGCCTCCGAATGGCATCGGCCCTTGTCGGGACGGCCCTGGCCGAGGGCGGTCCGGAGAAGGGCCGGGGCACGGGGCCCCGGCTGCTGGGTTCAGTCGCGGTAGTTCCCGAACCCATCGCGGGGGCGGTCCCAGTCGTGCGCATCCTCACGCTCGTCGCGGGCGATGCGGGCGTCGTCGGCGGCCTCGCGGTACGCGACCTCGGCGCGCTCCTCCGCGGCGGATGCCGCAGCGATCGCGTCTGGGGTGCCGTGGGCGAACGCGGCGGAGGAGGCGTCCCGGGCACGGACGAGTTCGCGGTAGGCGGCCGCGCTGGCGGCCTTGGCGGCATCGTAGTTGGCGCGGGCACGAGAGTGGGTCTGGGAAGATGACACGGGTGTCTCCGAAGTTGGCGGGGCGGCTCGGCTGAGGCCCGTGCGAGGCCGGCGAGATCCGCGGAATCGCGGCGCCGGCCCCGAGGCGGGCGTCAGTCCACGCCCTCTGCCAGGGCAGCAACGTCCGGGACGTACAGGCGGGCATCGGTCACGCCGACGTAGCCGTCGGCCATCGCCTTTTCGGCAACCTTGCGGGGGCAGTCATGGATCACGACGACCGCGTCCACTACGGTCCGCCAGTTGGCCCTGGAGCCGCCCGACGTGACGGATCCCTCCAGGCGGACCACGCCCTCGCCGAGCTTGGCGCTCGAGTCCCGCCCGAAGGCCCGGGCAATGACCCGGCCGGCGACCTCGACGGGTCCCTGCCAGCTGTCCTTCTCGATGTGGCACTGCAGGGAAACGGTGTCCGGCTCGCCCTCGCCGTCGCCGCCGTAGGACCGCTTGAGTGCGGCCCGGACCAAGGCCTCGTTGCGGGCGTCGACGCGCCAGGCCGGGGACTCCCAGCGGCCGCCCATGTCTCTGAGGCGCTTGTTGAAATTCGTGTTCATGTGCGGCGTCTGCACCAACAGGTCGGTGCCGGACTTGGTGATCTGAATGGCCACGTGGCGTTCTCCGAGATCGTGCCCGCGAGGTCGGGCGGGTGGGTAGGCCCCTCGACGAGCCGCCCTTGCGCGAGGGCGGCTGGTGGAAGGGCCGGGGCGAACCCCCGGCGGTGGTCAGAGGACGGTGGGGAAGGGGAGGACCTCGCCGGTCACGGGCAGCTCGACGAGCTCGGCGTTCTTGGCCTCGACGATCGCCACGAGGGCGTCGAGGGGGATCTCGATCGAGGTCTGAGGGATCGTGGGGGTGGTGGTGGGCTGGGTCATCTTGGCCTCCGCGAGAAGCGTTCTGCTCTCTCAGTGAACATAATGGTTCACTGAAACGGAGGCAATGGGTAGGTGAACGTTTTTGTTCACCATGTCGCTCAGGCGCCACCCCTGCCGCCAGCGCCGCCCTCCGCCGCTTCTCTGGCCAGGCGGTTGCGCCGCCTGGTCTCTGCGGCGCGGCGGGCGGCCTCGCGCCGTTTCTCCGCCTTGTGCAGATACTCGGCGTCATCGACGTCGAGCCGAGCGAGGGCCTCGCGGGCGTCGCCGGTCAGCAGGGCGAGATCGGGGTAGCGCCGCCAGACCCTGCGAGCCCGGTCGTAGCCGATCGGGACTTGGCGCTCTCCGTCAAGCAACCGCACGCGCTGGGGGGCACCCGGCGCGAGCGGCGGCGGGAACCAGAGGCCAGCGCGGCCGCCGTCGAACAGCAGGACTTCGGCGGTGAGGCCTCCGATGGCGTCGTGTTCGATGGCCGTCACGAGGACGACGGGGAGAGGCACCTCCGGCGGCACCCAGGGCAGCGCCAGGCGGAGCAAGGCCTTGACCAGGGCGTCCTCACCGGGGGCGACGCGCTCGACGACGAGCAGGTCGTCCAGCGCGGGGATCAGGGATTCCTGCGGCATGGCTACTCCCCCCACCGGATGCCGGTGCGGACGCCGGCGAGCCAGGCGAGGGCGCCCAGCGCGACGTACGCCCAGCCCCACGTCCCGACCCAGACGACGGCCATCAGCTGCGGGCTGTCGGTGCCGAACAGCGCGACCCCGGCCGGCGTGAGCGTGCCGGCCGTCAGCAGCCGGTCGATGGGCTCGCCCGCCGCGGCGGCGATGCCCTCCCTCAGGGCGGAGCGGAGATCGGGAATCATCGGACCGCCCCCGGCTTCGCGGGCGCATCGACGGGGCCGTATCGCCGCGGCAGCTCGGCGAGGCCGAGGGCGGCCAGGACGCGCTCTCCCGGATCCCGCTTCCCCGCGAGGACTTTGCCGACGTAGCTCTGGTTGATCTCGTGCAGCCGCGACCAGACCCTCTGTCCGCCCGCAATCCGGACGGCGGCTGAGAGCACGATGCGGACGTCCTCGTCCGTCAGGGGGCGCCGGCTCACGACCGGGACTCCCGCAGCGCCTCGCGGCCCCGCTCGTCCGTGGGCAGGCCGTGCCGGGCGGCGGCCTTGGCGATCGTGCTGGGCTTGCAGCCGTAGGCCGCGGCGATCCGGGCGATCGGGATGTCGGTGTGCGCCAGGGCCATAGCGAGCGCCTGGGCGTTCGGCGCGCGCCCATTGGGCTTCCCGATGCCGAGCCGCCGGCAACGGTAGGCGACGCGGTGCTCCTCGACGCCGTGCATCCGCGCGATCGACGCCCTGGTCTCACCCACATCCAGGAGCTGGCGCAGCAGCGCAGGCGGCGCCCGGTACTCCCCATCCCTTATGTACATCGGCGCGCCCATCCCCTTGCCTCCCGGTCCCTTTGAGTCCACGATTGGCCTCAGTGGTACGAGATGTAATCGCAAATTTTGCGGTTAGAAAGGGTTCTACGATAACGAACGCGCCCCATGGTGAATCGAGGCTGAGTCCTGCCCAGGACTCGCCCCCGGCGTCCGGGACGGTGACGGTAGTGATGAGGGCCGGGGCCGTGCTCCGGCCGGTCCTCGTGTGGAGCGGGACGCGCACGCGCCTGGAGGACCGGCTGGTCGCCGGATTCCAGAGCTATCCCAAGCGGCCGCACTACATCGACGAGGCGCAGACGACGTGGAAATCCGCGCACGACCTGCCCGTCGGCGCGGTCGTGACGACCGCGCGCCAGACGCCATGGGATGACGATACGTACCTGGTCACCCCGGACGGCCTGAATGCCATCACGCGTGCCCAGGCGTGGGACATCATCGACCCGGCCGGCGCCGAGGACAGGGCCGCCGAGCGCGAGCACCACCACCGCGCCGACTTGGAGGCCCTGCCGCTGCATCTCACCCGATTCGTCGGCCACCACGGGTTCCAAGACGGGGTCCACCCGGCCGGGAATTCCTATTATTTCGCAGAGAGATGCACGCGCCGGCAGGCTTTCATGCGCCGGGCCACCCGGGCGGAAATCGCGGCCCTCGGTGGCTAGTGCGCGCCTGCGCGCTTTGTGGCTCTCATGGCGGAGTGCTCTGCTCCGGATGAGGGGCCGGCGCCAGTGACCGCGCCCCCTACGCACAGGGGTTCACATGTCCTTCTTCGCCCGCCTCGCCTCCATCTTGGCCCGCATCATGGGCGGCCTGGGCACCGCCGTCGGCTACGGCCTGCAGGTCCCCGGCGCGCTGCTCAGGAGCGTCTTCCCGAACCCGGCGCTGACGCCCCGCCGCGTGGCCGACGACGCCGTCGCCGAGGACGACGCCACCGACCCGGGTTTCAACTTCGAAACCCCCGGGTTCGGGCTGTTCGTCCAGCACGCCGCGCAGGCGCTCAAGGATGGCGGGGAGGCCGCGTTCGCAGAGCATGTGCCCCACATCTCGGAGCCCGTCGCCGACTGGCTGCGCAGCCTCAACCGGGCCGAGCTCGCCAAAGTCTGCAAGGTCGCGGTGCCGGATCTGACGCGCCACGTCGCCGCCAAGACCGTCGCCGAGGGCTCGCCCCTGCTGCCGTCCTACGTCCGATTCGTCGAGCAACAGTCGGCGGCAGAGGCGCGCAGGACGGTCGAGATCGCCGTGATGGCCGCGAAGGCCCGGACCTCGTTCAAGACGATGGAGGCCGAGGTGGCCGCGATGGCGAAGCGCGGGCCGCGCCCGATCGCGGAGCCGACATGGGACGAGCGCCACGACCTCGGTGGGGCGCGCCCCGCCTTCCGCTGAGCCATCCCCAGGAACGAAGAAGGGGCCCGCCGGTCATCCCGGCGGGCCCCTTCTCTTTTGGCGGTCCCCGGCGGCTCAGATGCCCAGGGCTTCCCGGAGCGCCGCCGTCATGTGCCTCTCCTGCGCCAGTGCCTGCCGCAGCGCCGCGATCTCCGCCTGGGCGGCCCCAAGGCGGGCCTCGGCCTGGGCCGCACGCCGGAGCGCGCCGCGCTGCGCCTGCCGGGCCTCCTGGAGGCGGATCGCCAGCTCCGTGACCGAGTCGACGGCCTGCTCGCGGCGGATCCGGTGCTCGGCCTTGGCGATGGCGATGCCGAGGCCGATCGAGCTTCCGACCCTGGCCATCGTCCCTGTGACCTCGATCGCCGCTGCCGTCCCCATGCTCATGGCCGTCTTCCCTTGTTCCGTGAGCCCAGGAGAATCGAGTGGGAGTCCCGGGTCAACGGGGGTCCGCTGGCCACGGTTAAGGGATCCCTGGCCGGGCCGCGGGCCGACGTGCGCCCGACGTCGGGCCGACGTCGGCCTTAAATAGCCTTTCTGTAATTTTGTATTCAGCCCGATAAGCGACTCTCGCGACTCGGGAAATCGACGTTTTCCGAAATGGCTAGGTACAAGAAGCGCGTTACTAGGGGTTCAGGAGCGTTCCAGGCGGGGTGTCCCGTATTGAATCAGGAAAGCCCCGGTCGCGGAAGCATGGGCGAGCGTTACTCGTCTGTGGATAAGCTGCGTTGCAACGGGGGGTGGACGTGCGTTGCAACGCGATTTCCGGTCAGGCACTCCCTCGTTACACAATAGGCAGGTAACGGTAGGACAACTCGTCGGCGTGAATTTCACTCGCCTCCGGAACGATGGCCTAGACGTGGGTGCCCGCGATCCCGACAGCGACCGTGGCCCCGAATAGCGCAGCGCCCGTGTTGACGAACTCGATCAGCGACCCCGGCGACACGAGAAGGGCCCCGGCCCCTGTCAGCGGCATGCTCCCTCCGCCTGCGGGGATCGCGGCCGGGGCGACGGTGGCTCCGTCGACGTGGATCTCGAACGTCGTGGCCGGCGGCGAGGCGGCCGAGGTCGGCGAGGGCAGCAGCACGATCCCCGAACCGGTCCAGGCCAGCGGGATCGAGATCGGGGTCGCGAGCCGGCGCACCGCGCACGTGCCCGCCGGGATCCGGTTGGCCGTCACGTCCACGGGCGAGCGCATCGAGAGTTGACGCGAGCGCGAGAGGACGGTCTCCGACGTCCAGTAGGGATAGCCGCCCGGGTCCACGCTGCCCGGCGCGCTGCCCACGGGGATGACCCTGGTCGGGTCGGTCCAGACTGCATCCAGCCGTGGCGGTGGATGCGACCGCCAGACTCGGCGATGGGGATGGCCCGCTCCAGGGTCATCAGTCCCTCGACCATGCCCATGGTCAGGCCTCATCATCCAGCATGCGGCCCATGGCGTAGGACGGCACGTAGCCGTCGAGGACGTTCCCGCTCGGCCTGATGGCCCGCAGCATCGCCGTGTAGACCTTGCCCTTCAGCACCCCTCCGGCCTTGCGGTAGGCGAATAGGAACGGCCGCACGTCCTCGGGCTGAGCCGCGAGCGTCAGGCCGAGCTCGCGGTCAGACAGGTGCTCGACAGCCTTGGCGGCGGCCTGGATCTTGGCGGCCAGCGCCATGGCACGGCCATCGAGGATTCTGACGATCGCGTCGAAGTCCCCCCAGAACTCCTCGGGCAGGTCGCGGCGCTTGTCGTCGAGCGGCAGACCGGCGTTGAGCACGTCCCACACGGCGAGCGGCGTGCAGCGCGAGATCAACGCGTGGATCCGCTTGTACTCGGACCCCTTGATCTTCAGCCGCGTGCCGTCGCTGAACCGGACGACGAACCCCTCCATGGTGCGGGGCATGTCGCCGGCGATGCGGACGAGCTCCGCGATCGACTGGAACGGGTGCCTCCACGCTACGAAGAACCCGGTGGCGTCGCCGACCTGCAGCATCTCGGACCTGTCGAGCTCACGTCCGGTGTCATCGTAGGCGCCCAGGAAGACCAGCCCGGAGGTGACGTAGCGGACGACGATCACGTTCTCCGGGTAGAGCGCCTCGAACAGGTAGGTGGTGCCGGGCACCAGGGCCGAGGTGTCCCGGGCATCGAGCCAGGCCTGCGCCCATGCCGCCTGGGTCGAGACGAAGGCGCCCTTGGTCGCCGTGCGCCACCGGCCGGCGTGGTGGAAGGCGATGATCAGGCTGCCGTCGAGCTTGTCGAAGGCCTCGAAGGGTAGGTCCGGCGCCACGCCCCGGCGCTCGCCGAGGTTGAAGAAATTCGGGAACGGGGTGGCCACGACGGCTTGCTCCGCCGGGTCGACGATGAGGCCGCGGGCCACCAGCGAGAACGCGTCCCAGGCGTCGTCGTACACGCACCGCTGGGTGTAGCAGTAGATGTGCAGCCCGGTCTCGGGGCACTCCTTGCGGCTGACGAGGCCGCGACCGCGCGCAGCCTCCAGGCCCGCGACGAGGTCGGCATAGGGGATCGTGCGAGCGGGGTGCATCTCAGCCTCGTGCTTCGTGGGTGGCGGTGGTGATGGCGGTGGCAGCCGGGGCCAGTCCGAGCTCACGCCGCAGGTCATCCCGTGCCGCGAGCAGGCCGTGCCGGTAGGCCTGGTGCGCCCACGGCAGGATCCCCTCGGGCGGCTCGGGCTGCCACGCGGCGAGGTCCCGCTCGTAGCCGTCGAGCTCCTGCCTCGCCGTGGCTGCCTGCCGGGCGGCAAGGCGCTCCTGTGCACGTGTCATGGATCGCTCCTGAGGGAGGGGCCCCGATTGAGGCCCCTAGCGCGCCCGCTTCCGCTTCGGCTGCCGGTCCGTCTCCGCCGGCGGCAGGCCAAGCTTCCGGCGGAGCTGGTCCCTGCGCTTGACGAAGGTGGCGAGGTCCAAGGCGAGGAGCGCCGCGGGGATGCCGGCAGGCGGCTCGTCCCTCACCTTCCGGACGGTCTCCTCCATCTCGGCCAGCTCCTGGCGCCAGCGGCTCTCGGCGAGGCTCTCGTCGAAGATCGGCATGGTCAGCGCTTCCTTCTCTTGGCGGTTTCACGGAGGATGTCGGCGATGCCGTCCCGACGGGGCCGGGGACGCTCTGCGGCGGCCAGCGCGCCCACGAGGACGACGGCGAGGACGAGCACCAGGGCGGCGCCCCAGATGACGAAGTCGAGGGCGAGCTCAGCCATCGCTGCGCTTGCTCCAGGCGATCGCCTTGCCAATGGCGACGCCGATCGGGACGGACGCGACGGTCCAGACAGCGATGACCTCGGGCACGGTCACGGGCGGCTCTCCCGGCTATGGGTGGCGAACAGGGCCAAGGCGACCGAGGCGAATAGGAGGGTCGCTCACGGCAGGGTCACGATGAGCAGGAGGGCGAGGCCGGGCGGGCTCACCACGCGCAGGCTCCGGCGGGCTCAGGCTTGGGGACGATGCCGAGGGCCTCGTGCCGGGCGGCGAGTCTGTCCTCGATCGCGGCGATGCGGTCCTCGACGGCACGGGCCCACGCGGCAGATGCGGCGTACCGGACGGTGTCGCGGTCGGCCTTCCACGCCTCCAGGCGCGCCACGAGCTCGGCGGTCGTCAGCCGGTCCAGGAACTCGTCGCGCGGGAGGGCGGAGCTACGCATCGCCGCCGACCACGACATAGGTGACCCGGCGCTCAACCCCGACCGAGGCCAGCAGCCTCGGGCCCGGCGTACGACGTCCCTGCAGGACGTCCCGGACGTGGACCTCGCTCAGACCGGCCTTGCGCGCGAAGGCACGGACGGAGCCAACCGCCGAGACGAAGCTGATGATGCGTGCGAGTACGGCGGCTTGATCCATGTCCGGGCCGGGATCCTGTTCGCCGCGAATCCTCGTCGTCCGCTGCGAGCCAAGAAGCTAACAGGCGCGCACGCCTGGAACAGCGCTCTCGGGCGGTTCGATTTCAGAGTTGACGTGACGGCTCCTAGGAGAGGTCCGCATCCGATGTCTACAGGCGTGTCGGAACAGCATGCGGAGTTGCCGGAATGCCACATGTACATGTGTGCACCCCGGACATGTACATGCCAGCGACGTCGGCGATGCTTCGGGTACCGTCCAGGCTTTCTCAGAAATACCTGGACGAGGGGCCTCAATCGGGGCCCCTACCGTCCCTTGCGGGCCATGTGCTCCAGGCGGTCCGTGAATTCTTGGGCGAGCCGGTCCGGCATCGTCTCGGCGGCCTCCTGCATCGCCCGCTGCCAGCTCGGCGTGGCGATCGGCTTCATCTCGGCCTTCGGGGTGCTGAGGAGGAGGAGCCGCGGCACGTCGTTGTTCACGACCTTCGGGACGCTGACCTCGGTGCCGTCGCGCCGGGTGAACTCCGTCGTCGGGGCGGACATGCGGCCGGCCTTGATCGCCCGGGCCGTTCGCTTGCGGCCGACGCTGGCCACGACCCGGGGCGGGCGAGCCCAGATGCCCGGCTGCCACGTGTAGCCGCTAAGGGCCTTGTCCCCCGGCCTGACCTCGAACACCCCCCACCGGGCCGAGCCGGCGGTCATGCCGGGGGTGCCGATGTTGCGCTGGTAGCCCCGGGCGGCCATGCGGGCGATGTTCTTGGCGTCCCGCCCGGGGACCTTGTCGCCGGCGCCGGGGCGGCCGAGGCCGGTGTAGCTGATGGCCCCCGGGTTCGGGATCTTCAGCAGCGTCTGGTCGGCGAAGTAAGCCTCCACGCCGACGTCGCCGGGGAGACGGGTCTGGTTGCTGTCCCCGAAGGCGTACTTCAGCCATGTCGACTGCAGCGGCAGGACGAACACGGCGGCCGAGGCCTCGCCGACGGTCGTGACCTTGTTCAGCAGGTCCTTGTCGACGACGTACCGGACGGCGTCCCGGGTTGCCCGGTTGGGATGGTCGAAGGTCGTGTCCACGGACCGGCGCCACCGGTTCGCGCCGTCGATGACGGTCCCCGTCAGGGCGTATTGGACGGCGCGGGGGAAGCGGTCGAGCCCGAACGACTCGAACGCCTGCTGGGCCTCGCGGACGGCCTTGGCGACGTCGAACCGGACGGACAGGGACACGGGGCGGCTCCGGGAGATGGCGGGGCTGGAGGAGGTCCTCGACGGCCGCCGCGGGAGTCTACGCTGGCCCCCGGAGGGAACAAGGCCGGGACAACTCAGGCGGCCTCGGCGACGGCCGCGGCGGGATCCGGAGGGGCGCCGAGACGCAGCCGCTCGCGGACGGCCTCGCGGGCCGAGGCGGGATCCATGCCGGCCTCCTGAAGCCGCTCCCGGGCCCGGCGGACGACGTCGACGAGGGGTAGGGCCGGATCCCGGCGGCCGGTGGCCTCGCGGGCTTCGATGTGCAGCCGGACGAGCGTCGCGACCACGGCGGCGTCCACCGCGGCGACGTCGGCCTCGGCTTCCAAGGTTGCGAGCCGGTCTGCGCGGGCCTCGCGCCACCGCCTGTTGCGCTCGCGGCCGCGCTCCAGGCGTGCCTCGTAGATGGCCTGTGCGATGGGGGTGCGGGACTTCTTCCGGGGCTTGGCCATAGCGGGATCCGGCGGCGTTGCAACGCGCGCAGCATCGGATGCCGGGATGCAAGGATCAAAGGACGGACGGAAGGCGGGGTCCAGAAACACGGAAGCCCCCGCGGTAGTCCGCAGGGGCCTCACACGTGTGGTGCACGTCCCAACCAGCGACGGCAGGTGAAGGGATTCTAGCGGACCACCATGCCCGCCACAAGGGCGTTCAGCGACCGGACGCCCGGCGGTAATCCTCGGCGGAGGCGGCGATTTCCTGAGGGGTCATAGGGCGCCGCGCAGCCGAGGAGCGGGGCGCATCGGCGATGGGGCGACGCCGGGTGAAGGCCCGGACGGGGCGGGGCTGCCGGACTTTGCGGGGCGGAGGAACGGCGAGCGGCTCCAGGTGCTCCGGGAGGCTCGTCCACTCACCGGTCAAGCTGAGGACGACCCGGCCGTGGAACCGGTCCTTGGGGTCGTCGATGACGACGTAGCCGACGTCGGGGGCGACCTCGATCATGACCGAGATGTCCGAGATGCGCCGAACCTTGGGCTCGGGGTAGGGGGCGGGGCCAACGTCGACCTCGGCCGTCGCGAGGGGGGCAGGGCCCGGGGCGGAGCCCCCGATAAAGCGTGACGGAAACCGAACCCCCAGGTCCTCGGATTCGCGGACATCGGACGGCTCGATGACGGTCTCGACCGGCTCGACCGCGACGGGCTCCATGGCGACCGGTTCGGCGAGGGGCTCGGCCGGGGCAGCCGCCGCTAGCTTCATGGCCTCGATGGCCCACGTCCGGCCACGTCCCGTGGCAACCCGGATGGCCTCGATTGCCGCGTCCGCCGTCCCGCACTCGGACCGGATGGCCAGACCCTGACGGCCCGCCTGGAACTTGGCGTCGGCCCGGTCGGCGCGGGGGACGGCACCGTCCCGGATCCTCTTCGCTGCCTGCCGCTCCCTCGGCGGGATAGACCTTGCCTTGCCAGGGCGGACCAAGTTCAGGCCCGCGGCATCCGCCTCCTCCTGGGTGACGCCGAGCAGATCGGCCATCTTGGCGCCGGAGTGGTGGAACAACACGTTCCAGACTTCGTCCTTGTACTCGGACGTCTCGCCGGCCTCGTGCCGCCGCATCCTCCGGCCGAGGCTCTGGAGGCAGTCCAAGGCGTCAGGGACCGTCAGCCCAGCCATGTGGGCGTACAGCGCCGCCCAGGTCTCGGGGTTGCCGCCATGGATATGCGCGTGGCAGTTCGCGACGAGGAACAGCCAGCAATGGCGATGCCCCTTCGCGATGCCGCCGCGGTGCCCGTGGAGGCGCATCAGGTCGGCGAGCATCCGATCCCTCACCCCGGCGGTACCGGCGTACTGCCGGGCGCGGCCGACGTTCCGCTGCGGCCTGCTCCGAGGGTTCTGGGCCTTCCACGGGGCCCTTTCGGCGAGTCGCCTGCGCAGCTCTGTGCTCGTGATCGGGAGCACCGAGTCGGCGAGGTCGTCGAAGCGGCACCTCTTGATGTCATCGATGCAGTCCGGCCAGAGCCGTTCGCAGTACGAGTCGGATGCCTGGTTGTAGCTACCCCAGATCCGGAGCACGCGGCTGGAATCCTGCGTGCCGCGGTCCAGGCCGGCGTCGCGGAACGCCATCCACATCCCGACGAGTCGGTTCTCCTGGGCGTCGCGGTCGGGGTCGTCGTACCGCCTCGCCGGGACGCTGCCGTCATCGGTCAGGGTCGGGCCGTAGAGCGCGTCCATGACCCTCTGCACCTTGCCGGCGGCCTCGCCCGGCAGGGCTTCGCAGGCCCAGGCCGCGTGGAGCCCGCGGCCGCTCCGCGTCCAGTAGCTCGGAGCCGGGACGCCGGCAGCGGTGATCGCTGCTGTGAGCAGGACCTGCAGGTCCTTCAAGGGCATTTCGCGGTAAGGAAGGGGGTTGCCGTTCTTGTCCTCGGCGTAGGGGTCGAACTCCAACCAGGCGTGCCCGACGGAGCACAGGGCATCCCCCTTCCGGCTCCAGGAGAACCTATTCATGCTGACGAACTGCGCGTCCCTCAGGATGTCACACGGGATATCGCCGCGCGCGCGGATCAGGGGGAATTGGCGGTAGGTGCCATGCCACTTCGAGGAGAGGACGATGTATCCGTCCGAGCCCTTGGGATGGAGGATCCGGATGTGCTCAAGCATCTCCATCACGTCGCGCGGCAAAAGGCTGTGCTTGGCGTTGCGCGGCTTGCTACCATCTCGCGTGGCTAGCAGGAACGCGGGGACGATGGGACCCCGCACAGCCACGGCCTCGCCCTGCAGGCTGCCTGCACCCGCGGCGGGAATGGCTTTCGGGGAGACATGGGTTCGGGGCGCCATCTTCCGTCGCTGTGGGTTAGGCGCGGGCACCACTCCGCGCGTCGAGCCATGAGGCTAGCCCCGGACCCAGCAATCTCCAAACGGGCACCGACACGCAGAACTACCTAGGCCGCTTCCCCTAGAGGCTGTTATGGACCTGCGTCGGGCTGATGCTCAGATGAGCGGGGATGAGCCCGACCCGCAAGTCGTATCCGTCCGACGTGTCCGATGAGGAGTGGGCGCTGGTCGCGCCCTACCTGACGCTGCTGCGTGAGGATGCCGGTCAGCGTGAGCATGCGTTGCGCGAGGTGTTCAACGGGTTGCGCTACGTGGTCAGGAGCGGCTGCCCGTGGCGGCTGATGCCCCACGACCTGCCGCCCTGGTTTGCCGTGTATCAGCAGGCCCAGCGCTGGCTGGCGGCCGGCTGTTTCGAGCAACTGGCCGAGGATCTGCGTGCGGTGCTGCGCATGGCGGCCGGTCGGGCGCCGGAGCCGAGCGCGGCCGTGCTCGACAGCCGGACCTTGCGCTCCTCACCCGAGAGCGGCGAGCGGGCCGGCTACGACGGAGCCAAGCGCAAGAAGGGTTCGAAGCTGCACATGGCGGTGGATACCCTCGGCCACCTCCTGGCGCTGCATGTCACACCCGCTGATGCCGATGATCGCGCTCAGGTCGCCCGGCTGGCCAAGACCGTGCAGGCGGCCACCGGCGCGAGCGTCGAGATCGCCTTCGTCGATCAGGGCTACACCGGCGAGAAGCCGGCCGTGGCCGCCCGTGCGCACGGCATCGAACTGGAGGTCGTGAAGCTGCCCGAGGCCAAGCGGGGCTTCGTGCTGCTCCCACGCCGTTGGGTCGTCGAACGCTCCTTTCCCTGCTCCACACGCTTCCGCAGGCTCGTCAAAGATTACGAACGCTATGCAAGCACCCTGGCAGACCTGCACCTCGTCGCCTTCGTCTGCCTTCATGCTCAAAAAGGCCGCTCAACTCGCCGCAGGTTCATAACAGCCTCTAGCACTACCTGGGCACTTTGAGGGGCGGTGGGCGTTTTGATCCCGCGGTGGCACTGCGGGAGATGGACATGGGCGAGAGATCGTCGGGGCCGGACCTCGATGTATGGCTGGCCCCGTTTCTGGCTGCGATGGGGCGCAAGACGCGGCGGACCTGGGCGCCGCTGTACCTGCGCGGCCTGCTCGGCCCCGGGGATCGCAAGAGCCTGCAGCCGATGGCCGCCCGTCTCGGGCTGCCGGGTCACGACCAACTGCAGCACTTCATCGCCAGCCCGGCCTGGGACGACGGCCCGCTCTGGGCGGAACTCACCCGTACCGCGGACCGGCTGGTCGGCGGATCCGACGCCTGCCTGGTGATCGACGATACGGCGCTGCCGAAGAAGGGCACGCGCTCGGTGGGCGTGGCGCGCCAGTACTGCGGGCACCTCGGCAAGAAGGCCAACTGCCAGTCGCTCGTCTCGCTCACCCTGGCGCGGGGCGAGGTGCCCGTGCCGGTTTGCCTGCACCTGTTCCTGCCGGAGGAGTGGGTCGCCAACCCGAAGCGGTGTGAGCGGGCAGGTGTGCCCGAGGCGGCGGTGGTGCCGCAGAGCAAGGGCGAGATCGCGCTTGCCGAACTCGACCGCCTGCAGGCCGAAGGCGTCCGCTTCGGTGTGGTACTGGCCGATGCCGGCTACGGCTGTAGCGCCCTGTTTCGGCATGGCCTCGACGCGCGCGGGCTGACCTGGGCGGTGGGGATCGCCAAGAACCAGAAGGTCTACGATCCCGACGTGCGGCTGGTGGAGCCGGGCGGGAGGGCGCGCAGACCCGTGCCGGATCAGGAGCCGCAGGAGGCCGAGGCGGTTCTCGCTGCGCTGCCGTGGCGGCGCGTGACGTGGCGACAGGGCACGAAGGGCGCGCTCGCGGCCCGGTTTGCCATGACCCGCGTGCGGGTGGGCGACGGTCCGATCTGGGGCAACAACCGCCATCTGCCGGGCGCCGAGGTCTGGTTGGTGGGCGAGTGGCGCGCCTCGGGCGAGCGCAAGTACTACCTCTCGAACCTGCCGCCCCGCACGACCCGGCGCGCCCTGGCCGGCACAATCAAGGCGCGCTGGGTGTGCGAGCAGGGCCACCAGCAGTTGAAGGAGGAACTGGGCCTCGACCACTTCGAGGGCCGCTCCTGGACCGGCCTGCACCGGCACGCGCTGATGACGTGCATCGCCTGCGCCTACCTGCAGCACCTGCGCCTGGCTGGGCCCGACCGGACGGATGGGGGAAAAAAAGGTGGCCGGCCTACCGGGACCGCCACCGTCTCCGAGCCTGCCCGCCGTGCGGCAGGCCATCATCGGCCGCCTGTTCGTCGGCCTCATCCCACCGGTGCGATGCCCGCACTGTCGCCGCCGCTTCCGGCTGCCGTCTGACCTCAAAGTGCCCAGGTAGTGCTAGGGGGAGGCCCATGTCGGGGGCATGCCGAGTCCGGATCCAGCCCGCCCGGCGCGCGAATCGACGGCCACGATTCGGTCCCAGGGCCGGCAAGATCCGGATGGCCCATCCTCGGCCTGATCAATTATGACTGAGTACTGGTCGGACGGTAATTACCGTGCACTTGAGATGCGCCTCCCTCTCGGAGGGCGGGCCGCAGTCGCGGTTTCGGTAAAGCCGTGAGAGCTTCAGACGAGGTGTGGTCGCGAGGGCTGGCCGACTAGTTTTCGTGTGTGGTCAATAGCAAGGAGTTTGAGGTTAGCGTATCAAGTCGCCAAGCTCTTCGATGTCAGACCTACATCCAACGATCGGCCGTCTCGAAGATTTTGGAAGAGTCATAGTCCCCGCTAAGATGTCTCCCGCTACGCCGAGGATTTGGCTAGCTCGATGTAGCCAAACGCGTTCAGGCGTGAGCAGAATACACCGATCATCGTTCGCTAATATTACATGCTCTGGGCGTCTAGATATTAATCTTGATCTGATTGCGAAAGCCCAAGCTCGCGGCGGCGTGACTGTGAGCAGCAGCGCAAATGGATTATCTTCGTTGTAATTGAAAATATGAACTGATTTGATGACATTGTAGGGTATAAATTTTCTTGCATCCTTGGTTAGTGGTGCAAAATTCCAGATCGGGTCATCGGATAAGTTGCAAGCAACAGGTTCAATTTGAATTTTTAATTTAGGGTCGTAAGTCGCCCCATTCTGAAAAGGAAACCGGTTAGGTTTAATTGATCGCCAGATTCGAGTCATTCTGATTTATCCCAAAATATAAATCTTTCAGACCGCCTCAGAAAGATAGTTTCATCATGGCTTTTGCTTTGCGTAAGCGAGATTTTTGGCAGGGACCAGCCTAAAGCGGTGAGTGACTAGGGTGTGAACCGAACCAAGGCGTTGCAGGGTTTGTCGTTTTGTGATTCCAGGCGGCCGTTTTGCGGCCTGGAGGTAGCGATGGCGGACCTGTTCTGGCTTTCGGATGAGCAGTGGGCGGTGATCGAACCGTTCATGCCCAAGGATCAGCCCGGCCCCGAGCGGAAGGACGACCGGCAGATCATCTCGGGCATCCTGCACGTGCTGACATCGGGCTGTCGCTGGCGCGATTGCCCGGCCGCCTACGGCCCGCGTACCACGGTCTACAACCGCTTCAACCGCTGGTCGCGGCGCGGCTTCTGGAAAGCCATGCTCGCCGCGCTGGCCACGGCCGGATGGGCAGGTGATGCAGCCGCCCTCGACAGCAGCTACGTCCGGGCCCACCGCTCAGCCCATGGCGGCAAAGGGGGGCGACGGCGCAGGCTATCGGCCCGTCGCGCGGCGGCCAAACGACCAAGATCCACGCGCTCACCGATGTCCTCGGTCGCCCTGGCGTCCTGCTACTGACGCCCGGCAACACCAGCGATGTGACCACCGCTCCGGCGGTCTTGGCCGAAGCGCCTGGTCGGATCCAGCGTCTGGCCGCCGACAAGGGCTACGATGCCGACTGGCTGCGCGCTGACCTGCGCAAGAGCGGCATCACGCCGGTCATCCCGGGCAAGCGCGGCCGCAAGCGGAAGATCCGCCATGACAGGCCCCGCTATCGGGAGCGCTGGCGGATCGAGGCGACCTTCAACCGCCTCAAAGACTTCCGCCGCATTGCCACCCGCTACGACAAACTCGCCCGCAACTACGCCTCGGCCCTCGCTCTGGCCGCCGTCATCGCCTTCTGGTGCTGATCGAGTCCACACCCTAGCACGCGCTCATACATAGAATGGGGTTAAGACGCCATATGACTCCAGAGCTGAAGCGACGGCTACTGGTCGAATCGTGCAACGCACGTTCACAGACGTATCGGAACGTTAAGTCGAGTTGCTGTGCGGCAACACCTCTGCAAGCGTTCAACGCTCAAGAAGCTTAGTGCCGCGTCCCGGTTTTCTCGCTAAGCATTATGGCAAAGGTCACAACTAGAGCCATGCCCGCTCACGTGGCGACGGCCAAGTTAATTTCGTGCCCGGCGGCAGCGATGCAGATGCTGCACTCATCGACCGTGAACCGAGTGAAGGCCTGCCGGATGGTGTACCACAGCTCGGGGATAGTCCGGGCCACCGCAGTTCGGAGCAGGCCCTTCAACTTAGCGAAGATCTGCTTGATCGAATTGAAGTCCGGCTGTTGGGCGGGAGGTAGAGCAGCCTCGCCCTCACGGCCTCTATGGCCTTCCGCGGAAGACTCACGGGGTTAGCCAGGAACAGCTTCTCTGTTGCGCAGGTCGTTCACGGTGGGTGCCTCTCCACACGCGAACCCGTCCCCATGATGCAGCTTGTCATCCCGGGACGGGATGGCGCCGCAGGAAACCGAGCAGGATCGCGTTGAACCGCGCGGGCTGTCGGAATGCAGTCAGTACGCCCGACGCGATCATCGTCTGCTTACTGGATCTCGCTTGGGCCAACTGAATGGCTGTGATAGGCGCGAAGCCGAACGGCCGATTTTGCAATCATTGTCGACTCGGCATGACGTCGTCGGGCCGAAAGCGGAATGGCTGCTGTTAGGCTCAGATTGCGGGCAAGCGGACGTTCAGCGCGGCTAATTTAATGGGCTCAGAGTGCCGTCCTCAGGACCATCCACATCATACCACTGAAGGTCTGCATCAAGTTGCGAATCGGGCGTGACGCTGCTGATGCTGGCGCAAGCTGACGCCCAGTTTTTGCACCCCGGCGCAATGATGTGCTCTGAGGCGCAAAGTTCTGCTTAGATATATCTCAAGTTAGCCAAGTGGCAACAAATTAAACCTGAAGATATTTCGATTGATCGTCTTCCCTTTTTTGCAACCCGGCTCCCGGACCTGATCATCAAGGACTACGCCGTGCTGGCAGGCCGGTGGCCCGTCGTTTCCGAGGCAAAACCGGCTACCTGCGCGCACGCGCCTTCGGCGCAAGCCTAGGCATCGCTAGGACCCGCAGGCATCGAATGTTTCGAGACTGGCAAGCACCACTCATCGCGCCGCCGCCATCTCGGCAGCCTCGGCCTCACCTCTGCGGCCACCGACAAAAATACAGGTTGCGGCGCCCGGCGGCCTCGCACGAGTCGATATCACGTCGGCACTCCGTTCCGGTCCAAGACCCGCTTCACGGTCGAGCGCGCCGCCTCGATGGCCACTGTGGCGGCGCCGAGCGTCCGCGGTTCGGTCGGCCTATTCAGGGCATGGCGGGCAATGCTCCCGGCGAGGTCGTCCACCTCGCCCGCCATCGCCTCCAGGCGCGCACGGTCGGTCTCGCGGCGCGCCTCCGAACGAAGCTCCAGCAGCCTCCCTATGGCCACCTCGATCCGCTCCCGGCGGATGCGTCCGAGGCGCTGCCGCAGCCACGCGGCGGTCGAACCCAGTCCACCACCGAGGATGGCGACGAGGTAGATCCAGCTCTCGTAGCGCTCGATGAAGGTCTCCTGCTCGCGCTCGTAGTAGTCGATGGCACCCGGATGGCTGGGCAGGCGAGCGCTGGTTGCGTCGGCGGTGTCCTCGTAATCGGGGTGGGTGACGTCCTCGGCCGCCGGCACGGTCTCTGCGAGCGCCGTGCGCATCTCGAACAGGTGCTGGGTCACTTCCGCGGCCACGCTGCGCGACAGGCCGGAACGGGCCATCAGCCGGTAGGACGAGCCCACGGTCGCGACGTCCTCGCCGGGGAGGCGCGGGTTGCCGCCGTACAGGGCCGCAGGGACCGTGACCGCTTGCAGGCGCGGCCACCGGGCCAAAAGGGCGGCGGTGTCGGGAAACCCGATCAGCGCGACCTCGCCGGCTTCACTTGCCTCCCCCACGAGGCCGACGATCCGTCTCGCGGACGGGAGGGTGGGCGTCGTCACCAGCGCCATGGCGTCGATCCGACCGTCGCGGAAGGCGGCCGCGACGTCGGACTTCTCCACGGGAACCAACGCGACGGACTTTCCGCCCACGACACCGGTCGGAGGATTGGTCAGGAGTTCAAGCCCATCGTGGGCGAGGAGATCCCGCAGCAGCGTGCGATCCGCCGTCCGCGCGGCCAGCATGCCCAGCCGCTTCCCCGCGAGGTCCGGGATGGCCTTGATGCCGGACGCTCCGGGAGCCACGACGAAGGCCGCGAGCTCGCGCAGGATGGCGAGCGTGAGGCCGTTCCCCGGCAGCGCGACGTCGGGCCTGACCACCGCGAGGTCGGCCTTGCCGCCCCGCAGTGCCTCGGCGCTTTCCTGCACGCCGCCGAACGCGACGACCTTCAGGCGGACGGCGAGCTTTCGACGGGCGAGTTCGTCGGCGTAGGCCTGCAAGAGGGCTGGCTCGGTTCCGCCGCTCGGGGCGACCGCGATGGTCAGAATCGTGGCCCGGGTCAAGTAGAAGCCAGTGGCGACGAGAAGGATGAGCAAGAGCGCCAAGCCGAGGGGCAGCCATGCCCCGCGACCATCCGGAAACGCTAACTTGCGCACGACTGCCCCCCAACCTCGCCGGGTCGACCGGCAGTAGCGCCCAGTTGGGCGGCGGGCCTCCCGATTTCGAGGGGACGGAAAGTCGGCACCAGAAATCCTAACGACACACTTACGGAATCGACGTCGCTTCCCGCTCGAACCCTAACGCATTCGGGCCCAGCTTAGGGTCGCGGTTCAACGAGGACCGCGCGAACCCCAGACACACGATGTCTCCCACCATCCACGTTGCCGCCATCCATGCCGAGGCCCCCGCCTCGGACGCGGCCCGGTTCATCGTAGGCCAGGACCCGGAAGGGCACTGGGTCGCCATCGAGACCCACGGGCGGGCCGGCGGCATCTTCCGCAGCCGGAAGGCCGCCGTCGACTACGCCGAGGACGAGACCGACCACCGGCCTGACGCGGTGTTCCTGTCCGGGGAACGCGTCGAGTTCCGCATCTGAGAACGTGCCCGGCCCACTGGAGCGGCCGGGCCGCGCTTCCCATATCACTCCCGTAACAGATCCCAGGGGTCACCCGTGTCCACCCGTTCCGTCCGAGCCCGCCACTTCCGGCACCTGGGTTCCGGGCGCCGCAGCGCAGACGCCGTCCGGACATCGGACCTCGTCCTCGCGGTCGCGGGTGTCGCCACGCTCGGCGGCTTCTGCCTCCTGCTCGCCGCCGACGTCCTTGGCGACCTAGTGGGCATCTGACGCCCTTCGAACGGCGGGCGATGCGGTCGGCAGGTCCTTAACGGGATACTGATACAGCGACCCCGTCCGCCTTCTCGAACCCTTATGCGAGAGCGTGCAGGCTCCGGGACCTTCCGTGTTCCCAGAACTTGCCATGCTCGCCCTCCGCACCGCCAGCATCGACCCAGACGCGCAGGGGCGGCGGCTCGCGCAAGCGCGCATCGCAGGCAACCTCGCCGACGTCGACCTTTCGTCCGTGATGACCTTGGAGGATGCCGAGGACGTATCCGACGCGACCGTGAGGGCGCTCGGCTGGGCGCAGATCGGCTACGCCCTCGTCGGCACGCATCCCGCGGTGGCGCGCACTCTCCGGCTGGGCGGGCCGGTCGTCGGACCGCTCCTGCGCGAGGCCATCCTGGACGACGGCGGGACGCTCCGGCTGCCGCGCGGCGCGCTCGGCGCCAGCGTCGGCCTCACCTTCATGATCGGTCGCTCGTTCCCATTCACCGACGAGGAGGCGACGACCGCGCGCAACGCCCTCGGCGCCTGCGCCGCCTGCCGGCTCGACCTGCACATCGTCGGGCGGCGCACCGCGCTGCCGACGGTGCTCGACGAGCGGGCGGCGACAGCGGACCTCGGGCTGGAGGTCGCCCACGTGGCCGGACCATGGATCGACGGCTGGATGAGCGCGGACATCGCCGCCGGAGAGGCGAGCCTCGCCATCGACGGGAACGTGGTCGCCCGTGGCCACGGGCGCGACGTCATGGGCGACCCGCTCAACGCGGTCGCGTGGCTGGCACGCCACCTCGCCGACCGCGGCTCGGGCCTGAACGGCGGCGACCTCGTGTCGGTCGGCAGTTGCTGCGGCCTCGCGCAGGTGTTGCCCGGCCAAATACTGACGGCCAGGCTTGGCGGGCTCGGCCCAATCTCGCTCAGGCTTTGCTGAGCATCCGGTCGCCGACGACGGCGTGCAGCGCGGCGGCGTCGCGGGCGCCGCGCAGGGCCGCCGCGGTCTCAGGGTCCCGCAGCCACCGCGCCACGCAGGCCAGGGCGTTCAGGTGCCGCCCCTCGCTGCCGGCGGGGAGCAGCAGCAGGAAGACGAGGTCGATCGGGCGGTCGTCCACCGCGTCGAACTCCATCGGATCGCGCAGCCGCGCCAGCAGGCCGAACGGTCGGTCGATGCCTTCCAGCCTCGCATGGGGCAGCGCCACGCCGTCCCCTACGCCGGTCGAACCCAGTTCCTCCCGCCTGGCGAGGGGGGCGAGGATCACGTCGACGGCGAGGCCGAGCCGGTCCGCGGCCCGCGCGGCCAGGCTCTCCAGCAGGGCTTTCTTGGATGGGGCGCGCAGGCCCGCCAGGACGTCCTCGGGCGCGAGGATCTCGTCGATGGTCATGGTGCCGGCCGGCGGGGCGTCGAGAGCGGCATCAGTGCGTCGTCTCCGTCGTTCGCGGCCCGGCATCGTTCGCGGCGCGCGGCTTGAGGTTTGGCTCGTCGTCCGGGGCCCGGAGGCGATAGCCGACGCCGGTCTCGGTGAGAAGGATGCGCGGCCGCTCGGGGTCGGCCTCAAGCTTCTGGCGGAGCTGGCGCACGTAGACGCGGAGGTATTGCGGCTCGGACGAGACCGCGACCTCGTGCATGAGTTGCGCGTGGGTGAGCACCTTGCCGGCATGGAGCACGAGCACGCGGAGGAAGTCGTACTCGCGCGGGGTGAGCTTCACCTCGACGTCGTCGACCCTCACAACCCTGCGGACGAGGTCCACGCTCAGGCCGTCAATTCGGAACACCGGACGCTCGCCGCGCTGGGCGAGTTGGTGGCGCAGCGCCGCCCGGAGTCGGGCCAGGAGCTCGGCCATGCCGAACGGCTTGGTCACGTAGTCGTCTGCGCCAAGGTCCAGCGCCTCGACCTTGCCGGCCTCGTCGTCCCGGCTCGACAGGACCACCACCGGCAAGCCGGGATGGCTCGCCCGGATCGTCCGCAGGAGGTCGTGGCCGCGCATGTCCGGCAGGCCGAGGTCGAGCAGGACGAGGTCCACGCCCTCCCGCCCCAGCACGTCCAGGGCGGTCGCCCCGTTCGGCGCCTCCAGGATGGCGTAGCCCTGGGTCGAGAGGCCCATGCGCAGCAGCTTACGGATCGGCGGCTCGTCGTCGATCACGAGGACGGTCGGGCTCATGCGGCGATGTCCTTTGACGACCGAGCGGGGACGGGCAGTGTCACGGTGAAGACCGCGCCCAGCCGGTCGTGCCGGTTGCCCGCGGTGACGGTGCCGCCCATCGCCTCGACGAAGCCGCGCGAGATGGCCAGGCCCAGCCCGGTACCGGCTCGGACGCGGTCGCTCTTGCGCACCCGGTAGAACTTGTCGAACAGGCGCTCGACGTCCGCCTCCGGGATGCCGTTGCCCTCGTCGAGGATCTCGATGCGGACGGACCGTCCGTCCTGGCGGGCCCGCACCGTCACGGTCGTGTCCTCGGGCGCGTACTTCGCGGCGTTGTCGAGGAGGTTCACGAGCACCTGCTCGAACAGGACCGGGTCGAGGCGCAGGGTCGGCAGGTTAGGCGCGAGGTCGACCGCGATCCTATGGCCGCACAGCACCTTCTCGACCCGGCGCAGCGCCGTGTCGACGGTCTCGGCCACATCCTGCGGGGCGAGGTTTGGCGCGACCGCGCCTGCCTCCAGGCGGGTCATGTCGAGGAGGTTCACGATGAAGCGGTTCAACCGCTCCGATTCCTCGATGATCGTACCGAGCAGCTCCGCCTTGGCCGCGCCGTCAAGCGCGGTGTCGAGGTCGCGCAGCGTGCTGGCCGCGCCGAGCACCGACGCCAGCGGCGTGCGCAGGTCGTGGCTGATCGAGGTCAGCAGCGCCTGCCGCAGTCGGTCGGTCTCGGCGGCGCGCTCGGCCCGGTCGAGATCCTCCACGAGGCTCACCCGCTCGATGGCGAGCGCCCCCATGTCGGCGAGGGCATCGAACATGCGGCGGCCCTCCGGCGTGAGGATCGGCCCGGTCCCGTCCGCGTCGAGGCCGACCACACCGACGGTGCCGCGCCCGGTCCGCATCGGCAGGAACAGGCGCTTGGCGCCGGGCAGCGTGTCGGCGCCCCGGCCCGCGGGGCGGTCGTTGTCGAAAGCCCACTGCGCCGCCGCGACGTCGGCCTCGTCCAACATGTCCTCCGGCGGGTAGCCGGCCCGCACCGTCACCGCCTTGCCCTCGGGTAGGAGGAGCACGACGCGCACCTTCAGGATCGCCGCGACCTGGGACGAGGTCGCCCAGAGCACGTCGTCGAGGGTGCCGCAGGCGGCGAGCTTGCGCGAGAATCCGAACAGCCGCTCCGTCGCCCGCGCCCGTCCCTGGCTCACCATGGCGGTCAGCCTCGCCCGGGCGGCGAGGTTGGAGACGAGCACGGCCACCAGGGTGAAGAGCAGGAACGCGGCGACGTTGGTCGGGTCGGCGATGGTGAGGGTGTAGACCGGCGGCAGGAAGAAGAAATTGTAGGCGAGCGAGGCGGCCACCACCGCGGCGAGCGCCGGGCCCAGGCCCCATTTGACCGCGACCCCAACCACGGCGGTGAGCAGGAACAGGTCGGCGTTCTCGACGCCCGCGTAGGGTTGGGCCACGACCGCCGCACCGAGGCCGGCCCCCACCGCGGCCAGAGCAACGAGGTAGGGCCGGGCGTCGAACGCCGTGCGCGGTGCGGCGGTCGCGACGGCGCGACGTGTCGGCTTCTCCGGCTCCACGGCCTCACCGGGCACCACGTGCACGCAGATGTTGCCCCCGTCCCGGACGAGGTCGTGCACCACCGAGCCGTTGACGAGTTCGAACAGGCGGGAGCGCTCCGACTTGCCGACCACGACGTGGTTGACGTTGGCCGAGCGGGCGTAGGCCAGGATGTCGTCGGCGGTCCGGCGGCCGCCGGGGAGCGTGACGGCGTCGCCCCCGAGCTTGTCGGCGAGCCGCAGGGCCGCGGCGATCCGGTCGCGCTGGGCCTCGCTCAAGGAGGCGGCGCGGGTGCCCTCCACGGCGAGCGCGGTCCACGGGGCGTGCAGGCGGTCGGCGAGACGCTTCGTGTAGCGGACGAGGCCGGAGGACCGGGGATCCTCGCTGACGCAGACCAGCACGCGCTCGCCCGCCGCCCAGGGGCCAGCGATGGCGTTGGCCCGCATGTGGCTCAGGAGTTCGTCGTCCACCCGGTCGGCCGTACGCCGCAGCGCCAGTTCCCGCAGGGCCGTCAGGTTGCCCCGGGAGAAGTAGTGCTTCAGCGCGCGCTCGGCGTTGGTCGGGACGTAGACCTTCCCGGCCTTCAGGCGCTCGATCAGGTCGTCGGGGTTAAGGTCCACCACCTCGATGTCGTCGGCCCGGTCCAGGACCCCGTCAGGCACGGTCTCACGCACCCGGATGCGGGTGATCGAGGCGACGACGTCGTTCAGGCTCTCGACGTGCTGGATGTTGAGCGTCGTCAGGACGTCGATGCCGGCATCGAGCAGTTCCTCGACGTCCTGGTAGCGCTTCGGATGGCGGGAGCCCGGCGCGTTGGTGTGGGCGAGCTCGTCGACGAGGGCGAGCGCCGGCCGGCGGGCGAGCAGGGCGTCGAGGTCCATCTCTTCAAGGACGGTGCCGTGATACGGCACGGGCCGCCGGGGGATCACCTCGAAGCCGTCGAGCAGGGCCTCGGTCTCGGCCCTTCCGTGTGTCTCGACGACGCCGATCACCACGTCGGCCCCGGCCTTCAGCCTGGCACGTCCGATCGTCAGCATCTCGTAGGTCTTGCCGACGCCGGGGGCGGCCCCGAGGAAGACCTTGAGTCGGCCGCGGGTCCGTTCCTCCCGGCGCGCCGCTTCGAGCAGCGCGTCGGGCGAGGGGCGGTTCGGGTCGCGGCCGTTCTCGGACATGCTCGTTCCTCAGCGCTTGGCGAGGTCGTCCAGGGCGAGGTTGAGCGCCAGGACGTTGACGCGCGGCTCGCCGAGCAGGCCGAGCGTGCGGCCCTGGATCTGACCGGCGACGAGGTCGCGCAGCTTGTCCTCCGGGACGTTGCGGGCCTTGGCGACGCGCGGCACCTGGAACAGGGCTGCGTCGGGTGAGATGTCCGGGTCGAGGCCGGAGCCGCTGGTCGTCACGAGGTCGACCGGAACGGGCTGGCCGGGGTTCTCGGCCTTCAGCGTGTCGAGGTCGCCCTTGACCCGCTCGGCCAGCGCCGCGCTCGTCGGGCCGAGGTTCGAGCCGGAGGAATTCGCCGCGTTGTAGGGCGCCGGGACGGTCTTGGTGGCGTCGGCCGGGTCCGCCGCCGTGGTCGCCGAGGGGCGGCCGTGGAAGTAGTTGGCCCCGGTGAAGTTCTGGCCGATCAGGCTGGAGCCGACGACCTTGCCGTCGCGCTCGATCAGGCTGCCGGCGGCCTTGGCCGGGAAGATGGCCCCCGCGATGCCGGTCATCGCCAGCGGGTAGGCGAGGCCGGTGACCGCCGTCATGGCGACGAGGAGGACGAGGGCGGGGCGAAGCTGGTTCAACATGGCGAGGGCTTTCGTTGGACGGCTCCCCTCCCCACGAGGGAGAGGGAGAGGACGCAGACGTTACGCGAGGTGCAGGGCGCTGACGGCGAGGTCGATGGCCTTGATGCCGACGAACGGCACCAGGACGCCGCCGAGGCCGTAGATCAGCAGGTTCCGGCGCAGCAGCGCGGCGGCGCCGACGGCCCGGTAGGTGACACCCTTCAGGGCCAGCGGGATCAGCGCCACGATGATGAGCGCGTTGAAGATGATGGCCGACAGGATCGCGCTCTGCGGCGAGGCCAGGTGCATGACGTTCAGCGCCTGGAGCTGCGGGTAGAGCGTCAGGAACATCGCCGGGATGATGGCGAAGTATTTCGCCACGTCGTTGGCGATGGAGAAGGTCGTCAGCGCGCCGCGGGTCATCAGCAACTGCTTGCCGATGCCGACGATCTCGATGAGCTTCGTCGGGTCGCTGTCGAGGTCGACCATGTTCCCGGCCTCGCGGGCGGCCACCGTACCGGTGTTCATGGCGACGCCGACATCGGCCTGGGCGAGCGCCGGGGCGTCGTTGGTGCCGTCGCCACACATGGCGACCAGCTTGCCCTGGGACTGCTCCTTGCGGATCAGCGCGAGCTTGTCCTCCGGGGTGGCCTGGGCGAGGAAGTCGTCCACCCCCGCCTCGGCCGCGATGGCGGCGGCGGTCATCGGGTTGTCGCCGGTGATCATCACCGTGCGGATGCCCATCTGGCGCAGTTCCGCGAAGCGCTCGCGGATGCCGCCCTTCACGATGTCCTTGAGGTAGACGACACCGAGTAGGCGGCCGTCCTTGGACACGGCGAGCGGGGTGCCGCCGGCCTTGGCGATGGTTTCCGCGATGGCACGGATCTCGGTCACGACGCCGGTCTCCGCCTCGGGACGGACGGCCAGGGCCACGTTCGAGCCCCGGCTCGCCATCGGCTGGCCCGAGACCGAGGCGATGACCGCATCGACCGCGCCCTTGCGGATCGACGTGCCCTGCAGGTCCACCCCCGACATCCGCGACTGCGCGGTGAACGGCACGAAGGTGGCGTTCAGGCTCGCCATGTCCCGGGCGCGGATGCCGTACTTCTCCTTCGCGAGGACCACGATGGAGCGGCCCTCCGGCGTCTCGTCCGCGAGCGAGGCGAGTTGCGCCGCGTCGGCCAAGTCCTGCTCGGTGACACCGCGGACGGGACGGAACTCGGTGGCCTGCCGGTTGCCGAGCGTGATCGTGCCGGTCTTGTCCAGCAACAGCGTGTCGACGTCACCCGCCGCCTCGACGGCGCGGCCGGACATGGCGAGCACGTTGAAGCGCACCAGCCGGTCCATGCCGGCGATGCCGATGGCCGAGAGCAGCGCGCCGATGGTCGTGGGGATCAGCGTCACGAACAGGGCGACCAGCACGATCACGGGGATCGACCCGCCCGCGTAGCTGGCGAAGCTCGGGATCGAGGCCACCGCGAAGACGAACACGAGGGTCAATCCGGCGAGCAGGATGTTCAGGGCGATCTCGTTCGGCGTCTTCTGCCGCGACGCACCCTCGACCAGAGCGATCATGCGATCGACGAAAGTCGAGCCGGCGGCCGCGGTGATCCGGACCTTGATCTCGTCGGACAGCACCTGTGTCCCGCCGGTCACCGCAGAGCGGTCACCGCCGGACTCGCGGATCACCGGAGCGGACTCGCCGGTGATGGCGGCTTCGTTGACCGAGGCGACGCCCTCGATCACCTCGCCGTCGGAGGGGATCAGGTCGCCGGCCTCGACGAGCACCACGTCGCCGACCTTCAGCGAGGTGCCGGGCACGCTCTCGTAGCTGCGACCCTGGCCGGTGAGCCGCTTGGCGGTCATCTCGGTGCGGGTGCGCCGCAGGCTGTCGGCCTGGGCCTTGCCGCGGCCTTCCGCCAGCGCCTCCGCGAAGTTAGCGAAGATCAGGGTGAACCACAGCCAGAGGATGATCTGGCCTGAGAAGAGGAGGTCGCTGCCGCCGGTGAGGAGGTCGCGGGCGAACAGGATGGTCGTGAGGACGGCCACGACCTCGACGACGAACATGACCGGGTTCCGGATCATGGCGCGGGGGTCGAGCTTCCTGACGGAGCCGACGAGGGCCGGCCCGACGAGGGCGGCGCTGAACAGGGATGAGGTCTGGCGGGACATGGTCTGAGGTGTCCGGAGAGGGGCGGTGGGGCCCGGCCGCGAGGGCCGGGCCTGCCTTGGTTCAGGGAGCGGTCGCACCGGAGGTCAGGACGAAGGCGGCGGCGAGGGCGAGGCCGCCGAGCATCACGACGCCGAGCAACGCCATCACGAGGTCGGAGGTCCGCAGGGGCTGGGCACCGCCGCGGTCGTGCCGCAGCGGGGGGCGGTGCAGCGCGAGGTGGTGGCGCGGCACACGACGGGCGTGGAGGGCGCGAGGCATGCCTCAGCCCCCCGTCGCGAAGGTCTGGCCGGCCACGGCCGCGAAGTGCTCGACGATGGGTCCGAGCGCCAGGGACGGGAAGAAGGTCAGGCCGCCCATGATCAACACCACGCCGACCAGCAGCCCGATGAACAGGCCGCCATGGGTCGGGAAGGTGCCCGCGGAGGCCGGAACCGTCTTCTTGGCTGCGAGCGAGCCCGCGATGGCGAGCACCGGGATCTTCACGAAGAACCGGCCGACCAGCATGCCGATCGCCAGGGTGCTGTTGTAGAACAGGGTGTTGGCCGTCAGCCCGCCGAAGGCCGAGCCGTTGTTCGCGGCCGCCGACGTGTAGGCATAGAGGATCTCCGAGAACCCGTGCGGGCCGGCATTGGCCGGACCGGCAAGGCCCGCGGACACCACCGTGGCGAGCGCGGTGAAGCCCAGCATCATCAGCGGCAGGCAGAGGATGCCGAGCATCGCCATCTTCACCTCCTTCGCCTCGATCTTCTTGCCGAGGTATTCGGGCGTGCGGCCGACCATCAGGCCCGCCACAAAGATCGCCACGATCACGAAGATCAGCATGCCGTAGAGACCGGCGCCGACACCGCCGATAATGACTTCGCCGAGCTGCATGTTGATGAGCGGGATCAGGCCGCCGAGCGCCGTGAACGAGTCGTGCATGGCGTTGACGGCGCCGCATGAGGCCGCGGTGGTGATCACCGCGAACAGTGCCGAGGCCGCGATGCCGAAGCGGGTCTCCTTGCCCTCCATGTTGCCGCCCGTGAGCCCGAGCTGGGACAGGACGCCGGTCGCGTTGGCTTCCGCCCAGTAGGTGACGGCGACGCCGGCCACGAAGAGCAGGCCCATCGCCGCGAGGATAGCCCAGCCCTGGCGCTCATCCCCGACCATGCGGCCGAAGACGTTGGTGAGCGCCGCCCCGATCACGAAGATCGAGATCATCTGGAGGTAGTTCGACAGGGCGGTGGGGTTCTCGAAGGGATGCGCGGCGTTGGCGTTGAAGAAGCCGCCGCCGTTGGTGCCGAGCATCTTGATCGCCACCTGGCTCGCCACCGGACCGACCGCAATGGTCTGCTTGGCGCCCTCCAGCGTCGTGGCGTCCACATAGCCGCCGAGGGTCTGCGGCATGCCCTGCGAGACCAGGAACAGCGTGAAGACGATGCAGATCGGCAGCAGCACGTAGAGGGTGGCGCGGGTCATATCGACCCAGAAAGAGCCCAGCGTCTTTGTGGAGGCACGGGCGAACCCGCGGATCAGCGCCACGGCGACCGCGATGCCGGAGGCCGCCGACACGAAATTCTGGTGCGTCAGCCCAAGCATCTGGGAGAGGTACGAGAGCGTGGTCTCGCCGCCGTAGGACTGCCAGTTCGTGTTGGTGACGAAGCTGGTCGAGGTGTTGAACGCGAGGTCCGGGGCGACCGCCGACTGTTCCGCCGGGTTGTACGGCAGCACCGCCTGCAGCCGGAGGATCGCGTACAGCAGCACGAAGCCGAGCAGGTTGAAGACGATCATCCCCCCGGCGTAGCCGAGCCAGGTCTGTTCCTGGCGGGCGTCGATGCCAGCCACGCGGTAGAGCCCGCGCTCGATGGGAGCGAGCACGGGCGAGAGGAAGGTGCGCTCGCCGTTGAAGACCCGGGTCATGTAGGCCCCGAGCGGCTTCACGAGCGCCAGAACGACCGCGCAGTACAGCGCGATCTGGATCCAGCCGTTGGTTGTCATGGGGGGAGGTCCGTCTGGCCGCTCAGAACCGCTCGGGGCGGACGAGGGCGTAGGTGAGGTAGACGAGGAGGCCGGCGGTCACGAGGGCGCCGAGGGCGAGGTCGAGGGTCATGGCGGCGTGCCTCAGAGGCGATCGCAGAGCGCGGTGTAGCCGGCGGTGAGCGCGAAGAAGGCGAGGCCTCCGGCGATGAAGACGATGTCGAGCATGGGGGTCGTGTCCGGTTCGGCGGGCCGGAAGCGGGGACGCCGCGACCGGTCTTTGCCGACCCTGAATGTGGACCGGAACCGCGTTAGGGTTCGAGACGGAGCCAGGGGCGATCTTATAAGGAAGCCGTTAGGATCGCTCCGATTCCGATCTACCCGCGCTTGCCGGACCAGCGCCTGGACGCCACGCGGCGCGCAATTCGTGGCAGGCTCCGGGCACGTCGATGTGCGCCGACCGATGGCATGCCGCGCGCCACAGGGCCCGGTCGACGCGGACCACGCCGGTGTCTCCGCCGGCGAAGCCGCTGAAGGGGATGCCGCAGGCGGTACAGCGACCGTCGATATGTCGGAGCACGACGGCGTCGGACGCGGTCCCCACCTCCGGCATCGGGGAGGCGGAGGGGAACCTGGGGATCGGGCACGGCAACCGGCCGCGCAGGCCTGGGCGGGAACCGGCGCTCAAGATGGGGGCAACACGTCGATGACGTTCAGGGCAAGCAGCCCGAAGCAGAAGGCCGTCCACGAACCGAGGACCAGGACCATCAGAGCGAAGACGCGGTCGTCCCTGCATTCCGCGGCGATGTGCCGAAAGACGATCATCTGGATGCTCCACGCGGGCGAAGGCCCGGTGGTGCGAGAGGTCTCGCTTACGCCGTTAGGGAACAAGACGGAGGCGGGCGCCGCGGTATAGGTAAGTCATAAGGCGCCGCGGTCGGGTTCCGGGACAGGTCCCTTGGCTCAGCGCTTACCCGCGAGGCGGTGGTCCCTGATCGCGCGCCGGGTCGCACGGCTCGTGCACAGCCGCCGGAATGCGTGCTGCGCCTCTTGCTCGGACGGCACGGCGGCGCGGGCCCGCAGCGTGGCGGCCAGGGCCTCCTCGCCGCGACAGGCATCGAGGGCGCCGAAATCCCTGTCGTCGTTCAGGTGATGGGTCATGTCCGCGCTCCGGTGATGAGGGTCATCCCAGGTGAGCACGGGACCGCGTAAGGATGCGAGATGCCTCGGATGGCATCTCCATCAGGGTTTCATCAGGAGTGCGGGTGCCGATCCTGTCCCGGGAATCAGCTTCCCCGCGGCGCGAAGATGATCAGGCCGCTGCCGAGCAGGCATATCATTCCCCCGACGACGTCCCACCTATCCGGCCGGTGACCCTCGAAGCCCCATAGCCAGAGGATGGCCGCGACGACGTAGATCCCGCCGTAGGCTGCGTAGGCGCGACCGGCGGCCTTGCTCTCCACGAGGGTCAGCAAGTAGGCGAACAGCGCCAGCGAGGCCATGCCTGGGATGAGCCACAGCGGTGACCTGTCGAGGCGGAGCCAAGCCCAGAATGCGAAGCAGCCGGCGATCTCGGCCAGGGCGGCCGCTGCGAAGGCGGGGTAGGTGAGCATGGCCGCGTGTTCGCACGGGCGGGCAACACAACCAAGCCGGGGCGCCGGGCCCCTGTCCTGATGACTTCCTAATCCTGCGAGCCCGCTTGGCGTCTCGTTCCCTTATGCGGGTCGCCTTATCGTCGACGCCAAGGCTTACCGCCCCCCCACCTCACCGCGGCCTGGCCGATCCCGAGGTTCTTCATGTCCCTATCCCGCCTCGACCGGGCCGAGCCGTCCGATGCCGCCAACGCCGGAGCGGACCGGTTCGGGGGCTCGCTGACGGCCCTGGTGACGCCGTTCGCCGACGGAGGACGGAGGCTCGACGAGCGCGCCTTCGCCGGGCTCGTCGAATGGCAGGTCGCGGAGGGCACCGAAGGCCTGGTGGTCGCCGGCACCACTGGCGAGGCGCCCACGCTGACGGCGGGCGAGCACGACCGGCTGCTCCGCATCGCCGTAGAGGCCGCCGCCGGGCGCGTTCCGGTCATCGCCGGCACCGGCACGAACTGCACCCGCAGCAGCATCGAGCTCACGCGGGCCGCCCAAGCCGCGGGCGCCGATGCCGCGCTCGTGGTCACGCCCTACTACAACAAGCCGATGCAGGAGGGGCTCTACCGCCACTTCGCCGCCATCGCCGGCTCGGTCGACCTCCCGATCCTGCTGTACACCGTGCCGTGCCGGACGGGCGTCGACATCGCCGCCGACACGCTCGCGCGGCTGGCGGCGATCCCGAACGTCGTCGGGATCAAGGACGCGACGGGCGACTTGGCACGGCCGACGGCGACCGCCCGGTCGATTGGGACCGTCTTCCTTCAGCTCTCGGGCCACGACGCGACCGCCGCCGCCTTCAACCTCGCTGGCGGACGGGGCTGCATCTCCGTGGTGTCCAACGTCGCGCCGCGGCTGTGCGCCGACCTGCAGCGCGCCTGCCGGGATGGCGACTTCCGGGCCGCGGCGGCCATCCAGGCCCGGCTCGCGCCCCTGGTCTTGGCGCTGGAGCGCGAGACCAACCCGGGGCCGGTCAAGCTGGCCCTCTCCCTCCTGCAGGCGGACGTGTCCCCGGACATGCGCCTGCCGCTGGTCGCGCCCTCGACCGGGACGGCCGTGGCGGTCGCCGAGGCCCTCGAAGCGGTCCTCGGTTCGAGGCCGGAAGCCTCCGGCCTCGAACCCGAGCCGACGTCCCGCGCGGCCTGACGGCGCGCGTCCACCCTCGGCAGGTCGCCCATCCGTGAAGACTGCCCGCTTGCGGGCGAGGTGTCGCCGCCCGAGATCCACCTTGGCCGTGCCGATGACCGGTCCGTTGTCCGCCAGGGCTCGCCACCATGGACGCAGATGCTGGCCTCACCTCCTGAACCTTCCCGGACGCAGACGCCTGGCGTCGTCATGGCTGTCAACACGGTCGGTTCCCTCGGGCGCCCCTACGAGCGGAGACGCGGGGTCCGGTAGCATCGGCGTCTCGGTGGCTACGCCGGCCGGCGGGCGCCGCCGCCCGGGGACTGTCCCATCCGCGCCGCCCGGGCTGGCCGGCTCGATCAACCTGTTTGGGGAGGACGTCGAATGAGCGCCGATAGCGACAGCCTTATCGCCGCGGGTGCTGGCTCGGGGAACCTCTCGTCCGACGACCTTCGTCGGCGGATGCGATCAAAGCTGCCTGATCGAGACCTGAGGGGGCTGACCCGGCTCGACAAGCTCGAAGACGTCTATGTCGAATGCAGCCGCGACAGGATCCTGGAGGATACCTTCGCTCAATTCATGAAGTACCACCTCACCGAGAAGCGCCTGCGCCTCAAGGAGGCTGAGGTCTTCTTCATGATCGGTCCCAGCGGGGCGGGGAAGAGCCTCGCGATGGATCGGGTGTTGCGCGCACACCCGTCCCTTCAGGCGGAACGGCGGTCCTTCGGCGTCGTGCGGCCCCGCATCTCCATTTCCCTGAGCGGATACGTCCACCCCAGGATCCTCGCCGAAATGATCCTCGACGAGGCCGGAGCGCGCGTCGGCAAGATCGGGCGCGGCGACATCTGGTACAGGCTGCCGGAGGAGCTCCTGAAGCGGGAGGTCAGCGTCGTCCATATCGACGAGTTCAGCCATCTCATCCGGAAGGGCAAGACGCCCGAGATCGAGGAACTCGCGGATGCGATCAAGGGGGCATCGATCTCGCGGACCCATCCGGTCGCCTTCGTCCTGTCGGGGCTACCCAAGATCACGAGGCTTCCCATCAAGGACGAGTAGGTAGAACGGCGTAACTGGATCGTTGAGTTCCCCGATCTCCAGATGGAGAGCGAAAGGGTGCTCGTCGTGAAAATCCTCAATACGATGGCCAAGGCGGTCGAGATGAAGATCGGAGCCATGGCGAAGACGGACATGCCCGAACGGATTGCGCACGCCGCACGCTATCGTTTCGCCCGCATCTGCCAGGTCGTCGCCGCCGCGATCCATCAGGCCCTGCACGCCAAACCCGACGCGAAGGAACTCACGCGGGAACACTTCGCCCTCGCTTATGCGAACCGATCCCTCGCCCGTGGCCGCAACGATCGGAACCCTTTCCTCGTGGACGACTGGGATGCGCTGCAGCCCGGGTCGTTCCTCGGGGATACCAAGAACAAGGAGGACGACGACGAGGACGAGCGATGACCCGGGTCGCGGACGTCGAACCTCTGCAATGGGCTCTGCGGGTGCATCCGGGGGAGGTAGCTATCGGCTACGCCTCGCGCCTCGCCGCCCTCAACGGGTATGACCTTCCCACCCTCATGCGCGGCACCGGCGTGGATGTTCGAAGGCTCCACGTTGGCGACGAGGCGGCCGTCCGCCATGTTGCGGCGCTCGGTGCGCTCGATCCGGCCGAGACGGATGGCCTGGTTCGTACGACCCCTCGCAGAAACGGACCTTCGGATTCCAGGATTGGGAGCGAGAGACTCGCGCGGCGCTCACTGCTCACGGGGTTCGTTCGGTTCTGCCCCCACTGCATCGCCGGGGACATTTGCGACGGTCCTGGGGACGTGACGCCCACGGCGCTGACATGGCTGCGTGTCGAGTGGATGGTCGAGCAGATCCACTCTTGCCACGTGCACGCGATCCAGCTCGTCGAAACAGATCTCGTCGCAGGCTTTCCACTTGTGGACTTTTCGAGTGCTATTGCGACAGAGGTGCTGCCTCGGCTCGAACGATTGCGTGTCGAGGCCGTGCCCTCCAAGCCGAGCGACTTCGAGAAGTGGGTGCTCCGGCGCCTTTCCGGCATCATGAACCCGGATGACTGGCTCGACCGGATGCCCCTCTACGCCGCAGTCGATATCTGCGAGGCCCTTGGGATCGAGACGGTCGATAAGGAAGCACACCCTTACGAGTGTCTCGATCCAGCGGAAAGGGCGGCCGTCTCCCTCGCCGGCTTTCGGGTCGCGCAGGGGGCGGAGCCCGGCATCGAGCGCTTCCTCGATGGCCTCGTCTCACGGGCCAACCAGGCTGGCTACGTGGGGAGCAACAAGGTCTACGGGCAAATTTGGAGATCCGTCGGGCGGAACTCGGATCCTGCGTTCGACCCTTTCCGGGACATCGTGCGGCGGCATGCCCTCGACAACGTGCCGTTCGCGGCTGGCACCGTGGTGCTCGGGCAGGTCCTGGAGGCCCGGCGGCTGCACACCATGTCCTCCGCCGCGAGGGAGTCGCGGGTGTGCAACCAGACCCTACGCGGCATGTTTGCAAGACCCGGCGTGGCGCCGGCGCTTCCCGCCTCGGAGCGGACGCGGCTGATGATCGGCGCGGCCGAGTTCGAGGAGCGACTGCGCGAGTTCGGGGTTGCCCTGCCCGTCGCCGCGGTCGTGGCATCGACCGGCATCATCCATAGGCACTTGCTCGAACTCATCGTCCAGGGGGTGATCCCCGTGTTGTTCGGATCGCGCGACGTGGCCAACGCGCGTCACCGCATCGCCCGTGCGGACTTGGAAAGCTTCATCGGCCGCCTGGGCGAGGGAGCCGTGCCTGTCGAGCAGCCGACCCGCTTGCAGGTCAACCTGGGTCATGCGTGCCTGGTCGCATCGACCAACATCGTGGAACTCGTGAGCTTGGTCCTCGCAGGACGGCTCACGTGGAAGGGCCGCCTGGGTGGCGGTGCTCGATACACGGACCTGCTGGTGGACGCCGGCGAGGTGTTGAACGTCCTCAGGCAGGACAGGCCGCCCCCGACGCACATGACCAAGTTCGACGTGGGCGCCGAGATGCGGGGGATGAGCCATCAGCTGGTCGGCCGGATGATCCGGGCGGGCCACCTGAAGGTCGAGAAGGCATTCTGCCCGAGGGTCCGGCGGCGTATCCCCTTGATCACGCGCGAGAGCTTCGAGACGTTCCGCGGCAGGTACGTGACCCTCACGGAGCTCGGGCATACTCAGGACTTGCACTGGCGTATCGTGAGGCGGCACCTCGATACGTCCGGGTGCATGCCGACATATTCTTGGGACGGGCGGGGCAACGCCATCTACGCGTTGTCGAAAGACTTGGAGAAGGCATTGGCCACGCTCCCCGGCGGCGGTGCGCCGAAGGCGCCCTAGTGCATCGGGACCGGAGCCTCGGCCTCGTAGTCCGCCCAGGCAACATCCACGAACGAGAACTGCGTCCGGCCAAGTGCCATGGCGACCTCGCAGGCCACGGCGAGGCTCTCTCGGTCCTTCGCTGACGCCGCGGCGACCTTGTCCGCCGTGACCGGGCCGTCGCCGGAAATGATCCGGCGGAGCCGGGCAAGCTGCCGGCAGGCCTGTTCCACGGTGAAGCCGTCATCGGCGAGGCGCGCGGCCACCCCGGGTAGATAATCCGGGTCGACCGGAACCTCGACCTCGTCGAACACGAACCACCGCATGGCCGTGTCGAAGCTGGCCAAGTAATGCTTCTCTCGCTCCGCGCAGACCGACAGCTGCCTGATTGCGCTCTCCAACGCCGCCCTGCGCGTCGCGCACGGAACGGCGTTCCCGGTCACCACCGGCACGCCGAGCGGAAGGTTCTCGAACACCAAGTCGGCATTCCATCCGCCGTCCGCCTCGTAGACGTGAACGCCGGCGACGTTGGACAGCCGCCAGTGCGGGGATGCAGTCGCGGCCTGCATCGTCATGGTCGTTTCGACGGCCTCGCTTGCGTCGACCAGCCTTCCCTTGAGGTGCTCAAGCAGAGATGCGGCCAGGCGCCGGTTTGGCCGACTCCCATGAACGTAGGCCATCGGAAGATCCCCGGGCGGCTTTCCATCGGGCCGCTGCGGCGAATGTCGAGTGGACCGGTGCAAGCCACAAACCGAGATCGAACGTCGGGTGCCGCAATCATTCGCAGAGAGAGCAGAACTTTGCGGCGCTCAAGACCACAACTTTGCGCCGTTAGTGGTCCGCTACAGAGGGAACGGGGAGCAGATCATTGCACCGGAGCGCAGTTTTTGCGCTCCGGACCAATGATATGTTTTGCAACTCAAAGTTATTCTTAAAGCAGATCCAACTTAACCGGAGGATACGATCGTCAACCTGAGGCTGATTTAGGTCTTGCGTGCGCTGGATTTGATCGCCTTGACCTCCCCAAGGGCATCCTTGGCGAAGTCCCGCCCTGTGGCGGTAACCACCAAGCCGGCCCTAGCCGCGCGTGCCGTCAGATGGCGAACTCGACGTCCGGCACCACCGCGAGCCGCTCGGGCAACGGCGCCTCGAGCGTGAACCGCACCCAGCCGGGCGGTAGTCGATCCCGGCCTTGCCGCCCATCTCGGACGCGAGCGCCCGCTCGATCAGGCGTAAGCCCAACCCGGCGGTCGTCTCTCTGATCGAGGCCTCGGCCGGAAGTCTGTGACGCGCAGGGTCGCCGATCCGCATCGCGCCCGGCAGACGCACCCGTACCCGCATCATGCGCCGTTGCACAAAGGGCCCGAATTCCGCTCCTTGGTCATCCGGACGACCAAGCTTCGACCTTCCGCGGCAGGATCCCGTGCACGTCCGTCCCGCAGCCTTTTGAAGCTTGCAACTTGCGCGGACCTATATATGTACGTGTGAGCATATATGGGGACGGTGACGATGCTGGCTGAGGGGTCAATCGGCGCTCGACGGACGTCGCGGCAGGCATTCCTGTTCCCCGGGGCGGCGCTGTTCCTCGGCCAGGCCACCGATCAGCGGCTGCATCGCCACAGGGCGTTCGAGGTCGCCATCCCGCTGGAAGGCCATCTGCGCATCGAGACGGCGCGCGCCCCGGGCATCGGTCCCGAGGCAGGCGTCCTCGCGCCACTCGAACATCATCGCGTCATCGCGACCGGCAGGACCGCCTTCCTGTGGGTGGATCCTGAAACCCGTGCGGCCCGCGCCTTGGCGCAGGTCCGCCCCTCCGTGGACGGCAAGGGGCACGAGCGGTTGGTGTCACTGCTGCGCGAGATGGACCGTTCGGAGCCGACCCATGACGAGGCATGGGCGCTGCTCGACCTCTGGCGTTCGATCTGGCTCGACGGACTGCCGCAGTTGCCGCGGCTGGACCGCCGCGTGTCAGAGGTTGTCGATCTCATCGATTCCGCGCCGGTACCGCTGGCCAACCGCTACGAGGCTGCCGACCAGGTCGCCCTCTCTCCGAGTCGGTTCTCGGCGCTCTTCACCCAACAGGTCGGCATGCCGCTCAGGAAGTACCTCCTCTGGCGGCGCCTGCTCTTTGGCATTCGCCGCCTCGGCAACGGGGCTTCGGTGACGTCGGCCGCGGTCGAGGCCGGCTTCGCCGACGGCGCGCATTTCAGCCGGGTTTTCCGGGCGACCTTCGGATGCAAGCCCTCGTCGCTCGCGAACATGAGGGTCGTCGCGAGCGAAGCCCACCCGATCTCGCCGCGACCCCGACCGAGCTAGGACGCGGCCCCGTCTCGCGGGACCGTCGTATCGTTCAAGGAATTCCCGTCGCCCGGCCCAGATGTAGGTGCAACCAGCGCAAGACCGGGTCGAGGGCGAAAGCCCCCACGTCAGGTATCCGCATTTGCGCGGAGCTCTTGCAGAAACATGGAGATCATCGATGAGAGCCGTAGGCCCCCGTAAAAAGCACCTTCCCACCGCGCTCGTCGGACTGGTGCTGACGTGCCTCGTCGGATCGGTCATGCAGGTCGAGGCACAGGAGTTTCACGACACCCCGTCGGAGACGATCCGCGACCGCCAGGCATGCACCTCTGACGTCATGAATCTCTGCCGGGCCTTCATCCCGAACCGGACCGCCATCACCAACTGCCTGGTCGAGAACATCGACCATCTCAGTCCGGCCTGCCGCACCGTGATCGCGAGCCGTCGATGACCGCGGCACCACTCGACCAGCCCCTGGCCGGCGACGGGGTGGGCGGCGAGGCCGGTCACGGTCATCCGCCCTCGGTGGGCCGCCGCGTCTGCTTGCAGCGTCGACGCCCGACGTTATATGTACGAAAGGACACTTATTCGGCGGGTGGGATGGTTTCTCGACCCAGAGGGCCGGCCGAGGCGGGAACCCGTCCGCGCGGCCGCAGGACCAAAGACATGCCGGACGGTCGGCAGGCCCTTCTCCGTGCGGCGACCCTCGCGTTCTCCAACGACGGCTTCGACGGAGCCGACATCCGGAGCATTTCCATCGCTGCGGGGGTCAGCCCGAACCTGGTTCGCATCCATTTCGGCAGCAAGGCGGAGCTCTGGGAAGCCTGCCTCGACTTAATCGTGACGGCGACGACGCCTGTCATCGACGAGGTCGGAAAGCTTTCCAGGCAATCGGATAGGCCCCTTTACGAACGTCTGAGCAATCTCATCACCACGGTCGCGAACTTCTACGCGGTCCATCCGGAGGTAAGGGATTTCGTCTTCCACCACGGGTCGGACGCCCCCGAGCGAGCGGTGATGGTGACGGAGCGCCTCCTCAGGCCGGCCTACGAGGCCTGCCGTTCGTTGTTCGCAGCCGGCATCGAGGCCGGGATCGTGCGCAGCAGCCATCCGGCCCTGTTCTTCTCGCTGCTCAACGGTGCCGTGGGCCAGCCGCCCGCCTTCCCGGCGATGCTGAATCGGCTCGCGCCCGACATCGACGTCGAAGAGGCGCGCAGGCGCATGGCCAAGACCGTGGTCGCATCGCTGCTTCACCGGGCCGCCTGACCCGACCAGCCTTCTCCCGACGTCGATGGCGCCGGACCGAGCGACGGGACGCCGGCATCACCAGCCGGGTCCCGGCTGGCCAGCGGTCCCGGGCACGATGGTGAAGATTGAGAGAGCCGCCATGCCGCTCACCTTCGTTCGACGTCCATCCTCTCACGGAGGCCGACCACGCCTCCGCATAGGACGCTGGGCCTTCGGCTTCGCCCCCTCGCCGGAAGTCCAGCCAGCAGGCCGCGCGGGCAATAAGCCCGATCCCCGCGCGGCCTCCGACCTCGCCGACTTCCGGGGGGCGGTCCGCGGCAAGGAAAGCCTTCGCCGGTGCCGGTGGACCGAAATCCAGCCGCGGCAGGATCATCGGCTACCCCCGTGCCGAAGCCATCACTTGTTCGAAGAACTTCGAACCCATCGCCTTAAGCCGCGGTGGAGAACTTCGTCTCGGCTGCCGCCAGCGACGGCAAGTCAGTCGTATCGTTCAAGCGTTCAGGGCCGCCTGCCCGTAGCGTCCCTGCTCCGGCCCGAGGGCCGAAGCACCATCGGCCGGGGGGCTCAGTGAATGTGCCGGCTTCCCGGACGATGGCAGTGATGCAAGCCGCGGCACCGACCTTCAGCCTCTTCGGGGCCTTCTTCCCTGCGTGGCTCGTCTGCGCGGTCGCGGGGATCGTCGGCGCGTTGTCGCTCAGGGTGGCATTCTCCGTCATCCAACTCGACGACGGCATCCCGTTCAAGCTGCTGACCTACACCTGTGCGGCCTTGGCCATCGACTGTGGCCTCTGGCTGCTGCTGTTCGGCCCGTGAGCGATATGCGGCCGCATGGTTAAGGCACTCCTCGGCAGGCTCGTCGCCCTCGCGATCATCCTCACGGCGGTCGGCGTAGGCTGGAGCTACTACCGCGCGACGCAGCACAACCCGACCTCCGACGATGCGTCCATCGATGCGGACGTGGTCCACATGGCCGCCTCGGTCGGGGGACGGATCGTCGAGTTGCCGGTGCAGGAGAACCAACTGGTCCGGAAGGACGAGGTGGTGTTCCGCATCGACCCGGAGCCCTACCGCCTGCGCCTGGAGGCGGCCCTGGCCGAGGTGAAGGCCGGCGAGGGCCTGCTCGCGAGCCAGACCCGGGCCGTCGCCACCGAGCGGGCGAACGTGGAGATCGCCGATCAGCAGGTCGTGCGCGCCCGTTCAAACCTCGAACTGGCCACGAACACCCTGGCGCGGATCAAGCCGCTGCATCCGAAGGGGTACGTGTCGGATCAGCAGGTGGACGATGCCGCCACGGCCAAACGCAACGCCGAGACAAGCCTGACCCAGGCGATGCAGCAGGCCGCCGCCGCCCGCGGCGCGGTCGGTGACACGGAATCGGCGAAGGCCAACCTGGAGACCCGCAAGGCCACGGCGGCCCTGGCGGCGCGTGACCTCGCGAACACGGTCGTCAAGGCGCCCCACGAAGGCCGCGTCACCGGCCTCACCGTCAAGTCGGGGGAATTCGTCGCCCCCGGCCAGTCGCTCTTCACCCTGATCGTCACCGACGAGTGGTTCGCCGTCGCCAACTTCCGCGAGACCGAACTCAACCGCATCCGGGGCGGCGGGTGCGCGGTCGTGTACTCGATGATCGACCGGACTGTGCCCATCAAGGGACGCGTCGACAGCATCGGCTACGGCGTCTCGGGACAGGACCGGGTGAACCTGCCGCGTTCGGTCCCCATCGTCGTCCGTTCCGTCGACTGGGTCCACGTCGCCCAGCGGTTCCCCGTGCGCGTGAAGCTGGAGAACCCGCCGGAGGATCTCGCCCGGCTGGGCGCCAGCGCCATCGTCAGGATACCCCGCGATGGCGACTGCTGAAGCACGCGGCCCGTCGCCCCTCCTCGCCGAGTTGGCGCCTTTCCCAGGCCGCACCGGGATGGCCCTGCGGGTGACCGCGGTGTCCGTGCTCGTCGTCCTGGCATCGATGACCTTCAAGGTCCCCGAGACCGCGGTCAGCGTCTTCCTCGTCCTCTTCCTGCAGAAGCCCGACAGCGCGACCACCGTCCTGATGTGCATCGCCCTCTCGGTGCTGCTGCCCATCATCGTGGGGATCATCTTCGCCGTCGCGATCCTGACCCTGGACTTCCCCCAGGCGCGGGTCGCCGCGATGGTCCTGCTGTCGTTCGGCATCCTTTGGTTAGCCTCGGCGAGCAAGCTCGGCGCCCTGGGCAACACGATAGGCCTCGTCCTCGCCTACGGCATCGACCTGCTCGGCAAGGGCGCCAACGGCGAGCTCGTGACCCGGGGCCTGCTTTATGCCCTGCAGTTCTCGATGATGCCGCTCGCGGTGTTGATCGCCTTCAACCTGCCCTTCGGCCGGCATCCGGAGCGGCTCGCGAGGGAGGCGCTGGCGGAACGCCTCAGGCTCGCTGCCGCGTGCTTCGAGGACCCGGGCCGCGCGGATGCCATTCGCGTCGTGGACCTGGACGATGGCGCGATCCGGAAGCTGGTACGTCTGGCCGGTCTCCTGGGCCGTCTGAAGCGGACGTCGGCGGCGCGGCTGGGCGCCCTGATGCCCGTCAGTCGGGCGCTCCTGATCAGGCTTGCCGCCGGTGGGGGCGCCGGACAGCCCACGGACCGTCCCGACCTCGGCGCCCGGTGCCGGGACCTGGCGCAGACGGTCGAACACGGGCGACCGACGACAGGGGGCGCAAGGCCGGCCGTCCAGCCGGGAGACGCCCTCGGGGATCTGGTCACGGAAGCGGAGGAGGCTTTCGCGAGCGGCCGGGCCGCAGCGAAGCCGAAGGTCGCGAAATCGGGATTCCTCAAACCCGACGCGTTCTCGAACCCCGACCACGTCCGCTACGCGCTGAAGACGACGTTGGCGGCGATGGCCTGCTACCTCACCTACGCCATCCTCGACTGGCCGGGCATCCACACCTGCATGATCACGTGCTTCGTGGGGTCGCTGCTCACGGTCGGCGAGACCAACCGGAAGCTGGTCCTGCGCCTATCCGGCTGCCTGATCGGCGCGACGCTCGGCCTCGCGACCCTCGTGTACGTCCTGCCGCACATCGACGGCATCACCGGCCTGCTCGTCGTCGTCGCCGCCGTCGTCCTGCCGAGCGCGTGGGTCGTCGTCGGCAGCGAGCGGATTTCGTACATGGGCATCCAGATCGCCTTCGCGTTCTGCCTGTGCGTGCTGCAGGGCTTCGCGCTGAAGACGGATCTGACCGTCGCCCGCGACAGGATCATCGGCATCGTCTTCGGCGACCTCGTGATCTTCCTGGTGGCGACCCGGCTCTACCCCGTTTCGATCCTGCCGGAGGTGGAGGCGACGGTGCGCCGCTTCCTCGCCGGCATCCGCGGCCTCGTGGCGAGGGAGGAGACCGGTCCCGTCGGCCAGCGTTCCGACCCCGGCGCGCTGGAAGCCCTGGAGCGCCTGCGGGACCAGATCGACGCCCTGGCCTACGAGCCGGGCGACGGCCCCGAACGGGCGCGGCCCGCCACCGACATGCTCGACGCCGGGGAGCGTCTCTACGAGCGCGCGGCCCGCATCGGATCGCTCGCCGCGGAGCACCGCCCCCCCGCCATGGCCGGTGCCCGAGCCATGGCGGCTGCCGTGGACGGGGCGATGCACGAGGCGGACGACCCCGAAGCGCCCGCAAGGGGCGCCCCGGACGTGGCCGGGTTCGCCGAGGCGTGGCGGACGCTCCGTTCGGACGCAGCGAGGCGTCACGCACATGCTTAGGATACTCCGTCGCGCCTTCGGTCTGGCGACCGTCCTCCTCACGGCGGGATGCGCGACGTCGTCCCTGGACCTCGCCCCGGCGACGCCCGGCACGCCCTTCGTGCCGCCGGGCGCACCGGCGCCCATCGAGATGAGCGAGGTCGATTTCGGTCTCCCGGCCAGGCCTGCGCTCGCGGTCGTTCAACCGCCGCCGGCCACAGACCCCGTCCGGGTCCACACCTTGCCGGAACTCATCGACATCGCGCAGACCACGAACCCGACGACCCGCATCGCATGGGAGCAGGCCCGGCAGGCGGCTTTGGCGGTCGGCATCGTCAAGGCGAGCTACCTGCCGGTCGTCACCGCCACGGTCCTCGGCGGGTATCAGTATACCTCGTCGAGCCAGACGCTGCCGCTCACCGGCCGGACCGGCAACCTCGGGACCGAGGCTACCGGCACGGTCTCGACGGCAGCCTTGCAGTGGCTCCTGTTCGATTTCGGGCAGCGTGACGCGCTGGCGAAGGCGGCCGGCAAGCTGTCGCTCGCCTCGAACATCTCGTTCAACGCCGTCCACCAGAAGATCATCTATGACGTCGGGCGGCAGTTCTACGAGTTCGGCGCCGCCCGCGAGCGCGTCCGCATCGCGGGTGCGTCGCAGCGTGACGCGCGGGCCGTCCTCGACGCCGCCGAGAGCCGCCTGCACCAGGGCGTCGGGACCACCGTCGAGGTCGCGCAGGCCAAGCAGATGCTCGCCCAGGCCGACTTCGACCTGGTCCAGGGCCGGAACGCCGAGCGGGATTCCTACAACGGCCTCATCGGCGCGATGGGCGTGTCGCCGGTCACGCGGATCCGCGTCGAGGACGCTTCCGTCCATCCTCTGCCCCCATTGGTCGGTGCCCCCCTGGAAACGCTCGTCGGAACGGCCCTGCGCCACAGGCCGGACCTGCAGGTCGCGGTCGCGACCGCACAGGCCAGCCGCGCCGGCGTCGCCGCGGCGGAAGCCGACTTCCTGCCGAAGGTCTTCACGTCGGTCTCGGGGAACTCCGTGAACGGCCGGCTGAGCGTGACGTCGTTGCCCATCGTGGGGAACGTCGGGAGCTCCGCCCTTGGCACGTCGCCAGGAAGCAGCAACGTCACCGTGCTCGGCGGCGTTTCCGTGCCGATCTTCGACGGAGGCGTGCGGGCCGCGCGCCTCGAAGAGGCGAGGTCCCGGACCGCGCAGGCCGAGGACACGTTCATCCGCCTACAGCAGGACGCGGCGCGGGAAGTGGTCGTGTCGGTCGACGCGCTGAAGAGCGCGCTCGCCGCGTTCCGCGCCGCTACCACGCTCGTGGCAGCGTCCGCGGTCAGTTACGACGCGACCCTGTCTGCCTATCGCAGCGGCGCGGGGACGATCACGGCGGCGCTGGAGGCGCAGAGGGCTCTCTTGGCGGCCCGGAATGCGCGGGGCCAGGCCCATGGCACGGCGCAGATCGCCGCCGCCACGCTGGCTTTCGCCATGGGTAGCGCGACCAACGCCCGGGCTTTCTCACGATGACCGCGGCGCCGCCGTCCCGACGACGATCTGCACTTGGCGTGCCGCCGGGACCTGCTTACTGAATGAGCCTCTAGCTTTAAGCTTTAGCGATCTCGGATCGCAGCTCCGGGACGACCTGGAACAGATCGCCAACGAGGCCGTAATCGGCAACTTGGAAGATTGGCGCGTCCTCATCCTTGTTGATCGCGACGATGATCTTCGAGTCCTTCATGCCGGCCAGATGCTGGATCGCGCCGGAGATGCCGACCGCTACGTAGAGGTCCGGGGCCACGACCTTGCCGGTCTGGCCGACCTGCCAGTCGTTCGGCGCGTAGCCGGCATCCACGGCTGCGCGCGAGGCACCCACCGCCGCGCCGAGGCTGTCAGCTAGGGGCTCGATCAACTCATGGAACTTGTCCGACGATCCTAGCGAGCGGCCACCCGATACGATGATCCGCGCGGAGGCCAGCTCCGGGCGGTCGGACTTGGCGATCTCCTCGCCCTTGAAGCTCGAACGGGCCGCGTCAGGCGCGGCGGCGGAGACCGGCTCGATCGGGGCCGCGGCTCCACTTTCCTCGGCGGCCTTGAAGGCCGCGGTGCGCACCGTGATCACACGCTTGCCGGTCGGCGTCTGCACGGTCTGGATCGCATTGCCGGCGTAGATCGGCCGCTCGAAGGTGTCGGGTGCGATGACCTTGATGATGTCCGACACCTGCGCCACGTCGAGCAGGGCGGCCACGCGCGGCAGCACGTTCTTGCCCGTGGTCGAGGCCGAGGCGATGACCGTCTCGTAGGGGTCGGCGATCGACGCTATCAAAGCCCCGACCGGCTCGGCGAGATCGTGATCGTAGACCGCATCCTCGGCAACGAGCACCTTCTCGACGCCGTCGAGCTTGGCGGCCGCTTCCGCCACGGATTTCGATCCGGAACCGAGCACGAGGGCGTGGATCGGTGCGCCGATAGTCTTGGCGGCGGTCAGCGCCTTGAGCGTGCCGTCCTTGATCCGGCCGTTGCCGTGCTCGACGAAGAGAAGTGTGGTCATGTGCGTGCGAACCCCTGTGTGTGCGGGCCGCGCTCGACCGTAGCGGGAGCGCGGCCACGGTTGCGTAGACTTATATGACGCCGGCCTCGACCTTGAGTTTCTGTACCAGCTCGGCCGCGGAGCTGACTTTGACGCCGGCTGACCGGCCCGGCGGCTCAGCAGTCTTGAGCACCGTGAGCTTCGGCGTCACATCGACACCGAGCGCGTCGGGCGCGAGTTCTTCGAGCGGCTTCTTCTTCGCCTTCATGATGTTTGGCAGGGAGGCGTAGCGCGGCTCGTTCAGGCGTAGATCCGTCGTGACGATCGCCGGAAGCGTCAGTGTCACGGTCTGCAGGCCGCCATCGACCTCGCGGGTCACGTCGAGGCTGCCCTCGCCGAACTCGATCTTGTACGCGAAGGTGCCCTGCGGCCAGCCGAGCAGGGCGCCGAGCATCTGCCCGGTTTGGTTTGAATCGTCGTCGATCGCCTGTTTGCCGAGGATGACGAGTTCGGGATTCTCCTTTTCCACGACCCCCTTCAGGAGCTTGGCGACCGCGAGCGGCTCGCAGTTGACGTCGGTCTTCACCAGAATAGCCCGGTCGGCGCCCATGGCGAGCGCGGTGCGCAGAGTCTCCTGCGCAGCCTGCGGGCCGATCGAGATGGCCACGATCTCGGTGACCTGGCCTTTCTCCTTGAGCCGGATCGCCTCCTCGACGGCGATCTCGTCGAAGGGGTTCATCGACATCTTGACGTTAGCGAGTTCGACCCCGGAGCCGTCGGCCTTTACGCGGATCTTGACGTTGTAGTCTACAACCCGCTTGACGGGCACAAGAACCTTCATCCTGTCTCTCCTGAAGATCTTCGATGGCTGCACGCGCAGACCGGCGTCACCTCCAGCGCACGCATCACTGATCGAGAAGACCGGCGAGCTTCATCGCCACGCCCTGCGAGCCCTGGACCTTGAGGCGGCCGGTAGAGAATGCGATCGTCGGGCTCAGCTTGCCCCGCACCAGCTTAAGAAGGTTGTCGGAACTCAGCTTCATCACCGTATCGGCCTCGCCGCCCTCGCCGGTGGAGACGTTCACGCCGCCGCCGGTCGCGTCCACGAGGATGCTGCCGCCATCGGTGAGATCGAACCGGACCCGGTAGCCGAGGGCACTGAGCGCCTCCGACCGTTGCTCGATGCAATCGACCAGTTGCCCGAGATCCGCCATTGCTCTTCTCCGCATCGCCTCGAATGAATGCCCCCGCCCGGTTTTCGGCCGAGGAAGCTTCCCGTCAGAACATCGCCTCGTCGAGCGCCATCATCGCGCCCTTGCCGGACTTCACCGCCGCCAGCAGGCCCGCGACCTGGGGCAGGATGCGCTCCATGTAGAAGCGGGCCGTCGCGAGCTTAGCCTCGTAGAAGTCGCGCTCGTCCGTCCCGGCCTCGAGCGCGGTGTGGGAGACCTTGGCCGTGCGCAGCCACATGTAGCCCAACGCCACCAACCCGAAGAGACGCAGGTACTCGGTGGCGGCGGCACCCGCCTCCTCCGGATCCTTGAGGCCCCGCTGGGCGATGTGAGCGGTGGCGAGTTGTAGGGCGCCGAAGGCCTTCGACAGGGGCTGGGCGAGGGGGGCGAGGTCGTCGTCCTCGATCGCCTCGTCCAGGGCAGCGAGCACCGGGTGGAAGAAGCTGCGCAGGTAGCGGCCGGCATGGGCCGGGAGTTTGCGGCCGACGAGGTCGAGGGCCTGGATGCCGTTTGTGCCCTCGTAGATCATCGAGATCCGGGCGTCGCGGACGTACTGCTCCATGCCGTGGTCGCGGATGAAGCCGTGGCCGCCGTAGACCTGCATGCCGATGCTCGCCGATTCGAAGCCGAGATCGGTGAACAGCGCCTTCACGATGGGGGTCATCAGGGCGGAGAAATCCTCAGCCCGCCGCCGCTCGGCCGGATCGGGATGGTGCTCCATCACGTCGAGGCTTCGGGCGACCCAGGCGCCGAGCGCCCGGCAGCCCTCGTTGTACGCGCGGATCGTCATCAGCATCCGCCGCACGTCCGGGTGGACGAGGATCGGGTCGGCGGGCAGGTCCGGCCGCTTGGCGCCCGAGAGCGCGCGGCCCTGGAGGCGCTCCTTCGCGTAGGCGATGGCGCCCTGGTAGGCGGCCTCGCCCGCGCCGAGCCCCTGGATGCCGACCGACAGGCGCTCGCTGTTCATCATCGTGAACATCGCGCGCATGCCCTTGTGCGGCTCGCCCACGAGCCAACCCGTGGCGTCGTCGAACGACATCTGGCAGGTGGCCGAGGCCTTGATGCCCATCTTGTGCTCAAGGGCGCTACAGGTCACGCCATTGCGCTCGCCCGGCGAACCGTCCGCCCGCGGCAGGAACTTCGGCACGAGGAACAGGCTGATACCCTTCACGCCCTTGGGCGCGTCGGGGATCTTGGCCAGCACCAAGTGGATGATGTTCTCGGTGAGGTCGTGGTCGCCCGCCGAGATGAAGATCTTCGAGCCGGTGACGCGAAAGGACCCGTCGTCCTGCGGCACGGCCTTGGTCCGCAGGAGGCCGAGATCGGTGCCGCAATGGGGTTCGGTCAGGCACATCGTGCCGGACCACGTGCCGTCCACGAGCTTCGGCAGGTAGGCCGCCTTCAGCTCCTCCGAGGCGTGGCCCTCGATCGCCTGATAGGCCCCGTGGCTGAGGCCGGGATAGAGGCCGAAGGACAGGTTCGTGGAGCAGATCATCTCCTCGACGAGCTTGTTGATGCCCGCCGGCAGGCCCTGGCCGCCATAGGCGGGGTCCGCGCCCATGGCGGTCCAGCCGCCCTCCCGGAACGCCTTGTACGCCTCGGGAAAGCCCTTCGGCGTACGGACGACGCCGTTCTCCAGGCAGCAGCCCTCCTCGTCGCCGGAGGCGTTCAGCGGCAGCAGGCGCTCCGTGCAGAACTTGCCGGCCTCCTCCAGGATGGCGTCGGCGACGTCGGGGGTGAAGTCTTCCAGGCCCGGCAGGGGCTGGGCGTCGGCGTGCAACTCGTGCAGCACGAAGCGCATGTCGCGCAAGGGAGCCTTGTAGGTCTGCATCGGGTCAGTTCCTCACCGGCCGGCCGGTTTCGATCACGCTCTCGAACCGGTCGAGGGTCGCCTCCGTCCGCACGAGGCGCATGAAGCTGTCACGTTCGAGTTCGAGGATTGCATCCTCGTCCAGCGCATCCAGGATGTCGGCCTCGCCCCCGGAGAGCACTGAGGCCAGTTCCCCCGCCACGACGAGGTCGTGCTTGGTGGCGATGCCGCGACGGGCGAAGCCCTCCGCCGCCATGCGCATGGCGACCCCGCCCGCGGGGCCGGGCAGCGTCACAGTGACGGGCTTGGGTGCCTCGTAGCCCTCGATGAGCGACAGGGCCTTGGCCTTGGCGTCGGCGAGCAGCCGGTCGCGGTTCATGGTGATCCCGTCGCTCTCGCGCAGGAACAGGAGGTCGCGGGCCTCCTCCGCCGACTTGGCGACCGTGGCGGTCGAGATCGTCTCGAACACCTTGGCGGCGGCGGGCATCGGCCCCCTCGGCAGCTTCGGCGACGATTGCCAGCGGGCCAGCATCTCCTTGCAGCCGCCCCAGGCCGGCACGAGCCCGACGCCCGCCTCCACGAGGCCGATATAGCTCTCGGCATGGGCCTGCACGGCATCGCTGTGCAGAAGGATCTCGCAGCCGCCGCCAAGCGCCATGCCGGCGGGGGCGCTCACCACCGGGAAGGGCGCGTATTTCAGCTGACCGTAGGTCTGCTGACCGAGGCTGACCAGCTTCTCGATCTCGCCCCAGGCGGCGATGTTGGCGGCGAACAGGGCCAGCCCGAGATTCGCGCCGACCGAGAAGTTCGAGCCTTCGTTGTAGACGACGAGCGCCTTGTACTTATCCTTGATCAGCTTGATGGTCTTGCCGAGCAAGACCATGATCTGCTCGTCCAGCGCGTTCGACTGCGAGATGAACTCGAAGCAGACCACGCCGTCGCCGATATCCCACAGGGCGGCGGAGCCGTTCTTGAGGAGTGGCTTGGCGGACAGTTTGATGTCCTCCAACCGCAGAACGCCCTCGGGGCGGACGACATCCTTGTAGCCGCCCTCGGCCTGCAGCACCTGCCGACGGCCGTTCTCGACCCGGTAGAAGGTCTGGCCGTTGAGCCCGGCGAGGATCGGCGGGACGGCATGGCCGTCCTTCGCCAGCCGCTCGGCCACGTAGGCACCGCCGATCCTGTCGGTCAGCTCGAACGGCCCCCACTTCCAGTTGTAGCCCAGGCGCATGGCCTCATCGATGGCGGCGACCTCGTCGCTCGCCTCGCCGACGAGCCCGGCGGCATAGGCCAACGTCGGGCCGATCACCTTCCAGGCGTAGTCGCCGGCGCGGCCCTTCAGGTCGAGCACCGCGCGCGGGCCCTTGGCCTCCTTCAGCGCCGGCAAGTCGGCCTTCGCGGAGGGCCTGTACTCACCGGTCTTTAGGTCGATGGCTTCCTTGGTCTTCTGCCCGTCCTTCCGGTTCAGGCGGTAGAAGCCGCCCTTGCCCTTGCGGCCGGTGAAGCCCTCCGCGATCAGCTTCGTGACCACCGGCATCTCGCGATAGGTGGCGTGGAATGCGTCCTCCGGCGGCAGGGCCGCCCGCAGGCTCTTCGTGGTGTGCGGGATCAGGTCGAGCCCGACGAGATCGACGAGGCCGAACACGCCGGTCTTCGGGATGCCGAAGGGGCGGCCCATCACCGCGTCCGCCTCCTCCACCGGCACGTCGAGGTCGTCGGCCGCCGCGATGGCGTTCTGGATCCAGAAGATCCCGAGCCGGTTGGCGATGAAACCCGGCCGGTCCTTGCAGCGGACGATGCTCTTGCCGAGCTTGCGGTCGGCGAAGTCCGCCACGGTCTGGGCGAGCGCCGGATCGGTCTTCGGCCCCGTCACGATCTCCAGAAGCCGCATGTAGCGCGGCGGGTTGAAGAAGTGGGTGATGAGGAAGTCTCGCTGGAATGCCTCGGGCATCCCTTCGACCAGCGCGTCCAGCGGAATGGTCGAGGTGTTCGACGAGACCGCCGTGCCGGGCCGGCGCACGGCGTCGATCCGCTTGTAGAGCGCCTGTTTCGCGTCAAGCCGCTCGATCACCACCTCGATGATCCAATCGACCTCGCCGAGGCGGTCGAGATGGTCCTCGACGTTGAGCGTCTCCACGAGCTTGGCGGCCCGCGGGGACATGAAGGCGGCGGGCTCGGTCTTGAGCAGCTTCGCGATGGCGCCCTCGGCCAGCGCGTTCCGGCCGGCGGCGCCCTCGGGGACGATGTCCATGAGGAGCACCGGCATGCCGGCATTGGCGACATGGGCGGCGATGCCGGCGCCCATGACTCCGGCGCCGATGACGGCGACTTTGCGGATCCCGGTCATCAGATGCGCTCCAGAACGGTGGCGATGCCCTGGCCGCCGCCGATGCACTGGGTGGCCAGCGCGAAGCGACCGCCCTCGCGGGACAGGAGCGAGGCCGCCTTGCCGACGATGCGGGCCCCTGTGGCGCCGAGCGGATGGCCGAGCGCGATGGCGCCGCCGTCGATGTTGACGATCTTTTCGTCGAGGCCGAGGTCGCGCATGCAGGCGAGCGCCTGGGAGGCGAAGGCCTCGTTCAGCTCGACCACGCTTAGGGCGTCGGCGGCGATGCCCGCCCGGGCCAAGGCCTTGCGCGAGGCGACGACGGGACCCATGCCCATGATCTCCGGCTCGCAGCCCGCGACCGCGACCGAGGCGACCCGCGCCAGCGGCTTCAGCCCGTGACGGTTCGCGAAGCCTGCGCTGCACACCAGCACCGCCGAGGCGCCATCGGTCAGCGGCGAGGACGTGCCGGCGGTGACTGAGCCGTCCTGCTGGAAGGCGGGCTTGAGGCTGGCGAGACCTTCGGCGCTGGCATCCGCCCGGATGCAGCCGTCCGTCTCGACCGTGCCGCCCTTGGTGGCGATCGGGACGATCTCGGCGGCAAGCCGCCCTTCTCCCTGCGCCTTGGCCGCCTTGTGGTGGCTCGCCACCGCGAAGGCCTCCTGATCCGCACGGGAGATCTCCCAGCGGCGGGCGACGTTCTCGGCGGTGTCGCCCATGCCCATGTAGGCGCCGGGGCGCTTCTCATGGAGAGCCGGGTTCGGCATCGGGTTGAAGCCCATCATCGGCACGCGGCTCATGCTCTCCACACCCGCGCAGACGAAGGCCACGCCCGCGCCGAGGGCGATCTGCCCCGCCGCCATGTGGACCGACTGCATCGACGAGCCGCAGAAGCGGTTCACCGTGACGCCGCCGACGCCGAGGTCGAGATCGGCCATCAGGCCGATCAGGCGGGCGATGTTGAAGCCCTGCTCGCCCTCGGGGAAGGCGCAGCCGACGATCAGGTCCTCGATGTCCTTCGAGGGGATCCCGATGTCGGCGACCAGCTTGCGCACCACCTGCGCGGCGAGGTCGTCGGGACGGACCCGGGCGAGCGCTCCCTTCTTCGCGGGTGTGAAGGGCGAGCGGGCATAGCCCGCGATGACGATGTCGGTCATGTTTACCTCCCGGAAAGACTACGATGAGAGAGCGCCGGCGACGTCGCGGCTGCGGGCAGCCGCATCGCCTCCGCGAAGCCCTGGGCGCATGGGCTTGTGAAGTGCGGCCCGACCCACGCCTCCAGGGCGGGATGCAGTCCCGGGGATGCGGCCGGAAAGCCTGCCGGCGCCCGGCGGTGGCATCCCGCGGGCAGGCCGGCGCTGCGTCCGACTGAATCCTCGGTGCGCAGCAGTTCTTCGTCGCGAGACCGGCGACGGTTCTTGCGAGCCCTTGCTAGCGCGCGCGCCGCGTCTTGTCGGGCTCCGCGTCGTCGAGGCCGGCCAGAGCGTAAAGCCTGAGCTTCTCCAGTTCGCCGAGCGTCTCGATGAGCGCCTTCTGCTGATCGACGAGTTGATCGATCCGGCCCTGAACCTTCTTCAGAAGGTCGCGCCACTGCTCTCTCTGGGTCGGATCGGCCGCGTAGAGGTCGAGATATTCCTTGATCTCGCGGAGCGAGAAGCCCAACCGCTTGCCCCGTAGGATGAGGATCAACCGGACCTTGTCGCGATGGGCGAAGATGCGGGTATTCCCGGCGCGCTGCGGGGTCAGCAGCCCCTTGTCCTCGTAGAAGCGCACCGTCCTCGCCGTAACCCCCAATTCCGTGGCGAGTTGGGTCACGGTGTACAGCGTTTCGGACACAGACGGCCTTTTCGTGAAGAACGTCATCGTATGCCCCGAGGGTCCTTAGGGTCAACATCATGCCGAAGCCCGCCTGTTCATGGCCGCCAGCCCGGCCCGTTCGCGCTCCTCCGCGATCAGTTCCTTCTTCGACAGCTTGCCGACCGCGGTCTTCGGCAGGCTTGTCCGGATCTCGATTTCCCTGGGCATCTCGATCTTCGAGATACGCTCGGAGAGGAAGGCGCGAAGCTCATCGGGCGTCGTCGGGAACCCGGCGCGCAGCTTCACGAACGCCTTGGGACTTTCGCCGCGGTACGCATCCGGGATGCCGATCGCGACCACCTCTTCGACGGCCTCGTGCTCGTACAGTGCATCCTCGATCTGGCGCGGATAGACGTTGTATCCGCCACAGATGATGAGATCCTTGATCCTATCGACGAGGAACAGGAATCCCTCCGGATCGCGGTAGCCCACGTCCCCGGTCCTGAGCGCCCCGTCGACCAGAACCTCAGAGGAGTCGGCCGGACGGCGCCAGTAACCCGCCATGATCTGCGGGCCCCGGATGTAGACTTCGCCCTTTGCGCCAGCCGGCATCAGCCGATCGGGGCAGTTCGGATCCCGGATCTCGATGGTCGTGTCCACCAGTGGCAGGCCGACCGAACCCGCGCGACGCCGGGCGTCGAACGGATTGACGCTGACGACGGGCGAACTCTCCGTCAGCCCATAGCCTTCCGACAGCCGGCATCCCGTCAGCGCCTCGAAACGGGCCCCGACCTCGGCGGGCAGCGGCGCGCCGCCCGAGATGCACAGACGGATGGAGCGGAGATCGACGTCGGCCGTTTCCGCCGCCTTGTTGATCGCCGCGAAGATCGTCGGGACGGCCGGGAAGAACGTGGGCTTTGTTCGTGCGATCGTGGCGAGGAGTTCCTCGATCTTGAATTGCGGAACGAGGACGATCTGGGCGCCCATATCGAGGGCCAGATTCATCGCGACGGTCATCGCGAAGACGTGGAACAGCGGGATCACGGCGAGCGCTCGCTCTTGTCCGTCGCGCAGCCCTCCGCCCTGCATCAGGGGCGACAACTGACGAACGTTTCCGGCGAGATTGGCGTGGGTCAGCATCGCACCTTTGGGCACGCCGGTCGTCCCGCCGGTGTACTGCAGCAGCGCGACATCGTCCGGACGCGGTGCGGGACGTCGCTGGGTAGCGCTGCGGCCGGACAGCAGCTTCGAGAAGGAAACGTGCCGCGCATCGTCATGAACGCGGGCCTTTTCCGTCCGCTTGAACAGCCGATAGAGAACGCCGCGGCCGAAGGGCAAAGCATCCGCAAACGGACAGACGACCAGATGGCGAAGACCGGCCTCATCCGCCACGGCGGCGACGGGGCCATAGACCCGTTCTATGTCGGGCAAGACCATGATCGTCGTGTCCGAATCGAGGATCTGCGCTAGGCACTCCCGCGGGGTATAGAGTGGATTGTAGTTGACGACGGTTCCGCCGGACTTGAGAATGGCGAAGTAGAACACCACCGAATACGGCGAGTTCGGCAAGCACAGACCGACCTTAACGCCGTGTCCGACGCCGAGGCGGATGAGGCCCTCGGCCACGCGATCGGTCAGCTCGCCGACGTCACGATAGGTCCACTTCCGCCCGAAAAAATCGAGCGCCGGCCTGTCCGCGAAACGACGCACGGCCCGGTCGAATACCTCCGGCAACGTGTTCGGCTCACTGGCGGACAGACGTGGTGCCGAGGGTGCGGCTGCTTGCCTGCAACCGCCATCATCGTGGGTGGCCGACATGTTCCCCCCTTCCTGCGTCGCTCTCTTCGGAAGCGCTTCGTTCGAGCAGGTCTGGATTGACGTATACGTTAGTCTATATCCGCATAGGTAAACCAAACGCAAGCCCCCACCCCGGCATTCGATCGCGGCGGTGTCCGGTCGAACTTGGGTTCTGCCGCGCCCGACGGATGACGGGACGCCGGTGGTCGACCTTCGAGATCTCGCTGCCGACGAGGATCCGAGGCGCGGCCCGCCGTTCCGTGCCGAGATCGGCGGCCCTCACACCGCGCGCGCGAATATTTGCGCAACACGTCGTTGTGCGCTGCAGCGAGAGCGCCGTTGGTGCCCAAAGGCCACATCCATTGGCGATTACATTCGGCCGATCGAATTTCGGTGAGAAAGGGGCAATCCGTGCTTGCAACTTTTTGCAGCATTAGTCAGCATCATGACGTATAGGTTATGTTAGTGCCACAAGCCGGCGCGATGAGTCGGTCTCGGCACCTCGGCATCCGATCTTGCCAGCCGCCGTTTCTCCCGCCCGTGCCTGCTAAGCCTGGGCGCTCCGGAACGGACTCAAAATTCGAAATCCGCATCGGCTCAATCAGCGGATTCGTGTGGGGGAAACCATGAATTCACGCCTTCGCATCGGCTCGATTGCCGTCCTCACCGCGCTCTGCGCCGTTACGGAAGCATCTGCGGGCGCATTCGGCCTGCGGGAGCAGAGCACGCAGGCCCAGGGCCTGGGATTCGCGGGTGCGGCGGCCGGCTCCGGCGGCGTGTCGTCGATGTTCTGGAACCCGGCCGTCATCACGATGCGGCCTGGCTTCGTCACCGAGCAGAACCTCACGTATCTCGGTCCCTCTGCGACCATCACCCCGTCCACCGGCACCAACCCGGCCTTCGGGGGCCTCGGCGGCTCGGGCGATATCGGCCAGGGCGCGGTGCTCCCGGCGGGTGCAAGCTCTTACCAAATCAACGACCGCCTCTGGCTCGGCATCTCCACCGGCGCGCCGTTCGGCCTGACTACCAAGCCGAACGAGGTCTGGGCCGGCGAGGTCTACGGTCGCTCTTCGCGAATCTTCTCGCTGGTCTTCAACCCGGTCGTCGGCTTCAAGGTGAACGAGTGGCTCTCGGTCGCCGCCGGTCCGAACATCGAGTATTTCCGCCTAACCCTGCGCCAGGCCCTGCCGCTTCCCGGCCTGCCCCCGACGGCCTATCCCAGCTCCTTCCTGAAGGGTGAGTCCTGGGGTGTGGGCTTCACCGCGGGCGTGAACATCACGCCCTGGGAAGGGACGGCGCTCGGCATCGGCTACCGCTCCTCGGTGCATCACGACATCGACGGCTCGATCGGCGTGCCGATCCTCGCCCTGGCGCCGCTGGCCGGACAGGTGCGCGCAAACTTCAACACGCCGGAGAAGCTCAGCGTGGGCCTGACCCAGGCGGTGAGCCCGATCGCCCGCGTGTCCCTCGGCTTCGAGTGGGACAACTGGTCGAGGCTCGGCACCGTCGGCATCGTGTCGAAGACGCTGGGCGTACCGGTGAACTCCCTGCCGCTGAACTACAAGGACGGGTATTACTACTCGATCGGCGGTGAGTACGACGTGAACGCCGCCCTGACGGTGCGCGCCGGCTTCGGCTACGAGACTTCGCCGATCGACTTCAGCAACCGCTCGGTCCGCCTGCCGGACGGCGACCGCTACAGCCTGAACGTCGGTGCGAGCTACCGCTGGAACAATCAGCTGACGCTGAACGCCGCCTATTCTCACCTCTTCCTGGACCGCTCGCGTATCCTCGCGGGCATCGGGCGGGACTACAACGTTGGCAACATCGCCTTCGCGGGTGTGGTCGATTCGAGCGTCGACATCGTCTCGGTCGGCTTCCGCTACGCCTTCGGCGCCCCGCCGCCGCCGGCGCCCGTCCCGCTGGTCCGGAAGAACTGATCAGGTTTCCGCCCAGCATTTGTCTTGACGGTAAATCGCAGCCTTCCAGGCAGATCGTACGGGATTGTCCGCCGCAACGACCAGGATCTCGTCCAGCCGGGTCGTGTAGCGCGGCGAGCGCATCTCGAACTTGGTCGACCATGCCCGCGCCGGGGTGAACCCGGCCGCGGCTGGGACGACCGCCCCGCGCCCGAAGCGCCGGTTGCAGGCATCGAGCGCCGCCATCAGCGCGGCCCCCGCTCGCGGTCGAGCTGGCCGAGGCCGGGTATCGCTCGCTGGGAGGCGTGGAGAGGCAGGAGGTCCGTCGTGACCACTCCGGCCTTCGAATAACAAAAGCCGTCCCGCCAGGTCTTGCGGACGCCATGCAGTGCGGCCTTCACCAGCACCAAAGTGTCGTTCGACGATTCCGGCAGGGTCACCACCGTCGAGACCGACCGCTGCAGCCGAGTCCGGTCGTGCTCGGAGGTGCGGAAGAAGACCGTGACGTGGTCGGTTCCGAACCCCTCCCGGCGGAGCTTTTCCCCGAGCCGGGTCGCGTTGGCGGCGACCGCCTGCTCCATCGTTGCGTGATCCTCGACCCGGTCGGAGAAGCTCCGGTTCACGGCGCAGCCCTTCCGAGTCGCGGCGACCTCCTCCAGGTCGAGACAGGCCTCGCCGCGTAGCTGCCGCAACAGCCGCTCGCCGACCACTGTCATGGCCTTGCGCACCGCCCGGGGGTCGAGATCGCGCACGTCGGCGGCGCTCTCGCACCCCAGCGCCCCAAGCTTGCGGGCGTTCACCGGGCCAACGCCCCAGATGTCCTGCGTCAAGTTCTGGGCCATCCAGTGGTCGTGGGCGGGTCGGTCCGGTCGTAGCCCGAACGGCTCTGTCAACAAGTGGAGCGGGAATACGGGTATCGGCACCCGCCATGTCTGCTTTGGAGATGCCATCGAACCCCTGCGAACGACTGGCTTGGGCGCACAGCCGAACGACCGCTTTTGCGCCTGTCGGCTATCCGGCATGGCGTAATCTGGCCGAAAGCGGTCTGGCAGCTTTCGGTCGCGCGAGGCGCTAAACCGGACACCGCAGCGTTCTCGCTGCCGGCTACCGACGGATACCTTTTCTCGACATTTGAATTTCCGACGCAGTATTCCAAGAGAATCCGGCAGCCTCGGCGGGCGCAACACATGCATAGACCGCGTTTGTTGAAAAACTTTCCTTTTATCTGCATCGCTGAGCGCGCTACCTATCGTTGAATTCCGATTGGGCAAGCAATGTGGAACAGCGCAGCTAGAACTCATCCTTGCCGGTCAGCTCACAGAGAGAAGCTGGAACTGTCCGTCCGCTACAGATGCGCCTTCAGACAACAATCGCCGGCATCTTCTCCTGACACCGACCGAAGACAGAGATATGATTTTGTATAATAATTCTGCATATGTTTAACCGATACTATTATTTATTTTTGCACCAGGCCAGAAACATTCTGACACCTTCTCTTACTTGAGCTTCAATTTCGATTGAAGAAGGACGCTCACCTAGAAGCATTCGCTCTCGGATCTGTCCTGTCGTCACGGACACAAACAACTGAACGGCGGTCGAGACATCCTTGATCACGAGCACACGTCGAGCGACTTGATCGGTGAGATACGCCGTCACGACTTCACGGAACGCGTCGGTGCTCTCTCGATAAAGCGTTACGAGGTGGGGGAAGCGACCGGCTTCCGTGATGACAAGCCTGTAGAGTCCGAACTCACGCTCCGATGTCCAATGGTAGGCGGTGGTCAGGGCAAAGGTCGTCAGACCTTGCTCGGGGCTGATTGAGCCATCCATCAGCTCCTGTGCCAGTCCTTCGCGCGAGGCCTCCGTTAGGTGAACCACGACTGCCAGCAGCAACTCGTCCTTTGTGGCGTAGCGCGCGTAGATCGTCTTGGGCGAAACTCCTGCGGTACGGGCTACACGCGCGATATTTGCCCCCTCATAGCCGTATGTCAGAAACTCGGCAGTGACGATGTCCATCAGCCGATCCTGACGTGCCTGGATCGTTGCCGCGCGCGGGCGTCCGGGGCTGAGGGCACGCTTCCGCGACGCCAACGGCGACGCCTCTTTCTGGCTTGTCGTCACTGCATACCTCCCCGTGACATTCCTACTTGAAAAGGAACTTATTATTTCCTTTATGGTTCTACGACGGGGCGCATCCAGAGAGCCGCATCATGTCGCGTTTGACACTCCTAATCCTATTCCTCGTCGTCGGTACCAGTCTCAACGGCGCCGCTGCCGAGACAAGTATCACGGAAGCGACCTTGGCGTGTCGCAGCGACGTCCTGCGCCTGTGCGCTGAGGACGTGCCCAACCGTCCGGCGATCATCGCCTGCATGCATCAACACCGCGAGCAGTTGAGTGCTCGGTGCGGTGCCGTGTTCGATGAGGGGACGAGCGCGCCATCCTCCGCCGGGAGGTCACACGACTGACGCTCCGCGTCCTCCAGTGACTGCCGCCACCGGCGCTTGCCCCTTCGACGGAGTGTCATCCATGAAGGTCGTCGTCGACCTCAACCGCTGCCAAGCTTACGCGCAGTGCATCTACGCCGCTCCCGACCACTTCGCCCTGCATGGTGCAGAAGCGTTGGTCTACGACACGGCACCCGACGAAGCCGCTCGAGCCGAGATTGAGCGCGCGGTGCAGGCCTGCCCGGTGCGTGCCATTACTGCGACGAGCGACGTTCCGGCCCTTATGCCGCATAAAGTGGGCGACCGATGACAGCGCCCACCGAAGCTCCTCGCCAGATCGTCATCGTCGGCGCCTCGCTCGCGGGCCTGTCCGCGGCGCACGCACTGCGTGACGTGGGCTACGAAGGCAGGATTGTTCTGATCGGTGACGAGAACGAGCCGCCCTACGATCGTCCGCCGCTGTCGAAGCAGGTGCTCCGCGGCCTGTACAGCGCGGAAACATCCCTGCCGCAACGGGCCGATCTGAACGCCACGTTCCGCCTCGGGGTCGGTGCATTGGGGCTCGATACGCTCGCACATCGTATCTACCTCTCGGACGGCACACAGATCGTATACGACCGGCTGCTTATCGCGACCGGGACTCGGGCACGCCCGTGGCCGAACGGTGCGGAAGCAGCTTCCTCGAACGTGTACACGCTTCGCGGCCACGCGGACGCAGAGCATCTTGCGCGTGGCCTCGCCGGGAAACCGCGCCGCGTGCTCATCATCGGTGGCGGGTTTATCGGCTGTGAGATCGCGTCGTGCTGCCGCGATCTCGGCCTCGACGTGACCCTGGCGGTGCGCGGTGCGCTCCCGTTGGTTCATGCCCTGGGTTCCGTCACGGCCGCTTTCATGCGGGACGTAATCCGCGACCGCGGCGTGGACCTCCGACTGGAGACAGAAGTCGCGCGATTTCAACCCGACGCGGATAGCCGGGTCGTCGCGGCCATCCTGCGCAACGGCCAACGGATCGAGGCCGATTGCGTCGTCGCTGCCCTCGGCGCCCTGCGCAACACTGAGTGGCTGGCCGGTGCAGGCTTGGCGGTTTCGCCTAAAGGCGTCCGGGTGGACACCCACTGCCGCGTCCTCACCGCCACTCGGGCAGTTGTGCCGGATGTCTTCGCGGCCGGCGATATCGCTCACTGGCCGAGCGCCATCTACGGCAACCGCCTCCTCGCCGTCGAGCATTGGGGCAACGCGGTCGCTCAAGCGGAGACGGCAGCCCGGAACATGGTCGCCGGTGAAGCGGGACTAATCCCCTACGACCACCTGCCGGACTTCTGGTCGCAGCAGTTCGGCCTCAACATCAAGCTCGTTGGCCTGCCGACCGGGGCCAACCAATTCGCCGTCGTGCAGGGTTCGTTGCGGGATCGCCGGTTCATCGGCGTGTACGGCGCGCAGGGGCGAACTGTGGCCGCTGTCTCCGTAGACAGCGCCCGCTGGCTGCCCGCCTACCGGGCGGCGGTGGCGGAGGCGACGCCTTTCCCACCGATCGTCGGCGCTCTCGACCAAGCCGACATCCGGCCTCAACCGCTGGCCCGGGCCGTGTCCTGACCGCATCCCGCACCACCGTCCGACAGGAGCTCACCGTGAACGGCACGCTGTTCCAGCAGATCCTCGATCCGGCCAACCGCGCCGACCCGTACCCGCTCTACGCCGAGATGCGCCGGACGCCCGTGAGCCGCCAGGACGACGGCAGTTACGTCGTGAGCACTCACGCGGAACTCTACCGCCTCCTGCACGATCCGCGCATCAGCTCGGAGGATCTGCCCGATCCGCCTCTATTCCGCTGGACCGGGCATCCACTGAGCGATCTGTTCGTGCGCCCGGTCCGCAGCCGGATCACCGCGCGCCATCGTCCCTTCATCTTCCGCGATCCGCCAGACCACGACCTCCTGCGCCGGCAGGTCATGCGCGAGTTCGCACCTGCTCGCGTGCGGGCGATGCACCGTAAGGCGGAGCAGCTCACCCACGCCCTCCTCGACGGGCTGCGGGACCGGACCGACCTCGATCTGGTCGACGATTTCTCCTACCCCCTGCCAGTCACGGTGATCTGCGAGCTGCTCGGCGTCCCGCGCGAGGACGAGCCCCGGTTCCAAGGATGGGCGACTCAGCTCGCCACCGCCCTCGAACCGGACCGGCGTACGGACCGCGAGAACGCCGGCAGGACTGAGGAAGCGTTCACGGCGATCACCGACTACCTGCAGGGATTGATCAAAGAGAAGCGCCGGGCGCCGCAGGACGACCTGCTCTCCGGGCTCGCAGCCGAGCACGACGGCGAGCGGATGAACGACCACGACCTCGTGGCCACGGCCGTCCTCCTCCTGGTCGCGGGTCACGAGACGACCGTGAACTTGATTACCAACGGCGTCCTTACGCTGCTCCGCTTCCCCGAGCACCTGGAACGCCTGCGCCGAGAGCCGGAAGTCGCGCCGCGGCTGATCGAGGAGTTGCTGCGCTACGAGCCGCCCGTCCACTATCGCACGCGGCTGGCGCGCGCCGACATCGCGATCGGTGGAACCACGATCCCGGAAGGGGCGCCGGTGGTGCTCCTGCTCGCCTCCGGCAGCCGCGACCCGCTGCGCTTCGCTGATCCGGACCGCTTCGTTCCCGACCGCGCGAACAACCAGCACTTCGGGTTCGGCGGCAGCCTGCACTACTGCGTGGGCGCGCCGCTCGCGCGGATCGAGGCGGAGGTCGCACTCGTGGCATTGGCCCAGCGGCTGCAAGCGCCGCGGCTTCTCGCCGACCCACCGCCATACCGCCCCGGCGCCTCGCTGCGAGGCCCACGGCACTTGCTTTTGGCCATCGACGCCGTCACACCGAGCGCATCGGCGGAGCTCGCGGCATGAGTACGCTCGACGGGAGTTCTCACCGCGACGCCGGAAGGCCCTATCTTCGCTACACGCCGGATGTCGAGGTTCAACAACCCGATGAGGCGGCCCTGACGGCCGAAATCCTCGACGTCATGGCGCGCTCGAACCATGTGGCGTTCGAGCGGCATCGTCACGCGGTTCGCGACGCCCACGCGAAGAGCCACGGCATCCTCACGGGCGAGCTTGTCATATCTGACGGGCTGCCGGCATACCTGCAGCAGGGGATCTTCGCACGACCCGCCGTCTATCCCGTCGTCGTGCGCCTGTCCTCCGCGCCCGGCGACATCCACTCCGATACAATCCCGGCTCCGCGCGGCATGGCGATCAAGGTGCTCGGGGTCAAGGGCGAACGCCTTCTGCATGAGGATGCGGGAGGCAACCAAGACTTCCTGCTGGTCAACATCCCCGTACTCAGCTTCGGTACCATCCAGGCCTACAGGCAGCTCGTCGATCTCCTGGAAAAGAACGCCCGAAATCCAGCCTTCCTGCAGCGGGCGCTCGCCGGCGCCGCGCGCGGGATCGAGTCGGCGGCCGAAGCGATCGGTCTCACGCCCGGCGCGACCCTGCGCGGGTTGGCCCGGGACAACGCGCACCTGCTCGGCGAGACCTACCACTCCATGGCGGCGCTCCGCTTCGGCGACCACGTCGCCAAGATCAGCGCCGCGCCGTTGTCCGCGAACGTGAGGGCGCTGGCGGGCAAGGAAGTCGGCCCGGTCGACGATGGGACTATGCGCAATCTCGTAGTCGAGCACTTCCGGACGGCAGGGGCCGAGTATCAGCTGCGTGCCCAGCTCTGCACCGATCTCGCGGCGATGCCAGTCGAGGATGCGTCGGTGCTCTGGCCGGACGATCTCTCCCCGCATCAGCCGATTGCGACCCTGCGGTTCCCACCGCAGGATGCCTACTCTCCGACCCGGCGTGTCTACGGCGACGACGTGCTCTCGTTCAATCCTTGGCACGGCATCCAGGAGCACCGGCCACTCGGCTCGATCATGCGCGTGCGCATCGCCGCCTACGAACGGTCGAGCGCACGTCGACACATGCTGAACGCACAGCCACGCGTCGAGCCGACGTCGATCGAGCAGATACCTGACTGAAGGGATCTCGAACCCCAGACGCGACAGGAGCCACCGATGACCGACAGCCACGACGCCCCGCAGATCGACGAGACCCGTCTCCGGGCGATCCGCCGCCGGATCGAGGAGGTTGCGGGCGACGCGCCGCAGCTCGCCAAGCTTGCGCTCGAACAGATGATGACCAAGCACAATCCCGACTTGAAGGGCTCCGCGGGCTCGGCCGGGCGGATCGGTGCACAGTCCGGCAACGTCTCGGAGCTGACGGCGATCGCCAGGCTGAAGCCTGGAGGCGCCGAACGGCTGCGGCGCATCTTCGGCCTGGTCAACGGCAACTTCGACGGCGCGCAGAAGGTCGGCACACTCCACGACATGCGCTTCGCCTTCTTCGACGATGACACGCGCATCCTGTTCGCCACCACCTACGACGGCGACTGGGACACGTACATCAACGACTTCGCCACCAAGATCCCGGATCTGATGGATCTGCTGTTCCAGTCGGTTGAGGGCTGGCCGGGGATCAAGAGCCCGAAAGTCAAGGACTTCATCGCCGGACATCAGATCACCGCGGCCGGCTGGTTCGTGGCCAACCCACAGGTCACGGTCGTCGACGTGCGCCGGCTCCAGCGCTTGGAGCGCGCGTTCAACGAATTCCTGGACAAGGTGGGTTGAAGCATGTCGATCATCGAACGACTCGCATCGCGCTTCCGCAGAGACACCGTCTCGCTGGAGCTCGACGACATCCAGGCGCTGATCCTGCGCAGCCGTCCCGAGCCGTACGTCGGCATCCACGCCATGCTCCACTTCGACGACGCGGAGGGTGCGCGCGACCTGCTCGGACGCCTTGCTCCCCACATCGCGTCGGCCGACACGTGGACCGACGAACTCGATCACTGGATCGGCGTGGCCATCAGCTACGAAGGGTTGAAGGCCCTTGGTCTGCCTGAGGCCCAGCTCAAGACCTTCCCGCTGCCCTTCCAGCAGGGCATGGCCGCACGCGCGCCGCAGCTGCGCGATCAGGGGCTCAACGCGCCGGAGAACTGGGACGCGGTGTTCACGCCCGGCCGGTGCCACCTCGCGCTGACCATCTATGCGGTCGACGATGCCGCCCTCGATAGAGCACTCGCGAGCGCCCGCGCGGAGCTCGACCGTGCTGTGGGGGTGACACTTCTCGGAGAGCACCGCTTCGGCGCGCCCGAGGGCGCGAAGAACCCGTTCGGCTTCCGAGACTCAATCTCGCAGCCAGCGATCGAGGGCAGCGGCGTCGCCCCGCTGCTCGGCGAGGCACGGCCGATCAAGGCTGGCGAGTTCATCCTAGGCTACCCGAGCGAGACCGGCGTGCCACTCGCGATGCCTGTGCCAGCCGTCTTGGGGCGGAACGGCACCTTTGTGGTGCTGCGCAAATACCAGAGCCGCGTCGGCTGCTTCAACGCCTTCCTGAAGGCCAACGGCGAGACGACGGAGGCGCGTGAGCGCCTCGCCGCCAAAATGTTCGGGCGCTGGCGCTCAGGCGCACCCCTTACCCTTGCGCCCGACACTGACGATCCCGAACTCGGCGCTGATCCGCGCCGCAACAACGACTTCGCCTACGCGGACGACCCGAGAGGGCGTCTCGTCCCGCTCGGCTGCCATATGCGCCGGCTCAACCCACGCGACGCCGAGCTGACACTGCTCACCGACGTCAATATCCACCGCATCATCCGCCGCTCCAGCACCTTCGGGCCTGTCTACTCCGAGGACGTGGTACCGGCGGACGATGCCAAGGGCGAGCGGGGCATCTTCTTCATCTTCGTCAGCGCGCGCGCTTACGATACGATCGAGTTCATGCAGCAGGAGTGGATCAACCGCGGCAACTTCATCGACCTCGGGGAGGAGCGAGATCCGGTCGTGGGGTTGCACGAGGGTGAGCAACGCTTCACGATCCCGCAGGCTCCGGCACGCAAGCGCATCGACGGCGTGCAAACCTTCAACGTCATGAAAGGTGGCGAGTACCTATTCATGCCGAGCCTCTCGGCGCTGAACTGGCTAGCCAAAGCCGGATGGCGCAATGCTTCCAAACACGACTGACATAATTGGTCCCAGTGCGGTATGTCGAAACTAAATCGGTCAGATAATGGGCCGAGAAGAATCATTCAATTTGAATCGAAATCCCCGAGTCTCATCTGTTGCAGCGAGCCGCGCGAACACAAACCTGTTGCGATGATCAGCCGATCGCAGGGAAGAATACCGACTGTCTCGCGAGCGGTGCTCGTCGTACTGCTATTTCGTAAGCTGCCCTTACGCGAATGGCCTATCGAGCCGGTAGCGTCCGCTTACGGGACGTCGGCAGGACCTTCTGAATGACCGGGACGGGCGCGCAGCCGAATGTCAGGTCCTGCGCGCGCCGGCAATTCGGCGTGACGAAGTATGGCCACAAGCGGCCTGTCCTGTGTGGATGGCTCCCGCATTGCAAGTGGCGAATTGAGCTTCTGACGCGTTGGTCGGGTGCAGTCTTGTGTCCGGCCTGTCGATGCAGTCGTTCATGTTGACCGCTGGCCCTGATGGTATCCGCGAGCTGGGTCCCACTCTGCTTCGCGGGCTATGACGCCCTGGACAGGCGGCGGGGTGTCCCGGCTCCCGGTCTGACCGGTTCGCCATCAACTCTCATCGTCCTCGCAACCTGGAAACGTCTCCTTCGCGTGCTGTCAGGCGGCCGTGGCCGCCGGTGCGCGGTAGGTGCCGCCGCGGGTCATGATCGCCCAGGCGACCCGCGCCGTGCGATTGGCCGCCGCCACGGTCACCACGCGCACCGGCTTACGCTGCAGCAGCGCCGGCAGCCGCGGGTCGACCGAGGTCGGTGTCGTCTTCGCACGCCGGATCAGAGAGGTCATGCCGACCACGAGCAGCCGGCGCAGGTAGCGGTCGCCCATGCGCGAGATCCGGCCCAGGCGCTCTTTGCCGCCACTGCAGTTCTGCAGCGGTGTCAGGCCCAACGAGGCCGCGAACTGCCGACCGGAGCGGAAGCGTTCGGGCTCGCTCACCGAGGCGGCCAACGCGGTTGCCGACACGATGCCGACACCCGGGATCGTCGCCAGGCGCTGCGACAGGTCGCTGTCCCGATGCCAGGCGAGCAACTCCTTCTCCAGTCGGGTGAGTTGGATCTGCAAGGCACCGATCTGATCGGCCAACCCGGTCACCACGCGCTGGGCTAACGGCGGCACCTCGGCCGCGTCGCCGGCCGAGAGTCGGGCCGCCAGTTCGAGCGCGTGCCGCAGGCCCCGCGCCATCTCGATCCCAAACTCAGCGAGCAGGCCGCGGATCATGTTCACCAGCTGCGTGCGTTGCTTGACCAGCAGGTCGCGCGTCCGGTGCAGCGCCAGCGCCGCCTGCTGCTCGGTCGACTTCACGGGCACGAAGCGCATGCTCGGGCGCGTCACCGCCTCACAGATGGCTGCGGCATCGTTCGCATCGGTTTTGCCGCGCTTGACGTACGGCTTCACGTAAGCCGGCGGCATCAGCCGCACGTCGTGGCCGAGGCTCATGAGCTCCCGGGCCCAGTGGTGCGCTGTGCCGCACGCCTCCATGCCGACCAGGCATCGCGGCAGCTTGGCGAAGAACGGCACGACCTGCGCCCGCCTCAAGGCCTTGCGCACGACGACGTGCCCAACTGCATCGACGGCGTGAACCTGAAAGATGCTCTTGGCCAGATCGATGCCGACGGTGGTGATCTCCATGGGGATGGCTCCTGCATGAGCGTGGCTGCTGCTTTGACAGCAACCACATCTTGGCATCGAGACGCCGTCAGTCGGAGCGGGAGCCATCCACCCCATCTGCTTCGGAGCAGGTCCGCTTGAAAATTCGACAGCCTCCTATCGACCCGACCCGGCCGCGCGGACGGCCGCCTGCGTCTCCCGTAAGCAGCCATCTGTCGGTAGTCCCGCAACTCGGCTCGGGAAGGAAACCGGACCTCAGTTTGCAGACACCGCGATCCGATAGGGCGATACCTCAAATGGGCTGACGCGGATGTGCGCGCCGTCGTCCTTGAAGACCGCCAGCTCGTGCAGCCGCCCGCCAACGACGTGAAGCAGGAGGTTGACCGCCGGGCCAGACAGCTCATCGCCATCCCGGTAACGGCCTTCTACCGGGACCCGCCGGGCGACCGCGACGGGCTCGCCCTCAACCCGGAACCTCAGGCTGCCCTCGTCGTCAATCCGACGCACTAGGGCGGTCCGAGCTTGTTCGGCGAGCCCGTCCCTGCCGGGGAAGTCGGCGGCAAAAAGGCGGTCGAGCACGGCCCGCTCGCGCGGCGCCGGTACACGCCAATCAACGACTGCACTCCAAGGTACGGCCAGCGACGCCGCGGCCGCGAGATCGCTCTCGCGCAGCCACGCGATCACGGCATGCGCCTCTCGCTCGGCGGCTGCGGCCGAGTCGAACAGACCGGACCAGCCAAAACCAGCGCCATCCCACCGCGACCACGAGCCATTCTCATCGTCCTCGTGGCGGAGGATGCCCTCCCCATAGGCGTATTGGCTGCCGGGGGTCTTGAAGACCCAGACGCAACGCAGGCCGTCCGGGCTCGACCACTGCCCAACGAGATTGCCCGCCCCATGCAGGTGCGCATCGCGCAGGCCGAGGAGCGCGCGGGCCGCTCGCGTTCGGTTGGCAGGCGGCAGCGACAGATGCATTGCCTCGATTTCGATCCGCACGAGGTGTGCGATGAGCACGTCCTCGAACACTGCTGTGTCTCGCACCAGGATGACGAAGTCGGGAACGTAGGCATCGTACTCGTCCGCTGGTCCGGCCGTCCCGAGGCCGATTGGATCCCAAACCCAGCGCAGCACCTCGGCAACGTGCGACGCCAGTTCCCCGTTGTCGCCTTCATCAGGCATCGCACCCTCTCGGCATCCTGTTCATTTGCCATGCGGCTCATTCGGCCATCGACACCGAGAGCCCGCAAGGGGTCGAGAGCGGGCATGGCGACGATGTCCGCTTCCCGACCTTGTCGTCCGGAAGGGGACCGGCAGAAATCCACCCATCTGAGACGTTCGTCCGGGCACTGGGCGGCGGCAGATGCTGGCCGTAAGCCGAAAGGCCGCTTCGGAGCAGGGCCACCGCAAAAGCGGACAGCCTTCTGCCGATCCGTCCCGGCCATCCAACGAGACGCTAGCGCTTCTCCAGAGTTATCATTCGCAGGGACAGCTGCGGTGTGGTTGCAGTAAGGAGGCTGGTGAGCCTCATTCTCCGGCCGATCTCATTCTTTAGCCCTGGCAATCTCGGACTGAAGCTCCGGCACGACCTGGAACAGGTCACCGACCAAGCCGTAATCGGCGATCTGGAAGATGGGGGCGTCCTCGTCCTTGTTGATTGCGACGATGACCTTCGAGTCCTTCATGCCGGCGAGGTGCTGGATGGCCCCGGAGATCCCGACCGCCACGTAGAGATCCGGCGCGACCACCTTGCCCGTCTGGCCTACTTGCCAGTCGTTGGGGGCGTAGCCCGCATCCACCGCCGCCCGCGAGGCGCCCACGGCGGCACCGAGCGTGTCGGCCAGCGGCTCGATCAGTTCGTGAAACTTGTCCGACGAGCCGAGGGAGCGGCCACCGGAGACGATGATCCGCGCCGAGGCCAGCTCCGGCCGGTCGGACTTGGCAATCTCCTCGCCCTTGAATGTCGAGCCGCCGGCCTCCGGGGTTGCGGCGGATACGAGCTCAATCGGGGCGACGCCGCCGCCCTCGGCCGCCGCCGCGAAGGCCGCCGTGCGCACGGTGATCACCCGCTTTCCATTGGGAGCCTGCACGGTCTGGATCGCGTTCCCGGCGTAGATCGGCCGCTCGAACGTGTCAGACGAGACCACCTTAATGATATCAGAGACCTGCGGGACATCCAGCAGCGCGGCCACCCGTGGCAGGACGTTTTTACCGGTGGTCGAGGCGGAGGCGATGATCGTCGTGTACGGCTCGGCGAGCGACGCGATCAGCGCGCCCACCGGCTCGGCGAGGTCGTAATCGTAGGTGCCGTCCTCGGCGTTCAGGACCTTTTCGATGCCGTCGAGCCTGGCCGCTGCCTCCGCGACGGGCCTGGAGCCGGCGCCCAGGACCAGAGCATGGATCGAGGCGCCGATCGTCCTGGCGGCGGTGAGCGCCTTCAGCGTCCCATCCTTGATCTGGCCGTTGCCGTGCTCAACGAAGAGGAGTGTCGTCATGGTTGTCTGCGCTCTTTAGGGTGGTGGCGCAAGGCTCGATCTGGGAGGCGAGCCTCGCCTGCGGATCAGATGACGCCGGCTTCGACCTTGAGCTTCTGGACGAGCTCGGCCACCGACGCGACCTTGACGCCGGCGGAGCGGCCCGGCGGCTCGGCGGTCTTCAACACGGTCAGCTTCGGGGTCACGTCGACGCCGAGGGTGTCGGGCGCCAGTTCCTCCAGGGGCTTCTTCTTGGCCTTCATGATGTTGGGCAGCGAAGCGTAGCGCGGCTCGTTGAGGCGCAAGTCCGTCGTCACGATCGCCGGCAGCGTCAGGCTGAGGGTCTGAAGGCCGCCGTCCACCTCTCGGGTCACGTCGAGGCTGCCCTCGTGGGGCTCGATCCTGTAGGCGAAGGTGCCCTGCGGCCAGCCCAGTAGCGCCCCGAGCATCTGCCCGGTCTGGTTCGAATCGTCGTCGATCGCCTGCTTGCCGAGGATGACGAGCTGCGGGCTCTCCTTCTCGACGACGGCCTTCAGAAGCTTGGCGACGACCAGGGGCTCGCAGGCGACGTCGGTCTTGATGAGGATCGCCCGGTCGGCGCCCATCGCGAGCGCCGTGCGCAGCGTCTCCTGCGCCTGCTGCGGGCCGATCGACACCGCGACGATCTCGCTGGCCTTGCCCTTCTCCTTCATCCGGATCGCCTCCTCGACGGCGATCTCATCGAAGGGGTTCATCGCCATCTTGACATTGGCGAGTTCGACGCCGGATCCATCCGGCTTCACCCGGATCTTCACGTTGTAGTCGACCACCCGCTTGACGGGCACCAGAATCTTCATGGCGAACGCGATCCTTCCGAATTCTTCTCCGGGCGTGGGCGATTGCTTCTCAGAAGAACGCCTGTAGACCCGTCTGCGCCCGTCCCAGGATCAGGGCGTGGACGTCGTGGGTGCCCTCGTAGGTGTTCACCGTCTCGAGGTTCTGGGCGTGCCGCATCACGTGGTACTCGCCCATGATGCCATTGCCGCCGTGCATGTCCCGGGCGACCCGGGCGATGTCCAGCGCCTTGCCGCAATTGTTGCGCTTGATCAGACTGATCATCTCCGGCGCCATCTTGCCCTCGTCCATCAGCCGCCCGACCCGCAGCGAGGCCTGGAGGCCCAGCGTGATCTCGGTCTGCATGTCCGCGAGCTTCTTCTGGACGAGCTGCGTCTGCGCCAGCGGTCGGCCGAACTGCTTGCGCTCCAGCGTGTAGTCCCGCGCCCGGCGCCAGCAATCCTCCGCCGCGCCCATGGCGCCCCAGGAGATGCCGTAGCGCGCCCGGTTCAGACAGCCGAACGGGCCCTTAAGGCCCGAGACGTTCGGGAGCAGCGCGTCCTCGCCGACCTCCACATCCTCCATCACGATCTCGCCCGTGGTGGAGGCGCGCAGGGACAGCTTGCCCTTGATGGTCGGGGTCGAGATCCCCTTCATGCTGCGCTCCAGGACGAAGCCGCGGATCGCATTGTCATGCGCCTCCGACTTTGCCCAGACGACGAACACGTCGGCGAAGGGCGCGTTCGAGATCCACATCTTGGCGCCCGACAGGCGGTACCCGCCCGCCGTCTTGACCGCCTTGGTCTTCATGCCCGCCGGGTCCGAACCCGCATCCGGCTCGGTGAGGCCGAAGCAGCCGATCCATTCGCCCGAGGCGAGCTTCGGCAGGTACTTCCGGCGCTGCTCCTCCGAGCCGTAAGCATGGATCGGGTACATCACCAGGGAGGATTGCACGCTCATCATCGAGCGGTAGCCGGAATCGACCGCCTCCACCGCCCGCGCCACCAGCCCGTAGGCGACGTAGGACGCGCCCGCGCAGCCATATTCCTCCGGCAGGGTGACGCCGAGGAGGCCACGCTCACCCATCTCGCGGAACAGGCCGGGGTCGGACTTTTCGGTCGCGTAGGCCTCGACGATGCCGGGCAGCAGGCGCTCGCGGGCGAAGTCCTGGGCGGCGTCGCGGATGGCGCGCTCGTCCTCGGTCAGCTGATCGTCAAGCAGGAAGGGATCGTCCCACACGAAACGCGCGGAGGGCGGGGCGTCGGGGGCGGCGGAGCCCGGCGGGCGCATCGGGGCGTTCATGGGCAAGTCTCCCTGGATCGTTCGTTTCACGCTGCGCCGAGAAGGCCGCCCGCGTCGCTCACCCGACGCAGGTGATAGGGCGTATCGCCGAGCAGGTATTCGATCGTAGCGAGGCGGCGGAACAGGTGGGCGCCGAGATACTCGAGCGTCATGCCGATGCCCCCGTGCAGTTGCACGGCTTCCTGTCCGATATAGCGGGCCGCGCGGTTGACCTGCACCTTCGCGGCCGAGACCGCAGGCGCGCGCTCGGCCGCGTCGTCGGACCCCGCCATCATGGTGGCGTAGAGGGCCATGGAGCGGGCCTGTTCCAGCGACATCAGCATGTCGACGGCCCGATGCTGCAACACCTGGAAGCCACCGATTGCGGTGCCGAATTGCTTGCGGGTCTTCAGATAATCGACGGTCAGCGCGTGCAGCGCCTCCATCACGCCGACCGCCTCAGCGCACAGGGCCGCGATGCCCTCGTCCAGAACCCGCTCGATCACGGGGAGCCCCGCATTGGCCTCCCCGAGCAGTGCATTGGCGGGAAGGATTACATCGTCCAGCACGAGATCGGCCGCCCGGCCGCCATCCTGCGTCGGGTAGGGCTTGATCGTGAGGCCAGGGGCGTCGGCGGGCACGAGGAACAGGCTGATGCCCGCCTCGTCCCGCTGGCCGCCCGCCGTGCGCGCGCTGACCACGAGGGTCTGCGCCGCGTCGGCATTGAGCACCACGGCCTTGGCCCCGTCGAGCCGGAAGCCGTCGCCCTCCCGGCGGGCCGTGGTCGCCACGTCCGCGCGGTCGTAGCGGGCCTGACGCTCGCCATGGGCGAAGGCGAGGCGATGGCTTCCCTCGACGAGGCCGGGGACTAGGGCTTCCCGCTGCGCGGCGGTGCCTGCGAGCCGCAGGGCGCCGCCGCCGAGCACGACGCTCGCGAGATAGGGCTCGGGGGCGAGGTGTCGGCCGAGTGCCTCGACGGCGATCATGGTCTCGACCGGCCCGCCGCCGAAGCCGCCATCCTCCTCCGAGAAGGGCAGGCCGAGCAGGCCGAGTTCAGCGAGTTGCGACCACGCACCCCCATCGAAGCCCAGCGGCTTGCGGCGGGCGGCCTCGACTTGCTCGAGGCTGCCGTAACGGTCCGCGGCCCAGCGGGCCACGCTGTCCTTCAGCAGGCTCTGTTCGTCGGTGAAGTCGAAATCCATCGCGAAAACTCCTTCAGAGCCCCAGGATCGCCTTGGCGATCACGTTGCGCTGGATCTCGTTCGAGCCGCCGTAGATCGAGACCTTGCGGGTGTTGAGGTAGGTCGGCGCGGCGAAGGCTTCCCAGCCGAGGGCATCGACGTCGTTCGCCACGGGCGCGGGCAAGCTCAAGGGACCCGCGAGTTCGACCAGCAGCTCGGTCGCCATCTGCTGCAGTTCCGAGCCCTTGATCTTCAGGATCGAGGAGGCCGGGTCGGGCTTCGAGGCGTCGCGGCGTCCCTGGGCCGAGACCACCCGCATCTGGGTGATTTCCAGCGCCTTCAACTCCACTTCCAGGCTCGCCACCCGGCTGCGGAAATCGGGCTCGTCCCACATCGTCCCGGCGCCGGCGGGCGTCTCCTTCGCCAGCCGCTTCACCCGGGCGACACGCTCCTTGGTGAGGCCGATGCGGGCGATGCCGGTGCGCTCGTTGGCGAGCAGGAACTTGGCGTAGTCCCAGCCCTTGTTCTCCTCGCCGACGAGGTTCTCGACCGGCACGCGCACGGAGTCGAAGAACACCTCATTGACCTCGTGCCGCCCGTCGATCGTGATGATCGGGCGCACGGAGATGCCGGGGGTCTTCATGTCGATGAGCAGGAAGGAGATACCGGCCTGCTTCTTCGCCGCCGGATCGGTGCGCACGAGGCAGAAAATCCAGTCGGCATACTGGCCGAGCGTGGTCCAGGTCTTCTGGCCATCGACGATGTAATGGTCGCCGTCGCGCACCGCCTTGGTCTTGAGCGAGGCGAGGTCGGAGCCCGCGCCGGGCTCGGAGAAGCCCTGGCACCACCAATCGTCGAGGTTGGCGATGCGCGGCAGGAAGCGCTTCTTCTGCTCTTCGTTGCCGAAGGCGGCGATGACGGGGCCCACCATGAAGCAGTTGAATTGGAGCGGCAGCGGCACCGCCGCCTGCATCAGTTCCTCCATGAAGATGTAGCGGCGGATCGGATCCCAATCCTGCCCGCCCCACTCCTTCGGCCAATGGGGCACGGCCCAGCCCTTGGCGTTCAGGATCCGCTGCGAGGTGACGTAATCCTCCCGCGCGAGGGAGCGCCCCTCGGAGATCTTGCGGCGGATCTCGGCGGGAATCTCGGTGCGGAAGAAGGTGCGGACCTCCTGGCGGAAATCAGCCTCTTCCTGTGTGAAGCGCAGATCCATGGGTCTTACTCCCCCTCGATCTCGAACAGGCCGGCGCAGCCCTGGCCGCCGGCCACGCACATGGTGACGACCGCGTAGCGCACACGGCGGCGGCGGCCCTCCAGAAGGGCATGGCCCACCAGCCGGGCGCCCGACATGCCGAACGGATGGCCGACGCTGATCGCGCCACCGTTGACGTTGACCTTGTCCGGGTCGATCCCGAGCTTGTCGCGGCAGTAGATCGACTGCGAGGCGAAGGCCTCGTTCAACTCCCAAAGGCCGATATCGTCCACGGAGAGCCCGTTGCGCTCGAGGAGACGCGGCACCGCGAAGACCGGGCCGATGCCCATCTCCTCCGGCCCGCACCCGGCGGCTGCGAAGCCGCGCACGATCCCCAGCGGCTTGAGGTTCCGGCGCGCGGCCTCCTCGGCGGACATCAGCACGGAGGCCGACGCGCCGTCGGAGAGCTGGCTGGCATTGCCCGCTGTGACGAAGGCGGCCTCGCCGCGCACGGGCTTGAGCTTGGCGAGGCCGTCCAAGGTGGTCTCGGGCCGGTTGCCCTCGTCCTTGGCAAGGCGGGTCTCAACCTGCCTCGTCTCGCCGGTCGCCTTGTCGGTCACGGCCATGGTGGCGGTGATCGGCACGATCTCGTCATCGAACAGCCCGGCGGCTTGAGCGGCGGCGGTGCGCTGCTGGCTCATCAGGGCGAATTCGTCCTGCGCCTCGCGCGAGATGCCGTACCGCTCCGCCACGATGTCGGCGGTCTCGATCATCGGCATGTAGATCTCGGGCAGGTTCCGCTCGAGCCACGCGTTGCGGGTGAGTTCGCGCCGCACCTGCGGCTGGACGAGGCTGATCGATTCGACGCCGCCCGCCACCGCCACCGGCACGCCATCGAGGCGGATGCGCTTGGCGGCATCCGCGATGGCCTGGAGGCCCGAGGCGCAGAAGCGCGAGACCGTGGCCCCCGCCGACTGGACCGGGATGCCCGCGACGAGGCTCGCATGCCGGGCGACGTTGCCGCCGGTCGCCGCTTCCGGGTAGCCGCAGCCCATCACGACCTCTTCGACGGCCTCGGGCTCGACACCCGCCTTGCCGAGGGCGTGGCGGATGGCGTGGGCGGCGAGGTCGGCCCCACCGGTCAGGTTCAGCGCCCCGCGATGCGCCTTGCCGATGGGCGTGCGAGCGGTGGCGACGATCACGGCGTCAGTCATCGGGATCTCGTGAGCGAAGTTGCGGTGCGGGCGGAAGCGGGATTCACCGGCCACCCCAATCGGAAAAGCGCTTGCCCTCCTGGGCAAGCCGGGCGAGCAGCGGCGCGGGGCGCAAGGTCTCGTCGCCGCTCTCTTCAGCGAAGCGGTCGAGATCGGCCGCCACCGCAGCGAGGCCGAGGCTGTCGGCCCAATGCATCGGCCCACCGCGCCACGCGGGCCAGTTGTAGCCGTTGAGCCAGATCGTATCGATGTCGCCGGGGCGGGCCGCGATGCCCTCCTCGAGGATGCGCGCGCCCTCGTTGGCCATCGGCAGCATCAGCCGGGCGACGATCTCATCCGGCGAGAAGCTGCGGCGAGTGGTGCCGTGCTCGGCAGAGGTTCGCTCGATCAGCGCCTCGACCTCGGGGTCGCGCGAGCCCGTCCGGGCACCCTCGGGGTAGAGGTAGAAGCCCTTACCCGTCTTCTGGCCGAGGCGACCCGCCTCGCAGAGCGCATCGGCGACCGGGGCCTTGCCGCCGGTGGCCTTCCGGGTGCGCCAGCCGATATCCAGCCCGGCGAGGTCGCTCATGGCGAAAGGCCCCATGCGGAAGCCGAACTCCGTCACCGCCGCATCGACCTCGTGTGGCAGGGCGCCCGCGAGCAGCAGGCGCTCGCCCGCCGCGCTGCGCCGGGCCAGCATGCGGTTGCCGACGAAGCCGAAGCAGACGCCGACCGTCACCGGCAGCTTGCCGAGCCGCCGGGCGAGGTCGTTGCCCGTGGCCAGGGCATCCGGCGCCGTGCGCGCCGCCCGCACCACCTCCACGAGGCGCATGACGTTGGCCGGGCTGAAGAAATGCAGGCCGAGCACGTCGCCCGGCCGGTCCGTGGCGTCGGCGATCCGGTCGATGTCGAGATAGGACGTGTTGGTGGCGAGAATCGCGCCGGGCTTGGCGATCCGCGACAGGGCGGAGAAGATCGTCTCCTTGATGCCCATCTCCTCGAAGGCCGCCTCGACCACGATGTCGGCCTGTGCCGCGTTGTCCAGGCCGACCGCGCCCGTGATACGGCTCAGCCGCTCTTCCATCGCCGCCTCGCTGAGCGAGCCGCGCTTGACGGACGAGGCGTAGGTGGCGCGCATCCGCGCCAAGCCGCGGTCCAGGGCCTCCTGTTCGGTCTCGATCACGATGACGGGAATGCCCGCATTGGCGAAGCAGAGGGCGATGCCGCCGCCCATCGTGCCCGCGCCGATCACGGCCGCCGACGCGATCTCCCGCCGTGGGGTCTCCTTGGACAGGCCCGGCACCCGCGCGGTCTCGCGCTCCGCGAAGAAGGCGTAGCGCAGGGCCTTCGAGCGCGGATCGTCCACGAGCGCGAGGAAGCGGGTGCGCTCCGTCTTCACGGCCTCCTCGAAAGGCAGGTCGAATCCGGCCCGGACCACGTCGGCCAGCGCCGCCACGTTCGGCTGGCCGGGCGCTTTCTTCACTGCTTCATTGGCCTTGGTCTCGAAGCCTGCGCGTGTCGCCGGGTCCAGCCGCTCGCCTCGGTCGCGGACCCGCACCGGCGCGCCGCCTTCGGCAAGCTTGAGCGCATGCGTGCGCGCCGCCTCCACGAGGTCGCCTGTCTCGAGGGCATCCGCGAGGCCCATCGCGACGGCCTTCTTGGCATCGACAGGCTCACCGCTCAGCATCATGGCGAAAGCGGACTCGGGGCCGACGAGGCGCGGCAGGCGCTGCGTGCCACCCGCGCCGGGGATCAGCCCGAGCTTCACTTCCGGCAGGCCGAGCTTGGCCTTTGGTCCGACCACCCGCGCGTGACAGGCGAGGGCGAGTTCGAGGCCGCCGCCGAGGGCCGCCCCATGGATTGCGGCGACGACCGGCTTGCCCGCACCGTCGAGGCGGTCGAGCACGTCCGGCAGCAGCGGCGCGCGTGGGGGCGTGCCGAATTCGGAGATGTCGGCTCCACCGACGAACACCTTGCCCTCCGCCGCCAGCACCACGGCGCGCACTGAGGCATTCGCCAGCGCCGCCTCCAGCGCGCTATCGATGGCCGCGCGCAGGCCATGGCCCAGCGCGTTCACTGGCGGGTTCGACAGCGTGAGCACGGCGACGCCGCCCAGGGTCTCCTGACGAACCACGGTCCCTCCCATCGTTCTGCATTGCAGAATATCGGTTTGCATTTGTGGCCGCATGTCGGGTCGGGGCGCGACGTTTGTCAAGTCTGGCGGCGAAAATCGTGGCGTTTGAAACAGACTTGTTCCGTCATGCAGAACATTGAACCGCTTTCGATTGACAAATTCGGAGCGGGCGTGCGAAGGCGCATCCGCCGAGGCCGCCATGCGGTCTCGCTGTGGACGAGGGTCGTCAGAACCCACGCACGGGATGAAACACGCGCGCTACCGTCATGACGGGCCGCGCCCAGGGAGGAACCCGCATGCTTCGCAGAGCCGCCGCGGCCGCGTCGATCGCCATCGCCACCATGTTGGGGGCGGGGGCCCGTGCCGACGAGATCCTCGTCGGGGCTCACATGCCGCTGACCGGCTCGCTGGCCCGCTCGGGTCAGGCCTTCGACGAAGGCATGCGGGTGGCGATCCAGATGTTCAACGCCCGCTCCGAGAAGCACAAGATCCGCCTCCAGGTGATCGATGACGAGAGCACGCCTGCCAAGGCGGTGTCGGCGGTCGAGAAGCTCGTCTCGGACGGCGCGGTGGCCCTGGTCGGCGGCTACGGCTCGAACATCATCGGCCCGGCCTCGGACGCCTCGAACCGGCTCAACACCACCTACATCACGGCGGGCGCGGTCAGCGACGAGCTGACGGCGCGGGGCCTGAAGACCTTCTTCCGCATCAACAACAACGCGGGCTACCAGCGGGGCATCGGCACCCTGCTCGAGACCCTGAAGCCGACCTCCGTGTCGATCCTGGCCTCGACCAAGGAGGCCCCGGCGCTGCTCGCCAAGGGCTTGCAGAAGGACCTGACCGCCAAGGGCGTGAAGGTCACGGTCCACGAGTTCGACCCGGCGATCACCGACTTCAAGCCGATCATCAACAAGGTGAAGCTGCAGGACCGCTCGGACATCCTGATGATGTCGGCCTACGAAAACGACTATGTCGGCATCATCCGCGCCGCCAAGGTGCTGAAGCCGCCGGTCAAGCTGGTCGTCGGCGCGTGGTCGCTCGCTACCCCGAAGATGTATGCCGAGTTTCCCGACCTGATGAACAACGTGGTCGGCACGTCCTTCCTGCCCTTCCCGGTCGAGATGAAGGACGAAGAGGGCAAGCGCTTCGCGGAGGTCTACAAGAAGACCTACAACAAGGAGATCGAGTACCTCTCGACCCTGAGCTTCGTGGAGACCACGATCCTCGCGGAAGCCATTGCCCGCGCGGCCGATGCCGGCACACTGAAGTCCGGCGGCCTGCCCGATGCCATGCGCAAGACCGACCGCGAGACGTTGCTCGGCCCCGTCCAGTTCGACGCTACCGGCGACAACCCGCGCTTCTCCGTGGCGATGGGCCAGCACCGTGCGGGCAAGGTCGTGCTGGTCTCCCCGGCGGCCGCCGCGACGGGCGAGATCGTCTTCCCCGGCCTGCCCTGGTGAGGCGGGAATGACCGATCTCATCCTCCAGGCCCTGTTCTCCGGGCTCCTCGTCGGCAGCGTCTACGCCCTCGTGGCGCTCGGCCTCGCCCTCTCCTTCGGGGCGATGCGGATCATCAACCTCGCCCATGGCGAGCTCGTCCTGCTCGCCGCCTATTGCGCCTACGTGGTCGAGGCCCGTGCGGGGCTCGATCCCTACTACGCCATTCCCCTGGCGCTCCTCGTGGTCACGGCGGTCTGCGCCGTTCTGTTCCTGATGATCGACCGCATCCGCGAGCACCGGGAGCTGAACTCGCTGATCCTGACCTTCGGGATCGGCATCATCCTGACGAACGCGATCCTCCTGGCCTTCGCCAGCGACGTGCGCACCACCTCCTCGCCGGTGTTGCAGGACGCGACCTCGGTCGGACCGGTCTATGCCATGAACGGTGAGATCGTCGCCTTCGGCGTCAGCCTCGCGCTGATGGTCGCCCTGTGGTGGTGGCTCAAGAAGAGCTGGTACGGGCGGGCCGTGCGCGCCGTCTCGTCGAACCGGGCGGCGGCCAAGCTCATGGGCATCAGCCCGGTGCGGACCGAGCTGGTCTCGTTCCTCGTCGCGGGCGCGCTCGCGAGCTTCGCGGGCGTGGCGCTCTACACGATGAGCGTGGTGCAACCGGCGGTTGGCCATGCGCTGACCGTGAAGGCGTTCATCGTCACGGTGCTCGCGGGCGTCGGCTCGATCCCCGGCGTGTTCCTGGCCGCGATCCTCCTCGGCGTCACCGAGGCACTCACCGTCACGCTGGCGAGCTCCGCGCTTCAGGAGCTCGCCGGGATGGTGCTGTTCCTCCTCGTCCTCTTCCTGCTGCCGAACGGGCTGTTCGGCGCACGCGCCCGGCGCGGCTGAGGAGAACCCCATGGCCTCCCTCGATTCCGCCCCCGCCGTACCGTTGAAGGCGGCTCCCGCGAAAGCACGCGTGCCCGTCGGCGCCCTGATCGGCCTCGGACTCCTCGTCCTGGCGGCTTTGCCGGTGCTGCTCGGCGCCAGCAACTACATGCTCGGCCTGCTGATCTCGGCGCTGATCCTGTCGGGCGTCGCCCTCGCCTGGGCGCTGCTCGGCAATCTCGGCGGCATGGTCTCCTTCGGCCACGCCGCCTTCTTCGGGGTCGGCGCGTACGCCTCGGCCCTGCTCGCGGGCAAGCTCGGCCTGCCGGTGCTGCTCACCGTGCCCCTCGGCGGGGTCGTGGCCGTCGTGTCCTCGCTCGCCATGCTGCCGGCGTTGCGCCTGTCGGGCGCCTATTTCGCGCTTGCCATCCTCGCCTACGCGCAGATCTTCCGCATCCTCGCGACGGAAGCGTCCTGGCTGACCGGCGGCGGCGCGGGCTACCAGCGTTATCCCGGCCTGCCCACCGTATTCGGGTTCGATCTCGCGAGCCGCACCGGCAGCTACCTTCTGCTCGTGGCCTGCGTGGCGCTCTGCGCGCTGGCCTACCACGCGGTGCGGCGCAGCCATGTCGGGCTGGCGCTCCGCGCCATCGCCGACAGCGAGGACGCGACGCGGGTGGTAGGCGTCAACAGCACCTTCCTGAAGTGCCTGATGCTGATGCTCTCGGCCTTCATCACCGGCGTGTTCGGCGCGCTGAACGCCCACATCATCGGCTTCCTCGAGCCGGATTACGCCTTCTCCGGCATCTGGAGCCTGATGCCGATCATCGCTGCGATCTTCGGCGGCTACCGCACCATCGCCGGGCCGATCGGCGGCGCGGTGATCATCTACCTGTTCGACCAGATCGTCGCGAAGGGGCTGATCGCGGTCGGCCACCAGATCATCCTCGGCTTCGTCCTCGTCGGCATGGTGCTGGCCGCGCCGAACGGGCTGCTCGGTCTTGTCAGGAAGAGGGCCCGCCATGCTTGAGCTCGACGCCGTCACCGTCCGCTTCGGCGGGCTGGTGGCGCTCCGCGACGTCACCTTCTCGGTGAAGCCGGGGGAGATCCTGGGGCTGGTCGGCCCCAACGGGGCGGGCAAGACCACCCTGTTCAACGGCATCTCCGGGCTGACCCGGGTGCGCGGGCGCATCCGCTTCGAAGGCCGCGACGTCACGAAGCTGCCGCTTTACCGCCGGGCCCGGCTCGGGATCGGCCGTACCTTCCAGATCCCGCAGCCGATGCAGCACCTCACCGTGCGGGAGAACCTCGCCGTCGCGCAGGTCTTCGGCGCGGGCAAACACAATCCAGAGCGGATCGAGGAGATCCTCTCCGTCATGGAGTTGCAAGCGCAGGGCGACCGCCCGGCCGAGAGCGCACTGGCCCTGCAGGAACTGAAGCGCCTGGAGATTGCCAAGGCGCTCGCCACCGAGCCGCGCCTCCTCCTGCTCGATGAGGTCCTGGCGGGGCTGGAGAGCCAGGCCAAGCGCCAGTTCGCCGCCAAGCTGAAGGAACTGCATCAGCGCTTCGGGCTGACCATCGTCATCGTCGAGCACGACATCGAGACGATCTCGGGCCTCTGCTCGCGGGCGGTGGTGCTGAACTTTGGTGAGATCATCGCCGACGGCACTCCGGCGCAGGTGTTCCGCGATCCCCGCGTCGTCGAGAGCTACACGGGGACCGCCCATGCTTGAGACCCGGAACCTCAAGGCCGGCTATGGCCATATCACCGTCCTGTGGGACCTCTCCCTGACCTTCCGGGAAGGGGCGCTCACCGCCATCGTCGGCCCGAACGGGGCAGGTAAGACCACGCTGCTGCGTGCCCTGACCGGGCTGATCCCCTACGAGGGCGAAATCCGGCTCGGCGGCGAGCGGCTCGCGGGCAAGACCTGGGATCTCGCGTCCCAGGGCCTCGTGATGGTGCCGGAAGGGCGCCTCGTCTTCCGCGACATGAGCGTGGAGGAGAACCTCTGCCTCGGGGCCTACCCGAAGCGGTGCCGGGGCAACCTGTCCGCCGGGCTCGACCGGGTCTACGCGCTGTTTCCCCGTTTGCGCGAGCGGCGCAACCAGGCGGCGGGCTCGCTCTCGGGCGGCGAGGCGCAGATGGTCGCAATGGGTCGGGGGCTGATGTCTCAGCCCAAGATCCTGCTGATTGACGAGCCGAGCCTCGGCCTCGCCCCGGTCATCGTCAACGAGGTGTTCGACATCATCGCCCGCCTGAAGGAAGCCGGGACGACGATCCTGCTGGTCGAGCAGAACACCCGCGTCGCCCTCTCCGTGGCCGACGATGTGCATCTCCTGCGCGGCGGGCAGGTGCGCCTCAGCGCCCCTGCGGGCGAGGTCGATCTCGACCGCCTGCACGATCTCTACTTCGCGCGGGAGGCGCAGAGCGCATGACCGGGACCCTGCGGATCTCCGACCCCGCCGAGGGCGTCCGTCTCCTCACCATCGACCGGCCGACGCGCCGCAACGCCCTCGACCGGGCGACCTACGGAGTCTTGCGGGAGGCGATCCTCCGGGCCGGGGACGAGGGGACCGTGCGCGCCATCGTCCTCACGGGCGCTGGCGGTTGCTTCACCGCCGGCAACGACCTCGCGGATTTCCGCGAGACCGACGAGACCGGGCAGGACAGCCCCGGCCTCGCTCTCCTGAAGGTGCTCGCCGCCTGCCCGAAGCCGCTGGTGGCGGCGGTGGAGGGGCACGCGGTCGGCATCGGCACGACGCTGCTCCTGCATTGCGACCTCGCCTATGCCGGGGAGGGCGCACGCTTCCGCCTGCCCTTCGTCAATCTCGGGCTCAGCCCCGAGGGAGCCTCGAGCTATCTCCTGCCCCTGGTCGCGGGCACGAAGCGCGCCGCCGAACTCCTGATGCTGGGCGAGGTGTTCGGACCCGGGATCGCGGCGGAGGCGGGCCTCGTCAACGCGGTGGTGGCGACGGGCCAAGCCCTCGACACGGCCCTGGCGCGGGCCACGGCGCTGGCGGCGCTGCCTCCGGTCTCGATCGCCGCCACCAAGCGGGCGTTGCGGGCGGGCCATGCGGAGATCGTCGCGCGGACGCTCGCGAGCGAGGCCGAGACCTTCCACGCGCTCCGCCGCGGCCCCGCGGCCCAGGCCGCCTTCGCGGCCTTCTTCGCACGGAATGCGGGACGATGAGCGACATGGCCGAGCTGACGACCGAGGCCGAGCCCGAGGAGGGCGGTCCGAAGGAGGACCGGCACTTCGTCACGGCGCTCGCCCGGGGTTTGGCCGTGCTCGCCTGTTTCGGCCGCGGACGGCGGATGCTCGCCAACCACGACATCGCCGAAGCCTGCGGTCTGCCGCGCTCCACCGTGTCGCGGCTGACCTATACGCTGACCAAGCTCGGCTACCTGCAATTCGTCGAGGAATCCGGGAAATACGCGCTGGGCGCCCAGACCATCGCGCTGGGCTCCATGGCGCTCGGCGGGCTCGATGTCCGCCACATCGCGCGGCCGGCGCTACGAGCCGTGGCCCAGGCCGCGAACGCCTCGGTCGGCCTCGGCGTGCGCGACCGGCTGAGCATGCGCTACGTCGATTGCCAGCGCGGCCCGGCCGCGATTTCGCTCAACCTCGATATCGGCTCGCGCATTTCGCTGGCCCGCTCCGCCATGGGCCGGGCCTATATCGCCGTCTGCTCGGACCGGGAGCGCGCCGCGCTCTACGAGGAACTGAAGGCCTACGATCCGCTCGCGTGGCCTGCCCTGCGCACCGGGCTGGACCGGGCGGTGGAGGAGCACCGGGAGATCGGCTGCTGCACCTCCTTCGGCGAGTGGCAGACCACCGTATCGGCCATCGCGGTCGGCTTCCATCCGGGCGGTGGGCTTCCGCCGATGTCGATTAATTGCGGCGCCCCCACCGTCATCACCGACGGCCGCTTCCTGATGGAGGTGGCCCGGCCCAAGCTCATCGAGGCCGTGCGCGGTCTCGAGGGCGTGATGGGCACCTGAGACAACGAGGATCCCGATGCTGTTCGATCCCGACGACCTGCCGCTCGCCGGCATCCGCGTGCTGGACCTTTCGCGCGTGCTCGCAGGCCCCTGGTGCGCCCAGGTGCTGGGCGATCTCGGCGCCGACGTGATCAAGGTCGAGCATCCCGAGCGCGGCGACGACACCCGCGATTGGGGGCTGCGGACGGGGCCGAGCAACACCTCGTATTTCGACAGCGTGAACCGCAACAAGCGGTCCATCGGGATCGACCTCACTGATCCGGAAGGGTTGGCGCGGGTCCGGGAACTCGCTCGCCAGAGCGACGTGGTGGTGCAGAACTTCAAGACCGGGGGCGCCGACCGGCTCGGCCTCGGCTACGCGGCGCTCTCCGCCGAGAACCCGCGCCTGATCTACTGCTCGGTCTCAGGTTACGCCTCGGACGGGCCCGAGGCGACGCGGCCGGGCTACGACCTCGTGATCCAGGGCGAAGCGGGGCTGATGGCTCTGAACGGCGAGGTCGGGCAACCGCCCCTCAAGTTAGGCCTCGCGGCGGTCGATCTGTTTACCGGCCAATACGCGGCGCAGGCCGTGCTGGCCGCCCTCTTCCAGCGCGAGCGCACCGGACGTGGGCGCCTCGTCGAGTTGGCCCTATTCGATTGCGGCGTAGCCCTGACGTCCTACTACGGGCTGGAGGCGATGGCGCAGGGCTACGATCCCGTCCGCTACGGCAACGCGCACCCCTCCATCGTCCCCTACGGCGTCTTCCAAGCCGGAGACGGGCCGATCATCCTGACGGTGGGGAACAACGGTCAGTATCGACGCCTCTGCGAGCAGGTGTTGGAGCGTCCCGACCTCTCCACCGATCCCCGCTTTGTCACCAACCTTGACCGCTCGCGGAATCGCGCCGACTTCGTCCCGGTGCTTCAGGCGGAACTGGCCAAGTGGACGCGCGTCGAACTGCTCGTGCGCCTCTCGGCCGTCGGCATTCCCTGCGGCGAGGTGCTGGGGCTCCGTGAAGCGCTGATCTCGGATCGCGCTAGGACGGCGGGCCTAATGATCCCCCCGGGCGACGAGAGGCAGGCTGGCGGCCGCGCCCACGTCTTCGCCCCGCCCTACCGCTTTGACGGCGCCCGTTTGCCCGTTCGCAGACCACCGCCGCCCCTCGATGACGGGCGTGCCGAGATCCTGACCTTACTCTCGACCAATCCGGCATGAAGCACCGCCCATTCCGTAGCTCGTGGGTGATCGCCATCCGGGTTGACGCCGTAGCGCTTGGCCACCGCTCTCACGCGCTCTCGACTGGGCTGTAAGGCGCGACGGACGGCCTGTATCTCTGAGGTGCCCGTCGGCGCGAAGTCAGCGAGGTCATGTCCGCTTTGCAGATGGGAAGAGCCAGCTGCGCACGGCAGCAACGGGCGCATTGCAGAACGGCCGCTTCCGGGCGACGGTCCATCACCGCAGTTGACCCTTAGCGGTCGTTGGCAGGGTCCGCTGTTAGGCGTGTTGGTTTACAGATGACCCAGACGACGTGACACAACGTCCCGACGTCGGAGCGCTGCTGTGCGGCGGGCAAATTGATCGGATAGCGAAGCTGCGACTCTAATCTAATCTGAATCACGGCATGTGCAATTCCTGGCACTTCGCCTTAAAAATAACGGTTTAGACCGATCTATACTTGCAATAATAAACAAAAGTAAAATTATCTGTGATTAACTAAGCGTAGCGGCTTCCAGATAATATTCTATTCGCTTTCAGATTTAACATGATAATCAATTTCTGCTAGTTCACTACTGATCATAAATTTGCAGTCATCAGTAAGTTTTGCGGTTTCATGCGTGAGTCGTTTGAGATATTTCTTCCCGTTTTTCTGTTGGCCGATCCGCCGTAGGATTTTTGATACCTCTCCCGTGCGACACGCAGTTAATGCAAGGTCAGAGGGGGGCCAGGAGGACGACATGAATGCGTCCACCAGTTCGTGACGGGCCGCCTTGCATCGGTCCCAATCGAAGAACGGGATAAACTTGAAGAGGTCAGGGACGTCGTCGTACCTCGCGAGCTCGCGGTGGACCGATGGAAATGCCGCGACGATCATCGGGGAGATCGGTCGATCACGGGACCTGAGCAGGACCGGCAAGAGATGTCCCGAGGCCGAAAGGAGCGCCCTGGGCGCGACCTTTTCTGCGTCGAGCATGAGTGCGGCACAGGCTTCCACCGCGGCAGCGTCAAGGTCGAGGCTCGGGCGTTGGACCAGCGTCCGGGCGATGTCTTCCATGGCCCAGGCCGCCCGGAGGCGGGCCGGCTGCGTCGCTCTCCCCAGGGCGACCATGTTGCGGCTCGCGGTCACGCCGTCCAGGTCCCTGCCCAGGCCCATTCGCGCGAACCATGCGCCGTCCAGGCCGTCTCCCACGGCGCTGAGCAACGACGCGATGAGATCGATCTCGTCGCCGTCGAAGCGATCCCTTAGGAAACGATGCAGGGCATGCCCCGCTAGCTTGAGCCTGGCCTCGCCCCGAAGGTCCTTCAGCACGCGCGGCAGGACCCTGGCGAACGTCTTCACCGTCAGCGCGTCGCCGGACATGGCGCGAAGCAGTAGCTTCGGTGCCTTGCTCTCCATGACGCTGAGGGCATGCGCGCCGACGCGCTTGTCTCGAAGCATGGCGGCGAACTGCCAGTCGTCCGCGCGACCAAGGAGGTCGAGCAGCATCGCCGTCGCCGATTCCCGATCCAGAAGCTTGGCGTCGAGCTCGTAAAGCCAGCGTGCGTCCTCAGCGCCGGGAACAAGCGTCCGGGCGATCATCTCGTCGCGCCGTGGCGTCTGTGGCAGCGTCACCAGCGTCGATTGAACATCCTCTTTGGTGCCTGCGGACAGCGCCCTGTCCAGGACGAGGCCGGAAAGTTGCGCCCCCGCGAAGTCGTTCGCTTGTCCGAGGTGGCGCAACTCTGAGGCGAGCCGAGAAACATCGAGGCGTCGGATCAATGGTTCGGCAGCCGGAAGATGCCAATCATCGATCAACCGCGGGAGAAGGCTCGGACCGACGGCATCTAGGGTCTCGTCGTCCAGCGCAGGGAGGATTTGGCCGAGCCGCTCGACGAGAGGGCGGTCGTCTGCGACGTGTCCGGCCAGCGCATCACCTTGAGCCAAGAGCCTCCCCAGCACGGCCGGGGCGGCCTCGCGCAAGGCGCGCTCCGCACGGTCCGTAAAGTTGCTGCCCAGACCTGCGGCGATGCGGGGCACGAGCTCGGTGAGGACTTTGCGGGGGTCGTCCTGCGACAGGAGCGAGACCGCCCCCTCCGGCGCGCGTTCGGCGAGCCTCTCGACCGCGTCCGCGACGGCCGCACGCCCCGCCGGCATGGACCGTCCCTGCAATTTCCGGGAGATGGCGCCCAGAAAGCCCCAAGCGTCGTCGTCCGCGAAGGTCGTGGACGCGCGGTTCGTTGCCTCCACCAGCGACGGTTCGATAGCCTTAATCGCGAGGGAGTCGCGGACCTTGCCGGAATTGACGATGTCCAGCAGGCCGAGGGCGGCCGTCGGCGTGTAATGGATCTTGGTGACCAGTTCGTCCCACAGCAACGCGATCCGCAGGGCCGCCGCGTCGTCCTGGCCGGCGTCGTTCCCGCCCACCAACCCGCTCTCGGGGATGGTCAGGAGGCGCGGGTGGGGCTGGTCGAAGACCCGGGCTACGATCGCGCCCGTCCAACGGTGCCGGCCGTCCTGCACTAAGCGGCCATCCACCCGGCGCCCGTTCCAGTCGGCGAACCTCGACCGTGCGTCCTTCGGGGCGAAGACGAGGTCGAAGTCGCGGCCTCCAACCTTGCGCGGGGACCGCGCGAATGTCGACACGGCGAACCGTCGCCTCAGGGAGGGCCAGAGCGCAGTGAGCAGGCGCGTCGCGACGAGCTCGGGTTCCAGCGCGTCCAGCATGACGACGGGCCGTGCGTCCTCCAGGAACAGCGCTTCCAAGAGCTCGCTGCCGTTGAACGGCGGCGCCGGCGGCAGCGGCTTAATTTCCGTGTCCCAAACGACGACTTGTGTGGCGTCCCGGGCGTCGGGAAGCCTGTCCAGCCGCAACTGGTCGAAATAGGCGGACAGACCTTCGGCCCGGACCCATTCGTCCATAGGAATTACGAGGCTCAAGGTTCGGACACATCCCGCCCGCGCGACCGTCAGGTCCTGCCAGGTCCGCGCAAGCACGAAGCGCTTGCCCCCCGGCAGCGGATACGCCGTCAGGTATGGATCGAACCGCTCCCGCGGCCGCAAGGGTCCCGCGACGTCGGACAGTTGGTTGACCACCGACTGTTCCGCCTTCGGAAGGGGCATGGACGTCGCGAGGAGCTGGTGCCCCTGCTGATACCCATGGACTTGGCGCTCGACGGCTGACACGATCAGACGCCGACGGCCCACGCGATGGGCCACGTCAGGTCGAGATCCCGACGCCAGGTCCCTCCGTCGTCCTCGGCCGCCACCCACCCACGGCCGTCGAGGCCGTTCTCCTGGACGTCGTCGCGGCAGGACTCGTCCGCCTTGAGGTCGCCGCCCACCACGCTGAGGCCGAAGACTCGGATGTCTAGGCCCTCAATGTCGTCGAGCCGTCCCGCGAACAGGGGGTACTCGCGCCCGAGCCATGCCTTCGGCCCAAGCTTGAATGTCTCGGGGTCCACCAAGTCCCACGCGCTCACCACGACCGAGACGCGCGGGCGCTGCCCGCCATGACGCGGGGCGAGCGTCGCCTCAAGGAAGCGCACCAGCTCGCACAGCATGACCTGGGTGGGCAGTCCGCGGTCGTCGTCGTTGCCGAGCTTGCCGAGCATCCTCTTCGACGTGACCCAATCCAGCGGGCGGACGGCCAACTCCGACTGCACCCGGACGAACAGCAGGGCACCGCTGGCCGACCGCATCTCCTCCATGAGCTCGGCCGACACCTCGCCCTGTGCGGCAGCACTGAGCCAGAGCTCCCCCGAGATGTCCGGGATGACGATGTTCGTCTCCTCTCCGCCCTTCACGGTCGCGACGGCGACCTCGAAGTCGCGCCGGTCGTCCGCGTGTTCCGAGCGCGGCGCGAAGCTGCCGGAGTTCAGGTGGTCGGTGACGTCAAGGACGAAGCGGATGTCCTCGGGCTGTCGGGCGGCGTGGAGGCGTCCGCCTCCGGCGTCCAGGGCCGGCCAGACGCGCCCGACGTAGTTGGTCTTCCCGGAGTCGGGCCCCCCGAGCAGGACGATCGAGTTGCTCATCGCCGCCCCCTGTACCCGATGTAGGAGCGCACGCCCACGACCGGCTCGGAGGTCGGCCAGACGTCGACAGGCGGCAGGTCGCTGGCCGTGGTGGCCGCAATCAGCCGATCCAGCCCGAAGCCCGGCCTCGCCCTTTCGTCGTCTTCGGAGAACGGAGCGACCGGCACGATCGTCGCCGTCATGTGGCGCTTCGCGAGCTCCGCCTCCAGTCGGGTGATCACCGAGGGGGATGGTTCGCCGGCGTCGCGATGCGTGACGACGAGCACCAGTCTCGGTATCGGTCCGTCGAACAGCGCACCGAGCCGACCCGCGAGTTGGCCGACCCGCGAGATGATCCCCTGTCGACGCTCCTTGTTCTCCAGGGCGCGTCCGTCCAGCACTACCCAGATCGCCTCCGCTGCCTTCATGAACTCGAAGCGGTCGGTGCGGGAGGTGGCGACGAGGTCCGTCGTCCATTCGCCCGGGAGGTCCGGCAACGCGAGATCGACACGCCGGCCGTCGGAATCGCGGACCAGTCGCAGGTGGAGGAAACCGGGCCGCCTATCGTCCGCCATCTCGGTATGGACGGTCATCTGCTCGGGCGGGTTGCCCTCGTCCCAGTCGCGCGCTCCCCGTGCGATCTCTTCAAAGGCCATGAGGCTCTTGCTGTCGGTAAAACTCCAACCGGCGAGCTGGGCGTTCGCGACGAGGAGGTACAGGCTTACCAGGCACGCGGTCTTGCCCGATTCCGGGTCGCCCAGAATCCCGACCACCGTCACATAGCGCGAGCCCATGATCGCGGACACCGCGTCCGGCCCGAGCGTCCGGCTCGACGGGAACGACGCCGTCCCCTCCGGCCGTTCGAGCACGGGAGCCCCGATGTTCGACAGGCTTTCCGATGCGGACGGGTCGGTGGCTACGCCCGCTTCGACGGCTCCAGGTGCTGGACGTCGGCCGAGGCGATGCTCACAGGTCGCCGGATCCTTCTCCAGCGCGCAGGCACCGGTCTCCCCGACCGTGCAGCCCTCGAAAGTGCACGCATCGCTCACAGCTTAACGAGCCCACGGCACATGTGACAAAGGCCGGCCTCAAGCAGGGCCTGCGCCGCCCACTCAGACGCCTTCCGCTTCCGCTCCGCCCCCGCTACCTCGGTTTGCCCGGTGGCGAGGGCGTTGAGCAGCGGGAACACTGAAGGATGGTGAGCGGCAGGGCCGGCGTCAAACGACGCGACGAGCTTGGTCCGGTCATCGCCAATGATCTTCGTCAAGTCCTTGAGGTCGAGCTCCGGGTCCTTGTCGACGGAGCGGAGCACCAGCTCGTAGTGCAGGTCAGCCGGCAGCCGGCGGAGATGCACCGCTGCCTCGATCGCCAGCGCGACGAGGCGCAAGGGTTCGTCCATCGCGCTCGCCGCGCGATTGAGGAGCCGGCTTCGGTTCAATTGCACCCACCAGAGGAAGTCGATCTCCTCTCGGTCGAGCGCGGCGTTGCGCCGGAGAGCCTCGATCGTCGCGGCGGCCGCCTTCTTGAAGTTCGTGGTGGGCTTGGCGCCTTCCGCGATTGTCACGTTGAGTTCGCCTAAGTCAGGGACGTTAATGCGTTCCCGAGCTTTCTCGGCGGACGCCTGGCTGCGTTCCCGCGCCTCAGTGAGTACCTCGCGGCGCAGCTTCTCACGCTTCTCTTCCGCGAGCTGCGGCTGGAACGAAAGGGCCGCCCAAAGGGCGTTCGAGAAGACGTCAGCGGTGGTCCAGCCGTGAATGCCCGGGGTGCCGCGAAGGATCGAAAGGACCGCCATGCCCGCGCAGATGCCTACGTCGAGCGGCTTCTCCTCGTACAGGTACGCGGAAGCGTGCTTTTGTAGCGTCCCCTGCACCTCTGTGCCGAGATCCTGGTGTGGCCTGCCGTCCCCACCCAGCGCGTCCGCAACCATCCCGGCCTTGGCCAGGATTGCGCCCGAGTCGTTGACCTTGATCCAGGCAGCGGACAGCTCGCCGATGGTTGCCCGACGTGCGTCGACGTCCTCGTTCGACGGCGTGAGCGTCGAGATCCTCATGTGCACCGGAAGGTTGTCCATCACGCGTCCTTCTTCTCTCGTTCACCTATGAGCCTGTCGATCATCGCGACCGTTTCGGGAAGCTTGCCCTGGCGGACGAGCCAGTCGAACAGCCTGCGTTCCAGGCCCTGGGTCATCCGCTCGTCCGATTCCCTCGGCAGGGCTTCGAGGTCGACGAGTATGCGTAGCCGCTCGCTCTCGTAGAGATCGCGGAAGAACCGCAACAGGGCGAGTTCGTAGCCTTCGGCGTCCGGCGGCATCGGCACTGTCTCCCCCGAGCCGGTCTCCGCCTGTTTGGTGGGTACCAGCTCGACAACCGGCTCGCCCTCGACGCCGTCGCCGTCGGGTTGCGCGGGAGCCGCCGGGACCGGGCCTTGCTTCCTGAAGTTCGGAGAGCCTAGCGTGAAGCGCGGGTCGCTGCCCCCGAGCCGCTTGTTGTCGGCCTCGAAACACGTCCGTTCGGGGCTCCAGGCACGGGGATGCATCGTGACGACTAGGCTGTCCGTGCCCTCGTCCCAATCGAACTCGATGACGTTGTAGGTGTGAGTGTAGGTCTCGTCCGACCGGAAGGGGACCGCGGCACCGGACGCGAGCATCATGACGTCGCAGCCGTCCTCAACGCTGTCGATGCCCACCTTCGGGTCGTGTTCGTGACCGGTGATGAAGACGCGCGCGCGGCTGCGCACGTAGCGCCGGAAGTCCTCGGCGTCCTTGTACCAATGCAGCGGATGGTGCGCGAGGACCACATTCTCCTCGCCGTCGTTCCGCGGGATCGAGAACTGGCGTTGGCCGATAACCAGCTCCGGGGGGTCGTCGCGCTCCTTGCCATGGCAGAGAAGCGACGAGTTCAGCCGCACGATCCTGATCCAGCGGTCCGGCCCCACCTCGAAGCGAAGGTCCGTCGCGTACTTCGCCTCCTCGTCGAGTCCGCAATCGTATCCGATGCTAAACCGGCTGTAGTTCTCGAAGCGGGCGAAAAGCGTTGCGCGGTCGTTCGCGTTAGACATGACCTCCTCGTATTCCGCCGCGCCTCCCGCTCTGATGAAGTCCAGGAGCTGACGCCCGCCTCTGGAGAGCTTGTCGCGGTCGACGTCGTGGTTCCCCGGGATCATCCGGACTCGATGGCTCGGGCAACCAATCGCTCCGGCAAGGCTATCGAGCCACTTGCCTGCCTGGGCATATTCCTCTGCCTTGCCGGCGTATGCGATGTCGCCCGTGACGAGGATGCCGTGTGCGGACCGTGACGGCAGGGCCGTCACGACCGCCGCCGCGTCGGCGACGAGCTCCCTCTTCACGTCGTCGTGGATGTGGACGATGTGGTCGCGCTCCTGTCCAAAGTGGATGTCGGAGACGTGGACGAAGACTACCGGCATCAATCCCTCGATCCGCACTCGGCCTGGTTGCAACGGCCTTAGCGCACCGAGTGAGTAATTTCACTCGCGAGCGGGTATAACTAGACCGTCATAGCGTGAGCGAAGACCGCGTCGAGCGCCGATGTCGGCTCGCCGGCACGCTCTTCTGACCTCGTGCCTGTACCGCTTGCCTGCTCACGCCCGCTGTCGGGTAGGCACCTGGCGTCCGCTCCTGGCGCAAAGGAGAAGATCTACTTTGTCTAAACCTGCCAACTGAGGGCTGGTTAAGCGGTTTACTCCTACGTCTCGGCTTTGAAGCGCTGTGCCATGCGCTTGCGCACCGGCTAGGAACTCGACGATCAGACGAAGGTCTCGCGCCTCATTTTGGCCATCGCGTTCCTGACGATTCGCCGCGAAGCTGAGTAATCTAGCGTCCGGACCCATAACGGTGGCGCGGACGGCTCGGGTGTGATTCACGGCTCCGGCGGGAGGGGCCGATGGACCATTTCTGGCTGACGGACGAGCAGTTCGCGAAGATCGCACCGCTTCTTCCAAACGACACACGGGGCAAGGAGCGCGTGGACGACAGGCGCGTGATCAGCGGCATCGTCCACGTGCTGAAATCTGGAGGGCGCTGGACGGACGCGCCACGCGATCTCTACGGGCCGAAGAAGACCCTCTACAATCGCTTCGTGCGCTGGGCGGCCAAGGGGGTCTGGGTCGAGCTGTTCGAGACGCTGGCCCGAGCTGGCGGGCCGCCCTCTCAGGTGCTGATCGACTCCACCGCCGTGAAGGCCCACCGCTGCGCCGCAGGGGGCAAGGGGGGAGCAGAGCCAAGCCATCGGTCGCTCGCGGGGCGGGCGCACGACCAAGATCCACGCCCTCACCGACCGCTTCTGCCGTCCGCTCGCGTTCCTGCTGACCGGTGGACAGGCCGCCGACTGCAAGGCAGGCGCGCTGCTGCTCGAACGCTTGCCCGCCTGCCGCATCGTGCTGGCGGACAAGGGCTACGACAGCGACGCCATTCGGCGGCAGATCGAGGCGGCTGGGGCCGCACCCAACATCCCGCCCAAGATCAACCGCCGCTGGAAGCCGTGCTTCTCCCCCGTGCTCTATCGCGGGCGCAACGCCATCGAGCGCATGTTCGGCCGCCTCAAGGACTTCCGCCGCATCGCCACCCGCTACGACCGTTTGGCGACCAACTATCTCGCCGCCGTCTGCCTCGCCGCCACCGTCAGCTACTGGTTATGAGTCCGGACGGTAGGACGTTGATCGATAACCGGTGCGGCGGTCACGGCGTTCTAGCGATCATGGATTATTATGACGCGTCCTCGATGCCGGTCGTGAAGCCCGCCTGACCCCGTGTAACGCAAATCCTGAAATATGCCGGATGCTATAACCGGGTGCTAAAGCGCGTCCAGATAGCAGTAATCCGGGAAGTATAGCCTAGGGTATGCGCAGGGCGCACAGGTGGCGCACACCGTACGCACACGGGCGCACGTCAGCCCGCGGGGCACATGCCGGGCCGGGGAACGCGCCGGAACAGGACGCCGAAGCGCGCCATGTCGCCGTTCGAAAGGACCTCCAGGTCGAGCGGGTACGCCCCCCCGTGGTCGGTCACGGAGTTCGTGAAGCAGGTCGCCCTGAGCTTGCCCTGGACGAGCCGCGCGTCGTGGCAATCCATGCCGTCGATGCCGATGTCGCGCGGGCCAGGGCCGACGAAGATCGGCCCGTAGCCCTCCCCTCCGACCGGGCAGAACATTCCGGGTGCGGGGAGCGGGCCAGAGGAGGCGATGGCGGCGGCGAGGGCGAGGATACGCATGATAGTCACTCCACTTGAGGGGCTAGGCACCAGGCGGTGCCGTCCGGTTCGAGCCAGACGGCGGCCGCGCTGCTGATGGGGGTGCCATCTGCGAGCCGGAATCCCGGCTGGCTGAGGCGGTAGCAGAAGCGGACGGCGCCGCCCGGCCGGGGAACGCCGACGAGGGGGAGGCCCCGAGCCACCGCGTGGACGTCCCGGGCGCCGGTCCGCAGGCAGCGCAGGCGGGCCGCCTCGGAGGCCCGGAGCGTCACGCCGACCAGGGCGACGGACTGGGCGTGCCCGACGACTCGGCCGGCGACGCGGATGCTCCAGAGCCGACGGGTCAGGTTGCGGTAGGCCTCAACGCCGCTTGCGATCGGCGTGGGCATCGCACAGCGTCCGGATCCACCCACCGGTCCGGATGGACCCAGGCGCGCCGCAGACCTCGCAGACCGCCCCGGACACCCATTCCGCGGTCGCGATCGTCTCCAGCATGCTCTGGGGCGTGCTACCCCGGACGTACCAGCGCAGGGTCCCGAACTTCTCCTTGACCTGGCATGTCCGGTGGCCTTCCGGAACGCCGCCCTCCAAGATCGACTCTGCCGCGGCGGCGAGCAGCCAGTGCCATCCCGAGCCCGTTTCCAGGGTCTCGGTGAACACCGCGGGGTAGTCCGCGTGCAGCTGAAGGTAGCTCTCGGCCGGGACCTCGCGCGGCTGCTGGCTGCCCTGCCAGCGCAGGGCCATCATGCGGCTGACGAGCTCGGCGACATGGGCCCTGTCCGGGGCCCCTGCGTGGCCAGTGCGGGGCCGCGACAGCCGGGGGATGTCCCACCGGACGCGGGGGCCGGCCCCGGTCGTGTCGATCGCGGCGACGGTGATTCCGGCGGCGCCTTCGCCCAGGGCCTGCGTAAGGTATCCCATCGCCTCGGCGTGGATCGCGGTGTTCATGACGGTCTCCATCGCTGAGGGGGTCACTGCCGGGGGCCGGCTTCGCGGGCATCGAGGACGGCCTCGACGAGGCGGCGCAGGGCGCGCAGGCTGCCGCCATTGGCCCAGTTCGCTTCGAGGGCCTCCCATTCCCACCACTCGAACGGCGGCACCCATTGCTCGTCGAGGCCGCGGTCGAGGCGGACATCCGTGAGGATCGAGGCCGCCAGCGGGCGCAGGTGCTCAGGCTCCGGGTCTGGCATCCGCAGGATGAGGCAGCGATCGAGAAGCGGGCGCGGGACAGTATCTAACGTATTCGCCGTGAGGATCCATTGGATGTGTGAGATATTCACGTCAGCCTGTAGGTAGATGTCCTTGTATCGGGCGGCGGTCTCTACGCCGATTTGATTGATCAGGGCATCGGCCGCGTTGCCGTTCTGTCGAGACGTAGCCATCTTGTCGACTTCGTCCATTACAATGAGAGGGTTCGCGATCCCGGTCCGGATCAGCTCGCGCACGGGGGCGCTGAACCCTCCGCTCGACCAGCCCCGCGCCACCCCCGAGACGGTCATGGCGTCCATGGATCCGCCCATCGAGTAGAGCGACGGATCGAGGCGCAGGACCTGGCCGTAGCGGCGGGCGAGGCGCGTCTTCCCGGACCCGGGCTCCCCGACGAGGAGCACGGGCGGATTCTTGACGGCATCCTGGCCAGCCAGGGGCCGGAGCAGCCGGTCGATGATTGCGTGCCCGTGGGGACAGTCCGCCACGAGCTCGGCCCTGGCAGCCGCCAGGTCCTCCGGCGGCATGGCCAAGATGAGCTCCCGGTTAATGATCGACACGGCTTGCTTGATGGGATCGTTCTCGTTCTTGCCGACCTTCTGGACATGGCTGACATCGCCGACCAGGATCACCTTCCGAGGGTTGCGCGCGTCCCCATCGCCCGCGTACGTCTGCCCATCCTCGGGCGCCTTGGGCTCGGGCTCGGCGTTCCGGGCGACCTCGGCGCGGTCCTCCTGGACCAGCTGCGCGAGCACCGACAGGTCGTCGACCGGAGCTTCCGGCGGGGCCGGGGGCTCGTCGAGCACGTCCTGGACGAGGCCGAGGACGTGGACGAATCCACGGACGAGAGGGCCGCTCGACTCGATCTGCACGTGGCGGGATTCGGGAAGGTAGACGCCCGTGTCCACGTCGTCCTCGTCGAACCGGTCGAGCGCCGCGGCGGTGGCCAGGTAGTCGATCGCGGACCGGGCGAGCCCCCATGTGATGACGTCGACGTAGCCGCTGATGGGTCTGTGGCCGAAATGCTCGACGCACAGCATCGCGCAGCGGCGGTTCGCCTCCGCGCTGCCGATCGCCGCGAGCCAGATCGCGCACCGGTCGTGCAGGTCCTCCAGCAGGCGCATCGTCTCCGACAGCACTCTGGGGCCGCTCTTGTCGCTGTCCCACATGGACATCACGGCGCCGATCTCGTCCTGGAGCCACCGGATCGCCCCGGTCGTAGGCTTGCCCAGCACGCCCTGGATCCCCAGCGCGACCTTCGGCGGCATCTTGTGGGGGCTGTCGTCCTCGTTGAGCGGCCCGAGGACGGCTCGGGCGTCGGCGTAGACGTCGCCGCCGACCATTTCGGCCCCGGACAGGACCTCCAGCGTCGAGGGGATCGTTCCCTCGGACGGCCAGCGCCCCTTCTCGAACAGCTCGCGGTGCTTGCGCACGGCTTCTCGCGCGCGGGGATGGGACTCGGACATGGGGGATGCTCACTGAAACGGGGACGCGCGGTCGCCGAGCGGAAAGCTCAGGCGGCGGAGGGGGCGCGTTTCGGTTTCAGGAGCGTGCTCATGGGGAGGATTCTGCCCGAGGAGGAATCCGCCCGCAACGGGCGGCTGTAGTCTTGGTTGAGAAATCCCTGGGCGATGGGTGGCTGTTACTTTTGGGTGATCAGACCCGGGGTTCGTCACCCAAAAGTAACAGGCGTCCCAATACAAAGGAGGACCCGGTTTCCCGAGGCTTCCCTTGGTATAGCCGCCTGTTCGGCGGGACTGGTGTAGGCCTTGCCGCCGCATACGCGGTGGAGGGCGTGTAATCCTCGCGACGATGCGAGGCCGGACGTTTCCCGCATGGGCCGGGATAATCCGGGTGTCATCCCCTCCGGAGAGAGGAACGGGTCTCAGGGTCGCCCCGAGCAAGAGGGGGGCAGCCAGGTTAATCCTCGACGGGCGAGGGGTTGTGCACGACCCGAACATGGACCGCCCTGGCGGGCTTGGCGAGCAGGCCAGCGTCCGGGCGTGTCGGAACAGCATGTTCTGTGGCCGTTCTGCCTCTGTGCGAATCCGCGGGGAGTGGGAACCTGTGTGCGGCCCGCGGCGACGAGCCGGGATCACTCAGGTCCCGGACGGTCAGAGGGGCACGTCACTCCTTCTCTAGCCGTGTGGGAGGGGCATCAGCACCGGGGGATGCCGGTGAGGGTTTTGACGGTCCCCGCAGTGTCGTCCGGCAGCGACCGCCGCATTGAAGGCCATGACCGGGGCGCTCCGGTCATGGCCGACCATTCGAGGCAAGCCCCATGAAAATCGAGCAGGTCGCTGAGCTAGCGCACAAGGTCGCCGCTCTGTCCCAGGCCGAGCGGGATTTCTTCGACGGGATGCTTGCCGACGAGCTGGCGGCCGCTGCCGACGCGGAGCGGGTCGCCAAGCTGCGGGGGATGCCCGACGTCGACGCCGTCCAGTCCGCCATCGCCTGGGCGTCGGAGACCGTCGATCTCGACGCCATCCCGGGGCGGATGCTCCAGGGGCTGAAGGACGCCGGATTCGAGAGGCGCGAGCGATGACCATCGAGCCCACTGAGTTCGACCTGGTCGCCCTGGCGCGCCGGGGCCTGCAGGCGCTGCTCGACCAAGCGTTCTCGGAGATCCAGTACGCCCGCAAGTACGCGACTGTCGACGTCGCCACGCGGGCGCCAACGCCCGAGTCGGCCGAGGCGATGAAGGCGGCCTTCGAGGCGCACCGGGTCGCCAAGGAGCGGCTGGATCGCTTCGAGCTGCTGCACCCGGATCCGAAGTGGCTGTGGGAGGCCGCGATCGTCTACCGCGACGACCGTCCCGACGTTGTGCTGACCCGGCCCGGCGGGGTCACGCAGGACGAGGCGATCGCCGTCTATCAGGCGAACGCCGGCGTGATCGATCGGTCCGAGGGCGTGGTCGGCACGTTCCGGGTCCGGGCGCCCAAGACATGAGCCGCCCAGCCGCCACGGCGCCGGCCGCGATCCGCGAGGCTGTCTCCCGCTACCTGCCGGGCGAGCCCGTCGAGCCGGCGTTCGCCCGCATGTTGGCCGCCTACGCGCGCTGCGAGCGGGGCTGCCTCGATCGGATCGAGGGCAACCCCGAGTGCCGGGATCTCTGCAGGCGGGCGGCCCGGGCGATGAGGAGGCAGGGATGACGATCCTCGAAGCGATGAAGGCCATGCGGAATGGCGCGACCACGCGGTGCCCGGAGTGCTGCACGGGGACGCTCTACCAGATCGTCGCCGGCAGCCTCATCGAGATCGTGCCGGGGTCGGACGCCTGGCACCGCGCCGGAGACATCATCGACGACCCGACGCTCGGGCAGGCCTGGGTCGAGAGCGACAGCTGGGAGATCGTGCAGTGACCCGCCCCGCCCCCTCGGCCGCCCTACTCGCGCGGCTCGCCAAGCGCTTCACTGGATCCCCCGGGCACGCCGCCTGGGTCGCTCGGCAGGCTGGCCCGGATCGCGGCCTCGACGGCGGCCGCGGCGACGTCGGCCCCCCGGCCGTGATGGACGAGCTCGCGGACCAGAGCGCGCCCGGTCAGCGGGTCGGCTACGATGACCGTGGACCGCTCCGTCCCGACGAGCACGCTCACGCTGAGCTCGACGCGGGTGCCGCTGCCGGGGCCGTCCTCGAAGGGGTAGCAGTCCTCGATGCCGATCAGGACGCCCGGCTTTCGGGGCTCCAGGCCGGCGAGGACGCGGATCGACTCGGGGGGGTACTCGTCGTCGGGCATGCCGGTCTCCGTGGCGAGGGCCTCCGCCCTGGCGCGGGCCCACAGATTCGGGTCGGTGAGGTGGTGCCCCCGCTCGCGCAGGAGGCGGATCAGCGTGTGCTCGCGGTTAGGCATTCAGGGCTCTTCCCCGCGGGCGGCCCGGGCCAGGGCATCTCCGCCGAGGAGGTAGCCAGCGAGCCAGCGATATACGTCCGCCTCCGTCTCAGCCTCGGAGCAGAGCGCTATCGCGAAATCGCCGCCCTGGCCGGTCCGTCTGAGGATCCGCACGGCGAGCGCGGCGGCCGCGTCGAGGCGGTCCGCCTGTTGCTCGAACTCCGCCTCGGCGGCGAGGGCGGCCCCGGCGTATCGCAGCGCCGCGACGCAGCGGTCCCGGCTGACCTCCGGGTACTCGTCGAGGAATCCGTCCAGGGAGACGTGCCACTTACTCCCCAGCAGGCCGAACAGCAGCTGCGCCTCCTCGCGCGTCAGCAGTCCAGCCTCAGCGACGAGGACGGCCCCCCGCTCCAGGGCGGCGATGCAGTCGTCCCGGTCCAGCGTGGGGAAGCTCTCGTCCACGATGGTGTCCAGGTCGTCCGCGACCAGGTTCACGAACAGGGTCTCGACGTTGACGCGGGTGCCCCGGAAGCAGGCGGCGCCTCCCATAACGCCGGGGCGGCGCACGATGACCGCATCGCGCGGGGAGGCGCGCTCGACAGTCGAGGACCGCCCCCGGAGCGCGTCCAGGCGCTTGGCGGCGGATCGCAAATCGTCTGTCCAATCGTCTGGCATGCCCCGGATTCTGAGTCCGTTCCGCCGCCCAGACAAGCACGCATGAATACGGGGGTCCCGGCCGTGTGGTCGGCCTACAACTGAGGGAGTGGACCATGCCGCACTGGAACCGCCGCGAGCGTCCGGACTACCGGCACCTGAAGGACGCCACGCCCGAGTCCGCCCTGGTGACCGCCATCCGGTCCCCGACGTACGGGGAGGCCCGCGACTACCGGCTGCTCGCCGGGTTCCAGGCCCGCCTGACGGCCATGTGGGGCGACCGGGAGGTCCTGGCGATCGACGAGCTCGTGCCCGCCCACGAAGAGGTGCGGGCCCGGGATGCGGGGTTCTTCGGCCACGGCCGCGACTGGCGGGGGGCGTTCCTCCACGATGCCATCGGAAACCTGGTGGGGTGGGGCCTGCGCCTGGCGATCCTGGTCGAGGAGGGCACGCCCGAGGCCCAGGCCTTCAGGATGGCCCGCCGGGATCCCCTTTTCGAGCGCATGGGCAACGGCCAGTACCGCCGGCTCGACGCCGAGGGCATCCGCGAGAAGAGCGCCCGGGGCGCCGGGCGGCGCGAGGCAGCCCGGATCCGGCACGCCGAGCGGGTCGCGCACCTCATCGCCTCCCACGTCGGCCGCCTATGCGAGAAGGGGGCCGCGATCCCGGACGTCTGGTTCACCCGGTTCCCCGACGAGTTCGGTCGCCTCAAGGGCTTGGCCGAGCTCGTCTCCGACTCCCGGGGCACGTTCGTCGAGGCCCACCGCGGGATGCACCTCGCTGACCAGAAGGCCTGGCTGAAGGCGGTCGAGGACTACAACCAGCGGCACCCGATGAAAGCGCCCCCGCGGGATCCGGCCCCGGTGCCGGCCGAGGATCTCGACGCGCTCGACGGGCTCTGAAACGTTTTTAAGGCAAAGTCCGGAATTGCCTTAAAAAGGTTCCTAGGCAACATGCGCCGAAAGAGCCCCTACCTCACTTCGGCCGCTTGCAATCCCTGAGAACGAGAGGAACGGTATTAACAGAGTTCGCAGCGGAGATTTGGAAGGAGAACTGCTGAACGTCGCCTACCCAGTTCATCAGGGCGATCATCTCTGGCGTCGCGCCTACCTTCCCTTTTGCCCTACGGTCTATCGCCGGGTTGGCTATGTCATCGAGCTTCAGGCCTTCGCCGGCGAAGGACTGCTTGGTCAGGTCCGGGATCGAGAAGATCAAAAATCCAAGCTTCGGGTTCTTGAAGTAGCTGACTAGACCGTTGAGGGTCCGCCCTGCGCCGTCGATGAACCTCGCGGGAAAATTGCTGGCCTGCCGCAAAGACTGCGGAATGACATCGTCCACGTCCATTATGGTAAGGAACTTCGATCCTTCGTCGCACATGAGCGAACCGGCATAGCGCCGCTCTCGCTTGTTGAATTCGAACCGGATGACGGTCCGGCCGTCCACGTCTTCGACGTTAAACGTGGTCTCGCCGCTCTGCCCGCTGATGACCCGCATGCGTTTGGCCAGGGCGACCGGCAGCCGGTAGACCCCGTTCTCGAAGGGGGCTGACGCGGCCGCCCGCAGTACGGCTTGGTCGATCCCCATTCGCTGGATGTACGCGGAGATGATGCTGCTGATGACCTGAGCGTCGTCACCCGAGATGGCCTTCCCGTCCACCCCGAAGCGGTGGAGGCCGAAAAAGTCGCGATCGCCGTAATCGCGCGTGACCCCTCCCAGGAACGCGTATGCGCAGGCAGAGGCGCAGGTCGCGCTATCATACGAGAAGATGTTCGTGATGCCCTCCAGCGGAATGGATCGCCCGACCATCGTGTTCATGCCAGCCTTGCGGATCATCTCACCGAGCCGCAGGCCCGCCATAAGGTTCCCCCCTAGCGAATGGAGGTGGAGATCCTTGGAGTAGCTGGCTTCGTCGCTCTTGAGGAACCGCTCAAACTCGGCCGGCGTGTCCTCTGTGATCGTCCCTGTCGCTTGGACATGGATCATCATCATGCTGACCTGCACGGCCTCGAACCGCATCGGCTTCGTCTCATCCAGTGGCAGCTTGGTGCGCTCGGACAGCTTGGTGCAGGTCTCGTTCAAGCCCTTGAGCTGACCCGCCGGGCATCCTTCCTCGGCGAGCGCCGATCCCGGTGCCAGCACCAACAGGATGAGGAGGAGGTAGCGGGTTAGAGCCGACATGGGACTGTCCACGGTGAGTTCCATTTGGGATCGACCCCACCGCCCTGTCCGAATCGCCGCGCCGGTGGGACACTCGCCCCGAGCGCCGGCAGCTGACTCGGTGATAGCGCCGCGCTGAAAACGCGGAGAGGGACGTTCAACTCGTTCCCGGGGCACCACCACCGCCCGAAACGTATCGCATGTGAGGCGCTAAGCGCCTTACGGTCTAACCTGCGATACGTTTGCGTCCAGGCTTTCAACCGGCGCCGGCAAGGACAGGGTGCCCGATCCTGTGGATTCGCGCGGCGGCCGTGGTACGCGGTGCCCAGGAATCTGTGGTACTTTTGCGGTACTTCGTGGATCGTAGATGCCGCCGGGCCGTTGTAATCGCTGCGCTTTTCGCGGCGATGCATAGGTGGCGGAGACGGAGGGATTCGAACCCTCGATACCCATTTCTGGGTATGCTCATTTAGCAAACGAGTGCCTTCAGCCGCTCGGCCACGTCTCCGGCGCTCTGGCTCTAGAAGGTCGGATCCGGCGGGTCAACCCGATCCTGGCGGGCAGCGGCCACGCGGCGGCGCTCGACGTGCTTGGCGACGCGCAGATGCCGCGAGATCGCGTAGTTCATCGCCGTCAGGAAGCCGTAGGTGCCGCGCACGAAATGGCGGCGGCCGAGATAGGCCTTCAGGAAATTGCCCGGCAGCTCGACGAACACCCGCCAGGTCGGAATCACCACGCCCCGCGCTTCCAGGTCGTCCGCCTGCTGGTCGGAGTAACGGTTCAGCTTGTCGAGCTGGTCGCCGAGCGAGCGCACCGAGAAATGGTGGATCACGCCCCTGAGCCGCCCTGGACTCACACCCGGTTCCAGCGCCACCCGGTCGTGGACCGGCGAGGCGGCGTAGCGGCCCCGGTCCTTCCGGTAGAGCCGGACCGGCGTCAGCGTGTAGGCGAGCGGGTGCGGCCGGCCCTCGCCGGGGAAGATCTCCGCGATGCCGATCCGCCACGCCGGCCGGCGCGGCTCGCCCGCGGCCCAGAGGCCCCGGATCTCCCGGACCAGTTCCGGCGGGACCACCTCGTCGGCGTCGAGGTTCAGGAGCCAGACGTGCCGGCACTGCTCCTCGGCGAAGCGCTTCTGCGGGCCGTAGCCCGGCCAGGGATTGTGCAACACCCGCGCGCCCAGCGACGCCGCCAGCGCCTGCGTGCCGTCCGTGGAGCCCGAATCGACCACCACGAGGTCGTCGGTCAGGCCGCGCACCGCCCGGATCGTCGCGCCGATCCGGTCGACCTCGTTGTGGGCGATGATGAAGACCGACAGCGGCAGCGGCCCGTCGGGTCCCGGGGCCGGCGCGGAGGCGGCGCCCGCCGGAGCGCGGCTCACGCCAGCCAGTCCGGCACCCGGTCGAGGGCGATCAGCGCGTCGACGTCGAGGCGCGGACGGACCACCGCCGCCCGGTCGCCCCGCACCAGAACCTCCGGCACCAGCGGCCGGGTGTTGTAGGTGCAGGACTGCACCGCCCCGTAGGCGCCGGCGCTCATCACGGCGATCAGGTCGCCGGGCCTCACCTCCGGCATCTCGCGGTTGAGCGCGAGATAGTCGCCGCTCTCGCAGACCGGGCCGACCACGTCGGCGACGAGGCGCGGCGTCTCGGGGCCCGGCTCGATGACCGGTCGCAGGCCGTGATAGGCCTCGTACAGGGTCGGGCGGATCAGGTCGTTCATCGCCGCGTCGACGATCACGAAGGTCCGCCCCTCGCTGTGCTTCACGTAGAGCACCCGCGTCAGCAGGATCCCGGCATTGCCGACGATCATCCGGCCGATCTCGAAGACCGGCCGCAGGCCGAGGGGAGCGAAATGCGGCCGCAGGGTCGCGGCTAGCGCCGCCGGGTCCGGCGGCGGCGCGTTGTCGTCGCGGTAGGGGATCCCGAGCCCGCCGCCGAAGTCGATGTGGCGCAGGGGATGGCCGGCCGCCAGCAGCTCCCGGGCGAGGCCGGCCAGCAGCCGGGCCGCGTCGGCGAAGGGCGCCAGATCGGTGATCTGGCTGCCGATATGCATGTCGACGCCGTGCACCGCGATCCCCGGCAGGGCGGCCGCGGCGGCGTAGACCGCCGGAGCCCGGGTGATCGGGACGCCGAACTTGTTCTCGTACTTGCCGGTGGAGATCTTGGCGTGCGTGCCGGCATCCACGTCGGGGTTCACCCGGACCGAGACGGGCGCCCGGAGGCCGAGACCCACGGCCACCTCGGACAGGACCGCGAGCTCCGGCTCGCTCTCGACGTTGAAGCAGAAGATGCCGGCCGTCAGCGCGGCCTCCATCTCGGCGCGGCTCTTGCCCACTCCCGAGAACACGATCTTCCCGGGATCCACGCCGGCGGCCAGCGCCCGCTGCAGCTCGCCGCCGGAGACGATATCCATCCCGGCGCCCCGGGCCGCGAGGGTCCGCAGGACGGCCTGGTTCGAGTTCGCCTTCATGGCGAAGCAGACCAGCGCGTCGTCGGCCGCGAACGCCTCCGCGAACACGCGGTAGTGCCGCTCCAGCGTGGCGGTGCTGTAGCAGTAGAACGGTGTGCCGACCTCCGCGGCGAGGCCGGTCAGGTCGACCTCCTCGGCGTGCAGGCGGCCGTCGCGATAGTGGAAGTGGTGCATCTCGGCCGTGTCTCGTCGCCGTGTCTCGTCCGCGCCGGAGCGCGGGCTGTTTCCCGTGAAACACCCCGCCGCGGGCCGCGGCGGGCGCGCCGCCGACCGGGTCCGACCAGGTCACCGGGCGCGCGGCACCGCGACGAGGTGCCGGCCTCCGCCCTCTACAGCAGCGGATCCAGAATGAAAGGCTCCTTGGGCACGCGGTAGCCGCGGCGCGCCCCGCGGCTGGTCTCCACCGGCGCATCGGTGCCGCCCGGCGGCACCGCCGCCGCGGAGAGCTCGTCGCCGGCGCGCACCGAGGCCGGATCCGGCTCGGGGGCGCCGCCGCCGAGCCCGACCGAGACCGGCAACGTCCGCCGTCCGGTCGGCGCGTCCGCACTCGGCTGTGCGCCGGCCGCTGCTGCCGCGGGGGCCGCCGTCTGCGGCGGCTCCAGCGCGCCCCGCCGCCCGCAAGCGGAAGCCGCCAGGGCCACGAGGCCGGACACGGCCAGGAGTTTCAGGGCGGGTTTCGACAACATCGCGCGAGGGTCCGGCGGGCTCGGCACCGGCACGCGAGGGCCGGCGGGAGCGCTACCTTAGCCGTTGCCGCGTCCCGGCGCGAGCGCCCGCCCGCTACAGCCCGGTCGCGGCGTGCGGCCGGGCGCCGGTTCCCGGACCGCGACGGTCGGGAGGCGTCAGCCCCGCCGCTCCTTGCCGCCCTGCGAGCCCTGCCGATTCTTGGCGGGGGTGTTCTGCTGCTGCTCGGCCTCGTAGGCGTCGATCGCCCGGCGGCAGTTCTCGCTGAGCTTCTTCCAGTTCTTCTGGAAGCAGGCATCGGTGGCCGGATCGTCGGGGGCCAGGTTGCCGCAGTAGGTCAGGTAGTCGCCGGTGCAGTACTTCTTCAGGGTCTCATTGCCGCGCTTCGTCTGCTGCGCCGCTGCCGGCAGCGTCAGGGCAAGGGCCGCCGCGACGGCGAGGGCGATCGGCTTCAGGCGCATGGGTATCCGTACCATCTGTCGAAGTTGTGAATGCAGGACGCGTCGGCGATGCGATGATGCCTTTGCGTGGTCGAAACAAGGCAGTCATCGCAGGTTTTCGGTTGCGTTCCGGTAGCCAAACCCCCGTTCCGGGGGCGGATCCGCTCAGACCCGCTCGGGTTGCGGCATCGCCGACGCGGTCCGGGGCATCCGGCCCGGGGCCGTGAGGGCGTCGGCGACCTCGACGATTCGCCGCCGGAGATCGGCGTTCTCGCGCTCGATGCCGGCCTGCCGGTCCGGCGGCGGGCTTCCGGCCCGGTCGCTCTGCCGGTCGGCCAGGGTCAGGGCCAGGGCCTCCTCGGCCGCCTTCAGGCTCGCGCGCAGGTCGTCGCGCTCGGCCGCCAGCGCGGCGGCGTCGGGCGCCGGGGCCGGGCCCTGCCGGAGTGCCAGGAGGCTGTCGAGCAGGTCGGCATGGGCGTCCTCGAGGGCCTGGAGGGTGGCGAGGCTCGCGCTCCCGTCGTCGCGGGCGAGCGCCAGCTCGGTCTCGAGTTCCCGGGTCTTGGCCTGGGCCTGGGCGATCTCGGCGTCGCGGGCGGCGACGTCGCGCGCGAGGGCGGCGACCCGCATCGTCCCGGCCCCGATCGCCGCCATGTCGGCCTGCCGCCGCGCCTCGACGGTCTCGACCCGGCGCTCCAGGCGGCGCTGCTGCACGGCGAACTGCGCGCGCAGGAAGTCGCGCTCCGCGGCGATCTCGGCCGGGGACAGGGGCAGGCGCGCCTCGGCCCGGCGCCGCTCCAGGCGCGCGGCGCGCGTGTTGAGGGCCGGCAGCAGCAGCAGGCCGCACAGGCTCGCCGCCAGGAAGCCCAGCGCGAAGATCATCACCGTTTCGATCACGAGGGTGCAGCCCGCGCATCCGGCCGGAAAACCCGACCCGCCTTCACTCTAGCCCAGGTTGGCCGCGAGGGTGAAATCCCGCGGCGCCGGTCAATCAGAACGCGTTCCGATCCCGTGCCCGATCAGGCCGGATCAGAAAGGGTTCCAAGTGGGCTCACGGGTGAACTTCAGATAGCCGACATTGATCCCGAGGCGGGCGCCGACGCCGCTGCGGATCGGCACGACGATGACCCGGTCGTTGACCACCGCGGTCATCCCGAAGCCGCCCACCAGGTAGGCCGAGCCGTCGACGCCGGCGAAGCGGCGGTACAGGTCGCGCACGTTGGGCAGGTTGTAGACCAGCATCATGGTGCGGGCGCCGTCGCCGCCGACATCGAAGCCGACGGACGGGCCCTGCCAGTAGATGCGTCGCTGGCCGGCGTTGCGGGTGTAGAGGGTGCCCTCGCCGTAGCGGACGCCCGCCACCACGGCGCCGCCGCCCTCCTGGCCGAGGATGTAGCCGTTGGGCTCGCCCCAGCGCCGGCCCGCCTCCTCGACGGTGAGCGCGAGGCCGCGCGACACCGTGCCGAAGAACCGGTGGCCGGATTCCACGATCTCGCCGGGGCGGAAGGTCTCGGGCGTGTCGAGATCCTCGCCGGCCGCCCGGGCCGCTCCCGCCGTGCCGAGCCCAGCGAGGGACGCGCCGAGGGGCGCACCCAGCGCCAGGCCGAGGCCCGCGCGCAGGAGGGTGCGGCGATCGGTGCCGCGATCGGTGCCGCGATCGTCTCGTGCCGTCATCGTTGCCTCCTCGCCCGGTTCGATTAACCGTTCGTGCGACGGACCTGTGCCGCTCTGTCCCGCCGGGCCGGCAGAGGCCGCGCCGGGCGGATGAGTCGGACCAGCTTCTGAGGGAATCCGCAAGATGTGGTTAACGCGTCCTGACCCCGCAGCCCGCGCGCTCCCCGCGTTCGGACGGTCGGGCGCGATCATCCCGAAGGCGGCGCTCACGCTCGCGCGGGCGGCCGGGCTGTCCGCCGCGCTGGCGGCCCTGCCGGGGCTCGCCCCCGGCCGCGCCGCGGCGGAGGAGGGCCTGCCGGCCCGGACCCGGATCGAGCTGCTGACGCTCAACGGCTTCGATCCGGTCAGCTACTTCCTGGAGGGCGGGCCGCAGGCCGGTCTGGCCCGGTTCGAGCTGTCCTGGGGCGGCCAGGTCTGGCGCTTCTCCAGCGGCGCCAACCGCGCGGCCTTCCGGGACGATCCGCCCGCCTACGCCCCGCGCCTCGGGGGCTACGACGCCGCCGGGATCCTGGAGGGCCGGCTGGTGGACGCCGATCCCCTGGTCTTCGCGGTGATCGGCGAGCGCCTGTACCTGTTCCGGGATGCCGGGCGCCGCGCCCGGTTCCTGGCGGAGCCCGACCTGGCCCGCCAGGCGGAGGCGGCCTGGCCGGCCGTGAGCCGTCTGCAGGATGTCCCGCCCGACGCCCCGCCTACGGACGCGCCGCGCTGAGCGGCGCCGCCGGCCGGCCGGCCGCGCGGGCCGGCAGGGCGAGCCGCGGGGCCAGGGTCGGGTCCCCGAGGGCCGCGAAGGGACCGTTGCGGTGATCGGGCCCGTGCTGGCCGTAGCGGATCGGGCCGCCGCCCGGCACCACCACCCGGCCCCCCGCCGCCGCGACGATGTGGTCGCCCGCGGCCGTATCCCATTCCATGGTCGGGCCGCAGCGGACGTAGATGTCCGCCTCGCCGGCGGCGATCAGCGCGAACTTCAGGGCGGACCCGACCTGGCGCGTCTCCGCGACCGGCAGCGCGGCGAGGCAGGTGGCGGTCTCGGGATCGCCGTGCCGCCGGCTGCCCAGGGCGACGAGGCCCGCCACCGGCACCGGCCGCGCGCGGACCGGCCGCCCGGCCCCCGGCCGGCCCGCGACCACGGGACCCTCCAGGGTCGCGGGGCCGGCCCACCAGACCCGGCCGAAGCCGGGGGCCGCGAGGGCGGCCGCCACCGGGCGGGCGCCGGACACGAGCGCGATGTTGACCGAGTAGTCCGGCGTCCCGGCGAGGAAGTCGCGGGTGCCGTCCAGGGGGTCGACGAGGAAGAAGAGGTCGGCCGGGCGGGTCGCGTCGCCCTGGGCGCGCTCCTCGGCCACGACCGCGATTCCCGGGAAGCGCCCGGCGAGGGCCTCGACGATCAGGTCCTCGGCCTCGACGTCGGCGGCACTGGAGGGGGAGCCGTCCGGCTTCAGGGCGTGAGGGCAGGGGCCCCGGTGGTAGCGGCGCAGGATCTCCCCCGCCGCGCAGGCGATCTCGGCGAGCGCCGCGGCGATCCGCTCACGCTCCGGCCCCGAGATCGTCGCCGCGCCCGTCATGGTGCCTCCCAAGACCGCCCTGAATGCCCGACCGGCGGGGGATTGTCGACGGCCTCCGGCCGGAGCGCCACCTCATGGGCGCTCCGGGGGCTCCCGCGCGGCGGCCGGCATCCGCGACGGCAGCCGCACCGTCCGCCGGATCCGCGCCAGCAGGGCCTGGCTCCGGCGGCGGTGGCGGCGCAGCTCCGCCGCGAGGCCGCGCGCGTCGGGGAGGCCCACGGCCTTAGCGATCTGCCGGGACGCGGTCTCGGACGGCTCGGCGGCGGGATCGGCCATCACGAGCCGCTGCCACTGGTAGACGGCGTCGAGGAACCCGTAGGTCTCGGCGAGGGCCTCGCCCGCCGCCGCGGGCAGGAGGCCGCGCGCCGTCGCCGCCCGGAACAGCGCCTCCGCGCCGAGGCCGATGCAGCCGGGCCAGTCATGGGCCTGGCTCAGCACGATGGCCTGGGCGAGGAAGTCGAGGTCGAACAGCGCGCCGGGGGCGAGCTTCAGGTCGTAGGGGCCGGCATGGCCCCGCTCCCGCGCGACCAGGGCCCGCATCGCGCCCGCCTCGGCGCAGACGGCGGCGGTCTCGCGCGGCTGCCGGAGGATCCCGGCGATCGCGGCCGTGACGTCGGCCGCCAGGGTGGCGTCGCCGGCGACGACCCGGGCGCGGGCGAGCGCCATGTGCTCCCAGAGCTCCGCCTCGCCGCCGTGATAGGCCGCGAAGCCGCTGAGCTGCACGGCCGGCGGGCTGTGGCTGCCGTAGGGCCGCAGCCGCAGGTCGACGGCGTAGAGCCGGCCGCGCCGCGTGGCCGTGGTGAGCGCCGCGAACACGCGCTGCGCCAGCCGGTTGTAGGCGACCACGGCGTCGAGGGGGCGCCGTCCGTCGCTGGTGCGGTTCTCCGGGTCGAAATCGTACAGGAACACGAGGTCGAGGTCGGATTCGGCGCTGAGCTGCCGGGATCCGAGGCGGCCCAGCGCCAGGACGCAGCAGCGCCCCGCCGGCACCGCGCCGTGGTCCAGGGCGAACCGGCGCTCCTCCGCCTCCAGGCTCAGCGCGACCGTCGCCTCGGCGATCGCCGCGTAGGCTTCCCCGGCCTGGCGCGGGGTGAGGATGCCCGACAGCAGGCGGGCGCCGGTGACGAAGGCCATCTGCCGCGTGGCGTCCCGGCAGCGGTCGAGGCTCTCCTCGTGGCTCGCCGGCTGGCCCAGGAGCGCCCGGTACTGCGCGCGGACCTCTCCCGGATCCGTGGTCGGCGTCACGAAATCGGCGTCGAGCACGGTGTCGAGGACGTGCGGGCTCAGGCCGACCGTGTCGGCGAGGCGGGGCGCCGTCCCCAGGATGTCGGCGAACAGCAGGCGCAGGCGCTCGTGCGAGCGCAGGATGGCGAGGAGTTCGGCCACCGCGGGCATGCGCGCGAAGGCCCGGTCGAGGGCGAGGAGCGCCGCGTCGGGGTCGGCGGTCCCGCCGAGCGCGCGCAGCAGCGCCGGGAGCATCTCGGCGAGGATCTCCCGGGCCCGGCCGGTCCGCAGGGCCGGGCGGCGGCCGAGATGCCAGCCCTGCACGGTCTCCCAGGCCAGGCGCGGGTCCCGGAACCCGAAGGCGCCGAGCCGCGCCAGGGTCTCGGGATCCGGCTCGCTCTCGCCGAAGACCAGGGCGGCCCCGTCCGCGCCGGCCTCCGGCTCCGCCTCGAACAGCAGGGCGTAGTGCGCCTGGACCCGCCCGGCATGGTGGAGCAGGGCCGCCTCGAAGGCCGGCAGGTCGGGGAAGCCCGCGAACAGGGCGAGCGCGGTCAGCGCCTCGGTCCCGGTGGGCAGGCGCTGGGTCTGCTCGTCCCGGATCATCTGGATCCGGTGCTCGAGGGTGCGCAGGAAGGCGTAGGCCGCGGCGAGCTCGTCCCGGGCCCGCCCGTCGATCCAGCCCTCGGCGACGAGCTCGCCGAGCATCGCGACGGTCCGGCGGCCCCGCAGGGCGGGCTTGCGGCCGCCGAAGACGAGCTGCTGCGTCTGGACGAAGAACTCGATCTCCCGGATGCCGCCGCGGCCGATCTTGATGTCGTGGCCGCCGACCGCGACGGTCTCGTGGCCGCGGACCATGTGGATCTGCCGCTTCAGGGCGTGGATCTCGGCGATGGCCGGGAAGTCGAAGTGCCGGCGCCAGATGAACGGCGCGAGCTCCGCCAGGAAGGCCTCGCCGGCCGGGATGTCGCCGGCGATCGGCCGGGCCTTGATGAAGGCCGCGCGCTCCCAGTTCTGGCCGAGCGTCTGGTAGTAGTCGAAGGCGAAGCCGGTGGAGAGCGCCACCGCGGTCGAGCCCGGATCCGGCCGCAGCCGGTAGTCGATGCGGTGGACGTAGCCGTCGGCGGTCCGGTCGGCCAGGAGCTTCACCAGCCCCTGCGCCAGCTTCACCAGGAAGGGCTTCGGGTCGCCGCCGGTCGCCGCGGCGGCGGGCTCCGCCTCGTAGAAGACGACGAGGTCGATGTCGCTCGAGTAGTTCAGCTCGCAGCCGCCGAGCTTGCCCAGGCCCAGGACGATCAGGCCCGACCCGTCCTGCGGCGCCTCCGGATCCCTGGGCCGGTACCGCCCGGCCGCCATCCCCTGCCGGAGGAGCGCCTCCACCGCCGCGCTCACCGAGGCGTCGGCGAAGGCCGACAGGGCGCCGGTCACCGCGTCGAGGTCCCAGCAGCCGCCGAGATCCGCCAGGGCGACCAGGAGGGCGTGCGCCTCCCGGTTGGCGCGCAGCCGCCGGCCGACCTCGGCGAGGTCGGGATTCGCCCCGCAGGCGGCGCCGACCCCGCGCTGCCGCGCGATGATGTCCCGGCTCGCCGCGTCCGGCGACTGCTCCAGCAGGGCGACGAGGCGCTCGGGCGACCGGGTGGCCGCCCGCCAGAGGAAGGGGGAGTGGTCCGCGAGGCCCAGGAGCAGCTCCCGGCAGGCCGGCGTCAGGAGGCCGGCCGGCAGCGCCGGCGCGAGCTCGGCGAGCCGGGCCCGCGCGGCGTCCGGGTCGGCGAGCCCGAGCCGGGGGCGCAGGCCCGCGCGCAGCGTCGTGGCCGATCCGCTCGCCGATCCGTTCCGGGGATCGGTCTCGTCTCTCATGCCGCATCCTCCCTGGCGCGACGGGGCCGGCATCGTAGCCGACCGGGCCGCCCGTGTCCGGCCCCGCGCGCGGCGCCGGGCGGGCGCCGCGCGTTCACGATGCGGCCAGGGATGGGTCCGGCTTCGCGGCCGTTCCAGGGCCGCGGCGGCGGCTTCGCGGCCGCGCGGGCCCGGAATCGGGGCGCGGCCCGGCCTTCCGTCCGATCCGGTAACGCTTTTCAAAGCCGACCGTGGCGTCTATCCGTGCGGACCGGTCGTCGCCCCCGGTCCGGCCCGCGGGCCGCGCGGGATCCCTTCGGGCGACTCGATCGCCGCAGGGGCGGCCGAGGACCGGGCGGCCGAGAACCGGGCGGCCGGGAACCGGCAGCCCCACTCGGGGCCCCGGCCCGCAGACGTCCGCACCTCAGATCCGCCCGCCCGGAGCGCACCATGTCCTCCCCGACCTCGCCGACCCTGAATCTCGACGGCCTCGACCTCGCCGCCCTGCTCTGCTCCCGCGTCTGCCACGACGTGATCAGCCCCGTCGGCGCAATCGTGAACGGGCTCGAGGTCCTGGAGGACGACCAGGACGAATCGATGCGGACCTTCGCCCTGGAGCTGATCGGGAAGAGCGCCCGTCAGGCCTCGGCGCGGCTGAAATTCGCCCGGATCGCCTTCGGGGCCGCCGGCTCGGCCGGGGCCTCGATCGACCTCGCCGACGCCGAGAGCGTGGCCAAGGGCATGTTCGCCGACGACAAGACCAAGCTGACCTGGAGCGCCCCGCAGGCGCTGTTCCCGAAGAACAAGGTCAAGCTCCTGCTCAATCTCGTGATGATCGCCACCTCGGCGATTCCCCGGGGCGGCGTGATCGACGTCGTCGTCTCCGGCGACGGCGAGGCGCCCACGCTGGTGCTCAAGGCCAAGGGCTCCCACGCCCGCATCCCGCCCCACGTCGAGGAGCTGATGGCCGGCCGGCCCGAGAGCGGCACCGTCGACGCCCACGGCATCCTGCCGTTCTACGCCGGCCTCGTGGCGCGGGCCGCCGCCATGGACGTGCGCTTCGCCATCGAGGGCGATGAAGTGACTATCACCGCCACGCCCGCAGTGATCGACGCGTCCGAAGACCCCGATGGAGAGGCTTCGGACACGACGCTGGCGTGAAACTCTGAAAAAGGCGCCGCGCGGGGCCGGGATGGAAACGCTTCCCTAACCCCGCGCGAGTAAGTAGGTTGCGCGAGACCTTCTCCGCGTAACGAGTAGCGCCTATGGACGACCTGCTTCGCGAGTTTTTGACCGAGAGCGGGGAGCATCTCGACACGGTCGATGCAGAATTGGTTCGATTCGAGCAGGATCCGAACAACGAGACTATTCTGCGGAATATTTTCAGACTCGTCCACACGATCAAGGGAACCTGCGGGTTTCTCGGCCTCCCGCGGCTCGAAGCCCTGGCGCACGCCGCCGAGACCTTGATGGGTCGATTCCGCGACGGGCTGCCCGCCACGTCCGATTCCGTGACCCTGATCCTGCTGACGCTGGACCGGCTGAAGGCCATCCTGGCCGATCTGGAGGCCACCGGCACCGAGCCCGCGGGCTCGGACGACGACCTCATCTCCGCCCTCGAGCGCATGGCCGAGGGCTCGCCCGAGCCGGCGGCCGCCGCCCCGCCGCCGCCCGAGCCGGTCCTGCCCGATCCGGTGGTCCGCGAGCTGAAGCCCGGTGAGGTCTCCCTGGACGATCTGGAGGCCGCCTTCCTGGCCGCCCCCGGTCCGGACGAATCGGATTTCCTCCCGCCGCCGCCGGCCGCCCCGGCTCCGGTGCCCGCGCCTGCGGCCGCCGTCGCCCCCGCTCCGGCGCCCGCCGCCAGCGCGGCGCCCAAGGCCGAGAAGAGGCCCGAACCGGCCCGGGCCGAGCCCGTCGAGGCCGAGAAGGCCGAGCCGGCGCGCGCCGAGAAGGCCGAGGCCGTCGAGGGCGAGGCGACCGCCGCCGCCAAGAACCAGACGATCCGGGTGAACGTCGACACGCTCGAGCACCTGATGACGATGGTCTCGGAGCTGGTGCTGACCCGCAACCAGCTCCTCGAGATCGCCCGCCGGCACGAGGATTCGAGCTACAAGGTCCCGCTGCAGCGCCTGTCGCACGTCACCGCCGAGCTGCAGGAAGGCGTCATGAAGACGCGCATGCAGCCGATCGGCAACGCGTGGCAGAAGCTGCCGCGCGTGGTGCGCGACCTCTCGGCCGAGCTCGGCAAGCAGATCGACCTCGTGATGGTCGGCAACGAGACCGAGCTCGACCGGCAGGTCCTCGAGGTCATCAAGGACCCGCTGACCCACATGGTCCGCAACTCGGCGGATCACGGCCTCGAATCGACCGCCGAGCGCGTGGCGGCGGGCAAGCCCGCCCGCGGCACGATCCGGCTCGCCGCCTACCACGAGGGCGGCACGATCACGATCGAGATCGCCGACGACGGCAAGGGCCTGAACCTCGCGGCCATCCGCAAGAAGGCGGTGGAGCGCGGCCTCGCCTCCCAGGCCGATGTCGAGCGGATGACCGACGCCCAGGTCGCCAAGTTCATCTTCCACGCCGGCTTCTCGACGGCGGCGGCGGTGACCTCGGTCTCGGGCCGCGGCGTCGGTATGGACGTGGTCAAGACCAACATCGAGACCATCGGCGGCCTGATCGACATCGCCACCACGGCGGGCCGCGGCACCACCTTCACCATCAAGATCCCGCTGACCCTGGCCATCGTGGCCGCCCTGATCGTGCGGGCCGGCGAGCACCGCTTCGCCCTGCCGCAGGTGGCGGTTCTGGAGCTGGTCCGGGTCGATGCCGGGGCGCAGCGGGTCGAGCACATCAACGGCGCGCCGGTGCTGCGCCTGCGCGAGCGGCTCCTGCCGATCGTCTCGCTCACCGGCCTGCTCGGGCAGTCGAGCCCGGGCGGCGAGGCGGAGCAGGCCGGCTTCGTGGTGGTCGCCCAGGTCGGGCGCGAGCGCTTCGGCATCCTCGTCGACGAGGTCTTCCACACGGAGGAGATCGTCGTGAAGCCGATGTCGGTGAAGCTGCGGCACATCCCGATGTTTGCCGGCAACACGATCCTCGGCGACGGTGCCGTGGTGCTGATCGTCGATCCGAACGGCGTGGCCCGCCAGGTGGCGCAGGGCGTCCAGGGCAGCGGCGGCCACATCGACGCCGACGCCGACGAGGCGGTCGAGATGGCCGACACCAAGACCACGCTCCTGGTGTTCAAGGGCGGCCAGGGCAGCTTCAAGGCGGTGCCGCTGTCGCTGGTCACCCGCCTCGAGGAGATCGAGTGCGCCAAGGTCGAGTGGCTGGGCGGCCGCGCGCTGATCCAGTACCGCGGGCGCCTGATGCCCCTGGTCCCGGCCGACGCGGCGATCACCATCAAGTCGGAGGGCACGCAGGCCCTGGTGGTGTTCTCCGACGGCGAGCGCGCCATGGGCCTCGTGGTCGACGAGATCGTCGACATCGTCGAGGAGCGCCTCGACATCGAGATCGCCGCGGACCGGTCGGACCTGATCGGCTCGGCGGTGCTGCGGGGCCGGGCGACCGACATCATCAACATCGCCCACTTCCTGCCGCTGGCCTACGACGACTGGGCGCGCGGCCTGAAGCGGCCCGAGCAGATCTCCACGATCCTGCTGGTCGACGACTCGGCCTTCTTCCGCGACATGCTGAGCCCGGTGCTGAAGGCCGCGGGCTACCAGGTGGTCACGGCGTCGAGCGCCGAGACGGCCCTGTCGACCCTCCAGTCCGATCCGCAGATCGAGGTGGTGGTCACCGACCTGGAGATGCCGGGCCGCAGCGGCTTCGACCTCGTCGCCGCCATGCGGCGGGCCGAGCCGCGCCTCGCCGGGCTCCCGGTGATCGGGCTCACCGGCGCGATCGGCGCCGACGCGGTGGAGAAAGCGCGGGCGCTCGCGATCAGCGACCTCGTGGCGAAGTTCGACCGCAGCGGCCTGATCTCGGCGCTGGCCGAGATCGGCGCCGCCACGGTGTCGAAAGCCGCCTGAGCCTCCGCGCCGACCGCCCCAGGGCGATCGACCCGCGCCGATCGACCCAGGCCGATCGCCCCATGCCGATCGCGACGATCGCGACGAACGAATCCGGAGAGTTCCGATGCAGGCTGCCAACGCCAACACCAGCGGCGCCACCACCAACGGGGTCGAGACCGGCGCCACCGACGACTTCGTCACGGTCTATGTCGGCGAGACGCTGTTCGGCCTGGCGATCGAGCGGGTCCACGACGTCTTCGTCCCGTCGGGCGTCACGCCGGTGCCCCTGGCGCCGGCCGAGATCGTCGGCCTCCTGAACCTGCGCGGCCGGGTCGTGACGGCCATGAGCCTGCGCCGGCGCCTGGGCCTGCCCGACGCGGAGGCCGAGGCGGACGGCACCAAGGCCAGCCCCAAGATGGCGATCGGCCTGGAGCAGGCCGGCGAGACCTTCGCGCTGGTGGTCGACGGCGTCGGCGAGGTGCTCAAGCTCGGCGCCGACAGCCGCGAGGCGGTGCCGATCAACCTGGATCCGCGCTTCCGCGACCTCGCCACCTGCGTCCACCGCCTCGACGGGCGGCTCCTGGTGATCCTCGACGTGGACGCGCTCCTCGGCTTCACGCCCGCCGGCGCCAAGGCGGCTTGAGGGAGAGGTCGATGAAGGCGCCCCACGAGACCACCTGCCTGGTGGTGGACGATTCCGCGGTGATCCGGAAGGTCGCCCGGCGGATCATCGAGGATCTCGGCATGAACGTCAGCGAGGCCGAGGACGGCAGCGCCGCCCTCGAAGCCTGCGCGGCCAGCATGCCCGACGCCATCCTGCTCGACTGGAACATGCCGAACATGGACGGCTACGCGTTCCTCCAGGCCCTGCGCCAGAGCGAGGGCGGGGGCGCGCCGAAGGTCCTGTTCTGCACGACCGAGAACGACGTCGGGGCGATCGCCCGCGCCCTCCGGGCGGGGGCCGACGAGTACATCATGAAGCCCTTCGACCGCGACATCCTGACGGCCAAGCTCGAACAGGTCGGTCTCGTCGCCGACGCGGCCTGATCGCCCGCTCCCTGACCCGCGGCCCGAGCCCCGCGACCCTGCACCCGAGGCAATCATCATGGCCCTGAGTCCCGCGGTCGCCCCGCTGCGCACGCCGCCAACCCAGAGCACGACCTCATCGGCCACGGCGATCCGTGTCCTGGTGGCCGACGATTCGGCCGTGGTGCGCGGCCTCGTCGCCCGCTGGATCGGCGAGGCCGGATTCGAGCTCGTCGGCACGGCCTCGAACGGCCGGATCGCCCTCGAGCTGATGGCCAAGCACGACCCGGACGTGGTCCTGCTCGACATCGAGATGCCGGAACTCGACGGCACGACCGCGCTGCCGCGCATGCTCGCCATGAGCCCGAGCGTGCAGGTCGTGATGATGTCGACGCTGACGACGCGCAACGCCGACATCTCGCTGAAATGCCTCGCCCTCGGCGCGGTGGACTACATCGCCAAGCCGGAGAGCAGCCGCGGCGTCACCACCTCGGACACGTTCCGGGTCGAGCTGATCGAGCGCGTCCGCGTGTTCGGCTCCGCCCGCGCGCGGAACCGGCGCCCGGCCGCCGCGCCCGCCGGCCACGCCCCGGGGCACCACGCCGCGCCCGCACCCGTGGCCGTGCCGGCCGCGGCGCATCCGGCGCCGGCCGCCGCGGCGCGCCCGGCGACCCCCTTCACCCTGCGGCCCAAGGTCCGCAACCGGACCCAGCCCCGGGCCCTGCTGATCGGCTCGTCCACGGGCGGGCCGCGGGCCGTGGGCGAGATGCTGGAGGGCATCGGCGCGGCCGCCCTGCGGCGCCTGCCGGTCCTGATCGTCCAGCACATGCCGCCGATCTTCACGGCGGTCTTCGCCGAGCACCTGTCCACCCGCACCGGGCTCCCGGCGGCCGAGGGCAAGGCCGAGGAGCGGGTCGAGCCGGGCCGCATCTACGTGGCCCCGGGCGGCCGCCACATGGGGCTGGCCGCCGGGGCCGGCGGCCCGATCATCAAGCTCACCGACGGCCCGCCGGTGAATTTCTGCCGCCCCGCGGTCGACGTGCTGTTCAAGGACGCGGCGGTCGTGTTCGGCGCCGCCACCGCGACGGTGATCCTCACCGGCATGGGCTCGGACGGGACCAACGGCGCCCGGGCGCTCACCGAGGCCGGCGGCCCGGTCCTCGCCCAGGACGAGGCCACCAGCACGGTCTGGGGCATGCCGGGCAGCGTCGCGCGGGCCGGGCTCGCCGAGGCCGTGCTGCCGCTGCCCGAGCTCGCGACGGCGCTGCGCGCCCTGATCACGGGGCAGCCGGCATGACCGAACTCGAGTTCGAATTCCTGCGCACCTTCCTGAAGCAGCGCTCCGGCCTCGCGCTGACGCCGGAGAAGCGCTACCTCGTGGAGAGCCGGCTGACCCCGGTCTGCCGCCGCTTCGGCCTCGCCAGCCTCGGCGACCTGATCGGCACCCTCAAGCTCGCCCAGAACAGCACGATCGAGCGGGCCGTGGTCGAGGCCATGACCACGAACGAGACCTTCTTCTTCCGCGACCGGATCCCCTTCGACCTGTTCCGCGACACGCTCCTGCCGGACGTGCTGGCGCGCAATGCCGGCCGCCGCCGGCTGCGGATCTGGTGCGCGGCGGCCTCCACCGGGCAGGAGCCGTACTCGCTGGCCATGCTCCTCCAGGAGGCGGCGCCGCGGCTCGCCGGCTGGCAGGTGGAGATCGTCGCCACCGACCTGTCGACCGAGGTGATCGAGAAGGCCAAGCTCGGGCTGTACAGCCATTTCGAGGTCCAGCGCGGCCTGCCGGTGCAGTGGCTGATCAAGTACTTCACCCAGGTCGGCGAGCAGTGGCAGATCGCCCAGAGCCTGCGCAGCATGGTGGATTACCGGCAGCTCAACCTGCTGCACAGCTTCGCCTCGCTGGGCCAGTTCGACGTGATCTACTGCCGCAACGTGCTGATCTACTTCGACGCGCCGACCAAGTCGGACGTCCTGGCGCGGCTCGCGGCGCAGCTCGCCCCGGAGGGCGCGCTCCTGCTCGGCGCCGCCGAGACGGTGATCGGCCTGACCGACCGGCTGTCGCCGAACCCTAAGCACCGCGGCCTCTACGGCCACGCCGAGGCCGCGCTGCGCCCGGCCGAGGCGGCGCCGCTGCGCATGGCCGCGAGCCTCTGAGCGGCGCGATCGGGGTTCCCGGTCGCGCCCCGGCTCCGAGCCGTCGCCGTACTCGACCCCGCGGCAGGGATCCGGGCGATCCCGGAAACGCGGCTTTAAGAACCGCGTGGGTAATTTGCACACGGACCCGCCGCCGGGCGAATCCGGCTCATCCGTGACCCGAGCCCCGTCATGAGTACCCTCACGTCCACCGCGGCAGCACAGCTCGCCGCGCAGCGATGGTCGCCGCCTCCGTCGCCCCAGACTCGGATGTCCGACACGATCAGCGGCGCGCTGTCGGCCGGCACGATCAGCAGCACCGACGCGACGGCGCTCACGAGCGCCCTGAGCAGCATCGATTCGAGCCTGTCGTCGGCCAGCTCCGCCTCGGGCAGCACCGCGACAGGGTCGAAGCTCGACCCGTCCTCGATGAAGGACCGGATCGACGGTCTGATCGCCGATCAGGTCAGCAGCGGCAGCCTCACCGCCGACCAGGCCGCGGAACTGAAGAACCTGTTCGCCAGCCACGGCCGGAGCACCCAGAGCGGCGACGCCGCCGGCGACGGCATCGGCGACGTCGCCGGTCCGGCCGGCCCGCCGCCCGGGCCCCCGCCCGGCCCGCCGCCGGCGGACGCCGCGGGCAGCGCCGGGAGCGGGACGTCGGCCTCCGCGTCGGCCTCCGCGGCGGCCTCGACGTCGACCACCTCCGCGGCGCGGACGACGAACGACCTGCTGTCCACCTTCATCCAGCAGCTCCAGAGCAGCCAGTCGGTCAGCGCCGGCTACGGGGCGAGCGGCACCGCCAACGGCGGCACCGCCTCGGCGCTTCTGGTCGACTTCCGCAGCTGAGGCCGCGGCCCGTCCCGGCGAGGGGCCGGGGCGCGGGGCCGGGGCGCGCTCGGCGGGCCTCCCGCCCGGCGCATCGCCCGCCTGCGCGCGGCCGGGGTCGACCGCGGCCGCGCGACGCGGCATCACAGCGTGGACAGGATCGGGAGAGACGGCATGGCGGCAGGATCGGGGACCGGATTGCCCAAGGTCGCGTTCATCGGCACGGGCGGGACGATCTCGTCCCTCGGCCGCGACGCCCTCGACATCCTCGACTACACCGCCACCGACCGGCGCCTCGAGGCCGGCGCGATCCTGGACGCCGTCCCGGAACTCGCGACGGTCGCCACGGTGGTGCCGGTGCCGTTCCGGGCGGTCCCGAGCCCGGCGATCGGATTCGCCGAGTGGCGCGACCTCGTCCGCCTGTGCGAGCGCCTCGCGGCCGAGCACCCGGATCTCGCCGGCATCGTCATCGGGCACGGCACCGCCACCCTGGAGGAGACCGCCTACGCCCTCAGCCTGACCCTGACGGTGGATCTGCCGGTGGTGCTGGTCGGCTCGCAGCGGCCGATGAGCGCCCTCTCCACGGATGCCAAGCTGAACCTCGTGGCGGCCGTGCGCACGGCCGCGGCGCCGGCCTCTCGCGGGCGCGGCGTGCTGGTGGTGCTCAACGACGAGATCCAGGCGGCCCGCGAGGTGACCAAGACCTCGGTGGCGCGGCTCCAGACCTTCCGGACCCCGGATTTCGGCGTGCTCGGCCACGTCGACGGCGAGTCGGTCCGCTACTACCGCCGCTCCGAGCGGGCGCACGCGCCGGGCACGCCGTTCGACATCCGGACGCTGTCGGCGCTGCCGCGGGTCGACGTCGCCTACGGATACGCCGACGCCGACGGCACCGCGGTCCGGGCCTTCCTGGCCGCCGGCGCGCGCGGCCTCGTCGCGGCCGGTCTCGCCCCCGGCATGACCCCGCCCGCCGAGGCCGAGGCCCTGGAGGCGGCGGCCGCCGCCGGGATCGTGGTGGTGATGTCGACCCGGGCCGGCAGCGGGGTGGTCCCGCTCACCACCCGGCTGCGCAGCCGCGGCATCCTCAGCGCCGACAACCTCACCCCGCAGAAGGCCCGGATCCTGCTCGCCCTGGCGCTGACCGTCACGGCGGAGCCCGAGGCGGTGGCGCGGCTGTTCGCGACCTACTAGGCGCCGCGCCCGCCGGGCCCCGGACGCTCCCCGACGCGCGTGGGCTGCCACGCGCGAGCCCGTCGCGCGCCTGCGGGACGCGCCGACGCGGCGGGCCGCATGTGCGATTTGGTCCAGAAAGTCCTACCGGACCCGGATAGGTCACGGATCAGTTCGGTGCAGTCCAGCTGAAGGGTCCTCGTCCCGGAAGACTGTCATCGGACGGAACAAGGTTCTGAAAGACGCCATCAGCATTGCGGAAGATGCTCGGGATCGGCTTCCGCGCAGGGCATGACGGTTCGCGTGCCCGCACAGGGATTCACGGCCATGCGCGCGACATCCATCGTTTCCATGACGCTGGCGCTCTCGGTCCTGTCCGGACTGGGCGCCCGGGCGGAGACCGCCCGGAGCGCCTCCGCGACGCTGGCCACCGGCGCCAGCGCTGCCGCGATGTACAATCTCGGGATCCTCTACATCAACGGCCAGGGCGTGAAGCAGGATTTCGGCACGGCCGGACGCTGGTTCGAGAAGTCCGCCGCCGGCGGCGACGTCGATGCCATGCTCAACCTCGGCAGCCTGTACTACAACGGGCAGGGCGTGAAGCAGGATTACGCCGCCGCGGCCGCGTGGTTCGAGAAGGCCGCCCGCGCCGGCAACGCCGAGGCCATGAACAACCTCGGCAGCCTCTACGATGCCGGCCAGGGCGTGGCGCAGGACTACGCCGCCGCCCGCAGCTGGTACGAGAAGGCCGCGGCCGCCGGTGCCGCGTCGGCCATGTACAATCTCGGGCTTCTCTACACCAACGGTCAGGGTGTCGGGCAGGATTACGGCGCGGCCGCCTCCTGGTTCGGGAAGGCCGCCGCCGGCGGCAACGTCGACGCGATGAACGCCCTCGGCAGCCTGCACCTCAACGGTCTGGGCGTGAAGCCGGACGCCCCCGCGGCCCGCCGCTGGTTCGAGAAGGCGGTCGCCGGCGGCAACGTGGACGCGATGAACAACCTCGGCAGCCTCTACCTGAACGGCCAGGGCGTGAAGCCGGACGCCGCCGCGGCCCGCCGCTGGTTCGAGAAGGCGGCCGCCGCCGGCCACGCGGAGGCGATGAACAACCTCGGCTTCCTCTACCTCAACGGTCGCGGGGTGAAGCAGGATTTCGACGCCGCCCGGCGGTGGTTCGAGAAGGCCGCCGGCGGGGCCGCGGCCACGGGCGTCCCCGGAGACATCGCGCTCCGCTAGGGCAATGCGACGGCGGGGGCGCGGTCGAGACGCGCACCTGTCATGCCGGCGGGCGCGGTCCCAAGCGGGCCCGATGGGGCGAGGATGCGGCGCGGGTGGCCCGTCCCCGTCGGGACCCGTCCGGAGGGATCACAGACCCATGCCGCTGATCGACCCCGCCCGCTCGCTCCTCCTCGTCATCGACGTTCAGACCCGGCTGATGCCGGCGATCGCCGACGGGGCCGGGGTCATCGCCAATACGGGCCGCCTCACCGCCGCCGCGAAGCTGCTCGACGTCCCGGTCCTGGTCACCGAGCAGAATGCCGGGGGCCTCGGGCCGACCGTGCCGGCCCTGGCGCCCGAGCCCGGGACGGCCTTCACCAAGATGAGCTTCGGCGCGACCCGGACGCCCGGCTTCCTGGAACGCCTGCCCGCGGACCGCGACCTCGTGGTCAGCGGCTGCGAGGCCCATGTCTGCGTGCTGCAGACGGTTCTCGGCCTGCGCGAGGCCGGCCGCGGGGTCGCCGTGGTGGCCGACGCCGTGGGCTCGCGGCGGGTCGAGAACCGGGAGGCCGCGCTCGCCCGGATGGCGGCCCACGGCGCCGAGATCGTCACCGCCGAGATGGTGGTGTTCGAGTGGCTCGGCACGGCGCGACACAGGCGGTTCCGCGACGTGGTGAGGCTCATCAAGTAGGCGCCGGGGCGGCGTCCGGGTCCCGCTGCGGAGCGCGCCTCAGGGGCCGTCGAGGGCCGCGCGGGTCTGCGGGTCGGGCCCGATATCGTCGGTGCCGGTCATGCCCAGCACCTCGATCAGGCGGGTCCGGGCGCGGCTGACCCGGCTCTTGATCGTGCCCACCGCCACGCCGCAGATGGCCGCGGCCTCCTCGTAGGTGAAGCTCTGGGCGCCGACCAGGACCAGCGCCTCGCGCTGGGCCGGCGGCAGCTGGTTCAGCGCGCTCTGGAACTGCGCCATCTCCATCCGGATCTCCTGCTCGGGGAGGGCGGTCAGGCGCCCGGCATGGACGCCGTCGGCATCCTCGACCTCGCGCTTGCGCTTGCGCTGCTCCGAGTAGAACAGGTTCCGCAGGATCGTGAACAGCCACGCGGTCAGGTTGGTCCCGCGGCGGAAGCTGGCGGCGTTGACCCAGGCGCGCACGAGCGTGTCCTGCACGAGATCGTCCGAGCGGTCGAGGTCGTAGGTCAGCGAGAACGCGAAGGCCCGCAGCGCCGGGATCGCTCCCAGCAGGAGGTCGCGCATCTCGGCGTCGGCGCCCCGGGGCACCGGACCGGACCCGCTCCCCGCGGGAGCGGCTTGCAGCATCAGGGTCATCGCGAGGCCTCCGTGTCGGAGTGGGCGGCGAGCTCGTCGAGCAGCGTCCGGAGCCGGTCCGGAATCGGCAGGGCCAGGACGCCGGCGTAGTGCAGGCGCAGGCCGCGCCCGATCCGGTCCCGCGCCCCGTCGTCGATCGGCCGGCCGGGCCCGCCGTCCCGCCGTGCCGGACGAAGCGCCGGATCCGGCGTCCGGCCCGGCACCGCGCGTGACGAGGCCGCGGCGACCGGTCCGGCCGCGTCCGCCGCGCCGGCGGCGTCCGGAATCCCTGGATCGTCCTCGGTCCCTGACATGGTCGCGCCCCCTGGCGTGCGCGATGCGGCCCCGCGGGGCCCGGCGGTCCGCCGGACCGTTGTCCCCATCGGTTCGGCGAAGACGCGTCTCATCGCCTTCGGGCAGCGCTGGTAGGCGCGGTGGATTTAATCGGTTCTGAACTCGGCATTCATCAAATCTTAATCTTGAAATAGCCCAGCTTGTGCCGAGATTAATCCGTATAATCTCAGATACAGATCAGAAATACTTATCTTTAGCTTGGCCGTGGCGACACTCGCCCGGCCTGCATGAACGGGGGGTGAGCGGGTCGCGGCGCGCCGCGGGGCCAGGAGCGTTCCGGCATTCGCGCCGGTCGACCGGCGTACGGCGACCGGGCGGACCCGGGGCATGAGCGGCGACGCGCGCGCGGGTGGCCCGAAAATTTGAGCGCCCGCGCCCGAGATTCTAACCTACCTTGTAGGACGGGCGCGCCGATTGCTGTCTGTTTGCCCAATGACACATGCTGGTTCTCAGTATCTGCAGTATGTCATCACTGCCAAGGCGCCGAACGGCGTCATCCAGCAGACCCGGGTCCGGGCGGCCAGCGCGGTCGTACTCGCGAAAGCTTGGCTCGCGGCGGGTCACACCGACGTCCGGATCGTGGATCCCCTCGGCAAGGCGCTTCATCCCGAGGGCTACCGTATGGCGATCATGAAGGGCGGAAAGGCCTACCGCTGACACGGGCCGGCCGCTCGGCGGGGCGACCCGCCTCGACGCCGGGTCCGTGATCCGCGTCCTCCGCGCCGGCGGCTCCCGCGCGCGGATCGCGCGCCGTCCGAGCGCGCCGGGACGGCACCGCTCAGAGCTTCACGCCCTCGAGATAGCCGCGATTCCAGGTGGGGCTGATCAGGATCTCGTTGACGCAGACGGAGGCCGGCAGGCGGGCGACGAACAGGATCGTCTCGGCGAGATCCTCCGCCTGCAGCATGCGCCCGCGGTCCTCCGCGGTGACCGGAACCGGCCGCTTGTCGAGGAGGGGCGTCGCGACCTCGCCCGGGCAGATGCAGCAGGACCGGATGCCGTGCCCGCACTCCTCCTGGTTCAGGCTCTCGGAGAGCGCCACGAGCCCGTGCTTGGCGGCGGAATAGGCCGGCCCCGTCAGCTTGGAGACGTAGCGGCCGGCCCAGGAGGAGACGTGGATGATCAGGCCGCCCCGCTGCGCCCGCATGGTCGGCAGCACCGCCCGCGCCGCGTAGAAGGGGCCGTTGAGATTGACGCCGACCACGGCGTCGATGCCGGCCGGCGTGATCTCGCTCCAGCCGCGCTGAGGCACGTTGAGGCCCGCCGCGTTCACCAGCAGGTCGCAGCGCCGCCACGCGGCGTGAACCGTCTCCCAGGCGCGCTGCACGTCGCCGGCCACGCCCATGTCGGCCGGGACGACCAGCGCCTCGCCGCCCGCCGCGCGGACGAGCTCCGCGGTGCGCGCGAGGGCCTCCCGCTCCCGTCCCGTGAGCGCGAGCCGCATCCCGGCCCGCGCCAGCGCCAGGGCGGCCGCCTGCCCGATGCCGGATCCGGCCCCCGTCACCCAGGCGACCTGCCCTTCGAGCGTGCGCATCATGGCTTTCGGCCCCGTCCCTACGGCTTGGCGACGAGCGGGCAGCCGCCCTCGGCCAGAGGGCGGAAGGCCTGCTCGGCGGGGATCGTGTCGAGGAGCTCGTAGAGGTCCCACGGACCCTTCGACTCGGACGGCGCCTTCACGGCGAACAGGTACATCGGGTGGATCTTGCGGCCGTCCGCCCGGACGACGCCCTTGCCGAACAGCGGGTCGTCGGTCGGGTTGGCCTTCATCCACGCCATGGTCTTCTGCGGGTCCGTGGACTTCGTGGCCGCCACGGCCTTCAGGTAGTGCAGGAGCCCGGCATAGACGCCCGCATGGTTCATCGTCGGCATGGTGTTGCCGTTGCGCGGGTAGAAGCGCTCCGAGAAGGCCCGCGTCTCCGGGTTGAGATCCCAGTAGAACGACTCGGTCAGCACCAGCCCCTGCGCGGTCTGCAGGCCGATCGCGTGGACGTCCACGGCGTAGATCAGCAGGGCGGCGAGCTTCTGGCCGCCGTCGGTCAGCCCGAACTCGTGCGCCTGCTTGACCGCGTTGACCGTGTCGCCACCCGCGTTGGCCAGGCCCACCACCTTCGCGCCCGAGGCCTGCGCCTGCAGCAGGAACGAGGAGAAGTCCGTGGCGGGGAACGGGACGCGGGCGGCGCCCAGCACCCGCCCGCCGCCCGCGTCGATCACGGCCTTCGCCTCGTTCTGCAGGGAGAGGCCGAACGCGTAGTCGGCGGTGAGGAAGTACCACGTGTCGCCGCCGCGCTTGAGCATGGCGCCGGCCGTGCCGTGCGCGAGGGCGTAGGTGTCGTAGGTCCACTGGATCGTGTTCGGCGAGCATTGCTTGCCGGTCAGCTCCGTGGTGCCGGCCCCCGAGTCGATGAAGATCTTGTTCTTCTCGCGGGTGACCTGGCTCACCGCCAGCGCCACCGAGGAGGTCGGCACGTCGAGGATCGCGTCCACGCCGTCGCGGTCGTACCACTGGCGGGCGACGGCGGCGCCGACGTCGGGCTTGTTCTGGTGGTCGGCCGAGACGATCTCGACCTGCACGTCCGGGCTGGTCTTGGCGAAATCCTCGACCGCCATCTGCGCGGCGACGACGGAGCCCTTGCCGCCGGTATCGGCGTAGACGCCCGACATGTCGTTGAGGACGCCGACCTTGACGCGGATCGGCTCGGCGGCGGCCGGTCCGGCGAGCACGGCGATGCCGATCGCGACCGAGAGGACGCAGCTCCGGATCAACGCCATCGTGGGCCGTCCTCCGCGAATGGTTCTGTCTTTCGGCCAGGAGGGCACGCTGGCATCCCAGCGTCAAGCGCCGGTCCGCGACCGGATCCGGGGCCGGCGAGACAGGCCGCGGCCGGATGTGTCGCGCCGGCGGTGCCGAAGACCTCGGGCCGGGCGCGCCTGCGGGGCCGCCCGCCGAGCTGTCTGGACCGGCGCGGCGGCGCGGCCTCCGGCCGGTCGCGCGGTCGGGCCTCGCGCGCTCAGCGGTACACGGTACAGCTGTTGACGTCCCCGCTCGGCAGGAACTCGCAGTTGGTGACCGGCGGGATGATCCCGTCGTCCGTCAAGGTCGAGACGGCCGCCTCGCTGATCGGCGGCGAGGTCAGCATCACCGTGCCGAACACCAGGCTGGCGGCGGCGAACGCCAGAACGGACAGCAGCACGGTGCGCCGGAGCGCGGGGAGCAGGGCGGTGGCCATGGATGTCCTCCCGAGCGGCGCAGCGTCGGCGCCAGCGGAGAGATTGGACTCCCAGGGCTCGGGGCGCGTCCCGCGTATGGGGGAGGGACCCGTGATTTCACGCGCGCCGGCCGAAGGGTCGCCGGGCTGGCGACCGCCGTCGCGCTCAGGGCCGTCGCCCGGAACGCTCGCCGGCGGCTCCGCGCCCGCTCACCGCGACCTCGAGGGGGTTCCAGGGCCCGGGCGTGGCGGTCGAGCGGCGTCCACCGCTCAGCTGTGGCGCCGATCCGACGCGCTCGGTGCATCCTCTCGCACCATCGGCGGCCGCTCACGCATTCGTGGAGGCCGCGACGCCGGCGGCGATCCACGCCCGCCCGCTCCGGTCGGAGATGCTGCCAAGCGGGCGTGGACGGCCGGCGGGGGCTTAGGCCACCGACAAGCTCGGCCCTAGCCGACGCACTTTGCCGGATGATGTCCGCGCCGCGCGGGCGCCGCGTGCAGGGCCGGACCTGCCGGCAGACGGCCAGCGGGACGCATCCGCCGCTATCCCCCGTCACACCGGCTGGGGCGCGAGGGTCTTGGCAGAGGCGAGAACAGGCCTCAGCGCTCGAATTTCATGGTGCCGGCGGAGGGGATCGAACCCCCGATGAACGGCTATTTCACCGTCATTTGACCAGTAGTCTCAGGGCAGACGACTTGAGAGAGACAATCCTACAAGCCGTATGTGTGAGAGTTTGGTGTGATCGTCAAGGGCAATCCAGGGCTATCATGGTTCAGCGGCCTGTGGAACGGTTTCGGCGTCAGCGATTAGTTCGTTTCAGCGGCTGTCCAAAACTTTCCCTTGACAGATGTATATACGCAACACGCTCGATGATTCGAATATTTATATGAAAATCCGGTTAAAACCTGTTGACTCTGGGAGCGCAATCAGAGATAACGTATTTGCCTGACCGATTGGGGTGCCGTTTCGTGCCCGATCAACAGTGTAGGCGAGTCACTCAACCCACATTGCGATTATCGACACACCGACCTTTTGGGCGGACGAAGACGCATGACTTAAATGGTATAAGAACTTGAGCATTAATTGTATTAAGAGCAACTCCACTTACATTCCTCTGCATCCTAAAACAAAGAGACCACTACAACCCGGCTGGCAGAACCGCGGTGTAGGATATGACGCCTTAGACGATTTCGGGTCTATCCCCACTGACATCAACGTGGGCGTGCTGACAGGTGCGGCATCCGGTGGTCTGGTAGACATTGACCTCGACGGACCGTTCACGATTGAGGCGGGCGCGCTGATCCTTCCCTCAACGGGTCTGGTCATGGGCCGCGATAGTAGGCCAGCGTCACATTGGTTCTACCTCGTTGAAGGAAGCACCACGACCGTCAAACTCCAACATCCTGTCACCGGAAAGATGCTTGTCGAATTCAGGGGCGACGGGTGTCAAACGATGATGGCCGGATCGATCCATCCGGATGACGGCCAGACGGTGAGGTTTGAGGCAGGCAAGGACGGCGATCCCACTCGGATCGAGCGCACGAGGCTTCTGACGCTGATCGGCCACGTGGCGACCGTGAGCGTCTTAGCCGAGTTCTGGGCCGAGGGTAGTCGCCACTATCTCGCGTTGCGGTTCGCTGGCCTGTGCGCATCCAATGGGATCAGCAAAGATGCCTGTGAGTGCGTCGTTCAGACCATTTGCGCCATCACTAGCGACGGTGAACGCGAAGATCGTTTGCTCGCAGTCGAGACCACCTATGAAAGGGCTGCACAAAGGCTCCCTGTAGAATGGCGTTCCGATCTTGCGATACTTCTCGGCTCAGACAAGGCGGTCATGACCCTCATCGAATGGATGGGCCGACCGCAGGCTAAGAAGGCCGATATGATCCCACGACAGGCGTCTTTTGTCGCGGATCGAATCGATAAATTTGAGTCAACGAAACTCGATACTGATGTCGCAATTGCTGAATGGTTCAAGACGGTAAACGGAGATCGCCTCCTGTTCGCCGACCGTGAGAATCAGTTCTACAAGAATGTTCACGGCGTATACGAACCGATCACGGCGATCGAAGCAAAGGGAGAAGTGACGGACTTTCTTAAGGGACCGTATTGCAGCAATTTAGGTGGGGAGCCGGAGAAGCGGCGACTGCTACAGTCTGTTGCAAAGATCAATTCAACATACGAAATCTCGAAATCTCTGATGCGCGTAGATGATCACTCGTTTGACAAGGACGACCATCTTCTTGGGACTGGAAACGGTGTCTTCGATCTGAGTGCGTTTCAGATGATCGAGACAGACGCCTATGTGACGAAGCGGATCGGGTGCAAGTTTATTCCCGATGCTGATTGTCCACTATTCAGCGACTTTGTCCAACAAGTCCTGGGTCATGATGAAGAAACGGTCAGATACTTGCAGAGGGCGGTAGGATATACACTTACTGGCAGTGTTGACGCACAGGTAATGTTTATTCTGACCGGCAAAGGCGCAAATGGTAAATCGGTTTTGCTCAAACTATTGTCCACTTTGATGGGGACGTATGGGGGCGCTGTTCCCGCACACAGTATCACGCAGCAGAAGTTCGGGAATGATAAGACAGACGATCTGGCCTCACTGACCGGGAAGCGTTTCGTCGTGGCCTCGGAAGGTGATGCCGGGGATAAGCTGGCGGTTGCTAAGGTCAAGCGAATGGTAGCTGGCGATCCAATTGCCGTTAGAAGGCTGTATGGATCCTACTTCGACCTGCAACCGAAGTTCAAGCTGTGGTTTGGATCGAATGATCTGCCAGAAGTATCCGGAACTGACTATGCTATTTGGCGACGCATGCATGTTATAAGGTTTCCCAGGACCTTCGAGCCTCATGAGCGAGATCCGAAACTCTTGGACAAGCTGAAAGTTGAACTACCTGGCATTTTCAATTGGGCTCTTGAGGGCCTGAGAGAGATTGGCACAATGAAGGGAGACTTCCTTGCACCGCCTCCATCTGTGCTGCAATCGACTGAAAACTACAGGGTTGAAAACGACAACGTCTCGAATTTCATCTCAGATCGTTGCGTGTGCGAGGCGGGATCATCTGTAAGCATGGGAGACCTATACAACAGTTATAAGGGGTGGTGTTTCGAGAACGCCGTCGATCCCCTAACGAACAACATATTCGGGAAGGATTTGACCAGCTTGGGGTTTTCGGTGACTAAACGAAACTCCGGTAACGCGAGGCGAGGACTCAAATTGAAATAGTGGTTCAGGGGACTTTGGCCCCTTCGCGCCCTTCGTTCGCGATTAACTGTTAGATCTCGCAGTGGAGGCAGTGGAAGTTTGGCAGCAAACTATTCCCCATATATTCTTTCTGTTTCTAATAGTAAGGTATGTAACTTCCACATCCTCCACACATAACAACCAACTCGGAAAGACGGGGCAGGGGATATACTCATTGATGGCACCCTGCACCAGATAATCGGCAATCTTATGAACAAGAAGGGAGAAGATCGCGTCCCAACAAAAAAATATCCATGCAGGCTGCCAGATGAATGAGCGGGCAGCGAATAAATCGACGACATATACACTCTACTATTCAACTTCTAATAAATTTCTGACTAAGAAAGAATTACAAACTATGATTTACGAAAAATATAACAGACTCTACGAAATTATTATCAATCGATACGGCGCTGAAGATTGCGAATTTAGGTTCGTTCTGCGTAGCATTCTCCACAGAGGCGCCGAAGAAGCAAATTTCCTCTCGTTTCAATTCGACGGAGACGACGGCAGGGAGTTCAGGCGAGCGAGTATCTACCTTGAAGGGGTGATCTTAGATCTTCATGAAATGTTGGACGATCGAGGGAACGTCCTTCCTCATAGGTAAGCGCTGTCCTCAGGCCACGGCTTTGAGGGCTGGCGTTGGCTGGTAAGCCCAGGGCAGCAGATCATCGAGGTGCCGCTGCGGATGGCCCTCGACGATGCGGGTGATGACGTCGGCCAGGTAAGCCTGCGGCTCGACGCCGACGAGCTTGCAGGTCTCGACCAGCGAGGCGATCACCGCCCAGTGCTCGCCCCCGTGGTCCGAACCAGCAAACAGGGCATTCTTCCGGTTCAAAGCCAGCGGCCGGATCGCGCGCTCGACGGTGTTGGAGTCGATCTCGACGCGCCCGTCGGCGAGGAACAGGCTCAGCCCCGCCCAGCGGCTCAGGGCGTAGCGGATCGCCTCCGCGAGGTTGCTCTTGCGGCTCAGGAGGTCGAGCTTCTCCCGCAGCCACGGCTCCAGCGCTTCGATCACCGGCCGGCTTCGCTCCTGACGGGCCGCCCGTCGCTCCTCGGCCGGACGCCCGCGGATCTCGGCCTCGATCCGGTAGAGCACGGAGATGCGCGACAGCGCCTCTGTGGCGATCGGCGAGGCCGCGGCAAGGTCATAGAATTGCCGACGCACATGGCTCCAGCAGTGGGCCAGCCGCACTGCGCCGCCCTTGGCTAAGCTCTCGTAGGCCGCGTAGCCGTCGACCTGCAGCACGCCTGCAAATCCGGAGAGATGCGCGATCGGTCGTCCAGCCGTGCGGTCGGGCGCGTACACGTAGGCGACGCCGGGCGGATCCGTCCCACCCCAGGGCCGGTCGTCGCGCGCATACGCCCAGAGCTGGCCGGTCTTGGTGCGGCCGCGGCCCGGATCGAGCACCGGTGCCGTGGTCTCGTCGGCAAACAGCTTGCCAGAGCGTTTGAGCGTCTCCAGGAGCCGCGCGTGCACGGGCCGGAGGAGGAAGGCGGCGCGCCCGACCCAGTCGGCCAGCGTCGAGCGGTCGAGGCTGACGCCCTGGCGGGCGAAGATCTGCGCCTGTCGATACAGCGGCAGGTGGTCGGCGTATTTGGAGACGAGCACCTGCGCGACCAGAGCGTCGGTCGGTAGGCCGCCCTCGATCAGCCGCGCCGGCGCGGGTGCCTGCACGATTGCGTCCCCGCAGGCGCGGCAAGCGTAGCGTGGGCGGCGGATCACCAGCACCCGGAACTGCACCGGCACCACGTCGAGGCGCTCGGATACGTCCTCGCCGATCCGATGCAGGGCACCCGAGCAGCACGGGCAGACGAGGCTGTCGACATCGATCACGTGCTCGACTCGCGGCAAGTGGGCGGGCAGCGCCCCACGTTTCGTGCGCCGCTTGGCCCTCCGCGCCTCCTGCTTGGTCGGTTCATTCTCCTCGGCGGCAAAGCCCGCGGCCTCGACCTGCTCGGCCTCCTCCAGCCCGAGCAGGAGCTGATCCTCCGGCAGGCTCTCGGCGCGGCGGCCGAAGCGGTGGCGCTGCATCGCCAGGATGATCTGGCGCAGCCGCTCGTTCTCGGCGCGCTCCTCGGCGAGCAGCGCCTTGAGCGTCTCGGGATCGTCGGACGAGGGCGAAGCAGGCGCGGCCACGAAGCAGATGAGAGCAGATCCGCCAGTGACTTACCACTGCGATGAAGCCCGCTGGCCAGCCTTTTTGCTCAGCCGGCAACCGCCGGCACGCTCACGGCACGCGCTGCATGGACGCGCTTCCAGTCCAAGCCTTCGACGAGCGCCGCGAGCTGCGCCGCACTCAGCCGGATCACGCCGTCCTCGATCTTCGGCCAACAGAACTGACCCGCCTCCAGACGCTTGGTCGCGAGGACCAGCCCGCTTCCATCCCAGACCAGGAGCTTCACCCGATCAGCGCGTTTTGACCGGAACACGTAGACCGTGCCGGAGAATGGGTCCGCGCCCATTGCGTCCCGGACCAGAGCGGCCAGCCCGTCCATGCCCTTGCGGAAGTCCACAGGCCGTGTGGCCAGCATCACGCGCACCGCGCCGGAGGGCCCGATCATAGGGGAGCCTTCAGCGCCCGGATCACCGCGGCGATCTGAGCCGCGCTCGCGTCCTGAGCGATGCGGACCGTGGCACCTGCGATCTCGACTTCGATGCCGTGGCAGCCGCATCGCTCCCCCACCCCGGGGCTCATCTCGGCAGTCGTCGGCTCCTGTGGTCCCACACTCATCACGGCCGGCACGAACTGCAGTGGGCGCTCGCCGTCGTGTCTCCCAACCTGACGCATCAGGCGTCGCCACGTGAACAGCTGCGAGGCGCTCAATCCATGCCGGCGCGCCACGGCGCTGATCGAGGTGCCCTGCCCATCGCTCTCGGCGACGATGGCGGCCTTTTCTTTATCAGACCACGTGCGCCGCCGGCCGGCCCCGGTGAACAGCTCCAGGCGCCGGATCGGCTCCGACATAGCCATACGCCCTGACATCGACATGTGACGGAGCTCCCATTCCGCTCCGTATGTCGCCTTCACACCGACTGCCGGAAGGTGCCGCCCAGACAGCGCTTACCCTCATAGTCATTCCGCTATCTCACAAGCTGTCGCCCTGGCACGCTTCTTCATTGCCATAGAGAATGAGCAGAGTACGCCTGTGGTGAAGGCCGCGATCTTCGTTGAGGCGGCGTGTCAGGCGGCGATCGGCTGAGGGTGGGTCTCGGTCCAGTTCCAGGGGAGCAGGTCGTCGAGGCCTCGAGCCGGATGGTCGGGCAGCCGGCTGAGCACATCGGCGAGCCAGGCCTGCGCATCGATGCCGTTGAGCTTGGCGGTCTCGATCAGCGTGTAGAGGGCGGCCGCGCGATGGCCGCCGGCATCCGAGCCGGCGAAGGTCCAGTTGCGGCGGCCTACCGCGATCGGCCGGATCGCCCGTTCGGCGGCGTTGTTCGACAGGCAGGCGCGCCCGTCGTCGAGGAAAAGGATGAAGGCGCTCCAACGCTTGAGCATGTAGTCGATCGCTTGCGCCACCGGAGCCTTGGCGGAGAGCTTGGCGCGGTTCTCCCGTAGCCACGCTTCCAGTTCGGCGACGAGGGCGGCCGAGCGGGTGCGACGGTGCGCGCGGCGTTCATCGGCGGCAAGACCGTTGGTGGCGCGCTCGGTGGCGAAGATCGCATCGATCCGCGCCACCGCCTCAATGGCGATCGGAGCCTTCCTGAGCTCGGCCAGCTCGAAGAACTTGCGTCGGGCATGCGCCCAGCAGGCCGCCTCGCGCAGCGGGCCTGGTTTACGGCCGGGTTCGTACAGCCGACCGAACCCGGAGAAGGCATCCGCCTGCACGATGCCGTGGAAGTCGCCCAGCCAAGTCTCGGCATGCGCGCCGGAGCGGTCGGGGGAGTAGAAGTAGGCCACAGCCGGCGGCTCGGGACCGCCGAAGGGACGGTCGTCACGCACCACCGTCCAGAGCCGGCCCGTGCGGGTCTTGCCCTTGGCCAGGACCGGGACGGGCGTGTCGTCGAGATGCAGGCGCTCAGCCCCTCGAACATGGGCCTCGATCCGGGTGACCAGGGGCGACAGGGCGGTGGTCACCGCTCCGACCCAGCCGGCCAGCGTCGAGACGTCGATCGGTACGCCCTCGTGGGCGAAGCGCTGGCTCTGGCGATGCAGCGGCAGGTGCAGGCCGAACTTGGCCATCATCACCTCGGCCAGAAGGTTTGGGCCCGCTCGTCCGCGCGGGATCGGATGGAACGGGGCCGGTGTCTGCGCGATCGTCTCGCAGTCGCTGCACGAGAAGCGCTCGCGTACGTGCTGGATCACGACCCAGCGCGCCGGGATCCGCTCCAGGGTCTCGGTGACGTCCTCGCCGAGGTGACGAAGGCGCGCTCCGCCGCAACAGGCGCAGGTCGTCGGGCCGGGATGGACGACGCGCTCGCGCGGCAGGTGCTCGGGCAGAGGCCGGCGGGCGGGCTTGCGCCGAGAGGAAGCCGCACCGGAGAGCGCTTCGGGCTCGGCGGCCGCCTGCACTTGGGTCTCGGCCAGCGTCTCCTCCAGATCCTCCAGGACGAGTTCGAGCTGGTCAATCCGGGCGCTGCGCTCCGAGGAGGTCCCAAACCGTTCTCGCCGCAGCCGGGCGACCTCCAGCTTCAGCCGTTCGACCGCGATCTCCGAGGCGAGCCGGGCCGCCCGCTCGGCCAGGATCATGGCATGGGCGGCGGCAAGATCGGTGGGAAGCGGCGGGGGCTCGGGCGCGTTCGGCACGCTTGAGAGAAGAACATATTCTTCAAGCGCTGTAACGCGTTATCCTCAGCCGAGAGCGCTCGGACGCCAGCTCTCCTGCGGCATCCGCCAGTCGATACCCGAGAGCAGGTAGCCGAGTTGCGCCGTCGAGATCGTCACGGCTCCATCCGCCACCGAGGGCCACAGGAAACGGCCGCGGTCGAGCCGCTTGGTGTAGAGGCACGCGCCCTGGCCGTCGTGCCAGATCACCTTGATCAGGTCGCCGCGCCGTCCGCGGAACACGAACAGATGCCCGCCATGGGGATCGCGCTTGAGCGTCTCCTGGACGATCAGGCCGAGACTGGAAAAGCCCTTGCGCATGTCGGTGTGGCCGGTGGCCAGCCAGACCCGGACATTGGCCGGCAGCGGGATCATCGGCCCTCCAGGGCATCGAGCACCCGGCGCAGCGCCGCGGCATCGACATCCCGGTCGACCTTGAGACGACGGCCGCCGCCGAGATCGATCTCGATGACACCGGTCTTGCGCCGTGCGCGACGGGGCTGGGCCGCAGCACCCGGATCATCCGACCGCGGCGCCAAAACCGCCGACGACGGCTCCGGAGTGATGGCCACGGGGACGAACACCGGAGCCTGCCCGTCCCCGCCCAGACGGCCTTGCCGAGCCTGGCGTCGCCACGTGAACAGCAGGCCCTGAGCGATCCCGTTCCGGCGGGCCACCGAACACACCGACACGCCGGCCTCGTACGAGGCTTCGACGATCCGCGCCTTGTCCTCGAACGACCAACGCCGCCGTCGTTCGATCCCCTCCAGTACCTCGACCCGCATCATCCTGACCCGCCGACCTTAACGCCAGCATTAAGGTCAGGCTTCAGCCGAGCGCGCGATGCCTCCGGGGGCGGCCTTCACCGGACGCGTACTGAGCAGACAGCAGGACTGCTGAACATGCTTGAGGAACGGCTTGAGGGATGCCCCTGCTCTGATTGCCAGGGAAAGCTAATGGTGGCTTAGGGGTTAACGGCTCTACAAAGGCGGCAGAGAAGACTAAATAGGACGGGATGACCCACAACGGGGATCTATGAGCGGTCCTGGCAGATTGTTTTGGTCATTCCCAACCCCACCCTCTTGATCGGCTGTGGTCCGGAACGTCTGAGCAGCCGGTCAACAACTGTTATACTACCGCTCGGCGATGTCGATTCGGATCCGTGCTATAATCAAGCTATGCACATTCAAACAGTCACTGTTCGTATCAAGGACGGTTCACCGGACCTGACTGAGGAACCAACGCATACCCTTCCTCCTGTTCTCATCCGATGCGAGAAGCTATGGCAGGAGCGCGGTCGGCGTAAATCGTGGCCGAAAGATCAGTGGGCGCTTGTTCGGAGCGCCGTTGAACCCTTGATCTACGCCAGGATTGAACCTGAGCCTGAGCATTACCAGCACGGCCTTCTAAACCCGAAGGGACCGATCCAGGCTACCGCTATCGAACTGTCGTCTGTCAGTTTCGAGAATGGCCCTCTCCCGACCATCTCAGGGTGTGCGCAGTTCCAAATGACCTTCGACCGGGCCTTCACGGATACCGGTGAGTTTTATGACTGGATGGAAGCGACCGATTGGCTGGATCACGCCTTATCCTTCGGTTTCCGCTTACAGGATGGTGGCGAATGGGATGCCACCTACGATCACGCGGGCATCGACTTCGAGATCGTCACGCCTTGATGCTTGCCTCGTATAACTGTTGTGCAGTTTCGACGATACGATCATTCCAGGCGAGGCGGTTGAACCATTCCTCAGGGATAGCCGAGACACCGTAGGCCGCTCCCGCAATCTGCCCAGTCACAGCTCCTACCGTATCGGCATCATCGCCCAGGTTCACGGCCAGAAGCACGGCATCCCTGAACGTGGTCGTCTCGGATACGCACCAAAGCGCCGCTTCAAGGGTATGGATCACGTAGCCCGAAGATCGGATCGCGGATCGTGTCTTGCCTCGATACGAACCATCCATGACCGTCCGAACCCCAGAACCGAATGGCCCATAGGATGCTGAGAGAACGTCCCTGAGAGGCTTTCCGGCAATCAGCGAGGCTAGGACCGTCGCCAGGGCATCACAGGCGTCCACGGCCTCATCAGCACCGTGGGTCGTGTAACTCTGACGCCGACTCACGTCCCTTAGGCGTTCGGGGTCGTTCCAGTAGCGCAACGCCACCGGAGCCAGGCGCATGATGGAACCATTGCCCGCGGTGCTGGCACTTGTTGGACCGGCCACGGGATCATCGGTGCACCGGAAGCGCTCCAAGGCATCGCGGGTCGTCACGCCGATATCGAAGCACCCGCCCGTGCAGGAGTTCTCGCCGGCCTGAAACCAGCGACAGAACCGTTCCATGAGATCGCGTTCGTCCAGGCCACCGCAGGCAATCAGTGAGCCGCCGAGACAGAGAGCCATGGACGTGTCATCGGTCCATTGTCCAGGCAGCAGATCGAATGGGCCGCCTCCGACCATGTCATAGACCGGTGGCTTCGCGTCCCTAGCCTCAAACTCAAGCGTGGTCCCGAGGGCATCACCGACAGCAAGGCCGATGAATGCACCTAAAGAACGATTCATTTTCTCGTTGTTGGATGAGCTTCGAACCGAATCGTAGCGCAAATTTTATCCCTCGCCATTGGTGGGATCGTATAAATTATCGTTGTATGTTGTAACTATTCTTCGCCCCACTCAACTATATATCTCACTCCTGCTAGGCTCCCGCCGGCTGTACTCCGTGGTACAAGTCTTGCTATACCGCTATTCACATACTGATCTTTCCTTCCTATACTTAGTTCCCAAGCCGTACCCTTGTTAGACAGCTTTTTAATAACATACCTATCGTCTTGTAAGGTCACATATGGCCTATACCTTCTTTGCTCTCTGATTGTACGTACGCCGTTCGAATCATCCTCATCCTCATCCTCATCCTCATCCTCATCGTCGTCGGAATCACTATTTGATCCGTTGCCGTCCGATTGAAATACTTTGAATATAAGACCAAGGACAAATGATATCAGCAGGAGTGTAATGGCGCATCCTGCCCAATATAAAGCGTGAGAAAAATATGAATCTCCGTTGATGGCATCGAGATACCAAATCCAAGCACGAGATGCGAGTGACGCAACTGCCCCGAATACGTACGCAAAAGCAATAAATACGAACTTAATAGACAATATGAAGGCAGTAAATAGCCAAACGATGGCATCTATCATCGTTGATTGCTCCACTCGACTACATAATTTAGCTGATCTGTTGTCTCTATCGCGCCGGGTCTGATGCTTCGTACCCGTTCAATCGCTTGTCTCGGATCCTCATCCAGCATCACCATCAGCATGGCAGCGATCATACCGGCACGTCCGAGGCCCCCACGACAATGAAGTACGACGGCCCCGCCCGTACGTAACTGTTCCGAGATACTAGAGCCTATGGTTCGCCAAGCTGCTTCGAACGCCGGCCCTGGAACGCTGCCATCGGGAATGGGTGCGTGATGCCAAACCATTCCGGCATCCCCGACCGCATCCGGCAAGCGTTTCACCGACAGGAGGTCAAATTCGTGGGGTTCGATCAGCGTTAGAACGGATGATGCGCCCCAGTCCCGAATCGCCCTTACGTCCACAGTCAAATCGCGATCCCGATGGGCCCCAAAAACGGATGGCCCCTTCTTGCCAGGACAAAATGTAATTCCGATCCTTCCTCCCTTCTCTCCTACGGTTACCGTTGCGATTTTTTAGGGGATGAGCAATGGAAGTTCGGGAATATCTTTGTGACATAGGGAGACTGTGTGATCGGAATACAGTTTGCTCAACGCAACAAATATCACCGCTCGCCATCGATCCTCCGATGTCATGATTATACCACATCGGAGAACCGGATGAAATGCCCAGCTAGTGTTGCTATTTTAAATTCACTCGGTTCTGGTTAGTAGGAACCCCATTGCTAATCAAACGGTAGACCGATGCCCTTCCGACGTTCAGTTCCTTAGCGATGGCCGTGGCACCCATTCCCTGTGCGGCCAGTGCCTTGATCCGTTCGGCGTCGATGGTTGGCTTCCTGCCTTTGTAGACGCCCTCGACCTTGGCTTTCGCGATGCCCTCAAGCTGGCGTTCACGGCGGATCGCGGTCTCGAACTCGGCAAAAACTCCAAGCATTTGCAGAAAACACCGCCCGGCTGCCGTGGACGTATCGACCGGTTGCTCAAGGACTCTTAGGGAAACGCCCTTCGCCTCCAACCGCTTCACGATAGAGGCGAGGTCTCCCACCGATCTGGCAAGCCGGTCAATCCGTGTAACAGTTATAGAATCTCCTGGACGCGCGAACTGGATGATCGTCTCAAGCTCGCTTCGACCGTCCAGTTTCGTGCCAGTCACCTTCTCGGATCGGATGACATTGCAACCTGAGCGTTCCAACGCCTCTTGCTGAATCGCCAAACTCTGAGATGATGCACTCACGCGAGCGTAACCGTAGATAGCCATAGGCGGAGTATCTGTCTCGGATGGTTCTAGACCCGCCCACTCTAGCGTCTCGCAATCCCGACAGCAACCCATATGAGACGCTATTCGATGGTGCGGGCTGTCTCGCGCCTTTGTCTCGCTCGGGTTTACCCTTCTGAGATGCATCATTCGCTTTGAGTTGTCAGATAATTATCAGAGTGAGTATTAGATGAGTTCCGGCAAAGCTGGCGTCTACATCAAAGAGTTGAACTTCTCTGGCGGCGCCAAGCTGAAATTGATAGACAACAGTATTGTTGTTTTGGTTGGTCCCAACAATTCTGGGAAAAGCCTCTCACTTCGCGAAATAAATCACGTACTTCGGGACGGAGACGGCGACACGAAATCTGTATCGTCGATCACGATTGAAAGAATCGGTGATGACGAGGCACTTGCTAATGCGGTTGCGCCATTCCGCAGCCCCAAAGATGGATATTATTATCTTGGTGACAGCGAATATAGCCATACCAGTAGCAGAGATGTCGCGACCGCCTGGAAGTCGGATGGCCCTAAGATATCGGACTTGGCGAAACTATTTGTTGCTCATCTGACTACCGCTACCCGACTGGAGGACTCTAATCCGGTTCCAACCTTTGACGCTTCGAAATTGCGCACAGGCATACACCCAATTCACAGCCTGTACCTAGATTTAGACAAGGAACACGAAGTAAGCAATCTATTTAGATCTTTCTTCGGCTTGGATTTGGTCATCCACAGGAGCCCGGGAAGGGAGATACCATTATACGTTGGTGTCCGGCCGCCGTTAGAAGGGAATGAGACCCTTAATTCTCGTTCTTATCTTGATAAAGTTGAAGATTTGCAACCTTTGCACTTGCAGGGCGATGGATTTCGAAGCTTTGCATCGATTGTTTTAAGGGTTTGGACCGGTGTTCATAGTGTGATACTTGTTGATGAGCCGGAAGCGTTCTTACACCCCTCTCAAGCTCGGGCAATTGGGGAAATTATATCCGCAGGCACAGAGTATCAGAAGCAGATCTTCATCGCCACGCACAGCAATGAGGTGATTCAGGGACTTCTAAGCAAGTTCCCAGATCGTGTTTCTGTCGTGAGATTGGACAAGAGCCCAGAAGGCCGTAGCGCGGTATACTTACCGAGCGAACAAGTTTCCGAACTATGGAAGGATCCAATTCTACGTTATTCTAATATATTGAGCGGCCTATTCCATGACAAGGTCATAGTCACAGAGGCTGACGGAGATTGTAGATTCTACGAGGCGATAGCCGATGCTCAAGGCTCTCCATACGGCTCAATTTTCTTTACCTATGCTGGCGGAAAAGATCGAATTGCCGTTATAGTTCGTGCGTTGCGGGCTCTTCACGTTCCAGTTCGGGTCGTTGTTGATATCGATGCCTTTGCCGACGATGCGGCGCTCAAAGGTATTATCAATGCATTCGGAGAAGATTGGGATGCGTTCAGGAGCGATATTAGTAGCGTCAGAAATGTTATTCAAAGCAGGAAATCATTACTTATTGGGCTTGGTTTCAAAGAAAGAGTTCGCAGTATAGTCGCCAACGTGAAAGATACCGAAATAGTTCCAAAAGACATAATTTCGAAACTTTCTTCTTCAATGAAGGAAACTTCGCCATGGGAGTCGATAAAAGAAGGCGGCGTTGCGGCTATTCCATCAGGTGAGCCGACAAGACAGATCAATCAGTTAATCGCGCGATTGCGGGATATCGGTATATTTGTTGTCCCGGTGGGGCAAATGGAAAGATTTTATAAGGAAGTAGGCAACCATGGCCCTCGTTGGGTGATGGAAGTATTGAAGAAGGACTTGCAGCAAGATCCGGATCTGGAAGGGGCAAGAACATTTGTTTCTAATCTTGTTACATTTGAAACCACGCCTCCTGTTTTCAAGAAAGTTGATCCCGTCGCAGTAAAGCGTCTTATGTTAAGTAGGAAGGACGAGACGAAGAAGAACTTCAAGACCTTTGTTCGAAATTTAGGAAATACCTGGCGGACAATATTTTACATTACAATGGGATCTTACTTTGGAATTCAGACGGTGATGCTAATTTACCATGGAATTATAATGAAGAAATGACATGGTGGCAGTGGCATTCGATTTTCGAACTGTCGATCAGCGAAGTTGGAAGCGCGGGAAGCGGGCCATAGCGCCCGCGAGCATCTTGAGGGTCGATGTCTCGTATCGCCGGCCCACCGACGCGATACGATGGCCGGTGATTGCGTCCCTCAACCGTTCCTCGATACCTGCCCCAAGTGCGCGCGTCTTGAACGTGTGCCGCCAGCCGTGGTTCGGATCAATGCCTGGATCAAGCTGGACGGTCTGGCGAACCCACTTGGCTGCCTTATGCCCTCTCAGTTCGGCCTGGGCGGTCACCCTGTTAGGCTTGGCAATGGGCACTAGTTGCTACCGGGAGCCGACACACCAACAAGCCGCACCCGAGCCACTGAGCCCTTATGTCCGCACTGACTGTCATGTTCATCCGTCATGCCGAGAAGCCGGGCGGTAGCTTCCCAGGGGATGGCACCACGGCAGACGGCACGGCTGACGATAAGTCGCTTGTGATCCGGGGATGGCAAAGGGCCGGAGCATGGGCGGCACTGTTCGGATCCGATCTGTCCAGCGCCGACTATCCGAGGCCGAACGTCATCTATGCGGCGAAGCCCAAGCCCGTGTTCAAGAAGGCCAAGTTCAGCCACCGACCGTTTGAGACCGCGACGCCCCTAGCCGAACGCCTGCAACTGCCCCTCAGAGCGGACTACGGGGTCTCACAGGAGCACGAACTGGCGGATGAGATACGGAGCCTAACCGGGGTGGTGATCGTCTTCTGGGAGCATAAGGCCATCGTCACGGACCTGATCCCGGCTCTCAAGGCCTCTCAGACCATCCCCGGCGTTCCGACCAAATGGGATGGGGACCGCTTCGACGTGGTTCTCCGGTTCGATAGGGCGGTCCCTGACGCTCCCTGGTCGTTCCGCCAAATGTCCCCGCGCCTAATGAGCGGTGATAGTGATGCGCCGTTCTCGGAGCTTGAAGGATAAAGCCTCGCAGAATGAGGTCGGTGCAACGTGGCTTCCGCCTGATCTGCCTGCCAGACCAATCAGTTATCCTATGCGGCGCTTCACTAGTTACATCATTGAGAGGCGTCAGATCTTAGAAATCGCAAAGCATTCAGTTTCATAAACGCTTTGGGGCGTGAGACTATTGTAGGTTAGTTGAGGGCACATTGACGGGCGGGCATACTGCCGTCTAGCAATCCGTGTAGCATTGTCTCGTGCTCGACCATTGCCTGGCCGACGAGTAGCGCAGCTCCATAGTTTCCTTCGTCCACGTGGGCATGCAGCTCCAAAACGTGTCTTCCGAAAGATTTGGTTGTCGATAGAAGCTGCTTTGAGAGCGTCATGAGATGAAGTTCGTGCGGCATTCGTGAGCCGTCTCGCGCCATCCGGCTAACCATCACGCATATACGCTTGCAACAGGTGTCAGCGCCCGACTCATCGGCGAGAGCCCGGTAACACTCGGTGACTGGATCAGAGTATGTCATTTGCAAACTCGCAACGGGCTTCTCGTGTTCAGGCCAAGTCGCGGCCGGAGTGGTCCCCGGCCGCCTTTGGTCAAAAGTCTATTGCCGCCTAGCGGAGAAGCTGCAGGACGCCCTGCTGAGCCTGATTCGCGAGCGAGAGCGCGGAGATACCGAGCGAGTTGCGGGTTGAGAGTGCCTGAGAGTTGGCCGCTTCCTCGTTCATGTCAGCGTTCACGAGATTGGCCGAACCCGTATCGAGGATGTTGATCACCTTTTTGGAAAAATCCTGCCGGTTCTGCACGACGGTGAGGTTTGAGCCAAAGGTGGACGACTGGCTGCGCAGCAGGGACGAAGCCGAATTGAGCTGAGCCATTGCTGTTTTGATGTCGTCATCACTGGCGAAGCTTCCGGTCGCCTGTGATAGGCCTAGACCAGCGGCGTCGAACTTAACACCCTTGAGGTCTAGGAAGCTCGAGTCCTTTTCGTTGAAAGAGATGTGAAGGGTGTTTTCCTTTGGATCCGAACCACCGCGGTAGAGTAGATTGACGCCGTTATAGCTTGAGTCCTGCGCTTGTTGCGTAATCTGGGTCAGCAGATCATTGAACTGCTGAGCAAGGGCCGCACGTGCATTCGCGCTATTCGCCGAAGTGGAGCCGGCCCCTGTCGCAGTAGCTTTGCCATCTGCAATGGTCTGACTAGTAGCGTTTGTGCCGAAGCCGATATCGTTGGCGCCAGCGGATGTGACTGTTACTTTCTGATCAGCACCACTTGCCGTAGTACGGATCGAGATCGCACCCGTGGTGTTATTTGCCTCTGCAATAATCTTGCCCTTCAATCCAACATCGTTGCTGATTTGAAGATTGATAGCATCGCGGACATCTTCGGCGGTCGCAGCTGCCGAGAGAGGCAAATCCGTCCCGACGCGAAGATCGATTTTCTTGGACGCTCCGTCTCCGAGCTGAATATTGATTGAGCCGTCATCCCCGTCGGCCAGGGCCGTTGTGGTTCCGGTCGCGAGGGAGGCAAGGCCGGCAGCACTTGCAGCCGTAACCTTGGCTTTCGTGGAGCCGTCCGTGGCATTTACGCCGGTGGCAGTAATAGCAGCAAAGCCATTTGCCCCAAAGCCGACGTCCTTCGTCGAGCTAGCGACAGCTTCAATCTTCACTGACGCGTCAGAGCCAGTGTCGGTTGATTGGAAGTTGAGACGCCCGTCTGTCGTCAGGCTTGCAGTGACTTGAGCGCCATTGCCTGAGGCAGAAAGCTGCTTATTGATCTCCGTCAAGATCTCGTCGCTCGTGACCTTTGAAAGGTCGGCAACTTTGCCAGCAAGATGAGATGAGTCGATTGTGACAGTGGTGGACTGACCCGTGGCATCGGTCACTTTGAAAGCGGCGTTGTCGGTCGACAACGAGAAATCCAGAGTGCCGGAGCCGTCCGTTGCTGCGGAGGAAGACGCCTTAATAGCTAAGGCAGCCGTGATGTTGGCCTGAGTCGCGCTTGCGCCAGTCGCCGTCGTCTTCGTAGCAAGCGCCTGGGTCGCGGTCGACTTCGCGCTGTCAACTAGCTTCTGAATCGAAGTGATGCCCTGGTTAGCGGCCTGAATGGTCTGAATGCCATTCGAGATGCCGTCCAAGAGGTTGCTCAGGTCGGAAGACCGATTGTTCAGCGACTGCGACGTGAAGAAGTTCACCGGATTGTCGAGGGCCGAGTTGACCTTCTTGCCGGTAGACAAGCGGTTTTGGGTCGTCGCCAGGAGGTTCGCCGTGTCCTGCAGGGAGAGCAGGTTCTGACGTGTGGCCGCAGAAAGGGTGATGTTGGAAGACATGGATGCGATCCCTTTTGGGTGAGGTGTCTTTCTCGAAGACAGGCTCAGGATCGGGATCCCAAGTTTAAACGAAGATAAATATTAGACCTCCTAAGCAGCGATGATGTCTACCAACGTCCGTATTATGTCGCCTATCGTCCTTTACTGGCTGGTAGCGTTGCGGGATCGATATTCGATTGAGCGGGGTTGACACAAATAGCCATGTGTCTACCTAGGGTGGTACCCTATGAGCACCTGATGCCCGACTTCATCGATCCAGGCTTCGATCAGATTGAGAGTGACCGCGACCGCGCCCAAGCCTGGGTGCAGGCGGTATCGACGATTGTGAGGCCGACACTGACCGCCGAGGAAGCGGTGACGCGACGCGTACGGTTCCATTCCTGGCAGCTTGGCGGACTGATTCTCAACGAGATCGACGCGCCGCCACAAGTGGTCGAGCGCACGCCGTTTCAGATCGCGAGCCAAGGCGTCGATCACGTGATGCTCAGTCTAATAACGGCCGGAAAGGTTTCTCTTATCGCGTCCGATACTGAGCAGCCTGTTCCGGTCGGCTCGCTCATTCTATTTGATCTGTCTCAGCAATCTCAGGCGAGATCACTGGGCGTGAGCGGTCTGAACGTGATAATCCCGCGTCGCTATTTGGACGCGCGGTTGGGGGAGCCGGCCGATCTTCATCACTCAATCATTTCCCCGTGCAGCCAACCGCTCGTTCGGCTTCTTGGCGACCTCATCCGGAACACCCATTCCTGCATCGAACAACTGGATGGTAAGCAGAAGAAACTTCTAGCCGACGGGATCGTTTCATCGCTCAACGCCGTTATACCTCCAGTCGAGAACAGCTCTCAAGCAGCGCCGGCTCCACGGGAAATCAAGGTTCGGCAGTTTATAGAAGCAAATCTGAGCCGCAATGATCTTAGTGTGGACGCGCTGTGCGCGGAGTTCGGGCTTTCCCGCACTCCTGTCTACGAAATATTCGAGGCAGAGGGAGGCGTGATGACATATATCCGCAACCGTCGCCTATCCTGGGCTATGCGAATGCTATCCGGCTTAGAAGGTAACTCGCAGAAGCGGATTTCCGAAGTTGCCTATGCTTGCGGGTATGACACCCTCAAGGCCTTCTCGAAGGCATTCAAAGCGCGTTATGGCGTCATTCCGCGGGAGGTCGACGCCTCATATGTAGCCGAACGGGTTCGGGGACCCGGGCAAGCTTTGCAGTCTTGGATCAAAGCTCTTTAACTTAGTTGCGTCGTCTAAGTCTCGCGTTGGATCGTTGGTTCGAAGAACTTATCATCGGTAGATCAACTTTTGGATCGTGCCTTGTGTGTCGTCCTCCGTCACAGTCCGATACTGTACCGTGGGAAGCGGCCTATAGCGTCCGCAAGCATCTTGAGGGTCGGTGTCTCGTATCGCCGACCCACTGAAGCAACGCTATGGCCCGTGACGGCATCCCTCAATCGTTCCTCAATGCCGGCTTCGAGAGCCCTCGTTTTCCAGGTGTGCCGCCAGCCGTGATTTGGATGGACGCCCTTATCGAGGCTAACCTTCTCCCGGATCCATCTTCCTAGCTTATGGCCCTGAAGTTCGCTTGGAGTAGTCGCGGTCCCCTTGCCGTGTCTGTTGGGGTCATAAAACAGCGGACCCTCCGGACGTGTTGCGACAAAGGCCAAGAACCCCTGCTCGATGAGATGCGGGTGTAGAGGGACGGTCCGTGGTTGGCCTGTCTTTGTGACCTTCAAGTCCATCACCGGAATGCTGCCCTCATCGCGTATGTCTCGACGCTCCAAACTTGTCAGCTCTCCTATCCGCGCTCCCGAGTAGGCGGCTAGCCACGGGCACCACCTTCGTGTGGCGCTGCGGGGTAGGTTTGTGGGATCGAGATAGACCGCGGAAGCCGCTGTAAGGATGGCCCGAGCCTCGTTGTCTCGGAACGTTCGTTCACGTCCCACAACGATCTTAGGCCGATCAAGCGAAATGCCCGAGGCGGGGTTGCCCGTCATCAATGAGCCGCCGGACCTTCCCGATGCCCACCGGAACACCGAACTGACGGTCGCTAGGTCATTCCGGTTGATCGCTCGGACCGAGATGCCTTCGCAGTCACGCCGCGCCTCTGCCCAGGAGTACATGTCGTCGGTTGTCAGCGTCCGAACGTCGCGCCCTTCGAAGAACCGTATGAGTGAGCGGAAGCTGCCACGGTAACGCTTGATGGTGTTCCGGGATCGTTTGTCCGCGTTGTATGCCGCCCAACCGTCGAACAGGTGGCCGACCGTCAAGGGAGAGCCGCCTGTCCCCGTTGGCGGATGGCCGGGAGAGAGCAGGTGCCTAGGTTCCGATTTGGCGGTGTCGGCGATTGGAGCTTGGTCTGTTCTCCCGACCGCGCCAAACGGGTCATTCAGGCTTTGTGTGACCATCCCGGCTTGATGCGCGTGCCAGAACCGCTTGAGCGCACCGTCGGCAATCGCATGACGGACTTTGGCTTCGCGTAGGTCTTTGGTTCGTAGCGATGCTTGGACGATAGGGCCGACAGTGAGCGAAGCCGACGCCTCTCCGATGGGAAGCGTGACCGACTGTCCCTTTAACCGTTGAAGCAGATCGGCCGGTGTCCGCTGACGAAGATGGTAGACCCCTGACCTCGGGTGCTTCCACGGACGGGCGATTCGAAGGGACAATGTGTGATACCGCTGTGTGAGAGTAGCGGTTGCCTCGCCCTTATCGTCTGCCTAACCCACTGATTTTCATAGACGGATGATGGTGCCGGCGGAGGGGATCGAACCCCCGACCTTCGGTTTACAAAACCGCTGCACTACCGCTGTGCTACACCGGCAGGCGCCCTGAAACCATTGAGGAAATTGGCGGTTTCGGTGCGTCAGGAGCGTCTTTGACTACGATTGTAGGCGTTTCGTCAAGGCACAGAACTCGGCACACTCCGTTCACTGCTCGTTCGCGTTGCCCTTCGAGCGAGCCCAACAGGCCGGCTCCCGAGGAAATCGGGGGTCGGCACAAGAGTCGGCACACTTTACGGCACAGGATCGAATGGCCAAGGACCCTGCGACCGTCTCCGAGCTGTTTGAGGCGAAGGAGATCACCGACCAGGAGTTGGGAGGCTTGCCGAAGACCCGACGGGCGTGAACGGGACCTGTTTGACGGCCCGGCCGCGTTCCACCTCCTCGGCGAGGAAGATGACGAGATCGTCGCCTACGCCAGGTTCCTGCCGACGACGAGGCCACACCTTCTCTCGCACCTGTACCCTGAGATCATGCAAGGCGGCTTCGCTCCGAAGGGACCGGCGATCTACGAATGGACACGCCAAGCGATCGTCGCGAGGAGACGTGAGATGCCGGATGCCGACCTATTCGCCGCGGCTGTTTCTGGTGCCATAGCGCTGGTGGTCCATGCTCTGAATCTCGACGGTTTGCTCATCGAGTTCCATCCCGCGCATATCCCGCGGCTGCTCGACACCGGCTGGGATGTCCGACCGCTCGCCCTTCCGACCTCCTACGAAGGCTCCAAGATCGTCCCGGTCTACGCCCGGGCGACCGGCCGCACCCTGAATGCTGCGCAGGCGGCCTTCGCGGCTTGGCCAAGCGCTCAGCTTCGCCTGCCGCACGGCCTCGTGGGGCGCGGGCAGCTCGAAGCCACAATTCAGTAACGTTCGGACCGCCGAGAGGAGCACGACCGATGTCACTCGCCGCGCAAAGCGTGCCGTTCTTCCGGGTGTATCGCGAGGTCACCTTGGCCCTTTACACCACTCTCGTGGAAGAGCTCTGCAGCTCGCCAGGCTTGCCGTATCAATTCGCCACCACGCTTGAGGATATCGGGCAGGGCTTCATGAAGCTCACCGACAGGGTCAACGGCGAACTCGAACGCCGTAGCCTCCTCGACCGCGAAGTCGAAGCCGAGCATACCGTCGAGGCCAAGATTGAAGCGTTTCTGGCCCGCACGTTCGTCACTCACCGGGATCCGTTGAGCAACATGCCAGGCGAGGCGGCGAACGCGGGGCTGGATCGGGCGCTCGTTGAGCAAGCGCTGAAGATCGCCCTCACGATGACCCACGATCTACCGGTTGTTCAGCCAAGCTGAACAGCGGATCTGTCGCCTTGCCTTCTCCGTGGGATGACACGGCGCAAGGCGGGCCGACGCCACGCCGAAGATCCTACCGCCTCAGGGCATCCGCCCGCGCTCGGATTTGCATCGGCGCTCGCTAACGCGCTGCCGACCGAGCTTCGACCACCACCACGATCGCCGAGCGTGCCGAGCTGCCCGGTCGTGACTGAGCCGCATAATCTATCTTTGGATGGCGATCTCCTCGCCAGGCGGAATCATCCTGCCCGAGGGGACCCGCGGTGCCGGCGAGCCGACCGACGACCTCGAAGGCGATGGACGAGATCGTGGCGCTGGAGCCCAGATCGAAGTCGGGCGAGGCGAGGTAGGCGGTGCCGTTGTAGGGCGGCGCGGCGGCCGGGTAGCGGGCCAGCGCCGGGCCCCAGGGCCGCTGCGGCGTGTCGCCGGGGATGAGGCTGAGGAAGTTGGTCGGGAACGGCGTGACCGACTGGCCGCTGAGGACCTCGCCGATGCCCTGGACCGGCCCCTCGGCGAGGCCGAACATGATCCAGGTCGAGTAGGTGTAGCCGGTGCCGCCGTGGCGGCCGCCATCCTTGCCGCCCGCCTTCTTGCCGCGCTGCGCGTGGGTCTGGAAGCCGTCGGACCAGATGACGTTCGGGGCGATGCGGTTGGTCCCGTAGACGACCGGGATCGGCAGCGCGCTCGAGGCGGTCTGGACCTGCAGGCCGGTGTAGTCCGGCCGGACTGTGCGCTGCTTCCCGCCGAACAGGCTCATGGCAGCCTCAGACCGGGTCGGCCTCGGCGGTCGCGCGGGCGGCCCAGAGGCTGAAGAAGCGGGGGGGGGGCGGCCGGGCTCGGCGAGGACGGGGTTGCGCATGATCGGCTCCTCGATCACGGCCTGGGCCGGCGAGAAGGCGTGGACGAGGGTCAGCGGCTCGGTCGCCGTGACGATGCCGCGATGAGCGTAGGCGCGGCCGTAGCGGAACACCACGACATCCCCGGGCTGCGGGTGCTCAACTTCGGTGGCGCGCTCGAACACGAAGCCGAGGTAGCGCTCGTCGTCGCGGTGGAGGTGCCAATCCTGCGGGTAGGGGCGCGGGTCGAAAGTCGGCACGAGGCCGGCATCGACGAACACGCGCACGAGGAGCATGCCGCAATCGACGCCGACGCCGCGCAGGTCGGCGCCGGGATGGTAGGGGGGCCAAGCCAGCCTCGTGCCTCGCGCACGAGGATCCGGCGCACTCCATCTTCAGCGAGCATTCGGAGCCCTCGACGCGCTGCATCCCCGGTCATGTCATCGCGCGCTGAGCCCTACTCTCTGGCAGACGAGCCCAGCTAAGCGATCCGGATCTGACGCCGGATCCAGGCTCGGTATGTCTGCTTCGCGTGGTTTCCTGCCTGTCTTCTTGCGGTCGGCGGATGAACTGAAGCGGACACGGCGGCGGGACATGCTCACGACCGCGAGCGGACCTCGATATCTCCCGAAGGCTGGATGCTCCTGCTACGATCCCTCGATGCGCCCCACATCGCTGTCCCCATCTCCTTCGACTGCGCGGATCAAGCCTTCCGCCCTCGACCTGATCGGCCATACGCCACTGATCGCTCTCGACCGCATCCACCGTGGCCCCGGCCGCATCCTGGCGAAGGCCGAGTTCATGCAGCCCGGTGGGAGCGTCAAGGATCGGGCGGCCCGTGCCATCGTCCTTGCCGCGCGTGAGGACGGGCGTTTGGCCCCCGGTGCGCCCGTTGTGGAGATGACCAGCGGCAACATGGGAGCCGGTCTCGCGGTGGCCTGCGCTGCACTGGGACATCCCCTCGTGGTCACGATGTCCGCCGGGAACAGCCCCCAGCGTGCCCGGATGCTCGAAGCGCTCGGGGCCGAAGTTATTCTGGTGCCGCAGATCGACGGAGCAGCTGGGCAAGTCACCGGGGCGGACGTAGACGCGGCGGCTGATGCGGCGGCGCGCATCGCGGAAGATCGGGGCGGCTATTACGTCAACCAGTTCCACGCGCCGGAGTGTATGCGCGCCCACCGCGAAACGACCGGGCCGGAGATATGGGAGCAATCCTCCGGCCAGGTCGATGCCTGGGTGGCCGCTGTAGGGACCGGTGCGACTTTCCTCGGAGTAGCGGCGGCATTGAGGGAACGTAATCCCCACGTGATCTGCGCCGCCGTCGAACCGGAGGGATGTCGCCCCCTGGCGGGATTATCAGTCACAAAGCACCGCCACCTCATCCAGGGCACAAGCTACGGAAGCATCCCCCCACACTGGAATGGTGATCTGATGGACCTGTCTATTCCCGTAACCGATGAGGAGGTGGAGCGCTGGCGTAGAGGGCTCGCGACGCAGGAGGGCTTGCACGTCGGCTACTCGGCCGCTGCCAACGTAGCTGCGGCTGCTGCGCTGTTGTCGTCCGGACGCCTTCCAGCCGACGCAATCGCCGTGACCGTGCTGTGCGATACAGGCTTGAAATACTGAGGCCCACATCCCGCGCCTATCACGCCGATCCGAGGTTGCCGGACGGAGACGAATGTCCGCTTCCGGGAAGCGCCCGCGGCGGTGCGGGCGACTGACATGGGTCGAAAGCAGGCCGTCCGCTCACGGTGGTTTTGCGACGGTCCGCTTTTGGACGGAGAAGCATCGAAGCGGACGTCGCTGCCGTGCCTGCTTTCGACGCCGGGCGGGCTCCCAAGGGACCTGCTTATGGGCATTCAGCAGCGCAGATTTCGGCGCGGTGGTTGGTGGTTTCATCGGGCGCCTGTTGTAAGATCTGAACTATGCCCGGCATCTTCGATTGGCTCAGCAACCGTAGGTCGTCCGAACAGCGTGGCCCTGCTGTCGCGGCGCACTCGGATATGGCAGCTGGGGATGCGCCTGGCGAACTCTATGCCCTTCTCTCGGCTCGGCTTGGCGACTACCCGCCCGACACGCCGCTCCATCGCGGTGATCCAAGGGGTCTGACGCCGGAGCAACGCGCCGAGAACCTAGCCCAGTTTCTCGCCCGCGACCCCAATCGGATCGCCGTCCTCGTCTCTTGGCTTGCCCGAGAAGGGCTCGACGGAGCGGCGGTGCTGAAGGGCGACGAAGCGGCGCTGGCGGAGGGTCGACGGATCGATGCGTGGCTTGCCGGCTGGGTCCCGCACCGCCCCTTCGATCCCGTTCTGGGCGATAGCGAGGTCGGTCCGCCGCGCGCCCGCTGGTTTGCGAGCGACCGCGCGGGTGCGGATCTCGTGTTCAGCTTCGTCTCCGATCTGGCACGGCTCAACGCCGCGGCCATCGCTGCAGCTGATCCGTTGTTCTCTTGGGCGGTTGTAGAGGATGCGCTCGAGGCTGCGGCCACCGCCGACCCGGTCGACAACCCCCATGGGGAGCCGAGTGACCGGCGTTACCACCTCTGTCTTGTCAGGGACACTCACGACGGCTCGATGCCGATTGTCCTCGACGTACCGCTCGCGATGCTCTGCCTGGTGCATGGGCGCATGTCGCCGCTCGGCCTACCGGTACCGGCGGAGTTCCCGATCGGGCTGCATGCGATCCGGTCGGGCGCCTATGCTTGACAGCCTTCTTCGCGAGCGATCGCAAGCTGCAAGAGCTGCTCGGGGTGGAAGGCGGCTTGTCCGCTTCCAAAGAGCAGCGGCATCGAAGCGGCCGTAATTGCCTCCTCGCCCAAAAATATTACACCAAACAGGGCGGTCGAAATTGTGTTGTCGAGATTTTCCGGGTGCGCCTATCAATCCAAATCAAAAAAACAAGTAGCTCGCCTTATCATGATTAACGTTCAGAGCGGGCGAATGTTGGCGCTTCGATGGCCTTCAAACGTAATTACCCACGCCCTTGCGCGGGACGGATTTCGCTGATTCTCTCGTGAGATGGGCCGCAGCGAACTGGAACGGCTGAGCCGCGAAGAGCTGATCGAGCTGGTGCTGCGGCTGCAGCGGCCAGAGAAGACGTCGCGCACCTCGTCCAAGCCGCCCGCGACCGATCGCAAGGAGCAGCGGGAGCACTCCAAGCCCGGCGGCGCCAAGCCCGGTCACGAGGGTCACAGCCGCGTCGTGAGCGACGATCCCGATACGCTCGTCGAGCATCGTCCCGAGGCGTGCGCGTGCTGCGGCGCCAGCCTGCACGCCGCTCTTCCGGCAGAGGTCGTCAGCGTCGCCGAGCAGATCGAGCTGCCCGCGGTGGCGCCGATCGTGACGCAGCACCGCCGGCTCGCGGTCCGTTGCCCGCGCTGTGGGGAGCGGGTGGTCGCACCGGTGCCGGAGGCGGCGCGCGGCACGCCCTTCGGTCCGCGGCTGCATGCGGTGGCGACGTACCTGAAGACCTTCCAGGCGCTCTCGTACGAACGGTTGCAGGCGGTGCTCTCCGACCTGTTCGGCCTCACGCTCAGCCAGGGCGGGCTGATGAACCTGCTCCGCCGCGCGCAGGGCTGCTTCCGTCCGGGTCGCGACGCGGCCATCACGACCCTGCGCCGGGCTGAGGTCGTCGCCTGCGACGAGACCGGCGTGCGCATCGAAGGCTCGAACGCCTATCACTGGCTGTTCCACTCGGGCGACGCGGTGGTGCACACGCCGTCTCCGACGCGCGGTGCTGTCGTGGTGCGCGAGATGATGGACGGACACCGACCGGCGGTATGGATCTCCGACCGCTACACCGCCCAACAGGGCCATGCGGATAAGCACCAGACCTGCTTGGCGCATCTGGCCCGCGATGTTGCCTACGCCGTCGAGGTCAGCGACGATCCCGTCCCCTGGCGCCTGCAACTCTGGCTACAGAGCGTGTTCGCCCTGGCCGAGCGCGTCACAGACTTGGCTGCCTCGACGCTCTCGGCCAAGCGCCGGAGCCTGGATCGGCAACTCGGCGCTATCCTGGCCACGCCGAGCCGCTGTGATCTGACCCGCGACCTGCAGGCCAAAATCAGCCGTGCGCGCGATCAGCTCTTGGTCTTCCTCGCCTATCCCGGAAAGGTCGAGCCGACGAATAACGGCTCCGAGCGGCTGCTGCGTCCCGCTGTCGTGCAGCGGAAGGTGACCAACGGCTATCGCGCCATGTGGGCGGCCGAGGGCGAAGCCGCCATTCGCACCGTCGTCGACACCGCCCGCATCACAGGCAGCAGCCCCTTCAGCACCATCCTCAAAACCACCGGCGCTTGAACCCTGCCATCATAGGCCTGGGTAATTACCTTCAAACAGCAGAGCGCGCCCGATTTTGCCAGCTCGTTCAGGGCGCACCGGTCGAGCGTGGGTGTCCGCACATCTCAAATTGATGATGTGGGCGCTAACAGCTACTGGAATAGAGCCTTTGACCGATCTTTTGCTTCGGTATTTAGCTGCCCCGATCCAGCGCACCACCCAGTGCTCTCGCCCTCGGCGCAAGGCCGGGGGCTGCTCCAACTTGACTATACGCCAAGTCAGACGTCTACCATCGCGCTTGGCTGAAGACATGAGTGTGGCCCCCGATGACTTCTGATACGAGGGTCAGTCAGTTGCGCTCTTTCCTTTGACGGACTTTGATCTTCATCAAACCACGCGAGGTCCATAGCGCGTGAACCATGTCCTCCCTATCAGGCGTCGCCTATCAGCCTGTTCAGTGGGGCGGTGGGGCCCACGTACCCCGAGACTGGGAGGCGCGCCGGCTGGATGAGGCGGGCAGCAACCAGACCGCCAAGCGATCGAACGGCTGCTTACAGGCAACGCGCCAGCTGCCATGAATGGAGAGGTTGGGTCGGTAGCTGGCCGTCCGCTCGGGGTGGAAAGCTTCCGGTCTGCTCATCGATTGGCAGCCCGGGAAGCTGCCGTCGCCCCAGCCATGGTCGTGTTTGGAAGGGGCTCAGGCTTTCGCGACGACGGGAAGCCGGAAGGGCGCTCCGAGTCGATTAAATGCGTTCATCGCCGCGATGGCGATCGTGAGGTCCACGAGATCCTTTGCCGTGAAAGCCGCGCTCGCGGCCGCATAGGCTTCGTCGGAAGCGTGCGTCTCGCTGACCAGTGTGACTTCCTCCGCCCACGCGAGCGCAGCTCGGTATTGGTCGGAGAACAGGTGGGGCACCTCGGCCCAGACTGGAACCAGGGCGACCTTCTCGAACGGCATCGTCTTGAGGAGATCACGGGAATGTAGGTCGATGCAATGCGCGCAGCCATTGATCTGCGACACGCGCAAGAAGACGAGGTGGATCAGTTCGTGGGGAAGGTCGGTGCCCGTGGTGATGTAGTGGTGGATGCCGAAGAACGCCCTCGCGCCCTCCGGCGCCACCTCAGTCCAGACTAGCCGCTTGTTCTGACTCATGACGGATCCCGGTGCTCGGAACGCCGGAGATCGACGTTCGAAGCTACGACGAGCTGGCCCGCAAAGATGTGACATGCCACGCCACATTCCTGCTCGACAGGCGGACACGTGGCTCGTTCACGCTCGGACGTCCGCTTCGAAGCAGTCTCTCCGAGGCATCCGCCGACCGGATTGGGGCGACCGCGGAAAGTCCCTTTGCGAGGGATCGGTCAACCTCCGCATCCCGCCCTCAGCGACATCTCCGCAGCCGCCGCTCCGAGGATTTTGAAAGCGGCCACTTCGAGGCCCGCTCAGCGGGGCTATCGCGCGTGAGGGATCGTCACGGCTAGGCAGTTTGGGTTAAAGCAGCATCCGGTTGGGCGTCCGATAGAAGGCGCCTGGGAGTTTGTAGGGAGCCAACTTGGCCGACGACGCCACGCTGCGCCGACTGCTCGCTGGTATCGCCCGGGGAGAGGCAAATCGGCTGGCCGAACTCTACGATCTCACGAGCCCGAAACTTTACGGCCTGATCCTGCGTATCCAGCGTGACCGTGGCTTGGCCGAGGACGTGCTTCAGGACGTCTACATGCGCATCTGGCAGGCCGCGGGCAGCTACAAGCCCGAGGCCGGGCCGCCGCTGCCGTGGCTCTGCACCGTCGCCCGCAATCGCGCCATCGACAGCGTACGGCGGAAGGTCGAGCATCAGGGCCCGGAATTGGATACCGGCGAGGATTGGGTGGCGCGGCTGATCGATCCGCACGATGGGGCGGCAGATTTCATGGACCGGAGCGCCCTCCTGGCCTGCCTCGGCCGTCTCGACCCCAAGCACCGGGACTGCGTCGTGCTGGCCTATTGCGAAGGGCAATCTCGGGAGGATTTGGCGCGGCACTTCGACCGGCCGGTCAACACCATCAAGACTTGGCTGCACCGGTCACTCGCAGGCCTCAAGTCCTGCCTGGAGGCTGTCTCGTGAGCGGCAGCGGCCAGCCCGGCATGGACCCGACGTCCGAGCATGACATGCGCGCGGCCGAGTACGCCCTCGGGACACTCGACGCGCGGGAGCGGGCGGCGCTGGAGCGCGAGGCGAGCCAAGACCCCGGCACGGCCAGCCGCATCCGCGAGTGGGAGCGGCGCCTGGCGCCGCTGATGGAGGCCGTGCCGCCCGTGGCGCCGCCGCCGCGGGTCCGCGAAGCGCTGCTGCGCGCGCTGCCAGACGCGACCGACGTAGCGCGAGGTGAGCTTCGCCACCTGCGGCGGCAGGTGAGGCGCTGGCGGATCGCCGCGGCAGGGTCAGGCCTGCTCGCCGCGGGCCTCGCGCTGTTCGTGGCAGTCGGGCCGTCACGAACCCCGGCGGGAGGGCGCTATCTGGCTGTCGTGCAGGGAGGCGGGGCGCTGCCGGCGCTGATCGTGCGTGTCGACACGCAGACCGGCCTCGCAGAAGTCAGGCCCGTCGGTGCCGACGCGCCCGCCGGGCGGAGTCTGGAATTGTGGTACGTCGGCGCAGGAGGGGCAAAGCCACTCGGCCTCGTCGGAGCGGCGCCAAGTCAGGTGAGGCTACCGCAGGACACCGCACCGGACGGGGTAATCGCGGTCTCGGTCGAGCCGCCCGGAGGCTCACCGAGCGGCCAACCCACGGGTCCGGTGATCTACACCGGCAAGCTCATCGCCGAATGACCGGGCGCGGCGGGCACGCCTGCCGGCGCTCGCGTGATCTGAAAGGCCACGCGCTGTCGAGGCCCGCAGCCCTCACGGGCCGCGGGCACTGCGCGTTACGGCATCAGCACGGCGTTGATGACGTGGATGACGCCGTTCGACTGCATGACGTTCGGGATGGTCACCGTCGCGGTGTTGCCCTTCTGGTCGGTGACGAGAACCTTCTTGCCCTGCACCTCGACGGCGAGTGGTTCGCCCTCGACGGTGGTCAGCACGCCCTGTCCACCCCCCTTCTTGGCCAGCGCCATCAGGTCCTTGGCGGTGTAGACACCCGGGACCACGTGGTAGGTCAGGATCTTCGTCAGCGTCGCCTTGTTCTGCGGCTGCACGAGGCTTTCCACCGTGCCCGGCGGCAGCTTGGCGAAGGCGGCGTTGGTCGGCGCGAACACCGTGAACGGGCCCGGGCCGTTCAGCGTATCGACGAGGCCCGCGGCCTTCACGGCAGCGACGAGGGTGGTGTGATCCTTCGAATTGACCGCGTTCTCGACGATGGTCTTCTGGGCGTACATCGGCGCGCCGCCGACCATCGGGTTCTTGGCGTAGGCCGCGCCGCTGGCTCCGAGGCTGAGCGCGAGGGTCAGGGCGAGCGCCTGGGCCGTGCGGCGGCCGGTGTTCTGAGTGAGCATCGTGTTTCCTTCAGTCCGAACCCCGATGAACGGGGCAGCGTGGGCCCTTACGAGGCCATCGGAGAGAAAGTTTCGCGGGATGAATGCAAACGGCCGGGAGGCGATCGCCTCTGCTCCCATCCCGTCTGAACGAACCTGAAATCGCCACAGACGGCGATTTTCAGCATCCAGGGTGACGATGGTGGCGCCGGAGCCGGGCCGGAACGCCTGCGTCAGGAGCCCGTCGAAGGACAGGGCCGAGGTCGAGCGGTCGACGGTTCCGAGCGCCGCGGCGGTCTGGGTGCCCGCGGCCGTGGCGGTGATCAGGACCGAGGTGATCGTGGTGATGGCGCCCAGCACCTCGGCGCCGGCCGGGCCCCAGAACCACGCGTAGCCGAGCGCGCCGGGCACCGGGTCGACCGAGGCCGCGATCGACCCGGTGGCGCCGGTGGTCGCGACCGTGGCGGCGGCCGAGCGGGCCGCAGCACCGCCGCCGAACACGTCGGTCGAGCCGTCCGCGTTGGTCCGGGTGATGGTCGACTGGATGCCGTCGGCGACGGTGCCGTTGATCACGCCGTCGAGCGCCAGCGCCACGGCGATCACCGACCAGGTCTGGGCGGCGAGCGCGCCGCCGGTGGCCGCGCCGGACAGAGTCGGGGTCGGCGTGGTGCCGAGCGCGAGCGAGGTGTTGCCGCCGAGCAGCATCGCCTCCTCGCCGAGCATCAGGCTCTGGAGCCCGGTACGGGCGGCGATGGCGCGCACGTCGTCGAAGCCCTGCGCGGCGTACTGGGCCTCGAACTCGACATGCGACTCGATGCCGATGCCCTTGTAGCTGGCGGTGTAGTCGGCGGTAGCGACGACCTGCACGCCGCCGCGGTTGCCGCCGAGACGTCGATGCGCATCCCGGAGACGTTGATGTCGGTGATCGCCCGCCACGCGGCCTGGATGCCGCCCTTGCCCGAGACGCGCGGGATCGCGTTTCGCAGGGGCGTGAGCACCGGGTAGAGCGACTTCGCGCCGAGTTCGAGGTCGTAGCAGGTCAGGCCGGAGGTGGGCGAGCTGGCCTGCGCGAAGGTCGACTTCTGCAGATCGATCCCGAGCTGCGCCAGGATCGGGTCGGTGAGCGGCTTGGCCTGCGCCTCCTTGAGGAGGGCGAGGACGTCGACGTGCTGGGTCATGGGGCGTGATCCTGTGCGGATGCACGGCCGCGCCGGCGCTGACCCGTCCCCGGGGCGCGGGACATCGGACGTAGAGGGGGCATGGGCCCTGCGGCCCGTCGGGGGACGCGCGCGATCCGTCCCCGGACCGACGGCGCGTCGAGAGTGGTCGATGTGCGGTGTGTCGGACGGTACGCGTCAGACTGACGGTTTCGACACCGACGGTCTGCCTGGGTGGAATTCTGCCGGTCCCCTTTCGGGCGGCCGTGTCTATCGACGGATCGCAACTCCGTGATCATGCGAGCGATACGCACATGGTTGCAGCATATTATATACAATACGAGTCCGGACCTTCATTCCTCGCCACCGGGTGGTGTCGGGGGCGCCTAGGCCTCAAATGCAACCGCTTTTTTCGACAGAAAAGATCCACCCTCGGAACGCGTTCCGCCAGTGGCGCGAAATGGTCTGTGAACAGCTGGTCCCGGTGGAGTTGAAGACCGTCGACGAGGCCCAGTTCAAGGGCAGCATAGCCGCTACGAATATCGGCGCCGTGCCGATTTCACACTTCGCACACACGGCCATGCGCAGCGAAACGACGGCCGACGCGGCCCGGCGCGACGACCGGTCCGATCGGGCCTACGCGGTCCTGATGCTCTCCGGCCGGGCTATCGCCCGACAGGGCGACCAGGAGGCGGAATGTCGGATGGGCGACCTTTTCGTCCTCGACGCACGCCCGGCCGTCGTCCAGACGGAGACGAGCAGTACCCTGATCCTGGATCTGCCGCGCGATCGTCTGGAAACCGCACTGGGCCCGTCCCGGCTGTTCAGCGCCCTCAGGGTCGGCGCGGACCACGCCTCCACGACCTTGGCGCGGACGTACATCCAGGATTTGGTTGCGGTCGCCGATCGGCTCGGCCCCGACGCGGCCGCCCGCTTGGCGTCGATCGGGATCGACCTAATCGTAGCCAGCCTCGCCGAACGGATGGCGCAGGAGGTACCGCGTTCCATACACGGCAACGTCACGGTCCAGCGTGCCAAGGCCTATGTTGAGACCCATCTGGGCGATCCGAGTTTGGATCCACCACAGCTCGCCGCCGCAATGGGGCTGTCGCTACGCCGGCTGCAGGAGCTGTTCCACGAGCGCGGCCGGCACATCTCCGACTACATCTGGGAACGCCGCTTGGAGGTGGCAGCCAAGCGCCTGACCGACCCGGCCTGTGCACACCTGTCCGTCGGCATGCTGGCCTACGCCTGTGGCTTCAGCAGCCAGGCGCATTTCGCCCGCCGCTTCAAGGATCGCTACGACGTGAGCCCCCGTGAATACCGGCAGGCGCACACGCAGGACCTGCGGTCGGTTGCGACCGCTCTCGGGCTGTCGCCCTAGCGGCTGAGTGACGGAAGCGGGTCGCTATCGGACTGTCTGCTCGGTGTGGAAGGGAGATGGGCCGCTTCGGAGCTGCGGATACATCGGAGCAGACATGGCCGGTGAAGCCGCTCAGGCCGCTCGATGCAGGGACGAGGGTTCGCTCTCAGGCGTTTGCTGAAACGCTGTAAAAGTGAGGGCATGAAATACATCCACTCCCACCTCTGGCCAGGGGTGCCGTTGGCCCTCGTTTCGGCCGTCTTGTTCGGTGCCTCCGCTCCGTTCGCGAAGCTTCTGCTCGGCACCGTCTCGCCGCAACTGCTTGCTGGGCTTCTCTACCTCGGCGCGGGCATCGGCCTGGCAATCGTGCATGTCAGCCGAGCTACCTTTGGCGTTCCAGCCCAGGAAGCTCCGCTCCGCCGGCATGATCTGCCGTGGCTGGCAGCAGTCGTGCTGTTCGGTGGGTTGGCCGGGCCGCTTCTGCTGATGCTGGGTCTGTCGCACACCTCTGCCGCGTCTGGCTCGCTGTTGCTCAACCTCGAAGGCTTGGCGACTATGCTCATCGCGTGGGTGGTGTTCCGGGAGAACGTTGATCGCCGTCTGATACTGGGTGCGTTCGCCATCCTCGTGGGCGCGGTCGTGTTGTCGTGGAACGGTGAGGGTGTGCGCCTCGATGCGGGCGCGGCGTTGATCGCCGCCGCCTGTCTGGCCTGGGGCATCGACAACAACCTGACCCGCAAGCTCTCCTCGTCCGATCCGGTTGTCACGGCCACGATTAAGGGGGTGGTTGCGGGCAGCGTCAACGTGGCTCTGGCGCTGATGTTGGGCGCGGCAATGCCATCCTTGGCAATGATCGGCGCAGCGGCGGTGGTCGGCTTCCTCGGTGTCGGGATGAGCCTCGTCCTATTCATGCTGGCCTTGCGCCACCTCGGTGCAGCGCGCACTGGGGCCTACTTCTCACTTGCGCCTTTCATCGGCGCGGTGATTGCCGTCGGGCTGCTAGGCGAGCCGGTGACGGTGCAGCTCGTCGTGGCCGGCGCGCTGATGGGTATGGGTCTGTGGCTGCACCTCGCAGAGCGCCACGAGCACGCGCACCTCCATGAGACGATGGAGCACGAGCATGCCCACGTCCACGATGAGCACCACCAGCATCATCACGATGGGCCGGTGACGGAGCCACACTCCCATTGGCACCGCCATGAGCCGCTACGGCACACCCATCCTCACTACCCCGACCTCCACCATCAGCACGGTCATGTTTGATGGGGCTGGAAGCGGCTGCTTTCGGGATGCGGCGATAGCCGCCGTCGTGGCTGGGTCGGGTCGCGATCGGTCGCAAGTGATCGTACGCAGGCACCGGATCTGAGCGCCTCAGCGGGCGAGCGCGAGCTGCTGCGGGTTCTGGTGCGAGACCTTGATCAGCCGACCCGCGCGCGCCTCCGCGCTCATCTTGGCTGGGTGGTCGCGGATCGCGTCCACGGACGGAATGTCAGATGAACCGGAATCACCCGCGCTGCCCTTCGTGACCGCGCGGCCCACGAGATGGCGCGGCACGGGTTGATCTCCCACCATCTTCGCGAGTGCCGCGATCTGCGGCAGCACCTCGTCGGTCAGCGTCTTCTGCAGTGCGTCGCGCTGGCCGGTCATCTTGGCGAGTTCGACCCGAACCGCTTCGACCGCATCGCTGCCCTTGGTCGGGTCGGCGCCGGCACCCTTCTCGGCCGACTCACAGGTTGCCCCGAGGCCCCAGGCGTCGTCATGCATGCGCTGATCCGCTCCTGGTGCGCCCGGCTGTTACGCGCCCCGATCTTGGCGAGCGCCCGTCCGGCGGGGCTATCGGGCGCGACCGCCTTCACCAGCGCATCGTAGGCGGCGTCCGAGAGCGGGCCAGCGGCCAGCGCCATCGCGGCGTCGGTCGGCGCATCGTCCATCAGGTCCGCGATCTCAGCCGCCACCAGGGCCTGCAGGAGGGGCACGCCCTGCGTGGCCCCGGCCTCCATCTGCCGGGGCAGGGACGCGTCGCCGTCGGCGTAAACCACGTCGAGCACCGCCGACCCGCGTCGAGCCGCGCGGCGTGCGTCGCGCGAACTCGGTGTACCCGTCGCGCCGGCTCGTCAGCCCCGCCCGCACCTGCACCGGAACGTCAGGCGCCGGCGAGCCTTGGGGGATCGCGCGATCGGGGGAGGCCGCGAAGCGGGGGAACCAGGGACCTGCATGCGGCTTGGCTCGGCATGCCCGGAAAGACGCCCGCCAAGAAGAAGCCGCCGAAGGTCGTGGTCGACGGGAAGCCGCCCCGCAAAGTGGGGCTGCCGACGCAACTGGCCGCGATCCAGACGCGGTACCGCAGCGCGCTGCTCGACGCGGCCGACCTGCCCTACGCCGAGCAGGGCGACCGCATCCGATCCGCGTTGGCGACGCTCCTTGCCGAGAAGGCCGCTCTCGGCGTGACGGACGGCGAGGACGCTGCGGAAGGGGAGTAGGCCTACCGCCCCATGCCGCGCGCGGGGGAAGCCCGGGCCGTCGGAATCCGGGCCCGGTCAGCGCGTCGGCGCAGGCGTCGCCCCGGCTTCCCAGCCTAGGGGCGGGATCCGGAGCGGGAGCGCTCGCACAGCGACGTGTCTCGGGAACGGTGCGGAAGAGTCCGCGCATTGGGAGAGGGCGGCCTGGTCCCGCTCGCCCCGCCGCCGCGCGATGATCTCGGGCGGCCGGCCCCGCTCGCGGAAGGCTCGACGGCCCGCGGCAGGTCGCCCGCATTGGCTAACGCACGAAGCTGGATCGCGCGGTTCGGCCGGCCGACGTGAAGACGGCCGAGGCCGCCCGATGCCCGGCCGCCGCTACATCGACGGCCGCGCCGGCTCGTCGAGCACCACCCCGAGATTGCCTGCCGAGCGCCAGACCACGCGCGCGCTGATGCGCTCCTCGGTCTGCGGGATCTCGAGCATGAAGGTCTCGGGGAGACCGAAGACGCTGTTCACGCGGAGCTGCGCTCCGCCCGGCGATCGATCCAGGACCCTGCAGCCCACTGGCCGGCCGAAATTCGGCACGATGCGCCCGGTCAGATCCGTCTCGGCTCTCGGGCGGGCGCGTCTCTCGATGGGCATTTCAGGGCACTCAACTCTCTAATCCGCCCCAGATTATCGCCCCTGTCTCTGCTGAAAGTCTTGAATCGCACATTTGGCGACGGGTCGCACTTCACGCGTGCCGCGGCCTGCCTTCCGGGGCCTCCCCGCGCGAGCGGCGAAGGGACGGCATGGGCGCGCTCATGGTCGTGCTACCAGCGACCCGCTGTCGGCTCATCCAGGGCAGGCTTGTCGTCCGGAACGAGGCGCCGCAGGGGGGCATCGGACCAGTTCTGGCCCGGCTGCGGCATAGCCCAAGCCAGGGCCGCGATGGCGGCAAGGCTGAAGCCGGCACAGAGCAGCGCCGCCGCGATATGACGGCCCGGCGCGTGCTGACGCCACGCGCGTTCCACCAGCACGTAACCGGCGCTCCAGGTCAGAACGACCAGCAGCGGGAAGAGGCCGAGCAGCATCGAATTCATCGGCGGCCCCTCCTAGCGACTGGCTATCTGGGCGACGATGCCGAAACCGAGCCCGTCCGGCCTCGGCTGTGCGTGCTCAGTTTCGCCGCGGGGGTCTGCATCGATCGCGGATGCTTGGCGCGCGGGCGAGCTTTCCCACGCCTTCACGGTGCTCGCTGTCCCGAGGAAGGCGAGCCCGAGGCAGCCGACCCCGAGGAGCCTCATGCCGCGACGAGGCTTCTGATCCGCGCGTTCATGAGCCAGAACGTCGTGCACGGCGGCACGCCTGGCGGCACAGTCATTGAGCATGATGTCCTCCGTCCTCCGCGAGATATCGCGGGCTTGGACTGAGGGATAAGAGTCGCGATTTACGGGGCGATGTCGTGTTTGTTGCGGACGAAATCTTGGCTACTCGAGTTCCACACCGTCACGGTCCGTCGCGCGAGCGGTCTCGAGCGGGGGAGCGGTGTGGCGGCCCGAGCTCGGCGCGCCCGTCCAGCGTGTGGAGGTGATCGGGCCGAGGCTGCGCAGCCTCGCGCCAGAAGAAGTCGGCCTGGTCGCGATCGAGGCACCCATCCGGCGCGCCCGCGCGCTCGGATGTCTCGGTCGCGACCCGCGCGATGGCGGCCCGATCGCTCAGGACGACGTCGCGCGGGCCGCGCGCGAGGTCGTCCGGGTGAGACAGGTCGCGCAGCACGTCGGCCGGGACCCGGCACGGAACGACTCGGCCGCCGAGCAATCCGAGGCGGACGTGATCGAGCGTCTCCGGATCGATGGGAGACACGCGCCTCGCGGCTGCGGGACCGACGCAGCCTGACCGAGGGCGGCTCAGACGGTGATGTCCACCACGCGCTCCTGCAAAGCGGGCAGCTCGCGGCCGTCCGCCGGCGCTCGGGAGTCGGTGGACGCCGGCACCGGCATCGTGACGGTATGCAGCCCCGCCCTGTGCGCGATGGCGGCTTCGGCACGCGCCGACTGGATCATCTCCGTCGCCTTCACGGGGCCGACGGCGTTGATCGAGGTGGTGATGGTCATGGCTCCGACCTCCTCACCGAGGATCAGAGCACACGATCCGTGATCGAACGATTTCGGCGATCCGTTCAACTCGACGCATCGCCGCCGGTCCGCGTCGCGCGGACCTCACCCTTCCGCCCTGTCGCCCTGACCCTGCTTGGCCCCGCCATTCGGGTCCGTGCTGTCCTCGCCACTCCCGGAGCCGCTCCCGTGACCCTGCGGGGTGAGGCGCGGGCGATCAGGGGTGAGATCCTCGGGCTTCGTGCCTTTCGCTTCGTCGGGCATGGGCGTCCTCCTTCCCGGCGAACCCCAGGCGCGACCGAAAGTTTCGGCGGCAGGCCTGGGTCCGGCTGTCCGGCCGTGCCGTGCGCGTCGGCGAGCACAGCGTCAGCCCGGGTTCGCGCTCGGGCCGGACCGCGCCCTCCAGGGTCACGCCGACACGCCGCCGGCCGTCGGCTGCAGGACATCGCGCGAGGCGCCGCCCGGGCGGAGCGCCATCAGCCCTATGCTGGCCGATACGACCGCGAGCATGAGCAGCAGGAGCAGGGCTTCTCGCAGCTCGGGCCCGTGCCCCTCGGTGTGACGGAGCGCGAACGCGCCGGCGGCGAGAACCGCGATCAGCGCGACCGGGACGACGAGTATCACGGGCATCGGGCGCTCCTGGCGAGCACACAACGTTCGCTCAAACCAGAAGTTGCTGCGCGGGGCGCCTGCCGAGGCTCGAGCTGTGCGCTCCGGCGGGTCCGGCCTCAGTGGCCCGAGCGGCGGATCAGGCTCTTGAGGCGCTGATCGGCGGTGTCGAGGCGATCGGCGATCCCCCGCCGGATGCACTTGCCGACGGAATCGCCGGCGTAGAACCCGACCGTCTGGTCCTGGTTGCGGCAGGACTGGACCGGCGGCCACGCCACCACCCCCGCCACGACCAGGAGCACGACGAGGCTGTCGACGACGAGCCAGCCCTTCCAGCCGAGCCGGAAGCCGCGCCGCCGCTCGGGCGCCCGGCTCCGGCGCTGGGGGCGGTTCGCGCCGTCCGGGCCGACCCGCGCCATGCGGGCGCGGAACTGGGCCTCCTCGACGGCGTCGGAGGCGCGGGTTGACGAGGCCGGCAGGAGCGGGCGGGTGGACATGGCGGCCTCACGGAGGTCGGTTCGGGGCGGATCGGGGGCGCGGCGCGGAAGGGTCTGCGGCGGTCGCTCAGTTGATGAGCCGCTTCAGGAGCGCGAGGTTGTCCTGGATCGACAGGACGTTGCCGAGCATCTCGGTGCGGGCGCAGGCCCCGGCCCCGACGAGCCCCAGCCAGCCCGCCGCCGGACGGGCGCTGCAATCCGCGAAGCTGCCGTACAGGAACAGCCCGGCCGGCACCGCGAGGAGGGCGAGCTTCGTCAGCGAGAAGAACCGCCCGAGGCCCCCGCGCGGACGCCGGGCGTCGCGGTCGTCGTCCCAGTCCCGGTCGTCCGGCTCCCAGCCGTAGCGGTCCGCCCGATACGCCGCCGCGTCGATGTCCCGGTCCCGGCGATACATGGCGTTCCGTGCTCGGTCTGATCCAGTCGGACCGAAGGTGCCACGCTTTCGTGAAGCTCAACCTAAGAGCAATGTTTAAGTTCTTCCGAACCGGTCCCGCCCAGGTCAGGCGGCGAGCGCCCGCTTCACGGTGGCGCGGAGATCCGCCAGGGAGAAGGGCTTGGTCAGCACGTCGGTGACGATGGCGTCGAGCCCGCGCGCGCGCTCGCGCTGGTCGGCGAAGCCGGTCATGAGCAGGATGGTCAGGTCGGGGAAGTCGCGCTTGGCGGCGAGGGCCAGCGCGATGCCGTCCATGAGCGGCATGCGGATGTCGGTGAGCATCAGATCGAAGCCGCCGTCGGCCTCGTTGAGGCGGTCGAGTCCGTCGCTGCCGTCGTTGGCCGTGACGACCGCGTGCCCGTCGATCTCGAGCCCCCGCTTGAGGAAGCCCCGGACGGTCTCTTCGTCATCCACCAGGAGGATGCGCGCCATGTGGTCCCGTAACCGTCCCCGAAATCCGCGCGCGACCCGTCGCGACGGCGCGCGCGCCCAAACGCCGACAGACACAGACGAATTCCCCGTCTGTCAAGTCGTCGCAGGCCGAATTGTCCTTCGGGTCGCGGCGCGCGGCGAAAATGCCGCGCTGCGGGAGCGGTCAAGCGTCGAACAGGTCCGGGTCGCCGTCGCCGTAATCGACCACGCCCACGAAGGGCAGCTGGCGGAAGGCGTGGGCGGCGTCCATCCCGTAGCCGACGACGAACACGTCGGGACAGGTGAAGCCGACGAAATCCGCGTCGATCGTCACGGCGCGCTTGCCGGGCTTCTCCAGCAGCACCGCGGTGAGGACCCGCCGGGCGCCGCGGGCCATCAGCAGGTCCTTGGCGAAGACGACGGTCCGGCCCGATTCCAGGATGTCGTCCACGAGCAGCACGTCCCGCCCGCGCACCTCGCTCTGCACGTCGCGCAGGATCTCGACCTGCCCGCTGGAGACGGTCCCGGTGCGGTAGCTCGACAGGTGCACGAACTCGACCTGCGGGGCGAGCCCGACCCGGTGCAGCGACCGGAGCAGGTCGGCCGCGAACATGAAGCTGCCCTTGAGCACTGCCACGACGAGGAGGTTCTCGGGCCGCGCGGCGAGGATCTCCCGGGCGAGCTCGTCGTTGCGCTTGGCGATGGCCGCCTCGTCGAACAGGGTCCGGACGCGCCGTTCAGGGATGCTCATCTCTCGTGTCCCGAAGCCCGTTGGCGCGGCGGGATCCGACGCCGCGCTCGAAGACGGTCTTAGCGTCCCGGGCGCGCGCGGGGAACTCCGGATCCGCCAAGACGGTCCCGCGCCGTTGCGGCAGGCGGCCGAGAGCCGCCGTCGACGCGGCTCAGGCTTCGGCCGCCTGCCGGAACGGGCGGAGCAGGCGGGTGAGCCCGCGCCGGCGCGCCGGCCGGGCCGGACGCCGCGCCCCGGCCAAGTCCACCTCCGGCCCCGGCTGCGCTTCGATCCCGTCCGCCTCGTCCCCGTCGTCGGGCTCGACGTGACGGACCTCCTCCAGGACATCCGTCACGATGCGCGGGATGGGCCGCGCGTGCTCCTCCAGGAGCAGCGAGGCGGTCCAGAGGCGGCTCGCATTCGCGAGGGGCAGCTTTCCCTGCGTCAGACGCTCCATCAGCATCCGGTCCGCGAGCGAGGCCGCGAGGGCGCTCACGATCTCGAGCTGATCCTGCTGTGTCGTGCTCTTCATGGCAGTCTTCACGCTAACGATAATAGTCTTCTCCCAGCCATGACTGTATGCGAGCAAATTTGGCGATTCTATAACATGCGCGGGCGCTGAAGTGGCCGCCTGTGTACAGGCCGGCTCCCGCGCGAGGACCGGTCCGGTCGACTCCGATCGGGTCGGGGTGTGGGTCCGGGCCGGCCCAGATCCGGCGCGGCGCCGTCCGCGCACAAGCAAAAGGGGCTGGCGATCCGCCAACCCCTCGCGCTGTCGAGCTGAATGGATGGTACCACCGCCCCGGCTCGAACGGGGGACCCCCAGATCCACAATCTGGTGCTCTAACCAACTGAGCTACGGCGGCACTGGCGCGGGGTGTATCGTGGGCCGCGGCAGTTTTCAAGGCGATGTGTGCACGGGATTTCGACTTCGTGGATAGCGCCGTCCGGGTCCCCCGCGCCGGGGCCGGTCGCGCCCCCGCCACACCGCCCGTTTGCAACGGGATCGGACCCGGCTGTAACTGCGACGGCGGGGTCGACGCGGCGGCGGCGCCGATCGGACGGACCGGAGGCGAGGGGCGGACCGTGAGCGCGCGACAGCCAGCGGCCGCCGCCGGCGGGAACAGGGCGCCCGGCAACGGATCGGCCGACGTGCCGGCCCGATCGGCCGCCGGGCCGGGCCGGCGGCCGCGCCGGCGCTGGGCGGGGGCTGGCCTCGTCCAGGCCCCCGGACGGCTCCGCAGCCTTGTCCGCCGGAGCGAGGGCGGCCTCGTCGCCCTCGCGACCCTGGTGGGCTGCGTCGCCGGCGTGGCGGTCTCGGCCATGACCTGGATCACCCAGACCCTGCGCGAGCTGCTCTACCAGCTGCCCGCGGGCGCGCGCCTCAGCGCCGTCGACGCCGTGTCGCCGGCGCTCCTGCTCGTGGGCCCGTGCCTCGGCGGCGCCGTCCTCGGCCTGCTGATCGTCGTCGCCAACTACGTCCGCGGCCCGCGCAGGCGCCCGGCCATCGATCCCATCGAGGCCAACGCCCTGCACGGCGGCCGCATGTCCCTGCGCGACAGCCTCTACCTCGCCCTCCAGAACGTCATCTCGAACGGGTCCGGCGCCTCGGTGGGACTCGAAGCCGGCTACACACAGATCGCCTCCGGCCTCGCCTCGCGGCTAGGCATCGCCTTCGAGGTGCGGCGCAGCGACCTGCGCACCCTGGTGGGCTGCGGCGCGGCCGGGGCGATCGCGGCCGGCTTCGGGGCGCCGCTCGCCGGCGCGTTCTACGCCTTCGAGCTGATCATCGGCACCTACTCGATCGCCACGCTGACGCCCGTGGTCGTCGCGGCGCTCTGCGGCAACCTGATCTCGCGCGCCCTGATCGAGGCGCAGCCGCTCGTCGATCTCGGCGACATGCAGGCGGTCACGACCTCGCACGTCACCAGCCTGGAGATCCTGCCGAGCCTCGCCCTCGGGCTGTTCTGCGCGGGCCTCGGCATCCTGATCATGCGCGGCGTCACCCTGGTCGAGCGCCTCGTCCAGGCGTCCGGCGTGCCGCGGGTGGCGGCGCCCGCCTTCGGCGGCCTGTGCGTCGGCGCGCTGGCGCTGCTGGCGACGCCGCAGGTGCTGTCGGGCGGCCACGGCGCCCTGCACATGCACTTCGCCGCCGAGGGGCAGGGGCACGGCATCGCGGTCCTGGCCGCGCTGTTCGCCGCCAAGGCCACGGCCTCGGCGATCTCGATCGGCTCGGGCTTCCGCGGCGGCCTGTTCTTCGCGTCCCTGTTCCTCGGGGCCATCGCCGGCAAGCTGTTCGCCGCCCTTGCCCCGGTGCTGGTGCCGCCGCTGGCGGATTTCGGCCTGACGCCGCTCGCCTACGCGGTGATCGGCATGAGCGCCCTCGCGGTGGCGGTCATCGGCGGCCCGCTCACCATGACGTTCCTGGCGCTGGAGGTCACCGGCAGCCTGCCGATCACCGGCGTCGTCCTGGCGGCTGTGATCGCGTCCTCCCTCACCGTGCGCAAGACCTTCGGCTACTCCTTCGCCACCTGGCGCTTCCACCTGCGCGGCGAGAGCATCCGCAGCCCCCACGACGTCGGCTGGATCCGCTCGCTGACCGTCGGCCGGCTGATGCGCCGCAATCCCGGCACCGTGGCGCTGGACACGCCGCTGCCCACCTTCCTGCGCGCCCATCCCCTCGGCTCGCCCTCCCGGGTGATCGCCGTGGACGGGGGCGGGCGCTACGCCGGCATCCTGAACGTGCCCGAGGCGCACGCGGCCGTCCGGGATGCCGGCGCCGACGCGCAGCCGGTCCTCGCCGACCTGCTCCTGCACGCGGACGATTTCCTCACGCCGGGCATGAACGCCAAGGACGCCGCCGCCGCCTTCGACAGGACCGAGAGCGAGGCGCTCGCGGTCGTCGAGAGCGCCGAGAGCCGGAAGGTGCTGGGCCTGCTCACCGAGAGCCACACGCTCAAGCGCTACAGCGAGGAGCTCGACCGCCAGCGCCGGGCGATGGCGGGTGAAACCGACTGATTGTCAGGCTGTGGTGTTGACCCGGTGCCGGCGCGGACCAATCACCTGACGCCGGCGACCCGGGCTCCGCACGGGGCCGCCCTCGAGACGCGTGGAGGATTCATGGCCACTCCGGAGAACAGCCAGCAGCGCCGCTACCGCATCGCGGTGATCCCCGGCGACGGCATCGGCAAGGAGGTGGTGCCGGAGGGCGTGCGCGTGCTGGAGCAGGCCGCCAAGCGGCACGGCTTCAGCCTCCAGCTCGACTGGTTCGATTTCGCCAGCTGCGACTACTACGAGCGGCACGGCCGGATGATGCCGGAGGACTGGAAGGCGCGGATCGAGACCCACGACGCGATCTTTTTCGGCGCCGTCGGCATGCCGGAGCGGGTGCCCGACCACGTCTCCCTCTGGGGCTCGCTGATCCTGTTCCGGCGGGAATTCGACCAGTACGCCAACCTGCGTCCGGTGCGGCTGATGCCGGGGGTGAAGTGCCCGCTCGCCGACCGGGAGCCCGGCGACATCGACTTCTGGGTGGTCCGGGAGAACACCGAGGGCGAGTACTCGAACGCGGGCGGCCGGATGTTCGCCGGCACGGAGCGGGAATTCGCCCTGCAGGAGACGATCATGACCCGCCACGGGACCGACCGGATCCTCAGGTTCGCCTTCGAGCTGGCCCAGAAGCGCCCGAAGAAGCACCTGACCTCGGCCACGAAGTCGAACGGCATCTCGATCACCATGCCGTACTGGGACGAGCGGGTGAGGGCGGTGGCCGGGGCCTATCCGGACGTGCGGTGGGACCAGTACCACATCGACATCCTGACCGCGCATTTCGTCCTCAACCCGGACCGGTTCGACGTGGTGGTCGCCTCCAACCTGTTCGGCGACATCCTGTCGGATCTGGGGCCGGCCTGCACGGGCACGATCGGCATCGCGCCGTCCGGCAACATCAACCCGGAGCGGGTGCATCCTTCCGTGTTCGAGCCGGTCCACGGCTCGGCGCCGGACATCGCCGGGCAGGGGATCGCCAACCCGATCGGCCAGATCTGGTCGGGGGCGATGATGCTGGAGCATCTCGGCGAGCACGCGGCGGCGGCCGAGATCGTCAGCGGGATCGAGCGGGTGCTGTCCGAGCGGACGCTGCGCACCCGCGACCTCGGCGGCAACGCCGACACGGAGGCCTGCGGCAGGGCGGTGGCGCAGGCGCTGGGGTAGGGCAATCACCCCGGGCCCCCTTCCACGCCCTCATCCTGAGGTGCCCGCGCCGGCGGACCTCGGAGGAGCATTCCAGGGATCGCGAGACCTCTGGACGGCTCCTTCGAGGGCTACGCTGCGCTCCGCCGCCTCAGGTTGCGGTGCGTGGTCGGGAGACCCGTAGCGGACCGTGGCGTCAGCGCGGGCGGCGGCGCACGCTCACGACGTTGCTCGCCGGCTCGGCCTTGGCGGTCTCTGCCGGCAGTGTGTCGAGGGCGGTCCGGACGATGGTTTTGGCGTCGAGGCCTGCCTCTGCGTACATCTTCTCCGGGCTGTCGTGGTCCTGGTAGGCGTCCGGCAGCGTCATGGTCCGCACCCGCACGCCGCCCGCGTCCAGCGCGCCGCGCTCGGCCAGCAGGTGCAGCACCATCGCGCCGAACCCGCCCCGCGAGCCCTCCTCCACCGTGATCAGCACCTCGTGGTCGCGCGCCAGATCCAGGATCAGCGCCTCGTCCAGCGGCTTGGCGAACCGCGCGTCCGCCACCGTCACCGCCACGCCCTGCTCGGCCAGCGCGTCCGCCGCCTTCAAGGCCTCCGCCAGGCGCGTGCCGAGCGACAGGAGCGCCACCCGCGCCTCCGCGTCCCGGCGCACCACCCGGCCCTTGCCGATCGCCAGGACCTCGCCCCGCTCCGGAAGCTCGACGCCCACCCCCTCGCCGCGCGGGTAGCGCAGCGCGATCGGGCCCGTGTCGTGGGCGTGGGCGGTCGCCACCATGTGCACCAGCTCGGCCTCGTCGGCCGCCGCCATCACGGTCATGTTCGGCAGGCAGCACAGGTACGCCAGGTCGAACGCGCCCGCGTGCGTCGCCCCGTCCGCGCCGACCAGGCCCGCCCGGTCCAGGCAGAACCGCACGGGCAGGTTCTGCAGCGCCACGTCGTGCACCACCTGGTCGTAGGCCCGCTGCAGGAAGGTCGAGTAGATCGCCACGAACGGCCGGTAGCCCTCGGTCGCCAGGCCGCCCGCGAACGTCACCGCGTGCTGCTCGGCGATGCCCACGTCGAAGGTCTTGTCCGGGTGCGCCTTGCCGAACAGGTCGATGCCGGTCCCGCCCGGCATGGCGGCGGTGATCGCCACGACCTTGTCGTCGGCGTCGGCCGCCTTGATCAGGCTCTCGCCGAACACCCGCGTGTAGGCCGGCGCGTTCGGCTTGGCCTTGGCCTGGATCCCTGAGACCACGTCGAACTTGACCACGCCGTGGTAGCGGTCGGCCGAGGCCTCGGCCGGCGCGTAGCCCTTGCCCTTCTGGGTGACGACGTGGAGCAGGATCGGGCCGTGCTCGGCGTCGCGGACGTTCTTGAGCACCGGCAGCAGGTGGTCGAGGTTGTGCCCGTCGACGGGGCCGACGTAGTGGAAGCCCATCTCCTCGAACATGGTGCCGCCGCCGACCACCAGCGAGCGGGCGTACTCCTCGGCCGCGGCGGCGCGCTGGTAGAGCGCCTTGGGCAGGAGCTTGCCGAGCTGCTTGGCGGTCTCGCGCAGGGACTGGTAGGCGCCGCCCGACGCCAGCCTTGCGAGGTAGGCCGACATGGCACCGACGGGGGGCGCGATCGACATGTCGTTGTCGTTGAGGATGACGATCAGGCGCGAGTGCAGGGCGCCGGCGTTGTTGAGGGCCTCGTAGGCCATGCCGGCCGACATCGAGCCGTCGCCGATCACCGCGATGGCGTTGCGGCGCTTCTGCGCGCCGCCCTTCTGCTTGGCGGTGGCGTTGTCGAGGTCGCGGGCGACCGCCATGCCCAGCGCGGCCGAGATCGAGGTCGAGGAGTGGGCGGCGCCGAAGGGATCGTAGACGCTCTCGCTCCGCTTGGTGAAGCCCGACAGGCCGCCGCCCTGGCGCAGCGTGCGGATCCGGTCGCGGCGCTCGGTGAGGATCTTGTGCGGGTAGCACTGGTGGCCGACGTCCCAGACGATGCGGTCGTCGGGGGTGTCGAACACGTGGTGCAGCGCCACCGTCAGCTCGACCACGCCCAGCCCCGAGCCGAGATGGCCGCCGGTGATCGAGACCGCGTCGATCATCTCGGCGCGCACCGCGTCCGCCACCGCCTGAAGCTCCGACTCCGGAAGACGCCGAAGCGCCGATGGAGACGGAACGCGGTCGAGAAGTGCATTCTGCTCGGGGGTAATCGCCACGGCATCAACCTCTAACGGATGGGATCGGTTCGACCGCCGAGCCTCAGGACATGTCGAGTGGGGCGACGCCCTCGGGCCGCCCGTCGGAGCCCAGCGTGATCCGCTGGATCCGCGCCTCGGCCCGCTTCAGCAGCGCCTCGCAATGCTTCTTCAGCACCTCGCCGCGCTCGTAGATCGCGACCGATTCGTCGAGCGGCACGTCGCCGCGCTCGAGCCGGCGCACGATTTCCTCGAGCTGTTCCAGCGCCTTCTCGAAGGGCAGGTCGCCGGCGGCGGGGGCCACCTCGGGTCTGCTCGCACTCATCCCAGATACTTCCTTTGGGGGTGGTTGTACGGCGCGATCCCCAATGCCCACAACCCAGGGGGACCGTCCGCCGGCCGGGTCCTGACCGTTTTGGACGCGGGCGGCGGCGTTTGCGCCACACTTGGCGTCCGACGGTTCACGCCAGCGCGAGGGTGAACGGCGTGCCCTCGAAGGCGTCGGCGCCGCGACCGATGCGCGCGATCGCCGCGACCATGCGGCCGTCGCGGTCGAGCATCCGGTCGGCGATCGCCACGAACAGGGGGTTGGGCGTGGCCGAGGGCGAGGCGGCCCGCAGGGCGTCGGCGATCGCCGCCTCGTCGCGCTCCGGCGCCAGCGCGCAGGCCGCGATGTAGGCCGCCGCCGTCGAGCGGCTGATCCCGGCGTAGCAGTGGATCACCAGCGGCTTCTCCCGCGGCCAGGTCCGGACGAAGTCGAGGACCCGGGCCACGTGTTCTTCAGCCGGCAAAACGTGTCCGTCGCGCGCCGCCGCGATGTCGCTGACCCCGATGACGGCGTGGTTCTCGGCGTCGATCACGGCCGGCCGCTCCAGCGGCGTGCCGACATTGATCAGCGTGAGCACGTGGCTCGCGCCGGTGGCGGCGACGGTCTCGGGCAGGCGCGAGAGCGGACAGACGTGGAGGGTCGGCATGGTGGGGCGCCAGTGACCTGCGATCGTGACGGATCGAGGGCGGAGATCCGTCAGGGCGGAGACAGGGCGGTGAAGCGCGCGAGGAACCGCGCCTCGGCCTCGGCGGTCGGCCACGGCTCGGCCAGGGCCGGCACCGGGGCGGGCAGGGCGACCGAGGGGCCGAAATAGCGCTCGGCCTCCTCGCGGGCGAAGCCCGCGAGGCGCACCGCCTCGACGTGGGCGGCGATCCGGTCGGCCCGCTTCACGAGGCCGGCGAGCGCGGCCGACGGGGCGGCGAGGCCGAAGCGGCGGCGCACCGCGTCGAGCAGGCGCAGCTCGACGCCGCGATAGGCGTCGCCGATGGCGGCCTTGAGCGGCGAGATGATGTCGCCGACCACGTATTCCGGCGCGTCGTGCAGGAGCAGCTCGAGCCCGTCCCGGTCGGTGCAGCCGGGATCGAGGTGGCGGCCCACGGCCTCGACCAGCAGGCTGTGCTGGGCCACCGAGAAGACGTGCGGCCCGCGGGTCTGGCCGTTCCAGCGCGCGACCCGGGCGAGGCCGTGGGCGATGTCGGCGATCTCGATGTCCCCGGGCGCCGGGTCGAGGAGGTCGAGGCGCCGGCCGGAGAGCATGCGCTGCCACGCGCGCGGCGGCGCGCTCACCGGATCCGGCCCAGTTCGGCGCAGGGCCCGTGCCGGTGGCAGCCGACGAGGTGGTCGTTGACCATGCCCACCGCCTGCATGAAGGCGTGCACGATCGTCGGCCCGCAGAAGGAGAAGCCCTCCGCCTTCAGGGCCTTCCCGATCGCCCGGGAGACCGGCGTCTCGGTGGCGATCTCCGCGCGGGTCCGGGCGGTGCCCTGGACCGGCCGGCCGTCGACGAAGTCCCACAGGAAGCGCGCGAAGCCGGGGCCGCGCTCCTCGATCCGCAGCCAGGCCCGGGCGCCCGCGACGGTGCCCTGGATCTTGGCGCGGTTGCGGATGATGCGGGTGTCGGCCATCAGCCGCGCGACGTCCGCCTCGGTGAAGCGGGCGATCCGCTCCGGATCGAACCCGGCGAAGGCGTCGCGGAACCCGTCCCGGCGGCGCAGGATGGTGATCCACGACAGGCCGGCCTGGAAGCCGTCGAGGATCAGCTTCTCGTAGAGGGCGCGGCCGTCATGCTCGGGCACGCCCCACTCGGTGTCGTGATAGGCGACGTAGAGCGGGTCGAGGCCGGCCCACCAGCAGCGCGGGCAGCCGTCGGGATGATCGATGAGGCTGGTCTCGGACATGCGGCGACGGTAACGAGAACAGGAGCGGAACGCCACCGCCGGGGCGGGCACCGGCTTCCGCGGCCGCTTCGGCGCGCCGGGACGAGCCGCTGCCCCCGCTCCGAGCCCGTGCGCCGCCTCGCGGTCCTACTCGGCCGCGCTCGTCGCCGCGTCCGGCATGGCGAAGGTCGCGCAGGCCGGGCGCTCCAGCGTCACGGGGCGGTCGCCCGCGCGCGGGGTCTCGCCGGCGGCCAGCGCGTCGCCCAGGCGGTCGAGGCGGATCGTGGCGAGGCCGCGGTTCCCGGCCGCGCTGCCCGCGGTGCCGAGCACCTTGCCGCCCGCCGTGATCTCGGTGCCGGGCGCGGGCGCCGCGTCCGGGTAGGCTGCGGCCAGGATGCGGGTCCGGGCCGTGCCCCGGTGCTGCATCCGCGAGACCACCTCCTGGCCGACATAGCAGCCCTTGCGGAAGTCGACGCCGCCGAGCTGATCCATCAGCGCCTCGTGCGGGAAGGCGTCGCCGAAGGCGAAGTCGCGCCCGCCCTCGGGCACGCCGAGGGCGATCCGGTGCGCGTGGTAGTCGGCCTCGGCGGCGTCCGCCGAGAAGGCGCCCGCGGCGGCGTAGAGGCGGGCGCCGAGATCGACGGCGCGGGTATCGGCCACGGCCTCCGCGGCGGGCGGGGTGGCGCCGGCCCAGGCCGCCGCGACCGCGACGGTCGGGTCGGCCGCGATGGTCGCCTGCGCGCGCAGGCGGTAGAGCGTCAGGCGCTTGGCGAGGTCCGCGGCCCTGTCGGCCAGCACGTCGAACCGGAAGCCGTCCGGGATCCGCGAGATCAGGAAATCGAACAGGATCTTGCCCTGCGGCGTCAGCAGGGCGCCGAGGCGCGCCTCACCGGGCCGGAGCGTCTCGACGTTGCAGGTCAGGACGCCCTGGAGCAGCGTCGTGGCGTCCGGCCCGGTGACGGTGACCAGGGCGCGATCCGGCAGCAGGGCGACGGGCATGGGCGGCGATTCCTCGGGGAGCGGGCGGTCCGGCAGGCCGGACCGCGGATCCGGGACGTAGTCGCTGACCGCCCGCGCCTCAACCGTCCGCGCTCACGCGCGCGATGCGGCTCAATGCTGGAGCGTCGTGGTGAAGGCCCCCCCGCGGATGCGCTCGGGGAAGCCCTCCGCGTAGCGGGCCGTGGCCTCCTCGCCGTACGTCGTCACCAGTTCCTGAAAGGCCGCGAACAGGGCGGCTTGAGCCATGCAGTCACCGTCGAGTCCATCGAGGCAGCCTTCCGCGAACGCTTCCGAGACGTAACTCAGCGCGACGCGTTTCTCCTCGACATCGACCTCGATGGGGGCGGTGTGAGAGCTGTGCTGCATGGCCCGATACTTCCATTGCGCCGGACACGGGGCCCGGCGGACACAATGGATGATAAGCAGGTCCCGGCGGCTCGGCCAGCCGAGAATTTCGGATCGGTTAACACGGACGCTCAAATCCGGTGTTTCGCCGGCATCGGCGCCCCGTGTGTTGCGCCTGCATCACCCCCCGAAACGCCCGGCCAGGGCGTGCGACAGCCGGTCGCCCTCGGCGACGTACCGGGCGGCCGCCTCGTGGGCCGCGGGCGTGCAAACCCGGTAGGTCAGCGCGTAGCCGCGGTAGCCCCGGTTGTAGGCACCGGCCAGCCGGTCGCGGCGGGCCGGGGTCACGCCCTCGGAGTCGATCAGCGCCTTCATGCGGGCCGGCCAGTCGGCCGCGTCCGGGGCCGCGCAGAGGTTCCGCAGGAACGCCAGGGCACCGATGATCTCGGACATGCGCAGCAGGTCGCGGTCGTAGGGCGCCGGCACGTCCGCGGGGGCGGTCGCGTCCTTGGACGCGTCCTTGGGCGCCTCCTTCGCGGCCTCCCTGGCGGGCGCGCCGCTCCGGCCGGAGCGCTGCTGCGCCTGGGCCGGCGCGGCGACCGGACCGGCCAGGAGCGCCAGCAAGTACGGGAGCGCCAGCAGGCACAGGAGGGTCGCGGGGCGCCTCACGCCGTCGCCTCCCCGCCCCGCATCCCCGCGCTCCCGTCTTCGCCCCGGGCCGCCACCCGCGCGAAGGCCTCGCGCAGGGTGTCGGCCAGGCCGGGCGTGGTCGGGAGGGTCGCCACCTCCGCGAGCGTCGCCCACCGGGTGCCCAGGGCCTCGGGCCCGGCCACGGGCTCGCCGCCGCGCCACAGGGCGGCGTGCGGGTGGACGACGTAGTGATGCCGGGCCCGGCCGGCCTCGTCCCGGACGATGATCTCGGTGGGCGAGAGCACGCCGACCACCTCCGCCGGCAGGCCGACCTCCTCGGACAGCTCCCGCAGGGCCGCCTCGGCCAGGGATTCGCCCGCCTCCACGAGGCCGCCCGGCAGGGTCCAGACGCCGCGCATCGGCTCGTTGGCCCGCGCCGCCAGCAGGACCCGGTCGCCGCGGATCACCGCGATCGACGCGCCCACGAAGGGCCGGGCCGGGAACAGGCGGCTGTCGGGATCCGGTGCGCCCGCGGTCACGGCTTGCCCCCGTCGGTTGCCACGACGGCCACCCGGCCGTCGGCGAGGCCGACGAGCAGCCGCGCCGTCGCGCCCGCGCCGAGGACGACGATGCCGGTCTCGGCGGGGGCGGGCAGGGGCACGCGCGCCCGCTCGTGCAGGCCGCCCCTGGCCGCCACGAAGGCGATCTCCGGCCGGCCCGCCACCGGCAGGACGAGCTCGGGGCTGCCGCCGGCCGGATCGGTCACGGCGAGATCCGAATCGCCGTCGCCGGCCGCGTAGCCCGCGGCCTCGCCGGCGGGCTCGATCGCGTCGGGGCGCAGCGTCCAGAGCTGGAGCCTGCCCCTGGCGCTGACCGTCGCGGCCTGGGGGGCGCCGGACCCGGAGAAGTCCGCGATGCCGGCGATCTTCAGCGGCGGTCCCGGCTGGGCGGGCGTGCGGGCAGCGACGGCCCAGGCCGCGCCCGGATCGCCGGCGGGCCGGTCGATCAGCGCGAGGCCGCCGGTATCCGCGCCGGACAGCGTCGCCGCCAGCAGCGCCGGGCGGCCTCCGAGGCGCAGCAGGCGCGGCCGCAGGGGCGCGAACACGGCCTCGCCCCCCGCCGGCACCGTCGCGGTCGCCACGGGAACGGGCTTCGGATCGGTGCTCACCGCCATCGGCTGGCGCTCGCGGATCGTCAGGACCGCGGCGGCCGCGCCGCCGTCGGGGGCGCGGGTGCGCCCGGTGAGGTAGGCGCTCAGGGGGCCCGAGAGGGCGCGGCGCGAGCCCGGCAGGGCCCCGCGCGGCGTCTCGGCGGCGGTCAATCCCTCGACTGCATCCCTGCCGATCGGCCGCACGGTGACGGTGCCCTCCGCCAGGGCGAGCACGGCGCCGCCGTCGTCGCCCCAGACCACGGCGATCGGCGCGCTCTCCTCGTCGCCGGCCTGCTGGGCGCCGGTCTGCGCGCCGGTCTGCGCGCCGGACTTGCCGCCGGTGATCGGCAGCAGCCCGGAGGTCGCGACCGAGACCGCGGCCTCGCTGCGCGAGCCGCGCAGCGCCCGCACCTTGAAGGGCAGGTCGAGGATCCGGATCCCGGGCTCGGCCCGGGCGACCGCGACCGGCGCGACGCACGCGAGCAGGCTGAGGGCGAGCGCGCGCCGCCCGCGGCGCGCCGCCGGGTTCCGGCGCGCGGACGCCGCGCCCGAGGAAGCGTCCGATCTGGTCAAACGTGCTGGCCGCCGTTGATGTGGAGTTCGGCCCCGTTCACGTAGGACGAGGCCTCGGTGCACAGGAAGTAGATCGCCTTGGCGACCTCGTCCGGCGTGCCGAGCCGGCGCTGCGGGATCTGCTCGACGAGCTTCTCGGTGCCGGGCGACAGGATCGACGTGTCGATCTCGCCCGGCGAGATCGCGTTCACCCGCACGCCGAGCGGCCCGAAATCGGCGGCCATCTCGCGGGTCAGGCCCGCCAAAGCCGCCTTGGAGGTGCCGTAGGCTGCCCCCGCGAAGGGGTGGACGCGCGAGCCGGCGATCGACGTCACGTTGACGACCGAGCCCTTCGCCCGGGCCAGTTCCTCGCGCAGGCCCCGGGCCAGCAGGATCGTGGCGAAGAGGTTGACCTGGAACACCCGCTGCCACGTGTCGAACTCGGTGGCCAGCGCGCCGAGGCGCTCGCCCTCCGGCCCCTTCGGCGAGATGCCGGCATTGTTGACCAGCGCGTGCAGCACCCCGCCCTCGGCGGCGAGCCGGCCCCGCACCTCCTCGACGGCGCGGACCGTGTCCTGCGCGTCGGCGAGGTCGACCTGCAGGTGGTCCTCGGGCCCCATCTCCCAGGGGCAGTTCTCCGGGAAGGCGTGGCGCGAGCAGGTGATCACCCGCCAGCCCGCGGCCGAGAAGCGCTTGACGGTGGCGTGGCCGATGCCCCGGCTCGCGCCCGTGAGCAGCATGATGCGCCGGCGTTCGTTGACGGGGAGGGCCAAAGCCGTAAGCCTCGCTGGCGTTCAGGGATCGCGGCCCGGTCGGGCGCGGTGCGTGCCGGTGAGCCCCAATGGTCTAGGCGCACGGAGACCGGAAATCCAGAGCGGGCCGCGCGTCGGTGCCGGAGCACGGAGGGGAAACGCATGACCACCGGTCAGACCAGCGCGGAGCGCATGCCGGAGATCCCGGACGGCAGCCTGTCCCCGGCGCAGGCCGAAGCGGCGGCCGCGTTCCGGGCCGAGCGCGGCGTCCCGGTCTTCGGACCGTTCGTGCCGCTCCTGCGCAGCCCCGAGCTGATGCTCTGCGCGAGCCGGATGGGCCAGTACCTGCGCTACGGCAGCGTCCTGCCGCTGCGCATCAGCGAGTTCGCGATCCTGGTGGTCGCGCGGGAGTGGAGCCAGCCGGTCGAGTGGGCGATCCACCACCCGATCGCCCTGAAGGCCGGGGTCGCCCCCGAGACCGCGCAGGCGCTGGCCGAGGGGCGCCGCCCCGACACGATGAGCGCCGACGAGGCCCTGGCCTACGCGTTCTCGACCGAGCTGACGCGCAACCGCGCGGTGAGCGACGCGACCTACGCGGCCCTGGTCGCGCGCTTCGGCGAGCAGGGGGCGATCGATCTGACCGGCATCAACGGCTACTACGCGCTGCTCGCCATGACGATGAACGTCGCCCGCACGGCCCCGCCGGAGGGCGGCCCCGCGGCCCCGCCGCTGCCGCCACTGGTGGGGTAGGGCGCGCCGCGGCCGTGGTGCGGGGGCCGGGGCCTGGTCCCGCGCCGCTTGTGGCGCCGGCCGCTTCGGTCTAACCGTCCTCCCCCGTGCGGGTGCCCGACGTGCCGCCCGCCCATTCCCGAAAACCCGGCCGGACGAGAGCCATGGTCGCCCATACCCGCGCCGATTCGGCGCCCAAGCCCACCGACCCGGCGCTCGCCGGCGCCCGGATCCTCGTGGTCGAGGCGCGCTACTACGACGCGATCGCCGACGAACTCCTCGCCGGCGCCCTGGCGGCGATCGAGGCCGCCGACGCCCGGGCCACCGTGGTGACCGTGCCGGGAGCCCTGGAGATCCCCGCCGCCGCGGCGATCCTGCTCGACACGGGGGCCTACGACGCCGTGGTGGCGCTGGGCTGCGTCATCCGCGGCGAGACCGGCCACTACGACATCGTCGCCGGCGAGAGCGCCCGGGCGCTCATGGACCTGTCGGTGCAGCGCCGGGTGCCTCTGGGCAACGGCATCCTCACGGTCGAGACCGAGGCGCAGGCCCTCGCCCGCGCCCGGGTCGCCGAGATGAACAAGGGCGGCGGTGCCGCCGAGGCGGCGCTCGGCGTGCTCGCCCTGAAGCGTATGGCCGACGGCGCGCGCCCGCGATGACGGATACACCCATGACCGGGACCCCCGACACCCATCCGGAGACCGGCACCGACACTGCCGGCGCTCCCGCCAAGATCAGCCCGCGCAGCGGCGCGCGCCTCGCCGTCGTGCAGGCGCTCTACGAGATGGACATCTCCGGCAAGGGCGTGCTCGACGCCCTCGCCGAGTTCGAGGCCTTCTGGATCGGCCAGGAGGTCGACGGGATCGCCCATCCCCCGGCCGAGACCGCCTTCTTCCGCGACCTGCTGCGCGGCACGGTCGAGGAGCAGCGCGCCATCGACCCGAAGCTCGACCAGGCCCTCGCCCAGGGCTGGCCGCTGCGGCGCATCGAGATCGTGCTCCGGGCGATCCTGCGGGCGGGCGCCTACGAGCTGATGTTCCGCCGCGACGTGCCGGCGGCCGCGGCGATCTCGGAATACGTCGACGTGGCCCACAGCTTCTACACGGCCGATGAGCCGGGCCTCGTCAACGCCGTCCTCGACCGGGTCGCCCGCGAGGTCCGGCCGGGCGAGGTCGGGGCCCCGAAGGCCTCCGGCAAGCCGGGCTCGTCCAAGCCGCTCCCCGGCAAAGCTGCGGCTGGGAAACCGTCGGCCGGGAAGGCCTGAAGCCTTGGCCGGGCCGGCCCGCGCCTCCGAGGAGGGGCTGATCGCCCGCTACTTCGCCCCGCTCGCCGGGCCGGGCGCCGACGGGCTCCGGGACGACGCCGCCGCGCTGACGCCCGCGCCGGGCCACGACCTCGTCCTCACCGTCGACGCCGTGGTGGCGGGGATCCACTACTTCGCGGAGGATCCGCCGGCCTCGATCGCCCGCAAGGCCCTCGGCGTGAACCTCTCCGACATCGCCGCCAAGGGCGCGGTCCCGCGCGGCTTCCTGCTGACCCTGGCGCTCCCCGACGACTGGACGGAGGCCTGGCTCGACGGCTTCGCGCAGGGGCTCGGCGCGGCGGCCGCGGCGGCCGGCTGCCCGCTGCTGGGCGGCGACACGGTGCGCTCCGGTGGGCCGGCGCTGATCTCGGTGAGCGCGTTCGGCGAGGTGCCGACCGGCACCATCGTGCGGCGCACCACCGCGCGGGCCGGCGACCGGATCTGCGTCACCGGCACGATCGGCGACGCCGCCCTCGGCCTGCGGATGCGCCTGGAGCCCGACGCCCCCTGGGCGTCAGGCCTCGACCCGGCGCAGCGGGCCGAACTCGCCGACCGCTACCTGCACCCGCGCCCGCGGCTCGCCGCCGCGCCGGCGGTCCGCCGCCACGCCACCGCCGCCATGGACGTCTCCGACGGCCTCGCGGGGGATCTCGCCAAGATGCTGGGGGCGGGCCGCACCGCCCGGGTGGCGGTGGCCGACGTGCCGCTCTCGGGGGCCGCCCAGAGCGCCTGCGCGGCGGAGCCCGCCCTGATCGAGGCGGTCCTGACCGGCGGCGACGATTACGAGATCCTCTGCACCGTCGCGCCGGAGCGCCTGGAGGATCTCCGGGCCGAGGCCGCGGCCGCCGGGATCGCCGTCGCCGCCATCGGCACCGTCACCTCAGGCGACGGCCCGCCGCGCTTCGAAATGCGCGATGGCGCCGAGCGCGTGTTCGCGGCCGGGGCCTTCAGCCACTTCTGACGCCCGGATCGCGTCCGGTCGGGCGGTCATCGGGCCGGCGGCGGCCCCGGCCGGGTGGCCGATCTGGCCCCGGACCTCCCCGATCATCTCGGCGGCGACCACCGGGATCCAGCGGCCGACCGGGTCCTCGCCCGCGCCGGGCGCCCGGGACAGGGCGCGCTGCAGCACGGACAGCAGGTCGTCCTGGATCGCGAGCGGCTGCGCCGCGACCCGTTCGGCGATCAGGAACCCGACCGCGCCGCTCAACACCTCGATCGTCGCCGCCAGCTTGGCGGCCTGGTCGCTGCTCATGGCGAACCCCCGTCAGAATACAACCAAAAATAGAATATCGGTTGGTTAAGGCAGGGTTAACGGCCGCGGGGACCGTTCCCGATCCTGCTGCAACGGCCGGAAAGGACAGCGAACCCGGTCCCGGCACCCGCGCCTCGTTCGGCACGGGCCCGGGCATCGCCGCCGTCCCGGATCGATCGGGAACGGCTCTGACCCGTCGCGCGGTGCCCGCGAGAGCGGGCCGGCGGCGGCCGGCCGGGAACGGCATTTGCATCATAATGCAGTTTTTCGAGTCCGGGACGCGTCGGCGCGCCGCGCCACGGGACTCGATCCCGGCGCCGTCCGCCCACGCGGCGTTTGCGCTCACCGGCGAAGTTTGGCAATCAAGGCATTGTTCTGGGAAGGAAAGCCCCGGATCCGAGCACCGCGTCCCATGGCCGTCGTCCGGCGGCCAAGCTCGACAATCACAAGCCCACGCCAGGCACGATAATAACAAGGACGGTCGAATGATTCCCTTGGTCCTGATCATCGCGGGCGGGCTCTGCGCCGTCGCCTACGGCATCGTCACGATCCTCGACGTGATGCGGCGCGACGCCGGCACGCAGCGCATGCAGGAGATCGCCGCCGCCATCGCCGAGGGCGCGCAGGCCTATCTCCGCCGGCAGTACACGACGATCGGCCTCGTCGGCGTCGTCCTGTTCGTCCTCCTCGCCGTCTTCCTCGGGATCAAGGTCGCGGTCGGCTTCCTGATCGGCGCCGTGCTGTCGGGCGCGGCCGGCTTCATCGGCATGAACGTCTCGGTGCGGGCCAATGTCCGCACCGCCCAGGCCGCCTCGACCTCGCTGGGCGGCGGCCTCGACGTCGCCTTCAAGTCGGGGGCGGTGACCGGCATGCTGGTCGCGGGCCTCGCGCTCCTCGGCGTCGCCCTCTACTACCTGTTCCTCACCCGCGCGGCCCATCTCGAGCCGTCGAGCCGCGAGGTGATCGACGCCCTCGTGGCGCTGGGCTTCGGCGCCTCGCTGATCTCGATCTTCGCCCGCCTCGGCGGCGGCATCTTCACCAAGGGGGCCGATGTCGGCGGCGACCTCGTCGGCAAGGTCGAGGCCGGCATCCCGGAGGACGATCCGCGCAACCCCGCCACCATCGCCGACAACGTCGGTGACAATGTCGGCGACTGCGCCGGCATGGCGGCCGACCTGTTCGAGACCTACGCGGTGACGGTCGTCGCCACGATGGTGCTGGCCGCGATCTTCTTCTCGGGCGCGGGCGGCAGTGACCGAAACGTCCTCGAGCCGATGATGCTGTACCCGCTCGCCATCGGCTCGGCCTGCATCCTCACCTCCATCGCCGGCACCTACGCGGTGCGACTCGGCGCCAACCAGTCGATCATGGGCGCCCTCTACAAGGGGCTGATCGCCGCCGGCGTGCTCTCCATCGCGGCGATCGCGGCGGTCAACATGACCCTGTTCGGCGGCTTCTCGACGAGCTTCACCACCTCCACCGGCCTGACCTTCACGTCGGGCGCCCTGTTCGGCTGCGCGGTGATCGGGCTCGCCATCACGGCGCTGATCGTGGTGATCACCGAGTACTACACGGGCACCAACTTCCGCCCGGTGAAGTCGATCGCCGACGCCTCGGTGACCGGGCACGGCACCAACGTGATCCAGGGGCTGGCGATCTCGCTCGAATCGACCGCGCTCCCGGCCATCGTGATCGTGGCCGGCATCATCAGCACCTACGCGCTCGCCGGCCTGTTCGGCATCGCCATCGCGGTCACCGCCATGCTGGCGCTGGCCGGCTTCATCGTCGCCCTCGACGCGTTCGGACCCGTCACCGACAATGCCGGCGGCATCGCCGAGATGGCGGGCCTGCCCGCCGAGGTGCGCAAGTCGACTGACGCCCTCGACGCGGTCGGCAACACCACCAAGGCGGTGACCAAGGGCTACGCGATCGGCTCGGCGGGCCTCGGCGCGCTGGTGCTGTTCGCCGCCTACACGTCGGACCTGAACTACTTCATCGCCCATGCGAGCCCGACGCAGTACCGCTTCTTCCAGGGGGTCAGCGTCGATTTCTCGCTCTCCAACCCGTACGTGGTGGTCGGGCTGCTGCTCGGCGGCCTGATCCCGTTCCTGTTCGCCGGCATCGCCATGACGGCGGTCGGGCGCGCGGCGGGCGCGGTGGTCGAGGAGGTCCGGCGCCAGTTCCGGGCCAAGCCCGGGATCATGCAGGGGACCGACCGGCCGGATTACGGGCGGGCAGTGGACATGCTGACCCGCGCGGCGATCAAGGAGATGATCGTCCCCTCGCTGCTGCCGGTCCTGTCGCCGGTGGTGCTGTTCTTCGTGATCCAGTTCATCGCCGGGAAGAGCCAGGCCTTCGCGACCGTGGGCGCGAGCCTGCTCGGCGTGATCCTCACCGGGCTCTACGTGGCGATCTCGATGACCTCGGGCGGCGGCGCCTGGGACAACGCCAAGAAGTACATCGAGGACGGCCACCACGGCGGCAAGGGGTCCGAGGCCCACAAGGCGGCGGTGACCGGCGACACGGTCGGCGACCCCTACAAGGACACCGCCGGTCCGGCGGTGAACCCGGCGATCAAGATCACCAACATCATCGCCCTCCTGCTGCTCGCCGTGCTGGCGCATAGCTGAGTTCCGCGGGGCTGGGGCGCGTCGACGGGGCCGGGCTCTTCGCAGAGCCCGGCCCTTCCCGTCTCGCCGTGTGCGTACCCGCACGCGACGGTCAGTCCTGCGGCGCAACACCTTGGCATCGCGGCGCCGCAGCGCCACCTCGGCGCCGGATTAAACCCGGACGCGGCCCCCGCCGCGCCAGCACGAGGTAACCCATGCCGTCCCTGCTCGACCCGATCCGCATCGGCGCCATCGAGGCGAAGAACCGGATCTTCATGGCTCCGCTGACCCGCGGCCGCGGCACCCGCGAGCACGTTCCGACCCCGATCATGGCCGAGTACTACGCGCAGCGCGCCGGTGCCGGCCTGATCCTCACCGAGGCCACCGGCATCAGCCAGGAGGGCCTCGGCTGGCCCTACGCGCCGGGCATCTGGTCCGACGCCCAGGTCGACGCGTGGCGGCCGATCGTGAAGGCCGTTCACGACCGGGGCGGCAAGATCGTCTGCCAGATCTGGCACATGGGGCGGATGGTCCATTCGGACTTCCTCGGCGGCGCCAAGCCGGTCTCGTCCTCGCCCACGACGGCCCCCGACCAGGCCCACACCTATTCCGGCAAGAAGCCCTACAGCGAGGCCCGCGCCTTGGAGGTGTCCGAGATCCCGCGCCTGCTCGCCGATTACGAGCGGGCCACCGCCAACGCCCTGGCGGCCGGGTTCGACGGGGTGCAGATCCACGCCGCGAACGGCTACCTGATCGACGAGTTCCTCCGCGACGGCACCAACCACCGCACCGACCAGTACGGCGGCTCCATCGAGAACCGCGTGCGACTCCTGCGCGAGGTCACCGAGGCGGTGGCGAAGGTCGCCGGGCCGGAGCGCACGGGCGTGCGCCTCTCGCCGAACGGCGCGATCCAGGGCTGCAACGACTCGAACCCGGAGCCGCTGTTCGTCGCCGCCGCCCAGGCGCTCGCCGATGCCGGGATCGCCTTCCTGGAGATGCGCGAGCCGGGACCGAACGGCACCTTCGGCAAGGCCGACCACCCGCCGATCGCCCCGGCGATGCGGCGCGTGTTCCGCAACCCGATGATCCTGAACGCCGACTATGACGGGATCAGCGGCCAGAAGGCCCTGGATGCCGGCGAGGCCGACGCCATCGCGTTCGGCCGGACCTTCATCGCCAATCCGGACCTCGTCGAGCGCATCGCCAAGGGCGCGCCGCTCAACAAGGACGACGCCGCGACGTGGTACAGCCAGGGGCCCGAGGGCTACGTCGACTATCCGACGCTGACCGAGTCACGCGCCGCCTGACGCGCCGTCTTCGGGACCCCTGCCGCATCCGCGCGGGTGCGGCAGGGGTGCGGCAGGAAAGCGCGGCGGTTCCTTGGCAGCGGACCGTCGCGCACCTATGTGATGGCAGGACCATGGATGTGCCTGCACCTCACGCGCTCGCGGAAGCCGGACCGACCGACGGGCGCTGGAGCGCCGCGGCCCGGATCGCGGAGTTGCGCGACCTCGCGATCCTCGATTCCGAGCCGGAGCCGCTCTACGACGATCTCGTGCGGGTCGCCGCCTATGTCTGCCGGGCCCCGGTCGCGCTCGTCAGCCTCGTCGACGCCGAGCGCCAATGGTTCAAGTCGGAGTTTGGCCTCGGCAAGCGCGAGCTGCCGATCAACTGCTCGGTCTGCGCCCACACGATCGAGGCCGGTGACCTTCTCATCATCCCGGACCTGACCGCCGACCCGCGGACCACCGAGAACCCCCTCGTCACCGGGGCGCCGGCCTACCGCTTCTACGCGGGCGCGGTGATCCGCGGCGGCCACGGCATCCCCCTCGGCGCGCTGTGCGTGCTGGACCGGGCCCCGCGGCCGGGCGGCCTCGATTCGGAGCAGACCGCGACCCTGCTGGCACTGGCGCGCCAGATCTCCAGCCTGCTGGAGCACCGCCGGACGCTGGCGCAGGTCGCCGCCCGCGAGGCGGAGATCGCCGCCAGCGAGCGCCGCTTCCGCGTGATGACCTCGGCGATGCCCCAGATGGTCTGGACCACGCGGCCGGACGGGTTCCACGACTACTACAACGACCGCTGGTACGAGTTCACCGGCGTCCCCCACGGCTCCACCGACGGCGAGGCCTGGAACGGGATGTTCCATCCCGAGGACCAGGACCGGGCCTGGGCGCGCTGGCGCCACTCGCTGGCCACTGGCGAGCCCTACGAGATCGAGTACCGCCTGCGCCACAACAGCGGCGACTACCGCTGGACCCTGGGGCGCGCCATGCCGATCCGGGACGCCGAGGGGCGGATCGAGCGCTGGTTCGGGACCTGCACCGACATCGACGACCTGAAGCGCGCCGAGGCCGAGGCCCGCAAGCTCGCGGCGATCGTCGAGACCTCCAAGGACTTCATCGGGCTCTGCACCCTCGAGGGCGCGATCACCCACCTCAACGAGGCGGCCCTGGCCCTGGTCGGTCTGCCCGACCTCGCGGCCGCCCGCGCCAAGACGGTGCCCGACTTCTTCACCGACGACAGCCGCCGGATCCTGGCCGAGACCGTCATGCCGGCGGTGCGCCGGGACGGGTTCTGGGAGGGCGAGCTCGCCTTCCGGCACTTCGTCACCGGCGAGCCGCTGGCGGTGCTCTACAACATCTTCCCGGTGCGCGACCCGACCGGGGCGGAGATCGGCTACGCCACCGTCACCCGCGACCTGCGCGAGGCCAAGCGCGCCGAGGAGGCCCGCGACCTGCTGATCCGCGAGCTGTCGCACCGGATCAAGAACATCTTCGCGGTGGTCGGCGGCCTCGCCGCCCTGACCGCTCGGACCGACCCCGCGGCCAAGCCGTTCGTGGCCGCGTTCCGCGAGCGGCTCGGCGCCCTGGCCCGGGCCCACGAGTACGTGCGCCCGCATTCCCCCGACAGCGCCCCGCCGGTCGCCGGCCAGACGGTGCTCGGGCTGATGCGCCTGATCATGGCCGCCTACGAGGAGAGCGGGCGGGCGCGCGTGGTGATCTCCGGGGACGATGCCGAGATCGGCGAGCGCACCGCCACGGCCCTCGCGCTGATCATGCACGAGCAGGCCACCAACGCGGTCAAGTACGGCGGTCTCTCGACCCGGGAGGGCGCCGTCTCGCTCAGCGGGATCCGTGAGGCGGGCCGCTACACGCTGACCTGGCGCGAGGAGGGCGGCCCGCAGGTCGCCGGCGCGCCGTCCCGGAAGGGGTTCGGCACGGTGCTGGCGGAGCGCAGCGTCGCCGGCCAGCTCGACGGGGTGCTGGAGCACGATTGGGCGCCGGGCGGTCTCCTGATGCGGCTCAGCGTCCCGCTCGAGAACCTGCGGACCTGACATGACCCGGATGCCGGCCCGGAGGCCGGCCGCGCCCGGGCCGGGTCTCATCGTCCTCGACTTCGACGGCACGCTGGCCGACAGCTTCGCGTGGTTCTGCTCGGTGCTGAACGGCGTCGCCGACCGCTACCGGTTCCGGCGGGTCGAGGCCCACGAGGTGGAGGAGCTCCGGCTCCAGGGCGCCCGGGCGATCGTCGCCCATCTCGGCATCCCGCGCTGGAAGCTGCCGCTCATCGCCCGCCACATGCACGCGCTGGCCGCGCGCGACGCCGGGCAGATCGCCCTGTTTCCCGGCGTCCCGGCGATGCTGGACGCGGTCGCGGAGGCGGGCGTGCCGCTGGCGATCCTGTCGTCGAATCGCGCCGACACGGTGCGGCGGGTGCTCGGGCCGGACAGTGCCGCCCGCATCGGCACCTACGCCTGCGGGGCGTCGATCTTCGGGAAGGCGCGCCGGCTGTGGGCGCTGCTCGCGCGGACCGGCGTGCCGCCGCACCGGGCCCTCTGCATCGGCGACGAGATCCGCGACCTCGAGGCGGCGCGCGCTCTCGGCTGCCCGTTCGGGGCCGTGGCCTGGGGCTACACCGACCCGCGGGCCCTCGCGTCCCTCGGCCCCGAGCACCTGTTCTCGGAGCCGGGAGAGATCGCCCGCCTCGCGGCGGGCGGGGCCGGTCACATGCCGCGATTGGCGCCCGGCACGATGCTGGTGCCGCTGCCGCTGCCGAACGGCTCGTAGCGGGTCAGGCCGCGGAACAGCTGGCTGAGGAAGGCGCGGTCGGCGCCGCTCGTCGGCGTCGTGCGCTCGATGAAGTCGAAGATCCGGCCGTCCTGCAGGCCGTAGAGCGCCACGCGCTCGACCTTGAAGGCGGGGGTGAAGTACACGGCCGTGACCTTCTGGTCCTCGACCTGCTCGCCCAGGAACATGATCGTTCGGCGGGTGTTCTGCGAGATGTAGTACCAGGACTTGTTGCCGACCGTCGACACGGTCGAGGGCGTGCCGAGGATCTGCAGCACCTGCTCCGGGCCCATGCCGGGCTTGATCGTGGCGAGCGCCGCCTGATCGACCTGGTAGCCGTGGCGCAGCTCCTCGCCGATGCAGCCGGACAGGCCGCCTGCCGCGAGGCCGAGCAGGGCGAGGCGCGCGAAGGACTGGACGAAACGGCGCCGCATCGGGCCCCCAGAGAGCGTGTTGACGGACGGGGCGCGACCGTCGCCGCCGGCACGGGGCTCCGACGGCGCTTGCGCCCTGGGCGTGGGTTGCCGTACCGCGGGGTTATGGCTTTGACAAGGCAAGCTTGGCCACAGAGGGCCGGGGTTCCGCACCGATGATCGCCGGGTTGTTCCGCCGCGCGGGCGCGCGCCGCCGCGCCGTCGAGGGGCTGCACGTCGCCCTGAGCCAGGCCGCGCGCCGGCCGGGCCTCTACACGGATCTCGGCGTGCCCGACACCGTGGAGGGCCGGTTCGAGTCCCTGTGCCTGCACGCCATCCTGGTCCTGCGCCGGCTGAACCGGCTGCCGCCCCCGGCCGCCGAGGTGGCGCAGGATCTGGTGAACTCCGTCTTCACCCAGCTCGACGCCTCGCTGCGCGAGCTGGGCGTCGGCGACATGGGCGTGTCCAAGCGGATGAAGAAGCTCGGCGCCGCCTTCTACGGCCGGGCCGAGGGCTACGACGCCGCCCTGGAGGCCGGCGACGCCGCGGCCCTGGAGGCGGCCCTCGTCCGCAACGTGCTCGGCGGCGAGGGTGACGGGCGCGGCCTCACCGCCTACGTGCGGGCGGCCGACGCGGCGCTGGCCGGGGCCGATCTCGACGGCCTCCTCGGGGCCGGGCCGCCCTTCCCGGAGCCCGCGGGCTTCGCGCCGGCACCGGCCGGCCCTGATCACGGAGGACGCGCATGAGCCGCGATGCCAGCAGCCGCGATGCCAGACAGGACGCTTTCCCGCTCGCGCGCTGGGTCAATGTCGAGCGCCTGCCCCAGGGACGCGGCGCCGTCACCGTGGAGGCGACCCCGGCCGAGTGCGCGGCGCTCGCCGCCGATTTCGGGATCCCCGGGATCCGCGACCTCGTCGGGCGCTTCGCCATCGAGGGGGCGACCAGCCGCCTCACCGTGACCGGAGCCGTGGAGGCCCTGGTGACCCAGGTCTGCACCGTCAGCCTCGAACCCTTCGAGGCGCCGGTCCGGGAACCCGTCGAGGTGGTGTTCACCGACACGGACCGGCTCGCCGGCACCGACGCCGAGGACGCCGACATCCCCGACCCCCTGGTGGGCGGCCGCATCGATTTCGGCGCGCTCACCGCCGAGTTCCTGGCGCTGGGCCTCGACCCGTACCCGCGCAAGCCCGGCATCGCCTTCGAGCCGGTCGTGGCGGGCGACGAGGCGGGGCCCCTGGACGGCCTGCGCAAGCTCCGCGACCGCGACGGCTGAGGCCGTCGCGTCCGGCCGGAACCGCCCGCCGGCCGATTTCATTTGCCCGCCGGGCCGGTATCGCTATGGTCCGCCGCGCCCGGCGGGCCCCGTCCCGCCGCCGTCCGAACCCCTTTCCCGCCGAGACCCGCGACCCGCTACCGACATGTCCCAACGCGTGTGCATCTCGCTCGACGCCATGGGTGGCGACCACGGGCCCACCACGGTCGTGCCCGGCGCGGCGCTGGCCCGGGAGCGCCATCCCGGCACCACCTTCCTGATGTTCGGCGACGAGGCGGTGATCGCGCCCCTGGTCGCCAAGGAGGCCCGGCTCAAGGACTGCGTCGAGATCCGCCACACCAGCGTGGCCGTGGCCATGGACGACAAGCCGAGCCAGGCGGTGCGCCAGGGCCGGGGCAAGTCGTCCATGTGGCAGGCGATCCAGGCGGTCCGCGACGGACAGGCCGACGCCTGCGTGTCGGCCGGCAACACCGGCGCGCTGATGGCGATGTCGAAGATCTGCCTGAAGACCATGTCGGGCATCGAGCGGCCCGCCATCGCCTGCCTGTGGCCGACCGTGCGCGGCGAGAGCGTCGTGCTCGACGTCGGCGCCACCATCGGCACGGATGCCGAGCACCTCGTCGAGATGGCCGTGATGGGCTCGGCCATGGCGCGCATCGTGTTCGACCTCGACCGCCCCACCGTCGGCCTGCTCAACGTCGGCACCGAGGAGATGAAGGGCAACGAGGCGGTCAAGGAGGCCGCCCGGATCCTGCGCGAGATGGAGAGCCCCGGCCTCACCTATCACGGCTTCGTCGAGGGCACCGACCTCGGCCGCGGCACGGTCGACGTGGTGGTGACCGAGGGATTCACCGGCAACATCGCCCTCAAGACCGCCGAGGGCACCGCCAAGCAGATCGGCACGTATCTCCGCGCCGCCATGACCCGGACGCTGTCGGCCAAGATCGGGGCGCTGTTCGCCCGGCAGGCCTTCAAGGCCCTCAAGGACAAGATGAACCCGAGCCGGGCCAATGGCGGGGTGTTCCTCGGCCTCGAGGGCATCGTGATCAAGAGCCACGGCTCGGAGAACGCGCAGGGCTTCGCCGCGGCGATCGATCTGGCGCACGACATGGCGCGGCACGACATGATCCGCACGATCCGCGAGATGCTCGACCAGACGGCGGCGCTGGCGCCGGCCTGACGCCGGCCCGGGCCTCCGTCGACGGACGGGATGGAAAACGGACGACACCAGCTTCACAACCGAAGATTGTGAAGCTGGTGTCGTCCGGGAAGGACAATGATGGCAACCCTCCGCACTGACCCCGGGCAGCACCGGCGCGTCCCCCCTCTGCGCTCGGTGGTGGTCGGGACCGGATCGAGCCTGCCCGCGCGGGTGGTGACGAACGCCGACCTGGCCGAGCGGGTGGACACCTCCGACGAGTGGATCGTCCAGCGCACCGGCATCCGCCAGCGCCACCTCGCGGGTCCCGACGAGACCACCTCGGTCCTCGGCACGCGCGCGGCCAGGGCCGCCCTGGACGATGCCGGGCTGACCGCGGACGACATCGACCTCGTGATCTGCGCCACCTCGACGCCGGATCACACCTTCCCGGCGACCGCGACCCAGATCCAGGCGGCGCTGGGCATCCATCAGGGCGCGGCCTTCGACCTGCAGGCGGTCTGCGCCGGCTTCGTCTTCGCGGTCTCGACCGCCGACAAGTTCCTGACCACGGGGGCCGCCCGGCGGGCCCTCGTGATCGGCGCCGAGACCTTCTCGCGGATCGTCGACTGGGAGGACCGCACGACCTGCGTGCTGTTCGGCGACGGCGCCGGCGCCGTCGTGCTGGAGGCGCAGGAGGGGGCCGGGGACCGCGGCGTCCTCAGCGCGAGCCTGCGGTCGGACGGCCGCCACCGGGAGAAGCTCTACGTCGACGGCGGCCCGGGCTCCACCGGCACCACCGGCCACCTGCGCATGGAGGGCCGCGACGTGTTCCGCTTCGCCGTCGGGCAGGTCACCGACGTGATCGTCGAGGCCTTCGCGCAGGCGGGCATCACCGCGGAGGAACTCGATTGGTTCGTGCCGCATCAGGCCAATCGCCGGATCATCGAGGCCTCGGCCGACAAGCTCGGGGTCGCCCGGGACAAGATCGTCCTGACGGTGGATCGCCACGGCAACACCTCGGCGGCCTCGATCCCCCTGGCCCTCGACGTGGCGCGGCGGGACGGCCGCATCCGGGCGGGCGACCTCGTGATGATCGAGGCGATCGGCGGCGGGTTCAGCTGGGGCGCGGCGCTGATCCGCTGGTGAGGCCTCCGGCGGCGCGCGCGAAACGATTCGCTGCCACGGCGCGGTTGACCGGGGGCGGAGCGCCGATTAGCGTGCCGGATCATAGGGATACGCCTTCAGCGTTCGGCGCGGCCAAGGGTGCCGCGTCGTGCGTCATGGGGCGAGGGATGCGGGCGAGGGGGCACGGCATGGCAGGCAAGACGGTGACGCGCGCCGACTTGAGCGAGGCCGTCTACCATCAGGTGGGCCTGTCGCGGACCGAGTCGGCCGCCCTCGTCGAGACCGTGCTGTCCGAGATCTGCAGCTGCCTCGCGAGCGGCGAGACGGTGAAGCTGTCCTCGTTCGGCTCCTTCGTGGTGCGCAGCAAGGGCAAGCGCGTCGGTCGGAATCCCAAGACCGGGGTCGAGGTCGCGATCGAGCCGCGGCAGGTGATGGTGTTCAAGCCCTCCAACGTGCTCAAGGCCAAGATCAACGGCCTGAACGGCGCGGGTGAGCACGACGACGATTGACCGCGCGGGCGTCACCGTCCGGGAGCGCGGCCGGATCGGCCGGACTCCAGGCTTGAGTGCGGCCCTGCGAGCCGGCAAGATCGCGCTGCTTCGCCCCGCTCCGTAAGTTGCCCATGCCGCCAGCCCTCGCCGCCGCATCCACCGACGACCCGCCGACCGGGAGCGGCGAGAAGAGCGCCCACGCGTTCCGGACGATCAGCGAGGTGGCCGAGGAACTCGACGTGCCCCAGCACGTGCTGCGGTTCTGGGAGACCCGCTTCGGCCAGATCCGACCCGTGAAGCGGGCGGGCGGGCGGCGCTATTACCGGCCCCAGGACATCGAGCTCGTCGCCGGCATCCGCCACCTCCTGCACGTGCAGCGCTACACCATCGCGGGGGCGCAGCGGGTCCTCAAGGAGAACGGCGTCCGCTTCGTGCAGGCCGTCGGTCGCGGCGAGGCCGTGGCGGCCGAGCCCCTGCTTCAGGAGGTCGAGGCCGAGGCCGCGAGCCGGGCCGGAACGCGGGCCGGGACGCTCGAGGCCTCGGACCGGGCGGCCCTGGCCGAGGCCCTGGACGAGCTGCGGGCCTGCCGCGCCCTGCTCGACGAGCTGCGCGAGCTGCCCGACGCGGAGGCCTGAGGGCCCCGCCGGACTCGACGGGCCCGGGCCCCACACGCGGCAGGCGAACTTTCCGGCAACAACTCGCGTTGTCGCCCGCATGGCCGCGCCCAAATCCAAGCTGACGCCCAGCCAGGAGCTGATGGCCCGCATCATGCGGATCGTCCGCACCTGCCCGGAGGCGGCGTCCGAAGTCCTGGAGTTGATGTTCCTGGTCAGCCAGATCGAGGCGGCCACCGGCGTCGACCGGGAGTACCGCGACGCCAAGCGGGTGATCAGCCGCCTGCGCAATCCGCTCTGGGAGATGGGTCCCACCGACCGGGAGAAACTCCTGGCGGCGGCCGAGACGATCCGCCGGGTCTGCCGCCTGGCCGAGGACGAGATTCCCCCCGTCCCGGTGGCCGATGCCGGGGAGCGGGCGCGGGTCGAGGGGCGGCTCGCCGCCGCGCTGGCCGGCGAGTTCGACGCCGCGCAGATCGCCCGCATCACCGGGATCGTCGCGGCGGCCCTCCAGAATTAAGCCGCCGCCCGGGCCCTCGACGCCCGTGCGGGGCGTCCCCACATGGTCTGGACCGATGAACGGGGCATCCGGACACGTGTCCGGGGAGAGGCCCCGGGTCGGCTTTGGAGAGACGCTGCCATGATCGCCCTACGTCCGCTCGCCGCGCTGCTCGCAGGGAGCATGGCACTGGCCGGGCCCGCCCTGGCCCAGGCGCCGACCAGCCGAACCAAGACGGTGGCGCCCGGCAAGACGGTCCGCATCGAGATCGCGCCGAACCTCAAGAAGGATTGTTCTCCTGGGCCGATGCCCGAGTTCAAGGTCTCGGGACCGCCCAAGAACGGGTCGGTGATCACCAAGGTCGGCAAGCTGAAGACGCCGGCGAGCTACCGCTGTCCCAACAAGGAGGCGGCCGTCCAGGCGCTGTTCTACCAGCCCAACAACGGCTTCACCGGCACCGACGAGGTGACGTTCGAGGTCAAGAGTTCCGACGGGCAAGTCCAGACGCAGACCGTCAAGATCACGGTCGGGGGCGCGGGTACCAAATCGGGAGACGACGGCAAGAAAGAGGGCACGGATTTGTGAGCAGGCTCCGGCCGCCCCGGTCTCTGAGCAGTTCTGCCGCCCCGGCAGCCGTCCGGGGGCGGCACGGAGTCTCGTCCGTGCCGCCTTCAGCGCTGCGGAGTGTTGCATGCAATCGACATGCCGGGCGCCACGCTCGCCGCACTGCGACAAAAGCGGGCCTGTCGGTTGCATCCGAGCCGAGACAGGATGAAGCTGTCACGGTCTGAGAGGGTTATCGAATGCCGATGCATGCGACGAACGACCTTTTCCAGAGCTTCGCCCGAGGGTACGAGGCCCGCCGCGACACGGAGATGACGCTCTCCGAGTATCTCGAGGCCTGTCGCGACGAGCCCCTGATGTACGCCTCGGCCGCCGAGCGCATCCTCGCGGCGATCGGCGAACCGGAATTCGTGGACACCGCCAAGGATTCGCGCCTCGGCCGGATCTTCATGAACCGGACGATCCGGACCTACCCGGCCTTCCGCGAATTCTACGGCATGGAGGAGACGATCGAGCGGATCGTCTCGTTCTTCCGCCACGCCGCGCAGGGGCTGGAGGAGCGCAAGCAGATCCTCTACCTGCTCGGTCCGGTGGGCGGCGGTAAGTCGTCGCTGGCCGAGCGGCTGAAGCTCTTGATGGAGGTTCACCCCGTCTACGTACTCAAAGCCGGGGACGAGGTCTCGCCGGTCTTCGAGAGCCCGCTGGGCCTGTTCGACCCCGAGACGATGGGCGAGGAGATCCAGCGCCGCTACGGCATCCCGCGCCGGCGGCTGACCGGCCTGATGAGTCCCTGGGCACTGAAGCGCCTCGACGAGTTCAACGGCGACATCTCGCGCTTCAAGGTGATCAAGGTCCGGCCCTCGCGCCTGCGCCAGATCGCCATCGCCAAGACCGAGCCGGGCGACGAGAACAACCAGGACATCTCGTCGCTCGTCGGCAAGGTCGACATCCGGCGGCTCGAGACCCTGTCGCAGGCCGATCCCGACGCCTACTCGTACTCGGGCGGCCTGAACCGGGCGAACCAGGGCATCCTCGAGTTCGTCGAGATGTTCAAGGCGCCGATCAAGATGCTGCACCCGCTGCTCACGGCGACGCAGGAGGGCAACTACGTCGGCACCGAGAATATCGGCGCGATCCCCTTCACCGGCGTGATCCTGGCGCACTCGAACGAGGCCGAGTGGCAGACCTTCAAGACCAACAAGAACAACGAGGCCTTCATCGACCGGATCTACGTGATCAAGGTCCCGTACTGCCTGCGCGTCACCGAGGAGCAGCGGATCTACGAGAAGCTGATCTCCGGCTCGGAGCTGTCGGACGCGGCCTGCGCGCCCGGCACGCTGGAGATGCTGGCGCGGTTCTCGGTGCTGTCGCGGCTGCGCGAGCACGCCAATTCCAACGTCTTCTCGAAGATGCGGGTCTATGACGGCGAGTCGCTCCGCGAGGTCGACCCGCGCGCCCGCTCGATGCAGGAGTACAAGGACACGGCCGGCGTCGACGAGGGCATGGACGGGATCTCGACCCGCTTCGCCTTCAAGGTGCTGGCCGCGACCTTCAACCACGACACCACCGAGGTCTCGGCCGACCCGGTGCACCTGATGTACGTGCTGGAGCAGTCGCTGCGCCGCGAGCAGCTCCCGCCCGAGACCGAGAAGAAGTACCTGGAATTCATCAAGACCGAGCTGGCCCCGCGCTACGCGGAGTTCATCGGCCACGAGATCCAGAAGGCCTACCTCGAATCGTACCACGATTACGGGCAGAACCTGTTCGACCGGTACATCGACTACGCCGATGCCTGGATCGAGGACCAGGACTTCAAGGACGCCGAGACCGGCCAGCTGATGAACCGCGAGCTCCTGAACCAGGAGCTGACCAAGATCGAGAAGCCCGCCGGGATCGCCAACCCGAAGGACTTCCGCAACGAGGTCGTGAAGTTCGCCCTGCGCTCCCGGGCGCAGCACGGCGGCCGCAACCCGAGCTGGACCTCCTACGAGAAGCTGCGCGAGGTGATCGAGCGGCGGATGTTCTCCCAGGTGGAGGAGCTGCTGCCGGTGATCTCCTTCGGCTCGAAGAAGGACGGCGAGACCGAGAAGAAGCACGGTGAGTTCGTCGAGCGCATGGTCGCGCGCGGCTACACCGAGCGGCAGGTCCGCCGCTTGGTGGAGTGGTACATGCGGGTGAAGCAGGCCGGCTGAGGGGCGACGGGGCTCGACCGGTCCGCCGGGTCGGCCGGGCCCCGTTCCGACCCTCCGCCGCCACAGTTTCGGACGACCGGCCGGCGAAGATCTCGGCCCTGCTGCGAAAGAGGGATCCATTCCTCCGGTGGCAGCATGGTACGACAAGGGTCCGGACCCGGCCGGAGCACGCGGACGAGGGTTTTCGCAGCGGATGCACATCGTCGACCGACGTTTGAACCCGGGCGGCAAGAGCCTCCCGAACCGCCAGCGCTTCCTGCGGCGCGTGAAGGACGTGGCCCAGCGCGCGGTGCGGGAATCCGCCCGCGAGAAGGACATCAAGGATCTCGGCAAGGACGGCCGCGTCACCGTTCCGGCGGACGGCGTCCGCGAGCCCCGGTTCTCGCGCCAGCCCGGCACGGGCCTGCAGGACCACATCCTGCCCGGCAACAAGACCTACGTGGAGGGCGACACGATCGAGCGCCCCCCGGGCAGCGGCGGCGGTCGCGGTGCCGGCGAGGGCGGGGAGGGCGGCGAGAACAGCGAGGACGCGTTCCGCTTCGTGCTCACCCGCGAGGAGTTCCTGGAGCTGTTCCTCGAGGATCTGGAACTGCCGGACCTCGCCAAGCGGCGGCTGGCCGTGGTCGAGACGGAAGGCTTGCGTCGGGCGGGCTACACGGTGACCGGCTCGCCCGCCAACCTCGCGCTCACCCGCACCCTGCGGAACTCGATGTCGCGGCGGATCGCCCTCAAGCGCCCGAAGCCCGACGAGGTCGCGGCCCTGGAAGCCCGGCTCGACGCCCTTCCCGAGGGGCACCCCGAGCGGGCCGACCTGGAGCAGGCGCTGTTCCGGCTGCGCGAGCGCGCGAAGCGCATCCCCTACGTCGATCCGATCGACCTGCGCTTCCGCCGGTTCGAGCCCTATCCGCGGCCGATCGCGCAGGCGGTGATGTTCTGCCTCATGGACGTGTCCGGCTCGATGACCGAGCACATGAAGGACCTCGCCAAACGGTTCTACATCCTGCTGCACATCTTCCTGACGCGGCGCTACCGGCACGTCGAGATCGTGTTCATCCGCCACACCGACCGGGCGACCGAGGTGGACGAGGAGACCTTCTTCGGCTCGCGCGAGACGGGCGGCACCCTGGTCTCCTCCGCGCTGGTGGAGATGAAGCGCGTCATCGCCGAGCGCTACGACCCGAACGACTGGAACATCTACGCCGCCCAGGCATCGGACGGCGACAACGTCTCCTCCGACGGGCCGACCTCCACGGAGCTGCTGCGGTCGCACATCCTGCCGGCCTGCCAGCACTTCGCCTATCTGGAGGTCGGCGACGAGAACGGCCCGCGCGCCGGCTTCGTCGAGCACCGCACCACCCTGTGGCGGACCTACGAGGCGATCGCCAAGGCCGGCGGGCCGATCGCCATGCGCAAGGTCAACCACCGCCGGGAGATCTACCCGGTCTTCCGCGAGCTGTTCGGCCGCAAGGAAGGCCGCGCCGAGGCGGAGGCGTGATGGCGGCGCGCGCATCAACCGATCGGGAGGCCGCATGACGCTCGTCAAGGCACGCACGCCCCAGATAATCGCGGGCAACCAGAAACCCCTGTTCACCGGCAACGACTGGGATTTCGACACGATCCGGCGGATCCACGACGCCTGCGAGGCGGTGGCCGGGCCGCAGCTCGGCCTGTCCTGGTACCCGAACCAGATCGAGATCATCACGGCCGAGCAGATGCTCGACGCCTACGCGTCGATCGGCATGCCGCTGTTCTACAAGCACTGGTCCTTCGGCAAGCACTTCGCCCAGCACGAGTCGGGGTATCGCCGCGGCCTGATGGGGCTCGCCTACGAGATCGTCATCAACTCGGACCCCTGCATCTCCTACGTCATGGAGGAGAACACGGCGACGATGCAGACGCTCGTCATCGCGCACGCCGCCTTCGGCCACAACCACTTCTTCAAGAACAATTATCTGTTCCGGCAATGGACCGACGCTGAAGGTATTCTGGACTACCTGGATTTCGCGAAAGGCTTCATCGCCCGCTGCGAGGAGCGCTACGGCCACCAGGCGGTGGAGCAGGTGCTCGACGCCGCCCACGCGCTGATGAGCCAGGGCGTCCACCGCTACCCGCGCAAGAAGCGGCCGGACCTCGCCTCCGAGCAGCGGCGGGAGCGCGAGCGGATCGAGCACGGCGAGCAGATCTACAACGACCTCTGGCGGACCCTGCCGCAGAAGACGGGCGCCGTCCGCTCCGACCTGGCGGCGGAGCGGCGCAAGGCGCTGCTGGAGCTGCCGCAGGAGAACATCCTCTACTTCCTGGAGAAGGTCGCCCCGCGCCTGCGGCCGTGGCAGCGCGAGATCCTGCGCATCGTGCGCTTGGTCGCCCAGTACTTCTACCCGCAGCGCCAGACCAAGGTGATGAACGAGGGCTGCGCCACCTACTGCCACTACCGGATCATGAACGCCCTGTCGGAATCCGGGCAGATCACCGAGGCGGCCTATCTCGAGTTCCTGCAGTCGCACACCAACGTCATCCGGCAGCCGACCTACGACGATCGTTCCTACGGCGGCCACAACCCCTACGCGATCGGCTTCGCGATGATGCAGGACATCGCCCGCATTGCCGAGCAGCCGACCGAGGAGGACCGGGCGTGGTTCCCCGACATCGCCGGGGCCGGCGACGCCATGGCGGTCCTGCGCGATTGCTGGGAGAATTACCGGGACGAGAGCTTCATCCAGCAGTTCCTGTCGCCGAAGCTGATGCGCGACCTGCGCCTGTTCCACGTGGTCGACGATCCGGAGGAGCCGGAGCTGCGGGTGGAGGCGATCCACGACGAGCGCGGCTACCGCAAGCTGCGCCGGGCCTTCGCGCGCCAGTACGACGTGGCGTGGCTCGACCCCGACATCGAGGTGGTGGACGTGGACCTGGAGGGCGACCGGCGCCTGATCCTGCACCACAAGGCGATCAACAAGATCACCCTGCAGAAGGACGACGCCAAGCGCGTGCTGCAGCACCTCGCCGACCTCTGGGGCTACGACGTGGTGCTGAAGGAGGTCGAGCCGGCCACCGGCGCCGTGCTAAGCGAGATCACCGCCAGCGCGCGGCCGATCTTCTTCTGATCGGGGCGGCGGGACGGTTCTCCCGCCCGCGTCCCCATCCTGATGTGGCGTCCGGCCGAAGCCCTCGATGGAGGCAGCCCTCCGTCATCCCGCGCGCAGCGAAGTGACCCAGGGTGGCGCGACATCCGTGAATGGAGCGCCGACTGGGTCGCTTCGCTGCGCTCGCGAAGACGACACCGCGGATCGACCGGGCTCTTCCGATGAGGAAGGCCGCTCCAGAGGCCTGGTGATTGCCCTGGCGGTACCGCCGTGCTGCAAGGGCCCATGACCGCCACGATCCTCACCCTCGCCGAGACGCAGGACTTCCTCGACCGCGAGTTCCCGCAGATGCAGGCGGGCGGCCGGGCCTACCATCTCGAGGCGGTGGGACCCCTCGCGGCGCGGATGCGGCTGGAGGCCCACGAGCGCTTCCTCCGGCCCGGCGCGACCGTCTCCGGGCCGGCCATGATGGCGCTCGCCGACTACGCCCTCTACGCGGCGATCCTCGCCAATATCGGTCCCGTTGCGCTCGCGGTGACGACCAGTCTGAACTTCAACTTCCTGCGCAAACCCGCCACGGGGGATCTCGTGGCCGAGTGCCGGCTGCTCAAGCTCGGCCGGCGCCTCGCCGTCGGCGAGGTGTCGATCACCGCCGTCGGCAGCCCGGAGCTCGTCTGCCACGCCACCGGCACCTACTCGATCCCGCCGCGCTGAGGGGCCCAGGCCGTCGTTGCGGGCGGAGCGAAGCAACTCAGGGCCGCGCGACGCCCGGCGATGTGGCGCTGTGGGTCTGCTTCGCTCCGCTGGCGAAGACGCGTACCCTGCTCAGCCGGCCCGCGCCTCGGTCAGCCGGGCGGCGTAGCGGGCGATCAGGTCGACCTCCAAGTTGAGCCGGTCACCCTGCCGCCGCTCGCCCCAGGTAGTGACCTGGAGCGTGTGCGGGATCAGCAGCACCGAGAACAGGTCGCCCTGGACCGCGTTCACCGTGAGCGAGGTGCCGTCGAGGCAGACCGAGCCCTTCTCGGCGATGAACTTCGCCAGGGGCGCCGGCGCCCGGAGGGTGAACCGCTCGCTGGCGCCCCAGGCACCGGCCGTGACGGTCTCGCGTTCCACGATCTCGGCGACGCCGTCGACGTGGCCGGTGACGAGGTGCCCGCCGAGCTCGTCGCCGATCTTCAGGGAGCGTTCGAGGTTGATCCGCGTGCCCGCCACCCAGGCGCCCACGGTGGTGCGCGCCAGCGTCTCGGCGGCGGCGTCGACCGCGAAGACGCAGCCGCCCGCGGTCGGCTCCACCGACACGGCGGTCAGGCACGGACCGGCGCAGGCGATCGATGCGCCGAGCGCGATCGTCGCCGGGTCGTAGGAGGCGCGGATCGCGATCCGGCGCAGGTCGCCGTCGCCCGTGACCGAGGCGACCGTGCCGACATCGCTGACCAAGCCGGTGAACATCGCTTACGTCCTGTTGCGCTCGTAGGTCACGGCCGCGTCGGGCCCGAGCTGCAGCCGCTCGGCCTCGCGGAACCGATCGCCCGAAAGGGCCTCCGCCAGGGCCGGGCCCAGGGCCCGCAGCCCGCCCGCCGGTCCCAGCGCCATCGGCCCGGTGACGAGGGTGCAGGCATCGATCAGATCGGCCCGCGCGAGCGCCTCCGCAAGGCGGGGGCCGCCCTCGCTGCACAGGCGGGTCAGGCCGCGCTCGCCGAGATGCGCCAGGGCCGCCGGCAGATCGATCCCGCCGGCCGGGTCCGCCGGCACGGTCGCGACCGCGACGCCGAGCGCCTCCAGGGCCCGCCGCGCGTGGGCCGGGGCCGAGCGGGTCGTGAGCACCAGGGTCGGCGTGTCGCGGGCGGTCCGGGCGAGCACGCTCGCCGGGGAGAGCCGCAGGTGCGTATCGAGCACGACCCGCAGGGGCGAGCGCGCCCCTAGGCCCGGCAGCCGCACCGTCAGCGACGGGTCGTCGGCCCGGGCGGTGCCGATGCCGATCAGGATCGCGTCGGCGTGGGCCCGCCAGAGGTGGACCGCCCCGTCCGCCACCGGCCCGGTGATCCGCAGGCGCTCCGGCCCCGCGGCGGCGCAGAAGCCGTCGCGGGTGCGGGCGAGCTTGAGGTGCAGGGCCGGGCGGCCGCGCGTCACCCGGGTGACGTGGCCGACATGGTCGCGCGCCGCCTCGTCCCGCATCAGGCCGGTCTCGACCGCGACGCCGCCCCGCCGCAGGAGGTCGTGGCCGCGCCCCGCCACCCGCGGGTCGGGATCCTCCAGGGCGCTGACCACCCGGGCGATCCCGGCGGCCAGGATCGCGTCGGTGCAGGGTGGCGTGCGGCCGTGATGGGAGCAGGGCTCCAGGGTGACGTAGAGGGTCGCGCCGCGGGCGGCCTCTCCGGCGGCGGCGAGCGCCACGGGCTCCCCGTGCGGGCGCCCGCCCGGCGCCGTGGCCGCCGTCCCGAGGATCCGGCCGGTCCCGGGCTCGACCACGACGGCGCCGACCGACGGGTTCGGCCAGGTGGTGCCGAGCCCGCGGCGGCCCAGCGCCAGGGCGAGGCGCATGAAGTTCGCGTCGCCGCTCATGGACGCCCGGCGCGGCGGCGCCCCGACGCCTCCGGTTCCGGGTCGCCCTCCGGCTCCGGCGCGGCCGCCGGCACCGGCATGCCGTCGCTCAGCGTGCCGAGCAGCTCCTCGAAGTCCCGGGCCTCGCGGAAATTCTTGTAGACCGAGGCGAAGCGCACGTAGGCGACGTCGTCGAGGCCCTTCAGCCCCGCCATCACCAGCTCGCCGATCGTCTCGGACGTCACCTCGGGCTCGCCGGCGCTCTCGAGCTGCCGGGTGATGCCGCTGACCAGCCGCTCGATCCGCTCCGGATCGACGGCGCGCTTGCGGAGCGCCACGTCGATGGAGCGCTGGAGCTTGTCGCGGTCGAACGGCACGCGCTTGCCCGAGCGCTTGAGCACCACGACCTCGCGGAGCTGCACGCGCTCGAAGGTGGTGAAGCGGCCGGCGCAGTCCGGGCAGACCCGGCGGCGCCGGATCGCGGCGCCGTCCTCGGAGGGCCGCGAGTCCTTCACCTGGGTCTCGGAGCCGCCGCAGTAGGGACAGCGCATGGATCTCGATGCTCGGGCATGGGAACGGCCGCGGACCGGTCGGATCCGCGGCCGTTTCCTAATCCACCGCGGGCCGGCCCGGAAGACCGGCCCCGCTCAAGCGGCTCTCTCGCCTCAGCCGTAGATCGGGAACCGGTCCGTCAGCGCGTGGACGCGGGTCTTGACGTCGGCCTCGACCGCGCTGTCGCCGGCCTCACCCTTGGCGGCGAGCCCGTCCAGCACCTCGACGATGAAGCCGCCGATCTGCTTGAACTCGGCGACGCCGAAGCCGCGCGAGGTGCCGGCCGGGGTGCCGAGCCGGATGCCCGACGTGATGGTCGGCTTCTGCGTGTCGAAGGGGACGCCGTTCTTGTTGCAGGTGATGTGCGCCCGCGACAGGGCCGCCTCGGCGGCCTTGCCGGTGAGGCCCTTCCGCTGGAGGTCGACCAGCATCAGGTGGTTGTCGGTACCGCCCGAGGTGATGTCGTAGCCGCCCGAGATCAGCGTGTCGGCGAGCGCCCGGGCGTTCTCCACCACCTGGCGGGCGTAGATCTTGAACTCGGGCTTCAGCGCCTCGCCGAAGGCCACCGCCTTGCCGGCGATGACGTGCATCAGCGGGCCGCCCTGGAGGCCGGGGAAGATCGCCGAGTTGAACTTCTTGGCGAGCGCCTCGTCGTTCGTCAGGATCATGCCGCCGCGCGGGCCGCGGAGCGTCTTGTGGGTCGTCGTGGTGGCGACGTGGGCGTGCGGGAACGGCGACGGGTGGACGCCGGCCGCCACGAGGCCCGCGAAATGGGCCATGTCGACCATGAAGTAGGCGCCGACCGAGTCGGCGATCTCGCGGAACTTCGCGAAGTCCCAGTGGCGCGGGTAGCCCGAGCCGCCGGCGATGATCACCTTCGGCTTGTGCTCCTGGGCGAGCTGGGCGACCTGCTCCATGTCGATCCGCTGGTCCTCGCGGCGCACCGTGTAGGAGACCGGCTTGAACCACTTGCCCGAGACGTTCGGCGGGGCGCCGTGGGTGAGGTGGCCGCCGGCCGCGAGGTCGAGGCCCAGGAACGTGTCGCCGGGCTGCATCAGGGCCAGGAACACGCCCTGGTTGGCCTGCGAGCCGGAATTCGGCTGCACGTTGGCGAAGCCGCAATCGAACAGGCGCTTGGCGCGCTCGATGGCGAGGTCCTCGGCGATGTCCACGAACTGGCAGCCGCCGTAGTAGCGCCGGCCCGGATAGCCCTCGGCGTACTTGTTGGTGAGCACCGACCCCTGAGCCTCCAGCACGGCGCGGGAGACGATGTTCTCCGAGGCGATCAGCTCGATCTCGTGCTGCTGGCGGCCGAGCTCCTTGGCCACCGCCTCGGCGATCTCGGGATCGGCTTCCGTCAGCGGGGCGGCGAAGAAGCTGTTGGAGAAGTGCTTGTCGGCGGCGGTACCGGCGCTCATGATCTGCCTCTGTTCTGGTAGGGGCGATGCCCGGCCTTTCGTCGGCGTGCACGGGCGGGCGTTGAAGGTGGGATTCCTACACGCGCCGAGGGCTCAGGCCAAGCACAGGCATTTTACTCGCGCGCCAAGAATAATTTGTCGCAGACCGCCGCGTTCCCGTCGCGGCGGGTGCCGGCATATTTTCCCTTTCAGCCACGCATCAGCGGCAAAAAGGAGAAGAGTCATGGAATGAAGCATGAACGCCTCGAGGATCAGAGACGCGATGCGGTGCTGTCGTCTGCCGGATGTCCTGGATCATCACATCGCTGAGCTTCGGCTCGGACTAGCCGTCATCGCTCTCGACTTGCTGGAGATTGAGGCCGGCTTTCGACGGGATCTGCCGCGCGGCTGCGACCGCCGGTGCGGTGGGAGCGGTTCGCTCGTCGTCGCGCCGAAGGACCGGACGCGGGATCCCCGGATCGATGGCAAAACCGACGTGACCGTCGATGTCTCGCGTGAGGTCGTCCAGACCCGGGATCCTGGACAGGGTCCGCTGTACGGCATCGTAGGTCCACACGAAGTTCGCGGCACGGATGCGGGAGCCCGACCTGCCCGGCATCGGACGGCACGGGATCGAGCAGAGTTCCGGCGCCGGTGATCCGGTGCTCGACGGATCGGACGGCAGCATACGGACGGACGTGATCCTCCGCGACGGCAGGAGCGGCGCTGCCCCGGTTCGAGCGATCTGAAACACGACGCCGCGCGCATACCGCCGGCCGCGCAGGGGCACCTGTCCGCGACGTGGCGGCGCCGCGAGGCCGACTTCGAGTGCCAGATCATCCCGCTGTCGGATCTGACGGACACCTAGACAGACATCGACTTCGGCGGCCCGTGGACGTGGGTCTGCGCCTTGTACGTCGCGACGCTCCCGGCTTGGGCCGGAGCGTCGATGGCTGTCGCGGCCTGCGCGGCCCGGTCGGACCGTATCGTCCTCGATCCGCACGAGGGGTGGCTGCTACCGCCGAGGAGGCGATCCGCTACGCTCACGACACGGTGGCGCGCATCGCCGGTCTGGACGCGCAGTTCGACACCCCGCGGAGCGCGGACGGCGTGCGGCGCCTCGGCGGCGCCGTCAGGCCGGCGGCGCGAGGTTCGTCTCGATCAGGACCGTCTCGGTCTCGAACGCGGCCGCGTGCCACGCCCCCGCCGGGAAGTGGAACACGCTGCCGGCCGAGAACGGCGCGCGGCCCTGCTCGGTCTCCAGGATCCCCGAGCCGGAGAGCACCTGCACGAACTGCTCGTGATCGTGGCTGTGGGCCGGTGCGGAGGCGCCCGCCGGCACGACCACGCGCACGAGGCTGGCGCCGGAGCCCGGGATCGTGCGCTTGGCCACACCGTTCCCGCCGACGCTCTCGGCACGGTCGTCCCAGGCGGTCAGGTGCTCGCTCATCGACGGATCTCCTCGCCGGCAGGTTGCCGCTCCGGTCCGCCGGGTCAACGTTCGTCCCGGCCCGGTCCCCGCGTCAACCGGTCCCGCCGGGCTGGCGACCGCGCCGGCCCTTGCCGGCCGCGGGGTCGGCCGACGCCGGATCGGGCCGGGCCGGGCTACCCGACGGGGCCGGAGGCGCGGCGCTCGCGGACGGCGTGCCGGAGGCGGGCCAGAAGGTCTCGAACAGCTCCTGCATCGCCCGGATGTTGTTGCCCTGAACCTCGGCACCGGTGCGCAGCATCTGCTGGAACATGTCGGAGCCGGCCTCGCCCGCGGCCGCCTGCGGGTTGGCGGCGGGCTTGGCCGTCGGCTTGGCGGCGGGCTTCGGCGGCGGGGCCGGCGGCTCGACGGCGGGCATCATCGCCTTGGCCATCTCGGCCCAGGCCGGGCCGAACGGGAACGGCACGGGCGGGGGCGGCGCGCTCGGCCGCGCGGGCTCGGCCTGCGGCTGGTTCAGCATGACGTGGACGATGCTCGCCACCACGGCGCCCGCCATCATCGGCAGCATCTGGCGCAGGACCTGCGCGCCGACGCCGCTCGTCGCCGAGGCCTGCCGCAGCACCGCCTGCATCAGCTGCGCGGACCCGAACATCTGGCCGAGGGCCTCGAATCCCTGGGCGGGCGCCGGCTTGGCGGCCTCCAGGCCGAACATCCGGGCGAAGCCGGCCGGGTCCAGGCCGACGCTGCGCTGGAGGCCGAGCGTCAGGGCCGGCATCAGCGCCTCGAAGGCGCGGGCCGTCTGCTCGGTCGTCAGGCCGAACGGCTGGCCCATGGCCTGAAGCCCGGCCTCGCCCTGGGCCTGGAACATCTCGAGCGGGTTGAACATGACGCCTCGACTCTGTCCCGGCCGGGACCGTCCGGGACAGGGCATCGTGACCCTTTGCGCGGGGAAATACCAGTTCCCACCCGCGGAACTTGTGCCTTGCCGCCGCCGTCTCAGGTCATCGGCTCGGGATGGGCGTGCCCCGCCGGCAGCGGCGCCGCGCGCTGGGGCGCCTCCGCGGCGATGTCTGCCCCCGGCCGCCGCGGACCGCTTCCCTCCAGCCGGTCGACCGTGCGGCGGGCCAGCAGGATGCCGAGCGCCCCGAAGATCAGGGAGCCGATCCCCATCCCGGCCACCACCCCGCGGGGGCCGTAGAGCGCCGCGCCGAGCATCGCCGGCGGGATCGTCCCGAGTGTCGCCCGGCCCCAGTTCAGCAGCGTCGAGCGCAGCGGGAAGCCGAGATTGTTGAAGGCGGCGTTGCCGAGGAACAGCAGCCCGTTGAAGAACCAGATCGCGCCGCCGACGAGGCAGAAGAAGCCGAACAGCTCGGCCGCGACCCCCTGCAGGCCGAACAGGCCGGCGAGCCACCCCCGGCCGAGCGCCAGGAGAAGCCAGACCCCGGCGCAGTAGGCCAGCGTCACCCGGATCGCCGCGCCGAGCACGCCGCGCATCCGATCGAACCGGCCCGCACCCCAGTTCTGCGCCAGGATCGGGCCGATCGCCCCCGACAGCGCGAACAGGCCGCCGAAGGCCACCGGCGTCAGCCGGTCGATCACCGACGCGGCGGCGACCGCGTCCGCTCCGTAGCCGGCAAAAAGGCGCGCCAGGAAGGCGCTCGCCACCGAGGGTGCGAGGTTGGTGAGCACGGCCGGGCCCGCGACCCCCGCCAGGGCGGCCGCGTCGGGCGGCAGGTCGGGCAGGCGCGGCCGGCCGAGGAGCCCGTGCCGCGCGACGCCGCGGATGCCCACCGCCACGAAGGTCGCGCGCGCCACGCAGACCGTGATCGCCGCGCCCGTCACGCCGAGGCCCGCCCCGAAGATCAGCAGCGGGTCGAGGAACGCGGTGACGACGGCGCCGGCGAGCGTGACCGTCATCGCCTGACCCGCCTCGCCGACCGCGCGCAGCAGGCCGGTGAACAGCATGCCGGCAGCGAGCAGCAGGTTCGACGGCAGGGTGATGTGGAGGAACAGGACGGCCACGCGCAGCGCCTCGCCCTCGGCGCCGATCAGGGCCAGGAGCGGGCCGGCCAGCAGCGCGATCAGCCCCGCGATGACGGCGGCCACGAGGCTGCCGAGGACGAGCGCGGACGTCGCGAGGCGCCGCGCCGCCGCCGGGTCGCGCGCGCCGACGGCCTTCCCCACCAGGGCGCCGGCCGCGATCATCAGGCCGATATTCACCGCCGTGGCGAAGAACTGCACGATGCCGGCGAAGCCGACCGCCGCCGTGAGGTTCGGGTCGCCCAGCGTCGAGACGTAGAGCAGCGACAGGAGGTCGACGACGAAGATCGCCATCAGCCCCACCGAGCCGGTGGCGGCCATCACGACGACGTGGCGGAGGATCGAGCCGGTGACGAAGCGGCCCGCCTCCGCCGGGGGCGGCCCGTCGGACAGGTCAGACATCCGGCCCGTCACGCATCCCGGGCGCTGCCTTCCGCTTCGAGCTCGGTCTCCGGATCGGATTCCTCGGCGGCCTCCGTCTCCTGCGGGGCCAGGGCGGGCTTCTCCAGGAGCCGCTCGGCGGCCTCGCGCCGGTCGCTGCCCACGAGGTCGCGGGTCTCGGTGCTGAGCGCCCGGGCCGGCCGGACCGGGGCGGTCAGCGGCTCGGGCTTCAGGCCCGCCGCGGCGCCGCGCATCCAGCTGGACCCGTCCGGCAGGGCGCCGGCCTGCTGCAGGACCAGCCGCGCGATGTCGCGCTTGCGCACGTCGTCGGTCCGGGCGGTGGCGGCCTCCGGCGACAGGCCGAGTCCCTCGAGGGCCGCCCGCCCGAAGGCGAGGGCGGATTCGGCGGTCTCGCGGATCTGGTAGTCGACGTCCCGGTTCATCAGCTCCACCGCGTGCAGGCGGTCGTAGGCCCGCACGAAGGTGCGCACGCTGGAGAACTCCTCGTGGACGATGTCGACGATCTTGAGGGCGCCCTCCCGGTCGTCGACGCAGATGCAGACCAGCTCGACCCGACCGATCCCGGCGGCGCGCAGCACGTCGAGGCGCGTGCCGTCGCCGTAGTAGATGCGGAAGCCGAAGCGCGAGGCGGCGCGCAGCTGCTCCACGTCCTTGTCGATCACCGTGACCGGGATGCCCTCGGCCATCAGCACGTGGGTCAGCACCTGCCCGAACCGGCCGAAGCCGATCACCAGCACCCGGGCGTCGCCGCTCTCGGAGAGCTCGCTGGAGGGCTCCTCCAGCGCGAAGGTGCTGCGCGCGTTGCGCCGCTCGATCAGCTTGTCGAGACCCTTGGCGGCGATGGGGCCGATCAGCATGGTCAGCGCGGCGAGCGCCACCGCGAAGCGCGTCGCCGTGACGCCGGTGAGGCCGAGATCCTGGGCCTGCGGCAGCAGCACGAAGGCGAACTCGCCCGCGGGCGCCAGGACCGCGGCGCCCCGCAGGGCCCCGAGGGTGTCCGAGCCGAACAGCCGGAACAGGCCGGCCACGATGGCGACCTTGACCAGGATCGCCGCCAGGGTCGCGCCGAACAGGGCCGGCCAGACCTCGCGCACGAGGTTGCCGTCGATCGACATGCCGACGCTCATGAAGAACAGGCCGAGCAGCATGCCGCGGAACGGCTCGATATCGGCCTCCAGCTGGTGGCGGAAGTTCGACTCGGCCAGCAGGATGCCGGCGAGGAACGCGCCCATCGCCATCGACAGGCCGACCTGCTCCATGAGCAGCGCGGTGCCGAGCACCACCAGGAGTGCCGCGGCGGTCATCACCTCGCGGGCGCCGCTCGCCGCGAGCAGCCGGAAGAACGGGTTCAGGCCGTAGCGGCCGACCAGCACCACCGCGAGGATCGCCGCGAGCGCCTTGCCGGTGGAGACCGCCGCCTCCCCGAGCCAGGAGACGTCGGTCGCCTCGCCGGCCGAGGCCAGCAGCGGCATCAGCGCCAGGATGCCGACCACCGACAGGTCCTGGAACAGCAGCACCGCGAAGGCGCGCGCGCCGTAGGCGCTGCCGAGATCGCCCCGCTCCTCCAGGAGTTGCAGGGCCACCGCGGTGGCCGAGAGGGCGAGCGCGAGGCCGATCACCGCGGCGGCGCCGAAACTGAGGCCGGCCAGGATTCCGGCGCCGCCGAGCACCAGCGCGCAGACGACGAGCTGCGCGGTGCCGAGGCCGAAGATGTCGCGGCGCATGGAGACGAGCTGCGACAGGTGCAGCTCCAGGCCGACGATGAAGAGCAGGAGCACCACGCCGATCTCGGCGACGCTCGCCGCCGTCTCGGGCTCGGCGATCAGCGACAGGCCGGAGGGCCCGATCAGCACGCCGGCCACGAGGTAGCCGAGCACGGCGCTCTGCCCGATCAGCCGGAAGATCGGCACGCCGATCACAGCCGCGGTGAGGAAGGTCAGGACCGGCGGCAGGAAGCTCGCATGTTCGACGGGGCTCGCCATGGTGATCGTCCCGGCGGTTCTGCTGGATCGGCGCAGGTGAGGTCCCCGCTTAGCGCGCGCGCGGCCGCGATGCGAGCCGTATGCGGGTGCCGTTCGGCACCGACGGGGCCGCGCGCGGCCGCACGGGGCGGTTCGGCCCGGGCTCAGCCCAGCAGGCGCCCTCAGCCCAGAAGGTGCCCTCAGCCCGGAAGGCGCCCTCAGCCCAGGAGGCGGGGGCGGGCCCGGTGCGAGCCGTCGATGAACTCGAAGCCGCCGGCCGCGCTCAGCATGTGCAGGCGGGTGCCCGGCCAGGCCGCCCCCGGCCGCAGGCGCGTCTCGACCCGCTGGGCGTAGCCCTCCTCGTCGAGGCGCAGGATCCGGGCGAGGCCGAGCGCCGCGCCGTAGCCCTGTCGGCAATCCTGGACGGGCCGGATCAGGCCGCCGTCGCGCGCCACGATCGGGCCCGCGGCCCGGGCGGAGCCGATGTCGATCAGCACCGGGTTGTGCCGGTGGGGCGTCCAGGGCCCGCGGAAATGCGGCGCGTGCCAGAGATGGAGCGTGTCGGAGTAGCTGCCGCCGCCGGCCCGGACCGTGGCGAACATCCACCAGCGGCCGCCGTGCTGCAGCAGGGTCGCGTCCCCGGCCACGACCCCGTCCAGGAGCACCGCCTCGTGGACCCAGCCGCGCGGGAAGTCGGTGGCCCGGTAGAGGTCGATCGTCCCGGAGGCGTGGGATTCCGGGATCATCCAGACCTGCCCGTCCGCCTCGAACACGAACGGGTAGGACAGGTGGGTCTCGAGCTCGAGCACCGGCTCCGGCCGGCCGCGGGGCCCGTTCTCCCCGAAGCCCACCGCGGCGATCACGCCCTTGCCGCGGCGGTAGTCGAACTCCTCCACGAACAGGGTCACGGCGCCGTCCCGGGCGATCGCGAAGGGGTCGGCGTAGAAGCGCCGCCCGTCGTCGGGGAGGACCTGCCAGCCGCCCTCCGGATGCCGGCGCAGGTCGATCAGGTCGGGGCCGGCGATCCGCCGCCAGCCCACCCGCCAGTGCGGGCCGTGGAAGCAGAGGGCGTAGAGCCTGCGCGCGATCTGCCGGGCGAGCCCACCGGCGGCCCGACGGCGCGCGCCCAGGCCGCCGAGGTCGTAGCCGGCCGCGGGCTTCAGGGGCGCCCCGGCGCCGTCGGGAAGCTCCGTCGAGGCGGCGCCGTCGAGGGCGGCGAGGATCAGCGTGATGGTCCGCGCGAGGTAGCCCTCGAAGGCCGCGAGCATCACCGTGTGCGATTCCGCGCCCAGGCGGCCGACCGCCACCGGCCTGCCGTCCGGCCCGCGCAGCGCCGCCACCGGCGCTCCGTGGGCGAACAGGGCGGCGAGGAGGCCGGCCTCGCCCGGCATCCCGTCGTAGTCGAGCCGCCAGGCCGGCGCCGAGCCCGGCTCCGCGGGGCTGCCCGAGAGGTCGAGGACGAGGTCGGCGCCGCTCCCGCCGGGCTCCGGGCCCTCCGGGCTCGCCTCGTAGGGGGCGAGGGCCACCGGTTCCGCGGCGGTCGCCAGACCCGGCCGGGGCAGGCCGTGGATGGCGGCCTCCAGACGGAACAGGAGCTCCGCGTTCGGCGGCAGGCCCTCCGCGTGCTCCACCCAGGCGACCCGGATCCGATGGTCGGGCCGCTGCCCGAGCTGGTCGAGAAGGCGGATGTGCCAGCCGCGCAGGGACCGTCGGTCGAGCCACACGGTGACGGTCCGGGTGCGGGAGAGCGTCCCGGACGCCGGCGGCTCCGCCCGGGTGGGAGCCCGGCCACCGGCCGCCGACGATCGGTCCGTGCCTCCGATCGCCCGCTCCATCAGCCGGTCAGCCTCATGCCCCGCGTGCCGGATTTCGTGTCGACGCTCACGGCAGCCAGGCCCGGTATGCGCCCGGTCCCGACCCTGGATACGGTCGAGCCGGGCTCGAATGCTGTTACGCCGCACCACGATCAAGCACGGCCGAGTGGCTGTCTACCGGTTCAAGCTTAACGCGCGAGACGATTTCTGGACGGTGAACCGAAAAAATCGAAACGCGGGCCTTCAAATAAACGCGTGTTGGCGGGCGGTGGTACAATGTCGCGAGGCCGTGGCGGCTCGCCGAGGGGAACCCCACCTCCAGCTGGACCGTTCGCCAGACAATGACGTGGTGCGGAGACAGGACATGACGCGCAAGACGCTGACGATGCCCCTCGCGGCGATGCTCCTCGCCGCCATCCCGGGGACGGCCTTTGCCTGGGGCGGTGGCGGCGGTGGCGGCGGCGACAGCGGCAGCGGCCTCTCGCCCTACGCGGCGCTGAGCGGCAACGATCGCTCGGCGGGGGTCAACAACGGCAATTACCGCGACCCGGCCCTCGATCCCTATATCCGCACCTACGACCCGGAGGCCGCGGCCCGCTACGCCGCTCCGCCGGCGGCGCAGCCGCGCCTGCGCGTGCGGCCCTATTACGGGCATCCGTACTGAGGGCGCGGGGGCGCTCCCGCTGCCGCACGGGCAGGGGCCCCCGACGTCGACGGAGTTCAGGAGCGTCCGGTGCCGCTCGCGGCCCGGACGCGCTTGAGCGTCCACGGTCCGCCCGAGAGCTTGCAGCCGGTGCCGCGGACGAAGCGGCTGCGGCTCGGCGCGATCACCGATGCCAGGAAGTTGCGGCAGATCAGCTCATCCGAGACATACGGCAGCCCGGTCGGGTTGACCGACCCGTGAAGCCCGGTCTCCGGGTTGTCCCACTTGACCGGGCGCCCGTTGCCCTGCGGATCCAGGGCGACGCTCAGGGCGGCCCGCGCCCGGCGCCAATCCTCCTCGGCGAGGTCGTCCCCGAAACTCACGGGCCGCTTCTCGATGCTGCCGGTGACGGTCGGCTCCTCGACCACGCGCGCCGCCGCCGGGGGATCGCCCCGGAAGACCAGCAGTGGCTGGCTGCAGCCGCACAGGACCATCGCCAGAGACAGGGCCGAGACGGACGCGCCGATCTGCGACCGCCGGCTTGGCCCTTTACACGCGCATCCCCGCATTACACCTGACTCACGACGGGCTATTCGCTCGACCGAACACGCCGATGTCGGTGCCCCCTCAGGCCCTGGACGCGGCAGGCAGGAGTCTTGGCGTGGATCAGTTAAGGACCGATGACCCGAAGAGCGCGGACTTCACGCTGAGCGAGGACCCCGTCGGGCTGTTCGCCGCCTGGATGAAGGAGGCCGAGGCCTCCGAGCCCGAGGACGCGAACGCGATGGCGCTCGCCACCGCCGGATCGGACGGGCTGCCGGACGTGCGGATGGTCCTGTTGAAGGACTTCGACGCCCGCGGCTTCGTGTTCTACACCAACACCCAGTCCACCAAGGGCGAGGAGCTGGCGCAGAACCCCCAGGCCGCCCTGGTGCTGCACTGGAAGAGCCTGCGCCGGCAGGTGCGGGCCCGTGGGCCGATCACGCCGGTCACGGCCGCGGAGGCCGACGCCTATTTCCAGAGCCGCCGCCGGGAGAGCCGCCTCGGTGCGATCGCCAGCCAGCAATCCCGCCCGCTCGCGGACCGCGCCACGCTGATGTCGGCGGTGGCGGAGCTGTCCGAGCGCTACGGGGACGGGCCGATCCCCCGGCCTGAGCACTGGACCGGGTTCCGGATCGCGCCGGTGAGCGTCGAGTTCTGGCAGAACGGCGACTTCCGCCTGCACGACCGCGTGCGCTTCACCCGGACGGGCGCGGGCTGGAGCCGGGCGCGGCTCTATCCCTGACCGCGGCCGAAACGCAGAGAGCCCCGGCAGGGCCGGGGCTCTCGCGTCGCGTGACAGAGAGCGACGAGGCTCAGGCCTCCTCGCCGTCCTTCTTCTCGTCCTCGGCGGATTCCTCGGCCTTCTCCTCGGCGGCCTCGGCCGACTGCGCCTCGGCGATGGCGGCCTCCTCGGCCTCCACCTCGGCGCCCAGCACGGTCGGCGGCACGATGTTGGCCACCGGGTCGGTCGCCTCGCCGGTGTAGGTGCCGGCCGGGATCTTGATGTCGGAGACGTGGATGACGTCGCCGATCGCGCGGCCGGTCAAGTCGACCTCGATCGCGTCCGGGATCTGGTCGGGGGCGACCTCGAGGCTCAGCGTGTGGGCCACGATGTTGAGGGTGCCGCCGAGCTTCTTGATGCCGGGGGCCGCGTCCTCGTTGACGAAGTGCACCGGCACCTCGACCGTGACGGTCTGGCCCGAGACGACGCGCAGGAAGTCGACGTGCAGCGGCACGCCGGTCACCGGGTCGAGCTGGAAGTCGCGCGGGATCGCGCGGACCTTCTTGCCGCCGGCGTTGATCTCGAACAGCGTGGTCTTGAAGCCGCCGGCGTAGATCAGGGTGCGGGTGCGGATGAGGTCGACCGCGATGGATTGCGGCGGCTGGCCGCCCCCGTAGATGACGGCGGGAATCTGGCCCTGGCGACGAACGGCCCGGGCGGCCCCCTTGCCGACCCGGTCGCGTGCCACGGCCTCAAGCGTCTTCACAGCGCTCATGGCGTGATCCTTTACGATTGCTGGAGCCGGAAAACGAAAAGGCCGCCCCTGGCGGACGGCCACATCCTTCCCGGCGCGCCCCTGCCTCCAAGGGTGTCTCGGGGGCGCGCCGTGCGCTTACACGGGCGGGGGCGGATTGGCAATGCGGCGGCGCGGCCGACCGGCATCGATCACAGGCCGGCCAGCGCCCGCCGCGCCCGGCGCTTCTGCAGCCACAGGGTCAGGCCGAGCGCCGTGCCGATCACCAGGGCCGAGACGGCGGTCGTCACCGTGCCGAGGGCGTAGATCTCGGGCGTCGTCACCGTGGTGGTCAGACCCTGCAGTTCCAGCGGCAGGGTGTTGCGGCCGCCGATCGCCTGGCTGGTGCGGGCGAGCTCGTCGAACGACAGGGTGAAGCCGAACAGGGCGACGCCGACGAGGGCGGGCGCGAGGATCGGCACCACCACGTGGCGGAGCGTCTGCGGGCCGCTGGCGCCGAGGTCGCGGGCGGCCTCCTCGTAGGCCGGGTCGAACCGGTTGAACACCGCGAACATGATCAGCAGGCCGAAGGGCAGCGTCCAGGTGAGATGGGCTCCCAGCGCCGACGTGTAGAGGCCCATCAGCGTGCCGTGATCCTGCAGGAATCCCCAGCCGGTCGCGGCGGCGAGCGCCTTCACGGCGTCGTCGAGGAGCCGGAACTCCAGCCCGATGCCGAGGGAGACCACGATCGAGGGCACGATCAGGCTCGACACCGCCAGGGCGAAGACGAGGCCTGCGCCCCAAAACCCCTTCCGGAAGGCGAGGCCCGCGTAGAAGGCGATCCCGACGGTCAGCGCCATCACCACGAGTCCGAGCGCCAGGGACCGTCGGAACGCCGCCCAGATGTCGACCACGCCGACGCCCGCCCACAGCTTGGCGAACCAGTGGGTCGAGACGCCGTTCATCGGGAAGGTCAGGCCGCCGGAGGGGCCCTGGAAGCTGAGCGCCAGGATCGTCAGGGTCGGCCCGTAGAGGAACAGGACGTAGAGGGCGAAGACCGCCGCCAGCAGGTAGAAGGCGCGGCCGCGGGGCTGATCCATCGCTACAGCTCCCGCCGGAGGTCGATCATCCGGGTGAGCCCCAGGATCATCAGCAGCACGGCGGCGAGCAGCACCACGGCGTTGGCGGCGGCGGCCGGAAACTGCAGGTAGGACATCTGCACCTGGATCACCTTGCCGACGCTGGCGATCTGCTGGCCGCCCATGACGCCGACGGTGACGAAGTCGCCCATCACCAGCGTCGTCACGAAGATCGTCCCGATGGCGATGCCGGGCTTGGCGAGCGGCAGGATCACGTTCCAGAGGATCTGCGCGCCGGACGCGCCGCCGTCGCGCGCCGCCTCGATCAGCCGCCGGTCGATCCGGGCGAGGCTGTTGAAGATCGGCACGATCATGAACACCGTGTCGAGGTGCACGAAGGCCAGGACCACCGCGAAGTCGGAGTAGAGCAGGCCCTCGATCGGCGCGCGGATCAGCCCGAGGCTGCGCAGCGTGTCGTTGACGAGGCCGTTGCGGCCGAGCAGCGGGATCCACGAGATCATGCGGATCACGTTCGAGGTCCAGAACGGGATCGTGCAGAGCAGGAACAGGCCCATCCGCACCGTGCCCGAGCGGACGTGGAAGGCCAGGAAGTACGCGACGGCGAAGCCGAGCGGCAGGGTGATCGCCAGCGTCAGCACTACGAACTTCACCGTCGAGAGATAGGTGCGCACCGTGGTGCAGAGGTCGGCCGACAGGCAGCCGTCGAACACGTCGACGTAGTTCTGAAGGGTGAGCGCCGGGATGATCTCGTACTCGTTGTACTCCCAGAGCGAGACGATCCCGGTGAGCACCAGCGGGACCACGAGGAAGATCAGGAAGACGAGGGCCAGCGGGGCGGCCTGGAGATAGGCGAGGGCGCGGCGGCGGGGGCGCGCCGCGACGGCGGGCGCCGCGGTCCGCTCGGCGGCCGCGGCGGCGGGCAGGGCGAGATCGGTCATCGGATTCGCCCCCCGCGCGCCGATGCATCCCGCCCCCCTCCGCGGGGGAGGGGGCGGGGAGAGGCGGCGGCGCCCACCGCCCTCACGCCGCGATGAACTCGTTCCACTTGCGCACCATGTAGGTGTTCTCGTCCATCACGGCGTTCCAGCAGGCGACCGCGCCCATCCGCGCGTCGAAGGAGCCGCCGTCGCGGGTGGCGCCGGCCTTCTCGATCAGGGTGCCGTCGGGGCCGAGGATGTCCTTCTCGGCGGGCTTCCCCTCCATCCAGAAGGCCCACTCGTAGGGCTGCATGTTCGCCTGGGCGGTCTCCAGCACGGCCGAGTAGTAGCCCTGCCGGTTGAGGTAGGCCCCGGCCCAGCCCGACAGGAACCAGTTGATGAAATCGTAGGCGGCGTCGAGCTTCTTGCCGCTCAGGGTCTTGGGGATGCCGAAGCCCGAGGCCCAGGCCCGGTAGCCCTCCTTCAGCGGCTGGTAGGTGCAGGGCACGCCCTGCGCCCGCACCTTGGTGACGGCGGGCGACCACATCGACTGGATCACCGTCTCGCCCGAGGCCATCAGGTTCACGGATTCGTTGAAGTCCTGCCAGAAGGCCCGGAACTGGCCGGCGCGCTTGGCCTCGATCAGCACCTTGATGGTGCGGTCGATCTCGGGCTTCGTCATGTTGCCCTTGTCGCCGTAGGTGTAGTCGCCAGTGGCCTCCACCACCATGGCGGCGTCCATGATGCCGATCGACGGGATGTTGAGGATCGAGGCCTTGCCCTTGAAGGCCGGGTTCAGGAGCTCCTTCCAGCTCGTGACGGGCACCTTGATCAGGTCCGGCCGGATGCCCAGCGTGTCGGCGTTGTAGACGGTCGGGATCAGCGAGATCCACCCGGTCTGTTCGCCGGCAAATTTTTTGGACTCCTGGCCCTCCAGGTAGAAGACCTTGCGGGGCGCCGTGCCCTGGTCGCCGATCCGCTTTCCCGCCACTTCCCCCTTGGTGAAAATGGAAGAGATCTTGTCGGCGAGCTTGATCCGCCCGGCGTCCATGCCCTGCAGGTTGCCGGAGGGCAGAATCTTCTTGAGGCTGAAATACTCGGTGTCGATCAGGTCGAAGGAGTTCGGCTGGGTGACCGCCCGCTTGGTCACCTCGTCCGTCACCACCGGGATGTACTCGATGGTCAGGCCGAGATCCTCCTTCACCTTCCGGGCGATGTCGGCGGACTGGTTCACCGCGGTCCCGAGGTAGCGCAGGGTCACGGGCTCGGCGGCGTGCACCGCCGGGAAGCCGGTCACCGGCGTCGCGGCGAGCGCGGCCGCCCCCTTCAGGAGCGTGCGGCGGCTCGGCTTCGAGGGCAGGTCCATGGTCGTCTCCCTACGGGTTACGCGTCGAGGCGATGGGCGGCGGCGGCGTCCCAGCCGACCGGGACCGTGTCGCCGAGGTGGAACGGGCGGGCCGCGTAAGCCGCGTCGCTGAGGATGGCGGTGAGGGCGGCGGGGCTCTCGGGGGCGCGCTCCAGCCCCTCGGCGTCGAGGCCGACATGGACGCTGGTGCCCTGGTACTCGACCGCGACCACCCGGGCCGGCAGCGCGGCGGGGCCGGCCTCGGCGCCGAGCCGCATCCGGTCGGCCCGCACGGCGACGAGACCCTCCGACAGCCGGATCACGTTGTGGCCGCCGATGAACCGGGCCACGAAGGCGGTGGCCGGCCGCTCGAACACGGTGCGCGGGTCGGCGGCCTGCTCGATCCGGCCGGCATTCATCACCACCACGAGGTCGGAGAGCGCCATCGCCTCCTCCTGGCTGTGGGTGACGTGGATGAAGGTGAGGCCCAGCTCGGTCTGGATCCGCTTCAGCTCCACCCGCATCCGCACCCGCAGGAACGGGTCGAGGGCCGAGAGTGGCTCGTCGAGCAGCAGCACCTTCGGGCCGGTGACGAGGGCGCGGGCGAGGGCCACGCGCTGCTGCTGGCCGCCCGAGAGCTGGGCCGGCAGGCGCCCGGCGAGGTGGCCCATCTGCACGAGGTCGAGCATCGCCATCGCCTTGGCGCGGCGCTCGGCCTTGCCGATGCCGCGCATCTTCAGGCTGAACGCGACGTTGTCGCGCGCGTCGAGGTGCGGGAACAGGGCGTAGCTCTGGAACATCATGGCGGTGCCGCGCTCGGCCGGGGCCGCGTCGCCCACCGCCTTCGGGCCGATCACCACGTCGCCCGCGCTGGCGCGCTCGTGGCCGCCGATCATCCGCAGCGTCGTGGTCTTGCCGCAGCCGGAAGGGCCGAGCAGGCAGCAATAGGCGCCGGACGGCACCTTCAGGTCGATGCCGTCGACCGCGGTGGCCGCGCCGTAGCGCTTGGTCAGGCCGATCAGCTCGACGTCCATGCGGTTCTCCCCCGGGGGCTGCAGGCAAGCGGCGGGCCAGCGCGTCCTTCAGGCGTCCCGCCGCTCGGCCGGGTCGACGGCCCGGTCGAGCACCCGCCCGCGGCCCGGCTCGGACAGGACCCGGCCGTCCTCGGCGATCACCTGCCCGCCCGCGATCGTCACCACCGGCCAGCCGGTGACGTCGAAGCCTTCCCACGGCGTGTAGTCGGAGCCGTGGTGCAGGTTCGCCTGGCGGATGGTCTCGCGCCGGTTCGGATCCCAAAGCGTGAGGTCGGCGTCGAAGCCCGGAGCGATCGAGCCCTTGCGCGGGTAGAGCCCGTACAGCTTGGCGTGGTTGGTGGCGGTCAGCGCGGCGAACTGGTTGAGGCTGATCCGCCCCTTCGAGACGCCCTCCGAGAAGAACACCGGCAGCCGCGTCTCGATGCCGGGGATGCCGTTCGGGATCCAGCGGAAGGAGGTCTTACCCCGCGGGTTCAGCTTGCCCTGCGGGTCGTCGTAGCGGAACGGGCAATGGTCCGAGGAGACCACGTCGAAGATCCCGCGCCGGATCCCCGACCAGACCGCCTCCTGGCTCTCGACGTCCCGCGTCGGCGGCGAGCAGACGTACTTCGCCCCCGCCATGAGATCCTCCTGGCCGAGTCCCTTCATGTCCTCGGCCGTCAGCGTCAGGTATTGCGGGCAGGTCTCGGCCCGGATCTTCAGGCCCCGCGCCTGCGCCCAGGCGATCTGCTCGGTGGCCTCGCGGCCCGAGACGTGAACGATGACGATCGGCAGGTCGATCAGCTCGGCGTGGCTGATCGCCCGGTGCGCCGCCTCCCGCTCGACGATCTCGGGGCGCGACAGGGCGTGGCCGTAGGGCCTGGTCTCGCCCGCCCGCTCCAGCCGCTCGCTGAGGTAGCGGATCGCGTCGTAGCCCTCGGCGTGGACCATGACCCGGGCGCCCTGCCGCCGCGCGACGTGGAACACGTCGAGGAGCTGGCGGTCGTTCAGGACGAGGTCGTCGTAGGTCATGAAGACCTTGAACGAGGTGTAGCCGTCGGCGACCAGAGCCGGCAGCTCCTGGCCGAGCACCGCCTCGCTCGGGTCCGAGATGATCATGTGGATCGCCACGTCGACGTGGCACTGGCCCTCGGCCCGGGCCCTGTAGGCGTCGACCGCACCGCGCAGGGAGGCGCCCCGGGGCTGGAGCGCGAAGGGCATCACGCAGGTGTTGCCGCCGGCCGCCGCCGCCCGGGTGGCGCTGGCGAAATCGTCGGCCATGACGATGCCGGGGCCGGACTCCTGGGCGATGTGGACGTGGCTGTCGATGCCGCCGGGCAGCACCAGCAGGCCGGAGGCGTCGATCACCCGGGCCGCGTCGGCGATGCCCTCGGCCACCGCGACGATCCGGCCGCCGCGCACGCCGACATCGGCCCGGACCGTGTCGCTCGCCGTGACCACCGTGCCGCCCCGGATGGCAAGGTCGAATTCGGGCATGCCGCTCACTCCTTCCGCGCCAACGGGCGCGCCGGGCCGATGCACGGTCCGCGCCGATTCGGGCGGACGGGGTCGGCGGGGCAGGAGGTCACAGGCGGCCGCGTCGGTCCATCCACCCGCGCCGCGCAGTGACCCAGGGCCGCGCGACGCCGGAGAGCGGGGCGCTACCCTGGATCGCTTCGCTCCGCTCGCGAGGGCGGGTGTTTCGCGGGGTTCCGTGCAGAATCCCGGCCTACGGGCCGCGGGTTGGCCGGCTCGGCCGCCACATCCGCGGATCGAGCGCGCAGGCTCGACGGCGCCGCTGCGTGGAACTGCCGCCAGACGCGGCGCATGTGCCGGGCGGAGCCGAAGCCGGCCCGCTCGGCGATCCGCTCCAGGCCGAGATCGCTCCGCGCGATCAGGTCGCGGGCCAGCGCGACGCGGGACCGGTTGACCGCGTCCGTCACCGTCATGCCCGCGTGGAGCCGGAACAGCCGCGCGAGGTTGCGCGGGCTCGCGCCCACGAACCGGCCGAGCAGCGCCGGCGACCAGTCTCGGGCCGGGTCGGCGGCGATCGCGTCCTGGGCCCGGTGCACCGCCGGGTGCAGGTGGCTGCGCCCCTCGAGCCAGGGCGAGAGCTGGGGGTCGTCGGGCCCGCGCCGCATGTACACGACGAGCGCCCGCGCGACGGCAACCGCCGTCGCCGGGCCCGCCCACTCCGCCACGAGGTGCAGCATCAGGTCGATGCCGGCCGTGACGCCGGCGCTGCTGAACCGGTCGCGGTCCTGCACGAACAGGCGGTTCTCCAGCACCCGGGCCCGGGGCGCCGCCGCCCGCAGCCGGTCGCAGCTGGCGTGGTGGGTGGTGCAGGCGTAGCCGTCGAGGAGCCCGGCCCGCGCCGCCAGTAGCGCGCCCTCGCAGACGGTCGCGACGGTGTGGCCCGGCCGGACGGCGCCGCGCAGCCACGCGACGATCTCGGCCTCCGCGTCGGCGTCGGCGTCGGCCGCCCGCTCCGGCGCGTCGCCGAGCACCCGCGTCGCGGAGCCCGGCAGGAGCACGACCGTCCCGTCGGCCACCGTATCCGGCAGAGGTCCGGCCCCGCCCAGGTCGAGCCCGATCGAGCAGCGGGTGAGCGCCCGCGGCGCCGCGTACGCCACCGCGAAGCCGACCCGGTCCTGGACGGTGCCGGCGATGCGCAGGACCTCCAGCGGGCCGGCGAGGTCGAGCAGCAGCGCGCGCGGCGGCAGGACCACGAGGACCGGGATGTGCCGGGCCGCCCCGCTCACGCGGCGACCGGCAGGTCCGGGCCGGCCAGCGCCTGATCCACCGTGGCGATCCGGGCGAACCGGTCGGCCAGCACCAGCTCGGTCCGGGCCTTGATGTCGTCCGCGCCGAAGCGGCGGCCGTCCGGGTGGGTCATGGCGAAAGTCAGGGTGGCCTCCGTCACGAAATCGATCTGCCAGCCGCTGTCGGAGGCGTGGCGGGCCGTGGTCTCGCAGCATTGCTCGGTCCGGATGCCCGACACGATCAGCCGGCGGATGCCGTGCTGCGTCAGCCAGCCGGACAGGCCGGTCTCGACAAGGGCGCTGTGCCGGCGCTTGTGGAAGATGGCCGTCGGCGTGATCACGACCGGCTCGAGGGTGCGGACGTGGCCGGAGGTGATGGCGAACAGTCCGCTCTCGGCGACGTGCAACACCTGCAGGACCGGGATCCGCCGCGCGGCGGCGCCGTCGATGAGCGCCTGAAGGCGCGCGGTGAAGGGCGGGACATCGGCGTCGTTCCAGAAGGGCCTGTGCCGGAAGGATTCCTGGACATCGATGACCAGCAGCGCAACATCGGACATTTCGTGTCTCCCGCTCGGTGAAGCGAGCCGCAGCATTCACCGAGCGGACGCAGCGGGAAAGAAACCGCACCGCCAACCAGCGGACAGATCCGGCCAATCTCCGGCGCGCAGGAGCAGCCCATGACGGACCATCCCAGGACGATCTTCGTGCTCACCGGGGCCGGCGTCTCGGCCGAGAGCGGGCTCGGCACGTTCCGGGACCGCGGCGGGATCTGGGCGCGGTTCGACCCAATGAAGCTCGCCACCCCGGAGGCCTACGCGGCCGACCCTGACACGGTGCTCGACTTCTACGACCATCGCCGCCGCGGCGTGGTCGCGGCCGAGCCGAACGCCGCGCATCGTGCCCTGGCGCGGGCCGAGACGCGGATCGCCGCGCGGGGCGGGCGGCTGTTCCTGTGCACGCAGAACGTCGACGACCTGCACGAGCGGGCCGGCTCGCGGGCGATCACCCACATGCACGGCGAGTTGCTCAAGGCCCGCTGCTGCGCCTGCACCGCTGTCACGCCGTGGCGGGCCGACCTCAGCCGGGCAGACAGCTGCCCCGCCTGCGGCGCGGCGGGCCGGATGCGGCCGGACGTGGTCTGGTTCGGCGAGATGCCGATGCACCTCGACGCGATCGAGGCGGCGCTGGCCGAGGCCGACCTGTTCGTGGCGGTGGGCACGTCGGGGGCGGTCTACCCGGCCGCGGGCTACGTGCGGCAGGCGCGGGCCCTCGGCATCCCGACCTGCGAGGTCAACCTGGAGCCGTCCGACAATGCCGACGCCTTCGACGATGCCCGCTACGGGCCGGCGAGCGCCGCGCTGCCGCGCTACCTGGCCGAGCTCGGCCTCTGAGGCGGGCGCGGGACCGGCGGCGCGGGTCCCGCGCGGGGATTCGTGACGGGCCGCGGACAGGCCCGACCGCGCGGCGCTCGCCGTCGATCCTGCCAAGCCATTGTCCGAGTAGATCTTTTCGATCCGTGACCGGCCGGCCCGGGGCAGGATCAAAATCTTAAATGACGCGAATCACATCGGCGCGAGCTGTCAAGAACTGGTCGGGCAGTTGCCCACGGGTTACAACAGTCAAGCTCGGGATCGGCGTCGCGGCCTACCCGAGCGTTCGTTGAAGCCACAAGGGGAAGCGACTACCCATGCAGCACTTCACCGTAACCGACCGCGAGCGTGACACCGTCCTGGCGGCGCTGCGCTACTACCAGTTCTACCGGATGCAGGGTCACCCGTTCGACCCCCGTCAGGATCACCTGATCGACACCATCGCCGGCCGGGCCGGCGAGGCGCTGGACCTCGCCGAGATCGACGATCTCTGCGCCGGCCTGAACGGCAACCCGCACGCGCTCGCGGCCGCGGCGGCCTGAGGCACCTTCCGGGGCGGCCGAGGCCGCCCGTCACGACCCCCCGGTCGGCCTAGGGACGGGGCCGGAGGACGGGCAACCTCCGAGATGAGCGGGCCACCGCCGCCGGAGCGAACCTCCCTCACCGGGGCCGGGCTTCGCGCCCAACGACACCGTGCCGACGCGCATCCGGGCCTGCCCCGCGGCGCGTCGGTCCGACGGGCGGGTCCGCGCGGCGGGCCCCCCGAAAGGCCGGTTTCGCGCGACGTCGAAACGTGGCCTAACGGATGCGCGACGGCCGCAGGGCCGCGCCTTCCGGGAGCGCCGAGGCCGATGATGCGGACGGGTTCGCGACGGATCCGCCGCGGCGTGCTGCGGGGCGCCGGCCTCCTGCTCCTCGGGCTCGCGCCCGCCACAGCCGAGCCTGTTCAAGCTGCGCCCGAGAGCGTCGCCACCGCGCTGGTCGTCTCCGTGGACGTGTCGCAATCCGTCGACGACGCGCGCTTCCGGCTGCAGATGGAGGGCATCGCCGAGGCCCTGGAGGATCCGTCGGTCCTCGGCGCGATCACCGGCAATCCGGGCGGGATCCTGTTCGCGATGGTCACCTGGGCGGACCGGGCGAACCTCGCGGTCGGATGGCGGCGGATCGCCGGCCGCGCCGACGCCGCGGCGGCCGCGGCCCTGGTCCGGGCCACCCCGCGGCAGGCGGGCGAGTTCACCTGCCTCGGCCAGATGTTCCGCACGGTGACCGCCGCCGTGCTCCCGGCGCTGCCGGTCCCGGCCGAGCGCGTGGTGGTCGACGTCTCCGGCGACGGGATCGACAACTGCACCGACGCCGACAGCCTCACGGAGGCGCACCGGTCGCTGCTCGACACCGGCGCGACGGTCAACGGCCTGCCGATCCTGGTGCCGGGCGAGAACGACGTGGTCGGGGCCGGCGCCTACCGGGCGCCCGGCTATGGCCTGCTCCCGACCCCGCTGCCGCAGGAGCGGACGAGTCTGGAGCAGTGGTACCGCGCGCACGTCATCGGCGGTCCGGGGGCGTTCCTGCTGGCGGCCGCCGGCTACGGCGACTTCTCGCGGGCGCTGCGGCGGAAGTTCGTGATCGAGATCAGCGCACTGGCTCGGTAGGGGCAGGGCCGGACCGACCCTGTCCAATCCTCCTCCTCGTCCTGACTGAGGTGATTGCGCGGCGAGGCCGCGGAGGAGGGCTCCGGGGACCGCGCGGCCTCTGGACGGCTCCTTCGAGGCCCGCGCTGCGCTCCGGCGCCTCAGGATGACGGTGCGGGTTGGATCAACGGCGATGTCGAGGCGCGGTCACCGAGCCTCCGGCCTGTTCCGCCAAGCTCCTCACGGCGCCTTCTTCATCTGCTGCTCGGCGCGGGTGAGCGCCGCCTCGCAGCCCTTGGCGTCGCCCTTCTGATCCGCCGTGCGCGCCTCTTCCAGGGCGACCTTCGCCTGCTGGGCGGCGTCCGCGCCCTGGCCGGCCTGGGCCGCCTTCTCCGGGGGGGCCTGCGGCGACTCGTTCGCCCGCTGCCCCTCCGTCCCGGTGAGCCCCTCGCCGCCGCGCTTGGCGGCGTTGCCCTGGCCGCTGGTATTGGCCGAGATCGACTGGCTCACCTCGGACTGGACGCGCTTCGACATGCTGTCGATCCGGTCGCCGCAGGGCGAGGCGAGGGCGGGGACCGCCGTCAGGATCAGGGTCAGGCAGGCCGTGAGGGCGGGACGCATCATCGGGTCGGGTGCTTTCCAAAACATGGGGCCGCGGGTTCCCCCACGGCCCCAACGTCTCGCGACGGGTGACGGTTCAGGCGCTCAGCTGATCGCGGATCGGCAATTGCCGGACCCGGCGGCCAGTGGCCGCGAAGATCGCGTTGGCGATGGCCGGCGCCACCGGCGGCACGCCGGGCTCGCCGACGCCGCCGAGCGGCCCGTCGTAGCTGCCGGTCGGCACGAGGTGCACGCGGACCACCTTCGGGGCAGCATCGATCCGGAGGACCTCGTAGCCGTCGAAGTTGTTCTGCACCGCGCGGCCCTGCTTGAAGGTGATCTCGGAGGTGAGGGCGAGCCCCATCCCCATGACCACCGCGCCCTCCATCTGCGAGCGGATGCGCTCCGGGTTCACCTGCGGCCCGCAATCGACCGCGATGTCGATCGCCTTCACCTGGACCTGGCCCTTGTCGTCGACCTCCACCTCGGCCGCCACCGCCGTGTAGGTGACGAAGCTGTAGTGGCCGGCGATGCCCAGGCCGGTGCCCTTGGGCATCTGACGCCCCCAGCCCGCGCCCTTGGCGGCCGCCTCGATCACGCCGCGCAGGCGGCCGGTCTCGATCGGGTAGCGCTTCGGATCCTCGCCGTAGTTCCAGACGTCGCCGATCTCGGTCGGGCTGATCTTCCGGTCGGGACCGATCAGCTCCAGCAGGTACTCCTTCGGCTCGCGGCCGGCGGCGTGCGCCAGCTCCGACACGAAGGACTGGATCGCGAAGGCGTGCGGGATGTTCGACACCGAGCGGAACCAGCCGATGCGGACATGGGCGGCGGCCTCGGGGTTCTCGAGCCGCATGTTCGGGATGTTGAGCGGCGTGTTGACCAGCCCCATCCCGAGCTCGAACGGCAGCTCGTGCTTCGGGTCCGGCGCGAAGATCGAGCCGATCGTCGGCGCCACCGAGCGGTGCAGCCACGCCACCGGCATGCCCTTGTCGTCGAGGCCGGCCTCCAGGTGCTCCACCGAGATCGTGTGGTAGAAGCCGTGGTGGAGGTCGTCCTCGCGGGTCCAGGCGAGCTTCACCGGCGCGCCGCCGACGGCCTGCGAGCAGAGCGCCGCCTCGACCACGTAGTCGGGCTTGGACTTGCGGCCGAAGCCGCCGCCGAGCAGCGTGACGTTCACCTTGACCTTGTCGTCGGGCAGCTTGAGCGCCTTCATCAGGCGGTCGTTGGCCGCCTGCGGACCCTGGACGCAGGCCCAGGCCTCGCAGAACCCGTCCTTCACGCGGGCCACCGCCGCCGGGGGCTCCATCGGCGCCTGGGCGAGGTGGGGCACGAAGTACTCGGCCTGGACCTTGGTCTTGGCCTTGGCCAGGGCGCCGTCGACGTCGCCCTGCGTGCGCACGACCTTGCCGGGCTTGCGGGCCGCGGCCTCCAGCTCCTTGCGGAACGCGTCGGTGTCGTAGCCGGCGTTCGGGCCGTCGTCCCAGGTGATCTTGAGGGCGTCCCGAGCCTTCATGGCCGCCCACGTGTTCTTGGCCACGACCGCCACGCCGCCGAGCGGCATGAACTCGGACGGGATCTCGCCGCCGTCGATCTTGAAGATCTTCACGACGCCCGGGACCTTCTTGGCCTCGCCGTCGTCGAACGACTTCACCTTGCCGCCGTAGACGGCCGGGCGCGCGACGACCGCGTAGAGCATCCCGTCGAGCTTGGTGTCGAGGCCGTAGACGGCCTTGCCGGTGGTGATGTCGAAGTTGTCGATCAGCCCGATCTTGCCGGTGCCGATGTAGCGGAAGTCCTTCGGGTCCTTCAGCTTGACGTCGGTGGGCACCGGCAGCTCGGCGGCGGCCTGGGCGACCGCGCCGTAGCCGAGGGTGCGGCCGGACTTGGCGTGGGTCAGCGTGTGGTTGACGGCCGTGACCTCGGAGGCCGGCACGCCCCACTGCTTGGCCGCCGCCTGGATCAGCATCAGCCGCGCGGCGGCGCCGGCGTGGCGGAAGTGCTGGAAGAAGTGGCGGGTCGAGCGCGAGCCGTCCGTGTCCTGGTTGCCGAAGCGGGTCTCGTCGCCCCAGGCCTGGACCACCTTCACCTTCGACCAGTCGGCCTCCAACTCGTCGGCGACCGTGAAGGCCACCGAGGTGCGGATGCCCTGGCCCATGTCGGAGCGGTGGTTGGTCACCGTGACGGTGCCGTCCGGCGCGATGGCGACGAAGATCTTCGGATCGTCGCGCCAGCCGTGCGGCATGCCGTCGGCGCCGAACTTCTGCTCCTTCTGCTCCTGGGTCTGGGTCTCGTCGGCCCGGGCGGGGCGCAGCGAGAGGGCCAGAACCAGGGCGCCGGCGCCGCCGAGGATGCCGCGGCGGCTGACGTTGTCGAGGGCCGGCCTGGTGCCGGCGGCGCGCTCGGCGCTCAGCTTGGCGTCGTGGATCACAGGCGCTCTCCCTTGCTGGCGGGCGCCGGCTGGCCGGCGGCCTGATGGATCGCGGCGCGGATGCGTGGGTAGGTGCCGCAGCGGCAGATGTTGCCGCTCATCGTGGTGTCGATGTCGTCGTCGGTGGGCTTGGGCGTGTCCTTGAGGAGGGCGGCCGCCTGCATGATCTGGCCGCACTGGCAGAAGCCGCACTGGGCGACGTTCTGGTCGCGCCACGCCACCTGCACGGGGTGGTTGCCGTCCGGCGACAGCCCCTCGATGGTCACGACCTCCTGGCCAGCGGCCGCCGAGACCGGCGTGATGCAGGCGCGGGTCGCCGCGCCGCCGAGATGGATGGTGCAGGCCCCGCAGAGCGAGACGCCGCAGCCGAACTTGGTGCCGGTGAGCCCGAGCTCGTCCCGCAGGTACCACAGCAGCGGCATGTCGGGGTCGCCGTCGAAGCTGCGCGCAGCCCCGTTCACGGTGAGTTTGATCATCGTTGCGTCCTGTCTGGCGGCGCCGGAGCGGCGTTCAGTCGGGTCCGAGCCGGGCCGGGGGCCACGACCGGCTTAGCCGGCTCACGTTCCCCGTTGCGGACAGGCCGCGGGGCGAACGCTCAAGCTCAGAATAATAAATATTCTAAGGCACGCGGCGGGGTGGGCGCAACGCGGGGAGGCGGCCGGTCATCCCGGAGCCTCTGCGCGCGGGACATGCCGCGTGCGGCGGCGCACATGGGCGACCATCTACAAGTAGACGAAAGTCGGCCGATTCAGGCCGACGGCCCTGTCCGCTCGGCGCCCCGGGACCGCGCCCCAGCCGGGGCGCTGCGCGCGATGACGGGCGCCCGCTGCCGATTACCGTCCAGCCGGCAGTACAAACCGCGGCAGTCGTGTCGGCGGCGGCTCCGGAACTGTCCCGCGGCAGCCCCTGTGCCGTCCGCCTGGCACGACGCGCTCGGGCGGACCGGGACAGGGCCACCGCCGTTCGGATCTCGGATGATCAGGACGCTGGTGCCGACGACCGTGGCGGCGCGGCCCTCAGACCGTCACCTGCGTCCCAACCTCCACCACCCGCCCGGTGGGGATCTGGAAGAAGTCCGTGGCGTCGTTGGCGTTCTTGGCCAGCGTGATGAAGATCCGGTCCTGCCAGAGCGGCATGCCGGAATGGGCGGCCGGACGGATCGAGCGGCGCGACAGGAAGAACGACGTCGCCATGATGTCGAACTTGAAGCCCTGGCGGCGCAGCAGCACCAGCGTCTTCGGGATGTTCGGCGTCTCCATGTAGCCGAACTTCATCACGACCCGGTAGAAGTGCGGGCCGACCGGCTCGATCCGCACCTTGTCGGCCTCGTTGGAGCGCGGCGTGTCCACCGTCTCGACGGTGAGGATCACGTTCTTCTCGTGCAGCACCTTGTTGTGCTTGAGGTTGTGCAGGAGCGCCGCCGGGGCGATCTCGGGATCGCTCGTCAGGAACACCGCGGTGCCGCGCACGTGGTGGGGCGGGCTCTTCTCCAGCATCCCGACCAGCTCGACCAGTGGCACGTCGGTCTTGCGGGTCTTGTTGAACAGGATCGTCACCCCGCGCACCCAGGTCCACATCAGGATGATGAGGCCGCCCGCGAGCAGCAGCGGCACGTAGCCGCCCTCCACCACCTTGATCAGGTTGGAGAGCAGGAACAGGAACTCGAGGACGATGAAGGGCAGCATCACGGCGGCGGCTGCCACCGGCGACCACTTCCACATGCGCCACATCACCAGGAAGGTCAGCGAGGCGGTGAGCAGCATCGTGCCGGTCACCGCGATGCCGTAGGCCGAGGCGAGCGACGACGAGGTCTTGAACAGCACCGCCAGCAGCACGACGCCGAACATCAGCAGGGCGTTGATCTGCGGCAGGTAGATCTGGCCGGCATGCGACTCGGAGGTGTGGCGGATCTCCAGCCGCGGCAGCAGGCCGAGCTGGATCGCCTGCCGGGACAGCGAGAAGGCGCCGGTGATCACCGCCTGGCTCGCCACCACGGTGGCGATCGTGGCGAGCACCACCATCGGCAGCAGGCCCCAGGCGGGCACGAGCTGGAAGAACGGATCGGCCGTGTCGGGCTTCTCCAGCACCAGGGCGGCCTGGCCGAGATAGTTGAGGGCCAGCGCCGGGAAGACGAGTCCGATCCACGCCACCTGGATCGGCTTGCGGCCGAAATGGCCGAGATCGGCGAACAGGGCCTCCGCCCCGGTCACCGCCAGGAACACCGCCCCCAGGGCGATCAGCGCGCCGCTGCCGTGGCCGAGCAGGTAGTGCACGGCGTGCCAGGGATTGAGCGCGCGGAACACCTCCGGGTGCAGGCCGATGTGCGGCAGCGCCGCGAGCGCCATCGCGAGGAACCACACGATCGTCACCGGCCCGAAGAAGGCCGCCACCTTCCCGGTCCCGCGGTTCTGCACGAGGAACAGCGCGACGATGATCACCACGGTGATCGGCAGGACGTACTCGTCGAGGGCGGGCGTGACGAGTTTCAGGCCCTCCACCGCCGACAGCACCGAGATCGCCGGGGTGATCACCGCGTCGCCGTAGAACAGCGAGGCGCCGAGGAGCCCCAGCATGAAGACGATGCGCGAGCCGCCGAGCGCCTTCCGGGCCAGCGCCATCAGCGAGAGGATGCCGCCCTCGCCGTTGTTGTCCATGCGCAGCAGGATCGCGACGTACTTGACCGTCACGATCATGAAGAGGGCCCAGAGGATCAGCGAGACGGTGCCGATCACCTCCTCGGGCAGCAGGATGCCGTCGGTCCGGGCCGGGACCAGCGCCTCGCGGAACGCGTAGAGCGGGCTGGTGCCGATATCGCCGTAGACGACGCCGACGGAGCCGACCAGCAGCGTCCAGAAGCCGGCATGGCCGTGCTGGGTCTCGGCCTTCTCGGGGGCGTCCAGGGTGCCGGAGGTGGCCGGTCCGTGGGTCGGCGCCGGAGCGCCGGTCTCGTCGGCGGCCTGGTCGGCCGCGCGCGCGGCGTCGGGGGCTGCGGGCGCGGGCTGGGGGGCTACGCCGGGTGCGAAGGTGTGGCTCATGCGGATGTCGGAAGCTCGGGCGTGGCCGGCGCTTCGCGGTTCGGCTCAGGGGCCAGTCGGGGCCGGGCAGAAAACGCGAAGACTCCGCCGAACCGTGCGGGCCGGCCACCGGGCCGACCGCTCGCGGGATCGTGCGGCCTTGCTATCATGCCCTCGTGCGCCCGGAAACCGTGTGCGCCTGCGAAGATCGCGGAGCTGGGTCTCGGCGCGGCGGGCCGCCCCGTCAAGGTCGACGCGACGCGCCTTTCGGGCACGGCGCGCCCGGGATCCGGACCCGCCCGCGGCGACCCGGAATCGCGGTCCGGGGCGCCGCGTCCTCCGTCGCGGGGGGGCGTGCTCGTCGGCCCGCCCCGCTCCTCACTCGGCGGCGGTGCGGGTGCCGCCCTGCTGGCCGAATCGGCGCTCGATGTAGTCGATGACGATCGTCTCGAAGTCCTTGGCCAGCGTCGGGCCGCGGAGCGTCATCGCCTTCTTGCCGTCGATGAAGACCGGCGCGGTCGGGGTCTCGCCGGTCCCGGGCAGCGAGATGCCGATATCGGCGTGCTTCGACTCGCCCGGGCCGTTCACGATGCAGCCCATCACGGCGACGTTGAGTCCCTCGACGCCCGGATAGGTCTTCTTCCACTCCGGCATCGAGGTGACGATCCAGTTCTGGATGTCGCGGGCCAGCTCCTGGAACGTGGTCGAGGTCGTGCGGCCGCAGCCCGGGCAGGCCGCCACCATCGGCACGAAGGTGCGGAACCCCATGGTCTGCAGGAGTTCCTGGCTGGCCTTGACCTCGACGGTCCGGTCGCCGCCCGGCTCGGGCGTCAACGAGTACCGGATCGTGTCGCCGATGCCCTCTTGGAGCAGCACGCCGATGGCGGCCGAGGCCGCCACGAGGCCCTTCGAGCCCATGCCGGCCTCGGTGAGGCCGAGATGGATCGCGTAGTCCGAGCGGCGCGCCACCTCGCGATAGACGGCGATCAGGTCCTGCACCGCCGAGACCTTGGCCGAGAGGATGATCTTGTTCTGCGGCAGGCCGAGCTCCACGGCGCGGTCGGCCGAGCTGATCGCCGAGCGGACCATCGCCTCGCGCATCACCGCGCGGGCGTCGATCGGCCGCGGCGCCTTGGCGTTCTCGTCCATCAGGTGGGTGAGCAGCTCGCCGTCGAGGGAGCCCCAGTTGGCGCCGATCCGCACGGTCTTGTTGTGCTTGATCGCCTGCTCGATGATCGACGAGAACTGCGTGTCCTTCTTGTCCTTGAATCCGACGTTGCCGGGGTTGATCCGGTACTTGGCCAGCGCCTCGGCGCAGGCCGGGTGGTCGGCGAGCAGCTTGTGGCCGATGTAGTGGAAGTCGCCCACCAGCGGCACGTGGACGCCGATCCGGTCGAGGCGCTCGCGGATCTTCGGCACCGCGGCGGCCGCCTCGTCGCGGTCGACCGTGATCCGCACGAGCTCCGAGCCGACCCGGGCGAGCTGGGCGACCTGCGCCACCGTGGCGTCGATGTCGGCCGTGTCGGTGTTGGTCATCGACTGGACGACGATCGGGGCGCCGCCGCCGACCGTGACCGCGCCGTCGCCCTCGCCGACCGTGACGCCGACGGTGCGGTGGCGCGGGGCGGGGCCGGCGATCTCCGGGCCGCCGCCGGCCAGCGGGTTGTCGGCGGGGATTTCGGAACGGGTGGCTTCCATGACTTCCATCGTGGACTTTCGCGGGCGCGCCTCGCGGGTGCCGGAGCCGTGACGGCTGCCGGGCCGGTCCCGGGGACACGCCTCGCCGGAACTTCGGGGCTGCCGCGGGTTAGCTGCGGACGACCCGGCGCCGCGTCAACCCGGCGCCGCGCGGGGCAGCATCGCGCAGGACAGCATCGCGGCTGTCATGTCGTATCCGGGCGCGGATGTCGAGTTTTCTGCACGTCCGGGCGGCGTCCGACGCGCCGCCGGCCGGTTTTCGTCGGCCGCTGTTGCCGATTCGCTCATGCCGACGCGGGTGCGGACGCGGGTGCCGACGCGCGGCCGGGTCCCCGTCGCGATCCCGGCGCATGGTTGATGCTGCATTGCAGCATACCATCTGTGTTCCATCTATCGTGCGGATCAGGAGGCCGACATGAGCGAGCAATTCGGCGGCGCCGAGCCGCACAATCCCGCCACCGCCGTCCCCGAATCGCCGGTCACGGACGCGATCGACGCCCAGCCGGCGCAGGTGCCGGGCACCGCGCTGACCGGGCCCCGGTCCGAGAAGCCGGTGGCGCTGGCGCTCCAGGGCGGCGGCGCGCACGGGGCTTTCACCTGGGGCGTGCTCGACGCCCTCATCGAGGACGGCCGCCTCGGCTTCGAGGCGGTGACGGGGGCGAGCGCCGGAGCGATGAACGCGGTCGTCCTGGTGGATGGCTGGCTCAAGGGCGGCCCGGACGGCGCCCGCGAGGGGCTGGAGCGGTTCTGGCGCGAGGTCAGCCTCGACGGCGACTTGGGGCCGGCCCAGCGCAATCTCGTGAGCGGCCTGTTCAGCCTGTGGAAGGGCAATCCCGTGGCCGAGTTCTGGGCCAAGATGCTGGCGCCCAGCCCCTACGTGTCGAACCCGCTCAACATCAATCCGCTGCGCAAGGCGCTCGCCGAGCAGGTCGATTTCGACCGCCTGCGCGAGGCCGACACGGCGGGCCTGTTCGTCTCGGCCACCAACGTCTGGACCGGCAAGCTCGCGGTGTTCGAGCGCGAGCGCCTGACCGTCGACCACCTGATGGCCTCGGCCTGCCTGCCCACCGTCTTCCAGGCGGTGGAGATCGACGGCGTGCCCTACTGGGACGGCGGCTATCTCGGCAACCCGCCGCTCTATCCCCTGCATCGCGGCGCCCAGACCCGCGACATCGTGCTCGTCCAGATCAACCCCGTGGAGCGGCGCGAGACCCCGCGCACGGAGGCGGAGATCCGCGACCGGCTCAACGAGATCACCTTCAACGCCAATTTGATGCGGGAATTGCGGGCGATCGACTTCGTCGACGGGCTGATCGAGGAGGGCATCCTCGGCCAGGGACAGTACCGCCGGGTCCTCATTCACCGGATCGACGGCACCGACGCCCTGGAGGACTACAACGCCGCCTCCAAGCTCGACGCGCGCTGGACCGTGTTCAAGCGCCTGCGCGACAAGGGCCGCGCCGCCGCCCAGGCGTGGCTCGCCGAGAACTACGAGCGGATCGGCCGGGACTGTACGGTCGACCTGCAGCAGGCGTATCAGTAGGTCGATCCTTTCCCGATCTGGTTCGTTGACGCGCCGGAACGTCCGCACCGGAGACCTGCCATGACGCTGCTGCGCCGCGAGGCCCTGATCCTGCTCGGTGCCGGTCTCGCCGGCGGCGCCCGCGCCGCCGAGCAGCCGGCCGGAACCGCACGGGCGACGGATTTCGCCTTCGAGACCCCGGAGGGGGCGCCCATGCCGCTCTCCGCCTATGCGGGCAAGCCGGTCCTCGTGGTCAACACCGCGACGGCCTGCGGCTATGCCGGGCAGCTCGCCGGGCTCCAGACACTCTGGACGCGGTTCGGCGATCGCGGGCTCGTCGTGCTGGGCGTGCCGTCGCCGGATTTCGGCAACCAAGAGCCGCTGGACGGGCCGGCCATCGCGGAGGCGGCGCGGGAGAATCACGGCGTCACCTTCCCGCTCACGGCCAAGACCCGGGTGAAGATGCCGGGCGCCCATCCGTTCTACCGCTGGGCCGCGGCCGAGCGCCCCGCCGAGACGCCGCGCTGGAACTTCCACAAGTACCTGATCGCCCGCGACGGCACCCTCGCGGCGGCCTTCGCCACGCAGGTCGAGCCGACCGATCCGCGGGTCATCTCGGGGATCGCCGCCACCCTCGATCAGGCCTGAGCTCTCAGCCGGGCCGGCCTGCGGGATTAAACCGCCGGGCCGACGCGTTCACACCCTATGGCATCGGACAAGAACAAGCGCCCGGACCTCCTCGACCTGCTGGTGCCCCTGCGGCGCTACGCCCGGTCGCTCACCCGCGACACGCTGCGGGCCGACGATCTCGTCCACGACACGCTGGTGCGGGCCCTGGAGATGCAGGGCTCGCTCCGGCCGAACACCAATCTGCGCACCTGGATGATGACGGTGCTGCACAACGCCTTCATCGACGAGCAGCGCCGCCGGCAGGTCGAGGCGCGGCACGCCGACACGCTGGTGCGGATGACCGAGGACATGGCGCCGCCGGCCCAGGAGGGGCAGGTGCGCCTCGCCCAGATCCGGCAGGCCTTCCTGAAGCTGCCGGAGGAGCAGCGCGCCGCGCTCCACCTCGTCACCCTGGAAGGCATGGCCTACGCCGACGCGGCGGCCGTTCTCGGCATCCCGATCGGCACCCTGATGTCCCGTCTCGGCCGCGGCCGTGCGGCCCTGCGGGCCTTCGAGGAGGGGACGCGGACCGACCGCGGCGCCGACGACGCGGAGACGGCCAAGGCACCCGAGACGCGGCGCGGGCCGCCCTCCACCCTCCGGCTCGTCGTCTCCGACGAGCCGCGGGAAAGGTCCGCCTGGCCTCTGCGACGCGCCGTCGGAGAGAGCTGAGCACGGAGCTGACGAAGGACCGGCACCCGAGGGCGCCGGTGCCGACTGACGATTGCGACCGGCGGATCGCCTCCGGGCACGCTGGATTCGAGGACTTCACGATGATCGATCCGATCACAGACGACGATCTCATCGCCTTCGTCGACGGCCAGATCGACCCGATGCGCCGTCTCGACGTCGAGGCGCATCTCGCGGCCAACCCCGCGGCCGCGGCCCGGGTGATGGCCGAGATGCACGATCGCGACGCCCTGCGGGCCTGCTTCGAGCGCGTTCCCGGGCCCGGGCCGGACCGGAACATGGTCCTGGCGCGCCGCTTCGACCGGAACCTGCGCTGGCGCCGCGTCGCGTCGCGGCTCAAGCGGGCCGCGGCCATCGCGGTGCTCGTGGGCGCGGGCTGGCTGGCCCACGACGAGATCGGCCGCTTCGGCGTTCCCGACACCCTGGCGGCGACCCCGGATCCGGCCCTGATCGCCGACGCGCGGCAGGCCCGGGTCGTGGCGCAGCTGCGCAAGAGCATCGGCGGCCAGGCCGACGACCCGGTCTACGACCGGGCGCGCCTCCGCTCGGCGACCGGCATCGACCTGCCGGCCCTGCCCGACGGCTGGCGGGTGCGCGACATCCAGGTCTTCCCCGCCCGGCACGGCACCGGGATCGAGGTCGCCCTCGAGACCGAGCGCTTCGGCGAGGCGTCGCTGTTCGCCACCCGCGGCATCCGCGGCGGACCGACGACGCTCATCACCGGCTCGGACGACGGCGACGTCGTCTCGTGGAACGCGGGCGACACCGCCTACGCCCTGAGCGGTCCGCGCAGCGACGCGGACCTGCGGCAGGCGGCGAGCCTCCTCGGCGCCGGTCCGGCGAGCCGCTGAGCGCCGCGCCGGACTCCCGCCCAGGGCCTCGACAGGGCGCCCCGGCGGGTGCCAAAGATCGGCCATGCAGGCCGCGGATCCAGCACGGGACCCAGCAGGGGACGATGACGGGCTCGCAGCCCTGTTCGAGGCGGCGCGCGCGGTGCGCGCGCACGCGCACGCACCCTATTCCCGCTTCCCGGTCGGGGCCGCGCTGCGCGACGAGCGCGGCGGGATCCACGCCGGCTGCAACGTCGAGAACGCCGCCTACCCGGTCGGAACCTGCGCGGAGGCCGGGGCGATCGCCGCCATGGTGGCGGCCGGAGGCCGGCGCATCGCGGCGATCCTGGTCTGCGGCGACGGCAACGGCCCGGTGACGCCCTGCGGCGCCTGCCGCCAGCGCATCCGCGAGTTCGCCGGGCCGGACACCCCGATCCACGCCGCCGGTCCGGGCGGCGTCGCCCGCAGCTTCACCCTGGCGGAGCTGCTGCCGGAATCCTTCGGCCCGGAGACGCTCGGTGAGTGAGGCGGCCGCCCGCGACGCCCTGCGCGCCGCCGGCTTCGCGGGTCCCTACGCCTGCGCGGTGGTGACCGGCACCGGCCTCGGCGGGATTGCGGCGGCCCTCACGGACGCGAGCGCCGTCGACTACGCGGCGATCCCCGGGTTTCCGGGGCCCGGCGTCAGCGGCCACGGCGGCCGGCTGCACCGGGGACGCCTCGCGGGGCGACCGGTCCTGATCTTCGAGGGGCGGGCCCACGCCTACGAGCGCGGTGACCCGGCGGCGATGCGGGTGCCGCTCGCCTGCGCCCGGCACCTCGGCGCCCGGCGCCTGCTGCTCACCAACGCCTCCGGATCGCTGCGGCCGGCGACCGGGCCCGGCAGCCTCGTGCTGCTCGCCGACCACATCAACCTCTCCGGGATGAACCCGCTGATCGGCGAGGCCAGCGACGCGCGGTTCGTGCCGATGACCGAGGCCTACGACCCGGACCTGCGGGCGCGGCTCCGCGCGGCGGCCGGGGCCTGCGGTGTGTCCCTGGGGGAGGGGATCTACGCGTGGTTCTCGGGCCCGAGCTTCGAGACGCCCGCGGAGGTGCGGATGGCCGGCCTCCTGGGCGCCGACCTCGTGGGCATGTCGACCGTGCCCGAGGTGATCCTCGCCCGGTTTCTCGGCCTGCCGGTGGCGGCGGTCTCGGTGGTGACGAACCTCGCGGCCGGCATCGCGGGCGGCGACCCGAACCACGCGGAGACGAAGGCGGTGGCGGCCCGGGCCGCGGAGGATCTCGGCCGCCTGGTCCGGGCCTTCGTGGCCGGCCTGCCCGACGGAGAGACAGCCGATGACTGATCCCGATGCCGGCGCGGTCGCCCGCCGGGCCCTGCCGCTCCTCGACCTCACCGATCTCGGCGAGACCTGCACCGAGACCAGGATCGACGTCCTCTGCCGGGACGCGAAGCGCGGCGGCGTCGCGGCGATCTGCGTCTGGCCGCGCTTCGTCGCGCAGGGCGCGCGGGCGCTCGCGGGCACCGGGATCCGGATCGCCACGGTGATCAACTTCCCCGCGGGCGGCGAGGACTGCGCCCGCGCCACCGACGACACCGCCGAGGCCCTGCGCGACGGCGCCGACGAGATCGACCTCGTCCTGCCCTACGGCGCGCTGCTGCGGGGCGAGGCGGCGATCGCCCGCGACATGGTCGAGGCCGTGCGCGACACCTGCGGGTCCGCGACCCTCAAGGTGATCCTGGAGACGGGCGAACTCGCCGATCCGGGGCGGATCCGGGAGGCCGGCCGGATCGCCCTGGAGGCGGGCGCCGATTTCCTGAAAACCTCCACGGGCAAGAGCCCGGTCTCGGCGACCCCGGAGGCCGCCGAGGCGATGCTGGCCGAGATCCGCGGCGGCGGCCGCCCCGCGGGCCTGAAGGTCTCCGGCGGCCTGCGCAGCGTCGCCGACGCCGCCACCTACCTCGATCTGGCCGACCGGCTGATGGGCCCCGGCTGGGTGAGCCCGAGAACCTTCCGGCTGGGGGCGAGCAGCCTGTTCGAGACCCTAATGCGGGCGCGGACGCTGTGAGCGTGCGGCTTTCCCAGGAGAGGCTCCCTCAGGAGACGATCCGGGCCAAGCGCGACGGCCAGCCCCTCGAGCCGGAGGCGATCGACGCCTTCATCCGCGGCCTCACCGACGGCACGGTCGGGGAGGGTCAGGCGGCGGCCTTCGCCATGGCGGTGTTCTTCCGCGGCCTGTCGCTGCCGGAGCGGGTGGCGCTGACCCGGGCTATGGCCGAGTCGGGCCGGGTCCTCGCCTGGGACCTGCCCGGGCCCGTCCTCGACAAGCACTCCACCGGCGGCATTGGCGACGCGGTGAGCCTGCCGCTCGCCCCGATGGTCGCGGCCTGCGGCGGCTACGTGCCGATGATCTCGGGGCGCGGCCTCGGCCATACCGGCGGGACGCTGGACAAGCTCGGCAGCATCCCGGGCTACGACGCGACGCCGGGCCTCGACGCGTTCCGCCGGGTCGTCGGCACGGTCGGCTGCGCCATCATCGGCCAGACTGCCGAGCTCGCGCCCGCGGACCGGCGCCTCTACGCGATCCGCGACGTCACCGGCACGGTCGAGTCCCGCGACCTGATCACCGCCTCGATCCTGTCGAAGAAGCTCGCCGCCGGGCTGGACGGGCTCGTGATGGACGTGAAGCAGGGCTCCGGTGCCTTCATGGCGACGCTGCCCGAGGCGCGCGCCCTGGCGGGGAGCATCGTCACGGTGGCGGAGGGGGCCGGCCTGCACACCGCCGCGCTGATCACCGACATGGACGCGCCGCTCGCCAGCGCGGCCGGCAACGCCGTCGAGGTCGCCTACGCGATCGACTACCTGACGGGCGCGCGCCGCGAGCCGCGCTTCCACGCGGTCACGGTGGCCCTGGGCGCGGAGATGCTGGTCGTCGGCGGCCTCGCGCCGGACCGCGACAGCGCCGCGGAGCGGCTGGAGCGGGCCCTCGCGTCGGGCCGGGCGGCCGAGGGCTTCGGCCGCATGGTCGCGGCCCTGGGCGGGCCGGGCGATCTCCTGGAGCGGCCGGCGGCGCATCTGCCGGCGGCACCGGTGCGCCGGGCGGTGCGTCAGGACGGGACCGTCGCGGGGATCGCGACGCGGGCGCTGGGCCTGGCGGTGATCGGACTCGGGGGCGGACGCACGCGGCCGGAGGATCCCGTCGACCCGCGCGTCGGCTTCACGGACCTCGCCGGTCCGGGATCGTCCGGCGGCCTGCTCGGGATCGTCCACGCGGCCGACGAGGCCGCCGCGGACCGGGCCGAGGCCGCGCTGCGGGCGGCCTACCGGATGGGCGACGCGCCGACGGAGCGGCCGCCCGTCCTGGAGCGGGTGGACGCCGGTTAGGGGCCGCGCCCGGTCGGGACCGGGCGCGCGGACCAGCTGTTACCAGCGGCCGTAGCCGTGACGGTGGCCCCAGCCACCGTGGTGATGGTGACGCGGCCCGAAGCCGTGGTGCCGCCAGCCGTGATGGTGGCCCCGGCCCCAGCCGCCGTGATGGTGATGGCGCGGGCCGTAGCCGTGGTGGCCCCAGCCGCCGTGGCGGTGCCCGTAGCCGTAGCCGTACTGGACGGTGTGGACGTCGCCGCCTTCCGCCCGCAGGCCGGCATCGCGGCCGAGGGGGGCGGCCGTCGCGGGCGCCGCGAGGGCGAGTCCGCCCAGGGCCAGGGCGGCGGCCAGGCGGGTCCGTGCGGTCTTGGTGAACATCGGCGTTCTCCTGATCCACGCCGGTCGCCCTGTGGCGTCCGGCCGTGTCCCAGGTCTGCGCCTTTCCAGTTGACGCAAACGTGACCTGCTCGCTCAGGCCGTGTTCAGGTCAGGGTCGGCGGTAGACCCAGACCCGCGCCGGCGGCAGGTTCAGCCAGACCCGGTTGGAGCGGTCCGCGGTGTAGCTGCCGGCCTCGCAGCGGGCCGGGATCGGCGGCACGACCGCGTAGGTGAACTGCACGAACGGCGCGCCCGGCCGCATCAGGTCGTGGGCGGTGTTGAGCAGGTCGAGCCGCTGCTCCAGCGGCTTGGTGAACAGCGGCAGGCTCGAGATCGTCGCGGCCGCGGGCTGCGTCAGCACGTCCTCGAGGCTCGCGCGCATGTTGTAGGCATCGCCCTGGATGACCCGCACGCCCGGGAAGCGATGGGTCAGGAGGCGGCAGAAATCGGGGTTGAACTCCACGAGGATCAGCCGCTCCGGCGCGACGCCGCGCCGGATCAGCGCCTCGGTCACCGGCCCGGTGCCGGGGCCGAGCTCGACGACCGGCCCTTCCAGGCGCGGGTCGACGTAGGCGGCCATGGTCCGGGCGAGCATCTTGCCCGAGGGCGTCACGGCCCCCGTGACCAGGGGGCGCTCGAGCCAGGACCGCAGGAACCGGGCCTCGTCCTCGAGGGGGTCGCGCCGCGGCCCGAAAATCGCGCTCCTGCCCGCAGGAGCCTTCGCGTTGGGACGGCGGAGCGGCGGCAAGTCCTGGATTCCTTGATGCCGGATGAGAATGAATGGCTAGGGACGGCGCTGTCTTACAGTCAAGCCGGCGCCGCGCCTAGGGGATGCAAGCCACGCCGGCCGCTTGCATAACGGGCCGTCCCGGGTTTCGGATCCGGCCTCACGGCCGGACCGCGCCCCCGAAGAAGTCCCGCACCTTCGAGAAGAAGCCCGCGGATTCGGGATGGTTCTCCGGGGAGGCCGACTGATCGAACTCCTGGAGCAGCTCGCGCTGGCGCTTGGTCAGGTTCTGCGGGGTCTCGACGAAGACCTGGATGTAGAGGTCGCCGACCTCCCGCGAGCGCAGCACCGGCATGCCCTTGCCCTTGATGCGGAACTGCTTGGCGGTCTGCGTCCCCGCGGGGATGCGCACCTGCGTCTGCGAGCCGTCGATCACCGGCACGGTGATCTCGCCCGAGAGCGCGGCCGTCACCATCGAGATCGGCACCCGGCAGAACAGGTCGGCGCCGTCGCGCTGGAAGAACTCGTGCTGCTTGATCGACAGGAAGACGTAGAGGTCGCCCGCCGGCCCGCCGCGCAGCCCGCTCTCGCCCTCGCCGGCGAGCCGGATCCGCAATCCGTCGTCGACGCCCGCCGGCACGTTGATCGAGAGGGTGCGCTCGCGGTTGACCCGGCCGGCGCCCTGGCAGGCGGTGCAGGGATCGTCCACGATCTCGCCGCGGCCGTGGCAGTTGGGGCAGGTCCGCTCGATGGCGAAGAAGCCCTGCGCCGCCCGGACCCGTCCGTAGCCCGCGCAGGTCGGGCAGGTCCGCGGCTTCGAGCCGGGCTTCGCGCCGGACCCGTCGCAGACCTCGCAGGTGATCGAGGTCGGGATCTTGATGGTCTCGGCCTTGCCGGTGAAGGCCTCCTCCAGGGTGATCTCGAGGTTGTAGCGCAGGTCGGCCCCGCGCTCGCGGCCCGGCGTGCCGCCGCGGCCGCGCGCGCCGCCGCCACCGCGGCCGTCACCGAAGAAATTGTCGAAGATGTCCGACATGAAGTCGCCGAACTCGTTGCCGAATCCGGGACCGCCGCCGCCCTGGCTGAAGGCCGCGTGGCCGAACCTGTCGTAGGCGGCGCGCTTCTGGCCGTCCGAGAGGCACTGATAGGCCTCGTTGATTTCCTTGAACTTGATCTCGGCGTCCTTGTCGCCGGGATTCCGGTCGGGATGATAGGTCATCGCGAGCTTGCGGAAAGCGACCTTCATCTCGCCTTCCGTGGCGGTCTTGGTGACCCCCAGGATCTCGTAATAGTCCCGCTTCGACATCCCGCCCTCAGGTGCCTTCCCGTCCCGTCCCGTCCCGAACCCCGGGCCGCGACGCTTCTACCACTGCGCCGCCGATCCGGGGCGCCGCTGACGAGCCCGGAAACCAGAAGCGCCGACGACGCGGATTCGCGCTCTGCCGTCGGCCCTGGATCCCGGGCCCCGCATGCCCGGCATGACGGAGCTTCTGAATACGCTGCTCACGCAAAGGCGGGGCCGGATCGCTCCGGCCCCGCGCGGTCGTATCAGATCCGCGCCTCAGGCGCGCTTCTTCTGGTCCTTCTCGTCGACCTCCTGGAAGTCGGCGTCGATGACGTCGTCCTTCTTCTCGGAGGCCGCCGCCTCGGCCCCGGCATCCGGGCCGGCCGCCTGGTTGGCGGCGTACATGGCCTCGCCGAGCTTCATCGAGGCCTGCATCAGGTCCGTGGTGCGGGCCTTGATGGCCTCGACGTCGTCGCCCTCGAGCGCGGTCTTGAGCGCGGTCATCGCGGTCTCGATCGCGCCCTTGTCGGCGGCCGGGACCTTGTCGCCGTACTCGGTCACCGACTTCTCGGTGGCGTGGATCAGGCTCTCGCCCTGGTTCTTCACCTCGACGAGCTCGCGGCGCTTCTTGTCGGCCTCGGCGTTCGCCTCGGCGTCCTTCACCATCCGGTCGATGTCGGCGTCCGAGAGGCCGCCCGAGGCCTGGATGCGGATCTGGTGCTCCTTGTTGGTCGCCTTGTCCTTGGCCGTCACGTTGACGATGCCGTTGGCGTCGATGTCGAAGGTCACCTCGATCTGCGGCATGCCGCGGGGCGCCGGCGGGATGCCGACGAGGTCGAACTGGCCGAGCAGCTTGTTGTCGGCCGCCATCTCGCGCTCGCCCTGGAAGACCCGGATCGTGACCGCGTTCTGGTTGTCCTCGGCGGTCGAGAAGGTCTGGGACTTCTTGGTCGGGATCGTGGTGTTGCGGTCGATGAGCCGGGTGAACACGCCGCCCAGCGTCTCGATGCCCAGCGACAGCGGGGTCACGTCGAGGAGCAGCACGTCCTTGACGTCGCCCTGGAGCACGCCGGCCTGCACGGCGGCGCCGATGGCCACGACCTCGTCCGGGTTGACGCCCTTGTGGGGCTCCTTGCCGAAGAAGGACTTCACCACTTCCTGGATCTTCGGCATGCGGATCATGCCGCCGACCAGCACCACCTCGTCGATCTCGGAGGCCGAGACGCCGGCATCCTTGAGCGCCTTGCGGCAGGGCTCGATCGTGCGCTGCACCAGGTCGTCGACGAGCGACTCGAACTTCGCCCGGCTGAGCTTCAGCGCGAGGTGCTTCGGGCCGGTGTTGTCGGCGGTGATGTAGGGCAGGTTGATCTCGGTCTGGGTGGCCGAGGACAGCTCGATCTTCGCCTTCTCGGCGGCCTCCTTGAGGCGCTGGAGGGCGAGCTTGTCCTTGGTCAGGTCGATGCCCTGCTCCTTCTTGAACTCGGCCGTCAGGTACTCGACGATGCGGTTGTCGAAGTCCTCGCCGCCCAGGAAGGTGTCGCCGTTCGTCGACTTCACCTCGAACACGCCGTCACCGATCTCCAGGATCGAGACGTCAAAGGTGCCGCCGCCGAGGTCGTAGACCGCGATCGTGCCCGACTTCTTCTTGTCGAGGCCGTAGGCGAGCGCCGCCGCGGTCGGCTCGTTGATGATGCGCAGCACCTCGAGGCCCGCGATCTTGCCGGCGTCCTTGGTGGCCTGACGCTGGGCGTCGTTGAAGTAGGCCGGGACCGTGATGACCGCCTGCGTGACCGGCTGGCCGAGATGCGACTCGGCGGTCTCCTTCATCTTCTGCAGCGTGAAGGCGGAGATCTGCGAGGGCGAGTACTTCTTGCCGTCCGCCTCGACCCAGGCGTCGCCGTTGTCGCCGCGGGCGATCTTGTAGGGCACGAGGCCCTTGTCCTTCTGGGTCATCGGGTCGTCGTAGGTCCGGCCGATGAGCCGCTTGATGGCGAAGAACGTGCGCTCGGGGTTCGTGACCGCCTGGCGCTTGGCCGGCTGGCCGACGAGCCGCTCGCCGTCGTCCGTGAAGGCGACGATGGACGGCGTGGTGCGCGCGCCTTCCGAATTCTCGATGACCTTGGGCTGCGTGCCTTCCATCACGGCCACGCAGGAATTGGTGGTGCCCAGATCGATGCCGATAACTTTACCCATGGTGGGATCCCTCTTTGTGTCGCGTTCAAGCAGACCGCCGAGCCCCGAAGCAGCTCGGCCCATGGCGGTGTCGGGGGTGATGTGAGTATGGGACCCGGGCCGGATCAAGGGCCGTGAACGGCTGAAACCCAGCGCGCAATCCCGCGTCGAGGGCGATATAAGAAGCCCGTTCCGGGCCCGCAAGGCGAAGCCTGCGCGGCGGGATCGGCCACGCGGATCCGCGCCATCCCCTTGTCATTCCGGCAGGATCTCGCCGCACGGCCGGCCGCGGCCCGGTGGCGTGGCTGCATTTTGTTGCTCCGCTGCCACGTCGGCGCCATCGACGGCGTGTTAACGTTTCGACAAGGGGTTGCGCGTGGCCCCGCCACTTCGTGTCCCCGTCGTAGAGTCCGATGCGCCCGACCCGCAGCCTCCTGCTCCCGATCCTGGCGGTCGCCGTCGCGGCGCCCGGGATGCTCGCCGCGCCCCCCGCGCGGGCCCAGAACTTCTTCGAGCGCCTGTTCGGCATCAAGCCGGAGCGGCCGCCGACGCCGCCGCGCGGCCTGCCGGAGCCGGCGCCTGCGCCCGGGGCACCGGGCGAGCCGGGCCCGCCCGCGGCGGCTCCCGAGGCGCCCCGGCCGGCCCCCGCGCCGGCCCGCCCGGTCGTGCTGAAGACACCCTCCGAGGACGGCGTGATCGGCCAGGAGCTGCAGCTCAACGGCCTGTCCGGATCCCTGAAGCTGGAGCGCTCCGGCACGGCCGTCACGGCGCGGATCAAGCTGCCCGGGACCAAGATCTCGCAGCCGGCGGAGTCGTGCACGGTGCCGCTCGCGGGCGGCAATCCGGTGACGCTCACCGCCGAGGGCAAGCCCGAGGGCGTGCCGCGCTTCGAGGCCGCCGGGGCCGAGTGCCCGCTGCGCTTCGACGTGACCGACGGCGGCGTGCTGGTCTCGAGCCTGGGTTCGGGCCCGGTCTGCACCTTCTCGGCGGCGGACTGCGCGACCACGCCGGTCGGCCTCTGGGGGCCGGGCGCCGCGACCCTGATCCCGCGGGCCGGGGAGTTCGACACGGCCCGCGGCGTGGCCGACAAGGCCGTCCGGGACAATTACAAGCTGATGACCCAGCGGGCCCGACGCGAGGACGTGCGGCCGATCGTCAGCGAGCAGGCCGCCTTCTCGTCGGACCGGGAGCAGCTCTGCCGCACCTACGCGCGCGAGGGCACGCACGGGTTCTGCCATCTGCGGGTGACGGAGAACCGCGCCCTGGCCCTGGCCACCCGGCTCGGCGCCAACACGGCGACGCCCACCGCCGCCGTGGCACCCCGCCGGCCGCGTCCCAAGCCGGCCGTCGAGGGCATGAACCCGGACGCGGTCGGCGGCGGCGACGCGCTGCCCGAATAGGCGGCCCGCGCAGGACCGCCGGCGCGACGCGGCGGCGCGACCGGGGGCGGCGGATTCGAGGCGCCGGAGCGCGCGGCCGGGTCAGGCCCGGCCGGCGGTCATCGACAGCATCGCCGGGTCGATGCCGTTGGCTCGCAGGGCGAGGTCGTACTTGGCGTCGAGGTCGGCGTTGAAGATCAGCGCCGGATCGGCCGGGCAGTTGAGCCAGCCGTTGGCCATGATCTCGCTCTCCAGCTGCCCGGCCTGCCAGCCGGCATAGCCGAGCGCCAGCACGGCGCTGGCCGGGCCGTCCCCGCTGGCGATGGCCCGGAGGATCTCCACGGTCGCGGTCAGGCAGATGCCGTCGTCGATGATCAGCGTCGATTGCTGGATGTGGAAATCGTCGCTGTGGAGCACGAAGCCGCGCCGCCCCTCCACCGGGCCGCCCATCAGGACCGGCATGTGGCCGACCCGCTCGCGCAGGCGAATCGCGTCCGCCTCGGGCGCGACGTCGAGCTGGACCAGGAGGTCCGGCATGCTGATGTCGATCGCCGCCTTGTTGACGATAATGCCCATGGCCCCGTCGGCGGAATGGGCGCAGACGTAGATCACCGAGCGGGCGAAGCGCTCGTCGGCCATGCCGGGCATGGCCACGAGGAACTGCCCGTCGAGGAAGTGCGGGCCCGACAGCTCCGTCCGGAGCGGCGACGCGGCCTTCCCGGCCTGCGACGACGCTGCCGACATGGGATCAGGCCTGCGGTGCGGAGGGTGCGCCATCCGTCCATGCTACGCCGCGCCCCTCCGTTGTCCAGCGGGCAATAGGGACGCAGCCAGCCTCCCCCAAGCTTGTGCGGGTCTCATGCGCGCCGCAGAATGTCCCGGCCGGCACGCGAAGGCGATCGTTCCGGCCACGTTCGAGACCGTGACCATCGTGGCTGGCTCCGCCTCTCAGGCCGCGTTCGCCATCGAGGAGCAGCGCGCGCGGATCGAGCGCGCGCACGAGGAGACGCGGAAGTTCGTCGCCGAGCAGCACAAGCTGATCGCCGAGCAGTCGAAACTGGCCGCGGAGCAGACCAGGCTGGCGGCCGAGCAGGTCAAGATGACGGCCGAGGCTTCGAAGACGGCCGTCGAGCAGACCAAGCTCGCGGCCGAGGCCGCCAAGATCGGCCGGGACCGGAGTCTCGCGCCCTGGCAGGTGGCGCTGTCTGGCATGACGGCCGGGGCCGCGCTGTTCGGCGCCGGGGCGGCCTCCGTCAAGCTTCTCGGACCGTGAGCCGCAGGCTGCTCCCGATCCTCGACAGGCACCCCCTGCCACGCTAGGTCAGGCGCGCTGCTCACGCGCGCCATCCCAGCGCGCGACAACGAGGGACCCGCGATGATCCAGGTCGGCGACCACCTGCCCCAGGCCACCTTCCGGGTGATCGGCCCCGAGGGCCCGATCGCGCGCACCACCGACGACGTGTTCAAGGGCCGGCGCGTGGTCCTGATCGGCGTGCCGGGCGCGTTCACCCCCAGCTGCCACCGCAACCACCTGCCGGGCTTCGTCACCCACAGGGACGAGATCCTCGGGCGGGGCATCGACGCCATCGCGGTGACGAGCGTCAACGACGTGTTCGTGCTCGACGCGTGGTCGAAGGCGAGCGGCGCCGAGGGGCTGGAATTCCTCGCCGACGGCAACGCCGATTTCGCCAAGGCCATCGGCCTGGAGATGGACGGCACGGGCTTCGGTCTCGGGATGCGCTCGAAGCGCTACTCGATGCTGGTCGAGGACGGCGTCGTCCGGATCCTCAACGTCGAGGAGACGCCCTCGAAGGCCGAGGTTTCCGGGGCCGAGGCCCTGCTGAAGGTCCTCTGAGCGCGCCGCGCGCCGCAGGGCGGCCCTCTTAAGGCCACGTTCCGTCCGCTTGTGTCGCCGGGCTCTGCCCGGAGACCGGCCCGAGGACCGCATGGCCTTCCTGAACGACCTGCCCATCGCCGACCTGATCGCGAATTACGGATACATCGCGATCTTCGTGGTCATCACCCTCGAGAGCGCCGGCGTGCCGTGCCCCGGCGAGACGGTGCTGATCTCGGCCGCCGTCTACGCCGGCAGCACCGGCAACCTGAATATCGGCCTGGTCATCGCCGCGGCGGCGGCGGCGGCGATCCTGGGCGACAATGTCGGCTACTGGGCGGGGCGGCGCTGGGGCATGCCGCTGCTGCTCCGCTACGGCCACCTCATCGCCCTCGATCACGGGCGGCTCAAGCTCGGCCAGTACCTGTTCCGCCAGCACGGCGGGAAGATCGTGTTCTTCGGCCGCTTCACCGCGATGCTGCGCGCCTACGCGGCCCTGCTCGCCGGGGTCAACCGGCTGGACGCGCGCCGCTTCTTCGCCTTCAACGCCCTCGGCGGCATCGTCTGGGCCGGCAGCATGGGCCTCGGCTCGTATTATTGCGGGCGCCAGATCGAGCACATCGTCGGCCCGGTGGGCCTGACCCTGCTGGCGCTGGTGGTGTTCGGCGGCCTGGCCCTGTGGCTGTTCGTGCGCCGCCACGAGGCGCGCCTGCTCAGCGAGGCGGAGATCGCCATCCCGGGCCCGCTCGCCTGAGGATCGTCACGCCTCCGCGAGGTCGATCGCCTCGAGGGCGTCGTGGTGCAGCAGGAGCACGCCGGTGGCCGTGGCCAGCCGGCGCGCCGCCGGCGTGAAGCCGGCGTTCGACACCACGGCGGCCCGGTCCCCGTCCCAGTAGCGCAGCGCCGCGGCGGCTTCCTGAACGGCGGCGTTGCCCACGGGCTTGCTCAGCCGCTTGCACTGCACGACGAGGCGCAGCCCGTCCCGCACCGCCACGATGTCGGCGCCCTGGTCGCCGCTCGCCGGCGTCCGGTGCGCCCGCCAGCCGGCCCGGACCAGCCGCTCGGCGCAGTAGCGCTCGTAGTCGAGCCCGTCGCCGGGCGCCTCGTCCTCGTCCGGGAGCGCGACGGCGGCCGCCTCGGCCTCGATGATCGCCAGCATCCGCGCGTGCTCCGCCTCGGCGAGGTCGGCGAAGCGGGGACCGAGCTGCGGCAGGACGGTCCGCTCGAGGAAGTACGCCCGCTCGCGCAGCCAGCCGTCCTCGATCCAGTTGCCGTAGGGGTCGCTGTAGCTCTCCTGACGCCGCCGCAGCGCCAGCGTCTCGGCATGGGCCCGGGCGATCCGCCGCACCCGGGCCCGGAACCGGCGCGGGCGCCCGAGATGCCGCAGCAGGACGAGCCCGAGGGCGAGCCCCGTCGCGGCGAGCGCCGGCCGGCCGTACCAGAGCCCGAACGGGAGGCCGATCACGGCCGTCCAGAACAGGCGGGCGACGAGGCTGGGCTTGCCGGACATCGGGTCTCTGGGGCGCTGACGGGCCCCGGACCCTCGCAAGCGCGGCTTGCCCGATGCCTAACCCGGCTCCGAAAGCTGTGGACGCGGACGCGGACGAGAGCGCCGCGCCGTCAGCCCTTCCGGCGCTGGTGGCCGAGGCCCATACTCTTGGCGAGGCTGGACCGCGCCGCGGCGTAGTTCGGCGCCACCATCGGGTAGTCGGGCGGCAGGCCCCATTTCCCGCGATACTCCTCGGGCGTCAGGTTGTAGTGCGTCCGCAGGTGGCGCTTCAGCGACTTGAACTTCTTGCCGTCCTCCAGGCAGACGATGAAGTCGGGCTGGACCGAGCGCCGGACCGGCACGGCAGGCCGCAGCTCCTCCGCCGGCGGGGCGGACGGCTCGCCGAGCCCGTGCAGCGTCGCGTGGATGGCCGCGATCAGCCCGGGCAGTTCCGGCGCGGGGACCGGATTGTTGCTCACGAAGGCCGACACGATGTCGACGGACAGCGTGAGATAGTCCGGTTGCCCTTCACCCGTGGCGTCCATCCCATAACCTCCACTCGATCCCAGCCGGCCACCGACCGCCGGCGCCGGCCGGAATCTGTCTCTGCTCGACCCGATACAGGGTAGTTAAGAGGCAGTTACTATGGTGGTGTGAATTTAATAGCAAGACCAATCCACACACGCCCACAAGTCCCGTCTTAGAGTGGATAAAGGGCGCTCGATATTGAACAAAAGGCGGTCTGGCTGCCTCGCGGGCGTCGACCAGACGATTTCCGCCCTGTGCGTGCCGACCGGGCGTTGCAGGCGCGCCGGATCGCGCCATCTGGGAGGGCGGCGGGCGCCCGGGCGTCTCGCCCGGTCGGACGTGAGCGAGGGGACCAGATGCGTGCCGCCAGGAACGGCTTGCGGGACCTCGTCCCGTGACGGCGCCGTGAGTCGCCGGTCGTGAGCACCTACCGGTTCGACAAGCTGCTGGCGCCCCGCTCGATCGCCCTGGTCGGGGCGGTGGGGCGCGCGGGCTCGCTGGGGCGCAGCGTGCTCGACAGCCTGCGCGCCGCCGGGTTCCCCGGCGCGATCATGCCGGTCCAGCCCGATCAGGCGACCGTCGAGGGGCTGCCCTGCGTGCCGCGGGTCGCGGACCTGCCCGCCGCCCCCGACCTCGTCCTGATCGCGGTGCCGCCGCCGAGCGTGCCCGAGGTCGTCGCGCAGGCCGCCGCGATCGGCGCCGGGGCGGCCGTGATCCTCACGGCGCGGCTCGGCTCCGGGCCGGAGGATCCCGGCCCGGTCGCCCACGGGATCGCCCGCGCCCACGGCCTGCGCCTGCTCGGGCCCGACAGCGCCGGCCTCGCGGTCCCGGGCGCCAAGCTCAATGCAAGCCTGTTCGCCCACGCGCCCCTGGCCGGCGACCTCGCCCTCGTCTCGCAATCCGGCACGGTCGCGGCCGCCATCGTCGCCTGGGGCGCCCGCCACGGCACGGGCTTCTCGGCGGTGCTGTCGCTCGGCAGCGTCCTCGACATCGGCGTGGCCGACTGCCTCGACCATTTCGCCGCAGATTACCGCACCCGCGCGATCCTGCTCTGCCTGGACCGGGTCGCGGATGCCCGCAGGTTCATGTCGGCCGCCCGCGCCGCCGCCCGGGCCAAGCCCGTCGTGGTCCTGCGGGCCGGCCGGCACCGGCCCGACACCCGCGCCGCCGTCACCCATACCGGCGCCCTGGCCCGCCCGGACGCGGTCTACGCCGCGGCCTTCCGGCGGGCCGGCCTGCTGGCCGTGCCGGACCTCGACGCGATGTTCTCCGCCGTGGAGACCCTGGGGCGGCAGCGGCCGTTCCCCGGTCACCGGCTGGCGATCGTGTCGAACGGCCGCGGCATCGGCCTCCTCGCCGCGGACCGGCTGATCGAGCGGGCCGGGACCCTAGCGGCGCCCGCCGAGGCGGAGGGCCGCACGCCGGGCAATCCCCTCGATCTCGGCATCGAGGCCGCCGGCCCGGCCTTCGCGGCCGCCCTGACGCCGCTGCTGACGGATCGGACGAGCGACGCCGTGCTGGCGATCCACGTGCCGACCGTCCGCTCGGAGGCGGGCGCGGTGGCCGAGGCCGTCGCCGCGACGGTCAAGGCCGCCCGCGCCGGCCAGACCCGCAAGAAGCCGGTCTTCGCGGTCACGCTCGGCGACGCGGAGGCGGCGCGCGAGACCTTCGCGCAGGCCGGAATCCCGCATTTCACCACCGATTCCGAGGCGATCGAGGGCTTCCTGCACCTCGTCCGCTACCGCGAGGCCCAGGACGACCTGATGCGCACGCCGGACTCGCTGCCGCGGGACTTTTCCCCCGACACGGCGCGGGCCCGCTCGATCGTCGCCGGCGCCCTGCGCCAGGGCGCCGCCTGGCTCGACCCGGTGGCGGTGAACGGCCTTCTGCAGGCCTACGGGATCCCGACCGTCCCGATCACGCTCGCCCCCGACACGGACGCGGCCGCGGCGGCCGCGTGGCCGATCATCGCGGCGGGCGGGACGGTGGCGCTGAAGGTCGTCTCGCCGGACATCGTGCACAAGTCCGACATCGGCGGCGTCCATCTCGACCTGACCAGCGAGGCCGACGTCGCGGAGGCCGCCCGCAGCATCCTCGCCCGCGCCCGCCGGGAGCGGCCCGACGCCCGGGTGACCGGCTTCGCAGTCCAGCCCATGGTCCGCCGCGGCCAGCGCCGGGAGCTGATCGCCGGCCTCGCCGAGGACGCGGTCTTCGGCCCGGTGGTGGTGTTCGGCCGGGGCGGGACCGCCGTGGAGGTGATCGACGACCGCGCCCTCGGCCTGCCGCCACTCGACCTGACCCTGGCGCGCGACCTCATCGCCCGCACCCGGGTCGCGCGGCGCCTGGAGGCCTACCGCGACGTTCCGGCGGCCGATCTCGGGGCGATCGCGCTGACGCTGGTGAAGCTGTCCCAGCTCGCCGCGGACCTGCCGCAGGTGCGCGAGCTCGATATCAACCCGCTCCTGGCCGACGAGACCGGCGTGCTGGCCCTGGACGCCCGGGTCCGGATCGGGCGCGCGGAGCGCGGCGCCCACGGCCGCGGCCACCCGCGCTTCGCAATCCGGCCCTATCCGGCCGAGTGGATCCGCACGCTCAACCTCAAGGACCGGACGGTCCGAGTGCGGCCCGTGCGCCCGGAGGACGAGGGCCTGTTCCTGGCCTTCTTCAAGGGTCTCGACCCGGAGGATCTGCGGCTGCGGTTCTTCGGTCCGGTGCGCGAGTTCAGCCACGCCTTCCTGGCCCGCCTGACGCAGCTCGACTACGCCCGCGCCATCGCGTTCGTGGCCACGGAGATCGAGCCGGGCGGCGGCGAGCGCATGCTCGGGGCGGTCCGGCTCCACGCCGACGCCAACCACGAGAGCGGCGAGTACGCGATCGCGGTGGGCCGCGACGCCCGCGGGACGGGCCTCGCCTTCGCGCTGATGCGCCTGATGATCGACTGGGCGCGGTCCGAGGGGATCGGGCGGGTCGAGGGCACGGTCCTGGCCGAGAATCGGCCGATGCTCGCGGTCTGCCGCCGCCTCGGCTTCGCGCAGGGGCGCGACCCGGACGATCCGGGCCTCGTGAAGGTGCACCTCGATCTCGCCGCCGGTTAGCGGCGGCGCGACGCGGCCCGACCCGGCACCGGCCGTGCCGAGGCCGGGCGGCGCGGCTCAGTGGCCGCTGTCGGTCGCGTTGCGGGTGGTCTCGTAGAGGAACCACGTCCGCTCCTCGGACTGGTCGATCCACTCCTCGAGCTGCGAGGTGGTCGCCACGTCGCCGGCCTCGTCGGTGACGCCGTGGAGCGTCCGCATGTTGGCGGTGAGGGCCTTGTTGTCGTCGCGCAGCTCCTTGAGCATGTCGAGGGGCGAGACGTACTCGGCGTCGTTGTCGGCCACGCGGGTCAGGCTCTTCGCCTGGCCGAGCGAGCGCAGGACCGTGCCGCCGATCTTGCGGGCGCGCTCGTTCACCGCGTCGATGATCTCGAAGATCTGGGCCGACTGCTCGTCCAGCAGGAGGTGGTAGTCGCGGAAATGGGGTCCGCTCATGTGCCAGTGAAAGTTCTTGGTCTTGATGTAGAGCGCGAACAGGTCCGAGCTCAGGATCGTCAGGCCCTCGGCGATCGTCCGGACGTCGCTCGGATCGAGGTCGGTCGGGGTGTTCAGGCGCGCGCTCTCGATGCGGCTGCTCGGCTTGGCCTTGGCCATGGTCGTCTCCCGTGCGGTTCGGTGGCTCGGCGCGTCGAACCGTCTCTCCGGGGAGCGGCCGCCGCGCCTTCTGCGAGCCAATGACCGGCCCGTCGGGAGGTTCCGCCGTTCCGAGAATCGCATGGCTGGGTTGGCTTTAGCGGATAGGTTCGACGGATTCCAAACTGCGGGGCTCCGGGCCGGGCCGGGCTGCCGCCGGCTTGGCGGGGGCGGGCCTTGCCGGTGCGGGCCTGGCCCCGGCGGCCCGCGCCGGGACCGGCTTCGCGTCGTGGGCGGCACCGGGCCGGGGCGTGGCCGGCGCGGTGGTGGCGGGGGTCGGCTTCGCGGCGCCCGCGTCCGCAGCCGCCGCGGGCGGGATCGCGCCGGTGGCGGCGGGCTCGGCCGCCGGCGTGTCGAGGTTGTAGATGTCGTCGCGGAAATGCGCCTTCCCGTCCGGCGTGGCGTAGCCGGTGAGATACACGAAGGTCACCGGGATCGGCTTGGCGAGCTTGATGTCGCGGCGCTCGCCGTCGGCGATGCCGGTCTCGATCTCGATGGGGCCCCAACTCGTGCCCGGCCCGTTGGGGCCGTCCGTGCCCTGTAGCAGCCAGCCGACGAGTTCCTTCACCTGTCCGACCCGGACGCAGCCGTGGCTGTGGAAACGCACGCTCGCGGCGAAGAGCGACTTCGCCGGCGTATCGTGCATGTAGACGGCAAAGCGGTTCGGCATGTCGATGCGCACCTGGCCGAGCGAATTGTCGAAGCCGGGATCCTGGCGCAGCGTGTAGTTGACGGCCTTCTCGCCCGCCCAGTCGATCCGGGTCGGGTCGACCTCGCCCGCCGGGCTGAGGATCCGGATGTGGTTCTTGGCGAGATAGCCCGGATTCCTGCGCATCTGCGGGATGATCTCGTTCTTCACCACCGAGGCCGGGACCGTCCAGGTCGGGTTGAAGTTGATGTCGGTGATCCGCGTCTCCACCGGCGGCGTCGCCTTGTCGGGGGAACCGACCACCGCGACGTAGCGGCGCGCGACGGCGCCGTTCTCCACCGCCTCCACGGCGGCGGACGGGATGTTGACCACCACGTAGCGCTCGCCGAACGGGAATTTCGAGCCCATCAGCCGGGCCGCCGAGGCGGCGAGCTGCCGCTGGCGCACCGCGGCCGGCACGTTGAGCGCGTTGATGGTGAGCCGGCCCAGGACGCCGCTGTCGGGCAGGCCGTGACGGGCCTGGAACGCCGCGATCGCCGCCACCAGCGGCGGGTCGAGGCGGTCGTTCGGTGGCGCGTCCGCCGGCAGGTCGCCGGTGAGCGTCAGGTGGTGGCGCAGGGCGGGGATCGCCGGGTGGCGCTCGCCGGGCTTGAGGCGCGCGAGATCCTCGGGCAGCCGTTCCCAGCCGCCGGCCTCCGCGAAGGCCGCGTAGCGCTCGGCCGCCCGGAGCGTGTCGAGGAACGTCCGCGACGTCAGCGTCGGGTTCGGGTCGGTGGAGACCTTGGCGTAGACCAGCGGCGCCGGCTCGCGCGACTTCTTGGCCGCCTCCTGAGGCTTGGCCTGCTGCGCCCTGGTCTCCGACGCCTTGGTGTCCTGGACCTTCGCGCTCTGGACCTTGGCATCCTGCGCCTTGCCCTGCACTGGGACAGGCTCCGGCACGACCTCGGTCGCCCTGGGCTCGGGCGGCTTGGTCTCGGCCCGCTTGGTGTCCGCCTGGCCGGCGGCGCCCTTCGCCTCGGGTGCCCGGGGCTCCTGGCCCTTCGCGGTCTCGCCCGCGGCGGCGGGCGGCACCGCGACCGGCACGGCGAGCGGTGGCACCGGCGCGGGGCCGGCCTGCGCGGCGCCGGCCCCCTGCGCCAGGGCGGCGCCCGGCGCTCCGAGCAGGGCCAGCAGGGACAGGCCCGCACCCAGCGCGGCGTGCGGGCGGGCGTGACGGCGGGGCTGGACCGGGACCATACGCAACACTCCCGACGGCGCCCGGGACCGGGCGATCGGGCGGGATCATGGACCGGCGTGGTTACCAATCTCCTCCGGCCTTCACCGGGCTCGGAGAGCTGGATTCACCATGCGGACACTGGTCCAGCCGCTCAGCGCGCCGCGCGGATGTCGGTCCGCGCGAAAAGCGCGCTTATGCTGAGACCCCGACGCCCGCCGCGAGATCGACCTCCGCCATGCCGGAATCCGGATACCCGATCCCGAAGACGATGCCCTACCTGCCGCAGCTCGACGGGGTGCGGGCGCTCGCCATCCTGATCGTGTTCGCGGCCCATTGCGGCTACAGCCACGTGGTGCCGGGCGGCTTCGGCGTGACCGTCTTCTTCTTCCTCAGCGGCTACCTGATCACCACGCTCCTGCGGATCGAGCGGGCGCGGACCGGCACGGTGTCGCTGGGAGCCTTCTACCTTCGGCGGAGCCTGCGCATCCTGCCGCCCATGTACCTGACCCTGCTCGCCTCCGGCGCGCTCTACGCGGCGGGGTGGCTCGACTGGATGCCGGTCGCGCCGGCGGCGATCCTCGGGCAGGCGACGTTCCTGACGAACTATCCCGGCCTGTTCGGAACCGAGGCGGTGCTGCCGGTGCCGCTGTGGAGCCTCGCCATCGAGGAGCACTTCTACCTCGTCTTCCCGCTGGTCTTCCTGCTCTGGCTCGGGCGCCTGCGACCGCGCCGCGCGGCCTTGGCCTGCCTGGGGCTCTGCGCGGCCGTCCTGGCGATCCGGTGCGTCAACGTCTGGCGGCTGCCGGATTACAGCCTGAACTACAGCTGGACCCACACCCGGATCGACGCGATCCTGTTCGGGTGCTGCCTCGGGCTGTGGAACAACCCGGTGGTTCCGGCCGACCGGGCGTGGCGTCCCGCGCCCTGGCACGTCGCGGCGAGCCTCGCGGTGATCCTCGGGACCCTGGCGGTCCGCGATCCCGCCTTCCGCGAGAGCCTGCGCTACACGCTCCAGAGCGCCGCCCTGTTCGTGCCCTTCGCGTACCTGCTCCACGGCGAGGGGCCACTGGTGCGGCTGCTGGCCGGCCGGCCGATGCGCCAGCTCGGGCTCTGGTCCTACAGCTTCTACCTCGCGCACATGACCGTGGTGGCCCTCGTGCTGCACCTGCGGCCCGGGCTGCACGGCGTCGGGCTGATGCTGGCCGCCTTCCCGGTGACGCTGCTGTGGTGCTGGGGGATGTACGGGCTCGTCGAGCGCCCCTGCGCGCGCCTCCGCCGCCGGCTGCTGGCGGACCGGCCGCCGGAGCCGAGCCTGGCCGAGGACGGCCGGCGGGCCGGGATCACGCCCGCCTGAGCCTGTCGCGGGCGGCCCTGTGATCCGGCGCGGCCGCGAAGGCCGCCTTCATGGCGTGCCACAGGGGCTTGCGCCGGAACTGCGCGTCGAGCGGCAGGGCCCGCTGCGGCAGGCCGTCGGGCCGCTTGCGGTAGGGATGGTCGTTCAGCCACGTGTCCGGGTCGTAGATGTCCCAGGTCAGGACGTCGAGGCAGGCGGGCTCGTCCAGCACCGCGTCGAGGTAGCGCCGGGCGTAGTCGGCCACCATCCGGTCGCGGGTCGCCACGTCGGACGGGAAGGCGCGGTCGTCGATGTCGAGTTCGGTGATCTCGATCCCGAGTCCCATCTGGCCGATCTCCCGCAGGAAGCGCCGCAGCTGGCCCTGGTCGATCGGGATCGTGCTGGTGAGGTGCGACTGGAGCCCGAAGCGCCGGATCGGCACGCCGCGGGACCGCATCGCCTCCAGGCGGCGCAGGACCTTGGTGCGCTTGGCCTCCATCCAGGGCACGCCCTGCTCCACCGCGTCCTCGTTCCAGGTGCCGGCGGCCGCGGGGTCGGTCTCGTGGAGGATCCGGAAGGCGAGGTCGACGTAGCCGGGTCCGATCGCGGCGAGCCAGGGCGAGTCGCGCAGGCCGCCGCCGCGGTCGGGATCGGCCTCGTTGCCGAGGATCTCGTTGACCACGTCCCAGGCGACGATCTGGCCGCGATAGTGGCCCGCCACCGTCTCGATCCAGCGCCGCATGAAATCCTCGGCCTGGACGGCGCTCGCCCGGCCGAGCAGCGGCCCGACCCAGGGCGGCAGCGCCGCGTGCCAGACGAGCGTGTGGCCGCGCATGCGCTGGCCGTTCCCCCTGGCGAAGCGCAGGATCGCGTCGCCGCGGGCGAAGTCGGTCCTGCCCGGCGCCGGCAGGACCTCCTCCATCTTCATCTCGGTGCCGCAGACGAGGATGCCGCATTCCCGCGCCACCGCCTCCCGGTAGGCGGGCGTCGCGTCGAAGCGGTGGAACGGCACCTCGCAGCCGTATGTCTGGCCCTTGGCGGCCGCTGCGGCCTGGAGGCTGTCGGCCGACCAGGACGGCCGGCCGAGGGGACCGAACCCCGCCGGGCCGGCCGCGCGCGCCGTGCCGGCGAGGCCGAGGGAGGCCGCGCCCGCGAGGATCGATCGGCGGCTCGGGGGAGGGGACATCCGGGTGCTTCGTTCCGCAGGGGGGCCCGCCACCCTAGCAGACGCCGCCGGGGCGGCGATCCGCTGGGACTGCCGGGGCCGGGGCCAGGATCGGGACGCGATCTCGCCTTCCTCGCGGGGGCGCCCCATCTGATGGACGCCCGTCAGCCCAGGATCCGTCATGAGCCAGCACCCCGCGATCAGCCCCGGTCGCAGCGCGGTCGTCACCGGGGCTGCGAGCGGCATCGGCCTCGCCGCCGCGCAGGCCTTCGCCCGGGCCGGCATGAACGTCTGGCTCGCCGACCTGCCGGGCCCGGCCCTGGACGCGGCCCGAGCCGCCGTCGCCGAACTCGCCGCCGTCGAGGTGCGCGCCGTGCCCACCGACGTGTCGGACCGCGGCGCCGTCGAGGCCCTGGCGGCCGCCGTCGCCAAGGGCGGGCCGCCCGCCCTGGTGATGCTGAATGCCGGGATCGAGGCCGGCGGAAAGCTGTTCTCCGACGCCGACACCTGGGCGCGGATCCTGGGCACGAATCTCGGTGGCGTGGTCAACGGCATCCACGCCTTCGCGCCCGGCATGATCGCGGGCGGCAGGCCCGGCGCGATCGTCGTCACGGGCTCGAAGCAGGGCATCACCACCCCGCCGGGCAACGCGCCCTACAACGTCTCGAAGGCGGGCGTGAAGGCGGTCACCGAGGCGCTCGCCCACGAGCTGCGCAACCGGGAGGGCTGCCACACCACGGCCCACCTGCTGATCCCGGGCTTCGTCTACACGGGCCTCACGAAGGCCCGCGGCGTCGCCGAGAAGCCCGCCGGCGCCTGGACGCCCGACGAGACCGTGGCCTTCCTGCAGGAGCGGCTCGCCGTCGGCGATTTCTACATCCTCTGCCCGGACAACGAGACCACGCGGGCGCAGGATCAGAAGCGGATCGCCTGGGCGTCCGGCGACATCGTCGAGAACCGGCCCGCCCTCTCGCGCTGGCATCCGGACTACGCCGAGGCGTTCAAGCGGTACATGGAGGGGTGACCCACGCGGCCTCGCGCTGCCCTGGGTTGCTTCGCTGCGCTCGCAAGGACGGAGCGTGGCAGCGTGGGCTTGCCCGGACCTGTCCCGGCGGCCCCCTGAACCGGACAGCGCTGGCCTGCGCCCCTCGTCTGGCGAAGCCCTTGCACACGGGCTAGGTCAGTGCGACGCAGCCGCCGCACGAGATCAGCGCACGACATCCGGGAGCCGCCCTTGGCCACGATCATCCCCGTCGCTTCCTTCGACTGCGTCGTGTTCGGCGCGACCGGCGATCTGACCGCGCGGAAGCTGCTGCCGGCGCTGTTCTACCGCTTCCGCGACGGCCAGATCCCCGAGACCAGCCGGATCATCGGCGCCTCGCGGTCGGAGCTGTCCCTCGACGCCTTCCGCGAGCACGCCCGCGACGCGCTCAAGCGATTCGTGCCGGCCGCCGACCTGACCGACGACGTGCTCCACCGCTTCCTCGACCACGTCGACTACGTCGCCGTGGACGGGGCCGGCGACAGCGGCTGGACCGACCTCGTGGCCAAGCTCGACGAGCGGCCCGACCAGGTCCGGCCCTACTACCTCGCCACTTCGCCCGACCTCTACGGCTCGATCTGCCGCAACCTCGCCGCCCACGGGCTCGTCGGCGAGAAGTCCCGCGTCGTGCTGGAGAAGCCGATCGGCAAGGACCTGAAATCGGCCCGGGCGATCAACGACGCGGTCGGCGAGGTCTTCCCCGAATCGCAGATCTTCCGCATCGACCACTATCTCGGCAAGGAGACGGTCCAGAACCTGCTCTCGCTCCGCTTCGCCAACACGATCTTCGAGCGGCTCTGGACCTCGGACGTGATCGACCACGTCCAGATCACCGTCGCCGAGACGGTGGGGGTCGAGGGCCGGGCCGGCTACTACGACACGTCGGGCGCGATGCGCGACATGCTGCAGAACCACATCCTGCAGCTCCTCTGCCTGACCGCCATGGAGAGCCCGCTCAATCTCGAGGCGAACTCGGTCCGCGACGAGAAGCTGAAGGTGCTGCGCGCCCTCAAGCCGATCACCACGCACGACATCCAGAGCGTCACGGTGCGCGGCCAGTACGTGGCGGGCGCCGTCGACGGCAAGCCGGTCGAGGGCTACCTCGCCGAGCTCGGCCACGAGAGCCGGACCGAGACCTTCGTGGCCATGAAGGTCGAGATCCAGTCGGGGCGCTGGGCCGGGGTGCCGTTCTACCTGCGCACCGGCAAGCGCCTGCCCCAGAAGCTCTCCGAGATCGTGGTGCAGTTCCGTGCCTCGCCCTTCTCGATCTTCCCCGAGGAGGCCTTCGGCCGCGAGCCGAACCGACTCGTGATCCGCCTGCAGCCGCAGGAGGGCATGAAGCTCGAGGTGATGACCAAGGATCCCGGTCCCGGCGGCCTGCGCCTGCGCCCGACCGACCTCGACATCTCCTTCGAGGAGACCTTCAAGCAGCGCTACCCCGACGCCTACGAGCGCCTGCTGATGGACGTGGTCCGCGGCAACGCGACGCTGTTCATGCGCCGCGACGAGGTCGAGGCCGCCTGGGCCTGGGCGGACGGCGTGCTCAAGGCCTGGGCCGACCGGCCCGAGGCGCCGCGGCCCTACCCGGCCGGCAGCTGGGGGCCGACCGCCGCCATCGCGCTGATCGAGCGCGACGGCCGGACCTGGCACGAGGAGCTGCGGTAACGAAGAACCGCGGCTCACGGCCAAGCTGCCTTGATACGGTCAAGCCAGATGTGAAATCTGTCTGCGCTGCCGGATACTGCCCCGTCAGAGGGTGGAGACGGCGCTGCACGAGGGATCATCACATGCTGGACAATCATCGGGACGCGGCCGTCCAGGCCGAGCGTCGCCTGGAGCGTTCGGTCGCCGCCGCCCTGCGCGTCATCGCGGCCGCCCATGACGAGCGGCAGGCCCCGCCGGTCTCCGCGGCCCGCCGCCGCCTGAGCGAGGTCTACGGCGCCACCCGCCTGGCCCGGCGCCTGGAGCGGGAGCGCCGGACCGCCTGAACGGGCCCGAACCGTTTGGCGCCGCCGCGGCGCGATCCCCGTACCTAGACGGCCGCGTCCCAGGTCTCGCTGAGAGGGACGGTCCCGCGGACCAGCCGGGCGCGCAGCACGACGTCGCCCGGCGGCACCGGCTCCGGCGGGCGCCACTCGACGTAGATCCGCCAGCCGCCGGTCTGCGGCACGAAGTTGGCGACCGGCTCGTGCATCGTCCCGGCGCTGGCCGAGACCTCCGCGGCGACCGCGTCGTCGGGACCCCGCGGCAGGCCCGGACCCTCGAAGTCGATGACGCAGAGCCGCCGCCGCGGGTCGGGCGGGTTCGACGGGCGCAGGCGCTCCGCCGAGCCGAGCCGCGTCGACGTCACCCGGGCGAGGGCGGCCTCCGGGATCGCCGCCACCGGCTCCGTCCCCACCGTGGTCAGGCCGTAGGCGACGTGCAGCGGCGCGCCGGGCCGCGCCGGGGCGGCCGGCACGAAGGCCGCCACGATGTTGTCCATGTACTCCTCGCCCGACGGGATCTCGAACAGCTGCACGGCGCCGTCCGCGAAGGCGCCCCCGGCGGGATCCGGCGCCACCCACAGGCCCGGCCGCGCCTCGTGGCGCGCCTCCACGTCGAGGTAGGCCGCGAAGCTCCGCTCCCGCTGCAGCAGCCCGAAGCCGGCGAGCGGCCGGGCCGCGAAGGCGGAGATCTGCGGCTGCGCGCGCCCGTTGACCAGGGGCCGCCAGATCCGGTCGAGCCGCGCCGGGTCGGCCCCGGCCGCGACGCAGAGGCCGTCGGAATCGTGCACCTGCGGCCGGAAATCGTCGAAGGGCTTCGCGCCCCGCGCCCCGGGCCCGTTCTGGCCGAAGAGGAACATGCTGGTGAGCGGCGCCAGCCCGAGCTTCGGGAGCGCCCGGCGCGGGTGGAGCGCCGCGGTGACGGCGATCCGGGCCGGATCGCCGGGCGCGATCTCGAACCGGTAGGCGCCGGCCACGCTCGGGCTGTCGAGGAGCGAGAGCACCGTGAGCGTGCGCGCCTCCGGCTCCGGCTCGCAGATCCAGTGCGCGACGAAGTCGGGAAATTCCTCGCCCTCCGGCGCGCCGGTGCCGATGGCGAGGCCCCGGGCCGAGAGCCCGTATTCCTGGTTGGCCGCGCGCAGGCGGAAGTAGGAGGCGCCCAGGAAGACGAGGAACTCCTCCTGGAAGCCCTTCGGCCGCCAGGCCGGGGTGCCCGGGAAGGCGTAGTGCAGGCGGAAGCCCGCGAAGCCGAGATCCGCCGGGAAGCTCTGGCCGGCGAGCCGGGTGCCCAGGTCGAACAGCTGCGTGTCGTAGGGGATCGGGCGCGCGGGCCCCCGGAGCGGCTGGAGGTGGAGCGCCACGCGCCTGCGCTGCAGGAAGCCGCGGTGGAACAGCTGCGCGCTGAAATGCGCGCCGAGCCGCAGGCTCGCGGCCGGCCGGAAGGTGATCGCCCGGTAGCCGTCGTAATCGAGGGCAGCGAGCGCCGGCGGCAGATCCTCGGGCGGTGCGGCGTAGGGCGCGGCGGCGCGGCGCGCCGCCTCGGCCGAGAGCGTCTCGAAGGTCATCGCGTCGCCCTGCGGCTGAAGCGCCGGCCCGGCCCACGTTCTGGACCCATTCAGATCAGTCGCGCTAGGTAGAACCGTGCCGGCAGCCGCGGCCACGACTGTTCGAAGAACGCGGCGTCGGGAGGGGGGATTGATCCGTTCGGCTTCCGGCGGCCTGGGCTGCCGGGTCGGCTCCGTATCCTCGCCCCGCACATCGGTATCCACGGTCATCGGTTCCCGGCCCCGGACGGCCGGGCGGCCGGCAGCCTTCCACGGTCGAGTTCCTCGCGCCATGTCGTCACGCGTCACCTCCTCCGCCGAGCGGTCGCACCGGAACGCGGCTCCCGCCATACCCGATCCGTCGGAGAGCGCATCCTGTCGCGAGGTCTGGACCGGCGCACCCCGCGGCGCCCTGCGCGCCCGTCGCCTCGCCCTGGCCGTCCCGAGCCTCGCCGCCGCGGGCGGCCTCGCGTGGCTCGCCGCGCTCGCCTACCCGGCGGGCGTCAGCCCGCTGGCCTGGGCGGTCCTGGTGCTGTTCGCCCTGGTGATGGGCTGGCAGGCCTTCGTCGCCTGCCAGTACGTCTACGGGTTCGTCGCGGCCCTCCTGGGGGACCGGGCGAAATCCGCGCTGGAGCGCCGCGCGGAGCAGGCGGCCGCCGTGCCGGCCGAGGTGGGACGCACCGCCGCCGTGGTGGCGATCCACGCCGAGGACGCGGTCGCGGTCTTCGCCCGCCTGCGGGTGATGGCGCGGTCGCTCGCCCGCGCCGAGGCGCGGGGCATCGACATCTTCGTCCTCTCCGACACCCGGGACGGCGCCATCGCCGCCGTCGAGGAGCACGAGTACGCCCGCATCCAGGCCTGGGCGGCGTCCGACCCGGCGCTGCCGCGGATCCGCTACCGGCGCCGGACGGAGAATGTCGGCCGCAAGGCCGGCAACATCGGCGAGTTCTGCCGCACCTACGGCGGCGAGTACGCCTTCATGATCGTGCTGGACGCCGACAGCCTGATGACCGGCGCGGCCATGGGCCGGCTCGTCGGGCTGATGCAGGCGAGCCCGCGCACCGGCCTGATCCAGACCGTCTCGTACGCCGCCGGCCGGGACACGCTCTTCGCCCGCATCCAGCAATTCGCCGTCCGGCTCTACGCGCCGCTGGCCCTGCGCTGCCTGGAGACCTGGCAGGGTCCCGAGGGCAGCTACTGGGGCCACAACGCGATCCTGCGGGTCGAGGCCTTCGCGGAGAACGCGCAGCTCCCGAAGCTCCCGGGCCGGGAGCCGCTCGGCGGCGAGATCCTGTGCCACGACATCGTCGAGGGCGCGCTGATGGTGCGCGCCGGCTGGGAGGTGCGGCTGCTGCCCGAGATGGGCGGCACCTGGGAGGAGATGCCCACCAACCTCGTCGACCTGCTCGGCCGCGAGCGCCGCTGGTGCCAGGGCAATCTCCAGCACCTGCGGGTGCTGCCCTGGGCCGGCCTGAGCGCGGCGAGCCGCTGGCACCTCCTCGTCGGGATCCTCTCCTACGGGGTGCTCCCCCTCTGGATCGCCTTCCTGGGCCTTGCCGCGTGGCAGGCCGCCCGGACCGGCGATCTGGGCCTCCTGGCCTACGGCCTGACCGGGCAGGGCGCCGCCGCCCACGCGCTCGCCGCCCTCAGCGTCGCCGTGCTGGCGCTGCCGAAGCTCCTGAGCCTCGGCCACGTCCTCGCCTCCGCCGAGCGCCGGGCCGCCTTCGGCGGCACGCGGGCGCTGCTCGCGAGCGCCGCCCTGGAGCAGGCGGTGTGGGTGGTCCTGTGGCCGGTCCTGACGCTGTTCACTGCCGGCGCCGTGGTCTCGACCTTCTTCGGCCGGGTGGTCCGCTGGGAGACGCAGGACCGGGACGACCGGCAGGTGTCCTGGGCGGAGGCCTTCCGGCTCCAGGCCGACGCCGTGGTGGTCGGCGCGCTGATGGTGTTCGCCCTGGTCCTCGTCGGGAGCCCGTGGCTCGCCCTCTGGCTGGCGCCGGTCGCCCTGGCGCTGCTCACGAGCCCGGCCCAGAGCGTCTGGACCAGCCGGGCCGATCTCGGCCGCGCCGCCCGTGCCCGGGGCCTGTTCCTGAACGCCGACGACACCGCGCAGGCGCCGGAACTCGCCGAACTCGCCCAGCTGCGCGGCCTGCCCGCCGCGCCGGCCCCGCTCCGCCCGGTCCCGCGCGAGCCGGCCATCTGGCTCGCCGCCGACGAGGCCTGACGCGGCTCCGCGTCGACTGTCCGGGGCGGTGCGGGACGGCCTCCGCGCCGCCCCCGGAACCGGCCGCGGATCCGGGCGGCGAGGGTCTAGACCCGAGCCTGTCATCCCGGTTCTTACGGCTAAGCTGCCACAGTGTTGCCATCGAGTCACGGGCGGGCGGAACCGCCCGGGCGGGGCGGTTTCTGGCTTGGATTTGAGGCGCGAGCGTTTACCCCTTGGCGAGGATCGGCACGGCATCGTGCCGCGGTCTTCGCCGCGTTCCCGCCATAGTCCGCGCCTGCCCCGAGAGGCTTTGATGCGTCGTTTTCTCCCCGCCCTGATCGGGCTTCTCGGCGCGGCCGCCTGCGCCGCGCCGGCTCTGGCCTACGAGATCGACCCGCTGACCCGCCAGCCGCTGAACGACGCGCTCACCGTTCGCGTCCGCCCGCAGGCCGTCGAGACCGTCGCGGTGCCGGTGGCCAACGCCGCGCTGAACCCCGCCGACCCGCTGAACGCCGACGCGGCGGTGCCGCAGATGTCGGCGATCCCGCGCGAGACGGTGGCCTATAACGGTCCCTACGGCGCCGGCACGATCGTCGTCTCCACCGCCGAGCGGCGGCTCTACTACGTGCTGGGCGGCGGTCAGGCCCTGCGCTACGGCGTCGGCGTCGGCCGGCCAGGCTTCACCTGGGGCGGCGTGCAGACCATCACGATGAAGCGCGAGTGGCCGGATTGGCGCCCGCCGGCGACCATGCTGAAGCGCAGGCCCGACCTGCCGCGCTACATGAAGGGCGGTCTCGAGAACCCGCTCGGCGCCCGCGCCATGTATCTCGGCGGCTCGATCTACCGCATCCACGGCTCCAACGAGCCGGAGACGATCGGCACGGCCGTCTCGTCGGGCTGCATCCGCATGACCAACGACGACGTGACGGACCTGTACACCCGCGCCAAGGTCGGCACGAAGGTCATCGTCCAGCGCTGATTGTCCGGGGCTTCCGGGGGAAGGGCCGGCCGCGAGGCCGGCCCTTCCGCGTTCAGGCCGCCGGCAGCGTGACCAGGGCGTCCGGGCGCTTCACCTCGATCTCGATGAACGCGATCGGGTGGTCGGACCCGTTCATCACGTCGTGCCGGATGCCCGCGGGACGCATGTAGGATTGCCCGGCCGCGAGCGCCGTCTCGCTGACCGCCGCGCCGTCGTGGACGCGCAGGATCCCGTCCACCAGCATCACCACGAAATACGGCCAGCCGTGCTCGTGCCAGCCGGTCACGCCGCCGGGCGGGAAGTCCCAGCGCGTGATGCGCACGGCGGCATCGTCCTGCTGGACGGTGGGCGTGGCGGGGATGGTGCAGGCGAAGGCCATGGCGGCTCCAAGATAGGCGGGCGCAGATGCCCGCGCGACGGGATGCAAGCCTCCGGCCTCCACGCCGCGATTCGACCCGCGCCGTCGTCGCGAGCGCAGCGAAGCGAGCCGGGGACGCGCGACCTCCGAGATCGTGGCGCCGCCGGGTCGCTTCGCTCCGCGCGCGATCACGAGGCTCGGGGCCGGACTAAGCTGGAGCGCCTGCCCTCAGTGGCAGCCGCACGAGCCCGACCCGCAACCCCCGCCCTGCTTCACCGGGGCGGTGCGCGCGGTCTCACGGTCCAGCCCCCGCTCGGCGAGCTCGCCGAGATAGGTGTTCCAGCGGCTCTCGTACTCGCGGCCGAGGGTGTGCAGATAGCCCCAGCCGTAGATGCCGGTGTCGTGCATGTCGTCGAAGCCGAGCTTCACCGCGTAGTTGCCGACCGGCTCCACCGCCACGATGGCCACGGCGCGCTTGCCGCCGATCACCTTCCGCTCCAGCGGCGAGTGGCCCTGCACCTCGGCCGAGGGGCTCGACACCCGCAGGTACTCGGCCGGGAGGGCGTAGCGCGCCCCGTCCTCGAAGGCGACGTTGAGCACCCGCCGGTCGGCCGACAGGCGGATCTCGGTCGGCCACAGATCCTCGGTCACGGGCCACACTCCTCACGCAATCTGGGGCTGCGGCGCGGGACCTGCTTGCCCGCGACCGCCGGTGGCATCATATGCCGGACGATGCTCGATGACAGCTCCCTGACGCCACAGGCGTCCGCGGTCGATGCCCACGCCGGGCCGGCGCCGCTGATCGACCCGTTCCAGCGGGCGATCTCGTACCTGCGCATCTCGGTGACGGATCGCTGCGACCTGCGCTGCGCCTACTGCATGTCCGAGCACATGGAGTTCCTGCCCAAGCGCGACCTGCTGACCCTGGAGGAGCTGGACCGGCTCTGCGGCGTGTTCATCGCCCGCGGCGTGCGCAAGCTCCGCATCACCGGCGGCGAGCCGCTCGTGCGCCGCGACATCATGCACCTGTTCCGCCGGCTCTCGCGCCACCTCGATTCGGGGGCGCTGGAGGAGCTGACGCTCACCACCAACGGCACGCAGCTCACCCGCTACGCCGACGAGCTGGCGAGCCTCGGCGTGCGCCGGATCAACGTCTCGCTCGACACCCTCGACCCGGACAAGTTCCGGGAGATCACCCGCCGCGGCGACCTCAAGGTGGTGCTCGACGGCATCGCGGCGGCCCGCGCCGCCGGGATGAAGGTGAAGATCAACGCGGTGGCGCTGCGCGACGTCAACGCCGACGAGATCCCCGACATGATCGCCTGGGCCCACGGGCTCGGCATGGACATGACGCTGATCGAGGTCATGCCGCTCGGCGAGATCGAGGCGGATCGGACCGACCAGTTCCTGCCCCTGTCGGTCGCTCGGCAGCGGCTGGAGACCCGCTACACCCTCACACCCCTCCCCGACCGCACCGGCGGCCCGGCGCGCTACGTCCGCGTCGAGGAGACCGGCGGCAAGCTCGGCTTCATCACGCCGCTGACCCACAATTTCTGCGAGAGCTGCAACCGGGTCCGCCTGACCTGCACGGGCCAGCTCTACATGTGCCTGGGCCAGGAGGATTCGGCCGACCTGCGCGCGGTCCTGCGCGCCTCCCAGGACGATTCGGTGCTGGCCGCGGCGGTGGTCGAGGCGATCACCCGCAAGCCCAAGGGCCACGACTTCGTCATCGAGCGCCAGCGCCCGGCCGCCGTGCCGCGGCACATGAGCGTGACGGGGGGGTAGGCGCCTCGACTGTCCCTGCGAGCGCGGCGAAGCAATCCAGGGCACCGGTCCCTTACGGGCGTAGCGCATCCCTGGGTCGCTTCGCCGCGCTGGCAAAGACGGACGCGCTCACATCTCCTCGTCGGCGTAGCGGGCCGGCTGCCGCCCGCGCTGGCCGGAGCCCCGCCGCGGCGCGCCCGCGCTGATCCCCGCCACCAGGTCGGCGATGTGGCGCAGCGTCTCGACCGCCAGCGCCTTCTCGCCCTCGCCGCGACCCTGCGGGATCAGCGCCTTGGCGAAGCCGAGCTTCTGCGCCTCCTTCAGCCGGGAGCCCGCCTGCGCCACGGGCCGGATCGCCCCCGACAGGCCGATCTCGCCGAAATAGACCGTCTCGGGCGGCAGCACGGCCCCCGACAGCGACGAGACCAGGGCGGCCGCCACCGCGAGGTCCGCCGCCGGCTCGGTGATGCGCAGGCCCCCCGCCACGTTCAGGTAGACGTCGTGGCTCCCGAGCCGGATGCCGCCGTGGGCCTCCAGCACGGCGAGCACCATCGACAGCCGGTTCGGGTCCCAGCCGACCACGGCGCGCCGGGGCATGCCGAGAGAGGATGGGGCGACGAGCGCCTGGATCTCCACCAGAAGCGGCCGCGTCCCCTCCATCCCGGCGAAGACCGCGGTGCCCGCCGCCTGATGGTCGCGGCCGGCCAGGAACAGCGCCGACGGGTTCGGCACCTCGCTGAGCCCCGAATCGGTCATCTCGAACACGCCGATCTCGTCGGTCGGCCCGAACCGGTTCTTCACGGCGCGCAGGATGCGGAAATGGTGGCCCTGGTCGCCCTCGAAGGAGGCGACCGCGTCGACCATGTGCTCCACCACCCGGGGGCCGGCGATCTGCCCGTCCTTGGTGACGTGGCCGACCAGGATCACCGCCGTGCCGGTGGTCTTGGCGAAGCGGATCAGCGCCTGGGCCGAGGAGCGCACCTGCGTGACCGTGCCGGGGGCGGATTCCACCGTCTCGGTCCACATGGTCTGGATCGAGTCGATGATCGCCAGCGCGGGCGGGCGCCCCTGGCTCAGGGTCTCGACGATGTCCTCGACGTTGGTCTCGGCGGCGAGCTGGACCGGGCGGGCGCTCAGGCCCAGCCGCTCGGCCCGCAGGCGCACCTGCCCGACCGCCTCCTCGCCCGAGATGTAGGCGACCCGCTCGCCCGTGCCCGCCATGGCGGCGGAGGCCTGCATCAGCAGGGTCGACTTGCCGATGCCGGGATCGCCGCCGAGCAGGATCACCGAACCGCGCACGAAGCCGCCGCCGGTCACCCGGTCGAGCTCGCCGATCCCCGAGGGGATGCGCGGCGCCTCCTTGGCCTCGCCGGTCAGGCCCTCGAGGGGAAAGACCCGGCCGCGGTTGCGCGACGGCCGGGTCGCGGCGGGACCCGACTGGCCGGGGGCCGAGGGCGCCTCCTCGACGATCGTGTTCCAGCCGTTGCAGGCCTCGCAGCGCCCGCGCCAGCGGTTGTAGACCGCCCCGCAGGACTGGCAGACGAAGGTCTGGTGGATCTTGGCCATTCGAGTCCGCGCGCCGGCCGTCCGGCCTTCCGGTCAGGGGAGGGAGCTACCCTACATAGGTTCGAACATAACGAGAACCCAGTCCCGTGAGGATCTCGTAGCCGATCGTGCCGGCGGCGCGACCGACCGTGTCGATGTCGAGGCGGTCGCCGATCAGTACCGCGGCGGCGCCGCGCCGGGCCGCGGGCGCCGCCGTGACGTCGAGGATGATCAGGTCCATCGAGACGGAGCCCAGGATCGGGCACGGGACGCCCCCGACCAGCGCCTGGCCGCGCCCGCTGATCGACCGGGGGAAGCCGTCGGCGTAACCGAGCGAGAGCGTCGCCAGGCGGCTGGGCGCGGTGGCGGTCCAGCGGCCGTTATAGCCCGCGGTGGCGCCGGCCGCGACGCCGCGCACCTGCGCGATCGTCGCCTCCAGCCGCACCACCGGCCGCATCGGGTTCGCGGCGCCCGGCGTCGGGTTGCCGCCGAACAGGGCGTAGCCCGGCCGCAGGAGGTCGTGCCGGGCCCCGTCGAGGAAGATTCCCGACGAGTTCGCCAGCGAGGCCCGGAGTCCGGGATAGGCGGCCCGAACCCGAGCGAAATCGGCGATCTGCCGGGCGTTGACCGGGTCGTCTGGCGTCTCGGCGCTGACGAAGTGGCTGAGGAGGAGGTCGATCCCGGCCTCCGCGATCCGCGCGTCCCCGGCGAGATCCAGCGCCTCGGGCACCGACAGGCCGAGCCGGTTCATGCCGGTATCGACGTGGAGCGCCGCGGGCGGGCGGTTCCCCGCGAACGCCGCCCAGTCCGACAGCTCCTCGGCGCTGCCGAGCACCGGGCGTAGCCCGTGGGCCGCGAAGGCCGCCGCGGCGCCCAAGGGCAGGCCGTTCAGCACGTAGATCGCGGCCTCCGGCAGGGCGGCCCGGGCGGCGACGCCCTCGGACAGGTGCGCGACGAAGAAGGTCCGGCAGCCCGCGGCCCACAGGGCCGGTCCGACCCGGCCGATGCCGCAACCGTAGGCGTCGGCCTTCACCACGGCGGCGCAGTCGGCGCCGGCGCCGCGGGCGGCCAGGATCCGCCAGTTGGCGGCGATCGCTCCGAGGTCGATCGTGAGCCGGGCGCCGTGAGCGCCGATCTCCGTCACAGGTCCGGTCTCGGCCACGCAGACCGCCTCCATCTGTTCGCCACCGGGGTCGCGGAAGCACAGGCCGGACCCATAGCATCCGGACGGCGCCCGGGGGCAGCACGGGCCGTCGTTTACACCGGACGCGCCCCGGCGCGCGGCGCGGCTGATGCACGGACGGCACAGCCGCGTGATCAGGCGGGCACGCCAGGGTGACGGCCGAGGTCGGGCTTGGTATAAATCCAGCGCGGTCCGGGGGAGCCGCACGGCCGACGCGCTATCCCCGCGGGTACCAAAAAGCTCAACGATGCCGTTTACCGTTCTGGATCTCGCCGTGCTCGGCATCGTCGCGGTCTCCGCGCTGCTCGCGGCCGTGCGTGGTGTGACCCGCGAGGTCCTGGCGATCGTCGCCTGGGTGGCGGCCGCCGCCGTCGCGTGGACGCTGCATCCCATGCTGCTGCCGACCGTGAAGCAGCACGTGAACAGCGACACCGTGGCGCTCGTCGCCTCGATCGCGGCGATCTTCCTCGGCACCCTGATCGTCGTGTCGATCATCACGGTGAAGATCTCCGACGTCGTGCTCGACTCGCGGATCGGCGCGGTCGACCGCTCCCTCGGCTTCCTGTTCGGCGCGGCCCGCGGCTTCCTGATCTGCGTGATCGGCTGGGTGTTCCTGTCCTGGCTGGTGCAGGGCAAGGTGCCGGACTGGGCCGCCCAGGCCCGCACGCGCCCGATGCTGGAGAAGTCCGGCGACGCCCTGGTGGCGCAGCTGCCGGAGAATCCGGAAGGCTTCCTCAAGCAGTTCAAGAAGCCGAAGACCGGCGCGCCGCCCAACGAGTCCGCCGACGCCCCGGCCGAGACCGACGCGGCGCCGCAGCGCCGGACCGAGACCGCGCCGACCCCGACGCGACGCTGATCTGCGGTATTCGCCGTAGGTCTCATCGCGCGGAACGCCTAGATAGCGGTTCCGGTGGTGTACGGATTGCTTCCGCGACGACCGGCGCGCCGGCCCGTCGCCGCCGGGATCTGTGAGTGATCGACAGCCCCATGTCACACGCCGCCGCCTCCACCGACACCTTCGATCTCGATCTCGACGGCGACACGCTGCGCGAGGAATGCGGGGTCTTCGGCATCTTCGGCCATCCGGACGCCTCGGCGATCGTCGCGCTGGGCCTCCACGCCCTGCAGCACCGGGGCCAGGAGGCGGCCGGCATCGTCTCGTTCGACGGCTCGGTGTTCCATTCCGAGCGCCGCCCCGGCCTCGTGGGCGATTCCTTCTCGGACGGCGACACGATCGCGCGCCTCAAGGGCCGCGCCGCCATCGGCCACGTGCGCTACTCGACCACCGGCGGCACGATCCTGCGCAACGTCCAGCCGCTCTTCGCGGAGCTCGCCAGCGGCGGCCTCGCGGTCGCCCACAACGGCAACCTCACCAACGCCCTGTCGATCCGCCGCGACCTCGTGCGCGACGGCGCGATCACGCAGTCAACCTCCGACACCGAGGTGATCCTGCACCTCGCGGCCCGCTCGCGGAAGCCCCGGATCATCGAGCGCTTCATCGACGCCCTGCAGGCGATCCAGGGCGCCTACGCGATCGTGGCGCTGACCAACAAGAAGCTGATCGGCGCCCGCGACCCGCTGGGCATCCGCCCCCTGGTGCTGGGCGAGCTCGACGGCCGCTACATGCTGGCCTCCGAGACCTGCGCGCTCGACATCATCGGCGCCCGGTTCGTGCGCGACATCGAGAACGGCGAGATCGTGGTGATCTCCGAGGAGGGGATCGAGTCGATCCGCTTCGCCGACGCCGTGCCGATGCGGCCCTGCATCTTCGAGTACATCTACTTCGCCCGGCCGGATTCGGTGGTGAACGGCAAGAGCGTCTACGCGGTGCGCAAGGCGATCGGCCGGGAGCTCGCCCGCGAGGCCTCGGTCGCGGCCGACATCGTCGTGCCGGTGCCGGATTCCGGCGTGCCGGCGGCGCTCGGCTTCTCGCAGGAGACCGGGATCCCGTTCGAGATGGGGATCATCCGCAACCACTACGTTGGCCGGACCTTCATCCAGCCGACCCAGTCGGTGCGCGAGCTCGGCGTGCGCATGAAGCACTCGGCCAACCGCGCGGCGATCGAGGGCAAGAGCATCGTCCTCGTGGACGACAGCCTCGTGCGCGGCACGACCTCGGTGAAGATCGTCCGGATGATGCGCGAGGCCGGCGCCGCGGAGGTCCATTTCCGGATCGCGTCGCCGCCGATCACCTACCCGGACTTCTACGGGATCGACACGCCCGAGCGGGAGAAGCTGCTCGCCGCGACCCACGATCTCGAGGCCATGCGCAAGTATATCGGCGCCGATTCGCTGGCCTTCCTGTCGATCCCCGGCCTCTACCGGGCGATGGGCGAGGAGGCGCGGAACGCGGCCTGCCCGCAATACACCGACCACTGCTTCACGGGCGACTACCCGACCGGCCTGACCGACCTGTCCATCGCCGGCCCGAAGCGCTTCGCCATGCTGGCCGAGGCCGACTGACAGGATCCGGCCGTTGCGCGCGAACGGGCATCCCCTGTGCGCGGAAATGCGCTAGGTCCTCGCCATGGCTGAGTCTCAGAGAACCCTGGAAGGCCGCGTCGCGGTCGTCACCGGCGCATCGCGCGGCATCGGGCGCGCCGCCGCCCTGGCTTTGGCCGGGGCCGGCGCGCACGTCATCGCGGTGGCCCGGACCGTGGGCGCCCTGGAGGAGCTCGACGACGCGATCCGCGCCGCCGGCTCCAGCGCCACCCTCGTGCCGTTCGACCTCGCCGATTACGACGCGATCGACCGCCTCGGCGCGGCGATCAACGAGCGCTGGAAGCGCCTCGACATCCTGGTCGCCAATGCCGGGATCCTGGGCGCGCTCATGCCGATCGGCCACATCACCCCGAAGATCTGGGGGCAGGTGATGGACGTGAACGTCACCGCCAACTGGCGCCTGATCCGCTCCCTCGACCCGCTGCTGCGCATGTCGGACGCGGGTCGCGCGATCTTCGTCTCGTCGGGAGCGGCCTCGAAATGCCGGCCCTACTGGGGACCCTACTCGGTCTCCAAGGCGGCGCTGGAGGCCCTGGTGCGGACCTACGCGGCCGAGAACGAGACCACGGCGATCCGGGCCATGCTGCTCAATCCGGGCCCCCTGCGGACCGGCATGCGCCGCTCGGCCATGCCGGGCGAGGACCCCGAGACCCTCCGGACGCCCGAGGACCTCGCCCCCCATTTCGTGCGGCTCGCCGCGCCGGACTGGGCCGAGACCGGGAAGCTCTACGATTTCCCCACCGACCGGGTGCTGCGTTTCCGCGCGCCCGAGTAAAGGGGTCCGGGGCCTGCGGCCCCGGCGGGTGGCGGGCGGAGCCCGCCGGGTTTGGGATTTGCGATGATCGACGTCCGCTGCATCTGCGCGATCGGCCTGCGGGGCCAGCTCGGCCTCAACGGCCACCTGCCCTGGGAGGGCAACACCGACCCGCTCTTCGTGGAGGACGTCACGCGCTTCTTCGCCCTGACCATGGGCCACGTGCTGATCGCCGGGCCGAAGACGGTGGCCTCGGTGCCCGAATTCGCCTTCAAGGACCGCACCATCGACGTGATCCGCAGCCACGAGGATCCGGAGGCGGTGCTCAAGCGCTATCCCGGGCGGCGGATCTTCGTCGGCGGCGGGATCGCGGTGTGGAACGTCTACGCGCGGTACATCCAGCACTGGGACATCACGCGCCTGCCCTACGACGGCGAGGCCGACCGCTGGTTCGACCCGGCCTGGCTGGTCGGCGGGCCGCTGCGGACGCCCTGAGCGGCACCTTCCTGCAATCCGGCGCGTTGGCGCGCACGCGTCGCGTTTTCCGGAGACCACGATGAGCGCCCCGAGCTACCGCTTCGGCATCGAGGAGGAGTACTTCCTGGCCGATGCCGAGACCCGCGGGACGCCGCGGGGCGACCTCGCCGCGTTCCACGCGCGGGTGGAGGCGGAGCTGCCCGAGACGGGCCGCGAGCTGGTCGCCGCGCAGGTCGAGCTCTGCACGCCGCCGCTCACCGACGCGGCGGCCGCCCGGGAGAATCTCGGCGGCCAGCGGCGGCAGCTCGCCGGCATCGCCGCCGAGAGCGGCCTGCGGCTGCTGGCCTGCGGCACGCACCCCCTCGCCCGCTGGTCGCGCCAGACCGCCACCGACGGCGCGCGCTACAAGGGCATCCTGTCGGATGTCGGCATCGCGGCGCGGCGGGCGCTGATCTGCGGGATGCACGTCCACGTCGAGGTGCCGGACCCCGAGGCCCGCGTCGACCTGATGAACCGGCTGCTGCCGTTCCAGCCGCTGCTGCTCGCGCTGTCGGCCTCCTCGCCGTTCTGGCAGGGCGAGGCGACGGGCCTGCGGGCCTACCGGCTCAGCGTCTTCGGGGAATTGCCGCGCACCGGCCTGCCGGAACTCTTCGCCGACGCCGCCGCCCACGCGCGGTTCGTCGCCATCATGACCCGGTCGGGCGCGATCGCGGACGCGAGCTTCCTGTGGTGGTCGCTGCGCCCCTCCATCAAGTTCCCGACGCTGGAGCTGCGCATCGCCGACGCCTGCACGCGCCTCGACGATTCGCTCTGCATCGCCGCCCTGTTCCGCTGCCTCGTGCGCCTGTGCGTGCGCCGGCCGGAGCTCCACGCCGGCCTCGACGGCGTCTCGCGGGCGCTGGCCTCGGAGAACCTCTGGCGGGCCCAGCACAGCGGCGTGGCCGCGTCCCTGATCGACGAGGCGCGCGGCGAGGCCGTGCCGTTCGCCGAGGCGCTGGAGGCGATGCTCACGCTCGTCGCCGAGGACGCGGACGCCCTCGGCTGCGCGGCGGACGTGGCCCGCGCCCGGGCGATCGTGGCCGAGGGGACCAGCGCCGACGGGCAGGTCGCGGCCTACGAGGCCGCGCTCACCGCGGGTCAGGACGAGCGCGCCGCGCTGGCGGCCGCGGTGGACTGGATCGCCGACGCGGCGCGCTGAGGGCTGCGCAGGGCTGCCGCATCGCCTCCGTCATCACGAGCGGAGGTTGGATCAGCCCTTGTCGAACGGGTTCTGCGAGGTCCGCAGGGACAGGCGGATCGGCGTGCCCGGCAGGTCGAACGCCTCGCGCAGGCCGTTCACGAGGTAGCGCGTGTAGGATTTCGGCAGGGCGTTGAGCTGGTTGCCGAACAGCGCGAAGTGGGGCGGCCGGCTCTTCACCTGGGTGGCGTAGCGGATCTTGATCCGCCGCCCCGATACCGCGGGGGGCGGGTTGCGGGAGGTCGCCTCGTTCAGCCAGTCGTTGATGCGCGAGGTGGAGACGCGCCGGTCCCAGACCTCGGCGGCCTGCACCACCGCCTGCATCAGCTTGTCGACGCCGTCGCCGGCGAGGCCGGAGAGCGGCACGACCGCGACGCCGCGCACCTGCGGCAGCAGCCGGGTGCAATCCTCGCGCAGCTGCTTGAGCAGGCCCGGCTGGTCGGCGACCAGGTCCCACTTGTTGAGGCCGATCACCAGGGCGCGGCCCTCGCTCTCGACGAGGTCGACGATCGTCAGGTCCTGCTTCTCGAACGGGATCGTCGCGTCGAGGAGCACCACCACGACCTCGGCGAAGCGCACGGCGCGCAACCCGTCCGAGACCGCGAGCTTCTCCAGCTTGTCGTCGATCCGGGCGCGGCGGCGCATCCCGGCCGTGTCGTGCAGCTTGATCCGCCGCCCGCGCCACTCCCAGTCCAGGGAGATCGAGTCCCGGGTGATGCCGGCCTCGGGGCCGACGAGCAGCCGGTCCTCGCCGAGCATGCGGTTGATCAGGGTCGACTTGCCGGCATTCGGGCGGCCGACGATCGCGACCTTCAGGGCCCGGCCGCCGGGGGCGTCGTCCGGATCCTCGTCCGCGTCGCGCTGGGGCAGGGCGCCCTTGAGCGCCTCGTGCAGCTCGCCCAGACCCTCGCCGTGCTCGGCGGAGAACGGGATCGGGTCGCCGAGCCCGAGGGTGAAGGCCTCGTAGGCCCCGGCGAGGCCGGCGCCGCCCTCGGCCTTGTTGGCGATCAGGATCACCGGGCAGCCGGCGCGGCGCACCAGCTCGGCGAAGGGCTGGTCGGCCGGCAGCACGCCGGCGCGGGCGTCGATCACGAACAGCACCACGTCGGCGGCGAGGATCGCCGCCTCGGTCTGCATGCGCATCCGGCCGGTGAGGCTCGCGGCGTCGGCCTCTTCCAGGCCGGCGGTGTCGATCACCCGGAACTCGAGGCCGCCGAACGCGACGTCGCCCTCGCGCCGGTCGCGGGTCACGCCCGGGCGGTCGTCGACCAGCGCGAGCTTCTTGCCCACGAGGCGGTTGAACAGGGTCGACTTGCCGACGTTCGGCCTCCCGACGATCGCGACGGTCGGCATATCCATGGTGGTTCTCGAAACAGTCCGGACGAAGGATCAGCGCGTGATCGGCGGGGGCGGCGCGGCGGGCTCGGGCTTGGCGGCGGTCACCGTCACGGGACCGCCCGCGACGATCGCCGCGTAGACCTCGATCCGCTCGCGCAGGTTCCGCGGCGTGTCGGGATCGGCCACGATCTGGTCGAACCAGCGGCTGGCGTCCTCGTAATCGCCCTTCTTCAGGGCGGCGAGGCCCAGCATCTCGCGGGCGGTGTGGCGGAACGGCGTCCCGGCGGCGAGGCCCTGGAGGTTGGCGAGCGCCGGGTCCGGGTTCGGCCCGTCGAGGCGCAGCAGCGCGGCGCGCAGGCGCGCGAGGTCGCGCAGGCCGTCGCCGAGGCCGGTATCGTCGGCGAGCTTGTCGAACTCCGCCGCCCCGGCCGCCGGATCGCGCTTGCCGGTCTCGGCCGCCGCCCGGAACCGGGCGAGCAGCCGGTAGCCCGCCGGGCCCTGCGCCTCCAGCGTCTCGAAGGCCTTGTCGGCCTCCGCGACCTTGCCGTCCTTGGCGAGGCGGTTGGCGTCGTCGAACTGCACCGAGGCGACCTCGGCCGCCGCGCGCTGCTGGGCCTGCCAGTAGCGCCAGCCCGCCACACCCGCCACCACGAGCACGGCGAGCGCGATGATCACGCCGCTGTAGCGCTTCCAGATCTGGAGGATCCGGTCGCGGCGGTAATCCTCGTCGACCTCGCGAAGGAACTCGTTGTTCTCGGCCATTCTATCCCGGCCCGCATGATTTCAGCGGACCACCTCGTCTCGTTCGGGCCCCGCGCCTAACACACGGGCGCCGGGTTGGCGACAGGCCATGTCTCAGGTGCCGCCGCGGGTGCCGGCTCAGGCCGCGCTGCCCGGCCAGACCGGAACGCCGATCACCGGGTAGTGCAGGTAGCGGGCGAAGACGAACCACGCGGCCGTGCCGACCACCAGGGCCAGGACGTCGTTGCGCCAGCCCAGGGGCGCCGCCGCCGGACCGCCGTGCTGGGCCGCGACCGCCCCGGGGGCGAGGCCCCGGCGCTTGGCGCTGATCCGGGCGGTCACCGCCCAGGCGAGGAAGCCGCCGAACAGGAGCATGGAGCCGAGATCGCCGTTGGCGAGCAGGTGCGCCGTCGCCCAGATCTTCACGGCGAGCAGCATCGGGTGCTTGGCCTTGGCGCGGATATGGCCCGGCAGGTAGGCGGCCGCGAGGCACACGAAGGCGAGCCAGACCAGCGTCAGGGCGAGGTGGCGTGTCCAGACGGGCGGGTCCCAGACCGGGATGTAGCCGGCGAGCCGATAGTCGTGGAAGCCGATCCCGATCAGCACGAGCCCGAGCAGCGACAGGGCGGTGTAGCCGAGCTTGTAGCGGCCCTCGCCGATCCGGCCGACGATCGCGGCGCGCCGGGTGCGGGCCATCGAGAAGGCGTGCGTGCCGAGGAACAGCACCAGCCCGAGGATCAGGAGAACCATGGATGACTTTCGGTCGGGCCGCGCGGGTCCGGTCGGCGGCAAGCACTCTGTAATGGTTCTCAAGCGAATCTCCGCCTGTTTGTCCAGGCGCGGCCGGGACGCAGCCGAGTGGCGACCATGGGTTGGGCGGATCGGATCGCCGGACGAGCGCGCGCCGCGTGCCGCCTCGGAGCCGGAGCGGCCGCGCGGCGGATCCTCCCGGCGCTCCTCCTGGCGCTCCTCCTGGCGCTCTTGCCGCTCCTCCCGCACAGAGCCGCGGCCGCGCCGGAGCCGCCGCTCTCGGCCCTGACCCTGGTCGGGCCGCCCGCGCTCGTCTTCAAGGCGGGGCGCGACGCCTGCGACGGCGCCGACGTGCCCGATGCGCCGGCGCGCGCCTTCCGGGACGCGTCGGGCTCGGTGGCGCTCTACGGGATGCACTACCGCAACCGGGCGCTGCGCGGCCCCGACCTCGGCCATCTCAAGCTCGACTGCGCGGTGGTGCTCGATTCGGGCGAGAAGCCCGATCCCGCGGCCTACGACGACCGCTCCTGGATCACCGCGACCTGGACCGAGGACGGGACCCGCGTGGCCGCGCTCCTCCACCACGAGTACCAGGCGAACGAGCATCCCGGCCGCTGCCCGGCCGCCAACTACATGGCCTGCTGGTACAACACGATCACGGCCGCCGCCTCGACGGATGGCGGCCGCAGCTTCCGGCGGCAGAGCCCGCCCGCCGTGGTCGCCGGGGCGCCGTTCCGGCAGGAGGTCGACCAGGGCCGCCACCGCGGCTTCTTCAACCCGTCGAATATCGTGGCCGACGGGACGTGGCGCTACTTCCTCGCCTCGACGACCGGCTGGACCCGACCGGGCAGCGATCAGGAGGCGGGGGTCTGCCTGTTCCGCAGCGACGACCCGGCCGACCCGACCCGCTGGCGGGCCTGGACCGGCACCGGCTTCACCGCCGCCTTCCCGGATCCCTACCGCGCCGCCCGCCCGAACACGGCCACCTGCCGGCCGGTCGGGCCGTTCCCGGGCCCGGTCGGCGCCGTCGTCCGGCACCGCGGCACGGGCGCCTGGATCGCCGTGTTCATGGCGAAGGCGGGGGAGGGCTTTCCCCGGTCCGGCTTCTACTGGACGACCTCCCGGGACCTGATCACCTGGGACAGCCCGCGCCTGCTCCTCGAGGGCGCGACCCTCTACGAAGACCCCTGCGCGGCGACGGCGCCGCTCCTGGCCTACCCGTCGCTCCTCGACCCGGACGCGCGGGGCCGCAATTTCGACGATGTCGGCGACCGGGCGCTCCTGACCTACGCGAGCCTGCGCACCGAGGGCTGCACGATCACCTCCGACCGCGACCTGCTGCGCCGCCCGGTGGCGATCCGCGTCTGGCCCTGATGCCGCTCGACCGGCGCGTCGCGCGCGACACGTTCCCGAGCCCCGGCCGCATCCGGTCCGGCCGGACCGCGGCGGCCGACGTGGCGGAGGCCGAGGCGACGATCGCCGGGTCCTACCGGGCCCGGCTCTCCTGAGCGGGCTGGCCGAGCGCCACCGTGTAGGACGGGCCGGCCGCGACGGAGCGCCCCGGGACGCCGATCCGCTGCCAGAGCACGGTGCCGAGGGTCACGCTGAGCATCAGCGCGGTCGCGGAGAGCAGGAGCGTGGTCGCCCGGGCGTAGGCGCGACCGGCATGGATCAGCAGGCAGCCGAACGCGAAGATCGCGACGGCCTGGAACAGGTGCTGCACGGGCGACGTCCTCTCTGGCGGCGGACGCGCGGTCCGGGCCGGCCGGGATCGACGCCATCGTGCCCGGGCGGCGTGAAAACGCGGTTAACGTCGGGTATAGCTGGCTCCGCCATCGCCCGCTCGGAGAGGAAGCCGCATGTCGCGTTCGAGGGTCCCGGAGACGGAGAGCCGCCCCGACGGGACGGGGGTGATTCCGTCCCCCGACACAGCAATCCTGGGATCGGGCGCCGTCGGCGCGGGGGCGATCGGGGCGTCGGCCCTGGGCGCGCTGGCCCTCGGGGCCGCGGCCCTCGGCGTCGTGGCGGTCGGCGCCTTCGCGATCGGCCGCCTCTCGGTGGGCCGCGCCCGGGTCGGCGCCCTGGAGGTCGGCTCGCTGGAGATCGACACGCTCACGGTGCGGTCGGTGCGGATGCCGGAGCGCGGCTGAGCCGCGGCGCCGGAGACCGCACCCGGAGACATGCGAGGAGGGGAGCGATGACCGATCGGAAACCGCCCTTCCGGCCCGCGGACGCGGTCGACGCCCTCGGCGAGGTCGAGGGCGATTTCGTCCTGCCGCTCTGCCTGCCCGGATCCAACCTGCTGATCGGCGAGGATCTCGCCATGCTGGTCCTCGACACGATCCACGGGCAGCGGGTCGGCCTGCCGCTGAGCCCGCAGGGCGCGGCCGACCTCCACGCGGTCCTGGGTGAGGCCCTGCGGCTGCTGCAGGCGCGGGACCGCGGCCCCATCCAGTAGGCGCGCGCCGGCGAAAGGCTTCGTTGAGGCGGCCGGGATAGACAGGTCCCGGTTCCTCTCCGTGGCGGCCGATGCGCGCTCCGTTGCTACTCCTGCTGCTGGCCTGCGCCGCCCCCGCGCAGGCCCGGCCCGCCACCTTCCTGGCGGTGCACGCCGTCGGCATGGCCTCGCTGCCGCCCGTCCCGCCCGCGCCCGCGGCCGCACCGGTCGCCGCCGACGCGCGCGCCCGCTTCCTGCCGCTCATCGCCCGCGAGACCGCCGGCACCGGCCTGCCCCTCGCGGTCGCCGACGCCGTCGCGCGGATCGAGAGCGGCTACGATCCCACCGTGGTCGGCAGCGTCGGCGAGGTCGGGCTGATGCAGGTCCGCCCGACCACCGCGGCGATGCTCGGCTTCCGCGGCACGGTCGCCGAGCTGGCGTCGCCGGAGATCAACGTCCGCTACGGCGTCCGCTACCTCGCCGAGGCCTGGCGCCGGGCCGACGGCGACCTCTGCCGCGCGCTGATGAAGTACCGGGCCGGCCACGGCGCCGAGTCGATGTCGCCCCTGTCGCAGCTCTACTGCGCCCGCGCCCAGGCGATCCTCGGCGACCCGGAGGCGCGCGCTGTCCGGGCGAGCGCCCGCGCGGCCGCGCCGGACCGCCTCGCCGCGCGGCCGGCGGGCCCCGTCCACCGGACGCGCGTCGCCGCCGTTCCGGCGAGGCCGCTGTCGTTCTGGGAGGCGCACCGGGCGCGCATCGCCCGGCTCAACGCCGCCGTGGTGGCGCGCTGGCGGGCCCGCGGCTGGTCGGCCGCGCCCAACGGGGCCTCGGGTGAGCCGGCCGGCGGCTAGCGCCGTTCCCGATCGGGTCGGGACGGGGGCGATCGCCGTGTCCGTGCCGAGCGAGGCGCGGGTCCCCTCTCCCGCACGGGAGAGGGACAGGGTGAGGGATGCGACTGATCCGGAAGGACCTGATCCCTCACCCCAACCCTCTCCCGCACGGGAGAGGGGGCCTGGCGCGGCTATCTCAACCGGAGTCATCGTCCTTCCAAATCGTCGCAACACGATCGGGAACGGCCCTGGCGCCGCCTACGCCTCGGGTTCGGCCTCCGGCCCGTCCGACCGGGCGCCGCGGGCGACCTCGCGCATCGCGGCGTCCGGGAGCGGGCGCTGGAGCCGCAGCGCCTCCGCGGTCGGCGCCTCCAGCCAGGTCGCCCACTCCTCCGGCTTCGTGAGCAGGACCGGCATCGCCTTGGGATGGACCGGCCCGACGACGCCGTTCGCCTCCGTGGTCAGGAAGGCGAAGAGCCGGTGCTCCTCGGCGACCCGGTCGGGGTTCTCGCGCTTCGTGCCCCGCACGCCGGTCCAGGGCCGCCAGATCCCCGCGAAGGCGAAGAGCGGCCGGTCCTCGTCGAGGGCGAACCAGACCGGCGTCTTGCGCGGCTTCGTGTCGGCGTACTCGCTGAAGGCGTTGACCGGCACGAGGCAGCGATGGGCGACCCCGAGCCAGGGCCGCCAGTGCGGGCTCGCGACGTTGCGCACGTTGGTGATCGGATGCTCGCCGAACGCCTTGGGCCCCGGCATGCCCCAGCGCATCATCGCGAGGTCCCGGCCGGTCGCGCCGTTCAGGACCACCGGCGCCAGCTGATCGGGAAAGATAGCCGGCAACAGCGGAAGGTTTCCGGTGCGATCCTCCGCGATCCCGAAGGCCCGGCGCAGGTCCGCAGGGCCGGTCCGCAGGCTGTAGAGGTTGCACATGGATGTCCCGGACGGTTGGTGAGCACGGCGCCGGCTCTACACGCGTCCGGGACGCCGCGACCAGCCGGGCGGAGGGAATGCCCCGGCCGGTCCGTGGCCGGGGCGCCGTCGCCTCAGTTCAGGTGGAACACCACCTTCACGCAGCCGTCCTTCTTGTCGCGGAAGGTCTTGTAGAGGTCTGGCCCCTCCGCGAGGTTCTGCGAGCGGTGTGTGATCAGGGAGGTCATGTCGATCTTGCCCTCCTGGATCAGCTTGGTCAGCGGCTCGAGGTAGCGCTTCACGTGGGTCTGGCCGCTCTTGAGGGTCAGGCCCTTCTGGACGATCGAGCCCATGTTGACCGGGATCGGCCCGCCGTAGACGCCGGGCACCGAGACGATCCCGCAGGGTCGGACCGCCTTGATGGCCTCGGCCAGCGCGTAGGGCCGCTCGGTGGCGGTGAGCTTCTCCTGCACCGTCGACAGCATGCCGGTGAGGCCGCCGTGGCCGGCGCTCGCCTCCATGCCGACGCAGTCGATCACGCCGTCGGCGCCCTGGCCCTTGGTGATCTCCTTGATCCGCTCGAACACGTCCTCGTTCATGAAGTCGATGACGTCGGTGGCGCCGGCCTTGCGGGCGAGGGCGATCCGCTCGGGCACGGTCTCGATGGCGATGATCCGCTCGGCTCCCATGATCTTCGCCGACTGGATCGCGAAGATGCCGACAGGGCCGGTGCCCCAGACCGCGATCGTCTCGCCGCCCCGGATCTCGCAGTGCTCCGCGCCCTGCCAGCCGGTCGGCAGGATGTCGGTGAGGAACAGGACGGACTCGTCGTCCATGCCGTCCGGCACCTTCATGGGCGCGACGTCCGCCATGGGCACGCGCACGTACTCGGCCTGACCGCCCGCGTAGCCGCCGGTGAGGTGCGAGTAGCCGAACAGGCCGGCCGTCGTGTAGCCGAACTGCGCGGCCGCCATCTCGGCGTTGCGGTTCGAGCGCTCGCAGACCGAGTAGTTGCCGAGCTTGCACTGGCGGCACGCGCCGCAATTGATGTTGAAGGGCACGACGATCCGGTCGCCCTTCTTGAACTTGGTGAAGCCCTGTCCGACCTCGACGACCTCGCCCATGAACTCGTGGCCGAGGACGTCGCCGCTCTTCATGGTCGGCATCAGGCCGTCCATCAGGTGCAGGTCCGAGCCGCAGATCGCGCAGCTCGTGACCTTGATGATGACGTCGCGGGAATCCTCGATGACCGGATCTGGGACCGTGTCGCAGCGGATGTCGTTGCGGCCGTGCCAGCACAGTGCCTTCATGCGTCGTGTCTCCGGAAGCTCTCGGGGTCGCGGCCAACTCGGCCGTTCTCCCGTAAAGCCCGCTTCGGCACGGCCAAGTTCCGGCGGCGGCGCGCCCCGCCTCGGGGCGAAGGGGTTTACGAATGTTTCACGTGAAACAGACCCGTTTACCGCCGCTTCACGAGTCGCGCGGGCACGGCCAGGGTCAGGCGACGCCGTCGATGCCGATCCGCAGCTGCTCGGGCCCCCGGAGCGACGCGCCCGGCCGGTAGGGCGGCGGATCGACCGCGAGCCGCGGGGCGACGAGGCGGCGGCTGAGCGCAATCAGGGCGATCTCGGCCTCGAGCCGCGCCAGGGGTGCGCCGACGCAGTAGTGCAGGCCCCCGCCGAAGCCGAAATGCTCGATGTCGCCCCGGTCGGGATCGAAACGGTCGGGCGCCGCGAACCGGTCGGGATCGCGGTTCGCGGCCGCGAACATCAGGATGACGGGCGCGCCCTTGGGAATCATCTCGCCGGCCACCGCGATCGCGCCGAGGGCCTTGCGGGTCCGGAAATGCACCGGCGGCTCGTAGCGCAGGACCTCCTCGATCAGCCGCGGGGCCCGCTCGGGATCGGCCTTGAGCCGCTCCAGCTCCGCGGGATGCCGGAGCAGGGTCAGCATGGCGTTGGTGATGAGGTTCACGGTGGTCTCGTGACCCGCGACCAGCAGCAGGACCGCCGTCGACAGCAGGTCGAAGTCGCTCATCTGCTTCCGGCCGTCCGGGCCGGGGGCGGCGAGGCCGCTCAGCATGTCGTCCGCCGGGCGGCGGCGCTTCTCGCGGATGAGGTCGCGCATGTAGGCGGCGATCTCGTCGAAGGCGCCGACGATCTGGCGCCGGGTCCCGTCGTCGTGGCGCGCGTCCGGCTCCACGGCGGTGGCGAGCTGCGTCGCCCAGGCCTGGAACCGCGGCTCGTCCGCGCGCGGCACGCCGAGCAGCTCGCAGATCACCGTCACCGGCAGCGGGTAGGACAGGTCGCTCACGAGGCAGACCTCCCGCCGCTCCCGGCACGCGTCGATCAGGCCGTCCACCTCCCGGGCGATCCGCGGCCGCAGCGCCTGCACCCGCGCGATCGAGAATTCCCGCATCACCAGGCTGCGCAGGCGGTCGTGGTCCGGGGGGTCGCGGAAGATGAACGGGCGGTGCGTGGCGCTGATGCGGTTCTTGATCGGGTTGAGGATCAGGTCCTTGAGCGGGTTGCCGGTGCGGGGCCGCCGGGGCGGCGGCAGGTCCTCGGAGCTGAGCCGCGGGTCGAACAGCAGGCTGCGGATCGCCGCGTGCGTGGAGACGACGTAGCTGCCGTCGCGCTGGCGCGAGACCGGCTGCTGCCGCATCCGTCGATAGAGCGGGTACGGGTCGGCCCGGTTGGCCGGATCCATCACGGCGGCGAACAGCGCGTCGTCAGACATGGACGGTCTCGGCGGAAGGCCGCGCCCGGGCGGCTCGGTGCGGCGGGAAGCCCGGGACCGCCATCTCGACGCGCGGCCGGTCGGTGGCGTCGGTGATCGGCGGGAACGGATCGCCGGCCGTGATCGCCTCCGCGTAGGCCGGCAGCCAGCGGGCCTGATCGAACGAGACGGCCGCGATGCTGCGCCCGGCGCGGCCGTACACGGCGAGGAAGCGCCGGGAGGCCCGCGAACCCTGCACCACCGCCACGGAATCGGCCCCTTCGGGGAGGCCGACCAGCTTGATGTTGATCCCGAACTGGCTCGACCAGAAGGCCGGCAGGTGACCGTAGGGGCGCTGGTCGCCGGGCCCGGCCAGCATGTTGCGCGCGGCGTGGGCGGCCTGCTCGACGGCGTTGCCCCAGTGCTCCACGGCGATCAGGCGGTTGCCGTAGAGCGGGATCGGCCACCGGGCGACGTCGCCCGCGGCGTAGATGTCCGGGCAGGGCACCCCGTCGGCGTCGAGGACCCGGCAGGCCGCGTCGCAGGTCACGCCGCTGGCATCCGCGCGCAGGCCCGCACCCCGCAGCCAGCCCGTCGCCCGGGTCGCCCCCAGGGCGACGATGACCAGGTTGGTCTCGATGGTGCTGCCGTCCGCCAGGCGGGCCCGGGCGATGTGCCCGGACGCGTCGCCCTCGAACGCCCGCACCGTCGCGCCGGGACGGAACGTGGCGCCGGACGCGCGCACGCACTCGGCGATCACGCTGCCGACGAAGGTCCCGAGACCCCGGGCCAGGGGCGCGGCGTTCGGGTCGACCAGGGTCACGGGCAGGCCCAGATCGCACAGGCAGGAGGCCGCCTCGCAGCCGATCAGGCCGCCGCCCACGATCAGCACCTGCCGCGGGCGCGCCACCAGGGCGTCCCGCAGGGCGGCCGCGTCGTCGCGCCCGCGCAGGGTGAAGATGCCGGCGAGCCCGCCACCGGTCTCGGCCGGCCAGGGCCGGGCCTCGGCGCCGGTGGCGATGAGCAGGGACTCGTAGGCGAGCGTCGACCCGTCGGCGAGCCGGAGCGTGCGGGCCGCCCGGTCGAGGGCGACGGCCGGGCTCCCGAGACGCCAGCGGGCGCGGAGCTCGGCCAGTTCTGGCAGCCGGGTCGCGTCGGCGGCGAGCTCCCCGGCGAGCACGTGCTTCGACAGGGGCGGGCGGTCGTAGGGGCGGTGCGGCTCGGCGCCGACCAGGGTGAGCGGCCCGTCGTAGCCGCCCCGCCGCAGCGCCTCGGCACCGCGCAGGCCGGCGAGGGAGGCCCCGACCACGACGATGCCGGCGGGTTCGGGAGTCACGGCGCGCCCCCGTCGTCCGGGCCGGCCTGGAGGCTGATGGCGCGGACCGGGCAGGCCTGCAGCGCCCGCTCGATGGCGCCGCGCCGCTCGGCCGGCGGCGCGGGATCGTAGAACAGGATCTCGTGGCCGCGGAGCGCGAAGGCGTCCGGCGCGGCGTAGCAGCACTGGGCGTAGCCCTGGCAGCGGTTGAGATCCACGACGACCCGGAGCGCCGCGGTGTCGGAGGCCGGCTTCATGCCGACCTCGCGAGCGGGCGCGCGGCCCCGTTATCGGCCTTGCCCCGGGCGCGCGCGAGATCGTCCACCGCGGTCAGGATCGACGCCATGGCGTCCCGCGCCGCGAAGGCGTCCCGCATCGCGCCGGCGCGCGCGCGGAAGTCGGGCTCGTCGAGCACGCGCGCCACCGCGGCGCCGACCGCCTCCGGGGTCGGCGCGTTGGTTCCGAGGTTGATCCCGACGCCGGACCAGCCGATGCGCGCGTTCACCTCCGCCTTGTCCTCCGTCAGGCCGGCCGAGACGATCGGCACCCCGGCGGCGAGCGCCTGCGAGACGCTCCCGTAGCCGCCGTTGGTCACGAGCACGCTCACCCGCGGCAGCAATTCGCGGAACGGCAGGAAGCACGACACCCGGGCATTGGCCGGGACCGGAACCGCCAGCGCGTCCACGGGCCGACCGCCGGTGGTGGCCAGGACCAGCAGATCGTCCCGGTCGGCCAGGGCGGTCAGGGTCGGCTCGACCAGCTCGCCGAGATCCGCGTTGGCCAGCGTGCCCTGGGTGACCAGCACGACGGGCCGGCCCGCCGCGTTCGCCGCCTCCAGCGCCGGCCACCACTCCGGCAGCGGCGCGGGCGGCGTCGGCGGCTGGAGCAGGCCGATGAAGCGCAGGCCCGGCGGCAGGGTGCCGTAATCGTACTCGAAGCCCGGCACGGTCGGCTGCAGGAACAGGTCCGGCAGGATCACGATGGAGTGGGGCAGGGAGGCCGGCAGGGGCGGCAGGCCGAGCGCCGCGAGCTTCGCGTCCGTGTAGGCCCGGACCGGGTTGACGAAGGCCGCATCCATGCCGGCCTTCAGGGTGGCGTAGCGGACCAGGTCGTCCCGGTCGCGGGCCGGTGGCAGGCCGAGGCCCACGGGGGCGTGGTCGGGCCGGTCGAGGAACAGGATGCTGACGTTGACGGTCACGATCGGCGGCCGCGGCGCGCTGTCGAGGAGTAGCGGCAGCGCGCCCAGGAACATGCTGCCGGCCAGGATTACGTCGGGGGCCTCGGCCGCGATCAGCGCCCGCAGGGCGGCGGCCTGGACCGGCATGGGATCCACGAACCGGCGCTCGAACTCGCGGCGATAGCGCTCCGGGCCGGCCGGCAGGTCGGTCTCGCGGTACTCGGCCGCGTGATCGTCGGCGTAGGGCGTGAAGCGCAGGCCCGCCGCCTCGACCTTCGGCCGGAAGGTCGGGTCGGTGAGCACGAGGACGTCGTCGCCCCGGGCGGCCGCCGTCCGCCCGATGGCGAGGAGCGGATTCACGTGGCCGGTGAGCGGCGTCGCGGCGATCAGGATCTTCATCACGGCCTCCTCGAGCGCCGCCGGTCGGGCCGGCGTCGCCCCTGCTCGGGTGCCGACGCCTTCATCCGCGGGCGCCCCGTGGCCCCCGGCGCGCCGGACTCACAGGGGAAATCGCGGCCGGTCCAGCGCAGTTACACAACCGGAGGGTGCTTCGTGCGGCGCCGCACCATGGCATCCGGTTGAAGTCCGACGCAATATCGGAGTGTCACAGGCCACAGCCATCGTGCGTGCCGCCGGCACGCGGCGCGTCCTCCGTCCGGACGATGGCTGACGGCACCCGGCCGCGACGGTCGGGGCGCCGTCAGTCGACCACGACGACCCGGTTCGGCAGCTCGTCGGGGTCGCCCGGACCCGCCGGGAGATGCTCCGCCAGGCAGGCTCCGACGCGCGCGACCGCCGTCGTCAGGCCGTCCTCGATCGCGCCGCGCCCGAGGGCCGGCATCAGCTCGGCGAGGATCCCGTCCCAGGCGGCCGGCGGGATCTCCCGCAGGACGCCGAGGTCGCTGACGATCTCGGCGTGCCGCTCGGCGAGCGACAGGTAGAGCAGGACCCCGGTGCGCCGGCGCGTCAGGCTCAGGCCGCGCGACCAGAAGGCCCGCCGGGCCGCCTCGCGGGCGCGGGCGCGGCGCAGGCGGCGCGGCACCAGGGCCATGCGCAGCCGCTCGTTCTGGCTCGCCACCAGGATCGCCGCCACGACGCCCGCCTGCGCCAGCAGGATCGACGCGGCGGTCCAGGCGGTCAGGGCGATCAGCGGCCAGGGCAGGACCAGCGCCGCGACGAGCGCGGTGAGCAGCACGATCGAGCGGTAGGCGCCGGCGCGCCGGCTCACCATCACGACGATCTCGCCGGAGGTCCCGGCCTCCGCGTGCCCGACCGCGCGGGCGAGCCGGTCCCGCGCCTCCGGAGTCAGCACGGCCGCGCGTCTACCAGTCACCGGAGGCCCCTCCGCCGCCCGACGAGCCGCCGCCGCCGGAAAATCCACCGTCGAAACCGCCCGAGGAGCCGCCCGAGCCGCCGTCCGAGAAGCCGCCGCCCCACCCGCCCGAGCCGGGCCCCGGCAGGATGACGAGGCCGCCGGGCCTCGACCGGCCGCCCCGGCTCATGCGCCACGCGACGAAGAGCACGATCAGGAACAGGGCGACGAAGACCGCCACCTGGGCGGGATCGACCTCGTCGGCCCGCACCTGCGGCTTGCGCTGCCACTCCTGCGCGTCGCCGGCCAGGATCGACAGGATGCCGTCGACGCCGGCGTCGAGGCCGCCGAAATAGTCGCCGGTCTTGAAGCGCGGCGTGATGGCGCCCGCGATGATCACCTTGGACAGGGCGTCGGTCAGCGCCCCCTCCAGGCCGTAGCCGACCTCGATCCGGACCTTCCGCTCGCTCGGCGCCACCAGCAGCAGGACGCCGTTGTCGGTCTTGGCCTGCCCGAGCTTCCAGTCCCGGAACAGGCGGTTGGCGTAGTCCTCGACGGTCGTGCCCTGCAGGTTCGGCACCGTGGCGACGACCACCTGGTCCGAGGTCTTGTCCTCGTGGGCCTTGAGCTTGGCCTCGAGGGTGCCGCGCTGCTCCGGCGTCAGGATGCCGGCCGCGTCGACCACGCGGCCGGTCAGCGCCGGGAAGGTCAGCTCGGCCGCCAGCGCTCCGATCGCGGTGATCGTCAGGCAGGCTGCCAGGACGGCGAGCGACAGGGCGTGCCGCCCCCGGACGGGCATGGCCCGGCACACGGTCCGGCCCATATGCGCCACCCTAGAACTTCACGTTCGGCGGCCGGTCGGCGTTCGGCGTCGCCGTGAAGGTCTCCATCGGCTTGGCGTCGGGATACAGGATCGCCGCGATCCAGCGGCCCGGGATCGTGCGCACCTCGGTGTTGTAGGCCTGCACGGCCGTGATGTAGTCGCGCCGCGCGACCGCGATGCGGTTCTCGGTGCCCTCCAGCTGGGATTGCAGGGCGAGGAAGTTCTGGTTCGACTTGAGGTCGGGGTACTTCTCCACCGTCACCAGCAGGCGTCCGAGCGCGCCCGAGAGCTGGTTCTGGGCGTCCTGGTACTCCTTGAACTTCTGCGGATCGCTGACCGTGGAGGCGTCGACCTTCACGCTGGACGCCTTGGCGCGCGCCTCGGTGACGCCGATCAGCACGTCCTTCTCCTGCTGGGCGTAGCCCTTCACGGTCTCGACGAGGTTGGGGATCAGGTCGGCCCGGCGCTGGTACTGGTTCTGCACCTCGCTCCACGAGGATTTGGCCTGCTCCTGCAGCGTCGGCACCCGGTTGACCGCCCCGCAGCCGGAGAGACCCGCGGCCACCAGGATCACCGAGAGCACGCCGAGGAGGCGCGCCGCGGGCGATGTCCGGCGCACCGCGCCGGCCGTCAGCGTCGTTCCCATATCGTCCCCCATCTGCCGGCCGAGACTCGGCCGCTTGATCACGAGTCCGAGAGATAAGGGCCGGAACCGCCAAGGTAAGGCCCCGGCTCGCCCGGCCTTGAAGGTTTGTGCCGCGGCCCGCTAAGGCGTCGGCAACGGACCGCGCCGGCGGACGTTCGGACCCTCGAGCCGAGGATCGGCGCGGCGCCGCGGAGGCCGGGAATGGATGCAGCACTCGCCGACCATGTCAGGGCCGCCAGCGCCGACGCGCGGCGCCACGCCCGGGCGTACCGGGCGCCGGCCGGCAAGGACGCGCTGCCCTGGTCGGTCATCGAGACGTTCGACGCCCGCGTCCGGGGCCACCTCGCCCGCGATCCGCGGATCGAGGACGAGCGCGACCGCGTCCTGATCGCCGCCGTGAAGCTCGCCGAGACGCCGGTCGAGGAGGGGGACGAGAGCATCGCCGAGGCGCGCGCCCATCTCGTCGACGCGATCGACTACCTGGAGCAGGCGGTGCTGCGGTTCGGCCTCGTCAACCGCGAGGGGGCCAAGGCCGGCCTCGGCACCTACGGCCAGCCGGTCGGCTCCCGCGACTGACGGCCCGCCCGCACCGCGCCGCCGGATGTCCGCCGACCTGCCCGCGGCCGCGACCCTCAGCCGCCTCGACCTGAAGACGCTCCGGCTGTTCGCGGCCATCTGCGCGGAGGGGACGCTGAACGGCGCGGCCCGCCGCGCGGCGATCGCGCCCTCGGCGGTCAGCAAGCGCCTCGCCGAACTGGAGCACGCGCTGGGCTGCACCTTGCTCACCCGCGAGCCGCGCGGCATGCGGCTCACGCCGGCCGGCGAGACCCTGCTGCACCACACGCGCCGGATGCTGGCGAGCGCCGAGCAGATCGCCCTGGAACTCGCCGAGCACGCCCGGGGCGTGCGCGGCTTCGTGCGGGTGCTCGCCAACCTCTCGGCCATCGTGGAGTTCCTGCCCGAGGACCTGCAGGCCTTCCTGGCCGCGCAGGACGGGATCCGGGTCGACCTCGAGGAGCGCCCGAGCGGCGGCGTCGTCGCCGGCGTCGAGGAGGGCTTCGCCGATCTCGGCCTCTGCGCGGACAACACCGACACCCGCGGCCTCACCGCCTACCCGTACCGGAGCGACCGCCTCGTCCTGGTGATGCCGGCCGGGCATCCCCTGAGCGGCCGCGGCGCCGTCGCGCTGGCCGACAGCCTCGACTACGACCATGTCGGGCTGCACGCGGAGAGCTCGATCTACGCCGCCCTGCGCGACGAGGCCCGGCGCCTCGGCCGGCCGCTGCGGCTGCGGATGCACGTGCCGAGCTTCGACGCGATCTGCCGCATGGCGCAGGTCGGCCTGGGGCTCGGCACCGTGCCGGAGCGCGTCTACGCCCTGCTCGGGCCGCCGATGCGCCTCACGGCGGTGCCGCTCACCGATCCCTGGGCGCAGCGCACGCTGCGCCTCGTGGTCCGCCCGGGCGCCCTGCCGCCCGCGGCGGCGCTCCTGCTGGAGCATCTCCGGGCTGCCGGTCGCTGAGCGTGCGTTCTCCGGCGGCGAACGCACGGTGGTGCATGGCGTTTGGACTTGGCCACCGGAAGGGCCCTATCTCCGGGGCAACAAACGATGGAGGAAAGCCGTGTCCGGTCCGCTCAGCGGTATCCGCGTTCTCGAGCTCGGTCAGCTGATCGCCGCGCCCTTCGCGACGCGGCTGATGGCCGAGTTCGGCGCCGAGGTGATCAAGGTCGAGGCCCCGGGCGAGGGCGACCCGCTCCGGAAGTGGCGCAAGATGCACGAGGGCACCTCGCTCTGGTGGTACCTGCAGTCGCGCAACAAGAAGTCGATCGCCGTCAATCTGAAGTCGCCCGAGGGGCTCGACATCGTCAAGCAGCTCGCCGCGAGCGCCGACGTGGTGGTCGAGAACTTCCGTCCCGGCGGCCTGGAGAAGCTCGGCCTCGGCTGGGACGTGCTCTCCGCCCTCAACCCGAACCTCGTGATGGTCCGGATCTCGGGCTACGGCCAGACCGGCCCCTACCGCGACCGGCCCGGCTTCGGGGCCATCGGCGAGTCGATGGGCGGCATCCGCTTCACCACCGGCAGCCCGGATTCCCCGCCGGCCCGGGTCGGCGTCAGCATCGGCGACACCCTGGCCTCGCTCCACGGCGTCATCGGCGCGCTGATGGCCCTGCTGCGCGTGAAGACCGGGCAGGGCGCCGGTCAGGTGATCGACGTCTCCCTCGTCGAGAGCGTGTTCAACGTCATGGAGAGCCTCGTCCCGGAGTACGACCTGCTGGGCGAGGTCCGCACCCGCACCGGCGGCGCCCTGCCGGGCATCACCCCGTCGAACACCTACCCGACGCGGGACGGCGGCTACGTGGTCATCGCCGGCAACAGCGACCCGATCTTCCGCCGCCTGATGACGGCGATCGGCCGTCCCGACCTCGCGGACGACCCGGCCCTGCGCAACAACGAGGGCCGCTCCAAGCAGTCGGCCATGCTGGACGGCACCATCGCCGACTGGTCGAAGACGAAGAGTGTGGAGGAGGCGCTCGCCGTCCTCGACGCCGCCGACGTGCCCGCCGGCCGCATCTACTCGGTCGCCGACATCGTGGCCGATCCGCATTATCAGGCGCGCGACATGATCCTGCAGGCGGAGCTGCCCGGCGGGACGGCCGTGAAGATGCCCGGCATCGTGCCGAAGCTCTCCGACACGCCTGGCGAAGTCCGCTGGCAGGGGCCGGCCCTCGGCGCCCACACCGATTCCGTGCTCGCCGAGCTCGGTCTCGACCCGGCGCGCATCGCCGCGCTGCGCGAGAAGGGAGCGGTGGCATGAGCGGCGACGCGCTGATCGTCCAGGAGGTCGCGACCCGGGACGGCTTCCAGATCGAGCCGGTCTTCGTGCCGACCCCGGAGAAGATCCGCCTGATCGACGCGCTCTCGGAGGCCGGCTTCAGCCGGATCGAGGTCTCGTCCTTCGTCTCGCCGAAGGCGGTGCCGGCCCTCGCCGACGCGGCCGAGGTCTTTTCCGGGATCCGGCGCCGGCCCGGGACCGTCTACGTCGCCCTGGTGCCGAACCCGAAGGGCGCCGAGCGGGCGCTCGCCGCCAGGGTCGACGAGATCAACCTCGTCGCCTCTGTGAGCGAGACCCACAACCGCGCCAACATGGGCATGAGTCCGGCCGACTCGATCGCCGGCTTCGCGCGGATCATGGATTCGGTGCGCGGCGCCCCCGTCAGCACCAACGCCACGGTGGCGACGGCTTTCGGCTGCCCGTTCGAGGGCGACCAGCCCGCCGACACGGTCGTCGCGCAGGTGGAGCGCTACCTGTCGCTGGGCGTCGACGGCGTGACGCTGGCCGACACGACCGGCATGGCCAATCCCCGGCAGGTGAGCCGCCTCGTCGCGCGGGTCCTGCCCCTGGTCGGTCCCGGCCGCCTGACGCTCCACTTCCACAACACCCGCGGCCTCGGCCTCGCCAACGTGCTGGCGGCCTACGACGCGGGCGCCCGGCGCTTCGACGCGGCGCTCGGCGGCCTGGGCGGCTGCCCGTTCGCGCCCGGCGCCACCGGCAACATCTGCACCGAGGATCTCGTCAGCATGGCCCACGAGATGGGCGTGCCGACGGGCCTCGACCTCCCGGCGCTGATCGGCCTGTCGCGCGACCTGCCGCGCCTCGTCGGCCACGACGTGCCCGGCCAGGTCGCCAAGGCCGGACGGCCCTGCGACCTGCATCCGGCCCCCGCCCGGGCGGCCTGAGCCGGAGACGGAGAGGGGCGGCCTTACAATGGCCCGCCCCACGCGTCGGACGCGACGCGCTCCCTCTCCCGAACGGGAGAGGGTCGGGGTGAGGGATGAGAACTCTCCGGATGTGGCACACCGTCGACGTGCCGGCAGGACGCTTCTCATCCGGACAGACCTGATCCCTCACCCTGTCCCTCTCCCGAACGGGAGAGGGGACCCGCGCCTCGTCCGGCGAAGGCGGCATCGCCGTCGTGTGCCGTGAGCTGCGCCCGAACCTGACTTCGCGGAAAGCCGCCCGTCCGAAGGCGGCACCGCCCAAGACACGTCCCTCAAGAACACACCACGGAGGAAACCATGATTGCAGCCCTGTCCGGGTCGCCGGCCGCCGCCGAGACCGGCGCGGTGACGGAGACCGGCGTCGTCCGCAAGGTCGCGTGGCGGCTCATGCCGCTGATCATGATCTGCTACATGTTCGCGTTCTTCGACCGCATCAACATCAGCTTCGCCAAGTTCCAGCTCCAGAGCGACCTCGGCTTCAGCAACGTCGCCTACGGACTCGGCGCGAGCATGTTCGTGGTCGGCTACGTGATCTTCGAGGTGCCCTCGAACCTGTTCCTCTACCGGGTCGGGGCGCGGCGCTGGATCGCCCGGATCATGATCTCCTGGGGCATCGCCACCGCGCTGATGATCTTCATCCGCAGCGAGTGGCACTTCTACGCCCTGCGCTTCCTGATCGGCGCGATGGAGGCGGGCTTCGCCCCCGGCATCCTCTACTACCTGACCATCTGGTTCCCGGCCTCGCATCGCGGCCGCATCACCTCGTTCATGTTCGTGGCCTCGGCCTTCTCGGGGATCTTCGGCGCGCCGGTGGCGGGCCTGATCCTCGGCGGCCTCAACGGCGTCGGGGGCCTCGCCGGCTGGCAATGGCTGTTCCTGGCCGGCGGCCTGCCCTGCCTCGTGCTCGGAATGCTCGTGCTGACGCGCCTCGACGACCGGATCGCCGACGCCCGCTGGCTGTCCGAGCCCGAGAAGGCGCTCCTGTCGAGCCGGATCGCCCACCACAACCGGGATATCGGCGACCACTCGCTGATCGGGGCGATCAAGCAGCCGGGCTTCCTGCTGATCGCGCTGATCTACTTCCTGCTCCAGATCGGCTCCTACGGGCTGAACTTCTGGGGGCCGGACCTGATCAAGACCGCGAGCGGCGGGCAGGCGGCCTCGGTGGGTTTCCTGACGGCGATTCCCTACATCTGCGGGGCGATCAGCATGGTGGTGATCGGACGCCTGTCCGACGCCTCGGGCGAGCGGCCGAAATTCGTCGCCGGCCTCGCCATCGCGGCGGCGCTCGGCTTCTTCGGCGCCGGCCTGTTCGACAAGCACATCGTGCCGCTGATGTTCGCCCTGGCGCTGCTGGGGGCCGGCATCGTCGCGTCGATCCCGACCTTCTGGACGCTGCCGGCCAAGCTCGTCACCGGCGTCGGCGCGGCCGGCGGGATCGCGCTGATCAACACGCTCGGGCAGTTCGGCGGCATCGTCAGCCCGGTGATGGTCGGCTGGGTGAAGGATCTCACCGGCTCGACGACGCCCGCGCTCTACGGGATCGGCGTGCTCTGCCTCGTGGCCGCCGGGCTGGCGCTCTTCGCCATGCCGGCGAGCCTGCGCCGCAGCGACCGCGCGGCGTGAGCCGGCCCGCCGCCCCGGCGCGGCCGGGGCGGCCCATCTCGGGCGGCGGCGCGGGCCGCCAGCGGTCGTCGCGGGGCTTCAGGCCGCGACGGACCTTGAAGCGGCGGGCGGTGTGGGCGTGGCTGGCGATGCCGCGCGCCTCGGCCGAGGCACGGACCGGCCGGCGCGGCGACAGGTCCACCGGGGTGGGTCGGGGTCGGGATCGCCGCGGACGGCCGCGCCATAGGCCCTCGCCCGCGGGACCGCGCCGCTGCCGCGGATCGGCCGGGGCACCTCCCGGGCCGTCCGCCCGGCGAGACCGGCGACGCGGAGGTCCAACCCGATCTCCGCCATGGGTGCGGCCCTGTCCGCCGGCGGTCGAGACCGAAGTCCGCATGGACCCGATCCCGCGACAGCCCGCTGGGACCGAGACGCGAGGCCCACCGCGCGCCCGGCGCAGGGACCGGCCGAAGCGGGCGGGACGGCCCGAGCGGGCGCGACGCGGGACCGCCGATGCCGAAGTCGAGTTCGGGCACCGATCTCGGCGGCCGAAAACAGTGAACACATCAGTAACCATGGCCGGAATGCCGTCCGTTGCGCGGTGGAGCAAAAAACCTCGCGCCGTCGGACAAACCGCCGTCCGCTCATATTGTATATTATCTGCAGCCTCAAGAAACGGAGAGAAATCAACTTGAGGTAGAAATGTCCCGCCGGCTGAACCGTTGCTCAGCCTTCCTCCGCGCGACACCCGGTGCGAGCCGGCCGCTCGGGGACGAGGCCCGAATGGTGGGACGCCCTCGAACAGCGATGTCTCAGATGGACCACCTTACCGACCACCGTTCAACTTTCATGCTGGAGAAGGTCGGCGCGATCGTCGCGGCCTACGTCTCGCGCAACGCGATCGAGGTCACGGCCCTGCCGGCGCTGATCGACCAAGTGCACGCGGCGATCGCGGTGCTCCGCCGCGCGCCGTCCGATTTCGGCGGGGTCGGGCTGAGCCAGCCGCAGGTCGAAGCGTCGATCCAAGACACGGGCCTGATCAGCTTCATCGACGGCCGGTCCTACCAGACCCTGAAGCGCCACCTCACCGCGCACGGCCTCACCCCCGAGCGCTACCGGGCGAAGTACGGCCTGCCGGCCGACTACCCGATGGTGGCACCGGGCTACGCCGCGCGGCGCTCGGAGATCGCCCGGGCGATCCAGCTCGGCCACAAGGCGGCCTGAGCGATGGCGCCCGACGCTTCCGCGGATCCGGCCCGAACCCGCACGCCGTCCCCGGAGACGGCGCGCGCCAGCGACGCCCTGAGCCGCATCGCCGGCATCCTCGACGTGCCGGTGGCGAGCTTCTACCCGGATGCCGACCGGCCCGACGCGGCCATGACCCAGGCGGCCGACCTCGTGTCGGCGTTCGTGACGATCGACAGTCCGGCGGCGCGCCGGACCTGCCTGGCCTTCGTGCGGGCGATGGCGAGTTCCTGAAGCGTCGGGGGGCGCTGCAGGAAGCCGGAGACCGGGCCGCCTCGTCGGAGGCGGACCGCGGTCTCCGGCCCGCCCGGGCCGAGCCCGCGTCAGAACACGTGGCGCAGGATGAAGAACAGCACGGCCGCGAGGGTGATGGCCGCCGGCAGGGTCAGGACCCAGGCGAGCGCCATGTTGCGCACCGTGGACATCTGGAGTCCCGAGCCGTTGGCCGCCATGGTGCCGGCGACGCCGGAGGACAGGATGTGGGTCGTCGAGACCGGCAGGCCGTAGAGTTCGGCCAGCCCGATCGTGCCGGCGGCGACGATCTCGGCCGAGGCGCCCTGCGCGTAGGTCAGGTGGGTCTTGCCGATCTTCTCGCCCACCGTGACGACGATGCGCTTCCATCCGACCATGGTGCCGAGACCCAGCGCCAGGGCGACGCAGACCTTCACCCAGCCCGGGATGTAGCGCGTGCCGTCGTTCAGCAGGCCCGCGTAGCGTTTCAGGTCCGCCTTGTCGGTCTCCGAGAAGTCGGCCCCGGCGCTCGGCAGCACGCGCACCGCGTCGGCGGCGAGATACATGTCGCTGCGCAGGTTCTGGGTCTGGGCGGCCGGCACCGTCCGGATCGCCCCGTAATTCTTGACGCTGGCGGCGATGTCGTCGGAGAGCGCCGCCAGGGCCGCGTAGACGGGCGGCGTGTTCAGCGCCTTGGTCTTGAGCGCCTCCGTCACCGTCCGGCGCGCGGCGGCGGCGTCCGGAACCGCCGCGCCGGGGGCGCGGGCGGAGAACACCGCGCTCGCCGCCGTCGAGGCCTGCACGAAGGCGGGCGTCGTGTCGTCCGCCATGGTGCGGTTGAGCGCGTAGGCGGTGGGGGCGGCGCCGATCAGGATCAGCATGATCAGGCCCATGCCCTTCTGCCCGTCATTGCCGCCGTGGAAGAACGAGACCAGCGTGCAGGTGAGGATCAGCAGGCCGCGGATCCACAGGGGCGGGGGCGCGTCGCCCTCGGGCGCCTCGTAGAGGTCCCTGCGGCGCACCGTGAATTTCAGGGCGAGCAGCAGCAGCGCCGCGAGCACGAAGCCGCAGACCGGCGAGAACAGCAGCGCCTTGAAGACGTTGAGCGCCTGGGTCCAGTCGACGCCCGCGGTACCGTCGCCGCCGTTCATCAGCTGGTTGGCGAGGCCGACGCCGAGCACCGAGCCGATCAGCGCGTGGGACGACGAGTTCGGCAGCCCGAAGGCCCAGGTCCCGAGGTTCCAGATGATGGCCGCCAGCAGGAGCGCGAAGATCATCGCGTAGCCCGCGTGCGAGCCGACGTTGAGGATCAGCTCGACGGGCAGCAGCGTCACGATCGCGTAGGCCACCGCGCCCGAGGACAGCATCACGCCCAGGAAGTTGAAGGCACCCGACCAGATCACCGCGACGAGCGGCGGCATCGAGTGGGTGTAGATCACCGTGGCGACCGCGTTGGCGGTGTCGTGGAAGCCGTTCACGAACTCGAAGGCGAGGGCGATCAGCAGGGCGAGGCCGAGCAGCGCGAAGGCGCCGTAGGCCAGGGGCGCCTCGCCGACCGCGTTCATGTCGGCGACGAGGCTCACCACCGCGTAGCCGAGGCCCGCCACCAGGACGAGGAGGAACGCGACCACCCCGCCGAGATGCGTCCCGTGGTCGAGGCGCGGACCGCCCGCCCGCCGGCCTCCCACCGCCCCCGACGGCATCACGGCGGAATCGGACATGAACCCTCGCGGAATTCTACGTGGTGGTGAGCCGGGATTAAGATGGAGCGGTGACGGTTGGGTGACGGGCGACGGCAGGCCCGTGACGGCCCGTGACGGCCCGCGACGCGACGCGCCGCGTCGGTGACCGGGACCGGGAGCGCCGGGCGGCGCTGTCACACGCCTGACGCGGTCGAGCCGCTAGCGGACCGGACCGCTCGCCCGATCGCACGAGGGATCCGCATGATTGACGCCACGGTGCCGGCCCTGTCCCTCGGCGCGCTCCTGGCCCTCGTCCAGGCCGGCAGCATCGCCGTCGCGGCCCGGCGCCTCGGCCGGAACCACGGCCCGTCGCAATTCCCCGCCGGCGCGCCCGTCTCCCTGGTCCGGCCGCTGCGCGGGGTCGAGGCGTACAGCGAGGAGATGCTCGTCCGCAGCTTCCGCCTCGACTACCCGGCCTACGAGCTGATCTTCTGCGTGGCCGACCCGGCCGACCCGATCGTGCCGATGGTGGAGCGCCTGATCGAGGCCCACCCGCAGGTGCCGGCCCGCCTGATCAGCGGCGACGAGCGCGTCAGCGCGAACCCGAAGCTCAACAACTGCCTGCGCGGCTGGCGCGCCGCCGCCCACGACTGGGTGGTGCTCGCCGATTCCAACGTGGCCATGCCGCCGGACTACCTCCAGCGGCTCCAGGCGGCGTGGCGCGACGATACCGGCCTCGTCTGCTCCACCCCGGCCGGCGCCCGCCCGGGCAGCTTCATGGCGGAGGTGGAGTGCGCCTTCCTGAACACCCTCCAGGCGCGCTGGCAATACGCCGCCGAGGCCTTCGGCCTGGGCTTCGCGCAGGGCAAGAGCATGCTCTGGCACAAGCCCTTCCTGGAGGCGCAGGGCGGGCTCCAGGCGCTCGCCGCCGAGATCGCGGAGGACGCGGCCGCCACCAAGCTCGTGCGCGCCGCCGGCAAGCGCGTCCACCTCGTGGCGAGCCCGTTCGAGCAGCCGCTCGGCCCGCGCGGCTTCCGGGAGGTCTGGGCGCGGCAGCTGCGCTGGGCGCGCCTGCGCCGCGTGACCTTCCCGCTGTTCTTCGCCCCCGAGATCGGCAGCGGCGTCCTGCTGCCGGCGCTCCTCGTCGCCCTCTGGGCCGGCAGCCTCGCGGGCCTCGCCGGCGCTGCCGGCCTCGCCGCCCTGTGCTATGCCGCCGAGCACCGGCTCGCGGTCCGCGCGGGTTGGCACCGTTCGCCCCGCACGCTGGCGGCCTTCCTGGCGCGCGACGCCCTGATCCCGGCGATCTGGCTCGGCGCCTGGATGCGGAGCGCCATCGTGTGGCGGGGCAACGCCATGGACGTGCGCCCCCGGCGGGCCGCCGGCGCGCGCTCCTACGCGCCGACGGCCTGACCGCCCGGCGATCGGAGGCCCTGACGTGTCGCGCCGCTACGCCCTCTACTGGCTGCCCACCCCGGGATCCCGCCTCGAAGCCTTCGGGCGCGCGGTCCTCGGCACCGACAACGTCTCCGGGCTGCCGGTCGCGCACCCGGAGGGGCTCGGTGATCTCGCGGCGGTCACGGCGGGCGCGCGGGTCTACGGGTTCCACGCCACCCTCAAGGCGCCGCTGCGCCTCGCCCCGTGCGCCGCGGAGGCCGACCTCGTCGCCGCCGCCCGCGACCTCGCGGCCGCGCACCCGCCGGTGGCGGTGGGCCCGCTCCGGGTCGCCGCCCTCGGACCGTTCCTCGCCCTGGTGCCGGAGGCCCCGCCGCCGGAGCTGGGGCTGCTGGCGGCCGAATGCGTCGCCGCCCTGGACCCGTTCCGGGCGCCGCTCACGGAGGCCGAGCGCGCCAAGCGCCGCCCGGAGCGCCTCGACGCGCGCGGCCGCGCGCTCCTCGCGCGCTGGGGCTACCCGTACGTGTTCGAGGCCTTCCGCTTCCACATGACCCTGACCGACGCCCTGCCGGAGGCGGATCGCGATTCCTGGCACCGGCGCCTGTCCGAAGCCTACGGCGCCGCGGGGCCGGAGCCCCTGCGGATCGACGCCGTCAGCCTCCTGATCCAGGACGGGTCGGAGCCGTTCCGGCTCCTGGCGCGCCTGCCCTTCGGAGAAGCCCGTGGTTGACCGCCCCCTCGGCCTCGAACCCGCGCTCGATCCGAGCGCCCGGGTCGTCGACAGCCGCCTCGGCCGCTACACCGAGGTCGGCGCCCGCACCCGGCTCACCGAGACAATCCTCGACGACTATTCCTACATCGGTGAGGACGGCGAGGTGATCTACACCGCGATCGGCAAGTTCTGCTCGATCGCCGCCAGCGTGCGGATCAATCCCGGCAATCACCCGATGGAGCGCGCCTCCCAGGCGCACTTCACCTACCGGGCGCGGGCCTACTGGCCGGACGAATCGGACGAGCCCGCCTTCTTCGACCGGCGCCGGGCGAGCCCGGTGGCGATCGGCCACGATGTCTGGATCGGCCACGGCGCGGTCGTCCTGCCGGGGCGCACGATCGGCACCGGCGCGGTGGTGGGAGCGGGCGCCATCGTCACCCGCGACGTCGAGCCCTACACGATCGTCGTCGGCAATCCCGCCCGGCCGGTCCGGCGCCGCTTCCCCGAGGCGATCGCCGCCCGCCTGATGCGCCTCGCCTGGTGGGACTGGGACCACGAGCGCCTGCGCCGGGCGCTGCCGGATTTCCGCGGCCTGCCGATCGAGGCGTTCCTGGAGCGCTGCGAAGATTAAGTCGGCTATCGAAATAACCGAGATGTTGCGCCGGCAAATATAATCGTTCCGAATACGTCATCCAATCGTCGTGAAACCGGCGTTTACGTGCGGCCACTCCGCGGCGGATGGTTGCATGCTGGTTATCGAGGATCTCACGCGCCAGTACGGCGACCGGCGCGCCGTCGACGGCGTGTCGCTCCGGATCGAGCCCGGCAGCTTCGTCGGGGTGATCGGCCGGTCGGGCGCCGGCAAGTCGACGCTCCTGCGCCTCATCAATCGGCTGGCGGACCCGAGTTCGGGGCGCATCCTCCACGAGGGCCGCGAGGTGACGACCCTGCGCGGCCGTCCCCTGCGGGAATGGCGCACCCGCTGCGCCATGATCTTCCAGCAGTTCAACCTCGTCGGCCGCCTCGACGTGATGACGAACGTGCTGATGGGGCGCCTCAGCCACGTGCCGACCTATCGCTCCCTGCTCCGGCAATGGTCCGCCGAGGACCGGGCCATGGCCCTCGCCGCCCTGGAGAGCTTCGACATGGGCGAGTTCGCCGGCCAGCGGGCCGACGGCCTGTCGGGCGGGCAGCAGCAGCGGGTCGCCATCGCCCGCGCCCTCGTGCAGGAGCCCGAGATCCTGCTCGCCGACGAGCCGGTCGCCTCCCTCGACCCGCGCAACACCCGCCTGGTGATGGACGCGCTGGCCGAGGTGAACCGGCGCTACGGCATCACCGTGCTGTGCAACCTGCACTCCCTCGACCTCGCCCGCGCCTACTGCGACCGCCTCGTCGGCCTCGCGGCCGGGCGGGTCGTGTTCGAGGGCGGCCCCTTCGACCTGACCGAGGACGTGGCACGCCGGCTCTACGGCCTGGAGGCCGGCGAGGTGCTGGACGATTCCGCGCAGCGGGAGGCGGAGCAGCGGGCCGCGATGCCGGGCCGGCCCGGTCTCGTGCCGGCCCGGCCGGTCCGCGAGGCCGCCCTCGGCGCCTGATCCGGGCCCCGGGCCCCAACGAACACCGCCAACGAGCACTGCCAACGAGCACTGCCAACGAGCACCGCTCTGGAAACGCCCGACCGGCCCTTGGCCGGCCGAACCTCGCCGACGCCGCCACGAAGGACGACCCGATGATCACCCGACGCACCCTCGCTGCCGCCGCGGCCCTCGCCCTCCTCGGCCTGCCGGCCGCCGCCCAGGACTGGAAGGCCCAGTATCCGGAGCTGACGCTCGGCGTGATCCCGGCGGAGAACGCCTCGGGCACCGCCGACCGGTGGGCGCCGCTCACCGCCTACCTGACCAAGACGCTCGGCGTGCCGGTGAAGCTGCGGGTGGCGAGCGACTACGCCGCCGTGATCGAGGGCCAGCGGGCCGGCAACATCCAGATCGCGTGGTACGGGCCGGCCTCCTTCGCGCGGGCCGTGATGACCGGCGTGAAGATCGAGCCGATCGTCAACCAGAAGCACGAGACCGGCGCCTCGGGCTACTATTCGGTGGTCTACGTGCTGGCCTCCAGCCCCTACAAGACCGTCGAGGATCTGAAGGGCAAGAACCTCGCACTGGTCGATCCGAACTCGACCTCGGGCAACCAGGCGCCGCGCTTCTTCCTGAAGCGGGCCGGCTACGACGTGGAGAAGTTCTTCGGCAAGACCTTCTACGCCGGCAGCCACGAGAACGCCGTGCTGGCGCTCACCCAGGGCACCGCCGACGCCGCCGCCAACCTGTGGAATTCCGAGACCGACACGATGGTCACCCGCATGGCCGCCAAGGGCATGCTCAAGAAGCCCGACGGCACTCCGATGCAGCAGTCGGACTTCCGCGTCGTGTTCAAGTCCGACTTCCTGCCGGAGGGGCCATTCGCCGTGCTGGCGAGCCTGCCGGACGACCTGAAGGCCAAGATCCGCGACGCCTTCGTGGCCCTGCCGAAGGCCGACAAGGCCGCGTTCGACCGGCTCTCCGACGGCAAGGACCAGGATCTCACGCCGGTGACCCTCAAGGATTACCAGCCGATCATCGACATGCTGCGCTTCAACGACGAGCAGCGCCGGAAGTCCTGATCCGGAGCCGCCCGCCTTGCGCGGTCTGACACCCCTGTCGCCGGAGCGGGCAGCCGCCCTCTCCGGCCTCTACGCGGCGGCGACCGGGGAAGCCCGCCGCCGCACGCTGGCGGGCTTCGCCCTGGTGGCGGCGCTCGCCGTGGTCGCCGGGCTGATCGCCGAGGTGCGGCCGCTGGTCCTCGCCGAGAACATCGGCAAGTTCACCGCCTACATCCAGCAGATCCTGCCGCCGATCGGCCTCGATCACCCGCTGGAGGACGTCCGCGCCTGGTACTGGGGCCTGCCCAAATGGCTGGGCCTGCTGGGCGAGACCCTGCTCATGGCCTATCTCGGGACGCTGCTCGGGGGGCTCGGGGGCTTCGCCCTCAGCTTCGTGGCCGCCGCCAACCTCGTGCGGTCGCGCGCGCTGCGCGTCGGCGCCAAGCGCCTCCTGGAACTGTGCCGCACCGTCCCCGAGGTGGTGTTCGCGCTGATCTTCGTGATCGCCTTCGGCCTCGGCCCGATGGTGGGCGTGCTCGCCATCGCGATCCACACCACGGGGGCGCTGGGCAAGCTGTTCTCCGAGGTGGTCGAGAACATCGACATGCGCCCCGTCGAGGGCCTGTCGGCCTCGGGCGCGACCTGGGTCCAGACGGTGCGCTTCGCGGTGCTGCCGCAGGTCCTGTCGAACTTCGCCTCCTACGCGCTGCTGCGCTTCGAGATCAACGTGCGCGGGGCCGGGGTGATGGGCTTCGTCGGCGCCGGCGGCATCGGCCAGGAATTCCTCGTGGCGATCCGCAACTTCTACTACGCTGACGTGAGCGCGATCCTCGTGCTGATCATCCTGACCGTCTTCTGCATCGACCTCGTCACCGAGCGGGTCCGCCACCGCCTGATCGGCGCGGAGCAGGCCCGATGAGCGCGCGTCCCGAGGCCCTGCGGGCGGCGGCCCGGGCCGACCTCGCCCGCCTGCGCGCGCGCTACCCCGCGCAGTTCCGCACCGACTGGCCGGGGCGGGCGCGGCTCGCCGCCCTGCTCGTCGTCCTGGTGGGGCTCGCGGCGCTCGGCGCCTGGCGCCTCGACTTCTCGGTGGCGCGGATCCTCCACGGTCTCGGGCGGCTCGGCACCTTCGCGGTGCTGATGCTGCCGCCGTCGCCGGAGGGCCAGTTCTGGACCTTCCTGCACGCGCTGGGCGAGACCCTCGGCATCGCCTTCCTGGGCACGCTGACGGCGGCGATCCTCGCCTTCCCGGTGGCGTTCCTGGCGGCGCGGAACGTCGTGCCCAACCCGTTCGCGCGGTTCGCGGTCCGCCGCGGCCTCGACGTGATGCGCTCGGTCGACGTCCTGATCTGGGCGCTGATCTGGATCAACGTCGTCGGCCTCGGCCCGTTCGCGGGGGCGCTCGCGATCGCGTGCTCGGATTTCGGGGCGCTCGGCAAGCTGTTCTCCGAGGCGATCGAGACCTGCGACCGACGCGCCGGCGAGGGCGTCGTCGCCTCGGGCGGCTCGGCGCTCCACCGCATCCGCTTCGGGCTGATCCCCGGGGTGCTGCCGGTGCTGGCGAGCCAGGTCCTGTACTTCTTCGAGTCGAACACCCGCTCGGCGACGATCATCGGCATCGTCGGCGCGGGCGGCATCGGCCAGTACCTCACCGAGCTGATCCGCGTGCTGGAGCTGCAGCAGGTCGCCTTCCTGGTGCTGATGATCCTCGTGACCGTGGCGGCGATCGACTGGATCTCGACCCGTCTGCGCCGGGCGATCATCGGGCCGGCGGCGCGCTGAAGGAGGCCGCGCAGCGGGCGGTCCGTCCCATCCACCCCCTCATCCTGAGGTGCGGCCTGAGGTGCGGCGCGGCCGCCTCGAAGGAGGGCTCGAGCCACCGCGCGCCAGCTGGAGCCCTCCTTCGAGGCCTCCGCTGCGCTCCGGCACCTCGGGATGACAGGATGGCCCGGACGGCTCGTATCGTACGGCGTCCGGTTCGCGCGCTCGGGTGACGGACCCTCGTCGTCATCGCTTCGCTCCGCTCGCGAGGACGCTGTGCCGAGGCCGTCGCGCGGACACCGCATCACCCCCCGATCACCAGCTCCACCCGGTCGGCCGCGAACAGGGTGCGGTTCGCCTGGATCGGCACGCCGGCGGGATCGATGTTGACGCTCGACACCACCAGCACGACCCGCCCCGGCGCGATGTCGAGGCGCTGCGCCTCCGCGGAATCCGCGGGACGGGCCCGGATCCGCGTCGAGAGCCGGGTGTAGTCGTGGACGCCGCAGGTCGCGAAAGCCCGGGTGATCGAGCCCCGCTCGGCGTAGGCCTCGGCGAAGCCCGCGAAGCGCGGCAGCGGCAGCCAGGTCAGCGCCGTCGAGAGCGGGGCGCTGTCCGCCCGGTGGACGGTCAGCAGCTCCAGGATCGGCGCGCCGGGGGCGAGGGCCAGGGAGGCCGCCTGCTCGGGCCCGGCCGGGACCGTGGCCGAGGCGACGAGGTCGCCCCAGGCCTCGCGCCCGGCCCCGGCGACGATCTCGGAGAAGCGTGTCCGCGGCCCGATCGGGTAGGCGAGGGGCGCCTCCTCCACGAAGGTGCCCCGACCCTGGCTGGCGCGCACGAGGCCGCCCTCCGCGAGCGCCGCGAGGGCGCGCCGCACCGTGTGCCGGTTCACCGCGAACCGCGCCGCCAGGGCGGCCTCGGCGGGCAGTTGCTGCCCCGGCGCGTAGCGCCCCGCCGCGATCTCGGCCGTCAGCGCGTCGGCGATCTGCCGCCACGCCGTCAGCCCCTCGCCCCGGACGAGGCCGGCCGCCTGCTCCTGCGCATCCATGCTGTCATCCAAACTTCATTTGTGCGGCGCACGCCAGTTGTCTATACACCTATACAACCGAGCGACGAAGGGATTCGCGATGACGACGACCCCGAGACAGGCCGGATCCGAGGGCGAGACCGCGGCGCGCCAGACGGTCATGGCCCTCTGCGCCGAGGCGAGCCGCGCGGATCTGGAGGCGGCCCTGTCGGGCCTGGATGCGCCCGCGGCCGCGGATCTGCGCGTGCCGGAGACAGGCCTCGTGATGGCTTCGGGCCGGATCGGCGGCGACGGGCGGCCGTTCAACCTCGGCGAGGTCAGCGTGACCCGGGCCGCCATCCGCCTCGCGGACGGCCCGGCCGGCTTCGCCTACCATCTCGGACGCGACCGCACGAAGGCGCGGCTCGCCGCGATCCTCGACGCCCTCTGGCAGGATCCGGGCCGGCGCGCCCGGGTCGAGGCCGCCCTGGAGCCCGCCGCCCGGCGGCTCGCGGAGTCCCGAGCGCGGGCGGCCCGGCGCACGGCCGCCACCCGCGTCGATTTCCTGACCCTCGCCCGCGGAGAGGATTGAGCATGCTCGCCCCCGGCTTCGCCGATCCGGTCCACGACGCGCAGGGCACCTTCCGCGCCGTCATGGACGCGCTCGCCCGTCCCGGACGCGTCCGGGCGCTCGTCGCCGACCTCGCGCCGCCCGCGCCGCTGACGCCGGAACTGGCCGCCGTCGCGCTGACGCTCACCGACGCCGACACGCCGGTCTGGCTCGATCCGGTCCTCGCCGCGGCGCCGGAGGTCGCGGAATTCCTGCGCTTCCACACCGGCGCGCCGCTCACCGGCGACCCGGCCGCGGCCGCCTTCGCGCTGGTCCGCGAGCCCGCGCGGTGCCCGCCGCTGAGCCGGTTCGCCCCCGGCACGCCGGCCTATCCCGACACCGCCACGACGCTGGTGCTCGCCCTCGACGCGGTCGCCGAGGGGGAGGGGCTGCACCTGTCCGGTCCCGGCATCCGGGGCACCGCCCGGATCGCGCCGGCGCCGCTGCCGGACGGCTTCGCGGCGCAACTCGCCGAGAACCGGGCGGCCTTCCCCCTCGGCGTCGACCTGATCCTGACGGCGCCCGGCCGCGTGGCCGGTCTCCCGCGCTCCACGACGGTCACAGAGGCCTGACCCATGTACGTGGCCGTGAAGGGCGGCGAGGCCGCCATCGACAACGCCCACCGGCTCCTCGCCGAGACGCGCCGGGGCGACCCCGCATTGCCCGAACTCTCCGTGGCGCAGATCCGGGAGCAGATGGCGCTGCTCGTCGACCGGGTCATGACCGAGGGCTCGCTCTACGATCCGGACCTCGCGGCGCTGGCGCTGAAGCAGGCGCGGGGCGACATGGTCGAGGCGGTGTTCCTCGTCCGCGCCTACCGGACGACGCTGCCGCGCTTCGGCGCCTCCGCGCCGGTCGACACCGGGGCCATGGCGGTCGAGCGCCGGATCTCCGCGACCTTCAAGGACCTTCCGGGCGGGCAGGTGCTCGGGCCGACCTTCGACTACACCCACCGGCTGGTCGACTTCGCGCTCGCCGCCGAGACCGCGTCCGAGACCGCGTCCGAGCCCGCCGCCGAGGCCGAGCCGCGCCCCGATGCCGGCACCTGCCCGCGGGTCACCGACCTGCTGGCCCGGGACGGCCTGATCGAGCCCTCGCCCCCGGAGGACGGCGCCCCCGCGGGCGACCTCACCCGCGAGCCGGTGGATTATCCCGCCGACCGGGCCCTGCGCCTCCAGGCGCTCGCCCGGGGCGACGAGGGCTTCGTGCTCGGCCTCGCCTACTCGACGCAGCGCGGCTACGGCCGCACCCACCCGTTCGTCGGCGAGATCCGGGTCGGCGAGGTCGCGGTCGAGTTCGTGCCCGAGGAGCTGGGCTTCGCGGTGCCGCTCGGCCGCGTGCGGCTCACCGAGTGCCAGATGGTCAACCAGTTCAAGGGCACGGGGACGGCGCCGCCGCAATTCACCCGCGGCTACGGGCTGAGCTTCGGGCAGAGCGAGCGCAAGGCCATGGCGATGGCGCTCGTGGATCGGGCGCTGCGCGCGGAGGAGCTGGGCGAGCCGGTGGCGAGCCCGGCCCAGGACCAGGAATTCGTCCTGGCCCACTGCGACAGTCTCCAGGCGACCGGCTTCGTCGAGCACCTGAAGCTGCCCCACTACGTCGATTTCCAGGCCGAGCTGGAACTTGTTCGCCGGCTACGCGCCGAGTTCGAGCGCGCGTCCGACGCCGTCGAGATGCAGGAGGCCGCCGAATGAGCGCCGCGATCGCGCACCGCCCGGAGAGCGAACCGGGCTACAACTTCGCCTATCTCGACGAGGGCACGAAGCGGATGATCCGCCGGGCCATCCTCAAGGCCATCGCGGTGCCGGGCTATCAGGTGCCCTTCGCCTCCCGCGAGATGCCGATGCCGTACGGCTGGGGCACCGGCGGCGTGCAGGTCACGGCCGCGATCCTCGGCCGCTCGGACGTGCTCAAGGTCATCGACCAGGGCGCCGACGACACCACCAACGCGGTCTCGATCCGCCGCTTCTTCGCCAAGACCTCCGGGGTGGCCACCACGACCCGCACCGCGGAGGCGACGGTCATCCAGACCCGCCACCGCATCCCCGAGACGCCGCTCACCGAGGGGCAGACGCTGGTCTACCAAGTGCCGATCCCTGAGCCCCTGCGCTTCCTCGAGCCCCGCGAGACCGAGACGCGCCAGCTCCACGCGCTGGCCGAGTACGGCGCCATGCACGTGAAGCTCTACGAGGACATCAGCCGCCACGGCCACATCGCCACCACCTACGCGTACCCGGTGGAGGTGGCGGGCCGCTACGTGATGGACCCGTCGCCGACGCCGAAATTCGACAACCCCAAGATGGACGACTGCCCGGCGCTCCAGCTCTTCGGCGCGGGCCGCGAGCGGCGGATCTACGCGGTGCCGCCCCACACGCGGGTGCGCAGCCTCGACTTCGAGGACCACCCGTTCCGGGTGCAGCACTTCGACCAGCCCTGCGCCCTGTGCGGCGCCGAGGGCGTCTATCTCGACGAGGTGCTGCTCGACGATGCGGGCCGGCGAATGTTCGTCTGCTCGGACACCGACCATTGCGAGGGGCGCCGCGCGGACGGCCATGTCGGCGCGGGGGACGCGGCATGAGTGGCGATGTGAGGCGCGGCATGAGCGAATTCACGGTCCGCCGGGCCGGGAAACCGGACCTGCCCGCGATCCTCGACCTCTACGCCGAGCTGAACGGCGGGCGGGTGACGACCCTGGAGCGGGCCGGGGCGCTGCTCGACCGACTCACGACGGCCTATCCCGATTACGGGCTCTACGTGGCTGAACGCGACGGCGCGGTCGTCGGCACCTTCTGCCTCGTCATCCTCGACAACATCGCCCACTGGGGCACGCCCTCGGCCCTCGTCGAGAGCGTCGTGGTCGCGTCCCGGCACCGCGGCGGCGGTCTCGGCCGGGCGATGATGCGCGCGGCGGCCCGGCTCGCCGAGGCGCGGGGCTGCTACAAGCTCGCCCTGTCGTCGAACGTCGACGCCAAGCCGGCCCACGCCTTCTACGAGAGCCTCGGCTTCGAGCGCTACGGCTACAGCTTCCGCCTCGATCCCCCCTTCCTGCCCGACGCCGCGGAGGCGACCCGATGAGCGAATCCCTGCTGCAGGTCCGCGGCCTGACCAAGCGCTACGGCGCCCGCCTCGCCTGCGCCGACGTGTCGTTCGACCTCGTGCCCGGCGAGGTGCTGGCGATCGTGGGCGAATCCGGGTCCGGCAAGTCGACGCTGCTCTCCCTCATCGCCACCGAGCTGGCGCCCGATTCCGGGACGGTCGCCTACCGGACGCGCGACGGTACGCTGCGCGACCTCGGCACCTTGAGCGAGGCCGGGCGCCGGGCGCTGATGCGCACCGAGTGGGGGTTCGTCCGCCAGGACGCGGCCCAGGGCCTGCGCATGGCGGTCTCGGCCGGCGGCAATGTCGGCGAGCGTCTGATGGGGCTCGGCGAGCGCCACTACGGGCGGATCCGCGCCCAGGCCCTCGACTGGCTCGGCCGGGTCGAGATCGCCGCCGACCGGATCGACGACCCGCCGACGCGCTTCTCCGGCGGCATGCGCCAGCGCCTGCAGATCGCCCGCAACCTCGTCACCGGGCCCCGCCTGGTGCTGATGGACGAGCCGACCTCCGGCCTCGACGTCTCGGTCCAGGCGCGGCTCCTCGACCTGATCCGCCGGCTCTCGGCCGAGCTGGGGCTCGCGGTGATCATCGTCACCCACGACCTCGCGGTGGCGCGGCTCCTCTCGCACCGGATCATGGTCATGCGCGCCGGCCGGGTGATCGAGACCGGCCTCACCGACCGGGTGCTCGACGATCCCGAGCACGCCTACACCCAGCTCCTCGTCGCCTCGGTGCTCGCCGCATGACCGCGCTCCTGACCTTCGAGAACGTCGCCAAGAGCTTCACCCTGCACCTGCGCGGCGGCGTCGTGCTGCCGGTGGTGGGCGGCGTGAGCCTGTCCGTGGAACCCGGCGAGTGCGTGGTGCTCGGCGGCCCGTCCGGCGCGGGGAAATCCTCGCTGCTGAAGATGGCCTACGGCAATTACCGCTGCGACGGCGGCGCGATCCTCGTCCGCGATGGCGCGACGGTCGTGGACGTCGTCCGCGCCGATCCGCGGGCGGTCCTGGCGCTGCGGGCGCGGGTCATCGCCTACGTGTCGCAGTTCCTGCGGGTGATCCCGCGGGTCCCGGCCCTCGACGTCGTCGAGGCTGCCGGCCGCGAGGGCGGATTGTCCGAGGAGGCGGCGCGCGCGCGGGCCGAGACCCTGCTCGCCCGGCTCAACCTGCCCGAGCGGCTCTGGGGCCTGCCGCCCGCGACCTTCTCGGGCGGCGAGCAGCAGCGGGTCAACATCGCCCGGGGCCTGATCGCCGACCGGCCGCTCCTGCTCCTCGACGAGCCCACCGCCTCCCTGGACGCGGAGAACCGCGCCGTCGTGGCCGAGCTCGTCCGCGAGAAGCTCCGGGCGGGGGCCGGCGTGCTCGGCATCTTCCACGACAGCGAGATGCGCGACGCTGTGGCGACCCGGGTGGTCGATGTCACCCGCTTCGCGCCGCGCGCCCGGGCAGCCTGAGGATCTTCACGATGGACGACTTCATCCTCGAGAACGCGACCCTGGTCCTGCCGGACCGGGTGCAGCGCGGCTGGCTCGCCGTGTCGGACGGGGCGATCGCCGAGATCGGCGAGGGGCGCCCGCCCGCGCGCGGCCTCGACCTCGGCGGCGACCACCTGATTCCCGGCCTGATCGAGCTGCACACCGACCATCTGGAGAGTCATTTCGCGCCGCGCCCGAAGGTGCGCTGGCACCCCCTCGGCGCCGTCCTGGCCTACGACGCGCAGATCACCGCCTCGGGAATCACCACCGTGTTCGATTCGCTGCGTGCCGGCAGCGACCCGGACGGCAGCGGCCTCGGCTCCGAGCTGGAGCAGCTCGCCGGCGCCATCGCCGCCGCGCGGGCCGGGGACCTGTTCCGGGCCGAGCACTTCACGCACCTGCGCTGCGAGCTGCCCTCCCTCGACGTGCTCGACACGGTGGCGACCTTCACGGCCCGCTACCCGGTGGGGCTGATCTCGCTGATGGACCACACGCCCGGCCAGCGGCAGTTCCGCGACATGGAGAAGTACTACACCTACGCCACCCGCGGCGGCCGGCCCATGGAGGAGATCCGCGCCAACACCGAGCGCAAGGTCCGCGACGGACGGGCGCTCAACGCGAAGAACCGGCCGGCCCTGGTCCAGTTCGCCCGCGAGATGGGCATCCCGCTCGCGAGCCACGACGACACGACCCTGGCCGACGTCGACCTCGCGGTCGGCGAGGGCGTGCGGCTGGCCGAGTTCCCCACCACCCTGGAGGCGGCCGAGGCCGCGCACCGGCAGGGCCTCACCGTGATGATGGGCGCGCCGAACCTGATCCGCGGCGGCTCGCATTCCGGCAACGTCGCCGCCCTGGCGCTGGCCGAGGCCGGGCACCTCGACATCCTGTCCTCGGACTACGTGCCGGCGAGCCTGCTGATGGCGGCCTTCCTGCTGCCCGAGCAGGCGCCCGCGATCACGCTGCCCGAGGCGCTCGCCACCGTCACGGCCAACCCCGCCCGCGCCACCGGCCTGACCGATCGCGGCGCCCTGGCGCCCGGGCTGCGGGCCGATCTCGTGCGCGTGCAGCGGGCCGAGGGGGTTCCGGTGGTCCGCGAGGTCTGGCGCGCCGGGCGGCGCGTCGCCTGATGCCGGGCTGCCTCGTCCTCGTGGTCGGCCCGAGCGGGGCCGGCAAGGATACGCTGCTCCGGCTCGCCCGGGCGACCCTGGCCGGCGACCCGCGCTACGTCTTCCCGCGCCGCCTCGTCACCCGGCCGCCCTCGGCCGACGAGGACAACGACGAGCTCGACGAGGCCGCCTTCGCCGAGGGCTGCGCGGCCGGGCGCTTCACCCTGAGCTGGCGCGCCCACGGTCTCGGCTACGCGCTGCCGGAGGCGGTCGGCCGGCGGGTCGCGGAAGGCCACGTGGTGGTCTGCAACGTCTCGCGCCGCGTCGTCGCGGGCGCGCGGGAGTCTGGCCGGCGGGTGAGCGTCGTCGAGATCACGGCGCCGCCCGCGATCCTGGCGCGGCGCATCGCCGCCCGCGGCCGCGCGCAGGACGGCGACCTGGCCGCGCGTCTCGCCCGCGAGGGCGGCGTCACCGCGGACCTGACGATCCTCAACACCGGCGCCGCGGACGAGGCGGCCGCGCGGCTGGTCGCGCATCTGCGCGCCTGCTGACGGGGCTAGCGCGCGGCGGTCCGCGCGGACGCGCCGGCCGCACGGTGCGTGAGCCACGAAAAAGGGCGGGCGCCGACACCGGCACCCGCCCTCGCTCGGATCCGCCGGGGAGCCCCCGGCGTCGACTGACTCAGAGGCCGCCGAACTTGTAGTTGAAGCCGGCGCGGACGATGCTGCCCTCGGTGCGGAAGCGCGAGATGTACGCGCCGTTGCCCACGCCCGGGACCGCGCCGACGAGCACGTTCTGGCTGCCGAGGTCGTAGTGCAGGTACTCGGCCTTCACCGTGATGGCGTCGTACTTGATGCCGATGTAACGGCCGAGCGCGAAGGTGTTCAGGAAGCTGTCGGTGGGCAGCGCGAACTCGATGCCGCCGCCGTAGGCGAAGCCGGTCTTGAAGTCGTCGTAGCGGCCGGCGAACTGCAGGCGGCCGCCCGGGGTGTAGAAGTTGGCGTCGTGGAACACGTTGCCGTAGGCGAGGCCGCCCATCCCGTAGACCAGGACGCGGTCGAAGGCGTAGCCGACGCGGCCGGTGAGGGTGCCGAGCCAGTCGAGGCTCTGGCGGAACTGGCTGATGTTCGGCGGGCCGCCGGCGACGTTGCCGGTGCCGAGCACGACCCGGTTCTTGGTGATGTCCGTCCAGTCGATGCTGTTGGCGATACCGACGACGATGCCGGCGCCCGGCGTGAACTGGTAGTTGTAGCCGGCGGTGCCGCCGATGTTGGCGAAGCCGTCCTGCGTGGTCGAGGTCGCGAACGGGCGGCGGCCGAGGGCGACGTTGGTGGCGTTGCCGGGCTGGACGCCGACGGTCGTGATGCGCTCACGGTCGGTGAAGGTGTAGGCCGACTCGAGACCGGCGTAGAAGCCCGTCCAGGTGAAGACCGGCACCGGCGTGAAGACCGGCGGCGGCGCGGCGCGACGCGGCAGGTCGGCGGCGGAGGCGGCCGTCGTGACCAGGGCCGTCGCGGCGGTGGCGAGGAGGAGCTTCTTCATCATGGCGGGGGTCCGAGGTGACGCGTTGTTGTCGCCACTTAAGCTCGGCCGCACGGATCCCGCTATGCCCGCGAAGCCACACTGTGGCGCGAAAGCGGCGCCGATACTGCCTGTGATTGATGTTTCGACGTTCAAGACTCGTCGCCGTGGCTTGACAGCGGGGCCGTCGGCGGGCCCCCGCGCGTCGCGGAGCTTGATCCCTGGCGGCCGACCCTCTAAGCGGACCGCGTTTTTCGCCCCTGTCGGAACTTCGGGGCGGCTGACCAGGATTCGGGGCCCTTGCGTGGTCCCCGCCGCAGGAATGGGAATCATGGGCAAGGAAAAGTTCTCCCGCACCAAGCCGCACTGCAACATTGGCACGATCGGCCACGTCGATCACGGCAAGACGTCTCTGACGGCGGCGATCACGAAGGTTCTGGCCGAGACGGGCGGGGCGACGTTCACGGCCTACGACCAGATCGACAAGGCGCCTGAGGAGAAGGCGCGCGGGATCACGATCTCGACGGCGCACGTGGAGTACGAGACGCAGAACCGTCACTACGCGCACGTCGACTGCCCCGGCCACGCCGACTACGTGAAGAACATGATCACGGGCGCGGCGCAGATGGACGGCGCGATCCTGGTTGTGTCGGCGGCCGACGGCCCGATGCCGCAGACCCGCGAGCACATCCTGCTGGCCCGCCAGGTCGGCGTGCCGGCGCTGGTGGTGTTCCTCAACAAGGTCGACATGGTCGACGACGAGGAGCTGCTGGAGCTGGTCGAGCTCGAGGTGCGCGAGCTGCTGTCGAAGTACGACTTCCCCGGCGACGACATCCCGATCACCAAGGGCTCGGCGCTGATGGCGCTCGAGGACAAGGAGCCGAAGATCGGCAAGGAGGCGGTCCTGGCGCTGATGGCGACCGTGGACGCCTACATCCCGCAGCCGGAGCGTCCGATCGACATGCCGTTCCTGATGCCGATCGAGGACGTGTTCTCGATCTCGGGCCGCGGCACGGTGGTGACGGGTCGCGTCGAGCGCGGCATCGTGAAGGTGGGCGAGGAAGTCGAGATCGTCGGCATCCGGGCGACCACCAAGACGACGGTGACCGGCGTCGAGATGTTCCGCAAGCTGCTCGACCAGGGCCAGGCGGGCGACAACGTCGGCGTGCTGCTGCGCGGCACGAAGCGCGAGGACGTGGAGCGCGGCCAGGTGGTGTGCAAGCCGGGTTCGGTGAAGCCGCACTCGAAGTTCAAGGCCGAGGCGTACATCCTGACCAAGGAGGAGGGCGGCCGCCACACGCCGTTCTTCACCAACTACCGGCCGCAGTTCTACTTCCGGACCACGGACGTGACCGGGATCTGCACGCTCCCCGAGGGCACCGAGATGGTGATGCCGGGCGACAACGTGACCATGGACGTGGCGCTGATCGTGCCGGTGGCCATGGAGGAGAAGCTGCGCTTCGCCATCCGCGAGGGCGGCCGCACCGTCGGCGCCGGCGTCGTCGCCGCCATCAACGACTGAGCCCGCTGCCGGGGCGGCGCGCGCCGCCCCGCCTCTCCGGCGCCGGTCCCCGTCTCGACGGGGGCCGGCGTCGTCGTTTCGGGGGGCAGAGCCGATCGGCGTCGCTTCCCGGCCGCTTCCCTGCCGCTCCCCGCCCCCTTCCCGGCCACTTCCCGCGCGCGACCCCTTGCAAGCCGCGCCGCGATGGGGCATTGGGCGGTGCGCTAGGAGTGTAGCTCAACTGGTCAGAGCGCCGGTCTCCAAAACCGGAGGTTGCGGGTTCGAGTCCCTCCACTCCTGCCAGACATTCAGCCCGATCCCGCGCGGTGGCCCGGTCGACAAGCCGGGGGAGTTGCGCTAGAGCGGGCGCAATCCGAGATCTGAAGCGACCGTCGGTGCGGGCCCATCCGGGTCCTCGGCGCCGACGTTCGCATTCCCGGATGCGGTCTCTGCCTCGGGGCCGAACACGCACAGATACTGGCGCCATGGCATCGAACGAAGCGACCAAGAAGGTGGACCTGGTGCGCGGCGCGGCCCGCGGTCCCGCGAATCCGCCGCCCGCCCGGCCCGCGACCCCCGCCCGCGCGCCGCAGAAGCGCGCCACGCCGGGCGAGTTCTTCGCCCAGGTGCGCGACGAGGCCCGCAAGGTCACGTGGCCGACCCGCCGGGAGACCACGATCACGACGATCATGGTGTTCGTCATGGTCGTGGCCGCGAGCCTGTTCTTCACGGTCGTGGACCAGGCCCTGCGCTTCGTGGTCGGCCTGATCCTGGGCGTCTGAGGGCGGCTCGCCGCCGAACGGGGGTGACCCCGGGGACTTGTCGGAGTTGAACGGAACCGTGTCGAAGCGCTGGTACATCGTCCACGCCTACTCGAACTTCGAGAACAAGGTCGCCCAGTCCATCAAGGACCAGGCGGCCCAGCGCGGGCTGACCGAGCTGTTCGACGAGGTGATGGTCCCGACCGAGAAGGTCGTGGAGGTGCGCCGCGGCCGGAAGGTCGACGCCGAGCGCAAGTTCTTCCCCGGCTACGTGCTGGTGAAGTGCGACCTCACCGACGAGGTCTACCACCTGATCAAGAACACCCCGAAGGTCACGGGCTTCCTCGGCGCCGACAAGTCGAAGCCGGTGCCGATCCCGGACGCCGAGGCCGAGCGGATCAAGGGCCAGGTCGCCGAGGGCGTCGACCGGCCGAAGCCCTCGATCTCCTTCGAGATCGGCGAGACCGTCCGTGTCGCCGACGGCCCGTTCGCCAGCTTCAACGGCACCGTCGAGGAGATCGACGACGCCCGCTCCCGCCTCAAGGTGGCGGTGTCGATCTTCGGCCGCGCCACGCCGGTCGAGCTCGAATACGCCCAGGTCGAGAAGGCCTGAGCCTCCTGATCGCGGCGGCTCTCCGGCCGCCCGCCCGTTCCGGCCGTCGCCCCGCGGCGGCCGCGAAACCGCCGCATCCCGGTGAGGATGCGGCACCATCCGCGGGAGAACCGCCCGGCTTCGCCTCCGGGATCCACGGCTCGCACCGCGACCTGCAACCGTCCGACCCGCCGCGCTTCAGGCCGCGTGGGGGCGGATTCTCATTGGGAGCAGTCCCATGGCGAAGAAGATCACGGGCTACGTGAAGCTTCAGGTCCCGGCCGGCGCCGCCAACCCGTCGCCGCCGATCGGCCCCGCGCTCGGTCAGCGCGGCCTCAACATCATGGAATTCTGCAAGGCCTTCAACGCGAAGACCGCGCAGATGGAGAAGGGCACCCCGATCCCGGTGATCATCACCGCGTATCAGGACCGCTCCTTCACCTTCGAGATGAAGCAGCCCCCGGTCACCTTCTTCCTGAAGAAGGCCGCCGGCCTGAAGCTCGGCAAGAAGCCGGCCTCCGGCTCCAAGACCCCGGGCAAGGGCCCGACGGTCGGCAAGATCTCGGAAGCGCAGCTCCGCGAGATCGCCGAGAAGAAGATGCCCGACCTCAACTGCGACACGGTCGAATCGGCCGTCGCGATGATCCGTGGCTCCGCGCGGGCCATGGGCCTCGAAGTCGTCGCGTAAGGGAGGGCAGCATGGCTAAGGAAGGCAAGCGCATCCGCGCCGCCCGCGAGGGCATCGAGGCGACCAAGCTCTACGCCCTCGACGAGGCGATCAAGCTGGTGAAGGAGCGGGCGACCGCGAAGTTCGACGAGACCGTCGAGGTCTCGATGAACCTCGGCGTCGATCCCCGCCACGCCGACCAGATGGTCCGCGGCGTCTGCAACCTGCCGAACGGCTCCGGCCGGACGGTGCGCGTGGCGGTCTTCGCCCGCGGCGCGAAGGCGGACGACGCCCGCGCGGCCGGTGCCGACATCGTCGGTGCCGAGGATCTCCTCGAGATCGTGCAGGGCGGCAAGATCGAGTTCGATCGCTGCATCGCGACCCCCGACATGATGCCGCTGGTCGGCCGTCTCGGTAAGGTGCTGGGCCCGCGCGGCCTGATGCCGAACCCGAAGGTCGGCACCGTCACCATGGACGTGAAGGGCGCCGTCGCCGGCGCCAAGGGCGGCTCGGTCGAGTTCCGCGTCGAGAAGGCCGGCATCGTCCACGCCGGCGTCGGCAAGGTCTCGTTCGACGCCGACAAGCTCGTCGAGAACATCAAGGCCTTCGCGGACGCCGTCGCCAAGGCGAAGCCCGCGGGCGCCAAGGGCACCTACGTCCAGCGCATCGCCGTCACCTCGACGATGGGCCCGGGCGTGAAGGTCGAGCCGAACACCGTTCTGACCGCCTGAGGCGAGGCACAGCGTCCACGCTGCGGAGCGCCCGGCCGGGAACGGCCGGGCGTTCTCCGTTCGTGGGGGGGCTCGCACCGGATCCCGGAGCGGGTCCCGCCGAGACCCCCCGCCGCCCCGGAGCGGGGCGGTGTCGCACCGCGCGTATCCCCGTCGCGGGTACGAAGGGCGCCGGCGCGATACGGCCCGGGCCTCGGCAGGAAGACAAGCCGCGGTGGCCGCCACCGGGCCCGCGCTCCTCACGCCATTCTTAACCGCCGAGGGGGGCGCCAACGGCCGCGGCTGTGCTAGATAGGGCGCCATGCGATGCACCCTGACGGTCACCTCCAAGCGACGCATCCTGTGCGTCTTTCCCGCCTACACGCCGTCCTTCGGGACATTCTCCCACGCCTACCCGCTGATGGGCGGGGTGAAGGCGTTCATGCCGCCGCAGGGGCTGCTGCTGATCGCGGCCTACATGCCCGAGGCGTGGGAATGCCGGTTCATCGATGAGAATATCCGCCGCGCCGGCCCGGCCGACTTCGCCTGGGCCGACGCGGTCTTCGTCTCCGGGATGCACATCCAGGAGCCGCAAATCCACGACATCCGCGACCGCGCCCGCGCCGCCGGCAAGGTCACGGTGCTGGGCGGCCCCTCGGTCTCGGGCGCCCCGGAGAAGTACGGCGACTTCGACTACCTCCATATCGGCGAGATCGGCGACGCCACCGACCAGCTCGTCGCGCGCCTCGACGGCGACGTCACCCCACCGCCCGACCAGGTGGTGCTGGAGACGAAGGACCGCCTCGCGCTCGCCGACTTCCCGGCCCCGGCCTACGAGCACGCGCCGCTCAAGCGCTACCTGATCGGCTCGCTGCAGTTCTCCTCGGGCTGCCCCTACCGCTGCGAGTTCTGCGACATCCCGCAGCTCTACGGCCGCCAGCCCCGCCTGAAGAGTCCCGAGCAGATGTGCGCCGAACTCGACGCCATCGTCAGCCAGCCGGGCCATCCGGCGGTGGTCTACTTCGTCGACGACAATTTCATCGGCAACCGCAAGGCGACGCGCGAGATGCTGCCGCACCTCGTCGCGTGGCAGAAGAAGAACAACTACCCGCTCCAGTTCGCCTGCGAGGCGACGCTGAACATGGCCAAGCAGCCCGAGATCCTCGAGCTGATGCGGCAGGCCAACTTCATGACGGTGTTCGTCGGCATCGAGACGCCGGAGGCGGAGGCGCTCAAGGGCATCGACAAGACCCACAACGCCGCCGTGCCGATGTACGAGGCGATCGAGACCCTCAATTCCTACGGCCTGGAGGTGACCTCCGGCATCATCCTCGGTCTCGACTCCGACACCGACAAGTCCGAGCAGAACCTGATCGACTTCATCGACCGCTCGGCCATCCCTGTCCTGACCATCAACCTGCTCCAGGCGCTGCCCAAGACCCCGCTCTGGGACCGGCTGGAGCGCGAGGGTCGGCTGCTGCACGACGCCAGCCTCGAGTCGAACGTGCTGTTCAAGCGGCCCCACGATTCGGTGGTGAGCAGCTGGCGCCGGGCGATCGCGCACGCCTACGAGCCCGAGAAGATCTTCGAGCGGTTCAAGCACCAGTGCGCGGTGACCTACCCGAACCGGATCACCACGCCGACGGCCGGCAAGCTGACCTTCACCAACCTGCGCCGCGGCCTGATCCTGGGCTTCAACATCATCACCCGGGTCGGGATCTTCTCCGACTACCGCAAGCCGTTCTGGAGCGCGGCCGGCTACGCGCTGAAGCGCGGGCAGATCGAGGCGGTGTTCAACATGGGCTTCGTGGCCCACCACCTGATCCGCTTCACCCGCGAGGCCCTGCGCGGCGAGCACAACGCCTCGTTCTACGCCGCGAAGGCCGCGGAGGCGAAGGCCGCCCGCGACCGGAGCTGGTGGGAGGCGGCGCGGCGCAAGCTCGTGCCGGAGCGCGAGGCGGCGTAGCCCGGGTCCCGGGCCCGTCGGAGCGATGCAGCAGCGGCAGGGCTCCCGAGCAAGTCCTTGCCTGCGGCGGAAAAGTCGCGTTCCGGCCCTTGGCAGGCGGCTTGCTAGGCTCTATACACCGCGCCTCACGCATTTCATCCTCACGGAAGGAGAACGGCCGATCGGCCGGTTTCCGCTCGAAATGTCGCCCGGGCAACCGGGTGGCACTGGCCGGAAGGATCCCAGGGGCGACGAGCCCCGCGGAGCCTTGTCCGGCCATGTCCTGTCCGAGACTGCAGGTGCCGGTTCGCCGGCTTAATCCGCCAGCCTGCACAGACGGGGAAGACCGAATTCGTAAAGCCTCGCCCGGCCCCGGCCGCGGAGGGGTGTCGGTTTGAACCAACTCGCCCGAGGCGGCCCGGAAGGGTGCGCGCGGGGACAGGGCCGCGAAGCGTCGTTCGGACGTTCCCGGTCTTCCTTAAGGCCGAGACCACGTCCGGGCGGCATGTGCAACCGGCGGACCCGAGACCGGGTTCCGCCAACCGGAGAGAGCCCAGTGGACCGGACAGCTAAAGCTGATCTCGTCTCGACGCTCAACGGCGTGTTCAATGAGAGCGCCGTCGTCGTCGTGGCCCACTACAAGGGCCTCACGGTCGCCGACATGCAGAAGCTGCGCGCGCAGATGAAGCAGGCCGGCGCCACCGTGAAGGTCGCCAAGAACAGCCTCGCCGGCATCGCACTCGATGGCACGGACGTCGCCTCCATCAAGCCGCTCCTGAAGGGCCCGACCCTGCTCGCCTATTCCGGCGATCCGGTCGCTGCCGCGAAGGTCGCGGTCGATTTCGCCAAGGCTAACGACAAGCTCGTGATCCTCGGCGGCGCGATGGGGAAGACCGCCCTGAACCCGGACGGCGTGAAGGCGCTCGCCTCGCTCCCGTCCCTCGACGAACTGCGCGCCAAGATCGTGGGCCTCGTGCAGGCGCCCGCGACGAAGATCGCTCAGGTCGTCAACGCGCCGGCTTCCAAGCTCGCCCGCGTGTTCGGGGCCTATGCCAAGAAGGACGAGGCCGCCTGAGGCCCTTCAAAATCCATCCATTCAAACCGATATCTGAGAGGAATTCAAAATGGCTGATCTCGCCAAGCTCGTCGACGACCTGTCCTCGCTGACCGTGCTCGAGGCCGCTGACCTGGCCAAGATGCTCGAGGAGAAGTGGGGCGTCTCGGCCGCCGCTGCCGTCGCCGTCGCCGCCGGCCCGGCCGCCGGTGGTGCCGCCGCCGCCGTCGAGGAGCAGACCGAGTTCACGGTCGTCCTCGCCTCCGCGGGCGACAAGAAGATCGAGGTCATCAAGGAGGTCCGCGCGATCACCGGCCTCGGCCTCAAGGAGGCCAAGGACCTGGTCGAGGGCGCGCCGAAGCCGGTCAAGGAAGGCGTCGCCAAGGACGAGGCCGAGAAGCTCAAGGCCCAGCTCGAGAAGGCCGGCGCCAAGATCGAGCTCAAGTAAGTCGACGATGGGCCGGTCCCGGCCCATCACCCCACGGAGGCTCCGCGCGAGCCTGTCGTGACCGGAGCCCGCGGGTCAGCGCCCGCGGGCTTTAGGCCGCTTCGGCGGATGGTCCCGCGAGGGACCGGCAAGAGATTCGGATCGGTGGCGCGGCTCGGCGGGGCGCGCGTCACGGCCCGGTGCGGGAGGTCCCTTTCGGGAACGCTTCCCCGGGCGCGAGGCACGCGGGTAGGAGCGAGGTCACATGGCCAACACGCTGGTCGGTCGCAAGCGCATTCGGAAGTTCTTCGGCAAGATCAAGGAAGTTGCCGAGATGCCGAACCTCATCGAGGTTCAGAAGGCGTCCTACGACCAGTTCCTGATGGTCGACGAGCCCGAGGGCGGGCGCGCCGACGAGGGGCTGCAGAGCGTGTTCAAGTCGGTGTTCCCGATCTCCGACTTCGCCTCCACGGCGCTCCTGGAGTTCGTGCGCTACACCTTCGAGGCGCCCAAGTACGACGTGGACGAGTGCCGCCAGCGCGGCATCACCTTCGCGGCGCCGCTGAAGGTCACGCTGCGCCTCATCGTGTTCGATGTCGATCCCGACACCCAGGCCAAGTCGGTCAAGGACATCAAGGAGCAGGACGTCTACATGGGCGACATGCCCCTGATGACGGAGAACGGCACCTTCATCGTCAACGGCACCGAGCGCGTCATCGTCTCGCAGATGCACCGCTCGCCGGGCGTGTTCTTCGACCACGACAAGGGCAAGACCCACTCCTCGGGCAAGCTCCTGTTCGCCGCCCGCATCATCCCGTACCGGGGCTCCTGGCTCGACGTCGAGTTCGACGCCAAGGACATCGTGCACGTCCGCATCGACCGGAAGCGCAAGCTGCCGGCGACGTCGCTGCTCTACGCGCTCGGCCTCGACGGCGAGGAGATCCTGTCGACCTTCTACAACAAGGTCGTCTACGACCGGGACGGCGCCGACTGGCGCGTGCCGTTCGACGCCGAGCGCATGAAGGGCATGAAGGCCACCGTCGACCTGATCGACGCCGATTCCGGCGAGGTCGTGCTCGAGGCCGGCAAGAAGCTCAACGCCCGCAACGCCCGCCAGATCACCGAGAAGGGCACCAAGTTCCTCAAGGCGACCGACGAGGATCTCGTCGGCCAGTACGTCGCCGAGGACCTCGTCAACGCCCAGACCGGTGAGATCTGGGCCGAGGCCGGCGAGGAGGTCACCGACAAGCTCCTGAAGAGCCTGGAGGAGGTCGGGATCACCGAGCTGCCGGTGCTCGACATCGACCACGTCAACATCGGCCCGTACATCCGCAACACGCTGGCGGTGGACAAGAATTCCAACCGCGAGGGCGCGCTGTTCGACATCTACCGGGTCATGCGCCCGGGCGAGCCGCCGACCCTCGAGACCGCCGAGGCGATGTTCCACTCGCTGTTCTTCGATTCCGAGCGCTACGACCTCTCGGCGGTCGGCCGCGTGAAGATGAACATGCGTCTCGACCTCGACGCCGCCGACACCGTGCGCACGCTCCGCAAGGAGGACATGCTGGCGGTGGTCAAGGCGCTCGTGGAGCTGCGCGACGGCAAGGGCGAGGTCGACGACATCGACCACCTCGGCAACCGCCGCGTCCGCTCGGTGGGCGAGCTCATGGAGAACCAGTACCGCCTGGGTCTCCTGCGCATGGAGCGCGCCATCCGCGAGCGCATGAGCCAGGTCGACATCGACACGGTCATGCCGCAGGACCTGATCAACGCGAAGCCCGCGGCCGCGGCCGTGCGCGAGTTCTTCGGCTCGTCGCAGCTGTCGCAGTTCATGGACCAGACCAACCCGCTGTCCGAGGTGACGCACAAGCGCCGCCTCTCGGCCCTCGGCCCGGGCGGTCTGACCCGCGAGCGCGCCGGCTTCGAGGTGCGCGACGTGCACCCGACGCACTACGGCCGCATCTGCCCGATCGAGACGCCGGAAGGCCCGAACATCGGCCTGATCAACTCGCTCGCGACCTTCGCGCGGGTGAACAAGTACGGCTTCATCGAGACCCCGTTCCGGCGCGTGCGCGACGGCGTGGTCACCGACGAGGTCGCCTACCTCTCGGCCATGGAGGAGGCGAAGTACTACGTCGCCCAGGCGAACGCCCAGATGGACGAGAACCGCAAGCTCACGGAGGACCTCGTGGTCTGCCGCCGGGCCGGCGAGGTGATCGTCGTGGGTCCCGAGCGCGTCGACCTCATGGACGTGTCGCCGAAGCAGCTCGTCTCGGTGGCCGCGGCGCTGATCCCGTTCCTCGAGAACGACGACGCCAACCGCGCGCTCATGGGCTCGAACATGCAGCGCCAGGCGGTGCCGCTGGTCCGCGCCGACGCCCCGTTCGTGGGCACCGGCATGGAGGCGGTGGTCGCCCGCGATTCCGGCGCCGCCATCGCGGCCCGCCGGGCCGGCATCATCGATCAGGTGGACGCCACCCGTATCGTCATCCGCGCCACCGAGGAGGCCGACGCCAACAAGCCCGGCGTCGACATCTACCGCCTGCAGAAGTTCCAGCGCTCCAACCAGTCGACCTGCATCACGCAGAAGCCGCTGGTCCGCGTCGGCGAGTTCGTGAAGAAGGGCGAGATCATCGCCGACGGTCCCTCGACCGAGTTCGGCGAGCTGGCGCTCGGCCGGAACGTGCTCGTCGCGTTCATGCCGTGGAACGGCTACAACTTCGAGGACTCGATCCTGCTCTCCGAGCGGATCGTGAAGGATGACGTGTTCACCTCGATCCACATCGAGGAGTTCGAGGTGATGGCCCGCGACACCAAGCTCGGGCCAGAGGAGATCACCCGCGACATCCCGAACGTCTCCGAGGAGGCGCTCAAGAACCTCGACGAGGCCGGCATCGTCTACATCGGTGCCGAGGTGAATGCCGGCGACATCCTCGTCGGCAAGATCACCCCGAAGGGCGAGAGCCCGATGACGCCGGAGGAGAAGCTGCTCCGCGCCATCTTCGGCGAGAAGGCCTCGGACGTGCGCGACACCTCGCTGCGGGTGCCGCCGGGCGTCACCGGCACGATCGTCGAGGTCCGGGTGTTCAACCGCCACGGCGTCGACAAGGACGAGCGCGCCCAGGCAATCGAGCGCGAGGAGATCGAGCGGCTCGCCAAAGACCGCGACGACGAGCAGGCGATCCTCGACCGCAACACCTACGCCCGCCTGGCGGACGTGCTGATCGGTCAGGCGCCGGTGGCCGGCCCGAAGGGCTTCAAGAAGGACACCACGCTCACCCGCGAGCTGATCAACGACTACCCGCGCTCGCAGTGGTGGCAGTTCGCCGTCATCGACGACCGTCTCATGACCGAGATGGAGGCGATGCAGAAGCAGTACGACGAGTCGAAGAAGCGCCTCGAGCAGCGCTTCCTCGACAAGGTCGAGAAGCTGCAGCGCGGCGACGAGTTGCCCCCCGGCGTCATGAAGATGGTCAAGGTCTTCGTGGCGGTGAAGCGCAAGATCCAGCCGGGCGACAAGATGGCCGGCCGTCACGGCAACAAGGGTGTCGTGTCGCGGATCGTGCCGATCGAGGACATGCCGTTCCTGGAGGACGGGACGCACGCCGACATCGTGCTCAACCCGCTGGGCGTGCCCTCGCGCATGAACGTCGGGCAGATCCTGGAGACGCACCTGGGCTGGGCGGCTGCGGGCCTGGGTCGCAAGGTGTCGAAGGCGGTGGATGCCTATCTGAAGACCCAGGACATCGCGCCGCTGCGGGAGGAGATGAAGGCGATCTACTCCCCCGGCGAGCTCGACGGCCTGACGGACGAGGAGCTGGCCGAGGCCGGCAACAACGTCCGCCGCGGCGTGCCGATGGCCACCCCGGTCTTCAACGGCGCCAAGGAGGCCGACATCGAGCAGATGCTGGAGATGGCCGGGCTGGACCGCTCGGCGCAGTCGACGCTCTACGACGGGCGCACCGGCGAGCCCTTCGACCGCAAGGTCACCATGGGCTACATCTACATGCTGAAGCTCCACCACCTCGTGGACGACAAGATCCACGCGCGCTCGATCGGCCCGTACTCGCTCGTCACCCAGCAGCCGCTGGGCGGCAAGGCGCAGTTCGGCGGCCAGCGCTTCGGCGAGATGGAGGTCTGGGCGCTCGAGGCCTACGGCGCGGCCTACACGCTGCAGGAGATGCTCACGGTGAAGTCGGACGACGTGGCCGGCCGCACCAAGGTCTACGAGGCGATCGTCCGCGGCGACGACACGTTCGAGGCCGGCATCCCCGAGTCGTTCAACGTGCTCGTCAAGGAGATGCGCTCGCTCGGCCTCAACGTCGAGCTCACCTCCTCCAAGAAGGCGGCCAACGACCAGCTGGAGCCGCCGGCGGACGCGGCCGAGTAAGCCAAGAGAACCACACCTCCCGTGGCGGCGGATCTCCGCCGCCACGGTCGAGCGGGAAGGGGAGGGGCCTTCCGAGGTTCGACGACGGTGAGCAGCGCCCGTGCGGGGCGCGGCGCCGGATCTTTTTCAGGACGCGGTGGCCCGGCGCGGGGCTGCCGGCGTCAACAAGGAGCGGATCATGAACCAAGAGGTCATGAACCTTTTCAACCAGCAGGCCCAGCCGGTCAGCTTCGACCAGATCAAGATCTCGATCTCGTCCCCGGAGAAGATCCTCTCCTGGTCGTACGGCGAGATCAAGAAGCCCGAGACCATCAACTACCGGACCTTCAAGCCCGAGCGCGACGGCCTGTTCTGCGCGCGCATCTTCGGACCGATCAAGGACTACGAGTGCTTGTGCGGCAAGTACAAGCGCATGAAGTACAAGGGCGTCATCTGCGAGAAGTGCGGCGTCGAGGTCACCCTCGCGCGCGTCCGGCGCGACCGCATGGGCCACATCGAGCTGGCCGCCCCCGTCGCGCACATCTGGTTCCTGAAGTCGCTGCCGAGCCGCATCGGCTTGCTGCTCGACATGGCGCTCAAGGACCTTGAGCGGATCCTGTACTTCGAGTCGTACTGCGTCATCGAGCCGGGCCTCACCCCCTTGAAGGAGCGTCAGCTCCTGTCGGAGGAGGAGTACCTGCGCGCGCAGGAGGAGTACGGCGAGGACTCGTTCACCGCCATGATCGGCGCCGAGGCCATCCGGCGCATCCTGCAGGAGCTCGACCTCGACAAGATCGCCAACGATCTGCGCGAGGAGATCGCGGTCACCACCTCGGAGCTGAAGCCCAAGAAGCTCCTGAAGCGGCTCAAGATCATCGAGGCCTTCCAGATGTCCGGCAACAAGCCGGAATGGATGATCCTCACGGTCGTGCCGGTGATCCCGCCGGACCTGCGCCCGCTGGTCCCGCTGGACGGCGGCCGCTTCGCGACCTCCGACCTCAACGATCTGTACCGCCGCGTCATCAACCGCAACAACCGCCTGAAGCGGCTGATCGAGCTGCGCGCGCCCGACATCATCATCCGCAACGAGAAGCGGATGCTGCAGGAGGCGGTCGACGCCCTGTTCGACAACGGCCGCCGCGGCCGCGTCATCACGGGCGCCAACAAGCGCCCGCTGAAGTCGCTCGCCGACATGCTGAAGGGCAAGCAGGGCCGGTTCCGCCAGAACCTGCTCGGCAAGCGCGTCGACTACTCGGGCCGCTCGGTCATCGTGGTTGGCCCGGAGCTGAAGCTGCACCAGTGCGGCCTGCCCAAGAAGATGGCGCTGGAGCTGTTCAAGCCGTTCATCTACGCGCGCCTCGACGCCAAGGGGTTCTCGGCCACCGTCAAGCAGGCCAAGAAGCTCGTCGAGAAGGAGAAGCCGGAGGTCTGGGACATCCTCGATGAGGTGATCCGCGAGCACCCGGTGATGCTGAACCGCGCGCCGACGCTGCACCGCCTCGGCATCCAGGCCTTCGAGCCGAAGCTGATCGAGGGCAAGGCGATCCAGCTGCACCCGCTGGTCTGCGCCGCGTTCAACGCCGACTTCGACGGCGACCAGATGGCCGTGCACGTCCCGCTGTCGCTCGAGGCGCAGCTGGAAGCGCGCGTCCTGATGATGTCGACCAACAACATCCTGCACCCGGCCAACGGTCAGCCGATCATCGTGCCGTCGCAGGACATCGTGCTCGGCCTCTACTACCTGTCGATCGTGGCCGAGGGCGCGCCGGGCGAGTACAAGCCCGACAACGCCAAGAACCCGATGCAGGGCGTCTACGGCGACATGGGCGAGCTCGAGCACGCCCTGGCCGCCAAGGCCGTGTCGCTGCACTCGAAGATCAAGTGGCGCTGGACCGGCATCGGCCCGGACGGCGAGCCCCTGACCAAGACCTACGAGACCACCCCCGGCCGCGTGATCCTCTCCGGCGCCCTGCCGAAGCACGCCAAGGTGCCCTTCGACGTCGTCAACAAGCTGATGACCAAGAAGGAGATCTCGGCGATGATCGACACCGTCTACCGCCACTGCGGTCAGAAGGAGTCGGTGATCTTCTGTGACCGGATCATGGCGCTCGGCTTCAACCACGCGTTCAAGGCCGGCATTTCGTTCGGCAAGGACGACATGGTCGTGCCGGAGAACAAGTGGTCGATCGTCGACACGACCCGCGCGCTCGTGAAGGATTACGAGCAGCAGTACAACGACGGCCTGATCACCCAGGGCGAGAAGTACAACAAGGTGGTCGACGCCTGGGCCAAGTGCTCGGACAAGCTGGCCGCCGAGATGATGGGCCGCATCTCCAGCGTCCAGAAGGACGAGAAGGGTGCGGACAAGCAGGTCAACTCGATCTACATGATGAGCCACTCGGGTGCCCGTGGCTCGCCTGCCCAGATGAAGCAGCTCGCGGCGATGCGCGGCCTCATGGCCAAGCCGTCGGGCGAGATCATCGAGACCCCGATCATCTCGAACTTCAAGGAAGGCCTGGACGTTCTGGAGTACTTCAACTCCACGCACGGTGCCCGTAAGGGCCTCGCCGACACCGCGCTGAAGACCGCCAACTCCGGCTACCTGACCCGCCGCCTCGTCGACGTGGCGCAGGACGCGGTCATCCGCGAGGTGGATTGCGGCACGACGAGCGGCATCAAGATGCGCGCCATCGTGGATGCCGGCCAGGTCGTGGCGACGCTCGCCACCCGCATCCTCGGCCGCGCCACGGCGGAGGATCTGGTGGCCGCCGACGGCACGGTGATCGTCAAGACCGGCGAGACCATCGAGGAGCGGCACCTGCCGGCGATCAACGCCGCCGGCATCCAGGAGGTGAAGATCCGCTCGGTGCTGGTCTGCGCCACCAAGAGCGGCGTCTGCGCCACCTGCTACGGGCGCGACCTCGCCCGCGGCACGCCCGTCAACATGGGCGAGGCCGTCGGCGTCATCGCGGCGCAGTCGATCGGCGAGCCGGGCACGCAGCTCACGATGCGCACCTTCCACATCGGTGGTGCGGCCCAGATCGCCGACTCGTCCTTCATCGAGTCGAGCTTCGAGGGCACGATCAAGATCCGCAACCGGGCCGTGGCCAAGAACACGGACGGGGATCTGATCGCCACCGGCCGCAACGTGGCGGTCGTCATCGTCGGGTCGGACGGGGTCGAGCGGGCGGTCCACCGCCTGCAGTACGGCGCCAAGCTCCGGGTCGACGAGGGTGACAAGATCAAGCGCGGGCAGCGGATCGCCGAGTGGGATCCCTACACCCGTCCGATCCTCACCGAGGTGGACGGCATCGTGGCCTACGAGGATCTGGTCGACGGCCAGTCCATGACCGAGACCACCGACGAGTCGACCGGCATCGCCAAGCGCGTCGTCGTCGACTGGCGCGGCTCGGCCCGGACCTCGGACCTGAAGCCCGCGATGGTCGTGGTCGACCGGGACGGCAAGGCGCTCAAGCTGCCGCGCGGCTCGGACGCCCGCTACTTCCTGCCGGTCGACGCCATCATCGGCTTCGACCCGGGCGCGACGGTCAAGGCCGGCGACATCCTCGCCCGCGTCTCGACTGACTCGGCCAAGACCCGCGACATCACCGGCGGTCTGCCGCGGGTGGCGGAGCTGTTCGAGGCACGGCGCCCGAAGGACGCGGCGATCATCGCCGAGAAGTCGGGGACCATCGCGTTCGGCCGCGACTACAAGAACAAGCGTCGGCTCACGCTGACGCCGCATGACGGCTCGGAGGCGGTCGAGTACCTGATCCCGAAGGGCAAGCACATCCACCTGCAGGACGGCGACGTGGTCGAGCTCGGCGATTACATCGTCGACGGCAACCCGGCGCCGCACGACATCCTGGCGATCAAGGGCGTGGAGGAACTCGCGGCCTACCTCGTCAACGAGATCCAGGAGGTCTACCGGCTGCAGGGCGTGTCGATCAACGACAAGCACATCGAGGTGATCGTCCGTCAGATGCTGCAGAAGGTCGAGGTGACCGACGGCGGCGACTCGGACATCCTCTCGGGCGACCAGATCGATCGCACGGAGCTGACCGACTACAACGAGAAGCTGCTCGCCGAGGGCAAGAAGCCGATCCAGGGCGTCCCGGTCCTGCTCGGCATCACCAAGGCTTCGCTGCAGACGAAGTCGTTCATCTCGGCGGCCTCGTTCCAGGAGACCACCCGCGTCCTCACCGAGGCGGCGGTCAACGGAAAGGTCGACACGCTGGAAGGCCTGAAGGAGAACGTCATCGTCGGCTCGCTCATCCCGGCCGGCACGGGCTCGATGGTGGCGGACATCCGCTCCATCGCCCGCCGCCGCGACGCGATGATCCTGCAGCAGAAGCAGGCCGAGAGCGGCGCGATGCCGGTCGAGGAGCTTCCGCCGGCCGCTGCCGAGTAAGATCACGGGCCGGACTGAGACGAGAGAGGGCGGCCTGCGGGCCGCCCTTTCCTTTTGTGGCGCGCCTTTCTCGGCGCGGCCGACTTTGCGGGCGCCGCGAAGCGATCCAGGGCGGCACCGCGCGTCCCGACGTCCCGCTTCCCTGGGCCCCATCGCTCCGCCCAGGGTGACTGTGAGGGCCGCGTCGACGGCAGCCGCCAACCCGAGCGCGGATCGAGACACCCGCAACCGTGCGGCCTTAACGGCGGCTCAACCATACCGCGCGATAAATCCCGTGCGGCCGCAGAAACACCCTGGAAACGGGGAGGATCGGGCCGGTTCGGGTGCGTGAGTGCGGGTCTGGCGTCGTGGGCACGAGACGAGGACGGGAATCGAGCCTGCGCTGGCTCTCGGCGGCCCTGACGCCCTGGATGGTCGGGCTGGGCCTCCTGGTGTCGTTCACCGCCGATGCCGGCACGGAGAACGCCATCGGGGCGAGCCGGCTCGGCGTGATCGACGCCGGCACGGTCCCGCCGCTGCCGCCCGGCACCGTGCTGATCGGATCGGCGCTCCGCCGCCTCGGGGACGAGCCGCCGCAGGCCGTCTTCAAGACCGGCGCGCACGTCTTCCCGGTGGTGCAGCGGGCCGGCAAGGGCGACCCCGCCCGGCCGCCGGCCGAGAGCTTCGCCCGCCGGGCGGCCAACCTGCGCGAGGCCGGCGGCGCCCTGGTCTTCGGCGACGTCACCGGCAGCGTCACCGGCGTGCTGACGCAGGGCTCCGCCGTCTGGGATCCGGAGTCCGAGCCGGAGGCCGCCTTCGTCCCCGTGCCGGATCTCGGCCTCACCACCGGCAGCGGCACCGCCGCCTCCACGGGCGAGGGGACGGCCGACCTCACCGAGGACGGCGGCCCCGAGCGCTTCGACGGCTCGACTCCGCCGGTGCCCCGCGCCATCGCGCTGTCCTCCACGACGCCGGCACCCGCGGACGCCATCCCGGTCGAGATCGCCGCGGCGAGCCTCGCGCTCCCCGATTTCGCGATCCGCACCGAGCGCCCGGACAATGCCCAGCCGGTGCCCGAGGACGCGCGCCGGCGCTACGCCGACCTGATCGACCCGAACGCCCTCGACAAGGAGCAGCGCTGCCTCTCGGAGGCGGTCTATTTCGAGGCCCGGAGCGAGCCCGAGGCCGGCCAGGCCGCCGTCGCCCAGGTGGTGCTCAACCGGGTGAAGAGCGGCCTCTACCCGGCGAGCGTCTGCGGCGTCGTCTACCAGAACCGGCACCACTACATGGGCTGCCAGTTCTCCTTCGCCTGCGAGGGCAAGTCCCTGCGCATCACCGACGCCGGCGCCTGGGAGAGCGCCACCCGCATCGCCCGCTCGGTGATCGAGGGCCGGACCTACCTCGCCGAGGTCGGCGCCGCGACCCACTACCACGCCGACTACGTGCGCCCGGGCTGGGCCCGCCGCCTGCGCAAGATGGACGTGATCGGCCGGCACATCTTCTACCAGCTCCGGGCCGGCCAGACCTGACCCCGGCCGGATCCGGCTTCGTAAGAGAGACTGTGGAAGATCCGAACAATCCTACCTAGGTAGGCGACGCCTAAGCAGTCGAAACCAAGGGTTAATTTTACCTTCGTTCCCGATAATGCTTGCGCGCCGGGCAACGAGTCTGGCCTCTGGTACGTCGAGACGAGCGCCGCGTCCGCGCCGCGTCTCGTAGTAATGCGTATCAGAGGACTCCCATGACCGCGCCGGTCGCTCGCACCGCTCTCCTCGCCGCCGCCCTCGGCGGCGCGCTCCTCGCTGCACCCGCCCAGGCCGGCGGCTGCTACGGCTCCGAATGCTATCGCCGCGTCGTCACGCCGCCGGTCTACGACACCGTGCAGGAGAACGTGCTGGTGCGTCCGCCCCGCACGGTCTACCGCACCACGCCGCCGGTCTACGACACGGTGTCGGAGCGCGTGATGGTCTCGCCCGGCGGCCGCTACTGGCAGACCAGCCGCGGCCCCGGCGGCGAGCTGATCGGCTGCTGGGTGACCGCGCCGCCGCGCTTCGCCGTCCGCACCCGGACCGTGCTGATCCGCCCGGCGCAGACGATCCCCGAGACGATCCCGCCGGAATACGCCAGCGTCAGCCGCCGCGTCCTCGTGGCGCCCGCCCGGGCCGGCTGGGCGCCGATCGGCGGCGGCTACGGCTACCGGCCCGCGGCCTACGGTGGCCCGCTGGTCGGCTCGATCCCGGACGCTCTCGGCATCACCGGGGCCAGTTCGTCGGATATCGGCGTCGGTCTCGGCTTCTACACGGGCAGCCGGTACGAGGGATACTGAGCCGGCAGCGACCGCCGTCGCCTTGATTCCGGGCGGCCCGGCCACACCTCACCGCGCAGCACGGGAGGTGACGATGGGGACGTTCAAGGCCTGGGTGGTCGAGAAGAACGAGGCCGGCCAGAGCCTCGCCTTCAGGGATTTCGACGACGCCGACCTGATGGACGGCGACGTCACCGTGCGGGTGACGCACTCGACCCTGAACTACAAGGACGGCCTCGCGCTCACCGGCAAGTCGCCGGTGGTGCGCCGCTTCCCGATGATCCCCGGCATCGACTTCTCGGGCATCGTCGAGACCTCGGACCATCCGGAGTACCGGCCGGGCGACGCGGTCGTGCTCACCGGCTGGGGCGTCGGCGAGACGCATCTCGGCGCCTACGCGCAGCGCGCCCGGGTCAGGGGCGACTGGCTGGTGCCGCTGCCCCGGGGACTCACGGCCGAGCAGGCCATGGCGGTGGGCACCGCCGGCTACACGGCGATGCTGTGCTGCATGGCGCTGGACGCCCACGGCGTGAGGCCCGAGCACGGCCCGGTCATCGTCACCGGCGCCTCGGGCGGCGTCGGCTCCGTCGCGGTGGCGCTCCTCGCCCGGGCGGGCTGGCACGTGATCGCCTCCACCGGCCGGGACGGCGAGTCCGACTACCTGAGAGGGCTCGGCGCCGCCGAGATCCTCGACCGGGCCGAACTGTCCAAGCCCGGAAAGCCGCTGGGCAAGGAGCGCTGGGCCGCGGGCGTCGACGCCGTGGGCTCCACGACCCTCGCCAACGTCCTCGCCATGACCCGAGCGGACGGCGCCGTCGCGGCCTGCGGGCTGGCGCAGGGCATGGACCTGCCGACCTCGGTGGCACCCTTCATCCTCCGCGGCGTCTCGCTGCTCGGCATCAACAGCGTGACGACCCCGCAGAAGAAGCGGCGCGAGGCCTGGGCGCGCCTCGCCCGGGAACTCGACCTCGGCAAGCTCGCCGCCATGACCAGCAGGGTCCGTCTGGAGGAGGTCGGCCGGCTCGGCGACGAGATCCTGGCCGGCAAGGTCCAGGGCCGGACCGTGGTGACGGTGGCGTAGGGCCGGCGCCCGTCAGGCGGCTTTCCGGGCCTGCAGCAGGTAGCTCATCGGCAGGAGCCGGTCGGCGGCGAGCACGTCGCAGGCCGTCGTGCTGATGTTGTCCGGAAACTCCCGGAACCGCTCGATCGCGAGGCCCGCACCGATCAGGGTCTCGATCAGCGCCCCGAGGGGGTGGGCGAACCAGTAATGCGGTCCGACCCGCGGGGCCGGGCCGTCCCCGTACACGATGGCGTCCTCGCCCACGAACGGCGCCGTGCGGAAATAGGAGTGCCGAATCAGGAGCGGCTGCTCCGCCCGCGGCTCGAACATGTTCACGACGGGATGCTCCTCGTGGATGAGGATCCGGCCGCCCGACCGCAGGAGGCGCGCCGCCACGGCGAGGAAGCGCGGCAGGTCGGGCATCCAGCCCAGCACGCCGATGGTGATCACCGCGAGGTCGTAGGCCCCGTCGTGCTCCGCGTCGATCGCGTGCACGTCGCCCGCGACGAAGCGGCAGTCGCGCCCGGCGATGCGGGCGAGGTCCCTGGCCTGGGCGAGGAACGCCTCCGACTGGTCGAAGCCGGTCGCCGACCGGGCGCCGAGATTCATCAGCGACACCGTCTCCCGGCCGTTGTTGCAGCAGAGTTGCGCGACTGAGGCCCCGGCGAGCCCGACCGCCCGCAGGGCCGCCTCCATCGGGGGATCGAAGCAGGAGAAGCCGGGATCCTGCGCGAAGTGCTGCGTCAGCCGATGCCACGACGGGTCGCTCCGGTGCAGGGGCGCCGAGGCATCCCAGGCCTGGCGGTTGGCGGCGACGACCTCGGCGGCGGACAGGGACGACATCGTTGGCTCCGCGTGAATCGCCGGAGAATCTAGCGAGCGGTGCCCGGGTCGCGCCACGGCGAAAACACCGGGCGGGCCGAGCACCCGTCGCGGGAACCTTTGCCGTACCTCGCGTGTTGGCGTCTTCATGAGCGTCGCATTCGTCAAAGAGCCCGAGGGTGGGGAAGCGTTCGAGAATCTGCCGGATCGGCCGATCTCGCCGCACACGAACTTCGTCACGCCGGAGGGCCTCGCGCAGATCGAGGCGGAGGTCGCGCGCCTCGAGAAGGAGGTCGCCTCGCTGGATCCCGCCGACAAGGCGGAGGATTCCCGCATCGGGCGCGACCTGCGCTACTGGGCGGCCCGGAAGAACACCGCGCAGCTCGTGGAGCCCAAGGGCGGCGACACCGTGCAGTTCGGGTCCACCGTCACGGTGGTCCGCGAGGACGAGTCCGGCAAGGAGAGCCGACAGACCTTCCGGATCGTCGGCGAGGACGAGGCCGACCCGCACAAGGGCTCGATCTCGTACGTGGCGCCCCTCGCCCGGGCGATCACCGGCAAGACGATCGGCGACGTGGTCGAGGTGAACGGCCACGAGGTCGAGGTGCTCGAGATCCGCTGAGCCGGATCAGCGGCCCTCGAAGCGCGCCCGCAGCGGCAGCAGCGCCTCGGCGACGTGCTCCATGAAGGCCCGGACACGCGCCGCGTGGCGCAGGTCCGGATGCGTCAGGATCCAGAGGTCCGCCCCGAGTTCGGGGTGCGGCCCGGACAGGCGGCGCAGCGCCGGGTTCACGTCGGCCGTGAAGCAGGGGAGCGGGCCGATGCCGAGGCCGGCCTCGACCGCCGCCTCCAGGCCCGGCACCGCGTTGATCCGCAGGCGGACACGGTCGGACGGCGCCCGCGCCTCCACGAACCGCGTGAGCGAGCCCCCCGCCACCAGCGGCCCCGGGCTGATCCAGGCCTCCCGGGCCAGGTCGCCGTAGGCGCGATCGGCGCGGCCGTAGACCGCCCACGCGGTGAGGGCCAGTCGACGCCCGACCAGGGTCTCGCTCGGTTCCCGGCTGATCCGGATCGCCACGTCGGCGTCGCGCCGGGAGAGGTTGAGGGTCGCCTCCGCGAGGATGAGCTCGATCCGGATCTCCGGGTAGCGCTCCGCGAAGCTCGCCAGCATCGGCATCAGCAGCTCGGCGGCGAAGCCCGCCGGTGCGGTCACCCGCAGCTCGCCGGACGGCGTCTCGCCCTGTCCCGCCACCGCGCGGGCGAACCGCGTCACGTCCGCCTCGATGCGCCCGGCCGCGTCGACCATCGCCTGCCCGGCCGCGGTCGGCACGTAGCCCGTGCGCAGCCGCTCGAACAGGCGCGTGCCGAGCCGCGCCTCCAGGGCGGCGAGACGCCGGAATGCCGTCGAGTGGTTGATACCGAGCTCGGCCGACGCCGCGGTCAGGCCGCCCCGGTCGGCCACCGCCTTCACGAACCGGAAATCGTCCCAGTCGAGCTCCACGCCGGATCCTTGCATCTGCGCAAGGTTAGTCTTGCATGTCGGGGCATTCTTGCAAGACGGCAAATGCGCGATGCAGGGGCCAGCCGCCGGCCGACGATTCGGCCGGACGTCCGACAGGCAGGAGAGACCACACATGGCGAAGGTTCTGGTGCTGTACTACTCGACCTACGGTCACGTGGAGCAGATGGCCTACGCCGTCGCCGAGGGCGCCCGCGAGACGGGGGCCGAGGTCGTCGTGAAGCGCGTGCCCGAGCTGGTGCCGGAGGAGGTCGCCCGGCAGAACCACTTCAAGCTGGATCAGGCGGCGCCGGTCGCGACCGTCGCCGAGCTCGCCGACTACGACGCGATCATCTTCGGCACGCCGACCCGCTACGGCAACATGGCCTCGCAGATGAAGCAGTTCATCGACCAGACCGGCGGGCTCTGGATGAAGGGCGCGCTCGTCGGCAAGGTCGGCTCGGTCTTCACCTCCACGGCCTCGCAGCACGGTGGCCAGGAGACGACGCTGACGAGCTTCCACACGGTCCTGTTCCACCATGGCATGGTTGTGGTCGGCCTGCCCTACAGCTTCCAGGGACAGGCGGGCGTCGAGGCGGTGAAGGGCAACACGCCCTACGGCGCCAGCACGATCGCGGACGGCGACGGGTCGCGCCAGCCGAGCGCCGTCGAGCTGGAGGGCGCGCGGTTCCAGGGGCGCCACGTGGCCGGCATCGCGGCCAAGCTGGCCCGGGACTGAGGAGCCAAGAAAAAAGGCTCGGATTGCTCCGAGCCTGAAAGGAAAAAGGCCATTGGGGGCTGAGAAGGCCTTCGTGATCAGTAAACGGGTCAGGCCGAACTCTGTTCCGCTGCCGGCGAAAATTTCTCCGCCGTCAGCGGGGCGCCGCCGCCCGGGCGAGGCGATCCCGGATCGCCTCGCCGAGGCCGTCCTCGGGGATCGGCGCCACCGCGATGGTCTCGGCCCCCGAGGCGTCGAGGTCGCGCAGGGCGCCGAACAGCCGGGCAGCGGCCTCCGCGGGATCGCCCGCCGGGCTCAGGTTGAGACTGGCCCGCGCGGTCTCGTGACCGGCCGGGGGGCGGGGCCCGAACAGCAGGGCCGCCTCGCCGGGCTCGACCCGCACCGCGTCGAGGCGGACCCGCGCCCGCGGCGCGTAGTGCGAGGCGAGCATGCCCGGGCCCGCCGGCCGGTCGGCATCCGCCGCCTCGGGCGCCTCCGGATCGAGACCGAGCACGTCGCGGAGCGCCGCCCGGGTGATACCGCCGGGCCGCAGCAGCCGCGGCGGGCCGCCGAGGCAGGCCACCACCGTCGATTCGACGCCAACCGGCGTGTCACCGCCGTCGAGCACCGCGGAGATCCGGCCGGCGAGATCGTCGAGGACGTGGGCGGCCCGGGTCGGGCTCACCCGCCCCGACCGGTTGGCCGAGGGCGCCGCGACCGGCCGCCCGACCTCCGCCAGGAGGTCCCGCGCGAGCGGGTGCGCCGGGACCCGTAGCGCGAGGCTCGGCAGGCCGGCGCGGGCGAGATCGCAGACCCGCGTGCCCGTGTGCGCCGGGACCACCAGGGTCAGGGGGCCGGGCCAGAAGGCCTCCGCGAGGCGGCGCGCCGGCGCGTCGAAGACCCCCTCCGCCAGGGCCGCCGCCGCGTCGGGCAGGTGCGAGATCAGCGGGTTGAAGCGCGGCCGCGCCTTGGCGGCGAAGATGCCCGTCACCGCGGCGGGGTCGGTGGCGTCCGCCCCGAGCCCGTAGACGGTCTCGGTGGGGAAGGCGACGAGACGGCCCGCCCGCAGGAGGGCGGCGGCCTCCGCGAGGCCGGCCGCGTCGGCGGGAAGCCGCCGGGTCGCGGACGGGACCGTTGACCCGGGATCATTCATGCGGGAAGCCGTCTCCGAGGTCATGGCCGCGCGAGCCCCGCGCGCCTATCCTCGCCCCGCCCTAGCGCCGGTGCGCGGGCGCGGTCAAACCCGCCCCGGACCGAACGAGCGGGCGGGCCGCCACACGGGAGGATCGTATGAGTTACCGCGCCCCGGTCCCCGAGATGCTCTTCACGCTGCGGCACGTGGCCGGGCTCGACGCGGTCGATCCCGACGACGCCGAGGCGATCCTGACCGAGGCCGGCCGGATCGCCGCCGGCGTGATCGCGCCGCTCAACCGGGTCGGCGACCGGCACGGCACCCCCTTCGCGGACGGGCAGGTCACCACGCCGCCGGGCTGGCGCGAGGCGTACCGCACCTTCACGGAGGGCGGCTGGAACGGGCTCTCGGCCGAGGCCGATCACGGCGGCCAGGGCCTGCCGAAGCTGATCGAGGCCGCCTGCACCGAGATGTGGAACGGTGCCAACCTCGCCTTCGGCCTCTGCCCGCTCCTGACCCAGGGCGGCATCGAGGCGCTCGCCGCCCACGGCTCCGACGACCTGAAGGCGCGCTACCTCGAGAAGCTGGTCTCGGGCGCGTGGCCCGCCACCATGAACCTGACCGAGCCGCAGGCGGGCTCCGACCTCGCCCTGCTGCGCACCCGGGCCGTGCCGGCGGGCGACGGCACCTACCGGATCACCGGCAACAAGATCTACATCACCTACGGCGAGCACGACCTCGCCGACAACATCGTCCACCTCGTCCTGGCCCGGCTGCCCGACGCGCCCGCCGGCACGCGGGGCATCTCGCTGTTCCTCGTGCCGAAGGTGCTGCCGGACGGGACCCGCAACGACCTGCGCTGCTCCGGCATCGAGCACAAGCTCGGCATCCACGCCTCGCCGACCTGCTCCATGGCGTTCGGCGACCAGGGCGGCGCGACCGGCTGGCTGATCGGCCAGGAGAACAAGGGGCTGGCCTGCATGTTCACGATGATGAACGCGGCCCGGCTCAATGTCGGCCTGCAGGGCGTCGGCGTCGCCGAGGCCGCGACCCAGCGCGCGCTCGCCTACGCGCAGGAGCGCCGCCAGGGCAAGGCCGTCGGCGCCGCCGAGGCGACGAGCCCGATCGCCGCCCATCCGGACGTGCAGCGCATGCTGCTCACCATGAAGGCCTCGACGGCGGCCGCCCGCGCCATCTGCTACCTCACCGCCGCGGCCCTCGACGCCGCGAAGGGGCCGGAGGGGCAGGCCGCCCTGGACCGCGCCTCGCTGCTGACCCCGGTGGCGAAGGCCTTCGCCACCGACCTCGCCAACGAGGTGACCTCGCTCGGCGTGCAGGTCCACGGCGGCATGGGCTTCGTGGAGGAGACCGGGGCGGCGCAGCTCATGCGCGACGCCCGGATCCTCGGCATCTACGAGGGGACCAACGGCATCCAGGCCATCGACCTCACCGCCCGCAAGCTGCCGCTGAACGGCGGGGGCACCGCGCGGTCGCAGATCGCCTGGATTCGCCGGGCCGCGGAGGGGCTGCTCAAGGCCGGCGACCCGGCCTTCGGCCACATGGCGGCGCGGCTGCGCGACGGGATCGGCAGCCTCGACCGGGCGACGAGCCACCAGCTCGCCGCGCTGAGCTCGAACCGCCCCGAGGCGGCGCTCGCCGGCGCGACGCCGTACCTGCGCCTGTTCGGCCTGACGCTGGGCGCCGCCTGCCTCGCGCGCAGCGCGCTCGCCGCGAGCGCCGCCCGGAAGGCGGGCGAGACGGACCCGGCGCACGCGGCCCGCATCGCGCTCGCCCGGTTCTACGCCGAGAACCTCCTGGTGGCCGCGTCCGGCCTGGAGCAGGCGGTGGTCGAGGGCGGCGCCTTCACGGACGACGCCGCCCTGGCGCTGGCGGTTTGAGGAGCGGACCATGGCCGAACCCGTCACGATCGACGACCTCGCGGGCGGCGTCCGCCTGATCACCCTGAACCGTCCGGAGAAGAAGAACGCCCTCACGGGCGCCATGTACGACGCGATGCGCGCGGGCCTGGCGGAGGCCGACGCGTCGGACGCGGTCGGCGCCGTGGTCTTCGCCGGGCAGCCCGGCATGTTCAGCGCCGGCAACGACCTCGCCGACTTCATGGGGCATGCCGGTGATGGATTCAGCACCTCGCCGGCGCTGGCCTTCATCCGCCAGCTCGCCCGCACCCGCACCCCGATGGTGGCGGCGGTCGACGGGATCGCGGTCGGCATCGGCGCGACCCTCTGCCTGCACTGCGACCTCGTCTACGCGAGCCCGGCGGCGCGCCTGCGCATGCCCTTCGTCGAGCTCGGCCTCGTGCCGGAGGCGGCGTCGAGCTACCTGCTGCCCCTGCGGGTCGGCCGGCTCAGGGCCACCGAGCTGCTGCTCCTGTCGCGGCCGCTCGAGGCCGACGAGGCGCAGGCGCTGGGTCTCGTCAACGCGGTGCTGCCGGCCGACATGCTGGTCGAGCAGGCGATCGCGCAGGCGGCGCGCCTCGCCGCCCTGCCGCGCGGGGCGCTGACGGCGTCCCGGGCGCTGATCCGGGGTGACCAGGCGCAGGTCGAGGCGGCCCTGGAGGCCGAGGCCAAGGCCTTCGACGCCCAGCTGCGCTCGCCCGAATCCCAGGAGCGGCTCGCCGCCTTCCTGTCGCGGTCGAAGCCCGCCGCCTCGGCGTGAGCCCGCTCGACCTCTCCGAGAAGATCTGCCTCGTCGCGGGCGCGTCGCGGGGTGTCGGCCGGGGACTCGCCCGGGCGCTGGGCGAGGCGGGGGCCACGGTGATCGTCACGGCCCGCTCCAGCGAGACCGGCCCGCGCACCGAGATGCGCGCGGAGGCGATCGAGGACACGGCCCGCGCGGTCGACGCGGCCGGCGGGCGCGGGCACCATTACCTGTGCGACCACCGCTCCGAGCGCGCCACCGACGCGCTGATGCACTGGGCGCTCCGCCGGTTCGGGCGGATCGACGTCGCGGCCTGCAGCGTGTGGAGCGGCAACGAGGGCTACGACGGCGAGCGCTACCCGGACGGCGCCGGCTGGGGCACGCCGTTCTGGCGCCGCTCGGCGGAGCCGTATCTCGGCCTCCTCGAGGCCGGGCCCCTGCCGGCCCTGCTGCTCGCCCGCGCGGTCGCCCCCGCCATGGTGGCGGCGCGGGCCGGGCTGCTGGCGCTCGTCTCCTTCGGGACCGAAGATTACCTCGGCGACGTGTTCTACGATTCCGCCAAGGCCGCGACCAACCGGCTGACCCTGGCCTTCGCGCGGGAGCTCGCGCCCCACGGCGTCACCGCCCTCGGCCTCTCGCCGGGCTTCGTCGCCACCGAGCGGGCGCGCGACCTCGGCCACGCGCAGCACGCCACCGAGAGCCCGCTCTATGCCGGCCGGGCGCTGGCGGCGCTCGCCGCCGACCCCGGCATCGCCGCGCGGGCGGGCGCCGTGCTGCATGCCGGCGACCTCGCGCGGGTCTACGGGTTCACCGACGCCGACGGGACGCGGCCGGAGCGGTTCCGCGTCGGGCCGTGACGGTTCCGGCTAGACCTGTCGCACGAATGGCGCAGCCCCGCGGCAAACGGGCCGGATCCGCCCCATGACCCGTCGGCGGGGTTGATTCACCGGGTCCGGACGCGCGTCCTGTCGGGATCGGCGGCTCCGATTGCTGCGGGAGCGAAAAACGGCCTTAATTCGCCCGCAGGTCAGGGGTCGATCCTGTGCCCGTTCCGATCTCCGGTCGGGCCGGGACCGCGCGTGTGAACGAGGGAAACTGGCATGTCGGAAGCGAACACGGCCCCGCGCGTGCTGATGGTGTTCCCGAAGTTCTACGAGAACTCCATGTGGAACTTCAAAGAGGCCATGGAGCTGCAGGGCGCCCGCGCGCCCGCGCCGCCGCTCGGCCTGATCACGCTGGCCGCGATGCTGCCGCCGGCCTGGCAGGTGACGCTGGTCAACCGCAACTGCGAAGAGCTGACGGACGCGCAGATCCAGGCGGCCGACCTCGTGATGACTGGCGGCATGCTGCCCCAGGAGCCGGACTGCCTCGTGGTCATCGACCGCTGCGTGGCGCTCGGAACCCCGGTCTGCGTCGGCGGCCCGGCCCCGACCTCGACGCCGGAGGTCTACGACAAGGCCGACTTCCTGGTGCTGGGCGAGGCCGAGGGCATCCTCGACAAGTTCGTGGCCGCCTGGGAGGCGGGCGAGCGCCGCGGCCGGCTCACGGCCGAGAAGTTCAAGGCCGACGTCACCAAGAGCCCGATCCCGCGCTTCGACCTGCTGACCTTCAGCCACTACCTCTATATCGGCGTCCAGTTCTCGCGCGGCTGCCCGTTCACCTGCGAGTTCTGCGACATCATCGAGCTCTACGGCCGCGCCCCGCGGACCAAGACCACGCCGCAGATGCTGGCCGAGCTCGACCGGCTCTACGGCCTCGGCTACCGCGGCCATGTCGACTTCGTCGACGACAACCTGATCGGCAACAAGAAGGCGATCAAGCTGTTCCTGCCGCACCTGATCCAGTGGCAGGAAGCGCACGGCTACCCGTTCAAGTTCTCCACCGAGGCCTCGCTGAACCTCGCGGACGACGACGAACTGCTCGGGATGATGCGGGACGCGAACTTCTTCGCCCTGTTCACCGGGATCGAGACGCCCGACGAGGCGACGCTGATCCAGACGCAGAAGAAGCAGAACACCAAGCGCTCGATCGCCGACAGCGTGCACAAGCTCTACGAGCACGGCATGTTCGTCACGGCCGGCTTCATCGTCGGCTTCGACACCGAGAAGGACAGCATCAGCAAGGCGATGTCGCTGTGCATCGGCCAGACCGGCATCCCGATCGCCATGGTCGGCCTGCTGTTCGCGCTGCCGAACACGCAGCTCTCGCGCCGCCTGCGCAAGGAGGGCCGCCTCTACGAGAACTACGCGGCGACCACGGCCGACCAGGGCGACCAGTGCACGCAGGGCATCAACTTCGTGACCTTGCGCCCGCAGCGCGACGTGCTCGCCGACTACCGCGACGTCCTCCAGGAGATCTACGACCCGCCGAACTTCTTCGACCGGGTGCGGGTGGTGGCGCGGCGGGTGAAGCGGCCGAGATTCGCCGCGCAGAAGCTCAACTGGCGCCACGTCGCCCACGATCTCTACTCGCTGCTGCGCGTGTGCTGGCGGATGACCGTGCGGCGTCCGGAACTCGCCAAGCACTTCTGGAGCGTGTTCCTGGAGACCGCCCGCCGCAACCCGGCCGCCCTGGAGGCCGTGGTCACCAACATGGTGATCTACCTGCACGTCTACCCGTTCTCGCGCTACGTCATCCGCGAGATCAACGGCCGGATCGCCGACCTCGACGCCGGCCGCTGGGTGCAGCCGCCCGTCCTGGCGCCCGAGGCCGAGACCTGCAAGGCGCCGCCGGTCGGCAAGGTGGTGGCCAAGGCCGAGGTCAAGCACCTCGCGGCCGTGGCCTGACGGGTCGCCCGCTCAGGGCATCCCGCCGGCGCCCTCATCCTGTGGGGCCGGAGCGCAGCGGAGGCCTCGAAGGAGGGCTCCAGCGGCCGCCCCGATCCCTGGAGCCCTCCGTCGAGGCCGCTGACGCGGCACCTCAGGATGGGGACGGTTCGTGGGATGTGATGCCGCCGCGCTTGCGGGCTTGGCCGATCATCGCTAGCTGACCCGCCGCGAGGCCACGTCCTCCCCCCGTCGCGCGGGGCACAAGTCCGGGACGGCCCGGCCCTTTCCGGAGGGCCGCCATGGCCTGGATCTATCTCGTCATCGCGGGCCTGCTGGAGGTCGTCTGGGCCTTCGCGATGAAGCAGTCGGACGGCTTCACGCGCGTCTGGCCGACCGCCATCATGGCCGTATCGATGGCCGGCAGCGTCGGCTTCCTGGCGCTGGCCATGCGCACGCTGCCGCTGGGAACCGCCTACACGGTCTGGACCGGCATCGGCGCGGTCGGCGCCTTCCTGGTCGGCATTGCCGTCCTCGGGGAGCAGGCGAGCGCCGGCCGCATCCTCGCCGCCGGCCTGATCGGCTCCGGGCTCGTCCTGATGAAGCTGTCGAGCCCCGGCTGAGCGTCAGGCGGCGCGCACCGTGTGCAGGAACGCGTCGATCTCCCGGCGCAGCTCGGCGGCTTCCTCCGAGAGGCTCGACGCCGAGGCCAGCATCCGCGTGGCGGCCGTGCCCGTGTCGTCGGCCGCCCGCGCCACCGCGTCGATCGTGCCGGTGACGGCGCCGGTCCCGGACGCCGCCTCGGCGACGTTCCGGGCGATCTCCCGGGTGGCCGCGCCCTGCTGCTCGACGGCGGCCGCGATCGAGGTCGCCACTCCGTCGATCTCGCGGATGCGCGCCGCGATCCCGTCGATCGCGTCCACGGTCTGCCCGGTCGCCCCCTGGATCCGGCCGACCTGACCGGCGATCTCCTCGGTGGCCCGAGCGGTCTGGGCGGCGAGCTGCTTCACCTCGCTGGCGACCACCGCGAAGCCGCGCCCCGCGTCGCCGGCGCGGGCCGCCTCGATCGTGGCGTTGAGCGCCAGCAGGTTCGTCTGGCCGGCGATGTCGGTGATGAGGCGCACGACGTCGCCGATCCGGCCCGCGGCATTGCTCAGCTCCTGCACGAGGCCGGCCGTGTCGCCGGCCTGGACCACCGCGCTCCGGGCGAGTTCGGCCGACCCGTCGACCTGGCGGCCGATCTCCTGCACCGAGGCGCCGAGTTCCTCCGCGGCCGCCGCGACCGTGCCGACGTGCTGGGCGGCCTCCTGCGCGGCCCCCGCCACCGTAGCCGAGCGCTCGGCCGTGTGCGTCGCCGTGCCGCTCATCGCCTCGGCATCGGCCCGCAGGCCGAGGGCGGCGTCCGCCACCCGGGCCAGCACGCCGCCGACTGCGGCCTCGAAGGACTCGGCCATGGCGTGGACCGCGCGCCGGCGCTGCACCTCGGCGCCCTCGCGCGCCAGGGCGGTCTCGCGCTCCAGGGCGCGGGTGTGGATCAGGTTGTCCTTGAAGACCTGCACGGCCGCGGCCATCGCGCCGATCTCGTCGCGGCGTCCCGTATGCGGGACCGGCACGGTCTCGTCGCCCTCGGCGAGGCGGCCCATCGCCCCTGTCATGCGCTGGATCGGCCGCGCGATCCCGAACAGGGCGAACAGCATCGCGGCCGCCGCGACCGCGAGGCCGACCACGGTGGCGATCATGGCGATCAGCTTGGCCCGCGTCGCCGCCTGCACTGTCTGGGTGACGTTGGCCACTGTCTGGCCCCGGGCCGCCGCGATCGACTCGGTCAGGCTGGCCACCGCGGCGTCGTTCTGCGCGCCCGTCGCGGGGTCCAGCACGAGCGCGAGGGCGCCCGGCTGATCGCCCGCGATCATCAGCTCGACCACCTGCAGCTGGACGTTCTGGTAGGCGTTCCACGCGTTGGTGAAGCGCTCGTAGATCGCGCGGGCCTCCGGGCTCGTCAGGCGCTCCTGATAGGCCTGCCGGAGCCCGGACAAGTCGCCGAGGGCGTCGGTCAGCGCCGCCTGGTTCCTGTCGAGGGCCGCCGCGTCGGGCGAGGCCACCGCGAGTCGGTAGAGCCGCAGGCGCGCGTCCCGCACGGCCGTTCCGATGGCCTCCGCCTGGTTCTGCGCCGGCAGGGCCTGCTCCGAGATGGCCGCGGCGTTCCGCTCGATCTCCGACAGGCTCACGACGCTGGCGATCCCCTGGCCGACGGCGGCGAGGGCGAGCAGGCCGATGGCACCGGCGAGGACCGTCTTGAGGGAGAAGCGCATGGGAGATTCCGTCCTCGCGGCCGCGCCGCGCCTTCAGGCCCCACCATGCTCCCGCAGAGGTCTTAAAATTCTATCGGCTCTAGACCAGCATTTGTTGTCAGAGCCACTTCTTCCAACGGAAGAAGAAGTAGGGGAATACGGCGGCCACGACCATCATGATCAGCGCCATCGGGTATCCGAATGCGAAATCTAGTTCCGGTATGGACTTAAAATTCATGCCGTAGATCGACGCGATCAGGGTCGGCGGCATGAAGACGACGGCCATGACCGAGAACAGCTTGATGATGTTGTTCTGCTCGAGGTTGACGAGCCCGAGGGTCGCGTCGAGCAGGAACTGGATCTTCGTCGACAGGAAGGTCGCGTGCTCCTCCAGGGACTGGAGATCCCGCAGGGTCGAGCGCACATCCTCGCGCAGGTCGCGCGGGGCCTTGTTGGTCCGGTAGGTCGCCGACAGCGAGAGCAGGATCCGCTCCATGGAGACGAGACTTTCCCGCTGCTTGGAGATGAGATCGCCGTGCCGGCCGAGGGCGCGCAACGTGTCCTGCAGCGCTGTGTTGCGCGCGGAGGGGTCCTCCTGCACTTCGAAGATCTTGCCCGACAGGCGGTCGATGCGCTCGCCCTGGAGCTGCAGCACGTCGGCGGCCCGGTCGATCACCGCCTCGATCAGCCCGGCCAGGATCGACTCGCCCGAGGGCGTCGACGCGCCGCCGTTGCCCATCGAGCGCCCGGCGCGCTGCGTGTACATGCGGAAGGCCTGCGGCTCCTCGTGGCGCACGGTCACCAGCCGGTTGCCGCGCAGGATGAAGGTGATGCCGGCCAGCCCCGGCTCCTCGGCGTCGCTGACCTTCGAGAGCACCCGGCCGGTCATGTAGCGGGCGCCGTCCTCGACGTAGAGCAGCTCCGAGGGCTCGATGTCCTTCATCTCCTCGCGGGTCGGCACCTCGATGCCCGCGAACGACTCGACCTTCAGTTCCTCCTCGCGGCTCGGGCGGATCAGGTCGAGCCAGACCGTGTCCTCGGGGATCGTGTCCTGGAGATCGATGACGCGGCGCTCAAGCAGCGTGGCTCCGGCGCCGACGGCGGGCTGGTGGATGAAGATCACGTACGGGTCTCGGATGCGGGTCGGTCACGGGACAGCGCGGGGCCGCAGCCCGCATCCGGCACCACGGTGGCCGATGCAAGCTGTGCCGCGGATGTGGCGCTGTTTTCTGACGCTTCCGTGACGCCCCGCGCCCGCCCCGCGGGTGGACGGGCGCGCGGCGCGGCGCGCGCGCATTCACGGTGTGCCGGGTCGGAGGCCGGGCACCGGGCTCCGCCGCAGCGGTCGGCTCCGGTTCGATCTCAATTGCAGCCGTCGCAGATGCTGCCTTCGATCTTGTCGGTCAGGGCGCGCTCGCGCCGCCGCTGCTCGCGGGTCGGCACTTCGCCGGGGCCGAGGGACGTGCCGGGCGGCTTGGTCACGCCGAGGCTGTTTGTGTTCGGCGCCGTGATGGTCGAGGCCGGGCCGCTGCCGGTCTGGTCGGGCGCCAGCGTCTGCGCCGCGAGCGGGGTGGCGAGGGCGAGGCTCAGTGCGCCGAGCGTCGCGGGGCGAAGGATTCCGCGGATCATGATAGCTCTCCGGTCGCCGGGAGAACGTGAAACTTGACCGCAGGTTGCTTGGCTTAGCGCCGCCGTGCCGGCTCGCGCCGGAACACCCCGATCATCTCGACATGGCCCGAATGGCGGAACTGATCGACCGGCGTCACGGTCTCCAGCCGGTACCCGCCGGCGACCAGGGTCGCCGCGTCCCGCGCGAAGGTTCCGGCATCGCAGGCGACGCCGATCACGAGGGGAACGCGCGCCGCGGCGATCTGGCGGGCCTGGGCCTCCGCGCCGGCCCGGGGCGGGTCGAACACCACCGCGTCGAAGGGGTCGAGTTCGGTGGGGAGCAGGGGCCGCCGGAACAGGTCGCGGCGCTCGCTGGTGATCCTGCGCAGGCCCGATGCGGCGCGCGCGGCGCGGTCGAGGCCCGCGAGGGCGGCGGCGTCGGACTCGACCGCGTGGACCGCGGCCGTCCGGGCGATCGCCAGGGTCACCGGCCCGCAGCCCGCGAACAGGTCGGCGACGCGCCGGACGCGGGGTCCCAGGGCCGCCAGGGTCAGGTCGCAGAGCGTCGCCTGCCCGGCCGCGGTCGCCTGCAGGAAGCCGCCGGGGGCCGGGTAGAGGCGCGCGGCGCCGGAGGTGGCGCCGGCGGGATCGCCCGCCGTGACCGAGACCGGCTCGGCCTCCATCAGGCGCTCGCCGTGCAGCGACAGCCGGGCGAGACCGAGCTCGCCGGCGATCCGCACCAGCGCGGCGCCGACGCCGGCGCTCACCGGTCCGTGGCCGCGCAGGTCGACGTCCAGGCCCTGGTCGGTGGCCGTCACGGCCACGTCGAGGGGCTTGCGCCCGTGGCCCAGCGGGGCGGCGAGGCGGCGCGCGACCTCGGGGGCCGGGTGCAGCGCCGGCACGGTGATCGGGCAATGGTCGATCGGCACCAGCGCGTGGCTGCGCGCCGCCATCAGCCCGGCCTCGGCCCGGCCGCCGATCTCCCGCACGTGCAGGGTGAGGCGGCGGCGGCCCGCCCCGTGGGCGTCGAGGGTCGGGCCTGGCGTGACGTCGAGGCGCGCCTGGGACAGGGCCTGGGCGACGAGGTCGCGCTTCCAGGCGAGTTCCGCGGGCCGCGCGAGGTGCTGAGTGCGGCAGCCGCCGCAGCGCATGTAGTACGGGCAGAACGGCTCGACCCGGTCGGGCGAGGCCTGCGCGACGCCGAGCAGGACGCCGCGCCGCGCCTCCCGGCGGATCTCCGCGCGCTCCCCGGGCAGCGTGTAGGGTACCAGAGTCCCGTCCTCGGCGATCCCGTCGCCGCGGGCGCCGAGCGCCCGGATCGTGACCGTCTCGCTATCCGCTGGCTCGCTCACGGGAACCTCGCACCGATCAGGAACTCGGCATTGCCGTCGCCGCCCGGCACCGGCGAGTCGATCAGGCCCAGGATCGTGGCCCCGAGCCCCTCCAGGGTTTCGCGGACGGCCGCGCAGACCTCCGCGTGGACTGCCGGGTCGCGCACGAGGCCGCCGCGGCCGACCCGGGCGCGGCCGGCCTCGAATTGCGGCTTGATCAGCGCGACGATCGCCGATGCCGGCCTCAGCAGGCCCGGGAGGACCGGCAGCACGAGGCGCAGGCCGATGAAGCTCACGTCCACGCTCGCGAGGTCGGGCGGCGGGACGAGGGTGTCCGCGCCGAGGCCGCGAATGTCGGTGCCCTCGCGGTTGGTCACGCGCGGGTCCCCGGCGAGGCGCGGATGGAGTTGGCCCCGGCCCACGTCGAGGGCGTGGACGTGGCGCGCGCCGCGGGCGAGCAGCACGTCGGTGAAGCCGCCCGTCGAGGCGCCGACGTCGAGGGCGACCCGGCCGGCCGGATCGACGCCGAACGCGTCCAGCGCGGCGGCGAGCTTGAGGCCGCCGCGGGAGGCGTAGGGATGCTCGGGTTCCGCCTCGACCCGGGCCCCGGGGGCGATCGAGTCCGAGGGGCGCGCGAGCGGCCGCCCGTCGACCCGCACGAGTCCGGCACGGATCGCCGCCTGGGCGCGGGCCCGGCTCTCGAAATGGCCGTGCTCCACGAGATACAGGTCGGCGCGTCGCGGACCAGGGGCGTCCACGGGGTCGTCCGCGGGGGCCGCGCGGTCCGGGCTGGTCCGGTCTCGGGTCATCGGGGCTTCGTGCGGTTCCGGCAGGTCTGCGGCGGAGGTTTCGGGCCGCCGCCCTGTCGAAGGCCGGCGCGCTCCCTAACTAGACCGGGCCGGAAAGGAGAGCCACCGCATGACCCGCACCCTGCCGCTGCTCGCATTGCTCGGGACCGCCGCCGCCGGCGGCGCCCTGGCGCAGGAGCCTCCCAAGGAGGCGGCCAAACCGGCAGAGACCTACACGGCGCCGATCAAGAACGCGAAGGGCGACCCGATCGGAACGCTGGCGATCCGCGACGGGGCGAATACCCTGGTCCTGCGCGTGACGATCCAGCCCGGCGGACTGCCGCCCGGCTGGCACGGGATGCATTTCCACGCCGTGGGCGACTGCTCGGACCCGAAGTTCATGAACTCCAAGGCCCACGTGAACCACGACCAGAGCAAGCACGGGCTGCTCAACGCGGAGGGGCCCGACGAGGGCGACCTGCCGAACCTCTACGCGGCGCAGGACGGCTCGGCCAACGCCGAGGTCTCGAGCGAGACCCCGCTGAACGGCGAGGGCGGTCTGAAGGACGGCGACGGCGCGGCGCTGATCATCCACGCCAACGAGGACGACCACAACACCCAGCCGATCGGCGGTGCCGGCGACCGCATCGCCTGCGGGGTGATCAAGTAGCCGTCGCGGAGGGGGACGGCACGGCCGGCGGGATCGGCCGCGGCCGGCCGTCCTCGTCGATGGCCACGAAGGTGAAGGTGGCCTGCGTGACCCGCTCGCGGACCTGGGTGCAGAACCGCCGCGCCCAGGCCTCGACCTCGATCTTCATTGAGGTCCGGCCGACATGCGAGACCCGGGTGTAGACGCACAGCACGTCGCCGACCCGGACTGGCCGGATGAAGGTCATCGATTCCAGCGCCACGGTGACCACCCGGCCCTGGGCCCGGTCGACGCCCGCGATGCCGCCGGCCTGATCCATCTGCGAGAGCACCCAGCCGCCGAAGATGTCGCCGTTGGCGTTGGTGTCGGCCGGCATCGCGATGGTGCGGACCGTGAGGTCGCCCTTCGGCAGATCGACTTCCGCGGGCGACGGCGCGCTTCCGGCCGGTGAGAGTGCGACGTGCTGCATGCCGTCCATCCGCCCCCGCGCGCCGTCAGGACATCAGGCCGGCGAGCTTGAGCCCCGCCGCCAGCAGAACGGCGACCGCACTCAGGATGCATTCGAGCGGGATGGATTGCCAGAGGTCCGGCGTCGCCGCCGCGGGCTCGGCGGGTTGCGCAATATCGTTCATCGGGCTTCCTCTCGGGCGCGCCGATCTGCCGTCGACGGTCCCGTTCCCGGCACGATAAAGCAAGGCTCGCGCTCGCGCACCCCGAATCGGGGCGTGAGAAAGCCCGGCGGCTCGATGGAACCGCCGGGCCGGTCAGGTCGGAGAGCCGATCAGTAGTAGAACCGACGGCGCCAGTAGGGACGACGGTAGTAGGGGCGCGGGCCGTAGTAGAACCGGCGGCCGTAGTACGGGCGGCGCCAGTAGGGGCGCGGGCCGTAGAAGCGGCGACGGTAGTAGTACTGGGCCTTCTCGGCCACCGCCGGCGCGGCTTCGGCCGGCAGAGCCAGCCCCGGGCCGATGGGCGCGGCGGACGCGCCCTCAGGCGCCGCGGCCGCGAAGCCCAGCACCAGCAGGGCCGCGAGCAGGAATTTCCTCAGCACGGTCTCGACTCCCTTCGTATGGTTACGTCCTGGTCGACGAACCGCACGGGAAGCGAGGGCCCTCCGCCCGGTCCGAACCGCTGCAACGCACGGGCGAGCGGAAGCGTTGCAGCTTAACCGCTGCGACGTTTCGGACAGGGTTGACCGCGGGTTGAGACGCGCGGTCAGGCGATCTTCGTCGTCATGTCCTCGATGCGCGCCTCGGCGCTCTGGCGCACCAGGGCGATGCCGTGCTCGCAATCCTCGCGGCGGACATAGCCCTCGCCCGACTCGGCGATCACCTCGCCGTTGCGCGCCCGCAGGCGCCAGCGCCACTCGCCCTTGGCGTCCCGGTAGAGTTCGAACCGCATGCTGCAGGCCCCCGCTTCGTCCGCCCTTCAGATGGGTGCGGGCGCGCGCAAGGGAAGGCGCGGCCATGACGGCTCAGGGGCGCGGGATCATCCCGCGGCCCGCGCGATCGGCGCCCCGCGATTCGAATTAGAACTTTTCTTCCTCTCGTTGTACGCTTCTCCCGCCGGGAGCCGGGACGCCTGAACAATAACGGGACGCCCGCGGCCGATGAGGGAGAGAGCATGAACGAGATCGTCCAGCCCGAGGCCTACTCGGAGGTCTTCTACGGCGCCTGCCCGCACGATTGCCCCGACACCTGCTCGATGCTCTTCGAGGTGAAGGGCGGCGAGCTCCTGAGCGTGCGCGGCAACCCGGACCACCCGATGACCCGCGGCGGTCTCTGCGTGAAGCTGAAGGATTACGAGAAGCGCCACTACCACCCGGACCGGGTGCTCTACCCGATGAAGCGCGTCGGCCCGAAGGGCTCCAAGCAGTTCGAGCGGATCACCTGGGACGAGGCGCTCGACACGATCGTCGACCGCTGGACGGCGATCATCGACCGGTACGGGCCGCAGGCCATCGCGCCCTACAGCTACCTCGGCAACCAGGGCCTCGTGCACGGTCTGAACGGCGGCGACGCCTTCTTCAACCGCCTGGGCGCCACCGTGACCGAGCGGACGTTCTGCGGCGAGGGCTCGTGCACGGCCTGGCTCCTCACCGTCGGGCCGACGGCCGGCCTCGATCCCGAGAGCTACATCCACTCCAAGTACATCGTGATCTGGGCCTGCAACTCGGTCAGCACCAATCTGCACCACTGGGCGATCGTGAAGGACGCCCAGAAGAAGGGCGCGAAGGTCGTCGTCATCGACGCCTACGCCTCGCGCACCGCGAAGGCCGCGGACTGGCACATCGCGCCGAGGCCGGGTACCGACGGCGCGCTCGCCATGGCGCTGATCAACTCCATCATCGCGCAGGGCCTCGTCGACCAGGACTACGTCGACAACCACACGATCGGCTTCGCCGACCTGAAGGAGCGGGCGGCCCCGCGCACGCCGGAATGGGCCGCGGAGATCACCGGCGTCCCGGCCGAGGATATCCGCAAGCTCGCCTACGAGATGGCGACCGAGCAGCCGGTGGGCATCCGCATGGGCGTGGCGCTGGAGCGGCACTACGGCGGCGGCCAGACCATCCGGGCGGTGACCTGCATCCCGGCGCTCACCGGCGCGTGGCGCCACGTCGGCGGCGGCGTCACCCAGTTCCCGGTCTGGGAGCATCCCTACAAGTTCGACGTGATGTGCCGGCCCGACCTGATCCCGGAAGGGACCCGGGTCGTCTCGAACCTCCAGATCGGCCGGGCGCTGACCGGCGAGCTGAAGCTCGACCCGCCGATCATGTCGATGATGTGCTGGAACTCGAACCCGGTCACGCAGGCGCCCGAGACCGACAAGATCGTCGAGGGCCTGATGCGCGAGGACCTGTTCATGGTCTCGGCCGAGCACTTCATCTCCGACACGGCCGCCTACGCCGACATCCTCCTGCCGGCCGCGATGGGCGCCGAGATGGAGGACATGATCCTGTCCTGGGGCCACCTCTACCTGACCTACAACACCAAGTGCGCGGAGGCGCCCGGCGAGGCGATCCCCAACAACGAGATCTTCCGCCGCCTAGCCGCCCGGCTCGGCTTCGAGGAGGAGAACTTCAAGTGGACCGACGCGGAGTGCCTAGAGCACTACGTCGACTGGTCGTCGCCGGCCTGCGCGGGCATCGACCTCCAGTACATGCGCGCGCACGGTTTCGCCCGGCTCAAGGTCGGAACGCCGGACGACCGCGCTCCGCACCGCGACGGCAACTTCCCGACCGATACCGGCAAGTGCATGCTCAAGATCGAGGGCGCCACGAACTTCGTCGCGCCGCCGTTCCGGCAGATGTACGAGGGCTTCCAGCCGGGCGAGCCCCTCGACCCGCTGCCCGATTACGTCGGCGCGCGGGAATCGCACGCGAACGATCCCGAGCTGGCCAAGCGCTACCCGCTCAACATCGTCTCGCCCAAGAGCCACTACTTCCTGAATTCCTGCTACGCCAACATGGAGGACAAGCAGAAGGGTCAGGGCGAGCAGTTCGTGATGATCAGCCCGGCCGACGCGTCGGCCCGCGGCATCGTCGACGGCGACCGCGTCCAGGTCGCCAACGCCCGCGGCGCCTTCAAGGGCGTCGCGCGCGTGACCGACGACGTCACGCACGGCGTCGTGGTGGCGACGCTGGGCTACTGGCGCCAGCTCAACGAGGGGACGGTGAACAGCATCTCGTCGGCGGCCTTCACCGACATGGGCCACGCGCCGTCGTTCTCCGACAACCTCGTCGAGGTCTCGCGGGCGAACTGATCGGCGCGGCGCGGCGACCCGCTCCCGGTCGCCGCGCTCGCACGGTCGCCCGGTCAGCCGGCGGCGCTGTCGGCGCTCCGCCGCCGGCGGGGCCGCGCCGCCGGCCGGATGTCCCCTCCGGCTGCCGGCAGGCCCCAGCCCTTCACCAGGGCGTAGACCGCCGGGATGACGATCAGGGTCAGGAGGGTCGACGAGACCATTCCGCCGATCATCGGCACCGCGATCCGCTGCATCACCTCCGAGCCTGCCCCCTGGCTCCAGAGGATCGGCAGCAGTCCCGCCATGATCGCCACGACCGTCATCATCTTGGGCCGCACCCGCTCGACCGCGCCGACCATGATGGCCGCCCGCAGATCCGCGCGGGTCAGGGGCCGCCCCGCCCGGTCGCACGCGGCCCGCGCCGCGTCGAGGGCGTGGTCGAGATAGACCAGCATGATCACCCCGGTCTCGGCGGCGACGCCGGCCAGCGCGATGAAGCCCACCGCCACCGCAACCGACAGGTTGAAGCCCATCCACCAGAGCAGCCAGACCCCGCCGACCAGCGCGAAGGGCAGGGACAGCATGACGATGAGGGTCTCGGTGAGCCGCCGGAAGTTCAGGTAGAGGAGCAGGAACACGAGCAGCAGCGTCAGCGGGACGACGATCGCGAGGCGCGCCTCGGCCCGTTCCAGGGATTCGTACTGTCCGCTCCACTGGAGGGTGGTGCCGGCCGGCAGCGTCACCGCGTCGGCCACGGCCTGCCGCGCCGCCGCGACGTAGCCGCCGAGGTCCCGGCCGGCGATGTCGACGTAGATGTAGACCGCGAGCTGTCCGTTCTCGGTGCGGATCGCCGTCGGCCCGCGGGCCAGCGCCACGGCCGCGACCTCGCGCAGGGGCACGGTCCCGCCCGCCGGAAGCGGCACCTGCACCGTGTCGGCGATGGCGGCCGGGTCCGAGCGGAAGGCCCGCGGGTAGCGGACATTGACCGTGTAGCGCTCGCGGCCCTCGACGGTCTCGGTGACGCTCTGGCCGCCGAGCGCGGTGGCGATCACGTCCTGGACGTCCCCGACCCGCAGGCCGTAGCGCCCGAGCGCCTCCCGGTCCGGGGTGATGTCGAGGAAGTAGCCGCCGATCACCCGCTCGGCGTAGGCGCTCGACGTGCCGGCCACGGTCCGGAGCGCGCTCTCGACCTGCCGGGCCACCCCCTCCATCGCCGTGAGGTCGGTGCCCAGCACCTTCACGCCCACCGGCGTGCGGATGCCGGTCGCCAGCATGTCGATGCGGGCGCGGATCGGCTGCGTCCAGGCGTTCGACACGCCCGGGAACTGCAGCGCCGCGTCCATCTCGGCCTTGAGGCCGGCGAGCGTGACTCCCGGCCGCCACTCCGCCTTCGGCTTCAGGGCGATGACCGTCTCGAACATCTCCATCGGCGCCGGGTCGGTCGCCGTGGCCGCCCGGCCGGCCTTGCCGTAGACGGAGGCCACCTCCGGGAAGCTCTTGATGATCCGGTCCTGGGTGGCGAGCAGCGCGCCGGCCTGCGTCACCGAGATCCCCGGCAGCGTCGTCGGCATGTAGAGCAGGCTGCCCTCGTCGAGGTCCGGCATGAACTCCGAGCCGAGCTGCCGGGCCGGCCACGCGGTCGCGGCCAGGAGGCCGGCGGCGAGCAGGATCGTCGGGACCCGGGCCCGCAGCACGGCGGCGATCACCGGACGGTAGGTCCCGACGAGGAGCCGGTTCAGCGGGTTGCGGTGCTCGGGGACGATCCGCCCGCGCACGCACAGCACCATCAGGGCCGGCACCAGCGTCACCGACAGCAGGGCGGCCGCCGCCATCGCGAAGGTCTTGGTGTAGGCGAGCGGCCCGAACAGGCGGCCCTCCTGGCTCTCCAGGGTGAAGATCGGCAGGAAGCTGACCGTGATCACCAGGAGCGAGAAGAACAGGGACGGCCCGACCTCGGCGGCCGCCGCGATCAGGATCGCGACCCGGTCGCTCCCGGGGGGCGCCCGCTCCAGGTGCTTGTGGGCGTTCTCGATCATCACGATGGCGGCGTCGATCATGGCGCCGACCGCGATGGCGATGCCGCCCAGGCTCATGATGTTGGCGCCGAGGCCCAGGGCCTTCATGCCGGCGAGCGCCATCAGGATCCCCACCGGCAGCATCAGGATGGCGACGAGGGCGCTGCGCACGTGCAGCAGGAACACGACGCAGACCAGGGAGACGACGAGGCTCTCCTCCACCAGGGTGTGCCGGAGGGTGTCGATGGCGGCCTCGATCAGCCGGGAGCGGTCGTAGACCGGCAGGATCTCGGTGCCGGCCGGGAGGCTCCGGGCCACCTCGGCGAGCTTCGCCTTCACGCTGTCGATGACCGACAGGGCGTTGGCGCCGAAGCGCTGGATCACGATGCCGCCGGCGACCTCGCCGTCGCCGTTCATCTCGGCGATGCCGCGCCGCTCGTCGGGCCCGAGCTCGACGCGGGCCACGTCCCGCACCCGCAGCGGCGTGCCCGCCGCACTCTTCAGGACGATGTTCTCGATGTCGGCGACGCCGCGCAGGTAGCCGCGGCCCCGCACCATGAACTCGAACTCGGAGAGCTCGACCGTGCGGCCGCCGACATCGGCGTTGCTCGACCGGATCGCGTCCCGGAGCGCCGCGAGGGTGATGCCCTGGGCGCGCAGCCGGTTCGGGTCGACGACCACGTTGTACTGCTTCACGAAGCCGCCGACGCCCGCGACCTCCGCGACGCCCTCCGCGCGCGAGGCCGCGAAGCGGATCACCCAGTCCTGCAGCGAGCGGAGTTCCGCCAGCGTCCGCTCCCGCGCGACCACGACGTACTGGTAGACCCAGCCGACGCCGGTGGCGTCGGGGCCCAGCGTCGGCGTCACGCCTTGCGGCAGGCGGCGCGCCGCGCCGCTGAGGTATTCCAGCACCCGGGAGCGGCCCCAGTACGGGTCGGTGCCGTCCTCGAAGATGACGTAGACGAAGGAGACGCCGAAGAACGAGAAGCCCCGCACCACCTTGGCCCGCGGCACCGTCAGCATGGCAGTGGTGAGCGGGTAGGTGACCTGGTCCTCCACCACCTGCGGCGCCTGGCCGGGATACTCGGTGTAGACGATGGCCTGCACGTCCGAGAGGTCGGGGATGGCGTCCAGCGGCAGCGTCCGGAGGGCCACGAGGCCGGCGCCGACCGCCAGCGCTGTCCCGACCAGCACCAGGACCAGGTTGCGGGCCGACCAGTCTATGAGGCGGGCGATCACGGGGCATCTCCCGCACGGGCGGCCTGCCGATCGTCCCGCGGCGGGGCGAGGCTCTGGAGTGCCGCCTTCAGGTTGCTCTCGGCGTCGATCAGGAAGTTCGCCGCCGTGACCACCCGGTCGCCGGCCGCGAGGCCGGCGCGGATCTCGGTGAAGCCCTCGCCCCGCGCGCCGAGGGTCACGGCCCGCGGCTCGAAGCGGCCCTCGCCGCGCTCGAGCAGCACGACCTGGCGCGTGCCGGTGTCGAGGACGGCGTCGTCCGGGACCGCCACCACCGGCTCGGCGCTCCCCGTCGCGATCGCGACGTCGGCGTACATGTCCGGCAGGAGCGTGCCGTCCGGATTCGGCAGCTCGATCCGCACCCGGGTGGCGCGGGTCTCGGGATTCACCTGCGGGTAGATCACCGCCACCCGGCCGGTGACGGTCCGGCCCGGCGCGGAGCGCGGGCGCACGGTCGCGACCTGGCCGACGCGGATCCCCGCGAGGTCGCGCTCGGGCACGTCGGCCAGCACCCACAGCACCGCGATGTCGGCGATCCGGAACAGCGTGTCGCCGGCCGCGGCCTTCATGCCCTCCACGGCGTTCCGCTGCAGGACGAGGCCGTCCCGGGGCGAGGCCCACGTGATGGCCATCGGCACCGTGCGGGTGCGCTCCATCGCGTCGATGACGTCCGCGGAGACGTTGAGGTTCTGCAGCCGCCGGCGAGCGCCGTCGAAGCCGGGATTGGCGATGAGCTGGGCCGCGGCCGCGTTGATCTCCGGCGAGTAGACGTGGACCAGGGGCTGGCCGCGGCGGACCCGGTCCCCGGTCGTGACGCTCTCGACCCGGTCGACATAGGCGTCGGAGCGCGTCGCCACGACGGTGACGCGGCGCTCGTCGAGGGCCAGCGTGCCGGGCACGCGCACCGGCTGCGCCACCACCCGCCGCTCGGCGGTCGCGATCCGCACGCCGGTGCGCTGGATCCGGCCGGCCGGGACCGTCACGACCGGGCCGCCCGCCTCCGCGTCGGCGTAGACGGGGATGTAGTCCATCCCCATCGAGTCCTTCTTCGGCACCGGCGACGTGTCCGGCAGGCCCATCGGGTTGCGGTAGTAGAGGATCGCGCGCGTGCCGGAATCGGGCCGGTGGCCGGCGGCCTCCGCGCCGGCCGTGTCGGGGCCGGGAACGTCGTCCGGGAGATCGAAGCGGACGTCCTCGCTGGCGCGCACCGGCCGGAACTCGCGCCCGTCCGCGGTCATCATCGGCGCCAGCGAGTAGACCGGCTTCCCGTCCGGATCCCGGTAGTAGACCACCGGGCCGGTCGCCGCCGCATTCGGCGCCGGGACGGACGGGGCCGGGACGGACGGGGCCGGACCGCTCGGCCGCCACGCGGCGAACCGCGTCCGGGCGGCCGCGACCAGCGCCGGCACGGGGTCGCCCCCGTGCCCCGCGCCGTAGCCGATACCCCCCGCCGCGAGCGCGGCGAGGGCCCCGGCGAACCAGGCGGTGCGGCTCACTTGGCGGCCTGGACGATCAGCTGGTCGTCGACCGTGCCGGTCTCACCCTGGACCTTCGCGGCGAGCGACAGGCGCCAGCGGCCCTGCATCGAGAGCTTGGCCTTGAAGCGGTAGATCCCGGGCTCGGTGGACGGCAGCTGCTCGACCTTGGTGGCCATCTCCTCCATGGCGTCGGGCGCCATGTCGAGGCGCTTGGCGAAGACCACGGCGTCGGGCACCGGCTTGCCGGTCCGCCGGTCGACGAGCCGGACGGCGAGGATCGCCTCGCCGACCTTGGCGTCGGGCTGTACGAGTTCGAAGCGGTAATCCTTGACGTCGGCGCGCGCCGGCAGGGCCGGGACCGACAGGACGGCGCCGAGCAGCGCGGCCGCGGCGGCGCGCGCGAGGGGAAGCTTGATCACGGGTTTTGTCTCCTGAACGCGATGGGAGGTGCGCGCGGACGCGCGTCACCGTGCCGGCGCGCGCGCCGGCGGCATCGGGTTCAGGCCCGGGGAGGCTCGGGCAGCGGGGCTCCCGGCCGGCTGGCGAAGGCCGCGGCCTCGGGCCAGCGGGTGCTCAGACCGCGCGCGGTCGGTACGGGGAGGGCGATCGCGGCCGGGAGGAGCGAGGCCAGGCCCGCCAGGCAGAGCGCCATCAGCGGGCAACCCTTGACACAGTCGGGTTTGGCCGGCTTCGGGCAGCACGGCATGGCGTCCATGTCCGCGATCGTGCCGGAATCGCCGGACTCCGCGGCGGCCACCTCCGGCGCGCCGGCGTGGTGGTGGTTCATGTGGCCGTGGGCCGGCGCCGCCATCGGCGCGTGCGCGCCCGCGATGGCCGCGGGCGCGGTCACCGGCGTCAGGGCGAGGCTGATCACCGCGAGGAGCGGTAACAGGCGCCGAAGGGCCGACCAGGGGTTCACGGCGTCAGGATGCCAAATTCCGGGCGGGAGCGGAAGTGCGGGCTCGACCCGCGATGAGGGCGCGCCGCTCCATCGGCGGGTGATCGCCTGAGCGCTCACCGGAAACGAGGCCGCCCGGGACGTTTCCGTCCCGGGCGGCGTGATCGTCACTCAGGAACGGGGCGCCCGCTCCAGCCAGCCGATGCTGCGCCCCTCGCCGCCACCGCCGCCGCTGCGCGGACGGGCCTCGGCGCGCTGGGGACGCCCGTCTCGGTTCGGGCGGCCCTGGTTCGGGCGCTCGCCCTGCGGGCGGGCGGGCCGGTCCGCGCGTGCGTCGCGGCCGTCCTGGGGCCGACCCTGCCGGGGTGCGCCCTGGCCTGGACCGCCGAAGCCGCGGCCGCCCTCGGGCCGGCCCTGCTGGGGACGCCCCTGCTGCGGACGGCCCTGCTGCTGCCGGGGCCGCTGGCCCTGGCGGCCGCCGCCGGGGCGCTGCTGCGGACGCTCGGGCCGGCGCTCCTCCTCCCGGGCGATCTCGGCCGCCTCCTGGCGAGACGGCGGGGTGAAGCCCTCGGGGAAGCCCGCCACAGGGACCTTCTGCCGGGTCACGCGCTCGATGTCGCGCAGGTAGGCCTTCTCCTCGTCGTTGCAGAACGAGATGGCGAGGCCGTCGGCGCCGGCGCGGGCGGTGCGGCCGATCCGGTGGACGTAGCTCTCCGGCACGTTCGGCAGGTCGAAATTGACCACGTGGCTCACGCCCTCGACGTCGATGCCGCGGGCGGCGATGTCGGTGGCGACCAGGACCCGGCAGGAGCCGTCCTTGAAGGCGGCCAGCGCCCGCTCGCGCTGCGGCTGGCTCTTGTTGCCGTGGATCGCGGCCGCCGCGATGCCGACCTTGTCGAGCCCGCGCACGACCCGGTCCGCCCCGTGCTTGGTGCGGGTGAAGACGAGCACGCGCTCGATCGCCGGATCGCGCAGGATGTGACCGAGCAGCGCCTGCTTGGCGCCGGTATGGACGAAGATCACCTCCTGCTCGACCCGTTCGGCCGTGGTGGCAACGGGGGTCACCGCGACCTGGACCGGGTCGGTCAGGTACTGCGCCGCGAGGCCGGCGATGTTCTTCGGCATGGTGGCCGAGAAGAACAGGCTCTGGCGCTTCTCGGGCAGCATCTTCACGATGCGCTTGAGGGCGTGGATGAAGCCGAGGTCGAGCATCTGGTCGGCCTCGTCGAGGACGAGGATCTCGACGCCCTCCAGGGTCAGCGAGCGGCGGTCGACGAGGTCGATCAGCCGGCCCGGGGTCGCGACGAGGATGTCGACGCCCGGCGCCAGCGCGCGCTCCTGGCGGCTGATGGTGACGCCGCCGAACACCACCGTCGTGGTGTAGGACAGGTGCCGGCCGTAATCGGTGAACGATTCGGCGATCTGGTTGGCGAGCTCGCGGGTCGGCGAGAGCACCAGCACCCGGCAGCCGCGGCGCGGGGCGCGGCGGTCCGAGAGCGAGAGGCGGTGCAGGATCGGCAGCGCGAAGGCCGCGGTCTTGCCGGTGCCGGTCTGGGCAATGCCGCAGAGGTCGCGGCCCTCCATGGCCGGCGGGATCGCCTGGGCCTGGATCGGGGTCGGCGCGACGTAGCCGGCCTCGCTGAGCGCCCGCAGCACGGGCTGGGCGAGGCCGAAATCGGTGAATTGGGTCAAGGATGTATCCGATGCAGCAGGGCCGGCCGGGCGCCTCGCGCCTCGCGCGCGGTGCCGTGTTGGAGCCGGTCCGTTGGCAGGGGGCAGCCCGCGTGATGGGGCGGCCCGGGTGCATGCACGTTATGAAGAGGGGGGCCGGATCACGCCGGGTGGCGCCCGATCCGTCACGCAGCCCCCTCAAGCGGGCCATGACGGCCGCTGACGCTGCGCCGCCGATATGCGTGTGTGCGGCTGCGAAGTCAATGCAGGGCCGGGTTGCGGCCCGGTCAGGCCGAGCGCCGCGCGGTCCGGTACAGGGCCGCCGTCGCGCCGGCGAACAGCGCGAGGCCGGCGAGCAGCGCGGGGCCCTGCGCCTCCGAGCCGGGCAGCGCCAGGGGCGCGTCGCTGCCCGACAGGTAGACGATCAGCGCGAAGGTGACGCCCCACAGGCTCTCGCCGACGATCAGGCCGGTCGCGGTGAGCGTGCCCATGCGCAGGGCCAGCTCCGGATCGGGCCGCCCCCGGGCCCAGCGGTCGTAGAACGTGCCGATCGCGGCGCCCGCCACCAGCGGCAGGACCAGCTTCATCGGCAGGTAGATCCCGAGGGCGACGGCCAGCGGCGGCAGGCGCAGGACATTCAGGCGCTCGAGAGCCGCGTCCAGGCCGACGAGGCCGAGGCCGGCGACGGCGCCCCAGGCCAGCATCCGCCAGTTGGCATCGCCGGTCAGGACGCCCCGGGCCAGTGCCGAGATCAGCCCGGCCTGCGGTGCCGCGAGGGCGTTCGGGCCCGCCCCGGGCGCGCCCGCGAAGCCGAAGCTGGTGCCGAGGAGGTTCAGCACCGGCGGGATGATGACGGAGCCGAAGGCCACGCCGATGACCAGGGCGACCTGCTGCTTCCAGGGCGTCGCGCCGACGAGCTGCCCGGTCTTGAGATCCTGCAGGTTGTCGTTGGCGATGGTGGCGACGCCGAACACGATCCCGGTGACCGCCAGGGCGTAGGCGACCAGCGCCCGGGTGCCCTCCGGATCGGTCCCGCGGCCGAACAGCCCCAGGAGAAGGGCCGCGCTCGCCAGCACGGCGAGGATTCCGACGCCCGACAGGGGAGAGTTCGAGGCGCCGATCAGCCCGGCCATGTAGCCAGTCACGGCGGCGACGCAGAGGCCGACCGCGAGGATGAACAGCAGGGCGCCGGCGATCAGCGGGAGGGCCTCGCCTTCCAGCGGCGTCCCGGCCAGCACGGTCCACAGCAGCCAGCCGATCGGCGCGAGCAGGGCCAGGGAGACCAGCACCACTGCGGCGACCGGCAGGTCGCGCTCCGCGACGGCGAGCGCCGCGCCGGCCGCGCGGGCGCGCCCGGCCGCCAGCGCCGAGCGGATGCCGCCGAGTACCGGAGCGGCGATCCGCACCAGGGTCCAGACCGCCGCGACGCCCATCACGCCGGCGCCGAAGAAGCGCACGTCCTGGCGGAACACCGCGCCGACCCAGGCCTCCAGGCCGGCGCCCGGCATCGGCTGCGCGGCGGTCAGCAGCGGGATGAGGCCGCCCCAGGCGATCGCCAGCCCCAGGGCCATCGCGGCCCCGACCGAGGGCCCGACGAGGTGGCCGACGCCGATCAGTGCGAAGGACAGGTTGCCGGCGATCCCGGTGGCGCCCGCGCCGACCCGGAACCACGTGCCGGCGCAGTCGAGGACGAGCCGGGTCTGGGCCAGCGCCGCGAAGGCCGCCGAGACGAGGCCGTTCCACGCGAGGAGCCGCAGGCCGCGGGCGCTGTCGGCTTCCCCGGCACGGCTGCCGGAGCCCACCGCCAGCACCTCGGCGGCGGCCCGGCCCTCGGGAAAGGGCAGGTCGGCCTCGACCACGAGGGCGCGGCGCAGGGGCACGGAGAACATCACGCCGAGGATCCCGCCCGTCGCGGTGATGCCCGCGGTGGTGAGCCACGGAAAGCCCTGCCACCAGCCGATCATCACCAGACCGGGCAGCACGAAGATGATCGCCGACAGGGTGCCGGCCGCGGAAGCGACGGTCTGGACGATGTTGTTCTCCAAGACCGTGGCGCCGGGCAGGCGCCGCAGGATCGCCATGGAGATGACGGCGGCGGGGATCGAGGTGGCGAAGGTCAGGCCGACCTTGAGGCCGAGATAGACGTTGGCGGCGGTGAAGATCAGCGTGATCGCGCCGCCCAGCACGATGCCGCGCAGCGTCAGTTCGGCGGGCTGGGGAACGCTGGACATGCGGACCGGACCCAGTTGCGGGACCGGACCAGTCTAGGAACAGGACCGGAGAAAAGACAGCCGCCGCACCACGATCAGCCGCCGGTATCCGAAGCCGCGCGGCGGGCAAAGCCGCGTCCCGGTCAAGGATCCCGGCCGCGCCGCAGCCCGGCATTGCCTGGCTGTCCGTCGCCGTCCGGCGGCGGTGCGCCCGACGCGCCGAGGATTTCCCGAGAACCCGGTTCGACCACCGGTCCACGCTGGTGCCGTCTTCCGGACGTTGCCGGGCCGTGCCTTTCTCGGCGCCGTGACTGATGAAGGCCTCTGTTTTTCGCGGAAAGACCTAATTTTTTCAGGATTGACAGTATTGATGTCTCGTTCGATCGTGAGAATGTATAGAAATATACTTAGCGATCGGATCGAATGACCGCTGCGCGGCCGACCGATATCGCGGCGGCGACTCCAGACGTTGCCCATGCAGACTGTGTTCTCGACGGAAGGGCTACACCCGAGGAACGGGTTCAGGCTGTGGCGGGACCTCCTCGGGGAGCGGCTCGTGCCGATCGAGGTCGAGCGCCTCGACGACGGACCGTTCCGGGGCAAGCTCGACATCGCCGAGATCGGCGCGCTGCACGTCTCCCGCCTGACGCAGAGCGCGCTGAAGTGCGAGACGACGCCCAGCGCGGCCCGGCGCCACGACAGGGCCGGGATGGTCGTGGTGCTGTTCAAGCTCGCGGGCCTGTCGACGAGCGTTCAGGACGGCCGGGAGGCGGTGCAGCGGCCCGGCGACATGCTGGTGCTCGACCACCGCGCCTCCGTACTGACGACCCAGAGGGACAGCCAAGCCCTGTTCCTGGAGCTGCCACGGGAGCGCCTGGAGGGCGCGCTCGGCTCGACGCGGCTCTACACTGGCCTGTCGGTCGGGGCGGAACTCGCCTCGGCCACGCTGGCGACCCGCTTCATCCAGGAGTTGATCCGGGTGCGTCACCAGCTCACGCCCGACGCCGCCGAGCGCATGTCGGCGATCGGAGTCGACCTGATCGTGGCGAGCCTCGCCGAGCGGCTCGCGCAGGACGTGCCCCGGCCCATCCACGGCAGCGTCGTCGTTCAGCGCGCCAAGGCGTATGTCGAAGCTCATCTGGGCGACCCGGGCCTCGACCCGCCGCAGCTCGCGGCCGTCATGGGCGTCTCGCTGCGCCGCCTCCAGGAGCTGTTCCACGAGCGCGGCCAGCACATCTCAGACTGGATCTGGGAACGCCGGCTGGCGGCGGCCAAGCGCCTGGCGGACCCGGCCTGCCTGCAGCTGTCGATCGGGATGCTCGCCTATGGCTGCGGATTCACGAGCCAAGCGCACTTCTCCCGCCGGTTCAAGGATTGCCACGGCCTGACGCCGCGCGAGTACAGGGATGCGGCCGTGCTGCGGGCCTCCGGCGCTCCGTCGGTTCGCTGACCGCGACGGTGGACGGCCTCGGCCGATCCTGCCCCGCCCCGGCGCGCGGGCCGGCCTCGCGACTCCGCCGATCCGGCGAAGGCGCCGCCGCGCGAGCGGGACTTCAGCCCCGACCCTGCGGGTCCGTTCAGATGATGCTGCGTCGTGATCGGCGGCGTACCGCCCTGTCTTGCACCACATCCGGGCTGCCGCAGATCCGGGCAACCGAAACAGTGTGGTGCGGCCAAGAGGACTCGAACCTCCACCCCTCGCGGGACTAGCACCTCAAGCTAGCGCGTCTACCAATTCCGCCATGGCCGCATCGGACGCGAAGATCGGTCCGGTTGCCCGACCGTCGCACCCCGCGGGAGAACCCGGGGCCGCTTTCGTGTCGCGCGGCGCAGCGGATAACAGATCGTCCGGCCGCCGACAAGCGCACTCACGGGGAATCGTAGCCGCCCTCCAAGAATGGCGCCGCACCGTCGCCGATGCTGACGCCCGGCTCGACGATCGAGGCCGCCTTGCGGATCAGCTCGGTCACCTCCACGGAGATGCGGTCGCCCGTCACCACGATCTGCCCGCGCGCGATCGGGTGGTCGTTGGCCAGGATCTCGACCATGTCGCTGTCGCTGGCCTCCAGCTCGATCACGGCGCCGCGGCCCATGCGCAGAAGCATGTGCAGCGGCATGCGGGCGCGGCCCAGCACCACCGTCAGATCGACCTTCAGGGTCTCGAAGACCGCCACCGCCCGCCATCCCGTCTCGCCGCCGGTCCGGTCCGGGCAAGCCTTCGCAGCAAGCCCTTGCAACCGCCGGCCGCGGGTGTTGAAGGCTTCGACCATCGACGCAGGATGGTGAACTCTTGGTAAACGCGCCCCGCCTCACGGTCAGCCCGCACGCGTTCCCGAAGCGGCCCGGCACCGACCCGGTCGCCGGCCCGGTGGGCTGGCGCGTGAGCGACGCGCCGGTGGAGTACGCGGCCGCCCTCGCCTGGATGGAGGCGCGCGCGGAGGCGATCGCCCGCGGCGCGGCGCCCGAATGCGTCTGGCTGCTGGAGCACCCACCGCTCTACACCGCGGGCACGTCGGCCCGGCCCGAGGATCTCGTGGCGCCGGACCGCTTCCCGGTCCACGCGACGGGGCGGGGCGGGCAGTACACCTATCACGGCCCCGGCCAGCGGGTGGCCTACGTGATGCTCGACCTCGACCGGCGCAGCCGCGACCTGCGCGCCTACGTGGCGAGCCTGGAGGCGTGGCTGATCGAGACCCTGGCCGCCTTCAACGTCCGCGCCGAGCGCCGCGAGGACCGGGTCGGGGTCTGGGTGCGCCGACCCGAGAAGGGGCCCGGCGTCGAGGACAAGATCGCGGCGATCGGCATCCGGGTCCGCCGCTGGGTCAGCTTCCACGGCGTCAGCCTGAACGTGGAGCCCGACCTCGCGCATTTCGACGGCATCGTGCCGTGCGGCGTCCGGGAGCACGGCGTGACGAGTCTGGTCGATCTGGGCCTGCCGGTGAGCATGGCCGAGGTCGACATGCAGCTCCGCGCCGCCTTCGAGGACATTTTCGGTGCGACCGCGATCGAGGCGGATTTCTGATCGGGCGCGCCGCCGAAGCCTCCGGCCGCGCCGATCAGAAATCCGCGTGCAGCCGCGAGGCGAAGAAGTGTGCCGGGCCGCGGTCGCGGTTGTATCCGGGATTGTCGATGAACTGGTAGTCGAAGGTCAGGGTGACGAACTTCGTGAGGTTCAGGGCGTAGTAGGTCTCCAGCGCGCGCTCGGTGCCGTAGTTGAGGCGCCCGTCCCCGACCAGCAGGCCGAGATAGCCGGCCGCGAAGGCGGCCCGGTGCGACGGCGAGAGCCCGTTCATCGCGGCGCCGATTCCGACCGTGTCGTCGGGCCGGTCCCAGGCCTTGCCCTTCAGCGACAGGCCTCCGGAGAAGCTCTGGTCGATGTCGGTGAAGGAGATGTTCTCGGTGCGCCCGTCGTTCAGGCTCGCCCGGGCGAACAGCCCGAGTTCGGGCGTCAGCGCCTGCTCCAGGTTGATGTAGCCGCCGGTCTTGCGGCGGGGCCGCCGGGTCGCCGCGACGGCGTCGTTGATGTCGTCGAACAGGCCGAGCTGCGTCAGGGTGACCACATCGCGGTTGTTGGCCGAGACGCCGACATTCGAGAACAGCCCGATGCGGATCTTGCCGGGCTGCTCCAGCCACGGGAGGACGTGGCGCTCCTCGAACTCGACGTTCAGCCCGGCGCGCCGGAACACCCGCGGGTCGAGCACGTCGCTCGACGGCTCCTTGGGCACCTGCGTGTAGGCGGCGCGGATCGCGAATTCCGGCCGGTTGTACTCGGCGTAGACGCCCTGCGTGAAGCCCGGGAGATTGGCCGGGAAGTCCCAGGCCGACGAGCCCCAGAGCGACCAGTTGAAGAAGTCCACGCGCGGATCGTGCGCGTAGATGTTGCCGTCGAAGAAGTCGCCCAGCGCGAACTTGCCGGCGATCAGCGTGATCCGCTCGGCGTCGTAGCGGGTGGCCACCTGGTTCGGGCCGTCCGGCACCTCCACGGTCTCGCCGCCCAGCCCGAAGGTCTGCTTCACGTAGTAGCGATTCGAGCGCAGCTTCGGGAAGGGGGCGCCGGCCTTCTGCGCCTCGCCGTTGACGAAGCCGGCGACGCCCAGCGTCCGCGACAGGCCGAAGCCCTGGCTGAACTCGGGGTTGTAGTAGACCTCGGTGCTGTCGGTGAGCTTGAGCCCGAGGAAGATCGTGGCCGTGGTGGTCTGCCGGGCCTGGTGGGGGATCAGGCTCTGCGCGCCCTCGTAGGGCGAGCGGAAGCCGGGCACGCCCTGCGCGATCAGCGTCGTCTGGCCGTGCAGCGAGAAGCGGCCGGTATCGCCGTTGTCGGGGTCGTGCGGGGCGGTCTCGTCCGGGTCCGGCGGGACCTTCAGGCCGTCCGGGAACCACATCAGCCGCGCGAACAGCTGGTTGGAGTTGAAGCTCGCCCGGGTCGTGACCGGCCCGCCCGCGTCGCCGGGCACAGCGCCCAGCGGGAAGCGCCGGCTGCCGCCGAGATCGATGTAGCGGTAGTCGATCCCCAGGGCGAGGCTGTCGGTGATGGCGTACTGCACGCCCGCGCCGAGGGTGAAGCCGACATAGTCGAGGTCCCGCCGCGCCGCGGTCTGCCCGCCCGCGTCGAGGTCCGGATAGTTCGCCAGGATGCGCGCGTTCGCCCCCGCGAGCCCGAAGGTGCCGTAGATCAGGTAGCGGTCGAAGCTGTAGCCCAGCCGGGCACGGAGGGCGCCGTAGAGGTCGGTCTTGGCGCGCACGATGTTGAAGGCCGGCGTCGTGTCCGCGTAGCCGAAGCCCGCGATGGTCGAGGGGACTGGCCGCTTCAGATTCGCCGCGTCGAGACTGGCCTCGATGCCGTAGACCCACGGCCCGGCCTGCCAGTTCCAGCCGCCGAACAGGCCGCCGGTTGCCGTCGTGGCGTTCTTGCCCTGATCGCTGCGGCCGGTGGAATCGCCGCTCTTGAACGGCGGGACCGGCCGGCCTCCGATCGTCGTGGGGCCGAAACTGTAGGCACCGTAGGAGCCGCCTGCGCTCCCCTCCAGGCCGACATAGCCTCCTGACCAGTCGGTGTAGGCCGGCGCCTGGGCGGTTGGGCGCGGGGCGAACAGGTCGGCCGCCGGTGCCGCGACGGGCGCGAGGAGGGGCGCGGTCAGGACGAGCGCTGCGGTGCGGACCAGGGGCACGGAACGGGTTCTCATCCGACTCACAGAAAAGTATAGCACTTGCTTAAACGGGATCCGGTGTCGCGCAAGCCGCACCGCGCAGTCCAGTCACAGGGCGTCGCGCAGATCGTGGCCGTCCCGCCCCACATTCTCGGTTCGCTGCATGGCACTGGCATGACGAGCCTGGCTGAGCCGGCTCCGTCAAGATCCAGTGCAAGATTTTGGGGCGAACATCTGCGTGAGATCGCGTAGTGAGCGTGTCGATCTCTCGGGAAGACGTGTGAATACGGTCGTGCCGACTCGACGACGTCCCAGATTAGAATTGTTATTATTTGATGCTCGTGCGATTCCGGTTTGAACTTCGGGCGGGGTGGATTATGTGCGGTCGCATGCACGCGTCGCACATCATCCCGGTTCTCCGCGGCCTCGCCGCGGCCTCACTCCTCGCGTTCGCGGGCGCCGCGACGGCCAAGGAGGTGCCGATCGGGCCGCACGTGACGCGGAACGGCCTCGAGGTCGCCGCCGTCTATCTCCAGCCGATCGAGATGGATCCGCCCGGCATGATGCGCGAGGCCGCCAAGTCGGACATCCACCTCGAGACCGATATCCGCGCCGCCAAGGACAACCGCAACGGCTTCGCCGAGGGGGACTGGGTTCCGGCGCTCGACGTCCGGTTCGAGGCGGTGAAGCTCGACGGCGACAAGCCCACCGACCAGACGGTGTCGGGCATGCTGATGCCGATGGTGGCCAATGACGGGCCGCATTACGGCGACAACGTCAAGCTGTTCGGCCCCGGTCGTTACCGTCTCAAGGTCACCGTCGCGCCCCCGGGCAAGGACAGCCATTTCGGCCGCCACGTCGACAAGGAGACGGGTGTCGGCCCCTGGTTCGAGCCCTTCGAGATCACCCAGGACTTCACCTTCGCGGGCGTCGGCAAGAAGGGCGCCTACTGAGAGTGCTGGAGCTGACCGTGTCCCGCTTGCCGCGCTCCCTCGTCCGAGCCATCCCGCTGCTGCTGGTCGCCGCCGCGTCGGCCTCCGCGCCGGCGCGGGCCGACGACATGCCGGTCATCAAGGTGGAGATGCGCGACGGCGTGATCATCCCGACGGTGATCGAGGTTCCGGCCAACACCCGGTTCAAGCTCGAGATCTCGAATACCGGCCAGACGCCGGTGGAGTTCGAGAGCACGGAACTCCGGCGCGAGAAGGCGCTGGCCGCGGGCTCGACCTCGGCGATCGTGTTCCGCACCCTCGATGCCGGCACCTACCAGGTGTTCGACGATTTCCACCCGGAAGCGAAGGCGACCATGGTGGCCAAATGAGCGCGTCCACGACAGCGCCCGGCTCCCTGGCCCTGGCCGGCGTCACGCCGCGCCGGTCCGCGGTCGACGCGCGGCTCGCGCGGTTCGGCGACGTGCTGCGCCGGTACGGCTGGATCATCCGGTCCGTGCAGTGGCTGATCGTCGCCGTCTACGCGGTGCTGGTGATCGTCCCGGCCCTGCTGCCGCTGCCCGACAATGCCGCCCACATCTGGACCAACCTGACGCTGGCCGCCCAGTTCGCCTTCTGGGGGATCTGGTGGCCGTTCGTGCTGGTCAGCATGGTGCTGGTCGGGCGGGCCTGGTGCGGCGTGCTCTGCCCGGAGGGCGCGCTGAGCGAGTTCGCGAGCCGCTGGAGCCGCGGCTACGCCGTGCCGCGCTGGATCACCTGGCAGGGCTGGCCGTTCGTGGCCTTCGCGGGCACCACCGTCTACGGCCAGATGACCAGCGTCTACGGCTACCCGAAGCCGGTGCTCGCGGTGCTGGGCGGCTCGACGCTGGCGGCGATCGTGGTCGGCCTGCTGTACGGGCGCAACAAGCGGGTCTGGTGCCGCTACCTCTGCCCGGTCAACGGCGTCTTCGCGGTGCTGTCGAAGCTCGCGCCGGTGAGCTTCCAGGTCGACCGCGCCGCCTGGGCGGCCTCGCCCAAGCCGGTCGGCGGCACCGAGGCTTTCAACTGCGCGCCCCTCGTGCCGGTGAAGACCATGCGCGGCGCGGGCGCTTGCCACATGTGCGGGCGCTGCAGCGGCCATCGCGGCGCCGTGCACCTCGCCCTGCGCTCGCCCAACCACGAGATCGTCCACGTGGCCGGCGCGGAGCCGAGCCTCGACCAGACCATGCTGATCCTGTTCGGCATGCTGGCGCTGGCGGTGGGCGCCTTCCAGTGGTCCTCGAGCCCCTGGTACGTCGATGCCAAGCAGTGGGCGGCCACGTGGCTCATCGAGCGCGGAACGACGTGGCCGCTGGAGTACTCGGCGCCCTGGTTCGTGCTGACGAACTATCCCGACCGCAACGACGTCATGACGCTCCTCGACGGCGGGCTGCTGCTGGCCTACATCGGCGCCGCCACCGTCGTGCTCGGGCTCGCCCTGTCGGGGATCGTGGCGCTCGCGACCCTGAGCCTCGGGGGCTGGTCGCTCCGGCGCTTCCACCACCTGACCCAGACGCTGATCCCGGTGGCGGGCTGCGGCGTCTTCCTGGGCTTGTCGGCGCTCACCGTGACGTTCCTGCGCGGCGACGGCATCGTGATCCCCTACGTGGCGGAGATCCGCGCGGGCCTGCTGGCCGGCGCGAGCCTGTGGAGCGTCTGGCTGGCCTGGCGGGTGGCGGGTCTCGACGCCGGCGGCCTGCGCCGGGTGGCGGCCTCGGCCTGCATCGCCGGCGCGGCCGCCCTCTCGGTGGCCAACTGGGTGCTCCTGTTCTGGATCTGGTAGCGCGCGGTTCGCGCGCCTCGCGTCACACGACCTCACAACTTCTGGAGACCGCCATGATCGGCGCCTTCGTCATCGCCTTCCGCGAAGTCATCGAGGCGGGCCTCATCATCTCCATCGTGCTGGCGGCGACCCGCGGCATTCCGGGCCGGATGCGCTGGGTCCTGCTCGGCATCGTCGGCGGCCTCGCGGGCGCCGCGCTGGTGGCCCTGTTCGCCGAGAAGATCTCCGACGCCTTCGAGGGTAGCGGGCAGGACATCCTGAACGCCGCGGTCCTGATCGTCGCCGTGCTGCTGCTGATCTGGCACAACACCTGGATGAGCAAGCACGGCAAGGAGCTGGCCGGCGAGTTGCGCGCCGCCGGTGCGGCCGTGCGCTCGGGCGAGCGGGAGGCGGCGGCCCTGTCGATCGTGATCGGCGCCGCGATCCTGCGCGAGGGGGCCGAGCTGGTCCTGTTCCTCTACGGCCTCGTGGCCTCGGGCACCTCGGGCGCGGACATCCAGTTCGGGGCGGTCGCCGGCATCGGTGCGGGCGCGCTCCTCTCGGCCGTGACCTATCTCGGGCTCGCCTCGATCCCGAGCCGCTACGTCTTCTCGGTGACCAGTGTCCTGATCATCTTCCTCGCGGCCGGCCTCGCCGCGCAGGCGGCGCAGTTCCTGGCCAATGCCGGTGTGGTGGACGTCCTCGGCCACACCCTCTGGAACAGCTCCGCCGTGATCGCCGAGAATTCCTGGCCGGGCCGCGTCCTGCACGCGCTGGTCGGCTACACCGACCGGCCGACCGCCCTCCAGGGGCTGGTCTACATCGCCACCATCGCGGTCATGGTCGGCCTGATGCAGTGGAGCGCCACCGACAAGCGCCGCGCGGTGCGGGCGGCGTAGGGAACGTCAAGCGACCTCCGCCGCACCGACCGTCGGCGCGGCGGAGGAAACCGTGTGGCCGTCCTCAGCTCTGCGCAGTCCACTTGGTGGGATCGGCCGGTTTCTCCCGGTATATCGTGCCGGCGAAATCGACGTGCAGCTCCGTTGCCGCCCCGTCGGGTCGGCGACCCAGGACCTCGAAATGCTTCGGCTTGCGCCGGGGCGCGTCCATGACCGCCCAGCCCGCGGAGGCGACCGCCGCGAGAGCGCGCGCGGGATCGGCCGAGGCCTCCGCCCGCGCCTCCGCCCGTTTCGGCCCGTGTGGGTGGTGGGGCTTCTTGTGATGGATCTCCACAGGATCCCGGCCCTCCGCCGAGATCCGCGTGACCTTGATCTCGGAGGGACGGCGTTCGCCCTCGAGAGTCACCCGCAGCCCGTGCGCGATCGGGAAGGCGGCCACGCCTTTCGGGCCGAGGTCAGCGAGATGGGTCTCACCGTCGGCCTCGACGGTGAAGCGATGGGCGAAGACGTGCCCGACGGTGCCCGAGAAGGCGGTGGTGTCGTGAAGCGGCATGATTTTCTCCGTAGAGCGCCCAACCGCAGGCGCATTCGATATATCGAAATCGATCACGGAGCATTCAAGGCGACGCGTGACCAGCCCCGAGCGGACGGGCCGCCGGGCCGGTTCGGGAGGCTGCCTCTCAGGAACCCGTCGCGACCGCCCGGGCCGGGTCGGCGCCCCATTCCGACCAGGAGCCGTCGTAGAGGCCCCGGGCGGGGCGGCCCATGGTCTCCAGCGCCAGCGCGATGATCGCCGCGGTCACGCCGGAGCCGCAGGTGGTCACGATCGGCCGGTCCGGATCGACGCCGTTCTCGGCGAAGACGGCCTGCAGCTCCTCGGGGCTCTTCATCCGGCCGTCGCGCTGGAGGGCCGCGTAGTGCAGGTTGCGGGCGCCGGGCATGTGCCCCGGCCGGACACCGGGGCGGGGCTCCGGCTCCTCGCCGCGGAACCGCGTGCCCGAGCGGGCATCGACCACCTGCGCCGAGCCGGTCTCGAGGGCCCGGGCGACGTCGTCCGCGTCCGCCACGGCGCCGTGGTCGAGGCGAGCGGTGAAGTGCCGGCGCTCGTGCGGGCGCGGCTCGCCCTCCTCGGTCGGGTAGCCCGCCGCCACCCAGGCCGGCAGGCCGCCGTCCAGGACCAGCGCGTCGCGCACGCCGAAGGCCTTGAGCATCCACCAGACCCGCGGGGCCGAGAACAGCCCCTGTCCGTCGTAGACCACGATCTGCATGCCGTCGCCGATACCGAGCGCGCGCATCCGCGCCGCGAACACCTCGGGCCGCGGGAGCATGTGCGGCAGGTTCGACTCGGTGTCGCTCATGGCGTCGAGATCGAAGCGGCGGGCGCCGGGGATGTGGGCCGCGCGGAACTCGGCCTCGGGATCGCGGCCCGCGGCCGGGAGGTACCAGGAGGTGTCGAGCACGACGATGTCGGGGGCCGCGAGGCGGTCGTGCAGCCATTCGGGTGACACGAGGGGCGCTTGGGCCATGGTCGGCGGATCCGGCTCTGTTCGCGTTGCGGGCTCACAGAACCACAGGTCGCAGCGCGTTGCACGTCCGGGCCGCCGCGGGGCGGCGGCGTTCGAGCGGATTCGTCAGCCGCGCCGATGCCGGCCGATGCCAATCGAGCGCGCGTGGGAACACGGAGCTACGCATCCTGCACCGTGGTCCGATGCATCCAGCGCAGGCTGGTCTTGTTTTAAAGAGCCGTAACCCCAGTTACGACACCATGATGACGCCAATCGCGTCGGCCGTACGGCCGGCATCGTGTTGGCCGCCCCGGACGCTCCGCTCGCGGACGCGAAACGGGGCCGTCGCCTGAACGAGATGCGTTCAAACCTTCCCTGTCTGCCCGGGCGCCCGACCCACCGTGCAGGATGCTTATTGAGCCGATCGATACCATGAATCAACTCGTCCGCATGTCCCAGATCGGCGACGCCGAGACCGTCGAGGAGCCCTCGGCCGACCTGCGCGTGCCCTTCGCTCAGTCCGGCGCCTTCGTGTGCAAGTACATCATCGGTGAGCCGAACGACCGCGCCGTCTGCTGCGGCGCCCCCGTGTCCGACGGCAAGAGCTGGTGCGCCTATCACCGCCGCATCGTGTTCGAGCCGACCCGCCCCGGCCGCATCCGCTGAGGCCGGTCCTGCCGTATCCCCTGTCGTATCCCCTGGACCATGCCGGCCGTCACTGCGTCCGCATGATCTGGATGACCGCCGGGGTGATGATGACCACGAACAGCACGGGCAGGAAGAACAGGATCATCGGGACGGTGAGCTTCGGCGGAAGCCCGGCCGCCTTCTTCTCGGCCTCGTTCATGCGCATGTCGCGGCTCTCCTGGCTCAGCACGCGCAGCGCCTGACCCACCGGCGTGCCGTAACGCTCAGCCTGGATCAGCGCCGTGGCCACGGATTTCACCGGCTCGAGCCCGGTGCGCATCACGAGGTTCTCGTAGGCCTGGCGCCGGTCGGGCAGGAACGACATCTCGGCGGTCATCAGCGCGAGTTCCTCGGCCAGCACGACCGAGGACGTGGCGATCTCGGTGCTCACCTTCCGGAACGCGTTCTCGATCGCCATGCCGGATTCCACGCAGATCAGCGTGAGGTCGAGGGCGTCGGGCCACGCCTTGCGGATCTCGGTCTGGCGCTTCTTGGCGGTATTTACCAGGAACAGCTCCGGCGCCTTGATGCCCATGTAGGCCGCGCCGATCACTAGCCCGAACCGCATGAGGTACGAGGCGTCGAGCACCTCCAGCACGAACAGGTAGAACAGGGCCGCGATCACCGCGACCACCGGCACGACGAGGCGGAAGAACAGGAACGCCGTCTCCGCCCCCTGGCCGCGATAGCCCGCCTGCATCAGCTTGCGCTTGGCGGTGTCCGTGCCGAGCCAGCGGCGCAGCTGGTACCGCTCGACGATGGACTTCATGTAGGCCTTCGGCTCCGTGCGCAGCGTCGCCCGGTTGCCGGTCCGCTCCGCGCTCAGCCGCTCGCGCCGCCGGATCTGCTCTCGCTCGTCGCTGACGAGCTTCATCCGCTTGCCGAGCCGGTCGGTCTCCAGGAAGGGCTGCGCCACCGCGTAGGCGGTCGCGGCCGCCGCGACGGCGGCCAGGACCGTGCCCATGAAGCGCGGATCGAACAGCTTCTCGGCGATGGCGTCGATCATCGGGCGGGATCCGGAAGACGGCGCACCGCGCCTAGAACTCGAAGGCGATCATCTTCTTGATCGTGAAGATGCCGATGGACATCCAGATCGCCGCGCCGACCAGGGCGATCTTGCCCGTATCGGTGGTCCAGAGCAGCGAGATGTAGTCGGGGCTGGTGAGGGCGGTGATGCCCGCCACCGCGAAGGGCAGGCAGGCGATGATCGAGGCCGAGGCCTTGGCCTCCATGCTCATCGCCTGGACCTTGCCGCGCATCTTGGCGCGGTCGCGCAGCACCGTGGACAGGTTGTTCAGCGCCTCGGAGAGGTTGCCGCCCGATTGCTGCTGGATGTTGATCACGATGGCGAAGAAGTTCACCTCGGCGGTGGGCACCCGCTCGAACAGGCGGGTGCAGGCCTCGCCGAGGGACAGGCCCATCGCCTGGGTCTCGACCACGGTCCGGAACTCGCTGCGCACCGGCTCCTCGGCCTCGCGCGAGACCATGCGGAAGCAGTCGCCCACCGGGATGCCGGTGCGGATGCCGCGGACCACCACGTCGACGGCGTTGGGCAGCTCCTTGTTGAATTTCGCGATGCGCTTGAGCCGCAGGTGGCGCAGCAGATAGGCCGGGAGGCCGAAGCCGCCCGCGAAGGCGGCGCCGAGCGCCGCCAGGGCGTTGTCGGTGATGACGAAGAGCAGGAGGCCGAAGACGACGCCGCTCAGGGCCGACATCCCGTAGAAGGTCTGCTTCGTCCATCCGAGGCCCGCGCGGGCGAGCTTCAGCTCGACGCTGGCCTTCGAGGCGCCCTTGGCCTTCGCCTCGATCTCGCTCAGCGTCTTGGCGACCTGCTCGCGTCGGTTGACCGCCACGCCCCGGGTCGCCGCTCCCGAGGCCGAGACGCTGATCGACTTCAGGCGCTTGTTGGCCCGGCGCTCGCCGCCGAGCAGGGGCAGGACCGCCACGTAGGCGACGGCGGCGACCGCGATGCCGACGAGGCCGGCGGCGATCGGCAGGTTGGAGGCGTCCGCCATCGGCTCAGTTCCGGTCGATGACCTCGGCAGCGTCGAGCGCCTCGCCGAGTCGCTGTTCCAGGCCGTAGTAGCGGGCGCGCTCCCAGAATTTCGGCCGGCCGACGCCGGTCGAGCGGTGGCGCCCGATCAGCTTGCCGTTCGCGTCCTCGCCGACGATGTCGTAGAGGAACACGTCCTGCGTGGTGATGACGTCGCCCTCCATGCCGAGAACCTCGGTGATGTGGGTGATGCGCCGGGAGCCGTCGCGCAGGCGCATGGCCTGGATCACGACGTCGATCGAGCCGCAGATCATCTCGCGCAGGGTCCGCGAGGGCAGCGAGAAGCCGCCCATCGAGATCATCGACTCGATACGCGACAGGCACTCGCGCGGGCTGTTGGCGTGGAGCGTGCCCATCGAGCCGTCGTGGCCGGTGTTCATCGCCTGGAGCAGGTCGAAGGCCTCCGGTCCGCGCACCTCACCGACGATGATCCGCTCGGGACGCATGCGCAGGCAGTTCTTCACGAGGTCGCGCATGGTGACCTGGCCCTGGCCCTCCATGTTGGGCGGCCGCGTCTCCAGGCGCACCACGTGGGGCTGCTGGAGCTGCAGCTCGGCCGCGTCCTCGCAGGTGATGACCCGCTCGTCGTGCTCGATGAAGGCCGTGAGGCAGTTGAGCAGCGTCGTCTTGCCCGAGCCGGTGCCGCCCGAGATGACCACGTTGCAGCGCGACTGGCCGATGATCTTCAGGACCTCGGCGCCCTCGGGCGAGATCGCCCCGAAGCGCACGAGCTGCTCCAGGGTCAGCTTGTCCTTCTTGAACTTGCGGATGGTGAGCGCCGGGCCGTCGATCGCCAGGGGCGGCGCGATGACGTTGACGCGGGATCCGTCCGGCAGGCGCGCGTCGCAGATCGGCGAGGCGTCGTCGACGCGGCGCCCGACCTGGCTGACGATCCGCTGACAGATGTTCATCAGCTGCTGGTTGTCGCGGAACCGCACACTGGTCAGCTGGATCTTGCCCCCGACCTCGATGAAGGTCCGGTGGGCGCCGTTGACCATGATGTCGGCGATATCGTCGCGGGCGAGCAGCGGCTCCAGGGGACCGTAGCCCAGCACGTCGTTGCAGATGTCGTCGAGCAGCTCCTCCTGCTCGGAGATCGACAGGACGATGTTCTTGAGCCCGATGATCTCCGTGACGATGTCGCGGATCTCCTCGCGCGCGGTCTCGGCGTCGAGGCGCGAGAGCTGCGTCAGGTCGATCGCCTCGATCAGGGCGCCGAAGATCAGGCTCTTCGTGCGGTAGTAATCCTCCGAGCGCGCGGTCTCGACGACGACCGGGGCCGCCGGTGCCGGGCGCGAGGCCGCCGCCGGCGCGTCGCGCAGCACAGGCGTGGCCGGCGCCGGGATCCGCGCCTGCGGGATCGGCGGGGGCGCCGCCGACGCGCCGCCGGATTGACGCCTACCGAACATGGGTCAGATCCCCGACGCTGACCCGCGGCGCCTGCCGGGCGAAGGATCGCGTCCCCATCAGGATGCCTTGCGGCCGGAAAGCTTGGCGAGCAGCGGCTCCAGCAGGCTCGGACGGCCGCGCCGGCTCTCGGGGCGCCCGAGGGTCATGGCCGCCAGATCGTTGAACAGCTCCGCCACCTTCGAGCCCGCCTGGATCTCGGCGATCATCTGGCCATTGTTGGCCGCCGTGCCGAACAGGGTCGGCTCGAACGGGATCGTCAGGGCGACCGGAGCCTCCAGGGCCTTGGCGAACTCGGCGGTGCCGATCTCGGGCCGCTTGGGCACGCCGACGCCGTTCAGCACGATGCGGGGCGGCTGGTCGTTCGGGCGGCCGTGCTTCAGCGCGCCGAGGAGGTTCTTGGCGTTGCGCAGGCAGGCGAGGTCGGGCCCGGCCACGATCAGGATCTCGTCGGCCGCCGTGAGAACCCGCTTCGACCACGCGTTCCACTGGTGCGGGATGTCCAGGACCACGCAGGGCACGCTCGCCCGCATGTGCTCGATCAGAGTGTCGAAGGCCGGCTCGGACAGGTCGATGGTCCGGTCCAGGCTGGCCGGGGCCGAGAGCAGGCTCAGGTTGTCGCTGCACTTGGACAGCAGCCGCTCGACCAGGGCGGAATCCAGGCGCTCGGGCGCGAACACCGCCTCGGCGATGCCCTGGGGCGGATCCTGGTTGAAGTTGAGCGAGGCGGTGCCGAAGGCGATGTCGAGATCGGCGATCACCGTCTGGACGCCCTGACTCCGGGCCACGGACCACGCGAAATTGTGCGCCACGGTCGAGGCGCCGATGCCGCCCTTGACGCCGTAGACCGCCACGGTCCGTCCCACAGGCTTCACGCCCGGGGCCGTGAACAGGTCGGAGATCGCCGCGATGAGCGTCAGGGGCTCGACCGGCGCCATCAGATAGTCGGACACCCCGCGCTGGATCAGCTGCCGGTAGAGCATCACGTCATTGACGTGGCCGATCACCAGGACGCGGGTGCCCTCGTCGCAGACCTCGGCCAGGGCGTCGAGGCACTCGATCGGCTTCGAGCGCGCGCCCTGGACCTCGATGAGGATGACGTTGGGCGTCGGCGCGTGCCGGTAGGCCTCGATCGCGGCGGCCCCGCCGCCCATCCGCACCTTGACCTGCGCCTTCTGCATGCGCCGGTCGAGGGCCGCGCCCTCGATCATCGCCGCGGTCTCGCCGGTCTCGCAGAATGCCTGGATGGTGATCCGGGGCACCGGGGCGATCGTGCGCTCGGTCGTCTCGGACAGCTCTGCCATGACGGCGCTTTCGGGTTCGCGTGCGGGGCGCGGCGTTGCGGTCGGCGGCGGGGCTGCCCATCCCCGACGCCGGCTGTCTCAGTTCGTGACCTGGGACTTCACGGCGGTCTGCCCATCTTGCCGCCATGTGGTTGACGGATCCTTGCCATCCCGCAACTGGCCAATGTCCCGGACCCGCTTGACCGTGTCGATGCGGCCCTCGGGCCGGCCGCGCACGAGGTCGACCGGGTCGGCGACCTGGGCGGCTACGTTGGACTGCGTGGCGCAGCCCAGGTTCCAGCTCGGCCGGTTGTTGTAGTCGATCGCGAAATTGCTGGTCCCGAGGTCCTGGGGCCAGAGGCCGCAGGCGTCGGCCACCTTGGCCTGCATGCGCTGGAAGCTCAGACGGATCGGCGAGGCGAGGGTCGGCGCGGCCACCGCGTAGCCGGTGACGGTGATCTCGCGGCCGTTGACGCCGTTCTGCGTGCCGAGCCGGCCCAGCACCGACGCGGTCCGCTCCACGGCGACGATCTGGTCGGCCGGGACGCCCTGGGGCACCTGCATCAGCAGGCTTCCGCGGCCGTAGCGCCGGTATTCCAGCATGAAGGCGTCGACATCGGTCGCCTGGCGCGGGTCCAGATGACCCGTGCCGGTGGGGAACACGTCGAGGCTGCGGGTCCCGTCGGTCAGCACGATCGGGTGGCGCGCGCGGTAATCCGTTATGTCGATGCCGCCGGTCGTGGCGGGATCGCTCTTGCAGGCCGCCGCGAGGGTGCCCAGCGCGCAGGCGGCGAGCACGCTCGCGGCGCGGCGGGGCAGGGCGGGCGTGTGACGTCCGGTCATGGGTCCGATCCTGGGGGCGCGGCGGGGCTGCGGGGCGCTACTCGACGATGAAGCCGACGCGGCCGCGGTAGGCGCGGCCGAGCGGCGCCGCGGCGGTCGCGCCGGGCGGGGCGACCTTGCCGTAGATGCGGTTGATCTGGCCGAGCAGCACCGTCTGCCCGTCGCTGGCGTCGACGAAGTTGTCGTCGGGCCGGCTGACCTGCTTCGGCTCCATCGGCCGGGCGATGTAGGGCGTGCACATGATCATCAGCTCGGTCTCCTGGCGCTGGTAATCGCGGGAGCGGAACAGCGCGCCGAGGATCGGGAGGTTGATCAGGCCGGGCAGGCCGGCGATCGCCTGCTTGTTGAACTGCTGGAGCAGGCCGGCGGTCATCATCACGCCGCCGGAGGGCAGCTCGACGGTGGTCTCTGAGCGGCGCACCCGGGTGCCCGGCACCGCGACCGAGGTGTTGCCGATGACGTAGCTGAAGCTCTGTTGGGTATCGATCTCGGTCACGTCCGTGGCGACGCGGATCGAGATCCGGTTGTCGGCCAGCACCGTCGGGGTGAACGACAGGGCGACGCCGTAGGGCTTGTAGGTGATGCCGGGCGAGCAGACGCCGCCGACCGCGCAGGTCGCCGAGGCCGGGACCGCGAACTCGCCGCCGGCCAGGAACTTGGCGGCCTCGCCCGAGATGGCGGTCAGCGTCGGCTCGGCCAGGATGCGCGAGACGCCGGCCTGCTCGAACGCCTTCAGGGTCGCCTGGAGCGAGAAGCCGCCCCCCTGCACGGAGGCCTGGATCAGGTTTCCGCTCGGCGTGTTCGTGTTGATCGGGAAGGGCAGGTTGTTGGTGATCACGTTCGGGTTCATCGCCGGAACCTGCGTGGCCGCCGCGGTCCCGCCGTTCACGAGCGTCTGCCCCAGGTTCCCGACCGGGTTCAGCGCCGCCCAGTTGCCGGTCATGTTGATGCCGAACTGCTTCACGACGTTGCGGGACACTTCGACCACGGTGACGCGGAGCATCACCTGATCCTTGTTGCGGATCGTGAGATTGTTGATCACCGCGCCCCGCGACCCGGCGGCGACACCGCCGCTGGCCGCCCCGGCCGGCCCGGCGGCCCCGCCGCCGCCCAGGCCCACGAAGGCGTTGGCGATGTCGATCGCCTGCTGCGCGTCCGACGAGGAGTTGACCGCCCCCGACAGGAGCACCGAGGCACCCGAGGAGCGCACGTCGAAGCGCCCGCCCGGGATGCTCTGGCTGAGCAGCTCGCGCAGGGTCCCGAGGTTGAGGTCCCGCGCCACCGTCACGTCGAGGGCGGCGATCTGGCGGCCCTCGGCATCCATGATGAAGATCGAGGTCGCGCCGTCGGCCATGCCGATCACGAAGACCTTGCGGGTCGAGCGCACCACCGCGTTGGCCACCGCGGGGTTGGCCACGAACACCTCCTTGGCGTCCCGCGGCAGATCGACGATGACGGAGCGGCCGGCGGTCAGCTCGACCCGCCGGGTGGTGTTGGCTTCCGCGGCCCCGACCGTCAGGACCGGTGCGGGACCGAAGGTCTGGCGGTCCTGGGCGGAGGCCGGCCCGCTCAGGGCGGCCAACAGGGCGAGGGCGCCGGCCGAGCGGCGGCGCGGGCCGCGGTCGGAGCGCCGCGGCGGGCGGGCGTCGGGCAGCGAAGCGGGCGGAGGAGCGATCATGGCGGTCACGGCGTCTGCTGCCGCGCGACGCCGAAGCGCACCACGGTCAGGGCGGGTTCGGGCATCTGCGCGGCGGACGCGTCGGCCAGCGGCGTGGCTTCGGGCGGCCGCCCGGCATCGGCGAGGCTGCGCAGGGAGAGGGTCAGGGCGCCGACCTTCTGGGCGAGGGCCAGGGTCTCGGCCTGCGCGGGCGTGACGGCCAGCGTCGCGGTCTCGCCGGTGACGACGTTGGTGCCGTTCTTCTCCTGGACCAGCTGACCGATCGCCAGGACGCGGATGTCGGTCAGGATCGTCTGGGAGAGCTGCACGTCGCTGTTGTTGGCCCGCGAATTGGACTCGTCGCGGAAGGTGCGGATCACGTCGACGCGGTCGTTCGGCAGGATGAAGCCGCCGGCCGAGTTGGTGCCGCGGCTGTCGGTGACGATGGCGACCGCGCGCATGCCGGGCGGCAGGATCGCCGCCATGAAGCCGCTCTCCGGGCGCACCAGCTTCTGGGCGCGGATCGGCTCGCCCGTCAGGAAGCCCGAGCGCACGGACGCGCCCACGGTCTCCTCGAGGGCCTTGGGGTTGATCTTGCGGGTCATGTAGCCGTTGGCCACGGCGCCGTCCGGCCAGGGCTGCCAGCGCAGGTCCGCGGCCCGGAGCACCTGGCCCATGGGCATGTCGATGGCGGCCACGAGCACGTCGGTCGTCGGCTGCGGCGGCGCCTCGGCCGCCGGCGGCGGTGGCGGCGGTGGCGGGTCGCCGCCGCTCATCAGGAAGGCCGCCCCGGTCCCCGCCGCGAGGGCGATACCGAGGACGGCGAAACGGGCTGGGTTCATCGCATCGCCACGCGCCGGAGACGGCCGGATTGCCGTCCATGACCGGAACCTGCGCGGGGATTCGTGTAATTATGGTTAAGGTATTATAACCTCTGCCGTTGTCGCCGGTCCGGAAACGGGGCGACCGGAACCGCGTCACAATCCGCGGAATCCTTCAGCCTCCGCTCGACCTCGGCCGTGGCGCAGCGCCGGGTCGTCCCCTATCGTGCCGCCGGAACCGCCTCAGAAGCGGGCACTCGGGCGAACCGGGGGGAGACATGATCAGGACAATCGGCGGCGCGGTGCTGGCGACCGCCCTCGCGGGGACCGCGCTCGGCTCCGCCCCGGCGGCCGCGCAGGGAAGCTTCTCGGACAACGCGATACGGATCGGCATCCTCAACGACCAGTCCGGCCTCTACGCCGAGTACGGCGGCCAGGGCTCGGTCGAGGCCGCCCGCATGGCGGTGGAGGACATGGGCGGCAAGATCGGCAGCGTGCCGATCGAGATCCTCACGGCCGACCATCAGAACAAGCCCGACATCGCCTCGGCGATCGCCCGGCAATGGTACGACCGCGACGGGGTCGACGCGATCATGGAGCTGACCACCTCCTCGGTGGCGCTGGCGGTCCAGGGCCTGTCCAAGGAGAAGAAGAAGATCACCATCACCACCGGGGCGGCGACCAGCGACCTCACCGGCAAGGCCTGCACGCCGTACGGCTACCACTGGGCGTTCGACACGCGGGCGCTGGCGGTGGGCACTGGCGGCGCGCTGACCCGGGCGGGCGGCAACACGTGGTTCTTCCTCACCGCCGACTACGCCTTCGGCTCGGCGCTGGAGGCCGACACCAGCAAGGTGGTGATCGCCAACGGCGGCAAGGTGCTGGGCAGCGTCCGGCACCCGCTCTCGAACCAGGACTTCTCGTCCTTCCTGCTCCAGGCGCAGGGCTCGAAGGCCAAGGTGATCGGGCTCGCCAATGCCGGCCTCGACACCTCGAACGCGATCAAGCAGGCGGCCGAGTACGGCATCGTCGAGGGCGGGCAGAAGCTCGCGGCCCTGCTGTTCACCCTCTCGGAGGTGCACGGGCTCGGACTCAAGGTCGCCCAGGGCCTGACGCTCACCGAGGGCTGGTACTGGGACGCCAACGACGAGACCCGCGCCTTCGGCCAGCGCTACATGAAGCGCACCGGCCGGATGCCCAACATGATCCAGGCCGGCACCTACTCGGCGGTCCTGTCCTACCTGAAGGCCGTCAAGGCGGCCGGCACCGACGAGACCGACGCGGTCAACGCCAAGCTCAAGGAACTGCCGGTGGACGACGTCTTCGCCCATGGCGGGATCGTGCAGCCGAACGGCCGCATGGTCCACGACATGTACCTGTTCGAGGTGAAGAAGCCGGCCGAGTCGAAGGGTCCGTGGGACCTCTACAAGCTGATCTCGACCATCCCCGGCAAGGAGGCCTTCGCCACCCCGGCCGAGAGCGGCTGCCCGCTGACGGCGGCGAAGTAGGGACGAGGGAGGGGCGCAGATGCCCCTCCGTCATCGCGAGCGCAGCGAGGCGACTGAGCGCTACGCGGCCTCGGAGAGCGTGGCGCTGCTCAGGCGTCTCGCTCCGCTCGCGGAGACGACGGCGCTCGCGGGCCGCCGATAGGACGCCGTCGTCAGCCCGCCCAGACGCGCCGGTACAGCGCCACGATCTCGTCGGCGGTGGGCTCCACCGGGTTGTTGGCCGGGGAGCCGGAGGCCAGCGCCTGGGCCGCCATGGTGGGCAGCAGCGCCTCCCAGCGGGCCGGGTCGATCCCGTATTCCCGCGGCCCCGGCACGTCGAGGTCGTCGTTCAGTGCCTCGAGCTCGGCCACCAGGGCCGACACCGCCGAGCGATCGTCGGTGTCGGGGCCGGCGATCTTCATGGCGCGGGCACAGGCGGCGTACCGGTCGACGGCGGCCGGGGCCGAGAAGGCCGTCACCGCCGGCAGCAGCATCGCGTTCGAGAGCCCGTGCGCCACGTGGAAATGCGCGCCGATCGGCCGGCTCATGCCGTGGACCAGCGCCACCGAGGCGTTCGAGAACGCGATGCCCGCCTGGGTGGCGCCGAGCATCATCGCCTCGCGCGCCGCCCGGTCGCCGGGATCGGTCCAGACCCGGCGCAGGTTCGGGGCGATCAGCCGCATCGCCTGCAGCGCCAGCCCGTCCGAGAACAGGTTCGACTTGCGCGAGACGTAGGCCTCGATCGCGTGGGTCAGGGCGTCGATGCCGGTGTCCGCCGTGAGCCGCTTCGGCTTGGTGAGCGTCAGCTCGTAATCGACCAGGGCCGCGACCGGCAGGTAGGCGAGGCCGATGCAGAGCATCTTCTCGTCCGAGGCCTCGTCGGTCACGATGGTGAAGCGGGTCGCCTCCGAGCCGGTGCCGGCGGTGGTCGGGATCGCCACGATCGGCAGGCCGGACTCGTCCTGCTGGCGGGGCGCCTTGTAGTCGCGCATGTGGCCGCCGTGGCGGGCGAGCACCGCCACCGCCTTGGCGGTGTCCATCGGGCTGCCGCCGCCGAAGCCGACCACGCAGTCGAAGTCGCCCGCCTGGAGGGCCGCCAGCGCCGCCTCCACGGAGGCGACGGTCGGGTCCGGCACGGTCTCGGAGAAGATCGTGGCACGCGCGCCCGCCGCGGTGAGCCGCTCGAGCAGCGTGTCGGTGCGGCCGCTGCCGGCGAGGTAGGGGTCGGTGACCACGAAGGGGCGCGACAGGCCGAGCTGGCCGAGCACCTCCGGCAGGAGCCGCGAGGCGCCGGCGCCGACGCGCATCAGCCGGGGCAGGGCGATCGAGGCGACCATTCTGTTGCTTCTCCCTCCCGGCGCCTCTGCTGGTCCGCCGGGACGGCGATCTTAGGACCTGCGCGCGCCGGGCGAAACTGCCGGCGCTTACACTGCCGGCCCGGCGAACAGCGCGGCGGCGGCCTCCACCTCGCCCGCGATGAAGCCCGCCACCGCGCGGATATGGGCCGCCTTCCGGTGATCCTCGTGGATGTGCATGTGGAACGAGCGTGTCAGGGCTACCGCCCCGGGCAGCACCGGCACGAGACCCGGATGGGCCGCCGCGATGAAGGCCGGCAGGACGCAGAGGCCCGCGCCGCCGAGCGTCGCGTGGACCTGGGCCAGGAGGTTGGTGGAGCGCAGCCGCGCGGAGACCGGCGGCCCCAGGGCGCCGAGATAGTTCAGCTCGCGCGTGAACAGCATGTCCTCGATGTAGCCGACGAAGGGATGCCCCGAGAGGTCCCCGACCTCCGCGATCGGCGCGGCCCCCGCGAGGTAGGATTCGGCCGCGTAGACGAGCAGCCGGTAATCGGTCAGCCGGCGCGCCACCACCCGCGCCTGCTGCGGGCCCGAGAGGCTGATGACGATGTCGGCCTCGCGCTTCGACAGGCTGAAGATCCGGGCGGTCGCCATGATCTCGACCTCCAGCCCCGGGTGGCGGGCGGTGAGCCGGTGCATCCGGGGTGCGAGGAACACGCTGCCGAACCCGTCCGGCGCGCCGATCCGGACCGTGCCGGAGACCGTCTGGGCGGCCTCCGTGGCGGCGCTCGCCGACAGGAACGCGCTCTCCATGGCCTCCGCGACGCCCAGCAGGTTCGCGCCGTCCTCGGTGAGCGCGTAGCCGAGGTTGCTGCGGTGGAACAGCCGGGCGCCGAGCCCTTCCTCCAGGGCACGGATCCGGCGCCCGACCGTGGTGTGCTCGGTGCCGGTGCGGGCCCCGGCAGCGCTCAGCGTTCCCGTCCGCGCCACCGCGAGGAAGAAGCGGAGGTCGTCCCAGTTGGGCCCCGTCCTGGCCATGGCCGCACCCTCGCTGTGCATCGATGCACGACGACTGTAAGCGCATCCGGCTTTATCGCTCAAGCGATCCTGATAGGGTGCGCCAAAATCGAACGCCACATCACAGGGAGGCGCGCGTGCGCACGATCGGGCATTACATCGGCGGCCGGAACGTCGGCGGCGAGAGCGGACGGTTCGCGGACGTCTTCCATCCCTCGACCGGCGAGGTCCAGGCCAAGGTCGCCCTGGCCAGCAAGGCGGAGCTCCGCGCCGCCGTCGAGAACGCCAAGGCGGCGCAGCCGGCGTGGGCGGCGACCAACCCGCAGAAGCGGGCCCGCGTGATGATGCGCTTCCTGGAGCTGATCCGCGCCGAGAACGACTCGCTCGCCGAACTCCTCGCCTCCGAGCACGGCAAGACCGTGCCGGACGCCAAGGGCGACATCCAGCGCGGCGTCGAGGTCGTGGAGTTCGCCTGCGGCATCCCGCACCTGCTCAAGGGCGAGTACACGGAAGGGGCCGGGCCCGGCATCGACGTCTACTCCCTGCGCCAGCCGCTCGGCGTGGTCGCCGGCATCACGCCGTTCAACTTCCCGGCCATGATCCCGCTGTGGAAATGCGCCCCGGCGATCGCCTGCGGCAACGCCTTCATCCTGAAGCCGTCCGAGCGCGACCCGAGCGTGCCGATCCGCATCGCCGAGATCTTCCTGGAGGCGGGCCTCCCGCCGGGCATCCTCAACGTCGTCAACGGCGACAAGGAGGCGGTCGACGCGATCCTCGACGACGAGGACATCAAGGCGGTGGGCTTCGTCGGCTCCTCGCACATCGCCGAGTACATCTACGTCCGCGCCGCCGAGACGGGGAAGCGCGCCCAGTGCTTCGGCGGCGCCAAGAACCACATGATCATCATGCCGGACGCCGACATGGGCCAAGCGGTCGACGCGCTGATCGGCGCCGGCTACGGCTCGGCGGGCGAGCGCTGCATGGCGATCTCGGTGGCGGTGCCGGTGGGCGAGCAGACCGCCGACCGGCTGATGGAGAAGCTGATCCCGCGGGTCGAGTCGCTCAAGATCGGTCCCTCGCATGACGGCTCGGCCGATTACGGCCCGCTCGTCACCGCCGAGGCGGTGGAGCGGGTGAAGAGCTACATCGACAAGGGCGTCGCCGAGGGCGCGCAGCTCGCGGTCGACGGCCGCGGCTTCAAGCTCCAGGGCTACGAGAACGGCTTCTACATGGGCGGCTCGCTGTTCGACCGCGTGACGCCCGACATGACGATCTACAAGGAGGAGATCTTCGGCCCCGTGCTCTCGGTGGTGCGGGCCAAGGATTACGAGGAGGCGCTGGCGCTGCCCTCGACCCACCAGTACGGCAACGGCGTCGCGATCTTCACCCAGGACGGCGACGCGGCCCGCGACTTCACCGCCCGGGTCAACGTCGGCATGGTCGGCGTGAACGTGCCGATCCCGGTCCCGATCGCCTACCACACCTTCGGTGGCTGGAAGCGCTCGGGCTTCGGCGACCTGAACCAGCACGGGCCGGACTCGATCCGGTTCTACACCAAGACCAAGACCGTGACGCAGCGCTGGCCGAGCGGCATCAAGAGCGGGGCGGAGTTCTCCATCCCGACGATGCGGTAGAGCGCGGCGGTTCGAGGTCGGGGGCGCGGGTCCCCTCTCCCGTGCGGGAGTGGGACGGGGTCAGGGGCGAGAACTCTCCGGACAGACCTGATCCCTCACCCCAACCCTCTCCCGAACGGGAGAGGGTGCACGCCGCGCCCCACGCGCCGGAGGTGCAGGCCCCGCGCGGTTGCGCGGTGAATCGGAGGGAGTGTCCATGAGTTTCGGGCTCGACGAGGACCGGACCGCGATCCGCGAGATGGCCCTCGGCTTCGCGGCCGAGCACATCGCGCCGCACGCCCTCGACTGGGACCGGGACAAGACCTTCCCGGTCGAGACCCTGCGGGCGGCCGCCGCCCTCGGCATGGCGGGCATCTACGTCCGCGAGGATGTCGGCGGGTCCGGCCTGTCGCGCCTCGACGCGACGCTGATCTTCGAGGCGCTCAGCGCCGGCTGCCCGACCGTGGCGGCGTTCCTCTCGATCCACAACATGTGCGCCTGGATGATCGACGCCTACGGCGACGACGACCAGCGCCGGCGCTGGCTGCCGTCGCTCATGGGCATGGAGCGGATCGCCAGCTACTGCCTCACCGAGCCGGGCTCCGGCTCCGACGCCGCGGCTTTGCGCACCCGCGCCGAGCGGGACGGCGACCATTACGTGCTCTCCGGCGAGAAGCAGTTCATCTCCGGCGCCGGCGCCAGCGACCTCTACGTCTGCATGGTCCGCACCGGCGAGGCGGGCCCTTCGGGCATCTCGGCGATCGTGGTGGAGAAGGGCACGCCCGGCCTCTCCTTCGGGGCCGACGAGCGCAAGATGGGCTGGAACGCCCAGCCGACCCGGGCCGTCCGCTTCGACGGCTGCCGCGTGCCGGTGGGCAACCGCCTCGGCGCGGAGGGCCAGGGCTTCAAGATCGCCATGAGCGGCCTCGACGGCGGCCGGCTCAACATCGCCGCCTGCTCGCTCGGCGGCGCGCAGGCGGCCCTCGACAAGGCGCTCGCCTACATGGGCGACCGGCGCGCGTTCGGGGCCAGGCTCACCGACTTCCAGGCGCTGCAGTTCCGGCTCGCCGACATGGCGACCAGCCTGGAAGTGTCGCGCACCTTCCTGCGCCACGCGGCCGCCGCGCTCGACGCCAAGGACCCGTCCGCGACCCAGCTCTGCGCCATGGCCAAGCGCCACGTCACCGACGCGGCCTTCGAGGTGGCCAACCAAGCGCTGCAACTGCACGGCGGCTATGGCTACCTCGCCGAGTACGGCGTGGAGAAGATCGTCCGGGACCTGCGCGTGCACCAGATCCTCGAAGGGACCAACGAGATCATGCGGCTGATCATCGCCCGCGGGCTGACCGGGGGGCGCCGATGAGCGACGTGATCGTCGAGCGGGTCGGCGCGCTGGGGCGCCTTCGGCTCAACCGGCCGAAGGCCCTGAACGCCTTGACGCATGGCATGGTGGGCGAGATCGACCGGGCGCTCGACCAGTTCTCGGCGGATCCCGGAATCGCCGCGGTGCTGCTCACCGGCGAGGGCGAGCGCGGCCTCTGCGCCGGCGGCGACCTGCGCTCCCTCTACGACAATCCCGGCACCGCCTTCGCCGAGACCTTCTGGCGCGACGAGTACAGGCTCGATTCCCGCATCGCCGCCTACGAGAAGCCGTTCGTGGCGGTGATGGACGGCATCACCATGGGCGGGGGTGTCGGGCTCGCGGGCCACGCATCGCACCGGATCGTCACCGAGCGCTCCCGCGTCGCCATGCCGGAAACCGGCATCGGCTACCTGCCGGATGTCGGCGGGACGTGGCTGCTGCCGCGCGCGCCCGGCGAGATCGGCACCTATCTCGGCCTGACCGGCGAGCCGGTCGGCGCCGCCGACGCGATCTTCTGCCGCCTGGCCGACGTCATGGTCCCGTCCGCGAGGCTGCCCAACCTCATCGACGACCTCCTGGCGCTCGATCCGGATGCCGGGCAGGAGGGCGTGCGGGACGTGATCGCCCGGTCCGCGCAGGACCCCGGCCCGGCGCCCCTGGCCGCGCACCGCGCGGTGATCGACCGCTGCTTTTCCTTCGACATGGTCGACGAGATCCTCTCGGCCCTCGAGGCGGACGGCTCCGACTTCGCCGCCACGACCCGGGCAACGCTGTTGACCAAGGCGCCGTCGAGCCTCGTCCTGACGCTGTGCCTCCTGCGCCTCGGCCGCGGCGCGCCGAACCTGGAGGCCTGCCTGGAGCGCGAGTTCCACGCCTCGCTGGCGCTGCTGGCGGAGGGCGACTTCCGCGAGGGCATCCGCGCCGCGGTGATCGACAAGGACAAGAGCCCGCGCTGGACCCCGCCGACCCTCGACGCGGTCGACCCGGCGCGGATCGCCCGCTGGCTGGAGAAGCGGGCGGCGCCGGTTTTTTCGGACGCGCGCACGGGGCCGGTGTGATGACGCGTCGCACGTTCCCACCCAAACCCTCGTCCTGAGCCGACGAAGCGTAGGCTTCGAAGGAGGGCTCCAGGAGCCGCTGTGATCCCTGGAGCCCTCCTTCGAGGCCCGCTTCGTCGGCTCAGGACGAGGACGCGGGTGGGAGACGCGAGGGACAACAATCAAGGGAGGACGGGATGGCACAGACCATCGGGTTCATCGGTCTCGGCAACATGGGCGGGCCCATGGCGGCCAACCTCGTGAAGGCGGGTCACGCGGTGCGCGGCTTCGATCTCGTACCGGCCTCGCTGGAGGCGGCGCGCGCCGAGGGGATCGCGGTCGCGGGCTCGGCCCTGGAGGCGGCCGAAGGGGCGGATGTCGTGGTCACCATGCTGCCGGCCGGGCGGCACGTGGTCGAGGTCTGGACGCAGCTCGTCGAGGCGCTGCCCGCCGGCACGCTGCTGATCGATTCCTCCACGGTGGATGTCGAGAGCGCCCGCAAGGCCCACGCCCTCGCCGCGGCGCGCGGCTGCCTGTCGGTGGACGCGCCGGTCTCCGGCGGGACCGGCGGCGCGAAGGCCGGAACGCTCACGTTCATGGCCGGCGGCGCCGAGGCCGCCTTCGACCGGGCGGAGCCGCTGCTGAAGGCGATGGGCAAGAACGTGTTCCATTGCGGCGATGCCGGCGCCGGGCAGGCGGCCAAGATCTGCAACAACATGATCCTCGGCATCTCGATGATCGGCGTCAGCGAGGCGTTCGCGCTCGGCGAGAAGCTCGGCCTGTCGCACCAGGCGCTCTACGACGTCGCCTCGGTCTCCTCGGGCCAGTGCTGGTCGCTGACCACCTACTGCCCGGTGCCGGGCCCGGTGCCGGCCTCGCCGGCCAACAACGGCTACAAGCCGGGCTTCGCCGCGGCGCTGATGCTCAAGGACCTCCGGCTCGCCCAGGCCGCCGCCATCGCCGCGGGGGCGGCGACGCCGCTGGGCGCCGAGGCCGCGCAGATCTACGGTCTGTTCGAGGGCGCGGGCCACGGGGGAGAGGACTTTTCCGCGATCATCCGTATGCTCCGCGGGCAGGGAGGCGAGTCGTGAGCGAGCCGTACGAGACGATCCTGACGGAGACGCGCGGGCGCGTCCTGCTGATCACCCTCAACCGGCCGAAGGCGCTGAACGCCCTCAACGCGCAGCTGACCCGGGAGGTGATCCGGGCAGCGACCGAGGCGGATGCCGATCCGGGGATCGGCTGCATCGTCGTCACCGGCTCGGCCAAGGCCTTCGCGGCCGGCGCCGACATCAAGGAGATGCAGCACGCCACCTACGCGGAGATGTACGCGGGCGACCGGTTCGCCGACTGGGAGCGCTTCGTCGCCGTGCGCAAGCCGATCATCGCCGCGGTCGCAGGCTACGCGCTCGGCGGCGGCTGCGAGCTCGCCATGATGTGCGACATCATCCTGGCGGCCGACACGGCGCAGTTCGGCCAGCCCGAGATCAAGCTCGGGGTGATGCCGGGGATCGGCGGCAGCCAGCGGCTGACCCGCTTCGTCGGCAAGGCCAAGGCCATGGAGATGTGCCTGACCGGCCGGATGATGGACGCCGCCGAGGCGGAGCGCGCCGGTCTCGTGTCGCGGGTGATCGCGGCCGACCAGCTCCTCGACGAGGCGCTGAAGGCGGCCGAGACCATCGCGTCGATGTCGCTGCCGATCGCCATGATGACCAAGGAGGCGGTCAACCGGTCCTACGAGACCACGCTGACCGAGGGGATCCGGTTCGAGCGGCGGGTGTTCCACGCCATGTTCGCCACCAAGGACCAGAAGGAGGGCATGGCCGCCTTCGTGGAGAAGCGGCCGCCCCGGTTCGAGAACACCTGAACGCGGCCCGCCCCGGCGGGAGGGGCGGGGAGCGAGACCATAAGACAGGGAGGGGAACGACCATGCCGAGCTTCCGGGAGGCCCGCGACCTTCTGCTGGCCCATCGCACCGACTACGCCGCCGCCGTCTCGGCCTTCGCGTGGCCGGATCCGGTGCCGTTCAACTGGGCGCTCGACTGGTTCGACGCCGTCCTCGCCGGACCCGAGAGCCGCGACCGCGCCGCCCTGCGGATCGTCGAGGCCGGCAGCGGGGCCGAGCAGAGCCTGACCTTCGGGGAACTCGCCCGCCGCTCCGGCCAGGTGGCCAACCACCTGCGGCAGCTCGGCCTGAAGCGCGGTGACCACCTGCTCCTGCTGCTCGGCAACGTGCCGGCCCTGTGGGAGACCATGCTGGCCGCGATGAAGCTCGGCGCCGTGGTCATCCCGGCGACCACGCTGCTCACGGCCGACGAGCTCGCCGACCGCCTCGCTCGCGGGCGCCCGCGGGCGATCGTGGCCGGCCCGGAGCAGATCGCGCGGTTCGCCGGCCTCGACACGGGTGGCGCCGTCCGCCTCGTCACCGGGGCTCCGACGGAGGGCTGGGCGGCCTACGACGACGCGTTCGAGGCGTCCGAGACCTTCGCGCCCGACGGGCCCACCGGCGCCGACGACCCGCTGCTCCTCTACTTCACCTCCGGCACCACGGCGAAGCCGAAGCTGGTGCGCCACAGCCACCGCTCCTACCCGGTGGGAGCCCTCTCGACGATGTACTGGCTCGGGCTCCAGCCGGGGGACGTGCACTGCAACGTCTCCTCGCCGGGCTGGGCGAAGCACGCGTGGTCCTCGTTCTTCGCGCCCTGGAATGCCGGGGCGACGATCCTGGTGATCAACCAGGCGCCGTTCAACGCGGCCGCACTGCTGGCGCAGCTGGAGCGCACCGGCGCCACCACGCTCTGCGCGCCTCCGACCGTCTGGCGGATGATCATCCAGGAGGACCTGACCGGGAAGCGCCTCGCCCTGCGCGAGGTCTGCGCGGCGGGCGAGCCCCTGAACCCCGAGGTGATCGAGCGCGTGAAGACCGCCTGGGGCCTCACGATCCGCGACGGTTACGGCCAGACCGAGACCACGGCGCTCATGGCCAACACGCCGGGCCAGCCGGTCGTGCCCGGGGCGCTGGGCCGACCCCTGCCGGGCTACCGGGTCCGCGTCCTCGACCTCGACGGCCAGCCGGCCTCCGAGGGCGAGGTCTGCCTCGAACTCGGGGCCCACCGCCCCGCCGGCCTGATGCAGGGCTACGACGACGGCCAGGGCAACCTGTCGGGCGCCGCCGGCGACCTCTACCACACCGGCGACGTCGCCTTCGTGGACGAGCAGGGCTGCTACACGTTCGTGGGCCGGGCCGACGACGTGTTCAAGTCGTCGGGCTACCGGATCAGCCCCTTCGAGCTGGAGAGCGTGCTGATCGAGCACCCGGCCGTGGCCGAGGCGGCGGTGGTGCCGGTGCCCGACCCGATGCGCCACACCATCCCGAAGGCCTACGTGTCCCTGGTGGCTGGAGCCATCCCGGGGCCCGAGACGGCGCTCGACATCTTCCGCTTCACCAATGCCCGGCTCGCGACCTTCAAGCGCCTGCGCGGGCTCGAATTCGTCACCGATCTGCCCAAGACGATCTCGGGCAAGATCCGGCGGGTGCAGCTGCGCCGCCTGGAGCACGAGGGCATCACCGAGGATCCGCACCGGGGCCGCGCCTACACGCAGGCGGACTTCCCGGAGCTGAAGGGCGAGGCCGAGCGCAAGCTCGACCAGACGGCGGGGTGAGCGATTCCGCCCCGTGATCGCGGGCGCGGCGAGGCGACCCAGGGCAGCGCGAGATCGGTCGGCGCGGCGTGGCCCCGGATCGCTTCGCTGCGCTCGCGATGACGGCGGCGGCGCGCCTGAAGGCTCGGGTCTACGGGCGACGAAACCTCAAGGTTTCCGGTTTCCGAAGCTGAAGCCGCCGATTTACTGGGGTTCTCAAGTCTCCCGTCGACGCTGTCGCGCCTGACTGGGCCCGCACCGGCAAATCGATAAAATTGCGCGCATCCGCTTCAGCGCCGCGGAGGCTCTGCGGCGCAATCCTGTCCTCAACAACGGGGACGGGTTCGATGGGCGCGGGGCTTCTCAGGACGGTTCGGGGGATGCTGGTCGGAGCGGCGACGCTGCTTAGCCTCGCCGCCCCGGCTCAGGCGCAGACGCTGGCGAGCCTGCCGACCGAGGCCGGTGCCAAGGTCCTGGGCGACGCCAAGCCGATCGCGGCCTGGGTGACGTTCTGCCAGACCTACGCGGCGGAGTGCGTGCTGGACCGGGGCGAGCCGGCCCGGATCAGCCTGACGCCCGCCACCTGGGCGACGATCGTGTCGGTGAACCGGCGGGTCAACAAGGCGGTCGAGCCGATGACCGACCAGGACCACCTGCACGTGGCCGACCGCTGGGACCTGGCCGAGGACGGCATCGGCGACTGCGAGGACTTCCAGCTGCTCAAGCGCCACATGCTGGCCGAGGCCGGGCTGCCGCGCCGCGCGATGCGCATGACCGTGGTGATCGACGAGAAGGGCGAGGGCCACGCCGTGCTGACGCTCATCACCGACCGGGGCGACCTCGTCCTCGACAACAAGACCAACGCCATCCTGCCCTGGCACAAGACCGGCTACGTCTTCATCAAGCGCGAGAGCCAGGACGCCGTCGCCTGGGTCTCCCTCGGCGGCGTCACCTCCCCGGTCACCACCGCCAACCGGTGAAGCGGCCTCAGGCCGCCCGGCTCAGGGAGGGCTGGGCGAGGCTCGCCACGTAGGACTCGACCCGGCCGATGAAGGCCGCGAGATGCGGGGCGACGCCCCGGAGGCTGGCCAGATCCCGCACCAGGATGTCCCGCGACAGCGCCCTGTCGCCCTCGCTCGGGGCGTCGGCGAGATAGGAATCGACCGCGTGCTCCGCGATATTGATCGCGCCGGCCCGACCATCCTCGGCGAGCGCTCTGATCACCTGCTGGATGGCGGGCTGCATTGCGGGTCCTTTCCTGGGGCGCGGCCCCGTCCGCGACGGGCTGGCCGGCTTCATGCGCTTCGATCGGGCCCGCCGCGAATCCCCTGCGCGAGCCGTTCTGAGAAGCCGGCAAAGCTGACTTGAATCAAGGCCTTCCGCGAGGGCGCAGAGCGGCCATTCGCTCAGCGCATGCTTCCTCGGGGAGCTCTGCGGATGCAACACTCTCTTAAATCGGAACCGATAGGGCTCGCGGCGCGTTGCCTGTCTCACCCTGACCCATTGTGCGCCGCACGTCGCCGTGTCACCCTTCCGTCATCATCGGGCGGCGGGGGCTTGAACCATGCGGCACGCGGATGGCGGTATCTCGTGTCAGGTCTTCGGCCCGCTGCGATGGCGCGGCTGGACGCACGCCGCGTGCCGGTCGCGGCAGGTGGCGAGTTTCGCCCTGCTGGGCACGATCCTCACGATGGGCGGTGCCACGACCCACGCCCATGCCCGGCTGGTCCTGCCGGATCAGGTGAGCGCCGCCGAACCGACCGGTCCGGTACGGGCGATCGCCGGCTGGACGGATTTCTGCACCCGCACACCCCAGGAATGCACGGTCGACACGGCCGAGCCGGCCGAGATCCCGCTGACCGTGGCGGTGTGGCGGACCCTCCAGAGCGTCAACCGCCGCGTGAACGCGCGCATCCGGCCGATCACCGATCAGGCGCACTGGGGCGTCGTCGACCGCTGGGACTTCCCGGATGACGGGTTCGGCGATTGCGAGGATTACCAGCTGCTGAAGCGGCGGATGCTGGTGGAGCGCGGCCTGCCGCGGCGCGCCCTGTTGATGACCGTGGTGATCGACGAGACCAACGAGGGCCACGCCGTGCTGACGGTCCGGACCGACCGTGGCGATTTCGTCCTCGACAACAAGACCGACGCGATCCGCTCCTGGCGCCGCACCGGCTACAACTTCATCAAGCGGGCCGGCCAGGACGGCGCGGCCTGGGTGTCCCTGGAGGGCAAGGACGGCACCGCGCAGGTGGCCACCGCCGAGCCCTGAACCCGGTCAGGCGCCGACCAGCATCGCGGCGAGGTCGAGGGCGACACGGCCCGAGAGCAGGCTCCAGCCGCACGCGATGACGGTCGCCAGCATCACGAACGGGATCGGGCGCCGCTCGATCCGCCGGCCGCGCACCGTGTTGCGCAGGATGATGAACGGCGCCGAGAAGGCGAGCATCGGCAGCGCGGCCACCGCCGGCAGACCGCCGCACTCCAGCAGGCTGAAGCTCGCCCGCCGCGCCGCGAACAGCTCGAAAGCGCTGGCGATCAGGCCGGACAGCGCCAGTCCGATGCACAGGGTCCGGATCGACTCGAGGGCGGCGGGCGTGAGGACCATTATTCGCGCTCCTGATACAGGTTGAGCGCACTGTACTCACGCCGTTTACCGCTTGTTAAGCACGAGCCTTCGTTAGCGTTAATCCGTGCACAGGTGCGGGCCGGCGGGATCCGGCCCGGGACGTTGGAGGCGCCGAGGCGCGGCGCCTCAGGCCTCTTCCTCGAGATCGATGTCGAGGATCGCCATCCGGAAGACGAAGGAATCGTCGCCGTCCTCCTTGTCGTCGGCGATCACGCCGATCGACTCCTCGCCGATGAACACCTCGGCGGAGTCGCCGGTCTTCATCGCCATGAGGCGGATATTGTTGTTCGCGAACTTGCGGCGCAGATAGTCCTGAAGCTTCGCGGTCTCGGCTTTGGTCACGCTGGTCGATCTCCCCTGGCGGCGCTGGCGCCGCGGATGGGCCGAGGGCTTGCCACGCCGCGGGCGGAGCGGCAAGCGCGACCACTCCGGGTCAGATCCCGTCGCCCAGGTGGATGAACTGGTCGAGGGCGACGAGCTGGTCCATCGCCCGGGCCGGATCGTCGCAGCCGGCGGTACCGACCACGCGCGCCGGCACACCGACGACCGTCGTGTTCGGCGGCACCGGCCGCAGCACCACAGAGCCCGCCGCCACCCGGGCGCAGGCCCCGACCTCGATGTTGCCCAGGATCTTGGCGCCGGCGCCGATCATCACGCCGCGGCGGATCTTGGGGTGGCGGTCGCCGCGCTGCTTGCCGGTACCGCCCAAGGTCACGGCGTGGAGGATCGACACGTCGTCCTCGATCACCGCGGTCGAGCCGACCACGAGGCCGGTGGCGTGGTCGAGGAAGACGCCCCGGCCGATCCGCGCGGCCGGATGGATGTCGCACTGGAACACCTCCGAGACCCGGCTCTGGAGGTAGAGGGCGAGGTCGCGCCGGCCGCGGTTCCAGACATGGTGGGCGAGGCGGTAGGCCTGCAGCGCGTGGAAGCCCTTGAAGTACAGGACCGGCTCCAGTGCCCGGAGCGTCGCCGGATCCCGGTCGATCACCGCGCCGATATCGGCGCGGAACGCCTGCCCGATCCCCGGATCCGCCGTGATCGCCTCGTGGAAGGCGTGGGCGACGAGTTCGGCCGGCAGCGACGGGTGCCCGAGCCGGGCCGCGACCCGGTGGGAGACCGCGCCTTCCAGGGTGGCGTGGTTCAGGATCGTCGCGACGATGAAGGAGGCGAGCTGCGGCTCGGTCCGCAGGACGTCCTCCGCCTCGTCCCGCAGCCGCGACCAGACCGGGTCGACGACCGCGAGGTCATGCGAGGGGTGATTGAAGGCAGGACTGGCGCTCATGGGCGGATGCTCACGTCCGGGACTTCGCAGGGTTAGCCGATCGCGCGTGCGGCGGGGCCGGTCCAGCGCCCGCGCGGACGGGCGGATCTCCCGCCCGGGGCGGAGGTGGGCCGCAGGGGCGCCGGACCGCGGGTTCTGCCCTAGCGTGGTGCGCTGCACCGCGGCGATCAAGGGCCGGCGCGGCCCTGAGGTCGCATCGGTCGCATGGCTGTCAGCGACCGGCGGCGGGTCAGTCCGCCAGCGGCACGGGCTGCCCGAACCGCGCCTCGATCGCCGCCGTCAGGCGGTCCAGCATCGTCTGGACCGGGATGTTGGAGGTGTCCACCGTGGCCGGGGCCCGGGCGTAGAGCGGCTCGCGGCTCGCCAGCACGGCGCGCAGCTCCTGCATCGCGGAGGCGTGATCACCGGTTGTGGCGAGGTGCCCCTGCTCGCGGACGCGGCTCATGTGCTCCTCCGGCCGGGCGCGCAGCCAGATCGTGTAGAACGCCTGCAGGAGCAGATCGTATGTGAGCGGTTCCGCGACGATGCCGCCGCTGGTCGCGAGGATCAGCGGCCCGGGATGCTCCGTGAGGCGCCGCAGGGCCGCCTGCTCCAGCCGGCGATAGCCCTCCTGGCCGTAGATCGCGAAGATCTCCTGGACCGAGAGGGCGTTCTCGCGCTCGATCTCGGCGTTGAGCTCCACGAAGGTCCAGCCGAGGCGCTCCGCCGCGAGCTTGCCGAGGGTCGACTTGCCGGCGCCGCGCAGGCCGATCAGCGCCACGCGCGGCCGGTTGCTCGATTCGGGCCGGCTGCCGCCGGAGAGCGCCTCCTTGGCGGCGACGATCTGCGCCGGGCTCGCCTGCGCGAGGAGGTCGCGCACCACCGGCCAGTCGGGCAGCGCGTCGTTGCCGGTGATCAGGTCGTCGAGCCGCACGCCCATGGCGTTGGCCACCCGCCGCAGCAGGATGATCGACACGTTGCCCTGGCCACCCTCCAGCTGCGCGATGTAGCGCTCGGACAGGCCCGAGGTCTGCGACAGGACCTTGCGCGACAGCCCGCGCACGGTGCGCGCGTGTCTGACGCGCCGCCCGAGGTCCGTGAGAAAGAGAGATTCCTGTTCTACCACGCCGGTCATGGCGCCGTCCGCTTTCCTGCCAGCTCGAAAGCAGAGTCCGTGCCCTGCATGCCTGCCGCTTCGAGATCCATCGCGCTTTGACGTTCCGCCGGACAGGATACTGCCCGAACGTGCGCGCGTGGACCGGCGTTTCCTGCCCTGAGATCTGTCGTGCGCCACCCGCGTACGGCCGCTGTCTTGCGGCGCCGGTCCGTACCGTAGCGATCCAACCACGTTGCTGGCGTGGCGCCTATGTGTTGCGGATCGACCCGATGGTCAAGCCTTGGGCATGATCCTTGTGTGGGCAGAGGGCCCGGCCGGCCGGCGGTTTCCCGGTGCGCGGCCGGTTCGGAAGGGCGCGCTACTCGACCGGCAGGGCCGTGGCCTCCTGCACCGGCGCGGCGGCCGGCGCGCGCCGCGGTGTGGCGGCGGCGAGCATCTGGAGCGACGGCCGGCGCGGCGGCAGCGGCACCTCGACGGCCTCGACCGCGGCCTCGGTGGTCGGCGCCGGAGCGGCCGCGGGGGTCATCGCAGCGGGGGTGGCCTCGGGCTGCGGAGAGAGCCGGAGCTCCGCGATCTGCGCCGGCGCGGCCGCCGCGACGGCGCTGCCCAGGGCCGCGGGGCGGCGCGGCGGTAGCGGCACCTCCACGGCGGGCGCCGCGGCGGCCTGCGCGGTGCCCGGGGCCGGGCCCGGAGCCGCGGCGGCCGGGTCGATGGACAGGCTGGCGAGCTCGATCGCCGCGCCGGCCAGGGCGGCGGGCCGGCGCGGCGGCAGCGGTACCTCGACGGTCTCGGTCGGAACCTCCGCCACCGCGGCGGCGGTGGGTGCGTAGGCCAGGGCGGCGGCAGCGGGGTTGTTCCGGGTGTCGGCGACGCCGCCGCCGAACAGGCTCGCCAGGGCGCTGGCCGACGCTGCCACCGGCGCGACCACCGAGGCGACTTCGGTGGAGATGCCCTGGCGCTTGGCGGCGTAGTAGTAGCCGCGGTTGTAGTACTGGTAGGCTTGGCTGACGTTGCCCTTGGCCGTGCGGTAGGCGCCCGCCAGATAGGCCACGCCGTAGCGCAGGTTGGTCTCCGGATCGTACAGGCCGGCGGCGTCGCCGGTGTAGCCCAGGCTGCGCGCGGTCGCGTGCTTGATCTGCATGAGGCCGAGGGCGCTGCCGCCCTTGGCCCGCGGGTTGTAGTTGCTCTCGCGCTTCACCACGGCGTGCACGAAGCTCGCCGGAACGCCGTTCGCCTTGGCCTGCTGCTCGATCAGCGCGTCGATATTGTCGCGCGCGCCCTGCCCGAAGGCGGCGGCGGGCGCGACCGCGAGGACGGCGGCCAGGATGAGGCGATGCATTCCGAGACCCGGTGCTGCTTGTTCTGTGGTCAAGCTAGGTCACGGGGAAATGAGGCCGGAAAGCGGCCCCGGTTCGGCAGCCTGTGGGCGACCGGGGCGACGGGCCCGCTTGTGATCCGCGCGCCACAGGGCGGCGCGCGGACGCGGTCGGCCGGTCAGGGGAGGATGAGGCGCTCGACCGCGCGGGCGAACCCGTCGGCGTCGTTGCTGTCCGTGACCGCGCTCGCGGCCGCCTGGACGCTCGCCTCGGCATTGCCCATCGCCACCGCGTAGCCGCTCTGCGCGAACATCGGGCGGTCGTTCCCGGCATCGCCGAAGGTGGCGATCCGCTCGCGCGGGATGGCGAGGTGCGCGCTCATCCAGGCGACGAAGCGACCCTTGTCGAGATCGGGCGGAGTCACGTCGAGATAGTAGGCCTGCGAGCGGTGGACGGTGGCCCGGCCTGCCAGTGCCGCGGCGATGCGCGTCTCGCAGGCCGCGAGGTGGGCGTGGTCGCGGCTGACGCCGACGATCTTGGCGGCCGATCCCGTGAGCGTGCCGAGATCCGCCACGACCCGGGGCTCCGCGCCGATCGTGCGGCGCTCCAGGTCGGTGTAGGGACCGTCCGGGTCGCGCAGGCACCACGCGCCGTCGGCGAAGACCCACACATCCAGCCCCTCGGCCAGGAGCCGGTCGAGGGCCGACCGGGCCGCCGCCTCGGGAATGGTCCGCTCCTCGATGATCGACAGGTCTGGCCGGACGACGCTCGCGCCGTTGAAGGCCCCCATCGGCAGGTCGAGGCCGAGTTCCGCCACGAGGCTCCGCAGGCCGATCGGGGGCCGCGCCGAGGCGATGCTGAAGCCGATCCCGGCCGCGCGCAGGCGGCGCACGGCCGCCACCGTCGCCGCGGTCAGGCGCTTGTCGCCGGTCACCAGGGTGCCGTCGACGTCGGAGATCACCAGCGCGATCCCCGCGGCCTTGCCGGCTTCTGCTGTCATCGCGTCACTCCCTGCCCGGATCCCGGCGCGCCGCGGCGGCGAGTTCCGCCACGACCCGGTCGGCAATCGCCTCGGGCGGCTCGAGGATCCCGATGGTGATCGGGTGCTCGTCGGCCCCCGGGACCTCGAGGGTCGCGAACTGGCTGTCGAGGAGGACCGGCGACATGAAATGGCCCTGGCGCTCCGCGAGGCGCCGGGCGATCAGGGCCTTGTCGCCGTCGAGGTAGACGAGGCGAACGCGCCGGCTGCCCCGGGTCAGGACGTCCCGGTACGCGCGCCTGAGGGCCGAGCAGACGACCACGCCGGACTCGCCGGCGTCGAGGCGCTGCTGGATCCAGGTCGCGATCCGGGCGAGCCAGGGCGCGCGGTCCGCGTCGTCGAGGGCGTGGCCCGCGCGCATCTTCGCCACATGCTCCGGTGTGTGGAAGCTGTCGCCGTCCACGAAGATCCAGCCGAGCTTCTCGGCGATCAGCGCCGCCACGGTACTCTTCCCGGACCCCGAGACACCCATGACCACGAGCACTTGAGCGGCCGTCCGGGCATCGGGCGTCGGCTGTGATTGGGACGTCATCCGGATCACCGTGCCTCCGAGGTGCGCCGGGGGCGCCGCGCGTCGCAATCATGCGGAGCGGGCGCGAGGAAGGGAAGATCGCCGCGCCCGACGGCGCCGCCGCGGCCGCAGGAACCGGGGCGCGGCCGGCCGCGTTGATGCCCCAGAACGCGAACAATCAGGGAACATCAGTCGCATGGCCACCACCACCGCGAAGGCGACCTCGAAGGCGGGCCGGGATTCCGGAGCGCGCCAGGACGCGCCGGAGAACCCCAAGACCGACCCGAAGGACGTGTCGAACCAGATCAAGGATCCGGACCAGTGGACGACCGGCGGCGAGCCGATGACCGGCGCGCAGGCCTCCTATCTGAAGACGCTGTCGGAGGAGGCGAAGGAGCCGAAGGCGTTCGACCCCGACCTCGACAAGGCCGAGGCCTCGAAGCGGATCGACGACCTGCGCCATAAGGCCGGCCACGCCTGAGCCGTCACGGGCGCGCCCTCGCGGGCGCCCCGTCACCGTGCCGGGCGGTGCCTATCCCGCCCGGACTCGGCCCGATCCCCTGTTTCGAACACTTCGTTAAGCCGGCGGCAATCGGGCTCGGGTACCAGCGTTCGGAGCGCGTGATGTCACGCGGACAGTGGGACTGGAAGGCGCGTTCGACCATGGAAGAGCCGGGCGGCGACGGAGCGGGGCTGCGCGCTGTGCGATCCTGGGCGGCGTCCGCCCCGTCGGGTCGGATCCGGGCCGCGGCCGCACGGTTCGCCCGCGACCTCCGCGGATCCACCGCGACGGAGTACGCCCTGCTCGGTGGCCTGATCTTCATCGTCGCGGTGGGCAGCATCCGCTACTACGTATCCCGCGTCAGCGCCGTCTACGGCGACATCACCGCGGCGGTGACCCAGGGGCAGTGACGGGCAGCGAGCGGATCGCGCCCGGTCCGGCCGGCCCTGGGCGTCGATCGGCAGATCCGTTACCGCCGACAGCGTCCGGATTTGTGTCCCGATATTTCGGCCGCGGGCGATACGCCCGGCATTTGTCGTTCCAGTGCCCCGAAAAAGCTGTGCTTAACGAGGATGACTTAGCAGTCTCGGCCGTGGCGGGCGGAGTGTGGCTCACCCGCTACGGACACCTGGGCCGCTATGGGCTAGGCACGGGCTCGGCAATACCGATGGGCAACATCTGGATGCGCAAACTTCCCCTCGTCCTGCTCGCCGTCACGGCGATGTCGGGCTGCACGTACCTGCCCGCGGCGGGTCCGACGGCGAGCGCGATCCAGGCCGGGGCTGAGGTCGCCACGGCCGACGGGGGCCTGCTCGCCCGCTACGAGATCATCGACGTCACTCCCTCCGTGGTCGAGGCCCTGCGCGGCCGGCCGTTGGACAGCCTGCTCGCCTCCTTCGGCGACCACCGCCCCTCCTCCGAGCCGGTCATCGGCATCGGCGACATGGTCTCGGTCTCCATCTGGGAAGCCGGGTCCGGCGGCCTGTTCTCCGGGCCCCTCGTCGCCGACCGCTTCTCCGCAGGTTCCAAGTCCGCCCTCATCCCCGAGCAGCCCGTCGGGCGCGACGGCGCCATCTCGGTGCCCTACGCCGGCCGCATCAAGGTCGCCGGCCGCCGCACCCAGGACGTCCAGGCGCTCATCGAGAACGAGCTCGCCGGCAAGGCCATCCAGCCGCAGGTGCTGGTCTCGGTCACACGCCCGATCTCCCAGGCCGTCACCGTCACCGGCGAGGGCGCCGCCGGCGCCCGCCTGCCGCTCTCGGGCCACGGCGACCGCATCCTCGACGTCATCGCCGCCGCCGGCGGCAACCGCGCGCCGGTCAACGAGACCTTCGTGCGGCTCTCGCGCGGGCCGGTGACCGCGACCGTGCCGCTGACCACGGTGGTGTCGAACCCGCGTGAGAACATCTACCTGCGGCCCAACGACGTGCTGACCCTGGTGCGCGACCCGCAGACCTTCATCGCGGTGGGCGCGCTGGGCAACAGCACCGAGCTGCCGTTCCAGGCCGACGGGATCACGCTGGCGCAGGCGCTGGCCAAGGCGCGCGGCCTGTCGGACTTCGCCGCCGACCCGGCCGGCACCTTCATCTTCCGGTTCGAGCCGGCCAGCGTCGTGCGTCGTCTCAGCCCCGGCTCGAAGCTGCTCGGCACGCCTCTGGTGCCGGTGGTCTACCGGATCGACATGCGCGACCCCAACAGCCTGTTCGTGTCGCAGGCGTTCCGGATGCGCAACCGCGACCTGATCTACGTGTCGAACGCGCCCTTCACCGAGGTCCAGAAGGTCCTCACCGCCTTCAACGGCGTCACCGGACCGGTCGCCTCCGCGGCGACGGCCTACGCCTACGCCAAGTAGGCACTGGAATCAGGCACCGGGTCGCCCAGAGGACCGCCGCGGAAAAAAATCGCGTTTCGGCGCGTCCTCGCGTATGGGCACTGGGTGCGGGGCGGGATCGAGGCTACGGAGCCGCATCCGCCGTCGCGCCGACGTGTCGCGCAAGGATGCCCAGAAGAGCCCGATGAAGATCGGACGTTTCGTCCCCGCCCGCGGGCCGCTCCGGCCCGCGCTGATCGCCCTGAGCCTGTGTCTCGCGCTCCTGCCGGCCTCCCGCGCGGCGGCCGACGTGGTGATCGGCGTGGCGGTTCCGCGGTCTGGCCCCTACGTGGCGGTCGGCGAGCAGGTCCTGCGCGGCGTTGAGGCCGCGGCCCGGGACGCCAACGCCATGGGCGGCCTCGACGGCCAGCCCGTGACCCTGGACGTGCAGGACGATGCCTGCGACTCGAACACCGCGATGGCGGTGGCCAACCACTTCGTCCGGTCCAACGTCCGGCTCGTCGTCGGCCATGTCTGCTCGAACGCCTCCATCGCGGCCTCCGACATCTACGCGCAGAACGGGGTGGTGATGATCACCGCGGCCTCGGTGGCGGCGCGGCTCACCGACCGGGGATTGCCGAACATCTTCCGGGTCTGCGGCCGCGACGACGATCAGGCCCGCCTGTCCGCCGCCGTGCTGGCCGAGCGGTTCCGCGACCGGAAGATCGCGCTGATCCAGGACCAGACGCCGGCGGCCCGCAGCCTCGCCGCCGCCACCAAGGACAACCTCAACCGCATCGGCGTGAACGAGGCGCTGTTCCTGTCGTTCTCGCCGAGCGACGCCGACGACGCCGCCCTGGCCGACCGCCTCAAGAGCGCGGGGATCGAGGTCGTCTACTACGGCGGCGACGCCGCCGAGATGGGCCGCCTCGTGAAGATCGCGGCGGACCGGGGCTTCCGCCCCCAATGGTTCGGCACCTCGGCGATCGCCACGCCGGACTTCGCCAAGATCGCCGGGTCCGCGAGCAACGGCGTTCTGATGACCTTCTACCTCGACCCGAGCCGGCAGCCCGCCGCCGCGGCCGTCGTGAAGGCCTTCAAGGCCGAGGGCGTCGATCCCACCGGCTCCACGATCTACGGGTACGCGGCCATGCAGGCCCTGGTGGCGGCCGGCAACTTCGCCCACTCCACCGAGCCGAGGCCCATCGCGCAGGCGCTGCACACCGAGCGCTTCGATCTCGTGCTCGGCACCGTCGGCTTCGACGCCAAGGGCGACGTCACCGCGCAGGGCTACGTGCTCTACGTATGGAAGGACGGGAGCTTCACGCCGGCCGGCAAGTGAGGGGTGGGCTCCTCATCACAGGGCCTGCGCGGCGTCGACCTCCGCGCCGCGGCCGAGCCCGCGCAGCAGCTCGGCGAGATGCGGGCGGACCCGCAACTGCAGGGCGTGCAGCCGCCGCACCGCCGCGCTGAGTTCCCCGTCCCGGTCCAGCATCGCGTCGGCGAAGCCGATCATGCGCGCGTTCGGCCAGGCCGGCTCGCGCAGGGCGTGGAGGCGCTCCACCAGGGCGGCGGCGGGCGCGTCCGGCTCGGCCTGCGCGAACAGGGTCAGCAGCGCCGCGGTGGAGCGCGACAGGCCGTAATGGCAGTGGACCAGGAGATGGCCGGCGCCATCGAGGGACCGCCCGAAATCGAGGATCGCCGCGACGTGCTCCGGTTCCGGCGGGACGAGGCCCTCGCCCGGACCGAGGCAGTCGTGGAACCGGAGGGTCGTGCGGGCGTGGGCGCCGTAGGCGGTGAAGGCCGCGGGCTCCGACGTGCCGGGATCGAGCAGCGACAGGACGTGGCTCACGCCGCGCGCGCTGTGGCCGGCCAGCTCCTCCAGGCCGCAGACGGTGTGCAGGGTGACGGCGGGCTCGGTGCGCATCCCGGGCGCCTAGCACGGGCGCGGGCCGGTTTCGAGGCGCGACGGAACTGCCCCGGCCGCCCGCGGCTTTCGAGAACCGGCACGCACGTGCTACCTGCGACCCCCGATCCGGCCCGGCCGGGCCGGACCTGATCGGACGAGATGCCGTTGGACGAACCTCACCTCGCGCGATCCCCCGCGGCCGGGACGCGGCGCCGCAGCGTGCTGACCGCCGGCCTCGGCGCGGCCGCGGCGCTCACCGGTCCGCTCGCCGCGCCGGCCCGGGCCGAATCCGCCCCGGAGCTGCGCTGGCGGCTGTCCTCCGCCTACGCCAAGACCCTCGACATCCTGTACGGTGCGCCCGAGGCGCTCAGCCGGATCGTCGCGGAGGCCACCGACGGGCGCTTCCAGATCCAGGTTCAGGGGCCCGGCGAGCCGGTCCCGGCCGAGGGCCTGCTCGACGCCGTGGCCGCCGGCACCGTCGAGATGGGCCACGGGCCGGCGACCCTCGGCATGGCCAAGGATCCGACCTTCGCGCTGGCGACTGCGGTGCCCTTCGGCCTCAATGCCCGGGGCGCCGCCGCGTGGTGGCAGGCGGGCGGCGCCGCCGAACTGTTCGCCGAGGTCTTCGCCAAGGCCGGGCTGGTCTGCCTGCCGGGCGGCAACACCGGCGCCCAGATGGGCGGCTGGTTCCGCCGCGAGATCAAGAGCCTCTCCGACCTGCAGGGGCTGAAGTTCCGGATCGGCGGCATGGGCGGGCAAGTGCTCGCCAAGTTCGGCGTGCAGCCGCAGGCGGTCCCGGGTCCCGAGATCTACGCGGCCCTGGAGAGCAAGAAGCTCGACGCCGCCGAGTGGATCGGCCCCTACGACGACGAGCGGCTCGGCCTGCAGAAGGTCGCGCCGATCTACCACTATCCCGGCTTCTGGGAGGGTGGCGCCATGCTGCACTTCTGGTTCAACGCCGAGAAGTGGAAGGCGCTGCCGAAATCCTACCAGGGGATCCTCCGGGCCGCGGCCGCCGAGGTCGGCGCCGACGTCCAGGCGAAGTACGACGCCCGCAACCCGCAGGCCCTGCGCCGGCTGGTGGCCGGCGGCGCGCAGCTGCGGCCGTTCCCCCAGGACGTCATGGAGGCCGCCCTCAAGAACGCCAACGACGTCTACGCCGAGATGGCCGCCAAGAACGCCGATTTCCGCCGCGTCTACGAGGCGATGCGGACCTTCCGCAACGAGGAGTACCTCTGGTTCCAGGTGGCGGAGTACACCTACGACAACTTCATGATCCGCGCCCGGGCGCGGGGCTGAGGCGCGCGCCGCCGCGGGAGGCCGGCTCGGCGCCGCGGGTCCGTCAAAGATGGGGACGTCGGGGGCGCGCCCGATTGCAACGCGATCGGGAACGGCCTTAGCGTCCGGCACGGCATCCGCGAGGGGAGGGCTGCATGTTCGGGACGCTGCGGGTCGGATTGGCGCTGCTCGGGGCGGCCCTGCCGCTCCAGGCCTTCGCACAGTCGGCCGCCAACCTGTCGGCCCTGCGCGGGCTGGTCCCGGTGGCCCGGCTGCAGGCCACGCCCGACGGCAAGGCGGCGCTGGACGCGAACCTGCGGGTCACCGGCGACATCCAGACCGGCGAGCTCAAGCAGCCGACGCTCCTGCCGTTCCCCGAGCAGCAGCAGCTCGCCCTGCGGGACTGCTTCATCACCGACGGCAACGCCGCCAACCTCGCCGACGGCCTCGGCACCACGCTCGCCCAGGCCTACCACGCCAAGGCGACCTACAGCGACTACAAGACCTTCACGAGCATCGCGCCGGCGGTCGCCAACCTGATCGGCTACACCAACAACGTGACCAAGTCGGATTCGAATTCCGGCAAGTACTTCTTCGCCAACGCCACCACGAACGGCAAGCATCCGGTCTCCGAGGAGGCCGCCGCGATCCTGTCGAACGGCGCGGTCACCGACGTGTTCGGCAAGGCCTATGACCGGCCGGCCGGGAGCCCCGGCGCCGACCGCTACGGCAATTCGCGGCCGTTCCAGACCCTGCCGCGCCTCCTCACTTATCGTGGCAAGGACTATTTCGGCGATGCGTCCGACAGCCTCGACTGGCTGCGCGGCCCCTCGCAGGACCTCGTGAACAGCCCGTCCTACCCGAGCGGTCACACCACCTACGGCTACACCGAGTCCATGGTGCTCGCGCTCCTCGTGCCCGAGCGCTACCAGCAGATGGTCGCCCGCGCCGCCGAGTACGGCAACGACCGGATCATCGTCGGCGCCCACTACGCCATGGACGTGCTGGGCGGCCGGGCGACCTCGCTGCACGCCCTCGCGCACCTGCTCGCCAACGATCCGGCCTATGTCGGCCAGATCCGGAAGAATCCGGCCGTCCTCGACAAGGCGTCCGCCGAGGCCGACAAGACGGTCGGCGTGACGGATTACCGGGCGCTCCTGACGGAGGCGCGCGCGGCGATGACGGAGGCGCTGAAGGCCGGCTGCGGCGACACGGTGGCGGCCTGCGCGGCGAAGGATACGGGCCGGTTCAAGGACGCGGCCGCCAACGCAGCCTTCTACGCGGCGACCCAGACCTACGGCCTGCCGGTGGTCCATCCGGACACCGCCGGCCGGCGGGAGGATGTGGGCAAGGTCGCGCCGGAGGCCGGCCACCTGCTGACCGCGGCGTTCCCGGCGCTGACGCTGGACGAGGCCAACGCGATCCTCACCGAGACGCAGGGCCCGGGCGGCGGCTTCCTCGACGACGGCTCGGAGTTCGGCGTCTACGCGCGCCTCGACCTCTACACGGCGGCCGGCAAGGCCGCCGCGCTGGCGGCCAGCCGGGCGGGGGCCGGCGCGACGCGCTGACGCGCCCCCACGCGGCGACCGACGGCCCCCGTGCGGCGGCTCGCAGGCGGGAAGGATTGCCCGCCGAGGCGGCCGGACGGGGCGGCGTCGCCCGATCCCGCGCGGGCCGAGGCGCCCAACGTGCGGATCGGCGCGCGCCTTCGCGCCGTCTGAGAGGGGGCGGGCCTCCGCATCCTCCGGACAGAAAAAAGGCCACTCCCGAAGGAGCGGCCCGAAGTCTAGGGAGGAAACGCCCAAGAAGGGCTGCGAGAGGGCGACGCCATCGCCTTCCCGCGCTGCACAATCTGCGCTCCCGGATGGAAAATTCAAGAGCATCAGGACAGCAGGGCTGTCCTTTCGTGCGTCCGCGCACGCATCCCCGCCGGCCTGTGTTGAAAATGTCGCAGACTGTCGCGCGCGAGCGAAACCTGCATTGCCCCGGCAGGGCGCGATCGATCCTCCCGCAAGTCCCTGATGAGACGGTGTTCTGGCGGATCGAGCCGGAGTTCGGCCCGCATTCTCGACTGCGGCTTTTCATCCGCCCCGTCCGGACGGACGAAATTCCCGCCCGCTCTACCTTCTCCAGCCAAGGTTCGGCGCGACGCGCCAAGCAAGGGGCAGGTGAGTATGGCGATCCAGGGTGAGCGGGTCCGGATCCTCAACGATGTCGAGCCGGGCGGAGACGGCGCCTACGTCCTGTATCTCCTGCAGCAGGCCAATCGGGCGACGTTCAATCCGGCCCTTGAACTCGCCATCGAGGAGGCGAACCGCCTCGACCTGCCGGTCGTCGCCTGCTTCGGCCTGCTCGACGGCGCCAGCGGCTTTCCCGAAGCCAATGCCCGCCACTACGCCTTCCTGCTCCAGGGTCTCGCGGATGCGAAGGCGGGCCTGGAGAAGCGCGGGGTCGGCTTCGTCATGCGCAAGTGCTCGCCCGCCGAGATCGCCATCGCCCTCGCCGAGGACGCCGCGCTCCTCGTGCTCGACCGCGGCTACCTCGCGATCCAGAAGGGCTGGTACCGGGAGATCGCCGCGGCGGTGAAGACGCGGATCGTCCAGGTCGAGGGCGACGTCGTCGTGCCGGTCGAGACGGCCTCGCCGAAGCACGAGTACGCCGCCCGGACGCTGCGGCCGAAGCTGAACCGGCTGTGGGACCCGTTCCTCGCGCCGCTGAAGCCCCGCAGGGTGAAGCACTCCGCCGATCGGCTGACGCTGAAGAGCGCGATCGACGTCTCCGATCCGGAGGCGGTACTCGCCGGGATGACCCTCGACCGGGAGGTCGGCCCGGTGAGGCGCTTCACCGGCGGCGAGACGCAGGCCCGCAAGCGCCTGAAGGCGTTCCTGAAAGACGGGTTCTCGGGCTACGGCGCGGGGCGCAACATGCCGGAGGCGGCCGCCGCCTCGCACATGAGCCCGTACCTGCATTTCGGGCAGATCTCGCCGGTGGAGATCGCCCTGGCGGTGCGGGAAGCCAAGGTCGGCGATTCCGACGACCGCGGCGCCTACCTGGAGGAGCTGATCGTCCGGCGCGAGCTCGCCATGAACCACGTCTACTACACGGAGGGCTACGACGATTACGACAGGGCGGTGCCGGACTGGGCGCGCAAGACCCTGGCGGAGCACGCGAGGGACGAGCGCCCCCACGCCTACTCGGAAGCGCAGCTCGCCGCCGGCGAGACCCACGACCGCTACTGGAACGCCGCGATGCGCGAGATGCGCGAGACCGGCTACATGCACAACCAGCTGCGGATGTACTGGGGCAAGAAGATCCTCGAATGGTCCCCGTCCCCCCGGGAGGGCTTCGCCCGGACGCTCCGGCTGAACAACCGCTACTTCCTCGACGGGCGCGATCCGAATTCCTTCACCAACGTCGCCTGGGTGTACGGTCTGCACGACCGGCCCTGGCAGAAGCGCAAGATCTTCGGCACGGTCCGCTATCAGAGCGAGAACTCGCTCAAGAAGTTCGACGCCAAGGCGTATGTGCGGGCGGTTGAGAGGCTCTGCGCCGCGGAGGTCTGAGGCGGGACCGACGCGTCCGTGCGCTGCCGCACGGGCGCCGCGACGCGCGCGAAATCGTTACGGGATGACCGAAGCCGTCGGCAAGGTATCGCGACGCTCGCGGGTGCGGAGGCGAAGTCGTTCGCGCGCACAGGTTTGTGAAGAAACGCTTTCCGGGCTTCGGATGTTTCGAGCGCACTTCCGGCTCATCGCAAACAGCCGGATCGCATCCGGTGAGAACTCGGTCGGACCGGGGCCGGATCATCGCTCTGCTCGCGACTGAAAGGAGGACGACGATGCGGATGAAGCTGGCAGGCGCAGCACTCCTCGCACTCGGAACCTTGACCGCCACGGCCGGGACGGCGGAAGCCGCCCAGGGCTGCGGCCCGGGCTTCCACCGGGGCTGGTATGGCTGGTGCAAGCCGAATTGGCGCCCCTACGCGTACCGCCCGGTCTACTACGCCCGGCCGGTGGTCTACGGCTGGCACCGGCCCTGGGGCTGGCGCCACCGGTGGGGCTGGCGCCACGCGGGCTGGCACCGCCCCTGGGGCTGGCACCACCACGGCGGCTGGCATCGGGCCGCTTGGCACCACAGGTGGTGATCGGGTGAGCGGCGGGGCCGGCACGCGGGTGCCGGCCTCCGGCCGTCCCGCGAAGGGGGTCTTTCCTTGACCGTTGCGCTATAGCGTCCGCTCCGACTGCGCGGACGAGGTGCTCTTTCATGGTCGAGAAGCGGGACGAGGTGCGGGAAACGACGGATGCCCCGCCCCCGCAACGGTCGCGCTACCGACGCTCGATCATGCGCCTGCGGTCGGCCTCGATGGAGGCTTACCCACTCTGGCGCGGGCGGCTGCTCTTCCTCGTGGGCGGGATCGGCGTCGGCCTCGCCGCCGTGCTGATGGCCAAGGGCGCCGACCTCGCGCAGGACGGGTTCCGGCGGCTCACGGCGCCGTCGCCGCTGATCGCCCTGGTGCTGACGCCCGCGGGCTTCGCCCTCGCGGCGCTCCTCGCCCTCACGGTCTTCCCGAACTCGCAGGGCTCGGGCATCCCGCAGGTGATCGCCGCCCGCCACGCCCGGGATGCCGGCTTCCGCTACTCGCTGATCTCGCCGCGCGTGGCCTTCGGCAAGGTGCTGGTCCTGTTCCTGGGCCTGTTCTGCGGTGCCTCGGCGGGCCGCGAGGGGCCGACCGTGCAGGTCGGCGCCGCGATCATGGCCGCCTTCGGCCGCCTGACCCCCGAGCGCCTGCCCGGGCTCCTCCTCGCGGGCGGCGCCGCCGGCGTCGCGGCGGCCTTCAACACGCCGCTCGCCGGCATCGTGTTCGGCATCGAGGAACTGGGACGCGCCTACGAGGCGCGCTCCTCCGGCCTGATCGTGGCCGGGATCGTGGCCGCGGGCCTGACCTCGCTCGGGCTCCTCGGCAACTATACCTATTTCGGGACGACCGACGCCGCCCTGCCGCTGGCGGCCGGCTGGATCGTCCCGCTCGTCGCCGTCGTCGGCGGCCTCGCGGGCGGCCTGTTCAGCCGCTTGGTGATCCTGTTCGCCCGCGGCCTGCCCGGCGCGGCCGGACGGGCGATCCGGAAGCGGCCCGTGATCTTCGCGGCGGCCTGCGGGCTGTGCGTCGCCCTGTGCGGCCTCGCCTCCGGGGGCGCGGCCTACGGGACCGGCTACGAGGAGGCCAAGGCCATCCTCCACGGCGACGCGGCGGCCGGCTGGACCTACGCGCCCCTGAAATTCGCCGCCACCGTGCTGAGCTCGATCAGCGGCATCCCGGGCGGCCTGTTCGCGCCGTCCCTGGCGGTCGGGGCCGGCCTCGGCGGCACGGTCCACGGCCTCCTGCCGGGCATGCCCGTGGGCGCCGTCGTGCTGATCGGGATGGTGGCCTACCTGACCGGCGTGCTGCAGGCGCCGATCACCAGCTTCGTCATCGTCACCGAGATGACCCAGAACCACGCGATGGTAATCCCCCTGATGGTCGCGGCCCTGCTGGCCGACGCGGCCTCGAAGGCGATCTGCCGGGGCGGCCTCTACCACACCCTGGCGGAGATCATGCTCGAGCGCGCCGACGTGCCGGCGCAGCCCGTGGCGAAGACCGGCTGACCGCGCCGCGACCCGCGCGACCGAGCGCGGGTAAGAATAAAAGCGGACCGGGCCGGAATCCGCGGAACGGTCTCGCTTGGCGCCGGTTGAGGCAGCAGCATCAGGCCCCGCGCCGGGGCGCAGCCGGAGTGACGCCATGACCCTTCTGAAATGGGCCCTCATCTGCTTCGTGATCTCGCTGATCGCCGGCGGTCTCGGCTTCACCGGCATCGCCTCCGGCGCCGGCTCGCTGGCCCGCATCCTGTTCGGCCTGTTCCTGCTCATCGCCATCGTGATCGTGGTCATCGCTTTCGCGGTCGGCCAGGCGGTGTTCTGAGGCCGGCGCGGTGCGCGGCACGGTCTGCCTCGTCACCGGGGCGACCGGCGGCATCGGCTACGAGACGGCCCTCGGCCTCGCGCGCCTCGGCGCGCGGGTCGCCATCGTCGGGCGGGACCCCGGGAAGCTGCAGGCCTGCGCCGACCGAATCCGCGCCGCGGTGCCCGGCGCCGCCGTGGAGCCGCACCGCGCGGATCTGTCCGCGCAGGCCGAGATCCGCCGGCTCGCCGGGGCCCTGCGGTCGGCCTATCCGCGCCTCGACGTTCTAGTGAACAATGCCGGCGCGATCTTCGACCGGCGCACCCTGACCGTCGACGGGATCGAGCGCACCTGGGCGCTCGACCATCTCGGCTACGTGCTCCTGACCCTCGAACTGCTCGACACGCTGAAGGAGTCGGCGGCGACGGGCGGGAAGCCGCGGATCGTCAACGTCGCCTCCGCGGCCCACTACCGGGGGCACATCGACTTCGACGACGTCGAGGGCGCCCGGCGGTACCGGGCGATGGGCGCGTATGCCCAGGCCAAGCTCGGGAACGTGCTGTTCACCTACGCGCTGGCCCGACGGCTGCGGGGCAGCGGCATCACGGTGAACGCCGTCCATCCGGGGGTGGTCAATACCGGCTTCGCCAAGAACACCGGCGGGCTGCTCGGCGCGGCCTGGGCGCTGATGCGGCCGTTCCTGATCACGCCCGAGAAGGGCGCGCGGACCTCCCTCCGCGTGGCCAGCGATCCGGGCCTGGACGGGGTCACCGGCCGATACTTCTCCCACGGGCGACCGAAGGTCTCCTCGGCCGAGAGCCGCGACGAGGCCGTCCAGGAGCGGCTCTGGGCGCTGAGCCTCCGGCAGGTGGGCCGGAGCGACTGACGCCCGACCGTTTCGCGGCGCCGGTCTCAGGCGACCGGCGGGTCGAGCAGCACCCAGAGCCGTCCGATCCTGCCGTCCACGATCTCGGCGACGTCCGTCCCGGTGACCGCGATCGGCCCGCCCTCCGGGCCGGCTTCCCAGCGCAGCGATCCCATTCCGTGGTGCCCGACAGCCCTGCCGACGGGCCTGAAGCGGAAGGTCGGCCCGAACCGGTCCAGGAGCGCCCCGGCGACCGCGCCGATGGCCGCCCGCCCGCGCACGACATTGTCCGGCTCGAACAGGATCGGCTCGGCCACGTAGAGCTGGTCCAGGGCGGCCGCCCGCACGACGGCGTCCCGCTCGTTGAAGACCCGTTCCAGGTTGGCACGCAGCAGCCGGTCGTGGTCGGGCTCCGCCGCCGGTACGGCCGCCGTGATGTCGGACATCGCGCTTCTCCTTCGACGTGGGCGATCGGCCGCTCAGATCAGGCGGCCGCCGCCGTCGATGTGGAGGGTCTCGCCGTTCATGAAGCCGTTGCCCATCAGGAAGACGACGGCTGCGCCGGCCTCCTCGGCGGTGCCGAGGCGTCGCTGCGGCAGCCTCTCGGTGAGCCCGGCCACGTAGGCGTCGCGGTGGGCGCCGAGCGTGCGGGCCAGGAGCGGGGTGTCGGTGGTGCCCGGCGAGAGCGCGTTCACCCGCACCGGTGCGAGTTCGAGGGCAAGGCCGCGGGCGAAGGCCTCCATCGCGGCCGACGCCGCCGCCAGCACGGCGGTCCCCTGGGCGCTCGGGCGGTCCGCCAGGGCGCCGGAAATGAGCGTGACCGATCCGTCGCCGGCCAGCCGGTCGCCGAGGGCGCGCAGGGCGTGAACCGCGGCCCAGATCCGCTCGTCGAAGGCCCGCTTCAAGTGGTCGACCTCGGCCTCGCGGATCTTGCCGGCCACGAAGGTGCCGGCCAGGAGCGCGAGGTGATCGACGCGGGGAATATCGGCCAGGGCGGCCGCGACTGCGTCGGGCCGCGTCACGTCCGCGGCGCGCCAGCCGGCGAAGCCGTTCTCCGCCGCGACGCGCTCGGCGCCCGCCGCGTCGCGGCCGACCACGATGACCGCCGCACCCGCGGCCTTGGCCTGGCGGGCGGCCGCCAGGCCGATGCCCGATGTGCCGCCGAAGACCACGACGCTGCGGTCCTGGAGGGTGCTGCTCAGGGCGGGAAACATGGCGGGAAACCTTGCCGCTCGGCGCCAGGGTGGCGGCGAGGGACACAAGATTGGAGCGGCGCCTTCGCCTTGATAATCGGGCCGCAATTCGTTTCAGTCATGCCGTCATGGAACAGATCGGCCTCGACCGGCTGACGGGCATCGTCGCTTTCGCCCGCTCCGCCTCCCTCGGCAGCTACTCGGCGGCCGCCCGGTCCCTCGGCATCTCGCCCTCGGCGGTGAGCAAGAGCGTGCAGCGGCTGGAGGCGCGGCTCGGCGTGAGCCTCTTCACCCGCACGACGCGCTCGCTGACACTGACGCCCGAGGGGCGCGACCTGCAGGAGCGGGCGCTGCGACTCCTGCGCGAGGCCGAGGCGATCGAGCAGGCCGCGGTCGCGGCGCGCTCCGAGCCTGCCGGCACCCTGAAGGTGGCGGCATCGATCCCGGTCGGTGTGCACCTGCTCGGGCCGGCCCTGCCGCGGTTCCGCGCCCGCCATCCGAAGCTGTCGGTCGACCTGCGCCTGAGCGACCGCTTCGTGGACCTGATCGAGGAGGGCATCGACGTCGCGATCCGAGTCGGCGAACTCGCGGATTCCCGGCTGGTCTCGCGGCGCCTCGCCCCGCACCGGCTCGGCGCCTTCGCCGCGCCCGTCTACCTGGCGCGGCGCGGCACGCCGCGGCACCCGGACGACCTCGCCCACCACGACTGCGTGAACTTCCGCTTCCAGAGCACGGGCCAGGCGCTGCGCTGGCCGTTCCAGGTCGGCGGCCGCCGGATCGAGTTCACGCCGCATGCCGGCATCGTCGCGGATTTCAGCGACGCCGTCGCGGCGGTGCTGGTGGCCGGCGGCGGCATCGGCATCTCGCCGACCTACATCGCCGCGCCGCACGTCGCCCGGGGGGCGCTCGTGCCGGTCCTGCAGGATTTCGCGGTCGACCGCTCGGTCTTCACGGCGCTGTGGCCGGAGAGCCGGCGCGGCAATCCGAACGTGAAGGCGTTCCTCGCCTTCCTCGACGAGGTGTTTCCGTCGCCGGCCCCCTGGGACGGCGTGCGCCCGCCGCCGCCGATGCGCGGGGAGGATGCCTGACAGAGATCCGCACTCGCCGGCGAGGCGGGCGTGCTCAGGCCGCCGCCCGCACCGAATGATCGCCCTGCTGCTGGATCTCGATGAACACCCGGGTCACGTCGGGGCTGCGCGCCTTCAGCGCCCGGTCGAGGCGCGTGACGAGGCTCTCGACCTCGCCGGCGCTGAGATCGTCGGTCATGTCGATGCTGAGATTGACCAGGATGTCGGAGGGGCCGAGGTGCTGGGTCAGCACCTCGTTGACGTGGAGAACGCCCGGCTCGGCGCGGACCAGCTCCGAGATGGCCACGACGACCTCGGGATCGGCCGCCTCGCCGATCAGCAATCCGTGGGTCTCGACCATCAGGAACGCCGCCATGCCGATGAGCACGAGGCCGATGCCGACCGACGCCCAGCCGTCCAGGCTCGGCATCTCCAGAAGGTGGGACAGGGCCACACCGGCGAGCGCGATCAGCAGGCCGATCAGGGCGGCGGTGTCCTCCGCGAGCACCGTGAACAGGGTCGGATCCTTGCTACGCCGGATCGCCCGCACGGCCGAGTGCTTGCCCTTCTCGGCCCAGAACTGGCGCATCGCCACGAAGAAGGACGTGCCTTCCGCCGCGATGGCGAAGCCCAGGATCGCGACGTTCACCCAGAGGCCGGGCAGCCGGTAGCCGAACAGCTCGGCATCCACGTCCGGCTCGGGATGGCGGACCCGCTCGATCCCCTCGTAGACGGCGAACAGACCGCCGCCGAGGAAGATCATCAGCGCCACCACGAAGGCGTAGAAGTAGATCTCGCGACCGTAGCCGAACGGGTGGCGGGCATCGGCCGGGCGCTTGGCCCGCTTCATGCCGACGAGGAGCAGCACCTGGTTCGCCGTGTCGACCACCGAGTGCACGCCCTCGGCGAGCATGGCGGTCGAGCCTGTCAGCGCCCCGCCCACGAACTTCGCCGCCGCGATGGCGAGGTTGGCGCCCGCCGCCGCGTAGATCGCTCCCGTGCTCTCGTGCGCCATCCGGAACTCCCTGCGCGGTCTGTGGGACGCCGGGCCGTCGGACCCCGGCACGGCGCCGCCGCCGCGGCGATGCAAGCGTCGCGGCGGGCCGGTTGTTCCCGTGTGGACGCGGGCGGGTACCCCGTGCAACCTGCGGCCGCTCAAGGAGTCCCGGAGGCAGCATGGCCGACGCCCGCTACGATCCCGACAACATCTTCGCCAAGATCCTGCGCGGCGAGATCCCCTGCCACCGCGTCTACGAGGACGCCCACACCCTGGCCTTCATGGACGTGATGCCCCAGGGCGAGGGCCACACGCTGGTGATCCCGAAGGCGCCGGCCCGCGGCCTGCTCGACGCCGACCCGGACTCGCTCGCCGCGCTGATGGCGAGCGTCCAGAAGGTCGCCCGCGCCGTGAAGGCCGCCTTCCGGGCCGAGGGTCTGACCCTGTTCCAGTTCAACGAGCCGGCCGGCGGCCAGACCGTGTTCCACCTGCACGTCCACGTCATCCCGCGGCGCGAGGGCGTGCCGCTGAAGCGCCACGAGGGCGGGATGGCCGACAACGCGGTCCTCGCCGAGCACGCCGCGCGCATCCGCGCGGCGCTCGAGTCTCAGGCCTGACGCTCAGGCCCGGGACTCAGGCCGCGCTCGCCGAATCGCCCGACTGGGCCATGCTGGCGAGCAGCCGGCGCAGGGCGGCGTTCTCGGTCTCGAGCTCGCTGATGCGCTTCAGCAACAGGGTCACGGAGGCGTCCGTCGCAGCCGGATCGGGCGAGGCCGGCGCGGTGCCGGCCCGGGCCGGCACCTCGAAGGTCACGCCGATGCCGTCCTCACGGCGCCAGCGCAGGGTGGCCCGGTAGGTCCGGTCCTTCTGGGGGATGTAGAGATCGAACGCGTCCGGGAGCGTGGTGGCCTCGCTCATCACGAGGCGCGCGCCGGTGGGGGACATGTCGCGCACCAGGCAGTCGAGGCTCGACGACCCGTTGTTGAAGACGACGCGCCCCTTGAGGAAGACCCTCTGGCGCGTCTCTCGGCGGTGCTCCGACATGCGGGCGGCTCCGGACAGCTGACGGTTCCGCGAAACCTGCACGCCAGCCCTTAAGGAATCTTGGTCGCGATCGCCGAGTCGAGGCCCGCTACAGGGCTCGAGACCGATGACGGGCCGCCGCCACGATTCCGGGAAAGGGAGTCCGCGTCCCGGGCCGGTCCGACTTACGCCCGATGACTTCAGTAATGTCGTCTCCGCGCCGATCATCCCGCCGGCGTCCCGCGCGCCGTGACGGGCGGGGTGGGGGCCTGTCGGGGCTCCCGGGAGCGGAGGCCGTCGGATCGCGCGTGATCGGTCCGGACGCGCGGCTCCGCCCGCGCGCCAGGGTTGAGCCCCGGGGCGTCCCGCCGGAGACGACGCGCGACGGCCGCATCCTGCTCAGGCGATGAAGCGCCGGTCCACGGTCTGGAACAGGTAGAAGCCGTTGAAGCGCACTGCGGTGTCGGCGGCCCGCCCGTCGAAGTCGAGGGGTTGCCGGCTGCCGTCGCAGAGCTTGCCGCCGAAGGTCCAGCGACCCGCGCCGATGAAGGGCGGGACCGTGCTGGCTTCCGGCACCGCGCAGCAGAGGCCCTCCTCGCCCTTGAGCTGGAACAGGTTGTAGCTTCGCATCCGAAGTCCTCCGCCTGGCCGCCCTCGAAGCCAATTTTCCCAATACAAGATCTTGCATTGCGAAGAATCGGCTTGACCGTGCTCATAATGGCACAATCGGTCGAGTTTGTGACGGTCAAGTTTCAGGGACGTTTCGGTTCAACTCGTCGATCCAGATCCGCGCCGACCCGTCGGAGGGCGCGCGCCAGTCGCCCCGGGGCGACAGGGAGCCGCCGGCCGAGACCTTCGGCCCGTTCGGGAGCGCCGAGCGCTTGAACTGGCTGAAGCCGAAGTAGCGGGTCAGGAACACCCCGAGCCAGCGGCGGATCTCCGGGAGATCGTAGGCGACCCGCTTGGTCTCCGGGAAGTCCGGCGCCCAGGTGCCGCGCTCCCGGTCGCCCCAGGCGTGGAGCGCCAGGAAGGCGATCTTCGAGGGCCGGAACCCGTAGCGCAGCGTGTAGAACAGGTTGAAATCCTGCAGCGCGTAGGGGCCGATCGTGCCCTCCGTGCTCTGCGGGCTGTCGTCCTGGTCCACCGGCACGAGCTCGGGGGAGATCTCGGTGTCGAGGACGGCCTGGAGGGTGCGGGCCTCGGCCGCGCCGACCTCGCCGTTGCCGATCACCCAGCGGATCAGGTGCTGGATCAGCGTCTTGGGCACGCCGGCATTGACGGCGTAGTGGCTCATCTGGTCGCCGACGCCGTAGGTGCACCAGCCGAGTGCCAGCTCCGACAGGTCGCCAGTGCCGACCACGATGCCGCCCGCGTGGTTGGCGAGCCGGAACAGGTAGTCGGTGCGCAGGCCCGCCTGCACGTTCTCGAAGGTGACGTCGTAGACCGCCTCGCCCCTGGCGAATGGGTGGTTCATGTCGGCGAGCATCTGCTTGGCGGCCGGGCGGATGTCGATCTCGGCCGCCGTGCAGCCCAGCGCCTTCATGAGCGCGTGGGCGTTGGTCTTGGTCGCGTTCGAGGTGGCGAAGCCCGGCAGCGTGTAGGCCAGGATGTCCGAGCGCGGGTAGCCGAGGCGGTCGAACGCCTTGGCGATCACGATCAGCGCGTGGGTCGAATCGAGGCCGCCCGAGACGCCGATGATGGCCTTGCGGGTGCCGGTGGCCTCCAGGCGCTTGGCGAGGCCGGCGACCTGGATGTTGTAGGCCTCGTAGCAATCCTGCGCGAGGCGCGACGGGTCGGCCGGCACGAACGGAAAGCGCTCGATCCGCCGGATCAGGCCGAGATCGGCCTCCGGCGGGCCGACCCGGAACGGCACCCGGCGATAGGGCAGGGTGTGGCCGCGCGCGTCGTCGTCGAAGCTGCCCGCCTGCAGGCGCTCCTGGGCGATCAGGTCGAGGTCGATGTCGACCAGCGTCGTCACCGGCTTCTCGGGGAAGCGCTCGCCCTCCGCGAGGCGCACGCCCAGCTCGTCGATGCTGGTCTGGCCGTCCCAGGACAGGTCGGTGGTCGATTCGCCCTGGCCGGCCGCCGCGTAGACGTACGCGCAGGCGCCCCGCATCGAGGCCGCCCGGGAGAGGAGCGCCCGCGACTCGGCCCGGCCGACGGTGATCGGGCTGCCCGAGAGATTCGCCAGCACGGTGGCGCCGGCGAGCGCCGCGCGCATGCCGGGGGGCTCCGGCACCCACAGATCCTCGCAGATCTCCACCCCGACCACGAGGCCCGGCAGGTCCTCGGCGGGGAACAGCAGGTCGGTGCCGAACGGCGCGTCCCGACCGGCGACCCGGACGGTCTCGCCGGCGATCCCGGCGCCCGAGGCGAAGTGGCGCTTCTCGTAGAATTCCCGGTAGTTCGGCAGGAATGTCTTCGGGACGACGCCGAGCAGGCCGCCGCCCTGGATGGCGAGCGCGCAGTTGTAGACGCGGTGTCGCCAGCGCAGGGGCGCGCCGACGAGCAGCAGCGGCCGGAGATTGGCCGATTCGGCGATCACCCGGGCTGCGGCGGCCTCGACCGCGTCGAGCAGCGTCTGCTGCAAGAGCAGGTCCTCGATCGCGTAGGCCGAGAGGCCGAGCTCGGTGAAGACCGCCAGCGCCGCCCCCGAATCGTGGCAGGTCCGGGCGAGGTCGAGGATGACGTCGGCGTTGCGCTCGGGCTCGGCCGGATGGCTGCGGCCGGTGCAGGCCGCGACCCGGGCGAAACCGTGGCGATAGAGGGAGCGGAAGCGCGCCGGCGATTCGGAGGTGGCTGGAGACACGGGCACCTGTCCGGATGAGGGGTGGCTGCGGGTCATATAGGGGATGCGGACTGTCGGGGGCGCGGAGCCTGCCCGCACTCTAGCCCGTTCTCGACGTCATCCCGAGAGACCGCGCCGCGGCGCCTCGGGGACCAGATCTCGATTTCCGGTACATCGCGCGACGTTCCCTCGTGATTCCGCGGCCAAACTGGCCCCGGAGGCGGTGACGGCGCGGTCGCGGCGACGCGGGGTCCGGCCGGATGGCCGGGCCGATCGCCCCGCATGGTTTCCGCGCCGCGGCCGGTGGCAAGCCTCCATTAACGACGAATGGCCTAACTCAGGAACAGCCGCCGCGCGTCGGCGGATCCCTGTTTCGAGTATCGTCTGAGAACCCATGCGCGCATCGGGACGGCCTCCGTACTCCCACCGTGACCCCGCCCGCCCTGTCCGCGGCGGCGACCGCTCGGGCCTCTCCCTGGGAGCCCTGGCGCACCGGCTGATGGCGCTCCGCGCGAGCCTCACCCGCCGCCTCTCCGGCTCTCCCGCCGGCCTGCCCGCCCGCCCGTCCTACGGCGCGCCCGGGCGCCGGGCGGAGCCGAGCTGGCTCACCCCGCCGGGCGCGATGGTCGGCCGCGAGGGCTCCGAGCGCGCCGCGCGCGCCGCGGCGCCCGAGCCGCACTGGCCGGCCCAGGTCTTCGACGACCGGGCGAGCCTCGACGTCCTGGACGGTCCGGCCCTCGAGAGCCGGATCGACCGCAGCGCCTCCTCGCCGGGCGTGCTGGTGCGCCAGCCGCGCCGTCCCGCCGCCATCGCCCCCGACTACGCGCCGGCCGCAGCTCCAGCCGCTGGACATGTCGCCGGTCACGTCGCGGCCCCGGTCCACGCGTCGGCTCCGGCCGCCGCCCCCTCGGCCGTGCGCTACACCCGCACCCCCGATTCGGTCCTGCAGGAGCGCCGCCAGCGCGCCCTGGAGGCCGAGCGCGTCGCCCTGGAGCGCGCCCGCGCCGAGGCGCAGGCCGCCGCTCTCGCCCTGGAGACCGAGCGGGCCGCCCGCGAGGAGGCCGAGCGGGAGCGGATCGAGCGCGCGCGGGTCGCCGCCGAGGAGGCCGAGCGTGCCGCGCCCGTGCCGGCGCTGCCCGAAGCCTCGGCGCCGGACGCGGAGCCGGTGCCCCTGTGGCGCCAGCCCTTCGTCGCGCCGCCGGGCGTCCGCTTCTTCCGCACGCCGGACCGCCGCCCGGTCCGGCCCGCGGTCGAGCTGACCGCCTCCACGGCGGCGATCGCTCCGGTCGCGGCCGCGCCGGTCGCCGCCGCGCTGGTCGAGACGGTCGCCGAGGCCCCGGCCCGCGACTGGTCGGACCTGCCGGACTGGTCCGAGGTCCAGCCCTGGTTCGACGGCGGCGACTGGTCGTCCGTCGATGCCTGGTCGGCCCTGGAGGCGCCGCCCGCCGAGGTCGCGCCGACCCCGGCCGCCGTCGCGGCGCCGGCGGCGTCCGACGAGCGCTTCGTCTCGATGCCGCTCGACGTCTCGCACCTGCGGTCGCTGCCGCCGCGGCCGGTCTACGTGCTCGATCGGCTCGTCCGGTTCGACCAGCCGCCGCGCCCGGCCGACGGGCAGGATAACGGGACGGAGGCCGGACCGCGGATGGAGGAGGCCGCCACGATTCGGAGCGCCTTCCTGCCGCCCGTCGCGCCGACGGCCGCGTCCGGCCTGTCCCTGGTCTTCGGCCCGGGCAGCGCCGCGGCCGAGCCTCCGGCCACGCCGGTGTCCGAGGCGCCCCGCCGCGCGCCGGCTCTCAGCGCCATGGCGGCCCGGGCGGCGATCCGCGCGGCCGGTCAGCCGAGCGTCGTCCCGCCGGCGCCACCGGCCCAGCCCGAACCCGCTCCCGCCCCGGTCTCTGCCGCTTCGGTCGCCGCGCGCGCCGAGGTGGAGCGCGTGGTGATCCCGATGACGCCGCGTCCGGTCCTGCTCCGCGGCAAGCTGGCGCCGCAGCCGGAGCCGGTCGAGGCGGACGTCGAGGCCGAGGCCGAGCCGGCCGCGGCTGCCGTCGAGGCGGTCGAGGTCCCGGCGCTGCCGGCCCCCGCGCCGGCGTCGGTCCCCCTGGTGGCGCCCCGTGCGCACCTGATCCCCGCCGGCCGCCACCTCGAGATCGCGCCGATCGAGAACGCCGATTACGAGCTGCCGTCGCTCGAACTGCTCGCCCTGCCGGCGCCGGGCGGCAGCGAGGAGGTCGACGCCGACGTGCTGGAGCAGAACGCCCTCAACCTGCAGCAGACGGTCCAGGATTTCGGCGTGCGCGGCGACATCCTGGCGGTGCGGCCGGGCCCGGTCGTCACCCTCTACGAGCTCGAGCCCGCCCCCGGCACCAAGTCCAGCCGCGTGATCGGCCTGTCGGACGACATCGCCCGGTCGATGTCGGCGGTCTCGGCCCGCGTCGCGGTCGTGCCCGGCCGGAACGTCATCGGCATCGAGCTGCCGAACGAGACCCGCGAGACGGTGTACCTGCGCGAGCTCCTCTCGTCGGCCGACTTCGCCGAGAGCAAGCACAAGCTGGCGTTGTGCCTCGGCAAGAACATCGGCGGCGAGCCGATCATCGCCGACCTCGCGCGCATGCCGCACCTGCTGGTGGCCGGCACCACCGGCTCGGGCAAGTCGGTGGCGATCAACACCATGATCCTCAGCCTGCTCTACCGGCTCAAGCCGGAGGAGTGCCGCCTGATCATGGTCGACCCGAAGATGCTGGAGCTGTCGGTCTACGACGGCATCCCGCACCTGCTCTCCCCCGTGGTCATCGATCCGAAGAAGGCGGTCATCGCCCTCAAGTGGGCCGTGCGCGAGATGGAGGAGCGCTACAAGAAGATGGCCAAGATCGCCGTCCGGAACATCGACGGCTACAACGCCCGCATGAAGGAGGCCCGCGACAGGGGCGAGACCATCACGCGCACGATCCAGACCGGCTTCGACCGCCACACCGGCGAGGCGGTGTACGAGGACGAGGCGATGGACCTGGCGCCGCTGCCGTACATCGTGATCGTGGTCGACGAGATGGCCGACCTGATGATGGTGGCCGGCAAGGACATCGAGGGGGCGATCCAGCGTCTGGCGCAGATGGCGCGGGCGGCGGGCATCCACCTGATCATGGCCACGCAGCGGCCGTCGGTGGACGTGATCACCGGCACGATCAAGGCGAACTTCCCGACCCGGATCAGCTTCCAGGTGACGAGCAAGATCGACAGCCGCACGATCCTGGGCGAGATGGGCGCCGAGCAGCTTCTGGGCCAGGGCGACATGCTGTTCATGGCCGGCGGCGGGCGCACGACGCGCGTGCACGGGCCGTTCTGCTCGGACAGCGAGGTCGAGAGCGTGGTCGCCCACCTCAAGCGCCAGGGCCGCCCCAGCTACCTCGACGCCGTCACCGCCGACGACACCCCCGAGGAGCCCGCCAAGGAGGGCGGCCGGTCCGGCCGGGGCTCCAAGGCCGCCGCGGCCGACAAGGCCGAGCGGTCCGACGAGCCCGAGGAGGAGGCCCCCGTCTTCGACATCGGCGCCTTCGCGGCGGCGACCGGCGGCGAGTCCGACGACCTCTACAAGCAGGCGATCGAGGTCGTGCTGCGCGACCAGAAGGCGTCGACGAGCTACATCCAGCGCCGCCTGCAGATCGGCTACAACCGCGCCGCCTCCATCATGGAGCGGATGGAGATCGAGGGCATCGTCGGCCCGGCCAACCACGCCGGCAAGCGCGAGATCCTGGTCGCCGGGGCGACGCACAGCTCGGCCGGGATGTACGACGACGAGTGACAGGCTCCGTCCCGGGCCGCCCCCCTGCGCGGCGGCCCGGGCGTCGCATCTTCGCCACAGGCCGGGGTTCTACAGGGCCTGCGAAACCCGCCCCGTCCTCGCGAGCGGAGCGACGCAACCCAGGGCAGCGCGACGTCGACGCGCGCGGCGCACCTGGATTGCTTCGCTCCGCTCGCGAGGGCGAAGGGGCACCGAGACGTCTGCGGCAGCCCGCCAACTTATGTTCCGCCCCGTTTGCCGCCGGAGCTTGCCCGCGGTGCCCCAGGAGATTCTGCCGATGATCGGCCGCCGCATCCGCACAGCCGGCTCCGTGATCGCCGCCGGGCTGTGGCTCGCGACCGCCAACCCGGCCCACGCGCAGGTCGGCGCCTTCATCGACAGCCTGTTCGGCCACAAGGAGGAGCCCGCTCCACAACCGGAAGCCGCCCCGGCGGCGCCGGCGCCGGCCAAGAAGCCCGCGCCCAAGGCCAAGGAGGCGAGCAAGGAGGCGAAGCCCGGCAGCGCCAAGTCCGGCAAGGGTGGCGACAAGGCGAGCGACAAGGCGGACCACAAGGCGCCCGAGCCGAAGGTCGCGGCGGTGGGCGCCCCGGCGGCGATCGTCACCGGCGACTCGGCCGATCCCGCCACGCTGCTGGCGCAGGCCAACGCCTACTTCAACGGCATCAACACCCTGTCGGGCAACTTCGTGCAGATCGGCGCCGATGGCCGCCGGATCGGCGGCAAGCTGACGCTCGCCAAGCCCGGCCGTCTGCGCTTCGACTACGACCAGCCCTCGCCCCTGGAGGTGGTCGCCGACGGGACCTCGGTGGCGGTGCGCGACCGCAAGCTCAACACCCAGGACCTCTACTTCATCGCCCAGACGCCGCTGAAATTCCTCCTGCGCGAGAAGATCGACCTCGCCCGCGATCTCACCGTCACCGACGTGGCGAGCGATCCGGGCAGCGTCCGCATCAGCCTGGAGGACCGCGCCACCCTGGGCGGCACCTCGAAGATCCAGCTGTTCTTCGATGCCGAGATGAAGACCCTGTCGCAGTGGCGGATCACCGACCCGCAGGGCTACGTCACCACGGTGACGCTCTCGAACCTGCAGAAGGGCAAGAGCGTCGACGGCAGCCTGTTCTTCATCAATTACGGGCGCTCCGAGGACAAGGCGATGCAGCAGCAGATCCAGCAATCGCAGAAGTGACGGGGGCGCCCCTCAGGAGGCGCCGAGCCCGGCCGCGCCGCCGGGCCGCCACCGGTTCAACTCCCGATCGATCGCGCCTTCCGTCCCGTGCAGGAACTCCGCGGTCGGCAGGCCGGGAGCCAGGGCGGCGAGGTAGCTCACCACCACCGTGCCGGACCGGGTCGCCGCGCCCCCGGGCCAGAACAGGCCGGAGTTGAGCGCCACCGGCACCACCGGCAGGCCGAGCCGGCCGTAGAGCAACTCGACGCCGCGCTTGAAGCGCAGCGGCTCGCCGATCGCGCCGCGGGTGCCCTCGGGGAAGATCAGCACCGACCGGCCCGCCGCGACCGCCTCCCGACCGCCGTCGATCATGGTGCGCAGGGCCTGGGTGCCCCTGGCCCGGTCGATGACGATCATCGGCGAGCGCCGGAGGAACCAGCCGACCACCGGGATCGCCAGCAGTTCCCGCTTCGCGACGATCGCCACGTCCGGCACCAGGACCAGGAAGGCCAGGGTCTCCCAGGTCGACTGGTGGTTGGCGACGATCAGGCAGGGCTCGTCCGGCAGGTGCTGGCGGCCCTCCTCGACGTAGCGCAGCCCGACGATCCGCCGCAGCCCGCCCAGGATCCCGCGCGCCCAGAGCCGCGTCGCCCGGCGGATCGGCCGCTGCGGCGATCCGGACAGGAGGAAGATCGCCAGCGGCGCGAGGAACAGGGTCGTCCAGGCGGCCCAGTAGACGGCGAACAGGAGCGAGCGGGCATGTGCCATGGCGGGCCTCGACGAGGGGCCCGGGACAGGGCAGGGCCCGGGCATAGCGCCTGCCGGTCGATCGCGCACGGCCTTTCGCCCGGCAAACGGTGAGCGGACTGTCGCGGGCCGCGAAATCGGCTATCGGAGCGCAACGCCGTCAGAACCCCAGCGCCGCTCGTGCAACTCACCGTCACCACCTGGAACATCAACTCGGTGCGCCTGCGCATCGATCTGGTTCTGCGCTTCCTCGCGGAGCACAAACCGGACGTGCTCTGTCTGCAGGAGACCAAGTGCCCGGACGACGCCTTCCCGCTGAAGGCCCTGCGCGGCTCGGGCTACGAGCACGTGATGTTCGCCGGCCAGAAGGGCTACAACGGCGTCGCGATCCTCTCGCGCTTCCCCCTGCACACCCGCTCGGTGATGGGCTTCTGCGAGCGCCAGGACGCCCGCCACATCTCGGCGGTGCTGGGGCCGGAGGCCGGGGCGGCCTCGGGCATCGTGCTGCACGACTTCTACGTCCCGGCCGGCGGCGACGTGCCGGACCGCGACCTCAATCCGAAATTCGCCCACAAGCTCGACTTCCTGTCCGAACTGCGCGCCTGGGGTGGGAAGCGCGTCTCCGGGCCGGCGATCCTCGTGGGCGACCTCAACGTCGCGCCCCTGGAGCACGATGTCTGGTCGCACAAGCAGCTCCTCGACGTGGTGAGCCACACGCCGGTGGAGACCGAGGCGCTGGAGGTCCTGCGCGGTGAGGCGGGCTGGATCGACGCGGCGCGCCACCTCACCCCGGAGCCGGAGAAGATCTACACGTGGTGGAGCTACCGCTCCCCCGACTGGTCGGCCGCCAACAAAGGTCGGCGGCTGGACCATGCCTGGGTGTCGCCGGACCTCGCCGGGACCGTCCGGAAGGTCGAGGTCCTGCGCGAGGCGAGGGCCTGGGAGCGCCCCTCGGACCACGCCCCGGTGACCCTGACCCTGGAGCTGTGACCGGGCGCGGAACTGCGGCGCGGTCCGAGCATTGCCCGCTCACGAACCCGTGACGCGAGCGAGCCCCGATGCGCAAGATCCTGATCGCTTTCCTCCTCCCCAAGGTCGTGTCCTACCTGCGCCGCCGCTACGGCGGCCCGCACGCCACCCGCAATCGGGCCTTCTGAGACCGCCCGATCAGGGCGACCGCCTGTGACCCCCGGGCGCAGGCGGTGGCCGCCGCGAAGGCCCTAGATTCTGCGGATCCCCCGCCGAGGAGCCGCACACGATGACCCAGGACCCGCGCGAGGCCGGCCCCCGGCCGCCCTTCCCCGGCGACCAGCAGCAGCCCCGCCCCGGCCTCACTACGAAGATGTCGCCGCGCCCCGACCACGGCGAGGAGAGCTACGTCGGCAAGGGCCTGCTCACCGGCCAGGTGGCGCTGATCACCGGCGGCGACTCCGGGATCGGCCGGGCGGTGGCGATCGCCTACGCCCGCGAGGGCGCCGACGTGGCGATCTCCTACCTCGAGGTCGAGCAGGAGGATGCCGAGGACACGAGGGCCTGGGTGGAGAAGGCCGGCCGCCGCTGCCTGCTGCTCCCCGGCGACATCCGCGACGCGGCCCAGTGCCGGGATCTCGTGGCGCGCACCGTCGAGGCCTTCGGGCGACTCGACATCCTCGTGAACAACGCCGCCGCGCAGGTGGTGAACGAGGGCCTCGACGATCTGGCGGCGCCCGACATCGAGGGCTCGTTCCGCGCCAACGTCTTCGCCATGTACTACCTCGCCCAGGCGGCGGTGCCGCACATGAAGCCGGGCGGGGCGATCGTGAACAGCACCAGCGTGCAGGCCAAGGTGGCCGATCCCAGCATGCTGATCTACGCCGCCACCAAGGGCGCGATCGCGAGCCTGACCATCGGCCTGTCGAACCTGCTGGCGCCGAAGGGGATCCGGGTGAACTGCGTCGCCCCCGGGCCGGTCTGGACGCCGATCCAGCCGATCGTGAAGAGCCCGGATCAGATCGAGCAGCTCGGCGCGCAGACGCCGCTCGGCCGTGCCGGCCAGCCCGCGGAACTGGCCCCGGCCTACGTGCTGCTCGCCTCCCGCGAGGGCAGCTACATGTCCGGGGCGCTGGTGCCGGTCACCGGCGGCATGCCGATGCTCTGACGCGGGCGCGGCGATCCGGGCGAGCGCCGCCGCGGAGGGAGGGACGCCGCTCGAAGCCACGAGGACGCCGTCCGTCCGCCTCAGCCGGTGGCGTATTCCAGCTCCGGCGCGAGGACCGCGTCGCTGTCGGGGTGCACCGTGACGGGGATCGTCTTGGCGGCCGGCGTCTTGCTGCCGATCGCGTAGTGCCAGATCGGCATCAGGACATTGCACTCGGGGTAGTAGCCGCCGATGCAGCCGATCGGGATGTCGTAGGCCACGACCAGCAGGCCCGAGAGCTTGCGGTCGACGCCGTCATCGGCGACCGTCCGGAGCGTGACGGGCTGGCCGATCTTGAGGCCCCGCCGGTCGATGTCCGAGCGGTTCATCAGCACCACCTTCCGGGTGTTCTTGATGCCCCGGAAGCGGTCGTAATAGCCGTAGACCGTGGTGTTGAACTGGTCGTTGCTGCGCAGCGTCATCAGCCGCAGGGTGTCGTGGCCGACATCGGGCATGTCGGCGTCCTCGTCGAGCCCGGTCGGGGTGACGAAGTTGGCCCGTCCCGATTCCGTGCGCCACTCGCGCCGGTTCGCCGGCAGGTCGCGCTGGAAGCCGCCGGGCTCCCACATGCGCCGCTCGTAGTCCCAGAACGAGTCCGGCAGCGTCTCGCCGATCTCGCGGCGGATCTCGGCGAAATCCTCGCTGTACGCCGCCCAGCGCACCCGCGGGTTCGGATCGAGGACGCGCTGCGCCAGCTCGCAGATCAGGCGGATCTCGCTGATCAGGTGCGGCGAGGCCGGACGGCGCAGGCCGCGATTGCCGTGCACGCAGGCCGAGGTGTCCTCCATCGAGAGCACCTGCTGGCCCTTGGAGGTCTCGACGATCTCCAGGCGGCCGGTGACCGGGAGGACGTAGCTGATCGCGCCCGGCAGCAGCGCGGTCCGGTTGAGCTTGGTGATGACGTTGACGGTCAGGGGGATCCGGCGCCACGCCGGCTCCATCTGGCCGTGGTCGGGGATGGCGCGGGCGAAGTTGCCGCCGAGCATGACGAAGGCGCTGACCTCGTCCCGCAGGATCGCTTCGCAGGCCTCGACGGTGTTGTAGCCCGGCTCGCGGGGCGGCGCGAAGGCGAATTGCTGGCCCAGCCGGTCGAGGTCGAACAGCTCGGGCTTCTCGGTGATCCCCATCGTGCGCTGGCCCTGCACGTTGGAATGGCCCCGGATCGGGCAGATCCCGGCGCCGGAGCGGCCGATATTGCCGCGCATCAGCAGCAGGTTCACCAGCATCTGGACGGTCTCGACCCCGGCCCGGTGCTGGGTGAGCCCCATGCCGTAGACGCCGATGGTCGCCTTCGCGTGGCTGTAGACGTGGGCGGTCGATTCCATGTCGGCCCGGTGCAGGCCGGAGCGGCGCTCCAGCTCGTCCCAGTCCTGAGCGCGCAGCCAGGTGGCGAAGGCGTCGAAGCCGTGGGTGTTGTCGTGGATGAAGGCCTCGTCGAGAACGGCGTCGCCGCCCCGGGCCCGGGCCGCGTCGTGCAGGGCGAGGACCGCCTTGCAGATGCCCGCGATGGCGGCGAGATCGCCCCCCGCCTTCACCTGATGGTACTGCGAGCTGATCCGCGTCGCCTTGCCGGTGAGCATCTCGGTAGGCGATTGCGGGTTCAGGAACCGCTCCAGGCCGCGCTCGCGCAGCGGGTTGTAGGTGATGATCGGGACGCCGCGCCGGCTCGCCTCCTGCAGCGGGTGCAGCATCCGCGGCGCGTTGCTGCCGGGATTCTGGCCGAAGAACATGATGCAGTCGGAATGGGCGAAGTCGTCGAGCGACACGGAGCCCACGGCCTGGCCGATGCTCACCGGCAGCGCCACCGAGGTCGTCTCGTGGCACATGTTGGACGAGTCCGGCAGGTTGTTGTTGCCGTAGAGCCGGGCGAAGAGCTGGTAGAGGTAGCTCGCCTCGTTCGACAGGCGGCCCGAGCTGTAGAACACGGTGCCCTTCTGCCGGTCCGGGACGGCCCTGAGCTCGCGGGCGATCTCCTCGACGGCGTGGCCCCAGGAGACCGGCACGTACTTGTCGGTGGCCGGGTCGTAGCGCAGCGGATGGGTGAGGCGACCGGTCTGCTCCAGATGGTAATCGTCCCAGTCCAGCAGCTCCGTGACCGTATGGGTGGCGAAGAAGTCCGGCGTGCAGCGGTGGGCGGTGAGTTCCCAGGCCACGGCCTTCACGCCGTTCTCGCAGTACTCGAAGGGCAGCGGGCTCGCGGGCTTCACCCAGGCGCAGCTGTTGCACTGGTAGCCGTCGACCTTGTTGTGCCGGCTGAGCGCGATCGGCCCACTCGCCAGCACGCCCTCGCGCCGCAGGATGGTGCCGACCGACAGGGCGGAGCCCCACCCGCCGGCGGGCAGGCGGTAGGGCTTGAATTCGGGCTTGTCCAAGGGGGGCGATCTCCGAACCGTGCCGCCGGGAAACAGCGGGCACATCGCGACGTTCCCCGTTGAAACCGCGGGCGTCACCCTTTGTTCGCGAGATTATCTTGATCCTAACGGAGGTTAGTGTGGCGGTCGGTCGGGACTATCTCTTGAGAAAGCCTTCGGGTCCGTCGAGTCCGAAGCTGTTCCTCGACACGCAGGTCGTGCCGCTCGCCGTCAATATCGCGGGAAGCTTGGAGGTGGCGCTGGACCGCGCGGCGGCGCGCACGGGCGTCCGGCCCGCGCTGATCCTGGCGGGCGCGACCGGCCTGATCGGTCTCGGTCTGGTCCGCCTGCTCACCCGTCGGGGCGCGGCGAAGGGCCGATTCGAGCGGATGTGAGCGGAGGAGCCGGGATGCCGGTCATCGCCGGGCGGATGTTCGGGGAGACCCTCGACGGCGCGCGCGCGATCAATCAGACCTTAACCGCGGATCGGTTCTCAACGGCGGGACGGCCCCGAAGGCCTCCGGGTCCGGCACGCGGCGACGGCGCCGCTGCGGACCCGAACGCCGCCCCGCGCCATCCGGGCGCCGCCGATCCCGACGGAGACGACCATGAGCGACGCCCAGGCCCGGACCGCGCTGGTGACGGGGGCTGCCCGCGGCATCGGCCTCGCCACCGCGACCCGCTTCCTCGCCGACGGCTGGAACGTCGCCCTGCTCGACATCGACGGCCCGGGCGTGACGGCGGCGACCGAGCGGCTCGGCCGCCCCGAAGCCACGCTCGCGGTGACGGCCGATGTCTCCGACCCGGAGGCGGTGGCGGCGGCGATCCGGCAGGTCGCCGACCGGTTCGGCCGCCTCGACGCCCTGGTCAACAATGCTGGCATCGCGATCTTCAAGCCGCTGACGGAGACCACCTTCGCCGACTGGTCGCGGGTGCTGGCGGTCAACCTGTCCGGCCCGTTCCTGTGCACGCAGGCGGCGGTCCCGCTCCTGTCCGAGCGCGGCGGGGCCGTCGTGAACATCACGTCGATCTCGGGCCTGCGCGCCTCGACGCTTCGGACCGCCTACGGCACCAGCAAGGCGGGCCTCGCGCAGCTCACCAAGCAGCAGGCCGCCGAGCTGGCGCAGTACGGGATCCGCGTGAACGCCGTCGCCCCGGGCCCCGTGGACACCGCGATGGCCAAGGCGGTGCACAGCCCCGAGATCCGGGCGGATTACCACGACGCCGTCCCGCTCGGTCGCTACGGGCTGGAGACGGAACTCGCGGAGGCGATCGTGTTCCTCTGCTCGGAGCGCGCCTCCTACATCACCGGTCAGCAGCTCGCCGTCGACGGCGGTTTCGAGTCGACCGGCATCGGCCTGAAGACGCTGCGCGGCGCGCGCAACACGTGAGGGCACCGGCCCGATCCGCCAAGTTCGGACAGGGTTCGTTAACCCTGCCGCCGTAGCCCGGATGCTTGGTCAACAGGCGCGAGCACCATGCCGAGACTCGGCTCCATGATCGTCGACGGTCTAGCGTTCCTCCTCGTGGCGATCGCCCTCGCGGCGGTCGTCGCCGGCTACGAGCGGAACCTGCCGGATCCGTCGGCGGCACCCGCGCTGGTCGCCGCGGGCGCCCCCACGTGGACCGACCCGGAGACGATGGGCTCGATCGCGCCGGCCGCGGGCACGGTCGTCCTCTGGGCGGACGCGCAGCCTGCGCTCGCCACGCCCGAGTCGGACCGCGCCGCCGGCGGCGCCTGGGTGAGCCCGCCCCGCCGCTGAGGCGACGGGCCGATCGGCTCGCCGGGCTCTCAGGAAGGCCGGTCGGAGCGGCACCGGAGCGCCCAGGTCGCGATCACAACTGATCGTTAACTATGGTTGCTGAACCTTCCACCGCACAGCGAAGCGGAGAGGCATCCATGGCGCGCGACGGCAACCGACCCCACCCCAGCGCCCTCGCGCGCTACCCGGTTCCGATCGAGCTGATCTCGGCCCTGTTCCGCGCCGACGATGCCGAGCGCGACCGGCTGCTCGCGCCGATGCCGGCCTACGGCCGCGCCCGGATCGCCGCCTACTGCGCCGACCACGCGCGGCTCGAGGCGCTCGGCCTGAAGGTCGCGCGGTCCTGCGACGAGGCCACGCTCGTCCGGGCCGCGGGCGAAACGGTCGGCGCCGATCTGTTCGCGCGCTCGCGGGCGCCCGCACCGGCGCCGATCCAGCTCCAGGCCGCCTGATCGACCTCCGCGTTCCGACCCGTCCGGTCGAAGCCGTCGGGTTGATGAATGCCCGGGCCTGTCCCGGTTCACAGCCGCCGGCGCATCCTCCTGTCATCGGCCCGGTGCGTCCGGGACGCAGGTTCAGGAGATCGTGTCATGATGCGCTCCAAGATGCTCGGCCTCGTCGCGATGGCCGCGGCGGGCCTCGCGACCGCCACGGCGGCGAACGCGGCGCCGTTCGGCTACGGCCCGCCCGAGGCCGGCGCGGTGATCGAGCGCGTGGCCGGCGGCTGCGGTCCGGGCTTCCACCCCAATCCCTGGGGCCATTGCCGGCCCAACGATCGCGGCTGGGGCTGGGGCGGCCCGCGCGGACCCTACGGTGGCCGGCCCGGCTACGGCGGCTACGACCGCGGCTACGGTGGCTACGACGGTCCGCGCCGGTCCTACGGCGGCTGGTGATCCGCACCGGCGACCCTCGAACCGGTCGCCGCGTCTCGAGCTCGGCCCGCCGCGCGCCTCCGGATCCGCGGCCGGCCGGTGCTGGACCAGTGCTCGGCCACCGACTTGTCCCCCCGGAACGGACAAAGCCATATTCACGACGGCATAGAGCCGTATTAATCTCTTTCGGGACGCAACATAGTGTCCCGGAGATTCTTCGTCATGAGTCGCTATGTATTTGCATCCCTGATGATCGCCGGCGTGGTGGCCGGCGCCTCGCCGGCCGCGGCGCTCTCCGCGAAGGATTGCTCGGTCAAGTACCAGGCCGCCAAGCAGGCGGGCACGCTGAACGGCCAGAAGTGGAACGACTTCCGCAAGGCCGAGTGCGGTGCGGCGGCCGACAACGCCCCGACGACCGCGCCGAATCCGGTCTCGCCCACCGCGGCGACGACCGCGCCGGCCGCCCCGCCGGCGGCTCCGCGCGCCGGGACGACGTCCGCCGCCGCGGCGTCGGCCACGTTCCCCCGCGCCGTTGATCCGAGATACGCCAGGGAATCGGCCGGCAAGGCCCGGATGCACACTTGCCTCGACAGCTACAACGCCGCGAAGGCCGCCGGCACGCTGGGCGGCATGAAGTGGATCGAGAAGGGCGGCGGCTACTATTCGGCCTGCAACCGGCAGCTCAAGGGCTGAGCGGCGGCGTTCCGGGGCACCGGAGGCGGGCGACCCGGAACCTGCGCCGGCGCGCGATCCGAGCGCGTCGGCGGATCCGGATCCCGGGCTCCGCCGCGCGGCCCCGGGACGATGCATCGATACGGCCGGGCCGTTCCGGCCCGGAGGTTCGACTCACCCGAGCGGGCGGCCCGCCCAGGTGAGGGAGGGCGCTGCCCCTGGACCGGACACGATCCTAGAACGGGATGTCGTCGTCGAGGTCGTAGCCGCCGCGGCTGCCGCCGCCGCCGCCCGAGGAGGCCGGGGCCGGACGCCGCTCGCCGCCCTGGGCGCGGCCGCCGCCGAAATCGCCGCCGCGATCACCGCCCCGGCCACCGCCGAAGTCGCCGCCGCGGCTGATCTGGCCGCCACCCTCGTCCTCGCCGGCGAAGTCGCCGCCGCCGCCGCGCCCGTCGAGGATCGTCATCTCGCCGCGGAAGCGCTGGAGCACCACCTCGGTCGTGTACTTCTCGACGCCGGAATTGTCGGTCCACTTCCGGGTCTGGAGCTGACCCTCGATGTAGACCTTCGATCCCTTGCGCAGGTACTGCTCGGCCACCCGGGCGAGGTTGTCGTTGTAGATCACGACCGAGTGCCACTCGGTCTTCTCCTTGCGCTCGCCGGTCGCCTTGTCCTTCCAGGACTCCGACGTTGCGAGCCGCAGGTTGCAGACCGGGTCGCCCGAACCGAGGCGGCGCATCTCGGGATCGCGCCCGAGGTTGCCCACCAGAATCACCTTGTTGACGCTGCCCGCCATCGCTCTCTCCTAGTCGTACGGATCTCACAGGGCACCAGCCCGGCGGCGCGCGAACCATGCGCCCGGGCTTCCGGAGCGGCAACCGGCGGGTCAGGCTTGTGCCCGCTTTCCGCAGCGCCGACGGATCTTCTTGTTCTATCTCTGTTCCATTCGGGCGGCAAGGCTCTGTCAGGACACCCGGACCACGAGCTTGCCGAAATTCCGGCCTTTCAACAGGCCGATGAACGCCTCCGGAGCGTTCTCCAGCCCCTCGACCACGTCCTCGCGGTAGCGGACGCGCCCGTCCTGGATCCACCCGGCGACCTCCTTGCGGAACGTCTCCGCCTGCTCGGCGAAGTCCCAGACGATGAAGCCCTGGATGTGCAGCCGGTTGGTCAGGACCGAGCGCATCAGGCCGGGCAGGCGGTCCGGGCCGGGGGGCACCTCGGTGGCGTTGTAGGCGGAGACGAGGCCGCAGACCGGGATCCGCGCGAACGGATTCAGCAGCGGCAGAACGGCCGCGAAGACCGCGCCGCCGACATTCTCGAAGTACACGTCGATGCCCTTCGGGCAGGCTGCGGCGAGCGTGCCCGGCAGGTCGGATCCGCGGTGGTCGATGGCCGCGTCGAAGCCGAGCTCCTCCGTGAGGTAGCGGCACTTCTCGGGACCGCCCGCGATCCCGACGGCGCGGGCGCCGTGGATCTTGGCGATCTGGCCGACCAGGGAGCCGACGGGGCCGGCGGCGGCCGCCACCACGACGGTCTCGCCGAACTTCGGCCGGCCGATGTTGAGGAGGCCGGTATAGGCGGTCATGCCCGGCATCCCGAGCACGCCGAGCGCCGTCGAGGGCGGAGCGGCGGCGGGGTCGACCTTGCGCGACCCCTTGGCGTCGGTGACGCAGTACTCCTGCCAGCCCGCGAAGGCCGTCAGCAGGTCGCCCACGGCGTGATCCGGGTGGTTGGAGGCGACCACCTCACCGACGGTTTCGGCGGTGATCGGCGCGCCGATCTCGACCGGCGCCGCGTAGGATTTCGCGTCGCTCATCCGGCCGCGCATGTAGGGGTCCAGGGACAGCCAGCGGGTGCGCAGCAGGACCTGGCCGGGTCCGGGCTGCGGCACCGGCACCTCTTCCAGGCGGAAATTCTCGGGCCGCGGCTCGCCGTGCGGGCGCGAGGCCAGGACGATGCGGCGGTTCATGGCGGTGGTCATGGCGGACTCCCGGAAACTGGCTCCCGCTCCGATCTGGGGCGCCGGGCCCGGGAGGCAAAGGCGCCGCCGTGATCGCGCGGACGAGTCGCGCGTTGTCCCGACTCGGGAGCGCGGAGCGTCGGCATGCGGGAGACGGCACTGGGACTCGGACTGGCAGCCACGACAGCCATGGCGGCGGCGGCTGCCCCGGCCGGGCCCCTCGACGGCTATCGCGACCGGGCGCGGGTCCTGGTCCTGTCGGCGCCCGAGGCCGGGGACGCTCAGCTCCGGGCGCAGCGGGCGGCGCTGGCCTCGGTCCGCGCCGGTGTCGCCGAGCGCGACCTCGTGGTGCTGGAAGCGGTCGGTTCCGGGGCGGAGGCGCGAACCCTGCGCGAGCGCCTCGGCCTCCCCGCGGACAGCTTCCGCGCGGTCCTGATCGGCAAGGACGGGGGCGCCAAGATCACCGCAGCGGCGCCGATCGCGCCGCAGAGGCTGTTCGCCACGATCGACGCGATGCCGATGCGCCGGACCGAGATGCGCGAGCGCCGCTAGGGCCTCGGCCGGGGCCCGATCCCCTGTGCACGGCGGGGCCGCGGACACCATCGGTTAAGCCTACCGGCCTATCACCGAAACGTGTCGACGGCCGTGTACCGGCCGTCCGTTGAGGCCCGCCAGGACGCTCGGACGAGACGCTCGAATCGATGACCCGACAACAAGTCGCCACCGCCATCCGCCGCCTCGTCGACCTGCAGGTCGAGGATATCGAGCGCGCGGTCCGCGACGGCCACAAGACCATCGCGCTGAACGAGCTGGCGGATCTGAACCGCCAGCTCAAGGCCTTCGCGGCCGCACTCAGGAAGGCGCCGGCCCGGATCTGAGCCGGGCCCCGCGCTACCAGCGCGGCCCGCCCCAGCGGCGGGGTGGGATGTCCTCCGGGGGCGGAGGCGGCGGCCCGCGGTCGACGACCGGCTCGTCGCAGACCCGCACCCGCCGCAGCACCGGCTCCCCGTCCGGACCGAAGCGCCGCCGCACGAATTCCCGGCACGCTTCCGGGTACGCTTCCGGGGACGCTTCGGGGGGCACAGCGGTGAAGCGGGGCCCTCGAACTTCGGGCTCGGGCCTCGGGCCCGGAGGAGGCGGGGGCGGCGGTGGCCGGCGCTCCGGCTCGTCCTCCTGAGCGGGGCCGCCGTAGCCGTGCGGCGGCGGGTACGGGCCGTCGAAATCGGCGGCCAGGGCCGGGCCGGCGGCGAGGAGCAGGGCGCAGAAACCGGTTCGGACGAGGAGTCGACGAGCGGGCACGGTGGCCTCGGCGTGGGCGGGCGCGCGGGGATCGCGGCCATCATCGCCGGAGGGTGCGACCGGGCGCCTGAACCGCCCCCGAGTCGCCGTGTCGGCTGACGTTCAGCCGGCTACTTCTGCATCGCGTTCACTTCGCACTGGGCGTAGTCCGCGCTCGCCTTCACGTAGGCGTTGAGCTTCTGCAGGTAGGCCTCGGCGATCGGCCGGAAGGCCTGCGCCTGCAGGTTATAGGCCTTGATCGCGTCGTTGTAGCTGTAGGCCTCCCAGCCCGGGCAGCCCTCCTTGGCGTCGAGGCAGGCGGGCTTCGGCGGCAGCGCCGGCTTGGCCGGGCGCGCGGAGGCCGGCGGCGGCTCGGGCGGCGTGCAGGCCGCGGCGGCCGGCGCGGCGGCCAAGGGCGGCGCGGCGGGCGCGGCCTTGGCGGCCGGCTTCGCGGGCGGGGTTGCGGGGGGCGTCGCGAAGGCGAGGCTCGGCGCGAGCAAGCCCGCGATCAGGAGAGGCGTGCCGCGCATGGCGTCTCGAAAGCTCCGCTGGGCCCGGGGCCGCCGGCGGCGGAGGACCGGGAGCGGGTTCTGCGGCATCACGCCGGCGGCGACAAGGGCTCCCGGACAGGCTCCCGCACGGCACTCCGGACAGCGTCCCGGCGGGGCGTGGGGCCCGGTTGCCCGCGCGATGCCGGGCCGGCGGTGCGGGCCTGCGGGCCGCGCGCGAGCGCCACGAGCGGGAACGACAGGCCGACGGCCAGCACCCACCAGGCCGGCCGGATCGGGCCGGAGAAGTCCAGGTTGGCGGCGAGGACGAGGTTGGCCGGAACACCGCTGGCGAGGCCGTACCAGGCGGCTTCCAGCCCGGCGGTCGCGAGCCCGGCGACGATCGCCAGGAGGAGGAGCGACCAGGGCCGCTCCGGCCACCGGAAGCGCCGCATCACACGCCAGCCCATCAGCAGCAGGAACAGGCCGGCCGAGAAGACCGGGTCGGTGACATCGATCTTTGACTGCAGGAAGTAGTGGACCAGGGCCGCCACGGCGATCGTGTAGGTGAGGCGGTGCAGGCGGTTCCAGTTCGGGCCGAGATTGCGGATCGCCGCGTCCGTGGAGGTCAACCCCAAGGCGATCAAGCCGACCAGGGCTACGAAGCCGATCGTCAGATAGAGCCGGAGCGCGATCTCCGAGATCACCTTGGTGAGGATCAGATTCTGGTCGACGGCGTAGAGGGTGAGGTGGGCCACCGCGTAGGCCATGACGGTGACGCCGAGCATGCGCCGCACGACGATGACCTTCGGCCAGTCCGCGAGGCGCCGCAGCGGCGAGATCGCCAGCGAGAAGAGCAGGAAGCGCACGGCCCACTCGCCGGTGGCGTGGATCAGGGCGGTGATCGGCTTCGCCCCGAGGGCGTCGAGCCGGTAGGCGGCCGCGAGGTAGAGCGCGGGCGCGACGCAGCCCGCGAACACCGCGAGCTTCAGCCAGGAGAGACGGCCGGCCCGGTCGAGCCAGGGGAGCGGGATGCCGAGGTGAGCGGCCAAGCGATCGATCATGGGTCCGAACGGAAGCTTCGCGGTGGACGACGGCGCCGCGCCGGCGGAACGGGCCACCGGCGGGAACGGCTGCCCGGGCCATCGGTGCCGTCACGGGTCGGTTCGCCGCGGGCGGGCGCAGGTTACAGGGCGGCGTTGACCTGTGTTGTGGTTGACCGCGCCGTTCCCGCGGCGAGATAGCGGGACGACGGAGGTTGGAAGGATCCCATGCAGTACCGCACGCTCGGCCGCTCCGGCCTCAAGGTCTCGCCGATCTGCCTCGGCACGATGATGTTCGGCGGCCCCACCGACGAGGCCACGGCCGGCCGCGTCGTCGCCAGCGCCCGGGAGGCCGGGATCAACTTCATCGACACGGCCAACGTCTACACGGAGGGCCGGTCGGAGGAGATCACCGGCCGGGCGATCAAGGCCGAGCGCGACGCCTGGGTCCTGGCCACCAAGGTCGCCAACCCGACCGGGCCCGGCGTCAACGACCGCGGCCTCTCGCGGGTCCACGTGATGAGGGCCGCCGAGGACAGCCTGCGCCGCCTCGGCACGGATGTCATCGACGTCTACTACCTCCACAAGGAGGACCACGACACGCCGCTCGCCGAGACGGTCCGGGCGATCGCCGACCTCGTGCGGGCGGGCAAGATCCGCCATTTCGGCGTCTCGAATCACCGGTCCTGGCGGGTCGCCGAGATCTGCCGGCTCTGCGACGAGGCCGGGATCGACCGGCCGGTGGTGAGCCAGCCCTACTACAACGCCTTCAACCGGATGCCCGAGACCGAGCACCTGCCGGCCTGCGCGCATTTCGGGCTCGGCGTCGTGCCCTACTCGCCGCTCGCCCGCGGCGTGCTCACCGGCAAGTACGATCCCGACACGCCGCCGCCGGCCGAGTCCCGCGCCGGCCGCCAGGACGCCCGGATGATGCAGACCGAGTGGCGCCCGGAATCCCTGCGCATCGCCCGGACCCTGAAGGAGCACGCCGAGGCCCGCGGCATCACGGCCGGCCAGTTCGCCACCGCCTGGGTGCTGAACAACCGCCTCGTCACCGGTGTCATCGCCGGGCCGCGGACGGAGGCGCAGTGGCAGGAATATCTCGGCGCCCTCGACTACGCCTTCACGCCGGAGGACGAGGCCCTCGTCGACGGATTCGTCGCCGCCGGCCACCCGACCACGCCGGGCTACAACGATCCGGCCTATCCGCTCGAGGGGCGTGTGCCGAGGAGCGGCTGAAGCGCGGCCGATCTCTAGCCAATCCCCTCATCCTGAGGTGCGAGCGCAGCGAGCCTCGAAGGCGACTTCCGGGGCTCTCAGCGGTATCTGGAATCCTCCTTCGAGGCCTCCGCAGCGCTCCGGCACCTCAGGATGCGGCCAGGATCGGGAAGGACAGGGTGGCGCCGTGCGACGGATCCGCCTTGCGCTCCGGGCGCGGGACCGCTATCTAGCTCTCAACAGTTCTGATGGCAGTCGAGAGGCTGCGGTTCGGGAGTGGGCCCCACCGGGTCCGCTCTTTTTTTTCGCCGCACACCCTCTCGCCGCACGAGGCCCCACGCCGCGGGCGGCCAGGCAGGACGCCGCGAAGGTTGCGCGCTGAACATCCATGTCGTCCGAGATTGAAGCGGATCTGTCCGAGAAGCGCCTCGTCCGCGAGGCCGGGGTCGCCGCGCGCGTCGCGCAGGCGATCGAGGGGCCGCTCGCGGGCCTCGGCTTCCGGCTGGTCCGGGTGAGGATGTCCAACGTCAACGGCTGCACCGTGCAGATCATGGCGGAGCGGCCGGACGGCACCTTCACGATCGACGATTGCGAGGCGGTGAGCCGCGCGATCTCGCCGATCCTCGACGTCGACGATCCGGTGGGCGGCGCCTACAACCTCGAAGTGTCCTCGCCCGGCATCGACCGGCCGCTGGTCCGGGTCTCGGACTTCGCCCGCTGGGCGGGCTACGAGGCGAAGGTCGAGCTGAGCCCGCCGCTGGACGGGCGCAAGCGGTTCCGCGGCATCCTGGGCGCGCCCGATCCGACGGGGACGACCGTCCCGATCGACCTGCCCGACGTGAAGGAAGGGCTGCCGAGCCGCATCGACCTGCCGCTGAAGGACCTCGCCGAGGCCCATCTCGTCCTCACCGACGAGCTGATCCGCGAATCGCTCCGCCGCGGCGGGCCGCCCGCCGCGGACGAGGCCGACGAGGCCGAAGAGGCCGAGGACGAAGAGGTCGCCGCGGAGAGCGCGTCGTCGCCTGCGCGGGCGCCCTTCCAGCCAAAGGGGCCCCGGAAGGCCAGCCCCGCGGCCAAGCCCCAGAAACAGGCCCGAACCGGCCCCAAGAAGCCGGTCGTGACCAAGGCGTCCCGGCTCAAGGACCGCGATTCCCTGCACTGAGACCCCCGCGTCGGCTGCCCGGCGGCCGGCCCGAAGATTTGACGGAAGAGAAGGACCGACACCGATGGCCGTCGTCAGCGCCAACAGGCTCGAACTCCTCCAGATCGCCGACGCGGTCGCCCGCGAGAAGGTGATCGACCGCTCCATCGTGATCGACGCGATGGAGGAGGCGATCGCCAAGGCCGCCCGCTCCCGCTACGGCGCCGAGACCGACGTTCACGCCGAGATCGACCCGAAGACCGGGGCGCTCCGCCTCTCGCGCCACCTCCTGGTCGTCGATCAGGTGGAGAACGACGCCCGCGAGATCACCCTCGACCAGGCCCGCCGCTACAACCCGGGCGCGCTGGTCGGCGACGTGATCTCCGACACCCTGCCGCCCTTCGATTTCGGCCGCGTCGCCGCCCAGTCGGCCAAGCAGGTCATCGTCCAGAAGGTCCGCGACGCCGAGCGCGCCCGCCAGTTCGACGAGTACAAGGACCGCATCGGCGAGATCCTCAACGGCATCGTGAAGCGCGTCGAGTACGGCAACGTCATCGTCGATCTCGGCCGCGGCGAGGGCATCGTCCGACGGGACGAGATGATCCCGCGCGAGACCTTCCGGCCGGGCGACCGCATCCGCTCCTACCTGTTCGACGTGCGCTCGGAAGTGCGCGGGCCGCAGATCTTCCTGTCGCGCTCGCACCCGCAGTTCATGGCCAAGCTGTTCGGCCAGGAAGTGCCGGAGATCTACGACGGCATCGTCGAGGTGAAGGCGGTGGCCCGCGATCCGGGCTCGCGCGCCAAGATCGCGGTGATCTCCCGCGACGGCAGCATCGACCCCGTCGGCGCCTGCGTGGGCATGCGCGGCTCGCGCGTTCAGGCCGTCGTCGGCGAGCTCCAGGGCGAGAAGATCGACATCATCCCGTGGTCGGAGGATGAGGCGACCTTCATCGTCAACGCCCTCCAGCCCGCCGAGGTGGTGAAGGTGGTGCTCGACGAGGAGGCCGACCGCATCGAGGTGGTGGTGCCGGACGACCAGCTCTCGCTGGCGATCGGCCGCCGGGGCCAGAACGTGCGCCTCGCCTCGCAGCTCACCGGCTGGGACATCGACATCCTGACTGAGGCCGAGGAATCGGAGCGCCGCCAGAAGGAGTTCGCCGAGCGGACCCAGGTGTTCATGGAGGCGCTCGACGTCGACGAGACGGTCGGCCAGCTGCTCGCGGCGGAAGGCTTCCGCAACGTCGAGGAGATCGCCTACGTCGACATCCAGGAGCTCTCCGGCATCCAGGGGCTCGACGAGGAGACTGGGACCGAGATCCAGGCCCGCGCCCAGGACCACCTCGCCCGGATCGAGCAGGCGCACGACGCCCGCCGCACCGAGCTCGGCGTGTCCGACGAGCTGCGCGAGATCGAGGGCATCACCACGCCCATGATGGTCGCGCTCGGCGAGAACGACGTGAAGACCGTCGAGGACTTGGCGGGCTGCGCCACCGACGACCTCGTCGGCTACACCGAGGGCCGCGGTCCCGACGCCGTGCGCCACGCCGGCTACCTCGACGGGTTCGACTTGTCCCGCGCCGAGGCCGAGGCCCTGATCATGGCCGCCCGCCTGAAGGCCGGCTGGATCGAGGCTCTGCCGGAGCCGGAGACCGAGGAAGGGGCCGAGGAGGGTGCCGAGGCGGCCGAGGGCGAAGAGACCGCCCCCGCGCAGGCCGAGGCCTGAGCCGAGAGCCGGCGGAGGCGCGATGGTCGCGGTCGACACGACCCCGCCCGAGGACGGGCTGGAGGCCGGGGGGCTCGATGCCGGCCCCGGCCGCCGCTTGCCCGAGCGGACCTGCATCGTCACGCGCGTCGCGCAGGCGCCGGACGCGATGATCCGGTTCGTGCGCGGGCCGGACGGCAGCGTCGTGCCCGACCTGCGTGCCAAGCTGCCGGGCCGCGGCGCCTGGGTCAGCGCCCGCCGCGAGGCGGTCGCCACCGCGGTGCGCAAGAACCTGTTCGCGCGGGCGTTCAAGGGGCCGACACCGGCCGCACCCGACCTGCCGGACCGGATCGTCGCGGGACTCCGGGAGGACCTGCGGCAGGCCATCGCCATGGCCAACAAGGCGGGCTGCGTGGTCGCGGGCTTCTCGAAGGTCGAGGCGGCGATCGGCGGCCAGCCCGGCGCCATCGCGGTGATTCACGCCGCCGAGGCGAGTCCGGACGGCCGGCGGAAGATCGCGTCGGCCTTGCACAGGCGCCACGGTGACGCCATGTCAAGGATCCCGATCATCGATGACCTGTCCGAGGACGAATTGGACATGGCCTTAGGTCGGGATCATGTGATACACGCTGCGCTCGTCGCAGGAGCCGGAGCCGCCGGCTGCCTGTCGCGTTGGCGTCGGCTACGCTCCTTCGAGGGCGCCGCCGCGGCGACCGGGGAGCCCGATCCAGCCCGAATCGGCGGGGTCGACGAAGCCTCACGTTGACGACGCAGGACTATTTTGACCGGCGCCACCGGGTGTCGGTTCACGGGACGATGGAAACCCTCAGGGTTCAGGCTGAATGAGCGATACGAACAACCCGGGCGACAAGACTCTGAATCGGACTTCCCCGAAGCCGCTCTCCCTCAAGCGGCCGATCGAGGCGGGCACCGTGCGTCAGAGCTTCTCCCATGGCCGCTCCAAGCAGGTCGTGGTCGAGACGGTGAAGCGCCGCGTCATCGGTGCGGCACCGGCCGCCCCCGCCCGTGAGCCTGCGCCCGCACCGCGCCCGGCGGCCCCCGCACCGACGGCGCAGCCGCCGCGTCCGGCGCAGCGCGCCGCCTCGGGCGTCGTCCTGCGCACCCTGAGCGAGCAGGAGAGCGCCGCCCGCGCCGCCGCCCTCGCCGACGCCCAGCGCCGCGAGGCCGAGGCCCGTCGGAAGGCCGAGGCGGAAGCCGAGGCGCGCCGCCGCGAGGCCGAGGAGCAGGCCCGCCGCGAGCGCGAGGCCGCCGAGGCCCGCCGTCGCGAGGACGAGGAGCGCAAAGCCGCGGCTGCGGCCGCCGCCGCCGCGGCGGCTGAGGCCGCCAAGGCCGCCGAGGCGCAGGCCGCTGCGCCCGCACCCGCTGCCGCTGCACCTGTCGCGACGCCGGCCCGCCCGGCCGAGGCGCCGGCCCAGCCGGCCGCCGCCCGTCCCGCCGCGGCGCCCGCGCGCCCTGCGGCCGCGCCGGCCCGCCAACCCGAGGCGGCCCGTCCGGCCGCCGCGCGTCCGGCGGCGCCCGCTGCGGCTCCGGCCGCGCCGCGCCCGCCGCTGACGCCGCGCCCCTCCACGGGCGAGCCGCGCAAGACCATCACGGCCGATTCGCGCAAGCCACGCGACCTCAACTTCATGGCCCGTCCGGCCCCGGCGCCCGAGCCCGAGAAGAGCGCGACGCCGGCGACCGCCGCGCGTCCCGCCGGCGCGGCGGCCGCGGCGCGCCCCGCCGGTCGCGGCGCCCAGACCAACGAGGACGAGTCCGAGACCAAGCGGGTGATCCGCCGTCCCGGCATGCCGCTCAAGATCATCGCGCCGCCGAAGACCCCGAAATCTCCGGGCGGCGACCGGAACCGCGGCCGCCTGACCATCGCCAACGCGACCTCGGGCGAGGAAGAGCGCACGCGCTCCGTCGCCTCGTTCCGCCGCCGCCAGCAGCGGATGAGCGGCCGCGGCCACGTGGAGCAGAAGGAGAAGCTGTCCCGCGAGGTGACAATCCCCGAGACGATCACCATCCAGGAACTCGCCAACCGCATGTCGGAGCGGGCCGTGGACGTGATCCGTCTGCTGATGAAGCAGGGCCAGATCCACAAGATCACCGACGTGATCGACTCGGACACCGCCCAGCTCATCGCCGAGGAGCTCGGCCACACGGTGCGCCGCGTCGCCGAGTCCGACGTCGAGGAGGGCCTGTCTTCCGACGAGCCGGATCTGGAGGAGGATCTCGATCCCCGTCCGCCGGTGGTCACCATCATGGGACACGTCGACCACGGCAAGACGTCGCTGCTCGACGCGATCCGCAAGGCGAACGTGGTCGAGGGCGAGGCCGGCGGCATCACCCAGCACATCGGCGCCTATCAGGTCGCGTCGCCGTCCGGCGACATGATCACCTTCATCGACACGCCCGGCCACGCGGCGTTCACGTCGATGCGCGCCCGCGGCGCCAAGGTCACCGACATCGTGGTGATCGTGGTCGCGGCCGATGACGGCGTGATGCCCCAGACCATTGAGGCCATCCAGCACGCCAAGGCGGCGGGTGTCCCGATGATCATCGCGGTCAACAAGATCGACAAGCCGGATGCCAAGCCGGAGCGGGTCCGGACGGAGCTGCTGCAGCACGACATCCAGGTCGAGTCGATGGGCGGTGAGACCCTCGAGTTCGAGGTCTCGGCCAAGACCGGCGCCGGCCTGCCGCAGCTTCTGGAGGGTATCCAGATCCAGGCCGAGATCATGAATCTGCGCGCGAACGAGAAGCGCGACGGCGAGGGCACGGTCATCGAGGCCCAGCTCGACCGCGGCCGCGGCCCTGTGGCTACGGTTCTGGTCCAGCGCGGCACCCTGTTCACCGGCGACATCGTCGTGGCGGGCGCTGAGTGGGGCCGTGTGCGCGCCCTGATCGACGATCTGGGCGAGAACGTGCAGTACGCCGGCCCCTCGGTTCCGGTCGAGGTGCTGGGCTTCAACGGCACGCCGGACGCCGGCGACCGTGTGATCGTGGTGCCGAGCGAGGCCCGCGCCCGCGAGGTCACCGAGTACCGCGCCCGTCAGAAGCGCGAGCGCCAGAACGCGCGGACCGGCGGTGCCAACCGCTCGCTGGTCGACATGATGCGCGACCTCAAGGAAGGTGCCGGCCGCAAGGAGCTGCCGGTCGTCATCAAGGGCGACGTGCAGGGCTCGGTCGAGGCGATCTCGGGCGCGCTGGAGAAGCTCGGCAACGACGAGGTCGCGGCCCGCATCCTTCTGGCCGGTGTCGGCGGCATCACCGAGTCGGACATCACCCTGGCGCAGGCCTCGAAGGCGGTCGTCATCGGCTTCAACGTGCGCGCCCACAAGGAGGCCCGCGAGGCCGCCGAGCGGGCCGGCATCGAGATCCGGTACTACAACATCATCTACGACCTCGTGGACGACATCAAAGCCACGCTGTCGGGGATGCTGCCGCCGACGCTGCGCGAGGAGCGTCTGGGCGAGGCCACGATCCAGGAGGTCTTCGAGGTCTCGAAGGTCGGCAAGGTCGCGGGTTGCCGCGTCACCGACGGCATCGTGGAGCGGGGCGCCCATGTCCGCCTGATCCGCGACAGCGTCGTGATCCACGAGGGCAAGCTCAAGACGCTCAAGCGGTTCAAGGACGACGCGAAGGAAGTCACCTCCGGCCAGGAGTGCGGCATGGCCTTCGAGAACTTCGAGAACATGCGCGCGGGCGACGTGATCGAGTGCTACCGGGTCGAGGAGATCCGCCGCACCCTCTGACGCTCCGGACTCATCCGGACAGGGCGGCCGCGGCACCTGCCGCGGCCGTCTTTTCTTTTTCAGGACGTGCGCCGACCGCTCCGGCGGGCCGGCCCGAGACAGAATGGCTCAGAAACCGACCTCCACCGGCCCCTCGCAGCGCCAGCAGCGCGTGGCCGAACTCGTGCGGCACGCGCTCGCCGAGGTGCTCCAGCGGGGCGACATCCAGGATCCGGTGCTCGGCACGCATGTCGTGACCGTGCCGGAGGTGCGGATGTCGCCGGACCTGAAGCTCGCTACCGCCTACGTGATGCCGCTCGGCGGCCTCGACGAGGCGCCTGTGATCGCCGCTCTGGAGCGCCACCGGAAGGTGCTGCGCCAGGCGGTGGCCCGACGGGTGAACCTGAAATTCGCGCCGGAGCTGCGGTTCCGGCGGGACGAGACCTTCGACGAGGCGGCGCGCATCGACAGGCTGCTGCGGGACGAGCGGGTCCAGCGCGACCTCGACTCCGCGCCCGAGGACGACGAACCGGAGACCGGGACGGGGCATTGAGTCCCGATACCAAGCAGAAAGGGACGGGGCATCGACCCCGGGGGACACGCGGACATGACGGTTTCCATGGAAGATTTGCCGCCGGCCGAGCGCCAGGCTCCCCTGCCGAGCGCTGAGCGCCGCGGGCCGGAGGGGCGCCGTCCTCAGCGCGGGCCGCGTCCCGACCGGCCGAAGCGCCGGGACGTCTCGGGCTGGGTGATCCTCGACAAGCATGTCGGCATGACTTCGACGCACGCGGTCGCGGTGGTGAAGCGCGCCTTCAACGCCAAGAAGGCCGGCCATGCCGGCACCCTCGACCCGCTGGCCTCCGGCATCCTGCCGATCGCCCTCGGCGAGGCGACCAAGACCGTCCCGTTCGTGATGGACGGCCGCAAGGCCTACCGGTTCACCGTCCAGTGGGGCATCGAGACCGACACCGACGATGCCGAGGGGCGCCCCGTCGCGACGAGCGATGCCCGCCCGGACCGGGCGGCGGTCGAGGCGGCGCTGCCGGCCTTCGTGGGGGCGATCGAGCAGGTCCCGCCGCGCTACTCCGCCATCAAGATCCAGGGCGAGCGTGCCTACGACCTCGCCCGCGAAGGCGAGACCGTGGAGCTGGTCGCCCGGCCGGTGCAGATCGACCGGCTCGCGGTGGTCGAGCACGACGGCGAGCGCACTGTGATCGAGGCCGAGTGCGGCAAGGGCACCTACGTGCGGGCGCTGGCCCGCGACCTCGGGCGGATGCTCGGCTGCTACGGCCACGTAGCCGCCCTGCGCCGGACCCGCGTCGGGCCCTTCTCGGAGGCCGAGGCCTGCGCGGTCTCGGCCCTGACCGACGGCAGCCCCGAGGCCGCCCTCGCCTACCTGCGCCCCGTGGAGACGGCCCTCGACTCCATCCCGGAGGTCGCGGTGTCGCGCGATCTGGGCCTGCGCCTGATGCGGGGGCAGCCGGTCATCCTGCGGGGCCGCGACGCCCCCGTCGAGGGCAAGGCCTTCGCGACCTGCGCCGGCATCCTGGTCGCCGTGGGCGAAGTGGAGCGCGGCGAGCTGATCCCGCACCGGGTCTTCCACCTCGGCGGGACGGCCCCCGGCCGCAGCGCCTGACATCCCGGCTCCGCGCCGCCCGGGCGGGCCGGCGCGGGGCTCCGGCCGGTGCAGGTCGGGCTGAGACGTGAGCGCGCAGGCGGAACGAACCTGAGCCGTGACGCTTTGGCCCCGGCGGACGGTCCGGGATGCTGATGCGCGAACTCGACTACGACGTGGCGGTGATTGGTGCCGGGACCGCCGGCATCGCGGCCCATCGCGCCGCGACGGCGGCTGGGGCGCGTTCGGTGCTGATCGAGCGCGGGCCCGGCGGGACGACCTGCGCGCGGGTCGGCTGCATGCCCTCGAAGCTCCTGATCGCCGCGGGCGCTGCCGCCCACGCGGCGCGCACCGCGGACCTGTTCGGCATCCGGGTTCCGGAGGTCGCGGTGGACGGGCCCGCCGTGCTGCGGCGCCTCCGCGCGGAGCGCGACCGGTTCGTCGGCAGTGTCCTCGACGGCCTCGACGATCTCCCCGACGGCGAGCGCCTCGACGGCACGGCCCGGTTCGAGGACGACCGTACCCTCCTGGTCGACGACGCGACCCGGATCCGCTTCCGGGCGGCGGTCATCGCCACGGGATCGAGCCCGATCGTCCCCGGGCCTCTGCGCGGCCTCGGCGCGCTCGTCCTCACCACCGACATCCTCTTCGAGATCCCCGACCTCCCGGCTTCGCTGGCGGTCCTCGGTGCCGGAGCCGTCGGAATCGAGATCGCGCAGGCGATGGCGCGGCTCGGCGTCGCCGTCACGGTGATCGACGCGGGCGACACCGTCGCCGGCCTGACCGAGCCCGACCTCGCCGGGCAGGCCGCCGCGATCTTCGGCGCGGAGCTGGATCTCCACCTCGGCGCCGAGCTTCGGAAGGCCGTTCCGGAAGGCGACGGCGTGTGTCTCCACTGGACCGACCGCGCCGGCCGCGAGCGGACCACGCGGGCGGCGCGGGTGCTGGCCGCCGCCGGCCGTTCTCCCAATCTGGAGGCCCTCCGGCTCGAGGCGACCGGTCTATGCCTCGAGCCCGAGGGCCTGCCGGCTTTCGACCGGCGCAGCCTCGTCTGCGCGGGGGCACCGATCCTGATCGCGGGCGACGTCGACGGCTGGAGGCCGGTGCTGCACGAGGCGAGCCGCCAGGGTGGGATCGCGGGTGCCAACGCGGCAGCCCTCGCGGCGGGCCGCCCGGTCGCGACCCCGGAGCCGTGGACGCGCCTCGCGATGGTCTTCACCCATCCCCAGGCGGCGGTGATCGGCGCGCCCTACGACCCGGAGGACGATCGACGGATTGTCGGCGCCCTGGATTTCTCGGATCAGGGGCGCGCCCGCGTGGAGGGGTTGAACCGCGGCGGCATGCGGATCTGGGCCGATCGGTCCGGGCGACTGCTCGGCGGCGAGATGCTCGGGCCGGCGGTGGAACACCTCGCGCACCTGCTCACCTACGCCGTCGCCGACGAGAAAACGGCCCAGGCCGTGCAAGACCGGCCGGTATATCATCCTACGGTTGAAGAAGGGCTGACTAGTATTATGTCTAAGATGATACAGAGAAGCTGAGGCGTTGATCTTGCCGATATCACAAGCATTGCGCTCGGCCATTTCGGTCGCCATACCCCGCTGAATACGCCGGTTTCGTTCCTGATGCCGCCCAGTCAGATCCCCGATACGGACGTCGATCTCGACGCCATCGCGCCGGACGCGCTCGACCGCCTGGACCAGGGCGTGATCGGCCTCGACCCGGCCGGCACCGTCGTGGCCTTCAGCGAGGGCGCGAGCGCGATCTCCGGGCTGTCGCGCGAGGCCGTCCTCGGGCGCGACTATTTCCGCGACGTGATGCCCGGCACGAACGTGCCGAGCTTCCGCGGCCGGTTCCTGGCGGGCGCGCGCCGCGGTGCCCTGGACGAGACCTTCGACTACGTCTTCGGCCGGCTGCCGCAGCCGCTCCGGGCCCGGATCCACATGCGTCACGGCCAGATCGGCGGCCTGCGCCCCGTGACGTGGCTGACCATCGATCCCGTCGAGAGCCTCGGGGCCGACCTGTCGCGCGAGGCGGTCCTGGCGGCGATCGGCCAGCGGGTGCGCGCCGAGCCCGTGGATGCCAGCATCTGCGAGCGCGAGCCGATCCACATTCCGGGCTCGATCCAGCCCAACGCCGTGATGCTCGCGGCCGATGCCGGAACTCTCCTGGTCGCGGCCTACTCGGCCAATGTCGGCGAGATCATCGACCCGATCGAGCCGCCGCTGGCGGGCCGGCCCCTGGCGGACGTGCTGCCGGCGGAGTTCGTCGCGGCGATCCGCGCCCGGCTCGCGAGCGGGACACTCACCGACGGCGCCTCCATGCGCCGGACCCTGACCATCCCGGACCGCGGCGCCGCCTACCACGCCGTCGCCCACGCCCATGCCGGCCGCGTCATCGTCGAGCTCGAGCTGGAGCCGGATTCGGCCGACGATTTCGCCACGGCGAGCCAAGTCGACACCGAACTCGCCGTGGGGCGCCTGCGCGAGGCCGGAACCCTGGCGGAGGCCGCCCGGATCGCGGCCCTCGAGATCCGCGCCCTCACCGGGTTCGAGGCGGTGCTGGTCTACCGCTTCGACGTGGACTGGAACGGCGAGGCCGTGGCGGAGGACAAGGTGCCCGGCTGGTCGCGCAGCCTGCTGGGCCTGCGCTTTCCCGCCTCCGACATTCCCGCCCAGGCCCGGGCCCTCTACACCAAGGCCAAGAGCCGCTTCGTCATCGACCGCGACAGCGTCCCGGTCGGGCTGGTCGCGGCGCCCGGGGCCGGAAACGGCCCGATCGACCTGACCTTCGCCCAGCACCGCACGCTCTCGCCGATCCACCTGGAGTACCAGCGCAACCTCGGCGTGAACGGCTCGATGTCGATCTCGATCATGGTCGAGGGACGGCTCTGGGGCCTGATGATCGGTCACCATCGCCGCCCGCACTACGTCACGCCGGAGACGCGCGCGGCCGCCACGGTGCTCACCGACGCCTTCGCCATGCGGGTGGAGGAAATCGAGTCGCGCCGGCTCTGGGCCGAGCGGCAGGCGCATCTCGACGTCGAGGGACGCCTCGTGCGCGGCCTGACCCGATCCGACGACTTCGTCGCCGCCCTGACCGCCGGGACGACGACGCTGCTCGACCTGTTCAGCGCCACCGGCGCCGGCATCGTCTCCGGCGAGCGGGTCACGCTGATCGGACGGACGCCGCCGGCCGAGATGGTGGCGGCGATCGCGGGCTGGCTGCGGGCGCGCGTGCCGGAGGGCGAGGTCGTCTACAGCAGCGACAGCTTCAGCGCCGACTATCCGGAGACCGGGCCGCATCGCGAGATCGCCAGCGGCCTGCTCTCGGCCTTCGTGGACGATTCGCGCGAGAACCTGCTGGTGTGGTTCCGGCCCGAGGTGCCCAGCACGGTCACGTGGGGCGGCGACCCGCGCAAGCCCGTCCTCGCCGGAAGCGGTCCCGTGGCGGTGCTGCCCCGCCGCTCGTTCGAGCGCTGGGTCGAGGAGCGCACCGGCTTCGCCGCGCCCTTCGCGGAATGGCAGGTCCAGCTCGCCGGCTCCCTGGCCGAGGCGGTCGAGGGCGTCGTGTTGCGCCAGCGGCGCAAGATCGACGAACTCACCGGCCTGCTCGCCGAGAAGGAGCGCCTGCTCGAGCAGAAGGATCTCCTCACGCGGGAGATCGACCACCGGGTCAAGAACTCCCTGCAGATCGTCTCGGCCTTCCTGCAGATGCAGCGGCGCCAGATCGCCGACGGCGAGGCCCGGCAGGCCTTCGCCGACACCTCCGCGCGGGTGATGAGCGTCGCGCGGGTGCACGACAGCCTGTACCAGGCGGATCGGTTCGACGAGGTCGATCTCGGCCAGACCATCGAGAGCCTGTGCAACGACCTCGCGGGGCTGGCCGGCGACGGGCACGCGGTCGACATGTCGGCGGAGCCCGGCCTGATGGTGCCCTACCGCAAGGCGGTGGCGCTCTCGCTGATCGCCACGGAACTCGTCACCAACGCCTTCAAGTACGCGGCGAACCCGGCCGGCGGCGGCCGTGTCGAGGTCAGCGTCTCGGCCTCCGGCCCCGGCGAGGTCCAGCTGCGCGTCTGCGACGACGGGGCCGGCCTGCCCGACGACTGGGCCGACGCCAAGGCGCGGAGCAAGGGCTCGGGCCTCGGCATGAAACTGATCCGGGCGATGCTCGACCAGATCAACGCCAAGCTCACCGTCGCCAACAATCCCGGCGCCTGCTTCACGATCACCGCGTGAGGTCCCGCGACGGCCTGCACGCGCGGCTGCGCGCCGCGACCGATCCGGCCCACCGGGCGCTGGAGGTGTCCCTCGACTGGCAGGCGCGGGTGGCGACGCTCGACGGCTACCGGGACCTGCTGGGGCGCCTCTACGGCTTCCACGCGGTCTGGGAGGCGGCCATCGGATCGGGACTCGCCGACGAGCCGTTCCTGGCGCCGCGGCGCCGTCTCGCGCTCCTCGCGGCCGATCTCGACCATCTCGGCCTCCGTCCGGACGCGGTCGCGGCGCTCCCGCGGCCGGCCGCTCCGGCTCTCCACGGGCCGGCCGCCGCCACGGGCGCGCTCTACGTGCTGGAGGGATCGACCCTCGGCGGGCAGCTGATCGGCCGGCACATCGCCGGCCTGCACGGATTCTCCGGCGCGGGGCTCGCCTATTACCGGGCGCACGGGCCCGCCGCGGGGGCGATGTGGGCCGCCTTCCGCGCGCGCCTGGACGCGTTCGGCGACGACCCGGCCGCGGAGGCCGCGCTCACCGGCGCGGCCGTGTCGACCTTCGCGGCGATGCGCGCGTGGCTCTGCCCGGTCCCGGACCTGCCGGCCGCTGCCTGAGCCGTTCGGGCGCCGCCGAGGGCGTCGCGCTCTCCCCCGGATGGACCATCAGCCGCGACGCCGCGGAAGTCGCGACGGGCGGGACTCGGCATGCCGGAACGCATGGACGCGGGCCGGCGCGGCGTTTGACGGCACCGGCCGGGACGGGCGTCAATGCCGCCCGCCGTCCCGACTGAGAGGTCCGTCCCGCAATGCTCGCCTTCGCGCTCTCCGCCCTGCTCGCCGTGCTGGCGGGCGCCGGCCTCGTCCTGCAGCAGATCCTGAACGCGAATCTGCGCGCGGGCCTCGACTCGGCGTCCTGGGCGGGCGTCTCCAGCTACGCGGTCGGTCTCGCCTGCATGGCGCTCCTCGCCGCCGCCCTGCGCGACCCGGTGCCGACCGCCGGCGCGGCGGAGCGGATCCCGTGGTGGACCTGGAGCGGCGGCCTGTTCGGCGCGGTGTTCATCGGCCTCGCGATCCTGCTCGTCCCGAAGCTCGGCGCCGCGACCTTCTTCGCCCTCCTGGTCACGGGCCAGATGCTCGCCTCGGTGCTGTTCGACCACGCCGGCCTGCTCGGCCTCGCGCAGCGGCCCGTCGACCTGCCGCGCCTCCTCGGGATCGCGCTCCTGATCGGCGGCGTCGTGCTGATCCGTCGCTAGGGCCGGATCACGGCGTCTCGGCCAGCAGGCCCTCGACGAAGGGGGCGAGTCCGGTGCGGCGCGCCCGCCGGAGACGCTCGGCCGCCAGGATCCCCTGGAGGGCCCGGAAGGCGTTCTGCAGGTCGTCGTTGACGATGACGTAGTCGTACTCGACCCAGCGCTGGATCTCCGTCCGGGCGTTGGCGAGACGCTTCTCGATCGTCTCGGCGGAATCCTCCGCCCGGCGCTCCAGGCGCTGGCGCAGCTCGGCCATGCTGGGCGGCAGGATGAAGACCGTCACCACGTCCTGGGCGAGCTTGGAGCGAACCTGCCGCGTGCCCTGGTAGTCGATGTCGAAGATCATGTCCCGGCCGGAGCCGAGCACCTTCTCCACTGGCCGCCGGGGCGTGCCGTAGAAGTTGCCGTGGACCTCGGCCCATTCGAGCAGGTCGTCGCGGTTGCGCAGGTCGTCGAACGCCTCGCGATCGATGAAGTGGTAGTGCCGCCCGTCGATCTCCGAGGGCCGCCGCCCCCGCGTGGTCACCGAGATCGACAGGTCGAGCGCCCAGCTCGGATCCTGCGCGATCGCCCGCGTCAGGGTGGTCTTCCCCGCCCCGGAGGGCGAGGAGAGGATCAGGATCAACCCGCGCCGCGCGATCGAGTCGGAGACGTTCCCGGCCGCCTCGGTCATGCGCGTGGCTCCCCGACGTTTCGCATCCGCATCCTCACGTCCCGATCCGGCATCGTGCCCGGCATCACTCGATGTTCTGCACCTGCTCGCGGAACTGCTCGACCACGGCCTTCAGGTCGAGTCCGATCCGCGACAGGCTTATATCGTTGGCCTTGGCGCACAGGGTGTTGGCCTCGCGGCCGAATTCCTGGGCCAGGAAGTCCAGCCGCCGGCCGATCGCCCCGCCGGCCGCCAGCAGGTCCCGGGCGCTCGCCACGTGGGCGCGGAGCCGGTCCAGCTCCTCGCGGACATCCGCCTTGCCGGCGAGCAGCATCGCCTCCTGGTGCAGGCGGTCCGGGTCGAGGCCGCTGCCGCCGAGGGCCGCGACGGCCGCCTCCAGGCGCGCCCGCACGGCCTCGGGCTGGCGGGCCGGATTCTCCTCGGCCGCCTGGGTCAGCGCGGCGATCCGCTCGACCTGGCCGGTGACGACCTGCTCGAGCTGGCGCCCCTCGGCGCGGCGGGCCTCGACGAGATCCGCGACCAGCTGGACCACGCCCGCGGCCAGATCCCGGGCGAGAGTGTCGGTGTCGGCCGCCTCGTCCTCGACCTCGATCACGCCGCGCACGCCGAGCAGCCCGTCCATCGTGGCGGGGGCCACGCCCTCGGGGACCGGCACCCGGGCCACCGCCTGGGCGAGGCTCGCCAGGAGCGTCTCGTTGATCCGCACCCGCGCGGTCGTCTCCGGCTTGGTGAGGGTCAGCGTCAGCTGGCACTGTCCGCGGGTCAGGGTCTTCTGCAGGGCGGTGCGGGCGGTCTCGCCGAGCCCGTCGTAGCCGGCCGGCACGCGGGTGCGCACGTCGAGGCCGCGCCCGTTGACGCTGCGGACCTCCCAGGCCCAGTGCACCGGTCCGGCACTGCCCGCCGTCCGGGCGAAACCGGTCATGCTCGCGATCTGGGCCACGCCGACCCCCGTCTCCTCGAAGATCGGGGCCTGTAGCACGGATCTCTCCGAGGGGAAGAGGCCGGTCGCCGCCGTCGCGCCGCGACCGGCACCGCGCGACCCGTGCAAGGCGACCGCAGGCTCGGCCCTGTAGGGCGGTGCGGCCGGGACGCGCCGGGATCCTTGCCCGGCCGGGGATGGCTGTCCGCGACCGTGACCGCGGCCGCGCGCCCGTCGTCATCGCCCGGTCGGGCTCGCCACGTTTCCGCTGTCGTGTCGCGCGGCCGACGTTGCATTTGGCAGTGAAGGTGTGCTCGAAATCTCGCACGTTTGCACATGACCTCGGATGGCGCATGCCGCGATCAGTATTGGGGTGGGCCGCGCTCAAGCCGTTCGGGATGTCCGCGCTGGGCGTCGGCATCTGGGAGGATGCGCCGCACGAGGGCTGGGTGCGCGGCGATGCGACGATGGCGCGGATCTTCGGCCTGAGCGAGGCCGAGGCGGCGGAGGGGATTTCCTGGGAGCAGCTCTCCGCGATCTTCCACCCCGAGGATCTCGCCCGGGATCAGAGCGAGCGCCGCCGCGTGCGCGAGGAAGGCGGCCTCTTCGCCTGGGAGCACCGCATCGTGCCCGCCCCGGGGCTCGTGCGCTGGGTCCTGGCGCGCGGCCGGTTCGAGCGGCGCCCGGACGGGCACGTCTACGGCCGCGGCATCGTGATCGACATCACCGACAGCCGGATCGACGGCCCGCTCGAGCCGCCGGCCGGCTTTCTCGGCGCCCCGGCCGAGCAGGGTACCGCGGTCGAGCGGATGGCGGATTACGCGATGCGCCTGTGGGAAATGGTCGGCGATCTCGGGCCCGACGAGGCGGCTCGGGTTCAGCCGCTGCTCGAGGCCCTGCTGTATGAGCTGGGACGCCAGATCGCGGCCTCCCTGTCGGGCAGCCCTCCGGACGTGGCGCGGCGTCCTCGGAATCCGAAGGCGCACTGAGGCCGGCGCGACGGCGTCGCGGCCGGCGCCGCTGCCTAGCGGCGGCCCCGGGGCGCCGGTGCCGGCTCGCTCAGGGTCGGGACCGTCTTGGGCGAGCCCAGGTCGTAGGTGCGGTTCTTGAGCGGGTCGAGGCGCGTGCCCTCGGAGGCGTCGAAGGCGCGCGTGCCCGGCGTGCCGGTATCCAGGGCGAAGGCCGCGTTGGTGTTGATCCCGTTGCCCGCGGGGGCGCCGCCCGGCGCGTAGGCCGAGGCGCGGCCGGGCGTCGCCGGATCGGGGCCCGGCTCGACCTTGTCGACGGCGTCCGGCGGCGCCTGCCGGCTCTTCTCCACCGCCCGCCAGCGGGCGACGTTGCGCTGGTGCGCCTCGAGGGAATCGGCGAAGGCGTGGCCGCCGGTGCCGTCCGCCACGAAGTACAGATCCTTGGTCCGGGACGGGTTGGCCACCGCCTCCAGGGCGGCGCGGCCGGGATTGGCGATCGGGCCCGGCGGCAGGCCCTCGATCACGTAGGTGTTGTAGGGGGTCGGCCGGTCGATCTCGGAGCGCAGGATGCCGCGGCCGAGGGTGCCGCGCCCGCCCACGAGCCCGTAGACGATCGTGGGGTCGGATTGCAGCTTCATCCGCTTGTTGAGGCGGTTGATGAAGACGCCGGCCACCCGGGGCCGCTCGTCGGCGCGGCCGGTCTCCTTCTCGACGATCGACGCGAGGGTGACCATCTCGGCCGGGGTCCGCACCGGCACGTCGGCGCTGCGCCGCAGCCAGATCTGGTTCAGGACCTCGCGCTGCTTGGCCTTCATCAGGTTGACGATCTGCTGCCGGGTGGCGCCGCGCTCGAACTTGTAGGTGTCCGGCAGGAGCGAGCCCTCCGGGGGAATCTCGTTGATCTCGCCGACGAGCACGTCGTTGTCGTTGAGGCGGTTGACGATCTGCTCGGAGGTCAGGCCCTCCGGGAAGGTGATGGCGTGCTGGACCTGCCGGCCCGTGGCGATCGTGTCGAGCGCGTCGGAGATGCTCGCGTGCGCCTTGAAGACGTACTCGCCGGCCCGCAGCGCCGGCCGGCCGCCGAAGCGGGCGGCGAACTCGAACAGGCCGGTATGGTCGATCACGCCCTCGCGCTTGAGGGTCTCGGCGATCTCGGCCGTTCCGCTGTGGGTCGGGATGACCACGACCTTGTCGGCCGCGAGCGGTCCCGGCTCGCGCACCTGCCGCTGGAACAGCGTGATCCCGATCATCGCCGCGATGGCGATGACGACCGCGAAGGTGAGGGCGCCGCTGATCAGGCCCACGAGCCCGCTCCGCTCGCGCTCGGGCTTCTCCGGCGGCGGGGGCGCGACCGTCGGCTTGATCGCCTCGCCGGGCGAGCGCGGCGACAGCCGCTGCGGCAGGGCGGGCTCGTCCGTCGGATCCTGCGCGGTGGTCTCGGGCGCGGGCGTCTTTGAGCGGCGGAAGAACATCGGGATCCTGTCTGGGCCCGCGCGACCCGTCACGCGTCGCGGGCCGGGATCGGCTGCCCGCAACCGGGTGCGCACGTCGAGGGCTCTAACCCTAGTCGGGTTTGTGGCGAAATTGCCGTTCCGCGGCGCGATAGGCGCCGGCCGGCGCGCTCAGCCCGGGGGCTGGCAGGTGGCGCAGAAGAAGGTCGAGCGGTTGGCCTGCACGATGCGGGTGATCGCGCCGGCGCATCCCGGCCGGCTGCAGGGCAGGCCGACCCGGTCGTAGACCCGGAAGGCGTGCTGGAAGGCGCCCGCGCTGCCGTCCGTGTGGGCGTAGTCGCGCAGGGTCGAGCCGCCGGCCTTCACGGCCTCCTCGAGGACCTGCACGATCGCCTTGGCCAGGGCGTTGGCCTCGGGCGTCGGGCGCCCGTCCGGCCGGGCGAGGCTCCCGGCCGGGGCCTCCGGATGCAGGCGCGCCCGGTGCAGCGCCTCGCACACGTAGATGTTGCCGAGGCCCGCGATCAGGCGCTGGTCGAGCAGGGCGGCCTTCAGCGGCGCGATCTTGTGCCGGAAGAGCCGCGCGATCACCGCCCCGGTCAGTCCGTCGAGGGGTTCCACGCCCATCCGGGCGAAGTGGCGGCAGGCCGCGAGCTCCGCGCTCGGGACCAGATCCATGAAGCCGAAGCGGCGGGCGTCGTTGTAGGTCACCGTGGCGCCGGTGCTCATCGCCATCACCACGTGGTCGTGCTTGGGCGTGCCCTGGGCGCCCTCGAGGTAGAAATCCCCCGGCGACAGGTTGCTGCCGTCGGGCAGGGCCACGTCGAAGCGGCCGCTCATGCCGAGATGCATGACCAGCGTCTCGCCGGAATCGAGCGCGGCGGTGAGGTACTTCGCCCGGCGCGCGAGGCCCGTGACGGTCCGGCCCTCGAGGCGGGCGGCGAAGCGCTCGGGGAAGGGGAAGCGCAGGTTGGCCCGGCGCAGGGTGACGCGGCTGAAGCGCGCGCCGACCAGGGCGGGCGCCAATCCCCGCCGCACGGTCTCGACCTCGGGAAGCTCCGGCATCTCTCTCGCGGCTTTCGCGTGCGCGGCGCCCGGTGCGCCGGCCCCGGATATCGGCGGGATCGGCCCGGGCCGCAACCGCGCGGAACCGGCGCGGTTTGCCGCGCGGCCCCTGACGAGGCCCGCCCTACCGGCGGCGCAGGCGAACGTAGAGCGCGCCGCCGCCGCCGTGGTGGCGGGCAGCCTCCTCGAAGCCGAGGACGATGCCGCGCAGATCCGGCCCCCGCAGCCAGTGCGGCACGCTGCGGCGGAGCACGCCCCGTTCGGAGAAGGCGTCCGCGTAGCCCGGCCCGCCCTTGCCGGTGACGACCAGCACGTAGGAATGCCCGGCGGCCCGGGCGCGGAGCAGGAATCCCGTCAGCGCGGCGTGGGCCTCGGCCTGCACCATCCCGTGCAGGTCGATCCGCGCCTCGATCGCGAGCCGTCCCCGGCGCAGGCCGAGCTTGGCGGTCCGCTCCAGCCCCGCGGTCGGCGCGTGCCGCTGCGGGGGGGCTTGGTACGGCAGCGCGGTGGCCGGGCGCGGCGGCTCGGGCGCCGGCTTCGGCGGATGCTTCGGCCGCGGCGTCTTGGCGGCCGGCGGCGCGCTGGGCTTCAGGATCGGAGCCGAGAGGGCCGGCATGGTGGCGGTCGGGCCCGGCCCTGGCGGAGGCGCTTCGGGCATCGGGGCTGCGCGGCCCGGCAACGGGGTCACCAGCTTGGCGATCGCGTCCCAGAGCCGGGCCTCGCCCGCGGTGAGGCGGCGCCCGCGGCGCGGGGCCCTCACGGCGCGGCTCCGGATGCACCGCCGCGACGCGGCAGCAGGACCACGAAACCCACGGCGTCGCGGAGGTTTCCGGCGACCGCCCCGGCCTCCGGACCGGTGCCGACGAAGAGGTCGCCGCGGGCGGGGCCGACGATCGCCGAGCCGGTATCGGCGGCGACGACGAGGCGCCCGGCCGTGTCCGGCGCGCCGGCTTCCGCCTCCGCGGGGAGCGGACCCGCGAGCCAGAACGGCAGGCCGTAGCGCCAGAGGGTCGAATCCACCGCCAAGCTGCGGCCCGGACTGAGCGGGGCGTTCGCGGCGCCCGGCGGCCCGAGGGCCGGGTCGGCGACCGGGGCGAGGCGGAAGAAGATGTAGGAGGCGTTGGCGCGGATCAGGCGCTTGGCGGTCTCGGGATGGGCGCGCAGCCAGCCGGTCCAGCGGGCGAGCGTCAGTCCTTCCAGGGGCAGGTGGCCCTCCTGGACGATCAGCTTGGCCACCGCCGTGTACGGGCGGCCGTTGCGGCCGTCGTAGAGCACCCGGACCGCGCGCCCGTCCGGCAGCCGGACGCGCCCGGAACCCTGGACCTGCAGGACCAGCAGGTCGACCGGGTCGCGCAGCCACAGGATCGGCTTCGCGCGCGCGCCGAGGGCACCGTCCTCGATCGCGGCGCGGTCGGGGTAGGGGGCGAACCCGTCCGCCGTGGCCCGGGCGGCGCGCAGGCCGGGATCGAGCCCCGGGCGGGTCTCGCCGGGGCCGAGGGAGATCAGGTCGTCGGGGCGGGCGAGCACCGGCGTCGGGAAGTCCGGGCCCGGCTCGAGGGAGCCCGTGAGTTCCGGCTCGAAATAGCCGGTCAGGAAGCCGGGTCGGTCCGCGCCGGGCCGCGCGACGCGGAACGCCGCGAACCGGTCCCGGAAGAAGGCGGCCGCGTCCGGCACGGGGTCGGCGGCGGCCGCGCAGGCCTCGGCGAGGGCCGCCAGATCCCCCGCGACGCCGTCGGGCTGGGGCAGGGCGGGCGGCGGAGCCGCGCAGACCCGGCGGAAGGCGGCGAGCGCCGCGTCCGCCCGCGCGCCGGGGAAGCCCGGCAGGTCGGCCGCGGCGACGGGGATCAGCACCGCGTCGCCGACCGCCGCCGGCGCGGCGGACACGGCCTGGCTCAGGAGGGACGCGAGGAGGGCGGCCGGGACTGCTCCGGACCGGGCGCGGGGGATCGGCACGGCGAGATCGTCACGGCACGCCGGTCACGGGCTCAGGCGCCGGCCTCGGTGGCCACGAGCTGCCAGTTCGGATCCCGCGAGCCGAGCGTGCGGGCGAAGGTCCAGACATCCGGCACCTCGACCACCGTCTCGGCGCTGCCGTCCACCACCTTGCCGTCGGCGTTGCGGGTGGCGGTGATCAGGTTCGACAGGAAGCGCACGGTGACGTGCGCCACGCGGTTGCGCACCTCGACGGCGACGATCTCGGCCTTGTCGATCGACACGAAGGTGGTCTCGAGCGTCTGCCGGTTGCGCTCGCGCTCCGCGATCGCCCGCTCGAACGCCTCGCCGACCTCCTTCGACAGCAGGCCGCGCAGGGTCTTCCGGTCACCCTTGGCGAACGCGATCATGATGGCTTCGTAGGCGGATTTCGCGCCCTCGATGAAGGCGCGGGGATCGAAGCTGGGCTCGGCCTGGATGCAGGCCTCCAGGCCGCGGGCGACCTCGGATCCCGGCTCGGCGATGCCCCGCCAGTCCCGCGGCGCGGCGGCGGGCGGCGGCGCGGCCTGGACCCGGTCGGCACCGGGCAGGCGCACGACGTTGTCGCCGTCGGAGCGCGCCTGCGGCTCGGTGCGGCTGCGGTCGACCGGCTTGAACGGGGAGCGCTCCGCCCCCGTCTTCTGGCCGAGCACGGAGCGCAGACGCCAGATCACGAAGACGGCCAGCGCGAGGAAGATGATCGTCGTAACGTCGAAACTGTCCTGCATCACCGATCCGATGGTGGCCGCGGCGAGACCCTGTGCCCCTTGCTCAGGCCACGCGCGGTGCGGCGCCGGCTAAGCGCGCAGAGGTCTGGCCGACTCATATCCGACCAACGCGTCGGGAGCGAGCCGGTTGTGTCGGCCGGACGATCAAACCCACGCGTCAATTGCGATACCGGCCGATATGGGTCGCGGGGGCCGCGGGCGCCAGCGCCGCGCCCGCTCGCTCGCTTGTCCAGGCTCGGCCCGCGTGTTAGCGGCCCTGCCGTTTGGGCAGTTCCGCGGCGTGATCCAGCCGCTCCCGCCGCGACAACAACCCGCGCCGGCCCTGCCGGTCGATCGAGAAGGATGATCCGCATGGCCGATTCCCCGGCAGCGAACGGCAACGGCGGCGGCATGCCGCAGGGCGATGTGCCGACCATCAATGCCCTGGCGCAGTACACGAAGGATCTCTCCTTCGAGAACCCGAACGCGCCGCGCTCGCTCCAGCCCAAGGAGGGCCAGGGGCCGCAGATCAACATCCAGGTGAACGTCAACGCGCAGCAGCTCTCCGAGACCGATTTCGAGGTCGAGCTGAAGCTCGAGGGCGACGCCAAGATCCAGAACGAGGTGCTGTTCGCCTTCGAGGTGACCTATGCCGGCGTGTTCCGGCTCCTCAACATCCCGGCCGACCAGATCCATCCGGCGGTGATGATCGAGTGCCCGCGCCTGCTCTTCCCCTTCGCCCGCCAGATCGTGGCCGAGGCGGTGCGCAACGGCGGCTTCCCGCCCCTGTACATCGACCCGATCGATTTCGTCGGCCTCTACCGGCAGAAGGTGATGGAGCAGCAGGGCGCCCAGGGCCCGCTCGCTTCCTGAGTCAGGACGCGCCGGCGGCCGCTCAGCGGCCGCCGGGACCGCGATAGGCGCCCGTCAGCGCGCGCAGGGCCGCCGCTGGGCGCCCGGCCGGGCGGCGAGCGCCTCGGCGTCCGGGTGACGCTGCCGAGATCGACCACGCGCGTCGGATCCCGGCCACGGACCCGACGATCTCGGGATCCGGCGCCGCGACCGCCCCGTCATCGTCCAGATCCGCGCCAACGCCGCGCGGGGCACGGCGCAGAAGCGCGCCCCCTGCGCCGCGGTGAGCCGCAATCTCTCCCGCGACCCCGGCGTGGCACCGGCGGACGTCTTCATCAACTCCGTCGAGGTCAGCGCGGAGGCCCGATCGCTCGGGAACGGGCCGATGCAGGACGGGCCCCGGAGCCGTGAGGCCGGCGCGGCGAAGCCGCCGCGGGCGCGGTGCGGCGATGGCGGCCACGATCCGGGCTTGACCGTTCCGGGGGCGGAGTACAGGTCCGGGGCCCGAAACGGCTCCAGGATCGCATGGCCCCCACCGCAAACCTCGCCCTGATCAACCTGTTCATCGGAGACATCCAGGGCGGCCTCGGACCCTTCCTCGGGACCTGGCTGGCGCAGTCGGCCTCGTGGAGCCCGGCCCGGGTCGGGTTCGTCATCACGCTGGTCGGATTCGGCACGCTGTTCCTGAGCGGTCCGTTCGGCGCCCTGGTTGACCGGTTCCCGCGCCCGCGCCTGCTGATCGCGCTGGCCTGCGGGGCGATCCTGGTGGGGACGCTGCTGCTCCTGCCGGCCCGCAGCTTCCCGGCGGTGCTGGGCGCGCAGCTCCTCGCCGCGGCCGGCGGCACGCTGCTGCTGCCGGCCGTCGCGGCGCTGACCCTGGGCATCGTCGGGAAGGACCGGTTCCCCGCGCAGCAGGGGCGCAATCAGGCCTTCAATCACATCGGCATCCTGATCGCGGCGGGCGGCATCAGCCTCGGCACCGGCTATTTCGGGCCCGCGATCGCCTTCTGGGTGCTCGGCGGCATGGCGCTGGCGGCGATCGTCGCGACGGTGACGACGCCGGCCGGAGCCTGGAACCGCCGCCGCGCCGTCGGCTGGAAGGAGGACGATGCCGACGAGCCGGAGCGCAGCGGCATCCGCCAAGTCCTGGGGAACCGCCGCCTGCTGGTGCTGACCGTGGCGCTGACCCTGTTCAATCTCGGGAACGGCGGCATGCTCTCGCTGCTCGGCCAGAAGCTGGTCGCGACCGCCTCCGACGCGACGACCTGGACGGCCCGCTACGTCATGGTGGCCCAGCTGGTGATGGTCCCGGTGGCGCTGTTCGCCGGATCACTCGCCGACAGGCGCGGCCGCCGCCAGCTGCTCATGGTCGCCTTCGCGGTCCTGCCGGTGCGGGCGCTCCTGTCCGGCCTGATCGACGATCCGGTCTGGCTGATCGCCGCCGAGGTGCTGGACGGCGTCGCCTCGGGCATCGTCGGGGTGGCGGTGCCGGTGGTGGTCGCCGACCTGACCTGGGGATCCGGCCGGACGCAGACGGCCCTCGGCAGCGTCAACGCCGTGCAGGGCGTCGGCGGGGCGCTGTCGGGCTGGTACGGCGGCCTGTCCTACGGGCTGTTCGGCTGGACCGGCGCCTTCCTGGCCCTCGGCGTGCCGGCGCTCGTCGCCCTCGCGCTGGTGATCTGGCTCGACGCGACGCCCGAGCCCGGCCGACGCCGCCGCCGGCGGGAGCGGCGCGGCGCCGCCGTTCAGGGAGCCTGAATCGGCCGCGCCGTCGCGGCCTCGCGTCCGGACGGCGGGGCGCCGAATGACTGATGTCTGACATGCGGGAGCCCGGCCCCAGGGCCGGGCTTCGGGGCAGCGACGCGGCCGAGGGTCAGCCGATATGCGGGCTGCCCGTGGCGGCGGGGAAGCGGTCGGCCAGGGCGCGGCGCAGCTTCTCCAGGGCCCGGTTCTCGATCTGGCGGACGCGCTCCTTGGAGATGCCGAGCCGCTGGCCGAGGGCCTCCAGGGTCGCCTGATCCTCGGCGAGGCGTCGCTCGCGCAGGATGCGCAGCTCGCGCTCCGACAGGACCGTCAGGGCCTGCTGGAGCCAGCTCAACCGACGCTCGCCGTCGACCGTGGCGCTCACGGTCTCGTCCGGCAGGTCGGCGCCGTCGACGAGGAAGTCCATCCGCTCGGAGGAGGCGTCGCTGTCCTCGCCCACGGGCGCGTTGAGCGACATGTCGGGCCCGGACAGGCGCGCGTCCATCAGGGCGACGTCGTCGCGGGAGACACCGATGGCGCTGGCGATGCGGCGGTGGATCTCGTCGCCGACATGCTCCTCGGTGGACTGCATCAGCCGGGCGCGCAGCCGGCGCAGGTTGAAGAACAGGGCTTTCTGCGCGGAGGACGTGCCGCCGCGCACGATCGACCAGTTGCGCAGGATGTAGTCCTGGATCGAGGCGCGGATCCACCACGTCGCGTAGGTCGAGAAGCGGACGTCCCGCTCGGGCTCGAACCGGGCCGCGGCCTCCATCAGGCCGACATGCCCTTCCTGGACGAGATCGGCCATGGGCAGGCCGTAGTGACGAAAACGCCCCGCCAGGGCGATGACGAGGCGCATATGGGCCGAGATCAGACGGTGGAGGGCCCGCTCGTCGCGCTCGTCCTTCCAGCGGACGGCGAGGCCGCGCTCTTCTTCCCGGGCCAGGAAGGGTGCCTCCATGGCAGTCCGTATGAACTGCCGTCGAATTCCCGCGATCTCAGCCATCCGCCTGCCTCTTGTTGTCGAGTGCTGTTGCGGCGTCGAGCCAATAGCCCGACGCGCAGGCGCCACCGGGGGGCGACGCCAGGCAACCGACAACGGAAGGCAAAACGCGAAAGTTCCGTCCCGATGCCCCACAATGCGACAGTCGGGCGGCCACGAAATCGTGTTCTGTCCCGATCAGATGGGATCCGGCCCCGCGCCGTCCAGGCCGCAAGTCCCGAAACGACCGCGTTCAGCGCTTCGGTCCGGCCCGCCAGGCACAAAAAACCCGGCCACCTGGGCCGGGTTCGATACCGTTCGCGGAGAAAGGCGCCTCAGGCGGCCTCCTCCTGGATGTCGTCGCCCTCGCTGTCCCCGTCGGCCTCGGCCTCGGGCTCCGCCTCGCTCTTGGCGCGGCGGGGCGACTTGGCGAGGCTCTGCTCGATCAGCTTCAGGGCCTCGGTCTCGGTGATGCGGTTCACCGACGAGATCTCGCGCACGATCCGGTCCAGCGCGGCCTCGTAGAGCTGACGCTCGGAGTAGGACTGCTCCGGCTGGGCCTCGGACCGGAACAGGTCGCGCACGACCTCGGTGACGGCGAGCAGGTCGCCCGAGTTGATCTTGGCCTCGTATTCCTGCGCGCGGCGCGACCACATGGTGCGCTTGATCCGGGCGCGGCCGGTCAGCAGGTCGAGGGCCTTCTTCACCAGTTCCGGCTCGGCGAGCTTGCGCATGCCGACGCTGTTGGCCTTCGCGGTGGGGACGCGCAGGACCATCTTGTCCTTCTCGAACGATACGACGAACAGCTCAAGCTTGTAGCCGGCGATCTCCTGCTCCTCGATCGCGGTGATGCGACCGACGCCGTGGGCCGGATACACGACAGCCTCGCCGGTCTTGAAGCCCTGCCGGCCTGCGGTCGTCGTCTTCTTGGCTGTGGTCATGCGAGAAGGGCCTCCACTGGCGCGCAGCGTTCGGCGCCGCGCGAAACCGTGTTCTTCCGGGCGGGACACCCGGTCTGCCTCGCCGCTCCCGGACCCGGCGCCGAGCGCACGAATCCGGACGTTCCCCGGCGCGGCCGTGCGAACGCCTGGCCCGTCCGCCGAAGTCTCCTTCAGCGGTCGGGCGCGTACTACTCCTAACCCACGAAATTCGAAGGCGTTTCGGCCGGAGGGAGCACGTCAGGCGCGAGCGACGGCAGGCAGATTGTCTACCACAATCCGGCGCGCAGATCAAAGCATCCCTGAAGACGCACGCGCGGACCGAGCGCGGCGCCAAAGAGTTTTACACTGGTGCGGCGGGACAGGAATGACCTGGCCGCGTATCAGGGCTTCGTATGACGCAGCCCCGCCGCGCGGTTCAGCGGCGAGACGGGCTCGGCAGATCTTCCTGCGATCTGGAGAGCGAGCCGCGGGCCGACGCCAGAACCTCCGAGGCCGGGCTTCAGTCGCCCGAGCCGGGGTTAGGCGAGAAATGCGCCTCGAGCTTCCCGGTCTTGCCGTCCCACTCCTTGGCGTCGGCCGGGGCTTCCTTCTTCTGCGTGATGTTCGGCCAGCTCTTGGCGTAGTCGGCGTTCAGCTTCAGCCACGTGTCGAGGTTCGACTCCGTGTCGGGCTTGATCGCCTCGGCCGGGCATTCCGGCTCGCAGACGCCGCAGTCGATGCACTCGTCCGGGTGGATGACGAGCATGTTCTCGCCTTCGTAGAAGCAGTCCACCGGACAGACCTCGACGCAGTCCGTGTACTTGCACTTGATGCAATTGTCGGTGACGACGTAGGTCATCGGATGTCTTCGTCCTAAAACTCGACTTGGCCCGGGCGGAGCCTGGAGACGGCCCGCGCGCCCGGAGGGTGCTGCGAGGGGAACGCCGGTGAGACACGGCACGGAGCCGGGCCTCGGAGGCCCACGGCTCTAGACGCTGCCTCCCGGACTGACAAGCGTGCGGGCGCCGCATGGGTTCGTGCCGGGTCGCTCGCGCGGCCGCTGTGGCCCGGCCTCATCACTCGGATGGCCCCTCCGGGCCGGCCTCGACCGACAGGGCACCGCCCGACAGGTCGTCGTAGAGCAGCCGCGCCTCCGGCGCCGGGCCGCGGCGCAGGCCGAGACCGAGCACCCGCACCGCCAGCGTCGCGTGCGGCGCGGCCACCGTCACCACGTCGCCGACGCCGATGGCCTTCGCGGGGTTCTCGGCCCGGCTGCCGTTCACCCGCACGAAGCCGTCGGAAGCCAGCCGCGCCGCGAGCGACCGGGTCCGCGCGAACCGCGCGAACCACAGCCACTTGTCGAGGCGCTGCCGGTCCTCGCGCATCCGCCGCGGGTCAGCGCTTCCCGCCGTCGCCGGCCTCGAGCTGCGCCTTCAGGGCCGCGAGCTTGGCGAACGGCGAATCCGGATCGGGCGCCCGCTCGCGCCGCGGCGGCCGCTGGTCGGGCCGCGGGCCGGAATGGCGCTGCTCCGCGCTGCGCTGGTCGTCGCGGCGCTCCGGCCGCCCACCCTCGAACCGGTCGCGGCGCGGGCCGCGATCCCGGCCGGGACGCGGGCCGTCGCCCTCGGCCCGGCGCTGCTCGGGCCGGCCGCCCTCGGGCCGACCCTGTCCCGGGTGCTGGCCCTGCTGGCTGCCGTCACGGCCCCGGCCGCCCCCGCGAGGGCGGTTCTGCGGGCGCTGGTGAGCCGGGCGCTGGTGGCGCTGCAGGCGCCAGACCTCGATCTGCGGGATCTCGGCGGCACCCTCGCCCTCGGCACCCGAGGCGTCCGCCGTGTCGGCCGCGGCGGGCTGCGGCTCGGCGGCGGTCTCGGGCGCGGTCTCCTCGGCGGATGCGGCCGGGGGCTCGGCGATGGACTCGGCGACCCCGTCGGCCGGCTGCTCCGCCCCGGCGTGGGGCGCGTCGGTCGCGGAAGCCTCGGTCGCGGAGGCCTCGGTCGCGGGCGACGCGGCAGCCTCCTCGACGGGCGCGCCGGCCGCGTCGTCCGGAACCGCGCCCACGGCGGGCGCCGCCTCGGCTTCGGCGGCCGGGGCTTCCTCGGCCGCGGGGGCGTTGTCGGCGGTCTCGCCCTCGGCGTCCGGAACCTCGTCGCCGACCGGCTCGGCGGCGTCCGCCTGCGCGGCGACGGCCTCCTCGGAGGATGCCTCGGCGGCGACGGCCGGTGCCGCCGGCGCGGTGGCGGCGGCGGGGACGAGCGGCACCGTGATGGCCGGGCCGGGGCGCGCTTCGGCCGTGTAGCCGAGCGACTTCAGGATCGAGGCGAAATCCTCGCCCGAGCAGCCGACCAGCGAGGTCATGCCGACGGTGGCCACGAAGCCGTCGCCGTCGGCCGTGCCGTCCGGCGGTGCGCCCGGGGTGGTGCCGGGCCGGTAGGCGATCGCCGGGCGGATCAGGTCGGCGAGCCGCTCCAGGATATCGACGCGCACCGCCCGCTCGCCGCTGACCCGGAAGCCGGCGGCGCGGTAGAGCCCCTTGGCGATCTCGCGATCGACCTTGATCGAGGTGCGGCCGGAGCCGGCGAGATGCGCGATCTCGTCGAGTCCGCGCTGGTCGAGGCCGCCGTTGCGCAGGGCCCAGAGCTGGGCCGCGAGCGTGCGGGGCGCCGGCTTCAGCAGGGCCGGCAGGAAGATGTGGTAGGCGCCGAAGCGGACGCCGTGGCGGCGCAGGGCCCCGCGGCCGTCCTGGTCGAGGCTGCGCATCTCGTGCGCCACCTTCGAGCGCTCCAGGACGCCGAGCGCCTCGACCACCTGGTAGCCGATCCCCTTGGCGAGGCCGGTGAGGTCGGCCGCGGTCTCGATCTCCATGAGCGGGCCGAGCAGCCGCACGATGTAGGCCTTCAGCCACGCGTCGAGGCGGCCCTCGACCTTCTCGCGATGCGCGCCGGTCAGGCTGTCGTCCGCCAGCAGACGGATCTGCGGGGCGAACAGCTTCTCGCCGGGCGTGAGCTTGGCGACGGGCGCGCCGGTCCAGCGGATCGTGCCGTCGTGCGAGAGCACGAGGGTCGAATCGGCGGCCGCGGCGAATCGCTCGGCCCGCGCCTCGATCTCGCCCGCGAGCGCCTTCTCGGCGGCGCTCCTCAGTGTCTTTGCCTCGTGCCCCTCGGCGCTGGCATCGGGAACGAACAGGAATCCGTGAAGGTGGCCGACATGCTGACCCTCGACGGTGACGTCACCGTCGGCGGTGATCTGGGCTTCGAGCATCGTGTTCTCTCTCAGGCGCCGCATCAGGACGCTTGTGCGCCGGTCGACGAAGCGGCTCGCGAGGCGTTCGTGCAGGGCGTCGGACAGCCTGTCCTCTACCCGACGCGTCTCGCCCTGCCAATGTTCTGGGTCGCGCAGCCAGTCGGGACGGTTCGCCACGAAGGTCCAGGTGCGCCCCTGCGCGATCCGGCGGGACAGCGTGTCGATGTCGCCGTCGGTCCGGTCGATCATCGCGACCTGCTCGGCGAACCACGTGTCGGGGATGCGGCCCGCCATGCCCTTCATGAGGAACCGGTAGAGCTGGGCCACGAGGTCGGCGTGCACCTGCGGGTGGACCTTGCGGTAATCCGGGACGCCGCAGACGTCCCACAGGCGGCGCACCGCGGGGGCGCTGCGCGCCATGTCGCGGATGTCGTCCTCCTTCATGAGGATCTCGAGGGCCTGCTGATCCTCGCCCATCGGGGCGCGGGTCAGGCCCGATTCGCGCGGGTGCTCGTCGAGGCTCGCCTGCAGGCCGTCCAGGCTGCCGAAGGTGAGATCCGGGTTGCGCCACTGCAGGATGCGCAGGGGATCGAAGTCGTGGCTCTCCAGCCGCTCCACCAGCTCGGCCTCGAACGGCGGGCAGCGGCCGGTGGAGCCGAAGGTGCCGTCCGAGAGGTGGCGCCCCGCGCGCCCCGCGATCTGGCCCATCTCGGCGGGCGTGAGCTTGCGGAAGCGGGTGCCGTCGTACTTCCAGTTGGCCGCGAACGCGACGTGATCGACGTCGAGATTGAGGCCCATCCCGACCGCGTCGGTGGCCACGAGGTAGTCGACGTCGCCCGCCTGGTACATCTCGACCTGGGCGTTGCGGGTCCGCGGCGACAGGGCACCGAGCACCACCGCGGCGCCCCCGCGCTGGCGGCGGATCAGCTCGGCGATCGCGTAGACCTCCTCGGCCGAGAACGCCACGATGGCGGTGCGCCGGGGCAGCCGCGACAGCCGCTTCTCCCCCGCGAAGGTGAGCTGCGAGAGCCGCGGCCTGGTCGTGGTGTGGACGTTGGGGATCAGGTCCTGGACCAGCGGCAGCATGGTCGAGGAGCCGATCAGCAGGGTCTCCTCCCGGCCGCGGACGTAGAGCAGGCGGTCGGTGAAGACGTGGCCGCGATCCATGTCGGCGGCGAGCTGGATCTCGTCGATGGCCACGAACGCCACGTCGAGGTCCCGCGGCATCGCCTCGATGGTGCAGATCCAGTAGCGCGGCCGGTCCGGCTTGATCTTCTCCTCGCCGGTGACGAGGGCGACCTTCTCGGGGCCCACCTTCGCGACGACGCGCAGGTAGACCTCCCGGGCGAGCAGCCGCAGGGGCAGCCCGATCATGCCGGTCGGGTGCGCGAGCATCCGCTCGATGGCGAGATGCGTCTTGCCGGTGTTGGTCGGCCCGAGGACCGCGGTGACGCCGCGGGCGCGGGCCTCGCGGGACAGCGAGCGACTGGACGTGGGGCGGAGCAGCGCGTCGATGGTCGGCGGTTCCTTCGAGCGGGAAGGCCGTCGCGGCGCCGTCGCGGCGCGGGCGGGGAGGCGGGTCCGACCGGCCGGCCGCGTCGGGGACGTTAGGGCCGGTACGGTCCTCCCCCATATGGGATGCCGCCGCCGCCAGGTCCAATCTGCGGCGTGATCATCGGGTAGATATCGATCTGCGTCGTCGGGGTGCCCGGCTGCGGCGCGAGGTCGGCGCAGAGCGTGTCGGGAGTCGCGACGAGGGGACCGCGGCGGGGCGGCCTGTTCTCGACCACTTCGGCCGACGAGAAGGCGTCACCGCCGCAGCCCGGATCGGCGGATCCGGCGCTCAGGGGCTGTGCGGCGGCCGGGCCTGCGAGCGCGGCCAGGGCGAGGGCGATTCGGAGGGCAGGCGAGCACATCCGGGCATTATCGCCGGGAACGTGAAGATTCCCTCCACCCGCGCGGCTGCGGGCCTCGCCGCGTGCGTCCCCACCGGCACGGCGAGCCGGGAGAGCGGTGAGGTCCGGCTCCGCGCCTCCCAGGGGCGTTTCGCGGACCGCGCGGAATCCGGGAGCAACCCAGACGTCGATCAGTCGACACCCTCGACGAGCACCACCTCGCCGATTCCCGCCGGCCGGCGCTTGGCCACCGCGGCCTGGTACTCGGGCGAGAAGTAGTAGCTGCGCGCCGCCTCGTAGGACTCGAATTCCAGCACGACGTTGCGCGGACGGCCCTCGCCCTCCAGGGCCTCGCACCGGCCGCCGCGCACCAGCGGCTTGCAGCCGTAGCGGCGCATCGCCTCGGAGGCCATGGCGGCGTAGTCCTTGTAGGTGTCCGGATCGGTGACCGTCATCCGGACGATGATGTAGCCCTTGGGCACTGCTGACCTCCCCGCGCGGCTGCCGCGCCGCGCCGAGGTGCCGGGAAACCGGCCGCCGGTCAAACGCCTGGGCGGCGGCGCTACTGCCCGGCCAAGCTCGCCTGCGCGACGCTGTTGCCGGCCACGCCGGTGCCGGCCGTGCCGGTGGTCGTCGGCGTGCCGCTCTGGCTCCAGCGCGTGGCCTCGATGATGTTGGTGCCGATCGTGGTGAGCACCGAGATGCGCAGCGGGATCAGGACGCGCGTCCCCTCGACGGGGGCGAGCCAGACCGACATCTCGCGGTTCTCCTCCATGAACTTCACCCCCGGCCGGTCCGGGCGGTGGCCGGCGACCGCCTGGTAGCGGGCGTTGCAGACGAGTACCGGGCCGGCATAGCCGGGCTTCTGCACCGGGCGGGTCTCGGCGTAGCTCAGCACGACGTTGAAGCGGGTGGCGCCGTCGAAGACCGGCAGGGTCCGGTTGCAATTCTCCGGGTCGAGGGGCTCGCCGCGCCCCTGGGTCGGCATCAGCAGGGCGCTCACCGGGTCGATGATGCCGCGCTTGTTGGCCGGTGTGACCGGAACGCGGTCCTGCATGTCGATCAACGGCGGCGTGATCTCGGCCTGGACGACGTTGCCGTGCGCCAGGGCCATGCGCACCGCGATGCCGGAACTCGCCGTCTGAGTGGCGATGGCGAAGGCGCCGGGCTGCGGCGCGGCCGAGAAGCTGCCCGAGGCCCGGGCGGAGCCCTTCCCGCCGGTAATCGCCCCGACGAGGCCGGTGAGCACCGCCGACACGTCCATCATGTAGCGGTCGCGGTCGAAGGAGCCGGCGAGGCGCGCCGTGCCGATCGGGAGGCCGGCGAGGTTGATGCCGTAATCGACCGCCACGGTCGCGGCGGCGGGCGCGGCCCGCTTGGCCCGCGACACCCGCGCCCCGGCATCGGTCGGGGCCGCGAGGGCCGCGACCGCGAGGAGGCTGCCCGCGAGCCGCCCGACAGCGTGCTTCGTCGACGGCTCGGTCAACGGCTTGATCATCCGACGGACTGGCGTGGCGCTCATGATCCGGATCGCATCCCAGGGCGGGCGGGCCAAGACACTCGCTCGAACGCGCCCTCTCGAACACACCCGCTCGCCAGCGTCCTCTGCGACGCACGGAGCGGGGAGAGGCGCCTTCCTGCAGGTGGAAGAAGGCTATATCCCGGCATCGTGGTTAACAGACCGTTGGGCGTCGGGCGCGGCTCCGGCACCCGTCGGCACCTTGACGCACCGCGCCTTCGTCGCCTATAGGCTCGCGCCTTCAACAGGACTCCGCCGGACCTGGAACACGCAACGGGCGCCGCCCGCTGCGACGAAGATCGCGCCGGCCGCGATCGGGTCTCTACCGGGCGGAACGAGACGGGATCGTTTTTTATCATGGCGCGCCGCTGCGAACTCACCGGCAAGGCCGTTCAGGTCGGCCACCTCGTGAGCCACTCGAACCGCAAGACCAAGTGCCGGTTCCTGCCGAACCTGTGCAACGTCACCCTTCAGTCCGACGCGCTGGGCAAGCGTGTCCGCCTGCGGGTCACCGCGCACGCCCTGCGCTCGGTGGAGCACCGCGGCGGCCTCGACGCCTTCCTGATCAAGGCCGGCGAGGGCGACCTGTCGCAGACCGCGCGCCTCCTGAAGCGCGAGATCCACAAGAAGCTCGCCGAGACCCCGGCCGCCGCGGCCTGAGTCGTCGGGCTTCACCGTTCCTGACCGGATGGTTTCAACCGCCGTGACCCTCGGGGCCGCGGCGGTTTCCGCTTGCGCGACAGGCAGACTGATCCGGACAGTCCCATGCATACCGTCTCCGGTCGATGCCTCCGACGCCGCCGTCATCGCGGGCGGAGCGAAGCAGACCAATGGCGCTGCGCCCACCGGGGTCGGGGCGCCCTGGATCACTGCGCTTCGCTCGCGGTGACGGTCGGGACGCGTCAGTCGCGGCGCTCGGGCGCCTCGGGATGAGGCCCCGGATCGGACGGCCCGAGAGCCAGAGCAGCGGCTAGGTCGGACCGGCGATCAGCGCCGCCCGCCCGCCGCGCGCAGCATGCGGCCGGTCGGCGCCGCGCCGTCCTCCTCGAACAGCTCGGCCAGCTTCTCGGTCATCGCCCCGCCGAGCTCCTCGGCGTCGATGATCGTCACGGCGCGGCGGTAGTAGCGGGTCACGTCGTGGCCGATGCCGATGGCGAGGAGCTCCACGGGCGAGCGCGTCTCGATCTCCTCGATCATCCAGCGCAGGTGCCGCTCGAGGTAGTTGCCGGCATTCACCGACAGGGTCGAGTCGTCCACCGGCGCGCCGTCGGAGATCACCATCAGGATCTTGCGCTGCTCCGGCCGCCCGAGCAGGCGCTTGTGCGCCCAGTCGAGCGCCTCGCCGTCGATGTTCTCCTTGAGCAGCCCCTCGCGCATCATCAGCCCGAGGTTCTTGCGCGCGCGCCGCCAGGGCGCGTCGGCCGACTTGTAGACGATGTGGCGCAGGTCGTTCAGGCGCCCGGGATTCGGCGGCTTGCCGGCGGCGAGCCACGCCTCGCGGCTCTGGCCGCCCTTCCAGGCCCGGGTGGTGAAGCCCAGGATCTCCACCTTCACGCCGCAGCGCTCCAGCGTCCGCGCCAGGATGTCGGCACAGGTCGCCGCCACGGTGATCGGCCGGCCGCGCATGGAGCCCGAATTGTCGAGGAGCAGCGTCACCACCGTGTCGCGGAAATTCGTGTCCTTCTCCTGCTTGAAGGAGAGCGGCTGGTAGGGGTCGATGACCACGCGGACCAGCCGCGCCGGGTCGAGCTGACCCTCCTCCAGGTCGAAATCCCAGGCGCGGTTCTGCTGGGCGAGCAATCGCCGCTGCAGCCGGTTCGCGAGCCGGCCGACCACGCCCTGCAGATGCGAGAGCTGCTTGTCGAGGTAGGAGCGCAGGCGCGACAGCTCGTCGGCGTCGCACAGCTCCTCGGCGTGGATGACCTCGTCGAACCGCGGATTGAACACCCGGTACTCGGGCCCGCGCGCCTCGTTGCCCTGCCGCTGCGGCGGGCGCGAGGCCTCCGACGCCTCCTCCGACTCCGCGTCCTCGGCCTCCTCGGGCAACTCACCGGACGGCGCGTCGGCGGATTCCTGCGCACCCTCCTCGATCTCGTCGGAGGCCTCCTCGGAGGTCTCGATCTCGGCGCGCTCGCCCTGGCTCTTCTCCTCCGAATCGCCCTCGCTGGGGTTCTGCTCGTCGTCCTGGGCGTCGTTCTCGTCGTCGTTCTCGTCGTCCTCGGCGTCGAACGGCGTCTCGTCCGACATGTCGAGGGAGGTGAGGAGCTCGCGCACCGAGCGGGCGAACTTGCGCTGGTCCTCGATCGAGCCGAGTAACCCGTCGAGGTTCGGGCCGGCCTTGGCCTCGATGTGCTCCCGCCACAGATCGACGATCTTGGTGGCGGCCTCGGGCGGCTTCTGGCCGGTCAGGCGCTCGCGCACCATCAGGGCGACGGCGTCCTCCATCGGGGCGTCGGCCCGGTCGGTGATGGTCTCGTACTTGCCGCCCCGGTGATAGCGGTCCTCCAGCATCGCCGAGATGTTGCTGGCGACGCCCGCCATCCGGCGCGAGCCGATCGCCTCCACGCGCGCCTGCTCCACCGCGTCGTAGACCGCCCGGGCGGCGCTGTTCTCGGGGGCGAGGCGGCGGTGGACGGCGACGTCGTGGCAGCCGAGCCGCAGCGCCATGGCGTCGGCGTTGCCGCGCAGCACCGCGACGTCCTGCGCCGAGAGCTTGCGCGGGGGCTCGGGCAGGCGGGCCTTGTCGCCGGTCAGCGCCGGCCGGTCGGTGGCGTAGGTGACCTCGACCTCGGAGCGCCGGGCGATGGCGCGCAGGCACCCGGCCACCGAGCGCTTCAGGGGCTCGGCCACGGGTTCGCGGCGCTCGCCGGGTTTGCGGTTGGAGATGGACATCAGCGCTACCGGTCGTCCTCGAACGCGAAGGGGCGGTTCAGGATCTCATCCCAGCTGTAGGGACAGTCCGCGGGCAGGGTTTTGGGCGAGCGCTTCATCTGCCGGGCTGCCCCGAGGCGACCGAGCCGGAAGCTGTCGTGCCGAATCTCATTGAGGCTCGACTTCAGGCCCGGGCTCTTCCGCAGTTGGATCGTGGCGCGCTCCCGATGCTCGGCGATGCTGAGTGCCCAACTGCGGCTTCGCCGTTCCGGCTGATGGTCCCACTTCAGCATGTGAAGGATAATGATTTCGACCGCACTCTGGAGCCGGTAATACTCGCTCAGGCCCACGTCGCTCAGCTCCTCGGCGATGTTGTCGAGGTCGAGCGCGTCCACCCGGCCGGCGCGGAGCAGGGCCACCTGCTCCTGAACCCAGGTGTAGAGATCGTCCGCGTGGCGCGTCCGTCCCCGGGCATGCGCAGTCGCCGGGGCGTCCTCGCGCGCGGGGGCCGGATGCGCCATCGCGTCCTCCATGCGGGTCAGCTCAGCGCGACGTTCACCGCGCTCTCGGGCAGCTCCTTGCCGAAGGCGCGCTGGTAGAACTCGGCCACCAGCGTCCGCTCCAGCTCGTCGCACTTGTTGAGGAAGGTCACCCGGAACGCGAAGCCGATATCCTTGAAGATGTCGGCGTTCTCGGCCCAGGTGATCACCGTGCGCGGGCTCATGACGGTCGAGAGGTCGCCGTTCATGAAGGCGTTGCGGGTCAGGTCCGCCACGCGCACCATCCGGTTGACGATGTCGCGGCCCTGGTCGCCCCGGTAATGGGTCGCCTTCGAGAGCACGATGTCGACCTCGCGGTCGTGCGGCAGGTAGTTGAGCGTGGTGACGATCGACCAGCGGTCCATCTGGCCCTGGTTGATCTGCTGGGTGCCGTGATAGAGGCCCGACGTGTCGCCCAGGCCCACCGTGTTGGCGGTGGCGAACAGCCGGAAGGCCGGGTGCGGGCGGATCACGCGCTTCTGGTCGAGCAGCGTCAGCCGGCCCGAGAGCTCCAGCACGCGCTGGATCACGAACATCACGTCCGGGCGGCCGGCATCGTACTCGTCGAACACGAGGGCGACGTTGTTCTGCAGCGCCCAGGGCAGGATGCCGTCCTGGAAGGCGGTGACCTGCTTGCCGTCCTGCAGGACGATGGCGTCCTTGCCGACGAGGTCGATGCGCGAGACGTGGCTGTCGAGGTTGATCCGGATGCACGGCCAGTTCAGCCGGGCGGCCACCTGCTCGATGTGGGTCGACTTGCCGGTGCCGTGATAGCCGGTGACCATCACGCGACGGTTGCGGGCGAAGCCGGCCAGGATCGCCAGCGTCGTCTCCCGGTCGAAGATGTAGTCCGGGTCGGCATCCGGCACGTGCTCCTCGGGCTCGGCGAAGGCCGGGACCTTGAGGTCGAGGTCGATGCCGAAGACATCGCGGACGGAGACGGTGCGATCGGGCAGCGCGGCGGGCGTAGCGTCAGAGAGCATTCGGAACCTCGTGAGGCGCGGGCGCTCCACTCCCAAACAGTGAAGCATCCGCGCGGAAGAACGTCGAGCCGGGCCTCCGCGGCGGGGCGGAGCCATCCTTAGACGGCGGCGCGCTCGCGCGCCACCGACCGGCATGGATCCCATATAGGGTCGCCCCGCGCGGTTTGCCCTATCCTGGCTGCGAACCGGCGTGCATCGTTCGTGCCGCTCAGCAGAGACCCGCCGCGCGGAGCACGTCGTGGGCGCGGATGATGTCGCGCAGGCGCTCCTCGAACGACCGGTCGCCGCCGTTGGCGTCGGGGTGGAAGCGCTTCACCAGCACCTTGTACTGCGCCTTGATGGCGGCCGAGTCCGCCCCCTCCTCGAGGCCCATCACGTCGAGGGCGCGGCGCACCGTCGCCGAGTGTTTGGGCTTGCGCGGCTCCTCGGGCTGGCGGGCGCGCCGGCGCGCGTCGCCGACGCCCTCGCCGCGCAGGATGCCGAGCGGATCGACGTAGGCCCAGTCGCGGGCCGGCTCATTCTCCGGCTTGGCCTGACCGGTCCGGTTCACGCCCATCGCCCAGGTCGGACGATGCCCGATGATCGCGTCCTTCTGGTAGGCCTGCACGGCGGCGTCGTTCATGCCGTCGAAGTAATTGTAGGTGGCGTTGTAGGCGCGGACATGGTCGATGCAGAAGCGCCAGTACTGGCCCTCGGCCTTCCGCCCCTTCGGTGCCCTGTAGAGGCCCGGATGGGTGCAGCCCGGACTCTCGCAGACGGCCTCGGCCGCGGCCTTCGGCTCGTCGCAGGACGGTTTGATCCGGATGCTGTCGAACAGGCGCGAGTTGAGATCCATGACGGGCCGATTATGAGGGGGCGGACCTGAGACACAAGGGCACCGGGCCTGATGACGCATGCGCGGGATCGGGCTTGACGGCGCCCACGGACACGACGCGAGGGCACGATGGCGGACGGTGCGGGCGCGGGCGGCACCCTGCGGGACTGGATGGAGGCGCGGCTGCGGGAGCAGCTCGCGCCGGCGCGGCTCGACGTGATCGACGAGTCGCATCTGCATGCCGGCCACGCCGGAGCGCGGCCGGGGGGCGAGACCCATTACCGGCTCGACATCGTCGCGTCGGCGTTCGAGGGCAAGAGCCGCGTCGAGCGGCACCGCTTGGTGAACGCGCTGCTCGACGACGCGTTCAAGCGGGGCCTGCACGCCCTGGCGCTGCGCGCCCGCACGCCGGCCGAGGCGGCCTGAGCCGACGCGCGGCGACCGGCGGCGCGGCCCGGGTCGCTCCGTCCGGGAGGTTGCCGGAGATCGCTCCGACGGGGCGCGGTGAGCGGGGCGGGAACCACAGGACAGATATGGTGATGGAGCCGCCGATCCGCATCCGCCCGCGCGCCGTCATCGCGCTGCCGGGGAGGCCGCCATGCCCCTGCGGGTGACGCCGCGCATCGCCATCGACGAGGACGAGATCGAGCTGTCCTTCATGCGCGCCTCGGGCGCCGGCGGACAGAACGTCAACAAGGTCGAGACCGCCGTCCAGCTCCGCTGGGCGGCGCTGGCGTCCCCCGCCATCGACGAGCGGGTGAAGGCCAATCTCGCGCGGCTCGCCGGGCGGCGGATGACCAAGGACGGCGTCCTCGTCCTCGCGGGGCAGCGGCACCGGACACAGGAGCGCAACCGGGCCGACGTGCTGCAGCGGCTGGTCGATCTCGTGGCGGAGGCGGCCAAGCCGCCGCCGCCGATCCGCCGGCCCACGAAGCCGACCCGGGGCTCGCAGGAGCGGCGCATCGGCGCGAAGAAGAGCCGCGCCGCGATCAAGCAGGGCCGGGGCAGCATCCGGGATTCCGACGGCTGACCCCACCTGCCCCGGTCGGGTCTCAGTGGATCGCGTCGATGACCTCGGCCTTCGGGCTGGCATCGGGTGCCGGGGACGATCCGGCGACCAGGGTGCTGCCCGGCTTGGCGACGGTGAGGGCGATCGCGATCAGGGCCAGGATGGCGGCCAGAGCCGCCGGGAACAGGAAGGCCGATTCGCCGTAGCGCATGTCGAGCAGGCCACCCACGACCGCGCCGGTGCTCAGTCCGGCCCAGAGCGGCGCCTGGATCCAGAAGGAGGGCGCCACCGTGCCGAGCAGCAGGTTGGCGCAGCCCGTGCCGAAACGCACCACGGCGCCCGTGACGTAGGTGAGCGCCAGGGAGCGGCCGCCCTCGTCCTGCAGCGTCGCGTTCTGGAGGCCCAGCGCCAGGACGATCGGGTAGGCGTGCAGCGGGTAGGCGAAGGTACCCCAGGGCATCAGCAGGCCGCCGGCGAGCAGCAGGGCCTGGAGCGTGAGCAGCACGGCGAGGCGCCAGCGCCCGACCCAGGCGGCGATCAGCGTCCCCAGGAAGGCGCCGAAGCAGAACATGCAGATGGTGCTGGCGACGCGGCTGACATTCTCCCAGTCGCCGTTGGCCACCGCCACGCCGAAGCGGGTGGTGTTGCCCGACATGAACGACATGAAGAGCTGCGAGAATTCCAGGAAGCCGATGGAGTCGGCGCAGCCCGCGAGCGCCGCCAGGGCGATCGCGAAGGGAATTCGGGTTCGCGGGTCGGCGGGAAACGACTTGTCGGCTGGAGGCTCAGGTTTCCGCTCCGGTGCTGCACCGCCTGTCCGACTTCCGTATTCCGCCATGCTGATCCCCCGATCGAGCCGCCGCGCCCAGTCGCGGTCGACTGACAATGGACGAATAGCGGAGCGGTTTCATGCCGATGTGCGCCGCAACACAACGACGCGCCCCGGTACCGGCCGTCCTCCCTCCCGCCGGACTTCCGCGGGCCTCGCCGCCAGCCGTTCCAAGCCGGACACGGCGGCCATCGCCGCCAGATGGGCATCCGCGTGGGCGTAGCGGCCGTCCTCGCCCAGGACGGAGCCGGGGCCGTCGTGGGATTGCACCGTGAAGGCACCGAGGCCGCCGGGCCGCAGGACCCGCCCCACGCCCGCCAGGAACGACGCCAGGTCCGCGACGTAGATCAGGACGTCCGCGGCGAGGCAGAGGTCGGCCGAGGCCTCCGGCAGGTCGGCCAGGGCGGCGGCGACGTCGCCCTCGACGAGGCGCTCGTAGAGCGGCCGACCCCGCGCCGTCTTGGTCCGCGCCAGCGCCAGCATCCCGGGGGAGAGGTCGATCCCGGTGAGATAATCGACTCGGTCGCGCACGACCTCGCCCATCAGCCCCGTGCCGCAGCCGAGATCGAGGGCGACCGCGAAGCGCTCCGGAACGCGCGGCAGGGCGTCGCGGACGAGCTGCGGGCCGACATAGCCGAGGCCCTCCACGAGGTGGCGCTCGAAGCGCGGCGCGTAGTCGTCGAACAGGGCGCGGACATAGGCCGGCGACAGGACCGGGAGGGTGTCGCCGCCGCCCAGGCGGACGAGATGCGCGCGCACGCCCAGCCGGTCCTCGGGATCGATGTCGAGGGCGCGGGCGTAGGCCTGCGCCGCCGCGTCGCGCAGGGCCGGATCGGTGCCGGAGGCGGCCAGACCCGCGCGCGCCCGGCCCAGCAGGAGCCAGGCCGGCGCGTAGCGCGGGGCGCGCTCCAGGGCCTGCTCGGCGAGGTCGGCGGCGCCCGCGTGGTCGCCGTCGGCGAGGCAGGCCTCGGCGTAGCGGTAGCGGCGATCGGCGAGGAGGTCGCCGGAACTGAGCTGCGAGGCCATGCGTCTGCCGATTCGGGGGCGCCTATATACCGGGGCCACCGGCGGACTCCACCGGCAGCACGGACCCGATGCCGATACGCGCCAGCGATCTCCTCACCCTGACCCGCGAGGGTCTCTACTGCCCCCTCGGGCGCTTCCACGTCGATCCGACCTGGCCGGTGGAGCGCGCGCTCATCACCCACGGGCACGCCGACCACGCCCGCGCGGGCCACGGCCACGTGCTGGCGACGCCCGAGACCCTGCGAATCATGGCGGTGCGCTACGGCGCGGATTTCTGCCGCCAGCGGCAGGAGGCGCCGCTCGGGGCGGCGCTCCGCGTCGGCGACGTCACCGTGCGCTTCGCCCCGGCCGGCCACGTGCTCGGCTCGGCGCAGATCGCCATCGAGCGGGACGGCGTCCGCGTCGTGGTCTCGGGCGACTACAAGCGCGCGCCGGACCCGACCTGCCTGCCGTTCGAGGTCGTGCCCTGCGACGTGTTCATCACCGAGGCGACCTTCGGCCTGCCGGTCTTCACCCACCCCGACACGCGGGGCGAGGTCCGCAAGCTCCTCGAATCGGTCAGACTGTTCCCGGAGCGCGCCCACATCGTGGGGGCCTACGCGCTCGGCAAGGCGCAGCGGGTGATGGCGCTCCTGCGCGAGGAGGGCTGGGACCGCCCGATCCACCTGCACGGCGCCATGGAGAAGCTCACCACGCTGTACAAGGAGGAGGGCGTGCCGCTGGGCGACACGCCCAAGGTCGTGGCCGCCGAGCGCAAGGACCTGCACGGGGCGATCGTTCTCTGCCCGCCCTCGTCGATCCAGGACCTGTGGTCCCGCAAATTCCCCGACCCGGTGACCTGCTTCGCCTCGGGCTGGATGCGGGTGCGCGCCCGCGCCCGCCAGAAGGGCGTCGAGCTGCCGCTGGTGATCTCCGACCATTCCGACTGGCCTGACCTGTGCCGCACCATCCGCGACACCGGCGCCGGGGAGGTCTGGGTGACGCACGGGCAGGAGGACGCGCTGGTCCACTGGTGCGGGACGCAGGGCATCCGGGCGAAGCCGCTCCACCTGCTCGGCTACGGCGATGACGGCGAGGTCGAGGGGACCTCGGAGGCGAGCTCTGAGGCGGAGGCGGCCGCGTGAACGAGTTCGCCCATCTCCTCGACCGCCTCGCCTACGAGCCGCGCCGCAACGCGAAGCTGCGCATGCTCCAGGACTACTTCGCGCGCACGCCCGACCCCGAGCGCGGCTACGCGCTGGGCGCCATGACCGGCACGCTGAGCTTCCGCGAGGCCAAGCCGGCCCTGATCCGCGGGCTGGTGGAGGAACGGATCGACCCGGTGCTGTTCCGGCTCTCGCACAACTACGTGGGCGACCTCGCGGAGACGACGGCGCTGATCTGGCCGGGACCGACGGAGGCGCCGCGGGAGCCGGGCCCCGGCCACAACAATCCGCCGCCCCACGTCCCGACCCTGGCCGAGGTCGTGGAGACCCTCGCGACCATCCCCAAGCGCGAGCTGCCCCGCCATCTCGCGGACTGGCTCGACGCCCTCGACGAGACCGGGCGCTGGGCGCTCCTGAAGCTCGTCACCGGCAACCTGCGGGTCGGCGTGTCGGCGCGACTCGCCAAGACGGCGGTCGGCGCGCTGGGCGGCCACGACGCCGACGCCGTCGAGGAGGTCTGGCACGGCCTGACCCCGCCCTTCGAGACTCTGTTCGCCTGGGTCGAGGGCCGGGCCGAGCGGCCCGAGACCCTGAACCCCGCGCCGTTCCGGCCGCCGATGCTGTCGCACCCGATCGAGGAGGAGGCCGACCTCGAGAAGCTGGAGGCCGAGGCCTTCTCGGCCGAGTGGAAGTGGGACGGCATCCGCGTCCAGCTCGTCGGCGGTCTCGATCGGGCCGGCCAGCAGGTTGGGAAGGTCTATTCCCGCACCGGCGAGGACATCACCGGGGCGTTCCCGGACCTCGCCGAGGCCATCACCTTCGCGGGCGCCCTCGACGGCGAGCTGCTGATTCTCCGCGAGCGGCGGGTGCAGAGCTTCAACGTGCTGCAGCAGCGCCTGAACCGGAAGGCCGTGACGGGCAAGCTCCTTGAGGAGTTCCCGGCCCACGTGCGGGCCTACGACCTCCTCACCCTGGAGGGCGACGATCTGCGCGGGGAGCCGTTCGCAACACGGCGGCAGAAGCTGGAGGCGCTGGTCACGCGCCTCGACCACGCGCGGATCGACATCTCGCCGCTCGTGCCCTTCGCGGATTGGGAGGCCCTGGCGGCCGCCCGGGCGGATCCGGCCTCGGTGGGCGCCGGCGCGGATGCCGACGCCATCGAGGGCGTGATGCTCAAGCGCCTCAACAGCCCCTACCTGCCGGGACGCCCCAAGGGGCCGTGGTGGAAGTGGAAGCGCGAGCCGCACATCGTCGACGCCGTGATGATGTATGCCCAGCGCGGGCACGGGAAGCGCTCGTCCTTCTACTCGGACTACACGTTCGGGGTCTGGCGGGAGGCGCCCGAGGGCGGCGACGAGCTGGTGCCGGTGGGCAAGGCCTATCACGGCTTCACCGACGCCGAGCTCGCCAAGCTCGACCGCTACGTCCGCAACAACACCACCAAGCGCTTCGGCCCGGTGCGCGAGGTCGCCCACGGCCGCGAGGCCGGGCTCGTCCTCGAGATCGCCTTCGAGGGCGTGCAGCGCTCGACCCGGCACAAGTCGGGCGTGGCCATGCGCTTCCCCCGGGTCAGCCGCATCCGCTGGGACAAGCCGCCCGCGGAGGCCGACCGGATCGACGTGCTCGAACGGATCCTCACCCGGGGCGAGCGCGAGATCGCGCCGGGCGCGACGCTGATGGAGAAGACCGCATGAGGCAGGGACACGGCAGGATCGGGCCGGTCGAGGCGCTGGCCTCCGGCCCGGTGGCGCGCCACGCCAGCGGCCGCCTCACCGTCGCGACCCCGGGGCCGGGCTTCACGGATTTCACCGCGGCGGTGGCCGAGTTCGTGCGCGGCAGCGGCGTCCGGGACGGGCTCGTCACGGTGTTCTGCCGGCACACCTCGGCCTCGCTGACCATCCAGGAGAATGCCGACCCCGACGTCCAGACCGACCTGATGACCGCGCTGGACGGGTTCGCGCCGCGGCAGGCCGGCTACGTCCACGGCGCCGAGGGGCCGGACGACATGCCGGCCCATATCCGCACCCTGGTCACCGATTCGGCCCTGACCATCCCGCTGGTCGGCGGGGCGCTGGCGCTCGGCACGTGGCAGGGGATCTACCTGATCGAGCACCGCGACCGGCCGCACCGACGGGAGATCGTGCTGAGCGTCCTCGGGGCGTGACCGCTCCGCCGGCGTCGCGCGAGCGGCGCGCCGACCCAGCAACACGCGGTCACACACCGTCGGTTAACCATATCGGGCTCTTATCGGCCTCCGTCGGATCGGGGACCGTGCCGCTCCGGCGAACGGAGACCCCGATGGGCCTTTTCACTGCGCTCTCGAACTCGATTTCCGGCGCCTCGGCGCAGTCGCTGGCCCTGAACAACATCTCGGGGAACATCGCCAACACCCAGACGGTGGGCTTCAAGTCCACCGAGACGCGGTTCGCCGACATGCTGGCCGAGACCGGCGACAGCACGCAGCTGGCCGGGGGCGTGCTGCCGAGCACGCGCAACAGCCTCAACATCCAGGGCACGATGCAGTCGACCGGCGTGTCGACCAACCTCGCGATCTCGGGCAACGGCTACTTCATCGTCAAGAAGAACACCGGGACGCCGGACAGCCCGGCCTTCGGCGGCGATACCGGCTACACCCGGCGCGGCGACTTCGCGCCGGACGCCAGCGGCTACCTCTCCAACGGCGCGGGCTACTACCTGTTCGCCGGCCCCTCGGCGACGACCCCCGTGCAGGTCCCGACCGGCGCCAGCACCCTGGCGAGCCTCGCGGTCTCGCCCGCCGGCACCCTCACGGGCACGGCCGCGGACGGCAGCACCCTGGCCCTCGGCACGCTGCAGCTGGCGCAGTTCGGCATGCAGGACAACCTCGCCTCCCTCGACGGCGGCACCTACGTGGCCACCGGCCAGTCCGGGACGCCGAGCTACGGCCTCAACGGCGCGACCGTCACGGCCGGCTCGGTGGAGCAGTCGAATGCCGGGATCTCGGATCAGTTCTCGAAGATGATCGAGACCCAGCAGGCCTACACGGCCAACACCAAGGTCATGAGCACCACCGACCAGATGCTGCAGGACGCCATCGCGATGTACACCTGACGCGACCCCGTCAGAGGAACTTCAGCGGGTCCTTCTCGGGCGGGGGCGGCGCCACGTCGGCGCGGTTCCACCAGCCGCCGCCCAGGGCCACGAACAGGGCGGCGGTGTCGGCGTACTGGGTGGCCCGCGCCGCCGCCGAGGTCACCAGCGCCGAGAGATAGCCCTGCTGGGCGATCAGCACCTGCGAGGAGGTGATCGCCCCGGCGGTGTACTGCTTGCGGATCAGCGCGAGGCTCTGGTTCGTGGCGCTCACCGCGGCGTCGGCAGCGGCCACGGCCTTCGCGTCGGCCTGGAGCGCCCGCAGCGCGTCCGCGACGTTCTGGAAGGCGGTGATCACCGTCGCCTTGTACTGCGCCTGCGCCTCCGTCAGCGATTCCTCGGCGGCGCGCTGGCGCCGGAACAGGGTGCCGGCATCGAAGATCGGCGCCGTCGCCTGCCCGATGATCGTGAAGAACGCCGCGCCCGGACTGGTCACCTGCGCGATCCGCGTGGCGCTGGAGCCGCCCGTGGCGGTCAGGCTGAACTGCGGCAGGCGGTTCGCCACCGCGACGCCGACATTGGCGCTCGCCTGCTGCACCAGGGCCTCCGCCGCCTTCACGTCGGGCCGCTGCTGCACGAGCCGCGAGGGCAGGCTCACCGGAAGCCGGGTCGGCAGGCGCAGGGCGGCGAGGTCGAAGGTCTCGGAGACCTCGTCGGAGGGCAGGCGTCCTGCCAGCGCGGTCAGCAGGTTGCGCTGCTGGGCGAGCGCCTTCTCCAGCGGCGGCAGCAGCTGCTGCGACAGCGCCAGCGCCGCCTGCTGCTGCACCACGTCGGCCCCGGCGATCTGACCCAGCGACAGCTGCTTGTTGTAGAGCTGCAGCACCTCGGTCTGCGCCTGGATCACCTTGCGGGTCGCGTCGATCTGCGCGCGCAGGGACGCTTCCTGGATCGCGGCGGCGACGACGTTGGCGGTCAGGCTCAGGTAGGCCGCTTCCAGCTGGAACCGCTGGTTCTCGGTGGTGGCCTCCAGGGACTCGATCTGCCGGCGGTTCCCGCCGAACACGTCGGGATTGTACGAGACCACCGCCTGCGGCGTGGACAGGCTGTAGAGATACTGGTTCTGGTTGTTGAGGGGCGATTGCAGGTCGAGGCCGGGCGCCTGCGCCCCCTGGATCTGCGGCGTCGCGGTCAGGCTCGGGTAGAGCGTGCCCTTCTGGGCGAGCACGTTCTGCTGCGCCACCCGCAGGGAGGCCTGCGCCGCCTCCAGCGTCGGGTTGTTGGCGAGCGCCTGCTCGACGAGGCGGTTCAGCGCCTTCGAGTGGAACAGGGTCCACCACGAGCCAGGAATATCGGCGCCGGAGACGAAGCTCTGGTCGGCCGAGCCGCCCTGCCGGGTCCGGATCTTGTCGGCCGCGGAGGGATTCTGCAGCGGTTCCTTGGTGTAGCGGCCGACCGGCGGAGCCTCGGGCGCCACGTAGTTCGGGCCGACCGCGCAGGCCGACAGGCCGAGGGAGGCCGCCAGCCACGCGGTCGCCCGTCCGCACCGTCTCGGCGCAAAGCTCACCATCCCGCCCCCGAAAAGCTCACCTCGGTAGAGCGGCGCGACCCGCTGCCAAGTCAATCCGACCGTTCCCAGATGGCGCGCGCGGCGAGGCCTTTGTGGCGCCCCTGCAACGGGCGGGGCCACGACGGCCTCGCCGCGCGCGCTCCTGAGCCGGCTCACGCGGCGGCCCGGTGCGCGGGCCGCGCCTTGGCGTCCGGGTTCGGGCGACGCCGGGAGAACAGGGAGATCAGCACCGGGACGATCACGAGGATCAGGTTCGGCGCCAGGATGATGCCGCCCACCACCACGAGCGCCAGCGGCTTCTGCACCTGCGAGCCGATGCCGGTGGAGACCGCGGCCGGCAGCAGGCCGACGCAGGCCGCCACGCAGGTCATCATCACCGGGCGCATGCGCACCACGGCGGCGTGCCAGACCGCCTCCTGCGGCTTCCAGCCCTCGTCGAGCAGCTGGTTGTAGTAGGCGAGCAGGATCACGCCCTCCATGGTCGAGATCCCGAACAGCGCGATGAAGCCGATCGCCGCCGAGATCGAGAACGGCGTGCCGGTCAGCGCCAGGGCGAAGATGCCGCCGATCATCGCCATCGGGATGACCGACAGGGTCAGCAGCATGTCGGCCACCGACGAGAAGTTGATGTAGAGCAGCAGCGCGATCAGCAGCAGCGTGATCGGCACCACGAGGCTGAGGCGAGCGGCCGCCTCCTTCAGGTTGGTGAACTGCCCGACCCATTCCAGCCGGTAGCCCGGCGGCAGGTCGACCGCATCGGCGACCTTGCGCTGGGCCTCCAGCACGGCGCTGCCGAGGTCGCGGCCGCGCACTGAGAACTTCACCGGGATATAGCGCTGCTGGTCCTCGCGGTAGATGAACGAGGCGCCGGAGACGAGGTCGACGTCGGCGATCTCGGAGAGCGGCACCTGGATCACGCCGCCGTTGGGGTTCTGGGCGCCGACCGCGATGTTGCGGATGCCCGCGAGCGAGGAGCGGTACTCCTTGGCGAGCCGCACCCGCATCGGGAAGTGGCGGTCGGAGCCGTACTCGTAGAGGTCGCCCGCGGTCTGGCCGCCGATCGCCGCCTGGATCGTGGTGTTCACGTCGCCGATCGACAGGCCGTAGCGCGCGGCCTTGTGGCGGTCGACGTCGATCCGCACCGTCGGCTGGCCGAGGGATTCGAACACCGACAGGTCGGTGACGCCCGGGACGGTGGCGAGCGCGGCCTTGACGGCGTTGGCGGTCTTGGTGAGCTGGGCGAGGTCGTTGCCGTAGATCTTGACCGAGTTCTCGCCCTTCACGCCCGAGGCCGCTTCCTGGACGTTGTCCTCGATATACTGCGAGAAGTTGAACTCGATGCCGGGGAATTCCGCCTCCAGCTTCTTGCTGAGGTCCTGGATCAGCGTCTCCTTGTCGAGGCCCTTGCGCCACTGGTCGATCGGCTTGAGCGGCGCCAGGATCTCGACGTTGAAGAAGCCGGTGGCGTCGGTGCCGTCGTTCGGGCGGCCCTGGTGCGACAGGACGGTGGTGACCTCCGGAACCTCCTGGAAGATCTTGCGCATGCGCTGGACGTAGGCGTTGCCGGCCTCCAGCGAGATCGAGGACGGCATCGTCCCGCGCACGTAGAGGTTGCCCTCCTCGAGACGCGGCAGGAACTCGAGGCCGAGATTGCGGGCCGTGAGGCCCGAAACCAGGAGCACCGCCAGCATCACGGCGATCGCCAGGACGCGGTTGCGCAGGCCGAAGCGCAGAGCCGCCTCGTGGCCGACGCGCAGCACCCGCACGATCAGGGTGTCGCGCTCCTCGAGCTTCTTCGGCAGCATCAGGGCCGAGAGCGCGGGCGAGACCGTGAAGGTCGCGAGCAGGCCGCCCAGCAGCGCGTACGCGTAGGTCTTGGCCATCGGCCCGAAGATGTGGCCCTCGACACCGGTCATCGTGAACAGCGGCAGGAAGCCGACGATGATGATGGTCGCCGAGAAGAAGATCGCCCGGTTCACCTCGCGGCCGGCGACCGCGATGGTGCCGAGCCGGCCCGTCAGGCCGCTGGGCGGAGCCTCGCCCTTCACGTGGTCGGGCTCGGCGATGTGGCGGAAGACGTTCTCCACCATGATCACGGTCGCGTCGACGATCAGGCCGAAATCGATCGCGCCGAGCGACAGGAGGTTGGCCGAGTCGCCGCGCACAACCAGGATCAGGATCGCGAAGCCGAGCGCGAACGGGATCGTGGCCGCCACGATGATCGCGCTGGTGAGCGAGCCGAGGAACAGCCACTGCACCACGAAGACCAGCACCACGCCGAAGACGAGGTTGTGCATCACCGTGTGGGTGGTGGTGTGGATCAGGCCCGAGCGGTCGTAGATCCGCTCGATCTTCACGTCGGGCGGCAGGATCGTGGAGCTGTTGATCTTGTCGATCTCGGCCTCGACCCGCTCCAGCGTCGGCAGGCTCTTGCCGCCGCGGGTCATGAGCACGATGCCCTCGACGATGTCGGGCTGGTTGTCGTGGCCGACGATGCCGAGGCGCGGGGCGTTCGACACGCGCACCTCCGCCACGTCCCGCACCAGCACCGGGGTGCCGTTGACGAGGCTGATCATCGTGTCCCGGATGTCGTCCATGTCGCGGATCAGGCCGATGCCGCGCACCACCGCCGATTGCTGCCCGACGTTCAGCGTCTGGCCGCCGACGTTGATCGAGGCGTTGTTCAGCGCGTTGGTCAGTTGCACCAGGGTCAGGCCCTGGGCCTGGAGGCGGTTCAGGTCGACCGCGACCTCGTACTCCTTGGCCTTGCCGCCGAAGGCCGTGACGTCGACGACGCCGGGGATCGCCTTGAACCGGCGCTGCAGCACCCAGTCCTGCAGGGTCTTCATGTCCATGGGCGAGTAGCCGGCCGGGCCGACGAGCTTGTAGCGCATGATCTCGCCCACCGGGCTCGTCGGCGAGATCTGCGGCGTGGCGCCGTTGGGCAGCGTCGGGGCCTGCGACAGGCGGTTGAGGACCCGCTGCAGCGCCTGCTCGTACGTGTACTCGTAGTTGAACTGGACCTTCACGTCCGAGAGGCCGAACAGCGAGATTGTCCGGACCACCTGGGCGTTCGGGATGCCGGCGAGCGCCACCTCCAGGGGAATGGTGATGTAGCGCTCGATCTCGTCGGCCGACTGGCCCGGGTTCTGGGTGATCACGTCGACGAGCGGCGGGACCGGATCCGGGTAGGCCTCGATGTTGAGCTGCGTGTAGGCGCCGTAGCCGACGCCGAGCATCACGACGAACAGCAGCACCACCAGCACGCGCTGGCGCAGCGAGAAGGCGATCAGGGCGTTCATCGGACCGGATCCCCGCTCAGGACGCCTTGTCGCCGGTGGCCGCCCGGTCGATGAACAGGGCCCCCCGGGTGACGACCTGCTCGCCCGCGCGCAGGCCCTGCACGACCTGGGCGTTGTCGCCGTTGATCAGGCCGAGCTTGATGTCGCGCGCCTCCACGGCGCCGTCCGGCCGGGCCACCCAGACGTGGGTGCGGTCGCCCTCGTACACGATGGCGGCCACCGGCACGCTCGGGCTCGGCTCGCCCTTGCCGGTGATGATCGTGTAGGTGGCGAACATCTCCGGCCGCAGCACCCGGTCCGGGTTGTCGACCTCGCTGCGCACGGCGAGCCGCCGCGTCGCCGGGTCGAGGCTGGAGGCCATGTAGTTCACCCGGGCCTTGAACACCCGCGCGCCGAAGCCCGCCACCTTCGCCTCGACCTCCTGGCCGATGCGGATCTTCGGGATCTCGCTCTCGCGGACGTTGGCCACGAGCCAGACCGTCGACAGGTCGCCGATCACGAAGACCGGGTCGCTGGAGGCGGAGAGGTACTGTCCGATGCCGACCTTGCGCTGGACGATCGTGCCGGCGATCGGCGCCCGGATCTGCGTCTCGGCGCTCATCGTGCCCTTCTTCTCGAAGGCGGCGATCTCGGCGTCGGTCTTGCCCAACAGGCGCAGGCGGCTCTTCACCGCGTCGAGGGCGCCCTCGGCGGTCTTCAGGTCGCTCTGGGCGGCGATGACGTCGTTCTGCGCCGACTGGTAGTCCTTCAGCGCCGTCGCGTGGGCCTGGAACAGCTCCTGCTGGCGCTGCGCGATGGTCTGGTCGAGCTTCAGGAGCGCCTGCTGCTTCTGGAGGTTGTTCACGGCCGCCTGATAGTCGTTCTGCGCCTGGACCATGTCGGTGGCCTCGAGCGTCAGCAGCACGTCGCCGGCCTTCACGTCGTCGCCGGCGCGGACCAGGACCTTCGTCACCCGGCCGGCATAGGGCGAGACCACCGGGACGTTGTCGTCCTCGTTGAGGGCGATGCGTCCCTCGGCCGTGCCCTCGGGCCGGAACACGAGGTTGGCGACCGGCAGGATCTCGAAGGCGGCGCGCTGCTCCTTGGACGGCCGGAACACCCGCTCCACCGGACCGGCCTTCTCGACGTCGATGCCCGGGTCGGGGTTGCCCGGGGCGAACAGCCCGGTCACCGCCGCGACGAGGTGCGCGACGGTCTCGCGGGTCCGGTCGGGAAACGCGAAGGCGGCGCCGAGGGCGAGCGCGAGCAGCACGACGGCGACCAGCAGGCCGGGCCACCGGCGCCCGCGCGCGGGCACGGTGACGGCCTCGTCCTGGTCCAGCGGATTTCGGGCGTCCATGCGGATGATCTTCTAGGTCCGGGCCGAGAGTCCGGGCTGCGTGACGAGAGTACGATTCGTGACCGGGCGACGCCTACATCAATGCGGTCGCTGGTGCTTTTCTATGGCGCGCCGCGGGAAGATTCCGGCGGTCCCGCGTGCCTAGAGCAAAGCTTGTCAGACAGGCAATCGATCCGGCGCCCCGGTCGCGAAACCGTGTGGCCCCGTCTTCCTTTGACGGGATTTGTTACAATATGACAACGCTCGCGGGTCCAGGCCCGCGCGATCCCGCACCTGCCACCGAAGAACCCGTCATGTCCGATACGAGCAACGCTTCCGTCCCGGCCGCTCCCGGTTCAGCCGCCGGCAAGATCCCGGTCACCGTGCTCACCGGCTATCTCGGCGCGGGCAAGACCACGCTCCTCAACCGGATCCTCACCGAGAACCACGGCAAGCGCTACGCCGTGATCGTCAACGAGTTCGGCGAGATCGGCATCGACAACGACCTCGTCGTCGGCGCGGACGAGGAGGTGTTCGAGATGAACAACGGCTGCGTCTGCTGCACGGTGCGCGGCGACCTGATCCGGATCATGGACGGGCTGGTCAAGCGCCGGGGCAAGTTCGACGCGATCATCGTCGAGACCACCGGGCTCGCCGACCCGGCCCCCGTGGCGCAGACCTTCTTCGTCGACCAGGATGTCGGCGAGGCCGCCCGCCTCGACGCCGTGGTGACGGTGGCCGACGCCAAGTGGCTGTCCGACCGCCTGAAGGACGCGCCCGAGGCGAAGAACCAGATCGCCTTCGCGGACGTGATCCTGCTCAACAAGAGCGACCTCGTCTCCCCGGCCGACCTCGACCGCGTCGAGGCCGAGATCCGCACGATCAACCCGCTGGCCAAGCTCCACCGGACGCAGAACTGCGCGGTGCCCCTCGACGCCGTGCTCGAGCGCAACGCCTTCGACCTCGACCGCATCCTCGACGTCGAGCCCGACTTCCTGGAGGCGGGTCACCACCACCACCACGATTCCGACATCCGCTCGGTCTCGGCGAAGATCGAGGGCGCGGTCGACCCGGACAAGTTCATGCCGTGGATCTCGAACCTGACCCAGTCGCAGGGGCCGGACATCCTGCGGTGCAAGGGGATCGTGGCCTTCCCGGACGAGCCGAAGCGCTTCGTCTTCCAGGGCGTGCACATGATCCTCGACGGCGACGTGCAGGGCGACTGGGGCAAGGACGAGGAGCGGGTCTCGCGGGTGGTGTTCATCGGCCGCAACCTCGATCCGGCGGCGATCAAGGAGGGCTTCGAGGCCTGCCGCGCCTGAACCGGCGGTGCGCCGCCGAGGGGCGCGGCGCGCCGGGAAGGCGATTCTCAACGTTTGGATGGCATCACCGACGGCGCGGGCCAGCGTAACCGGCCCGCGGAGCCCGCGTATCCATGGCCCACACCGCAGCGCCCGCAGGCCCGGTCCCGTCCGGGTCGGTGGGCGGAGTCCCGCTCATCGCGGCCGTCGAGGGGCTGGCCAAGGCGCTGTTCGCGGCGTTCATCTTCTTCGCCTGCTTCGCCTTCTCGGAAACCTCCCCCTACGACGCGGTCGCGATCCCCACGATCCTGCTCTGGCTCTGCCTCGGCGTGCGGCTGCACCGCGGGGCGGTGCCCCTGGTGGCGCTCCTCCTGCTCTACCTCGCGGCCATCGTCACCGCGCTGCTGCCGTACCTGAACGAGGACTTCCCGGTCACCTGGACCGTGCAGCTGATCTACCTCTCGATCACCTGCATCTTCTTCGCCATGTTCTTCGCGGACGACACGCACGCCCGGATGGAGCTGGCGCTCAAGGCCTACACGGCGAGCTGCGTGTTCTCGGCGGCGCTGGGCATCGTCGGCTACCTGCAATGGCTCGGGATCGAGGACCTGTTCTACAAGTACGACCGGGCCTCGGGCACCTTCCAGGACCCGAACGTCTTCGGCTCGTTCCTGACGCTGGGCGCCCTCTACCTGATGCACGGCCTGCTCACCGGCTCCACCCGCCGGCCGCTCGTGTCCCTCGCCGGCCTGCTGGTCATCGTGGCCGGCATCTTCCTGTCGTTCTCGCGCGGGTCCTGGGGCGGGAGCGTCGTCGCGGTGCTCCTGATGGTGGGATCGATCTATGCCGGCAGCGCCTCCCCGCGCCTGCGCCGCCGCATCGTGCTCCTGACCCTCGCGACCCTCGTCCTCGGCACCGCCGCGGTGATCGGGCTGCTCTCGGTCGACCACGTCCACAAGATGTTCGAGACCCGGGCGGCGCTGACCCAGGACTACGACCAGGGCGAGACCGGGCGCTTCGGCAACCAGATCCGCGGCTTCGCCATGCTGCTGGAGCGGCCGTTCGGGATGGGGCCGATGCACTGGCGGCTGACCTTCGGGCTCGAACCGCACAACTCCTACATCGGCTCCTTCGCCAACGGCGGCTGGCTCGGGGGCGCGGTGTTCATCGGCCTCGTGGCGGCGACCGGCCTCGTCGGGTTCCGGCTCCTGGCCCGGCCGTCGCCGGTCCGGGCGCACGCCCAGATCGTCTGGCCGGCGCTGCTGATGTTCTTCCTGCAGGCGGTCCAGATCGACATCGAGAAGTGGCGCCACGTCTACATGATGCTGGGCATGGTCTGGGCGCTGGAGGCCGCGCGGTTGCGCGCGGGCACGCCGCCGCAGGCGGGCGCGCTTGAAACGCGGCGCTAGGCGCGGCATCGCTCGGTGGCGGCCGAGCTGCCGATCGGCACCCGGAGACGGTACGTGAACACACAGCCGGACAGCGAGCGCGACCGGCTCGCGGCCCTCGAGGCCCTCGCGATCCTCGGGACCCCGTCCGAGCCGCATTTCGAGGCCGTCTGCCGGACGGCCCGCCGCCTGTTCGGTGTGCGCACCGCGTTCGTGGCCTTCCTCGACGACACGCATCAGTGGCTCAAGACCCCCTGCGCGGAGGTGCCGACCACGCTGCGGCGGGCGGAGACCTTCTGCCAGCACACGATCCGCAGCGACGCCCTCGTGGTGGTCCCCGATGCCCGGCTCGACGCGCGCTTCCGCGACCTGACCATCGCCGCCGCACCGGGCGGGATCCGGTTCTACGCGGGCATCGCGCTGAGTCTCCAGCCGGGCCTCCGGATCGGGACCCTCTGCCTCGCCGATCCCCGGCCCCGCTTCGATTTCTCCCCCGAGGACGCGGCTGCCCTCCGCGACCTCGCCGAGGTCGTCGTGGCGCATCTGCGCCTCACGGAGGCCAATGTCCGGCGCGACCGGGAGATCGCGCAGGCGGCGATCCGCGAGGCGGTCATCCGGGAGCAGCACCGGGAGATCAACGCGCGGGCCCGCGCCCAGGAGGCGGCGAACCACCAGCTCACCATGGCCGAGCAGCTCGCCAGCGTCGGGAACTGGCGCATCGAGCTCGGGGACGGGCAGCCGGTCTGGTCGGCCAGCCTCTACGCCATCGCGGGCCGCGACCCCGCGACCCCGCCGCCGCACCTCGACGTCTTCGCGGAGATCTACCATCCCGACGACCGTGCCCGGCTGGAGGCGATCGTCGCCGACGCGGTCGCCCGTCGGACCCGGTTCGATTTCGAGGCCCGGCTGCTGCGGCCGGACGGCGAACTCCGCGACGTCGTCGTGCGCGGCATGGCCCGGGGGGAGGGGGCGAGCGCCGGCCTCTTCGGCGTGCTGATCGACGTGACCGAGCGCCGGCGCGCCGAGGACGAGGTGCGCCGCAGCGAGCTGCGCTACCGGGGCCTCGCCGAGGCTCTGCCGCTCCTCGTCTGGACCATGCGGGTCGGGGACGGCCAGGCGACCTACGTGAACGCGCAGTTCCAGGCCTATTACGGGCCGATCGGGCCCGAGCGCGCGGAGCGCCTCGTCCGGAATCACCCGGAGGATGCCGCCGCCATGGAAGCGGCCTGGATCCGGGCCGTCGAGACCGGCACGGGATACAGCGGCCAGTGGCGGATCCGCCGTCACGACGGCGTCTACCGGTGGCACAAGCTCTCGCTGATCCCGATCCGCCTCGATCCGGCGGACGGCGCGGTGGCGGAGTGGCTCGGTACCGCGCTCGACGTCGACGACATCGTCACGGCGCGGCTCGCCGTCGAGGAGGCCCGCGGCCTGCTGGACATCGCCCTCGACGCCGCTGAGGCCGGCACCTGGGACTGGGACATGCGCACGGGGCTCGCCGTCCTCAGCCCGGAAAGCGCGCGGATGCACGGTCTGCCGGATACCGGCGGTGCCCACACGATCTCGGCGTCCGCGTGGACGGCGCTGATCGATCCCGACGACGTGGCCGATGTCTGGACCGAGATCCGGCGGGCGGTCGAGTCCGGCACCCCCTACGCGGCCGAGTTCCGGGTCGGCGCGCGCTGGCTCTACGCGCGGGGCCGGACGCTCTCCGGAGCCGACGGCCAGCCGCAGCGCATGGTCGGCCTCCATCTCGACATCACCGAGCGCAAGGCGGTCGAGGCGGCCCTGCGCACCGCCACGCGGGACGCCGAGGCGGCCCGCACCGAGGCGGAGCGGGCGAGCGCGGCCAAGAGCGAGTTCCTCGCCGCCATGAGCCACGAGATCCGCACCCCGCTGAACGGCATCCTGGGCTACGCCGATCTGCTCCTCGACGGCGACGCGATCCAGAACGAGGACCGGCGCCGCCTGGAGCTGATCCAGAGCTCCGGCGCGGCCCTGCTGACGGTCGTCAACGACATCCTCGACTTCTCGAAGATCGAGGCGGGCGAGCTGACCCTGGATCCGGTCACCTTCCCGCTGGTCTCGATCGTCGACGGCACGGTCTCGATCGTGCGGGGCAGCGCGCTCCGCAGCGGCCTCGCCATCGAGGCCCGGATCGACCCGGCCCTGCCGACCTTCGTGGTCGGCGATGCCGGGCGCCTGCGTCAGGTGCTGCTCAACCTGCTGAACAACGCCGTGAAGTTCACGCCCGAGGGCTCGGTCACGGTGATCGTGGAGCGGGAGGACGCCGGCGGCGCGCCCGGCGGGCGGCCCGGCGACACGGTCCGGTTCTCGGTGGTCGATACCGGCATCGGCATCGCGCCGGCGCAGCAGGACCGGCTGTTCAAGCGGTTCAGCCAGGTCGACGGCTCGATCAGCCGGCGCTTCGGCGGCACCGGCCTCGGCCTCGCGATCTCCCGGCACCTCGTGACGCTCATGGGCGGCGAGATCGGGGTCGAGAGCCGCGAGGGGGCGGGCTCGACCTTCTGGTTCCGGCTGGTGCTGCCCCGCGCCGAGCAGGGCGCCGCGGCCTCGGGCGCCGCGGCCGACGCGGGTGCGCCGCCGCGGCCGCCGCCGGCCGCGGCTCCGGCGGACGGGGATGCCCGGGGGGCGCCGCTGCGGCTGCTGCTCGTCGAGGACGTGCCGCTCAACCAGGAGCTCGCCTGCGCGGTGCTCGAATCCCAGGGCTACGCGGTGGACGTGGCCGGAGACGGCGCCGAGGCGATCACGGCCGTCGGGTCGTCCGTCGCGGCCGGCCGGGCCTACGATCTCGTGCTGATGGACGTCCAGATGCCCCGCGTCGACGGGCTCACGGCCACGCGCCGCATCCGCGCCCTGGCGCCGCCCGCCTGCGACATCCCGATCGTCGCCATGACCGCCAACGTCCTGCCGTCGCAGATCGAGGAGCTGCGCGAGGCCGGGATGGACGATTACGTCGGCAAGCCGTTCCGGCGGGCCGACCTCTTCGCCACGATCAGCCGCTGGACGGCGCCGGGCGCGCGGCGGCCGGCGCGGGCCGAGGAGCCGCGCCGCCTGCCGCAGGTGGATTCGGCGGTGCTCGACGCGGCTGTGCTGACCGAGATGGAGGCGAGCTTCGGGGCCGACCGCGTCGGGGCGCTGCTCGATCTCCTGGCCAACGAGCTGTCCGAACGGTTCCGGCCGAGCGAGACCGACCGCCTGCAGATCGCCCACGACGCGCACGCCCTGGTGGCGGCGGCCGGGCTCCTGGGCTTCGTCGGGCTGTCGAGCCTCTGCCGCGAGGTGGAGGCCGCCGCCCACGCCGGCGCCGACCTGATGCCGCTGATCCGGCGCCTGGAGATCCAGCGAGCGACCGCGCTCCGCGCCATCCGGCAGCTGCGCGCGGCCTGACCCGGTGCGGCGCCCGCCGGCGCCGCACCGCTCTCAGGGGCCTTCCGCCGCGTCGGTCTCGGGCAGCGGGTCGCCGGTCCAGGTCGTCGCGAAGGCGGCGAGCTCCCGCGCGTCGGCGAAGGCCGCCACGGTGACCTCGCGCGCGGCCGGCTCCGCGCCCGGATAGGGCGCCAGCAGGACGCGCACCCGGGCGAGCCGGCCGCCGGGTGCCTTCTCGGCGATCCAGGCCTGCGCCTCCGGCGTGAAGCGCTCCGGGCCGTCGAGGGCCCGGGCGTCGGTGCGCAGCACGACCACGTAGGTGCCGAGGCTCGGATCGGCCTCCTGCACCGCCTTGACGATGTCGATCACGGGTTCTCCGCGAAGTCGTTGAGCTGGACCTGGGCCTGCGCCGAGGTGAAGTTCGGGATGTCGGCGAAGATCTCCTCGCCGTGGGCGGCCACGGCCTTCTTGAAGGCGTCGACCGATTCGAAGGTGAGCAGGGCCATCACCTGGAACGGGGCGGCGCCGCCGTCCGGCGTGCCGGCGCCCTTGACGACCTTCGCGTCGTGGAGGCCGAGGGACGACCAGCGCTCGCGCACCAGCGGCATGTGGTGGCCGAGATAGTAGCCCATGTCGAAGCTCGGGCCGGCCGGGTACATCACGCTTACCAGGATCATGGTGTTTCCTTCCTGTGGCGCGCCCGGTCGATCCGGGCGCCCGTCCTCGGTTCGTACGGCGACGGTCAGTGCAGCTTCACCCGCGGCTCGGTGCGCCGGGTGAGCGCGCGGGCCAGGGTGTCGAGGGCGGTCTTGGCCGTGCCGTGCAGCGCCCGCTCGTGCATCTTGTAGAGCGAGCGGTACATCATCCGGGCGAACAGACCGGCGATGAGCATGTTCTTGCCGCGGACGAAGCCCATCAGGCTGCCCACGGTCGAGTACTCGCCGAGGGAGACCAGCGAGCCGAAATCCTTGTACCGGAACGGCTTCAGCGGCTTGCCGTCGATCTTCGCCTGGATCTGGCCGATCAGGTGGCTCGCCTGCTGGTGGGCCGCCTGCGCGCGCGGCGGCACCGGCGTGTCGGATCCGGCCTCCACCAGGTAGGCGCAGTCGCCGATGGCGAAGATGTCGGGATCGCGGGTCGTCTGCAGCGTCGGCGTCACCACCAGCTGGTTGGTCCGCGTCGTCTCCAGGCCGCCGATGCCCTGCAGGAAGGGCGGCGCCTTCACGCCCGCCGCCCAGACGACCAGCTCGGACGGGATGAAGGTGCCGTCGGCGAGCTGCACGCCGTCAGCGCGCACCTCGGTGACCCGCGCCTTCACGCGCACGTCGACGCCGATCTTGCTGAGGAGCTGCATCACCTCCGCCGAGAGGCGCTGCGGCACCGCCGGCAGGATCCGGTCGGCGGCCTCGACCAGGGTGATGCGGATGTCCTTGCCCGGGTCGATCTTGTCGAGCCCGGTGGAGACGACGTGGCGCAGGGTCCGGTGCAGCTCGGCGGCGAGCTCCGTCCCGGTCGCGCCCGCGCCGATCACCGTGACGTGGAGCTGCCCGGGCCGGACCGGGCCGGCCTGCGTGTGCGCCCGCAGAGAGGCGTTCACCAGACGCTGGTGGAAGCGCACCGCCTGGTCCTGGGTGTCGAGGGCGATGGCGTGCTCGGCGACGCCCGGCGTGCCGAAATCGTTGGTGGTGGAGCCCACCGCCATCACCAGCGTGTCGTAGGGGACGGCGCGCTCGGGCGTGACCTCGCGCCCTTCCGCGTCGTAGCTCGCGGCGAGCTGGATCGTGCGCGCCTCCCGGTCGAGCCCGGTCATCCGCCCGATCCGGTAGCGGAAGCCGTGCATGTGGGCGTGGTGCAGGTAATCCACCGCGTGGTGGCCGACGTCGAGGCTGCCGGCCGCCACCTCGTGGAGCAGCGGCTTCCAGATATGCGTCCGGGCGCGGTCCACGAGGGTGACGTGCGCGCGCTTGCCGCGCCCGAGCTTGTCGCCGAGCTTCGTGACCAGCTGCAGTCCGGCGGCGCCGCCGCCGACCACCACGACGCGATGAAGGCCCGACTCGTTCTCGACGGATGCCATCGACACTCTTTCTCCCCCCGGACCGGGATCAGTCGCCGGCCTCCTTACACGGCCTGGGTTGCCGAATACCACATCGCCGGCCGCGACCCCCGGTCACGAGTGCGACGTCGCGCACCGGGCGGGCGGCGCGCGGAGCCCGGTCACCCCTGCGGGGCGCCCGGCTGGCGCAGCGGGTGTGCCTCCGCGACCGCCGGCAGGGCGAGGCAGGCCTCGGCGATTCGCGCGACCGTCGGGTAGGCCGCCGTGTCGATGCCGAAGATGCCCGTCCCGACCCAGAGGCTGACTAGGCAGAGGTCGGCGTGACTCACCGAATCGCCCTGGCAGAACCGGCCCGTTCCCGGCTCGGTGGCGAGGCGCGTCTCCAGGGTCCGGAGGCCGGTCTCGAAGGCGTTGCGGAGGAAGTCCAGCATGCGCTCCCGTGGCAGGCCGTAATGCTCCATCAGGAAGGTGCGCACCCGGGGCACGTAGAGCGGGTGGGTGTCGCACGCGACCACCTGCGCCAGCGAGCGGGCCCGGGCCCGCGCCCGGGGCTCCTCGGGCAGCAGGCGGACGCCGTCCCGCGTCTCCTCCAGGTAGTCGAGGATCGCCAGCGACTGGGTGAGCGGCGGGCCGTCGCCGTCGAACAGCGCCGGCACCGCGCCCTGCGGGTTGATCCTGCGGAACTCCGGCTTGTGCTGGTCGCCCGCGTCGAGGTCGATGAAGGTCTCCTCGTACGCGATGCCCTTCAGCTTCAGGGCGATCCGCACCCGGAAAGCCGCGGCCGAGCGCCAGTTGCCGTACATGTGCATGGGTGAGCGATCTCCGACGGGGCCGGACGAGCACAGCCGAGTTTGCGGCGGGCCGCAAGGGGGGCGCGGGGGGGGCGCGGGCGCGGCGGCCCCCGGGGGCGACAAGCGGTCCCGCCGGGCCCATATCGGTCTCCCGCACCGGAGAGCCCGCACGATGGCCGATCAGACCGACGCCCGCCGCTTCATTCCCCTGAACATCGCGGTCCTGACCGTCTCCGACACGCGCCGTCCGGAGGACGACCGCTCGGGCGACACCCTGACCCAGCGCCTCACCGAGGCGGGGCACAGTCTGGCGGCCCGGTCCATCGTTCCGGACGAGATCCCGGCGATCCGCGAGCGGGTGGAGGCGTGGCTGCGCGATCCCGGCGTCGACGTGGTGATCACCACCGGCGGGACCGGCTTCACCGGCCGCGACGTCACCCCCGAGGCGCTGGAGCCGCTGTTCGAGAAGCGCATGGACGGCTTCTCGGCCGTGTTCCACCGGATCTCGTACGACAAGATCGGCACCTCGACCCTGCAATCCCGCGCCACCGCGGGGGTCGCGCGGGCGACCTACGTGTTCGTGCTGCCGGGCTCGCCCGGCGCCTGCCGCGACGCCTGGGACGGGATCCTGGCCCAGCAGCTCGACTACCGGCACCGGCCCTGCAACTTCGTCGAGATCATGCCGCGCCTCGACGAGCACCTGCGGCGCGGCGCGAGCCTCACCGTGTGAGGCGGCGCTAGGCCAGATTCCCCTCCTTGCGGCGCAGGACAGAGTGCTTGCGGCCGTAGAAGAAGTACACGACGAGGCCGATCGCCATCCAGATCACCAGCCGCAGCCACGTGTCGAGGGGCAGGCCGATCATCAGGAGCAGGCAGGACAGGATGCCCAGGATCGGCACGACCGGCACGGCGGGCGCCCGGAACGGCCGCTTCATGTGGCGCTCGGCGCGCCGCAGGTAGAGCACCGAGCCGCAGACGAGGATGAAGGCGGCGAGCGTGCCGATGCTGACCATCTCGCCGAGGATGTGGATCGGCACCAGGGCCGCCACCACGGCGACCGCGGCCCCGATGAGCGCCTGGCTGCGATACGGCGTCTGGTAGGTCGGGTGGACGTGGGAGAACATCTTCGGCAGCAGGCCGTCCTGGGCCATGGTGAAGAAGATCCGGCTCTGGCCGTAGAGCAGGACGAGGATCACCGTGGTCAGCCCGGTCAGCGCCCCGAGCTTGATCAGGAGGGCGAACCAGCCGATGCCGATCATGTCGACGCCCTTGGCGATCGGGTCCGGGACGTTCAGCTCCTTGTAGGGCACGAGCCCGGTGAGCACGGCGGCGACGAGCACGTACAGGATCGTGCAGACCGCCAGCGAGCCCAGGATGCCGATCGGCATGTCCTTCTGGGGTCTGCGCGCCTCCTGGGCGGCGGTCGAGACCGCGTCGAAGCCGATGAACGCGAAAAACACCACGCCCGCGCCGCGCAGGACGCCGCTGGTGCCGAAATGTCCGAAGGTCCCGTCGTTCTCGGGGATCAGCGGGCTCCAGTTGGCGGCGTTCACATGGCTCCAGCCGAGAACGATGAAGGCGATCACGACGGTGAGCTTCACCGCGACCATGACGTTGTTGAAGCGCGCCGATTCCTTCGTGCCCCGCATCAGCAGGATCGTGATCAGCGCCACGATCAGCACGGCCGGCAGGTTGAACAGGGCGGTCCCGCCGCCCTCGATCGGCGTGCCCGGCGCGTTGGCGAACTGCGCGGGGATCACGATGCCGACACTCTTGAGGATGCTGGTCATGTAGCCCGACCAGCCGACCGCCACGGTGGCGGCGCCCATGGCGTATTCGAGGATCAGGTCCCAGCCGATCAGCCACGCGAAGAACTCGCCGAGCGTCGCGTAGGTGTAGGTGTAGCTCGAGCCGGCGACCGGGATCAGCGCGGCCATCTCGGAGTAGCAGAGGCCGACGAAGGCGCAGGCGATGCCGCCGAGCACGAAGGACAGCATGATCCCCGGCCCGGCATACTGGGCCGCGGCGGTGCCGGTGAGGACGAAGATGCCGGCGCCGATGATCGCCCCGATACCCATCGCGGTGATCGAGAGGGCGCCGAGCGACTTCGAGAGCTGCTGCTCGCCCTCGCCGCTCTCGACGATGTCGTCGACCGACTTCCGCCCCATCAGGCCCGACGAATCCATGGCACCATCCTTCCAAGTCGGGGAGATTCAGCGCGCGTCGACACGGCCGGAGGCGGCGCCGTTTCTGCCGCGCTTCCAGAGTTGTAGCGGCAGATCGACCGACAACAACGTGAGCCGGCGCAAGATTCGCACGGTCGCGATTCTTCCGGTCAGGCGCGCTCGATCCGGGCGATCAGCGGCCTGACCTTGAGGCGGCCCGCGAACGCGCCCTCGGCCCGCAGGGCCTCGCGCCGGACGACGTCGCCGGCCCGGGCCTGCCGGGCGCCGGCGACGGTCTCCGTGCGCCTGACGAGGCGGCCGAGCCAACCCCCGGCCGGGCGGTGCAGGCGGCCGAGCGCCGTCTCCGGCCGCGCCGTCCCGACGAAGCGGTCGAGGGTGCGGATCCAGCCCTCGGCCGGGACGTCGCCCGCCTCCAGGCACAGGATCCAGTCCCGCCGGGCCGCGACGGCGCCCGCCGCGTAGGGATTGCCGCCCCGGTGCAGCACGAGGGTCGCACCCGTGGCCTCCGCGACGGCCGCCACGGCCTCGCTCTCGCGGCCCGCGACGATCACCGCGTCGCCGACGAGGCCGCCGGCCACGCCGGAGACGAGCACGCTGAGCGTGTCGGCCAGGCGATCGATCGCGTCCGGCTCGGCCGGGTCGGCCAGATAGGTCACGGCGGAGAGCATGAGCGCGCGCATAGACGATTCTGCGGCGCCGTAAACTGCCCTGCCGTCTCCGCGCGGACGCGCCGCTGCCCGGACGGGCCACGGAGCCGGATTTGCCTGAAAAAGAGGCGATCGCCGGCGGTTTGTTCGTTGTATGTTCCGATCGGTTTCCGGAGTGGGGCGAGTCGGGATGGTGGACACGCGCGACGGAACCGCGTCCGGGACCGTGACGCGACTCGGCCCGAGCGCCGCGGATCCGGCCGCCCGGCGCGGGCGCGGCGCGACGGCCAACCCGACCGGCCGGTACGAATCTGCCCGGCGCGAGGCGTTCCACGACGGGACCTGGACGGCGGACCCTCCGGCGCCCCTGCGCACGCAGGTCACGCCGGAGCGGTCCGCCCGGATCATCGCGCGCAACGGCTCGCCCGACATCCCGTTCGATCGGTCGATCAACCCGTACCGGGGCTGCGAGCACGGCTGCATCTACTGCTACGCGCGCCCCACCCATGCCTGGCTCGGCCTTTCGCCGGGGCTCGATTTCGAGTCGCGGATCTTCACCAAGCCGGACGCCGCCCGGCTCCTCGCCCGCGAGATCGCCGCGCCGGGCTACCGGCCAGAGACGATCGCCCTCGGCACCGCCACGGATCCCTATCAGCCGGTCGAGCGGGAGCACCGGCTCACCCGCGGGGTGCTGGAGGTGCTGCGAGAGGCCCGCCATCCCGTCAGCATCACCACCAAGTCGGACCTCGTGCTGCGCGACCTCGACCTTCTGGCCGAGATGGCGGCGGACGACCTCGTGCTGGCGGCGATCTCGCTGCCGACGCTGGATCCGGACCTCGCCCGCCGCCTCGACCCGCGGGCGCCGCGGCCGGACAAGCGGCTCGCGGCGATGCGGGCGCTGAGCGCGGCGGGAGTGCCCGTCATGGTCAACGTCTCGCCGATCATCCCCGGCCTGACCGATCACGAGATCGAGTCGATCCTGGCCGAGGCGCGCGCGCACGGGGCGAGCCGCATCGGCCACGCGCTGCTGCGCCTCCCCGGCGAAGTCGCCGACCTCGTGGCCGACTGGTTCGCCGAGCACTATCCGGAGCGCCGGGCGCGGACCTTCGCACTCCTGCGGGACGCCCGGGGCGGGCGCGAGAACGACCCGCGCTTCGGCCACCGCTTCCGCGGGGAGGGGGCCTACGCGGCGATGATCGGCCAGCGGGTCCGACTCGCCGGCACCCGTCTCGGCTTCGCCTTCGGACGGATGGATCTGAACCGCGACGCGTTCCGCAAGCCCGGCTCGCAGCTTGTGCTGCTCTGAAACGCGACCGACGCGGTGTCGCCCGCGCGCGAGGCGGCGGATCTGCCCGATTACCATATCTCCTCGATAAATTCAGTAGTTGTTCCATGATCGTCGTCAATATATTAAATAGGAGTTATATTTGTTCCGCGGTTGTGAATGTTTTTTATAGCGCGATGTTCTATGATGCATAACCTAGGAACGTAAGGTTGACATCTGTTGTTTTGTGAGTCAAATGCCGGGAATGATGAGCTTTTGTGGTGCATAATGAGTCCGCAAGGATTAATATATTGTATTAATGCAAGATACTGAGGTCGATGCTGTGCGTAGAAAAGGGATTGTGTTCGGCGTTTGTGTCCTCCGATCGCGCCTCTGTACCGCGCGCGCGGTGATCCGGTCGCGGGCGAGCCGCGCTCCGCGGCCCTGCCCGATGCGGCCGGTCGCGGCTGCTGGCCTCCCTTGAGGCGGTGGAGTCTCCGGACGCCGACCTCGATGCCGACCGGGCGCGCTTCCTGTCCGATGACCGGACCGGGATCGCCGGCGAGCCCGCGACCTCGCCGCGCCCTCCGGGCGAACCGGGCCGGCGCCGCGTCGGGGTGCCCCTGGGGGCCGGCCGTCCCCGGATCGCGCGGTCACAGCCCCCGGGGGCCGTCGTGTCGCTCAGCCTTTCCGGCGACCGAGGCCGACCGGCCGCCCTGCTCGAACCGGGCAGCCCGGCGGCGGGCCGCATGTCTCGACGCACTGCGAAGAGAGAACTCAACCCTCATGCTGCGTCTTCCGCGTCCTTCAATCGGCACGATCCTGTGCGCGATCCTGTTCTCACTCAGCGCCCTACTGCTGGCCGCGGGCGCCCGGACGGCACACGATGCCCGCGCGCAGGAGCGGGAGAGCCGCCGCGTGGTCGCGCTCACGGAAGGCAGCCGGATCCTCCTCGAGGTCCTGCTCGCCGTGCGCCTCGAGCGGGCACGGACTCTGCAAGCGCTGATCGCCGCGGGCAGGATCCCGCCCGCCGACGCGGCCCTGATCGCCCGGCAGCGCGCGACCCGGACCGAACGGCTGGAGGCTCTCCTGATCCTGGTGCGCGCGATCGACACCGCCGCGGTGGCGAAGACGGTCGATCCGCTCCGACGCGCGCACGAGGCCGTCACCGGCCTGTCCGCGCGGATCGACGCGGCCCTCTCGGTCCCGATCGCGGAGCGCGCCGCCGCGACGGCGGAGGTCGCCGCGACCGCTTTCCGGGATCTGCTCGACGCGCTCTCGGCGACCAGCGGGGCCGTCGACGTCACGATCCCGCGCCGCGACGCGGCGCTGGCCCGCGCCCTGGACATCAAGCGTGCCGCCTGGATCACGCGGGTCGCGATCGGCGGCAACGTGGCGCGGGCCGAGACGGCCGTGACGCGGGGGACGGGCTGGTCCGAGGAGGAGCGCCTCGCCGAGGCCGAGGAGCGCGGCCGCGTCGCGGCGAGCTGGGCGAACCTCGTCGAACACATGGACGACACGCTGCCGCGGGAGGTCCAGGACGCCTTCGTGAGGGCGGGCGCCAGCAACTTCGAGGGCGAGGTCGCGGCGCGGCGGCAGGCCCTGCGGGCGGCCCTGAGCCGGGGCCAGTCGCCGGGCGTCGCGATCCAGGACCTGCGTGACCGCAACACGCGGGAGGTCAACACCATCGCCGACCTCGCCCAGGCGGCGCTGAACGCGATGGTCGCCCGCGCGCAGGCGCTCGCCGCGGAGGCGGAGGCGACGCTGCTCCACACCAGCCTGTTCCTGGCCGCCTCGGTGGTGCTCGCCGGTGTCGGCGCCGTCACGGTCTTCCGCCGCGTGCTCGGACCGCTGCGGGCCATGATCCGGGCGATGCGGGCGCTCGCCTCCGGGAACGTCGCCGTGGAGATCCCGGCCCGCGGACGGCGGGACGAGATCGGCGCGATGGCGGCGGCCGTGCAGGTCTTCCGCGACAACCTCGTCCGCACCCGCGCCCTGGAGGCGGACGCGGCCGAGGCGGCGCGCGCCGCAGAGGCGCAGCGCCGGACGATGACGCACACGCTGGCGCAGACCTTCGAGGCGGCGGTGGCCGGCATCGTCGGGCAGGTCTCCGCAGCCGCGACCGAGCTGCAGACCACGGCCTGGCAGATGACCACGACCGCCCAGGAGACCGCCAGCCAGTCCGATACCGTGGCCGCCGCCGCCGAGGAGGCCTCTGCCGGCGTCAGGACCGCCGCCGCCGCGGTGGAGGAGCTCGGCACCTCCGTCCAGGAGATCGGCCGGCAGGTCCAGGGCTCGTCCGAACTGGCCCGGATCGCGGTCGGCGAGGCCGACCAGACGGCCGCCCTGGTGGCGGCGCTCAACGCGTCCGTCGCCCGGGTCGACGCCGTCGTCGAACTGATCGCCGGCATCGCCGCTCAGACGAACCTGCTCGCGCTCAACGCCACGATCGAGGCGGCGCGGGCCGGTCAGGCCGGGCGCGGCTTCGCGGTGGTCGCCACCGAGGTCAAGGAGCTGGCCGCTCAGACCGGCCGCGCCACCGACGAGATCGGCCGGCAGATCGGCGAGATCCGGACCGTGACCGGTCAGGCGGTGCGGGCGATCGGCACGATCACCGGCCGGATCGGCGAGATCGACACCGTGGCCGCCGCCATCGCGGCCGCGGTGGAGCAGCAGGGGGCGGCCACGCGGGAGATCGTCCGCAACGTCGCCCAGGCCAGTGTTGGCACGCAGGAGGTGACCGGCAACATCGCCGGGGTGGCGCAGGCGGCCGACCAGACCGGGCGCGCGGCCGACCACGTGCTCACGGCCGCCACCGCGCTCACGCGTCAGTCGGAGGAACTCGCCGCGGAGGTCCACCGCTTCCTGGCGGGCGTCCGGGCCGCGTGACCCGTCTTGCCCGGCTCAGTCGAACCCGCGGGTGAAGCTGAGCCGGTGATGCGCGCTGCGCCCGAGCTGCGTCAGGCCGGCGCGGTGGACGGCCGTCCCGTAGCCGACGTTCCGCTCCCAGCCGTAGCCGGGATGGCGCCGGGCGAGGCGCCGCATCAGCTGGTCCCGGAGCACCTTGGCGACGATCGAGGCGGCGGCGATCTGCGGCACGAGGTGGTCGCCGCCGATCACGGCGCGGCCGGGCAGGCCCGGCAGGGCGTCGCGCCCGTCGACCAGCACGGGCGCGGCGAGGCCGAGCCGCGCCACCGCCCGCGCCATGGCGTCGAGGGTCGCGCCGCGGATGTTGATCCGGTCGATCAGGGCGCGCGATCCCGCCGCTACCGCGACCCGCGCGTGGGCGCGGATCAGGGGCGCCAGCCGCTCCCGCACCGGCTCGGGAACGCGCTTGCTGTCGTCGAGGGCCGCGAGCAGGTCGGGCGGGATCGCCGTCGGATCGAACCAGACCGCGGCCACCACCACCGGTCCGCAGAGCGCGCCGCGCCCGACCTCGTCGCAGCCGATCGCCGCCGGATACGCGGCGGCCCGGGCGGGATCGAACGGGCCAGCGCCCGGGGACCGGGTCCTGACGGACGCGCGCGGTCCGGCGGTCGATCCAGTGGGCGGTCCGGCGTGCGGCTTGGCGTGCGGCTTGGCGAACGATTTGGCGGACGGCATCGCGCCGTCCTGCCATCCCGCGCGGGCGCCGTCACGCGTCAGGCGGCGTCCCGGGTGCTCCGGGCACCGCCATGCGCCTCGACGATGTTGCCGAAGAACTGCCGGGCGCTCACGTTCCAGCCGCAGCGCAGCGCCTCGGCCCGGCACTCGGCGCGCGACAGGCGCAAAGCCGCCAGCGCGGCGACCCGCAGATCCGGGTCGAGCACCCCGACCCGGGTGCCGCCGACGACGTCGTTGGGGCCCGGCACCGGGAAGGCCGCCACCGGGAGGCCGCTGGCCAGCGCCTCCAGGAGCACGATGCCGAACGTGTCGGTGAGGCTCGGGAAGACGAAGACGTCGCAGGCCGCGTAGACGGCCGAGAGGTCCGCGCCGGTGCGGGTGCCGAGGAAGCGGGCCTCCGGCGCGAGCGCCTGCAGCCGCGCGCGGTCCGGCCCGTCGCCGACCACCACTTTCGTGCCGGGCAGATCGAGGCTCAGGAAGGCCGCGACGTTCTTCTCCACCGCCAGCCGCCCGACGTAGAGGAACAGCGGCCCCGGCAGGCCGGCGAGTTCCGCCGGCGCGGGCGTCCCGGGCTCGGCCGGCCGGAACCGCTCCGTGTCCACGCCCCGAGTCCAGCGCATCAGGCGGCCGAAGCCCCGCGCCGCGAGCTCGCCCTGGAGCGAGGCGGTGCTGACCATCGTCCCCCGGGCGGCGCCGTGGAACCGGCGCAGATACGCGTAGGACCACGCCTCCGGCACCGGGGCGCGGGCGGCGAGGTATTCCGGGAAGCGCGTGTGGTAGCTCGTCGTGAAGGGCAGGCCGTGCGCGAGGCAGTGCCGGCGCGCCGCGAGGCCCACCGGCCCCTCCGTGGCGATGTGCACGTGGCTCGGCCGCTCGGCCCGCCAGCGCGCCGCCACCCGCTCGCGCCCGGCATAGGCGAGGCGGATCTCGGGGTAGCCCGGCAGCGGCAGCGAGCGGAAATCCGCCACCGACAGCAGGGCCGTGGCGAAGCCGTGCTCCGGCGCGCGGCGGACCATCTGCTCGAGGGAGCGCACGACGCCGTTCACCTGGGGGTGCCACGCGTCGCTGGCGATCAGGAGCTTCACGGCGGCGCCCTCACGCCACCGCGCGCCGGCCCGGCAGGGTCTGCGGCACGATCTCGGCCGCCCGCGCCCGCAGGAGGCTCGGGTAGTGCAGCACCTCGATGCGGCCGTCGTAGTGCTCCACGAGCCCCGTGCAGGATTCCACCCAGTCGCCGGTGTTGAGGTAGCGCAGGTCGCCGATCGGCCGGTCGGCCGCGTGGTGGATGTGGCCGCAGATCACCCCGTCGGCGCCCTGGCGGCGCGCCTCCTCGGCCAGGATCGTCTCGAAGCGGCCGATGAAGCTCACGGCGTTCTTGACGCGCAGCTTCGCCCAGGCGGAGAGCGACCAGTAGGACAGGCCGAGACGCCGCCGCACCTTGTTGATCAGCGTGTTGAGCGAGAGCGCCAGCGTGTAGGCGCCGTCGCCCAGATGGGCGAGCCACGGCGAGTGGCGCACGACCATGTCGAACTGGTCGCCGTGGATGACGAGGTAGCGCTTGCCGTCGGCCGCCTCGTGGATCGCGGTCTCGGCCAGCTCGATGCCGCCGAAGCTCGTGCCCACGTAGTCGCGCAGGAACTCGTCGTGGTTACCCGGCAGGTAGACGATCCGCGCGCCCTTGCGGACCTTGCGCAGGAGCTTCTGCACGACGTCGTTGTGCTCCTGCGGCCAGTACCAGCCCGAGCGCAGCTGCCAGCCGTCCACGATGTCGCCGACGAGGTAGATCGTGTCGGCGTCGTAGTCCTTCAGGAACGACAGCAGCAGGCCGGCCTGGCAGCCGCGCGTGCCGAGATGCAGGTCGGACAGGAACAGCGTCCGCACGCGGACCGGCATCTCCTCAACCTCGGCCACGGCACCCTCTCCCGGCGGCTGTACGGTGCCGGGATCCAGAGCGCGATCCGATCTCAGTTTGATGACGCGGGTTCGGACGGGGCGGAAAGACTTCGGTGTGCGGTGCCGCGAAGCCTCTCAACCGGAGCTCGACTTCGTTGCGTCGCACAAAAAATTTTTTTGGCAAGTTCCGGAAGTTTTTCCGGTTTTCCTTTCGAGCTTCACCGCCTCATAATACCAAGAACCGGCCGCTCGGCACGAGCACGGCCGGACCTTGACAGGAAGGCGGCGAGGACGGCCCTGGAGCCGTTGGACGGGACGGCAATTCGGAGGCGACCGGCGCGCGGGGGCGCGCCGCGACGCGAGCGGCGTGAGGCCGCCTGCCGCTCCGCGGAGACCCCCCGATCACGGCAGAGGATGGCGTTCGAGGGGGTGCGGCGCGAGCCGCTTTCGACGGCGCCGGACCGACTCCCTGAGGACGCTTGGACAACCCGGCGCGGGTTCACGCCCGCGCGCAATGGACTTTTCGGAGGAAACATCATGGCCGCAACCCGGCGCCCCGGTCGCAACCACCTCTTCATCCCGGGCCCCACCAACATCCCGGAGCGCGTCCTGCGCGCCATGCACGTGCCGTCGGAGGATCACCGGTCGCCGAGCTTCCCCGAGCTGGTGAAGCCACTGCTGCAGGACTCCAAGATGGTGTTCGGCTCGACCAACGGGACGGTCATCCTGTTCCCGTCCTCGGGCACCGGCATCTGGGAATCGGCCCTGTCCAACACCCTCTGCCGCGGCGACAAGGTGCTCACCGCCCGCTACGGCCAGTTCAGCCACCTCTGGGTCGACATGGCCCAGCGCCTCGGCCTCGACGTGATCGTCCAGGAGGAGGAGTGGGGCGCGGGCGCCGACCCGCAGAAGATCGAGGAGGCGCTGCGCGCCGACAAGGACCACGCCATCAAGGCCGTGATGGTCGTCCACAACGAGACCGCCACGGGCGTCACCAGCGACATCGGCGCGGTGCGCAAGGCGATCGACGCCGCCGGCCACCCGGCGCTGCTGTTCGTGGACGGCATCTCGTCGATCGGCTCGCTGCCGTTCAAGATGGACGAGTGGGGCGTCGACTGCGCCATCGCGGGCTCGCAGAAGGGCTTCATGCTCCCGGCCGGCCTCGGCCTGATCTGCATCAGCCCGAAGGCGCTCAAGATCGCCGAGGGCGGCACCGGCCGCAACGACCGGCTCGGCCACGCCTACTTCGCCTGGAAGGACCAGCTGGCCGCCAACGCCACCGGCTACTTCCCCTACACCCCCGTCCTGCCGCTGCTCTACGGCCTGCGCGAGGCGCTGGCGATCGTGAAGGAGGAGGGGCTGGAGAACGTCTACCACCGCCATCACGTGCTCGCCGAGGCGACCCGTCAGGCCGTGGCGGCCTGGGGCCTCAAGCCCTGCGCCAAGGAGCCCAAGTGGAACTCCGACACGGTCACGGCGATCGTGGTGCCGGAGGGTGCCGACGCCGCCAAGGTGATCACCCACGCCTACGAGCGCTACAACCTGTCGCTCGGTGCCGGCCTGTCGAAAGTCGCCGGCAAGGTGTTCCGCATCGGCCACCTCGGCGACCTGAACGAGCTGTCGCTGCTGGGCGCCATCGCGGGCGCCGAGATGGCCATGCTCGATTGCGGCATCAAGGTCACGCCGGGCTCGGGCGTCGCCGCCGCCTCCAGCTACCTGCGCGAGAATCCGCTGCATAAGGCGTGAACTGCGCACGCGATCGGGGCGGGACCGGGTTGCCGGGCCCGCCCCGACGCGCAAGTAAGAACAAGACTATCGAGGAAACCGCCCGTCGTTCGAGAGGGGTCCTATGACCAAGAAGATCGTGTTCCTGGATCGTGAGTCCCTCGATGCCAGGGTCCGACCGTTCAACTTCCCCCACGAATACGTCGAGCACGAGTCGACCTGGACGCCGGAAGAGATCGTCTCGCGGCTCCAGGGGGCGGAGATCGCGCTGATCAACAAGGTTCCGATGCGGGCCGAGACGCTGAAGCAGCTCCCCGACCTGAAGCTGATCGCGGTCGCCGCCACCGGCACCGACGTGGTCGACAAGGCCCAGGCCAAGGCCCAGGGGGTCACGGTCGTCAACATCCGCAACTACGCGTTCAACACCGTGCCGGAGCACGTGGTCGGGCTGATGTTCGCCCTGCGGCGGGCGATCGTGCCCTACGCCAACTCGGTGCGGCGCGGCGACTGGGCGAAGTCCAAGCAGTTCTGCTACTTCGATTACCCGATCTACGACATCGCCGGCTCGACCCTCGGCATCGTCGGCTACGGGGCGCTGGGCAAGTCGATCGCCAAGCGCGCCGAGGCGCTCGGCATGAAGGTCATCGCCTACGACGTGTTCCCGCAGGACGGGCTCGTGGATTTCGAGACGATCCTCACCCAGTCCGACGTGATCACGCTGCACGTGCCGCTGACCCCGGACACCAAGGGGATGATCGGCGCCGCCGAGCTCAAGAAGATGAAGAAGAGCGCCATCCTCATCAACACGGCCCGGGGCGGGCTGGTGGACGAGGCGGCTCTGCTCGAAGCGCTCAGGGACGGCACCATCGCGGGCGCCGGCTTCGACGTGGTGGCGCAGGAGCCGCCCAAGGACGGCAACATCCTGTGCGAGGCCGACCTGCCGAACCTGATCGTCACGCCGCACGTCGCCTGGGCGAGCAAGGAGGCGATGCAGATCCTGGCCGACCAACTCGTCGACAACGTCGAGGCGTTCGTGGCGGGCAAGCCGCAGAACGTGGTCGAGAGCTGAGGGCGGCGCGCAGCGCGCCATCATTCCGGGGCGCCGCGGGCGGGCTCGGAACCCAGTGTCGCCGACGGTGTCGGCAGAGAACCACCTGAGCGTCTCGATTCCGGGTCCCGCCTCGCGGACCCGGAATGACGGGGTGGAGTGTTCACGTCGATGATGCCCACCCTGGGCCGAGGTAGAGAATGACCAAGAAGCTGCTGTTCCTGTTCGACACCGATGCCGTGCCGAACGTGTTCGACACGGTCGTCGGCTACGACGGCGGCGCGGACCACATCACCGGCTACGGCGGCGTGAATCCCGACAATGTCGGCGCGCTCGTGGACGGCACGATCTACACCCGCGGCGGTTCCGAGAAGAAGTCGACGGCGATCTTCGTCGGCGGCGGCAGCATGGCGGCCGGCGAGGAACTGTTCACCGCCGTCAAGAAGCGCTTCTTCGGCCCGTTCCGGGTCTCGGTGATGCTCGATTCCAACGGCTCCAACACCACGGCCGCCGCGGGCGTCGCGCTGGTGGCCAAGGCCGCCGGCTCGCTCCAGGGCAAGAAGGCCGTCGTGCTGGCGGGCACCGGCCCGGTCGGCATGCGCTCGGCCGCCCTGCTCGCCGGCGAGGGCGCCGAGGTCACCATCGCGGGCCGCGCCCTCGACAAGACCCAGGCCGCCGCGGACCAGATCAACAAGCGCTTCAAGGTCAACGTGAAGGCCGCCGCGACCCCCGACGAGGCCTCCCGCGTCGCCCTGGTGAAGGGCACCAACCTCGTGTTCACGGCCGGCGCGATCGGCGTCGAGCTGCTGCCCGAATCCGCCTGGGCGCAGGAATCGTCCATCGAGTTCGTCGCCGACTACAACGCCCAGCCTCCGACGGGCATCGGCGGCATCGACGTGATGGACAAGGGCAAGGACCGCAACGGCAAGCAGGCCTTCGGCGCGCTCGGCATCGGCGGGCTGAAGCTCAAGCTCCACCGGGCCTGCGTCGGCCAGCTCTTCGAGAGCACCGACAAGGTGCTCGACGCCGAGGAGATCTACGCCCTCGCCAAGACGATGGCTTGAGGAGGCGCCGGTGACCGAGACGCATCGCCCCGAGAGCGACAGCATCGAGACGTTCCTGACGGAGCTGGCGAGCGCCGCCCCGACCCCCGGGGGCGGCGGCGCGGCGGCGATCTCCGGCGCCATGGGCGCGGCCCTGGTGTCGATGGTCTGCAACCTCACCATCGGCAAGAAGAAGTACGTCGAGGTCGAGGCCGAGCTGAAGGACGTCCTGGCCAAGTCCGAGGGCCTGCGGGTCGTGCTGACCGGCATGATCGGCGAGGACGTCCAGGCCTTCGACGCCGTGATGGGCGCTTACGGGATGCCCAAGAACACCGACGACGAGAAGTCGGCCCGCGCGGAGAGGATCCAGGCGGCGCTCAAGACCGCCTGCGACGTGCCGCTCGCCTGCTGCCGGGCCTGCCGCGCGGTGATCGACCTCGCGGCGATCACCGCCGACAAGGGCAATCTCAACGTCGTGTCGGACGCCGGCGTGGCGGTGCTCTCCGCCTATGCCGGCCTGCGCAGCGCGGCGCTCAACGTCTACGTCAACGCCAAGGGTCTCGAGGACCGCGACTTCGCCGACGAGCGGCTGAAGGAGCTCGAGGAGCTGCTCGGCGAGGCCGGTGCGCTGACCGAGAAGGTCTACGGGATCGTGAAGGCCAAGGTGAACTGAGAGGGACGCCCTCCGTCCCTGGCAGGGGGAGGGCGCGTGCCCGCTGCGGCGGCGCCAAGCTGGACAGCGTGTCCGGTTGATCCCGTCGACGCCGCCGTCTCCGCGAGCGAAGCGAAGCAATCCCGTCGGCGGTACGATCTCAGAAGTCGCGCTGCCCTGGGCCACTTCGGTGCGCTCGCGATGACGGAGCGGGCGCCTTCGAACGAAGCGTTCTGAAGAAAAGTCCGTCGGATCGACAATCGAGGCCGGGTGCATCATGCCCCGGCCTCGTTGTTTTTCTGTATGTTGCGTCGCAATATCGAATACGATCCGTGCTGCGGATGCGAAAAAGCCGTCGTCAAGCCCGAGATCAAAAAATTTGACGGGCGTAATCTTTCGACTCAACTAAAGTAGATGGCGTCAACGGCGGCAACGAACCGCGGAGGAGGCGCCGAATGGACGTCCACGAGTATCAGGCCAAGGAGCTGCTCGCGAGCTTCGGCGTGGCCGTCCCGAAAGGCGCGATCGCCTTCAGCCCGGACCAAGCGGTCTACGCGGCGACCGAACTCGGCGGCTCGTTCTGGGCCGTGAAGGCGCAGATCCACGCGGGCGCCCGCGGCAAGGCCGGCGGCATCAAGCTGTGCCGGACCTACAACGAGGTCCGCGACGCCGCCAAGGACCTCCTCGGCAAGCGCCTCGTCACGCACCAGACCGGGCCCGAGGGCAAGCCGGTGCAGCGCGTCTACGTCGAGACCGCGGACCCGTTCGAGCGCGAGCTCTACCTCGGCTACGTGCTGGACCGGAAGGCCGAGCGCGTCCGGGTCATCGCCAGCCAGCGCGGCGGCATGGACATCGAGGAGATCGCCGCCAAGGAGCCGGATTCGCTCATCCAGGTGGTGGTCGAGCCGGCGGTCGGCCTGCAGCAGTTCCAGGCGCGGGAGATCGCCTTCCAGCTCGGGCTGAACATCAAGCAGGTCTCGGCCGCGGTGAAGACGATCATGAACGCCTACCGGGCGTTCCGCGACTGCGACGGCACCATGCTGGAGATCAACCCGCTCGTCGTGACCAAGGACGACCGGGTGCTGGCGCTCGACGCCAAGATGAGCTTCGACGACAACGCCCTGTTCCGCCGGCCGGGCATCGCCGACATGCACGACCCGTCGCAGGGCGACCCCCGCGAGGCCCAGGCCGCCGAGCACAACCTCAGCTACATCGGCCTCGAGGGCGAGATCGGCTGCATCGTCAACGGCGCGGGGCTGGCCATGGCCACCATGGACATGATCAAGCACGCGGGCGGCGAGCCGGCGAACTTTTTGGATGTCGGCGGCGGTGCGTCCCCTGAGCGGGTGGCGACGGCCTTCCGGCTCGTGCTCTCCGACCGCAACGTGAAGGCGATCCTGGTCAACATCTTCGCCGGCATCAACCGCTGCGACTGGGTCGCCGAGGGCGTCGTCCAGGCCGCCCGCGAGGTGAAGATCGACGTGCCGCTGGTGGTCCGGCTCGCCGGCACGAACGTGGAGGCGGGCAAGAAGATCCTGGCCGAGAGCGGCCTGGATCTCATCACCGCCGACACCCTGGCGGAGGCGGCCAAGAAGGCGGTCGACGCCTGCGCCGCCGCCAAGACCCAGCACTGAGAGGGGAGACCGCGCCATGAGCATCCTCATCGACGAGACCACCCCGATCATCGTCCAGGGCATCACGGGCGACAAGGGCACCTTCCACGCCAAGGAGATGCTCGACTACGGCACGAACGTCGTCGGCGGCGTCACCCCGGGCAAGGGTGGGCGCACCCATCTCGGCCTGCCGGTGTTCAACACCGTCAAGGAAGCGGTGGCGGCGACCGGGGCCACGACCTCGATCACCTTCGTGGCGCCCCCCTTCGCGGCCGACGCGATCATGGAGGCGGCCGATGCCGGGCTGCGGCTGGTCTGCTCGATCACCGACGGGATCCCCGCCCAGGACATGATGCGGGTGAAGCGCTACCTCTACCGCTATCCCAAGGAGAAGCGGACGATGGTGGTCGGCCCGAACTGCGCCGGCATCATCTCGCCCGGCAAGGCCATGCTCGGCATCATGCCCGGCCACATCTACCTCCCGGGCAATGTCGGGGTGATCTCGCGCTCGGGCACGCTCGGCTACGAGGCGGCCTCCCAGCTCAAGGAGCTGGGGCTCGGGATCTCGACCTCGGTGGGCATCGGCGGCGACCCGATCAACGGCTCGTCCTTCCTCGACCACCTCGCCCTGTTCGAGACTGACCCGGACACCGACGCGGTGCTGATGATCGGCGAGATCGGCGGCCCGCAGGAGGCCGAGGCCTCGGCCTGGATCCGCGAGAACATGTCGAAGCCGGTGATCGGGTTCGTGGCCGGACTCACGGCTCCGAAGGGGCGCCGCATGGGGCACGCCGGCGCGATCATCTCGGCGGCCGGCGACAGCGCCGCCGAGAAGGCCGAGATCATGCGCTCGTACGGGCTGACCGTAGCGCCGGATCCGGGCTCGTTCGGCCAGACGGTGGCCGACGTGCTCGCCCGGGCGGCGTAGCCGCGCTGCACCCCTTCCCCCTCTGCGGGGGAGGGTGCCCCCGGATGCGCGGCGGGAGAGGGGCAGCGCGACGGTGCGGGCTTTCAGCTCCCGTCGCGACCTCTCCGGAAATGGCGCTCCCCTCTCCCGACCCCCGCTGACGCGGGGGCCACCCTCCCCCGCAGAGAGGGGAGGGGGCGCGTCGCGCCTCGTCCTTCAAGAAAGAGCGCCACGAGGTGGCCCCATGACCCGCACGCTTCACGCAACCCCCGGTCTCGTCGATGCCACGGCCTTCGCGCCGCCGGTGATCGTCGGCACGTCGTCGGAGCAGGCGCTGGACATCCTGTTCCAGGCGCTGCTCGACGTCGCCCGCCGGCACGACCCCGACCTCGAGGCGGTCCTGCACGGCACGGCCGACATCTCGCGCTTCTCGCCGCAGATGCTCGCACGCGCGCTGCAGGTTCAGGGCATCTGGTTCCAGCTGATCTCCATCGCCGAGCAGAACGCCGCGATGCGCCGCCGCCGGCACGTCGAGCGCACGGAGGGGCGGGCCGCGCTCAGCGGCTCGTTCGCGAAGGTCTTCGCTGACGCGCGCAAACAGGGGGTGCCGCCCGAGAAGATCCAGGCGCTGCTCACCGACCTGCGCATCCGCCCGACGCTGACCGCCCATCCCACCGAGGGCAAGCGCGTCACGGTGCTGGAGAAGTTCCGCCGGATCTACCTCGTGCTGCGCGAGCTGGAGATGCCGCGCTGGACCGATCGCGAGCGCAACGGGCTCATGAACGAGCTGCGCGACCAGATCGAGCTGGTCTGGATGACGGGCGAGCTGCACCTGGAGAAGGCGACCGTCGAGCGGGAGGTGGCCTGGGGCCTGCACTTCTTCGACGAGACCCTGTTCGAGATGCTGCCCGAGACCCTGGAGGCGCTGCACGAGGCGCTGGCCGAGACCTATCCGGGCACGGAGTTCAGGGTGCCGCCGTTCTTCCAGTTCGGCTCGTGGATCGGCGGCGACCGGGACGGCAACCCCTACGTCACCGCCGCGGTCACGCGGCAGACCCTGCACCGCAACGCGCTCGCCTCGCTCACCCGTTACCGCGACCGCGTGCGCGAGTTGGGCCGGACCCTGTCGCTCACCGAGCGCTCGCTGCCGCTGCCCGAGGGCTTCCGCGCGGAGCTCGACCGGCAGCTCGCCGAGAGCGGCCAAGCCCGCGCCATCACCCGGCGCAACCCGGGCGAGCCCTACCGACAGTACCTGTCCTGCGTCCTGCGCAAGATCGAGGCGACGGTCGCCCGCAACGAGGGCGAGCACCCGTCCGGTCCCGATTATGCCAGCGCGGACGGGCTGATCGAGGATCTGCGCACCCTGGAGCGCGGCCTGACCGAGGCCAAGTGCGGGGCGCTGGCGCGCGATCTCGTCCGCCCGGTGCGGCGGATGGTCGAGATCTTCCGGTTCTCGACGGTCCGTCTCGACCTGCGCGAGAACACCACCCGGACCACCGACACGCTCCACGCCCTCTGGCGCCAGCGCAACGGCGACGGCGAGCCGCCGGCCCTCGGCTCGGCCGCGTGGCGCCAGTGGCTCGACGCGGAGCTCGCCCGGCCGCGTGATCCCGAGCGGTCCTTCGAGGATCTGCCCGACGCCGCCCGCGAGACGCTCGCCACCTTCGCCCTCGTGGCCGAGATGCGCGAGGCCCTCGACCGCGAGGCGTTCGGCGCCTTCGTGCTGTCGATGACCCGCTCGGTGGAGGACGTGCTCGGCGCGTACCTGCTGGCCAAGGAGGCGGGGGTGTTCCTCGACGCCGCCGGCACGGAGATCTGCCCGCTGCCGATCGTGCCCCTGTTCGAGACCATCGACGACCTGCGCGCCGCCCCGGCGATCATGCGGGCGCTGCTCGGGACGCCGGTGGTGCGCCGCTCGACCCGCTGGCAGGGCGGGGTGCAGGAGGTGATGATCGGCTACTCCGACTCCAACAAGGACGGCGGCTTCGTCGCCGCCAACTGGGAGCTCTACAAGGCGCAGAGCAAGCTGACCCGCCTCGGCGAGGAGCTCGGCGTCGGGATCGCCTTCTTCCACGGGCGCGGCGGCTCGGTGAGCCGCGGGGGCGTGCCGACTCACCGGGGCATCATGGCCCAGCCGCCGGGCTCCATCCGCGGCCGGTTCCGCACCACCGAGCAGGGCGAGGTCGTCTCGTTCAAGTACGCCAACCGCGGCACCGCCGCCTACCAGATGGAACTGCTGGCGGCCTCGGTGTTCGAGCACGCGCTGGCGGGCGACGGCGAGCGGGCGGGGCCGGGCCACGACGACGCCCTGGAGGCATTGGCCGGCGCCTCGCGGGCGGCCTACGTCCAGCTGCTCCAGACCGACGGCCTCGTCGACTACTTCCAGGCGGCGAGCCCGCTGGACGAGATCGCGCTCCTCAACATCGGCTCCCGCCCGGCCCGCCGCTTCGGCGCGCGCGCGCTCTCGGACCTCCGGGCGATCCCCTGGGTGTTCGCGTGGTCGCAGAACCGGCACGTGATCACCGGCTGGTACGGGGTCGGATCGGGGCTCGCGAGCTTCATCGACGTGCGCGGTCGGGACGGCGAGGCGGCGCTCAAGCGGCTGTTCACCGAATCCCGCATCCTCCGCCTCGTCCTCGACGAGGTCGAGAAGACGCTGATGATGGTCGATCTCGACATCGCCCGCGCCTACGCGGGCCTCGTCCCGGACCCGGGAACCCGGGACCGGATCTTCTCGATGATCGAGGCCGAGTACGCGCTCACCCGCGAGATGGTGCTGCGGGTGAGCGGCGGCACGGAGCTGGCCGAGCGCTTCCCGCTGTTCCGGGACCGCCTGAAGGGCCGGCTCCCGACCATCAACCAAGTGAGCCGCGAGCAGGTCGAGCTGCTCGCCCGCTACCGCGCGGAGACCGACGAGGATCGGCGCGAGGCGGTGAAGTCGGCCCTGCTCCTGTCCATCAACTGCATCGCGGTCGGCTTCGGGGCGACCGGGTAGGCGAGGGCAGAACGTGCGCCCTCTCCCGCTCGGGAGGGGGAACCCGCGCTGCGGCCGGACGCCGGTGGAACCGGTCCATTCGCGCGTCCGCGCTCTGTCAGAGCGTCCGGCGCGCGCCATTTGCCGCCGGTGAACGGGATCGCATCCCGCAACGGCACCAGAACCGTCACCAGGAGAGAGAACCCAAGATGAGCTTCACCCTGATCCAGCAGGCCAAGCCGCGCCTGCACCGCTCCGAACTCGCCGTGCCCGGCTCGAACCCGACCTTCATGGAGAAGTCGGCTTCCTCGGCGGCGGACGTGATCTTCCTCGACCTCGAGGACGCGGTCGCCCCCGACGACAAGGAGAAGGCCCGCACCAACATCATCCAGGCGCTGAACGACCTGGATTGGGGCAACAAGACCATGATGATCCGCATCAACGGTCTCGACACCCACTACATGTACCGCGACGTGGTCGACATCGTCGAAGCCTGCCCGCGGCTCGACATGGTGCTGATCCCCAAGGTCGGCGTGCCGGCCGACGTCTACGCCATCGACGTGCTGGTCACGCAGATCGAGCAGGCCAAGAAGCGCGAGAAGCAGATCGGCTTCGAGGTGCTGATCGAGACGGCGCTCGGCATGGCCAACGTCGAGGCGATTGCCCAGTCCTCCAAGCGCCTGGAGGCGATGTCCTTCGGCGTCGCCGACTACGCCGCCTCGACCCGCGCCCGCTCAACCGTGATCGGCGGCGTGAACCCCGACTTCTCGGTGCTCACCGACAAGGACGAGTCCGGCAGCCGCCAGACCCACTGGCAGGACCCGTGGCTGTTCGCCCAGAACCGCATGCTGGTGGCCTGTCGCGCCTACGGTCTGCGTCCGATCGACGGACCGTTCGGCGACTTCTCGGATCCGGACGGCTACCGCTCGGCCGCCCGCCGCTGCGCCGCCCTCGGCTTCGAGGGCAAATGGGCGATCCACCCGAGCCAGATCGAGCTCGCCAACGAGGTGTTCACCCCCTCGGAGGCCGAGGTCACCAAGGCCCGCCGCATCCTCGAGGCCATGGAAGAGGCCGCCAAGGCCGGCCGCGGCGCCGTGTCCCTGGACGGTCGCCTCATCGACATCGCCTCGATCCGCATGGCCGAGGCGCTGATCGAGAAGGCGAACGCCATGAAGGGCTGAGGCCGCCCGCGGGCGCGCCGAGCTTCGACGCGCCCGAGGCCGGGGCTCTCTGGGAGGCGGACCGCGGTCACGTCCGCGATCCGCCCGACACGTTCGGTTGAGGGTGGAGAAGGCCCCGGAGCGGGCGCGTCCCTCACCTGTCCCTTCGGGCGAAGGGACCAACTCTGCGGCGCGGCGGCCGCGACGGCCCTAGAACGGCCGATCGTCCGGCAGCCGCGCCGCAGCCATCTCGTCCGGCGTCGGATCCCGGTGAACCACGATCCCGGTCGACCGATCCGCCGCGATCAGCCCGAGCCGGGCGAAGCCGTCGAGCCACCCATCCATCGGCCAGAGCCCGTGACGGTCGCGAAAGCGGGCCGCGTTGGCGACGATGTCGCGGAAATGCTGCAGCGGCGGGTCGTAGCCCGGATGGTGCTGGTGGTAGGCCCGGGGCCCGCCGAGGAACAGGATCGGCACGCCGGCCCGCTCGGCCCGGAAGGCGAGGTCGGTATCCTCCGCGCCGTAGCCCGAGAAGGTCTCGTCGAAGCCGCCGAGCCGGTCGTAGGTCGCGGCCCGCACCGCGAAGGCGAGGGACCAGAACAGGCCGGGCTGCGGCGCCGGGGCCACCGCACCGGCCGGCGGGAAGACCCGCACGGGGTGCGGCCGGCCGAGCCGCTCCAGATCCGCCGCGCGCCACCCGTCCGTGACCGCACCGGCCGGCAGATAGCCGATCTCGCAGCAGATCAGGCCGTCCCGCTCGGCCACCGCCCGCGACAGGCCGGCGACGAGCCCCGCCGAGGGGATGCAGTCCACGTCGAGGAAGATCAGCGTGTCGGCACCGGCCGCCCGGCGCCCGGCATTGCGCGCCGCGGCGAGCGGCAGGCCGGCATGCGGGAACGGCACGCGCTCCACCGGGAAGGGCAGGTCCGGATAGGGCGCCGCGTCGCCGCCGATCTCGACGACGACGCAGCGATCGGGCGGATCGCCGCGGCCCAGGCCTTCGAGCAGGCGGGTCAGGTGCGCGCGCCGGCCCTTGTTGAGGGTGATGACCGCGACGCTCACGGGGCTGCTCCGGCGCTCAGGACGTCGATCCGGTAATCGGCGGTCCGCACCTGCGCCCGGACTTGGGCGAAGGGCGCGGACAGCCGGATGAACGCCTCGGCGGCACCGTCGCCCGACAGCGGGTAGTCGGTCTCGCCCAGCCAGTGCACCAGCACGATGTCGCCGTCCGGCTCGATCGTCTCGCCGGCCCGGCGGACGAGCGCGGCGAAATCCGACGGCGCCAGGAAGTACAGGAACTCGGAAAGAACGATCAGGTCGAACCGTTCCGCGGGCCAGTCCGCAGGCATCGCGCCTTGCCGGACCTCGACATGGGGGCGATCCGCGCAGCGCGCCCGTGCGGCCTCCACGGCGGCCGGGACCAGATCGGTGGACAGGAGTCGATCGCAGCGCTCAGCCAGGGCGTGCGTGAAGACGCCGATGGAGCAGGCCGGCTCGAACCCGGCCCGGTAGCGCGCCCTCGGCAGCGCCGCCAGCGTCGCCGCGTACTTGTCGCGCTCGTAGGACGACGTGGTGAAGCGCCAGGGATCCGGGTCGCTGGCGTAGATGCCGAGGAAGTAATCCTCCGGGAGGGTCTGGGTCCGCCGGGTCATGCGGGCACGGCGACGAAGCGTTCGTAGGGGCCGCAGAGCCGGTCGATCATGGCGGGCTCGAGACGGAAGCCCTCGGGATCGTCCGCGATCAGGTTCGTGGTCTGCGATTCGTGGGCCGCGACGGCGCGGGCCTTGGTTTCGCGATAGGCGGAGACGTCGAGGCGCAGGCCGGCCGGGCTCGGCCCGACCTCGGTCTCGGGCGGCAGGGTCCAGCCCCAGACGGGGTACTCGTAGACCCGCACGCCCGGCATCCGCGGCCGGGCGAGGGCGACGATCGCGGCGGCCGCCTTGTGATCGCAGTGGGGATCGTGACGCCACGTGACGAAGACCGCGCCGGCCCCGATCGCCGCGGCCGCGCTGGCCACCGCGGACGCGGCCGCCTCGGCCTCCGGCCCGTCGCTCGGGACGTGCGCGTCCGGCAGGCGCAGGAAGGTGACGGCGTCGGGCCCGAGGCCGAGGACGGCCACGGCCCGCCGGGTTTCCGCCTCGCGCAGGGCGCGCAGCTTCTCCGGTGGGTAGAGGCGGGAATGCGTGTGCGAGCCGCAGCCGTCGCTGACCACGACGAGGTGCACGGGCCGTCCCGACGCCCGGGCGGCGGCGATCAGCCCGCCGCATCCGAGGCTCTCGTCGTCGGGATGGGGCGCGACGACCACGAGCCCCCGGCTCCCCAGGAGGGCGTCGAGGCTCGCCACGGGCAGCGCGTCGGCGGCGGCCAGGAAGGCGTCGGCGCGCATCAGTGGCCTCCGATCCGGTCGGGGGCCGAGGGAGAGCGCTGGTCGCACCGCGACGGACTGCAGACGGGATCGATCACGGGACGCTCCAGGGACGGTGCGCGGGTTCGGGCGTCCCCGGTTCTCGGGTGCGGCGCATGAACGCGCCATGAGCGGCGCGTTCGGGAAGGCCGGCGGGTGTTAGCGGTCGTTCTCGGTCGTCAGATCGTCGGCGCGGGTGCCCTCGTCGACGCCCCGGCCGGCAGCGAGGTGGACGCCGGGCGTCGGCGCGTCGCTGAACACCGCCCCGGCCGCGCCGAGAGCGCTGCGCAGGGCCTCGACCTGCCCGCTGGGCGCATCGCTGTAGCCGCCCTCGAAGTCGCGCACGAATCGCTCGTCCAGGCCGACCTTGCCGGCGAGATCGGCCTCCGACCAGCCGAGCAGCCCGCGGGCCGCCCGCGACTGCGCCGGGGTCATGGCGAGCGCCCGGCTCCCGCTCTGCGCCCCCTCGTCCGATCCTGCCAAGGTCATCCTCCTGCTTCGCGATCATCAACAACGATTGCGGTCCCGGATCGTTTCCGGGCGGTCTTCGGCCGAGCGCGACCATAATTGTGCTGAAATCCTGTCGCATCCGCCAGGGCGCAAGGATTCGGAGCGGCCTCGCGAGGGGCCGGACCGCGCGGCCGGCGCGGCGCTTCCGGACCGGGGTGACCTGCGCGCGGCGCGCGCGACATGGGGACTGGACGATGAGAGGGGTGCTGATCGCGAGCTTGGCCTGTGCCGTGCTGGCCATGGACCTGTCCGCGGCGACGCAGGCGCAGGCGCAGATGGGCGGCTCGCCCACGGGCTTCGGCCGGGGCAACCGCCGGCCGGGCGGCGAGGAGGAGAAGAAGCCCCAGTACGTGCCGGGGACCAAGGCCAGCGAGAAGATGTTCCCGCTGGATTCGACCTGGACCGCCGTGAGCCTGAACGGCAAGCCGTTCACGGGCGGCGACCGGCCGAGCTTCATCATCGACAAGCAGTACCGCGCCCGCGGCTACGGCGGCTGCAACACCTTCGCGGCCACCGCGTTCCCGCTCAAGGAGCAGCACATCGCCGTCGGCCCGCTCGCGCTGACCAAGAAGAGCTGCGACAAGGGCCTCGCGGCCACCGAGCAGGCCTTCTTCATCGCCCTGCGCACCTCGGCGGTGTGGGACATGGTCGGCTCGCAGCTGGTGCTCAAGAGCCCGAACGGCGAGCTGAAGTTCGACCGGGCCCTTTAAGGTCCGGTTCACCACGCCGGACGAAGGCGGCCGCCGATTCAGACGCCCTTGAGAGGCGTCGAGGCTCACTCCTCGCGGATCGAGGAGGCCACGGATGCCAGTCGGGATCGGGATCGGACGCGGGGACTCCCTGCGTCCCGCGGTGACGCGGACCTCGCGCTTCTCGGGGCCCGAGGGGTTCCACCCCGGCGCCCTCTGGCTCGCCACGGCGGTCCCCGTCGCGGCGACGCTTCTCCTGCTCGTCCGGCTCGCCGCCTGAGGCGGATACCGCTCCGCGCGGGCCGCCCGTCACCGGGAGCCGGTCGTGTCCCGCGACTGGCCGGTTCCAGAGGGGCGACGCGGTTCCGGCGCCGTCTCCGACCGCAGCATGACCGGCGGGAACAGGGCGGCCAGACCTGCGGCCACGCCGTACAGGACGGGATCGGCGTTCGGGCCCGCTTCGGGCGGACGCAGATCGCTCGTCAGCCCCGTGCGCCTGCGGGCATCGCGCGCGTTCGCGAGCATCTGTCCGCGTCCCCTTGTTCACCTGTTCGCGAACGATCAATGCCGCGTTCCGCGTTTCGTTGCCGCGGACGCGGAATTTCGCCCGGGGAGCGGTCGCGGCGGGATCTCAGCCGCGGCGCCGGAGGACCGTCAGGGGCCGGCCCTCGGACAGCGGGCAGGCGGCCGGGACGACCTCGACGATCGACGCGCTCGGGCAGCGCGCCCGGCAGCCCTGGGCCGCCGCGATCTGGTCGCCGCCACAGGCATCGGCGAAGCAGAAGGTCCCGAGATCCTCGCAGGTCGCCCGGAACCGCCCGAGCGGTCCGGCCTCCCGCAGATCCGCGGCCCTGGCCCCCTGTGTCAGCAGGAGCGCCGTCAGACCGATCAGGGCCGGGAGCCGTGCCATCTCTGTTTCCCATCCGGGTCGCGACCGCTTGCGGAGCCAGCCTAGCATTGGCAGCCTGGGCGCGCCGTACCATTCCCGCGACAGGCGCTGCGCGTCATCCGTCGCGATCCCGGCCGCGCCGCGCGGTCGGGACGACCACTCCCTCCGAAAGGCCGCCATGCCGCTCTACGCCCTCGACGATCACGTCCCCGACCTCGCCGACCCTGACCGGGTCTGGATCGCGCCCGACGCGCAGGTGGTCGGCCGCGTGCATCTCGGCCTCGATGTCGGGATCTGGTTCGGCGCGGCCCTGCGCGGCGACAACGAGCCGATCCGCATCGGCGACCGCACCAACGTCCAGGAAGGCGTGATCATGCACGTCGATCCCGGCTTTCCCCTCGACATCGGGACCGACGTCACGATCGGGCACGGCGCGATCGTGCACGGCTGCACCATCGGGGACGGCAGCCTCGTCGGCATGGGGGCGACGGTTTTGAACGGGGCCCGGATCGGCCGCGGCTGCCTCGTCGGCGCCAACGCGCTGGTCACCGAGGGCAAGGAATTCCCGGATCACAGCCTGATCGTCGGGGCGCCGGCGAAGGCCGTGCGCACCCTCGACGAGGCCGCGATCGAGGGCCTGCGGCAGGCCGCCCAGCGCTACGTGGAGAATGCCCGGCGCTACCGGGCGGGCCTGCGCCGCATCGACGGCTGACGGGTACGGGCCGCTCCCCGGGCGGGAGCGGCCGGGCCGCCCTTACTTCTTGGCCTTGCCGCGCTCGATCGCCTCCTCGATCAGCCGGTGGGCCTCTTCCTTGTCGCCCCAGCGGACGAACTTGACCCACTTGCCGGGCTCCAGGTCCTTGTAGTGCTCGAAGAAGTGCTGGATCTGCTGGATCGTGATCTCGGGCAGGTCGGTGTAGTTCTCGACGCGGTCGTAGCGCTTGGTCAGGTGGCGCGAGGGCACCGCGATGATCTTCTCGTCCTCGCCGCCCTCGTCCTGCATCACCATGACGCCCACGGGACGCGCGCTGATGATCGCGCCCGGCAGCACGGCGCGGGTGTTGGCCACCAGCACGTCGCAGGGATCGCCGTCGCCCGACAGGGTGTGGGGGATGAAGCCGTAATTCCCGGGGTAGAACATCGGGGTGTACAGGAACCGGTCGACGACCAGCGCGCCGGATTCCTTGTCCATCTCGTACTTGATCGGCTCGCCGCCGAGCGGCACCTCGACGATCACGTTGACGTCGTGCGGCGGCTTCTTGCCGAGCGGGATGGCGTCGATCTTCATGGCGTGTCGCTTCCGGAATGCGGTCTCGTCCGCTTCCCGGCTCTCTTAGAGGCGCGGCTTGGCAAAGCAAATCAGTCGATGGTGCGGCCCGGCAACGAGCGCTGGAAAACGTTAGCCGAAGAGATAGCCGACCTTGGGGAGCGGGAGGCCCGCCACCCGGTCCAGCACCCGCGGACCGGCGACGCCGCCGAGCCCCTCGTAGAAGGCGCTGGCGCGGGCGTTGTCCTCCAAGCTCCACACGCCGAGCCGCGTGAGGCCGTGATCCGCGAGGTCGTTGCGCACCGCCCGGAACAGGCGCCGGCCCAGGCCGACGCCCTGGTACTCCGGAAGCAGGTAGAGCTCGTCGATCTCGGCCTCGGTCCCGAGCGACCGGCTGCGCGTCCGCCCGTAGGCCGCGTAGCCGACGACGAGTTCGCCCGTCTCGACCACCGCGATCGGCCGCCCGCGGCGCAGGGCGCCCCGCCACCACGCCCGGTCCCGGGTGGCGATCAGCCGCTCCAGGGCGACGCCGGGGATGATGCCGCGATAGGCCTCGCGCCAGGACGCATCGAACACCTTGGACAAGCCGCCGAGATCGGCCTCGCGGGCCCGGCGGATGCTCGTGGTGCGCGTGCTCATGGGCTTCGGGCCTCCGATCGTCCGACCGGCGGATAACTCGCGCGGCCCGCGCAGGTTCGGTGCCGATCCGGGCGGAGTGAAGGCAAGAATGGCGCCGGATCGCGCCGGCTCCGGGGCGTTGCCCGCCCGCCGGTCACCTGCCGGCCGGCGAATTGCGGGGTGGGCGGGTGGCTGGTAGAGCCCGGGCTCGTTCCCTCGGCAGCACGGCCTTGTTCAACCGCTTCCTCAAGCCCGAGACGCGCTACGCGCGGCGCATGGCCCGGATCGCCCGCTTCGAGCGGCCGATCGCCGGCCCCGGCGACCGGCTGATGGCCTGGGCCAACATGCTGCTGATGGACCACGGGGTCTTCCGCCTCGCCTACCTCAATCGGCACCGGGTCGGGTCCGGCGCCCTCTGGCGCTCGGCCCAGCCCGGTCCCCACCAGCTCGCCCGCTTCCGGGCCGAGGGGGTGCGGACGATCATCTCCCTGCGCGGCGGGCGCGAGCACGGGTCCTGGCCGCTCCAGCGCGAGGCCTGCGAGCGCCACGGGCTCAAGCTCGTCGAGTTCGTGCTCCGCTCGCGGGAGGCGCCCGACCGGGCCACCATCCTCGGCGCGAAGGCGTTCTTCGCCGGCATCGAGTACCCGGCCGTGATGCACTGCAAGTCCGGCGCCGACCGGGCCGGCCTCGCCTCGGCCCTGTACCTGATCCTGCACGAGGGCCGCCCGGTGGCCGAGGCCGCGCGGCAGCTCTCCGCCCGCTACGGCCATCTCCGCTTCGCCAAGACCGGCATCCTCGACGCGTTCTTCGCCCGGTACCGCGCCGAGGGCGAGGCGAAGGGCCTCGACTTCCTGACCTGGGTCGAGACCGTCTACGATCCCGAGGCGCTCAAGCGCGACTTCCGGCCGGGCTTCTGGTCGGATCTGGCGGCCGACCGGGTGCTCCGGCGGGAGTGAGGGCTCACTCCGCCGCCGGCCGCGCCGCCTCCCGGAACGGGTGGGCCGGGTAGGTGCCGATCACCCGCAGCTCGCGCGAGAAGAAGCCGAGCTCGTCGAGCGCGCGGCTGAGGCCCGGATCCTCCGGGTGGCCGTCGACCTCGGCGTAGAACTGCGTGGCGGTGAACTCGCCGTCGACCATGTAGCTCTCGAGCTTCGACATGTTGACGCCGTTGGTCGCGAAGCCGCCGAGCGCCTTGTAGAGGGCGGCCGGGATGTTGCGGACGCGGAACACGAAGCTCGTCACGCAGGGCTCGGTGCCCTGGGCGACCGGCACGGGCTCGGGGGAGAAGACCACGAACCGGGTGGTGTTGTGCGCCTCGTCCTCGACGTCGCGCTCCAGGATGTCGAGGCCGTAGACCTCGGCGGCGAGCGCGGGCGCCAGGGCCGCCCGGCTCGGGTCGCCGATCTCGGCGATCTCGCGGGCCGCCCCGGCGGTGTCGCCGGCGACCACGGCCTTCAGGCCCATCCGCCGGATGATCCGGCGGCACTGGCCCAGCGCGTGGACGTGGCTGTGGACGCTCCTCAGCGACTCGCGCTTCGTGCCCGGCAGGACCATCAGCTGGAAGTGGATCGGCAGGAAGTGCTCGGCCACGATGTGCAGCGGCGAGATCGGGATCAGGTGGTGGATGTCGGCGACCCGGCCCGCGATCGAGTTCTCGATCGGGATCATCGCCCGCTGGGCGCGCCCCTCCGTCACCGCCGCGAAGGCGTCCTCGAAGGTCGGGCAGGGGAGGGGTGTCCAGTCCGGGTAGGCCTCCGCGCAGATGATGTGCGAGTTGGCCCCGGGCTCACCCTGGTAGGCGATGGTGCGATCGGTCATGGCGGCGCGGATTCGTTCGGCGTGTCAGTTCAGGCGCCGGCCCTGCAGCAGGGCGCGGGCCCGTTCCAGGTCGGCGGGGGTGTCGACGCCGAGCGGCAGGTCGTCGACGATGGCGGCATCGATGCGCATGCCGGCCTCGAGGGCCCGCAGCTGCTCCAGCTTCTCCCGCACCTCCAGCTCGCCGGGCGGCAGGGCCACGAATCGGCTCAGCGCCGTGCGCCGGTAGGCGTACAGGCCGATATGGTGCCAGAGGGGCCCGTCGCCCCAGGGCGCGCGGGCGCGGGTGAAGTAGAGGGCGCGCAGTCGCCCGGGACCGACCGCGTGGCCGACGAGCTTGACCACGTTGGGGTTGTCGGCCTCGTGCGGATCGGTGATCGGCGCGCACAGGGTGACGATGTCGACGGTGCGGTCGGCGAGCGGCACGATAGCGGCGCCGATGATCGCCGGGTCGATGGTCGGCAGGTCGCCCTGCACGTTGACGACCACGTCGTGGCGCCCCTCCGGATCGACGATCTCCAGCGCCTCGGCGAGCCGGTCGGATCCCGACGGATGGTCGGCCCGGGTCATCACCGCGAGGCCGCCCGCGGCCTCGACCGTGCGGGCGATCTCCGCCGTGTCTGTGGCGACCACCACGGGGCCGATGCCGGCCTCCACGGCCCGGCGCCAGACATGGACGATCATGGCCTCGCCGGCGATGTCGGCCAGCGGCTTGTTCGGCAGGCGGGTCGCGGCGAGGCGCGCCGGGATCAGGACCAGGGGATCGGACATCGAGATTCGGATCCGGATGCGCGGGTCGAGCGGCCGCGGCGGGAGGCGGCCGGCTGCTTAACAGGCCGGCCCCCGGTTGTCGTCCCCGGAAACGGGCCGGTCGAGGGCCGGGCAGAGGGCCGGGCAGAGGGCCGGGATGCGGCCGGACCGCGGTGGAGAAAAGGTGCCACCTGGTGACAAGCTGGGCAATTCGGTGGAACAATCCTGCGCTGGAGCGACGCGGAACGCCCCTGCGGCATTGTCAGGAACCGCCCGGAACCGCTAAGGCAACCTCGAAATCTTCCAATGTCCGGTGTCCGAGCCCGCTCGCCCGTGTCAGGCGCGCGATCGGCACGGCCGAGTTGCGAGAAGAGCATGAACTCGTTCGAGGTGAACAAGGTCCTGGGTGCAGTCCTCGGCGCCCTTCTGTTCGCGGCCGGATCGGGTTTCGTCGCCGAATTGATCTATCACCCGAAGCCGGCGGGCAAAGCCGGCTACGACCTGCCCGAGCCGCAGCCTGAGGCCGCCACCGCGGCGCCCGAGGCCAAGGTCGAGCCGATCGCCGTCCGCCTCGCCAGCGCCAACGTCGAGAAGGGCGAGGCCGGCACCAAGGCCTGCCACGCCTGCCACAGCTTCGAGAAGGGCGGCCCCAACAAGGTCGGTCCCGACCTGTACGGCATCGTCGAGCGGCCGAAGGGCGCGCATGCGGGCTTCGACTACTCGGCGGCCATGAAGGAGAAGGGCGGCACCTGGACCTACGCCGACCTCGACGAGTTCCTCACGAGCCCGAAGGCCTACGTGAAGGGCACCAAGATGGCCTACGCCGGCATCGCCGCGCCGCAGGAGCGGGCCAACGTCATCGCCTACCTGCGGACGCTCGCCGAATCGCCGAAGCCGCTGCCGGCCGTCGAGAAGAGCGACGCCGCGCCGGCGGCCGCGCCCGCCGCGGCCAAGCCCGAAGACAAGCCCGCAGCCGACAAGCCGTCTGCCGACAAGCCTGCCGCCGGCAAGGCGTCCGAGGGCAAGGACAGCCCGGCCAAGCCCGCCGATACCGGCACCGCCAAGCCGGTCGAGGCGAAGTCGCCCGGCAGCCCGCGCACGACCGGCGAGTCGAGCGACCGCAACGCGCCGGCCCCGCCGGCCAGCGCCCACGACAGCGACCAGCAGGGCCAGCCCTCGAGCCTGATCCCCGCCGAGCCGACCGCGCCGACGGCGCCGGCCGCCAAGGAGCCGCCCGCGCAGGCCAATCCCGAGGCCGTCGACCGGGCGAAGGATCTCGAGGTCGGCGGCCCGACCAAGGATCTGAACGCGCCGCTGCCGACCCCGCAGCCGCTGCCGAAGGAGTAGGCGGCACCTCCGGGTCCGGGTCCGGGGCCGGGGACGGTCCCGCCCCTCGCGTGTCTGGCGCGTTCCGCCGGCATGGCTCCGGGCGCGGCCCTTGCTCTAAGGCGGCCGCGCCCCGGCATCCTGCCGGATCGAGAACCGCGTAGGACCCCTTGGCTGATCGAAGTCCCGATGTGGCGGAGCGCCGGGCACCCCTGCCGCTCCTGGTCGCCGTGACCATGACCGGAACGGTGGCGCTGCACATCTTCGTGCCGGCGCTGGCGGCGGCGGCCGTCGACCTCGGCACCAACGCCGCCGGCGCCCAGCTGACGATCACCGTCTACCTGATCGGGCTCGCGGGCGGTCAGCTCCTCTACGGGCCGCTCTCGGACCGGTACGGGCGGCGCCCGATCCTGATCGGGGGACTCGGCCTCTACCTCGCCGGGCTGCTGCTCGCGATCCCCGCGCCGAATATCGGCGTCCTGCTCGTCGCCCGTGTCCTGCAGTCGCTCGGCGCCTGCGGCTCGCTGGTGATCGGCCGGGCGATGGTCCGCGACGTCTCGACCCGCGAGGACGCGGCCCGGAAGCTCGCGATCCTCACCACCGCGATGACGCTCACGCCCGCGCTGGCCCCGGCGATCGGCGGCGTGGTGAACGAGGCCTTCGGCTGGCGCGCGGTGTTCGTGGTGCTGGCCGGCCTCGTCGCCGTGCTGGGCGCGCTCGTGGTCTTCACCCTGCCCGAGACCAACCGCCACAAGGTCGCGCTGCCGGGCTTCGTCGCCGTTCTGTCCGGCTACCTGCGGCTGGTGCGCGTCCCGGTGTTCCGCGCCTACCTGGTGGCGGGGGCCTGCGGCGGCACCAGCCTCTACGCCTTCCTGGCCGTAGCGCCGTTCCTCCTCGTGGACCGGCTCGGGCGCTCCTCGCAGGAGGTCGGGTTCGATTGCCTGATCGTCGTGTTCGGCATGGTCGGCGGGGCCGTCCTGGCGAGCCGGCTCGCCGCCCGGGTGCCGATCCGCAGGGCGGCGCGGAGCGGCAACCTCCTCTGCATCGGCGCGGCGCTGTCGCTGCTGCTCGTGGACCGCACCGGCATGCTCGGCGTGGTCAGCCTGATCGTGCCGCTCTTCGCCTACGCGGTGGGCGTCGGCCTGCTCAGCCCCAACGCGGTGGCGGGGCTGATGAACGTCGACCCGCACGCGGCCGGCTCGGCGTCCAGCCTCTACGGCTTCACGCAGATGACCTTCGGGGCGCTGTTCACGGTCGCCGCCTCCGCGTGGCCCGCGACCTCGGCGACGCCGGTGGCGCTCGCCCTGCTCGCGGCCGGCCTGATCGCCGCGCTGGCGCTCCGGCGGGCCTGACGGGACCGCGCGCGACGGCGGCGCGGGACCGTCTCCGTCACCGCGTCGGGCCGAGCGCCTCCACGGCGCCCGACGCGCCGGCGCCGAAACCGTCGGCCAGTTCCAGCCACAGCAGGCGCGCCGGGTCGACCGGCCCCGGCAGCGTCAGGCGCCCGGGCGGGACCGGCGTGAAGCCGAAGCGGGCGTAGTAGGGCGCGTCGCCGACGAGGATCACCAGGCCCTCGCCCGCCCGCCGCGCCCCGTCGATCGCCGCGCGGGTCAGGGTGCCGCCGATGCCGCGGCCCTCGAAGCTCGGGTCGACCGCCAGGGGGCCGAGCATCACGAACGGGGTCGCCCCGGTCCGCACCGGACCCATCCGGACCGAGCCGACGAGGAAGCTGCCGACCGAGGCGGTGATGCCGAGGTCGATCCGCTCGGCCGCGCCCTCGCGGAGGCGGTAGGCGGTGCGGGCGAAGCGGCCGGGGCCGAAGGCCCGGGCATGGAGGCGCTCGATGGCGGGGGCATCCTCCGGCCGCTCCGGCCGGATGACGAGGGACAGATCGGTCACGGGGTGCTCGCGGGTCGGACGGCCGCCGCGTAGCAGCGCCGGGCCGGACCCGCAAACCGTCGCGCTACTCGGCGGCGGCCAGCGCGGGCCGTTCGCCGCCCTGCGTCAGCCTCAGGAAGCCCAGGGCCGAGAGCCAGATCACCGCGCCGCAGGCGGAGGCGACGCCGAGGACCAGCGCGAAGCCGCCGCGGTCGTGCAGGAGGGCGATCGCCGGCACCACGAAGCCGCTCGCCGTGAAGCCCACGAAGTACCGCACGCTGTAGGCGCGAGCCCGGTAGGCGGGCGGGACGTAGCGGGCGATCATCGCGTCGTTGATCACCACCTGCCCGTAGATCGCCGTCATGGCGAGGACGAGCCCGGCGAGCAGCGGCAGGCCGGTGGAGACGGCCGCGATCCCGAGCCCCAGCGGCTGCAGCACCGAGAGCGCCACGAACAGGGACGGCAGGCTGTAGCGGTCGATCAGCCGGCCCATGGCGAGCTGCATCAGCGCCCCGAACAGGAAGACGCCCGTGGCGAGGGAGCCGGTCAGCGCCAGCGGCAGCGCCTGCCCGACGCCCTCGTCGATCACCTTGGGCAGGCTGATCGTTGTCAGGTTGAAGGTCAGGCCGCCCGCGAAGATCGACAGGGCGAACATCGCCATGAGGGCCCAGGGCCGGGTCACCGGGATCACCGCCGCGCCGCCGGCCTTCCTTCCCGCGGCGTCGCCGTCGCCCGGGACCAGCGCCACGAACGCCGCCCCGCACGCGAGGCAGACGAGGCCGGGAACGACGAAGGCCGCGCGCCAGCCGATCGTGGCGGCGAGCAGCGCGGTGAGGCCGGAGGCGGCGGCCGCGCCGAAATTGCCCCAGACGCCGTTGATGCCGAGATCGTGCCCGAGCCGGCGGGCATGGGTCACCAGCATGGCCGAGCCGACCGGGTGGTAGATCGCCGAGGCGAGCCCGAGGACGCAGAGCCAGAGGGCGAAGCCGAGCGGCGTCGAGGCGCTCGCGACGCCGAGGCAGGACAGGCCGTAGCCGAAGAAGAACACCGCCAGCATGTTGCGCCGCCCGAACCGGTCGGCGAGCGAGCCCATGGGCAGCGAGCACAGGCCGAAGGCCACGAAGGCGCCGGTGGCGAGCCCGATCAGCTCGCCGTAGCCGAGCCCGGTCTGGGCCGCGATGGCGATGACCGCGGTCGGGTAGATCAGCAGCACGAAGTGGTCGAGGGCGTGCGCGACGTTCACGAAGCGCAGGGTGCGGCGGGACAGTGTATCCGAATCCATCGCGGCGTATCCTCCGGGACGGCCCCCTGATAGCCTGACCCGATGGCGGTGTTGGGCCGGATATGTACGCGAACGGGCCAATGTTGACGGGACCGCGCGCCGCCGCGGGGCGGTCGACGGAGGCGGCCGACTATCAGGACGTACCCCGCCCGGTCGCGGTGATGCCCAAGACCTACGCGGCCGGGATGCATCTCGACCGGCACTTCCATCCCCGCGCGCAGCTGCTCTACGCCACGTCCGGGCTGATGATGGCCTTCGCGGAGGACGGCACCTGGGTCGTTCCCGAGGGGCACGCCCTGTGGATCCCGCCGCGGCTGCCGCACGCGGTCGCGACCCACGGCGCGGTCTCGATGTGCTCGGCCTATCTCGATCCCGCCGCGGTCCGGTCCTTCCCGGCGAGTTGCCGGGTGATCGCGGTGTCGCGGCTCCTGGCCTCGGCGCTCACGGCGCTGGCGGAGGAGCCGGTGCTCTACGCGGTCGACGGCCGCGGCGGCCACCTCGCCGCCCTGGTGCTCGACGAGATCGGCCGGGCCCCCGCGACGCCGCTCGCGCTGCCGCTCCCGCGCGACCCGCGCCTGCGCCGCGTCTGCCTCGCGCTGATCGAGGATCCGGCCTCGGAGGCCGATCTGGACGCCTGGGCCGACCGGGCCGGCGCGAGCCGCCGCACGCTCACGCGCGGCTTCCGTGCGGAAACGGGCCTCAGCTTCGGCGACTGGCGGGCCCGGGCCCGCGTGATCCGGGCGCTGGCGCTCGCGGCCGAGGGGCGGCCGCCGCGGGCGGTCGCGGCGGCGGTGGGCTACCGGAGCGCGCAGGCCCTGCGGACGACCGTGGCGCGGGTGCTCGGCCCGGAGCGCCCGCTCCGCGGCGCCGGGCCAGCTTGAGCGCCGCCTAGGCCGCCTGCCGGGGCTTCTCGAACAGCTCGTCGGCCGGGCCGAAGAACTCGAACTTCACCCGCTCGGCCGGGACGCCGCGGCGCAGCAGGCCGGTGGCGAGATCCCGCAGGAACGGCTTGGGACCGCACAGATAGTAGGTCGCTCGGTCGTGCGGCGTGTGCTCGACGAGCCAGTCCGCCGTGATCAGGCCCTGGACGTCGTAGTGCTCACCCGGCCGGTCCGCGGCTTCGGGCTCCGCGTAGAAGGTCACGAGCCGCGCGTTGCGGGCCCGCGCCGCGAGCGCCCGGGCGTGGTCGCGCAGGGCGTGCACGCGGCCGAACAGGGCGCCGTGCACGTACCAGGTCGGCCGGTCCGGGCTGTCCGCCGCGATGGTCTCGAGCATGCTGATCATCGGGGTCAGCCCGACGCCGCCGCTGACCAGCACCACGGGCGCGTCGCCCTCCGCGTCGAGGCTGAAATCGCCCGCCGGGGCTGCGACCTTCAGCACGGTGCCGGGATGTGCGTGGTCGTGCAGCCAGTTCGAGGCGATCCCGGCCGGCCGGCCCGGCGCCGCCTCGCGCTTGACGGTGATGCGGTAGGCCCGGTCGCTCGGCGCGCAGGACACCGAGTAGTTCCGCTTCAGCACGCCGCGGCCCGGCAGGTCCAGGAGGAAGCCGAGATACTGGCCCGGCCGATGCCGCAGCACCGGGCCGCCATCGGCCGGGACCAGGACGAAGGAGCGGATCGTCTCGCTCTCCTGGGTCACGCTCTCGACCACGAAGTCGCGCCAGCCGTTCCAGCCGCCCGGCTCGGAGGCGTGGTCGCGGTAGATCGCGGCCTCCCGGCCGATCAGCAGTTCCGCCAGGAACCAGTACGCCTCCCCCCAGGCCGCGGCGATCTCCGGCGTGGCGGCCTCACCGAGGACGTCCCCGATCGCGCCGAGGAGCGCGTCGGCGACGTGGGGATAGTGCTCCGGCAGGATGTTCAGGGCGACGTGCTTCTGCGCGATGCGCTCCACCGCTCCGGCCAGCACACCGAGATTGTCGATGTTGCGGGCGTAGGCGAGCACGGCCTGGGCCAGGGCCTTCGGCTGCGCGCCGGTCTCGCCGTGATGGGACTGGTTGAAGAGGTCGCGGATCTCGGCGTTCTCGAACAGGCGCTCGTACATGCGCTTCGTGATGGTGAGGCCGTGGGCCTCCAGGGCCGGCACGGTGGCCTTGATGAGAGCGACGGTGGCAGGGGAGAGGGGCGCGGGCATGGCACGGCTCAAAAGGTGCATACGTCATGCATCTTCTAGCGCGCCCCTCGAAAAGGTGCAATCAAAATGTATCTTATGGGGCGGCGATCGGCCCCGCGTCGGCGGTGGTGCCGCTCCTCCGCAGGGCGTACGGACGCGGCTCGCGGCGCGCACCGCCCCACGGCAGAGATCGTCTTCTGGAGTTGAGATGCGCCTGACCCGCTACACGGATTACGCGCTGCGCACGCTGATCTACGTCGGGCTCCACGAGCCCGAGCAGAGCTCCATCGCCGCGATCGCCCGCGCCTACGGCATCTCGGAGAATCACCTGACCAAGGTGGTCCACCAGCTGGGACGGCTGGGCCTGATCCGGACGATCCGCGGCCGGGGCGGCGGCCTCCGCCTGGCGATGCCGCCGGGGGAGATCGTCGTCGGTGCGGTGGTGCGCCAGACCGAGGACGACCTGGCGCTGGTCGAGTGCTTCGGCGGCGGCGCCTGCGCCATCACGGCCCCGTGCCGGCTCCGGCGGGTGCTGGGGGAGGCTCTGGCGGCGTTCCTCGCCGTCCTCGACCGCTACACCCTGGCGGATCTGCTCGGCTCGCCGGACGGCGACGCGATCGCGGCGCTGCTGGGCCTCGCCGGGCCTCCGGGCGGCGAGCCGCCGATGCCGGCCGGTGCCGCGGGCCTGCCGGAGGCCTGACGGCCCGCGCGCCGCGCGGTCAGGTCGCCCGGGCCGAGAAATCGATCCGCGGGTCGATCCAGACGTAGATCAGGTCGGACAGCAGGTTCACCGCGAGCCCGAGCAGCGAGAAGATGTAGAGCGTGGCGAACACCACCGGATAGTCGCGCCCGACGATCGCCCGGAACGACAGCTCGCCCAGGCCGTCGAGGGAGAAGATCGTCTCGATCAGCAGCGAACCGGTGAAGAAGGCCGAGATGAAGGCGCCCGGAAAGCCCGCGATCACGATCAGCATGGCGTTGCGGAACACGTGCCCGTAGAGCACGCGCCGCTCGGAGAGCCCCTTCATCCGTGCGGTCAGCACGTACTGCTTGCGGATCTCGTCGAGGAACGAGTTCTTGGTGAGCAGGGTCGAGGTGGCGAAGGCGCCGATCACCAGGGCTGTCAGCGGCAGCACCATGTGCCACGCGTAGTCGGTCACCTTGTGCCAGGGCGAGAAGCTCTCCCACCCCTCGCTGGTCAGCCCGCGCAGCGGGAACCACTGGTAGAACGAGCCGCCGGCGAACAGGATGATGAGCATCAGCCCGAACATGAAACCCGGGATCGCGTAGCCGATGATCACCACGAAGGAGGTCGCGCGGTCGAAGCGCGTGCCGTCCGCCACGGCCTTGCGGATGCCCAGCGGGATCGAGATCGCGTAGGACAGCAGCGTCATCCACAGGCCCAGCGAGATCGAGACCGGCAGGCGCTCCTTGATCAGCTGGATGACCGTGACGTCGCGGAAGTAGCTGCGGCCGAAATCGAACCGGACATAGTCCCACAGCATCTTGGCGAAGCGCTCGGGCGCCGGCCTGTCGAAGCCGAACTGCTTCTCGAGCTTGGCGATGAATTCCGGGCTCAACCCCTGGGCGCCGCGGTAGCGGGAACTGGCGTCTCCGCCGCCGCCCGACGGCCGGCTGGCGCCGCCGAGGTCGCCCGAGCCGCCGGTGACGCGGGACATGGCCCCGTCGCGCTGGCCCTGGAGCTGCGACAGCACCCGCTCCACCGGTCCGCCGGGGGCGAACTGCACGATGGTGAAGGTGATCAGCATGATCCCGAACAGGGTCGGGATCATCAGGCCGATGCGGCGCAGGATGTAGGCGAGCATGGCGTCAGTCCCGCCCGATCCGCTTGGCCTTGTCGGCGTCGAACCACCACGTCCCAGGGGCGCCGAGGTCGTATTTCGGCGGGGTCGCCGGGCGGCCGTACACGTCCCAGAGGGCGAGGCGGTGGGTCGAGGCGTACCACATCGGCACCCAGTAGCGCCCGGCCCGCAGGACCCGGTCGAGGGCCCGGCAGGCGGTGGTCAGGTCCGCCCGCGACGTCGCGTCGGCGACGGCGGTGAGCAGCGCGTCGATCGCCGGGCTCGCGATTCCCGCGAGGTTGTTCGAGCCCGCGGTCCCGGCGGAGCGGGACCCGTAGGTCTCGCGCAGCTCCGCGCCGGGGGTGAGCCCGCTGCTGTAGCGGCGCGGCGTGACGTCGAAGTCGAAATCCTTCAGCCGCGCTTGGTACTGGGACGGGTCGACCGTGCGCAGGCTCGCCCTGATGCCGAGCAGTCCGAGGTTGCGGATGAAGGGCTGCGTGACCGCCTGGAAGACCGGATCCTCGTCGAGGAACTCGAGGGTCAGGGGCTGGCCGCCGGGCAGCAGCAGGTTGCCGCCCTGGCGGGTGCAGCCGGCCTCCCGCAGGAGCGCGTCGGCGCGCTTCAGCAGCGCCCGGTCCTGGCCGGACCCGTCGGAGACCGGCGGCGCCCAGGCCTCGCCGAACACCTCGGGCGGCAGGTCCTTGAACGGCTCCAGCAGGGCGAGTTCCTCGGCCGAGGGCTTGCCGGTCGCCTTGAGGTCGGAATTCTCGAAGAACGAGGCCGTGCGCGCGTAGGCGCCGTACATCAGGTTGCGGTTCGACCACTCGAAATCGAAGCACAGGCCGATCGCCTCGCGCACCCGCGGGTCGCGGAACGCCGCGCGGCGGGTGTTGATCCACCAGCCCTGCGTGCCGCTCGGCCGCGCGTCCGGCACCGTCTCGCGGACGACGCGACCCTCGTTCATCGCCGGGAAGTCGTAGCCGGTGGCCCAGACCCGGGCGGTGAACTCCTCGCGGAACGTGAAGGCGCCGCTCTTGAACGCCTCGAACGCCACGGTGCGGTCGCGGAAATACTCGTAGCGGATCGCGTCGAAATTGTTCTGGCCGACATTCACCGGCAGTTCGGCGGCCCAGTAATCCGGGACGCGCTCCAGGCCGATGGACCGGCCCGCGTCGACGGCGCCGACCCGGTAGGGACCGGAGCCGAGGGGCGCCTCCAGGGTCGAGGCCTCGAAGTCCCGGCCGGCGTAGTAGGCGGCGGAGAAGAGCGGCAGCTGCGCGACGAACAGCGGCAGGTCCCGGGCGCGGCCCGGCTCGAAGGTCACCACGAGCCGCCCGTCGCCCTCGGCCCGGGCGTCGGTCATGGGACGGATGACCTCGGCGATCTCGGGATGGCCCTTGTCGCGCAGGAGCTTGAGGCTGAAGGCCGCGTCCCGCGCGGTCAGCGGCGAGCCGTCGTGGAACCGCGCCTGCGGGCGCAGCGCGAAGGTGTACGTCAGGCCGTCCGGACTGACCGTGACGGCGCGCGCGACCAGCCCGTAGAGGGCGTCCGGCTCGTCGAGGGCCCGGACCATCAGACTGTCGAAGGTCAGGTTCATGCCGGCGGCCCCGTCGCCGCGCAGCACGTAGATGTTGAGCGTGTTGAAGGTGTTGAGCGACTGGTTGCCGGTCGTCGCGGCGAGCTGCGCCGAGAAGCGCCCGCCGCGGGGCGCCATCGGATTGACGTAGTCGAAATGCGCGAAGTCGGGACCGTATTTCAGCTCGCCGAAGCTGGACAGGCCGTGGCGCTCCGCCCCCTCGGCCGCGCGGGCGCGGCGCCACGGCGGCATCGCCGCGAGGGCGCCGGCCCCGAGGACCAGGCCGCGCCGGGTCGGCATCCCGGGCGCCCCCGTCAACGGGGCGCCCCGGTCTTGGCCGCGAGCTTCTCGTCGTACCACCACGTCGTCGGGAAGCCGGAACTGGCGTAGACCGGCAGGATCGCCGGGTGGCCGAACCGGTTCCAGCGCAGCGTCCGCTGCTGGTCGGAGGACCATTGCGGGACGACGTAGTCGTGGGCGAGGAGCACCCGGTCGAGGGCGCGCGTCGCCGCGATCACGGTGTGCCGGTCCTTGGCGAAGATCACCTTCTCGATCAGGGCGTCGATGCCGGGATCCTTGATCCCGATCAGGTTGCGCGAGCCGGGCTTGTCGGCCGCCGCCGAGCCCCAGTACTCGCGCTGCTCGTTGCCGGGCGAGAGCGACTCGCCCCACGACGCCGTGGTGACGTCGAAGTCGAAGTTGCGGATGCGGTTCTGGTACTGCGCCTGGTCGATCACCCGGAGGGTGGAGTCGATGCCGATCAGCTTCAGCTGCGCCGCGAACGGCAGGATGACCCGCTCGAAGGTGTTCTGGAACTCCAGGAACTCGACGGTCAGCGGCTCGCCGGTGGCCTTGCTGACCATCTTGCCGCCGCGCAGCTCGTAGCCGGCCTCGCGCAGCAGGCCGACGGCCTCGCGGAGGTTCTTGCGCACGGCCTCGGGGCCGTCGTTGACCGGGTTGGCGTAGGGGGTGGTGAAGACCGAGGCCGGGACCTTGTCCTTGACGCTCTCGAGGATCGCCTTCTCCTCGCCCTCGGGCAGGCCGGAGGAGGCCAGCTCCGAGCCGAAGAAGTAGGAGTTGATCCGCTTGTACAGGCCGTAGAACAGGGCCTTGTTCATCTCCTCGTAGTTCAGCGCGAGGTTGAAGGCCCGGCGGACGCGCGGATCCTTGAACTTGTCCCGGCGCGTGTTGAACGCGAAGGCCTGCATGATGCCCATGCCGCGCTCGGGGAACGCCTCCTTGATCAGCCGGCCCTCCTTCACGGCCGGGAAATCCTCGTAGGCGGTCGCCCAGTTCCGGGCGATGTTCTCCACCCGGAAGTCGTAGAGGTCGCCCTTCAGCGCCTCGACCAGCACGGTGCCGTCGCGGAAATACTCGTAGCGCTCGGTGTCGAAGTTGTAGCGCCCGGCGTTCACCGGCAGGTCCTTGCCCCAGTAGTCGGGCACGCGGGTGTAGGTCGTCGTGCGGCCCGGCTCGAACTTCGCGAGGCGATAGGGGCCCGAGCCCAGCGGCGGCTCCAGGGTCGTCTCGGTGACGCTGCGCGGCTTGCCGTTGGCGTCCTTGGCGGTCCACCAGTGCTTGGGCAGGACGCGCAGCTGCCCGATCACCTGCGGCAACTCGCGGTTGCCGGTCTCCGTGAAGGTGAAGGTCACCTCGTGCGGCCCGGTCACCGCGGCCTTGGCCACGGTCTGGTAGTAGGCGGCGTAGAACGGGCTGTTGGCCTTGAGCACGTCGAAGGACCAGACCACGTCCTCGGGCGTGATCGGCTGGCCGTCGTGCCAGCGGGCGTTCTCGCGCAGCCGGTACGAGACCGAGCCGAGATCGGGGGCGATCCGGACCGCCTCGGCGAGCAGGCCGTAGGAGGTGAACGGCTCGTCCGAGGACTCGGTCATCAGCGAATCGTAGATCTGCTGGATGCCGTTCTCGAGGTCACCCTTCAGGCCGGCGACGACGATGTTGAAATTGTCGAACCCGCCCTGGGCCCCGAACCGGACCATCCCGCCCTTGGGCGCGGCCGGGTCGGCGTAGTCGAAATGCTTGAAGTCGGGGCCGTATTTCGGCTGGCCCATCAGCGTGATCGCGTGGGTCCACTGGCCGTTGGCGGCCGGCAGGGTGGCAGGCAACTCAGCCGGCGTCGACGGCATCGCGGCCGGTTCCTGCGCACGGGCCGGGGCGAACTGGAGGCAGGCGGCGAGGAGTGTCGCGGCGAGGAGGCGTCCAGTCACGGTCTGCGCTGTCACGGGCAGGCTGTCTCCGTTGCGTCGGGCCCGCGCGCGGCGCGGACATCTCGAGAGTACCGGGGTCATAGGACGCGGGCGGCCACCCGTCGACCATGCGCCGCCGCACAGGACCGCGCGCGCGCCGCGCGCGACCCGCCGCGGGGCCGCGTCACGCCGCCCGCCCCCGGCGGCCCTCGACCAGCCACATGGCGAGCAGGGCGGCCGCCAGCGCGGCCAGCGCCGCGAGGCCGAGCGCCAGCGGGTAGACCTCGACGCCGCGGATGTTGGCGCTGTCGCTCGGACGGAAGCCGATCCAGTCGCTGCCGGCGAGGCGGCCGCCGCGCACCAGCGCGAGGCGCGGCACCTGGATGCCGCCGGTCTCGGCGACCCGGCGGACCGAGCCGCCCGATCCGTCGGCCGCGGCCTTCAGGCGCTCGGTGTCGCTGAACACGTCGGCCAGCTCGCGCGGGTTGGCCGGCCCGACGCTGACGAAGGCCACGAGGTTGCCCGAGCGCAGGGTGTGCAGGCCCAGGGTCTCCGCGTCGAAGGTCGCGGTGAACAGGCCGGGCTCCTTGGGCTTGAGCGTCAGCGTCGTCACCTTGCCGGTCGGGCCCGTGACAGTGACCGGCTCGGCCTGGTCCGCCATCGTCTGGCGCTCGACCCGCACCTCGCGGCCGCGCCCGGTGGTCTGGGCGCGCAGGGCCTCCTCCTCGAGGGCCGGCTCCTTCATCAGCCAGTGGCCGAGGCGGCGCAGCAGGTCGAGATAGGGGCCGCCCTCCTGGTAGCCCCGCGCCCAGAGCCAGGCGTGGTCGGACAGGAGCAGGGCGACGCGGCCCTTGTCCTCGCGCGACAGCGCGAGCAGCGGCAGGCCCTCGGCCCCCGACAGGATCGGCTGGATCCCCGGCCGGGTCCTGGCCTCGACGATGCGCAGCCAGTCGCCCCAGGCGGGCGGGCTGGCGTCCGAGCCCGGCAGGGCGCGCGTCACCGGGTGGCGCTGGCCGATCTGGGTCGGCGTCGCCTTGTAGGGCTTCTCGACGACCCGCCCGTCGGGGTCGCCGGGCAGGATGCCGGCGAGCCGCGTGCGGGCGAGGCTGGCCGGTCCGGCGAATTCGGGACCGGCGGCGATCAGCAGGGCGCCGCCCTCGCGGACGTAGCGGACGATGTTGTCGAAATAGGCCTGCGGCAGCACGCTCTGGTTGGCGTAGCGGTCGAAGATGATCAGGTCGAAGTCCTTGATCTTCTGGACGAACAGCTCGCGCGTCGGGAAGGCGATCAGGGAGAGTTCCGAGATCGGCGTGCCGTCCTGCTTCTCCGGGGGCCGCAGGATCGTGAAGTGGACGAGGTCGACGTTGGCGTCCGACTTCAGGAGGTTGCGCCACGTGCGCTCGCCCTGGTGCGGCTCGCCGGAGACGAGCAGCACCCGGAGCTTCTCGCGGATGCCCTCGATGGGCAGGACCGCCCGGTTGTTGACCGTGGTGAGCTCGCCCGGCAGCGGCTCGACCTCGATCTCCACCACGTTCGGGCCGCCGTGCTCGATGCGCAGGTTCAGGGAGAACGGCTTGTCGGTGGCGACGTCCCGCCGGCCGATCTCCTCGCCGTCGCGGCGCACCGTGACGACCGCGTGGCCGGTCCCGCCGCGCTCCATGACCTCGGCGCGGATCGTCAGGTCCTTGCCGACGATGCCGAAGCGGGGCGCCTCCAGGAGCTTGATCTGCCGGTCGCGCTCGTCCGGGTGTCCGGTGACGAGGACGTGGAGCGGCGCCTTGATGCCGAGCTGGGCCAGGGAGGCGGGGATGTCGTGCACCACGCCGTCGGTGAGCATCACGATCCCGGCGAGCCGCTCCGGCGGCACGTCGGCGAGCGCCTGGCTCAGGGCCGTGAACAGCTTGGTGCCGTCGTCGCCGTCCTTGGAATCGGGCACGTCGATGAAGCGGGGCTCGATGTCGGTCAGCGCCCCGAAGCGGCGCTGCAGCTCGGCGCGGACCGCGTCGGTCATCTGCGGCCGGTCGCCGAGCTGCTGGGAGCCGGACCGGTCGACCACGACGGCGGCCACGTCCTTCACGGGCTCGCGGTCCTCGCGCACCAGCGCGGGATTGGCGAGCGCCGCCAGCACCAGGGCGAGGACGAGGACGCGCAGCAGCGCGGTCCGGCCGCGGGCCAGGACGGCGAAGACCGCCAGGACGGCGACGATCGCGCCCAGGACGGCGATGGCCGGCCAGGGCAGGAGGGGGGTGAAGCTGAGGCTCAGCATCGGGCGGAGCACTCCGGATCCGTGAGGCGACGCCGCGCTTCGCTCCGGGCACCGCCACGCTCACGCGGCGGCGCGCGCAGGCGCGACGGGCTCCCTCTCCCGTACGGGAGAGGGCTGGGGTGAGGGCCGGGAAGTTTCGGGCTCAAGCGCGCCGTCGACGTGCCGACAGGGAGCGCCGCGTCCGGGGAGACATGGTCCCTCACCCTGTCGCTCTCCCGCACGGGAGAGGAGACCCGCGCCCCGTCCTGCCGACGCGCCGCCGCGCGCGCGCTTCGGATCTGCAGGCACGCAGAGAAGGGAGGGGAGGCGGCCGCGCGCTGTCTGTCCAAAACCATCACTGCCCCAGCCGCTCCAGCAGCGCGGGCACGTGGACCTGATCCGCCTTGTAGTTGCCGGTGAGCGTGTACATCACGATGTTCACGCCACCGCGGAACGCCATCTCGCGCTGGCGCTGGTCGCCGCCCACGACCGGATACAGCGGCTCGCCCCGGCGGCCGACAGCCCAGGCGGCGGCGAGGTCGTTGCCCGTGATGATGATCGGGCTCACGCCGTCCCCCGCGCGGGCCGGGCGGCGCTCGGCGCCGTCCGCGGCCGGCGGCAGCGCCTCCACCCAGGTCTGGCCCGTGGCGTAGCGGCCCGGGAAGCTGTCCACGAGGTAGAAGGCCTTGGTCAGCACGTGGTCGAGGGGCACCGGCTCCAGTTCCGGCACCTCGAGCGTCGCCAGCATCTTCCGGAGATAGGCCCCTTCCGGGGTGGGCGGCCCGCCCGGCCGGGCGGTGAGCGCGTCGCGGGTGTCGAACAGGACCGTGCCGCCGTTGCGCATGAACGCGTCGATCTTGCGGATCGCGACGTCCGAGGGCTGCGGCCGGTTCGGGGCGATCGGCCAGTAGATCAGCGGGTAGAAGGCCAGCTCGTCCTTCGCCGGATCGATCCCGGCGGGCTCGCCCGGCTCCAGGGCGGTGCGCGCGGCCAGCATCTGGGTCAGGCCGGTGAGGCCGGTGCGGCTCGCCTCGTCGACGGCGGCGTCGCCCGTGATCACGTAGGCGAGGCGCGTGACCAGCGCCGATTCGATGCCGTTCGGCCGGTTGGCCGGGGGCTCCTCCGCGCCGGCCGGGCGCACCGGCAGGGCGGCGAGCAGGACCAGGCCGGCGAGGGCCAGCACGGCCGGCCGTCCGCGCAGGCGGGCCGCCAGACCGCCGCGGCGCAGGAAGCCGCCGAGCCACAGTCCCGCCAGGGTGTCGAGCGCCAGCAGCAGCAGCGCCAGGGTGAACAGGCTCGGCCGCAGGTCCAGGGTCTCGGCCCCGGCGAGCGACCCGAACCGGGCGCCGTCGAGGGCCGCGGTGTCGAGGGGCGTCAGCCGGTCATCCGGTTTCAGGGCGTTCACGCTGATGCCTCCGTCCGGCGGGCCGTAGAAGCCCGGCGGATGCTCAAGGTTCGCCCGGTCGGTGTAGTCGGCCGACACCGCGGTGGCCGAGGCCGGCGGCGAGCCCAGCGCGCCGAACCCGTCCAGCGTCACCCGCGGCGCGAGCACCGGCGCGGCGGCCCGCGCGGCGTCGCCCTGCACCGGCGCCGAGGCGCCGGCCAGCGCCACGACGCGCCGAAGCATGTCGATGAACAGCCCGGAGAGCGGCAGGTTCGACCACGTCGTGTCGGCGGTGACGTGGAACAGCACGATCGTGCCCTGGCCGCGCTTCTGCGCGGTGACGATCGGCGTGCCGTCCTGCAGGGACGCCCAGGTCCGGTTCGGCAGGTCGCCGTCCGGCTCGGCCAGGATCTGGCGGCGCACGCCGATATCGGCGGGCGGCGTCAGGCCCGCGAAGGGGCTCTCTGGCGGGAAGGGCGCCAGGGTCTTGGGGCTGTCCCAGGAGAGCGTGCCGCCGAGCGTCCGGCCGCCGCGCCGCAGCCGCACCGGCACCAGCGGGTCGTTGCCGGCGGCGAGCCGCGGGCCGGCGAAGCGCAGCAGCATACCGCCGTCCTTCACGAAGCTCTCGATCCGCGCGGTGGTCCTCTCGTCGAGGGCGCCGACATCGGCGAGCACGAGGACCGAGACCTGGTTGTCGAGGAGCTGGTTGATCGAGTCCGCCGTCCCCTTGGCGCCCCGCGGCTCCTGCACGTCCGCGAAGGGCTGGAGCGCCCGGGACAGGTAATAGGTCGGCGCCAGGAGGGGCTGCGCCTGGTCGAGCGTGCCGCCGAACACGAGGCCGACGCGGCGGCGCTTGCCGCGCTCGTCCTGCAGGACCACGGCGCCGGCCGAGCGCTCGCCCGCGATCTCCAGGCGGCTGATGCTGTTGCGCAGCTCCACCGGCATCTCGAAGGTCGCGTCCGCCTCGGTGGCGTCGGCCGCGAAGGCGAAGTCGCGCTCGGCCAGCGGCAGGCCCTTCTGGTCGAGCGCCCGGATCACCCCGGCGTCGCGCTCGTTCGGCGCCGCCCGCAGGGCGTGCGTCACGAGCTTGCCGGCATTCTCGGTGGCGGTGAGGGCGAGGGCGGGCGGCCTGTCGGCCCGCAGCACCGTCAGGGCCGCGCCCTTGTCGCCCGCGAGGTCGGCGAGGCCCTTGGCGAAGCGCGTGTCGTTCGCGCCGGCGACGCCGTCGCTGATCCAGACGAGGCCGGCGCCGCGGTTCTTGTCGAGGAAGGTCTCGATCGTCGCGAGATGCGCGTCGCGGGAGGGGAGGATCGGGCGCGGCGCGAGGGCGCGCAGGCGCTCCAGGGCGGCGGCCGGTGTCTTCGCCTCGAAGGCCGCGGGGGCGTCGGCGAGGCCGATCACCGCGACGGGCCGGCCGTCCCGGGCGGCGCCCTCGACCGCGTCGGTGGCGACGCGCAGGCGGTCGCGCCAGTCGTGGGCGGCCGGGAAACCGTTGTCGAGGAGCACGAGGAGCGCGCTGCGGCCACCGCCGGCCCCGATGCCCCCGGCGTTCCAGACCGGACCCGCGACCGCGAGGATCAGCGCGGCGGCGATCAGGAGCCGGAGGATCAGCAGCCAGGGCGGCGTGCGGGCCGGGGTCTGCCGCTGCGGGACCAGGTCGGCGACGAGCTTCAGCGGCGGGAAGTTGATCCGCCGCGGGCGCGGCGGGGTCACCCGCAGCAGGAACCACAGGGCCGGCAGGCCGATCAGGGCGGCGAGCGCCAGCGGGGCGGCGAAGGTCAGACCCAGCATGGCGGCCTCACTCCGTGCCGCGGGCGGCGATCAGCGTGGCGAGCCGCAGGGCCGCCTCGCTGGCCGGCCGGTCCGTGCGGTGGATCGTCAGCGTCCAGCCCTGTCCGCGGGCGATGGACGCCAGCGCGGCCCGGTGCTCGGCGATCCGGGCCCGGTAGCGCGCCCCCCAGGCGTCGGCGTCGCCGATATCGAGGCTGAGGCCGCCCTCGAGATCGTGCAGGACGGCCTGGCCGGTGAACGGGAAGGTCTCCTCGATCGGGTCCACGACCATGAGGAGATGGCCGCGGCTGCCGCGGCCGGCGAGGCTCTGCACGGAGGCCGCGATCCGGTCCGGCGCGGTCAGGAAATCGCCGATCAGCACCACCTCGTCGAAGCGGGCGGGGCTGGCGCGGGGCGGCAGGTCCTGAGTCAGGCCCGCGTGGTCGGCCACGAGCGCCTGGGCCAAGCGCTCGACGATCCCGCGGGAGGCGCTCGCGCGGGTCAGCCCGAGCAGGCCCACCCGCTCGCCGCCCTCCACGAAGGCGTCGGCCAGGGCGAGCCCGAGGACGAGCGCCCGCTCGACCTTCGGGGCCGAGGCGAGGTCCGACACGAACCCCATCGAGGCCGAGCGGTCGATCCACAGCCAGATATTGTGGGCCGCCTCCCATTCGCGCTCGCGCACGTAGAGCCGGTCGTCGCGGGCCGAGCGGCGCCAGTCGACGCGCGCCGCGGCCTCGCCGGTCACGAAGGGGCGGAACTGCCAGAAGCTCTCGCCCGGCCCCGCGCGGCGGCGGCCGTGGAGGCCGTGGGCCAGCAGGCTCGACACGCGGCGCGCCTCCAGGACGAGGCGGGGCATCTTGTCGGAGAGGGCGGTCGCGCCCTCGCTCTCGCGCCGGCCTGGGGTGCGCCTGCCGGCGTCGAGGGCGTTCGTCGCGACCAAAGTCAGAGCTTCTCCGCGAGCTTGGCGATCAGGCCCTCGATGGTCTCGCCGTCGGCGCGGGCGGTGTAGCTCAGTGCCATCCGGTGCTTGAGCACCGGCTCGGCCAGCGCCTTCACGTCCGCCACCGAGGGCGCGACCCGGCCCTCGATCAGCGCCCGGGCGCGGGCGGCGAGCGTCAGCGCCTGACTCGCGCGGGGGCCCGGGCCCCAGAGGAGCTTGTCCTTCACGATGGCGTCGCCGCTGTCCGGCCGGGCGGCGCGCACGAGGTCGAGGATCGCCTCGACCACGGCCTCCCCCACCGGCAGCCGGCGCACGAGGCGCTGGGCGGTGAGCAGCTGCTCGGTGGACATCACGGCCCGCGGCCGCGCCTCGTCCACGCCGGTGGTCTCGATCAGGATCCGGCGCTCGGCGGCGCGGTCGGGGTAGCCGACGTCGATCTCCAGGAGGAACCGGTCGAGCTGCGCCTCGGGCAGCGGGTAGGTGCCCTCCTGCTCGATCGGGTTCTGGGTCGCCAGCACGTGGAACGGCCGGGGCAGGTCGTGCCGGGCGCCCGCCACCGAGACGTGGCCCTCCTGCATGGCCTGGAGCAGGGCCGACTGCGTGCGCGGGCTCGCCCGGTTGATCTCGTCGGCCATCAGGAGCTGCGTGAAGACCGGCCCCTGCACGAACCGGAAGGCCCGGCGGCGCTCGGCGTCCTCCTCCAGGATCTCGGTGCCGAGGATGTCCGAGGGCATCAGGTCCGGGGTGAACTGCACGCGCCGCGCGTCGAGGCCCAGCACCGTGCCGAGCGTCTCGACCAGCTTGGTCTTGGCGAGGCCCGGCAGACCGACCAGCAGGCCGTGGCCGCCGGCCAGGATAGTCACGAGGGCGAGATCGACGACCTCCTCCTGGCCGAAGATCACCCCGTGGATCGCCTCCCGCGCCGCGCCGACGGCGGCGAGGCAGCTCTCCGCCGTCGCCACGATGCCGTCGTCCAGGGTGGTGGCCGGGCTGATCCCCTGCGTCATGCCGATATCCATCTCCTGCCCGGGCCCCGCGGGACCCGCCGGCCAATCCCGCAAGTGTGGGGCTTCTGGTGCCGGGCTGGCAAGGTCGGGATCGCCGCACGCCCGTTCGCGGCCGATTTCGCGCTGCGCGAGGCCGGCGCGCATGCCGGCGGACGCGACCTCCGCGTCTCTGGGCGATCGCCGAGCTTGCCCCCGCTCTTGGCGTGGGCGACCCGGACCTTTAGGAAGGCGCCCAAGCCGGGGCGATCCTCACCCGCGACCGCCGGACCGGCCGAACCCTCTGATGTCTCTCGCGGATCGCGGCGTGGGCAGCTTTGCGGGCTTCCCGCGTATCCGGACCTGACCATGCGCCTTCGAGATGTGTTCGTCGTCGGATCGTCGGACAAGGCCGGCCTCGCCGGCGCGGCGCAGTCCCTCGCGCGCCCTCTGACCCGGCGGCTCAAGGGCCGCCGCCGCGGCGAGCCCCGGCAGGCGGACCTCGTCCGCGCGGTCAAGGAATCCGGCCTGTTCGATCCGGCCTGGTACGCGAGGCGCTACCCCGACGTGGTCGGCGAGGGGATCGACCCGGCGGTGCACTACGCGGTCCACGGCGGGCGCGAGGGGCGCTGGCCGCACCCGCTGTTCCACGGCGACCTCTACCTCGATTCCGTCCCGGGCCTCCGGGCCGAGGGCACCAACCCGCTGCTCCACTACCTCGACCGCGGCGCCGCGGCGGGCATCCGTCCCAACCCGCTGTTCGATCCGGACTGGTACGCGACGCGCTACCTCGGCGGCGCGGAGCACCGCGCCCGGGCGTTCTCCGACTTCCTGTCGCGGACCGACACCGACCCGTCGCCTCAGTTCGACACCGCCTGGTACCTGTCGCGCTACCCGGACGCCCGCGCGGCCGGCGGCAACGCCCTGAGTCACTTCTACGAGACCGGCCGGAAGCAGGGCTACCTGCGCAACCCGGAGGAGTTCGCCGGCCTGTCGCGGCACGTCGACCTGATCCGCCGGTCGGGCCTGTTCGACGCCGCGTTCTACCGCGCGCGCTGCCCGGAGGCCGAGACCAGCGGGCTCGAGCCCCTGGAGCACTACGTGATGGCCGGCGGCTACCGCCGCTACGCGCCCCACCCGCTGTTCGATCCCGACTGGTACGCGGCCCAGTCCGCCGCGGTGCGGGCCGACAGCCTCAACCCGCTGGTCCACTACCTCGAGCACGGCGCCGCCGAGGGCCTCGACCCGGGCCCCTGGTTCGACACGCGCTGGTACACCGAGACTTTCCTCGGTGACGACGCGGCCGGGCAGAACCCGCTGGCGCATTTCCTCGCCGATGGCGGGCGCACGACCAGCCCGTCGCCGCGCTTCGACGCGCCCTGGTACCGCGCCCGCTACCCGAAGGTCGCCGCGCTCGGCCTCAACCCGCTGATCGACTACGTCACGACCGGCCTGGAGGCGGGCCGCCTGACCCGCCGCGTCCCCGGCGCCGCGGTGCCGGAAGCCTCCGACGCGCGCCTCTCCTGCCTGAAGCGTGAGCCCCGGCGGCACGGCCGCACCGCCCTGTTCATCACCCACTGCCCCGAGGGGCGGATCCGCGGCCACGTCGAGCCCTACCTGCGGGCGTTCGCGGAGAACGGGACCGACCTCGTCCTGATCATCGCCGCCGACCAGCACAAGAACGCCGTGCCCCAGGCGATCCTGGATCTCTGCGCCTCGGTCTACCTGCGCGAGAACAGCGGCTTCGACTTCGCCGCCTGGGCGCATGTTCTCCTGGAGGACACCGACCTCCTCGATTCCGAGACGCTCTACCTCGCCAACGACAGCCTCGTCGGGCCCCTCGACCGCGACGACTTCGCCGGCCTGCTCGCGAAGATCGACGCCTTCCCGGAGGCGGTGATCGGGCTGGCCGACAATTTCTATTACAGTCACCACCTCCAGAGCTTCTTCCTGGCCCTGAAGCGGCGCTGCCTGTCGTCCTACGCGTTCAGCCACTTCCTCCTGTCGGTGGCGAACTGGCCGGACAAGAACGCGGTGATCACCGAGTACGAGCTGACCTTCTCGCAGCGGATGCGCGCGGCCGGGCTCGGGATGCGCAGCCTGTTCTCGGCCCAGAACAAGCACATGTCGCTGGTCAACGACCCGCGCAACAACCGCACCCTGTTCGACTGGGAGAACATGCTCAGCCAGGGCTTCCCGTTCGTGAAGCGCTCGCTGCTGGGCGAGCACGCCGCGATCGGCGGGGCGGCGGTGCGGGAGGCGATCGCCGAGCGCGGCTTCGACCTCGACCGGCTCGACGTGACCTACACGTATCCGGGCGCCAGGATCTGGGCGGATCTGCGCAGGCCCCAGGCGCCGGCGCGGCCGCTGCGCGTCGCCTTCGTCTCGCCGATGAACTACGCCAACGGCCTCGGCGTCGCGGCCCGCAGCTACGCCCGCGCCCTGCATCGGACCCCCTTCGCGCTGAACGTCCACCCGATGGAGCGGCCGTTCCACGTCCACGCCCGGGTGGCGCCGGCGTGGCAGGCCCGGACCTTCTCGGGCCCCGCCGACGTCGCGCTGGTGCATTTCAACGGCGACAGCTGGCACTCGCTGATGAGCGACCGGCAGCGGGCGATCGCCGCGGAGGCGCGGCTCAAGATCGGGCTGTTCGTCTGGGAGACCTCGCACGTGCCCGGCGGCTGGCTGCCGACCGTCGACGGCCTCGACGCGATCTGGGCGCCCACGGAGTTCTGCGCGGCGATCTTCCGGCAGATCACCGACATCCCGGTCGACGTCGTGCCCTACGTGGTCGAGAACGAGGCCGGCGAGCCGCCGAGCGCCGCCGCCAAGGCCAACCTGCGCAAGACCTTCGCGATCGACCCGTCCAAGCGGGTGATCCTCTATGCCTTCGACGGCTCGAGCTACCTCGCCCGCAAGAACCCGCACGCGCTGATCCGGGCCTTCCGGGCGGCCGGGCTGGGACAGGCGGGCTGGCAGCTCGTGCTCAAGACCAAGCACGTCTTCGACCTGCCGGAGGAGGGCAAGAAGCTCCTCGACCTCGTGGGCACGTCCGGCGACGTGGTGGTGATCGACCAGCCGCTCTCCCAGAACGAGCTGGGCGCGCTGTTCGACCTCTGCGCGGTCTACGCCTCGTCGCACTCCTCGGAGGGGTTCGGCCTGACGATCGCCGAGGCCATGGAGATGGGCAAGGTCGTGGTCGCCACCGATTACGGCGGCTGCCGCGACTTCCTCGACGCCACCTGCGGCTTCCCCGTCAAGGCCGAGGTCACGGCCCTCGACCAGACCTACGGCCCGTACCTGCGGGGCGCCGAGTGGGGGCAGGTGGACGAGGCGGACATGACCCGGGCCCTCAACGACGCGGCCCGGGCGGTGACCGGCGGCGACGCGGCCCGGATCGGCGCCGCCGCCCGGGCGCGCATCCGCGAGCGGCTGTCCATCGGCGCGGTGGCGCGAGTCATGGAGGCGAGCCTGACCCGCCTCCTGGCCGCCGAACGATCCTGACGTTCCGGAGACGCGACCCGTGTTGAAGAAGAAGCCGGTCCCGGCCCCGTCGAGCTCGTGGGGCACGCTCCCGTGGCCGGACGCGATCCTGCCGCTGCCCCTCGACGCGCAGCTCCGCCCCCTCGACGAGCGCCGGCTCGCCCAGGTCGCGGCCGGCCAGTTCCCCGCCTGCCGGGCGATCTTCGTCGCGCCCGCGGCCTCCGAGCTGCGCCCCGACCTCGCCGCGCACCTGACGCGCGCGCTGGCGGAGCGGCCCGATATCGGCATCTTCTACGGCGACGACGCCGTGGTGGACGGCGCCGGCCAGGTCCGCAGCGTCCACTGCAAGCCGGCCTTCAACCCGGCCCTGCTCATGGCCGACGACTACATCGGCTACCCGCTCCTCGTCCGCGTCTCGGCCCTGGCCGGGCTGAGCCCCGACTTCGGCCTGCGCCACGGCAGCGCCGCCTGGTTCCGGTTCCTGCTCGGCGCGATCTCCGCGGGGATCGGCATTGACCGGATCCCTCAGACCCTGATCGCCTCGCCGCTGGAGCGCCCGAAGGCGACCCGTGCGGGGCGCGCCCACGCCCTCGACCGGTGGTTCGAGGCGTCCGGCATGCCGCTGCGCGCCGCCCCCGGGCTGACCGCGGACACGCTGGAGATCCGCCGGAGCTTCGACGCGCGGCCGGCCGTGACCCTGGTCGTGCCGACCAACCAGAGCCGCCCGAAGGACGATCAGGGCCGCGTCGTGGAGGGCGCCAAGCCCCACGTGATCAACCTGCTCGACAGCCTCGGACGCAGCACCTACCCGGCCGACAGGATCCGGGTGCTGATCGGCGACGACGTCGCCGACGACGCGATCTATCGCGGCCGCTCCGACCGCTTCACCGTGACCCGCCTGCTGACGACCCGGGCGCCGGGCGAGCGGTTCAACTACGCGGCCAAGATGAACACGCTCTGGCGCGCGGCCGAGACCGACCTCGTCATCCTGATGAACGACGACCTCGTCGTGCGCCGGCCCGGCTGGATCGAGGCGCTCCTCACCTTCGCGCTGGACCGCGGCGTCGGCGGCGCCGGCGGCCGGCTGCTGTTCCCCACGGGCAAGATCCAGCATGCCGGCATGACCGGCGGCATCTTCGACGTGTTCGCCCACCCCTGGCACAACCGGGACGCGGCCGAGCCGACCTACGGCGACTGGGCCCTGACGCAGCGCGACTGCTCGGCGGTGACCGGGGCGCTCTTCGCGACCCGCAAGGCGGTGCTGGAGGCGGTCAACGGCTTCGACGAGGGCTTCGCCCTCGACTTCAACGACGTCGACCTGTGCCTGAAAATGCGGCAGCTCGGCTACCGCATTGTCTACACGCCCTTCGCCGAGATGGCGCACCACGAGAGCGCCTCGCGGCAGACCAGCTTCGCGCCGGGCTCGCAGATCGCGCGCTTCCTGCGCCGCTGGGGCGACGTCATCGCCGAGGATCCGGCCTACAGCCCGCAGCTGCGCATCGACACCGACGTTGTCGCCCCGCGCGCCGACGCGACGCGCTGGATCGCGGAGCGCCGGGCGGACGCCGCCTGAGCGGGCCCCCGGGGTTAAGCTAAACGCGCGAAGTTCGGCGCGGCGGGCTGGAACGGAGCGACCCGAGCCTCTACCCCCTTGCGGGGACGCGCGGACAGACTCGACCGCGCCGGGGTGGGGAGCCGACCGTGAAGAAGCTGCTCGCCGCCGCGGCCCTCCTCGTCGGCCTCGCCCTGGTCGGCCTCGCGGCGGAGATCCGGCTGCACGAGCGGGCCCGCCCCGTCGCCAGCACGGCGGTCCGGTCGAGCGGGGCCGCCTTCGTCCCGGCGCCGATCCCGGCGGACTGGGTCGTCTCCGGCGACCCCGTCACCGAGGTCGCGGAGGTCTCGCAGACCCATGACGGGAGCGCGCAGGTCTACCTGTGGCGCACCACGGCCAGCGCGTTCCGCTGGACCCACCACGCCGACGAGATCATCACCATCCTCGACGGCGAGGTCTTCGTCACCGACGCGGACGGAAGCCGCCACCACCTGACGCCGGGCGACGTGGCGCATTTCCCGGTCGGCTCCGTCCAGCTCTGGGAGGTGCCCCGGACGCTGCTGAAATCGGCGATCCTCAAGCACCGCGCCCCGACCCTGGTCGAGGCGTCGCTGCGCTGGCTGCGCCGGGCCCGGGCGCTCGTCACCGGCTGAGGCGCGGGCGCCCGTCACTCCCGACGCGCGGCCGCGATGAGGTGCCGTCCAGGTTGAATTCCGCAATCTGGTGACACGGCTTGCTAAGGCTTGGCGCGGCATCATCGGATCCCCGACGCCGCGAATTGACCCGATGGCCCCACCCCGCGACCTGCAGCTCGACGCCGCGCGCGGCCTCGCCGTGCTGCTGGTCCTCTCCGGCCACCTGCTGCAGCCCGTCTTCTACGGCCCGTCGGGCCCCGAGCCCGGGCCGGCCCTCGCGGTCTGGCGGGTGATCTACGCCTTCCACATGCCGTTCTTCTTCCTGCTCTGCGGGATGGTCGACCGGATGAAGGGAGAGATGGATCTCGCCGCCGCCTGCCTCTCCGCGCTGAAACTCGTGGTGGTGGCGCTGACGTTCAGCACCCTCGCGCTGATCCCCTGCGCCCTCGACGGCACCCTGTCGGCGGCGGACGCGCTGCGCGACGCGGTGTACGGCCAGAACTTCGGCCTGGGCGTGCTCTGGTTCCTGGTCGTCCTGGGGCTCGTGCGGGTGATCGACGCCGCGGCGCGCGCGGCGGTCTTTCCGGGCGGCTACTGGATCGTCCTCGGCGGCGCCCTGGCCCTGTCGTGGATCTGCAGCGCGCGGGCGTTCCCGTACTGGCAGGTCCACGCGCTCGTGGGCGCCCTGCCGTTCTACGTCGCGGGCCTGCGGCTCGGGCGGGGCGCGTTCGACGTGTCGGCGCTCCTCGGCGCCTGCGGCCTCGCCGTGCTCCTGGTCTGCGCGCCGCGCAACTTCGTCCACGTCGCGACCGGGCAGTACGGCGACCCGGCGCTGTTCGCCGTGTCGGCCGTGGCGGGCTCGGCGTTCATGCTGGCGGCCGCCGGCCGGCTGCGCGGCCCGCCGCGCGCCGCGGCGGGCGTCCTGGGGCGGGCGAGCTTCGAGCTCTACATCGTGAGCGGCCTCTTCCTCCTCTGGGCGCCGCACCGGCCCGCCTGGGACCGGTGGCATCTCCTGGCGCTGCTCGTGGTTCTCGGCCTGCCTCTGCACCTGATCGCGGCGCGCGCGCTGCGCGGGCCGATCCGGGCGGTCCGCCGGGCCGCCGACGCCGTGGTCGACGGCGTCGTCGACGGGCTCGCCGGCCGCCGGTATCGCGCGCCGCCGGGCTCCGCGCCGAGGCCGGGCTTCTCCGGGGCGGATCCTTAAGACTTGTGCGGGACCATCCGCCGGCATTCCGGCCACAAGACCCTCGATGACAGCGCCACCCGCCCGGGGCCCCGATGTTCGCTGAGCGCCCGCGCGGCGGCGTCGGCACGTGGCCCCTGATCGCCGCCACGCTGGTCGCCACGGTCGTCTGGATGGCGGTCGCCGGGCTGCGCTTCGCCTGGGACAGCGCCCTCGTCACCGGGGTGGCCTGCGGCGGGCTCGAGGTCCTGGCGCAGGTCTACCGCACGCGCCGCCCCGAGCCGCGCATCGCCGCCACGCTCAGCGCGCTCGCGCAGGTCATCGCCTTCAGCGCCTGCGCGGCCGCCCTGTCGTACACGGTCGCGAGCACCGGCGGCCCGCTCTGGGATTCGACCTTCCACGCCTGGGACCGGCGGCTCGGTCTGGACTGGCGGGCCTACCTGGCCTTCGTGGACGGCCATCCGCGACTCGGGCTGGCGCTCTCGCTCGCCTACCGGAGCCTGATCCTGCAGACCATGCTGGCGGTCATCCTGCTGGGCTTCAGCGGCCGGCTTCGAGCGCTGCGGGACTTCGTCCTGGCCTTCGCCCTCGCCGGCACGGTGACGGTCCTGGTGTCGGCGCTGACGCCCGCCCTGGCGAACTTCGTGTTCCTCGGCCTGTCCCCGGCCGACTTCCCCAACCTGCACCCGGCGGCGTCCTACGTCCACGTCGCGGACCTGACCGGCCTGCGCGACGGCACGCTCCGGACGATCAACCTCGATCACGTCGAGGGCATCATCACGTTCCCGAGCTTCCACGCGGCGCTCGGCGGCCTCTACATCTGGGCCTTCTGGAGCCTGCGCGCGGCCCGGATCCCGGCCCTCGTCGTCAACGCCCTCCTCATCGCCGCCACACCGATCGATGGCGGCCACTACTTCGTCGACGTGATCGCCGGGCTGGTCATCGCCGCCGTGGCGATCTGCGCCGCGCGGGCGCTCGGGCGGCGGGCCGCGGACGCGCTCCGCCCCGGAGCGCCCGAGGGCGGCCCCGCGCCGGGACGGGCCTGAGGCCGGCGGCCGGCGGGCGCCTCAGAGCGCCTCGCCCCGCATCAGCCGGGGCCGCGAGTCGCGCGCGGCCGCGGCCTCGCCGATGAAGAAGCGCTTGAGCCCCGGCAGCCGGTCGACGATCCCGAGGCCGAGGTCGCGGGCGAGCCGCAGCGGCAGGGCGTCGTTCGAGAACAGCCGGTTCAGCCCGTCGGTCGCCGCCGCCATGGCGAAGCTGTCGAAGCGCCGGGCGCGCTCGTAGGCGCGCAGCACGTCGGGGCTTCCGGGGTCGAGGCCGAGGCGCAGCGCGCCGGTCACGGCCTCGGCCAGCGCCGCGGCGTCCGCGAGCCCGAGGTTGAGGCCCTGGCCGGCGATCGGGTGGATCACGTGGGCGGCGTCGCCCAGCAGGGCGAGACGCTCGGCGCGGAAGGCCCGGGCGATGCCGAAGGCGAGGGGGTGCCGGCTCGGGCCGCGCTCCAGCGCGAGCGTGCCGAGATCCAGGGTGAACCGGCGCTCGATCTCGGCGAGCACCTCGTCGGGCTCGCCGGAGAGCAGGGCCTCGGCGTCGTCCGATCGCTCGGTCCAGACGATGGACGAGCGGTGCCCCAGGGGACCGCCGTCCCGCAGCGGCAGGATCGCGAACGGGCCCGCGGGCAGGAAGTGCTCGAAGGCGCGGCCTTCGTGCGGCCGCGCGTGGCCGATCGTCGCCACGATGCCGACCTGCGGGTAGGACCAGCCGACCCAGCCGATCCGCGCGGCCTCGCGCAGCCGCGACCGTGCCCCGTCGGCGGCCACCAGCAGGTCGCCCCGCAGGGTCTCGCCGGTGGTGAGCGCCGCGCGGATCGCGGCCCCCTCCGGCAGCGCGCGCACCACCCCGGCGGCGACGATCGCCACCCCCGCCGCCCGGCAGGCCTCCGCCAGGGCCGCGGCGAGCGGCTCGGCCTCGATCATGTGGGCGAAGGGCTCGCCGTCGTCGCGCTCGGCGTCCGCCTCGCGGCCGAAGGTCAGGAAGACCGGCCGCACCGGGTCGGCGAGGCGGCTGTCGCTGATCACCATCTCGGCGATCGGCTCGGCCGCGTCGGTGACCCGGGCCCACAGGCCGAGGCGCTCCAGCATCCGCCGCCCGCCCGCCGCCAGGGCGTAGGCGCGGCCGCGATGCCGAGCGGGGTCGGCCGCGCCCGGGTCGATCACCGTCACGGCCAGGGCCGGCCCGTGGGCCTGCTTCAGGGCGAGCGCCAGGGCGAGGCTGGGCAGGCCGCCGCCGGCGATCAGGAGGCTGCGGCTGCCGGGGCGAGGCGTCTCGGCCGTCATCGGGGCGGATCTCCTAGGGTTGCCGCACGCGGGACGCGTGGATTGGTTCGTCCGAACAGCCTATGTCGCACGCGGGCAACGAACGGAAACCCCGCGGGTCATGACCGACGCCAACACCGACGCGATGACGGACGCCGTCGCCGAGCTGATCGCCATCCTCGACCTGGAGCGCCTGGAGGTCGACCTGTTCCGCGGCCAGAACCCCAAGACGGGCTGGCGGCGCGTCTTCGGCGGGCAGGTGGTGGCGCAGGCGCTGGTCGCCGCGACCCGGACGGTGCCGGACGACCGCCCCGCCCACTCCCTCCACGCCTACTTCATGCTGCCCGGCGACCCGCGCACGCCCATCGTCTACGAGGTCGAGCGGATCCGGGACGGGCGGAGCTTCACGACCCGGCGGGTCAAGGCGATCCAGCACGGGCGCGCGATCTTCGCCACGACGGTCTCCTACCAGGTCGTCGAAGAGGGGCTGACGCACCAGCCGGCGATGCCGGCGGTGGCCGGACCCGAGGGGCTCCTCGACGGCAAGGCCCTGGCGGCCGCCGGCGGCACCGGGATGCCGGAGGCGATCGCCGCCTATTTCGGCCGCGAGCGGCCGATCGCGCTGCGGCCGGTCGATCTCAACCGCTACCTGCCCGCCGGCGCGGGCGGCCGGGCGCCCGACTCGATCTTCAATGTCTGGCTGCGCGCGGCCTCGGCGCTGCCGGACGATCCGGCGCTGCATCGGGCCGTACTGGCCTACGCCTCCGACATGACCCTGCTCGACGTCTCGCTGATCCCGCACGCGCGCTCCGTGTTCGATCCGGCGATCCAGGCCGCGAGCCTCGACCACGCCCTCTGGTTCCACCGGCCGGTCAAGATCGACGACTGGCTGCTCTACGCGCAGGACAGCCCGGTCGCGGGCGGCGCCCGCGGCTTCGCGCGCGGCCAGATCTTCGACCGCGCCGGCCACCTCGTGGCGTCGGTGGCCCAGGAGGGTCTGATCCGGCCGACGCGGGATTAAAGCGGGTTCCCGCGCGTGTGTTACCGGCGTGCCACAGCGCGGACTGCACGGATTCGGGCAGATTGCCTCGACTTTGTGCGTGATCGCCCCGGAGCCTGCCCGCGATCTGTCCGTTTCGGGCTAATCCATGGGCAAAATGACGATCGGTGAAAATGTTCCCGGTCAAGCTTGTCTGGCATAGTCCTTGAATAGCGGCCTTCGACCGCGGGTCATCCCGAGCCTGCGGACGGTCCGTTCCGGCTCGTCCCGCAGGTCGGGTGACGGCAACGGTTCCCGAGGACTTCGAAGGGGGCGTCGCCCATGAAAATCGTGATGGCCATCATCAAGCCGTTCAAGCTCGAGGAGGTGCGCGACGCGCTCACCGGAATCGGCGTCCACGGCCTGACGGTGACGGAGGTGAAGGGCTATGGCCGCCAGAAGGGCCACACCGAGATTTACCGCGGCGCGGAATACGCGGTCAGCTTCCTGCCCAAGCTGAAGATCGAGGTCGCCGTCGCCTCGGACCTGACGTCCAGCGTGATCGACGCCATCGCGGGGGCCGCGCGGACCGGCCAGATCGGCGACGGCAAGATCTTCGTGATGCCGCTGGAGAAGGCGGTGCGCATCCGGACCGGCGAGACCGACGCCGACGCCCTCTGATCCGCGGCCCGGCGCGTCCGGGCCCGCCGATCGCCAGACCTCCTGAAACAATACGGACTTGAGACCGGGAGCCACGTGCCCATGAAACTTCGTCATGCCCTCATGCTCGGCTTGGGAGGGGCGGCGATCGCCGCCCTCCTGATCGAGCCGTCCCTCGCGCAGACCCCGACACCGGAAGCCGCCTCGCCGCCGCCCTCGCCGATCCCCAACAAGGGTGACACGGCCTGGATGATGATCTCGTCGGCCCTGGTGCTGATGATGAGCATCCCCGGCCTCGCGCTGTTCTACGGCGGCCTCGTGCGCACCAAGAACATGCTGTCGGTGCTGACCCAGGTGTTCGCGATCGTGTCGATCGTCGGCCTGCTCTGGGTGTTCTACGGCTACAGCCTCGCCTTCACGAGCGGCGGCGGCCTCAACGACTTCGTCGGCGGCTTCTCGAAGGCGTTCCTGAAGGGCGTCGACGCGAACTCGACGGTCGCGACCTTCTCGAACGGCGTCGTGATCCCGGAATACGCCTATCTGTGCTTCCAGATGACGTTCGCCATGATCACGCCCGCGCTGATCGTCGGCGCCTTCGCCGAGCGGATGAAGTTCTCCGCGCTGGTGGTGTTCACGATCCTCTGGGTCACGATCATCTACTTCCCGATGGCCCACATGGTCTGGTACTGGGCCGGCCCGGACGCCGTCGGCAACGCCGCCAAGGCTCTGGCCGCCGCCACCGACGACGCCTCGAAGGCGACCGCCCAGGCGGCCCTCGACGCGGTCAACAAGGATGCCGGCTTCCTCTTCCAGAAGGGCGCCCTCGACTTCGCCGGCGGCACCGTGGTGCACATCAACGCGGGCATCGCCGGCTTCGTCGGCTGCCTGATCATGGGCAAGCGCATCGGCTACGGCCGTGACCTGCTCGCCCCGCACTCCCTGACCATGACGATGATCGGCGCCTCGCTGCTGTGGGTCGGCTGGTTCGGCTTCAACGCCGGCTCGAACCTCGAGTCCAACGGCACCGCCGCGCTCGCGATGCTCAACACCTTCGTGGCGACCTGCGGCGCCGCGGTGGCGTGGCTGTTCGCCGAGTGGGCGCTCAAGGGCAAGCCGTCCCTGCTCGGCATGCTGTCGGGCGCGGTCGCCGGCCTCGTCGCGGTCACCCCGGCCTCCGGCTTCGCCGGCCCGATGGGCTCGATCGTGCTGGGCCTCGTCGCCGGCGTGGTCTGCTTCGTGATGTGCTCCACCGTGAAGAACGCGCTGGGCTACGACGACTCGCTGGACGTCTTCGGCGTCCACTGCATCGGCGGCATCCTGGGCGCGCTGGCGACCGGCATCCTGGTCGACCCGAATCTCGGCGGCGTCGGCATCCCCGACTACACCTCGAAGCCGGGCGAGCTGGCCGTCGGTGCCTACGACATGATGAGCCAGCTCATCGTCCAGGCCGAGGCGGTCGGCCTGACCCTGCTGTGGTCGGGTATCGGCTCGGCGATCCTCTACAAGCTCGTCGACGTGACGATCGGCCTGCGCGTCACGCAGGAGGAGGAGCGCGAGGGTCTCGACATCGCCGATCACGGCGAGCGCGCCTACAACTACTGAGACTGACGGCGCGGCCCTGCTGGGCCGCGTCTCCCGAACGAGAAAACCCCGGCTCCGCGAGGGCCGGGGTTTTCTTTTGCGTCAGGCCGTCTCGCTTCGCCCCGCTCGCGAAGACGATGCGGGGTGGCGATCGGGCATCGACCCCGAAGCGCTCACGCCGCCCGCGTCAGCGCCGCCTTCTCCTCCGCGAAGGCCCAGTCGAGCCAGGGCGTCAGCGCTTCCAGATCCGAGGTCTCCACGGTGGCGCCGCACCAGATCCGCAGGCCCGCCGGGGCGTCGCGGTAGGCGCCGATGTCGAGGGCGACGCCCTCGCGGTCGAGGCGCTCGACGATCCCCGCCGCGAAGGCCGAGACCGCCGCGTCGCCGCGGGCGAGCACGTCCGGATCGGCGATCACGAGGCAGACGCCCGTGTTCGAGTAGGTCGCGGGATCGGCGGCCAGCGGCGCGATCCAGGGCGTGCGCGCGACCCAGTCGTAGACGACCTTCGCGTTGGCGTCGGCCCGCGCGTGCAGCGCCTTCAGGCCGCCGATCCGCTCGGCCCAGTCCAGGGTGTCGAGGTAGTCCTCGACGGCCAGCATCGAGGGCGTGTTGATCGTGTCGCCCTTGAAGATGCCCTCGATCAGCTTCCCGTCCTTGGTGAGGCGGAAGATCTTCGGCAGGGGCCAGGACGGCGTGTGGCTCTCCAGCCGCGCCACGGCGCGGGGCGAGAGGATCAGCATGCCGTGCGCCGCCTCGCCGCCCATCACCTTCTGCCACGAGAAGGTCACGACATCGAGCTTGTCCCAGGGCAGGGGTTGGGCGAAGGCCGCCGAGGTCGCGTCGCAGATCGTCAGCCCCGCGCGGTCGGCCGCGATCCAGTCGCCGTCCGGCACCTTCACGCCGGCCGCGGTGCCGTTCCAGGTGAAGACCACGTCGCTGTTCTTCGTGTCGATCGCCGCGAGGTCCGGCAGGATCCCGTAGGGCGTCTGGTGGATGCGCGGCGCGATCTTGAGCTGCTTCAGCGCGTCCGTCACCCACTCCTTGCCGAACGCCTCCCAGGCGGCGACCTCGACGGGCTTCGGCCCGAGCATCGTCCACATCGCCATCTCGACGGCGCCGGTGTCGGAGGCCGGCACGATGCCGATCCGGTACTCGGCCGGCACCTGCAGCACCGCGCGCGTCAGGTCGATGGCCCGGCCGAGCTTGGCCTTGCCGAGGGGCGAGCGGTGCGACCGGCCGAGCGCGGCGTCGGCCAGGGCGGCCGGGGTCCAGCCGGGGCGCTTCGCGCAGGGACCGGAGGAGAAATGGGGCACGCGCGGGCGCTGCGTGGGGCGGCTGGTCATGGCGGATCCATCCTTGCAGAGGGCCGCGCTCCCGCGGGGAGGCGCGTCCCGACTCGCGCATGCGCCGAAACCGGCCGGCTTGCAAGCGCCCGTCCCACCGGCAGTCTTCGCGGCGCTGCCCCCGGTCGGGACAGGGGCCCGGGCGGCGGGGAACAGTCGATTAATCCGGGCCCGTTAGCCTTAATGAGGTGCCGCGTTGCGTTTGAGGTGCGCCGATGTCTTTCCACAGCGCCGCGATATTGGCGGTCTGGTCCGTTCTACTCTTGGTTATTGGGGCCTTAATACCCCGCATCGTGCTGGCGAGCCGGACACCGCGCGTCGTGCCGCGGCCGCTGCAGCTCGACCCGCTGGATTACGACCGCGACGGCCCGGTGATCGACCTCGAGCCGGCCTGACCGGCCACAGACCCGTCGCGCAGATCGGGGCGGCGCTCGGCGGTGATCCGCTCGGCCTCCGCCCGCCGCCAGCGGGCGATGGCGGCGTGGTTGCCGCTGGACAGGACGTCCGGGATCGCGCGGCCCTCCCAGTCGCGGGGGCGCGTGTAGTGCGGGTACTCGAGGAGCCCGCCCTCGAAGCTCTCCTCGACGCCGGATTCCATCTTGCCCATCACGCCGGGCAGGAGCCGCACGCACGCATCCAGCACCACCAGGGCGGCGATCTCGCCGCCGGACAGCACGTAGTCGCCGATCGAGACCTCCTCCAGGCCGCGCCCGGCGATCACGCGCTCGTCGACGCCCTCGAAGCGGCCGCAGACGATCAGCGCGCCCGGTCCCGCCGCGAGGTCGCGCACGCGCGCCTGGGTGAGCGGCCGGCCGCGGGGCGACATGAGCAGGCGCGGGCGCGGGTCGTCGGCCCCGGTCGCGGCGCCGACGGCCGCGGCGTCGATGGCGGCTGCGAGCACGTCGCAGCGCAGGACCATCCCGGCCCCGCCGCCGGCCGGCGTGTCGTCGACCGAGCGGTGGCGGCCGAGGCCGTGCTCGCGGATGTTGCGGGCCTCCAGGGTCCAGTCGCCCCGCGCCAGGGCGTCGCCCGACAGGGAGAGGCCCAGCGGGCCCGGGAACATCTCCGGGTAGAGGGTGAGGATCGTGGCCCGCCAGGGCGTGTCCGCGCGCGTCATGGCGCTTGATGGCGCGCGGGGTGCGGCACGGTCAACGGGCCCGGCACCGCGGACGCGCCCCGCGGGTTGTCGGCCATGATCCGCGCCCTCGCCCTCCTCGCCGTCGCCGCCCCTGCCGCCCTGGCCGGCCCGGCCCGCGCCGCCGAGCCCCTGGCGCCCCCGGGCGCGCCCGCCGCCGCCTTCCCCAGGCCCGACCGGCCCGTGGCCGAGATCGTCGCGCCGCGCTGGTCCTCGGAGGCCGAGCGCGACAGGGCCGGCGAGTTCGAACAGGTCGCCACGGGGATGGGCATCGCCCCCGGCGAGACGGTGGCGGATATCGGCGCCGGCAGCGGCTACTACGCGGTGCGGCTGAGCCCCCGGGTCGGGCCGCGGGGCCGCGTGCTCGCCGAGGACGTGACGCCGTCCTACCTGGCGGCCCTGGAGACGCGGGTGCGGCCACTCGGGAACGTCACGGTCGTGCGCGGCGAGCCGCACGACCCGCGCCTGCCCCCGGCCTCGGTGGACGCGGCGATCCTCGTCCACATGTACCACGAGATCACCCAGCCCTTCGGCCTGCTCCACAACCTCGCCGCCGCGATGCGCCCGGGCGGCCGGGTCGGGATCGTCGACGCCGACGCGATCCCGTCGCGGCACGGCACGCCGCCGGCGCTCCTGCGCTGCGAGCTCGCCGCCGCGGGCTACCGGGAGACCGGCTTCCGGCCGCTCGCGGACGGGGCCTACCTGGCGGTGTTCGCCGCCCCCGCCCCGGAGGCGCGCCCGAGGCCGGAGACGATCCGGCCCTGCCGCGACGACGCGACGGCGCGGTAGCGGCGTCTCAGGAGCGCCAGCGCAACTCGCGGCGCTCCAGCGGGTTGACGAACGGGCGACCGTCGCGGGCCGATTCCAGGGCCTCGCGCTTCAGCCGGAAATACCATTGCGAGGGCAGGTCGCCCTGGCCGAACAGCACCATGGTGGGCTTGCGGTCGAGCCCGTCCTGCGCGTGCTGGAGCACCTGCTGGTCCTGGGTCAGGAACTGCCGCATCAGCGGGCGCGCGACCGGCTTGAGCAGGTTCAGCGCCGGCATGCTCCAGTAGAGCGCGTTGGTGAGCAGGGTCCGGTCCGGCGTCAGCGGCGTCGCGAAGGTGTAGTTCGCCACCCGCTTCTCCCCCGCGCGGATGCGCTCCAGCCGCACGCCGGGCAGGCGGAACTCGATCTCGACCTCGGGGATGCCGCCGAGCAGGCGGTAGACCGGCGAACTCGTCGTGGTCGCGTGGCTCGTCATCACGAAGCCGTGGGGCACCGGCTGGAAGGTCTTCACCTTCTCGCGGAGCTGCTTCGAGGGCCGGAACCACCACGAATCGTGGACGAAGGCGACGTGCCCGGGATCGACGAGGCTCAGCGTCGTCAGGTCGAAGGAGGCCTCGACCTCCAACTCGACCACGAGGGAGCCGGCGGGCTCGAAGTCCAGCGCCGGCACCTCCGGCACCGCGCCCGCGGCGGGGCCGAGATGCGGGTTGACCCACAGGAAGCCGGCGCTCTCCCGCACGGGGAAGCGCTGCACCTGGATGCGCGAGAAGTCGGCCGCGTCGTGCTCCGACAGGGTCGGGACGTCGCGGCAGCGCCCGTCGGTGCCGAAGCGCCAGCCGTGGAACGGGCACATCAGGGTGTCGCCGTCGAAGCGGCCCTTCGACAGGGCCATGCCACGGTGGGGGCAGCGGTCGCGCAGCGCGAAGGGCGTGCCGTCGGGGGCGCGGCCCAGCACGATCTGCTCGCCGTTCAGCGCCACGGCCCGCAGGGCCGATCGGCCGCCCGCCCTGCCGAGGCTCCGGGACTGCCCGACGCAGTACCACGCGTTGCCGAGCGGCTGGCGCATCGCGTCGGGATCGAGCGCGGCCTCGTCGGCGGGGCGCGGCGGGTTGGCGAAGGGCGCGTTCAAGGCGGTTCGGGCAGACCTCGGGACGCCCGTCATACGCCCGGCCGCCGGGGCGGGGAAGCGCCGGCCCCTGGGAGAGCCCGGTCCGGCGCGGCGCCGGTTCGGCACCGATCTGGGGAGGACAAACGGGCGCAGGCGCGGGGCTTCACAAGCCGGGTGCGGCCACCTACCTTCGCTTCACCCGCAACCAACGAAAGGAGGTGATCCAGTGTCTCATTGTCATCAGCCGTGTGTCTCGGCTCATCGGACCTGGACCGTCGCCTCCGGCGCGTCGCTCTAAGACGCGCTAGAGACCCGATCTCGGGACAGTTCCGCCGGACGACACGGTTCGGCAATGGAAGGGCCACCCTCTCGGGTGGCCCTTCGGCGTTTCAGGGTCCGGGTGCGCGCTCAGCGCCGCTGGGACTGGAACAGCGGTTGGGCCAGCGCCTCGGTCCGGGCGCGCCACAAGTCGCGCTCCTCGCGCAGGGCGTCGCGCTCGCCCGCCAGGGTCAGACGCTCGGCCCGCAGGGCGTCCCGCTCCGCGATCGCCCGGTCGCGCTCGGCGCGCAGCTCCTCGCGCTCGGCCCGGAAGCGCTCCCGCTCGCCGCGGAACTCCTCGCGCTCGATGCGGACGTCCTCCTGCTCGGCCCGGAGATCCTCCAGGGAGCCGATCTCGTCGCGGATATGCTCGCGCAGGGTCCGGATCTCGTCGGCCAGGATGGCCTGCAGCTCGTCCTGGCGCTCGGCCTCGACGCGCAGCTTGGCCTTCAGCATCAGGTTCTCGGCCATCAGCTCGGCGATGTCGGGATCCTCGGCCGCGACCCGCGGGGCCTCGTGGGTCGCGACGACGCGGGGCGACCACGCCGTCTCGCCGCCGCGGGCCCGCTTCGCCTCGGGCGGGGCCTCCGCCGGCCGCGCCTCGCCGCGGGTCTCGACCGGCGCCTGGGCCTTCATCGCCGTCAGCCAGTCGCGGAGCGGACCGGTCGAGGGAAAGCTGCCGGGCTCGGTCGGCGAGTGAGAGCGGGCGGGTTCCGACATCGGCGGGCGTCCTGAGCGAATATGGGCTGAAGACAATCCCAACATGCTTAACGATCGGTAAAAGTTAACGCGGTTCGTCCCGCCCGTCCCGGCGCCGGAGCGAACCGCGGTGGCCCGGACCGGGCGCGAAAATTGACTTTCCGGCCGGCTGCCGCTACGCCCCGGCCTCCCGATCCGTTGCAGATCGACCGATGCCAAGCCGACCGGTCCCGTGAGGCCGGAGGTCAACGCCCGACAGCGCGTCCGCGCCCTCGGACGCGATGGGCGTTGGCCGATATGCGAGGACGGGATCCGCCGGCCGAGGCACCCGCATGACGCGAGATCAAGAAGCGTTGAAGATCGAGGACGCGATCAACGAGACCTGCCCGTGGTCGGGCAAGCCGATCTCGGCCGACTCGCTGACGCTCTACAACGGCGCCGTGGTGGGCTTCTGCAACCCGGAGTGCCGGGACAAATTCGCGAGCGCCCTGCGCAGCTTCGAGGCCGCCCTCCAGGCGCGCCGCGTCGAGCGCGCCGGGCTCGAGCAGTAACGGCGGGGCGTCAGGATCATGTTCGAAGGCCTGTCCGACCGCCTCTCCGGCATCCTCTCGGGACTCACCCGTCGCGGTGCCCTGACCGAGGCCGACGTCACCGCCGCCATGCGCGAGGTGCGCCGCGCCCTGCTGGAGGCCGACGTCGCCCTCGAGGTGGTCCGCGGCTTCACCGACCGGGTGAAGGAGAAGGCCGTCGGCGCCGTCGTGCTCAAGTCGGTGACGCCCGGCCAGATGGTCGTGAAGATCGTCAACGACGAGCTCGTGGCGATGCTCGGCACCGACGCCGAGACCGTCGATCTCAACGCCCCCGCCCCGGTGCCGATCCTGATGGTCGGCCTGCAGGGCTCGGGCAAGACCACGACCACCGCCAAGATCGCCCGGCGCCTCTCCGACCGCGAGAAGCGCAAGGTGCTGCTCGCCTCCCTCGACACGCGCCGCCCGGCCGCCATGGAGCAGCTCGCGGTGCTGGCCAAGCAGGTCGGCGTGGAGAGCCTGCCGATCGTCGCCGGCCAGTCTGCGGTGCAGATCGCCAAGCGCGCCATGGACGCCGCCCGTCTCGGCGGGTTCGACGTGGTGATGCTCGACACCGCCGGCCGCACCACGGTGGACGAGGGCCTGATGGCCGAGGCCGCCGAGGTGAAGGCCGCGACGAAGCCCCACGAGGTGCTGCTCGTCGCCGACGCGCTCACCGGCCAGGACGCGGTCAACACCGCCCGCGCCTTCGACCAGCGCCTCGGCGTCACCGGCATCGTCCTGACCCGGATGGACGGCGATTCCCGCGGCGGCGCGGCTCTGTCGATGCGCGCCGTCACCGGCAAGCCGATCAAGCTCGTCGGCGTCGGCGAGAAGGTCGACGCGCTGGAGGAGTTCCACCCGGCCCGCGTCGCCAACCGCATCCTCGGCATGGGCGACATCGTCTCGCTCGTCGAGAAGGCCGCCGAGACCATCGACCACGAGCAGGCGCTCCGCACCGCGGAGAAGATGCGCAAGGGCAAGTTCGATCTCGAAGACCTGTCCATGCAGCTCGCCCAGATGGAGAAGATGGGCGGCATCGGCGGCCTGATGGGCATGCTGCCCGGGATGGGCCAGATCAAGAAGCAGGTCGAGGGCGCCAACCTCGACGAGAAGATGTTCAAGCGCCAGCGGGCGATCATCTCGTCGATGACCCCGCAGGAGCGGAAGAACCCCGACCTCCTCAAGAACAGCCGCAAGAAGCGCATCGCGGCCGGCTCGGGGGTCGACGTCTCGGAGATCAACAAGCTCCTGAAGATGCACCGGACCATGGCCGACATGATGAAGGCGATGGGCCAGGGCAAGCGCGGGATCGGGCAGGCGCTCGGCTCGATGTTCGGCCTGGGCGGCGGCGGGATGGGCGGTGGAATGCCCGGCCTCCCGCCCGGCATGCCGGAGCCGACGCCGGAGCAGATCGCGCAGCTCGAGAAGCAGTTCGGCGGCAAGCTGCCGCCGATGCCGCCGGGCCTGGGCGGGGGCGGGATGCCCAAGCTTCCCGGACTTCCGGGCCTCGGCGGCCCGAAGCTGCCGGGTCTCGGTGGGTTCATGCCGGGGAAGAAGAAATGAGCGTGCTCGCGGCCCAGGCCGTCGATCCCGAACTCGCGCGCCTGCGGGACAGCATCGACAATTTCGATGCGGCGCTGATCCACCTCCTCGCCGAGCGTTTCCGCTGCACGCAGCGGGTCGGCGAGCTCAAGGCCCGAAAGGGGATCCCCCCTTCCGATCCGGACCGGGAGGCCCGTCAGGTCGCCCGGCTCCGCAAGCTCGCGGTCGAGGCCAAGCTCGACCCCGACTTCGCCGAGAAGTTTCTGGCCTTCGTGGTCAAGGAAGTCATTCGGCACCACCAGTCGATCAAGGCGGACCACGAGTCCCAGATCGAGCAACAGCGAAAGTAGTCAGACCATGGCCCTCAAGATCCGTCTCACCCGCGGCGGCGCCAAGAAGCGCCCCTACTACCGCATCGTCGTCGCCGACGCCCGCGCCCCGCGCGACGGCCGCTTCATCGACAAGGTCGGCGCCTACGACCCGATGAAGGCCAAGGACGATCCGGCCCGCATCGTGCTCGACAACGAGAAGATCCAGAGCTGGCTCGCCAAGGGCGCGCAGCCGACCGACCGCGTCCTGCGCTTCCTCGACCAGGCCGGCCTCGCCAAGCGTCCGGCCCGCAACAACCCGCAGAAGGCGGAGCCGGGCGAGAAGGCCAAGGAGCGCGCCGCCAAGCGCGCCGAGAAGGCCGCCGCCCCCGCCGAGGACGCCGCCGCGTAAGGCGCACCGGTCATGGCGCGCCGCCCCGCAGGTCCCACCTCCCGCGACGGCGGCCGCCGAGGCCGCACGAGCACGGCGATCGGCAAGATCGCGCCCGACGCGGCGACCTCGCCCAAGGCACCGGCCCCCAGGCCGGCGCCGCCGCCCGTGCCGCCCGATCCCAACCTCGTCCTGCTGGGCGAGTTCGGGCGGGCGCACGGCCTCACCGGCGAGGTCCGGCTCAAGTCCTACACCGGCGATCCGCAGGCGATCGCCGGCTACGGAGCGCTCCAGACGTCCGACGGCCGGACGCTGGCGTTCGCCGACGTGCGTCCCGCCCCCGGCTCGTCGCCCGACATGCTGATCGCCCGGGTCAAGGGTGTCTCGGGCCGCAGCGCCGCGGAGGCGCTCAACCGCGTGGCCCTGTTCGTTCCCCGCGACCGTCTGGCCGCGCCCGAGGACGACGACGAGGTCTACGCCGCCGACCTGATCGGCGCCGCGGCGGTGGACGAGGCCGGAACCCTCGTCGGGACGATCGTGGCCGTGCCGAATTACGGCGGCGGCGATCTCCTGGAGCTGCGACCGCCGAACGGCGGCGCCACCGCGCTCCTGCCCTTCACCAAGGCCTTCGTGCCGGTCCTCGACGTGGCGCAGCGCCGCGTCACCGTGGCCGCGCCGGAGGATCTGTTCGCGGCACCGGGCGAGAAGCCCGCCGACGATCCGGGCTAGGGCTCGGGGGCCGGTCCGCGGGCCGGGGCGCGTCCGGAATCCGGGCGCCGTCCCGGCCGCGGCCGCCGCCCTCAGTGCCCCCCGGCCGGCGCCCCACCGCCGAGCTTGACGCTCTTCAGGCTCAGGGCCAGCGGGACCGCGCAGGCGGCGACGAGGCCGAGCACCCAGAACACGTCGATATAGGCCCAGTAGGCCACCTGGGTGCTGAGCACGCTCCCGATCCACGCCGTCGCCTGGTTCTGGGCCTCGACACCGGCGTAGCCGTGCTCGGAGAAGTACTGCGTCGCCTGCCGCATGGTCTCCTGGTAGGCCGGCGAGGCCGGGTTGACGCTCTCCACCAGGCGGCTCTGATGGAACTGGCTCCGGTAGGCCAGGATGTTCTGGGCGAGCGAGACACCCATCGAGCCGCCGACGTTGCGGGCGACGTTGATCAGCGCCGAGGCCTGATCGGTCTGGTCCTTGCGGATCCCCTCGTACGAGGCCGAGGTGATCGACAGGAACACCATCGGCAGGCCGATGCCGATATAGACCCGCGACCACGCGAAGAACGCGAAGGTCGTGCTGCCGTCGATCCGGGTCAGGTCGTACATGCCGAGCGCCACGATCGTCATGCCGGTGGCGATCAGCCATTTCGGCTGGACGTAGGACGAGATCCGGCCGGTGAGGAACATCATCACCACCGTGACGATGCCGCCCGGGCCGAGGACGAGGCCCGACAGGGTGGCGGTGTAGCCGTAATATTCCTGCGTGATCTGCGGGATGAACTGCGTGGTGGCGATCAGGATCGCCCCGGTGAACATCATCACCAGGAAGCACGACCCGAACTGGCGGTTGCCGATCAGGCGGAGGTCGACGACCGGGTTCTCGCGGGTCAGCAGCCACGGGATCATGGCGATGAACGAGACGACCATCAGCACGCCGGAGACGTTCATCAGCGTCGAGGTGCCGAACCAGTCCTTCCGCTGGCCCTCGTCGAGGATCACCTCCAGCGAGCCGAGGAACAGGGCGACCAGCACGAAGCCGACGATGTCGAAGCGGATGCCCTTGCGGACCAGGGCGCGGCGCTCCTTCTTGGCCGCGTCGCTGTCCTCGATCAGCCAGTACATCAGCCCGAGGGCGATCACGCCCACCGGCCCGTTGATCAGGAAGCACCAGTGCCAGGAAGCGTTGTCGGAGAGCCAGCCGCCGAGCGTCGGGCCGATCACCGGCGCCACCACGATGGCGACCCCGTAGAGCGCGAAGGCCTGGCCGCGCTTCGCCGGCGGGAAGGAATCGGCCAGGATCGACTGCGCGAGCGGCGCCATGCCGCCGCCGCCGAGCCCCTGCATCACCCGGAACAGCAGCAGGGATTCCAGGCTCCAGGCGAAGCCGCACAGGATCGACGAGACGGTGAACAGCGCCACCGACCACATGAAGAAGGCCTTGCGGCCGTAGCGCTTGGCCAGGAAGCTCGACGCGGTCAGGGTGATCGCGTTGGCGACGAGGTAGCTCGTCACCACCCAGGCCGCCTCGTCGGGACCGACCGCGAGCCCGCCCGAGATGTAGCGCAGGGCCACGTTGGCGATGGTGGTGTCGAGCACCTCCATGAAGGTCGCCAGCGCCACCACGCCCGCGATCAGCCACGGATTGTGGCCGCCCGGGGCCTTGCCGGACGCGGCCTTGCTTCCTCTCGCCTGCCCCGCACCCGGCTTGCGTCCGGGCGCGGCCGCGCTCGCCTGGCCAGCCACGGCGCTCACCGCACCGTGACGGTCGGGACGATCGACATGCCCGGGCCGATCGACACGTCCGTCGGCCAGTTCTTGACCACGATCTTGACCGGGATGCGCTGGGTCACCTTCACGTAGTTGCCGGTGGCGTTCTGCGCCGGCAGCAGGCTGAAGGCGGTGCCCGAGCCGGGCTGCACCGAGGCCACGGTGCCCTGGATCTTGCGGCCGGGATAGGCGTCGATCTCGATGTCGACCGGCTGGCCCGGCCGCATGTCGGTGATCTGCGTCTCCTTGAAGTTCGCCGTCACCCAGATGTCGTCGGGCACGAACATCGCCAGGGTCTGGCCGGCCTGCGCGAGCTGGCCGACGCCGCCGGTGAGCCGCACGATGCGGCCGCCCTGCACGGCGCGCACCGTCGTGTAGCCGAGGTTCAGCTCGGCCTGCTCGACCTGCGCCCGGTCGCGGCCGAGCTGCGCCTGGGTCGAGGCCTTCTGGGCCTGGAGCGAGCCGACCTGCTTCTGCGCGGCGACCACGCTGGCATTGGCGCTCTGCACGGCCGCCTGCCGCTGCTGCAGCGTCGAGGTCGCCGACTGCGACTGCTGGACCGAGCCGGAGCCGCGCTCGGCGAGGTCCTTGTAGCGGGCCGCGTCCTCCTGGGCGAATTTCAGCGCCGCCTCGGCGGTGGCGACCTGCGCCTTGGACACGTCGATGTTGGCGTACTGCGCCTGGATCTGCGCGTCGATGTTCTTGATGCCGGCCTCGTCGGCGGCGACCTGCGCCTTCGCCTGGTCGAGGGCGATGTCGTAGTCGCGCTGGAAGACCTGGAACAGGATCTGGCCGGCCTCGACGTGCTGGTTGTCGGTGACCGGCACGTCCACCAGGTAGCCGCCGACCTTCGGCTGGATCGAGATGCTGCGCGCGTCGACGAAGGCGTCGTCGGTGCTCTCGTAGGGATGCATGTAGAGCAGCCAGTAGAAGAACACCCCGACGCAGAGCGCGACGACCGCGAGGCCGCCGAGCAGGAACGCGACGGGGTGGCGCCGCAGGACGCTGGGGCGCCGCGCGCCGTCGTCGTCATCCTCGGCGTCGTCTCCCGCCTGCCCGTCCTGCGCCTCGGGCGCGTCGTCGGCCCCCTCCGTGCCGGGCTTGCGCGCGGCCTCGCGGTCGGCCCCGCGATCGGCGGCCGGCTCGGTGCGGCCGAGATCGAGCACGTCGCGTTCGCGCGCGACGGCCGGGCCGTCGGCCGGCCGCGGGCGCGCCTCGTCCTCGGAGAGGTGCCGCTGATCGTCAAACATGGGAAGTCGTCGCCCGATGGGCCGGCCACCCGGGGGTGACCGGGCTTGTCGCATCGCCCGCCTCAGGCAGCAAAAGCCGGCCGCAGGCTCAAGGTTCCACGCGCAGATCGGCCCGTCTAGGAACGCATGCCGCACTGCGGCGTTCTGCGCCCGGAACCTTCGCGGTTCTCGGCCTGAAGGCCCAGGAGTTCGCCATGACCAGCAGCCCATCCCCGACGCCGAACAGCCCCGGATCCGGCCCCGCGACCACGCCCTCCGGCATCCCGCTCGTCGGCGTGGCGCGCCTCGACGCCATGAGCGCGGCGCTGGCGCGGAACTGGTGGCTCGTCGCCCTGCGCGGCGTCATCGCGATCCTGTTCGGGGCGGTCGCGTTCATCGCCCCGGGCGCCTTCGTGCTCTCACTCGTCCTGTTCTTCGCCGCCTACATGCTCGTCGACGGAATCTTCGCCGTCGTCGGCGCGGTCCGGGCCGCGCAGCGCCACGAGCGCTGGGGCTTCCTGCTGCTCGAGGGCCTCGTCGACATCGTCGTGGGCGTCGCGGCGGTGCTGGTGCCGGCCGCGGCCGTCTGGGCGTTCGTCCTGCTGCTCGCCGCCTGGGCGCTGGTCACCGGCGGCCTGATGATCGCCGCGGCCTTCCGCCTGCACCTCCATTACGGGCGCTGGTGGCTCGTCCTGGGCGGGGTCGTGTCGATCCTGTTCGGCCTCGCGCTGCTCATCAACCCGGGCATGTCGGCCCTGGTGCTGACGTGGTGGATCGGCTCCTACACCTTCGCCTTCGGCATCCTCCTGCTGATCCTGGCCTTCAAGCTGCGCGCCCAGCACGGGGCCGTCGGTCCGGGAGCGCCGCTCGGCCGGTGAGCCGGCCCCGGCCGGACCGGACCCCGTGGCCCGATCCACACGGTCGCGGCGCGATCGACGCTGCGCCCGTCCCGCGACCCCGCACCGGCGGGACACCGGGACGGATGCGGCTTAGAAGGCTCGGTCGGCCGGATCGACCGGTCCCGGAACACGCACCACGATGACGCCCGACGCGCCGGAACGCGCCCCGGCCGACGGGCCGAAACCGCCGAAGCCGGATCCCGCCGCCGACGCTCCGGACCCGCGGTTCGCCGCCCGGGAGGCTGGGCGCGCCGCGCGCGACCTCGCGCGCCATCTCCGGACCCTCCTCGCCGCGGCCGGACTCGGCCTCGCGCGGACCGGCCGGGCCCTGTCGGCCCGCGCGGCGGAGCGCGCGGCGCGAGCGCGGGCCGATCTCCCGCCCGCCGCCGAGACGGGCGCGCGCGTCCGGACTCGGCGACGTCGCCCGATCCTCGGCCGCCGGCACCCGGCCGTGATCGCCGCCGCCCTGGTGGTCCTGCTGCCGGCGCTGGCGCTGGCGATCTACCTGTTCGCCGCCTTCGTGAGCCTGCCGCCGCTGGGCGGCGCCGTGGTCGAGACCGGCCAGCGGGCGATCACCGTCGAGGCCGACGACGGCCGGGTCTTCGCCACACGCGGCAGCTTCCGGGGCCAGAAGCTCACCGCGGCCGACCTGCCGCCGCACCTCGCCCAGGCGATCGTGGCGATCGAGGACCGCCGCTTCTACAGTCACTGGGGCATCGACCTGCGCGGCCTCGCCCGGGCGACGTGGCGCAATCTCCGCGGCGGCGGCGTGCGCGAGGGCGGCTCGACCATCACCCAGCAATACGTTCGCCTGACCTCCCTCAACCAGGAGAAGACGCTCTGGCGGAAGGTGCAGGAGGCCTTCCTGGCGCTGCGGGTCGAATCGACGATGAGCAAGGACGCGATCCTGCTCGGCTACCTCGACTCCGCCTATTTCGGCGCCGGCGCCTACGGGGCGGACGCGGCGGCGCGGCGCTACTTCGGCAAGCCCGCCAAGGCGCTGAACCTGCCGGAATCGGCGATGCTGGCCGGGCTGGTGCGGGCGCCCTCGCAGCTCGCCCCGACCCGCAACCTCGGCGGCGCCAAGGAGCGCGCCGACGTGGTGCTCCAGGCCATGGTCGAGACCGGCGCGATCACGCAAGGAGAGGCCGATGCCGCGCGCAAGCAGAGCGTGACCCTCAAGTCGCCCCCCGAGGCGCCGCCCGGCACCAACTACTTCCTCGACATGATCGCGGGCGACGTGAAGCGCCTCGCCGGCACGGACGGCGACATGACGGTGCGCTCGACCCTCAACCTCGACCTGCAGAGCCTCGCCGAGGGCGTCGTGGCCCGCCGCCTCGACAAGGACGGCGCCCGCCGCAAGGTCGGCCAGGCCGCCATGGTGGTGCTCTCGAAGGAGGGCGCGATCCTCGCCATGGTCGGCGGCCGCGACTACGAGGACAGCCAGTTCAACCGCGCCGTCCAGGCCAAGCGCCAGCCCGGCTCCCTGTTCAAGCTCCTCGCCTACCTGACGGCCTACGAGAAGGGCTACACGCCGGAATCCGTGATGGTCGACCGCCCGATCCAGATCGGCGACTGGCAGCCCGAGAACGACGACGGCCGCTACCGGGGGGCCGTGCCCCTGCGGACCGCCTTCGCGCTCTCGATCAACACCGTGGCGGCCCAGCTCGGGCAGGATGTCGGCATCCCGGCGGTGATCGCCACCGCCCGCAAGCTCGGGATCCAGTCCGACCTGCCCAACGTGCCGAGCCTCGTCCTCGGCTCGGGCGCCGTGAGCCTCCTGGAGATGACCCGCGCCTACGGCTCGGTCCTGTCCGGGCGCACCCCGCTCCAGACCTACGGCATCCAGGCGATCCGCGGGGCCGCGCCGCAGCCGCTCTACGTCCGCACCGACGCGGCCCCGGGGCCGATGCTGGCGCAGGAACCGCGCACGATGATGCTCGACTCGCTGCAGGCGGTGGTGGAATCCGGCACCGGCCGCGCAGCGCGGGTGCCGGGCCAGATCATCGGCGGCAAGACCGGCACGAGCCAGGATTTCCGCGACGCGTGGTTCGTCGGCATGACCCCCGACCTCGTGGTCGGGATCTGGGTCGGCAACGACGACGACAGTCCGATGAACCGCATGTTCGGCGGCGAGATGCCGGCCGGGATCTTCCACGACTTCGTCCAGCGGGCCACCGAGAAGCTCGCGAAGGGCAGGGCCCGCCCCTCGGCGGAGCGGGCCGAGCCGGCCCGGGCGACGGCACCCGCACCCGAGCCGGCCGCGGTTGGCGAGGTCCGCGGCGTGCCGGAGGTGATCGACACCGGCACCCTCAACCTGCGCGGGCGAGTCGTGCGCCTCCTCGGCGTGGTCGGCGAGCGCGGCCACCTCGCCCGCCAGCTCGCCAGCTACCTGCGCCGTCGCGAGGTCGTCTGCAGCGGCCTGTCCGACGGGGCCACGGCCCGCTGCCGCATCGAGGGCGACGACCTCGCCGGGCTGATCCTGGCGGCGGGCGGCGCCCGCGCCTCGGAGGACGCCCCACCGGACCTCCTGGGCGCGGAGGAGCAGGCCCGGGCCGAGCGGGTCGGCCTGTGGGGCCGGTGACGCCCTAGCCCGCCCCGAGCTTCGCCAGAGTCCGCGGGTCGGGGACGCCGTCGAAGTAGCGCGCGAGCGCGTCGGCGAAGACCGGCTCCCCCGGCACGGCGCGGGCGAACAGCGTCATGCTGGAGCGGAACTTCAGATCGTCGGGCGAGCCGAAGATCGCGTGTGCCGAGCGCCCGGCGACGGCGTTGACGGCCGCCGTGCAGGCGCGCAGGCGCGCGCCGAGCACCGGGTGCGCCGCGTAGGCCTCGGCCTCCGCGAGCGACCCGATGGCGTAGCGCTGCGCCATCGGGCTCGCGCCGAGCCCGGCGATCTGCGGGAAGACGAACCACATCCAGTGGCTGCGCTTGTCCCCGGCCTGCAATTCCGCCAGGGCGCGCGGGTACACGCCCTCCTGCGCGGCGACGAAGCGGCCGAGTTCGTAGGTGTCGGTCATGCGCGGCTCCGATGCCCCTGCCTCGCTGGGTCAACCGCGCGGCGCCGGCCGCGGATGCACGCGCGAAGGCGCGCGCGAACGCGGGCGCGGATCCGGGTCGCCGCAGACGCCGCGTCGGGATTGGTGTAAGCGCCGCCCATGCTCGGAACGCTCGTCGCCTACATGGTCGCGAACCCGGCGATGAGCCACGCGCTGACGGCGATCCCCGAGACCGCCGGAATGGCGGCCGCGCTGATCCTGCTGCGCAGCCCCCGCCCGGAAGGCGTCGCGGCGCTCGTGGTCTCGACCTACTATTACGGCCGCGAGGCCGGGCAGCGGGAGCACGACATCAAGCATGCGGGCTGGGACGCCGTGCAGGCGCATCTCGGCGCCGAGTTCCTGTACGGCTGGTCGCTGCCGAACCTGCAGCAATGGGTGGCACCGACCTGCGCCGCCTGGGCGGTGGCGGCGGCGATCTACCTGGTCCGGTCGCGGGCGGCGCGGGCGGTGCCCGCTCGGCCGCCGGGGCGCGGGCGGCCCTGATGGGCAGCCCGGCCGCACCCGCCGCGCGATCGCGCGCGGCGCCGGGTGCCCGGCTCAGGCGCGGGTGAACGGCCCGTCCGCTGGCCCGATCTCGCTGCGGTCCCCGAGAAGCCGCCGCCCCGAGGCGATGATCTGGACCGTCTCGCGGCTGCTGCACTGGCGCCGCGCCAGGGCCTCCAAGTCGCGCAGGTAGTCGATCACCGGGCTGCGCTGCTTGTCGGCGCGGCCGATCACCGGCTCGACCTTCGCGGTCACCAGACCGCCGACCGTGTCCCAGAACTCCGCCGGGCGGGTCGCGGCGTCGCCCATCGCAGGCTCGTGCATCGCTGATCTCCTCTGGCCTCGCCGCCGCTCTTGTCGAGCGTTTCGGCCGCCGGCGCATTAGCTCATGTTGAAGACGATCCTCCGGATCGCCGGGCTCGCGGCATCGTCATCCGCGCGCCGGGCGGTCCGACGGGACGGCATCCGGTGGCGCGGCCCGCAACGGACAGCGCCGCCGCGCGTGTCTCGGATGGACAGCAGGGAGCCCGTATGCCCGCCGACAACGTCCCGACCCAAGATGGCCGCGCGCCGGAGCCCGCCCGGACGGGCGCGCCCCCCGCCGGGGAGAGCCGCCTCCGCTCGATCGCCAAGGCCATGAGCTGGCGCGTCGTCGGGAGCCTCGACACGCTGCTGCTGTCCTATCTGTTCACCGGAAGCGTGCTGGTCGCCGGCTCGATCGCCTCGACCGAGACCGTGACCAAGACCGTGCTGTACTACCTCCACGAGCGTGGCTGGGGCCTGATTCCCCTTGGCCGCGCCTGAATGCCGTCGGGGGATGGCGATGCCCGCGATCCCCGCCCCGCCGCCCGCCGGCGCGACACCCTCGAGAGCCCGGACCGGAGAGAGCCGCATGCCGCAGATCACCGTCGGAGGACTCGGCCTCCGCTACCACCTTGAGGGTCCCGAGGACGCTCCGGTCGTCGCCTTCTCGAACTCGCTGGGGGCGACCCTTGAGATGTGGGACGCGCTCCTGCCGGCGCTCGCGGGACGCTACCGGACGCTGTGCTACGACACCCGCGGCCACGGCGGATCGGACACGCGCGACCGGCCCACGGCGGTCGCGGATCTGGCCGGGGACCTCGCGGGCCTGCTGGACGCCCTCGGCATCGGCCGGGCCCATCTGGTCGGCCTGTCGCTCGGCGGGATGACCGTGCAGGCGCTGGCGAGCGCCGATCCCGGACGGGCGCTCAGTGCCACCCTGATGGCGACGGCGGCCTTCCTGCCGAGCCAGCAGAGCTGGGATGAGCGGGCCGCGACCGTGCGCGCCCAGGGAACGTCGGCCGTGGTCGAGGCGACGCTGGGGCGCTGGTTCACGCCGGGCTTCGCGGCGCGCGACCCCGAGGCGGTCCGGGCTGTCCGCGAGCGATTCCTGGCCTGCGATCCGGCCGGTTACGCGGTCTGCTGCGGGGCGATCGGACGCATGGATCTCCGTCCGGCGCTCGGAGCCATCACCGCGCCGACCCTGGTCATCGCCGGCCGCGACGATCCCTCGACACCTCCGGCCATGGCCGAGGAGATCTGCGGCGGCATCGCCCAGGCCGAGCTCGTCGTGCTGCCCCGCGCGGCGCACCTGCTGGCCGTCGAGCGCGCGGGCGCGGTCGGCGCCTACCTTCGCGCCTTCCTCGACCGCGCCGCGCCGGGCGCGTAGCCGGGCCGCCGCGGCGTCCCGGCGATCGCCTCAGGGGAGGGGTCGCGCGCCGCGAGCGGGATCCTGCGCCGCTTCAGTGGCAGGCGATGCCGACATCGGCGGGCGACATGCCGCGCGCCAGGCGCCGCCCGGTCCGCAGCAGCGCCTGTTCGAGCAGCGCCACGGTCAGCGGATCGCCGTCCTGCTCGGCCAGTTGATAGGCGGCGAGCAGCGCGTCGCCGAGCTCGCCGAGCCGGTCCGTCGGGTCCGCATCCGCGACGTCGGCGTCCCGCCCGGTGCCGGTGTCACGCCCGTCGGCCAGCGCGCACAGTTCCGCGCGGCGTCTCGCGTTCGCTTCGTCCTCTGGTGAGCCGTCGCGCATCGTGTTGGTCCCTCAACCAGTTCGAGGGTGCACCTACAGGTTGCGAGCCGTCAACTCCCCCCGGCGTGCCCGGCGAGCGGTCGAGCGTCGCATCTCTCCGGATGGGTAAACCGGGTGCCGAACGGTCCGCCGGCCCGCGCGACGGAGCGCGGAGACGCCGATGCCCGATGCCGTATGAGGGCCGATGCGGGGGCATGCCAGAAAAGGTCGGCGACAAACCACAACTTTTGCGTGCAGATCCGGCGGATGGCGCGGTCCGGCAAGGTGAACGGATGGTTAAAACGCGGTGAGGCCCCCGCGGCAGCTCCGCGGGGGCCTCACTCATCGACGCACCATCAGGAGCGTCCGGCCGGTATTACTTGATGAGGGCGAGGAGGGCCTTGCCGGCCTTGGAGTTCAGCTCCTTGGCGTCGAGCGTGCCGTCGTTGTCCGGATCGGCCATCTTGAAGCGCTCGCCGACGGCCGCGAGGTACTCCTTCTTGTCCAGGGTGCCGTCGTTGTCCGGATCGGCCTGCTGCACGCCGGCCTTGCTCAGGCGGCCCTTCAGCTCCTTGGCGTCGAGCGTGCCGTCCGAGTCCTTCTCGAGACGGTCGAAGGTCGCCGAGGCCACCGCCTCCACTTCCTTCATGTCGACGGTGCCGTCGTTGTCGGTGTCGATCATCTTGACGGCGCTCGCTCCGCTCACCGGCTTGGCGAGAGCGGCCGGAGCAGAGAGGCCGCACACCGCGAGGGTCACCGCCGCGAAGCCACTGATGAAACGGAGGGTCATTGCCAGATGCTCCCGAAATTTGATGCTCGATCTTCCTAGTCTCCGACTCGCCGTGCTGCAAGTGCGAAATTCGACCCTGTGGGTTGAGCGCGCCGTCTCGGCTCGGTCGCCGGCGAGTCGGCATAGAAAAAGGGGCCGGCGCGAGCCGGCCCCCGAAGAGGACGCGCAATCACCGGACGGCGATCCGCGCGGCGAGTCAGTATCCGTAGCCGCGCCGCATCACCGGGCGGTCGTCGTCGAAGCGCTGCCGCCGGTAGAGGCGGTCCTCGTCGTAGGCGCGGTCGCGTCGATACTCTTCGCGGCGGAAGTCGCGCTCCCGATTGGCGCGGGAGCGCAGGTCGACGCTCGGCCCGTCGGGGCCGATCTCGATTCGCTGCGCCGCGGCGGGGACGACGCTCGCGAGGGAGGCGGCCAGGACGGCGCCGGCAAGCAGGGTCTTCATGGGACTCTCCTTCGTGCGTTCGGGGTCCAACCCGTCTTCGCGCCGATCGTTCCCGATGTTCTCCCGTTCTTCCCGCGCGCCTCACAGTTTCGGATGGATCAGGCGAGCGTCGCGAGGTCCTGAAACCAGTGCTGCGCCTGGACGTAATTCTTCACCCGCGACGACAGCGCGTGCGGATTGGTGTCGTGAACCACCCAGACCTGCACGGCGTCGTCGACGACGATTTCGTGGATGCGCGCGAGCAGCCGGTTCTGCTCGGCCACGTCGAGGCTCGCCTTCACCTTGTCGCAGAGGGCGTCGACCTCGGGGTTGCGGTAGTGGCTCCAGTTCACGCCGTTCGGCGCGATCTGACGCGAATCGTAGAAGCGCAGGATCGCGTAGAACGGGTCGGACGTGACGTAGGCGATGTTGCCGGCGCTCACGCCCTTGAGGCTCGGATCCGCGGCGCCCTGGCGCCACGCCGTGTAGGCGACCTCCAGCTCGACGGTCTTGAACTCCACCTGGATCCCGATCTCCGCCCAGCTCTGCTGGACGAACTCGTTGATCGGCAGCGACAGCATCTGCCCGGTGCCGCCGGTCGGGATCAGGACCGTGGCCTTCGCGGGGTTCTTCACCGAGTAGCCGGCCTCCTCGACGAGCTTGCGCGCCGCCTCGACGTCGGTCCGGATCCTGAAGCCCGGCTTGCCGAACCACGGGCTCGACTCCTGGACCTGCCCGACCGCGGGCTGGGCGAGACCGCCCATCAGCTCGACGACGCCCGCGCGGTCGATGGCGAGGTTGGCGGCCTTGCGCAGGCGCAGGTCGCGCCAGGGCGATCCCTCCAGCATCGACAGGTGGTAGTTCCAGACATGGGGCGTCTCGTTGCCCACGACCCGCATGCCGGCGGCCTTCAGGCGCGGCACCGCGTCGGGCGCGGGCGCCTCGATCAGGTCGACGCTGCCGGACAGGAGCGCGTTCACCCGGGCGAGGTCCTCGGGCACGCAGGTGAGGGTCAGCTTCGCGAGCTTCGGGACCCGCTTCGGGTTCCAGTAGCCGACGTTCGGCAGCAGCTCGAGGCGCACCCGCGGCACCAGCTGCCCCATCCGGAACGGCCCGGTCCCCGAGGGCTCGAAGGCGAACTTCGCCCAGTCCTTCCCGACCTTCTCGTACTGCGCCGGCGACGAGATCAGGAACCAGAGCATCTGGTAGGGGAACAGGCTGTCGGGCGTCTTGGTGACGACCTGGACGGTCTTGGCATCGAGCTTCCGGTAGCTCGCGACCCCGGGCAGGCGCGGGCGGACCTGGGCGGCCTGCCGCTGGTCGAAATGCGGCGCCTCCTTGTTCAGCACCTTGTCGAAGTTCCAGATCACCGCGTCGGCATCGAAGGCCGAGCCGTCGTGGAAGGCCACGCCCTCGCGCAGGTGGAAGGTCCAGACCTTGGGGTCGGCCGGGTCGGCCTCCCACGCGGTGGCGAGGCCCGGCACCATCTTGCCGGGCCGGTCGGCGACGTCGAGCTCCCAGGCGACCAGGGGGTCGTAGAGGGTCAGGCCGGTGAACTGGTAGCCGCCCGCGCCCCGGTCCGGCTGCCCGGTGGTCAGCGGCAGGTCGGTCATGGAGATGCCGTAGGTCAGGGTGCCGGGGGCCGCGCCCTGCGCGCCGGCCCGGCCCGCCGCTCCCAGCGCCGCGAGGGCGACGCCCCCGGCCATCAGGGATCGGCGTGTCGGCTTGATCGGGTCCATCGTGTCTCTCGGCTGAAGGCGCGGGCGCCGCACGGAGCGGCACCGGCCGTCAGGCGCGCGACGGCGCTGCCCCAGCCTCCTCCCCATGCTGCATACAGAATGATGCACGCATCGTGCCCAATGCCCGCCTGCGCCTGCCGTCGCTTCCCGAGACAGCGCGGAGACAGCCCGGAGACAGCGCGGGTCAGGCCTCCCAGACTTGGCCCGGCCGGAGTGCGACGAAGCGCTCGGCCGGGATACCGGCGCCGCCGAGGGCCGCCGCGAGCGCCTCGACGGGCCGCTCGATGCCCTCGTCGGTGAGCTGGAACGTGCCCCAATGGTGGCCGAGGGCCTGCTCGGCGCCGAGCAGGGTGAAGGCCTTCACGGCCTCGGCCGGATCGACGTGCTGGGCCTGCATGAACCAGCGCGGCTCGTAGGCGCCGATCGGCAGCGTCGCGAGGCGCGGCGGCCCGAACCGGGCCCGGACGTCGGAGAACAGCGCGCCGTCGCCGAAGCCGGTATCGCCGACATGGTAGTGCACGCCGCGGGGCGAGGTCAGCACGAAGGCGCACCACAGTGCCATCCGTCGGTCGTTGACGCCCCGGGCCGACCAGTGGTTCGCGGGGGTCAGGTGGACCTGCAGCCCGTCGCCGAGATCGACCGACTGCCCCCAGTCGCGGGTCTCGACATGCATCGTGTCGTCGTAGCCGCGCAGGATCGTGTCGTTGCCCAGGGGCGCCACGATCAGCGGCTGGTGCGCCTGCCAGATCCGGGCGAGGCTTGGCCCGTCGAGATGGTCGTAGTGATTGTGGGTGATGAGGACCGCGTCGATGGGCGGCAGGTCGGCGAGGGCGATCCCCGGCGGGTTGACGCGCTTCGGCCCGGCGAAGCGGACCGGGCTCGCGCGCTTGGCGAAGACCGGATCGATCAGGATGTTCCGGCCGGCGACCTGCACGAGGTAGCTCGCGTGGCCGATCAGCACGACCCGCAGGCCTTCGACCCGCTCCGGTGGCCGGTCGGCAGGATAGGGGCTGGGGAAGCTCTTCGGCCAGGGCTCGCGCTGCCGCTTGGCCTGCCAGCGCAGCACGTCCGGCAGCGCCTTGTCGGTCGACTGTCCCGGCAGGAAGAACCGCAGCCCGTCGAAATGGTCGGAGGTCGGGCCGCGGTAATAGGGATTCCGTCCGCGCCGGTGCGCGGCGTAGCCGACGCCGCCGAGCGTCATGACCGTGGCCGCACTCGCGACCGTGAGCAGGCTGCGCCGTTTCATGGATCCGAGATGGCCGGAACCGGGGGGCGGTCAAGCGCCGCCGCGGCGCGGCGGGGAGCCTCAGGGCGGATTCGGCGCGGTCTCAGGGGCGCATCGCGGGCGCGGAGGGCGCCCGCCTCACTCCACCATCTCGGCGGCGAGGGACAGGCGCGCTCGGTAGACCACCTTGCCGACGCCGTCGCGGACGCAGGCCACGTAATCCTGGCGCTCGACGTCCGGCAGCATGTCGCGGGCGATCGCCGACATGATCCGGGTGACCTTGGCGCGGGCCGCCGGCAGATCCGGCAGGTCGAACCCGACCTCATCGTGGATCGGCTGCGAGCCGTCGTGCAGATCGATGAAGTAGCGGGGCATCGGCGCCAAGCGTCTCTTAGAGAAGTAGTCTGCCGACAGGATTGGTCTTGCTATGGTTAACAGTGCCTTAAAAGCCGAGGTCTGACGCTGCTCGGCGGTCGGGCGAGAGCCCGTCTCCGGCCCCGATGCGCCGCCCCTGAACCGCCGGATGCTCCGGGGCGCCGCGGGCGGGGCCGGAAGCCGGAACCGCGGTCGGCGCGAGAGCCGTTCCCGATCGCGTCGCGACGGTTCGGAACGAAGACGATTCCGTGCGGGAGAGCCGCGCCATTCCTCATTTTCACGCCCCCCTCTCCCGACGGGTCTCGGGCCTGCCCGAGATCCGCCCGAGGTGACATCTGGGCGCCTCGATCGGGGACGGCGCCTCGATCGGGGACGATGTCGGCAGGGAGGACTGTCAATCCGACAGACCCGGCGCGCCGAAGCGGCGATCCAACTTGCTCAGGCAATTGGCTCAGGCGAGCGGGCGCCCCGACGGGGTCCTCACACCCCGTCCGGTGGCAGCGCCTCCGTCACCTCGACGCGGCGGTTGCCGGCCACGGGAGCCGTCTCCTCGGCGGCGGCGACGTCGCTCTGGACCGGCGCCTTGTCGAGGGCCTCGGCGACCGCCGCCACGCCCTGGTAGCGGGTCAGCCGCCGGTCGATCATGCCGTCGATCCGGTCGTGCAGCTCGGACACGGTCAGGCTGCGGCGCTTGCCGCCCGTCTTCTCGGTGAACAGGCTGCGATTGGCCCGGGCCGCCGTGCGGAACTCGCGTCCGGCGACCTCGTCGGGCTTCTCGGAGGAGAGCGACAGGAAGCGGCCGGCGCTCGCCGTGCCGAGGAAATGGGCGAGGTACAGCTCGGTCGTGGTGAGCGCGCGCCCGACCCGGGCCTCGATCCGCTCGCGATCGCGCTTGATCAGCTCGGCCGCCATCAGCGCGGCGACGCGCGGGTCGTTGCGCAGGCCGAGCACCCGGGCGCGCATGCTGCCCGCGACGGTGATCGCGGCGCCCCGGCCCTTCACGGCGGCGGCCTCCTCGGCGAGCCCGTAGCGGGCGCCGTAATCGCGGATCATCTCCAGCCAGGTGCGGGCGACGAACTGGAACAGCCCCTGCGCCGAGGATGTGGCAGCCTTCGCGTCCGTGTCGAAGCTCGATTCCTTGTCGGCCAGCGCCATCATGTAGACCGGATCGACGCCGGCCTCGTCGGAGGCCTTGACGATCGTGTCGACCACCTTGCGCGGCACGCTGCGCTCGCCGAACTTGACCGCGTCCTGCTCCTGCGTGACCCGCGGCAGGGCCGCGAGGTCTTCCTGGATCAGGGCCGTGGTGGCGGGCTCCTGCTCCGGCACCGGCAGGCCGTTCCAGGCGTCCTTGGCCGCCCGAGCCTCTGCGGGAACCGCGGGCTCGGACGCGCGTTGTGCGAGGGCCTGCGCGGCCCGCGGGCTGGTGTCGACCCGGTCATGGGCCTGGGCGGCCGGCGCGAAGTAGGCGGGCGCGAAGGCGGCCTGCGGCAGGCCGAACCCGGCGACGAGCCCCAGGGCCAGCGTCCCGGAGATCCGGCCGAGGCCGGTGCGGCGAAGTGACCGGCGCCCTGTCTCGCGTCCGGCCCGCGGCAGCCACGCCACGGCTTCATCCTCGAAATGGCCCGTGCCGGTCAGGGTCTGCGGCACGAGTCGGCTCACGTCGTCGGCGCGACGCGCCGGCTCCGGGAAAACCCCCATCATTGGTCCTCTTCAGATCGGTCCTTGCGTCCGCCCGGCTCTGACGGCCGGGTTTTTTCCGGAAGCGGCGGCCCTATCGACGCCGGCCGTGACCAGAATGGGACGGCCCCGTGATCCAAGCGTGGCACGGTCAAGGAAGGGTTAACCCTGCTCGTTAGGGTCACGTTAACGCCGCCGGCCGGCCCCGCGCGGGAGGACGGTGGGGCAATGTTGTCGCATTCGGCTTGGAACGCGGCACCGCCGAGCCAGTTAGGTACGGCCCCGGGGGGGCGAATTTCCGTCCCAGGACGGACCCTTCAAGACGCCACCCGCGTCCGCACAAGGACATCAGTTACCGATGAGCATGCAGTCCGGTCGCCGCGTCGGTGTCGCGTTCGTAGGCATGGGAGGCGCTGTCGCCACCACTGCCATCGCCGGCATCGAGATGATCAAATCCGGCTCCAACCGTCTCGACGGGCTGCCGCTCGCCGGTCTCTCTGTGGCCGGCATGGCCGACTACAAGGACCTCGTCTTCGGCGGCTGGGACCTGAACGGCGACGACCTCGCCTCCGCGGCGAGCGGGCACGGCGTGCTCTCGAAGGACGATATCGAGAACGGCGCCCAGGTCCTGAAGGGCATCACGCCCTGGCCGGCGGTCGGAAGCGCCAAGTTCTGCAAGAACATCGACGGCCAGAACCGGATCGTCGCCAAGGACCACCGCGAGGCGGTCTCGGTGATCGCCAACGACCTCCGCCGCTTCCAGAAGGAGAGCAACCTCGACGACGTCGTCGTGGTGAACCTCGCCTCCACGGAGCGCTGGCCCGACCTCAACGACCCGACCCTGAACTCGACCGCCGCCTTCGAGAAGGGCCTGGATTCGAGCGACGAGGCGATCTCCCCGGCGATGCTCTACGCATACGCGGCGATCAAGAGCGGCATCCCCTACGCCAACTTCACCCCGAGCGTGGCCGCCGACGTGCCGGCGCTCCTGGAGCTCGCCAAGGAGCTGAACGTCCCGGTGGCCGGCAAGGACGGCAAGACCGGGCAGACCATGATGAAGACTGTGCTGGCCCCCGCCTTCAAGGCGCGTGCGCTCCACGTCGACGGCTGGTTCTCGACCAACATCCTGGGCAACCGCGACGGCCTCGCCCTGAACGACCCGAACTCGCTGCAGTCGAAGCTCAACACCAAGGGCACGGTGCTCGACTCGATCCTCGGCTACCCGGTCGAGGACCACCTGGTGCACATCCACTATTACCGGCCGCGCGGCGACGACAAGGAGGCCTGGGACAACATCGACGTCACCGGCTTCATGGGCCAGCGGATGCAGATCAAGGTCAACTTCCTCTGCAAGGACTCGATCCTGGCCGCGCCGCTCGTCATCGAGATCGCCCGCGTGCTCGATCTCGCGAGCAAGCGCGGCGACGGCGGCGTGCAGGAGCAGCTCTCCACCTTCTTCAAGGCGCCGATGGTGAAGAACGGCCACGGGCCGGAGCACGCCTTCGGCAAGCAGGAGCAGATGCTCCGCGACTGGCTGGGCGTGCACTAGGCGTCGTCGAAACCAGGGGGCGGCTTTTCGGAACGAGACGATGCCAAGCGAGACTCAGTCGCCCCATTCCGGCGCCGCCGCGCCGGAGGCGTTGCGCGACCTCCTGGTCGAGATGAACGACCTCAAGCGCGTCCGCTCGGCGGGCCGCCAGGGGTCGATTGCCGAGCGGCTGTTCGCGCAGGGGTGGGGGCTCCTCACCGGCGGCGGCGCGCCCGACGACGTCGCCCTCGACATCGCGGCCGTCACCCTCGCGGCGACGCGCCTCTGCGACCTCGACGCGGCCTTCCTGACCGCGGCGGGGCTCTCGGACGAGGCCGCCTCCGCGGTGCTGGTGGCGGGCTTCGACGCCGTCACCGGGGACCTCGATCCCGATCTCCGCGACCGCCTGCGCGCGCGGCTCGCGCCGCGTCCGGCGGGCCGGCCCGGGCCGCTGCCGGGCTTCGTCGGCGCCCTGGCGCAGCAGCCGCGGGCGGGCGTCACCTGTCCCGGCCGCGCCCGGATCCTGCTGGAGCCGCCGGAGAACCACGCCGAGCATTGCCTGATCGTGGCGGTCTACGGCGTCTGCCTCAGCCCGTTCTACCGGGCCGATCCCGGCACCGTGTTCCTGGCCGCGATGGCCCACCACTTCCACAACGCCGCGATGCCGGATGCCGGCTTCACCGGCGAGATGCTGCTCGGCGACCATCTCGGCCCGATCATGGCGACCACGACCGCCTGGGCGCTCGCCGAACTCGCCGAGCCCCTGCGCGGTCAGGTCGAGCGCGCCCGCGCGGTCCTGCCCGACGACGCCACCGCGGAGGGCCGCGCCTTCCACGCGGCCGACTGCATCGACCGCGTCCTGCAGATCGCCCAGCACCTGCGCGGCGCCTCGACCACGATGGGGATGGTGCTCGACGAGTGGGAGCTGGTCCATGCCGGCCCGGTGAAGGGCTTCCACGATCGTGTCCTCGCCGACATGCGCATCCCTTGATCGCCGGACCCGGTCGCCCATCTGCCCGGGCGGCCCCGAGAACCATGATCCCGTTCGAACTCAGATCGCCGGACACCGGCAACCCGCTGAAGGCCGACGGCCCGCACGCCCTGCGCGACGCGGAGACCGGCGCGCGCTGGCCCGTGATCGACGGCATCCCGTACCTGCGGATCAACCGCGACGCCCTGGTCGAGCGGGTGCTCGCCCATCTCGACGCCGGCGAGCCCGACGAGGCGCTGGCCGCCCTCCTGGTCGATCAGGACGATTGGTGGAACGGCCCGCCGGCCGATCCCGCCGGGATCATCCGCCTGATCAAGGAGCGCCGCACCGCGACCCTGCGCGACGCGGTCGAGCTCCTCGGCTGGGGACGCGTCGGCGACTACTTCCTGCACCGCTGGAGCGACCCGACCTTCCTGGCCGGCCTGTCGCTGCTGGAGGCGCACTGGAACGAGCCCGTGTGCGTCTTCGAATTCGCCTGCGGCATCGGCCACTACCTGCGGGAGCTGCAGCGGCGCGGCTGCAAGGTCGCCGGGGCCGACGTGGTCTTCGCCAAGCTCTGGGTGGCCCGCCACTGGGTCGTCGCCGAGAAGGCGCAGCTCGTCTGCTTCGACGCCGGCTCAGCCCACTGGCCGATCCCGGGGGCTCCCGTCGATCTGGTCGTGTGCAACGACGCCTTCTACTTCCTCGACGACAAGGCGGCTCTGCTCGAGAGTCTCCGCCAGAATGCCGGCGATGACGGCTGGCTGGCGCTGAGCCACATCCACAACCGCGACTGCCCGGGCTTCTCGGCCGGCCGAGCGGTGACGGCCGAGGAGATCGCCGAGCTGTTTCCCGACGCCCTGGTCTACGACGATGCGGAGTTGACCCGGGCGCTGGTCGCGGCGCGGGCGCCGGGCCCGCAGGAGCCCGCGGCCCTGCGGAGCTGCGAGGCGTTCTCGCTGGTGTGCGGTCCCGGCATGCGCCCGGCGCCGCGCGCGCTGGTCGACGGGCTGACCCTGCCGAAGCCGGGGACCGTGCTGCGGCTCAACCCGCTCTACGCGCCCGAAGGCGAGGGTTACGTCATCCGCTGGCCCTCTGAGCGCTACGAGGCGGAATACGGCCCCCGCGCCACCTACCCGCTGCGCTCACCCGGACCCGAGACGCTGACTTTCGACGAAGGCCTCGAAGCGTCGGAGACGCAGCGCGTGCGCGTGCGCGAATTCGTCGATCTGCCGGAGCGTTGGTGATGGACGCGGTCGGCTGGGGCATCGTCGGCTACGGCTGGGTCGCCCGCGACTACATGGAGCCGGGCATCCGCGCCGCCGGCCACCGGCTGGTGGCGGTCAGCGATCCGAATCCGGACAGCCGCGCGGCCGCCGAGCGGGCCGGCGCCCGCGGGCACGCCGATCTCGCCGGCCTGATCGCCGAGCCCGCGGTCGAGGCGGTCTACGTGGCGACACCGAACCATCTTCACCGTGGCGCCGTCGAGGCGCTGGCTGCGGCCGGCAAGGCTGTGCTGTGCGAGAAGCCCATGGCGGCGACGCTCGGGGACGCCGAATCCATCGTCCGGGCCGTCGAGTCGCAAAACATCTTCTACGGGACCGCCTTCGACCAGCGGCACCACCCGGCCCACCGGGCGATCCGCGCGCAGGTCGCAGCCGGGCGGCTCGGCACGATCACGACCGTGCGGATCGTCTACGCCTGCTGGCTCGGGCGCGACTGGTCGGAGGCCGGCCAGCCGAACTGGCGGATCGACGCCGCCCAGGCCGGCGGCGGCGCCCTGATGGACCTCGCTCCGCACGGGCTCGACCTCGTGGACTTCCTGCTCGGCGAGCCGATCACCACCATCGCGGCCCTGACCCAGACCAAGGCCCAGGATTACGCGGTCGATGACGGCGCCCTGCTGATCGGGCAGACGGCGGGCGGTGCCTTGGCGAGCCTGCACGTCGCCTACAATTGTCCCGACGCACTGCCCCGCCGCCGCCTGGAGGTGGTCGGCACGAAGGGCCTGCTCGTCGCCGAGAACACGATGGGCCAGACGGCCGGCGGCTCGCTGACCTTCATCGACGGCGCCAGCGGCCGCGCGGAGCCGCTCGCCTTCGACGCCGACAGCTCGCCCTTCGCCGAGCAGGTGCGCGCCTTCGGCTCGGCCCTGCGCCGGCCCGAGGAGCGGGCCGCGTACTCGGCCTCGCGCGACCTTCACACGATGCGGCTCGTCGCCCGCGCCTACGGGCAAGGGTAGCGACCGCAGGACAGGATGACACAACACCGAGCCGGGACCCGATCCATTCAACCCGTGCCCTCATCCTGAGGTGCTGCGCAGCAGCCTCGAAGGAGGGCTCCAGGGAGCACAGCGCCTTCTGGAGCCCTCCTTCGAGGCCTCGGCTGCGCTTCGGCATCTCAGGATGAGGTGGGTGGATGGGACAGGGCTCGGCGCCGGTTCGCGGCAGACGGGAACACGACTTGACCCAACCAGACGCCTTTCACGACCAGGACGACCGCGCCCGCCACGAGCGGATCAAGGCGCCGCGCCCCTACCGCTTCGGCGCCAAGCGGCCGATCGAGGGGTTGCCCGGGACCCTGCCGGACCCGGTCAAGGCCTATCTCGACGTCCTGCCGGAGGGGCGCGTCGTCGGCTTCCCGCTGGCGCCCCTCGATCGCACCGGCGTCCCGGTCTGGTTCGTGGCCCTGTTTCTCGACGACCCGTTCTTCGTGGGCGCGATGCCGTCGGGCATCGGCTACGGCGCCACCGACGACGAGGCGCTGATCGGCGCCGTCGCGGAGATCGCCGAGAACCTGATGCCGTCGCTCGCGGTGCTGCCGCGGGCGAAGGAGCGGGCGAGCTACACCGATCTCGTCCGGGTCTACGGCGCCAAGTCGGTCGCCGACCCGCTGACCCTCTGCCTGCCCGCCGGCTCCCCGGTCGGCCGCGACACGGTGCTCGAATGGACCCCCAGCGTCCGGCACGCGACGGGCGAGATCGTCCTGATGCCCCTCGACGTCGCCGCGACCGACTATTTCGAGCTGTCGGAGGGCTACAAGCCCTTCACCAACCTGATCACCAACGGCCTCGGCGCCGGCCCGGACGTGCCCTTCGCGCTGGGCCACGGCGTGCTGGAGCTGCTGCAGCGGGACGGCAACGGGCTGCTGTTCCGGGCCCTCGACCAGGGCGTGATGCTCGACCTCGAGGGGATCGGTCCGGAGAACGCCGCGATGCTGGCCCGGCTCAAGGAGCTCGGGATCCGGGCGCTCCCGAAATTCGCCACCGACCAGTTCGGCCTGACCAACCTCTACGTCGTCGGCTACGACGAGGATCCGGCGCGGACCCCGGCGCCGATCGCCCTCTCGGCCTGCGGCGAGGCCTGCGACCCGGACCGGGAGCGGGCGCTGCGCAAGGCGCTCCTGGAGTTCCAGGCCGCGCGGGTCCGCAAGACCTTCGGCCACGGCCCCCTCGACATGGCCGCCACGGTGACGCCGCCGGGCTACGTCGACGCGTTCATCCAGAAGGCGCTGCCCAGCCTGGACCTGGAGGAGAGCCGCGCCCTGCAGGCCATGCTCGAATGGATCGAGATGCCGGCGGCGGACCTGCGCGGCGTGCTGGCCGACACGGTCTATTCCGAGCGCAGCACGAAAAGCTTCGCCGAGCTGCCCTCGACCCCGGCCGCCGACGGCCACGCCCGGGGGAAGATCGCCTGCGACCGGCTGCTGGAGGCCGGGTTCGACGTGCTCTACGTCGATTGCACGCCCCCGGGGGGCGGGGTCGGCGTCGTGAAGGCGATCGTGCCGGGGCTCGAGGTCGAGACCATGAGCTACTACCGGATCGGCGAGCGCAACACGAAGAAGCTTCTCGACCGCGACCACCCGCTGATCACGTTCGGCACCGAGAGCGAGACCCTGCGCCCGGTGCGTCTCACCCCGGAGGCCTTGGAGCGGTTCGGCGGCCAGCCGCTGTTCGACGTGGCCCTGGCCGAGCGGATCGTCGGGCGGCACTATCCGCTCTACCGCGAGCCGGAATCGCACCACGCGCCCTTCCGCCTCGCCCAGCGGAAGGGGAGGGCGGCGTGACGCTCCGGTTCGCCTACAACACCAACGGCGCGGCCAACCACCGCCTCGACGACGCGCTCCACCTGATCAAGGCGGCGGGCTACGATGGCGTGGCGCTCACCCTCGACATCCACCATCTCGACCCCTTCGCCGAGACCTGGGCGGCGGAGGCCGGCCGGGTGGCGAGTCTGCTGGAGAAGCTGGAGCTGACCTGCGTCATCGAGACGGGTGCCCGCTTCCTGCTCGATCCGTCCGCCAAGCACGAGCCGACGCTCGTGACCGCCGACGCCGCGGGCCGCGCCCGGCGCGTCGGCTTCCTGAAGCGCGCGATCGAGATCGGCGCGATGCTCTCCGCCGAGGCGGTCTCGTTCTGGGCCGGCGTGCCGAAGCCCGGCGTCGATCACGGCGAGGCCCGGCGCTGGCTGGTCGAGGGTCTGCACGAGGTCGCGGCCTTCGCGGCCGAGTCCGGAATCGTGCCCTGCCTGGAGCCCGAGCCCGGCATGCTGATCGAGACGCTCGACGATTACGCGGCGCTCGACGTGCCGGGGCTGAGGCTCGCCCTGGACACGGGTCACTGCCTCGTCACCGGCGAGCGCGAGCCGGCGGCCGCCGTGCGGGAATTCGCCGACCGGATCGGCACCGTGGCGATCGAGGACATGAAGCGCGGCAGCCACATCCACCTGCCCTTCGGCGAGGGCGACATGGACGTGCCGGGCGTGCTGGAGGCTCTGGAGGCGGTGGGCTTCGGCAAGCTGATCTGCGTCGAGCTCTCCCGCGAGAGCCACCGGGCCGACGTGATGATCCCGCAGGCGCTGGACTATCTCCGCGGCTGCCGGCGCCCCGGCCCGGTCCTGGCGGGCGAGCAGGAGACGCGGCGGCAATGGCAGTGAGGGCCGAATTGCGGCGAGGCGAGGATCGGGCACGGGAGAGGGAGCGCCTCGGCGCCTCTCTCGGTCTCTGCGAAGGTGCGGTGCGATGAGAATCCTCTTCCTCAGCCGCCGCTATTTCCCGGCCATATCGGGCATGAGCGTCTACGCGCAGAACCTGCTGCGCGAACTCGTCGGCGCCGGCCACGACGTCACGATGATCTCGCAGTACCGGGGCGACGCCTTCGGCACCCGGGTCTACGGGGGCGGGCCGCCGCCGCCGGTGCCGGGCGTGCGGGTGATCGGCCTGGAACAGCTCGGCGAGCAGACGTCGGGCGATTTCGAGCGCGACATCGCCACGATGGTGGACGCGATCGCCCGGGAGCACGCCCGGAACCCCTTCGACATCCTGCACGCCCAGTACGGCTACCCGACCGGCTGGGCGGTGCTGCTCGCCGCCCGCAAGCTCGGCGTGCCGAGCGTCGTCTCGATCCAGGGCGGCGACGGCCACTGGGTCGGCTCCTGCTGCGAGACCCACCGGGTCGCCATGTGCGAGGTGCTGGCCCACGCCAACGCGCTGCTGATCGGCGGCGCCTCCTTCGTGGACGAGGTCTGCGAGCGGCTCGGGTCGGACCCGGCCCGCTTCACCATCGTGCCCGGCGCGGTCGACACCGATCGGTTCGCGCAGGGCACGTCCGACGGGCTGCCGGCGCCCCATGACGGGCCGGTGCGGCTGTTCTACCACGGCCGGGTCGACCGTCGGAAAGGCGTGCTGGACTTCATCGAGGCCCTGGCGATCCTGCGCGCGCAGGGCACGCCCTTCGCGGCCACGATCTCGGGAATCGGGCCCGACGTGGACCCGGCCAAGGCGCTCGCCGCGGAGCACGCCTTCTCGGAGCGCGCGATCGCCTTCACGGGCTACGCGGAATACGGCTCCGTGCCCGACCTCTACCGCCGCGCCGACGTGTTCGTCTCGCCGACCTACGCGGAGGGCTTCTCCAACACGATCCTGGAGGCGCTGGCGGCCGGGCTCGCCACCGTGTCGTGCCACGCGGTCGGCGTCTCGGACTGCCTGCGCGACGGGGAGAACGGGCTGCTGGTCAACCCGGGCGACGTCCCGGCGCTGGCCGCGGCGCTCACCCGGATCGTCACGGACGCCGATCTGCGCCGGCGCATCGCGACGGCCGGCCTGGAGGAGTGCCGGCGGGTCTACTCGTGGCACGCGGTCGGGCGGCAGATCATGGAGGTCTACGCGCGGGTGCGCCACGAGCAGCCCGCCACCGATTTTCCCGAAGACCTGCCCGACGACCCGACCTGCCGCTTCCGCGCCGAGCCGCACCTGCTCTGAACGGTCCGCCAGCTTCGGGAATCCCGATCCACCCCCTCATCCTGAGGTGCCCGCGTCAGCGGGCCTCCCAGGATTCCTCCAGGGATCACAGCGCTGCTTGAAGGGCTCCTTCGAGGCCCCCGCTGCGCAGCGGTACCTCGGGATGAGGTCGCGGGTCGGACGTCGTGCCCGCCGACAGGCTCTGAACCATGCCCACCGCGCTCGCCCTCTCCCCCCATCTCGACGACGCGGCCTTCTCGTGCGGCGGCCTCCTGGCAAGCCTCGCGCAAGCGGGCTGGCGCGTCGTGATGGTGACCCTGTTCACCGGCAGCGTCGCCGAGCCGAAGGGCTTCGCGCTCGCCTGCCAGCTCGACAAGGGCCTGGGACCGGAGATCGACTACATGGCCCTGCGCCGGGACGAGGATGTCCGCGCGGCTGCCGCGCTCGGCATCGCCCCGCCCGTGCACCTGCCGTTCCGGGAGGCGCCGCACCGGGGCTACGGCTCGGCGCCGGAACTCTTCGCCGAGACCCGCGCCGATGACGGCATCGCGGACGACCTCGCGCCCGCCGTCGCGGCGCTGATCGCCGCGGACAAACCGGATCTCCTCCTCGCCCCCCAGGCGATCGGCGGCCATGTCGATCACGTCCAGGTGGTCCGGGCTCTGCGCGGCCTCGACCCGCTTCTCCCGATCCTGTGGTGGCGCGACTTCCCCTACACGGTGCGCGAGGCTGCGCCCCGGGAGCCGCTCGCGGACCTCTTCGCGGAACTTCCCGAGGCGACGGTGACCCTCGACCCGGAGTGCCAGGCCCGGAAGCGCGCCGCCTGCGCGGCCTATGCCAGCCAGATCGGCTTCCAGTTCGGCGGCGTGGCCGGCCTCGACGCGCGCCTCGCCCGGGAGACGGGCACCGAGCGCTTCCGCCGGTCGCGTCGCGGCGGCCCGACGATTCCCGGCCTCGATGCCGGCTGAGCCGCGGGCCCCGAAGGCGCTGGCCGATCCGGAGGCCCTGGCGGCCCGCCGCGCCCTGATCGACAGCCCCCACATCGCCCCGATCCGGGCCCTCGCGGCGCGCATCGCGGCCGAGCGCGGCGCCCCGGTCCCGGCGCCCGACCCCCTGGATGGCGGCGTCGGGGCGCGGATGCTCCTCCTCCTCGAGACGCCGGGCCCGGCGGTGCTGCGCACCGGCTTCGTCACCCGCGACAGCGCGAACGGCACGGCCGCGAACCTGTTCCGCTTCCTCGCCGAGGCCGGGCTCAGCCGGGCCGACACGCTGATCTGGAACGCGGTCCCCTGGCTGATCCACGCCGAGGGCGCCCGCAACCGGGCGCCCCGCCGGGCGGAGGTCGCGGCGGCCGCGCCCTATCTGGCCCCGCTCCTCGACCTGCTGCCGCGCCTCGCCGTGGCGGTGCTGGCCGGCCGCTTCGCCGGGGAGGCGGCGCCGTCCCTCGCGGCGCTCCGCCCCGACCTGCCGGTGATCCGGGTGCCGCACCCGAGCCCGACCTATGTCTGCACCGCGCCGGAGGTGCCCGAGCGGATCCGGCGCGGCCTCGCGGAGGCGGCCGCGATCCTCGATCGGGCCTCCGGCTGAGGATAGATCGCCCGTCACGGGCCTGCCTTCCCTGGCCTTGCGCGCCGGTTCGGCCTACATGCGGGGCAACGGGCCGCGGTCCGGGAGATTCCGGCACGGGCTGACGGCCTTCGGCCGGGCCGCGCAGCCGGAAGGGCGGACGCCGATCGGCATGAATTTTCAGGGACAGCACCGGAGCCCGGTCGAGCCGGTCGAGCCGGTCCAGCACGATGCCGGAGCGGGCTCGAAGCGGAAGAGCCGGCGCAGCCGCTATGCCTGGATCGGCACGGCGGCCAGCATCGTGCTGTTCGCGGTCTCCCTCGGCGTCCTGTGGAAGCTCGTGCAGAGCGTCAGCTGGGCGGAGGTGCGCAGCGCCATCGCGGCCGCGACCGCCGAGCAGCTCGGCCTCGCCTTCCTGTTCGTCGGCGTCAGCTACCTGTTCCTGACCGGCTACGACGCGCTGGCCCTGCGCCAGCTCAAGATCAAGGTGCCGTACCGGATCACCGCGCTCGCCTCGTTCACGAGCTACGCGGTGAGCTTCACCCTCGGCTTCCCGCTGCTCACCGCCGGGACGATCCGCTACTGGATCTACGCGCGGCAGGGCCTCTCGACGGCCAAGATCGCCGCGCTCACCGTCATCGCCGGCTTCACCTTCTGGCTCGGCATGGGCGTGGTGCTGGGCCTGAGCCTGATCATCGAGGCCGGCCAGCTCGCCGGGCTCGCCTTCACGTCGATCCGGATCAACCAGGGTGTCGGCCTCGCGGCGCTCGCCCTGGTGCTCGGCTACCTGGCCTGGGTCTCGGCCAAGAAGCGCAGCATCACCGTGAAGCACTGGCGCCTGGAGCTGCCCGGGGCGTCCGTGTCGATCGGCCAGATGATCGTCGGCATCGGCGACGTCTGCGCGGCGGCGGCTGTGCTCTACGTCCTGCTGCCGCAGGAGACGACGCTGGGCTTCACCACCTTCCTGGCGATCTACGTGCTGGCCGCCATGCTGGGGATCGCGTCGAACGCGCCCGGCGGCATCGGGGTGTTCGAGGCCACCGTGCTCCTCGCCCTGTCGAGCCTGCCGCGCAACGAGGTGCTGACCTCGCTGCTGCTGTTCCGGGGCTGCTACTACGTCGTGCCGTTCGTGACCGCCCTGGCGATGCTCGGCCTCTACGAGATCGTGAAGCGTGCGGGCGGTGCCCGCGATCCCGGCCCGCCGGAGGGCACGGCCGGGCCGTCCGGCCGGGCGTGGCGCGACGAGTCCGAGTCCCGCTGATCGGCCGGCGCGCCCGCCATGTCCGGCCGCCTGCGCAGCTCCCCCGCCTGGACTGGCGCCGCGATCGCCGCGGGCCTGCTCGGGCTCGCCACCGCCCTGGCCGGGCGGCTCGACCTCCCGCTGATCCTGATCGGGCTCGCGGCGGTCTGCCTGGGCGGCTGGCTCGGCGGGCGCGGCCGCGAGGCCCCCGTCGCGCGACCGGCCGCCGCCACGCCGCGCCACGCCGTCGCCGAGGCGCTGCTCGCCCACGTGCCGGACCCGGTCATCCTCGTGGACCGGCGTACCCTGGTGCTGGAGGCCAATCCCGCCGCCCGGGCGCTGCTGCCGGCGCTCCATCAGGCCCGGCCCCTGTCCTTCGCGCTCCGCGACCCGGAGGTCCTCGACGGCATCGAGGCGGTGCTGAGTTCCGGCCTCCCGCGCCGGGTCGCGCTGTCGACCCGGGTGCCGCTGGAGCGGACCTTCGAGGTCCAGATCGGCGCGCTGCCGATGCCCGACGGGTCCGGCGTGAGCGCGCTGCTGTTCCTGCGCGACCTCACCTCGGCCCGGCGTCTCGAGGCGATGCGGGTCGATTTCGTCGCCAACGCGAGCCACGAGCTGCGCACGCCGCTCGCCACCCTGATCGGCTTCATCGAGACCCTGCAGGGTCCGGCCCGCGACGACGCGCAGGCCCGGGAGCGCTTCCTGGAGATCATGCGCGTCCAGGCCCAGCGGATGACGCGGCTGATCGACGACCTGCTGTCGCTGTCGCGGATCGAGCTGCGCGAGCACGTGGCGCCCACCGCGGTGGTCGATCTCGGGGCGCTCGCCCGCCAGATGGTCGACGCCCAGGGCCTGCCCGCCGAGGCGCGGGGCGCCACGATCCGGCTGGAGGAGGGGGCGGGCCCCTACGCGGTCCCCGGCGACGCCGACGAGCTCGCCCGGGTGATCGAGAACCTGATCGAGAACGCCGTGAAGTACGGCGGCGGCCGGATCAGCGTCGGGCTCGCCCGCGAGGACGACCCGCGCCTCGGGCGCCGCGTCGTCCTGTCGGTGGCCGACGACGGGCCGGGCATCCCGCCCGAGCACATCCCGCGGCTGACGGAGCGCTTCTACCGGGTCGACGTCGCGTCGAGCCGCGCCCGCGGCGGCACGGGCCTCGGGCTCGCCATCGTCAAGCACAGCCTCAACCGCCACCGCGGGCGGCTCGCCATCGAGAGCGCGGCCGGGGAGGGCACGACCGTGCGGGTCAGCCTGCCGGAATACGGCGCCGCGCCGCCGCAGGCCGCGGCCGATCAGGCCGGCCCGGCGTAGGGGCCGATCCCGAGCCCGCCCTCGACGCGCCCGACCCAGGCGCGGATCGCCGGGTAGTCCGCGAGGTCGAAGCCGCCCTCGTGGGCCATGCGCGTGTAGGCGACGAGCGCCACGTCGGCGAGGGTCAGGGTGCCGCCCGCCATGAAAGCCGAGCGCGCGAGGGTTCGTTCCATCAGCCGCAGGGCGTCGGCGCCGCGCTCGGCGAGCTTCGGGTCGAGATCCTCCGGCGACCGCGCGAGATAGTGGAGCTGGTAGCGGCGGACCGCGATGTAGGGCTCGTGGCTGTACTGCTCCCAGAACATCCACTGCAGCATGCGGGCGCGGGGCAGGGCCTCCGCGGGCACCAGCGCCGAGCCCTCCGCGAGGTAGACGATGATCGCGTTCGATTCGGACAGCACGGTGCCGTCGGACAGGACGACGATCGGCACGCGGCCGGCGGGGTTCAGGGCGAGGAACTCGGGCCTGCGCGTCCCGCCGCCCGGGACGTCGACGTCGCGCCAGAGCGCCGGGATGCCGAGATGGGCCGCGACCCACTTGACCTTGAGGCAGTTCCCGGAACCCGGGTCGCCGTAGATCGTCAGCGCTTCGCCCATCCGTGTCCCCGCCGCTCCGGTGGCGCGGACCTTGGCCGGGCGCGCGCGATTCGACAACGGCGGCGGCCCCGCATCGGCGGGCCCGACCGGGGAGGTCGCCCGCCAACCCCTTGACCTTCCCATGATGGGAAGCCCCATCTGACCGGGCATGGACGCTTCGAACCGGATCACTGCCATGTCGAAATCCGTCGCCCTCACCCTGCCCGTCGAGGGCATGTCCTGCGCCTCCTGCGTCGGCCGCGTCGAGCGCGCCCTCGCGGCGCTGCCCGGCGCCCGAGACGTGGCGGTGAACCTCGCCACCCACCGCGCCAGCCTCGTCCTCGACGGCGCCACGGGCCCGGGCGACGTCGCGACGGCGCTCGCGGATGCCGGCTACCCCGTCCCCGAGACGCAGAGCCTGCTGGCCGTCGAGGGCATGTCGTGTGCGAGCTGCGTGGGCCGGGTCGAGCGTGCGCTGGCCGCCGTTCCGGGGGTGACCGGGGCCAGCGTCAACCTCGCCGCGGGCCGGGCCGCGATCCGCCATCCCGAGGGCGTGGTGCCGATGGACGCGCTGGTGGCGGCCGTCGAGACGGCCGGCTACGAGGCCCGGCCGGTCGAGGCCGGCCATCCGGCCGACCCCTCGGCCCGTCAGGCCGAGGAGGGCCGCGCCCTGCGCCGCGACCTGATCGTCGCCGCCCTGCTGTCGGCGCCCGTCGTGGTCCTCGACATGGGCGGCCACCTCCTGCCCGCCCTGCACGGAGGCCCCGTGACGGCCCTGATCCAGGCGGTGCTGGCCACCCTGGTCCTCGCCGGCCCGGGGCGGCGCTTCTTCCTGCGCGGCGTTCCGGGCCTGCTGCGCGGCCATCCCGACATGAACGCCCTGGTCGCCCTCGGTGCCGGCGCCGCCTACCTGTACTCGCTGGTCTCGACGCTGGCGCCCGATCTCCTGCCGGCGGGGGCGGCGCACCTCTACTTCGAGGCGAGCGTCCTGATCGTCACGCTGATCCTGCTCGGCCGGACGCTGGAGGCGCGCGCCAAGGGGCGCACCGGCCAGGCGATCGCGCGGCTGATGGACCTGACGCCGAAGACCGCCCGCGTCGTCCGCGACGGTGCGGAGAACGAGCTCCCCCTCGACGCCCTGCGCGTCGGCGACGTGGTCCGGGTGCGCCCGGGCGAGCGCGTGGCGGCTGACGGCGCCGTGGTCTCGGGCACCAGCCACGTCGACGAGAGCATGGTCACGGGCGAGCCGGCCCCGGTGCGCAAGGGGCCCGGCGATCCCGTTGTCGGCGGGACGCTCAACGGCCGCGGCAGCCTCGACCTCCGGGTCGGGGCCGTGGGCGGCGCCACCGTGGTGGCGCAGATCGCCGCCATGGTGGAGCGCGCCCAGGGCGGTAAGTTGCCGATCCAGGCGCTGGTCGACCGCGTCACCGGGCGGTTCGTGCCGGCGGTGATCGGCATCGCCGCGGTGACCTTCCTGGCCTGGCTGATCCTGGCGCCGGCCCCGGCCCTGGGGCCGGCCCTGGTGAACGCCGTGGCGGTGCTGATCATCGCCTGTCCCTGCGCCATGGGGCTGGCGACGCCCACCGCCATCATGGTCGGCACCGGGCGCGCGGCGGCGCGCGGCGTGCTGTTCCGCGACGGCGCGGCGCTTCAGGGCCTGCGCGACGTGCGGGTCGTGGCCCTCGACAAGACCGGCACCCTGACCGAGGGGCGCCCCCGGCTCACCGAGATCGTCCCGGCCGCCGGTGTCGCGGAGGACGCGGCGCTGGCCCTCGCCGCCGCGCTGGAGACCCGCTCCGAGCACCCGCTGGCCGGCGCCGTCGTGGCGGCGGCCCGCGACCGCGGCCTCGCCACGCCCGAGCCCGACAGCTTCGAGGCGGTGGCGGGTTTCGGGATCTCCGGACGGGTCGCGGGCCGGGCCGTGGCCCTCGGCGCGCCGCGCTACCTGGATCGCCTCGGAGTCGCCCTGGACCCGGATCTCGCCGCCCGGGCCGCGTCGCTGGCGGGCGCGGGGCGGAGTCCGATCCACCTCGTCCTCGACGGCCGCCACGCGGCGATCCTGGCGGTGGCCGATCCCGTGAAGCCGGGCGCCCGCGCGGCGGTGGCAGCCCTGAAGGCGCGCGGGCTCGCGGTGGCGATGGTCACGGGCGACGATCCCGTCACGGCGGCCGGCGTGGCGCGGAGCCTCGGCATCGACGCCGTGGCCGCCGGCGTGCTGCCCGGCGGGAAGGTCGAGGCCGTGCAGCGGTTCCGGGCCGCGCACGGGCCGGTGGCCTTCGTGGGCGACGGCATCAACGACGCGCCGGCGCTGGCCGAGGCCGATGTCGGGCTGGCGATCGGCACCGGCACCGACATCGCCGTCGAGAGCGCCGACGTGGTGCTGATGTCGGGCGACCTGGAAGCCCTGGTCGAGGCTCTCACGCTGTCGCGGGCGGTGATGGCCAACATCCGCCAGAACCTGTTCTGGGCCTTCGCCTACAACGCCGCGCTGATCCCGGTGGCGGCGGGCGTGCTGGTGCCGTTCGGCGGCCCGGCCCTGTCGCCGGTCCTGGCCGCGGGCGCCATGGCGTTCTCGAGCGTGTTCGTCCTCGGCAACGCCCTGCGGCTGCGCCGGGCCGGCGGGCGGCCCGCGGCGGCCGCGACGCCGGCCCTCGCCGCGAGGCCGGCATGAGCGCGGCGAACCTGACGATCGGCGAGGCGGCGCGCCGCACCGGCGTCTCGGCCAAGATGATCCGCTGGTACGAGGCGACCGGCCTGCTTCCGCCGGCCGCCCGGTCCGAGGCCGGCTACCGCCATTACGGCGAGGCGGACCTGCACACGCTGCGCTTCATCCGCCGCGCCCGCGACCTCGGCTTCAGCGTGGGCGCGATCGCGGATCTCCTGGCGCTCTGGCGCGACCGGGCCCGGCCGAGCGCCGGGGTGAAGGCGATCGCGCAGGAGCAGATCGCCGATCTGCGCCGCCGCATCGCCGAGATGGAGGGGATGGCCCGGACGCTGGAGCATCTGGCGGAGGCCTGCTGCGGCGACGCGCGTCCAGAATGTCCGATCCTCGATGATCTCGCGGCGCCGGATCACGGGCCGACGCGGCAGCGGGCGATCCGCGCGCTCGCCAAGCGTGGCCGTTGACGGCGGCTCTGGCCCCGGCTTTGCTGGTCCGACCCACCCGCAAAGGCCACGAGAGCCCCGACCCGATGCCCGTCCTCGAACGGATCCACGCCTTCGCCGACACGATGACGGCGTGGCGGCACGACCTGCACGCCCATCCCGAGCTGCTCTACGACGTCGACCGCACCGCCGGCTTCGTCGCCGAGACGCTGCGGTCCTTCGGCTGCGACGAGGTCGTTACCGGTATCGGCCGCACCGGGGTGGTCGGCGTCATCCGCGGCCGGGGACGCAGCTCGAACCGCGCCATCGGCCTGCGCGCCGACATGGACGCCCTGCCGATCCAGGAGGTGCGCGACCTGCCCTACCGCTCGACCGTGCCGGGCAAGATGCACGCCTGCGGCCACGACGGGCACACCGCCATGCTGCTCGGCGCTGCCAAGTACCTCGCCGAGACCCGGGATTTCGACGGGGCGGCCGTGCTGATCTTCCAGCCCGCCGAGGAGGGCGGCGGCGGCGGCGAGGCGATGGTCGACGACGGCCTGATGGAGCGGTTCGGGGTCGAGTCGGTCTACGGGATGCACAACATTCCCGGCATGGCGGTCGGCACCTTCGCGATCCGGCCGGGGCCGATCATGGCCTCGACCGACCGCTTCACCGTCACGATCGAGGGACGGGGCGGGCACGCGGCCCTGCCGCAGAACGCCGTCGACAGCGTGCTCGTGGCGAGCCACGTCATCATCGCCCTGCAGAGCATCGTGTCGCGCAACCTCGACCCGGTGCAGTCGGCCGTCGTCTCGGTCTGCGCGCTGGAGGCCGGCGAGGCCTTCAACGTGCTTCCGCAGACCGTCACCATGCGGGGCACGATGCGCACCCTGTCCCAGGCCGTGCGCAGCCAGATCAAGGCGCGGATCGAGACCCTGGTGGCCGAGATCGCCGGCGGCTTCGGCGCGCGGGGCCGGGTCGAGTACGGGGCGAGCTACCCGGTGACCGAGAACCATCCCGCCGAGACCGACTTCATGGCCGGCGTCGCCGCGGCGCTGGTGGGTGGGGAGAACGTCGACCGGGCGGTGGCGCCGATGATGACCGCCGAGGACTTCTCCTACATGCTCGGCCGCCGCCCCGGCGCGTACATGTTCATCGGCAACGGCGACAGTGCCTCGCTCCACCACCCGCACTACGACTTCAACGACGCGGCCGCGCCGTACGGGGCTTCCCTGTGGGCGCGCCTGATCGAGACCGGGCTGCCGCGCAGCGCCTGAGCGCGCCGCCCGCCGCCCCGTCGCTGGCCGAGGCCGTCCCGGTCTGGCTGCGGGTGGCGGCGCTCTCCTTCGGCGGGCCGGCCGGGCAGATCGCCGTGATGCACCGCATCCTGGTGGACGAGCGGCGCTGGATCTCGGAGCGGCGCTTCCTGCACGGGCTCGGGTTCTGCACCCTGCTGCCGGGGCCGGAGGCGCAGCAGCTCGCCACCTATATCGGCTGGCTCATGCACGGGCCGGCGGGCGGCCTCGTCGCCGGGGGGCTGTTCGTGCTGCCCGGGCTCCTCGCCCTGATGGCCCTGAGCTGGCTCTACGTGCTCTACGGCCATGTCGACGCGGTCGCCGGGCTGTTCTTCGGCCTCAAGGCGGCGGTGCTCGCCATCGTGCTGCACGCCCTGTGGCGGCTCGGCGGCCGCGCCCTGCGTGACCGGACGGACCGGCTCGTGGCCCTCGCGGCCTTCGTGGCGATCTTCGCCCTCGCGGTGCCGTTCCCGCTGGTCGTGGTCGCCGCCGGCGCGCTCGGCCTCGCCCGCGGCCGGCGCCCGGCCGCCGAGCGCGCGGTGGATCCGGCGGAGGAGGCGGACGTCCTGATCGGCGAGGCGGCGCTGCCGCGGGAGCGCGTCGGCGCCGCGTCCTCGCTGCGGACGGCCGCGCTCTGGCTCGCGGTCTGGCTCCTGCCGGTGGCGGCGCTGCTGGTCCTGCCCGGCGTGCCGCCGGTCTTCGGGCAGGTGGCGCTGTTCTTCTCCAAGATGGCCCTCGTGACCTTCGGGGGCGCCTACGCGGCGCTCGCCTACGTGGCGCAGCAGGCCGTGGAGCAGTTCGGCTGGCTGAAGCCCGGCGAGATGCTCGACGGACTCGGGCTCGCCGAGACCACGCCCGGCCCGCTGATCATGGTGCTCCAGTTCGTGGGCTTCCTGGCGGGCTTCCGGGCGCCCGGCGCCCTGCCGCCGCTGCTCGCCGGGACGCTCGCCGGGCTGCTGACGACCTGGGTCACCTTCGTGCCGTGCTTCCTGTGGATCTTCGCCGGCGCGCCGCTGATCGGGCGCCTGCGCGGCAGCCGCCGGCTGGCCGGCGCCCTCTCGGCGATCACCGCCGCGGTGGCGGGCGTGATCCTCAACCTCGCGGTGTGGTTCGGGCTGCGGACGCTGTTCGCCCAGGTCGAGACGGTGCCGCTCGGGCCGCTCAGGCTCGACCTGCCGGTGCCGGGCAGCCTGGACCCGGCCGCCCTGCTGCTGACCCTGGCGGCGATCCTCGCGGTCTTCCGGTTCGGGCTCGGGACGCTCCAGACCCTGGCGCTGTGCGCCGGGGCCGGGATCCTGCTGCGGCAGGCGGGGCTCGTTTGAGCCGCTCCGTCGTCCCGAGCGCAGCGAAGAGCGGCGATCAGCCGCCGTAGCGGGCCTTGAGCAGCGCGTAGGTCAGCCGCGCGGTCTGGACCTCGCCGCCCTCCGGCCGGCCGGGCTTGGTCGAGGGGTTCCAGCCGTAGAGGTCGAAATGGCCGTGCGCCCTCGTGTTGGGCGCGAAGCGGCGCAGGAACAGGGCCGCGGTGATCGCCCCCGCGAACGGCCCGCCGGAGACGTTGTTGAGATCGGCCACCTTGGAGTCGAGCAGGCTCGCGTAGGGCGCGTGCAGCGGCATGCGCCAGACCGGATCGATCGCCGTCCGCCCGGCCCGCGCCACCGCCTCGGCCAGCGCGTCGTCCTCCGTGAAGAAGGCCGGCAGGTCCGGCCCGAGGGCCACCCGGGCCGCACCGGTCAGGGTCGAGAAGTCGAGGATCAGCTCGGGCGCGTCGGCGTCCGCGAGGGCGAGCGCGTCGGCGAGGATCAGCCGGCCCTCCGCGTCGGTGTTGCCGATCTCGACGCTGAGCCCGGCCCGGCTGGGCAGCACGTCGCCGGGGCGGAAGGCGTTGCCCGCGACCGCGTTCTCCACCGCGGGGATCAGCAGGCGCAGGCGCAGGGTCAGGCCCGCGCCCATGACCATGTCGGCGGCGGCCAGCGCCGCGGCGGCGCCGCCCATATCCTTCTTCATCAGCAGCATCGCGGCCGACGGCTTGAGGTCGAGGCCGCCGGTGTCGAAGGCGACGCCCTTGCCGACCAGGGTCACGCGCGGCGCGTCCGCCGGCCCCCAGGTCAGGTCGATCAGCCGCGGTGCCCGGGGCGAGGCGGCGCCGACCGCGTGGATCAGCGGGTACCCCTCGGCGAGGGCCGCGCCCTCCGTCACCGTGACGGTGGCGCCGTGACGGTCGCCGAGTGCCCGGGCAGCCGCCTCGATCTCGGCGGGTCCGAGATCGTTGGCCGGCGTGTTGACGAGATCCCGGCCCAGCGCGACCGCGGCGGCGATCCGCTCGACCTCGGCCGCGTCGATGCCGGCCGGCGCCGCGAGCCGGGCCTTGGTCCCGCCGCCGGACCGGTAGCGGCCGAAGCGGTAGCTCCCCATCAGCCAGGCGAGGGCGGCCTCATGCGGCTCGGCGGCGTTCTCGAGGCGGAAGATCCCCTCCGGCAGCAGCCCCGGCAGCTTGCCGACGAGGAGACGGTCGTAGGCGGCCGCCTCCGGATCGCCGAGGCCGAACAGGACCCGCGCGAGGCTGCCGTCCGGGCCGGGCAGGAGCGCGAGGCTGCCCGCCTTCGGCGTGAAGCCGATGGCCTGGGCGAAGCTCCGCTGGGCCGGCTCCAGGCCGGACTCGACGACCGCCCAATCCCCCGTCGTGACCAGCGTCACCGGTACGGCCTGGGTGTCGCCGGGCAGGAGCCCGCGGGTCGTCGCCGGAATCTCGGCCTGGGTCATGTGCCTCTCGCGTGCCGCCCGGAGCGGCGGCTTAACCGGTGATTAGGGTTAACGCTCTATCACCGGCCGGCCGGGAGCGTGAAGCGCGTGCCATCGCGTCCGGTCCAGATGCCGGCGGAGCGCACCATGATGACGGCCCTGTTCCGGGTCACCCAGTCCCAGGCCCGTGCCGGACGCCGCGCGGCCCTCGCGGCCGCCGTCGCGCTCGGCCTCGCCGGCTGCAACACCGGCTCTCCGGAAACGACCGGCTCGATCGGCCCCCTCGGCGGCCCATCCGCGGCCGCCGCGGCGCCCTCGCGGCAGGACGTCGACCGGCTGGCCGAGCGCTTCAACGCCGACCCCGCCGACGGGCGCACGGCGATGGCCTACGCCCGCGCCCTGCGGGCCACCGATCAGATCAGCCAGGCCTCGGCGGTGCTGCAGCAGGCCGCCCTGCGCAACCCGCGCGACCGGGCCCTTCTCGGCGCCTACGGCAAGTCGCTGGTCGAAGCGGGCCGCTTCCGCGAGGCGATCGACGTGCTGGCCAACGCGCACACCCCCGCCAATCCCGACTGGCGCATCCTGTCGGCGCAGGGCTCGGCCTCCGCCCAGCTCGGCGAGCAGGCCCGCGCGCAGGGCTTCTACGAGGCCGCCCTCAAGATTCGGCCGAACGAGCCCTCGCTCCTGTCCAATCTCGGCCTGTCCTACGCGCTGTCGCGCAACCTCGATCAGGCCGAGCAGACCCTGCGGCTCGCCGCCGACCAGCCCGGCGCCGACGCGCGGGTGCGGGCAAACCTCGCCATGGTCCTGAGCCTCAAGGGCCGCTTCGCCGACGCCGAGGCCGTCCTGCGCCGCGACATGAGCGCCGAGGAGGCGGCCACAAACGTCGCGTCCCTGCGCCGGCTCGCGGCCCAGCCGAACCGGTCGAAGGCGCTGTCCGGCGCGGGCGCGCCGGGGCAGGGGTGATCGGCGACCCGACGGCCGGCCGCGCCGTCATTCCAGGGGGCCGAAGGCGAGGCCGGAGGCCAGGACCAGCGTCGCAGCCGGATCGCCCCGCGCCGGCGACTCTGGGTTCCGGGCTCCGCTGCGCGGCCCCGGAATGACGTTGCACTGCGGCGCGGGGCTGGCCCCGCGGTCACAGGGGACGGCCCGCGCCAGCCGACCGGAGCCGTATCTCTGCGCCCCGCGCCCGACAGGAAAACGCGCCTGTCATGACGACCCGGTAGCGGCCAGATTCGAAAAGTTCTATATCCCTCCGCGGCTGCGCCGCGCGGCATCACGGGCGTCCAAATCGCCCCCGCGCATCGTCCTGCCCGGGCACTCCCGGGGCGGCGCGCGCCCGTCGGGCGCTACACAGGCCGAACACAGATCTCGTAGCGCAGGTCTTGCCTGCGCGTGTTCGACAACCCGCAGCGAGGATAGAACCAGCCGTGCCCTCACTCGACAGCTTCAAGGCCCGCCAGACGCTCGAAGCCGGCGGCAAGACCTACACCTACTACTCCATTCCCGCGGCCGAGAAGAACGGCCTCGCCTCCGCCGCCGCGCTGCCCTTCTCCATGAAGGTGATCCTGGAGAACCTGCTGCGCTACGAGGACGACCGCTCGGTCAAGAAGGCCGACATCGAGGCCGCCGTCGGCTGGCTCGACCAGAAGGGCAAGGCCGAGGTCGAGATCGCGTTCCGCCCCTCGCGGGTGCTGATGCAGGACTTCACCGGCGTGCCGGCGGTGGTCGACCTCGCCGCCATGCGCGACGCCATGGTGGCGCTCGGCGGCGACCCGCAGAAGATCAACCCGCTGGTGCCGGTCGATCTCGTGATCGACCACTCGGTGATCGTCGACGAGTTCGGCACCCCGAAGGCGCTGGCCGACAACGTCGCCCTGGAATACGAGCGCAACGGCGAGCGCTACACCTTCCTGAAGTGGGGCCAGTCGGCCTTTGACAACTTCTCGGTGGTCCCCCCGGGCACCGGCATCTGCCACCAGGTGAACCTAGAATACCTTGCCCAGACCGTCTGGACGAAGTCGGAGAACGGCGCCGACGTCGCCTATCCCGACTCGCTCGTCGGCACCGATTCGCACACCACCATGGTCAACGGCATGGCCGTGCTGGGCTGGGGCGTCGGCGGTATCGAGGCCGAGGCGGCCATGCTCGGCCAGCCGCTGTCGATGCTGATCCCCGAGGTCGTGGGCTTCAAGCTGTCGGGCAAGCTGCCCGAGGGCACCACCGCCACCGACCTCGTGCTCACCGTCACCCAGATGCTGCGCAAGAAGGGCGTGGTCGGCAAGTTCGTGGAGTTCTACGGCCCCGGCCTCGACGACATGGCCGTCGCCGACCGGGCCACGATCTCCAACATGGCGCCCGAGTACGGCGCGACCTGCGGCTTCTTCCCGGTCGACCAGAAGACCATCGACTTCCTGAAGGTCACCGGCCGCTCCGACGATCGGATCGCCCTGGTCGAGGCCTACGCGAAGGCGCAGGGCATGTGGCGCGACGCCCAGACCCCCGACCCGGTCTTCACCGACACGCTGGAGCTCGACATGGGCGAGGTCCGGCCCTCGCTCGCCGGCCCGAAGCGCCCGCAGGACCGGGTGCTCCTCGACGGCGCCAAGGCGGGCTTCGCCGCTTCCATGGAGACCGAGTTCAAGAAGGCCGCCGACCTCGCCCGCCGCTACCCGGTCGAGGGCACCAACTTCGACATCGGGCACGGCGACGTGGTGATCGCCGCGATCACGAGCTGCACCAACACGTCGAACCCCTCGGTGATGATCGGCGCGGGGCTGCTGGCCCGCAACGCCGTCGCCAAGGGCCTGCGCTCCAAGCCCTGGGTGAAGACCTCGCTCGCGCCCGGATCGCAGGTGGTCGGCGAGTACCTGGAGAAGTCCGGCCTGCAGGAGCCGCTGGACGCGCTCGGCTTCAACCTCGTGGGCTTCGGCTGCACGACCTGCATCGGCAATTCCGGCCCGCTGCCGGAGGCGATCTCGAAGGCGATCAACGACAACGACGTCGTCGCCGCGGCGGTGCTCTCGGGCAACCGCAACTTCGAGGGCCGCGTGAACCCCGACGTGCGGGCGAACTACCTCGCCTCGCCGCCGCTGGTCGTCGCCTACGCGCTCGCCGGCTCGCTCCAGATCGACATCACCACCGAGCCGCTGGGCCAGGGATCCGACGGCAAGCCGGTCTACCTGAGGGACATCTGGCCGTCCTCGGCCGAGGTGCAGCAGTTCATCGAGGAGAACATCACCTCGGCGCTGTTCAAGTCCCGCTACGCGGACGTGTTCGGCGGCGACCAGAACTGGAAGGACGTCGAGGTCACCGAGGCCGAGACCTTCGCGTGGAACCCGGGCTCCACCTACGTGCAGAACCCGCCCTACTTCGTCGGCATGGAGAAGACCCCGAAGCCGGTCGAGGACATCGAGGGCGCGCGCATCCTCGGCCTGTTCCTCGACTCGATCACCACCGACCACATCTCGCCGGCGGGCAACATCCGCGCGGCGTCGCCGGCCGGCGAGTACCTGCAGTCGCACCAGGTGCGCGTGCAGGACTTCAACCAGTACGGCACGCGGCGCGGCAACCACGAGGTGATGATGCGGGGCACCTTCGCCAACATCCGCATCAAGAACCAGATGGTGAAGGACGCCTCCGGCGGCGTGGTCGAGGGCGGGTGGACGCACTTCCAGCCGTCCGGCGAGAAGATGTTCATCTACGACGCGGCGATGAAGTACGCCGAGCAGGGCACGCCGCTCGTCATCTTCGCCGGCAAGGAGTACGGCACCGGCTCGTCGCGCGACTGGGCGGCCAAGGGCACGAAGCTGCTCGGCGTCCGCGCCGTGGTGGCCGAGAGCTTCGAGCGCATCCACCGCTCGAACCTCGTCGGGATGGGCGTGGTGCCGCTGGTCTTCCAGGGCGACACGAGCTGGCAGTCGCTGGGCCTGAAGGGTGACGAGACCGTCACCATCAAGGGCCTCGCCGGGGAGCTGAAGCCCCGCCAGACGCTGACCGCGGAGATCAAGTCCGCCGACGGCTCGGTGAAGCAGGTTCCCCTGACCTGCCGCATCGATACGCTCGACGAGCTCGAGTACTTCCGCAACGGCGGCATCCTGCCCTACGTGCTCCGCTCGCTCGCGGCCTAGCCTCCTGCGGCGGCCCTCGGGCCGCCCGACCGACCCATGAGGCGGCGCTCAACCGGGCGCCGCCTTATTTGTTTCACAGGCCCGGCATTTCGCTTGCGCACAACCTTGTTTCGCGCGCGAGGCGCCCCATAACCCGGCTCCCGAAGCCAGGATGGGACCTCGATGAAGCATCTCAGCAAGACCCTCGCCGCCGCCGGCCTGACAGCCCTGCTGTCGAGCGCGGCCTTCGCCGCGCAGGTCGAGCGCGTCCGCGGGACCGTCGACAAGGCCGACGGCAGCACGCTCACGATCAAGACCGAGGACGGCAAGACCGAGACGGTCGACGTCGCCGGCGCCAAGTTCGCCTGGGTGGTCCCATCCAGCCTCGACGCGATCAAGGACGGCGTCTTCATCGGCACCGCCACCAAGGGCGAGAACCCGATGACCGCCCTGGAGGTCGTGCTCTTCCCCGAGTCCATGCGCGGCACGGGCGAGGGCCATTACGGCTGGGACTCGATCACCGACCACACCGCGGGCGCCGGCGCCAAGGTGAAGAGCGCGATGACCAACGGCACCGTGAAGGCCGAGTCGTCGAACGCCCCGAAAGTGAAGAGCGCGATGACCAACGGCACCGTGAAGGCCGACAAGGCCGCCTCGGGCGGCGAGCGCACCCTGACGGTGAGCTACGGCAAGGATGGATCCAAGGAGATCGTGGTGCCGTCCTCGGCGCCGATCGTCGCCTTCGAGCCCGCCGACAAGGCGATCCTGACGCCCGGCTCCAAGGTCTTCGCCGTGGTCGCCAAGGACGGTCCCAAGGCGGAGGGCAAGCTCGTGGCGGTCGGCAAGGACGGCCTGACCCCGCCGATGTGAGAAGGACCGCGGGGCCGGGCGCCGGACAAGACCGCTGCCCGGCCCCGCGGAGATCTCCGCGCGGTCGGCTGCACGGCAGAGCCGGTTCCCGACCGCGCCTCGCCACCCGTGCACGCGGAATATGCATACAGGCGGCGGCCAACGGGATTAAAAACGCCGGCTCAGCGTGTCGCGCGCTGGCACCCTGCACACAGATCGCGCATGGTCGCCCGCCGAGCGGCCCGCCAACGAGGCCGCGGCGGAGGAGTCCATCATGAGTGCTGGAGTGGCAGGCGCGATCGCGCCTGAGGGAACGCCGAGTCTGCTGTCGCGCGAGCGGATCGTCGCCAAGCCGGGCTTCAATCGCTGGCTGGTGCCGCCGGCGGCCCTGGCGATTCATCTCTGCATCGGGATGGCCTACGGTCTGTCGGTGTTCTGGCTGCCGCTGACCCGGGCGCTCTCCGTGGGCAAGCCGGCGCCCGCCGCCTGCCCCGACATGGGCGTGATGACGGCCCTGTTCACCACCACCTGCGATTGGCGCGTCAGCGACCTCGTCACGGTCTTCTCCATTGGCATCGTCGTGCTCGGCCTCTCGGCCGCGCTGTTCGGCGGCTGGCTGGAGCGGGCGGGCCCGCGCAAGGCCGGCATCGCGGCGGCCCTCTGCTGGGGCGGCGGCTTCCTGATCGGCGCCTTCGGCGTCTACATCCACCAGCTCTGGATCGTCTGGCTCGGCATGGGCCTGATCGGCGGCGTCGGGCTGGGCCTCGGCTACATCTCGCCGGTCTCGACGCTGATCAAGTGGTTCCCGGATCGCCGCGGCATGGCAACCGGCATGGCGATCATGGGCTTCGGCGGCGGCGCGATGATCGGCTCGCCCCTGGCCGACAGCCTGATCAAGGGCTTCCGGACCGCGGATTCGGCCGGCGTCTGGCAGACGCTGGCGGTGATGGGAGTCGGGTACATCCTGTTCATGCTGGGCGGCGCGTTCGGCTACCGGGTGCCGCCGGCCGGCTGGCGGCCGGACGGCTGGACCAGCCCGACTGCCAAGAACGCCATGATCGCCTCGGGGCACGTCCACCTGCGCGACGCCCACAAGACCTTCCAGTTCTGGATGATCTGGCTCGTCCTGTTCCTCAACGTGTCGGCCGGCATCGGCGTGCTGGCCCTGGCCTCGCCGATGCTCCAAGAGATCTTCGGCGGCGAGCTGATCGGCCTGCCCGGCACCGGCTTCTCGGCCCTCGACGCCGGCCAGAAGGCGCAGGTCGCGGCCATCGCGGCCGGCTTCGTCGGCCTGCTGTCCCTGTTCAACATCCTGGGCCGGTTCTTCTGGGCCTCGATGTCGGACCGGATCGGGCGGAAGGGCACCTACGCGATCTTCTTCGCGCTGGGCGGCCTCCTGTACGCGGCGGCGCCCTGGGCCGCCGGCATCGGCTCGCAGGCGCTGTTCGTCGCGATCTTCTGCGTGATCCTGTCCATGTACGGCGGCGGTTTCGCGACGGTGCCGGCCTACCTCGCCGACGTGTTCGGCACGCAGTTCGTGGGCGCGATCCACGGGCGCCTGCTCACCGCGTGGTCGATGGCCGGCATCGTCGGGCCCTTCGTCATCACCAAGATCCGCGAGGCGCAGGTCGCCGCGGGCGTGCAGGGGGCCGATCTCTACGGCCGGACCATGTACGTGCTGGCGAGCTTCCTGGCGGTCGGCTTCCTCTGCAACCTGCTGGTCCGGCCGCTGGCGCAGCGCTGGTTCATGTCCGATTCCGAGCGGGCCTCCCTGGACGTCCGCGCGGGCGCCACGGCCTCGGGACCGTCCGGCTCCTTCGGCATCGGCCGCGGCGGGTTCAGCGCCGGGGCCGCCGTGGCCTGGGCGGTGGTCGGCATCCCGATCGTCTGGGGCATCGGCATCACCCTGTCGAAGGCGTTCATCCTGTTCCGCTGAGCGGGCGCGCTCGGTTGTGGCGGGCACGGCGGGTCGCTAGGTTTCCGGCGCCTCGCCGTGCCGGGATGCCGTCGTCGTGATCGACAAGCTGGACTTCCTGCTCGCGCTCGCCCGCGAGCAGCATTTCGGGCACGCCGCCGAAGCCTGCGGCGTGACCCAGCAGACGCTCTCGGCCGGCGTGAAGCAGCTGGAGAACCGCTTCGGCGTGCAGCTCGTGCTGCGCGGCTCCCGCTTCCAGGGCTTCACCCCCGAGGGCGAGCGGGTCCTGGAATGGGCGCGGCGCATCGTGGCCGACGCGCGGGCCATGCACGAGGAGGTCACCGGCCTGCGCCGGGGCCTGACCGGCCACCTGCGCATCGCCGCCATCCCCACGGCGTTGCCGATGATCGTGAACCTCACGACGCCCTACCGCGAGCGGCACCCGGACGTGCGGCTGACGGTCGAATCCGCCACCTCGGCCGACATTTTCTCGTTGATCGAGAACCTGGAGGCGGATGCGGGCCTGACCTACCTCGACAATGAGCCCCTCGGGCGGGTGATCTCCGTTCCCCTCTACCGGGAGCGCTACCGCCTCGTGACGGCGATCGGCGGCCCGTTCGACGATCGCGCCAACGTCACCTGGGCCGAGACCAGCCGGCTGCCCCTCTGCCTGCTCACGCCGAACATGCAGAACCGGCGGATCATCGACCATCAGATCCGGGAGGCGGGTGCGGATCCCGCCGCGACCCTCGAATCGAACTCGATGATCGTGCTGCTGACCCATGTGCGCACCCTGCGCTGGGCCTCGATCATGCCGGAGATTCTGGTCGACGCCCTCGGCCCCATGGCGGGCGTGCGTAGCCTCCCGATCACCGCGCCGGACCTGGAGCACACGATCGGCCTCGTCGCCCCGCGGCGCGAGCCGTCCACGCCGATGGTCACGGCCCTCGTCTCTATCGCGCGGTCCCTGGCGCGGACGCTCGATCCGGATCTGGCAGCGTCGGGGCCCGCGTGAGCGATCGGCTCCGCGCCCGGACCGGGGCGCGGCGTGCCGGGAGCAATCCGCGAGTCGCACGGAGCGCGTGCACCGGCAGCGTCAGGAGGAGCCAGAGCGCGAGTACCGCCGCGGTGATGAGAAGCGCCAGCAGGATCCGCTGCATCGAACCCGCCCTCCACCTGTCGGGCTGGCCGAACCCGCGGGCCGGTGATCGGCCGGCGAATCGAGCAGCCTCCGGGACGAGCGACGGTTAACGATTCGTGCTGGTGCCAGGCTGTCGGCCGTTCGGGCCGCGGCGCTCCGAGTTCGCCCGGCCGCGGGCGGGATCGCGGTGTCGGGCAAAGAAAAAGCCGCCCCGTGTCGGAGCGGCTTCCCGTCGGCCGTGGGGCCGCGATGCGGCCCGCGGGCTTACTTGATCTTGGTTTCCTTGAACTCGACGTGCTTGCGCGCGACCGGATCGTACTTGCGCATCGTCAGCTTCTCGGTCTGCGTGCGGGAGTTTTTCTTGGTGACGTAGAAGTAGCCCGTGTCGGCGGTGGAGACGAGCTTGATCTTGACGGTGACGGCCTTGGCCATGGCGCGGCGCTCCTGCAGGGTGCGGCATTCCGCGTGAGCGAAACGCAAATGGCCGGGAGGGCCCGGCCGAATACGGGCGGGTGAATGCCCGATCGGGCCCGGCAGGTCAAGAGCGGGCGCGTCGGCGCTCCGTCGCGGCGAGCCAGCCGGCGAAGGCCAGGAACAGGGCGAGCAGCGCCAGCGCGAACCCGTTCGGCGGCACGAGGTCGAGCCCGCCGCCGATCACCGGCGGTCCCAGCATCAGGCCGACATTGTAGAGCACCACGAAGGCCGCGTTGGCGCCCGCGAGGTCGTTCAGCGGCGTGCGGTCGCCCAGCATCGCGAGGCCGACCGTGTAGAGGGTGCCGGCGATGCCGCCCCAGACGAGGAGGAGCAGACCGAACGCCGCCGGATGGCCGGCCGCGAGGGGGATCAGGGCCGAGCCCGCGGCGCCCGCGAGGCCCGCGCCGAGGAGCACCGCGCCCCGGTCGAGGCGGTCGGCGAGCCAGCCGAACGGGATCTGGAACAGGACGTTGCCCAGCGCGATCAGGCTGACGAGGCCGGCCGCCCCCTGCGCGTCGTAGCCGAGGCGCAGGCCGTAGAGCGGCAGGATGGCGAAGATGCCGGTCTCCACCGCCCCGTAGGCCAGGGCCGCCGCCAGGGCGCCGGGGGCGAGCCGGACGTAGCCGAGGATGCCGCGGCCGGAGCCCGTCTCGATCGTCGGGGACAGGCCGCGGGCCAGGGCGATGGGCAGGCCGCCGGCCAGCATGAGGGCGGCCCCCGTCGCGTAGGGCGCCAGCCCCTCGGTGCCGACCAGGGCCAGCAGCAGCGGTCCGACCGCGAAGCCCGCCGCCAGGACGGTGGCGTAGATGCCCATCACCAGACCGCGCCGCTCCGGCGGGGCGGCGGCGTTGATCCAGTACTCGGAGAGGACGAACAGCGCGCCGAGCGTCGCCGAGAAGACGAAGCGCAGGGGGAACCACAGGGCGATGCCCGGCAGGAGCGGGAACAGCGCGAGGCTGACCGCCCCGACGAGGAGCGCCAGCCCGAGCAGCGGGGCGACGCCGACCCGCGCGGCGAGGCGCGGCACGAACGGCACCGTGCAGATGCTGGCGATGCCCGCCACCGCGGTGTTGAGCCCGATCAGCGTGCTCGAGGCGCCGCGACGCTCCATCTCGATCGAGAGGAGCGGGATCGACAGGCTGAGGCCGATGCCGACGACGGTGACGCAGGTCACGGCCGCCGAGATCGCCGCCACCTCCTCCGACCTGATCCCGCGCCGCTGCTCCTGCTCCAATCCGTTGGAACCGCTCACAAGGCCACCCGCTCGCGCCGCCCGTAGCGCTCGTAGTGGAAGGGGATCATCCGGTAGGGCGCGAAATCGGCGGCGATCTGCGCCTCCAGATCGTCCAGGATCGCGCGGGTTATGGTGGGCAGGTCGAGCTTGCGGGCGGCGTCGAGCCTGACCCAGGCGAGCTCGGTGAACTCGGCGTCGGCCTGGACCCGCCCCGGCTCCTCGGCCGCCACCATGCGGCGGTCGACGGTGAAGAAGCGCGTGTCGAAGCGGCGCACCCGCTTCGGCGGGGTGATCGCGCGGGCGACGAGGTGCAGCGCCTCGAGGTCCGGCAGGACGCCGTGCCGCGCGAAGCCTTCCCAGCCCGCCGGAACGTCCTCGGGAGCGCCGTGCTCGGTCGTGCCCAGCAGCAGGCCGGTCTCCTCGTAGGTCTCGCGGATGGCGGCGAGCGCCAGGGCCCGGCCGAGATGGTGCGGGGGCCGGGAGACCTGCCGGGTCAGCGCCGCCTCGGCGTAGTCGGGCAGCGCCCCAGCCACCGGCATGTGGCGGTCGCCGAGCTCGATCCGACCGCCCGGGAAGACGAACTTGCCCGGCATGAAGGCGAGGTTCGGGTTGCGCCGGCCCATCAGGACCTTCGGGCTGCCCCGTCCGCGCCGGTCGATCACGATCATGGTCGCGGCGTCCCGCGGCCGCAGGCGCGCGGCAGCGGCGGGCTTCCGCTCAGGAGCTGTGGCGATCTGGGGCTCCTGCTGCGGCAGCGGCAAGGCGTGTCTCCTCCGGTCCTGGGGCGGGGCGGCTCCGCGGTAGCGTGGCGAAGCCGTGCATGCCAAGGGCGTATTGCAGCCCGACGACGGCGCCCTTCACGGGCTGGAGCAGGACCAGCGCGAAGACCAGGGTGAAGACCGGCCAGACGCCCATCTCGACCCAGAGCGGCACGTCGTAGGCGCTCTCAGTCTCGAGGATCAGGTAGCCGACGATGTGGGCGACGATGAAGATCACCACGTAGGGCGGCAGGTCGTCGGCCCGGTGGTGGTGCAGCTCCAGGCCGCAGACGTCGCATGCCGGCCGCACCTTGAGGAAGCGCCCGAAGATCCGGCCTTGGCCGCAATGCGGGCAGCGGCCGATGAAGCCCCGGGCCATCGCGGGGATCAGGCGGGTGCGCTCGGGTATCGCGTCGGCGGCCATGTCCAGGGTCTACACCGCCCGGGTCAGCGGCGCGAGCCGCGGTGGCGCGACCCGGTGTTGCGGATGCCGGGGGGGCGGCCGGGCGGCGCGGCCTTGAAGGCCCGGCCGCCGGCCTTCTTGCCGGGCCCGGCAGTCCGGCCACCGGAGCGGGTCCGGCCCTCGCTGAGCAGCTCGAAGCGCAACGCCCCGGCCACCGGTGCGGCCTCCACGAGCCGCACTTCGACCCGGTCGCCGAGGCGGAACGTCTCCCCGGTGCGCTCGCCCACCAGGGCGTGGCGGCCCTCCTCGTGGCGGAAATAGTCGGCGCCGAGCTGCGAGACCGGCACGAAGCCGTCCGCGCCGGTCTCGTCGAGCTTGATGAACAGGCCGGCCCGGGTGACGCCGGCGATCTGGCCCGCGAAGGTCGCGCCGACCTGGTCGGCGAGGTGGTGGGCGATGAGCCGGTCGATCGTCTCGCGCTCGGCCGCCATGGCGCGGCGCTCGGCCGCCGAGATCTGCTCGCCGATCTGCGCCAGCTCGCCGAGGGAGACGTCGCTCGCGAGCCCGTCCGATCCGAGCCGGCAGGCGGTGATCAGCGCCCGGTGCACGATCAGGTCGGCGTAGCGCCGGATCGGCGAGGTGAAGTGCGCGTAGCGGCGCAGGTTCAGGCCGAAATGCCCGAGATTCTCGGGGGCGTAGACGGCCTGGGCCTGGCTGCGCAGGATCACCTCGTTGAGGAAGACGCCGTGCTCGGTCTCGGCCGCCGTGGCGAGGATCCGGTTGAACAGGGCGGGGCGCAGCGCCCCTTCCTTGGGCAGCTTGATGCCCACCGAGGCCAGGACCTCGCCGAGCGCCCGCATCTTCTCCAGGGCGGGCTCGTCGTGGACGCGGTAGATCAGGGGCTGTCGGGCCTGCTCCAGGGTCTCGGCGGCGGCGACGTTCGCCTGGATCATGAACTCCTCGATCAGCCGGTGGGCGTCGAGGCGCTCCGGCACGATCACCCGGTCGACCGCGCCCTCGGGCGAGAGCAGGACCTTGCGCTCGGGCAGGTCGAGGGCCAGCGGCCCCCGGCGGTCGCGGGCCGCGCGCAGGGCCGCGTAGGCCGCCCAGAGGGGGCGAAGGGCCGTCTCCAGAAGCGGCCCGGTCGCATCGTCCGGGCGCCCGTCGATGGCGGCCTGCGCCTGCGCGTAGGCGAGCTTCGCGCGGGAGCGCATCATCACCCGGTGGAAGCCGTGGCGGCGCTTCTCGCCGTCGGCGGCGATGACCATCCGCACCGCCAGCGCCGGCCGGTCCTCGCCCTCGCGGAGGGAGCAGAGGTCGTTCGAGATCCGCTCGGGCAGCATCGGCACGACCCGGTCGGGGAAGTAGACCGAGTTGCCCCGTTCCAGGGCCTCGCGGTCGAGGCTGGAGCCCGGCCGGACATAGGCGGCCACGTCCGCGATGGCGACGGTGAGGATGAAGCCGCCGGGATTGGCCGGGTCGGGATCGGCCTCGGCCATGACGGCATCGTCGTGGTCCTTGGCGTCCGGCGGGTCGATGGTCAGGAGGGGCCGGTCGCGCCAGTCCTCGCGGCCCTTCAGCGTGGCGGGCCTGGCGGCGTCGGCCTCCGCCAGGGTCGCGTCGGCGAAGACGTGCGGGATGTTGTGGAGGTGCAGCGCGATCAGGCTCACCGCCTTCTCGGAACCGAGCGAGCCCAATCGCTCGCGCACACGCCCCTTCGGCAGGCCGAACCGGGTCTCGCGCTCCAGCGAGACGCTGACGAGGTCGCCGTCGCGGGCCTGCCCCTCCTCGCCGGGCGGGATCAGGATCTCGCGGCCCTGCGCGCGCTTCTCGACGGGCACGATCCGGCCGCCCTGCGCGCCGGCCCGGTAGACGCCGATGATCTCGGCCTTGTTCTTCCCGATGACCTTGACGACCCGGCCGGCGTAGCCGCCTTCCGCGTCGCGCTCGACCCGGATCAGGGCGCGGTCGCCGATGCCCGGGGCCGGGCGGTTGCCCTTCCGGGGGCCGCGCGGCTGCACCAGAACGATGGCGGGCGGCTTGCCGGTCCCGGTCCACTCCACCGGGATCGCCAGGAAGTCGCCGTGGCGGTCGCGGGAGCGGATGTCGGCCAGCACGACCGGCGGCAGGTGGCCCGCCGGGGCGAGGCCGCCGCGGCCGCGGTCGAGGGCGCCGTCCTCTTCGATCTCCTTCAGGACGCGCTTCAGGTCGATCTTTGCGGCCCCCTTGATGCCGAAGGCCTTGGCGATCTCCCGCTTGCCGACGCACTCCTTCGACTCGGCCACGAAGGCGAGGATCTGCTCACGGGTGGGGAAGGGCTGCGGAGCGGCGGGCTCGGCCGCCGGGGCGGTGGTGCGTCGTGCCAAAAGGGGGGTGCCGGAGAGTTCTGCGATAGACGGGACCCGCGTGCGGGCGCGGGACCGAGGCGTCGGTCCTGTGAGGCTAACATGGGTGTCCGGCCCGCGCGCGGCAACGCCGTGCCGGCACTCCTCAACAGGCGCGATCAGCCGGTCGAGGCGCTCTTGCGGATGCGCGCCACGGCCTGATCCACGTCGAGGCCGGGTGCGAGGAGCTCGTCCAGGGTGAAGGGGCAGGCGCGCGGCAGGGTCAGGTTCACACGGCCCTCCAGCGGCGCGAGTTCCGGGCTCTCCGCCGCCTGGACGGCGAGCGTCCAGGCGCCGTCCATCCGCAGGCTCTCGGGCTCGGGCGGGTCGCCCGCGAGGTCGGCGAGCTTGGCGCGACCCGCGTCGCGGCAGGCGCGGCTCAGGCCGTCATCGGAGAGAAGTGCGGCCTTGATCAGCTCGGCCAGGGCATCCCTGACCCGTTCGACGCTCGCGTTCATGGGCATCCGTCTCGAAGGCCGCGGCCGGTCGCAGGTGCGTGGCAAGCCGGATGCCAGCGCGCCTCGTCCCGTCGCCGATGGTCTCCCGCGATCCGTCGGGTGTAGAAGGCGCGGATGATCCCGGTCCTGACCCGCCACACCGAGGCCGTGCCGCTCTACGCCGCGGCCTGCGCCGAGCTGCGCCTGCGCGGCTTCGAGGGCGACCTGACGCTGTCGGATGCCGACCGCACGGTCTTCTCCACGGACAACTCGATCTACCAAGTCGCGCCCGGGGGCGTGGCGTTTCCGCGCACCCGCGACGACCTCGTGCGCATCGCCAAGCTCCTCGACGACCCGCGCTTTTCCGAGATCGTGATCCGGCCCCGGGGCGGCGCGACCGGCACCAACGGTCAGTCGCTGGGCCACGGCCTCGTGGTCGACACCTCCCGGCACATGAACCGCATCCTGGAGATCGACGTCGTCAACCGCGTCGTCCGGGTCGAGCCGGGGGTGGTGAAGGACCAGCTCAACCGGGAGCTGGCCAAGCACGGCCTATTCTTCGCGCCCGAGCTCTCCACGTCGAACCGCGCCACGATCGGCGGCATGATCTCCACCGATGCCTGCGGGCAGGGCTCATGCCTCTACGGGAAGACCCGGGACCACGTCCTGGCCCTGACCTGCGTGCTCACCGACGGCACGGTCTGGACCGCCGAGCCCCTGGACGCGGAGGGCCTCGCCGCCGCCAAGGGCCGCGACGACCGCGTCGGCGAGATCCACCGCACCGTCGACGCCGTCGTCACCGAGAACGCGGCGCTCATCGCCGAGCGCTTTCCCAAGCTCAACCGCTGCCTCACCGGGTACGACCTCGCGCATCTGCGCGACGCGGCCGGCCGATTCGACCTCAAGAGCGTGATCTGCGGCTCCGAGGGGACGCTGGCGCTGATCGCCGAGGCGCGGCTCAACGTTCTGCCGATCCCGAAGGCCGCGGTCCTGGTCGCGCTGTCCTACGTGGATTTCGACGCGGCGCTCCGCGACGCGCAGGCGCTGCTGCCCTTCGGCGCCGCCTCGGTCGAGACCATCGACTCGACCGTGCTGGCGCTGGCCCGCAAGGACCCGATCTGGGCCGAGGTGCGGGCCTTCTTCCCCGACGACCCGGCCGGGCGACCGGTGGACGGCATCAACCTCGTGGAGTTTGTCGGCGACGACGAGACCGTCGTGGAGGCCGCCCTCGCGCGGCTCACCGGGATGCTGGAGGCCGAGCGCTGCACCGACACCAAGCGCCTCGGCTTCACCATCGCCCGGGGCGAGGCGATCGAGCGGCTCTGGACCATGCGCAAGAAGGCGGTGGGCCTGCTCGGCGCCGCCAAGGGCGACGCGCGCCCGATCCCGTTCGTCGAGGACACGGCGGTCCCGCCGGAGCGGCTCGCCGACTTCATCGCGGAGTTCCGCGCGCTGCTCGACGGCAAGGGGCTCCGCTACGGCATGTTCGGCCACGTCGATGCCGGCGTGCTGCACGTCCGGCCGGCCATCGACCTGAAGGATCCGGCCCAGAACGGCCTGATCCGCGAGGTCACGGAGGGCGTGGTCGCCCTGACCGCCAAGTACGGCGGCCTGCTCTGGGGCGAGCACGGCAAGGGGTTCCGCTCGGAATTCGTGCCGGCGACGTTCGGGCCGCTGATGCCGGCGCTGGAGGCGGTCAAGCGCGCCTTCGACCCGGGCGACCGGATGAACCCGGGCAAGATCGCCTCGGCCAGGGGCGCGGGCCTCACCCGGATCGACGGCGTGCCGCGGCGGGGCGAGCAGGACCGCGCCATCCCGGCGCCGGTCCGGCACGACTTCGACGCGGCGCTCCACTGCAACGGCAACGGCGCCTGCTTCAGCTTCGACGCGGACGAGGCCATGTGCCCGTCCTGGAAGGCGACGCGGGAGCGGCGCCACTCGCCCAAGGGTCGTGCCTCCCTGATGCGCGAGTGGCTGCGCCGCGCGGCGGAAGCCGGGGTCGACCCGGCAGCCGAACTGGCGCGGCAGCGCGCCGGGTGGCTGCGCGACGTGGCGGCGACCCTGCGGAGCCGCCTCCGCGGCCGGTCCGAGGCCGACGACTTCTCCCACGCCGTCAAGGAGGCGATGGACGGCTGCCTCGCCTGCAAGTCATGCACGGGGTCGTGCCCGATCAAGGTCGACGTGCCGACCTTCCGGGCCAAGTTCCTGGCGCTCTACCACACGCGCTACGCGCGGCCGCTGAAGGACCATCTCGTGGCGGCGCTGGAGCCGCTGCTGCCGCTGGCGGCGCGGGCGCCGCGCCTGAGCAACGCGATCCTGGCCAATCCGGTTGCCCGGCTCGCTCTGGCCCGGGCCGGGCTGGTGGCGATCCCGGCCCTGTCGCCGGTCGCTCTCGCGGCGCGGCTGGCGGAAAGCGGCGTCGCCGTCGCGACCTCGGACGCCCTGGCCCGACTGGACGCGCAGGAGCGCGCGCGGTCCGTGCTGGTGGTGCAGGACGCCTTCACCAGCCACTTCGACGCGGCGGTCGTGGCCGACAGCTGCGACCTCCTCGTCGCCCTCGGCTTCCGGCCCTGGCTCGTGCCCTACCGGCCGAACGGCAAGCCGCTGCACGTGCACGGCTTCCTGGCGCGGTTCGCCGCCGTCGCCCGGTCCAACGCCGCGATGCTGCGCGACCTCGCCGGGCACGGCGTGCCCCTGGTCGGGATCGACCCGTCGATGACGCTGACCTACCGGTCGGAGTACGCGCAGGCGCTGGGCGGCGATCTGCCGAAGGTCCACCTCCTGCAGGAGTGGCTCGCCGCCCGGCTCGACCGGATCGCGCCGGGGCAGGGCGGGCGCACGCTGCGGTTGCTGCCGCACTGCACCGAGCGCACAAACGCGCCGGGTGCGGTGCGGGACTGGCAGGCCGTGTTCGCCCATCTCGGCCTGCGGCTCGAGGTGCCGGCCGCCGGCTGCTGCGGCATGGCGGGGACCTACGGGCACGAGGCGCGCCACCGCGCCACCTCCGAGGCGATCTACGGCCTGAGCTGGGCCCGCCACGTCGCCGAGGCGCCCGGCTGCACGCTGCTGGCGGACGGCTATTCCTGCCGCTCGCAGGCCAAGCTGGTCGACGGCGTGCGGCTGCGGCACCCGGCCCAGGCGCTGCTCGAGCATGTCCGTGCGGCCGCGGCGGCCGCCGCGCCGTTCCATCCCGAGCGCGCCGCGGCGGTGGCGCCGTGAGCCCCGCCATGAACGTCGCGGTCGTGGGGGCCGGCGCGGTCGGCTGTTACTACGGATTTCTCCTGGCGCGGGCCGGCCACGCGGTGACGCTGATCGGCCGTCCCGCCCTGGTCGAGGCGGTTGAGAAGGACGGTCTCGTGCTGGAGAGCGCGGCCGGGACGGCCTCGGTGCCCGTCCGGGCGACCGATGCGGGGGCGGGCGTGTCGGGCGCCGACCTCGTGCTGGTCTGCGTGAAGTCGGGCGACACCGAGGCGGCGGGCGCGATGATCGCCCCCCACCTCGATCCGGCCGCCACGGTCCTCAGCCTCCAGAACGGCGTCGACAACGCCGAGCGGCTCGCCGCCGTGCTGGGCCGCCCGGTCGTGCCGGTGGCGGTCTACGTCGCCACCGCGATGGCGGGCCCCGGCCACGTCCGGCACAACGGACGCGGCGACCTGATCCTCGGCGCGTCCGAGACGAGCGCGCGCGTCGCCGCCGCGTTCGCGGCGGCCGGCATCCCGACCACCGTCTCGGCGAAGGCCGTCGACGCGCTCTGGGCGAAGCTGATCATCAACTGCGCCTACAACGCCCTGTCGGCCCTGACGCAGCTGCCCTACGGCCGCCTGGTGGAGGGCGATGGCGTGGCCGCGGTCATCGCCGACGTCGTCCAGGAATGCGCGCGCGTCGCCGAGGCCGAGGGCGTGTCGGTGTCGCCCCGCATCCTCGACGACGTGATGGCGCTCAGCGCCGCCATGGCCGGCCAGCGCTCGTCCACCGCCCAGGACCTGGCCCGCGGCCGGCCGAGCGAGATCGACCACCTCAACGGCACGATCGTGCGCAGGGGCGCGGCGCACGGAATCCCGACGCCGGTCAACCGGCTGCTGCACGCGCTGGTCAAGCTCGCCGAGCGGCGGGACTGAGGTCGTCCTTGCACGGGCATGGACGTCGGCGGCCCGGTCCGCGGCGGGCGGTCACGCCCGCGCGGCGGCGTTGGCCTTGCGGGTCGCGGCGGCCTTCCGGGCGGAGGCGGAGCGCTCCGCGGCCGTCCGCCCGGCCGAGGCCTTGCCGCCGGACGCGCCGCCCTTGTGGGCGGCCGGGTGGCCGGTGGCCTTGCCGCGGCCCGATCCGCCCGGCTTCTTGCCGCCGCCGTCGTCCTTGTTGACGGTGGCCCAGGCCCGGGCCTCCGCCTCCTTCTCCGGCACGCCGCGGGACTCGTACGACTCGGCGATGTGCTCGGCCTTGCGCTTCTGCTTGTCGGTGTATTTCGACTTGTCGCCCTGGGACATGGGCCGTCTCCCGAAGCTCAGCCCACGCCGGTCGGACCGTCGAGGATCGCGCGCACGCGGCGGATCAGCTCCGTGCGACGGTAGGGCTTGTTCAGGAGATCAAACTCCGAGCCGCCGATATCGGTTCGCTCCAGGCTCGCCTCCGCGTAGCCCGTCGCGAGCAGGACCTTGAGCTTGGGCTGGCGGCGCCGGGCCTCGCGGGCCAGCAGCACCCCGTTCATGCCCCCCGGCATGATCAGGTCGGTGAAGAGCAGATCGACCTTCCCGCTCGAGTCCAGGATCTCCAGCGCCTCGCGGGCGTTGCTCGCCACCAGCGTCGTGTAGCCGAAGTCCCGCAGGATCGTGCGGGCGAGTTCGGCCACGTCCTCGCGGTCGTCGACGATCAGGATCGTCTCGGTGCCCTGGCGGTCCACGGCCCGCAGCGAGACCTTCGCGGGCGCGTTGACGTCGCCGTCGGTCGCGGGGAACGACAGGCGCACCGTCGTGCCGGCCCCCACCGCCGACTCGATCTGCGCGGCGCCCCCCGACTGCTTGGCGAATCCGTAGACCATCGACAGGCCGAGGCCCGTGCCCTTGCCCTCCTCCTTGGTGGTGAAGAACGGGTCCATCACCCGGGCGAGCACGGCGGGCGGGATGCCGGTGCCGGTGTCCTTGATGGCGATGCTGACGTAGCGGCCGTCGCGCAGCGGCCCGATCTCGCGACCGCGCGAGGCGACCTCGCTGTTCTCGGTGGAGATCCGGACGGTGCCGCCCTCCGGCATCGCGTCGCGGGCGTTGATCAGGACGTTCAGGATCGCGACCTCGGCCTGGGTCGGGTCGACGCGGCAGTTCCAGAGATCCGGCGCGAGATCGAGTTCGACCTTCACGGCCTCGCCCACCGAGCGGGCGACCATCTCGCCCATGCCCTCGATCAGGGTGTTGAGGTTGACCGCGCGTCCGTCCAGCCGCTGCTTGCGGGCGAAGGCCAGCAATTGCTGCGTCAGCGTCGTGGCGCGCTCGGCCGCCTGCCGGATGTTCTCGGTGGCGCGGCCGAGCCGCGCGCGGTCGGCGTCGGGCTTCTCCAGGCCGGCCGCCAGGATGTCGACGTAGCCGACGATCACCTGCAGCAGGTTGTTGAAATCGTGCGCGATGCCGCCGGTGAGCTGGCCGAGTGCCTCCATCTTCTGGGCCTGACCCAGCGCCTCCTCGGCGTCGCGGCGGCGCGAGACGTCGAGCTGCGAACCGAAGTAGTACACGAGCTCGCCGTCGGCATTGTAGACCGGAGAGACGAACAGGGCGTTCCAGAACGTCGAGCCGTTCTTGCGGTAGTTCAGGATCTCGGTGGCGAATTCCCGCTTCTCGGCGATCGCCGCGCGGACCTGCGCGACGCTGTCGCGATCGGTGTCGGGACCCTGGAGGAAGCGGCAGTTGCGCCCGATCAGCTCTTCCGGCGTGTAGCCGGTCATCGCCAGGAATGCCCGGTTGGCGAAGATGATCGGGTTGTCGGGCTGGCGCGGATCGGTGACGATCATCGGCATCCGCGTCGTCTCGACGGCCGCGAAGAAGATGTCGCTCTTGCGGTCGCTGATGTCGCTCGGGGCGCTGTCCCGGATCGGCGGACTCGGCCCGGAGGGCGGCGTTTCTGGCGTCTCAGACATGCGAGGCGGTCGTCACCTTCCAGGCCGGGAAAGACCTCTGCGCGCGGTCGATCACGAAATGCGTGCGCGAGATTAGCGGCCGGACGGCCGAAGTCGACCTTGTATCCCCAGCGGCGGTGTCGCGCGACGAGCTCATGCCGCGGCGGGCCGCGCCGCCTCGGAGGGCGTGCCCACGGGCGCCGGGACGAGCCGGGGCGGCGCGGGTTCACGGCAGGCGCCCAGCACCGCCGACAGCGCCTCGTTGAGCGACGTCACGAGAAAATCCGCCGAGGTCGCTCGGCGCAGCCGCTCCAGCGTCGCCGGATCGCGCTCCCGCCAGAAGCCGACCATGATGCGGACGCCCGGCACCGCGGCCCGGGCCTGCCGGACGGTGAACCGGATCTGCGACAGGCTCACCGGCTCCAGGTAGGAGAAGCAGATCAGCGCGAGGCCGTCCGGGTTCTCGGGCCGCTCCCCGGCGCGGATCGCCGCCATGGACAGGATCTGCGAGGCCAGCCCGTGGCGCGCGAGGATCTGGCTCAGCATCAGCGTCGCCGCCTCGTCGAATGGGCCGCGGCTCGACACGCACAGGACCGGCGTCGCGCTGCGCCAGTTCGGCGCGAGGTCCTCGCGCTCGAGGACGATGCCGGCCACCTGCCGGTCGGGTCCGACGGCCGCCAGCGCCGCCGCGGTCTCGGTGTCGGGCCCCCGGCCGGATCCCCGCCGGGACCGGCGGCCGACCGGTGCCGTGCCGAGGCGGTCCACCACCGTCCGGATCGCCGCGCCGACCTCCTCCTGCCGCGCGCGGTCCAGGGTGCCGCGCGACAGATCCTCCTGCGCCAGCAGCAGGCCCGCGAGGGCGACCTCGTCGTAGTAGGTGACGAGGGCGCGTTCCTTCAGGAACTGCCAGCCCTGGTCGATCGCCTCCACCGGGTCGCCGGCCAGCATGCGCTGGTAGAAGATCTCGGGCGGCGACAGCGCGGGCTGATCGCCGAGCAGCACGTCGAGGTACCAGAGCCGCTCCACGTGCCGGCCCAGCACCACCAGGCACACGGTGAGCGGCGTGGCCAGCACGAGGCCGATCGGCCCCCAAAGGAACGTCCAGATCGTCGCCGCCAGGATGACGGCGACCGGCGAGAGGCCGGTGGAGTGTCCGTAGAGCAGCGGCTCGACCACGTGGCCGCAGATCGGCTCGACCACGAGGAACAGGGCCGCGGTGGCGATCACCATGCTCCAGCCGGGATCGACGGCGGCGGCCAGGATCAGCGGCAGCAGGGCGCTGATCGCCGCGCCGATGTAGGGCACGAAGCGGAGGATCGCCGCGAGGACGCCGAACAGGGTCGGGCTCGGGACGCCGATCACCCAGAGTCCGAGGCCGATGACGAGGCCGAAGGCGATGTTGAGGGCGAGCTGGGCCAGGAAGAAGCGGCTCAGCCGGCTCGTGGCGTCGTCGATCGCCGCCGTCGTGCGCCGCAGATCGCCCGAGCCGCCGGCGAGCCGGATCGCCCGGTTCCGCAGGTCCTCGCGCTGGAGCAGGATGAAGATCGTGAAGATCAGGATCAGGCCCGTCGTGGCCAGCGGGTGCAGGATCGGGCCCGCGAAGGTCTGAAGCGTGTCGACGACGCTGGCGCGGGCGGGGGTGAGCTCGACCGTCAGGGGATGCGTGCGCGATCCGGGCTCGCCGCGGACCTCCGCGGCCGGCGGCGGCTGCAGGGTGGCGCTGAGATCCTGCACCATGTCGACGATCCGCGAGAGCGTGCCGGTCCCGGCCGTCGCCCCGCGCAGATCCTTGATCTTGGTGCGCATCACCTGGGTGTAGCGCGGCAGGTCGGAGGCGAGCTGGGACGCCTCGCTGGCGATCAGGCTGCCGATGCCGAACAGGGCGCCGAAGACGATCACCACCACCAGCAGGACCGCCGGGGCGCGGGGCACGCGCAGCCGCCGCAGCACGCGCACCGCCGGCACGAGGACGAAGCTCAGAAGGATCGCCAGCGTCACCGGCACGAGGATCTCGCGCGCCAGGTACAGGGCCGCCATCGTGGCGACGACGAGGAGGATCGACGCCAGCGCAACGAAGATCGGCAGGCCCTGCCGCAGGCGCTGGGCAGTGACGGGATCCTCGCTCACGGACACGCTCCACTCACATCGGGTCTCGGGGCCACAGGTCGCGCGTCCGTCGCGGGTCAGCTCGCCTGCGCGGTCTCGCCCAGGGCGGCGCTGATCTGGCTCAGCAGCTTCGAGAAATCGACGGGCTTCGGGTGGTAGTCGTCGCAGCCCGCCTGGATCGCCTTGTCGCGGTCGCCCGACATGGCGTGGGCCGTCAGCGCGATGATCGGGATCGCCCGCGTGTCGGTGCCGGATTTCAGCGTCCGGGCGACCGACCAGCCGTCGAGGACCGGCAGGTTCATGTCGAGGAGGATCACGTCGGGCTGGCCCGAGCGGGCCTGCCGGACGCCGGCCTCGCCGTCATGCGCGAGGATCACCTCGTAGCCGCGCCGCTTGAGGCGCCGGGAGAGGAAATCCCAGATCTCTTCGTGGTCCTCGACCAGCAGAATCTTCGCCATCAGAACTCGTAACCCCCGGCTCGCGTCGTGCCGGCCGGATGCCCAACGCGCGGCAACGCACAATCGCCCAACGTTCCTGCCGCGATTCCGGTCCCTGGAGAAGTGGCGCTCCGGTCCGCGGTTGACCCGTCGGTTCGCCGGTAAGAGCGTGCACGCCCACGAATCGACAATCCTCGGACGGGACGGAACGGCCAGTATGCCTGACATCGAGCTCTATCATTCGCCCAATACCCGCTCGTCGGGCGTGCGCGTGCTGCTCGAGGAACTCGGCGTCCCGTACCGGCTGCACGCGCTCAACATGCGCGCCGGCGAGCATCTCCAGGACGCCTACCGCGCCGTCAACCCGATGGCGAAGGTGCCGGCGATCCGCCACGGCGACGCCCTGGTGACCGAGCAGGCGGCCGTCTACCTCTACCTCGCCGACCTGTTCCCCGAGGCGGGGCTCGCCCCGGCGCCGACCGAGCCCGACCGGGCCACCTACCTGCGCTGGATGGTGTTCTACGGCTCCTGCTTCGAGCCGGCGGTGATCGACCGGTACCTTCAGCGGGAGCCGGGCCCGCGCGCCATGTCGGCCTACGCCGATTACGACAGCGTCATCGCGCGGGTGAGGGAGGCCCTGACGCCCGGCCCGTACCTGCTCGGCGCGCGCTTCAGCGCCGCCGACGTGCTGTGGGGCGGCGCCCTCGGCTGGACGACGGGCTTCGGCCTCGTCGCGCCCGATCCGGTGCTGAGCGCCTACGTGGAGCGCATCCGGTCCCGCCCGGCCTCCCGGAAGGTCGCGGCCGCGGACGCGCAGCTCGCCGAGGCGCACCAGGCGGCCGCGCCCGCCTGAGCGCGGCCGGACTCTTGCTGGGGCTCGGGCCGGGGGGCGGTTCCGGCGCGCGGTCCGGTCTCCCGCCGCCGGCTCACTCCGCCGGGCGGCCCCCTCGCGCGTCCGGAACCCGTCGGCCCATGCGTCTGCTCGCTCCCCTCCTCGCCGCGCTCCTTCTCGCCGCCCCTGCCGAGTCCGCCGAGCTCACCGGCACGCTCAAGAAGATCCACGACAACAACAGGCTGGTCCTCGGCGTGCGCGATACCGCCACGCCGTTCAGCTACCTGGACCAGAACCAGAAGGTCGTCGGCTTCGCGGTCGACATCTGCCTGAGGATCGCCGACGCGGTGAAGCGCGAGCTGAAGATGCCGGGCCTCGAGGTCGGGATGGAGTTCGTCAACTCGTCGTCCCGCATCCCGCTGATGACCAACGGCACGGTCGATCTCGAGTGCGGGACGACCACCAACAACGCCGAGCGCAAGAAGCAGGTCGACTTCACCAACACGCACTTCCTGACGGCGACCCGCTTCGTGTCCCGCAAGGACCAGCACATCGCCGGCCTGGACGACCTGCGCGGCAAGACGGTCTCGTCGGTCGCCGGCTCGACCAACATCCTGATGCTGATCAAGGCCAACAACGAGCGCAAGCTCGGCATCACGGTGATCGCCGCCAAGGACGTCCCGGAGGGATTCCTCATGGTCGAGACCGGCCGGGCGGCGGCCTTCGTCATGGACGACGTGCAACTCAGCGTGATCGCGGCCCAGTCCAAAGAGCCCGCCGCCTACGTGGTCAGCGAGGAGACCCTGTCCAACCCGGAGCCCTACGGGATCATGCTGCGCAAGGACGACCCGGCCTTCAAGGCGGTGGTCGACCGGGCGACGGCCGATCTCTACCGGAGCCCCGAGATCACGGCGCTGTACGACCGCTGGTTCCTGAGGCCCGTGCCGCCGCGCGGCCTCAACTACAACGTGCCGCTGTCGTCGGCCCTGCGCTGGGCCTTCGCGCACCCGACCGACAATTCGGATCCCGCGTTCTACGCGCACTGATCTGTCGCGCGGCGGGGTTCCGCTCCGGCGAGGGAGATGCGATGCCGCGAGTCTGATCCCGCCCGCGTCGCGAAGCGTGCCATGACCGACAGCACAGAGCCGGCTCTCTCGTCCCGTGCGGCCGTCTCCGCGCCGCCGGCCACGTCGATCCCGCGGCTGATCCTCGTGCTGGCCTGCGCGGGGTTCGGAAGCACCTTCGCGCTCCGCTCGGTCGAGCCCCTGGTCGGCGTGCTCGCGCGGGATCTCGCGAGCGACGCCCACACGGTGGCGCTCCTCTCCACCGCCTTCGCGTTGCCCTACGCCTTCATCCAGCCGGTGCTCGGCCCGATCGGCGACGCGCTCGGCAAGGAGCGGGTGATGAGCACCTGCCTCGCGGTGCTCGCCGTCGCGCTGACGCTGTGCAGCGTCGCGCCGGATATCGGCAGCCTGTTCGGCCTGCGCATGCTGGCGGGGGCGGCCGCGGGCGGCTGCATCCCGCTCTCGCTGGCGCTCCTGGGCGACCGGGTGCCGATGGAGAGCCGTCAGGTGGCGATCGGGCGCTTCCTCGTGGCGGTGATCCTCGGCCAGCTCTCGGGCTCGACCTTCGCGGGCCTGATCGAGGCGGCGATCGGCTGGCGCGGCGTCTTCGCGGTCACCGCCGCGGTGGCGGCCCTGGCCTGTGCGGCGACCGTCTTCGGCTTCGACCGGGCCGGCCGGGCCCCGGCCCGCCGCCCCGCCTTCGGCGAGGCGGTGACGCGCTACCGGACGATCCTGCGCAATCCGCGGGCGCGGGTGCTGTTCGCGGCGGTGTTCATCGAGGCGATCGCGATCTTCGGCGTGTTCCCGCATCTCGCGCCGCTGATCGAGGCGCGGGGGGAGGGTGGCCCGCGCGAGGCCGGTCTGGTCCTGGCGGGGTTCGCGGTCGGCGGCCTGCTCTACTCGGCGCTCGTCGGGCTGCTGGTGCGGCTGCTCGGCCTGCCGCGGATGCTGATCGGCGGCGGGCTGATCTGCGGCGCATCGCTCACCGTGGTCGGGCTCGCGGGCTCCTGGCAGGTCGACTGCGCCGCGCTCACCGCCATGGGCCTCGGCTTCTACATGCTGCACAACACCTACCAGACGCAGGTCACCGAGGTCGCGCCCAAGGCCCGCGCCTCCGCGGTGGCGCTCCACGCCTTCTCGTTCTTCTGCGGTCAGGCGCTCGGCGTCGCGGTGATCGGGCAGGCGCTGCTCCGGCTCGGCCAGCTCGGGGCGCTCCTGGGGTGCGCCGTCACCATCCTGGCGCTCGGGATCGCCACGGCCATCGCCCTGCGGCAGAAGCCGGCGCCGGTGGCGTTCCCCGGCTGAGGTCAGGGCCGCCGCAGCGCCAGACCTTTCAGGTCGAAGTCCGGATCGGCCGCCTGGTCGGGCGTCAGCGGCGTTCCGGCCGTGAGCAGGCGCCGCGCGATCATGTGGTCGCCCGCCCGGTCGACGGATTCCACCGCGCTCAGGTGCCCGTCGCGGAAGCGGAAGACCGAGAAGGCGTCGCCGGTCCCGCGGACGACGCTGGCATCGCCGGGCCCCGACAGGCCGGCGATCTGCAGCTTGTGGGGACCCTGGTCGCTCCAGAACCACGGCAGCGCGCCGTAGGAGGCGGGCTTGCCGGTGAGCCGCGCCGCGAGGCAGCGGCCCTGGTCGATGGCGTTCTGCACGGACTCGATCCGCACCGTCCCGTCCGGCGTCAGCCCGCGGGCGAAGGGGATGGGGAAGCGGGCGCAGTCGCCGATCGCCGAGATGGCCGGGTCGGGCGTCGCCAGGAACGCGTCGACCCGCACGCCGTCCTCGGCCGGCAGGCCGGCCTCCGCGGCGAGTTCCCGGTTCGGCAGGACGCCGATCCCCACGAGGATCAGGTCGGCCGCGAGTTCCCGTCCGTCCGCCAGGGCGACGCCGGCGGCGCGGCCGTCCCGCCCGACGATCGCCGTCACGCCGGCCCCGAAGGCGAAGCGCACGCCCATCGCCGCGTGGGCGCGGCGGAAGAACGCGCCCATCTCGGACGAGACCGCCCGGGCCATGGGCCGCTCGGCCGCCTCGATCACCGTCACCGGGAGGCCGCGCGCGGCCGCGACGGCGGCGAATTCGAGCCCGATGAAGCCGGCCCCGACGACCACGATGGCCCGGGCCGTCGCGAGCGATTCCTTGAGGGCGTCGGCATCCGCGAGGCCGCGCAGCTGGCGCACGCCCGCGAGCTCGGCGCCCGGGACCGGCAGGGGGCGGTTGCGCGCGCCGGTGGCGAGCACGAGGTGGTCGTAAGGGAGGTCGGTGCCGTCCGAGAGCTGCAGGCGGCGCGCATCCCGGTCGATCGCGACGGCGCGGAGCCCCGGACGGTGCGCGACGGCGTGCTCGGCGAAGAAGCCGGGCGGGCGCAGGAACAGGCCCTCCTGGTCGGTCTTGCCGGCGAGGTAGGCCTTCGAGAGGGGCGGCCGCTGGTAGGGCAGGGCGGCCTCGTCGCCCACCAGGGTGATCGGGTCCCCGAACCCGCCCTCCCGCAGGGAGGCGGCGAGCTGGAAGCCGGCCTGCCCGGCCCCGGCCACGACGACGCCGGCGCTCACGCCCTGGCTCCCGCCGGCACGAGACCGCTCTGGGCGACGCCCGGGAGGCTGCGCGCGCCCTCCGACATCAGGTAGGACCAGACCGCGGAGGCGGCCGGACCCAGCACCTTGTCGGCGCGCCGGACCGCGTACCAGTCGCGCCGGATCGGCAGGCCCCTGACGTTGAGGAGGACGAGGCGCCCGCTCTCCAGCTCGGCCGCCACGGAATGCACCGAGAGCAGCGCGATCCCGAGCCCGGCCATCACCGCCTGCTTGATGGTCTCGTTCGACCCGGTGTCGATGTCCAGCGGCGCCCGCTTGACCAGGACGCCGCTCATGAACTCCTCGAAGACCATGCGGGTGCCCGAGCCCTCCTCGCGCAGGAAGAACGGCTGGTCGGCGAGGTCCTCGCGGTTCAGGTCGGTCCTGCCCGCCAGGGGATGGCCCGGCGGCGCGATCAGCACGATCGGGTGCGGCCCGAACGTGGCGGCCTCGATCGGGAAGTCCCGGGGCGGGCGGCCCATCAGGGCGAAGTCGATCTCGTAGCCGCGGAGTGCCTCCACGGTCTGGCCGCGGTTGCGCACCGACAGGCTGATCTCGACGCCGGGGTGCTTCTTGACGAAGCCCGCGATCACCTGCGGGGCGAAGTACTTGGCGGTGGAGACGACGCCCAGTGCCACGCGCCCGCCCTCCGCGCCGCGCAGGGTGCGCAGGCGGTCGGTGCAGGTCTCCAGCACCGTGTTGATGCTGTCGATCGCCCAGAGCATCTCGCGGCCGGCATCCGTCGGCTTGAGGCCGCCCGGCGTCCGGTCGAACAGCAGCAGACCGGCCTCCTCCTCGAGCTGTCGGATGCGCGCATAGAGGGCGGCCGAGGTGACGTTCAGCTCCTGCGCAGCCCGGGTCATGGTGCCGAGGCGGGCCACGGCAGCGACCGCCTGAAGCTGCTTGAGGGAGAGGTTGCGCATGGCGGATTTCTCGGCGGACATCTCGTTTTTTTCGTCCTATGGCACAAGATCGCACAGAAATCTTGAAGGCCCGGCCGCGGGTTCCTGTCGATCCGGCGGCAGAGACCGCTATCCTGGCAGCGAGGCGGCCGCTACAGAGCCGGCGCGGAACGCGCGATCCCGGCGGACGGGATCCGAGCAGGAGGAGTAGGCCGATGGCAATTTCAGCGGCGATCGGGACCCCCCTCGAGACCTGCCTGGCGCAGGCCGTGGACGCCAATCCGGCGCTGAAGGACGCCGCCGCGGTGGTCGCGGCCGTGGCGCGGTCGGCGGTGGAGATCAGCGAGCGGATCGGGCGCGGCGCGCTCGGCGGCGACCTCGCGGCGGCCGGCGATCACAACAGCGACGGCGACGTCCAGAAGGCCCTCGACGTCATCGCCCACGAGAGCGTGACCGCGGCGCTGCGGGGCGCCCCGGTCGCCGAGGTCGCCTCCGAGGAGGCCGAGGAGGTGATGCGCCTGAACCCGGACGCGCCTCTGGCCGTCGCCATCGACCCCCTCGACGGCTCCTCCAACATCGGCGTGAACATGGCCGTCGGGATGATCTTCGGCATCCGGCCGTCGATCAAGGATCCCGCGAACCCGCTGGCCTCGTTCACGACCCCCGGCTCGACGCAGATCGCCGCGGGCTTCGTCACCTACGGCCCGGCCACCGCGCTGATCCTGACGCTCGGCGAGGGCACCCAGTCCTACGTGCTCGACCGTGCCGAGGGCCGGTTCAAGCTGACGAGCCCGGCCATGTCGGTGCCGGCCTCCACCAAGGAGTTCGCCATCAACGCCTCGAACGCCCGGCACTGGGACGCCCCGGTGAAGGCCTATATCGAGGATTGCCAGCGCGGCACCGAGGGGCCGCGCGACAAGGACTACAACATGCGCTGGCTCGCCTCCCTGGTGGCCGACATCCAGCGCGTTCTGACCCGCGGCGGCGTGTTCCTCTATCCGGGCGATGCCCGGAAGAACTACGCCCGCGGCCGCCTGCGGCTGCTCTACGAGGTCGCCCCCGTGGCGATGCTGGTCGAGCAGGCCGGGGGCGCCGCCACCGACGGCCAGACCCGCATCCTCGACATCGTGGCCAACGGCATCCACGAGCGGGCGCCGCTGGTCTGCGGCTCCACCGAGGAGGTGACGTGCGTCGCCACCTACTATGCCGGCGGCAAGCCCGATGCCGGCCGCTCGCCGCTCTTCGGCCAGCGCGGCCTGATGCGGTCATAACCGCACCGTGAAGTCGTAAAGGCATGTCGGCGCGGCACCCCATCATCTCGGTGACCGGCTCCTCCGGGGCCGGGACCACCTCGGTGCGCAACACCTTCGAGCAGATCTTCCGCCGCGAGGACGTGCGGGCGGTCTTCATCGAGGGGGACGGCTTCCACGCCTTCGACCGCGACACGATGCGGGCGATGATGGCGAACGAGCCGACACTGTCCCACTTCGCGCCGCGGGCCAACCTCCTGCCCGAGCTGGAGGCGGTGTTCCGCAGCTACGCCGAGTCCGGGACGGGCCGGACCCGTCACTACGCCCACGATCAGCACGACGCGCAGGTCTACGGCATCCCGGAGGGCAGTTTCTCGGACTGGGAGACGTTCCCCCCCGATTCCGACCTGCTGTTCTACGAGGGCCTGCACGGCTGCGTCGCCGATCAGGACGTCGACATCGCCCGCTACGCCGACCTGAAGATCGGCGTCGTGCCGGTGATCAACCTCGAATGGATCCAGAAGCTGCACCGGGACCGCTCGTTCCGCGGCTACTCCACCGAGGCGGTGACCGACGTGATCCTGCGGCGCATGCCCGACTACGTGCAGACCATCTGCCCGCAATTCTCGTTCACCGACATCAACTTCCAGCGGGTGCCGACGGTCGACACGTCGAACCCGTTCATCGCCCGCTGGATTCCCACCGCCGACGAATCGATGGTCGTGATCCGCTTCAAGGACCCGAAGGGGATCGACTTCTCGTATCTCGTCTCCATGATTCACGACAGTTTCATGAGCCGGGCCAACTCCATCGTGATCCCCGGCGGCAAGCTCGACCTGGCGATGCAGCTGATCCTGACACCGATGATCATGCAGCTCGTCGAGCGCCGCCGCCGGCTGGCCTGAGCCGATCCCGAAAGCCTCCCATGCTCGCACCCGTCATCGCCCCGTCGATCCTGTCCGCCGACTTCTCGAAGCTCGCCGAGGAGACGCGCGCCGTGGACGCGGCCGGGGCCGACTGGATCCACCTCGACGTGATGGACGGCCATTTCGTGCCCAACATCACCTTCGGGCCGCCGGTGGTGAAGGCGCTCCGGCCCCACACCCAGAAATACTTCGACGTGCACCTGATGATCGCGCCAGCGGATCCGTACCTGGCGGCGTTCGCGCAGGCCGGCGCCGACGGCATCACGGTCCACGCCGAGGCCGGGCCGCACATCCACCGCTCGCTTCAGACCATCCGCGACCTCGGCAAGCGCGCCGGCGTGGCGATCAACCCGGGTACGCCGGCCGCCATGGTCGAGCCGGTGCTCGACCTCGTGGATCTCGTGCTGGTGATGACCGTCAATCCCGGCTTCGGCGGCCAGAGCTTCGTCAAGGGCGCGATGGAATCGGTGGCGCGGGTGCGCGCCATGGTGGCGGGCCGGGACATCCGCATCCAGGTCGACGGCGGGATCGATCCCGAGACCGTGAAGGTCGCGAGCCGCGCCGGGGCCGACACGTTCGTTGCCGGCAACGCCGTGTTCAGCGGCGGCCCGGACGCCTACGCCGAGCGCATCGCGGCGATCCGCGAGGGCGCGGAGGGCGCCTCCGGTCGCGACCTGTCGTGCTGAGGGCGCTGATCTTCGACGTCGACGGGACCCTCGCCGAGACGGAGGATCTGCACCGGCAGGCGTTCAACCGCGCCTTCGCGGAGCTCGGCCTGCCCTGGCGGTGGGACGAGGCGCTCTACGCCGACCTGCTGGCCGTCATGGGCGGCAAGGAGCGGCTCGCCCACTTCATCGACAGCGCGCACCCGGCGGACGCGGAGGCGCTCCACGCGCGCGCGCCGGAGATCCACGCCCGCAAGACGCGCGCCTACGGCGACCTCGTCGCGCAGCACGGCCTGCCGCTGCGTCCCGGGATCGCCCGGCTGATCGCCGAGGCCCGGGCGGCGGGAATCCGGCTCGCCGTGGCCACCACGACGAGCCGCCCGAACGTCGACCGGCTGCTCGCCGCCAACTTCCCGCCGGGCGCCGCGCCCTTCGACGTGATCGCGGCCGGCGACGAGGCGAGCCGCAAGAAGCCCGCACCCGACGTCTTCCTGCTGGCGCTCGCCGGTCTGGGCATCCCGGCCTCCGAGGCGGTGGCCTTCGAGGATTCGGCCGCCGGCATCAGCTCGGCCCGTTCCGCCGGTCTGCCGGTCCTGGCGACCCGGAGCCGGTACACCGAGAGCCACCGGCTCGACGGCGCCTTCTCGGCTGTCTCGGATCTCGGCGAGCCGGAGCGGCCGCATCGGCACCTCGCGGGCGTCGCGTGGCCCGGCGGGGTCGTGGATCTGGCCGCCCTGATCCGGTGGCACGAAGCGCCGGACGGTCAGAGCGCGCCGTTCGAGGCGATGGGCACCGGCCGGTAGCCCGACCCGTCGCCTGCGCCTGATCGGCATCGCGATCGTACATCACGTGCCAGTCCGGGTGCTTCAGGAAGAGGGTCGGGATGTCGGTCACGTCGGACCGGGCCAGAGGGCGTCCGTCCCCGATGCGATCGCGACTGCCGTGTGGCCCGGCCTTCGGCCGGGCGCCGCTGCCGAGACCCAGGGCAGCCCCGCCGGCGAGCGCGCCGCGCACCGGATCGCGACGGTCCGTGACCGGCACCGGATCCTCCCAGAGGCCCGCGCCCACGGGGCGCGACGTGGCCCCGTGGGCGAGGCCCTCGCGGCGGCGCGACGGGCCCGCGAAGGCCCGGGTCCTAGCGTCGGCCCAGCCGGCGGTCGGCGCGGGCATCCGCACGTCCGTGCGCCTCGGTGGCGAACAGCATCGTGCCGGCGACGACACCGAGCGCGGCCGCGAGCCCGAACTTGAGCCAGCGGGGATCGGCCGCCGCGACGTCGCCGGTCGCGCGGGCGTCGAAGCGGCCGTGGGCGCCGGGATCGGTGTCCACCGGGTCGTAGAGGTTGTCGGGGCGGTTCTTCTGTGCCTGCACGCCGGTCATCTCCCCGCGATAGCCGTGCCGGGCGAGGTAGCCGTCGATCCAGCCCGGAATCAGCATGTTCCCGATGATCGCCTTCCAGGCCGAGGCCCCGATCCACATTTCCCGCGGCGCGTCGTGCGCCGCTCGGAAGACGTGCCGGGCGATGGCCTCGGGCTGGTAGATCGGCGGCACCGGCTCGAGCTTGCGCGGCAGCCGCGAGCGGGCCCAGTCGAACTGCGGCGTGTTCACGGCCGGAAGCTGCACCATCGTCAGGCGTACCCGGCTGCGATCGTGCAGCAGCTCGCTGCGCAGGGAATCGACGAAGCCCCGCACGGCGGCCTTCGCGGCGCAGTAGCTCGCCTGGAGCGGGATCGACCGGTAGGCGAGCGCCGAGCCGACATGCACGATCGTGCCCCGGTCGCGCGGCACCATGTGGCGGAGCGCCGCCAGCGTGCCGTGCACCTGGCCGAGATAGGTCACCGCGGTGGCGCGGTGGAACTCCTCCGGGCTCGTCTCCTGAACGGGCGCGTAGACCGTCACCATCGCGTTGTTGACCCAGACGTCGATGCCGCCGAACGCCTCGGCCAGCTCGTCGGCCGCCTGGGCGACGGCCTCCGCGTCGGCGACGTCGGCCGCGAAGGCCAGGGCCCGGCCTCCGGCCCGCTCGACGTCGCGGATCGTGCCCCGCAGCCCCGCCTCGCCGCGCGCGATCAGCCCCACGTTCCACCCGTGCCGGGCGAACTCGTGGGCGACAGCGCGGCCGACGCCGGCGCTCGCACCCGTGACCATGACCGTGCTGCGTCCGTTCCGGCTCGACATCGGGTTCCCAGCTGCGCGTGAAGTCCAGCGCCAACGCCCGAGGCGGCCGTTCTTTCCGCGGTCACGGGATTGCGAAGTCCGGGCGAGCCTGTCCGCCGACGCTGTATCGGACGGCGGCGGGCGCGTTGCTTCGTCCGAAGGCGGCGGCCTATATACGGCGCGACCTCACAGCCGCGACGGCGGGGTCCCGCACGCCCGCCCTCGCCAACGAACAAAAGTCTGAACCGTCATGGCAGGCCATTCGCAGTTCAAGAACATCATGCACCGGAAGGGCCGGGTGGACGCCGTCCGCTCGAAGGTGTTCGGCAAGCTCGCCCGCGAGATCACGGTGGCGGCCAAGCTCGGCACGCCCGACCCGGCGATGAACCCGCGCCTGCGTGCCGCGATCCTGGCGGCCCGCGCCGAGAACATGCCCAAGGACAATATCGAGCGCGCCATCAAGAAGGCCGCCGGCGCCGACGGCGAGAACTACGAGGATATCCGCTACGAGGGCTACGGGCCCGGCGGCGCCGCGCTGATCGTCGAGGCGCAGACCGACAACCGCAACCGCACCGCCTCGGACGTGCGCTCGGCCTTCACCAAGTCCGGCGGCAGCCTCGCCGAGACCGGGGCCGTCGCCTTCATGTTCGACCGCGTCGGCGTGATCGCCTATCCCGCCTCCGTGGCCGATGCCGACACGATGCTGGAGGCGGCGATCGAGGCCGGCGCCGACGACGTCAGTTCCGGCGAGGACGGCCACGAGGTCATCTGCGCCCAGGATTCCTACGGCGAGGTCACGAAGGCCCTCGAGGCGCGCTTCGGTGAGCCCGCCCGCACGGGCCTGATCTGGAAGGCGCAGAATACCATCAACGTCGACGACGAGACCGGCGAGAAGCTGATCCGCCTCGTCGAGGTGATCGAGGATCAGGACGACGTCCAGCACGTCTACGTCAACTTCGCCCTGTCGGACGCGCTGGTCGCGAAGCTGCAGGCCTGAGAGGCGTCGCCGCCCTGCCGGGTCTCGCTACCCGTGAGACGAACGCACCGCCATTCCGGTGCGCCGCAGGCGAGCCCCGGCTCGAAGGGGCCCGCCGAGGTTCTGAATGCCGGGCGCTGCCACGCAGTCCCGGAATGACGGAGCTCCCGCTCCGGGACGCGAGACGGTCTTGAAGCCCACGTCCGTTCCTCAGGTGCCGGCCGCCGCGAGCTCGGCCCCGAAGCGGTCCTGCGCGTAGCGCTCCACCGAGAAGGTGTCGTCGGGCAGCTGAACCATGAAGCGCTCGGCCACCTCGGTCAGCACGATGTTGGGGCGGACGCGCTCGATGTACGACCAGTCCAGCGAGGTGCTCCAGACGAAGTGCACCTCGCGGAACGTCTCGGCCAGCATGATCGTCAGCATGTACGGCATGACGTGAGAGAAGGAATCGCCGAACAGCGCCAACCGGCGCGGGTCGGTGGCCTTCGTGTTCCCGTAGATCACGTGCGCACCGACATGCAGCGTGTGCAGCAGGCCGGCCTTCTCCCGGGCTTCGACGATCGGGCTGCCGTAGATCCGGACCGCGTCCTGCTGCATCTGGACGGTGCGCGAGCGCGCCCGCCGGGGCGGATCGAAGGCGCTGCCCAGATCGCCGTCGTGGTCGGTCTCGAAGGACGGCCGCTCCCGCAGATCCTGCCGGGGCTCGGCGCCCAGCGCCCGGCAGATCTCCGCGTAGGCGAGATAGCAGCCGTCGGCGGACCAGTGGGTGTCGGTCCGGCAGTAGAGGTCGGCCGCGTCGCGCTGCGCCCGCATCGGCGTGACCAGGTCGATGCAGGTCTGCTGCCAGCGCTTCCGTCGGCGCCAGGCCGCGTACAGACCGACCGGACCCGGGAAACGGCCCGCCGGGGGCTCGCTGTGGAGGAGCCGGTAGGCCGGCGACGCGCTCGGCCGGATGGCGAGCCCGTCGAGCCGGTGATCGTAGATCATCAGCTTCTCCGGGGCGACGACGTGGCGGTACAGGATCCCCTGGGCGCGCAGGCGCCGCTCCCGCGTCGTCACGAGGCTGCGCCACTGCCAGATCAGCTCGGTCGTCTCCTCCGGCCGCTCGTACTGGCCGAGCACGTCGTTCGTTCCCGTCTTCAGGAACAGCCAACCGTCCTGGCCGACATGGATGTGGTCGGGCGTAGTCGAAGCCATGGCGCACTCGTGGGGGCGAAACGCCCGTCCCGGCGGCCGCCGCGGATATCGAATTCGGCCGCAAGGAGCGGGATGCCGGCGCGGCAGCGGACCGACACAGTCCTGCGCGCGTCATCCACCACCCGGCAGGCCCCGTCATGCCCCTCCTCAACGCCTACGCCAAGCCGCATAGTGCCGCCGCCATGAGCCCTGTACCCGCGACAGACCCCGACGATGCCGCGCGCTGGGCAGCCCTCGCCGCCCGCGACGCGCGGGCCGACGGCACCTTCGTGTACGCGGTCCGCACCACCGGGGTGTACTGCCGGCCGAGTTGCGCCGCGCGCGCGGCGCGCCCCGAGAATGTCAGCTTCCACCGGACCTGCGCCGAGGCCGAGGCGGCCGGCTTCCGGCCGTGCCGGCGCTGTCGTCCGGACGAGCCCGCCCTCGCCGAGCGCCGGGCCGAGGCGGTCGCCCGCGCCTGCCGCTCGATCGAGACAGCCGAGACGATGCCGTCCCTCGCCGCGCTCGCGCGCGCCGCCGGCCTGAGCGCCTACCACTTCCACCGGGTTTTCAAGGACGTCACCGGCGTGACCCCCAAGGCCTACGCGGCCGCCCACCGCGCCGCCGCGGTGGCGCGGCGGCTGCCCGGCGCCGCGTCGGTGACGGAGGCGCTCTACGAGGCCGGCTACGGCGCGGCGAGCCGGTTCTACGCGGGTGGCGCGCCGCGCCTCGGCATGGCGCCCGCCGCCTACCGGACGGGCGGCGCGGGCCTGCGCATCCGGTTCGGCATCGGCGCCTGCAGCCTCGGGGCGATCCTCGTCGCCGCCACCGAGGCGGGCGTCTGCGCGATCCTCCTCGGGGACGCGCCCGAGCCGCTCCTGCACGATCTCCAGGACCGCTTCCCCGCCGCGGAGATCGAGGGCGGCGACCCGGCCTTCGAGGGCTGGATGGCGCAGGTCATCGGGTTCGTGGAGGCCCCGGGCACCGGCCTCGACCTGCCGCTCGACATTCGCGGCACGGCGTTCCAGCAGCGGGTCTGGGCGGCGCTGCGCGAGATCCCGGTCGGCTCCACCGCGACCTACGCGGAGATTGCCCGGGCGATCGGCCTTCCGACGGCGACGCGCGCCGTCGCGCAGGCCTGCGGGGCGAACCCGGTCGCGGTGGCCATTCCGTGCCACCGCGTCGTGCGCTCGGACGGCGCCCTGTCGGGCTATCGCTGGGGCGTCGCGCGCAAGCGCGCGCTGCTCGATCGGGAGGCGGAGGCCTGAAGCGTCCCTGTCCCGCGCGCTCCGGTGCTCAGCACACGCTGCCCTAGCGTCGACCACCGCCGGGACCGCCAGGACCGCCGAAGCCGCCGCCGAAGCCGCCTCCGCCCGGGGCCGGGCCGGGTCCGCCGGGCGGCCCGCCGAAGCCCCCGGGTCCGACCGGGAACGCCCCGGGGCCTGCGGACGGCGCGCCGCCGAAGCCGCCGCGGGGCGCCCCGAAGCCGCCGGGGCCCTCCGATCCGGGGACGACCGCACCGCCCGGCCGGGTGTCGATCGCGGGGCCGCGCGGCTCGCCGATGCCGCCCAGGCCACCCTGGCGGCCGCCGGACCCGGCGCCGAAGCGGCCGGGCAACTCGTCGGGGAGGTTGCGCAGGTCGAGCCGGTCGCGCTCCCGCTCGAACCGCGGGGCGTCCGGTTGCTGCGGCTCGGGCGCGACGCGGTTCTCGATCCGCAGCCGCTCCACCGTCAGGTCCCCGTCCCGCGCGATCGCCGCGGTCAGCACCGCCCGCACGCTCCCGTCGCGCGGAACCCGCGCGACCGGACGGCCCGCCACGGCGTAGCCCGCGCCGATGTCGAGCCCGCTGCCGGCCCGGCCGATATAGGCCTCGATCGACACCCGCTTCAGACCCGGCGGGAAGGGCAGGCCGACCTGCGCGGCGCTGGTCACGGTGAGGACTCCGTTCGCAGCACGGCCCGTCACCAGGGCGCGCTTGCCCGGCGGCAGGGCGTCGGCGCCCGCGAGCCGGAGGCCGCCGATCCCGAGGCCGCCCGCGAGACGCCGCACCGGGCCGGCGACGCGGTCGGGACCGGAATCCCGCGGCTCGATCAGGCTCGCCACGATCACGCCGTCGGGCCGGCGCAGCCCGCTCACCGCGACCCGCGCGCCCGGCTGCCACGCGCCGCTGAGACCGGCGGTCGAGACCCGTTGCCCGAGCACCACGAGCCGCCCCGGCGCGACCGATTCCACCGGCCCGACCACCTCGCTGGTGACGTCGATCCGCCGCGTGGCGAGCCCGCCGCCCTCGGACCGCGCCACCACGTGGACGACCTGCCCGATCTTCAGGTCGGCGGCTCTCGCGGCCGTGCCGTCGATGCGCACCTCCACCTCGGGTGGGTAGGCGATGCGCAGGTCGTTGACGACGATCGAGCCGAAGCGGCGGATCGTGCCGATCACGCCGGTGCCGCCGATGCCGCGGTCGCCCTCGCCGAGGGACCCGTTCCGCGGCTCGTCGGTCCGCATCATGCCGGTGCCGCCGATGCCCTGGTCGCGCGGCGATTCCTGCGACCGGATCGTGCCGGGCAGCAGGGTCGCGGCGCCAGCGAGCAGGCGCAGGACGAACCGGCGGTTGAGCGAGGCGCGCACCGGCCGGCCTCTCACCGCTCGTCCGCTTGCCGCGCCGGCGGCGCCGCCTCGGTGTAGACGTAGAGGCCGAAGTTCCAGCGATGCGTGCCGCCGGGATCGGTCTGGCAGGCGGCGTGCGCCTCCCGGTTGGCCTGCTGCAGCGCCTCCATGGCGATCTCGCGGGCGCGTTCCTCGAGCCTGATCGCGAGGTCCTCGGACAATCCGTCGTAGTGGACCGCCCGCTCCAGGAAGCGGGGCGCGTCGCCGACGATGTTGGCGACCGCGGCCGCGATGTGGTCGTGCAGGTTGCGGCCGAAATAGTAGAGCTGCGGCCCCTCGGCGCCGTCGCCACGGGGGACGTAGGCGGCCTCCGCCAGCACGATCCGGTCCTGCGGATCGGTGAAGGCCAGCCCGCGGTCGAGCCACTCGTCGAGGACAGCGCGGGGCCGGAGATCCCGCGTCACGCCCGCGACCAGCGACTCGAACGAGGGCGCGCCGCCCTCGGCCGTGCGCGGGAGCTTCAGGGGCTGGCCCTGCGGATCGGTGAAGGTCGGGTCGGCGATCCAGCGGGCGATGATCCGACTGGTGCGGGAGACGACCGCCGGCACGGCGCTGACCGGAGCACCGGCGCCCCGCAGGCGCCGAACTTCCTTGCGGTGGATGCCGGTGAGGAGGGAGACGCGGCTGTCGGTCTGCTCCTTGCCGGTGAGAGCGAAGTCGTACTCGGCGACGTTCACGTAGAGCTCGCGCAGCAGGTCCGTGAGCGCCGGGAAAGTGATGCCGCGGGCGACGAGCAGGCGCACGAGAGGGCGCAGCAGCCGCGCCAGCGGCGCGTGCAGGCTGGCGCCCTCTCGCGGTGTATCGGCAGTCTCAGACATCGGCGCATCGTGACGGCTCGCGTCGTGGGATACAATCCCACCAAGTGTGGCGGCGCACACGCGACCGCTCTTTTCGCGTTGACGTGGGATTTTTGCACACGTACACCGATCTCGTGGTCAAATTTCCCACGCCAGTCCGGAGGCACCGGCCGATGACGGTTGAAACGCGCATCCTCGTGGCGAAGTCCCTGCCGCCGCTCACGCTGCCCGTGGCCCCGGCGGGCCGCCCGCGCCCGAGCGACACCCTTCCGCGGCTCCGGCGCCTCGTCTGCGTCGTCGCCGCGCTCTCGCTGCCCGTCCTCGGTGTCGCTGTCGCGGAAACGGTCCACCGCGCCAGTTCATCGCGGGCGCCGCAGGCCGCCGCTCCCGCCTTCCCCTCAGGCGGGGCGGCGGCACCCTCGAACGCCGTCGTGCCCGGGCGCGCCGCGCGGACCGCGAGGATCGCGGCCCGTTCCGACGAGAACCAGTGGGTCCGGTCGTGAACGCCCTGTTCGTCTCCGGGAGCGCCCGCGCTGTGCCGACCTGCGGCGGAGCGGCCATCCTCGATCTCGCCCTCTGCCTGATCCTGTCCGTGACCGTCGTCGGCCTGCTCCTCCTGGCCCTCTGATCCCGCGGCGCCGCCGCGTTCCAGAACGAGACACCCATGAACGCTCGAATTCACGCAGCCCTCGCGGGCGCCGCTTTCGGCTGCCTGGCCCTCGCCGCCCAGGCGGCGGATCTGCCCCGCCGCGCGCCGCCGCCGCCGCCGCCGTCGCTGCCGGTCTTCACCTGGACCGGCTTCTACGCCGGCGTGAACGCCGGGTACGCGTTCCCGACCGGCAGCGGCGGCTTCACCGACCCCACCTACGGCACCGTCACGGGCGGCGGCCGGTCCGGCGGCTTCGCCGGCGGCGGCCAGGTCGGCTACAACTATCAGTTCACGCCGGGTTCCGGCGTCGTCGTCGGCGTCGAGACCGACATCCAGGGGACGGCCTTCGCCAAGGCGGACGCCGCCTATCTCGGCACCGCGCCGTACTACAGCGTCCGACCGAGCCTCGACTATTTCGGCACGGTCCGCGCCCGGCTCGGCTACGCGTTCGACCGGGTCCTCGTCTACGGCACCGGCGGCTTCGCGTACGGCGGCGGGGCGCGCTCGACCTACGCGGCCTCCTACCCCTACACCCTGCCGTCGACCGACCGGACCGGCTACGCGGCCGGCGGCGGCATCGAGTACGCCTTCACCGAGAAGCTCTCCGCCAAGGTGGAGGCCCTCTACCTCCATCTCGGCCGCGGAACGACCGCCGCCACGTACTACAACGCCAGTGTTCCGGCATTTTATGGCGCCGGCAAACAGGATTCCGGCCTCGCGTTGGTCCGGGCCGGTGTGAATTACCGATTCTGAGTAGTATTCGCAGGCCGAGAGCTTGACGGGACGGCCGGGCTGGGCCGCAATGCCCGGCGTTCGGCTTCGCGAATCCGTCGGCCGCGCGAGCCTGTCCACGGCCGAGGGCTGTCGGTGAAGCCGGATACCGCGCGGGTCGCGCCCCGCGGGACCAGGGTCTCTCTCCGAGAGGATCGGCCGTGAGCATTCCCAGCACGACCTCCCTCACGACAAGGCTGCTCGCCGTCGCGCTCGCCGCCTGCGCCGTCCCGGCGCGGGCCCAGGAGATCGTCCCGCCCGGGCCCGCCGGGCGGGGCGCCATCTTGATCTACGGGAACTTCTGCGGCCCCGGCAGCCGCGGCCCCGGCTACCCGCCGATCGACGCGCTGGACCTCGCCTGCGCGCACCACGACGCCTGCTCCCCCGAGCCGACCGCGGGAACGCTGCCGACCTGCGCCTGCAACCACCGCCTCCGCGTCGAGGCGGGGCTCGTCGCCCGGGATCCGGCCGCGCCGGCCCAGACCCGCCAGACCGCGCAGTTCATCTCGGATTTCGCCGCGGCACTGCCCTGTCAGTAGGGCACGCCGCGGTGACCGCTCAGGCGGCGTCGGCCGGGTTGGCGGCCGCCTTCGGGCCACCCTTGGCGACGCCGACCAGGGCCGGGCGCAGCACGCGCTCGCCGATGACGTAGCCCGCCTGCACGACCTGCACGACGGTGCCGGCCGGAACCTCCGCGTTCGGCACCTCGAACATCGCCTGATGGCGGTTCGGGTCGAACTTCTGGCCCTGCGGCTCGACGATCTTGACGCCGTGGCGCTCGAGGGTCTTGGCGAGGTCGCGCTCGGTGAGCTCGATCCCGTCGATCAGCCCCTTCAGGGCGCCGTCGGCCGTGGCCTTCGCGTCGGCCGGGACGCTATCGAGGGCGCGGCGGATGTTGTCGGCGACGTTGAGCACGTCCCGGGCGAAGTTGGTCACCGCGTAGGCGCGCGCGTCGGCGACCTCGCGCTCCGTCCGGCGGCGCAGGTTCTCCATCTCGGCGAGGGTGCGCAGCGTCCGGTCCTTGAGCTCGTCGCGCTCGGCGGTCAGCAGGGCCAGGGCCTCCGCGACCGGATCGACGGTGGCCGACTCGCTGCCCTGACCCGCGGGCGCGGGATCCTGGGCCGCGCCGGCACCGGCTTCGACCGTGGTCTGGCGCTGGTCATCCTGGGGCATGTCGTTGCTCGTCATCACGTTTCAGTCGTGGGCGGGAATCGGTGAGGGATGATGGAATCGGCGCTGATATCTGGCCACGGGGCCGCGAAATCAACCCGCACGCTCACGCCTCGCGCGGCGGCGGCGCCGCCACGAGCGCCTCCAGACCCTCGGCCTTGAGGGTCGCGACGTCGTGCGCGAACACGTCCATCACGGCGGCCCGGATCGCGGCCTGCCGGTCGGGCTGCGTCACCCGCGTGCCGGTCAGGTCGGTGACGTAGAAGACGTCCACGGCGCGCTCGCCGAAGGTCGCCACGTGCGCCGACGTGATGTTGAGCGACAGCCGGCTGAAGGCGGTGGTCAGCTCGTAGAGCAGGCCCGGCCGGTCGAGGCCGGTGATCTCCACCACGGTCTCCCGGCTCGACAGGGCGTTGTCGATGATGACGTCCGGCGGGACCGGGAAGGTCTTGGCGCGGGTGCTCGTCGGCGGGTGCTTGTCGGCCACGAGGTCGGCGATCTTGATCTCCCCCTTGAGCGCCCGCTCGATCGCCGCGGTGATGCGCTTGGTCCGCCGCAGCTCGTCGTCGTCGCGCTCGAAGGCGCGGGAGATGAAGATCGTGTCGAGGGCGAACCCGTCCGTGGTGGTGAAGATCTGCGCGTCGACGATGTTGCTGCCGGCCGCCGCGCAGGCGCCGGTGACGATGGCGAGCAGGCGGGGATGGTCCGGCGAGTAGACCGTGATCTCGGTCACGCCCCGGACGGGATCGAGGGCCACGTCGGTCGCGCTGGTCCGCCCGTCGCGCACGACGTCGCGCAGGAAGATCGCGTTCTTGAGCTGGCGCGTGCCGTCGACCTTGAGCCAGTAGGCCTGGCTGTGGCGGGCCGCGTAGGTGTCGAACTCCTCCGAGCCCCAGCCGGGCAGCTGCTCCCGCAGGCCCATCTGGACGAGGCGCACCCGGTCGGTGCGGGCGATCTCGGAATGGCCGCCCGACAGGTAGACCTCGGTCTCGTCGTAGAGCGTGCGGAGCAGCGTGCCCTTCCAGGCTGTCCAGACGCCGGGCCCCACGGCGGTGATGTCGGCCACCGTCAGGATGGTCAGGAGCTTCAGCCGCTCCAGGCTCTGCACGCTCGCGGCGAAACGCTCGATGGTCTTGGCGTCCGAGAGGTCGCGGCTCTGCGCGGTCATCGACATCAGCAGGTGGTGTTCGACGAGCCAGCGCACCGTCTCGGTCTCGGCCTGGTTCAGGCCGAAGCGCGGGCAGAGCTTCTCGGCGATGGCGGCGCCCGCGATGGAGTGATCCTCCGGCCGGCCCTTGGCGATGTCGTGCAGCAGGATCGCCACGTAGAGCGCGGTGCGGTTGTGGATCGAGTGCACGAGGCGCGAGACCAGCGGGTAGGTCTCCTGGGCACGGCCCGACTCGATGTCCGCCAGCACGCCGACCGAGCGCAGCAGGTGCTCGTCCACGGTGAAGTGGTGATACATGTTGAACTGCATCATCGCGACGATGCGGCCGAAATCCGGGATGAAACGGCCGAGCACGCCCGCCTCGTTCATCTCGCGCAGCGCCTCCTCCGGCGCGTTCCGCGAGGTCAGGATCTCGACGAACAGCCGGTTCGCCTCGGGGTCCACGCGCAGCGACGGGTTGACGAGGCGCAGGGACCGGTTGGCCAGCCGCTTGGCATCCGGGTGGATCGCGAGGTTGTGCCGGTCGGCGAGCCAGAACAGCCGGATCAGGTTGACCGGGTCGCGCTCGAAGGCGTCCTCCGCGCGCAGGTTCACCCGGCCGTGGTCGATCCAGAAATCCTCCGCCTCCATGGCGGTCGCCCGGAAGCGGTCGCGGAACCGGCCGATCCAGCGGTCGAGCACCGGCGTGCGCTTGGCGTGGCGCGCCTCCAGCTCCGCGCAGACGATGGCGGTGAGATCGCCGACATCCTTGGCGATGCGGAAATAGGCCTTCATGAAGCGCTCGACGCCGGAGAGGCCGCCGCGGGCCTCGTAGCCGAAGCGCTCGGCGATCCGCGGCTGCAGGCCGAAGGACAGGCGCTCCTCGGCGCGCTTCGTGGCGAAGTGCATGTGGCAGCGCACCCGCCACAGGAACTCCTCGCAGCGCTCGAACAGCGCGTACTCCTCCGGGGTGAACAGGCCGGCGCTCACGAGCTCGATCTGGTCGCGGACCCGGTAGGTGTACTTGGCGATCCAGAACAGCGTGTTCAGGTCGCGCAGGCCGCCCTTGCCGTCCTTGACGTTGGGCTCGACGAGGTAGCGCGAGGTGCCGGCCTTGGACACGCGCATGTCGCGCTCGCGCAGCTTCGCCTCCACGAACTCGGCGGCGGAGCCGACCACGAGTTCGGCGTCGAAGCGCGTCACGAGCTCCTCGTAGAGGACACGGGTGCCGAACAGGAACCGCGCCTCCAGGAGGGCGGTGCGGATCGTCATGTCGGCCCGCGCCTCGCGCAGGCACTCCTCGACCGAGCGGGTGGCGTGACCGACCTTCAGCTTCAGGTCCCACAGGACGTAGAGCATCCCCTCGACGACGCTCTCGGACCACGCGGTCTGCTTGTAGGGCAGCAGGAACAGCAGATCGATGTCCGAGCCCGGCGCCATCGTGCCCCGGCCGTAGCCGCCGGTGGCGACCACGGCGAGCTGCTCGCCGGTCGACGGGTTGTCGTTGGGGTAGAGCCGCCAGACCACGGCGTCGTGGATCGCCCGGACCACCGCGTCGGTGAGGTTCGACAGCGTCTGCGCGCAGAGCAGCCCGTTGCGATCCTCGAGGAGCTGCGCCTCGGCGGCCCGGTGGCCCTCCTCGATCACCCGGCGCAGCTGCGGCACCAGCGCGGCCCGGAGCTTGGTGGGCTCGCGGGCCTCGCGGTCGAGGTTCTCAAGGACCGTATCGAGGGCGGCGACGGGATCGAACATGGTTCCCGTTAGCATGATATCCCTACGCCGCCAGCCATGCGGCGCCCGCCGCTATTCCGCGGCCGGCAGGTCGAGGGCGAGCAGCCGCGCCGTGCGGTTGCGGGTCGCGGCCCGGGGCTCGGTCTCGCTCGTCTGACGCCGCGCGTCGGCGATGGCCGCGTGCACGCCGTCGACCGCCAGGATCAGGGCGCTGACCGTCCGCGCGTCGATGCTGCGCTCGCGGGCGTAGCAGACGACGTCGGCCACCAGCCCGTCGGTCTCGATCGCGATCGCGTCGAGTTCGGCGGCGCTGGTCGCCGCGCGCACTTCGCGCATGATGTCGAGCAGCCGGTCGAGGACGAAATCGACGCGCTCCCGGCGCTTGCGGGCGAGGCGCTGGCCGATCCAGGCGAAGCCGGAGCCGATCGTGCCGCCGAAGAAGGCGAACAGGTAGATGTAGTCCTCGTAGCGGTCGAGGAAGGTCTGCTGCTCGCGCTCGAAATAGTCGACGGCGCCGGGGTGGTTCGGCAGGCGGGCCGAGGTCGCCGCCACCGTCGTGTCGAAGTCCGGCGCCTTCATCAGCTTGGCCACCGGCGCGGTCGAGGCGAGCCGCGAGCGCCACTCGAACAGGTGCTGCGTCGCCGAGGCGACCGCGACGCGGCTGACCGTGCCCCGGGCCATCAGCCGATAGGAGGCGCCGACGGTCTTGATCTCCTCGTCGGGCCGCTTCGGACGGCCGCCGAAGGTGCCGGCCGGGATCGTCACCGATTGCAGCTCGGGGAAGCGCTGCAGGATCGCGTCGCCGTCAGGGATCGAGACGAACCCGACCTTCCGGTCCGGCGAGCCCAGCTCGACGGCGCGGACCACCGCGGCGGCCGGTTTGGAGGCCGGGCTCGCGATCACCGCCACGGCGTCGACGCGCTTCTCGGCGAGCGCGGCCGTGACGTCGCCGACCTTCAGGGGCACCACGACCACGTGACCGGGCTCCGCCTCGGCGGCGTGGCCGGCCTCCGCCGCGTCCTCGCCCGCGCTGTCCGGCACGAGGTCGTAGAAGGAGAGCAGGTTCGTGAGGAACGACAGGTCGGCGCTGTGGCGGACCACGATGCCGAGCCGCTTGCGCGCCAGGGCGGGCACGTCGTCGATATCGGCCGCCTCGGGCGCCGCGATGACCAGGGCCTCGTCGTGCAGGATCGCCAGGGTCAGCCCGTTCTCGGGCAGGAACACGTCCGGCCGCACCACCGCGAGGTCGGCCTTGTTCCGCTGCAGCGCGAGGGCGCTGTCGCGCACGTCGCCGTAGCGCACCACCTTGAGCCGGACATCCTCCCGGGCCCGGTCGAGGGCGCCGGCGTAGGCCTCGATCAGCGCGGCCTCGGGCCCGTCCTGCGGGCCCACCGCCACCGTGAGGGTGTTCGGGCGTGACAGGTAGACGATCGCGGCGGCGGCCGCGGCGAGCCCCAGGGCCACGAGGACCAGGAGCCACTCGCGCCGCATCAGAATAGCCGCCGCGCCGTGCAGCCGCCGGTGCCATCGGCCCTGCGGAGTGCCGGGCGAAGAACGGTGGTTCGGGCCATGGCCGAGCCTGTCGCGTTGCGCGCGTTCCATACCCGAGTCATGGAACGCAAACCTGTCGAGATCGTGAAGAACCGGTGAAATCTCCATTCGTTGCAGGATCTGCGCCAGAACGTCGCGACCGGGAGATCAAGCCGCCCGGCCCCGTGAGCCCGGCCTGGCTCGAGCGGGCGGCGCTCCACTACCTAGAGCGCTACAGCGCCTCGACCGAGATGCTGCGCCGGACGCTCGCGCGCCGCGTGCAGAAGCGGGCGCGGGCCCGGGGCGAGGATCCCGAACGCTTCGCCGAACTCGTGACGGCGACCGTGGCGCGGGCGGTGTCGGCCGGCCTCGTGGACGACGCGCGCTTCGCCGATACCCGCCTCGCCACCCTGCGCCGCCGCGGCACGTCGAGCCGCGGCGTCTCGGCCAAGCTCGCCGCCAAGGGGGTCCCGCGCGACGTCGTCGAGGCCGCCATGCTGGCGGAGCGCGACGCCCTGCCGGTCGGGGAGGCGGACGCGGTCGAGGAGCAAGCCGCGCAGGCCTACGCCAAGCGGCGACGCCTCGGCCCGTATCGCCGCCCGGATCAGCGGGCGGCGCACCGCGACCGGGACCTCGCCGCCCTGGCCCGGGCCGGCTTCGCCTACGGCCTCGCCCGCCGGGTGGTCGACCGGGAGACCGAAGAACCCGACGCGCCTGCGTGACGGGTGCGGCATCGCGGCCCGGGGCGAGGGCCGCGCCGGCCTTGCACCTTCCGCCGCGTTGTTCATTGTCTGTTCGATGGACGAGACCCTGGCCAAGAAGCTGCGCATCCTCGCGGACGCGGCCAAGTACGACGCCTCCTGCGCCTCCTCGGCCGCGCCGAAGCGGGCGGCCGGCAAGGACGGGCTCGGGTCGACCACCGGCGCCGGGATCTGCCACGCCTACACGCCGGACGGACGGTGCGTCTCGCTCCTCAAGATCCTGCTGACCAACTGGTGCCTGTTCGACTGCGCCTACTGCGTGAACCGGCGCTCCTCGAACGTGCGGCGGGCGAAGTTCACCGTGGAGGAGGTCGTGAACCTCACCCTGAACTTCTACCGGCGCAACTACATCGAGGGCCTGTTCCTCTCCTCCGGCATCATCAAGTCGCCGGATCACACGATGGAACTCCTGACCCGCGTGGCGAAGTCGCTGCGGCGCGACCACGGCTTCGCCGGCTACATCCACCTCAAGTCGATCCCGGAGGCGAGCCCCTGGCTGATCGAGGAGGCCGGCCTCTACGCCGACCGCCTCTCGATCAACGTCGAGCTGCCGACCGAGGCGAGCCTGGAGCGGCTCGCGCCCGAGAAGGACGGCGCCGCGATCCAGGGGGCGATGGCGCAGATCGGCGAGCGCATCGTGCAGGCCAAGGCGGAGAAGCGCCGCTTCTCGCCGGCCGGCCACTCGACGCAGGTGATCGTCGGGGCGGATGCCACCACCGACGAGGCGCTGATCCGCAAGAGCGCGCTCCTCTACGGCAGCGTCGGCCTGAAGCGGGTCTACTACTCCGCCTTCAGCCCGATCCCGGACGGGTCCGCGATCCTGCCGCCGAAGCCGCCGCCGCTGCAGCGCGAGCACCGCCTGTACCAGGCCGACTGGCTGCTCCGGTACTACGAGTTCACCCCCGACGAGGTGGCCGACGCCTCCGAGGGCGGGATGCTGGCCCTCGACATCGACCCGAAGCTCGCCTGGGCGCTCAAGCACCGGGACAAGTTCCCCGTGGACGTGAACCGCGCCGACCGGGAATGGCTGCTGCGGGTGCCGGGGCTCGGGGCGCGGGCGGTCGACAAGATCATCCGGGCGCGCCGCCACGCGACCTTGCGCCTCGACGACGTCGCCCGGCTGACCTCCGGATTGAAGCGGGCGCGGCCGTTCCTCGTGGCCGCCGATCATCGCCCCGTCGCGCTCACGGACCGGCTCGACCTCCGGGCGCGGCTGGTCGAGCCCGCGGCGCAGCTGAGCCTGTTCTGATGGGGGCGGGGCACGCGCCGCGTCCCTCGCCCCGCGGTGACGGGGCGGATCCACGGTCGCCGCGCGCCGTCACGCTGCGCCCCGGCGCCGATCTCGACGGTTTCCGCAAGGCCGTCCGGAGCCTCGTCGCGCAGGGCGTCGCGCCCGGAGCCGTGACGTGGTCGGTGACGGACTCGCCCGGCCTGTTCAGCGGCGACGGGGAGCCGGCCGCCGGAGCGCCGCTCGTCCTGCCGAAGGCCGTCGCCAGCCTGATCCCGCAGGTGATCCCTCACCGCGATCCGGAGCGCTACGGCCTGCTCTACGCGCTGGTCTGGCGGGTCTGCCGCGGCGAGCGGCACCTGATGGAGGTCGGCAGCGACCCGCTGGTCCACCGTCTGCACCGGATGGCGAAGGCGATCGGGCGCGACCTCCACAAGATGCACGCCTTCCTGCGCTTCCGCCGGGCGGAGGGACCGGACGGCGAACGCTACGTCGCGTGGTTCGAGCCGGACCACCACATCCTCGAGGCGGCGGCGCCGTTCTTCGTGAATCGCTTCCGCGGGATGCGCTGGTCGATCCTGACCCCCGACGGATCCGCCCACTGGGACACCGAGACCCTGACCTTCGGGCCGGCCGGGGACCGCGCGCAGCTCCCCGAGGGCGACGGCTTCGAGGCGGGTTGGCAGACCTACTACGAGAGCACGTTCAACCCGGCCCGCACCAACCTGAAGGCCATGCGGGCGGAGATGCCCAAGAAGTACTGGCACAACATGCCCGAGACGGCCGCGATCCCCGCCCTGGTCCGGGCGGCGGCCGGGCGCACCGTAGCCATGATCGAGAGGGAGCCGACCTTGCCCACACGCCGCGAACCCGCCCGGGCCGTCGCCGCCATGGCCGACCAGGATCCGAAGACCCTGGAGGAGCTGAACGCGATCATCCGCCGGACCGAGCCGCTGGTCCCCGGCGCCACCCAGGCCGTGCTCGGCGAGGGCCCGGTCGGCGCAACGGTGGCCTTCGTGGGCGAGCAGCCCGGCGACCAGGAGGACCGGCAGGGCCGCCCCTTCGTCGGGCCCGCCGGCCAGCTGCTCTCCCGCGCCATGGCCGAGGCCGGGATCGACCGGGGCGCGAGCTACCTGACGAACGCGGTCAAGCACTTCAAGTTCGAGGAGCGCGGCAAGCGCCGCATCCACCAGAAGCCGACCGCCGGCGAGGTCAGCCACTATCGGTGGTGGCTCGACCGGGAACTCGAATTCGTCGGCCCGAAGCTCGTGGTGGCGCTCGGCGCGACCGCCGTCCTGGCGCTGACCGGCAAGGCGATCCCGATCACGCGGGCGCGCGGCCCGTTCCGCTTCGACCGGCACGACAACCGCTTCCAGGGCTTCATCACGGTCCACCCCTCCTACCTGCTCCGGCTGCCGGACGAGGCGAAGGCGGAGGCCTACGCGGCCTTCGTGGACGACCTGCGCCGGGTGGAGGCGCTCGGGCGCGAGCTCGCGGCCTGATCCACCGCTGCCGCGGTTCTGCTATGCTGGCGGCCGCCGATTCCCTCCGGTCCCGCCGCCATGGACAAGCTCGCCGCCCTCGACATCCTGCGCGCCAACGAGGCGGAACTGCGCCGCCGCGGCGTGCTGCACGCGGCCTTGTTCGGTTCGGTTGCCCGGGGGGAGGCGCGGGCCGACAGCGATCTCGACGTGATGATCGAGATCGATGTGTCGGTCGTGGGCGGTCTCTTCGGCTATGTCGGTCTGTGCCACTTCATCGATGATCTCTTTCCGATCCGGGTCGACGTCGCGGATCGGGCGGCCCTGAAGGATCGGGTTCGCACGCACGCGGAGCGCGATGCCGTTTCCGCCTTCTGAACGCGAGCGGGCCGCCTGCGCCGACATGATCGCCAACGCGGAGCGCGTCGCGCGCTTCGTGGCGGGATTCACGCTCGAGACGTTCGAGGCAGACGAGCGCACCCACTTCGCGGTCGTGCGCTGCCTGGAGATCATCTCGGAGGCGAGCCGCCGATTGAGCGCCGAGACGAGAGCCCGATATCCCGACGTGCCGTGGCGTCAGATCGCGGATGCGGGGAACGTCTATCGCCACAGCTATCATCGGGTGACGCTGGACATCGTCTGGCTCACCGTCCACCACGAGTTGCCCGTTCTCGTCGCGGCCTGCCGCGCCGAGCTGGACCGCGCGCCCGACTCCTGATCGCCCCGAGCCGCCTGAGCCCATGACCGACTCGAAGCCCGACGCGAAGCCCGACTCGAGCCCCGAGACCAAGCCCGTCGGACCCGGCGATCAGGTGATCCTGGTCGACGGCTCGTCCTTCATCTTCCGGGCCTATTTCCAGTCGATCAACCAGGACCAGAAGTACAACTCGCGCCCCTCCGACGGGCTGCCCACCGGCGCCGTGCGGCTGTTCTGCACCAAGATCGCGCAGTTCCTGCAGGACGGGGCCGCCGGCACGATGCCGACCCATCTCGGCATCGTCTTCGACAAGTCCGAGGGCTCGTTCCGCAAGGAGATGTTCCCCGACTACAAGGGCCACCGCCCGGACGCGCCCGACGATCTGAAGCGGCAGATGCCGCTGATGCGCGACGCGGTGCGCGCCTTCGGCCTGCACGCCGTGGAGCTGGAGCGCTACGAGGCCGACGACCTCATCGCCACCTACACCCGCCAGGCCGAGGCGCGGGGCGCGGGCGTCATCATCGTCTCGTCCGACAAGGACCTGATGCAGCTCGTCGGGCCGCAGGTCCGGTTCTACGACTTCGAGTCGGGCGCCAAGGGCAAGCCCGGCTACCGGCCCGAGCGCAACCTCGACGTCGAGGCGATCGTCGCCAAGTGGGAGGGCCTGCAGCCGAACCAGATCGGCGACGCGCTGGCGCTCATCGGCGACACCTCCGACAACGTGCCGGGCGTGCCCGGCATCGGCCTGAAGACGGCCGCGGCGCTGATCAAGGAGTTCGGCAGCCTGGAGGCCCTGCTGGAGCGGGCGGGCGAGATCAAGCAGCCCAAGCGGCGGGAGACGCTGCTCGCCAACGTCGATCAGGCCAAGCTGTCGCGCAGGCTCGTGGCGCTGATGGAGGACGTGCCCGTCCCGGTGCCGCTGGACGATCTCGGCGTGCCCCAGCCCAATCCCGAGAAGCTGGTCGGCTTCCTCAAGGCGATGGAGTTCAACACGCTGACGCGCCGCATCGCCCAGATGCTGCACGTCGACCCCGAGGCGGTGAAGCCCGACCCGCGGCTCCTGCCGGGCGCCCGGCCGCACGGCTACGGCAACGCGGCCGGCGGCAGCGACGCGGTGCCGTTCTTCGGCGATTCCGTGCCGCCGGATCCCGAGACCGCGGCGGCGGGGGCCGAGCGGCCGCCGGGCGCCGCCCCGCCGGAAGGCGGCGAGATCGATCCCTTCGCCGATCTCGACCTGCCGGACGCCCCCGCCAAGCCCCGGGCGCCCGTCGAGGCGACCCCCGGCAACGTGGTGGCGGCCCGGGCCGCGGAATCCGTGGCGCCGTTCGACACCGCCGCCTACGAGACGGTCTCATCGCTGGAGCAGCTCGACGCCTGGATCGCCGAGGCCGAGGAGGCCGGCGTGATCGCGGTCGACACCGAGACCGACTCGCTCGATGCCCACAGGGCCGGCCTCGTCGGCGTCTCGCTGGCGGTCGCCACCGGCCGGGCCTGCTACATCCCGCTCGCCCACGTCCAGGCCGCCAAGGTGCAGGCGGACGCCACCGACCTGTTCGGCGAGGGCGCCGCGCCGTCCGACGTGGTTGAGCCGGTGCCGGGCCAGATCCCCCTGAAGGAGGCCGTCGCCCGGCTGAAGCCGCTCCTCGAGAACCCGGGGGTCCTGAAGGTCGGCCAGAACCTCAAGTACGACTGGGTGGTGCTCGCCCGCTACGGCATCGAGGTCGCGCCGTTCGACGACACGATGCTGATCTCGTACGTGCTCGACGCCGGCAAGGGCGGGCACGGCATGGACGAGCTGGCCCGCCGGCATCTCGGCCACCAGCCGATCACCTTCTCGGACGTGGCCGGCACCGGCCGCAACAAGGTGACCTTCGACCGGGTCGCGATCGACAAGGCCACGGCCTACGCGGCCGAGGACGCCGACGTCACCCTGCGCCTGTGGCGGATGATGAAGCCGCGCCTCGTGGCCGAGCACCGGGTCGCCGTCTACGAGACCCTGGAGCGGCCCCTGCTGCCGGTGATCGCCCGGATGGAGCAGCGCGGCATCCGCGTCGACCGGGAGATGCTGAGCCGCCTGTCCGGGGATTTCTCGCAGATCCTCGTCCGCCTGGAGGAGGAGATCCAGGAGGATGCCGGGGAGAAATTCTCGGTCGGCTCGCCGAAGCAGATCGGCGACATCCTGTTCGGGAAGATGGGTCTGCCGGGGGCCAAGAAGACGCCGTCGGGCCAGTGGGCCACGCCCGCGACCCTGCTGGAGGAGCTGGCCCAGGCCGGGCATCCCCTACCCAAAAAAATACTGGAGTGGCGGCAGCTGTCGAAGCTGAAATCCACCTACACGGACGCGCTCCAGGCCCACGCCGACCGCGAGACGGCGCGGGTCCACACCTCGTTCTCGCTGGCGGCCACCACCACGGGGCGGCTGTCCTCCTCCGAGCCGAACCTGCAGAACATCCCGATCCGCACCGAGGAGGGGCGGCGCATCCGCCGCGCCTTCGTGGCGGCGCCCGGCAACCGGCTGATCTCGGCCGACTACTCGCAGATCGAGCTGCGGCTGCTCGCCCACATGGCCGACATCCCGGAACTCCGGAAGGCGTTCGAGGACGGGATCGACATCCACGCGGCGACCGCCTCGGCGATGTTCGGCGTGCCGCTCAAGGAGATGACCCCCGACCTGCGGCGCCGGGCGAAGACCATCAACTTCGGCATCATCTACGGCATCTCGGCCTTCGGCCTCGCCGACCGGCTCGGCATCGGCCGCGAGGAGGCCTCGGCGTTCATCAAGCAGTATTTCGAGCAGTTCCCGGGCATCCGGGACTACATCGAGACCACCAAGAAGGGCTGCCGCGACAAGGGCTACGTCACCACCCTGTTCGGCCGGGTGTGCCACTACCCGCAGATCCGCTCCAACAACCCCTCCGAGCGGGCCAGCGTCGAGCGGCAGGCGATCAACGCGCCGATCCAGGGCTCGGCCGCCGACATCATCCGCCGGGCCATGACGCGGATGGAGGCGGCGCTCGCCGCCAAGAAGCTGAACGCCCGCATGCTGCTGCAGGTGCACGACGAGCTGGTCTTCGAGGTCGCCGAGGACGAGGTGGAGCGGACGATCCCGATCATCCGCGGCGTCATGGAAGAGGCGCCGGCGCCGGCCCTGACGCTGAAGGTGCCGCTCGTGGTCGAGGCCAACGCGGCGGGCAACTGGCAGGAGGCGCATTGACGGGTCGGGTCGGATCGAGGCCGAGCCGGTGGCGCTCTGAACCGACGTCGCTGAACCGCGACCGGGCATCCTGGACAGGCCGCCGAAGACCGTCATACGCCGTACGCCCATGACCTGCACCGTTCAGAGCCCGTGACCGACTCCCTCGCCTTCCTCTCCGGCGGCGGCGAGGCCGCGCGGATGATCCGCGCGCGCGACTGGTCGGGTCATCCCCTGGGGCTTCCGGAGACGTGGCCGGCGGAGTTCCGCGCGGCCCTGTCGCTCGTCCTCAACTCCCCGGAATCGATGATCCTGGCCTGGGGGCCCGACCTCCACTTCTTCTTCAACGACACCTACTTCCCGCTCCTCGGCCCGCGGTTGCCCTGGGCGATGGGCGAGCGGTTCGACGTGGTCTGGGCGGATGCCTGGGATCAGGCCAGGCCGATCATCGACGCCGCGATGGCGGGCCGTCCGGAGCGCTTCGTCGACCTGCCGTGGCAGCTCGACACCGATCGGGGCGCCCGCGAGACGTGGTGGACCTTCTCGTACTCGCGGGTTCTCGATGCCGACGGCCGGGTCACCGGCCTGTTCATCCTCACCAACGAGACCACCGGCCGGGTCCGGGCGGACGCCGCCCTCAAGGAGAGCCAGGGGCGGCTCGAGGCGGCGCTGGCGGAGCTGCGCGATCTGAACGCCACCTTGGCGCAGCAGGTCGAGGAGCGCACGGCCGACCGCAACGCCCTGTGGACGCTCTCGTCCGACATGATGCTGCGCTGCCTGTTCGACGGGACGATCACCGCGGTGAACCCGGCCTGGACCGAGGTGCTGGGCTGGCGCCCGGACGAGCTGGTCGGAACGAAGCTCATCGCCCTCGTCCATCCGGACGATCTCGACCGCACCGTCGCGGGCGCGGGCCAGCTCTCCGCGGGGTCGAGCCTCGCGCGCTTCGACAACCGCTACCGCCACCGGGACGGCGGCTATCGCTGGATCAGCTGGGCGGCCCGGCCGGGGGAGGGGATCATCAACGCCGTCGGCCGCGATTTCACCGCGGAGCGCGAGCGCGCCGACGCCCTGGCCGCGGCCGAGGAGGCCCTGCGGCAGTCGCAGAAGATGGAGGCCGTCGGCCAGCTGACCGGCGGCATCGCCCACGACTTCAACAACCTGCTCGCCGGCATCTCCGGCTCGCTGGAGCTGATCCAGACCCGCCTCGGCCAGGGCCGCGTCATGGATGTGGACCGCTACATCAACGCGGCGCAGGGGGCCTCGAAGCGGGCCGCGGCGCTGACCCACCGGCTCCTCGCCTTCTCGCGGCGCCAGACCCTCGACCCGAAGCCCACCGACGTGAACCGGCTGGTGGCCGGCATGGAGGAGCTGATCCGGCGCACCGTGGGCCCCGCCGTAATGGTCGAGGTCGTGGCGCCGCCCGGCCTCTGGCCGGCCCTGGTCGACCCGCCGCAGCTCGAGAACGCGCTCCTCAACCTGTGCATCAACGCCCGGGACGCGATGCCCGAGGGGGGGCGCATCACGATCGAGACCGCCAATGCCTGGCTCGACGAGCGCGCCGCCCGGCGCCACGACATGCCGCCCGGCCAGTACCTCTCCCTCTGCGTCACCGACACCGGCATCGGCATGTCGCCCGAGATCGTCGGCAAGGTGTTCGAGCCGTTCTTCACCACGAAGCCCCTGGGGCAGGGCACCGGCCTCGGCCTGTCGATGATCTACGGCTTCGCGCAGCAATCGGGCGGCCAGGTGCGGATCCACTCCGAGGTCGGCAAGGGCACCACGGTCTGCCTGTACCTGCCCCGCCATCGCGGCGCGGTCGCCGAGGAGGACGCGCACGCCGCCGTCGGCGCGCCGCCGCGGGCCGCGCCGGGCGAGACCGTGCTGGTGGTCGACGACGAGCCGACCGTCCGCATGCTGGTCACCGAGGTGCTGGAGGATCTCGGCTACACGGCAATCGAGGCCGCCGACAGCGCGGCCGGCCTCAAGGTGCTGCAATCCGACGTGCGCATCGACCTGCTGGTGTCCGATGTCGGACTGCCGGGCGGCATGAACGGGCGCCAGATGGCCGAGGCCGGCCGGGTCACGCGCCCGGGCCTCAAGGTCCTGTTCGTCACCGGCTACGCCGAGAGCGCGGTCTTCGGCAACGGGCCGCTCGATGCCGGGATGCAGGTCATCACCAAGCCGTTCGTGGTGGAGGTGCTGGGCGCCCGCATCCGCGAGATGATCGGAACGGCTTGACCGCGCGGCCGGTTCGGGCCTGATCGGCCGGGAATTGCCGGGGAGGAGAGACGCCATGCGGGCGCTGCTGTGCACGAGGCTCGACGGGCCGGAGCATCTGGAGATCGTCGAGCGCCCCGACCCGGTGCCGGGTCCCGGGCAGGCGCTGGTGCGGATGCGGCTCGCGGCGCTGAACTTCTTCGACACGCTGATCACCGCCGGGCGCTACCAGGTGAAGCCGGCCCTGCCGTTCTCGCCGGGCGGCGAGGGGGTCGGCGTGGTCGAGGCGCTGGGTGAGGGGGCCTCGGGCGTGTCCGTGGGCGACCGGGTGATCGTCCATGCCGGGCACGGCTGCTGCGCGGAGCTGATCGCCCTCGACGCCGCCCGGCTCACCCCGGTGCCGGACGCCGTGCCGGACGCGCAGGCGGCCGGGCTCACCATCACCTACGGCACCTCGCTCCACGCCCTGGCGAACCGCGCCCGCCTGCAGCCCGGCGAGTGGCTGGCGGTCCTCGGCGCGTCCGGGGGCGTCGGCCTCGCCGCCGTCGAGCTCGGCCGGCTGATGGGCGCCCGGGTGATCGCCTGCGCCTCCTCGGAGGAGAAGCTCGCGGTCGCCCGCGCCCACGGCGCCGAGGCGGGCGTGGTCTACGACCCCGCGACGCTCAAGGACGAGCTGCGCCGGATCTCGGGCGGCGGGATCGACGTGGTCTACGACGCGGTCGGCGACGCCTACGCGGAGCCGGCCCTGCGGGCGCTCGGCTGGCGCGGACGCTTCCTCGTGATCGGCTTCGCCGCCGGCGCCATCCCGCGGCTGCCGCTGAACCTGATGCTCCTCAAGGAACTCGACGTGCAGGGCGTCCACTGGGGCGCCTTCCTGGATCGCGAGCCCGAGGCCCACCGGGCCGATCAGCGCCGCCTCCTCGGCTGGGTCGCCGAGGGCGAGCTCACCGCGCAGGTCCACGGCGTCTACCCGCTGGCGGAGTACCCGGAGGCCTTCGGCCTCCTGACCCGCCGGGCGGCCGTGGGCAAGGTTCTCCTGCGGCCCTGATCGGGCCGCGGCCGCCCTCGACCGGGTCGGCCCTCGACCCGCCGCACGGCCTCGGCGGGCGGCGAGTCATGCGTTCCGCGCTGATCTGCGGCGCGGGCCGTCTCCGAAGTAGAGGTTGCGGAAAAATCTGTCCTTCATCTTCATGGGTCCCGATGAGACGACGTCGTCCTCCGCGGTGCCCGAGATGAACTTGCGCAGAAGTGTCGTATCGAAGCTGATGCTGCCCTCGTTGATCGGCTTTTTGCTGTTCATCGCGAGCTCGACCATTGGCCTGATGCAGATACAGGCCATCAACGCCGCCGCCGTGGAGACCCGCGACGTCTGGGTGCGCAAGGACAACGATCTCCACACGATTCGATTCCTGATGCTGCGGTACCACACGACGACGATCCGCAAGGTGGTCGCCACCGACGACGGTGAGAACCGGGACCTCGATGCCGAGTTCGTCGAGATGGATCGGACCATCCCCGAGGCCTTCCGGAGCTATCGCGCGCGCGCGACGACGCCCCGGGAGCGCGCGCTCTGGGACGCGTTCGAGGGGCGGTGGAAGGTCTATCGCGTTGCCCAGGAGGCGATCCTCGCGCCACTCAGGCGCGGCGACCGGAACGCGGCCCGCGACGCCATCGCGCCGGCCCGCCCGCCGCTGGTGGCCGCCTTCGACGCCCTGGCGGATCTGGCCCAGGTCGCTGCGGAGGGCACGAACGTCTCGGTCCGGCGCTCCGAGGACGCGTTCCGGACGGCGTGGTCCGTCACCATCGCGCTCTCGGTGATCGGAGCGGCGATGACCGGCGCGGCGGTCTGGTGGGTCTGGCACCGGGTCGCCCGCCCGATCCGGTCGCTGGCCGAGATCATGGGCCGGCTCGCGGCCGACGACCTCGACGTGGCCGTCAACGGTTCCGAGCGAGGGGACGAGATCGGCGTCATGGCGGCGTCCGTCCGGGTCTTCAAGGACGGCCTGATCCGCGCGCGGGCCCTCGAGCACGAAGCCGCGCAGGCCCGCGCCGCGGCCGAGGCGCGGCGGCGGAGCGGCGTGCAGGAGATCGCCGACGCCTTCGAGGGCACGGTCGGCGGCATCATCGGCACGGTCTCGGCCGCCGTCGCCGCGCTGCAGGACACGGCCTCGGCCATGAGCGAGGCGGCCGGCGACACCGCCGATCGCTCCGGCCGGGTGGCGAGCGCGGCCGAACTCGCGGCCAGCACCGTCAACGTCGCGGCGGCGGCGGCGGAGGAACTCGGCGCCTCCGTCCAGGAGATCAGCCGCCAGGTCGCGGGTTCGACGGCGCTGACGCAGTCGGCGGTCGCGGACGCGGCGGCGACCGCGCACTTGGTTCAGGATCTGAACGGGGCGGCGGTCCAGATCGGCCACGTCGTGGGCCTGATCTCGAGCATCGCCGAGCAGACGAACCTCCTGGCGCTGAACGCCACGATCGAGGCGGCGCGGGCGGGCGACGCCGGCCGCGGCTTCGCCGTCGTGGCCGCGGAGGTGAAGGACCTGGCCGGCCAGACCGCGCGGGCGACCGACGAGATCGGCGCCCACGTCGCCCGGATCCAGGCCTCCACCGGCGACGCCGTCTCGGCGATCGGGCGCATCGGCGGCCGGGTCCAGGAACTCAGCGCGGTGGCGACGCGGATCGCCAGCGCCGTGGAGCAGCAGGGCGCGGCGACGCAGGAGATCGTCCGCAACGTCTCCCAGGCCGCCCAGGGGGCGGCCGACGTCACCGGCACCATCGCGGGCGTCGCCGACGCGGCCAAGGGGACCGGCGCGGCGGCCGACCAGGTTCTCACGGCAGCCTCGGAGCTGTCGCTCCGGTCCGGGCATCTCAGGGACGAGGTGACGCGCTTCCTCGCGACCGTCCGCGCGGCCTGAGCGCGCGGGATCGGCGCGGACGCGGACCTCTCCGGCCGCGCGCCCGGCGCGCCGGCTCAGAGGAGCCCGCGCGCCTTGGCCAGGCCGATCAGGTCCGCCTGCGGGCGGGCGCCGATGTGCTGGATGACCTCGGCGGCCGCGAGCGTGCCCAGGCGGGCGCTGGCGACGTTGTCCAGCCCGCGGGCGTGGCCGGCCAGGAAGCCGGCGGCGAACAGGTCGCCCGCGCCGGTCGTGTCGACCACCGTCTGGACCGGGCTCGCCTCGACGGCCCGGACCTCGCCACCCTGCACCACCAGGGCGCCGTCGGCCGAGCGCGTGACCAGGCCGAGCAGGTGGCGGCCGCGGGCGTTGCGCTCGTCGCGCAGGGCCGCGACGGCGGCCTCGGGATCCTCGGTCTCGTAGAGGCTCTGCAGCTCGGCCATGTTGGCGAACAGGATGTCGATGCTGCCGTCCCGCACGAGGCCGAGGAACTCGTCGCGGTAGCGGCCCACGCAGAACGCGTCCGAGAGGGTCAGCGCGACGGCGTTGCCCGCCTGATGGGCGAGCTGCGCGGCCTTGCGGAACGCGTCCTTGGCGGCCGGCGGATCCCAGAGATAGCCCTCGAGATAGACGACGCGGGCCGAGCTCACGAGCGTCTTGTCGACATCGTCGGGCGACAGGCCCTGGCAGGCGCCGAGATAGGTGCTCATCGTGCGCTCGCCGTCCGGCGTCACGAGCACGAAGCACCGGGCGGTGGCCGGACCCTCGGCGGCGGCCGGGACGGTGAAGTCGACGCCGGTCGCCTTGAGGTCGTGGCTGAACAGGCCGCCGAGCTCGTCGTTCCGGACCTTGCCGACGAAGCCGGTCCTGGCCCCGAGGAGCGCCGCGCCGACCGCGGTGTTGGCGCCCGAGCCGCCCGACACGATCGTCGCCGGTCCCATCGCCTGGAACAGCGCCTCGGCCCGCGGCTCGTCGATGAGCTGCATCGCGCCCTTGGTGACGCCCTGCGCCGCCAGGAAGGCGTCGTCCGTGCGGGCGATCACGTCGACGATCGCGTTGCCGAGCACGAGGAGATCGAGGGGTGCAGTCATCCGGGCGTCCTGATTCGCGTTCGCGCCGCTGTGGCATCCGCCTCGGATCGGATCAAGCGCCGTCGTCGGCGGGCGCGAGGTCGGCGAACAGCTCGGGCACGGGCAGGCGCAGGCCGGGCGGCGTCAGGTCCAGCGTCTCCCGGGTCGCGATGCGGGTCTCGATCAGGCCGCCCTGCGCGCGGCGGTGATGGATGACGTGGCGCTTCACCGGATCCACGATCAGATAGTGGATGACGCTCTCCAGACCGAAGTAGCGGGTCAGTTTCAGGCCCGAGTCCACCGCGCGTGCGCCCGGCGACTGAGCCTCGACGACGATGACGGGATCGGTGATCTCGGTCGCATCGGGGTCAGCGCGCATCCCGCAGTAAACGAGGGCGTCGGGCTCGAAGACCGTATCCCGACCGACGCGAACGCTGATGCCATCCGGCAGCGCGTAGCAGGCGCTCCCCGCCTGCTTCAGTGCCGACCGGAGCGCCAGATAGGTGGCCGCCTTGACCTCGGCATGCCGAACGCGCTCCGGCGACATCGCGAACACCTCGCCGTCGACCAGCTCGAAGCGTCCCGGCTGCCCCTCGGCCCAGGCGAGAAACTCGTCGACCGTCATCCGGGATCTCGGCTGAGCGACCATGCCCGAGGCCAGCACGGATTCGGCCTGCCGGGAGCCGTGCTCCTCACGCGCCTCACCCCGCGATCTTCTCCAGCGCGACGTCCCGCGTCCGGGGACCCAGCAGCCCGACGAGCAGGCCCGCGGCCAGCATCGCCGCCGAGATGAACAGGAACACGCCCGGCGTCCCGGCCTCCCGCAGCACGAACGCGATGACGAAGCCGGTGAAGATCGCCGAGAAGCGGCTCCAGGAATAGACGAAGCCGACCGCCCGGGCGCGGATGCCCGTGGGTAACAGCTCGGCCTGATAGGCGTGGAAGCTGTACGACATCACGTTCGAGGCCAGCGTCAGGCCGATGCCGAGCGCCACGATGACGGCGACGTCCCGCGTCTGCGCGAAGGCCAGGCCGCAGGCGATGTAGAGGAGGGCGGCGGCCACGATGACGTGCTTGCGCTCGAACCGGTCGGCGATGGCGAGGCCGATCAGGGGCCCGACCGGGGCGGCGAGCGCGATCAGGGCCGTGTAGGCGAGGCTCGACGTCACCGTGATGCCCTGGGCCACCAGGAGGGTCGGCACCCAGTTGGCGAAGCCGTAGAAGCCCACCGTCTGGAAGACGTTGAACCCCGCCATCATCAGGGCCCGGCGCCGGTAGGGCTGGACCCAGAGATCGCGGAACGCGCCGCGCGGCTGCACCGGCTCCGGCGCGGCCGGTGCGGGAAGCGGGCCGCCGGTCTCGGCCGCGATCCGCGCCTCCAGCTGCCGCAGGACCGCCTCGGCCTCCGCCAGACGGCCGTGCTCGACGAGCCAGCGCGGGCTCTCCGGCAGGCCCGCCCGCATCCACCAGACCACGATCGCCGCCGAGGCGCCGATCAGCACGACCCAGCGCCACCCGTCGATGCCGAGGGGCGCCGCCGGGATCAGCAGGTAGGACAGGAACGCCACGACCGGCACGGCGGTGAAGCCGATGCCCTGGCACAGGGCGAAGGCCCGGCCGCGGATCGCCTTCGGCACCAGCTCGGAGAGGTAGCTGCCGATCGTCACCATCTCCAGGCCGAGGCCGATCCCGGCGATCAGGCGCCAGAGATTGAGGCCGAAGGCGTCGCTCTGGCAGGCCATCACCACGTTGGCGGCGGTGTAGGACAAGAGCGACCACGTGAAGATCGCCCGCCGGCCGAACCGGTCGGCGAGCCAGCCGCAGGCGAGGGTGCCGATGAACAGGCCGGTGAACAGGGCGGCGACGAAGCTCGCGACGCCGCTGGCACCGAACAGGCCCGGGGTCGTCGGCGTCAGGATCCCGGCCTTGACGAGGCCCGGCGCGACGTAGCCGGTGAAGAGCAGGTCGTAGAGCTCGAAGAAGAAGCCGAGCCCGAGCAGCACCACGAGGCGCCAGACCGTCGGCGTCGCCGGAAGCCGGTCGAGACGGGCCAGGATGGCGCCGGGATCGAGACCTTCATCGGCAGCCCGGACCGCCGTACGCGTCGCCATGCCGATAAACCTCGTCTCGGCGCCGCGGCGCCCCGCCGGCGCAGTGCCGCGGAAGCGCGCGCCGCGCAAGGGGGCGCGACGCCGGCCGGGAGGGGACCCTCACGCGCCGAAGACGGACCAGCCCATGCGCTGCGTGAGCCGCTCCAGGGCGATGCGGCCGAGGTGGGAATTGCCCGCCGCGTCGAGGCCGGGCGACCAGACGGCGATGGACGCCTTGCCGGGCGCGATCGCCAGGATGCTGCCGCCGACCCCGCTCTTGCCCGGCAGGCCCACGCGGTAGGCGAACTCGCCCGACCCGTCGTAGTGGCCGCAGGTCAGCATGATCGCGTTGATGCGGCGCGCGCGCTCCGCCGAGACCACCGAGTGGCCGGTCGACGGGTTGACGCCGTTATGCGCCAGGAACCGGCCGGCCCGCGCGAGCTGGCGGCAGTTCATCGCGATGGCGCAGTGATGGAAGTAGACGCCGAGCGTGTAGTCGACCGGATTGTCGATGACCCCGAACGACTTCATGTAGTTGGCGAGCGCGGTGTTGCGGAAGCCCGTGCGCTTCTCCGAGGCCGCCACCGTCTCGTCGATGATGATGCCGGAATCCTGGGCCAGGAACTGCATGAAGCGCAGGATCTCGCCCAGCGCCTCGCGGGGCTCGTGACCCGAGAGGATCACGTCGGTGACCGCGATCGCGCCCGCGTTGATGAACGGGTTGCGCGGCACGCCGCGCTCCCGCTCCAGCTGGACGATGGAATTGAACGGGTTGCCCGAGGGCTCGCGGCCGACGCGCTTCCAGAGCCGGTCGCCGACCATGCCGAGGGCGAGGGTGAGCGTGAACACCTTCGACACGCTCTGGATCGAGAACGGCGTCTCGCTGTCGCCGCCGGTGAAGACCTGTCCCTCGGCGTCGATCACCGCCATGCCGAACTGGTCGGGATCGACCCGGGCGAGCTCGGGGATGTAGTCCGCGACCGCGCCCCGGTCGGAGCGCTGGGCCATCTCCTCGGAGATCTCCCGGATGACGTGGGCAAGGTCGGGCACGGTCGGGCTCGGGCGTCGCGTTGCGTCGGAACCGGGCCGGTTCGCGACGTCTCAGGCGATGCAAGGTCCGGTCCGGCCCGGCGGTGATCTAGCAGCGCCGGACCGGCCTGGGAACCGGAGCGGCCGCGCTCACGCGACGATCAGCCGGCGGGCGTCGGCCGCCGGGCGGTCACCCGATCCGCACCGTCATCGCGCGCGCGGCGACCCGGAGCGGCGCGACCTCGGCCAGCGCGGCGCGACCGGATTGCTTCGCGGCGCCCGCAGAGGCGGCAGCGGTGCGGCCGCTCGACGAAGAGGATTCTCACGCGGCGGCGAGCGCCATCGCCATGGATTCCTTCTTCATCAGCTCCCGGAAGAAGCCGTCGAGATGGGTCAGCTTGTCGGGCGAGCCGTCCTGCGCGATGCGGCCGCCGTCGAGGACGACGATCCGGTCGAAATCCTGCAGCGTCGAGAGACGGTGCGCGATGGCGATGACGGTCCGGCCCTTCATCAGGTTGGCGAGGGCGTGACGGATCGCCTGCTCGGATTCCGCGTCCAGCGCCGAGGTCGCCTCGTCCAGCAGCAGGATCGGCGAGTTCTTCAGGATCGCCCGGGCGATGGCGATGCGCTGGCGCTGGCCGCCCGAGAGCTTCACGCCGCGGTCGCCCACGATCGTGTCGAAGCCCTCCGGCAGGGCCTTGATGAAGTCGGTGCAGTGCGCGGCCTCGGCCGCCTGCCACACCTCCTCGTCGGTGGCGTCGGGCCGGCCGTAGCGGATGTTCTCGCGCAAGGAGCGGTGGAACATCGAGACGTCCTGCGGGACCACCGTGATCGCCTCGCGCAGGGATTCCTGGGTGACGCGCTCGATGTTCTGGCCGTTGATGCGGATCGCGCCGCTCTGCACGTCGTAGAACCGCTGGATCAGCGAGAACAGGGTCGACTTGCCGCCGCCGGACCGGCCCACGAGGCCGACGCGCTGGCCGGGCTCGATGACGAGGTCGAAATCCGTGAAGACCGGGCGTCCGTCCGGATAGTTGAACGCGACGTGCTCGAACTCGATCTTGGCGCCCTGGCCGGTCAGCGGCTGCGCCTCCGGATGGTCCACGAGGTCGTGGGGCTGGAGCAGGGTGTGCAGCGCCTCGGAGAGGCGGGCGGTGTGCTGGGTCGCGTCGACCAGCGCCACCGCGAGGTCGCGGGTGGCGGCGAGGATGCGGATGCCGAGCGTGCAGACCAGGACCACCTGACCGTTCGTCGCCTGGCCGGCCTCCCACATCTGGATCGCCCAGTAGAGCAGGCCGAACACGGCGAGCACGGTGAGCACCGCGTGCACGATGCGCAGCTTCTCGAGATAGAGCAGGGACGAGCGGCGGGCCCGCATCTCGGTGGCGATGGTGCCCTCGAAGCGCTGGCCCTCGCGCTTGAAGGCCGAGAAGGCGCGCACGAGCGACATGTTGCCGACGAGGTCGACCATCTCGCCGTCGACGGAGGCCGCCTTGGCGGCGAAGTCGTGGTGCAGCGGCTTGCCGGCCGAGGCCATCTTGAACATCAGCACGACGACGGCGGCGAACACGCCCGCCAGGATGCCCGCCATGGTGAGGTTCACGGTGGCGATGTAGGCGATCGACCCGAAGGCCGCGACCGTCGGCGGCATCACGTTGAACACGAACATGTTCTCGACCGTGAAGATCGCGTTCGAGGTCGCCGTGATGCGCGACGCCAGGGTGCCCGGCTGCCGGTCGGAGAAGAAGGTCGGCGAATGGCCGGTCAGGTGCCGGAACAGGTCGCGCCGGATGTCGCCCGTGATGCCCACGAAGGTGAAGGCGCCGGTCAGCGCGGCCACGCGCCAGAGCATGTTGTCGGCGGCGATGAAGGCGATCAGGACCGCGAGGGCGCTCCAGACCACGGTGTTGCCCGGGCCGGGCCCCTTCGTCAGCGCGTCGACCACGCCCTTGAGCGCGTAGTCGGTGGAGACCGAGAAGCCGACGGCGCCGAGCACCGAGATCAGGATGACCAGGTGCGGCAGCCAGCGGCGCCGGAGATACCGCCCGACGAAGGCGAAGGGCCTGTCGGCGTATCGGTGCAGCTCTTCCATCGCGGTGACCATTCCGTATTCGCGCGGCTTTGGCTTACGGGCTGAGGCGGAGTGCAGCGCGGGCGCAGTCTGACCCGCAGCGGCAACGCGAGAGCGTTGCCATATGTTTCACCGGCCCGCACCTTCGTTGCGCTTTTATCCGCAGAACCTGAACGCCGCTTGAGCGGCGTGGAAACACCCAAGCGAATCCGATGCCGCCGCTGGTCAGGCCGCCCGCTCCGACTGGCGCGTCTCCGGCATGATCAGCGCCACCAGCATGAAGGCCGCGAAGCCGACGACCGCGAGCCCCAGGAAGGCGCTGTGGCTGCCGAGATGGTCGGCCATGATGCCGGCGAGCGAGGTCGAGAGGGCCGCGCCGATGCCCATGGCGGTGCCGACCGCGCCGAGGGCGAGGTTGAAGCGGCCGGTGCCGCGGGTGAGGTCCGACACGATCAGCGGCACCATCACGCCCAGCACCGAGGCCGAGATCCCGTCGAGGACCTGGATGGCGACGAGGCCGTAGGGGTTGGTGGTGTAGGCGAGGAGCAGGCCGCGGACCGGCAGGGCGCCGAAGCCGAACAGCAGGACCGGGTAGCGGCCGAAGCGCTCGGCGGCCCGGCCGACCGCCGGGGCGCTGACCGCGAGGACGGCCTGCGGGACCATGATGCAGGCGGCGACCAGCGCGGTGGCGGTCTCGCTCGCCCGCAGGGTCAGGACGCTGCCCACCAGCGGCAGCATCGCCGCGTTGGCGAGGAAGAACAGCACCATGCAGGCCGCGAAGCACAGGAGGCCGCGGTTGGTCAGCAGGGCGCGGATGCCGTCCTGGCCGGAGGCCGGCGCCGCGGAGGCCGGCGCCGCCTGGGCCGCGGCCGGCTCCTTGAACACGCTGGCATCGATGTCCTGGGCGCGGATGCGCGCCAGCGCGATCACCGTCGGGATGCCGAGGGCGGCGGTCAGGTAGAAGACGGCGCCGTTCGACAGGTAGTAGCCGATGGCGCCCATGCCGGCCGCGCCGAGGGCGTTGCCGAGGGCGGCGAAGCTCGCGTTCCGGCCGAGGCGCTCGCCGGCCCGGGCGCGCCCGACCAGGCCGATGCTGATCGCCGCGATGGCCGGCGTCAGCACGCAGCTCGCGGCCGAGTGGAGCGCCATCGCCAGGAGCACGACCAGGAAGCTCGGCCAGACCGCGAGCGCGAACGCGCTGCCCGCGATGCCGATGACCGCCACGGCGGCGGCGAAGCGCTTCGAGCGCACGACGTCGACGAAGGCGCCTCCCGGGACCTGGCCGAGGAGCGCCACGAGGCTCCCCACCGTGAGGGCGAAGCCGATGTCGGACTGCGTCCACTTGGCCTGGGAGAAGTAGACCGCCAGGAACGGGCCGAACCCGGTCTGCAGGTTGGCCACGAAGAACGCGAAGGCGTCGAGGCCGTAGCGGCTCGCCGACGAGATCGCGCGTCCGCCGTGGGCCGCCGAGGCTGCCGGCGAGCGCGCGGCCTCGGCCGCCTGATCCTTCAGGCGGGCCGGACGGGAGCGGATGTCCTGCCGGGGCACGTCGCGCTCGCGGGCGGCGGCGGCGGTTCTGACCTTCAACCGGGCCACCGTCACTTATCCGGTGCTTTCTCCGGGGGCAGGGCGGGTGCGGGCGCGGCCGGGGCAGAGGCCGGCGGGGTCGCGGCGGGCGGCGCCGTGCCCCCGGAGGCGGCGTTGCCCGGGACGGTCGATGCCGGGGCCGGCGCGGCCGGGGCCGGCTGCGGCGGCGTCGCCGAGCCGGACGCGGGCGCTGCCGCCTGCTCGCCCTCCGGCGCGGGCGCGGCCGGGCTGGCGGGACCCAGGACCACGATCGGCTCGCCGGCCTTGTATTCCGGTGAGACGCGGACCTGGTTGCGGGTCAGCGCGACTGACAGCTTGCGCTCCTTCCCGCCGTCCGGCGTGAAGCGCAGGGCGCGCCAGTCCACGGCGATCTTGCGGGTTCCGACACCGAGGAAGCCGCCGAAATCGATGATGGCGGCGCGGGGGTGGCCCTCCTTGTCGATGATGATGTCGATGACGCGCCCCAGCTCGTCGCCGCCGGCGCTGCGCACGCTGCGGCCGAGCAGGCTCTCGTAATCCTGGGTGTCGAGGACGGTGGCCGGCGTTCCCTGCTGCTGTGCCTGCGCCGCGGCGGGCGGCGCGCCCGCGGCAGCCGGCGGGCTGGCGGGCGGGGAGGCCGGCGTCGCCGCGGGCGGAGGCGGAGGCGTCGGCGCCGGTGGCTGGGCCGGAGGAGCAGATTGCGGCGCGGCCGGAATCTGCGGCGCGGCCTGACCGGCAGGACCCTCGCTGCCGCCCGGCTGGGCCTGCGCCGCGGTCCCCGACGCCCAGAGGGCGAGCGTCACGGCCGCGATCATCCGGTTGGTTCTGAACACGCTTCGTCCTCTGAGGAAAGGCCGGGCTGCACCGGCGCGCCGGCGCGTCCACGACCGCATTCGGCCGGTCCCGGGTCCGCCGCCGGCAGGACCCCGCCTGCGGATGGCGTCGTGCCGCAGGACCTGGGCGAAGTTATGGACCGCGGCGGCCCGACAGCAAGGCTCGAGCCGCGCCTGTCGGCCGAGCGGCCGAGGGTGTCCGGCGATCATCCCCCGGCGTCCCATGGCGCTGTCTGGTTTTCGCCGCATCCCCAGCGTAGACAACCGCGCATAAACCCATGCGAGCCGCGGATGACACCGCGGCCACTGTCGAGGACCAAACGATGTCGACCCTCACCACGTCGCGATGCGCGGCAGCGCGCGGCCTCGCGCTCGGCGCCGCTCTGGCCGGTCTCGTGGCCGGCTGTCAGGCGCTCGGCGGAGGCGGCGGCGTGATGCCGGCGACGGAGGTCGGGCTGCCGCCGTCGCTGCGCGGGTCTCTGCCGAACCGCGAGCCGCACAACGCCGCGGTCGACGCTGACGGTCAGCCGCTCCAGACGGCGCCGACGAAGCAACTCGCGATCCCGAAGAACGCCGGCGGCGCCACGCGGACGGCCGACAGCGGCGAGCGTCGGATCCGGCGCGAGGATCTCGACGGCGGCAACGCGGCCGTCGGCGGCAGCGGCGGGAGCGGCTCGATGGGCCCGATGCTGTCGCCCGGCGGCAGCGTCGGTCTCGGCGGGAAGTTCTGAGCCGATCCGTCCGAGCGCCCGCACCGGTCCGCAACGCCGGCACCCGCGCGCCGTGACCGGAGGCGGTGCGGGCGCGTGAGCCCGGTCGACGAGCTCGGCCGAGTTCGGCCTAGCCGACCGCCTGGCTCGGCGCCTCCGCGAGCACGCCGGGCTCGATGTCGACCACGTAGCCGCCGAGTTCCGTGCTGTAGCTGAGGCTCTTCCACGGCAGCGGATGGTGGGTCTCGCCGAGCCCGAGGAAGCCCCCGAAGGCCAGAACCGCGTAGGCGACCTGTCCGGAGACCTTGTCCACCATGAAATTGTGGATCGCGCCGAGGTGGCGGCCGCTGCGGTCGTAGACGGCCGTGCCCTCGACCATGTTGGACGCGATCAGCCGCGGCGTCTCGTCGATCGCCATGCCCTCGCCGGTGGGGTCGAGTTCCAGCGTGCCGGGCTCTCTCAAGGTGCGCTCGTTGGGCAGGTCCGTCGGCATGGTCTCTCCCGGTTCGCGCGCGGGGCAAGGCCCGCGTGGCGGCCCCTCGGCTCACTAAGCGCGCGGGTCGGGACGGGTTCCGCCGGCCGGCCGGGCGTTCGGGCCCGCACCGTGCGCTCAGCGGTCGGGCGGCATGCCGGCGCTCGCCCGCCGCTGGTTGATCCGGTCGCGGACCGATCGGTTCGCCAGCAGCATCTCGAACCCGAAGGCCACGAGGGCGCACAGCGTGCACAGGATCGCCGCACCGAACAGGCCGAACAGCAGGGTCGCGACCGTGCTGTCGCGCAGCGCTCCCACGAACAGGGTCAGCACCGAGCCGCAGGTCGCCACGCCGCCGAGCGCGGCCAGGAACACCGCGGCGTCCAGGGCCAGGGAGCGCCGGTGAAGGCGGTCCAGGCGCTGCCCGAGGCGGACGCGCTCGGCATCGCCGGCCCCCGCCAGCAATCCGGAGACGTGGTCGGCCTGGTCCGCCACGCGCGCGAGCCGGGCGCCGAAGACGTTGAGGAGCGTCGCGATGCCGGACAGGAGGAAGACGGGGCTGAGCGCAACCTGGACGACGTGCGCGGTGCTCTCCAGGCTGGCGAGGGTGATCGGGTCGGTCATGCGGTCGGGCTGATGCACCCGACGGACCGGCGCGGCAATCCCGGCGCGCTCAGATCAGTCCGCGGACCGGTGCGACGCCGGAGGCCGTCGTCTCCGCGCGGATCACCAGGCCGAGACCCGTGACCAGTCCGGTGGCGAGCAGAAGCGCGAGCGTGAGGGCCGGGGCGAACATGCCTGTACTTCGCGCGCAGGATTGTTAAGAGCAGGTTTCGCACCCGGCATCTGGCCGAATAATCTTCACGACGGCATCGATCGGGCGATCCCACGGGGGATTCCCGTGCGTGCCTTGTGGATGAGCGTGCTTCAAAGGCAATTTCCCCTTGGAACGGCGGCGGCACCGCTTAGTTGCTGCTATGCTGGCTCGGCCGTGGGGCGATCATGCCCCGGCCTGCGGCCCGAGAACCGGAGGAAGTTTATGGCCACAAAGACCGAGAAGGCTGCGCCGAAGGCGGCCAAGACCACCAAGACTGCGGAGAAGGCCGCCCCGGCGAAGGCTGCGAAGCCGGCTGCCGCCAAGTCGGCCGGCACAAAGCCCAACGCTCTGCAGCAGCCGCTGAAGCCGTCGGCCGAGCTCGGCGCCATCGTCGGCACCAGCCCGCTGCCCCGCGGCGAGGTGGTCAGCAAGGTTTGGGATTACATCAAGAAGAACAACCTTCAGAACCCGCAGAACAAGCGCGAGATCGTCGCCGACGACAAGCTCAAGAAGGTCTTCGGCAAGGACAAGTGCTCCATGTTCGAGATGAACAAGCACCTCGCCGCCCACCTGAAGGCCTGATCACGACCTAGAGCCCAGTCCGGCGTCTCGTCCGGGCCGACGGCTCTAGGCGCCTCCGTGACGCGCCAGTCGGGCCGGAAGACCGGCCGAAATGGTGCGGCGCGCCGCGGGCGAGAGCCCGGTATCCGGAGCCATCGGCCGTTCCGGAGGTCTCGGGCCATCCGCTGAGCCGGACGCGTCCCACGGGTCTGGATCCGGGGCTTCCCTGCGCGCTCCCGCCGAGGCAAAGCCGTCCCGCGCCCGCAGGGTCGCGGACAGGGCCGGTCGTCCGGCGACCGGCCGGGCGCGTCCGCGCCGAGCCTGCTCCCGATGTCAGGTGCTGCCCGATCCTAGGCGAGGCCCTGCAGGACACCGCCATCGACCCGCAGAGCCGCGCCGGTGGTGGCGCTCGCGGCCGGGCTGCAGAGGTAGGCAACGAGGTTCGCCACCTCCTCCACCCGCGCGAGGCGCTGGATCAGCGAGGAGGGCCGGTGCTCCGCCACGAACTTGCGGCCCATGGCTTCGAGGTCGGCATCGGCCGCGCCGCCGGCCATCTGCTTCATGAACTCGGCGACACCTTCCGACAGGGTCGGGCCGGGCAGGACGCTGTTGACCGTCACGCCGCTCCCGGCCACCGTCTGGGCGAGCCCGCGGGAGATCGCGAGCTGCGCGGTCTTGGTCATCCCGTAATGGACCATCTCGGTCGGCGTGTTGATGCCGGACTCGCTGGAGATGAAGATCACCCGGCCCCAGCCCCGCTCCGCCATGCCGGGCGTGTAGGCCCGGGACAGGCGCACGCCGCTCATCACGTTGACGTCGAAGAAGCGCTGCCAGTCGGCATCCGGGATCTCGAAGAACGGTTTCGGCTCGAAGATCCCGGTGTTGTTGACCAGGATGTCCACGGCCGGCAGCGCCTGGACGAGCGCGGACACGCCGTCCGCGGTCGCGACATCACCCGGCGCCGCGAAGGCCCGGCCGGCCCTGGCCTCGCCCCGCAGCTTCGCCAGCGCTGCCTCGACGCGCTCGGGCGTGCGGCCGTTGATGCCGACCTCGGCGCCGAGATCGCAGAGTTCCTTGGCGATGGCGTAGCCGATACCGCCGGTCGAGCCGGTGACCAGGGCCTTCCGGCCGGTGAGATCGAGATCCATGGGACGCTCCAGCACGTGACTCGTTCCGTCAACGCGGTCCGGTGCCCGCGGTGGCATACGGGACCGGTCTAGCCGCTCCGACTCCGCCGCAGGACGCTGGCGCAGCCGCCAATCACCGAGAGCGCCACCGCGCAGGACAGCGAGATGGTCACGGCCCGCTCGGCCCCGAGCCCGTGGGTCAGGCCGAAGATCACCGCCACCAGGGCCGCGCCGAGCGACTGCCCGGTGAGCCGCGCCGTCGACTGCATCCCGCTCGCCCCGCCGGCCCGCTCGCGCGGTGCCGAGGTGACGATGACCTTGTTGTTGGGCGACTGGAACAGGCCGAAGCCGAGGCCGCACAGGGTCAGCCGCCAGACGATGTCGAGGATGGCGGGCGCCGCGGGCAGGAGGGTCACGCTGACGAGCCCGGCGGCCATCATGGCCAGTCCGATGCCGCCGAGGATGCCGGGCGGGTAGCGGTCCGCGAGGCGGCCGGAGATCGGCGCCATCGCGGCGACCGCGATCGGCCAGGGGGTGAGCAGGAAGCCCGTCTGGGTGCTGGAGAGGTGCAGCACGTCCTGGAAGTAGAAGGGCAGCGCCACGTAGGAGACCATCTGGGCGCAGAACGAGGCGACCGACGTCGCCATCGACAGGGCGAAGGCGGGGATCCGCAGCAGGTCGACCGGCAGGAGCGGTGCGGGCAGCCGGATCTGACGCCGGACGAACACCGCGCCGACCACCAGGGCGGCCGCGAGTTCGACGATGGCGACGCCCCGGGCTTCCGGATCGCCGAGGCCGTCGATCCCGATGATCAGCAGGCCGAAGGTCAGGGCGTTGAGCACCGCGCTCACGAGATCGAACGGCCGGCCGCTCGCCGGTGTGACCGGCAGGGTCCGGGACGCCACCGTCAGGGCCAGGAGGCCCACGGGGATGTTCACGAGGAACAGCCAGGGCCAGGTCGCCACCGACAGGATCGCCGCGGCCACGGTCGGGCCGGCGGCCGAGGCGACCGCCACCACGAGCGCGACGTTGGCGACCCCCTGGCCGATCATCCGGTGCGGGTAGATGAAGCGCACGAAGCCGATGTTGACGCTCATGATCGCCGCGCCCCCGAGACCCTGGACGATGCGGGCCGCGATCAGGAGCGACAGGTTCGGCGCGACCGCGCAGGCGAGGGAGGCGGCGACGAACACCGCGAGCCCCGGCAGGTAGACCTTCCGGAAGCCGAAGATGTCGCCGAGGGCCGCGAAGGGCAGGAGGCTCGCCGTGACGGCGACCTGATAGGCGTTGACCACGAAGATCGCGTCGGCCGGCCTGACCGAGAGGTCCTTCGCCATGACGGGCAGCGCCACGTTGACGATGGCTCCGTCGAGGACCGCCATGGTCATGGCAAGCCCGATCGCCGCCATGGCGAGGACGCGCTCGCGGGGCGGCAGGCCGTCCTGGACGGGCGCCTGCGGGGGCGGCTGGGGGCTGCCCGGCGCGCCGCCTGTCGGACCGTGCGGGACCTGCGCCATGGGTGCGCGCTCCTGCGGCGTCCCGGCGGGTCCGTGACGTCGATGGCTGGGAAATCCGGACGCGGGACGCGAGGCGGATGCTGCTCCCTGTCGCGCAGGCGGTCGGTCCCGTCGAGGGGCGCCGTGTGTCCTATGTCACGGCGCGGGCGGGTCCGTTCGCGCCGGATCGGCCCGCCGTCGGCAGCACGCCGCGCGGCCCGGGCGCTCGATCGGTTCGGGAGCGCGCGGCGCGCGCCGGGCGCGACCCGGAGCGTCGCGGGTCCCGACCGGGATCAAGCCAGCATGTATGTCAGCAGGGAGCGGAGCTGGGCCGGCTTGATCGGCTTGTGCACGAGTTCCGCTCCGGCGGCTGTGACGCGATCCTCGACCGCGCTGGAATGGTCGGCGGTGGTGACGATGACCGGGAGCGGCTCGGCCCGCAGCGCGCGGAGATAGGCGGCCACGTCGAGGCCGCAGGCGCCCTCGTCGAGATGATAGTCGAGCACCAGGATGTCCGGCGCCCCGGCGCCCGCCTCGACGGAGGCCTTCACCCCCGCGAGGTCGCGGAAGGTCGAGACCCGGGCATCCCAGTTCTGGAGGAGGCGCGCGAGGGCGTCGGCCGTCGAGGCGTCGTTCTCCACGACGAGGACGTGCGCTCCCGAGAGCCGGGTCGCCACCGGGGCGGGCGGCGCGGCCGCGGCCGGGACCGCGCTCAGGGGCAGCGTCAGCGCGACCCGGGTGCCGTGGCCGACCCGGGAGCGCAGCCGCAGGGGATGGTCGAGGGCCAGGGCCATGCGGCGGACGATCGACAGGCCGAGGCCGAGGCCCGGCTCCTCGCCGCTGCCGGTCCGGTCGCCGCCCCGGAAGAACTCGTCGAAGACGAGGTCGCATTCCTCGGCGGCGATGCCGCAGCCCGTGTCGGTCACTTCGATCCGGACAGCGCCGGACCGGCGCCGGGCCGCCAGGACGATCCCGCCGGTGCGGGTGTACCGGACGGCGTTGGAGACGAGGTTCTGGAGGATCCGCTGCAGGAGCACCACGTCGCTGGTGACGGTGACCTCCGGACAGTGCACCGACAGGCGCAGACCCTTGCGCTGCGCGAAGGGTTTGAAGCTCTCCGCGAGCTCCGCCAGCAGGTCGGGCAGGAAGACGGGCTGGACCTGCGGTCGAACGACCCCGGCATCGAGTTTCGAGATGTCGAGCAGCGTCTTGATCAGGTCCTCGATGGTCTGCAGGCCCCGCTCCACCTGTCCGGCGATGGCGCGCGCTTCCGGCGGGACCTCGAGGTCGGCGAGCGCCGAGATCGACAGGCGGGCGGCATTGACCGGCTGCAGCAGGTCGTGGCTCGCCGCCGCCAGGAACCGCGTCTTCGAGCGGTTGGCGGTCTCGGCCTCCTCCTTGGCCGCGGCCAGCGCCTCGTTGGAGCGCTCCAGCCGGTGCATGAGCCCGGTCAGCTCCTCGGTGCGGGTGCGGACCCGGCCCTCGAGCATGATCGCCGTCTGGAACAGCGAGTAGGCGCTGCCCCGCTGATCCATGGAGCGCTCGACATGGGACATCAGCGCGGCGTTGATGCGCTCGAGCTTCTCGATCCGCCGGTGCAGGGACGCGTCGGTCTCGAGGCCGTTCGGGTGCAGGGTCACGACGCGACCGGGGCGGCGGCCGCGGCCGGCGCGCCCGCGGCGAGGGTCTTGCCGATGGCGATGCCCGTGAAGGTCTGGTTCAGGTGCATCGCCCGGTACTGCTCGCCGAAGGTCTCGAAGCCGACGACGTTGTAGCGGCGGTAGAGGTCGGCGATCCCGTGGCGCACCTGCCGGCTCTCGGCGTCGAGGCGGCGGAGCACGCACTCGAAGCCGATGATCAGGTCGACGCCGCCGAGCACGGCGTCGAGGCGGGCCAGCTCCGCCCGGGTCGAGGCGACGATGTCGCGCGGCTCGGCGAGGGTCAGCACCACGCCCTCGTCCACCGCGCAGAAGAAGCTGAGCGAGCCGTCCTCGTTCATCCGCCGGATCGAGCGGCAGAAATACTCGCCGCCGACCTTCACGGCGAGCGGGTAGGCGGCGAAGCTCATCGGCGACAGGCCCTCGGGGTCGAGGCCGATCGCCATCGCGTATTCCCGGGCCGCCGGCTCCGCGTTGAGCTCGTGCACGGTGCGGCGCTCGCCGTCCGAGGCGGTGACCACGAACTTGGTCCGCGTCGGCTCGAAGTTGTCGCTCTTGAAGATCTCCACCGAGAAGTCGGTCTCGACGAGCACCAGGACCGCCGCCTTGCGGTGGATCTTCCCGCCGTGCAGCATGACGGCGTCGCGGAAGCGCAGGTCGTCGCCGGCCGAGCCGCCGACGATCGGGATGCCGTCGAGTGCCCAGGCGATCGCCGAGACCACCGTCTCCTCGGCATTGGCGAGCCCGTCGATCAGCGACAGGGCGAAGCGGTGGCCCGTGCCGGCCGCGTCGACATCGCGGCACCGGTCCAGCGGGTCGAGGGTCCGGCGCAGCGCCCGGACCGCCGAGGCGGTCCGCTCCACGTCGAGGTGGTCGATGGCGTCGAGGACGGTCGAGACGATCCGGAAACGCTCGGCCGGGAACGCGATGACGACGAGCCCGCGGTCGAGGCCGCCGGCCGGGGCGATGCCGCCCGACATCGAGCAGCCGGCCACCGGCACGCCGGGGAACCGGGCCTCCAGCGCGCGGGCCAGGATCTCGGCGTCGTAATCGGCGGAGAAGAACGCGACGACCTGCGACAGGGCGGTGTCACCGACCGCGAGCGCGACCTCCGCGGCCGCGTCGGCGGCCGCGGCCGCGTCCGTCCAGGCCGTCCAGATGCCGCACAGATGGCGGCGCACTCCCGATCCTTGAGCCACGTTCCACCCCCTGCGACCCCCTCGGCAGGCTTGGTGCCCGCTCTTCAGCGTCTTGCGCGGAGTATGTCGTGCGCAACCGAGCGGTGCAACGGGGCGTGTTGCCCCCGGTCCGGTTCACAGGCGAGGCCGGACCGGGGAGTGGCGCTCACTTCATGCAGGCATCCTCGGCCTTCTCGAAGGCCGCGGGCTTGGCCTCGTGGTCCGCCGGCCGGCCGCGGCCGATCGCGCCGTCCGAGCGGGCGCGGAGATAGGTGTATATGTCGGGCAGGTAGCACATGACGTTCTTGTTCTCGCCGAAGGCCGGCATGACCAGCTCCTGCGAGGCGTTCACATCCCGCTTGCCGCCCACGACGATGCCGGCGAAGTGCGCGTAGTCCATGCCCTTGAGAGCGTCGACCAGGGACGGCGCGTAGGTCGAGCCCATCCCGTCTGGCCCGTGGCAGGCCAGGCAGTTCGCGCTGTACCGCACGTAGCCGGACATGGTGTACCAGTCGACCTTCTTGCCGCCCTCCGTGATGTGGTACGTCGGGTCGCCGTTCTTGTCGGTGTACTGGCCGTCCTGGACTTTCGCCGGCTGCGTCGGCCCCTCGCTCTTCAGGTCGGCCGCGGGCGGAGCGGCCGTCGGAGCCGCGGCGGACGCCGGCAGCATCCCCAGGGTCCCTGCTGCGAGCCCGGCCAGGACCAGGCTGGCGAGTCTGTCTGCAACGCTCCGCATCCGTCTTCCTCCTGCCGCCCACAGGCGTGTTCTCGGTGGCGCGGCGCCGGGATAACGGCGGATCTCGGTCGAGAACACCTTGTCACACCTTCACGTTTTCGCGCTTGGCCGGTGAGCGCCGCGATGAGTGGACGAGGGGGCGCTTATCCGCGTTGCGCACAGCATTAACCTTTTGTTAATCGGCGGATTGCCGCCGGCCCGCCGGCGTGAGAGCTTTCGTTAACGAGAGCTTAACGGTTGGGTCCCGGCGATGCGGTTCGCGGTTTCCATGATGCAGGGACTGGTCAAGGGACCCGCCTCGCGTCGGCTCTCCCGGAGCCGCTGGGCGGGCCTCGCTGCCCTCGCCGCCATCGGCGTCGCGGGTCTCGCCGCCCCGGCTCAGGCGCAGACGCTGGCGAGCCTGCCGACCGAGGCCGGTGCCCGGGTGCAGGGCGACGCCAAGCCGATCGCGGCCTGGGTGACGTTCTGCCAGACCTACGCGGCGGAGTGCGCGCTGGACCGGGGCGAGCCGGCCCGGATCAGCCTGACGCCCGCCACCTGGGCGACGATCGTGTCGGTGAACCGGCGGGTCAACAAGGCGGTCGAGCCGATGACCGACCAGGACCACCTGCACGTGGCCGACCGCTGGGACCTGGCCGAGGACGGCATCGGCGACTGCGAGGACTTCCAGCTGCTCAAGCGCCACATGCTGGCCGAGGCCGGGCTGCCGCGCCGCGCGATGCGCATGACCGTGGTGATCGACGAGAAGGGCGAGGGCCACGCCGTGCTGACACTCATCACCGACCGGGGCGACCTCGTCCTCGACAACAAGACCAACGCCATCCTGCCCTGGCACAAGACCGGCTACGTCTTCATCAAGCGCGAGAGCCAGGACGCCGTCGCCTGGGTCTCCCTCGGCGGCGTCACCTCCCCGGTCACCACCGCCAACCGGTGAGCAAGGCACGCGGCCGGCGGTGGAACCCAGGCCGCCGGCGCCGCGCCTTAACGGATTGCTAACCGTGCGGCGCCACTCTGTCGGGTGACGGAGTGCCTGAACGATGCCGCGAGCCCGCGACGTGACGCCGGTCCCGCTTCTCGCGGCCGTCCTCGTCGCCGCCGCCTGCGGCACCGCGCGGGCCGCGAGCGAGACCGAACTCCGCCACGCCGCGTGGCGCGACTGCGTCAGCCGCAACTTTCACATCCAGGCCGCGCTGACCGACCGGGATCTCGCCGCCGACGCCGCCTTCCGGGCCTGCCGGACCGCCGAGGACGCCTATCTCGCGACCCTCGCAGCCTCGCCGCTCCTCGACGGCGACGACGTCGTCCGCGCCCGGCCGCTCCTCGCCGGCCGGATCCGGGCTTGGCTGGTGGGCGATCGCGGCTGAACCCAGCGGCCCCCCGGGCCGCGCGACGTTCCGGGTCGCGGCAGCAACGATCCGCCGCACGGCACTGGCAGGGTGCCGGGGCGAGAGGCCGCCCGCCTAGGCTTTGAGCCGGGCCTTGATCCGCCGGGTCAGGCCGTCGCGGACGTCGCGGTAGGCGTCGAGGCGCTGCTCGCGGGACGCGTCCTGCACCAGGGTCGGGTCGGGGGTCGGCCAGTACTCGACATCGGCCGCGAGCGTGTGGGTCAGGTCCAGGGCCCGGTGATGCGCCTCCGGCGCGAGGGTGATGATCAGGTCGAAGTTCAGACCCTCCCAGTCCTCGAGTTCCTCCACGGTGCGCGGCCGGTGCCGGCTCGCGTCGATCCCGACCTCGTCGAGCGCCGCGATCATGAACGGGTCGGTGGGCTCGCCGGATCGTACCCCGGCCGACTGCACGTAGGTGGACTTGCCGAAATAAGCGCGCGCGATCGCCTCCGCCGCCACGGAGCGCACGGCGTTGTAGTTGCACATGAACAGGACGGACTGCACCCGCCGCTTCTTCGGGGAAGCGTCGGGAGGAGGCTCGGGAGCGGGCTCAGCCATCGCCGGTCGGCGCGGAGGGCGCCTAGCCCTTCCAGTGCAGCGCGAAGATCAGGGTGAACAGGCGGCGCGCCGTGTCGTGGTCGAGGTCCACCTTCCCCTCAAGCCGCTGCTTGAGCGTCTCGGACGCCTCGTTGTGCAGTCCGCGCCGACCCATGTCGATCGCCTCGATCTGCGACGGCGAGGCGGTGCGGATCGCGTTGTAGTAGCTCTCGCAGATCATCTCGTAGTCGCGGATCACCCGCCGGAACGGCGTCAGCGACAGGAGGTGCGTCATCACCGGCTCACCGTCCACCGTGGCGATGGCGAAGGACAGCTTGTTCTCGACGAGGCCGAGCGTCAGCGCGTAGGGCCCCTCCCGACCGGGGATCGTGAAGGAATTGTCCTCCAGGATGTCGAACAGCGCGATCGCCCGCTCGTGCTCCTGATCCGGATTGCCGCGGGCGATGGACGCCTCGTCCAGGCTCACCTTCGCGAGGCGGTTCGGCCCGCGCTGCTTCTCCGCCATCCCCAAAACCTCACAGGTTCAACCGGATCGCGACGGAGCGGGCATGCCCCTCCAGGCCCTCGGACCGGCCGAGGTTTATCGCCGCCGGGCCGAGCGCCCGCAAGCTCTCCGGCGTGCAGGCGAGGATCGTCGTCCGCTTCATGAAGTCGAGCACGCCCAGCCCGGACGAGAACCGGGCCGAGCGGGCCGTCGGCAGGACGTGGTTGGGGCCGCCGACATAGTCGCCGATCGCCTCCGGCGTGTGCGAGCCGAGGAAGATCGCGCCGGCATTGCGGACCTTGGCGGCGAGCGCCTCCGCGTCCTGCGTCTCGATCTCCAGGTGCTCGGGTGCGAGGCGGTCCACCAGCGGCACGGCCTCGTCGAAGGTGCGGACCCGGATGATCGCGCCGTAATCGCGCCAGCTCGCCCGGGCGATCTCCTGGCGGGGCAGGGTGGTCAGCGCGCGCTCGACCGCCTCCTCGACGGCCCCGGCGAGTTCGGCGCTGTCGGTGATCAGGATCGCCTGGGCGGCCACGTCGTGCTCGGCCTGGGCCAGCAGGTCGGCGGCGATCCAGTCGGGGTTGGCGTGGCCGTCCGCCAGGATCAGCACCTCGGAGGGGCCGGCGATCATGTCGATCCCGACCTGGCCGAAGACCCGGCGCTTGGCCGCCGCCACCCAGGCATTGCCCGGTCCGACGACCTTGGCCACGGGGGCGATGGTGGCGGTCCCGTAGGCGAGGGCCGCGACCGCCTGGGCACCGCCCACCCGGTAGACCTCGTGGACGCCGGCGAGCTGCGCGGCGGCCAGGACCAGCGGGTTCATCTGGCCGTCCGGTGTGGGCACCACCATGACGAGCCGCGGCACGCCCGCGACGCGGGCCGGCAGCGCGTTCATCAGCACCGAGGAGGGATAGCTCGCGGTGCCGCCCGGTACGTAGAGGCCGACCGATTCCAGCGCGGTCCAGCGCCATCCGGCCGTGACGCCGAGGGCGTCCGTGGCCCGGTGATCTTCGGGCCGCTGGGCCCGGTGGAAGCTCTCGATCCGCTCGGCGGCGAGGCGCAGCGCCTCCAGGGAATCCGGCGGGCAGGCCGCGACGGCCGCGGCCATCTCCGCGTCCGTGACCCGCAGCTGCGCCGCCGAGAAATCGGCGCCGAGCCGGTCGAAGCGCCGGGTGAAATCGACCAGCGCGTCGTCGCCCCGGGTGACGACGTCGGCGATGATGCCGCGCACGGCCTCGTCCACGTCCTCGGCGATCTCGCGCTTCACCGTCAGGAGGTGCGCGAAGGCGGCGGCAAAATTCGGATCGCTGCTGTCGAGCCGGACCATCGGGAAGCCTTCTGTCTCGCGTCAGGCCGCCGGGCCGGCGGCCGTATCGGTGTCGATGTCGTGTCCGGGACGGGTGGCCGATTCCCAGACCGGGCCGAGATCCTTCATCCGGACCTCGATGCACTCGACCTCCAGCCGCAGGGCCGCGCCGCCGGAGAAGACGAGGTCGATATGCCCGGAAGGCGCGTCCGTCGGCTCGAAGGTGAGGGCGAGCAGGCTCATGGGCGTGGCGTCGTCCGGCTTCAGGCCGCGACTCTTCACGCCCAGCACGCGCTCGACATGCAGGCCGGCGAGGCGGCGGCGCGGCGGGACGTTCGGCGTCCAGTCGAAGCGGCGCACGGCCATGAGGAAGCGCTGCTCGCCCGCGAGGTAGGTCAGGTCCTGCGGCCGCAGGATCGCGTCCTGCAGATGGGCCGAGATCACGGTCAGGTCCTCGGTGTCGAGGGCGGCGAGCCTGAGCAGCTCCATGCAGATGGTCCTCGGGGGATACGGGGCGCGGATCGGGCGGCGCGGGCCGGTCCGCGGCACGGCGTAGGTAGCGGCGCGGCCCCGATCGGGCAACGGCTGGTCTGGGGATCGCGATCCCGGTCGAGCACAGGCTCGGCCCAGCGTCGCCGTTTAGACGCGCTGGCGGACGAGCCGAGGCAGGGTCTCATATGGCCGCACTCACCGAGCGCGCGGTTCTGGCGGTGCTGACCATCGGGCTGCAGGCGGTCGGATCCGCCTCCGCGCAGGTCGGCCCGGACGCGCGGCCCTACATCTACGGCCGCCCGGCGCCGGATCGGGATGTCTACGCACCGCCACCGCCCGGCGGGCGCCCGCCGCCTCCGCCGGCGGATGACGGGTATGGCTGGCGTCCACCCCCGCCGCCGCCACTCGACGATGCGTATGACAGGCGCGGCCCGCGCTGGCGCGGCGATTTCGGGCGCCGGTGGGACGACAGCGTCTGCGTGACGGCCCGCGGCACCTGCACGGTGCGCCCGGCCCCTCCCGATGCGCCCTGCGGCTGCGATATTCCCGGCTTCGGCTACAAGCGCGGGCAGATCGAGGATTGAGCCCGACGGCCGTCGGACGCGATCGACGGCGATGGGCGGCCACGGCCGCGTTCGGACGCCGCGCGCGGCGGGACCGCGGCAGCCCCGCGCCGCATTGCCGGGGCGGGTAGGAGCGGCGGTACGCCCTTCGCGGCGCGGGCGACCGCGCCGAGCAGGTCGTGGTCCATGCCCGGGCTTCGTGGGCGGTCGCCGGCGCTCACGAAGGCCGCGCAGCCCCGGTCGGTGCGCCGCCGGGGCTCCGTGCTGAGCCGGACTTGCGGCCGCCGCAGGCGCCGCGCAGCCCCGGCCGGTGCGGACCGAGCGCTGCCGTTCAGGCCCGGACGCGCTCGATCTGCGCGCCGCAGCGGCCGAGTTTGGCCTCCAGCGCCTCGAAGCCGCGGTCGAGATGGTAGACCCGGTTGATCTGGGTCTCGCCCTCGGCGGCGAGGCCCGCGATGACCAGGGAGACCGAGGCGCGCAGATCGGTCGCCATCACGGGGGCGCCCTTCAGCCGGTCCACGCCCTCGACGATGGCGAGATCGCCCTCGAGGCGGATCTTCGCGCCGAGGCGGGCCAGCTCCTGCACGTGCATGAACCGGTTCTCGAAGATGGTCTCGCGGATGTGCGACTGGCCCTTGGCCAGCGTCATCAGCGCCATGAACTGCGCCTGGAGATCCGTGGGGAAGCCCGGGAACGGGTCGGTGGTGATGTCCACCGCCGCGATGCCGCCGCCGTTGCGGCGCACGCGGATCCCGCCCTCGACCTGGGTGATCTCCGCGCCCGTGGTCGACAAGACGTCGAGGGCCGAGTGCAGCAGGTCGGCCCGCGTATCCTTGAGCACGACGTCGCCGCCGGCCATCGCCACTGCCATCGCGTAGGTGCCGGTCTCGATCCGGTCGGGCAGGACCTCGTGGCGGGCGCCGTTCAGGCGGGCCACGCCCTCGATCTCGATGCGCGGCGTGCCGGCGCCGCGGATCTTGGCGCCCATCTTGTTCAGGCACTCCGCGAGGTCGACCACCTCCGGCTCGCGGGCGGCGTTCTCGAGCACCGTGGTCCCGTAGGCGAGGGCGGCGGCCATCAGCGCCACGTGGGTGCCGCCCACCGTCACCTTGGGGAAGGCGATCTCGGCGCCGCGCAGCCCGTTCTTGGTCCTGGCGACGACGTAGCCGGCGTCGATCTCGATCTCGGCCCCGAGCCGCTCCAGCGCCATGATCAGCAGGTCCACCGGGCGGGTGCCGATGGCGCAGCCGCCCGGCAGCGACACCTTGGCCTCGCCGAACCGGGCGAGCAGCGGCGCGACCACCCAGAAGCTCGCCCGCATGGTCGAGACCAGCTCGTAGGGTGCCGTGGTGTCGATGACGTTCGAGGCGGTGAGCCGGATCGTCTGGCCCGTCTCGGTGGTCTGACCGGGGCGCTTGCCCACGACCATGTGGTCCACGCCGTGATTGCCGAGGATCCGCGTCAGCGCGGCGATGTCGGCGAGCCGCGGCACGTTGATCAGCTCCAGCGTCTCGCCGGTCAGCAGGCTCGCGATCATCAGCGGCAGCGCCGCGTTCTTGGCCCCCGAGATCGGGATCACGCCGTTGAGCGGCGCGCCGCCGGTGATGTGGATGCGGTCCATCGTGTGTCCTCGGGCGGCGCATCCGCGAGGACGCGCGGCCGACCGTGCTGATCGCGGGCGCGGCAGCGCCCAGGCTTGGCCGTGCCCTATAGACCGGATTTGTCGGAATCAGGACCGCTTCCGTCGGATTCGCGCGTGCAGGACTGATCCGCGCCCGGTGACGGTCCCGCCTCGGCCCGTCCGCGGTCCTGCGCCTTGCGGCGGCGCAGGTTCTGGCGCAGCGCGGCCTTGAGGCGCTCCGCGCGCTCGTCCTTGGAGCCCGTCACGGCGCGACCCTTGGTCGCCGCAAGGTCGGGGCGGAGCGACCCCCGCCGGATGAGCCATCTGCGGATGGTGACATGAGCTGTTGCAGGGGGCAGGAGCCAAATTCGGATCGGAAGATCCTGCCGGACGCTAGCGGGTTCACGCGGGCCTCTCAACGGATGCAACGCTGCGATGTCGGAACCTTACCTTGAACCAGTTCCAGATCCGCGCGTATCTTGCGGCCCTCACGCGAAGGACTGGACCGAGGCCGGACCTCGATCGCGGGCCTGAGATGCCGCCTCGGCGGTGTCGCCCGCGCGGCCGAATACGCGAAGGACGCTCGATGACCGTCACCCGGATGCCCAGCACGATGCTCGCCCAAGCGGGATCGACGCGCGCCGGATCCGGCTACGAGCGCTACTTCCGCGGGGCCCTGGATCAGCTGCACGGCGAGCGGCGCTACCGGGTCTTCGCCGACATCGAGCGGATTTCGGGCCGTTTCCCGACGGCCAAGTGGCGCCAGCCCGAGGGCAAGACCACCGAGATCACGGTGTGGTGCTCCAACGACTACCTCGGCATGGGCCAGCACAAGGAGGTCGTGGCGGCCATGACCGAGACCGCCGCCCGCTGCGGCGTCGGCGCCGGCGGCACCCGCAACATCGCCGGCAACACCTCGCCGCTGGTCGATCTGGAGCGCGAGCTCGCCGACCTGCACGGCAAGGAGGCCGGCCTCGTCTTCACCTCCGGCTACGTCTCGAACCAGGCCGGCATCTCGACCATCGCCAAGCTGATCCCCGACTGCCTGATCCTGTCGGACGCCTTCAACCACAACTCGATGATCGAGGGCGTGCGCCATTCCGGCTGCGCGAAGAAGATCTTCCGCCACAACGATCTCCAGCACCTGGAGGAGCTGCTCCGGGAGGCCGGCGACCGGCCCAAGCTGATCGTGTTCGAGTCGGTCTACTCGATGGACGGCGACGTGGCGCCGATCGGCGAGATCTGCGACCTCGCCGACCGCTACGGGGCGATGACCTACCTCGACGAGGTCCACGCCGTCGGCCTCTACGGCCCGCGCGGCGGCGGCATCGCCGAGCGCGACGGCGTCATGCACCGGGTCGACGTGATCGAGGGGACGCTGGCCAAGGGCTTCGGCTGCGTGGGCGGCTACATCACGGCTTCGGCGGCGATCTGCGACGCGGTGCGCAGCTTCGCGCCGGGCTTCATCTTCACGACGGCGCTGCCGCCTGCCGTGGCGGCGGCGGCGCGGGCGTCGGTGCGGTATCTCAAGCGCTCGGGCGCGGAGCGGGAGGCGCACCAGCGCCAGGCGGCGGCCACCAAGGCGGCGCTGCGCGCGGCGGGCCTGCCGGTCCTGGAGACGGAGACGCACATCGTGCCGGTGATGGTGGGCGATGCCGAGCTGTGCAAGGCGGCGGCCGACCATCTTCTGGAGCACCACGCGATCTACATCCAGCCGATCAACTACCCGACGGTGCCGCGCGGGACCGAGCGCCTGCGGATCACGCCGTCGCCCTTCCACGACGCGGCGCATATCGAGCGCCTGGCTGCGGCGCTGACGGAGACCTGGGAGGCGCTGGACCTGCCCCGCGCCGGCACGGTGTTCGTCGAGGCGGCGGAGTAGGATCCGCGCCGCCTCTCCCCGAGAGGCGGTGCTGCGGGCGCCCGCTTCCGCGAAGGGGGCGAAGCAACCCGGGGGGCCCGTTCACCGACGGCCTGCTGCCCTGGATTGCGTCGCTCCGCCCGCGGAGACGGGCGCGACGGCGTTCTGACACCGGCCTCGACCCCGCGGCTCGGCGCTGAGGCGGCCGCCCGCACCGCTCCCATGTCCCGACCCCATCTCGTCTTTTCCGGCGCCGACCTGTAACGACGGCCCCGATCCTCACCCGCGAAAAGTCCGCCCATGATCTCCTCCCCGCTCATGACCGTGATGGTCGATGCCGTGCGCAAGGCCGCGCGCGGCCTGCGCCGCGACTTCGGCGAGGTCGAGAACCTGCAGGTCTCGCGCAAAGGTCCGGGCGACTTCGTCTCCGCGGCCGACCGCAAGGCCGAGGAGGTGCTGCGCGACGCCCTCATGAAGGCGCGTCCGGGCTACGGCCTCGTGCTGGAGGAGAACGGGATCATCGAGGGGACCGACAAGAGCCACACGTGGCACATCGACCCTCTCGACGGCACGTCGAACTTCCTGCACGGCGTGCCGCATTTCGCGGTCTCGGTCGGTCTCGAGCGCGAGGGCCAGATCGTGGCCGGCGCGATCTTCGACCCGATCAAGGACGAGCTGTTCGTCGCCGAGCGCGGCAAGGGCGCCTATCTCAACAACCGGCGCCTGCGCGTCTCCGGCCGCCAGGACATGGCGGACGCGCTGGTGGGCTACGGCACGCCCTATCTCGGTCGCGGCAGCCATCCGCGCCTCCTGCGCGAGCTCGGCGCCGTGATGGCGGTGGCCGGCGGCACCCGCCGGATGGGCTCGGCGGCCCTCGACATGGCCTACGTCGCCTGCGGCCGCCTCGACGCCTACTGGGAGCGCGATCTCCAGACCTACGACTTCGCCGCCGGCGTGATCCTGGTGCGCGAGGCGGGCGGCTTCGTGACCTCGGCGGACGGCGCGGCCGAACCCCTGGCCCCGCGCTCGGTGGCCTGCGGCAACGAGGGGCTGCACCGGGACCTCGTCGCCATCCTCAAGAAGGTCCAGGCGGCCTGAGCCGCCGTGAACTGGTCAGGGCGCCGAGCTTCTGCTTTAAGCCCGCGGTTCTCCACGGAAGGCCGAACGCATGGAAGCCCGCCGCCACGTCGCGCTGAAGGAATCGGTCCGCTCGATTCCCGATTACCCGAAGCCGGGGATCATCTTCCGCGACATCACCACGCTGCTGAGCGACCCGCGCGCCTTCCGGCGGGCGGTCGACGCCCTGGTGCACCCCTACGCCGGCGGACAGATCCACCAAGTGGCCGGCATCGAGGCGCGGGGCTTCATCCTGGGCGGGGCCATCGCCCACCAGCTCTCCTGCGGCTTCGTGCCGATCCGCAAGAAGGGCAAGCTGCCCCACAAGACCGTGTCGATGGCCTACGCCCTCGAGTACGGGACCGACGAGATCGAGATCCACGTCGACGCCGTCCGGCCGGGCGACAAGGTGCTGCTGGTCGACGACCTGATCGCCACCGGCGGCACGGCGATCGCGGCCGTGAACCTGCTCCAGAAGATCGGCGCCGAGATCGTGGCCGCCTGCTTCGTCATCGACCTGCCCGAGATCGGCGGCGCGCAGCGCCTGCGCGACCTGGGCGTCGAGGTGCGCACCCTCATGCAGTTCGAGGGTCATTAGGGCCCGCGAAACGTTGACTTCGCGGGGCCCATCCGCCATAAGCCCGCCACTCGCGACGTGGCGCCCCGCATGGGCGCCCTTCGTGTTTGCAGACAACCAGGACGCGTGGAGGTCGGGTGCAGCATCAGCTGCCCGCGAGCGCGCCTCGACCTTTGAAGGCTCTGAGCCATGAAGAGAACCTACCAGCCGAGCAAGCTCGTCCGTAAGCGCCGTCACGGGTTCCGTGCGCGCATGGCCACCGCCGGCGGCCGCAAGGTCATCGCGCGCCGTCGCGCCCATGGCCGCAAGCGCCTGTCGGCCTGAGGCCTGATCCTCGCCGGCGCGGACGCCCCGGGCATCCGCGCCACGAGGCAAGTGGTATCGGCCGGGATCGAACCATCGATGGCGACGATCGAGCGGCTCAAGAAACGACCCGACTTCCTGGCGGCGGCCGAGGGACGTCGCTTCCACACCGAGCGGATGACCGCGCAGGGGCGTCTTCGGAACCCGGACGCTTGTCCCGGCCTCCGTCTCGGGTTCACCATCACCAAGCGTGTCGGTCACGCGACGGAGCGCAACCGCATCCGGCGCCGCCTCCGCGCGGCCCTGAGCGTGGTCGCGTCCGACCTGCCGGGCGAGCTCGCGGGCCTTCCGGCCGACATCGTGCTGATCGCCCGCCGTCCCGCCCTGGAAGCCGCCTTCGAGACCCTCACCGAGGATCTGCGTCGCGCGATTCCCGCGGTGACCCGCCCGGCGGCGGCCCGCGGGGACAGGCCCTCCGGCCGGTCCGGTGGCCGGCGCTCCGGGCCGACCCCCGACAAGACCCTATCTCAGACGTCCTCTTTCCCGCACGAAGCCGGCCGCGCCTCCGCGCAGGCGGCCCCGACCGGCGGAGCCGACATCGGCCCGTCGCAGGGGTGCGACAGAGATCCCCGAATCACAGGCGCGCGCAGGTCCTCCAGGGCCGGCGACGCTCCTGTTGCCACTCCGAACGCGTGCGGCGGTGTCCCTGATGGGCAATGACAAGACGAACATGTTCGTGGCCATCGGCCTGTCGCTGCTGGTGCTGCTCGGGTGGCAGTACTTCGTGGCCGGCCCGCGCATGGAGCAGCAGCGCCAGATCGAGGCGCAGAACAAGGCCGCGCAGCAGCAGCCCCCGGGCGTGACCCCGGACGGCGTGCCCTCGCCGTCCCCGAAGGAGGGCGGCCCGGCCGCGCCCGCGCCCGGCACGCTGCCGACCGCCCAGGGCGGCCCGGTCTCCCGCGAGGCGGCGCTGGCCCGCTCGCCGCGCGTGCGGATCGAGACCCCGGCGCTCTCGGGCTCGATCGCCCTGAAGGGCGGCCGCGTCGACGACGTCTCGCTCAAGAACTACCACGAGACCATCGACCCCAAGAGCCCCGAGATCGTGCTGTTCTCGCCGGCCGGGACCGAGACGCCCTACTACGCCGAGTTCGGCTGGGTCGGCGCCAATGCCGGTCCGCTGCCGACCAACGACACCCTGTGGACCAGCGACGGCAAGACGCTCTCGCCCGGCATGCCCGTGACCCTGACCTGGGACAACGGCGCCGGCCTCGTCTTCAAGCGGATCATCGCGGTCGACGACAAGTACATGTTCACGATCCGCGACGAGGTCGAGAACAAGGGCTCGGGCGCGATCACGCTGTACCCGTACAGCCTCGTCTCCCGCTGGGGTAAGCCGCACACCCAGGGCTACTACGTCCTGCACGAGGGCATGATCGGCTATCTGGGCAACGACGGCCTGCAGGAATTCACCTACGACAAGCTCGCCAAGGAGGGCGCCTACGGCGGTGCCAACACCAAGGGCAAGGCCTGGACCGGCGTGACCGGCGGCTTCGTCGGCATCACCGACAAGTACTGGGCGGCGGCCGCGATCCCCGATCAGGACACGCCCTACACCGGCGCCTTCACCGACCGGACCGACGGTGCCACCAACGTCTACCAGGCGAGCGTGCGCGGCGACGCCGTGAACCTCGCGGCGGGTGCCTCGGCCACTGCGACGCAGCGGCTGTTCGCGGGCGCCAAGGAAGTCAACGTCATCAACAACTACGAGAAGGATCTCGGCATCAAGCACTTCGATCTGATGATCGACTGGGGCTGGTTCTTCTTCATCACCAAGCCGATGTTCCGGGCGCTGGACTTCTTCTACCACCTATTCGGCAACTTCGGCGTCTCGATCCTGGTGGTGACCTTCTGCCTGAAGCTGCTGTTCCTGCCGATCGCGAACCGGTCCTACGTCTCCATGGCCAAGATGAAGGCCGTGCAGCCGGAGATGGCCGCCATCCGCGAGCGGTACAAGGACGACCGCATGAAGCAGCAGCAGGCCACGATGGAGCTGTACAAGAAGGAGAAGATCAACCCGGTCGCCGGCTGCTGGCCGGTGCTGATCCAGATCCCGGTCTTCTTCGCGCTCTACAAGGTCCTGTTCATCACCATCGAGATGCGCCACGCGCCGTTCTTCGGCTGGATCCGCGACCTCGCGGCGCCGGATCCGACGAGCATCGTGAACCTGTTCGGCCTGCTGCCGTTCCCGGCGCCCGATTTCGTGCACCTGGGCGTCTGGCCGATCATCATGGGCATCACGATGTTCGTGCAGATGAAGATGAATCCCGCGCCGCCGGACCCGGTCCAGGCGCAGATCTTCACCTTCATGCCGATCGTGTTCACCTTCATGCTGGGCTCGTTCCCCGCTGGCCTCGTGATCTACTGGGCCTGGAACAACACCCTGTCGGTGATCCAGCAGTACGTCATCATGCGCCGCAACGGCGTGAAGGTGGAGTTGTGGGACAACCTGCGATCGACGTTCCGCCGCGGCAACGGCACCAAGGCGGCCGCCACCAAGAGCTGACAGGCGACACGCCGTGACCGACACCAACGACGACGCGGCCGACCTCGCCGAGGCCGGCCGCCTTCTCTTCGCCGGCGCCGCCGACTTCTACGCGGCCGCCCAGACCCTCGACCGTCTGCCCCCGATGGAGGGCGTCGAGATCGCCTTCGCGGGCCGCTCGAACGTCGGCAAGTCGAGCCTGATCAACGCGCTGACCGGGCGGAACACCCTGGCGCGGACCTCGCACACGCCGGGGCGGACGCAGCAGCTCAACTTCTTCCGGATCGGCGAGCGCCTGTCGCTGGTCGACATGCCCGGCTACGGCTACGCCGCCGTCGAGAAGGCCAAGGTCGAGGCGTGGACCCGTCTGATCCATTCCTACCTCAAGGGCCGCACCAACCTCGCCCGGGTGTTCATGCTCATCGACGCCCGGCACGGCTTCAAGTCGATCGACACCGACGTGCTCGACGGCCTCGACAAGGCCGCGGTGAGCTACCAGGTCGTTCTGACCAAGGGCGATTCCCTCAAGAAGGGCGAGGTCGCCAGCCGCATCGCCGGGATCGAGGCGGGTCTCGCCAAGCGTCCGGCCGCCTACCCGCAGGTGATCCTCACCTCGAGCCGGGACGATTCCGGCGTGCCGGATCTGCGCGCGGCCATCGCCAAGCTCCTGGTGGAGCGCGGCGCGTGAGACTCGCGGGGATCGACCGCGCGCTCGCGGCGCTCGCCGGCCTCGCCGGGCTGCTCGGCGTCGCGCTGAGCGCCGCCGCGGCGCACATCCCCGGGGCGGATTCGCAGAAGACGGCGGCGCAGTTCCTGCTGTTCCACGCCCCCGCGATCCTGGCGCTCGTCGGCTTCGGGGCCTCGGGCCTCGCCCGGGCCGGTCTCGCGCGCGTCGCGGCCGGACTCCTGATCGCCGGCCTGATCCTGTTCTGCGGCGACCTCTCGGTGCGCGCTTGGCTCCAGCACGCGCTCTTCCCGATGGCTGCGCCGACGGGCGGCTTCGCCCTGATGGCCGGGTGGCTCGTGGGGATCCTCTGCGCTCTGGTGCCTGCGCGACGCGCGGCCTGAGATCAGTCCCGAGCCTCGACGAAGCCGGAGGCGTCGCGCCGGCCGCCGCGGCGGTGCGTCCGAGCCTCAGCCCGCCCGCACCTGCAGGAAGTCCAGGGCCGGTCCCTGCGCGTCCGAGAAGATCCCGGCGGTGAGCGCGCCGCCGTAGACGGCCGCGGTGTCGAGGTTGGTGCGGAACCGGCGCACCTCCGGGCGCCCGCTCCGTTGCGGCGTGTGGCCGTGGACCACGTGCCGTCCGAAATCGTGGTCGCCCTCGAGAAACGGCTCGCGGATCCACAGGCGATCGTGCGCGTCCGAATCGCGGGCGTCCGCGCCGGGCCGCAGGCCGGCATGCACGTACCAGTGGGCGCCGTCACCGTGCAGCGTCGGGAGCGCCTCGATCCAGTCGAGGGTGTCCCGGGGAAGGCCGGCGGGGTCCCGCGCGCCGAACGCGTCGAGCGTCGCCTCGCCGCCGTTGTACATCCAGTGCGCGGCCGCGCTTCCCGTCTGGAGCGCGTCGAGCAGCATCCGCTCGTGATTGCCCATCAGACAGACGACGCGCTCGGGCTCGGCCCAGTTCAGGCGGCTCACGGTGCGGAGCACCGCGGCGCTGTCCGGACCGCGGTCGATGTAGTCCCCGAGGAAGACCAGCCGGTGGGGACGGTCGCCGGCATGGCCGGCGATCCGCTCCAGCAGCGCGTCGAGCAGGGCGGCGCAGCCGTGGACGTCGCCGATCGCGTAGGTGAGGGGGCCCGAATCCATCGCGCCATCGTCCACCGCGGCGTCGCGCTCCGCAAGGCCACCCGGGTGGGCGCGCTACGCCGCGAGGGCGCGCATCTCCGCGATCAGGTCCGACTTGCCCTCGAAGCCGATGCCCGGCAGGTCCGGCATGGTGATGTGGCCGTCCTCGACCCGCACCCCGTCGGGAAAGCCGCCGTAGGGCTGGAAGAGATCCGGGTAGCTCTCGTTGCCGCCGAGGCCGAGGCCGGCCGCGATGTTGAGCGACATCTGGTGCCCGCCATGCGGGATGCAGCGGGAGGCCGACCAGCCGAACTCGGCCAGCACGTCGAGGGTGCGCAGGTACTCCACCAGCCCGTACGACAGGGCGCAGTCGAACTGCAGCCAGTCGCGGTCGGGCCGCATGTTGCCGTAGCGCAGGAGATTGCGCGCATCCTGGTGCGAGAACAGGTTCTCGCCGGTGGCTATCGGCCCGGGATAGTAGGGCGCGAGCGCCGCCTGGAGCGCGTAGTCGAGCGGGTCGCCCGCCTCCTCGTACCAGAACAGCGGGTACTGCCGCAGCATCCGTGCGTACGCGATGGCGGTCTCGAGATCGAAGCGGCCGTTGGCGTCGACCGCGAGACGTCCCCGTCCGCCGATCTCGGCGAGCACGGCCTCGATCCGGCGCCGATCCGCGTCGATCGGCGCGCCACCGATCTTCATCTTCACGACCGTGTAGCCGCGGTCGAGATAGCCGCGCATCTCGGCGCGGAGGGCGGAATCGTCCTTTCCGGGATAGTAGTAGCCGCCCGCCGCGTAGACGAAGACCCGCGGGTCGGCGGCGACGCCCTTCCGCTCGGCGAGCATCCGGAACAGCGGCTTCCCGGCGATCTTCGCCGTCGCATCCCAGATCGCCATGTCGAGGGTGCCCACCGCCACCGAGCGCTCGCCGTGGCCGCCCGGCTTCTCGTTGCGCATCATCGCGGCCCAGACCCGGTGCGGATCGAGGTTGTCGCCCGCCTCCGTCAGGAGGCTCGCCGGATCGGCCTCCAGGATCCGGTCGCGGAAGCGCTCGCGGATCAGGCCGCCCTGGCCGTAGCGGCCGTTCGAGTTGAAGCCGTAGCCGACGACCCGCCGGCCGTCGCGCACCGCGTCGGTGACCACAGCGACGAGGCTCGTGGTCATCTTCGAGAAGTCGATGTAGGCGTTGCGGATCGGCGAGGCGATCGGCTTGGTGACCTCGCGGACGTCGACGATGCGCATGGCTGTCCTCCCGGTGTGTCCCGGTGCCGTAGCGCCGCTCGCACCCGGGCAGCCAATGCCGTTTCCGGCGCGCGCGATGCGCGAACGGCATCGGCCCGTCCTGTCGGAGAGGCGCGCCATGGATCTGGACTGGGTGAGGGATTTCCTCGCGCTCGCCGAGCACCGGACCTTCTCGCGGGCCGCCGAGGCCCGGAACGTGACGCAGCCGGCCTTCAGCCGACGGATCCGCGCGCTGGAGGAGTGGGTTGGGACGCCGCTGTTCCTGCGGAGCGCGCGAGGGGCAGGCCTGACCGCCGCGGGAGCGCGCTTCCGGCCGGGCGCCGAGGAGCTGCTGCGGGGCCTGGATCGGGCGCGCGGCGAGGCCCGGGCCGCCGGTGCGCGCGCGGACGCGAGCCTCGCGATCGCGGCGACGCACGCGCTGTCGTTCACGTTCTTCCCAAGCTGGATCCGGCAGCACGCGCCCTTCGAGATGCTCGGCGCCCTCAACCTGATCTCGGACAGCATGGCGGCCTGCGAGGCCATCCTGCTGGCCGGCGAGGTGCAGCTGCTCCTGTGCCACCATCGCGCGGACCTGCCCACGCGCCTGGACGATGGCCGCTGCGAGTCCGTCCGCGTCGGCGCGGACAGCCTGGTGCCGCTCTGCGCTCCGATATCCGGCGGGGCGCCGCTCTGGCCGCTAAGCAGGCCGGTCCGCTACCTCGCCTACGGCGAGGCCTCCGGGCTCGGGCGGATCCTCGCGGCGAGCGGGGTGGCGGCCGGCCACGAGCCGGCCTTCACGTCGTACCTGGCGGCGACGCTGATGACCATGGCGCAGGGAGGCGACGGTGTCGCGTGGCTCCCGGCGACGCTCGCGGAGGCGGCGATCGCGCGCGGCCTGCTCGTTCGGGCAGGTTCCCAGGAGCTGGACGTTCCGGTGGAGATCCGGCTGTTCCGGGCGCGGGGGAGCCGCGGCGGCGCGGCCGAGGCCCTGTGGCAGCGCCTGCACGCGCCCGGACCTGACCGGCCCGATCAGCCCGTCGCCACCCGGGCGTAGCGGCCGTCGTAGCGGCCGGCCCGGATCTGCTCCAGAACCTCCGCCTCGCGGGCCGCCTGCGCCCGCACGGCGTCGAGCAGGGCCGCCGCGTCGCCGGGCGGGAAGGAGACGACGCCGTCGGCGTCGCCGACCACCACGTCCCCGGGATTCACCGTCCAGCCGCCGACGCAGACCGGCCCGTTGATCGCGCCGGGGCCGGTCTTGAACGGGCCCCGCGGCGTCGCGTCACGGGCGTAGCAGGGAAAGTCCGAGCCCGCGAAGGCCGCCGTGTCGCGCACGGCGCCGTCGATCACGAAACCGGCCACGCCCCGGCTCTCGGCGATCGCCTTCATGATGTCGCCCACCAGCGCGCGGCTCGTGTCGCCGCCGCCGTCGACCACGATCACGTCGCCGGGACGGACCTCTTCCAGAGCCTGATGGATGGCGAGGTTGTCGCCGCTCCGGACGCGAACCGTGAAGGCCGTGCCGACGAGTGGTCCGCCGCGGTGGAACGGGCGCAGGCCGGCCAGGACCGGCATCCGCGCCAGGCAGTCGCTGATCGTGGCCGTCGAGACGTCTCGGAAAGCCGCCAGCACAGCCGGGTCGACGGCGGGCGGCGGCGGATGGCGGGTGATGGCGGACATCGGCCTCTGCGTCTCCCTGGCGTCATCGCTCCCGCGGCATCGCGGCGTATCGGCGGGGGCCTGGGGGATCCTGCCCCAGGCCGCGGCCGGTGTCGCGGCGGAACCCCGCCGCGATCAGTGATCGGCCGCCGGAACCGCGCCGCCGCCGCCGGTCGCGAGCTTGCGACGGGCGTCGGCCTGACCGCTCGTCGCACCGAAATAGCTGGCCGAGTCGCCGAGCTGCACCGACGGCTGGCAGCCCGGCGTGCACGACAGGGATTCCCGATCGAGGCCGCGCTGCACCGTGATGGTCGAGTCCCGCGACGCCTCGACCCGGATGGTCGTCTCGGCGATCATGGCGCCGCCGTTGTCGAGGGCGATCAGGTTGGTGGAGCCGAAGCTCTTGCCGGTGAGCACGAGCACGCCGTTCTTCTGCGGCGTCACCTCGGCGATGATCGGGTTCCCGACGATGACGGTCGACGTCTTCTCCGGCAGGCGGAGCACCTTGGCGTTGTCCACGAGAACGGTCACGACGGGCAGGAGATCGGGCTGCCCGGCCGCGGCCGCGGCGCCCGTCAGCAGGACGACGAGGCCGGCTCGGCCCGCGATCGACAGGGTGCGACGCATCGGGGTTCCTCAAGACGGCGGGCGGTCCACGCGATCCGGCCCGATGCCTCAGGCTAGCGCGGAACCCGTGAAGGAAGCGCTAAGCAAGACCAAGTCGCGGCACTGTGCCGTATCGGGGAAACCCAACCTTCACCAAACTCGCAGCGAGACGGCGTTTTACGTCGGTGCGGGATCGATTTAACCGATTTTCAAGGCGTAATCGGCAGTCTGTGCAGGCCGCCGATCGAGACCTGAAAATTCTTCATCGGGCATCGCGCAAGTTTTATCTCGCTCTGTGTTGGTCGAAGGATCACCCTCTATGAAGACCCTGTTCACGCGTTTCGCTTCGGACGAGTCCGGCGCCACCGCGATCGAGTACGGCATGATCGCGGCCCTCATCGCCGTGGCCATCATCACCGCGCTGAAGACCGTCGGCACCAGCCTGACCAGCAAGTTCAGCCAGATCTCCGGCAACCTGAACTGATCGAGACCCGTCCGATCTGCGGCAGGTTCGAGACAGCCCGCCTCTCCCCGAGACCCGGAGAGAGGCGGGGGATCCCGGCCTGCCGGGATCGTCGTTCTTCGCGGCGGCGGTGGCCGCCCGGCACATCCGAGATCCGGACCGGCAGCGAGACCGCTGGGTCGGGTCGAATCCCGTGACGCGACAGGCTTCGACGAGATGGGCGCCGAGATGGTCGGTTCAGCGACGGCAAGCCTGGGACTGACCGGTCTGGGCCCGGCCGGTTTCGGCCTCCTGATCCTGTTCCCCTTCCTGATGGCCTACGCGGCCGCCAGCGACCTGCTCACCATGCTGATCCCGAACCGGATCTCCCTGGCCCTCCTGGCGGGGTTCGCGTTGCTGGCCCTGACGAGCGCGATGAGCTGGACCGAGATCGGCTTCCACTGCGCGGCCGGAGCGGTCGTCCTCCTCGTCACGTTCACGCTGTTCGCCTTCGGCATCATCGGAGGCGGCGACGCGAAGCTCGCGGCCGCCACGGCCCTGTGGCTCGGCTTCGACGGCCTCGGCGACTACCTGCTGGTGGCCTCGGTGTTCGGCGGCGCCCTGACGCTGGCGATCCTGTTGGCGCGGACGCACCCATTGCCCGTCCGGATCGCGCGCATGCCGTTCGCCCTGCACCTGCACGACGCCAAGACCGGGATCCCGTACGGGATCGCCCTGGCCGCGGCGGCGCTCCTCGTCCTCCCCGAGACCGAGGTCTGGACCCGGGCCCTCGCCGGCTGAGTCCGCCGCGGGGATTCAGACGCGCAGGATCTGGAGCCCCGAGCTCGGCTTAGCTAAAAGTCGCGCATGCCCCTCGCGCTGCTGCGTCGCCCCGATCCCGATCATCTTGAGGTCCAGCACGAGGGCGCCAGCCTTCGCATCGCCCTCCGTCGGCGACCGACCGCGCGCCGCATCACGCTCCGCGTCTCGGCCGCCACCGGCGAGGCGGTGATCACCCTGCCGAGCCGGACCGCCATCAACACGGCGCAGCGCTTCGCGGCGAGCCACGCGGGCTGGATCGCGGCGCGTCTCGCCCGCGTGCCGGTCCGCGTGCTGTTCGAGGTCGGCGCCAGCCTGCCGGTCCGCGGTGAGCTTCACCGGATCAGCCAGCGCGGCACCCGGAGCGGCCCCGTTCGCATCGAGTGCGTGGAGGGAGAGCGCGTGCTCTCGGTCTCGTGCGACGCCGCCCACGTGGCGCGCCGGGTCCGAGATTTCCTGGCCCGCGAGGCCAAGCGCGACCTGACCGAAGCGATCGAGCGCTACGCGGCGCAGCTCGGGCAGCGGCCGGTGCGCGTCACGCTGCGCGACACCCGCAGCCGCTGGGGTTCCTGCACGGCCCGCGGCGAGCTCAACTTCTCATGGCGCCTGATCCTCGCGCCGCCGACGGTGCTCGACTATCTGGTCGCCCACGAGATGGCGCATCTGCGCGAGATGAACCACTCGCCGCGCTTCTGGGCCCTGGTGCACGCGCTCTGCCCGCACACCGATGCCGCCGAGGCGTGGCTCAAGCGCCACGGCACCGGCCTGCATCGCTACGGCTGAGCCGTCGTCGTTAGGCCCTGCATCAGCCCTTGGCGCGAAGGACCCGCTGGCGCGCCACCGCATCCGCCGGCCAGCTCGGGCGGGGGTCGACCTGGCCCGGGCTGAGGGTGCGTGGGGCGACGCTGTCGCAGATCTCCCGCTGGCGGATGATCACCGGGTTGCCGAACTCGTCCCGGCGCCGGATCAGGCCGCCGTCGCGGCAGTAGCCGGCGATCGCCGCCTGCCCGTTGCGGCGGCCGTACGGGTTCGCCGCCACGGGCGGATGCTCGATCACCAGCGTGTCGGAGTGGTTCAGCGAGCGTTCGATGTAGGTGGTCTCTCCGACCGGCAGGGACTGGGCTCCCGCCTGCGCGAGGGTGGCCACCAGGCAGGCGGCCGAGAGAGTGAGCGGGCGCATCACGGCGTCAAGATCCGGCGCTGGAGGAGTGTTCGAACACAATCTAGGCCGCTGAAACCGTCACGGGTAGCGCCGACGCGCAACACCGCGCCCGCATCGCTTGACAGCGCGGGGCGGACCATGGTCGGAACACGCCCGATTGTACGGCTCCCGCCGGTCCTCGGCCGGAGCGTTCCGAAGGGATCGGTGGTGCCGCTTCACGCGAGGCTCGTTCGTTTCCGGCGCGCCGCGCTGCCGGTTCTCCTCGCCCTCGTCGCGGCGGCACTCGCGCCCGCCGGGCCGGCCGCGGCTCAGGGCATGGTGCGCAAGACCTTCGACGATTGGCAGCTGCGCTGCGAGACTCCGGCCGGCGCGAAGGCCGAGCAGTGCGCCCTCGTCCAGTATCTCGCCGCCGAGGATCGCCCGAACCTGACCCTCGTGGTGATCGTCCTCAAGACCGCCGACAATCGCGGTTACCTGCTGCGTGTGGTGGCGCCGCTGGGCGTTCTCCTGCCTTCCGGGCTCGGCCTGAAGATCGATCAGACGGATATCGGCCGCGCCGGCTTCGTCCGCTGCCTCACCACCGGCTGCGTGGCCGAGGTCGTCATGGATGACGGGCTGATCCGCCAGTTCAAGAACGGCACGCAGGCCACCTTCATCGTGTTCCAGACGCCCGAGGAGGGCGTCGGCATCCCGCTGTCGATGAAGGGCTTCGCGGCCGGGTTCGACAGCCTGAAATGACGGTGCCGTTCGGGAGCCGTGCGATGATCGGACATCGGAACAGGAGCGTCACGCGGTCCCCGGACATGGCCCGGCGCCGGACCGTCGCTCTCCGGCTCGGCGCCTCGGTGCTCGCCGCGTCGCTCGCCGCCACGGCCCCGGGCCGGGCCGAGGAGGGCAACATCTTCTCCAACCTGTTCAAGTACGGCGGCACGACGGTCCCGCCGTCGCAGCCCGAAGCCCTCGACCCGGCCTATTGCCCGACGGTCGAGGTCGCGGAAGGTGGGGCGGCCTCGCGCACGCTCGCGGGCGACGCGGTGCGCACCCAGTTCTCCCTCGGCCGCCTCGCCCGCGAATGCACGCGGCGTCAGGACGGCTCGATCACCGTCAAGGTGGGCGTCGAGATCAACGTCCTGCTCGGGCCGGCGGGCGCGCCGGGCCGGTTCGATGTGCCGGTCACGTTCCAGATCCGCCACGACGGCAAGACCGTCTCGAGCCGCACTGAGCGAGCCAGCGTCGTCGTCGGGGCCGGCGAGGCGCAGGGCTTCGCCACGATCGTCGCCGACGAACTGCAGGTTCCGGCCGCCATGACGGCCGATTACGACATCGCGGTGGGCGTCGGCACCGGCAAGGGGGCGGGCAAGCCCGCCGCGAAACCGCGCCGGCGCAAACCGGCTGTCGCCGCTGCGCCCGCCGGCGGAGGCGACGCTGCCCAGTGACGCCGCGGCGCGCCTCGGCGATCCGATCCCGCTGATCGCGAAGACCGGTCGCGACAGGATCTGGCTCGGCCGGCCTGTCCGGTTTTGGCTGGAGGCCACGGACGATCCCGCGTTCGATCGTCGCCTCGTGCTCCCGGATCATCCCGCCGGCTGGATCGTGCTGAGCTATGCCGGTGATCCGACGGCGGCGCCCCGGCGCCCGATCCTGCGCGTCCTGCGTGGGTCTGACGAGACCGTTCAGGACTTCGTCCTGCCGGGAGCCTCCCAGGGGCTCGCACACTGGCTCGGACTGATCCCCCCGGATGCGCGGGAGATCCGCCTCTCGGCCGGCGCCGATTTCGCCCTGGAGCGGGTCGGCGCCCGACGCGAGGTCGAGGTGCTCGCGCAGTGCCTCCTGCGCCGGCCCTGGCGCTGCGTCTCCGCCCTGTACGAGCGCGCCCGCGGGTCGGAGCGGCGCTACCGCGACATCCTGCGCGGCGCCTGCGCGGTGACGCCGATGGACCGGTTCCCGTCCTGGGCCGCCGCCCGGACCCGGCCCGCCCGCATCGCGCCCGCCGCCCTGCGGATCCGGTGCGTCCTGCTCGCGCAGCCCGGGGACGCGGCGGCGCTGTCGGCCACGCGGGACGCGCTGAACGCGCAGACGCACCGCCCCGAGTCGATCCGGGTCGCCTGGGCGGGGGCGCCGCCCGCAAAGGCCAGCGGGCCGATGTCGCACCAGGCCTGGGACGAGGCTGCCCGCTTCGACGAGCTTTCCGGCGAGGCGGACGCCCTGTGCCTGCTGCGCGCCGGCGACGTCCCGGAGCCGGAGGCCCTGGCGCTGCTCGCCCGCGCCCTGTCGGGCGCGGACATCGCCTACGGCGACGCGATCGATCCCGACGGCCGGCCGCGGCTGAAGCCGGACTGGAGCCCAGACCTCGCCCTGGCGACGGGGTATCCGGGGTTTCCCCTCCTGCTGTCGAGATCCTGGCTCGCCGCGGCCCTGGCGCGCCCCGCCGGCCGGATGGCCGAGATCGCGCCGGCCATCATGGCCGCCGCGATGACCAGCGCCGCGCGGGTGGCGCACGTCCCACGGATCCTCGCCCGCTCTGCCGGCGATGGCCTGAGCCCGTCCGCTCGGGCGGCGGCTTTCCACGCGCTCCGGGCCGGACGGCCTCAGGTCCGCGCCGGGATCCAAGACGGTGCCGTTCGCCTGGAATGGCCCCTGCCGGATCCGGTGCCGCTGGTCAGCATCGTGATCCCCTCGCGCGACCGCCTCGACCTGATCACCCGCGTCTGCCGCGGGGTGCTCGCCGAGACCGCCTACGCGCCGCTCGAGCTGATCATCGTCGACAACGGCTCGACCGATCCGGCGGTCCTCGACCATTACGCGACCCTGCGCGGCGATCCGCGCGTCCAGATCCTCATGGATCCGCAGCCCTTCAACTTCGCCGCGATGGTCAACGCCGGCGTCGCCGCGGCGTCGGGGACGATCGTCGTGCTGCTGAACAACGACGTCGCCGTGCTGGAGCCCGGCTGGCTCGAGGCCATGGTCCGGCAGGCCTGCCGGCCGGAGGTCGGCGCCGTCGGGGCGAAGCTGCTCTACGGGGACGGTACCCTGCAGCACGCCGGCGTCGTCGTCGGTCTCGGTGGCCGAGCCGGGCACATCCTGCGTCGCCGGCCCGGCGACACGCCGGGTCAGCTCGGCCAGCTGCGCGTCGCGCACGAGGTCTCGGCGGTGACCGCCGCCTGCCTCGCCGTCGCGCGGGAGAAGTATCTGGCGGTGGGCGGATTCGACGCCGAGGCCTTCCCGGTGGATTTCAACGACGTGGATTTCTGCCTGCGCCTCGGCGCCGCCGGCTGGAAGACGGTCTGGACGCCGGCCGCGACGCTGGCCCATCTCGAATCCGTCAGCCGCGGTCCGTCCGTCGGGGCCAAGCGCGCCCGCTTCGAGCAGGAGGCCGCCCGCTTCTCCGAGCGCTGGCGCGCCGTGATCCGGCACGATCCGTTCTACCACCCCGCCCTGTCGGTCACGACCTTCGGCGAGGATCTGGAATGACGCCGCCGGACGGCGCGTCGGGCCGCCGAGCGGCGCCGTATCTCGGAGCGTCGCGCCGCTCCTGGCGCGCGCTGGTGGGCGCGGCGCGCCACGCGCTCGCGCATCCGCGAACGGCGGCCGCGATCGTGGGCGCGCGCCTGACGGGGAAGCGGCTGCGCGCCCGGCAGGCGCTCGCGGCCCTGATCGGGATCGACCATCGGCTCACCCTGCCGCCGGGGATCCTCGACCGCTTCCCGCCGGCACCGGCCGGTCCGGGCGGCGCGATCCGCCTGATCGGCGACGGGGTCCTCGTCGCCGGTGCGCCCGGACGGATCGCGGCCCTGTTCGCGAGCGAGCCCGACCTTCAGGCCCTGTACGGCGACGCCTTGGTGCAGGAGCGACCCGGCGGCGCGGTGCTGCCGCTGCTGCCGCCGGTTTTCGACCCTGACCGGCTCGCGGCCTTCGATTATCTCGGGCCCGTCCTGGCCTGCCGATGCAGCGCCCTCGACCCCGGCGTCGATCCCGGGAGTCCCGCCGAGGCCGCCTTTCGGATCGCGGAGCGCTTCGGCCCCGGCGCGATCGGCCACCTGCCGGAGATCCTGTCCGTCCGGCGCGGCGAGGCGATCGCCGCGACGGATCGTGAAGCGCGACACGCGCCCCATCACGCCACCGTACGCGCCCACCTCGACCGGGCGGGCGGCGCCGGCCTGCGCGTGGCCGTGGGAACGGACGGCCTCGTCGCAGTCGAGCATCCCCTGCCCGAAACGCGGCCCCTGGCCAGCCTGATCGTTCCGACCCGCGACCGCCTGGATCTCCTGCGCCCCTGTCTCGAGAGCCTGCGCAGCTGCACGGACTGGCCGTCGACCGAGATCATCGTCTGCGACAACGACAGTCGCGAGCCCGAGACGCTCGCCTACCTGCGGGCCCTGGAGGGGGAGGGGAGGGGGCACGTCGTGCCCTGGCCCGGGCCGTTCAACTTCGCCGCCATGAACAACGCCGCCGCATCCTGCGCCCGCGGCAGGCTGCTGGTCTTCATCAACAACGACGTCGAGGCCTTCCGGCCCGACTGGCTCTCGCGCATGGCCCGGGAGGCCCTCCGCCCGGATGTGGGGGCCGTCGGTGCCAAGCTCCTCGACGGCGAGGGCCGGATCCAGCACGGCGGCATCGTGCTCGGAACCGGCGGCCTCGTCACTCACGGCCACCGGCACTTTCCGGGGGACGCCCCCGGCTATCTCGGCGCTCTGCGCGTCACGCAGACGGTCTCCGCGGTGACCGCCGCGTGCCTGGTCGTCGAGGCGGAGAAGTTCCGCGCGGTCGGCGGCTTCGACGAGGCGGTCTTCGCGGTCGACTTCAACGATGTCGATCTCTGCCTGCGCCTGAACGCGGCCGGCTACCGCACGCTCCTGGTCCCCGGGGCGGTCCTGCATCACCGCGAGGCCGCGAGCCGCCGCTGGACCCCCGAGGCCCGCGCCCGCCACGCGCGCGAGATCGCCGCGCTGAGAACGCGATGGGGGTCGCTGCTGGTGCAGGACCCCCATTACCATCCGGGTTTCGACCCGGCGCTCTCGACCCACGCGCGACTGCGCGCAGGTTTTCCCGAGGCCGGACCGGCGCCCCTGCGCCGGCCGACAGCCTGACCGGGCCTACTGCACGAGGCGCGGGCCGCCGCCCTGGACCTTCTCGTTCTCCGACATGATGCCGAGCCGCTTGGCGACCTCGGTATAGGCCTCGATCAGGCCGCCGAGATCCTTGCGGAACCGGTCCTTGTCGAGCTTGTCGGAGGACTTGATGTCCCAGAGCCGACAGGAATCCGGGGAGATCTCGTCCGCCACCACGATGCGCATCATGTCGCCTTCCCACAGGCGGCCGGTCTCCATCTTGAAATCGACGAGCCGGATGCCGACGCCGAGGAAGAGGCCGGACAGGAAGTCGTTGACGCGGATCGCCAGCGCCATGATGTCGTCGATCTCCTGGGGCGTCGCCCAGCCGAAAGCCGTGATGTGCTCCTCCGAGACCATCGGGTCGTTCAGCGCGTCGTTCTTGTAGTAGAACTCGATGATCGAGCGCGGCAGCTGGGTGCCTTCCTCAAGACCGAGCCGCGTCGCCAGCGAGCCGGCCGCGACGTTGCGCACAACGACCTCGAGGGGGATGATCTCGACCTCGCGGATCAGCTGCTCGCGCATGTTCAGCCGGCGGATGAAGTGCGTCGGCACGCCGATGTCGTTGAGGTGCTGGAAGACGAACTCCGAGATCCGGTTGTTCAGCACACCCTTGCCGTCGATGACCTCGTGCTTCTTCGCGTTGAAGGCCGTCGCGTCATCCTTGAAGTGCTGGATGAGCGTGCCGGGCTCCGGCCCCTCGTAGAGGACCTTCGCCTTGCCCTCGTAGATGCGACGGCGGCGATTCATAGGCGTGTACCGTGGTTTGAGGAAGTCCATGGGCCGAGGCTCCTGATGCGCGACGATTGGGAGGAATCCGCGGCGCGGCGACCGGACGCGAGGTCGGGCCGCCGGACGGCCTCTGCCCGAGGGCCCCGGCGACCGGCCGCCAAACTAGCGGATGCGGGCTTCCAGCACAACGCGTTAGCCCGCAG
>NZ_JAGIPA010000001.1:3577500-4862500 GCF_017876975.1 Methylobacterium sp. PvP105 | reverse complement strand
CGCCCGCGCGGACGAAGCCGGTGACGGATCTCGCGCCCTCCGAGTCGTCCGCGCCCCGCTTCGGGACGGGTCGAGGTCCGCGGCCTCGGCCCGTTCGTCCCGTGAGGGGAGGGGAGCGGCTTGACCATGTTGATGGAGATACGTTCCCCCGACCCGCGCGGCGCGCTATGGAACGGGGCCATGCGACTGCTCATCATCGAGGACGACCGGGAGGCGGCGGCCTATCTCGTCAAGGCGTTCCGCGAGACCGGACACGTCGCCGACAGCGCGCATGATGGTCTCGACGGGTACGCGCTCGCCCGCGAGGGCGACTACGACGTGCTGATCGTCGACAGGATGCTGCCGAAGCTCGACGGCCTGTCGCTGATCCGGTCGCTGCGCGAGCAGAACGTCGCGACGCCGACCCTGATCCTGTCCGCGCTGGGGCAGGTCGACGACCGGGTGAAGGGGCTGCGCGCCGGCGGCGACGACTACCTGCCGAAGCCCTACGCGTTCTCCGAGCTCCTGGCACGGACCGAGGCGCTGGCCCGGCGACAGGCCGGATCCGGCGCCGCGGAGGAGACGCGCTACCGGATCGGCGACCTGGAGCTCGACCGCCTGTCGCATCGGGTGACCCGGGCCGGCCGCGAGATCCCGCTGCAGCCGCGCGAGTTCCGCCTCCTCGAGTACCTGATGCGTCACGCCGGACAGGTCGTGACGCGCACCATGCTGCTCGAGCACGTGTGGGACTACCACTTCGACCCGCAGACCAACGTCATCGACGTCCACGTCTCGCGCCTGCGCAGCAAGCTCGACAAGGGCTTCCCGTCGCCGATCATCCACACGGTCCGGGGGGCCGGCTACGTGCTGCGCTTCGACGACGGCGCGGCCGGGTGAGCGACGTCGGGACCGAGGCGCCGGTCGCCCGCGAGACCGCGGGGGCGCGGTTCCAGAAGCTGTTCCGCACCACCGCGTTCAAGCTGTCGCTGGCCTACCTGGCGATCTTCGCCCTCTGCGCGTTCCTGGCGCTCGGCTACGTCGCGTGGAACGCCCGCGCGGTGCTCGACGACCAGATCGTCTCGACGATCGACGCAGAGATCAACGGCCTGTCGGAGCAGTACAATGCCGGCGGCCTGCGGCGGCTGATCTCCGTGGTGGAGCGGCGCTCGCGGGAGCCCGGCGCGTCCCTCTACCTGGTGACCACGGCGGGCGGCGACCATGTCGTCGGCAACGTCGGCTACGTGCCCGCCGCCGTGCTGGCGACGCCCGGCCAGAGCGAGACGCGCTACGGCCGCAACGACGCGGATTCCGAGGCGCATCAGGCGATCGTGCGGGTCTTCACGCTGCCGGGCGGGTTCCGCCTGCTCGTCGGGCGCGACACCGAGGAGCGCGACCGCCTGCGGGCGGTGATCGGACGCGCCTTCGTCACGTCGCTGGCCGCGGTCGTGCTCCTCGGGGTGATCGGCGGCTGGCTCGCGGCGAGCCGTGTCCTGCGCCGGGTCGATGCCATGACACAGACCACGCGGGCGATCATGGCGGGCGACCTCGACGGCCGGCTCCACGTGGCCGGGAACGGCGACGAACTCGACCGCCTCGCGTCCAGCCTCAACCAGATGCTGGAGCGGATCGGCGAACTGATGCGCGGCATGCGGGAGGTCTCCGACAACATCGCGCATGACCTGAAGACGCCGCTGACCCGCCTGCGCAACCGCGCCGACGAGGCCCTGCGCCGGGCCTCGACGCAGGAGGAACTGCGCGCGGCGCTGGAAGCCGTGATCGACGAGGGCGACGGGCTGATCCGGGTGTTCAACGCGCTCCTGATGATCGCGCGGCTCGAGGCCGGAAGCGCCCGGGAGATCCTCGTCCCGCTGGATATCGGACAAGCGGTGCGGGGCGTCGGCGAATTGTACGAGGCGCTCGCCGAGGACCAGGGCCTGACCCTCACGGTGACCGCGCAGGACGACCTGATCATCGCCGGCAACCGCGAACTCATCGGTCAGGCCCTGGCCAACCTGATCGACAATGCCCTGAAGTACGGGGCCGTCTCCGCCGGAGCGGAAGCCCGCGTGACCCTGGACGCGTGGCGCGAGGCGGGCACGGTCCGACTCGCCGTCTCCGATCACGGCCCGGGCATTCCCGAGACGGACCGGGCCCGCGTGCTCGGACGCTTCGTGCGCCTGGAGGATGCCCGGTCGCGACCCGGCTTCGGTCTGGGCCTCAGCCTCGTCAACGCCGTGGTGCGCCTGCATCACGGGACCCTGCGGCTCGCCGACAACGGCCCCGGGCTGCGGGTCGAGATCGAGTTTCCGGCCTCGGCGCAGGCGCAGCCGGCGGCCGGTGACATCCTGCCCGCTCCGCCATCGGGCGACCCTGTGCCGGACTCCCTGTCCCGCGCTACTTAGGTCGCGACCTGTCCCACCGTCGCCCGGCCGTGACCGCGTCCGAGCGGCGGCGCGCCCGCGTTCCAGGAGGCCCCATGACCCTCAAGACCAAGACCGCCCTCGTGACCGGCTCGACCAGCGGCATCGGGCTCGCCATCGCGCGCGCCCTCGCGGCCGAGGGGGCCAACATCGTGCTCAACGGCTTCGGGGACGCGCAGGCCGTCGAGGAGGCCCGGGCGGGGATCGAGAGCACCTACGGGGTCAAGGCCCGGTACTCGGCCGCCGACATGAGCAAGCCCGATGCGATCGCCGCCATGGTGCGCGAGGCGGAGGAGACCTTCGGGGCGGTCGACGTGCTGGTCAACAACGCCGGCATCCAGTTCGTATCGCCGATCGAGGAGTTTCCCGCGGAGAAGTGGGAGCAGATCATCGCGATCAACCTGTCCTCGGCCTTCCACACGATGCACGCGGCGATTCCCGGGATGAAGGCGCGGGGTTGGGGGCGGATCATCAACACGGCCTCGGCCCACTCTCTGGTGGCCTCGCCGTTCAAGTCGGCCTACGTGGCGGCCAAGCACGGGATCGCGGGCCTGAGCAAGACGGCGGCGCTGGAACTCGCCCCGCACAGGATCACGGTGAACTGCATCTCGCCCGGCTACGTCTGGACGCCTCTGGTGGAGGCCCAGATCCCCGACACGATGAAGGCCCGCGGCCTCACCAAGGAGCAGGTGATCGAGGACGTGATGCTGAAGGCGCAGCCGACCAAGGAGTTCGTCACCGTCGACCAGGTGGCCGCGCTGGCGGTGTTCCTGTGCTCCGACGCGGCGAGCCAGATCACGGGCGCCAATATCAGCATGGACGGTGGCTGGACCGCGCAGTAGCGCGACCGGCCGCGGCGGCCGGGCCCGGTCGCCGCCAAGGCCCCGCCCGAATCCGGGCGGGGCCTCTCCCGGTCAGCGGCGACCGTGGACCAGCAGGGCGAGGCCGTAGCCGACCGCGCCCGCGATCAGCAGCGCGACCAGGGGGTTCTCCTCCACCCGGGCGCCGACGGCGGTGCGCCCGTCGCGCAGGTACGAACCGCTTCGCTCGTAGACGTCCCCCGCCACGTCGCCGGCGCGCTCGTAGGCGTCGCTCGCGTAGTCACCGGCCCGGTCTGCGATGTCACGGGCCTTGTCCTTCACCTGGCCGTAGACGTTCTGAGCCTGGCCCTGGGCCTCGCGGAAACGTCCCTCGACCGAGTCGCGGTTGGAGCCCACGAAATCACCGGCCGAGCCCTGAACCTTGCCGACGGCCTCCTTGGCGCCGCCGACGATCCGATCCGTATCAACCATGGCACTCTCCTGGACGTGAGCGCGGCGCCGCGACAGGGGCGCCGCTCGATAAGCCGTCGTCCACCGAACGCGCGAGACGGCGTTTGTGCCCCCGCCCGCCACGAAATTGTGCGTCTCGCCCCGCGATCGCGGCCGCGGAACGGTCAGAGCCCGATCAACTCGGCGATGGCCGCCGCGCCGGCGGCCGGGGAGGTCTCGCCCCGGGCGACGCCGGCCTCGGCCTCGGCCGTGCGGCGGCGAACTTCCGGGGAGCCGACGAGACGCTGGTGCAGGCGCTCGTCGACCAGCGCCCACATCCACTTCACGTCCTGAGTCCGGCGCTTCGCCTGGATCTCGCCGGTCGCCGTGAGCTTCTCCCGGTGATCGACGATCTTCGCCCACAGGGCGTCGAGCCGCAGGTTGTGGAAGCCCGAGATCGTGACCACCGGCGGTGTCCAGGTGGCGGAGGCCGGAGTCAGGATGTGCAGCGCCGCCCGGTACTCCGAGGCCGCCGCGTTGGCGCGCTGCTCGGCCTCGCCCGCATCGGCCTTGTTGACGGCGATCATGTCGGCGAGTTCGAGAATGCCCTTCTTGATGCCCTGCAACTCGTCGCCCGCCCCGGGCAGCATCAGCACGAGGAAGAAGTCGGTGAGGTCGGCCACGGCCGTTTCCGACTGGCCGACGCCGACCGTCTCGACGAGGATCACGTCGAAGCCCGCCGCCTCGCAGAGCAGCATGGTCTCGCGGGTCTTGGCCGCGACGCCGCCGAGCGTGCCGGAGGACGGGGAGGGACGGATGAAGGCTCCGGGATCGTGCGACAGCCGCGCCATCCGGGTCTTGTCGCCCAAGATCGAGCCGCCGGTCCGCGAGGACGACGGGTCGACCGCGAGCACCGCCACCTTGTGACCGGCCTCCGTCAGGTTCGAGCCGAGGGCGTCGATGGTGGTCGACTTGCCGACGCCGGGTACGCCGGTGATGCCGACGCGGATCGCCCGGCCGGTCTCGGGCAGGACCGAGTCGATCAGGCTCGCCGCCAGCGCCCGGTGATCGGCGCGCTTGGACTCGGCCAGCGTGATGGCGCGGGCCAGAGCGGCGCGGTCGCCGCGCAGCAGGCGCTCCCGGAGACTCTCGATGTCGATGGACGGCGTCATGATCCCTTCATGGCCGCGGCGACGGCCGCCGTCGAGGGGGAGAGTACCGGGGCCGGGGGATGGGCCGGCTGTGTCCCGCCCACCACAAGCCCGGCCGTGCCCGCTATTCACGCCGCGATGCGGCGATCGTGCCCCGCGATGGTCACGATCCTGGGCAACGGAAGACGACCCGCCCGAGCGTCACCGGATCATGTCGAGCCAGATCGTCTCACGCCGCGTCCTTCTCCGCTTCGGAGCCCTCGCGGGCGCCGCGGGTCTCGCCCCGTCGCTCGGTGCCTGCGTCACCGACGACCTCGGCACCGGCGCGGCCCTGCCCGAGAAGCAGTCGGCCCTCGACGTCATGCCGGTGCTGCTGGTCGCCACGACCCGCAAGCCCGTGGGCAATCCGCCCCGACCGCCGTACTTCAGCAGCGACCGCGGCCGCGGCCTGAGCTTCGCCGAGGTGCGCCTGTCGCCGCCCGACCGCTCGCTGCTCGGCAAGGTCTCGTCCGTCATCACCGGCGACTGGACCATCGGCGCAGTTCCGAAATCCGAGTCCGGCCCGGGCGCCGCCGAGGCCTTTTCCCAGGCCGCCCTCGGGCGCGACGTGCTGATCTACGTCCACGGCTACCGCGAATCGTTCGAATCCGCCGCCGTCAGCGCTGCCCGGCTCTCGGACGGGATCCGGTTCCGCGGCGTCTCCGGCCTGTTCACGTGGCCGTCGGCGGCCGCGACCCTCGATTACAATTACGATCGCGAGAGCGCCCTCTGGTCGCGCGACGCGTTCGAGGACCTGCTGAAGGCGCTCGCCGCCTCGCCCAGCGGCGGCCGCATCAACATCGTCGCGCACTCCATGGGCACGCTCCTCACCCTCGAGACCCTGCGCATGCTCCGCGCCGAGGCCGGCGAGGCGGCGATGTCGCGGATCGGTGCCGTGGTGCTGGCCGCGCCCGACATCGATTTCGACCTGTTCTCCAACGGCGTCGCCCGCCTCGGGCCCGACGTCTCGAAGATCACGGTGATCTCCTCCACCAACGACCGGGCGCTCGAACTCTCGGCGGCGCTGGCGGGGGGCGTGCGCGCCGGCGCGGCCGACCGCGCCAAGCTCGAGGCCCTCGGCGTCCGCGTCGCCGACGCCTCCGATTACGGCGGCGGCCTGATCAACCACGACCTGTTCCTCTCGAACCCGGACGTGCAGGGGGTGGTCAAGCGCGCCATCGCCCGCGGCGCCGGCGTCTGACGCGCGGCGCTCACCCCGTCCGGGTCGCCATGCTCTGCGGCGGCAGGGGTTCCTCCGGCATTACCGGCGCGTCGCCGGACGCGTCGAGGTGGTCGATCCGGTCGGCCCAGACCCGGAAGCCCACGAGGGGATTGGGTCCGAACGTGTGGGTCAGCGGCACGTCCGCGGCGTCGCGGCCGTACGCGACCATGACGCGGCCGATCCGCGGGCTGTTGTTGCGCGGGTCGAACACGTGCCAGCCTCCACCGAGATAGACCTCCATCCAGGCCGCGAAGTCGCCCGCCGGGTGCGGCTCGGGCTCGCCGATGAAGCTGATGTAGCCGGTGCAGTACCGGGTCGGGACGTTGAGGGCGCGGCAGAACGCGACCGCCAGGTGGGTGAAGTCCCGGCAGACGCCGCGCCCGCCCGCGTAGGCGTCCATGGCCGTGCGGTCGCGGTGGGCGAACTCGTAGCCGAACGCGATGTGGGCGTGGACGAAGTCGCAGACCGCCTGCACCCGGGCCCAGCCCGGCTCGGTATGGCCGAAGAGACGCCACGCCTCGTCGGCCAGGAGGTCGGACTCGCAGTAGCGGCTGGGGAGCAGGAACACGATCGTCTCGGGCGGCAGCTCCTCGATCGCGTGCTGCGCGGCCTCCGGGTGGACCGGATCGGGCACGCCGCTGTCGCGGATCGCGGCGTCGGTCCCGATGGTGAAGTTGCCGGCGGGCGCGGTCAGGCGGCCGCACAGGTTGCCGAAGCCGTCGCGATAGATCGTCACCGGGACGGGCGGATCGGTCCGGAGCGCGTCGGGCGCCTCCAGGGCGGCCGCCCTGGAGGGATGCACGTTGAGCATCACCACCATGGGCACCGGGTAGGGGAAGGCGTAGCGCATCTCGCAGCCGAGCCTGATCCGCATGCGCGGGTGATCCTTCGTGTTCGAGACCGTGTCCGCGGCGACGCGCGCAGGAGCCGTGCCGCGCCGAATCGTGCGGGTGGGGCCGCGACGGGCTTGGCGGCCGTCCGCTTCACCCCTACAGCATCCCCGCGCGACGCTCATCGCCACCGGACGAAACCGAGGCGTTTCTTTCCCGGGGCAGCGCGTCGCACCCGTGCGCCGGCCCGCCGAGCGGGGGCGCCTGAGGACGGTTACGAGAGGGATGCCGGCCATGTTCACGCTCGAGATCGACGGCACCGCCGTTGCGGTGATCAACAGCGACGAGGCGTCCGCCAAGGACCTCTTCACCTGTGACGGCTTCAAGGAAGACATCCGGACCATGACGACCGGCGGGAAGCCGCTCTGGAACGGCACGTCGGCGCTTAAGGTCCGGGCCGCCACCGAGGACGAGGTCGAGATCTTCGAGGACGCGCTCGCCGAGGACGACGGCGAGGGCGACTTCGTCGAGGATCCGCGCCACACCGGTTCCGATTCGGACGACGAGGACGAGGCCGACATCGTCTTCCTTGTGGATATCGACGAGGACGAGGACGAGGATGAGGCCGACGCCTGAGCGCGGCTGAACCCGAGCGCCTCCCGGGTGGTTTCCGATCCGATCTGGATCGGATCCCGGGAGGACGGCATGGCTGACAGCAGACGGATCGTCGACGCGCTGGTGCGTTCGAGGCGCGGCGGCCTCGCCGCCGGTGCCGCCCTCGGCGGGCTGGCGCTGATCGGCAGCCTCGCCTACCGGGCATTGCGCGGGGCGGCGCCGCCCGAGGCCGGCGGGCCGGACTTCACGCAGGTCGCCGAGGACGAGGCCCGGCTGATGCTGCGGGCCATGGTGGCGGCCACGACGGCCGACGGGATGGTCGACGCCGCGGAGCGCAAACGCCTCGACGCGGCCGTGGCGGAGGCGGGCCTCGATCCCGATGGCCGGTCCTGGCTCGACCGCGAACTCGCGGATCCCGCCGACGTCGACGCGATCGCCGAGCGGGTCGCGAGTCCGGACGCGGCGGCGCGGATCTTCGCGGCGGCGCGGCTCGCGATCGATCCCGACACGCTCCAGGAGCGTCAGTTCCTGAAGATGCTGGCCGAGGCCCTCGACCTGCCCGCGGAGACGACCGAGCGGGTCGAGCGCGACATCGCGGCCTGAGCGGCAACCTGTCCGATGGGTGGATCCTCCACGGCGGCCGAGCTTCGTGCTAGGCTTCCCCGCGACGACGGGTCCGGGCGATCCGTCCGCGGGAGGACGGGACATTTCATGGCAGGACTGTCAGTGCCCGCGCTCGGGCGCGCCCGGCGGCGGGCCTGCGCGCTGGTCGCAGCCGTGCTGATCGCCGGCGGCTCCGCGCGCGCGGCCGACCCGGCCCCCGGCCCGCTGACGATCGCCGAGCAGGGCAGCTTCTTCGTCGGCGGTCGCGACGTCCAGTCCGACACGCTCTCGACGCTGCCGGCCTACGCGCCGTCGGGCACGATCAGCGTCGACCAGATCTATGTCCGCTATCAGATCCCGGTGAACGCCGGACGGCCGCCGCTGGTCCTGATCCACGGCTGCTGCCTCACCGGCAAAACCTGGGAGACGACGCCCGACGGGCGCATGGGCTGGGACGAGTACCTCGTCCGGCGCGGCTTCCCGACCTACGTGATCGATCAGGCCTGGCGCGGCCGCTCGGCGGCGAGCCCGGCCCAGATCAACGCCGTGAAGACGGGGCGGGCCGACCCGAATTCCCTGCCGGCCGTCTTCTCGGCCGGCCGCGAGCCGGCCTGGGCGATCTTCCGGTTCGGGCCGGAATACCCGAAGGTGTTCCCCGGCATGCAGTTCCCCCTGGAGGCCCAGGGCGAGTTCTGGAAGCAGATGGTTCCCGACTGGTCGGTCGCCCTGCCGGTGCCGAACCCGACCGTGCCGGCCCTGTCGGAGCTCGCCAAGCGGCTCAAGGGCGCGGTGCTGATCTCGCACTCGCAATCGGGGATCTACCCGTTCCAGACCGCCGCCCTCGACCGGACCGGCCTGCGCGCCATCGTGGCGATCGAGCCGGCCGCCTGCCCGGACCCGGCGAAGGACGACCTCGCGCCCTACAAGGACCTGCCGATCCTCGTCCTGTTCGGCGACTACGTCGACGCCTCGCCCCGCTGGGCGCCGCGGCTCAAGCAGTGCCGCAGCTTCGTGGCGGCGGCGAACGCCGCGGGCGGCAAGGCGGAACTGATCCTGCTGCCGGAGATCGGCATCCACGGCAATTCGCACATGCTGATGCAGGACAAGAACAGCCTCGACATCGCCGACTGGCTGGTCGGCTGGATCGACAAGCGGGCGCCCGGCAAGTCCTGAGGCGGGCCGATCGGGCGCGCCGTTTACACCTGTGTCCGTCCGAGCGCTGCGGTCGCCACACCCGCCGGCGTCATCACGCGCGCAGCGAAGTGACCCAGGGCGGCTCGGCCTCGGCGGTCGTCGCGCCGGCTGGATCGCTGCGCCGCGCTCGCGGGGACGGCGGCGCCGTTACCGTCGACCGGGACAGGTTCTGATGGCCCGGCCGAGGTGGGTGACGGGGCGTCCGCTCAGCCCGGCTTCCGCTCGCCGAGGAACGCGCCCATCCGCTCCAGAGCCCGCCGGATGTTCTCGGCCGAGTTGGCGTAGGACAGGCGGAGGTAGCCCTCGCCGTGAACGCCGAAATCCGGACCGCCGATCACGGCCACGCCCGTCTCTTCCAGGAGGGCCGAGGCCAGGGCCTTCGCCTTCCAGCCGGTCCGGGCGATGTTCGGGAAGGCGTAGAACGCGCCCTTGGGCGCGATGCAGGAGACGTCCGGCAGGGCGTTCAGCCCGTCGACCACGATCGCCCGGCGCCGGTCGAACTCGGCCACCATCTCGGCCACGCAAGCCTGCGGGCCGTCGAGCGCCGCGATGCCGGCCCACTGGGTCGCCGCGTTGACGCAGGAATGCGCGTTGACCGCGAGCTTGCGCGCCGCGTCGTAGAGCGGCTTCGGCCAGACCGACCAGCCGAGCCGCCAGCCGGTCATCGCGTAGGTCTTGGACGCGCCGTCGAGGTAGACTAGCCGGTCGCGGATCTCGGGATAGGTCAGCAGCGAGTGGTGGGTCTCGCCGTCGTAGGTCATGGTGCCGTAGATCTCGTCCGACAGCACCGCGACGTCGGGGTGCTCGGCGAGGCCCTTCACCAGGGCGTCGATCTCGGTCTTCGGCGTCACGCCGCCGGTGGGGTTGGCGGGCGAGTTGACGATCAGCAGCCGCGTCCTCGGCGTGATCAGCGCCAGCGTCTCGGCCGCCGAGAAGGCGAAGCCGTTCGCCTCGCGGATCGGCACCGGCACCGGCGTCGCGCCGGTGAACTCGATCATCGAGCGGTAGATCGGGAAGCCGGGGTCCGGATACAGGATCTCGGTCCCGGGCGCGCCGAACATCAGGATCGCCATGAACATGGTGACCTTGCCGCCCGGCACGATCATCACGGAATCCGGCGAGACCTCGACGCCGTGGCGGCGGTGGATGTCGCGGGCCACCGCCTCGCGGAGCGGCGGGATGCCGACGGCCGGCGTGTAGCCGTGGTGGCCGTCGCGCAGCGCCTTGATCCCCGCCTCGACCACGTGGGCGGGCGTGGGCATGTCCGGCTGGCCGATGCCGAGATTGATCACGTCCCGCCCCTGGGCGGCGAGGGCCTGGGCCCGAGCCAGAACCGCGAAGGCGTTCTCCTCGCCGATGCGCGAGAAGGCCGGGACCACGTGCAGCATCGCGCCCTCCGGGCGGTGAGGTCTCAGTGCTTGGACCGCTCGGAGAGCTTCATCGCGCCGAACGACATCGCCACGGCGATCGCGCCCAGGATCACGAAGGTCTTCACGGAGGCGTAGAACAGGTCCGGATTGATGCCCTCATCGGTGTAGAGCACGAGCCCGATGGCCGCGAGCGGCAGCGAGATGAGGGCGAAGAGCGGGACGAGCGGGTTCATGTTCGGCACTCGGGATCCGGCGCGCGGCTGACCGCGGCCCTGGGAAAGCGCCTCTGCATATCACCGTGCTGCGAAGGTTGGGACCCCGCAAGCTGCAGTTTTTCGCCGGCTCGCCCGGACGCTCATGGATGCGCAATCATTTCGCGCAACAGTGGCGTCTCCGGGAGGGCGGACACGTATGCGTTGGGCATCGGTCGATTCGAAAGGCAAGGGAGCGGGGGGAGCGGGCCCCAGATCCCCCAGCATCGACACGCTGGCGCTCCATATCGGGCGGCTGCTGCGACATCCCGCCTACCGGCGCGAGGCGGTCGTCAGCCCGCTCCTGCGGCGGCACCTGCCGTACGAGGCCGGCTACGCCTGGAACGGCGAGGCCGGCCTGCGCGCCCGGCTGGCGGGCGCCGCCCTCGACGAGGCGAGCATCGATCACCTGCTCCGGAACGTGCAGGCCGAGTTCCTGCGCCTGCGACGGCCCGCCGATACCTGAGCCGGTTCCCGTGATCCGGCCCGCCTGATCCGGCTCAGGCCGGAACCCGGACGGTGGCCCGCAGGCCGCCGAGCGGGCTGTCGTGCAGGGTTATGTCGCCGCCGTGGGCGCGGGCGATGTCCCGGGCGATCGACAGGCCGAGCCCGGAGCCGCCGGCATCCTGGCGGGCGTCGTCGAGCCGCACGAACGGCTTGAACACGTCCTCGCGGCTCTCCGCCGGGATGCCGGGCCCGTCATCGTCGATCGAGACGAGGAAGGCGCGGGCCTCCAGCCGGCCGGAGATCGCCACCGTCTCGCCGTAGCGGACGGCGTTGGCCGCGAGATTGAACAGGCACCGCCGGAAGGCGCCCGGCCGGACCGTGACCTCGGGCGCGCCGACGAGATCGACCGCGGAGACGTGGGCACCGAGGCGCTCGACATCGGTCCGCAGGTCCTCCAGCAGGGCGCGCATGTCGGTGGGGGTCGCGGGCTCGGCCGAATCGCCCCGCGCGAAGGCGAGGTAGCCCTCCAGCATCCGGCTCATCTCGTCGACGTCGCGGCTGAGATCCTCGATCTCCTCGGTCTGCTCGATCAGCGCCAGGGACAGGCGGAAGCGGGTCAGGATGGTGCGCAGGTCGTGGCTGACGCCGTTCAGCATCGTGGTGCGCTGCTCCATCGCCCGCTCGATGCGCCGCTTCATCTCGATGAAGGCGTGACCGGCCTGACGCACCTCGCGGGCGCCGCGGGGCCGGAACTCGATCTCCCGCCCCTTGCCGAAGCCCTCCGCCACGGCGGCGAGCCGCAGGATCGGCTTGATCTGGTTGCGCAGGAACAGGATCGCGACGCCGAGCAGCACCAGCGACGAGCCGATCATCCACACGAGGAAGATGTGCGAGTTCGACGCGTAGGCCTGGCTGCGCCGGGCGGTGATGCGCATCACCCCGTCGGGGATCGCCACGCGGATCTCGATCAGGTTCGAGCGGCCGACCGTGTCGATCCAGAAGGGTCTGCGGATCTGGCGCTTGATCTCGTCGGACAGGGCCTCGTCGAGGATCGAGAAGAACGGCCGCGGGCCCGGGGGCGGCAGCTTGGCGCCCTTGAGGATGTCGAGGTCGAGGTTCAGCCGCTCCCCGGCGATGCGCGAGAGGGTCTCGGCGTCCTTGTCCTGCGGGTAGCTCTCGTAGATGTCGATCAGCGCCGCGACGTCCGCGGTCACCGCCGCCGACAGCCGCTTGGTCACGAGCTGCCAGTGCCGCTCCATGAAGGTGTAGGCGATCACCGACTGGAGCAGGACGACCGGCGCGATGATGATGATCAGCGAGCGGGCGTAGAGGCCCTTCGGCAGGACGTCGCCGATCGCCCGGCTGACGCGCTTCCACAGGCGGCGCGGGCCCGAGCGCGGCGGGTCCTTCCGGAGCGCCCGGGCGAGGGCGGGATCCGGGGCGTTCATGACATCGCGCGCCCGTCCGTCCCGCGGGCGCGGTGGCAGGTCGGTCGACGGAGGATCCGTTCAACGGCGGCGGACATGGCTCGAGCGGGCGCGGAAAGCCTGTGCGTTATCGCATCCGCGTCGGGATCGGCCAAGGCGCCGCGCGATCCCCGGTGGGCCCGGGCGACTTGCACGGCGGCACGCGGGCCATACCTGTGAGGGGCGGGGGGCGCCCGCCGGCCGAAAGTCCACGAGGCCATGCTCAGCACCGACACAGACATCCTCTCCGCCGCCCAATCCTGGCGGCGCGACGGCCGCGCCGTGGCCCTCGCCACCGTGATCGAGACCTGGGGCTCGGCCCCGCGACCGGTGGGCAGCCACCTCGTCGTCGACGGCGACGGCAATTTCCTGGGCTCCGTCTCCGGCGGCTGCGTCGAGGGCGCGGTGATCACCGAGGCGATCGAGGTGATCGAGGCCGGCGCGCCGCGCGTCCTCGAATTCGGCGTCGCGGACGAGACCGCGTGGCGCGCCGGCCTGTCCTGCGGCGGCCGGATCCGGGTCTTCGTCGAGCGGGTCGACTGATGCGCAGCGATGTCCTGGCGGCGCTCAACGACGCGCGGGCGGCGCGCCGCGCCGCGATCCTCATCACCGACATCGCCGACGGCGCGCAGCGCCTCGTCCGCGAGGACGAGATCGCCGCCGATCCCCTCGCCGACGTGCTGGCGAAGCACCTCGCCGCCGGCAAGAGCGGCCTCGTCGAGGCGGGCGGCCGGACGCTGTTCCTCACCGTGCAGGTGCCGCCGGTGCGGCTCGTGGTGGTCGGCGCCGTCCACATCTCGCAGGCCATGGCGCCGATGGCGGCGGGGCTGGACCTCGCGCTCACGGTGATCGACCCGCGCACCGCGTTCGCGACCCCCGAGCGCTTCCCCGGCACCGCGCTGGTCGCCGAATGGCCGGACGCGGCCCTCGGGACCAGCGTGCCGGTGCTCGACCGCTACTGCGCCCTGGCGGCCCTGACCCACGACCCCAAGATCGACGATCCCGCGCTGAAGGCGGCGCTGGCGGCCGAGTGCTTCTACGTGGGCGCCCTCGGCTCGCGGAAGACCCACGCGGCGCGCGTGGCGCGGCTCACCGAGGCCGGGTTCGCGCCCGCCCAGATCGGCCGGATCCACGCGCCGATCGGCCTGCCCATCGGCGCCGTGAGCCCCGCCGAGATCGCCCTGGCGGTGCTCGCCGAGATCGTCGCCACCTTGCGCCGCGTGCCCCGTCCGGAGGTCGCGTGAGATTCGGGACGGTCCCGGTCGCCGAATCGGCCGGGCTGATCAGCGCGCACACGGTGCGGCGGGCCGACATCACCCTGCGCAAGGGCGCCGTCATCGCGCAGGAGACCGCCGCCGGTCTGGCCCGGGCCGGCCTGTCGGAGATCGTGGCGGCGACGCTCGAACCCGGCGACGTCGGCGAGGACGCCGCCGCGGCGCGCCTCGCCGCGCGCCTGCGCGGGCCGAACCTGCGCGTCGAGGCGCCCTTCACCGGCCGCAGCAACCTGTTCGCCGAGGCGGCCGGGGTGCTCACCCTCGATCCGGCCCGGATCGACGCGGTCAACGCCGTGGACGAGGCGGTGACGGTGGCGACGCTGCCGCGCTTCCGGCCGGTGGTCGAGGGCGAGATGGTCGCCACGGTGAAGATCATCCCCTACGCGGTGCCGGGCGCCGTGCTGGCCCGGGCCTGCGCGGCCGCGGAGGGCGACGTCCTCGCGGTAACGCCGTATCGCCGCCGCCGGGTGGCCGTGGTCTCGACGCGCCTGCCGAGCCTCAAGGAGACCACGATCGACAAGACGCTCCGGGCGCTGGCCGACCGTCTCGCGCCCGCCGGCGCCACGATCGTCGCCGAGACCCGGGTGCCCCATGCCGGCGCGTCCGTGGCGGTGGCCCTGGCGGAGGTGATCGATCGCGCCGGGGCCGAGCTCGTCGTGGTGTTCGGCGCCTCGGCGATCGCCGACCGGCGCGACGTCATCCCGGCCGGCATCGCGGCGGCGGGCGGCCGGGTCGACCATCTCGGCATGCCGGTCGACCCCGGCAACCTGCTCCTCGTCGGCGCCCGCGGCGCCGTGCCGGTGATCGGCGCGCCGGGCTGCGCCCGCTCGCCCAAGGAGAACGGCTTCGACTGGATCCTGCATCGGCTCCTCGCGGACCTGCCGGTGACCCGGGCCGACATCGTCACCCTGGGCGTCGGCGGCCTGCTGATGGAGATCGTCTCGCGCCCGCAGCCCCGCGCCGGCGGCGCCGCCGCGACCGACGAGTCCGAGCCGGGCTCCGCGGATGGCTGAGATCGGCACGGTCCTGCTCGCCGCGGGCCTCGGCAGCCGGTTCGGCGCCGCGCCGAAGCTGCTCGCGCGCCTCGACGGCAAGCCCCTGGTGCGCCACGCGGCCGAGGCCGCCCTGGGCGCCCGTCCGCGCCCGGTGGTCGCCGTCCTCGGCGCGCACGCCGAGGCGGTCCGCGACGCCCTGGCGGGGCTCGACCTCGTCCGCGTCGACAATCCGGACTACCGCACCGGCCTCGCGAGCTCGCTGCGCGCCGGCCTCGCGGCGCTGCCCGCCACCTGCGCGGCCGCCATCGTCGTCCTGGGCGACATGCCGCGCGTCACCGCCGCGCATCTCGACCGCCTCGCGGAGGCCTTCGCGGGCGCCCCGGAGCTGCCCGCGGCCGTGGTGCCGGTTCAGGCCGGCCGGCGCGGGAACCCGGTGCTGCTCAACCTGCGCCGCCTCGGCCCGGACATCGCCCGCCTCGCCGGCGATCGCGGGGCCGGGCCGCTCCTGAAGGGACGGTCGGACGTGCTGGAGATCCCGGGCGACCCGGCCACCGCCCTCGACGTCGACACGCCGGACACGCTGGCCGCGCTGGCCGGCGGACCTTCAGACCGGACCGCGTGAGCGCGGGCTGTCCGATCGTCCCGGCGGGCGGTCAGCGCCCCGCCGCGCCGCGCCCGCGGGCGGCCTTCGCCGCGGCCCGGCACCGATCCGAGCAGTAGCGGACCTCGTCCCAGACCCGCTCCCACTTCTTGCGCCACGCGAACGGGCGGCCGCACTGGGCGCAGATCTTCTCCGGCAGATCGCCCTTGCGGCGCATCGGCGGCATCGTCGCTCCTCCCGGCCTATCCGGGCCGGCGCGCGTCGGGGCCGGTCTCGGCGGCCCGGCGGAGGCGCGCGTCCAGGAGGTGCGCCAGGCCGAGCATGACCGCGATCCCCCCGACATTGACCGCGACCTGCAGCGGCCAAGTGGGGTCGAAGGTCCGGTAGAGGATGCGGCCGATCAGCGCCGCCAGGCACCCGGCCGCGAAGATCTCCAGCGAGTGCCGGCCGCAGGCGTCGACGAGGCGCAGCCCCCGCCACCGGCTCGCGCGCGCCGCGGCGGGCGTGCTGAACAGCAGGTAGGCCAGCGCCAGCATGTTGATCAGGCGCAGGGGCGCGACGTGGCCCTTGTCGGGCGGCCCGATCCCCAGCGGCCGGAGATCGGGAAGTCCCCACTCCGCCCAGGACCCGCCCTGCAGGAAGGCGAAGGCGAGGTAGGCGGCGGCCGCGGCCACGGCCCAGCCGCGCCGCGGCAGCGTGCCGTCATGGGCGCGGACCGCGACCGCGAGCGCCGCGCCGATCACGAACAGGAACTGCCACGCGAAGGGATTGAAGTACCACCTGTCGTCCACCGCCGCGGCGTTCGGGAGGTTCAGCTGATGGTCGACGTTGGCGGCGAGCCAGAGCGCCCCCGACAGGCCCAGCACGCCCCAGATCCCGCGCCGCATCCCGAGATAGATCAGCGGGAACAGCGCCAGCAGCAGGATGTAGAGCGGCAGGATGTCGAGGTAGTTCGGCAGCGCGTTCAGCGCGAGGCCGCGCAGCAGGCCCGGCAGGAGCCCCATCTGCAGCAGGGGCGCGACGCCGAATCGCGGCGTCAGGCCGGTGAGGTCCATCCAGATCCGCACGATGACCAGGGTCGCCAGCAGCAGCCCGGCCTGGAACAGGTAGATGCGCAGGCAGCGCTTGGCGATGCGCGTGAGCGCCGTCCGGATCCCGGCCCGCCGGAACAGCCCGCCGTAGGCGATCATCGACGAGTAGCCGGCCAGCAGGACGAAGATCTCGGCCGCGTCCGAGAACCCGAAATTGTGCAGCGTCAGCAGGGCCGGCGCGTTGCGCGGGATGTGGTCGATGAAGATCGTCAGGAGCGCGAGGCCGCGCACGACGTCGACCCGCGCGTCGCGCACGGGCTTCGCGGGCGGTGCCCCGGCGGGCGGCGGGGGAAGCGCCCGCGGGGCCGCGGCGCCGGGCCGTTCGAGATCGTCGAGGCGCGTCACTCAGCCCATCACCGTGGCGCTCTCCGTCCGGACGCGGAGCGGCCGGGGCCGCGGTGGAACAATAGCGCGCGCGCCGCCCGGGAGCCCGCCGATCACGTGCCTGTGTTCGGATGTGCACAACGGCGGGAGCGCGCCGATGATCCGCAGGCCGCGCCGGCCGTCGCCCGCGCCCCCTCGCGTCGAGGCGGGGCCCGGTATAGACGCGGCCGACGATCCCGGATTCCGGCGCCCGCGCCGGGACGGGGGACCGCGGGGCTCGAGGCAGGGTTGAGGGCAAGGGACATGCGCGTCCTCGTCACCGGAGCGGGAGACTATCTCGGCCGTCGCCTGCTCGAGGCTCTGCGTCGGGACCTGCCCCCGGGCAGCCGCATCCTCGGCCTCGACCGGAGCCCGCCGCCGCCCCTCGACGGCGTGACGCTGAGGACCGTCGACCCGTTCGACGCGCGCGACCTCGCCGAGACGGTCGCGGCCTTCGATCCGACCTGCGTGTTCCACCTCGCGGCCCTGGCCTCGGTCGCCCAGTCGAGCGAGACGCCGTCCTACGCCTGGCGGGCGGAACTGCTCGGCACCCTCAACCTCGCCGAGGCGGTGGCGCGGACCCGCGCGGCCCTGGTCTTCCTCAGCTCCACCGTCGTCTACGGCGAGGTGTTCCGCGCCTGCGCGCGCCCCGACGAGAGCGTCACGCCGCGCCCGGACACGATCTCGGGCCGGACCAAGAACGCCTGCGAGTACATCCTCCGCGACGTCCTGGCGAATGCCCGCGTCAAGCATCTCGTGCTGCGGCCGTCGAACTACATCGGCGCCGGGCAGAGCGAGACCTTCGTGGTCGCCTCCTTCGCCGGTCAGATCGCCCGCATCGAGCGGGGGCTGGCGCCGCCGAGCCTCGAGGTCGGCGACCTCTCGGCGGGGCGCGACTTCTTCGACGTGGCCGACTTCACCGCGGCCTGCCTGCGCGTGATCGCGCGGATCGACGACCTGCCGGACGGCGGCATCTTCAACGTGGGATCGGGGGTCGTCACCCCGGTCTCCGACATCCTGGAGACGCTGCGCGGACTGACGGACGCGCGGTTCGACCTGCGCGTCGCGCCCGGGCGGGTCCGCCCGGCGGGGGTACGCAGCGAGGGCTGCGACCCCGCGGCCTTCGGGACCGCCACCGGATGGGCGCCGACCATCCCGCTCGCGCAGAGCCTGTCGACGATCCTGGCGGAGGCACGGGCGCGCCTCCGGTGATCTGTCACCGTCCGAAGGTGACGGCGACGCCCTCGGACGGGCGCGCGGCTCCGGAAACGCCGGCGGCGCTCGGGAGCGCGACCGGTCTCAGCGCGAGAAGCGCTTGTACTTGATCTTCTTCGGCATGATCGAATCCGCCCCGAGCCGGCGCACCTTGTCGGCCTCGTAGTCGGAGAAATTGCCCTCGAACCACTCGACGTGGCTGTCGCCCTCGAAGGCCAGGATGTGCGTCGCGATGCGGTTCAGGAACCAGCGATCGTGGCTGATGATGACCGCGCAGCCGGCGTAATCCTCCAGCGCGTCCTCGAGGGCGCGCAGGGTCTCCATGTCGAGGTCGTTGGTCGGCTCGTCGAGGAGCAGCACGTTGGCGCCGCCCTTCAGGGTCCGGGCGAGGTGCACCCGGTTGCGCTCGCCGCCCGAGAGGGTGCCCACCTTCTTCTGCTGGTCGGGCCCCTTGAAGGCGAAGGCCGCGCAGTAGGCGCGCGAGTTGATCTCGCGCTTGTTGAAATAGATGATGTCGTTGCCGCCCGAGACCTCCTGCCAGACCGTGGCGTTCGGATCGAGGGCGTCGCGCGACTGGTCGACGTAGCCGAGCTTCACCGTCTCGCCGACCTCGATCTTGCCGCTGTCGGGCTTCTCCTGGCCAGTGATCATCTTGAACAGGGTGGTCTTGCCGGCGCCGTTCGGGCCGATCACCCCGACGATGCCGCCCGGGGGCAGCTTGAACGACAGGTCCTCGATCAGCAGCCGGTCGCCGAACGCCTTGCTGAGGTGCTCGAACTCGATGACGTTGTTGCCGAGCCGCTCGTCGATCGGGATGACGATCTGCGCGGCCGCGTCGACCTTCTGCGCCTGCTTAGCGACCAGCTCCTCGTAGCGGGTGATGCGGGCCTTCGACTTGGACTGGCGCGCCTTCGGCGAGGCGGCGATCCACTCCTGCTCGCGGGCGATGGAGCGCTGCCGCGCCATGTCCTCGCGGCCCTCCTGCTCCAGGCGCTTCTGCTTCTGGACCAGCCACGCCGAGTAGTTGCCCTCGTACGGGATGCCCTTGCCGCGATCGAGCTCCAGGATCCAGCTGGTGACGTTGTCGAGGAAGTAGCGGTCGTGGGTGACGATCAGGATCGCGCCCGGATACTGGCGCAGGTGGCCCTCCAGCCAGTTCACCGTCTCGGCGTCGAGGTGGTTGGTCGGCTCGTCGAGGAGCAGCAGCTCCGGCTCCCACAGGAGCAGGCGGCAGAGCGCGATGCGGCGGCGCTCGCCGCCCGACAGGGTGGCGACCGGCTGCTCGTCGCTCGGGCAGCCCAGGGCCTCCATGGCTTGGTCGACCTTCGAATCGAGTTCCCAGAGACCCAGCGACTCGATCCGGTCCTGGAGCTCCGTCATCTCGTCGGCGGTCTCCTCCGAGTAGTTCATGGCGAGCTCGTTGTAGCGGTCGAGCATGGCCTGCTTCTCGGCGACGCCCTCCATCACGTTCTCGCGGACGGTCTTGTTCGGGTCGAGCTGGGGCTCCTGGGGCAGGTAGCCGACGCGCGCGCCCTGCGCGACCCAGCCGTCGCCGGTGAATTCCTTGTCGATGCCCGCCATGATCTTCAGCAGCGTCGACTTGCCGGCGCCGTTGATGCCCAGGACGCCGATCTTGGCGTCCGGGTAGAAGGACAGGTTGACGTTATCCAGGACCTTCTTGCCGCCGGTATAGGCCTTGGTCAGGCCCCGCATGTGGTAGATGAATTCGCGAGCCATCGCGGATCGTCCTCGGCGCGTTGTTCGGGACCGCGCGGATCGTGCCAGCGGCACGGGTCAGGCACCGGGCCTCAGCACCCGTCCTGGACGCGCGTCCCTACGATATAGGAATGACCCTCTCCGACTATCAGGCCCGCCGGGACGCGGCAAGGACGGGCCGGATCTCGGCGGGGAGCGGAACGCTCACGCGAACGGGTTCTTGACCGATCGCGGCGGCGCGTCCGGCGCCTCCGCCACCGCCTCCGGCAGATCGGACCCCTCCAGGGCCTTCACGATCGCGTCCAGCGTCTCCCGGAGCAGTCTGGCCTGATCCAGGCCGGTCCGGTCGCGGGTCAGGTCGATCGACCCGTGCACGGCGATCCGGTCCGTGCCGTTCTCGAAGCATAGGGCGCCGATGGAGCGCGCGCCGGCCTCGTCCGCGAACGGCACGAAGCCCGCGATGGCCGGGCTCTCGTCACGCCCGCTCTTGTCATCCGGGCTCTCGCCCTTGCGCCGGGCGCGTCGCTTGTCCTCGGGCATCGGGTCCTCTCAGAAGAACGTGCGCAGGAAGTCGCGGACGAGCTTGCGCAGGGCACGGGTGAGTTCGCGCTCGAGCCATTCCTGCCACGTCTGCTCGTGGCGGGGCCGGCGCTCGTCCGCGCGGGCGGAGGCATGGGGGTCCGGCAGGCTCATCGCGGTCGCCCGCGCCGCGGGCGGCAGGCCGGGGAAGACGTCGATGCCGGATTCCCGCTGGAGATCCTCGATCGACAGGGCGCGCCAGTCCTTCGAATCGTCGTTCCGCGCGAGGTAGGCGCCCGCCTCGCCGCGGGACGGGTCGTACACGGCCTTGAACAGCTGCGTCGGGACGAGCACGCCGCCCTTGATCTGCTGCACCGCGTCGCCCGCGAAGATCACCCCGGTGACGACGAAGAGCGCGCCGCGGCGGGTGGCCAGGCGCCGGGTGCTCTCCTCGATATCCGCCCAGAGCCCGCGGTTCAGGACGCGGTTCTGCGGCACGATGTTGGCGAGGCTGAACGACTCGGCCTGGGAACTGAGGGTCGGCATGTCCCCGGCCGGGGCGAGATGGCCCCGGTCGAACCCGCTGCGGACGTAATCCTCCAGCGAGGCGCGCTGATCCTCCGGCAGCCGGGTTTCCTCGTGGAAGGCGTCGTCGCGGGCCACCGCCCGGGCGGCCGCGACGCTGGCGCGCGTGAGGTGCTCGGCGGCGTAGAGCGGCGTGCGCGTCACGCCGGAATGCAGGACCGCGAAGGCCTCGAAGCACAGCGGGACCGCGCGGACGGCGAGCTTCGGGTTCGTGAGGACCGGCGTCCGCCCGTCGGCGAACAGGCCCGGGCAGGCATCCTGGGCCCGGGCCGGGACCGCGCCCGGTGCGAGGGCCAGAACCGCGGCCACGGCCGCGGCGGCGAGCCCTGGGTGGCGCCTCACCAGCATACGCGGACCCGGCGCACGCCCTCCGGGGTCGGGCGGTCCCGCCACGCGCAGGGCCGGCCGAGGCTGTTGCCGAAGGGGCGGGCGTCGCGGTCCGGGCCGCCCGGCGAGACCCGCGCCGGGCAGTCGCCGAGGAAGTTGCAGAGGAAGTCGAGATTGCCGTCCGGCGGCCGCGGCTGGGCGTAAGCTTGGCCGTTACCCGTAATCGCGAGCATGAGCAGGATTGTGCACAGACGAGCCGGATTCAAAGGCGGGCCTCTTGTGGCGTTAAGGGCACGTGATCGAAAAAAACGCCGGCCCGACATTGATCGCGCCGCCGTTCGTCCGTAACTGGCACTATCATGACAGCGACGGACGGGCGGGTTCTAGCATGAACGCGCGTCCCCGGGCTGCTGGCGTCGCGGTTGCCGAGGGCCCGCGGCGGAGCCGTCGCCATACTCGAACGAACGGATGCGAGCATTGGCACTCTCCCCTGAGCAATCGGCGTTGCTGGACCGCGTTCCGTCTCCATCGGCGCTTCGGCGTCTTCCGGAGTCGGAGCTTCAGGCGGTGGCGGACGCGGTGCGCGCCGAGATGATCGACGCGGTCTCGATCACCGGCGGCCATCTCGGCTCGGGGCTGGGCGTGGTCGAGCTGACGGTGGCGCTGCACCACGTGTTCGACACCCCCGACGACCGCATCGTCTGGGACGTCGGCCACCAGTGCTACCCGCACAAGATCCTCACCGAGCGCCGCGACCGGATCCGCACGCTGCGCCAGGGCGGCGGCCTGTCGGGCTTCACCAAGCGGAGCGAGAGCGTCTACGATCCCTTCGGCGCCGCCCACTCCTCGACCTCGATCTCGGCCGCGCTGGGCATGGCGGTCGCCCGCGACCTCGACAACGCCACCGCCAAGCAGAAGGGCGGCGCGCAGAAGCGCCGCAACGCCATCGCGGTGATCGGCGACGGCTCGATGTCGGCCGGCATGGCCTACGAGGCCCTCAACAACGCCGGCGCCCTGCACTCGCGCCTGATCGTCATCCTCAACGACAACGACATGTCGATCGCGCCCCCCGTCGGTGCCATGTCGGCCTACCTCGCAAGGCTGGCGTCGGGCGGCGCCTACCAGTCCCTGCGCGAGACCGCCAAGCAGCTCGGCAAGCTCCTGCCCAAGGCGCTCTACCAGCGCGCCGCCGCGGCCGAGGAGTACGCCCGCTCGCTGGTGGTCGGCGGCGGCACCATGTTCGAGGAGATGGGCTTCCACTACGTCGGCCCCGTCGACGGGCACAACCTCGACCACCTGCTGCCGGTGCTCAAGAACGTCCGCGACGCCGAGCACGGCCCGATCCTGCTCCACGTCGTCACCCAGAAGGGCAAGGGCTACGCGCCGGCCGAGGCCTCGGCCGACCGCTACCACGGCGTGGTCAAGTTCGACGTGGTCTCAGGGATCCAGGCCAAGGCCAAGCCGAACGCGCCGGCCTACACGCGGGTGTTCGGCGAGAGCCTGATCAAGGCGGCCGACGCCGACGACAAGGTCGTGGCGATCACCGCCGCCATGCCGGGCGGGACCGGCATCGACCTGTTCGGCAAGGCGCACCCGGACAAGACCTTCGACGTGGGCATCGCCGAGCAGCACGCGGTGACGTTCGCGGGCGGTCTGGCGACCGAGGGCTACCGGCCGTTCGTGGCGATCTACTCGACCTTCCTGCAGCGGGCCTACGACCAGGTGGTGCACGACGTGGCGCTGCAGAACCTGCCCGTGCGGTTCTGCCTGGACCGGGCGGGCCTGGTCGGCGCGGACGGGGCGACGCACGCGGGCGCGTTCGACCTGGCGTACCTGTGCTGCCTGCCGAACATGACCGTGATGGCGGCGGCCGACGAGGCCGAGCTGGTGCACATGGTGGCGACCGCCCACGCCCACGACACGGGCCCGATCGCGCTGCGCTACCCGCGCGGCGAGGGGGTGGGCGTCGAGCTTCCGGAGCGGGGCGAGGTCCTGGCGATCGGCAAGGGCCGGGTGGTGCGCCGGGACGCGGAGGCGCGGGTGGCGCTCCTGTCGCTCGGCACGCGGCTGGCGGAGGCCTTGAAGGCGGCGGACGCGCTGGCCGAGCAGGGCGTGGCGGTGACGGTGGCGGACGCGCGGTTCGCCAAGCCGCTGGACGAGGCGCTGATCCTGGATCTGGCGCGCGACCACGAGGTGCTGATCACGGTGGAGGAGGGCTCGCGGGGCGGGTTCGGCGCGATGGTGCTGCACCTGCTGGCCGAGCGCGGCGCGCTGGACGCGGGCGGCGTGCGGGTGCGGACCATGACGCTGCCGGACGCCTACCAGGACCACGACAGCCCGGAGAAGATGTACGCAGAGGCAGGCCTCGACGCCAAAACCATCGTCCGGACCGCCCTCGACACACTGCCCGAGCGGAAGGACAGCCGGTCGCGCCTGCGGCTCGCCTGACCGGGCGGGCCGCACCGGCCCCTCGAGAAGCGGGCGGCCGCCGGAGGCCGCCCGCGTCCCGGTCGCGTGACGCCGCGGGCCCCGGGCGTCTTGCCGGCGCGCGCGATCCTCCGCATATCGCCGGCACGGGGTGAGGGCGCGCCGCGCCCTCCGGACCCCGCCGGTATGCCTGTCGCACCGCGCCGACACGGGGACGAACGAGCGGATGACCTCCGAGAAACTGCGCCTGGGCGTCAACATCGATCACGTCGCGACCGTCCGCAACGCCCGCGGCGGCGACTACCCGGACCCGGTGCGCGCGGCCCTGCTCGCCGTCGAGGCGGGCGCCGACGGGATCACCGCGCATCTCCGCGAGGACCGGCGCCACATCCGCGACACCGACATCGCGGCGCTCAAGCGCGGCCTGTCCGTGCCGCTCAACTTCGAGATGGCCGCCACCGACGAGATGGTGGCGATCGCGCTGGACACCCGCCCGCACGCCGCCTGCCTCGTCCCGGAGAAGCGCGAGGAGCGCACCACCGAGGGCGGCCTCGACATCGTCGGCGGCCGGGAGCACCTGGCGCCGCGCATCCGGGCCCTCGCGGAGGCCGGCATCCGCGTCTCGCTGTTCGTCGAGCCCGAGCCCGCGATCATGGACGCCGCCCGCGCCCTCGGGGCGCCGGTGGTCGAGCTGCACACCGGCAGCTACTGCGAGGCGGCTCTGGAGGACGACGACGCCCGGACCGCGCGCGAGCTCGCCCGCATCCGGCGCGCGGCGGAGCACGGCGCCGGCCTCGGCCTCGAGATCCACGCGGGCCACGGGCTCACCCTCGGCAGCGTCGGCCCGGTGGCGGCCCTGCCGCAGATCCGGGAGCTGAACATCGGCCATTCCCTGATCGCCGACGCGATCTTCGTGGGACTCGACCGGGCGGTGCGCGACATGCGGGCCGCCATGGACCGGGCGCGGCACCCATGATCGTCGGGATCGGCTCGGATCTCTGCGACATCCGCCGGATCGCCCGGACCCTGGAGCGGCACGGCGCGCGCTTCACCCACCGGGTCTTCACCGACGGGGAGCGGGCCCGCTGCGACCGGCGGGCCGCCCGCGCCGAGGGCTACGCCCGCCGCTTCGCCGCCAAGGAAGCCTGCGCCAAGGCGCTCGGCACCGGCCTCAGCGCCGGCGTCTTCTGGCGCGACATGGAGGTGGTGAACCTGCCCTCCGGCCAGCCGACCCTGCGGCTCGCGGGCGGCGCGGCGGAGCGGCTCGCGGAACTGCTGCCGGCGGGGCACGCGGCGCGCCTGCACGTGAGCCTCACGGACGATCCGCCGATGGCGCAGGCCTTCGTGATCATCGAGGCCTTGCCGGTCTCTGTCGCCGGTTGAGGCCGGCGTCGCGGATTAGCCAGCGGCGGTCGCGCGTTGCGGGGGGCTCGCGCATGGTCTAGACCGCCGGACACGGCGGACACGATTGCGGCGCATTCCTCGGGACAACCGCACATCAGGCCGCGCGCGGCGGGGCCGCGCCCCGCTGAGCGCGGGCGATGCACCTCAACCGAAGACGGAACGCGCGCGTGGATTACGACGGCAAGCCGCTCAGGAAACCTGCCGAGACCGGCACCTGGGCCAGCATCCGCGAGACGCTGAAGGTCGGCATCCAGGCGCTGCTGATCGCCCTGGTGGTGCGGACGCTCCTGTTCCAGCCGTTCAACATCCCTTCGGGCTCGCTGGTGCCGACGCTGCTGATCGGTGACTACCTGTTCGTGTCGAAATATTCCTACGGCTATTCCAAGTACTCGCTGCCTCTCTCGGAATACATTCCGATCCAGGCCGACGGCCGGATCTGGGGAGCCGACCCGAAGCGCGGCGACATCGCGGTGTTCAAGCTGCCCAAGGACAACTCGACCGACTACATCAAGCGCGTGATCGGCCTGCCGGGCGACAAGATCCAGATGATCGACGGCGTGCTCAACATCAACGGCAAGGCGGTCAAGCGCGAGCGGATCGCCGACTACGAGACCACCGACCCCTACGGCCAGCCGACCAAGGTGCCCCAGTACCTGGAGACCCTGCCCAACGGCGTGGTCCACCGGGTGATCGAGCGCGACGGCGACAACGGATTCTGGGACAAGACCGAGCTGTACACGGTCCCGCCCGGTCACTTTTTCATGATGGGCGACAACCGCGACAACTCCACCGATTCGCGCGATCTCGCCAATGTCGGCTACGTGCCCTTCGCCAATCTGGTCGGGCGCGCCGAGATGATCTTCTTCTCGATCGACGAGGGCACGCCGGCGTGGCAGGTCTGGAACTGGCCGGCCCACGTGCGCTGGTCGCGCCTGTTCACGACGATCCATTGACCGGCCCGGACTTGGACGACGCCGCGCAGCCCCGGGCGAACGCCCGATCCCGGCGGGCCCACAAGCCGCGCCCGCCCCTGACCGCCCTCGAGGAGCGGATCGGGCACAGCTTCGGCGATCAGGACCTGCTCACCCGCGCGCTGACCCACACCAGCAAGGCGAGCGGCCGGGGCGGCAGCTACCAGCGCCTGGAATTCCTCGGCGACCGGGTGCTCGGGCTCGCGGTCGCCGACCGGCTCTACGGCGCCTTCCCGGAGGCCGACGAGGGCGACCTCTCCCGGCGCCTCGCCGCCCTCGTCCGGCGCGAGACCTGCGCGGCCGTGGCCGCCTCCTGGGAGGTCGGCCCGCACCTGATTCTCGGCCAGGGCGAGGTCATGGGCGGCGGCCGGCGCAACCAGACGATCCTCGCCGACGTCTGCGAGGCGATCCTGGGCGCGATCTACCTCGACGCCGGGTTCGACGCCGCCCGGGCGGTGGTCGAGACCCATTTCCGCCCCGGCGAGCCGACCGCGGCGGCCCGGGGCCGCGACGCCAAATCCGCCTTGCAGGAATGGGCCATGGGCCGCAGCCTGCCGATCCCCACCTACGCGGTGGTGGAGCGCACCGGTCCCGACCACGCGCCCCGGTTCCGCATCGCCGTGCAGGTCGAGGGCCTCGAGCCCGGCCTCGGTGACGGCACGTCGAAGCGGATCGCCGAGCAGGCCGCCGCCCGGGCGCTGATGGAGCGGGAGGGAATCGGGGCCTCCGCGGATGCGGAGCCGACGGAGACAGCATGAGCGCGCACGAGCAGGACGATCACGACGAGCGGGACGGGCCCGACAGCGCGCCGGCCCGGGAGCCCGCGCGCGACCCGTCCACCCTTCCCGGCACGCCCGCCGACGCGCGGGCCGGCTTCGTGGCGCTGATCGGCGTGCCGAATGCCGGCAAGTCGACCCTGCTCAACAACCTCGTCGGCACCAAGGTCTCGATCGTCTCGCGCAAGGTGCAGACGACCCGGGCCCTGGTGCGGGGCATCCTCATCGAGGGGTCGGCCCAGGTCGTCCTGGTCGACACCCCCGGCATCTTCGCGCCCAAGCGCCGCCTCGACCGCGCGATGGTGCACTCGGCCTGGAGCGGCGCCGCCGACGCCGACGCCGTCTGCCTGCTGGTCGACGCGCGCAAGGGCGTCGACGCGGAGGTGGAGGCGGTGCTCGGCCGGCTCGGCGAGGTGAAGCGCGAGAAGCTGCTGATCCTCAACAAGATCGACCTGATCCCGCGCGAGCGGCTCCTCGATCTCGCCGCGAAGCTCAACGCCGCCGCGCCCTTCGCCGAGACCTTCATGATCTCGGCGCTGAACGGCGACGGCGTCGCCGACCTGCGCCGGGCGCTGGCCGCCCGCATGCCGCCGGGGCCCTGGCTCTATCCGGAGGATCAGGTCTCGGACGCGCCCCTGCGCATGCTCGCCGCCGAGATCACCCGCGAGAAGATCTACGACCGGCTGCACGAGGAGCTGCCCTACCGCTCCACGGTGGAGACCGACCAGTGGCAGATCCGGCCCGACGGCTCGGTGCGGATCGAGCAGACGATCTTCGTCGAGCGGGAGAGCCAGCGCTCGATCGTGCTCGGCAAGGGCGGCCAGACCATCCGGTCGATCGGGCAGGCGGCCCGGATCGAGATCGCCGAGGCGGCCGACGCCAAGGTCCACCTGTTCCTGCACGTGAAGGTGCGGGAGAACTGGGCCGACGATCCGGCCCGCTACCGCGAGATGGGCCTGGAATTCCCGCGGGGCTGACGCGCCGGGTCGCGCGCGGGAGGCTGGGCTTCCCGGCGGGTTCCGGTATAAAAGCGGTGTTCCCCCCGGATGAACCGAGTCGGGCGCGGGTTTACCCCGCTCCGCCGCGGATTCGCGTTCCGGATTCGGCACTCCAAATCCCGAATTGTCTATGCGCCATGCCGTCTACGGCCTGCCGCCGGTGGACCTCGCCGAGGTCCCGGGCGACGCCGTCCAGCTCTCCCCGTTGATTCCCGGCGCCGCGCGGCTGGAGGACCTGTCCGAGAACAGCCTCGACGCGGCCACCGTGCTGGCGCCGCCCGGAACGGTCGAGCGGCGCTACGTGCTGGCCCAGGTGCTGCGCGCCCTCGGGCCCGGCGGCCGCATGGTCGCCCTGGCGCCCAAGGATCGCGGCGGAACCCGCCTGGCCAAGGAACTGACGACCTTCGGCTGCGCCGCCGCCGACCAGCCGCGCCGGCATCACCGGATCTGCACGGCGGAGCGCCCGACCGACCTCGCCGGCGTCGCCGAGGCGATCGACGAGGGCGGCCCGCGCCACGTCGACAACCTCGCCCTGTGCACGCAGCCCGGCATCTTCTCGTGGGACCGGCTCGATCCCGGCACGGCGCTGCTCCTGGCGAACCTCCCCGCCCTCAAGGGCCGCGGCGCCGATTTCGGCTGCGGCCTCGGGATCCTGTCGCGGGCCGTCCTGGGGTCCGAGGCCGTGACCGCCCTGACCCTGCTGGAGATCGATCGGCGCGCCGTCGAGATGGCGCGCCGCAACGTCGCCGATCCGCGCGCGACGATCCTCTGGGCCGATATCCGCGCGTCCGGCGCGGTGCCGGAAAACCTCGACTTCGTCGTCACGAACCCGCCGTTCCACGAGGGCGGGAGCGAGGATCAGGCGCTCGGCCGGGCGTTCATCGCGCGGGCGGCCGAGGCCCTGCGCCCCGGGGGGGCGCTGTGGCTCGTGGCCAACGCGCACCTGCCCTACGAGGCGAGCCTGCGCGAGGCGTTCCGGCACGTCGCGGTGGCCGTCCAGGCGAACGGCTACCGGGTCTACGAGGCCCGCCGATGAGGGCGCCGCTTCCATGAGCGCGGCGAGATCCGTCCGCCTGGACAAGCTCCTCGCCAATCTCGGCTACGGCTCGCGCCGCGAGATCCAGGCCCTCGCCCGCGCCGGCGCGATCCGCCTCGACGGCGCTGAACTCGCGGATGCCGGCGACCGGGTCGCCCTCGCGCCGGACCTGCCGGAGCGCCTCACCGTCGACGGCGAATCCCTCGACCCGCTCCCCGGCCTGTGCCTGATGCTGCACAAGCCGCTGGGCGTGACCTGCTCCCACAAGGAGGCCGGCCCGCTGGTCTACGGGCTCCTCCCCGAGCGCTGGCGCCGCCGCGACCCGCCGCTCTCCACGGTGGGACGCCTCGACAAGGAGACCTCGGGCCTGCTGCTGCTGACCGACGACGGGGCGCTGCTGCACCGGATCATCAGCCCGAAGGCGCAGGTGGCGAAGCGCTACCGCGTGACCCTCGACCGGCCGCTGACCGGCCGCGAGGCGGAGGTGTTCGCCGCGGGCACGCTCGTCCTGGAGGGCGAGGAGCGCCCGCTCCTGCCGGTGCGGCTCGACGTCGAGGACGCGACCCGCTGCGCGGTGACCCTGACGGAGGGCCGGTACCACCAGGTCCGCCGGATGTTCGCCGCCGTCGGCAACCACGTCGCGGCGCTGCACCGGGACCGGGTCGGCGGCCTCGCTCTGCCGGCGGACCTGCCGGCGGGCGCGCACCGGGTGATGACGGCCGAGGACGTGGCGGCGGTGTTCGCGGGCGGGTGATCCGGGCTGCGCGCCTGTCAGTGCAGAGCCCGGGCGAGGGCGACGACCGCGCCGATGACAGCGAGTGTCTGGAAGCCGATCGAGCCCGCCACCCAGCGCACGATTTCGGACCGCGTATCCGCCAGCTCGACGCGCGGATCCGCCTTCGTGACGCGATCGCCCTGCAGCGCTTCCGCCATGGCATCGGGCAAGCCCTCCGCCTGTTCCGGGGACAGCTTGGCTCTCTCCCGGAGGGTCCGGGCGGATTTCAGGGTGTCGAAGGCGACCGCCGCCACGGTCCGAACTGTCGCGAGGCGCGCCCGCGCGGTGCAAGCGCTCTGAACCCAGGCTGTGATCGAGGGATGGCCCGCGCCACCCCGCCGCTTCTTGCCTTCGGACCCGCCCTCTGCTAAGCGCCCGCCCATCCCACACGCGGAGCCGGCCTCATGCCTGAATGAGGCGTTTCCGGTGGTCGTCCGAGATCTCGGCCGGCCGCATCCCTCCGCGGCGGATATAACCGGAGAGCACAAAGACATGGCCGTCGATTTCTCTATGCGTCAGCTCCTCGAGGCGGGCGCACATTTCGGTCACCAGGCGCACCGCTGGAACCCGAAGATGCAGCCGTACATCTTCGGTACGCGCAACAACATCCACATCATCGACCTCGCCCAGACCGTGCCGGCGATGCACCAGGCGCTGCAGGCGGTGAGCGACACCGTCGCTAAGGGCGGCCGCGTGCTGTTCGTCGGCACCAAGCGCCAGGCGGCCGACACGATCGCCGAGGCGGCCAAGCGGTCGGCCCAGTACTACGTCAACTCCCGCTGGCTGGGCGGCATGCTCACCAACTGGAAGACCATCTCGGGCTCGATCTCGCGCCTGCGCAAGGTCACCGAGACGCTGGAGACCGGCGGCCCGGGCCTGACCAAGAAGGAGCGCCTGATGCTCTCCCGCGAGAAGGAGAAGCTCGAGAAGGCGCTCGGCGGCATCAAGGACATGGGCGGCGTCCCGGACCTGCTGTTCGTGATCGACACCAACAAGGAGCAGCTGGCGATCAAGGAGGCGAACCGCCTCGGCATCCCGGTCGCCGCCATCGTCGACACCAACTGCAACCCGGACGGCATCAGCTACATCGTCCCGGCCAACGACGACGCCGGCCGCGCGATCGCGCTGTACTGCGACCTGATCGCCAAGGCCGCCATCGACGGCATCTCGCGCGCCCAGGGCTCGTCGGGCATGGATCTCGGCGCCTCCGAGGAGCCGATGGCCGAGGAGCTGCCGGCGAACGACGACGCGGCCGTCACGGTCGAGTCCGACGCCCTCGACCCGGCCGACGTGGCGATGCTCGCCGAGTCGACCGAGCACTTCGAGCTGCTCGCCGCCCCGCGCGGCGCGCCGGACGACCTGACCAAGCTGAATGGCGCCGGCCCGCAGATCGTGCAGAAGCTCAACGACGCCGGCATCTACCACTACTGGCAGCTCGCCGCGATGACGCCCGAGGACGTCGCCAAGGTCGATGCCGACCTGAAGCTCAACGGCCGCATCGACCGCGATTCGTGGGTCTCCCAGGCCCGCGGCTTCGTCGAGGCCGCCGCCGCGGCCTGATCCAACGGGGCTTCGCGGCGGCACCGTCATCGGGCCGTCGCGAATCCAGGCATACCGGGCCCGGCCGCTCACCCGCGCGCCGGGCCTCTCGCATCCAGACCACACGAAAGGGACCGCCATGGCCAACATCACCGCCGCGATGGTGAAGGAGCTCCGGGAGAAGACCGGCGCCGGCATGATGGACTGCAAGGGCGCGCTCAACGAGACGCAGGGCGACATCGAGGCCGCCGTCGACTGGCTGCGCAAGAAGGGTCTCGCCAAGGCCGCCAAGAAGGCCGGCCGCGTCGCCGCCGAGGGCCTCGTCGCCGTCGAGTCCGCCGGCCACCACGCCGCCGTGGTCGAGGTGAACTCCGAGACCGACTTCGTCGCCCGCAACGACGCCTTCCAGGCCTTCGCCCGCGAAGCCGCCAAGATCGCCCTGAACACCGACGGCACGCTGGAGGGGCTCCAGACCGCCCACTTCCCGGGCGCCACCGAGACCGTCTCGGAGAAGCTGCAGGCCCTGATCGCCACCATCGGCGAGAACATGAACCTGCGCCGGGTCACCAAGCTCGAGGTCAAGAAGGGCGTCATCGCCTCCTACGTGCACAACCAGATCTCCGAGGGCCTCGGCAAGATCGGCGTGCTCGTGGCGCTCGAGTCCGAGGGCGACGTCGACGCGCTCTCGGCGCTGGGCCGCCAGATCGCCATGCACATCGCGGCGACCAACCCGGTGGCGCTGGACGCCTCGGGCGTCGACGCCGCCACGGTGGAGCGCGAGTCGAACATCCTGCGCGAGAAGAACGCCGGCAAGCCGGACCACGTCCTCGCCAAGATCATCGAGAGCGGCCTGAAGAGCTACTACAAGGAGGTCACCCTCCTGGAGCAGCCCTTCGTGCACGACGGCTCCAAGACGGTGAGCCAGGTCCTCAAGGAGGCCGGCTCCAAGGTCGGCGGCCCCGTGACCCTGACGGGCTTCGTCCGCTACGCGCTGGGCGACGGCATCGAGAAGGAAGAGGGTCCGGACTTCGCCACCGAGGTCGCCCAGCAGGCCGGCCGCGCCTGAGTTCGAGCGCGAGCGCCGGGCCTGCCGGGCTCGCGCGTGACCAGCCCCGTCCGGCACGAGCCGGGCGGGGCTTCGCGTTTCCGGAGTCGCGGGATCGATCCACGCCGGGCCGTGTTGCGCCGCACGCCCCGCCTCGCGGCGCCGCTCTACGTTCCCGGCATGGCTCTGAAACCCTTCTCCTACCTCATGATCGGCGTGTTCGCCTCCGGCCTCGCCATGACCGTCTTCGGCGCCGTCGGCGTCCTCGCCGGCAGCTGAGAGCCGGCGCCGGCGCTCCGGATTCGGACCGCGCCGGCGGCGCAGACGTCCTCCCCGGGCGACCGTCTCTCGCACGTCGCTCGCGCGCCGGTAGCATTTCGGCCCACGATCCCCGCCGTATCGGTGCCGGGCCTCTCGACGGCGCTCGGGCGGTTGACGTAGAAGCCTCCCCGCTTGCGCGATGCGGGATGGAGCCGGGGGCCCAGATGCCGGAGACGACGCCGTTTCGCCGTATCCTCGTGAAGCTGTCGGGCGAGGCGCTCGCCGCTCCGGACGGCTACTGGTTGCATCCGCCGACCCTGGCGGCGCTCGCCGAGGACATCGCCCGCACGATCGAGGCGGGTGCCGAGATCGCCATCGTGGTGGGCGGCGGCAACATGATCCGCGGGGCGCGGATCTCCGCGGCCGGCTGGATCGACCGGGCGACCGGGGATTCCCTCGGCATGATGGCCACGGTGATGAACTCGCTGGCGATCGAGACGGCGCTCAACGCCGCGGGCGTCCAGGCGCGGACCATGTCGGCGGTGTCGATGCCGACCATCTGCGAGACCTACGCCCGCCAGCCGGCGCTGCACCATCTGGACAAGGGCCAGGTTGTCGTCCTCGCCGGCGGCACCGGCAACCCGTTCTTCACCACCGACACCGCCGCGGTGCTGCGCGCCGCCGAGCTGCGCTGCGACGCGGTTCTCAAGGCGACGCAGGTGGACGGCGTCTACTCGGCGGATCCGAAGAAGGATCCGAGTGCCACGCGCTACGACCGCATCACCCACGACGAGGCGATCGCCCGCGACCTCAAGGTGATGGACACCGCCGCCTTCGCGCTGGCCCGGGAGAGCCGCCTGTCGATCGTGGTCGGCTCGCTCCACCCGCCGAGCTCGATCGCCGCGATCCTGTCGGGCGACGCGCCCTCGACCCTCGTGGCGCCCTGACACGCGGCACGATCGGGGTCGCGACCGTTTGCGGCCCTGAAAAAATTCGTCCATTGAGGCCGCGACTGCCCGCGCCGGGCTCAAGACCACGTCAGACGTCTCGGGACGACCCTCATGGCCACACCGGAATTCGATCTCAACGACATCAAGCGCCGCATGCAGGGCGCCGTCGCCTCGCTCTCGAAGGATCTCGGCTCGCTGCGCACCGGGCGCGCCACGCCGTCGCTCCTCGACCCGATCCAGGTCGACGCCTACGGCTCGATGATGCCGATGGCCCAGGTCGCCACCGTCAGCGTGCCGGAGCCCCGGCTCCTGTCGATCTCGGTCTGGGACCGCAGCATGGTCACGGCCGTCGAGAAAGCGATCCGCGAATCCGACCTCGGCCTCAACCCGCAGACCGAGGGGCAGACCATCCGGCTCCGCATCCCCGAGATGAACGAGCAGCGCCGCAAGGAGATGGTCAAGGTCGCCCACAAGTACACCGAGGAGGCTCGCGTCGCCGTGCGCCACGTGCGCCGGGACGGCCTCGACCACCTCAAGAAGCTCCTGAAGGACAGCGCCATCTCGGAGGATGACGAGAAGCGTCAGGCCACCGACGTTCAGAAGGCGACCGACCAGTACATCGCCGAGATCGACGGCGTGCTGGCCTCCAAGGAGAAGGAGATCATGCAGGTCTGAGGCGCGGGACGGGACGCGCGTGACCTCCGCCGCCGCACCGGCCGCGCGTCCCTCGGGGCGGCGCGAGCTGTGGCTGCGCGTCGCCTCGGGCCTCGTGCTCGGGGCCGGCGTGCTGGCCGCGCTCGTCTATGGCGGCTGGCTCTTCGCGGGGATCTGGCTCGCCGCCGGCATCGTCGGCTTCGCCGAGTGGATGGTGATGAGCCGCACGGAGCCCCGCGAGGTGCTGATCGCGCTGGGCGCGGCGACGCTCGGCGCCCTGCTGCTCTGCCAGCGCGGCGGCGCCCCGACGCCGGCCTGCCTCGCGGTCCTGCTGCTCGGCGCCGCGGCCTGCGCCACGGTGGCGCGGACCGGCCGGGGCCGGCTCCGCGCCTTCCTCGGGGTGCTCGGCGCGGCGGCGATCGCGGCGGTGCCGGTGGCCCTGCGCGACGATCCTGCCATCGGCCTCGTCGGGCCGGCCTGGATGTTCGCGGTGGTCTGGTCCACCGACATCGCGGCCTACTTCGCCGGTCGGAAGATCGGCGGCCCCAAGCTGATGCCGCGGGTCTCGCCCAACAAGACGTGGTCGGGCGCCCTCGGCGGCCTCGTCGGCGCGGTCGCCGCCGGGACGCTGGTCCCGGTGGTCGCCGACCTCGCCGGCACGACCCTGCCCAGCGCCGCCTCCCTCCCGGTGGTGGCGGGCGTGAGCGCGCTGGCCTCGGTCCTGAGTCAGGCGGGCGACCTGATCGAATCCGGCCTGAAGCGCCGCTACGGCGTCAAGGATTCGGGGAAGATCATCCCCGGCCACGGCGGCGTCATGGACAGGCTCGACGGATTCTTCGCGGTCGCCGTGCTGGCGGCTGTCTATCTCGCCCTGCGCGGCGGCGGTCTGATCCCGTGACGATGAGGGAGTTGAACCCGTGACCCAGGTCGTCACCGTCTTCGGCGCCACCGGCTCGATCGGCCGCTCCACCGCCGACCTCCTGGCCCAGCACGCCGACCGTTTCCGCGTCGGCGCCCTGGTGGGCGGCAAGGATCCCGTCGCCCTGGCCAAGGTCGCCCGCGAGCTCAACGCCTCCTTCGCGGCGCTCGCCGACGAGGCCGCGGGCCCGGCGCTGGCCGAGGCCCTGTCGGGCTCCGGCATCCCGAGCGGGGCGGGGGAGGCGGCCGTCATGGAGGCCGCCGCCCGCGACGCCGACATCGTCGTCGCCGCCGTGAGCGGGGCGGCGGGGCTGAAATCGACCCACGCGGCCCTTCGGCTCGGCCGCAAGGTCGCCCTCGCCAACAAGGAGAGCCTCGTCTGCGCCGGCGACGCCTTCATGCGCGACGCCGCCCGCTACGGCGCCACGATCCTGCCGATGGATTCCGAGCACGACGCGCTGAGCCAGGCGCTGGCCGGCCGGCCGCTCGCCGACGTCCGCACCATGATGATCACGGCCTCGGGCGGCCCGTTCCGGACCTGGAGCCGCGAGCGGATCGCCGCCGCCTCCGCGGCCGAGGCCGCCGCCCATCCGACCTGGTCGATGGGGATGAAGATCAACATCGATTCGGCGAGCCTGATGAACAAGGGGCTCGAGCTGATCGAGGCGCACCACCTGTTCGGCATCGAGCCCGAGCGGCTCGACGTCGTGGTGCACCCGCAATCGGTGATCCACGGGATGGTCTACTGGCTCGACGGCGCCGTGACCGCCGAGCTGGCGCTGCCCGACATGCGCGTGCCGATCTCGCACTGCCTCGGCCTCGGTGACCGGCTCACGATCCAGCGGGGCCGCCCCCTCGACCTCGTGAAGCTCGGATCGCTCACCTTCGAGGCCGCGGACGAGGCGCGCTTCCCGTGCCTGCGGATCGCCCGCGCGGCGCTGGCGGCGGGCGGTGCGGCGCCGACCGTGATGAACGCGGCCAACGAGATCGCGGTGGCGGCCTTCATCGCCGGCCGGATCGGCTTCTACGGGATCAGCGATCTGGTCGAGCGCGCCTGCGCGCACTTCGCCGGCCGGTACCGGACCGCGCCCGCCGACGTCGACGAGGCGCTCGCCATCGATGCCCACGTGCGGATCTGGAGCGCCGAGGCCCTGCCGGAGCTGCGCGCCGCCGGCTAAACCCGGTCATTGCGAGCGCGGCGAAGCAACCCAGGTCGGCGCAACATTCTGCGAGCGTCGCGCCGCTGGATCGCTTCGCCGCGCTCGCAACGACGTTTCCCGCCTGAGCTGCGCCTCAGCGCGCGGGGCCGTACCCGGCCAGGAACACCCGGACTGCCTCGTCGACCTGATGGCGCATCTCGGCCTCGCCGGCGATGCCGCCCGCCGCGAACAGCAGGCGGGTCAGCAGACCCGCCTGGCAGAGATGCAGGAAGTGCCGGGCCGCGAGCTCGGTGTCGGCGATCGTCAGGCGCCCCGCCTGGACCTGCGCGTCGAGGTAGCGCGAGAGGCGCTCGACGCCGCGGGCCGGACCGGCCTGATAGTAGACCTGCCCGAAGCGCGGAAACTTCTCGCTCGCGCCGATGACCATGCGGACCAGCGAGACGTGCGCCGGCCGGCACATCTCGGTCAGGAAGCTGCTTCCGAGCCGCGTCAGGACGCCCGGCACGTCGGGATCGTCCGCGTCCAGGGTGAACAGGGCCTCGGCGAGGCTGGCCTTCTCCTGGATCGCCAGCGCCTCGAACAGGTCCTCCTTGTTCTCGAAGTAGACGTAGAGCGTGCCCTTCGAGACCCCGGCCGCCCGGGCGATCTCGCCCATGCTGGCCCCGTCGAACCCCGCCGCCAGGAACACCGTCCGCGCGCCCTCGAGGATCTGCTGCCGCTTGTCGCCCTCGTGCTGGGCCTGACCCCGCTCCAGCGCCGCACCCTGAGCCATCATCCCGCTCCGCACCGTGACACCGTCACGCTTGACCGAACCGTTCGGTCAAAATAACCTGCGGCTTCTTCGGGGGCGCGTCAAGTCGTGCCTGGTTATTGACCGAACGGTTCGGTCATCTCTTTCGAGGCGCTGATATGTCCCTTCGCGAGGACGCCGATCGGCCGAGTTCCGGTCTCGAGACCGGTATTGAGACCCGAATCGAGGCCGGGGACGAGGCGCGTGCCGAGCGCACCGCGCCGGCCGCCACCGCGGCGTCCCTGCCGACGCCCGTGCCGGTCGAGGCGCCGCCCGCGCGCAAGCGCTCCATGAGGCGGCTCGTCCTGCTCGGACTGCTGACGGCCGCCCTGGGCGGCGGCGCGTATCAGGGGTGGCAGTGGTGGACCGTCGGGCGGTTCTTCGTCTCGACCGACGACGCCTACGTCCAGGCCGACATCTCGGTCCTCGCGGCCAAGATCCCGGGCTATCTCCAGTCGGTCCCGGTGGTGAACGGCCTCGCGGTGAGGAAGGGCGACGTCATCGCCAAGCTCGACGACGGCGACTACCGCCTCGCGCTGCAGGCGGCGCAGGACAAGCTCGCCACCCAGGAGAGCACGATCGCGCGGATCGGCCGGCAGGCCGAGGCGGCGCAGGCCCAGGTCGCCCAGGCCGCCGCGCAGCTCGACGCGACCCGCGCCGACGCCGTCCGCGCCCAGGCCGACTTCGCCCGGTCGACGCAGATGCAGGCGGATTACGTGGCCAAGTCGCGCATCGACCAGACCCGTGCCGACCGCGACCGCACCGAGGCCTCCGTGAAGGCCATGGAGGCGGGCCTCCTCGCGGCCCGCGCCAACGTGGACGTGCTCCAGGCGCAGAAGCGCGAGGCGGAGAGCCTCGCGGCGGAACTCCGCACCGCCGTCGACCGGGCCCGGCGCGACCTCGACTTCACGGTCATCCGCGCGCCCTTCGACGGTGTGGTCGGCAACAAGGCCGTCGAGGCCGGCGCCTATGTCGGGCCCGGCACGCGGGTCGCCGCGCTGGTCCCGCTCCAGAGCGTCCGGATCGACGCGAACTTCAAGGAGACCCAGGTCGAGCGCATGCGTCCCGGACAGCCGGTGACCGTGACGGTCGACGCCTATCCGGACCGTGAGATCCACGCCGTGGTGGAATCGTTCTCGCCGGCCTCCGGCTCGGTCTTCAGCCTGCTGCCGCCCGACAACGCCACCGGCAACTTCACCAAGATCGTCCAGCGCCTGCCGGTCCGGGTGCGCGTGCCCGAGGAGGTCGCCCGGGAGGGCCTGCTGCGGCCGGGCCTGTCGGCGGTGGTGCGGGTCGATACCCGCACCGGCGCGGACCGCTCCGTCCTCGACCGCGCCTCCGCGGCGCGGCCGGTCAGCACCGCGAGCCGCTGAGACCGGCCATGGCCGCCAGCGCCGCCCTCGCGCCCGGCGCGCCGATCCGCGCCGCCGATCCGCCCCTCGACCGCCGCCGCATGGTGGCGTTCGTCTGCATGGTCTTCGGCATGTTCATGGCGATCCTGGACATCCAGATCGTCTCGGCCTCCCTGAACGAGATCCAGGCCGGCCTCTCGGCCTCCGGCGACGAGATCCCCTGGGTCCAGACCAGCTACCTGATCGCCGAGGTCATCTCGATCCCGCTCTCCGGCACCCTGTCGCGGGTGCTCTCGACGCGCTGGATGTTCGCCATCTCGGCGGGCGGCTTCACCCTGATGAGCCTGATGTGCGCCACCTCCTCGTCGATCGGCGAGATGATCGTCTGGCGGGCGCTCCAGGGCTTCATCGGCGGCGGCATGATCCCGACCGTCTTCGCCGCGGCCTTCACGATCTTCCCGCCCTCGAAGCGGACCATCGTCTCGCCGATGATCGGCCTCGTGGCGACGCTGGCGCCGACGATCGGCCCGACGGTGGGCGGCTACCTGACCGACCTGATGTCGTGGCACTGGCTGTTCCTGATCAACGTCGTGCCGGGCATCTTCGTGACCGTCTCGACCTGGATCCTGGTCGATTTCGACGAGCCCAATTACGGCCTGATCAGATCGTTCGACTGGGCCGGCCTCGCCTTCATGGCCGGCTTCCTCGGCTGCCTCGAGTACGTGCTGGAGGAGGGGCCGAACCACGACTGGCTGCAGGACGAGGCGGTCTTCGCCTGCGCGGTCGTCTGCGGGACGTCGGCGCTGCTGTTCTTCTGGCGGGTCTTCACGGCCAAGCAGCCGATCGTCGATCTCCGGGCCTTCTCGGACCGGAACTTCGCCAGCGGCTGCGTGGCGAGCTTCGTGCTGGGCATCGGCCTCTACGGTCTGACCTACATCTACCCGGTCTACCTCGCCCGGGTGCGCGGCTACTCGGCGCTGATGATCGGCGAGACGATGTTCGTCTCCGGCCTGTGCATGTTCGCCACCGCCCCGATCGCCGGCCGGCTCTCGGGCAGGGTCGATCCCCGCATCATGATGGGGATCGGCTTCGTCGGCTTCGCCTGCGGCACCTGGATCGTCACCGGGCTCACCAAGGACTGGGACTTCTACGAGCTGCTGCTGCCGCAGATCCTGCGCGGCTGCTCGCTGATGCTGTGCATGATCCCGATCAACAACATCGCGCTGGGCACGCTGCCGCCGGCGCGGATGAAGAACGCGTCGGGGCTGTTCAACCTGACCCGCAACCTCGGCGGCGCGGTCGGGCTCGCGCTGATCAACACGATCCTCAACGACCGCTGGGACCTGCACCTCGCCCGGCTCCACGAGCGCTTCACCTGGGCGAACACGGCCGCGCTGGAGCGCCTCGACGCGCTGCAGCGCGGCTTCGACGCCTACGGCAGCGCCGCCTCCGGCATGGCGCTGAAGGCGATGACCAACACGGTGCGGATCCAGGGCCTCGTCATGGCCTTCGAGGACGTGTTCCTGACCCTCACGGTCCTGTTCCTCGCGATGGCCTGCGCGGTCCCGATGATCCGGCGGCCGAATGCCGGCGCGGGCGGAGGCGGCGGCCACTGACGGGCGGGACCGCCGCGCGCGATCGGCCGGTGCGGTATCGGACGGTGCGGTTTCGGACGGTGCGTGCGACGTTCCGCGGCCGAGCCGCAGGATTGCGTTGGCGGTCGGCACCGCCGATCTGCTAGACAGGGCGGATGGCCGGCCCGAGAAGCCGGCGCCGAGACGGCCAGGAATACGGCTTATGGACTTCCTCAACGCGATGGGCGGGACCGCCGGCGGTTTCTTCGGTGCCGTGATCCCGTTCCTGTTCGTGCTCACCGTCGTGGTGTTCGTGCACGAGATGGGCCACTTCTTGGTCGGGCGCTGGTGCGGGGTCGGCGTGCACGCCTTCTCGCTCGGCTTCGGCCCCGAGCTGTTCGGCTTCAACGACCGGCGCGGCACCCGCTGGAAGGTCTGCGCGATCCCGCTCGGCGGCTACGTGAAGTTCCACGGCGACGTGAACGGCGCCAGCATGCCGGATCCGGAGGCCGTCGCCCGGATGAGCCCGCAGGAGCGGGCGATCAGCTTCCCGACCCAGCCCGTGTCGAAGCGCGCCGCGATCGTCGCCGCTGGCCCGGTGGCGAACTTCATCCTGGCGATCCTGCTCTTCGCGGGCGCCATCTGGCTCGGCGGCCGCTACGAGCTGCCCGCCCGGGTCTCGTCGGTGGAGCCGAACAGCGTCGCCGCCCAGGCCGGCTTCCAGCCCGGCGACGTGATCACCGCCATCGACGGCGAGAAGATCGGCGACTTCAACGCCATGTACCGCACGGTCACCGGCAGCGCCGGGACGCTGCTGACCTTCACGGTGGAGCGCAACGACCAGCCCATCACCATCCAGGCGACGCCGGCGACCTTCGAGGAGAAGACGCCGTTCGGCCGCCACCGGATCGGCCGGCTCGGCATCCGCTCCCCCGCGGGCTCGGAGGCGCGGCTCGTGCATTACGGCGCGCTCGACTCGCTCAATCTCGGCGTGAAGGAGACCTACTTCGTCGTCGAGCGCACCTTCTCGTATCTCGGCAAGCTCGTGACCGGCCGGGAATCCGCCGACCAGCTCTCGGGTCCGATCGGCATCGCCCGCGTCTCCGGCGAGGTCGCCAAGACCGGCGGCGTCGGCGGTCTGGTCGGGCTGATCGCCCTGCTCTCCGTCTCGATCGGCCTGCTCAACCTGTTCCCGGTGCCGCTGCTCGATGGCGGCCACCTGCTGTTCTACGCCTTCGAGGTGGTGCGCGGCCGCCCGCTCAGCGAGCGGGCCCAGGAGATCGGCTTCCGCATCGGCCTCGCCCTGGTGCTGATGCTGATGCTGTTCGCCGCCTGGAACGACATCCTCAACCTCGGCGCCTCCTGGCGGAACACCTGATCCGGGGCCGGCGGGGATCCCGGTATCCCCGCCGGATCTCCACCGGAAACGCTGCCCCAATCCCGCCGCGATCTCGCCCGGACACCGCCCGGATGACGCCCCGCCGGCGCGTCGAAACGGGGTTAAAATCGCGTTCACGGGATCGCGAGGGCCGCTGAAAAGGTGCGACGGCCCAGACGTTTACGGGTCGTTCACCACGATCCGCGGTTTGCCCGCAGGCTGACCGCACCGTTAAGTGGCGCGAAGGCCACGACCCCCCAAAATCCCCTGACGATGGCCTCCCGCGCGTTTGCTTGGCAGGGGAATCCCGCTAAGAGCTACGCTTGGACCGAAGCCACGCTTGGACCAGGTGACGGGACGGCCGATCAACGGTCGCCTGTGACGGGCTAACCCCCGCGACCAGAACAGAAACGGGCGATTGCATGATGTCGTTGACGGGGAAGCCCCGACGTAAGTCGGTGCGGAAAACCATCGTCCTAGTCACTGCCGGTCTGGGTGTCGTCCTGAGCGGGGCTGCCCAGGCGCAGCAGATCGTCGTCCAGGGCAACCAGCGCGTCGATGCCGACACGATCCGGTCCTACGTGACCGGGACGGCGTCCGGCTCCGCCGAGGAGGCCCGCCGCAACCTGCTCGCGAGCGGGATGTTCTCCGACGTGAAGGTCGCCCAGTCGGGTGGCCGCACGGTGGTGACGGTCCGCGAGAACAACCTGATCAACCGCGTCGTCTTCGAGGGCAACAAGAAGATCGAGAAGGCCACCCTGGAGGGCGTGGTCGAGGCCAAGGCCCGCGGGCCGTACAGCGAGGCGATCATCAACGCCGACCTCGCGCGCATCCGCGACGTCTACAAGCGCTTCGGCCGCGGCACCGCCAAGGTGACCTACCGGACGGTCGACCTGCCCAACGGCCGCGTCGACGTGATCTACCAGATCGACGAGGGCGATAAGACCGGCATCATCTCGATCAACTTCGTCGGCAACAACGCCTACTCGGAGCGGACGCTGAAGGGGCTGATGAGCTCCTCGGAGATGAACTTCCTGTCGTTCATCAAGACCTCCGACGTCTACGATCCCGACCGCATCACCAACGACCTCGACCAGGTCCGCCGCTACTACCTGAAGAACGGCTACGCCGACTTCCAGGTGGTCAGCGCCGACGCGCGCTACGTCGAGGGCGACAAGTCCGGCTACGTCATCACCATCACGGTGAACGAGGGCGAGCAGTACAAGGTCGGCGCCGTCCAGGTGGATTCGCGCCTGCCGGGCCTCGACACCACGAAGCTCGACAGCGACATCGCCACCTCGGTGGGCGACATCTACAACGCCGACGACGTCGAGAAGACGCTCAACAACGTCACCCGCGAGGTCAACCGCGCCGGCTACCCGTTCGCGCAGGTCCGCCCGACCGGCCAGCGCGACCCGGCGAGCCACCAGGTCTCCCTGGGCTTCGTGGTCGAGGACGGCCCGCACGTCTACGTCGAGCGCATCAACATCCGCGGCAACACCCGCACCCGCGACTACGTCATCCGCCGCGAGCTCGATATCGCGGAGGGCGACGCCTACAACCGCGTGCTGACCGACCGCGCCGAGCGCCGCCTGAACGGCCTGGGCTTCTTCAAGAAGGTCCGCTTCTCCAACGAGCCGGGCTCGGCCCCGGACCGCGTGGTCATCAACATCGACGTCGAGGATCAGCCCACGGGTTCGTTCTCGGTGGCGGGCGGCTACTCCACCCAGGACGGCATCATCGGCGAGGTCTCGGTCTCCGAGTCGAACTTCCTCGGTCGCGGCCAGTACGTCCGCCTCGCCGGCACGGGTGGCCAGTACTCGCGCGGCGTCGACTTCTCGTTCACCGAGCCGTACTTCCTCGGGTACCGCCTCGCGGCGGGCTTCGATGCCTTCTACAAGTACTCCGACCTGACCCGGTACTCGCGCTACGAGACCACGGTGTACGGCGGCCAGCTGCGCCTCGGCCTGCCGATCACCGAGGAATTCGGCATCACGCTGCGCTACTCGCTGTACAACACCGAGCTGAAGGTGCCGAACACCCTCAAGCGGCCGTACAACGACTGCTCGATCCCGATCCCGGGCTACACCGCCACCTACGCGGCGGGCACGATCGACCCGAACACGGGCCGGAACATCGGCGGCCAGTCGATCTACCCGAACTGCGCGTATGACGGCGAGGCCTCGATCGCCATCAAGGGCTCGCAGGGCAACACGCTCACGTCGCTGGCCGGCCTGACGCTCGCCTACTCGACCCTCGACGTGATCGGCGCGCCCCGCAACGGCCTCTACGCCGAGCTGAAGCCCGACGTCGCCGGCCTGGGCGGCGACTCGAAGTTCTTCCGCGTGACCGCCGACGCGCGGTACTACAAGGAGATCTTCGAGGACGTGGTCGGCTTCATCCGCTTCCAGGGCGGCCACATCTCGTCGCTCAACAACGACCCGCTGCGGGTGACCGACCAGTTCTTCCTCGGCCCGTCGCTGGTCCGCGGCTTCGCGCCGAACGGCATCGGCCCGCGCGACGTCGGCATCGCCGACGCCCGCTCGAACGCGATCGGCGGTTCCACCTACATCGGCGGCACCCTCGAAGTGCAGTTCCCGCTGCCCCTCGTTCCGCGCGATCTGGGCCTGAAGGGCGCGCTCTTCGCCGACGCCGGCACGCTGTTCGGCTATCACGGCCAGCGCAACTTCAACGTGAACGGCGACGCCTTCATCAACGGTGTCTCGCCGACGACCGGGAAGTGCAACTTCAACGCCTTCACGATCGGCGTGGAGCCGGAATGCGTGAACGTCCGCGATACGGCGGCGATCCGCTCCTCGATCGGCGCGTCCATCCTGTGGAACTCGCCGCTCGGCCCGATCCGGTTCGACTACGCCTACGCGCTGTCGAAGGACGAGGGTCAGAAGGTGTTCGTCCCGATCCTCGGCAAGTACGGCCATATCGGCGCGGATCAGGTCCAGGCGTTCCGCTTCTCCGGCGGCTCGCGCTTCTGATAAAAATCCCGCGCGCCGGCCGGATTGTTCCGGCCGGCGCGTTGTCGAACATGTCAGATCCCGTTTTCTTCACCGCCGCCGCCACAGGCCTCACCCTGGCCGAGATCGCGGCGGCCGCCGGCACCGGCCTCCCCGAGGGGGCGGACCCGGATCGCCGGTTCAGCGGCGCGGCCTCCCTGGAGAGCGCCGGCCCGGACCACCTCGCCTACATGGACAACGCCCGCTACGGCGACGCCCTCGCGGCGACGCGGGCGGGCGCGTGCCTCGTCTCGCCCCGCTTCGCGGCGCGCTGTCCCGCCGGCACGGTCGCCCTCGTCAGCCGCGACCCCTACCGCGCTTACGCCGCGCTGCTCGGCCGCCTGCATCCGGACGCCCTGCGTCCCGGCTCGCAATTCGCCGTCCGCGGCGTCGCCCCCGGCGCCCACGTCCATCCCGAGGCCCGTCTCGAGGACGGCGTCACGGTCGATCCCGGCGCGGTGATCGGGCCGGGCGCCGAGATCGGCGCCGGAACGGTGGTCGGACCCAACGCCGTGATCGGACCGGGCGTCCGGATCGGGCGCGACTGCGCGATCGGCGCCGGCACGACCCTGAGCCACGCCCTCCTCGGAAACCGGGTGATCGTCCATCCCGGGGCGCGGCTCGGGCAGGACGGGTTCGGCTTCGCCATGGGCGCCACCCATCTCAAGGTCCCGCAGGTCGGGCGCGTCATCGTGCAGGACGACGTCGAGATCGGCGCCAACACCACGGTCGACCGCGGCGCCTCGCGCGACACGGTGATCGGGGAGGGCACCAAGATCGACAACCTCGTGCAGATCGCCCACAACGTCGTGATCGGGCGCCACTGCGTCATCGTGTCGGGGGTCGGCATCTCCGGCTCGACCACGCTGGAGGACTACGTCGTCCTGGGCGGGCAGGTCGGCGTCGTCGGCCACCTGCGCATCGGCCGCGGCTCGCAGATCGCCGGCTCGTCCAACGTCAACCGCGACGTGCCGCCGGGAAGCCGCTGGGGCGGGACGCCCGCCAAGCCGGTGCGGGCGTGGTTCCGCGAGCTGACGACGCTCGCGCGTCTCGCCGAACGCTCGGGCAAGGACCAAGCGGGAGACGACGCCTGACCGGGAAGGCCTTGCGCTTCCGGCGATTTCTTCCGAAGAGGGCGGTCGGCGCGCCGGAGGCGGCCGGATTGCGGGCCGCCGAAGGCGGCAAGTCGAGGTGCGGATTTCGATGAGTGAGGCGGCGCGCGAGACCGGCACCGAGCTGGGCACAGCCGACATCCAGACGCTGCTGGAGCTGCTGCCGCACCGCTACCCGTTCCTGATGGTGGACCGCATCGTCGAGATCGACCGGGACGAATCCTGCGTCGGCATCAAGAACGTCACGGCCAACGAGCCGCAGTTCATGGGCCACTTCCCCGACATGCCGGTCTTCCCGGGCGTGCTCCTGATCGAGGGCATGGCGCAGACGGCGGGCGCCATCTGCTGCCGCCACATCCGGGCGGACGGGCGGAACACCAAGCAGGTGTTCTTCATGACCATCGACAAGTGCAAGTTCCGCAAGCCCGTCACCCCCGGCGACCAGGTGCGCTTCCACATGACGAAGCTGAACCAGCGCCGGACCATGTGGTGGTTCCGCGGCGAGGCCCGGGTCGACGGCACGCTGGTCGCCGAGGCCGAGATCAGCGCCATGCTGGTGACGGAGTGACCGCGCCCGCCATCCACCCGAGCGCCGTGATCGAGTCCGGCGCCCGGATCGGCGACGGGGCGCGGATCGGCCCCTTCTGCCATGTCGGGCCCGAGGTCGTGCTCGGCGCGGATTGCGAGCTCATCAGCCACGTGGTCCTCGCGGGCCGGACCACGATCGGCCCCCGCACCCGGATCTTCCCCTTCGCGTCGATCGGCCACCAGCCGCAGGACCTGAAGTACCGGGGCGAGGCCTCGACCCTGACGATCGGCGCCGATTGCCTGATCCGCGAGGGCGTCACCATGAACCCGGGCACGAGCGGCGGCGGCCTGGAGACCCTGGTCGGCGACCACTGCACCTTCCTGGCCAACTCGCATGTCGGCCACGATTGTCGGGTCGGCGCCCACGTGATCTTCTCCAACAACGTCATGCTGGCGGGCCATTGCAGCGTCGGCGACTACGCGATCCTGGGTGGCGGCGCCGCCGTGATCCAGTTCGCGCGGGTCGGCGCGCACGCCTTCGTGGGCGGCCTGTCGGGCCTGGAGAACGACTGCATCCCCTACGGCATGGTGCTCGGCAACCGGGCCTACCTGTCGGGGCTCAACATCATCGGCCTGCAGCGCCGCGGCTTCGCCCGCGAGGACATCCACGCGCTGCGGCGCGCCTACCGCCTGCTCTTCGCCCCAGAGGGCACGCTGATGGAGCGGGTGGAGGACGTGGCCGCGACCTTCGAATCCCACGCGGCGGTCGCCGAGATCCTCGACTTCATCCGCCTCGGCGGCAAGCGCTCGATCTGCACGCCGCGCGAGGTTCCGACCCCGATCAGCGCCGCCTGAGCGGCCGGGCCGTGACCGAGGCCGATCCCGCCCCCGAGGGGGCCCTGGTCCTGATCGCGGGGGCGGGGCGCCTGCCCGAACTCGTCGCCGAGTCGCTCCGCCGGGCGCGCCGGCCCTTCCGGGTCATCGCCCTGCGCGGCTTCACCGGGCCGGCCCTGCGCGCCGGCGCCGACGCGACGGTCGATCTCCTCGATCTCGCGGCCACCCTGAAGCTGCTGCGGCGCTGGGGTCCGGCGACCGTGGTGCCGGCGGGCGGCGTCTCCCGCCCGAGCCCGGCCGCGATCCTCAACGCCGGCGCCGCCCTGCGCAACCGCGAGGCCCTGCGGGCGATCGCCGGCGGCGGGGACGACCGCCTGCTGCGGGCCGCCGTCGCGCTGGTCGAGGAGGAGGGACACCGCGTCGTCGGCGTCCACGAGGCCGCGCCGGACCTGCTCTGCCCAGACGGCCCCCTCGGGCGCCGGGCCCCGGACGCCGAGGCCGCCGCCTCGATCCGCACCGGGCGCGGCGTCCTGGACGCCCTCTCGCCCTACGATCTGGGGCAGGCGGTGGTTCTGGCCGGCGACCGGATCCTCGCGGTGGAAGGGCCGGAGGGCACGGACCGCATGCTCGCCCGGGCGCGGGCCCTGGGGCGCCGCCCCTTCGGGTTCGGCCGGGCAATGCCCTCCACCGTGCTGGTGAAGGCCCCGAAGGTCGGCCAGGACCGCCGCATCGATCTTCCGGCGATCGGCGCGCGGACCGTGCGCAACGCCGCCCGGGCGGGCTGCGTCGGCCTCGCCCTGGAGGCGGGCGGGACCCTGGTCATCGACCGGGCGGCCACGGCCGCGGAGGCCGATCGCCTCGGCCTCTTCGTGGTCGGGTACGGAGGCGCGCCGTGACCGGCCGGCCCCGGACGATCTGGCTCGTCGCCGGCGAGGATTCCGGCGACCAGCTCGGCGCCAAGCTGATGCGTGCCCTGCGCGAGGCCGCGCCCGACACCGTCTTCGGCGGCGTCGGCGGCGAGGCCATGGCGGAGGCGGGGTTCGCGTCGCTGTTCCCGCTCGATGACGTGGCGGTGATGGGCTACCTGCCGGTTCTCGCCCGCGCCCGGACGCTGCTCCGCCGCATCCGCGAGACGGTGTCGGCGACGATCCGCGCCCGGCCGGACGTGCTGGTGATCATCGACAGCCCGGGCTTCACCCACGCGGTGGCCCGGCGGGTGCGCAGGGCGGCCCCCGGCATCCCGATCATCGACTACGTGTCGCCGAGCGTCTGGGCGTGGCGGCCCTGGCGGGCGAAGGGCATGCGTCCGTTCATCGACCACGTCCTGGCCCTGCTCCCCTTCGAGCCCGACGCGCATCTGCGGCTCGGCGGCCCCCCCTGCACCTATGTCGGGCACCCGCTGATCGAGCGCCTCCCGGAGCTGCGCCCCGGCGCGGACGAGCGGGGGCGGCGCGACGCCGTGCCCTACAGCCTCGTGGTCCTGCCGGGCTCCCGTCGGTCCGAGATCGAGCGGCTGATGCCGGTCTTCGGCGCGGCCCTGGCACGCGTGGCCGAGGGCCTCGCGGTCGAGGCGGTGCTGCCCGCCGTGACCCGGCACAGGGCCCTGATCGAGCGGCTTTCGGCCGACTGGGCGGTGCCGGTCCGCATCGTGACCGGCGAGGCGCCGAAATACGCCGCCTTCCGGGAGGCCCGGGCGGCGCTCGCCGCCTCCGGCACGGTCACGCTGGAGCTGGCGCTCGCCGGCGTGCCGATGGTCGTCGCCTACAAGGTCTCGCGGGCGGAGGAGTTCATCGCCCGCCGGCTGATCCAGGTCCCGAGCATCGTGCTGCCGAACCTGATCCTCGCCGAGAACGCGATGCCGGAATTCGTCCAGGCCGACTGCACCCCGGAGCGCCTCGCGGGCGCCCTGCGGCCACTCCTGGCCGGCGGTGCCGACCGCGACGTCCAGCTCGCCGCCCTCGGCCGCATCGACGGGCGGATGCGGCTCGCCGCGGCGGACACGCCGAGCCGCGCGGCGGCGCGGATCGTCCTGCGCGCGGCCGAGGGGCGGGGGCCGGGTCCGGCGGCGTGACGGTCCCCCTCAGCCGGCGCGGCGGCCGCAGCGGATGTAGGTCGAGGTCCCGCGGCTGCTCGACCAGGTCAGATGCTCGCCGTCCACCTGCAGGCGGACCTGCGACGACCAGCGGCGGCCGCGATCGCTGCACTCGGCGGCGGTGACCCAGGCGGCGCCGCTCCGCCGCATGTCGTGGAAGAGGCAGAGCGTGCGGCCCGCGCGGGCGCGGTCCTGCGTGATCGTGGCCGGGATGTAGCCGCGGCGCCGCGACCGGGCCCCGCAGGCCTCGGGTGTCGGGCCCCAGACGCCGACGTACTCGGCCGCGGCCGACGCGACGGCCGGAGCGGGGACCGGAGCCGGCACCGGCCGGGCGTTCGCGACCGCGGGCGCCGCCGCGGCGGTCTGCGGGGCCGGCGGCGCCGCCGCGGCGGCCATGGCGGTCTGGCCGGGCGTCTCGGCCGGGGGCGCGGGCTGGTCGGGCTCGTCGAGCATCACCACGCGGCGCGCGGCGCGCGGACCGGCGGAGCTCCCAGCGGACGGGCCCGCTTCCGGCATGGACGGGCGGAACGGCAGGTCCTCGGTCAGGTAGGCGGCGCTGTAGGCGAACAGGCCCACCCAGCCGAGGATGAGGAGCGTCGGCAGGGCGAAGCGACGCCAGGAGCCGGCACGCGCCCCGTCGCCCGGATCCGCCAGCACGACCGCCCCCATGGTCCGCCCCCTTCTCGTCCGATCAGCGGCCGAAGATGCCCTTCAGGAACTGCGCCGTGCGGTTGCGCTTGCGCTTGCGCTCCAGCTCCGACGCGTCCTTGAGCCACGCCACCTGCACCACGCGCCGCTCGCCCTCGAAGGGCTCGTGGCCGTGCCAGGAATTGTCCGCCCGCAGGAAGGCGAACATCGTGCCCATGGTCGGCGGGACTTCCACCGCGAAGGGCTCGTAGTTGCGGCCGTCGTACAGCACCCGCAGGCGGCCGGCCGCGGGGGCGTCCCAGGCATCGTTCATGTAGACGAGCAGGGTCAGCACCTTCGACGGGCCGTCGGTGTGGATCGAGCCGTATTTCAGCTGGCTGCGGCGCATGATGGTCGTCAGCCGCGGGCACGAGACGAGGTCGATGCCGAATTTCTCGCCGAGGATCTCCGAGAAGGCGTCGCTCTCCAGCTCGTCGATCAGCGCCTTGAACCGGCCCTTGAGGGCGACCTCGTCCACCGTGAGGTAGCCGGGCTTGGCGATGTCCGGGAAGTCGCGCCGGATGTCGTCGATCGCCTCGGGATTCAGGACGTTGCTGCCGAGCGTGTAGGCGTAGGGCTCGCGGGAGACGGGCGCGGCGCGCACGGCGGAGATGTCGAGGATCGAGAGAGCGGACATCGCTGGGTCCCTTGGCTCCGGCGCCGGTCGGCCGGCACGCGGGGCGCCGGAGACGCGTGCCGGGGGGGCCGGTCCAGCCGTCGTGCCGGGGCCGCCCGCGCAGGCGTCCACGATCACAAATCTAAAGCGGCTTTCGGCAATCCCGGAATCTCCTAATCCGCCGATTGCGGCGGTCCGACGGCGAAAGCGGCCCGGTGGCGCATTCCGGTGACAGTCTCGGACGGCCTGCTTGTGCAGGATGGCGCCAGACCCGCGGGCTTTCTTCCCGGGTGCGTACCGGAACCCGTGCCCGATGAGGCCGTTGGCCCTCGCTCTGCTGTTCGCCCACCTCGCCGCCGTCGCGACCGGGGTCGAGGCCCGCGCCCAGACGCGGCCGCCGCGCGGCTCGATGACGGCCCGCATGACCTGCTCCGAGGCGATGGCCCTGGTGAAGAACGAGGGCGACGTGATCATCGCCGCCGGGACGGCGCCGGAGCGCTTCGTCAGCAATCCCGGGCAGTGCAGCGGCTCGGAGATCGCCGAACTGCGCTTCGCCCCCACGCGCGACAACCCGCAATGCCCGATCGGCTACCATTGCCGCGAGCCCGGCTTCGAGGAGTGGAACTGGTAGCCGCGCTGCCCGCGCCACCCGCGTAAATCGCCGCACCGTCGGAAGGTGACCAAAGTTTCACGCGACAGCGCGGCCAGAGTGCCACTATCTGGCCATCTGCCGGGGCCAAGGCCGCCGGTGGCGTCCCGAGCGGGCGCGCACGGATGGGGGATCGACGCGTGGCAGCACTCAGGACCGGACTGGGCATCCAGGCCGTGCTCACCGCCCTGGCCGCGCTGATCCTGCTGGCGTTCCCCGGAATCCCGAGCCCGCCGCTCTACGTCTCCCTCGCCGGCTTCGCCATGGCGGGCATCCTGATCGCCTCGAACGGCATCTCGGCCTACCTCAAGGTCTTCGTCTCGGTCTACGGCGTCGGCTACCTGCTGCTCGCGGGCTCGAAGACGGTCGCCGCCATGGGGCTGCTGCCGCCGGTGGTCGCGGCCCTGCTCCCGCCGGCCTTCGCCGCCACCGGCGCGGTGGTCTTCGCTGCCATCGTGCTGGGCATCTCGCATCTCGAGCCGATCCGCGCGATCACCAACATCGCCGACCCGTACTTCGCCAACCGCGACAAGCCGACCAAGGAGATCGGCCTGTTCCGCTGGTTCGGCACCACCGAGGGCCGGATCGGCCGCAACCTCGTGGCGCTGTCCATCTTCGTGAATTTCGCCGACGTGGCGCTGACGCTGCGGTTCAACTTCTTCTACCGCGACATCTACAACTCGCTCCAGGAATACGACGCGAACGCGTTCTGGTACCAGCTGCTCTGGGTGTTCGTGCCGCTGGCCACGCTGAACATCGCCATCGGTATGTTCGACCTGTTCGTGGATTCCTCGCTGCTGATCCGCTGGCGCACGTGGCTGACCCACAGCCTGTACGAGCGCTGGCTCGGCAACGGCACGCACTACCGCATCCCGTTCACCGACGAGGAGGCGGACAACCCGGATCAGCGCATCCAGGCCGACGTCAACAGCTTCATCGTGCAGACCACGACGCTGTCGATCCGGCTGCTCAGCCAGGCCGCGCAGCTCGTCTCGTTCATCGTGATCCTCTGGACCCTGTCGCGCGACTTCGTCGTGCCGTTCACCGACACGGTGATCCCGGGCTTCCTGGTCTGGCTGGTGATCGCCTACGCGGTGGTCGGCACGTGGCTCACCCACCTGATCGGCCGGCCGCTCATCGGGCTGGACTTCCGGCAGGAGCAGGTCGAGGCGAATTTCCGCTTCGCGCTGGCCCGGAACCGCATCTACTCGGAGCAGATCGCCCTGCTGCGCGGCGAGCGCGCGGAGGCCTCGCGGCTCTCGAGCCTGTTCCACAGCGTGATCGACAACTACGTCGGGATCATCTTCCGCCGCATCAAGCTGATCGCCTTCACGTTCAGCTACCGGCAGGCGAGCGTGATCTTCCCGATGGTGCTGGCGGCCCCGTCCTTCTTCGCCAAGAAGATCACGCTGGGCGCGCTGCAGCAGACCTCCCAGGCGTTCGGCCAGGTGCAGAGCTCGCTGTCGTTCTTCGTCGATTCGTACACGACGCTGGCGGCCTACAAGGCCAACACCATCCGTCTCGGCTCCTTCCGCCGGGCCATGACCAAGGCCGAGGCGCTGGAGGCGGCGGGCTACGGCCTCGTCCAGGGCAACGACAGCGCCGGCGACGTCACCGCGCGCGACCTGGTCCTCGCCCTTCCGAACGGGAAGCCGATCGTCACCGCCGACGCGCTGACCCTGCCGCGCGGCGGCGCGACCCTGGTCACGGGTCCCTCCGGCTCGGGCAAGTCGACCCTGTTCCGGGCGATCGCGGGGATCTGGCCCTTCGGCAAGGGCCGGGTCGACGTGCCCGCCGGGCAGTCGGCGCTGCTGCTGCCGCAGCGGCCCTACATCCCGCAGGGCACGCTGCGCGGCGCCGTGGTCTACCCGAACACCACCGACCAGTTCCCGGACGCGGCGATCAGGGACGCCCTGACGGCCGCCCAGCTCGCCCACCTCGTCGACCACCTCGACGAGAGCGACACCTGGGAGCGGCGGCTGTCGGGCGGCGAGCAGCAGCGGCTGGCCATCGCCCGCGCGCTGCTGGCGAAGCCCGAATGGCTGTTCCTCGACGAGGCGACGGCCTCCCTCGACGAGCCTTCCGAGGCGGCCCTCTACCGGATGCTGCGCGAGCGGCTTCCCGGCACGACGATCGTGTCGATCGGCCATCGCTCGACGCTCGACGCCTTCCACGACCGGCGCATCGCGCTCGAGTCGGAGAGCGGCGTGTTCGTCCCGCGCGTGCAGCGGCAGCCGCTGCCGGCAGAGTAGCCGGCGGCACGACCGGCCCTCCCTCCGCCGGGAGGGGAGCCGATGTCCGGCTGCTCAGCCCTGCGGTCTTCCGCCGATCGACGCGGGCGCCGTGCCCTGTCCGTCATCGCGAGCGCGGCGAGGTGATCCAGGGCAGCGCGACATCTCGAAGATTTGGCGCGACCCCGGACCTTTCGCTCTGCTCGCAAGGGCTTCGGTCGTGAGGCTTACGCCGTCCGCAACCCGGCGGCGGCCCGGGCCGCCCGCTCGATCGCCGCCGGGTCGGGGGCGCCGGGCTTCACCACCCAGCTGCCGCCGACGCAGAGCACGGACGGGATCGACAGCCATTCGGGAGCGGTCGCCTCGGTGATCCCGCCCGTGGGGCAGAACCGCACCGCGCCGAACACGGCCGCGTGCGCCTTCAGCGCCTTGATCCCGCCCGCGGCCTCGGCCGGGAAGAACTTGAACCGGTCGAGGCCGTGGTCGAGGCCGCGCATGATGTCGGCCGCCGTGGCCACGCCGGGCAGGTAGGGCACGCCGTTGGCCTTGGCGGCGTCGGTCAGCGGCTCGGTGAGGCCCGGCGAGACGATGAACTCGGCCCCCGCCGCCAGCGCCTTCTCGAGATCGCGCGGGTTGAGCACCGTCCCGGCGCCCACCACCGCGCCCTCGACCCGCGTCATCTCCCGGATGACGTCGAGGGCGGCCGGGGTCCGCAGGGTGACCTCCAGGGCGGTCAGGCCGCCCTTGACCAGGGCCTCGGCGATGGGCCGCGCCTGGGCCGCGTCGTCGATCACCAGGACCGGAATGACGGGCACGGAGCGCATCAGCGCGTCGATGCTGGTCAGATCGTTCATGGTCGGCAACTCCCTCTCGGTTTCAGAGGCCGGCGGCGGCGAGCATCGCCGAGGCGCCCCGCTCCGCCGTGTCGGCCCCCTGGCGCATGAACGCGAACAGCTCCCGCCCGGTGCCCTGCGCGGCCTCCGGCGCCTCGGCCTCGGGGCGCGCCGCGAATTCCGCGTCGTCGACCAGAACCTGCAGCAGCCCGTCGGCGGCGCTGAGGCGGACGATGTCGCCGTCGCGGATCCGCCCGATCGGGCCGCCGCCGAGCGCCTCGGGGCTCAGGTGGATGGCGGCCGGCACCTTGCCCGACGCCCCCGACATGCGCCCGTCGGTCACCAGGGCGACCCGGTGGCCGCGGTCCTGCAGCACGCCCAGCGGCGGGGTCAGCTTGTGCAGCTCGGGCATGCCGTTCGCCTTCGGGCCCTGGAACCGGACCACGACCACGACGTCGCGCTCCAGCTCCCCGGCCTTGAACGCCTTCAGCACCTCGTCCTGGTCGGAGAAGACCCGGGCCGGGGCCTCGATGGTGCGGCGGTGCTCCTCGACGGCGCTGGTCTTGAACGTCGCCCGGCCGAGATTGCCCTTCACGAGCCGCATGCCGCCGTCGGGCTGGAACGGGTTGCCCGGCCGGCGCAGCATCGTGTCGTCCAGGCTCTCCGGCACCGCGTCCTCGAAGACCAGATCCTCGCCGTCGAGTTTCGGGTCGCGGGCGTGGTCGCGCAGCGACTGGCCCGCCACGGTCAGGATGTCGTCGTGCAGGAGGCCCGCGTCGAGCAGCGCCGCCATCACGAAGCTCATGCCGCCCGCGGCGTGGAAGTGGTTCACGTCGCCGGCGCCGTTCGGGTAGACGCGGGCGATCAGCGGCACGGCGCTGGAGAGCCGGTCGATATCCTCCCAGTCGATCACGATGCCGGCGGCGCGCGCGATGGCCGGCAGGTGGATCGCGTGGTTGGTCGAGCCGCCCGTGGCGAGGAGGCCGACCGCGGCGTTGACGATCGCCTTCTCGTCGACGCAGAGGCCGAGGGGGCGGTAGTCGTTGCCGGCGCCGCCGATCTCGGTGAGGCGGTGGATCGCCGCCCGGGTCACGGCCTGGCGCAGCTTGGTGCCCGGGTTGATGAAGGACGCGCCCGGCATGTGCAGGCCCATCATGTCCATCATCATCTGGTTGGAGTTGGCGGTGCCGTAGAACGTGCAGGTCCCGGCCGCGTGGTAGGAGGCGGACTCGGATTCGAGCAGTTCCGCCCGGCCGACCTTGCCCTCGGCGTAGAGCTGGCGGATCCGCTGCTTCTCCTTGTTGGCGAGGCCCGAGGGCATGGGACCGGCCGGGATCAGGATCGTCGGCAGGTGGCCGAAGCGGAGCGCCCCGATGAGCAGGCCCGGCACGATCTTGTCGCAGATGCCGAGGAGCGCCGCCCCGTCGAACATGCCGTGGCTCAGCGCCACCGCGGTGGAGAGCGCGATCGTGTCCCGGGAGAACAGCGACAGCTCCATGCCGCTCTGGCCCTGGGTGACGCCGTCGCACATGGCCGGCGTACCGCCAGCGACCTGCGCGGTGGCGCCGCGCTCCCGGGCGAACAGCTTGATCTGCTCCGGGTAGCGCCCGTAGGGCTGATGGGCCGAGAGCATGTCGTTGTAGGCGGTGACGATGCCGATGTTCATCACCGTCCGCTCGTCGCGGATCGCCGCCTTGTCCTCGCCGGAGGCCGCGAAGCCGTGGGCGAGGTTGCCGCAGGCGAGCTTGCCGCGCCGGACCCCCGCCTCGCGCTCGCGGGCGATCAGGTCGAGATAGGCGCGCCGGGTCTCGCGGGAGCGCGCCACGACGCGCTCGGTGACCGCCGCGACCTCGGGATGAAGCTCGGTCATGCTCGTTCCTCCAGGCTCGGTGCCGACGGGCGCGCGGCCGGGGCCGCGAGTCGGGATCGGCCGCGCGGCCGCGTCGTCGGTGGCCGGTATCTAAGGGGGTGCGCCGCGGGATGTAACCCGGGGCGAGCGCCGGCGACGCCATGCGGTCTGCCCGCCGGCTCGGGAAACCCCGAGTTCAGGGCAGCGAACGCTCACGCCCTCGATCGATGCCGCCGGCCTCGTCGTGACGAGCGGAGCGAAGTGACACAGGGCAGCGCGACCCTGGATCGCTTCGCTGCGCTCGCGAAGCCGGTGGGTCCACGCCCCTGCGCGGACGCCCGACGTCGGCAGGTCTCGAAGCGTTCCTCCGAGGCCTGCCTCAGCGAGGGGTTGAACCTCAGGGGCGCAGCGCGTCCCTGGACTCAATACTCCCAGAAGATGCGCTGCAGCTCCTTGGTGTCGCTGGTCTTGGTGAGCGCCACGGCCGCCAGGATCTTGGCCTTGGCGGGGTTGAGGTCGTGGGCGACCACCCAGTCGTACTTGTCGTCGGGCTGCTCGGCGTTGCGCAGGACGAAGCCGTCCGGCACCCGCGACGAGCGGATCACGATGGCGCCCTTGGAGCGGATGTCCTTCAGCTTGTCGACGAGGTAGCCGGGCACCGAGCCGTTGCCGGTGCCGGCGTTGACGATCGCCTTCGCGCCCGCCTGGAGCTCGGCGTCGTAGACCCCCGGGATCATGTTGCCCGAGCCGTAGACGATGCCGACCAGCGGCAGGCTGTCGATCTGGTCGATGTCGAACTCGGAGCTCATGTTGTGCCGCTTCGTCAGCGAGCGGAAGAAGTAGGTCTTGCCCTCGACCACCATGCCGAGCGGCCCCCACTGGCTGTAGAAGGCGCTGGGCACGATGTTGGTCCGCTTGTTCACGTCGCGGCCGCACTGGATGTAGTCGTTCATCGTCACGGTGACGCCCTGGCCGATCGCCTCCTTGCTGGCGGCGACCGTGACGGCGTCGAGCAGGTTGAGGGCGCCGTCGGCCGAGATCGCCGTGCCCGGCCGCATCGAGCCGACCACCACGATCGGCTTGTCGCTCTTCACCACGAGGTCGAGGAAGAACGCGGTCTCCTCCAGCGTGTCGGTCCCGTGCGTGACGACGACGCCGTCGACGTCGTCCTGCTTCAGGAGCTGGGACACGCGCTTGCCGAGCTGGACGAGCTGGGCGTCGGTGAAGCTCTCGGAGGCGATCTGGAAGACCTGCTCGCCGCGGACGTTGGCGATGGTGTTCACCTGCGGCACGGCCGCGATCAGCTTGTCGACCGGCACCTTGGCGGCCGTGTAGGTGGCGCTGTTGGCGGCGTCGGCGCCGGCGCCGGCGATCGTCCCGCCGGTGGCGAGGATCACGACGTTCGGCTTCTTCGCTGCGGCGGCTGCGCCGGCCTCGGGCATCTCGCGGGCGACGAGGGGCGCCGCCCCGAATCCGCTGGCCAGGGCCAGGGCGAAGACCGCTCCGCGCAGGGGAAGAGCCGCGCCGCTTCGGCAGGAGAACATCGGAGATCCTCGACGGTTGACGGGAGAGCGAGTGGGACTCGCCGCGGGGATGGTAGCCGCGCCTCCGGCCGAGGCAAGGATCATGCAGGGCGCCGACGCGCAGGGCGCGACGGATCGTTACGCAAGCTCGGGCGTTGATGGCGGTTGCTGTCCGCTCGGAGGTAGAAGCCATGCTGCATCTCGCCGGCCTGCTCGAGGAACTCGAGCGGAGCGAGCCCGCGCGGGCCGCGATGTCGATCCTCGAGACGTCCCTCGCGCGCCGCTCGACGGAGGAGCAGGGGGCGTTCTGGCGCGCCGTCGACATCTACTACGTCTCGCGGAAGGCCCCGCCGGAGGCGACTGTGCCGGGCGAAGTCGTGCCGGGTGAAGTCGTGCCGAGTCAGGCCGCGCCGGAGCTGGCCGCCGCGTCCTGAGCGCGGCCTCGGGACCCGATCGCGGCGCTCAGGCGCTCGCCGGCACGGCCGGCGGCATGCCGGCGCCGCTCTCGGGCTCGCTGCCCGCGCGCTCCGCGTCGCGGGTCTCGGGCATCAGCGCGAGGTAGAGGACGAAGCCGAGCGCCGCGATCGCCGCCAGCGCCAGGAAGGCGGTGGCGTAGCCCGCCGACACGATGATCACGCCGGCGAGCGTCGCGCTCAGGGAGGCACCGATGCCCTGGGCCGTCGCCACGGCGCCCTGGGCGGCGTTGAACCGGCCGCCGCCGCGGGTCAGGTCCGCGACCACGATCGGGAACAGCGCGCCGTAGACGCCGGCGCCGATTCCGTCGAGGAGCTGGACGCCCACCAGCCAGAACGGGTTGTCCGACAGCGTGTAGAGGACGCCGCGCAGCGCCAGGATGCCGAAGGCGGTGAGGAAGATCGGCTTGCGCCCGATCACGTCGGCCTTCGCGCCCACGAAGATCGCCACCGGCACCATCACGCACTGCGCCGCCACGATGCAGACCGCGATCAGCGAGGTCGCGTGGTCCTTGCCCGAGACGTGCGTCAGGAGCTGGCCCACCGAGGTCAGCATCGCCGCGTTGGCGAGGTGGAAGATCGCGCAGAGCACCGCGAAGATCAGGAGCGCCCGGTTCTGCAGCAGGGTGGCGAGGCCGGAGGGCTTCTCCTGCGCCTGCTCCTCGTCCTCGGTCATGCCCCGGGCGAGGTCGTTGTCGATGGCGTCGGCCGGCACCATCAGCATGGCGCCGATCGACAGCGCCGCCAGGATGCCCATGAGCCAGAACACCACCACCGGTCCGAAGAAGTAGGCGAGTCCGCCCGCTACGGCGGCCGAGACCGCGTTGCCGGCGTGGTTGAAGCCCTCGTTCCGGCCGATCCGCTTGGCGAACATCTTCGGCCCGACGAGGCCCAGCGTGATCGCGGCCAGCGCCGGCGGGAAGATCGTCCCGGCGACGTGGGCGATCGATTGGGTGGCGGTGACGAGGTAGAAGTTCGTGATGAACGGCAGGACGAGGCAGCTGGCCGTCACCGCGATGGCGCCGCCGATCACCACCGCGCGCTTGTGGTTGGTGGCGTCGATCAGCGCGCCGGCGGGCGTCTGCGCCACGAGGCCGAGAATGCCCGCGATCGTCATCACGAGGCCGGTCGTGGCCTCGTTCCAGCCCTGGTCCGGGCCGCGCACGGCGATCAGGTAGATGGCGAGGTAGGGGCCGAGGCCGTCGCGCACGTCGGCCAGGAAGAAGTTGAGCGCGTCAAGGCCGCGCAGGGCCTTGGCCGAGGGCGTCCGGCTGCCGGCGCCGCGGGCGCCCGTCTCGATGCTGTTCATCCTGCCGCGATCCCCCGACCGACGGACGGCGCGGCTCCGATCCGGGCCGCGCCGTCGCACGCGGGGCTCGACGCCCGCGCGCGCCATCGGTTCCCGCGCCGCCGGGACCTCACGCGGGATGTGAACGATTCTCCGGCCCGATGGGCCTCAGGCCGGGTCGGTGCCCGCCGAAGCGTCGGGATTTCCGACAGCATCTGTCGTCTCTTCCGACAGATCGATCCCCGGCGCGGCGAGGCCGTAGCGCTCGATCTTGGCGTAGAGGAGCTGCCGCTGGATGCCGAGCCGGCGGGCGGCCCGGGCGCGGTTGCCGTCGGCCTCGCGGAGCGCGGCGGCGATCATGGTCCGCTCCAGGTGGGCCACGGCGCCGGGCAGGTCGCCGGCGAGCCCGTCCGTCACCGCGTCGTCGCCGCGCCGCTCGGGCCGCGCGGCCGGCAGATCGATGGCCTCGGCCGCGATCACGCCGCCGCGCACCAGCACGGCGGCCCGCTCCACGACGTTGCGCAGCTCGCGGACGTTGCCGGGCCACTCGTAGGCGAGCAGGCGCGAGGCGGCACCGCCGCTCAGGCGCTTGCCGGAGGGGACCAGGAAGTGCTCGGCGAGCGGCACGATGTCGGCCAGCCGCTCGCGCAGGGGCGGCAGGGCGATCGGCACGACGTTCAGCCGGTAGTACAGGTCGGCGCGGAACGTGCCCTCGGCGACCAGCGCCGGCAGGTCGCGATGCGTCGCCGCCACGAGCCGGACATCGACCCGGGCGGACCGGCCACCCAGCGGGGTGACGACGCAGTCCTGGATCACCCGCAGGATCTTGGCCTGCATCGCCGCCGGCATGTCGCCGATCTCGTCCAGGAACAGGGTGCCGCCCTCGGCCTCGTGGAAGGCGCCGGCGCGGTCCGAGGCCGCCCCGGCGAAGGCGCCCCGGACATGGCCGAAGAGCTCGCTCTCCAGCGCGTCGGCGGGGATCGCCGCGCAGTTCACCGGGATGAACGGCCGCGCGCGGCGCCGCGAGAAGGCGTGGAGGGCCCGGGCGACCTCCTCCTTGCCGGTGCCGGTCTCGCCCTGGATCAGGATCGTGGAGGCGCTGTCGGCGACGAGGCCGATGGTCTTCTGGACCTTCCGCATGCCCGCGCTCGACCCGATCAGGACCGGGTGGCCCGGCGGCGGGGCGGCGCTGCCGGGATCGCAGCGGGCGTCGCGCAGCATCGCGTCGAGGGCGGCGGCGAGATCGGCCCGGCCGATCGGCTTGGTCAGGTGGTCGTGCGCCCCCAGGCGCATCGCCTCGATGGTGTTGGCCGGGCTCGCGAAGGCCGTCAGCACCGTCACGGGGGGCGGCTCCGGCAGGGCGCGGATCCGCTCGAGCGTGGCCATGCCGTCGAGGGCGCCGGGCATGCGCAGGTCGAGGAGCACCGCCGCCACCGGACCCTCGGCCAGCCGCGCCAGGGCCTCCGAGCCGGAGGCGACCGGGAGCGCGGTGTGCCCGAGATCGGTCACCGTCTCGGCGAGCCCGTCGCGCAGGGCTCTGTCGTCGTCGACGATCAGGATGGTTGCCATGGCAGGTCCAGGACAAAGGTGGTCTCCGGAGCGCCCTCGACCAGCCTCGCCTCGCCCCGATGGGCCAGGGCGATCTCGCGCACGATCGCGAGCCCGAGGCCGGTCCCGTCGGGCCGGCCGGTGACGAACGGCTCGAACAGGCCGGCGCGGATCACCGGATCGACGCCGGCGCCGGTATCGGCGACGCTGAGGCGCAGCCGCAGCGCGCCGTCGACCGTCGCCCGCTCGGCACCGAGGCGGATCCGGCCGCCCGGCGGCGCGTGCTGCAGGGCGTTCAGCAGCAGGTTGTCGACGGCCCGGGCGATCTGCGCCCGGTCGAGATGCGGATGGTCCGTGGCGGGCAGCCCGTCGGCGGCGACCGCGATCCGGACCGACCGCGCGCTCGCCAGCTCCTCGTGCAGGTGCGCGCACTCGGCCAGGAGCGGCTCTACCGGCGTGGGCATCCGGTTGAGCGGCCGCGCCTGGGTCAGGTTGAGGAGGTCGCGCAGCAGCGTGTCGACCCGGGCGATCTGGCCGAGCACCGCCTCGAGGGCGGCAGCGGTCCGGTGGGGATCGCCGCTGACCAGGGCGTTCTCGGCTTTCAGGCGCATCGCCGCGATGGGATTGCGGATCTCGTGGGCGACGCTCGCCGCCAGCCGGCCGACGGCGGCCAGTCGCTCGGTCGCCACGATGCGCGCCTGAGCCTCCCGCAGCCGCCCGCCGGCGGCGTTCAGGGCGTCCACCAGCCGGTCGAGTTCGCGCTCGCCGGTGCGGTCGAGATGGGGCAGATCCTGGCCGTCCGGGCGCGGCGCGGCGAGCGCGGCCTCCAGCCGGGCGATCCGCCCTGAGAACCCGTACAGGAACCAGCTCAGGAACGCGGCCGATCCGAGCACCGTCACGGCCAGGAAGCCGAGGCCCGCGAGGAAGCGCGTGTAGGTGGGGCCGTCGTTGACGTGCGCGCGCGTCATCGACCACGCGGTCAGGCCGGCCTCCGGCCCGTGAAGGGGGCAGGCCTGGAGCATCAGGACCTGGGTCCGGCTCGGCCGGCGCTCCGAGACCGCGTGGTCGACCCGCAGCGCCTGCGCGTTCAGCGCCGCGATGGCGTCGCGCTCGGCCGCCGGAAAGTCGGTCTTCGGCCCGGATCCCTCGTAGGTCGGATAGGCGTAGGCCACGGATCCGCGGGCGGCGCTCCAGATCCCGCCCTCGAGGCCCGGGAAGCGCGCCAGCGCGGTCGACAGGGTGCCGACCAGGTCGGCCTCTGCGCTACCCTTGCCGCGGGCCCGGACCAGGGCGGCGTACCGGTCGATGATCTCGCGGCAGGCCCGCCCGACCGCGAGGTCGGCCTGCGCCACCTGGACACCCGTCGACTGGTCGTAGACGCCGAGCATCAGGTAGGCGGTCGCGGCCGCGGAGGCGAGCAGCAGGACCCAGAGCGCGAGCAGCCGGGCGCGCAGGCTGTAGGCCGTCACGGCGGTGTCCGACCCGGCATGGCGCTGGCTCCTGCGGCGGCGTCGCGCCCGGACCCCGTTCCTACGCCAAGGCCCGGCCCCGTGACCACTCGACGACGCGAGGACGGCGCGCAGGATCGCGATGACGGAGCACCGCGCGCGGGCGATCCCGGGCCAGGCCCGGGACCGCCAGGAGAGGTGCGCCGCGTCCGGTGCTCCTCTCGGACAGAAAGACAGTCAGTCGTCGGCGTGGGCGCGCCCGCTCACTTGCGGTTCGTGATGAGGCTGTCGACGTTCTTGTTGGCTTCCTTATTCTCCTTCCGCTGCATCACCACCTCGTGCTTGGTGTCCTTCATCGACATCTCGTCGCGCTTGCCCTGGGGCATCTCCTTCGGGGCCGCCAGGGCCGGCGTGACCGACCAGAGACAGGCCAGGCAAAGTGCAGCGCGCGCCGTAGTCTTGAACATGATGCCTCCTCCATTCAATTGACAGTGCGAGACGTCTTGGAGATATCGCCGGTTCCACTTGCGCGGATCACGGACGTGCGATCCGGTCCGCCGCGTGGATGGTGCCGTCTCACGGCGGACCCGACGGGTTGATCGGCAGGGCGTCGCTCCCGAGCTGCACGCAGGTCAGCATCGCCACGTAGGAGGGGGCGCCGCCGATCTGGCTCTCCGCAGCGCAGGTCCGGCGCTCCGCCACGTCGAACGTCGGCCAGCGCTTGATCAGGGTGCGCCGCGCGGCGGCCTCGTCGGACAGGCAACCCCGGTAGCTCGCCCGATCGACGGCGTTGGATCCCGCCCGGTGCTCCGGCGCGCAGATCGCCCGGATGTTGAAGTGCGGAACGCCCGCCGTCCGGGCGGAGGCCGCCGGGGTTCCGCCGAGGAGCAGCTCGAGTCCCAGGATGGTCGAGATCCAGAATCGCCGCACGGAGCCCTCCCTTGTGCGCGCCGACCGGGCCGCGCCCGAGATCCGTCGGGCGCGGCCGTCCTCGGCGGTCGGTCACTTGCTGGTCTTGGCGCCCGCGGTCGTACCGGTGGCCTGCGGCGCGCCCTTGTCGGCCGTGGCGGCGGTCGCCTTCTGGGGCACCGCGATCGCGTCGATCACGTCGAAGCGCATGTTGTCCTGGGCCGACTTCAGGGCGGCGTTCGCCTCGTAATACTTGCCCTGATTGATCAGCGTCGCCGCCTGATCGACGTCGGTGATGGTCTTTTTCAGGGGCAGGACCGCCATGGTGAAGTTGACGTCGACGTGGGCGAGCTTGAGCTTCTCCAGGGCGCCCTTCTGGTCGCCCTGGGCGAGGTTCTTGTTCGCCTCGGTCACCGCGGAGGCCTTGGCGGGCGTGGCCACGAAGTCGTCGCCGAGGGTCAGCTGCGCGTCGACCGGAACCCAGGCCACCTGCTCCTTGGAGGCCGCCTTGGTATCAGCCTTGGCGTCGGTCTTGTCGCTCGGCGCGGTCGCCTTGTGGGCGGCCATGTCGGCGGGCGACTTGAGATCGGCCTCGGCCTTGGTGAACACCGCGTCGTCGGTCTTGGCCTTCGCGAAGGCGGCCTGCGCCTTGGCGATCATGTCCTTGGCCTGACTCGGGTTGGCCTCGAAGATCGCGAGCCGGGTGAGCTGAAGATCTCTGAAGCCCTGCGCGCCGTCCTTCGAGAGCTTGCCGACATCCTTGTCGACCGCCGCCTGGCTCGCGCTGATCTGCGTGCCGTTGTTCTGGACGGCCTGCTCCGCCGCGTAGGCAGTTCCACCGAGGATTGTGGTGAGCACGAGAGCCGCAGCCATAGATTTGCGATAGGACATGATAATATCTCCCTCTGGTGCCGGAGATAAGGCCTTCATCTGCATTGGCCTCATTCATTCCGTGTTCAGATAATAGATCAGCCATCATTTGGTCGCATGACCGAAGGATTAAAAAACGGCAATGCGCCGGGCGCTGGCCGTGGGGGCTCGGCGCGGCGGGAAGCGGCCGGCGCGCGCGTTCAGCAGCGCCAGCAGGGCCGGTGCCATGAGGCCGTGCGCGTCGGGGCGTCGGGGCAGGCGCGGCGGGTGCCGCCCAGGACGGCCCCGGGGCGGCGCATCAGCGTGCAGCTCGCGCCGATGCGCGCGCCGTGACGCCGTTGATCTCCGCTCCGGCGCGATAGTCGGCGTCCACCGGCTCCCCGGCGTCGAGGGAGGCGCCCGCGCCGGCCGTGTCGATCCGGGTCCGGCGCGCGAAGATCCGCTCCGCGGCCGGGCTGCGGGCGCGCGCCCGGCCGCGGAGGAACCGGATCCTCACGCGCTCTCCGCGAGGTCCGATTGCCGCTCGAACAGGGCGCGGTAGGCCCCGTCCGGGCGGCGCATCAGGGCGGCGTGCGACCCGTCCTCGACGACGCGGCCGCGGTCGAAGACGAGGATGCGGTCGAGGGCCCGCACCGTCGACAGCCGGTGAGCGATGACGATGGCGGTGCGCCCGCGCATCAGCCGCGCCATGGCCTCCTGCACCAGCGCCTCCGATTCCGAATCCAGGCTGGATGTCGCCTCGTCGAGGATCAGGATCGGCGCGTCCGCCAGGAAGGCGCGGGCCAGCGCTACCCGCTGGCGCTCGCCGCCCGACAGCTTGACGCCGCGCTCGCCCACCGGCGTGGCGTAGCCCTTCGGCAGCCGCGCGATGAAGTCGTGCGCGTTGGCGAGGCGCGCCGCCCGCTCGATCTCCCGGGCCGAGGCGCCGGGCCGGGCGTAGGCGATGTTCTCGGCCAGGGAGCGGTGGAACAGCACCGGTTCCTGGGGCACGATGGCGACCTGCGCCCGCAGGCTCGCCTGGCTCGCCGACGCCACGTCCTGTCCGTCGATCGTCACGCGCCCGCCCGACACGTCGTAGAGCCGCTGGATCAGCTTGACGAAGGTCGTCTTGCCGGAGCCCGAGCGCCCCACCAGTCCGACCCGCTGGCCGGCCGGAATCGCGACGGTCAGCCCGTCGTAGAGGGGCCGCGTGTGGTCGCCGTAGTGGAAGCGCACGGCCTCGAAGCGGATCGCCCCGCCCGCGACCGCGAGTGGAACCGCGCCGGGGCGGTCCGCGACGCCGACGGGTTCGGCCTCCAGGGCGACCAGCTCCTCCATCTCGTTGATGGCCCGCTGCAGGTGGTTGATGTGGCCGCCGATGTCGCGGAGGTAGCCGTGCACCACGAAGGTCGAGGTCAGGACGTAGGCGACGTCGCCCGGGCTCGCCCGCTCCCGCCACCACAGCCACAGGGCGATGGCGACGATGACGGTGCGCAGGACGAGCAGCAGCCCGAGCTGGCCGGTGCCGCCCCAGGTGACGATCATCCACGTGCGCCGGGTCCGCCGCTGCCACTTCCCCAGCAGCCGGCCGAGCCGCGCCTCCTCCCGCGTCTCCGCGCCGAAGGCCTTGACGACGGCGTTGTTGCCGATCGCGTCGCTCAGCGCGCCGCCGAGGCGGGTGTCGAGGGCGTTCGACAGGGCGGCCGCGGGCGCGATGACGCGGGTCGCGAGGAGGACGGTCGCGCCGATATAGGCGCCCGCGCCGATCGCGACCGTCGCGCCGAGGGCCGGCCAGTGCAGGCCGAGCACGAGGGCCGTGCCCACCAGGACGACGAGCGCGGGCAGGAGCGACAGCAGCAGCGTGTCGTTGAGCCCGTCGATCGCCCACATGCCGCGGGAGATCTTCCGGACGGTCGAGCCCGAGAAGGTGTTGGCGTGCCACTCGGTCGAGAAGCGCTGGACGCGGGCGAAGCCGTTGCGGACGATATCGCTCATGGTGTGCAGGGAGAGCGGCACCACCAGGCTCCAGGCGACGTGCCGCAGCAGCACGGTGGCGAGGCCGAGCCCGGTCATCGCCAGGAAGGCCGGCCAGGCCGCGTCCAGCGCGGCGCCGCGCTCGCTCCCGGAGAGCGCGTCGACCAAGCGGCCCGCGTAGAGCGGCAGCAGCACTTCCGCCAGGGTGGCGAGCGTGATCGCGCCGGTGAGACCCGCGACGAGGGGCCAGCGCGCGCGCCAGCTGCGGACGACGTAGGTCAGGACGCGACGGACCGCGTCCGCCTTCCGGGGTGACGACAGAGACATGCAAATGCCCGACGCAGGGACAGCGTCGGCTCCGGGTGACGCGGGCGTCCCATCGCGAACGATGCGCGCCGGCGAAATCAGACGGGACTGGGTTCAGAGGCGCCGGGCCACGGGGCCGGGCGGGAGCGGGAGGCGGCTAGCCGATCCGCGCGGGGGCGCCGACCCGTCCTGCTCCGAGGGTCGAGAACTTGGCGATCATGCAGCCCCCTCCCTGATGCGAGCGCGACAGGCCTTTGAGGCTAGGAGGGGCCGAATTGATTCGCAATGCCCATAGCGACGCTTCGGGCCTTCGCGATAGGCCGCGTCTGACCGCCGCTTCGGACCGGTCTTTCGGCCGCCGCCACCGCCGATCCATGCGCCCGGTTCAATCCTGCGAGGACCGGAAAACGGTCGAGCTTCGTTGAAAAGCTGACGCAACGCGGTGTAAACACTTGGCTGCAAACTTGGCCGTTGTGCGGCGCCTTGGTTGCGCGCCTCTCTCGGATCGCTGTCGCGGATCCGTACATGGAGACCGACGGTGTCGCACTCCCTGGTGAACCGGGACGCGCTCGAGGAACTCACGGCCGTGATCGGCACGGAGAAGCTCGTCCGCATCCTCGACCGATTCGTCGTCAGCCTCACCACCGCCTTCGAGGGGCCGGATCGTGCCAACGACGATTACGGCCGCGAGGCGCACACGCTGGTCTCGATGTCCGGCATGCTCGGATGCGCCGAGCTCTCCCGGGCCTGCCGCGGCCTCGAGGAATCGGCCATGGCGGGCGACGATCTGACCCGATCGCTGGTCGATCTCAGGACCCTGCGCGACCGGACGGTCGCGGCCCTGCGGGACCTGCAGGCGGAGACTCGGCTGAGCGCCTAGCGCCGCGCAGCCGGATCAGGCCGCCACCACCGCGTCGAGGGGAGCCTCGAAGGTCAGCACCGCGCCCTCGCGCGGGTAGCTCATGTGGGCGGTGCCGCCGAAGCAGTGGGCGAGGCTGCGGGCGATGAGCCGCGTGCCGAACCCCGTGCGGGTCGGCGGCGTGACCGGCGGTCCGCCGCTCTCCTCCCAGCGGAACCGGAGGGTCTGGGCGCCGGCCGCCTCGGCCACGTTCCACGTGATGCAGACCCAGCCGGCGGCCACCGACAGCGCGCCGTATTTGGCGGCGTTGGTTCCGAGCTCGTGCAGCATCAGCGCCAGGGTCATGCCGTGCCGCGGGCCGAGCGTCAGGTCGGGGCCGGCGATGCGGAACCGGCCCGCGACGCCGTCCCCGTGGAGCGACACGGCCCCCTCGACCAGGCCGCTCAGGGACGCCCGGGTGAAGGAGCCCTGCAGCAGCACGTCGTGCGCCTTCGCGAGGGCCAGCAGCCGCGCGGCCAGGGCCTCGCCGGCCGCTTCCAGCGACGGCGCGTTGCGCATGGTCTGCGCCGCGACGGCCTGGACCATGGCCATGGTGTTCTTCATCCGATGGGCGAGTTCCTGCATCAGCAGCGTCTGGCGCGCCTCGGACAGCTTCTGGTCGGTGATGTCGCGCGACACTGCCAGGATGCGCTCGGGCCGGTCCGGCGCCGCGCCGATCGGCGTGACGGCCACGTCCCACCAGCGGATCGCGCCGCCGGTCTCCGACTGCGCCTGGAACCGGCTCGGCCGGCCGAGCCGCGCCCGGTCGAGCGCCTCGGCCACCGCCTCGCGGTCCTCGGGGCGCGTCCAGACGTCGATCCACGGCCGGCCGATCGCCTCCGCCTCGTCTCCCGCGGCCGACAGGGCCGGGCCATCCTCGCTGGCGGTGATCAGGCAGCCGTCGCGGTCCAGCAGTTCCAGGTAATCGTTGGGGGCCTGGGGCAGGCCGACCGGGCGTGCGCGGCCGGCAGCGCGCGCCCGGGCCTCGGGCGCGAGCCCGGCCCCTTCGCGGGGCGGCGGCCCGCGGGGCGCCTCGGCCCGTTCGGCCGCCATGCGTCCGGCCTCGACACGGCTCGCCGCCTCGATGATGCGGCCGAGCCGCCGGCTCCGCTGCCGCTCCCAGTCGGCCTGCGCGGTTGCCTGGCTCAGCAGTCGGCGCAGGCGGATGTTCTCCGCCTCGAGCGTCTCGACGCGGCGCTCCGCCCCGTCGGTCCGCGGCCGTACGATGTCCGCTTCCATCGCCCGCCCCCCACGTCGTCGCGACGGGGCGCCCGTGCGCGGCGCGCCGTCGGAGGTCCCCGACCGCGGCGCGGCGACGGATGTCGGAGGCAGGGCCGCACCGGCGGTTCAGACCGCTTCTGGTGCCGGTTCCCCGCCCGCAGCCGAGCGAATCGTTGGATGTGTCACGCTACCATGCCGCGCGGGATTATCAACTCAGTCCCGTATTCGATTGCGGGTGTAAACTTATGTTGATGTCTCTGGCCGATGCGAAGACGGTTACTTGTTTCGCATCAGCAGCACGAGCCAGCCAATCCCGAGGATAAAAATTATCAATCCGATCGAGACGAAGACGGGCGTGCCGAGATCGATGAGGCGGGGCGCGAGCTGGGTGGCGAAGGCCGCCACCACCAGGGCCACCGCGACGCGCGCGGCCGCGCGCTCGATGCCGCGGGTGACCTTGTCGAGGCCCTTCACCTCGATCTCGACGGTGACGCGGCCCTGCTTCAACCGCACCAGCATCAGGTGGATCAGGGTCGGCAGCTCCGAGGCGGCGCCGTAGAGGCCGACGCCCAGGGCCTCGGCCTTCTGCTTGAGGGCCGAGAGCGAGAACTGCGTCTGCATGCTCGCCCGGACCGTCGGGCCGGCGGCGGCGAACAGGTCGAAATTCGGGTCGAGGTGGCGCATCACGCCGTCGGCGGTGACCAGCCCCTTGAACAGGATGGCGAGGTCGGTCGGCATGGCGAGGTCGTTCTCGCGGGCCATGTTCATGAAGTCGGTGAGCACCAGCCCGAGATTCAGCGGGATCGACGAGTGGCTCTCCACGAAGGACTGGGCCGAGACCTGGAGGCGGGTGAGGTCCGGGTTGCTAGTGCCGGTCCAGTCGAGGAGCACGGCCATGAGGCCGTCCGCGTCCTGCTTGAGCATGGCGCCGATCAGCACGAGCAGCTGCGAGCGCCGCCGCTGCGACAGCCGGCCGATGATGCCGAAATCGATGAAGCCGATCTTGTTGCCCGGGAGCGCCAGCATGTTGCCGGGATGCGGGTCGGCGTGGAACACGCCCTCGATCAGCGCCATCTGCAGGAACGCGTCGGTGCCCTTCTGGGCAAGCAGTTTCTTGTCGATGCCCGCCGCGCGCAGGGCCGCCTCGTCGTTGGGCGGGATGCCGTGGATGAAGTCCTGAACCAGCACCCGCTCGGAGCAGTACTCCCAGTGGATCTTCGGGAAGACGATGTCGTCGCGGTCCTCGAAGATCTGGGCCAGCAACTCGCAGTTGCGCGCCTCGTTGAGCAGGTCGAGCTCGCCGTTCAGGCCCTCCGCGAGGTGGCGCATCTGCTCCCGCGGCTGGTAGCGGGCCATGTCGGGCCACTCGTTCTCGACGATGCGGGCGCCGTGCGCCATCAGGCGCAGATCCGCCTCGATGATCTTGCGCAGGTTCGGCCGCAGCACCTTGACGATGACGTCTTCGCCCGAGTGCAGCCGCGCCCGGTAGACCTGGGCGATCGACGCCGAGGCGATCGGGTTGGTGTCGAACTCGGCGAACACCTCCATGGGCGAGGCGCCGAGATCGAGCTCGAGCTGCGGGCCGATCTGCTCCCACGTCACCGGCACGACCTGGCTGTGGAGCTTCTGCAGCTCCTCGGTCCAGGCCGGCGACAGGAGGTCCGGCCGGCTCGCCAGCACCTGCCCGAACTTGATGAAGGTCGGCCCGAGCGCTTCGATCGCCCGGCGCAGCCGCTCCGGCTCGGACAGGCGCGTGACGTCGACCCGAGGCTGACGGCGCGGCACCAGCGGCAGGTAGCGCAGGCCGAGCCGGTCCACGACGCGGGTGACGCCGAAGCCGATGAGGATCGTCGCGATCTCCGACAGCCGCTGGCGGTCGCGGGCGGCAACGAAGGCTGTCTTCAGCATGAATGGAGCGATCCGGTCGGACGGGATTGGGCGTCCGGACAGCACGAGCATAAGGACTTTTTTGCGGTCGCGAACCCCGGTTCCGCCCCGGGGCCGCAACTTAGGCGGCGCGGTCGGCGGGGCGCGGCGGCGGCGGGGCCGGCGCGGACGGGGGCGCTGGCGGCCCGTCAGAAGGCCGGCTCCAGGCCGCTGGTCCGGTAGGCCTCGGCCGCCCGCGGCGTCGTCAGGCCTGCGAGGAACCGGGCCGCGCCGTCCCGGTCCGTCGCGCCGCGCAGGATCGCCGCCGCGAAGGTGGTCATCTCCTGCACCGGGTCGGGGAGGGGGCCGACCACCTCGATGCCGGGCACGACCATCAGCTCGCTGATCTGCTGGACGGCGATGTCGGCCTCCCCGGAGACGAGCTTCTCTGCCGTGAAGCCCTGCGGGATGATCGTCGCCTTAGCGTTGACCGCCTCGGCGAGGCCGAGCCGCGGCAGCAGGCCGGCGAAGTAGATCCCGCTGGCGCCGGTCCGGGAGTAGGCCACCGAGCGCGCCGCCACCAGGGTGCGCTTCAGCGCCTCGACGGTCGCGATGTCCGGATGCGGAGCTCCGGCCTTGACGGCGATGCCGTAGCGCGAGCGCACCACGTCGACCCGGCTCTCGGGCTCGACGCGTCCCTCGGCGACCAGCCGGTCCATCGCGTCCGACAGGACCAGCACCGCGTCGGCGGTCTCGCCCTCGGAGAGGGTCTTCATGATGACGGTGGTCGGCGCCCAGTGGATCGTCGTCCGGCCCCCCGCGGCCTCGAAGGCCGGGACGACGTGGGCGTCGAAGGCGCCGCGCACCACCAGCGCGCATTTCAGGCGTGTCTCGGGTCGCTCGTTCGCCATGATGGGTCTCGTGCTTCGTCTCTGGAACTGGGCGCCCCGGCGCTCCGCCGGGTCACGTCGGCTCGGCTGGCCCGCCCTCGGGCGTCGCTGCGCGGCCGCCTCAGGCTGAGTGGGCGATGGTCCGCGCGCCGAGAAGCCGGACCGTCACCGCGGCGGCTCGGCGCGGGAATAGTCGATCGCCGTGAAGCCGCCGCCCTGGTAGCGCTCCACCACCGGGTTGCCGCTGGTCTTCCCCTCCAGCGCCGCCGCGTGGGAATCGGCGCTGTCCTGCGGCGCCCAGCCGATGACGGCGCGCCCGTCCTTCCGCCACCAGGTCATGCGGCTGTTGTTCGACGCGCCCCAGATCACCACCGAGCCCGTCGGGCCGAGGTCCGGGGCCAGGGTGGCGCGGGTGATCAGCCGGGTCAGGTCGGCGTAGGACAGCCACGTGGCCAGCATCCGCGCGTCGGTCGGCTCCGGGAAGCACGAGCCGATCCGCAGGAAGACGCTCTCGACCCCGTGCTTGTCGCGGTAGAGGCCGCCCATCAGCTCGCCGTAGGCCTTGGACAAGCCGTAATAGCCGTCGGGTGCGAGGCCGCAATCGTCGTCCAGCACCTCCGAGCGCGCGTGGAAGCCGATCGCGTGGTTCGAGGAGGCGAAGATCATCCGGGCACCCTCGCGCCGGGCCGCCTCGTAGGCGTGGTAGAGGCCGCGGATGTTCGGGCCGATCACCGTCTCGAACGGGTGCTCCACGGAGATCCCCCCGAAATGGAGGATCGTGCCGCAGCCCTCCGCCAGCCGCAGGATCGCCGGCCCGTCCTCCAGGTCGGCGACCTGGAACCGGGCCCCCTCGGGTAGCGGATCGGGGAAGGGGACGCGGTCCGTGAGCCGGAGCGTCCAGCCCTGCGCGCCGAGCGCGCGGGTCAGCACGCGCCCGAGGGCGCCGGAGGCCCCGGTCAGGAGGACGGGTTTGGACGGGACGGTCTCGGCACTCATGGGACGCTGCTCCAGATTTCGGCGGCCTGGTCGGGCAGCCTTGATCAGACGGCCTCGGTCAGACGGCCTTGGCCGCGGTGAGGGGACCGGCTTCCGCCGGGTTGCGCGGCCGCCGCACGAAGATCGCCATCGCGACGACGCCGGCCGCCGCGATCAGGGCGGCGATCACGAAGGCGCTGGCGTAGCCCCCGAGATACTGCACGGCCAGCCCCGTGGCGGTCGGCCCGATGATGCCCGAGATGTTGCTCAGGAGGTGGATGAAGCCGCTGACGCCGCCGACCCGCGCCTCGGGCACCAGCTCGTGGATCGTCGCCCAGCAGGATTGCACCGAACTGGTCAGCATCAGCACGGCGAGCGCGATGAGCGAGACCGCCATGGCGGTGCTGGTCGCGGCGTTGACGGCGAGCAGGGCGACGCCCGCGACGGCCAGCGGCACGATCGTGGTGATCTTCCGCGCGGCGAGCTTGTCGCCCATGCGCGTGTAGACGAAGTCCGCCACCACGCCCCCGCCGACGTATCCGACGAAGCCGCAGGCCCAGGGAATCGAGGCGACCAGCGCCATCTCCTTCACCGGCATGTGCAGCGCGTCGGTGAGGTAGCTCGGGAGCCACGAGAGGAAGATGTAGAGGGTGTAATTCACCGCGAACATGCCGAGCCCGAGCGACAGGGTGCTCGGCAGGAACAGGTATTCCTTGAGCGACCGGGCATGGTCGGACGGCGCGAGGTGCGTGACGGCCCGGCTTCGCTCCACGAGGGCGATCTCCTCCGGATCGACCCGGGGATTGTCCTGGGGCCGGTCGGTCATGAGCATCCGCCACGCCACGACCCAGAGCAGGCCGACGGCGCCGATGGCCACGAACGCCACCCGCCAGCCGTACTGGATCGCCAGCAGGCCGACGACCGGCGCCGCGATGGCGCTGCCCACCGTCTGGCCCGAGAAGGTGAAGCCGATGGTCCGGGCGGTCTCCTCGCGGGGGAACCACGTGGTGATGGTGCGGTTCGTGGTCGAGTTCATCGGACCCTCGGCGAAGCCGAACAGGGCGCGGACGACGAACATCTGGGCGAAGCCGGTCACCGCGCCGGTGAGCATGCACAGGACCGACCACGCGGCGGCGGCCCAGCTGTAGACGCTGCGCGGCCCGTAGCGGTCGGCGAGCTGGCCGCCCACGAAGGCGAACAGCGCGTATCCGAAGAAGAACGTGCTGAAGATCACCCCCAGTTCCGAGGGCGACAGGTTCAGGTCCTCCTTGACGAAGGGCGCGGCGACGCCGAGCGCGGCCCGGTCCATGTAGTTGATGATACCGGCGATGAACAGCAGGAACGCGATCAGGAATCTGTAACGCTTGGCGAACATTGGGCATCCTCCGAAATATTTATGGTTTTCTTTTCTTGATTGCTCGGTGCGGCCCGGCGGCCAGAGGTCACGGTTCGACCGCCGCCGGCTCCGCCTCTCCTGCCCCTGAGGGGCATGGTCAGGCCCACGCTCGGCGCGGGCCCGAACGCGCGTCGGCGCCTCCTACAAGAACGCGATCGTGCAGGGGCTGAGGCTCGGGCGTTCGCCCGTCCGAGTCAGGTCCCCGGTCTCGGGATCGATGGCGAAGGCGACGAGGCTGTCGCCCTGCTCGTTGGCGACGAGCAGGTGGCCTCCGTCCGGTGCCAGGATCATGAAGCGCGGGTCGCGGCCGCCGGAGGGCGTCCAGCCCGCCGGCTCGAGGCGCCCGGCCGGGTCCGCCCGGAACCGCGCGATCCCGTCCTGCCCGCGGTTCGACGCGTAGACGAACCGCCCGTCCGGCGTGACCGCGATGGCCGCGGCGGTGCTCGCCCCGAAGAAGTCCGGCGGCAGGGTCGAGGCGAGGTGCAGGGGCGTCAGCGTCCCGGCGTCCGCGTCCCACCGGCAGGTGGCGACACTCGAGTCCAGCTCGTTGACCAGAAAGGCGAGGGGCCGGTGCGGGTGGAACGCGATGTGGCGCGGGCCGGCGCCGGGCCGCATCGCGGTCTGCGAGACGACGGCGAGCCGCTCACCCGCGAGCTTCAGCACGAAGACGCGGTCGAGGCCCTTGTCGGGGACGACGACGTGGCGGCCGTCCGGCGACAGGACCACGTGGTGCGGGTGGGCGCAGGCCTGCTCGGTCCGATGCGGGCCCGGCTCGCCCGGCAGCGGCAGGACGTCGCGCGCGGGCTCCAGGCCGCCATCGGCGCGCACCGGCATGAGGGCGACCGATCCGCTGGCGTAGTTGGCGACGATCAGGAAGCGGCCGTCGGGGGCGAGGGCCTGGTGCACGCTGTTGGTGCCGCCGGTGGCGGCGCTGCCGAGACCGCGCAGGGTGCCGTCGGGCGAGACCGCGAAGGCGCTCGCCGCCTCGCCGTCGCCCTGGACCGTGTAGAGGATCGCGCGCGCCGGGTCGGTCACCAGGAAGGACGGGTTCGTCAGGTTCTCGACCCGCCCGAGACGCGTCCAGTCGCCGAGGTCGCGGCCGGTCCGGTAGATGTCGATGCCCTGGCCGCGCGCCCGGCGCCGCTCGGTCGTGAAGCAGCCCACGAAGGCGAGGCCGCGGGGGGCGGTATCGGTCATGCGGAGCATCCGGATCGGGAACAAGGCTGCGGCGGCAGCCTGCGGGATCGACCCCGCGGGGATGCCGGCCGCCCGAGAGCGGCCGCTCCGGCGCCCCGGGAGGGGGTCCGCCTCGCGGGGACCGGCGCGCTGCGCGTGTTCGGGAAGACGATCATGGTCGATCCTCCCGCCATTGGCTCAGGCCCGCCGCGGGGCGCGGCGCAGGAAATCGGGATTGAGTTCGGACAGGCGGTTCACCCCGATCAGCGCCATGTCGCGGTTGAGCTCCTCCTTGAGGATCCGCATCGCGTGCTCGACGCCCGGGACGCCGCCGAGCGCCGCGGCGAACATGAAGGGCCGGCCGAGCAGGACGAAATCGGCGCCCAGCGCCAGCGCCTTCATCACGTCGGTGCCCCGGCGGACGCCGCTGTCGACGATGATCTTCAGCCCGCCCTTCCGGGCGGCGATCTCCGGCAGCACGTCGAGGGGGGCGACGGCGTAGTCGAGCTGGCGGCCGCCGTGGGTCGACAGGATCACGCCGTCGGCGCCGCACGCCCGCGCGATGTCGACATCCTCCGGCGCCAGCAGGCCCTTCACCAGCAGGTTGCCGGACCAGCGCTTGCGGATCGCCTCCAGGTTCTTCCACGAGAGCTGGTCGCGGGCGATGGTGTTGCGCACCGCGCCCTGGGACATCATCGGCGGCCCGCGCTCGGCCTCCGTGTTCTCGAAGTGCGGGGCCCCGTGCTTGAGGAAGGTCCGGGCGACCGTTCCGAGCAGCCAGCGCGGGTGGGTGACGCTCTGCCACGCCACCTTCGGCGTGACCTTGATCGGCATGGAGAAGCCGCTGCGGATGTTGTGCTCGCGGTTGCCGAGGGTCGGGGTGTCGGCCGTGACCACGAAGGTCCGGTAGCCGGTGGCCTCGACCCGGTCGAGGAGGCGGTCGATCCGGTTCTGGTCGCCCGGCAGGTAGCCCTGGAACCAGGCCTGCGGGTTCTGGGCGTGGACGTCCTCCAGCCTGATCAGCGAGGAGGCGCTGAGGCACATCGGCAGGTTCATCCGCCGGGCCGCCTCGGCGAGCACGAGGTCGCCCCGGTAGGCGATGAAGGCGGCCCCGCCCAGCGGCCCGATGCCGAAGGGCGCCGCGTAGGTCTGGCCGAACAGCGTGGTGGCGGTGTCCCGCGCCGAGGTGTCCCGCATCAGGCGGGGCACGAGGGCGTAGTCGGCGTAGGCGCCGCGGCTCTGCGCCAGGGCCGAGCCGGTCTCGACCCCGCCGGAGACGTACTGGAAGATCATCGGCGGCAGCAGCTTGCGCGCGTGCCGCTCGAAGTCGTCCAGCGCCAGCAGGTCGCGGAACCGGTAGGGCGTGACCGCGTCGCTCCGCTTCAGGCTGGTGACGATGGCCTGCGGGGCGGCGATGCCCGCCGCAGTCGCGTCGGCGCCGCCGACGGTCGGCGCCGCGCGCTCGGGGGCTCCCAGTCCGGAGGCCGGCCGGTCGAGCGTCGCCATCGGGTCCTCCTGCGGGTCGCCGGATCGCGCGGCCTCTTGAAAGCGCTTTCAGATAGCCAGCGGCCGGGCGAGGTGTCAATATTCTGCCGGTCCGGCTCAGTTGGCCGGGCATCGCCGCGTCGCGTATCCGGTACCGGCGCGATGCCCGTCGGGCCGCTCGGGGGTGGGGGATCGATCTCAGTGCTGGACCTGCCGGAAGAGATCCTCGAGCCGCCGACGCGCGGCCCGGTTGCCCGGGACGTCGCCCGCCGCGCCGGCGTCTCGACCGCGACGGTCTCCCGGGTTCTCAACGGCTCCGCCGGGGTCCGGGCCGACAAGCGCGAGGCGGTGATGCGGGCCGCGCAGGATCTCGGCTTCGTCGCCAACGGCGCGGCCCGGGCGCTCTCCACGCGACGGTTCATGGCGGTCGGCGCGGTCGTGCCGAACATCGAGAACGAGGCCTTCGTGCGCGTCCTGTCGAGCTTCCAGGACCGGCTGCGGCAGGCGGGCTACACCCTGGTCGCGGCCAATGCCGGCTACGACCTGGAGGACGAGCTCCGCGAGGCGACGTTCCTGCTGGAGCGGGGCGTCGACGGGCTGATGCTGGTCGGCGACATCCACCACCCAGACCTCCACGCCCGGATCGCCCGCGCCGGCATCCCGATGGTCCAGACCTTCAGCCTGTCCCGCGAGCGGCCCTGCGTGGGCTTCGACAACGCCGCCTCGGCGGCCCGGGCGGCCAACTACCTGATGGACCTCGGTCACCGCCGGATCGGGGTGATCTCGGGTCTGCGCAAGGACAACGATCGCGGCGGCGCCCGGGTCACGGGCATCGCGGCGGCGCTCGCGGCCCGGGGCCTGCGGCTCGCCCCGGAGCACGACATCGAGATCTCCTACGGGATCGGCGGCGGCCGCGACGGGTTTCGCCAGATGCTGGCGGGCGGGCCGCCGCCGACCGCGATCATCTGCGGCACCGATCAGATCGCCTTCGGGGCGATGATCGAGGCGCGGGCCCGCGGGCTCTCCGTCCCCGGGGACCTGTCGGTGATCGGCCACAACGATTCCGACTTCGCGCCCTTCCTGGACCCGGCGCTGACGACGATCCGCATCCACTCCGCCGAGATCGGCCACGCCGCCGGCGACCACCTGATCGCCCGGATCCAGGGGCGGCCGATGGTCCGCCTCACCGAGATCGACGCCGAACTGATCCTGCGCGCCAGCACGGCCCCGCCGAGGCGTACCGGCGCCTGACCTGCGCTATCTTGCCACCGCTTTGAAATCGCTTACAACATGCGGACCGGCGCGGCCGGGTCCGCGCCCTCTCCGGAACACAGCATGGCTCCCCGCATCGTCCTCCTGCACGCGACGCCGGTCGCCATGGCGCCGATCCAGGCCGCCTTCGCCGAGCGCTGGCCGGAGGCCGAGACCGTCAACCTGCTCGACGACGGCCTGTCCCTCGACCGGGCGAAGGAGCCGGGCGCGATCTCGGAGAGGATGATCGAGCGCTTCGTGCGGTTCGGCCGCTACGGCCACGACATGGGCGCCGACGGCATCCTGATCACCTGCTCGGCCTTCGGGCCGGCGATCGATCGGCTGATCGAGAGCGTGCCGGTGCCGGTGCTCAAGCCCAACGAGGCGATGTTCCGCGCCGCCATCGCTCAGGGCGCGCGCATCGGCATGCTGGCGACCTTCGGCCCCTCGGTCGGCACGATGACGGACGAGTTCGAGGAGTTCGTCGCCGAGACCGGGCGCCCGGCAAGCCTGCGGACGGTCCTGGTGGACGACGCGATGGCGCGGCTGCGCGCCGGCGATGCCGAGACCCACAACCGGCTGATCGCCGAGCGGGCGCCGGACCTGCGCGACTGCGACGCGATCATGCTCGCGCATTTCTCCACCTCGCGCGCGGCCGAGGCCGTGCGGAAGGCCGTCGACATCCCGGTGCTGACCGCGCCCCACGCGGCGGTGGACCGGATGCGGGCGGTGATCGAGACCGGCGGGAGCGCCTGAGCCATGACGCGACCCATGAAGCTCGGGTCCTACAAGGATCGTCTCAGCGGCCATTGCGGCTTCCTGTTCACGGAGCTGCCGCTGGCCGAGCGCTTCGCGGCGGCGGCCCGGGCAGGGTTCCGCGCCGTCGAGCACCCCAACCTGTTCGCGACGCCGGCCCGCGAGGTCGCGGGCTGGCTGGAGCGGGCCGGCGTTCCGCTGGTCCAGACCGGCTTCCCGGCGGGGGACGCCGCCAAGGGCGAGAAGGGGTTCGCGGCCCTGCCCGACAGGATCGACTACTACCGCTCCACGATCGAGCCGACCCTGGACTACGTCGCGCAGCTCGGCTGCCGGATGGTTCACCCGATGGCGGGCGTCCGGCCTGCCGGGGTCGAGCGGGCGCGGCTCTGGGACACCTACCTCGACAACCTCGCCTTCGCGGCCGACGCCGCCGGCGCGCGGGGCATGACGGTGATCGTCGAGCCGATCGGCCCCGGCTCGATCGCCGACTACGTGATCGACGACCCGCTGGTGGCGGTCGAGGCGATCCGGGCGATCGGTCGCGACAACGTCAAGCTCCTGTTCGACGCCTATCACTGCGTCTGCCTCGGCCACGATCCGGCGGCGCTGATCCGGGCGCACGCGCCGCTCATCGCCCATGTCCAGATCGCCGACGACCCCGGGCGGCACGAGCCCGGGACCGGCACGATCGCCTTCGACCCGATCTTCGCCGCCCTGGAGGAGGTCGGCTATTCCGGCTTCGTCGGCTGCGAGTACCATCCCGCGGCCGGCACCGAGGCGGGGCTCGGCTGGATGAGGGCGGACGCGGCGTAGGCCGGGGGCTCAGAACCGGGCCGCGACGCCGCCGATGATCGTGCGCGGCTGCCCCGGCGTCGCGTAGCGGTTCTGGAATGCCCGGTCGTAGAACGTCGCGTCGAACACGTTGTCGACGTTCAGGTAGATCCGCACGCCCGGCGCGATCTGGTAGTACGAGATCAGGTTGACCAGCGTGTATTGCGGCAGGTTGAAGGTCGCGAGCGCCGTCCCCGCGGCGCGACGACCGACGAAGTCGAGGCCGCCGCCGAGCCCCAGACCCTTCAGCTCGCCGCTCTGGAACTCGTAGACCGTCTGGAACGCGAGGCTGTTGGCGGGCACGTTGGCGATGCGCGTGCCGACCGGAAGGGTGTTGTCGCGGGCGACGGCCGCGTCGACGCGCGTGTAGGTCCCGATCACGCGCCAGCCCGGTGCGAGGTAGCCCGCCGCGGTCAGATCGAAGCCGCGGCTGCGGATTGCGCCGGTGGCGACGCTGAAGTTCGGATCGACCGGGTCGGTGCTGAGGACGTTGGACCGCCGGATCTCGAACAGGGCGGCGGTGGCGTCGAGGCGGCCGTCGAGGAGGCTGACCTTCGCGCCGGCCTCGTAGCCCTCACCCTCCTCGAACGCGAAGGGCCGGCCGCTGCGATCCGTGCCGATATTGGGCCGGAAGGAGCGGGCGTAATTGCCGTAGACCGAGACCGTGTCGGTCAGGTCGTAGAGCAGGCCGAAGCGCGGCGTCGCCACCAGGCCCTGCAGGCTGGTGGTGCCCTTCGTGAGGTTGTTCGTCGAGACCAGCCCGAGATCCTCGACCCGCACACCCAGGAGCGCGTGGAGGCGGGGCGTCAGGTCGATCTGGTCCTGCACGTAGCCGGCGTAGCTCTCGGTCTTCTGCAGGAAGTTCGTGACCCGCGCGGTGATCGGCGGCAACGGCTGGCCGTAGCGCGGTGCGAGCAGGTCGAGGAGGAACGGGTTCGTCGCGACGTTCGAGCGGTTGAACACCTCGCGGTAGCGGTAGCTGTCGTATTCCAGCCCGAGCAGGAGCGTGTGGCGGAACGGGCCGGTCTCGAATTTGCCCGCGAGATTCGCCTGCAGGTCGAGATCGGACCACGTCAGGTCCCGCCATTCCAGGGTTCGCCGCTGGGTCCGGCCATCCGGCAGCAGGCCGATGGCGCCGACCCCGTAACCCGACAGGTTCCCGCCGAGCACCTGCGCGCCGGCGTTCAGCACCCAGTCCTGGTCGAACCGGTGCTCGACGCGCAGCTGGCCGAGGGCGTTGTCGACATGGGCCGGCGGCAGGCCCGGCTCGCCGATGAAGCGGCTGCGCGGCAGGGCGCGCACGTTGCCTCCCAACGGCACGATGCCGCGGTCGAAGGTCTGCGCCGTGCTGATGAAGTCACCCTCCAGGGTGATGGTCGTGTCCGCATTCGGCTTCCAGGCGATGACCGGGGCGAGGGCGTAGCGGTCGCTGGTGACGAAGTCCCGGAAGCTGCCGTTGTCCTCGACGGCGCCGGTGACGCGCGCCAGCACCTGCCCGCTCTCGTCGAGGGCGCCCGTGGCGTCGAAGGTGCTCCGCTTGGCGCCGAAGCTGCCGTACTGCGTGCCGATCGTGAGGGAGCGCGCCGCGAGGGGCTGCTTGGTCACGATGTTGAAGGTGCCGCCGGGATCGCCGCGGCCGTACAGGAAGGCCGAGGGGCCTTTCAGCACCTCGATGCGCTCGATGGAGACGATGTCGGGGCTGTTCGGGTAGCCGCGATTGATCGGGAATCCGTTGCGGTAATACTCGCCGGTGGCCACGCCGCGGATCGTGAACTCGGTCAGGCCGAGGCCGCCGAAATTGTTGCCGCGGCCGACACCCGCGAGGTCGAGGGCCGTGTCGATCCGCGTGGCCGCGGCGTCCTCCAGCACCTCCTGCGGTACCGCCACGATGGTCTGTGGCACCTCGCGCACGGGCGTGTCGGTCCGCGTGGCGCTCACCGCGCGCGCGACCCGGTAGCCGTCGACGCGGGTATTCCCGTCGCCGATCCCCGCCACCGAGAGTTCCTCCAGCTGGATCTCCTGGGCGCTGTCAACGGCAGTTTGTGCCGAGCCTGAGGACGGAAGAAATACCGGAGCGAGGATCAGGGAGATCTTGACTGCGCGCCCGGAAACGCCGCGCGAAGCCCGTGTGCAAGGATTTGCACAGTTACGCCGTACCACGATGTCGACCATTCTGTTTCGAGTGGCGCCAGATACGGTAGAGAAACACTCACGGTCAAGCTTGCTCTCGAGGTCATCCCGAAGGCTGGATTTCGAATAACTATAATCTGCGCGGGTTCGACATCGCGCCTGTGGTCTGGCGGCAGCCCGGACTCGTCGGTACGAGACTGCGCGGCGGGCCTCCCGATCCCGACGGGCCGCGGTGAACGCCGTCGCGCCGTCAACGGTTCGGGCCAAGCCCGCGGCGGGCCGCCTCGCGCTGTGCGGCCGGCCGCGGCGCCCCGGAGAGCGGCGCGAATCTGTCGCCGGACGCCGACGCGGACCCGAAGCGGTTCAGTGCCGGACGGCCCGAGCCCGCCGCGTCGCGCGGGAATAGTCCACAGGATCGTGCGCCACCGGGGCGGCGCCGGACCCGCTCCGGGTCACGCGTCGCCGAACAGCCGCGCCCGGCGCTCCAGCACGGCGGGCCAGACCTCCGGATTGACGAGGCGCGGCGGCGTCTCGCCGCGGAGCAGGCCGACGATCTGCTCGGCCCCCCAGGCGGCCACGTTGCGCCGTGCCTCGTGGGTGACGCCGGCGGTGTGGTAGGTCGCCACCACGGTGTCGAGCTGCAGCAGGGCCGCGTTGAGGGGCGGCGGCTCCGGCGACCAGACGTCGAGGCCCGCCCCCGCGAGGTGGCCGGCGGTCAGCGCCGCGGCGAGCGCGGCCTCGTCGTGGACGCCGCCGCGGGCGGTGGTGATGAACACTGCCCCCGGCCTCATCGCCGCGAAGCTCTCGGCGTCGAAGCTGCCGCGGGTCGTGTCGTCGAGGGGGCAGTGCAGGGACACGATGTCGGACTCGGCGAGCAGTCGCGCCCGGTCGACCGGCTCCGCGCCGCGGGCCCGGATCTCATCGCCCGAGAGCAGGGGGTCGTGGGCGAGGACCCGCATGTCGAAGCCGCGGGCCAGCTTGGCGACCTCCCGGCCGGTATGGCCGATCCCGATCAGGCCCAGGGTCGCGCCGCCGATCTCGTGGCCCATGAGCGATTCGCGGGTGAAGCCGCGCGCGGTCCGGAGCAGCCGGTCCGAGACGCAGATCTTGCGCGAGACGGCGAGCATCAGGCCGATCGCCAGCTCGGCCACCGAGCGGGCATTGCCGCCCACTTGGTTCACCACCGCGACGCCGGCCCGGGTGCAGGCGGCGGCGTCCACCGTGTCGAAGCCCGCCCCGGCCGACGAGACCGCCAGGAGGTCGGGGCATTCGGCGAGCAGCGCGTCGGTCACGTGCCAGCGGCGCGGCAGCTCGTCCCGCGCCGGCGAGACGTGGAGGACGTGGGCCCGCGCCAGCAGCGCGGCCAGCACGTCATCCGGCCCCTGCAGGTCGCCGACCTGCAGGTCGATGTCGGGCTCGGCCCCCAAGCGCGCGTCGAAGACCGGGTTGATCCAGACGTTGAATCGGCAGACGCGCTTGCGGACCGCCACGCGGGATCAGCCCTTCACCACCGCGTCGATCGCGTCGATGACGTGGTCGATGTTGTGGGTGTTGACCGCGGCCACGCAAATCCGGCCGGTCTCCAGAGCGTAGACCTCGTGCTCCTCGCGCAGGCGGGTGGCTTCGGCGGGGTTCAGGCCCGTGTAGGAGAACATGCCCTTCTGCGCCTTGATGGCGTCGAAGCCGCGCTCGGGGTGGCGCTGCTGCAGGCTGTCGGCCATCCGCTCGCGCATGGCGCGGATCCGGTCGCGCATCTCGGCGAGCTCCCGCTCCCAGTCGGCGCGCAGCTCCGGATCGGTCAGCACGATCTCGACGATCGCCGCACCGTGGGTGTGCGGGTTCGAGTAGCTCGCCCGGACGAGGCGCTTGGCGAAGGCCTCGACCTTGGCCTTCGCGGCCGGGCTCTCGGCCACGATGGTCAGCGCGCCGACGCGCTCGCCGTAGAGCGAGAACGACTTCGAGAACGAGGAGGCGACGAGGAACTCCTGGCCGGACTCCGCGAACAGGCGCACCGGCTCGGCGTCGGCGTCGAGGCCGTTGCCGAAGCCCTGGTAGGCGATGTCGAGGAACGGGATCAGGCCGCGCTCGGCCATCAGGGGCACGAGGTCGCGCCACTCGTCGAGGCTGAGATCGGCGCCGGTCGGGTTGTGGCAGCAGGCGTGCAGCACCACGATCGAGCCCTTCGGCAGATCCTGGAGATTTGCCTTCATGGCCGGGTAATCGGCGCCGCCGGTCTCGGCCGAGAAGTAGGGGTAGTCGACCACGGTGAAGCCGGCCTGGCTGAACAGGGCCTTGTGGTTCTCCCAGCTCGGGTTGCTCACCGCCACGGTGGCGCCCGGGTAGAGTTTGGCCAGCAGGTCGGCGCCGGTCTTCAGGGCGCCGGTGCCGCCGATGCTCTGGAGTGTCGCGGCCCGGTTCTGGGACAGGATCGGCGCACCCTTGCCGAACAGCAGCTCCTGGACGGCGTCGCGGAACGGCTTCGTGCCCTCGATCGGCCGGTAGGTCTTGGGCAGGCCCTTCTCGATCCAGCGCTTCTCGGCGGTCTGCACGGCGCGCAGGCGCGGCACCTTGCCGTCCGCGTCCGTGTACACGCCGACGACGAGATTCAGCTTCTTCGGGCTCGGGTCGGCGTTGAAGGCCTCGAACAGGCGCATGATCGGGTCGAGCGGCGCGTCCTGGATGCCGGCGAACAGCGAGGTCATGATCGTCAATCGTCCCAGAGGGTCTCGGCCGGCCACGCGTGGAGAGGTGCCGGCACGCCCGGCGACGGGCCGGGCCGATGCCCTTATTCCGCACATCGCGCCCGCCCGCCAGCGCTTCCGCGCGCATCAGCGTCCCGATCCACTCAACCATCCGGCGCCGATCCGCCGCCAGCGCCCTTCCGGTGAGGGCTCCGACGGTCCTAGAGTGCCGCCATGATCCGTCGCCTCGTCCCATTCCTCGCCCTTCTCTGGACGGCCGCCCCGGCCGTCGCGCAGGCGCCGGTGCGGATCGGGCTGTCGGCGCCGCTGACCGGTCCGGACGCCGCCTACGGCCAGGGGCTCCGGCAGGGCGCCGAGCAGGCGGTGGCTGACCTCAACCGCGCCGCGGGCGGGCGCCCGCGCTTGGTCCTCGTCCCGGCCGACGACGGCGGCGAGGCCCGGCAGGCCGCCGCGGTCGCGAAGAAGTTCGCCGCCGACAACGTGCGCCTCGTGGTCGGGCCGCTCGAATCCGGGGCGGTCGCGGCCGCGGCGCCCGTCTACGAGGAGGCGGGTGCGGTCGTGGTCGCGCCCGCGGCGGCCTACGGGCCGCTGACCGGGCGGAGCCTGTGGAACCTGTTCCGCCTCGGACCGAGCGACGCGCAGCAGGGCCGGGCTGCCGGGGCCTATCTGGCGAAGGCCTTCGCGGGGCGCCGGGTCGGGATCGTCAGCGACCGCTCGACCTTCGGCCGCGGCCTCGCCGACGCGGTGGCGGCACGGCTGAAGGAGGCCGGCACGCCGGAGGTGCTGTTCGACGGCTTCCCCCGGGGCACCCGCGACCTCGCGGACGTCGTCGCGCGGCTGAGGGCGGCGCGCCCCGACGCGGTGTATTTCGGCGGCCTCGCGCCGGAGGCCGCGACCCTGCTCCACGCCATGCGCGAGGCCGGCCTTGGCGCGACGCTGGTGGCGAGCGACGGCATCCTCGACCCGGCCTTCGCCGCCGCGGCCGGCGGGGACGGGGAGGGCACCGTCATGACCCTGGTTCCCGACCCGCCGCGCCTGCCAGAGCCGCGCGGCGCCCGCCCGGCGCCGCGGTCCCCCGAGGCGGAGAGCGTCGCGGCCGCGGCCTACGCCGCCGTGGAGCTGCTGGCGCAGGCGACCGAGCGCGCCCGCGCCGCCGACCCGAAGACCGGCCGCATCGCCGATGGCCGCAAGGTGGCGGAGGCCGTGCGGACGGGGCCGTCCCGGACGCTGCTCGGATCGGTGGCCTTCGATGCGCGGGGCGACCGCTCCGGAGCGCCGATCGCCCTGCGGATCTGGCGCCGGACGCCGGACGGGCGCCTCGACTACGCCGGCAACGACGCGGAGCCGTGAAAGCCGGCGAATCGTGTCGATGACGGAAGGTGTTCGGCCTCCGTGACTTGCGGCCGGTTCCCGCGGGGACTACATGCGGGCGGTGCTGCTGAGCTGGCGCGGGCGGTCCCCCGGATCGGATCCGCGCCCTGCGGCGTTTCCCGAGCTCGATGACAGCCGAACACGCATTGCCGGAACGCCTGCTGCCGGACGGTCCGACTGGAGAAGGTGCATGGCGAAAGAAGAATTGATGCAGTTCGATGGTCTCGTGATCGAGATCCTGCCGGATGCGCGCTACCGCGTGCAGCTCGACCAGGGCCACGAGATCGTGGCCTACACGGCCGGCAAGATGAAGAAGAACCGCATCAAGACGCTGGCCGGCGACCGGGTGACGGTCGAGATGTCGCCCTACGACCTCGAGAAGGGCCGCCTCGTGTTCCGCCACAAGGACGAGCGCTCGTCCGGACCCCGTCCGCCGGTGCGCGGCGGCCAGTTCCGCCGCCGTTGACGGCCGGGCGCGCGAGCCGGACTTCCTCGGCCGCGCCCGCCTACCTGCTGCTGACCGTCACGGCGCTCCTCTGGGCCGGCAACGCCGTCACCAGCCGCTGGGCGCCCGGTCACGTCTCGCCCCAGGTCATCACGACGCTTCGCTGGGCGGTGGCCTGCCTGGTGCTCATGCCCTTCGCCGGGCGCCGGCTCGCCGCCGCGTTGCCGCTGCTGCGGCCGCACTGGCTGCGCATCCTGCTGATGGGCGGCCTCGGCTACACGGCCTTCAACTGTCTGTTCTACGCGGCCGGCGTCCATACCGGCGCGATCAACCTCGCCCTGTTCCAGGGCGCGATCCCCGTGCTGGTGATCGTCCTGAACCGGCTCGCCTACCGGGTCCCGGTCGCGCCGGGACAGGTGCTGGGCGTGGCGCTGACCCTGGTGGGCGCCGGCCTCGCCGCCACGCACGGCGACTTCTCCGTGCTGACGAACCTCGCCTTCAACCGCGGCGACGTGCTCGTCTTCGGCGCCTGCCTGCTCTACGCGGGCTACACGATCTTCCTGCCGACGCGCCCGAAGGTGCCGGCCCTGGCGTTCTTCGCCGCGATGGCGATCGCGGCGTTCGTCACCTCGCTGCCGCCGCTCGCCGTCGAGTGGGCGACCGGCCACGCCGTCTGGCCCAACCGCGAGGGCTGGCTGATGGTGGCCTTCGTCGGCCTCGGGCCGTCGCTGCTGGCGCAGCTCTTCTTCATGCGCGGCGTCGAGATCATCGGCCCGAACCGCGCCGGCCTGTTCGTCAACCTCGTGCCGATCTTCGGCGCGATCCTCGCCGTCCTGCTGGTCGGCGAGCCGTTCGGGACGACGGAGGCCGCCGCCCTGGCCCTGGTGCTGGCCGGGATCGCCTGCGCCGAGCGCCTGAAACCGGCGCCCGTCGCGGCGGCGACTCCGGAAGCCGCCTACTCGCAGACGCGGACGCGGCGGATGTAGACGTCGCCGTAGGCATCGTAGGTCCGGCGGCGCTCGAAGTGGCAGACCGGGCCGTAATCCTCCTCGACGTAGACCGGCGGCGGGGCGCGGTAGACCGGGCGGCCCGGGTAGTAGCCGTTGTTGGCCGACGCGATGGCGCCGCCGACGGCCAGGCCGCCGAGCACGCCGAGGGCGGCCGCGCCGCCGGCGCCGATGCCGTCGCGGGCCTGGGCGGCCGGCGCGAGCGTGGCGAGGCTCCCGACGACAAGGCTCGTCGCGAGAAGGTACTTCATGACATCCCCCTGAAAGCAGGCGATTCGTGCCGATCGATCGGCACAGAGCTGCTACCACACCCGAGCTTTGGGGCGTTTGTTCGGCCGCACGTGCCGGCTTGACGTGAGGTGCTCCGCCGCACCAAACCCAGGGGCGAGCGAGAGGAGCGGCGACCGTCATGGTGACACGGGGCTTCGTCGGACGCAGGCAGCCGCCCGAGACTAGCGCGCGCCTGCCGCCGGGTCAGTATCTGACCGACGACTTCCCGATCCTCCAGATCGGTCCCAACCCGACCGTCGACATGGCGACGTGGCGGTTCACGCTGCGCGAGGGGTCCCGGCCGATCAAGGCGTGGAGCTGGGCGCAGTTCGAGGCGCTGCCCCGCACCACCTGGCACGGCGACATCCACTGCGTCACCAAGTGGTCGAAGTTCGACACGACCTGGGAGGGCGTCAGCTTCGACGACATCCTGGCCGATGCCGGGATCTCCGCGCCGACGGGCTACCTCCTGGCGGAATCCCACGACGACTACACCACGAACGTGCCGGTGGCCGACCTCGTGGGCGGCCGCGCCCTCGTGGCGACGCGCTACGAGGGTCAGCCGATTCATCCGGATCACGGCGGCCCGGCGCGGCTGTTCGTGCCGCACCTCTACTTCTGGAAGAGCGCCAAGTGGGTGAAGGGCCTCCGGTTCACCCAGACCGACACCGCCGGCTTCTGGGAGCTGCGCGGCTACCACATGTACGGGGATCCCTGGCGTGAGCAGCGCTACATCGGTGACTGAAACGGTGGCTGAAGCGGTGCCTGGCGCGGTGACGGACAGGGAAGCGGACCCGGCGATCGAGCCCATCGTCTTCCGCTGGCACGAGGCGGAGATCGCCGCGATCGCGCCGGTCACGCCGCACGTGAAGAGCGTCCGGCTGCGCTGCGGACTCGCCGAGGCCTACCGGGCCGGGCAGCACGTCGATGTCCGGCTCACCGCGGAGGACGGCTACCAGGCGCAGCGCAGCTACTCCATCGCCTCGGCGCAGGACGGCAGCGGCACCCTGGAGCTGATGATCGAGGGCCTGCCGGACGGCGAGGTCTCGGGCTGGTTCTCGCACTGCGCCGAGGTCGGCGACCGGGTCGAACTGCGTGGGCCGATCGGCGGCTCGTTCTCCTGGGACGGACCTGACGGCGGGCCCCTGCTCCTGGGCGGCGGCGGCTCCGGCGTGGTACCGCTCCTGGCGATGCTGCGGCGGCGGGCGCAGAACTGGCGGGCGATCCCGGCGGCGCTGATCTACTCGGCCCGCACCCGCGCGGAGGCGATCGCGGTCGCCGAGCTGGAACGGCTCGCCGAGACGGACCCCAACTTCTCCCTGCATCTCGCCACGACGCGCGAGCCCGGCGGCAGGCGGATCGACGCGCCCCTCGTCGCCGACGCCCTCGCGCGGATCGGGGCACCCGGGAAGGTGTTCCTCTGCGGCTCGAACCGCTTCGTGGCCGCGGCCTCCGACCTGATCCTGGCGCAGGGCGTCGCGCCGGGCCTGATCCGGACCGAACGCTTCGGCGCCTGAAGGCGCCGCGATCTTCCGCATCGGAGGGGACGTCGGCGCGGTCGTCCCGCGAGCGGAGCGATCCGGACGGTGCCACCCCCGTCGAGGCCGCGCTGCCCTGGATCGCTTCGCTGCGCTCGCGATGACGGAGAGGGGCGCGTCCACCGAGGGTACAAACGAACAGCCTGTCAGGGGCTGAAGATCAGCACGAGGTAGACGAAGAACAGCACGAGGTGCACCGCGCCCTCGAGCACGGTGGTGCGCGAGCCGGAGAAGGTCTGCGCGCTGAGGATCAGCGTCACGGCGAGCAGGGTCATCTCGGTGGGCTTGAGGCCCAGCACCACGGTCTGGCCGGTGAGCAGCCCGATAGTCAGGATCGCCGGCACGGTGAGGCCGACCGTCGAGGTGGCCGCCCCCAGGCACAGGTTGATCGCCCGCTGGAGCTCGTTGCGGGCCACCGCCTTGAGCGCCGAGATCCCTTCCGGCGTGAACACGATGGCGGCGATCAGCACGCCGCCCAGCGCCGTCGGCGCGCCGAGGGCGGCGATGCCGTGGTCGAGGATCACCGCGAGGCTCTTGGCCAGGATCACGATCGGCACGACGTTGGCGAGCAGCAGGCCGATATGCTTGGCGACGCTGCCGCCCGAGACCGGATCCGCGCCGTGCGACGGCTCCGTCGCCTCGGGGACTTCCGCGTCGATGAAGAACTCGCTGTGGCGCCCGGTCTGGATCAGCAGGAACACGCCGTAGAGGGCGAGGGTGAACACCGAGAACGTCACCGCCTGCAGGGTCGTGAGGGTCCCGTCGCTGGTAGAGCTCGTGAAGTTCGGGATGATCAGCGCGATGGTGGTGAGCGGGATGATCACCGACAGGAAGGCCGAGGCACCCTGGAGGTTGTAGCGCTGCTGGTGGTGGCGCAGGCCGCCGACGAGGAGGCCCAGCCCGACCACGCCGTTCAGCACGATCATCAGCACCGCGAACATCGTGTCGCGGCCGAGCGTCGGCGCGTCCTTGGCCGACAGCATCACGGCGGAGATCAGCGCCACCTCGATGATGACGATGGCCAGGGTCAGGACCAGGGTGCCCAGGGGCTCGCCGAGGCGGTGCGCCAGCTCCTCGGCCTCGTGCACCACGCCGAAGGCCGCCCAGACGATCACGCCGAGCAGCCACGCGAACAGGCTCCCCGCGAACAGGGGGTCCGACAGGTCTCCGAGCCAGCCCTTGCCGAACCACGCGAAGGCGAGAACCGTCGCCCAGGCTACCGCCACCCGCAGAGCTGCCATCATGATGAACGTCTACTCCGGCCGGATCGCGTCGGGGCTGCGATGTACGAGACTCGACCGTGCCTTAGCAGGTCGCAGCACCGGTGTCGGCCTCGGTGTCGGCCTCCCGGCCGCGCGGCGACCGGGTGGGCGGCCGATCGTCGGGCGTGGGATCGTCGTGAGCCGCACCCGCCGCGCCGCGGATCGAGCGCGCGCAACCGCCCCATGCTGCAACGGGAGTGGTCAGTCGGCGCGCTTGGCGCTACCTTCCAGGCACCCGAATAAAGTCCGGCGCCTGATTCCCCCGCCGCGCGATGGCGCGCTGCCGGGCGCGGCACGGCCGTTGAGAGTTCCCGAAGCTTGCCTTTCCCGACCCTGCCCGCCCCCCTCGCGCGGGCCTTGAGCGACCGCGGCTACGCCGACCCGACGCCGGTCCAGGCCGCCGTGCTGGAAGCCGCCGCCGGCTCCCGCGACCTCCTCGTCTCGGCCCAGACCGGGTCCGGCAAGACCGTGGCCTACGGCCTCGCCATGGCCAGCATGCTGATCGGGGAGGCCGACCGGCTGCCGCCCCCGGCGGCGCCCCTCGCCCTGGTGATCGCCCCGACCCGGGAACTCGCCCTGCAGGTCCAGCGCGAGCTGTCCTGGCTCTACGGCCCCGCCGGCGGCCGCGTCGCGGCCTGCGTCGGCGGCATGGATCCGCGCCGGGAGAGCCGGATGCTCGCGGAGGGAACCCACATCGTGGTGGGGACGCCGGGCCGCCTCCGCGACCACCTCGAGCGCCGCAACCTCGACCCGACGGCGCTGCGCGCCGTGGTCCTCGACGAGGCGGACGAGATGCTCGACCTCGGCTTCCGCGAGGACATCGAGTTCATCCTCTCGGCGACGCCGCCGGAGCGGGCCACGTACCTGTTCTCCGCGACCCTGCCGAAGGGCATCGAGGCCCTGGCCGAGCGCTACCAGCGCGACGCCCTGCGGCTCGCCATCAAGGGCGAGACCCGCGGACACGCCGACATCGCCTACCGGGCGGTGCGGATCATGCCGCGGGAGACCGAGCACGTGGTGCTCAACCTGCTGCGCGAGGCGGACGCCAAGACCGCGATCGTCTTCTGCAACACCCGCAACGCCGTCCGGCACCTCCAGGCCAGCCTGACCGAGCGGGGCTTCTCCGTTGTGGCGCTGTCGGGCGAGCTGGGCCAGGGCGAGCGCAACGCCGCGCTCCAGGCCCTGCGCGACGGTCGCGCCCGCGTCTGCGTCGCGACCGACGTGGCAGCCCGCGGCATCGACCTGCCGTCGCTCAGCCTCGTGATCCACGCGGACCTCCCGCACGACGCCGAGGTCATGCAGCACCGCAGCGGCCGCACCGGCCGCGCCGGCCGCAAGGGGACCTCGGTGCTGCTGATCCCCAATTCCCGGCGGCGCCGGGCCGAACAGATGTTCGCCATCGCCAAGGTGAGCCCCGAATGGTCGGGCCCGCCCTCGGCCGACGAGATCCGTCGGCTCGACGGCGAGCGCATGCTCTCCGACCCGCTCTTCGCCGAGCCGCCGGCCGAGGAGGACGTCGCGCTGGCCGAGACGCTGCTCGCCGGCAAGAGCCCGGAGGAGCTCGCCGCGCTCCTGGCCCGGGTGTACCGCACCCGCCTTCCGGCGCCCGAGGAAGTCAGCGATCCGGGCGAGGGCCGCGCGCCCCGCGGCGAGCGGCCGCCCTACGACCCGATGGACCCGGAGCGGATCGCCGCCATGGGGCCGGCGGTCTGGTTCCGGCTCAACCTCGGCCGCCGCGACAACGCCGACCCGCGCCGGCTGCTGCCGATGCTGACCCGCCGGGGCGGCATCGGGCGCCAGGAGATCGGCGCCATCCGGATCTTCGACCGCGAGACCAAGTTCGAGGTGCGGGGCAACGCGGCGGCGCGCTTCGCCGAATCCTTCGCCCGCAACGGTTCGCCGGAGATCCAGGTCGAGGCGCTGGCGGGCGACGGGGCGCCGGCCGAGCGCAGGGGCCCGCCTGCCGGGCCGAAGGGGTTCGCGAGCCCGCGCGCCGGCAAACACCAGCGGAAGGTCGAGCGCACCGGGCCCAAGGGCGACAAGGCCGGGCGCCAGACGGGCCGGGCCTGAGCGCCGGGCCGCGTGAGCCGTCCGGCCCCGTTATCGGGGCCGGCGCGGCGGATCAGAAGACATTCTTGACGGCGTCGCCGAGGGCGTCGACGCTCTCCTTCAGCTTCCGCCCGGCTGGTGCCAGGGACGGAAGCTTGATCCCGAGCACCTCGGTGTCCTCCGCCTCGGCCGGCTCAGCCTGGGCGACGGTCGCGGTCGGGACGCCCTTCGCCTTGTCGGCGGTCCGCGTCGGCGCCGGCGTCTTGCGGGCCGCCGCCTTGGGCGCGGGCTTCTCGCTGCGCTCGGGCTTGTCGGACCGCTCGGCCTTCTCCGCACGCTCGGTCTTCTCAGCGCGCTCCGCCTTCTCCGCCCGCTCGGCCCTGTCCAAACGTTCGGTGCTCTCCACCACAGGCGCCGGCTTCGGTGCGGCCGGCTCGACGAGCTCGCGGGCGCGGACCGTCTCGGAGGCCCGGGGCGTCTGAAGCGCGGCCGTGCGGACCGGCACCAGCGGCGCGACTTCCCGCGCGGCCGTGACAGGCGTGACGGGAGTCGGGACCGGGATGCGCTGCGTCGGCGCGACGGGGGCCGCGGCGACCTTCGCGGGCTGCGGGGCGGGCGCGGGTGCCTTCGGGGCAGGCGTGATCGCCGCGAAGGCTTCCGGCAGCGACACCATCCTGAGCGCCGGCGTCTCCGGCTTGGCGGGCTGCGCCGGGGCGGCGGCCGCCTGGACGGAGCCCTTGATCGCGGGCAGCCCGTCCTTCAGCTCCGGCCAGTCCGCGGCCTGCCGGGACGCGACGATCTTGACGGGTGTCGGGGCCGCGAGCCCGGCCATCACCGTCGAGGCGGCGACGCCGAAGCCGACAAGCGCGCTCGCGCCGGCCACGCCGAACAGCACGACCTTGAGATTCAGCGACGGCCCGGGCTTGGCCGGCGACATCCGGTCGGGCCGGGTCTCGGACGGGTCGAGGTTGAGATCGATCATAGGCCGGGGTCCCTGACACGATACACGCCGCGCGCGACCGGGCTCCCCTTCACCGGCCGCCACACCCCGAGGATTCGAAGGTGGTTCGACTCTCGTGGCGATAGAGGAGCTGCAATACGGCGCAATGATGTCGGTCCGAATTGCCTGCCCAGCCAGTCCTGGCGCGGCTATCCACAAGATTACGCCGTGCCGCTTAAGATTCGGTGTTCGGGCCGTTGGCGCCGGTGCGGGCGGTGCGGCCCGAGCGCGTTCGGGCCGGCAGCCCGCGCGCCGCCCGCCGCGGGCACGATGGACTTCGCCGGCGCGGTCGCTATGCGTCACCGCGTGGATACCCGCCCGAACCTGCCCCCGCGTTCCGAGACGGCCGCCGCGCCGGACGGTCTCCGGCTCCGCCGCTGGCCCTGGTCGGCGTGGTCCACCCGCGCGCGGCTCGTCGCGGTGGTCCTGCTCATCGACGCCTTCGCGGCCGTGATTTCCTGCGCGGTCATCGTGCTGAACGCCCGGTCGGCGGTGCGCGTCGAGACCCGCGCGTCACTCGCCACCGTCGAGTCTCTGGTGGCCGACACGATCCGCCTGTCGGACACAGCCGCGCCCGACACGCTGCTCCAGACCCTCGACCTGCGCTTCAAGGTCCTGCGACACGTCCGGGTCGCGGTGCTCGACGCGGACGGCGACCAGGTCGGCCGGCCGCTGCCGCCCCCGCGCGCCGACCGGGAGGCGCCGCACTGGTTCGCCGACCTGATCATGCCGCCGATCGAGCGCCACGTCCTGCCGATCGTCGTCAACGGGCATCGGCTCGGCACGGCGCAGATCACCACGCAGCCGATGGACGAGATCGACGAGATCTGGGGCTACGCCCGGGCGCTCTCGCTCACCACTTTGGCGATCAACGCCGCGATGCTGATCGCCCTCTACATCGCGCTGGGCCGGATCCTCGCGCCGCTGCGGCGGCTCGGCGCCGGCCTGACCCAGCTGGAGCATCACGACTACACCGCCCGCCTGGAGCCGCCCGGCGCGCGGGAGCTGGCGGTGATCGCCGAGCGGTTCAACAAGGTCGCCGAGGCCCTGGGCGAGGTCCGGGCCGCCAACGGCCGCCTCAACCGCCAACTCCTGACCGCGCAGGACGACGAGCGCCGCCGGACGGCCCTGGAGCTGCACGACGAGTTCGGCCCGTGCCTGTTCGCCCTGGAGGCGAACGCGGCCTCGATCGGCCGCATCGCCTCCGGTGCGGCCGAGCCGAGCCGCGAGAAGCTCGCCGCCCGGGCGGCCGAGATCAGCGCCATCGTCGGGCAGGTCCAGACCGTCAACCGAGAACTCCTGAACCGCCTGCGACCGCACGGCCTCGGGCAGGCGCCCCTGTCGACCTGCCTCGACCTGCTCCTGCGCGGCTTCGGGCAGCGCCATCCCGGCATCACCTTCGCGGGCCGGTTCGACGGGCTGGCCCGGGGCTACGGCGACCTCGTGGACCTCACGGTGTTCCGCTGCGTGCAGGAGAGCGCGACCAACGCCGTGCGGCACGGCGCCGCGACCCGGGTAGAGGCGGAGGCGGCCGAGACCGGCGGCCGGATCGACCTCACCATCCGCGACAACGGCACCGGCATCCCGCCGGAACACGGCACCGGCCTCGGTCTGTCGGGGATGCGCGAGCGTGTGGAGGCCCTCGACGGCACCTTCGCCCTTGACAATGCCGGCCCCGGGGCGATCGTCCGGATCACGATCCCCGTTCCGCCTGACCGGGGCGACGAGAACAACACCGCGCCGAGCGCATGAACGCCATCGCATCCCAGATCGACGCCGCCGCCACCCGCCTGCCGGTCCTCGTCATCGATGATCACCCCATCGTCCTGCAGGGCTGTCGACGGGTGCTGGAGGATTCCGGCGTCGAGACCATCGCGGAGGCGACGACCGTCGTCGGCGGCTACCGGATCTTCCACCGGCTCCGCCCGCCGGTCGTGATCTGCGACCTGACCTTCCAGGGCAGCGGCATGGCCGGGCTCGGCCTGATCCGGCGCATCCGGGCGGTCGCACCCGAGACGCGCATCCTGGTCTTCAGCATGCACAACGACCCGGTGATCGTCGCCCGCGCCCTCGAGGCGGGGGCCCTCGGCTACGTCCTCAAGGACCACGCCTCGGCCGAGCTGTTCGAGGCCTTCGCCAAGGTCCGCGTCGGCGAGGTCTACCTCGACCGGCGCCTGGCGACCGAGGTGGCGATGCTGCGCGCCGATGCCCGCCGCGCGCCGGAATCGCAGCTGACCCCCCGCGAGCAGCAGATCCTGGCGCGCCTCGCGCAGGGGCGCTCCTACGGGGCCATCGCGGCCGACCTGTCGGTGAGCTACAAGACCGTGACCAACGCCTGCTCGCAGATGCGCCAGAAGCTCGGCGTGCGCACCCTCGCCGAGCTGATCCACGTCGCCGTCACCCACGCGCAGCGGCAGGGCTAGGCCGTGGCGTCCCCCGGACTGGCGGGCGCCCTGGGCGCCTTCTCCCAGGAGGCCTGGGCGCGCAACGCCGCGGCCTACGAGACCATCCGGTCGATGCCGTTCAATGCCGAGCTCGCCGCCGGCACGCTGCCGCAGGACCGGTTCCGGCACTACATCGTGCAGGACGCGCACTACCTGATCGGCTTCGGCCGGGCGCTGAGCCTCGCCGCCGCGAAGGCGCCGGATCCGGACACGATCGTGCAGTTCTCCCGCGCCGCGCAGGAGGCGATCGTCGTCGAGCGCGCCCTCCACGGCGGCTTCTTCCGCGACTACGGCATCGGGCCGGAGACCTTCGCGGCGACGCCGCTGACGCCGGCCTGCGACCACTACGTCTGCTACCTCGTGGCCACCGCCTACGCCGAGCCCTACGCGGTGCTCTGCGCGGCCCTGTTGCCCTGCTTCTGGATCTACAAGGCGGTCGGCGACGATATCTTCGCCCGCGCGGCGCCCGACAACCCGTACCGCGCCTGGATCGACACCTACGCGGGCGACGAGTTCGCCGCGGCGGTCGCGGCCATGATCGCCGCCACCGACCGCGCGGCGCTGGACGCGTCGGAGGGCGAGCGCGCGCGGATGCACCGGGCCTTCACGCAGGCCACCCGGCTCGAGTGGCAGTTCTGGGACAGCGCCTACCGCGACGCGGCCTGGACCCTGTGAGCCGCCCGGCGCGCCCGTGACCGCGCCGGAGACCCGCCGCGATCTCGTCGCGGCCGCGCTCGCGGCCGCCCTGGCCGCGCCGCTCCGTCCGGCCCTGGCGGCCACCGTCGGCAATCCGGCGCCGGTCCCGCCGGACCGTCCCGTCCGGATCGCCATGCTGGTCTATCCCGGCCTGACCGCGCTCGATCTCGTGGGGCCGCAGACCTTCCTCGCGGGCCTCGCCCCCGGCAGCCTCCACCTCGTCGGCGCAGAGGCCGGTCCGGTGACGAGCGACACCGGCCTCACCCTGGTGGCGACCCACGGCTTCGCGACCTGCCCGGCGGATCTCGACGTCCTGTTCGTCCCCGGAGGCGACGGCACGCCCGCGCAGATGGGCAACGCGGCGCTCCTGGCGTTCCTGCGCGACCGCGCCGCCCGGGCCGGCTGGATCGCCAGCGTCTGCACCGGATCGCTGATCCTCGGCGCGGCGGGCCTGCTGCGCGGCTACCGCGCGACGTCGCACTGGTGCGTGCGCGACGCGGTTCTGCCGCTCCTCGGCGCCCGGCCGGTGGCGGAGCGCGTCGTCTTCGACCGCGACCGCGTCACCGCGGCCGGGGTCTCGGCGGGGCTCGATCTCGGGCTGGCGCTCGCCGCGCGCCTGCGCGGGGACGCCTACGCGCGCACCGCGCAGCTCGTCGCCGAGTACGCCCCGGCACCGCCCTTCAGTGCCGGCACCCCCTTCGAGGCCGGGCCCGCCACCGTGCGGACGGCCGAGGCGATCCTCGCCCCGCTGGTGACGGGGGCGGAGGCCGCAGCCCGCACGTGAGCGCTGCGCCGGCGATGCAACCGCGCCACGGTCCGGCGCGACGTGCGGCGGCGTCCTTGACGGCGCGCCGCCGTGGCCCGAACTGTTGCGGTGCACGATCCCCCGGAGCCGCCATGTCCCTGATCGCACGCCTGCGCGCCTACGCGGCCGAGGCTCTCGGCGTCGGCACGCAGGAGGCCGTGGATGAGACGCATCTGGCGGCCACCGCGCTCCTCGTCCACGTCGCCCGCGTCGACGGCATCCTGGCGCCGGCCGAGAGCGAGCGCCTCTCGCGCCTCGTGCAGGGCCACTACGCCGACGGTCCGGACGCGGCGCGGGCGCTGATCGAGCGCGCCGCCGCCATGGACGCGGAGGTGCGCGACGTGGCGAGCCTCGTGGAGATGATCCCGCACGAGGCCGACCGGTCCGAGCGCGAGGAGCTGCTGACCATGGCGTGGTCGGTCGCGGCGGCGGACGGCCACGTCGACGAGTTCGAAGAGGCCCTGGTCGAGCGCCTCGGCCGCCTGCTCGGCTTCGACGAGGCCGCCGTCGCGGCGGCCCGGCGCAGCGGACAGCAGGGCGTCGCGGCCGCCTAGCCCCGGCCGCCCGCAATGATCGCCAGTCTGGCCCTGATCCTGCTCGCGCAGCTGCTGGGCGAGGCCCTCGCCCGCGGCGCGGGCGTTCCGATCCCGGGCCCGGTGATCGGCATGGGCCTGATGTTCGCGTTCCTGCTGCTCCGCGACAACGCCCGCCTCGGACTGCCGCGCGTGCTGCCGAAGCCGCTCACCGACGGCACGCTCGAGACGACCGCGCGCGGGCTGCTGATGAACCTGTCGCTCCTGTTCGTTCCCGCGGGCGTCGGCGTCGTCGGCCGCCTCGACCTGCTGCGCGCCCAGGGCGCCAAGCTGGCGCTCGTGCTGGTCGTCTCGACGGCGCTGTCGCTGCTGGTCACCGTCCTGGTCTTCCGCGCCGTCGCCGCCCTGGTCGAGCGCCGCGGCACCGACGGGGAGTCCTGACGCGTGGGCGGCGACTTCTCGCTCTGGGTCTACCTCGCCAAGACGCCGCTCCTGTGGCTCACCGTGACGCTGACCGCCTACGTCCTGGCGGACCGGATCGCCGCCGCGACCGGCCGGCACCCGATCGCCAACCCCGTCCTCATCACGGTCGTCCTGGTCGGGGCGGTCCTGGCCATCACCGGCACGCCCTACGGGGCCTATTTCGAGGGCGCGCAGTTCGTCCACTTCCTGCTCGGACCCGCCACCGTGGTTCTGGCGATGCCCCTCTACGAGCGGCGGGCGACCGTCCTGCGTGCCCTCGCGCCCATGCTGGCGGCCCTCGCGGCCGGCTCGGCCACCACCCTCGCCGTGGTGATCGGCCTCGCGCGGCTCCTCGACATCCCGCAGCCGATCCTCGTCTCGCTGGCGCCGAAATCGGTGACCTCGGGCGTGGCGATGGGCATCGCTGAGGCGCTCGGCGGCGACCCGACGCTCACGGCGATCCTGGTGATCCTCACCGGCATCATCGGGGCGATCCTCGTGACGCCGATGATGAACCTCCTGCGGATCAGCGACATGCGCGCCCGCGGCTTCGCGGCCGGGCTCGCGGCCCACGGCATCGGGACGGCCCGCGCCTTCCAGGTCAGCGAGGTCGCCGGCACCTTCGCGGGCATCGCCATGGGGCTCAACGCCTTCCTGACGGCGGTCCTCGCGCCCCTGGCGCTGCACCTGCTGTTCTGAGGCTCAGGCGTCCAGCCGGTCGGCCACCGCCTCGGCGAGCGACAGGCTGGAGGTCAGGCCCGGGCTCTCGATCCCGAACAGGTGCACGAGCCCCGGCAGGCCGTGCTCGGCCGGCCCGTCGATCCGGAAATCGGCCGCCGCCTCGCCCGGGCCGGTCAGCTTCGGCCGCAGGCCCGCGTAGTCCGGATACAGCGCGCCGTCGGGCAGGCCGGGCCAGTAGCGCCGGATCGCGCCGTAGAAGGCCTCCGCGCGCCCGGGATCGACCCGGTAGTCGAACCCGTCGACCCACTCCACGTCGGGCCCGAAGCGGGTGCGGCCGGCGAGGTCCAGGGTCAGGTGGATGCCGAGGCCGCCGTCGATCCGGGGCGCCGGGTAGATCAGGCGCGAGAAGGCCGGCTTGCCGGTGCAGCCGAAGTAGTTGCCGCGAGCGAGGCGCAGCGTCGGCACGCGCTCGGCCGGGTAGCCCTCCGTGCGGGCGGCCAGGGCCGGCGCGCCGAAGCTCGCGGCGTTGACCACGGCGTCGAAGGCCATCGTGCCGGGCTCGGCTCCGCCGAACGCGGCCTGCCACTGACCGGCCCGCCGGCTCAGGTCCTCGACGGGCGTGCGCAGGGCGAGCGCGCCGCCGTGATCCTCGATCTCACCGAGCAGGGCGAGCATCAGCGCGTGGCTATCCACGACGCCGGTGCGCGGCGAGTGCAGCGCCACGGTGCAGGCGAGATTCGGCTCCAGCCGGCGGGCGGCGCTCCCGTCGAGGATTTCGAGGCCCGGGACGCCGTTGGCCTCGCCCTGGCGGCGGATCGCCGCGATCTTCTCGGCCTCCCCGTCGTCGGACGCGACGATCAGCTTGCCGCACGCGCGATGCGGAACGCCGTGACTCGCGCAAAAGTTGTATAGCTGCCGGGCGCCCTCGACGCAGTGGTGCGCGCGCTCGGATCCGCCCGGGTAGTACATGCCGGCGTGGATCACCTCGGAGCTCCGGGACGAGACTCCCGTGCCGAAGGCGTCCTCCGCTTCCGCCACGATGACGGCGTGCCCGCGCAGAGCGAGCGCCCGCCCGGTGGCGAGCCCGACGACGCCGGCTCCGACGACCAGGACCTCCATGTGTTCGCGTTCTCCAGCGCGCCCGGACGGGCAGGTGAGTCCTCAATACCGCACTTGAGCCGGAACAACGACGCGCCCGTTGATTCGTCGTTGACCCTAAATCTCAATCCTAAGTAGAAATATCGGCGCGATAAATGCGCGGCTCGGTTGTAGCGACGGCGGACGGGCGCATAATAAGCCCATCCGCCGCCTCCGGCCGGAGCCGAGAACGTCTCAGGGACATGCACCGGCCGTCGGCGGCGAAGAGCCCGACGGAAACCGACGAGCGCCACATCCGAAACACGTAGAATCGAGGTGACGACCATGCAGATGACATCGCCGAGCGTCGAACTCGCCGCAAAGATCCTGAGCGCCTACGTCACGCGCAACAGCGTCCCGGCGGGAACGTTGCCCGACCTGCTCTCCGAGGTACACCGCTCGATCACGGCTCTGGACCAGCCGGCGGAGCCGCAGGTCCGGCGGCCGACCGAGGCGCAGATAAAGGCCTCGATCCGGCCCGACACGCTCATCAGCTTCGAGGACGGCAAGCCCTACAAGGCGCTGCGGCGCCACCTGACGATGCGCGGCCTCACGCCCGAGGCCTACAAGGCCAAGTGGGGCCTGCCCGTCGATTACCCGCTGGTCTCGGCCGCCTACAGCGCCCGCCGCTCGACGATCTCCCGCCAGATCGGTCAGGGCCAGCGCCTGCGGATGCAGCAGGCCGCGGAGTGACGTCGCGTCGGTCGCCGGCGCGCCAGGCCGGCGACCGACCCTCACGGCCAGGGCGGAGTCTGCGCCTCGGCGGCGGCGGTCGCCACTTCCTGGATCATCAGGGCCACGAGCCCGGACCACCCGGTCTGGTGCGACGCGCCGACCCCGCGGCCGCTATCCCCGTGATAGTATTCGTAGAACAGGACGAGATCGCGGAAATGCGGGTCTTCCTGCTCGATCCGGCTGTCGCCGTAGACCGGCCTGCGCCCGTCCGGGCGACGGGTCGAGAGGCTGATCAGGCGCCGTGACAGGTGGGCGGCGATCTCCCGGAGCGCGTAGGTCCGGCCCGACCCGGTCGGCGCCTCGACGCGGAAGTCGGGGCCGTAATAGTCGTGGAAGCGGTTCAGCCCGGCGATGAGCAGGTAGTTGACCGGCATCCACACCGGGCCCCGCCAGTTCGAGTTGCCGCCGAACAGGCGCGAGCGCGACTCGGCCGGCTCGTAGGCGAGCCCCAGGTCCCGCCCGTTCCACGCGAAGCAGAACGGCTCGTCCGCGTAGACGCGGGACACGGCGCGCAGCCCGTAATCCGACAGGAACTCGTTCGGGTCGAGGGCGCGGTGGAGCAGGGCCTTCAGCCGGTGCCCGCGCAGCAGCGACAGCAGCGCCGTCTGACCCTCGCCGGGCTCGTTCCAGCGCGAGACCAGCGTCGCGAGGTCCGGGCGGTTCTTGAGGAAGAACACCATCCGGCTGCGCAGGGACGGCAGCCGCGCGAGGTCGCACTCATTGATCACCGCCACCGCGAAGATCGGGATCAGGCCGACCATGGTCCGGGCCCGGATCGGGAGGCGCTGGCCGTCGCGGGTCTCGATCACGTCGTAGAAGAAGCCGTCCGGCTCGTCCCACACGCCCGCGCCGGTGGCGCCGGCGATGAGGAGGAAGTGCTCGAAGAACTTCTCCGCCATGTCCTCGAAGGTCGGGTCGTCGAGGGCCAGCTCGATGGCGATCCGCATCAGGTTCAGCGCGTAGGTCGCCATCCAGGCGGTCGCGTCGGACTGGGTCAGCGTGGCGCCGTCTCCCACCGGCTTCGACCGGTCGAAGATGCCGATGTTGTCGAGGCCGAGGAACCCGCCCTGGAATAGGTTGCGGTCGTCGGAATCCTTCCGGTTCACCCACCACGTGAAGTTCAAGGTGAGCTTGTTGAAGATCCGCTTGAGGAAGGCGTGGTCCGGCTCGCCGGTGAGGGCCCGGTCCAGCTCGAACACCCGCCAGGCGGCCAGCGCGTGGACCGGCGGATTGGCGTCCCCGAAGCCCCATTCGTAGGCCGGCAGCGCGGCGTTCGGGTGGGTGTAGGCCTCGTCGACCAGGAGCAGGAGCTGGTTCTTGGCGAAGTCGGGATCGATGAGCCCGAACACGATCGCCTGGAGAGCAAGATCCCAGGAGGCGAACCAGGGGTACTCCCAGGCATCCGGCATCGAGATGATGTCGTTGGCGCGCAGGTGAGCCCAGTCGCTGTTGCGGCCGTGCCGCCGCTCCGGCGCCGGAGCGGGCTGCGCCGGGTCGCCGGCGAGCCACTCGCGCACGTCGTAATGGTAGAGCTGCTTCGACCAGAGCATGCCGGCGAGCGCCTGCCGCTGCACGAGCCGCATCTCTGGGTCGGCGATCGGCGCCTGGAGCGCCCCGTAGAAATCGTCGGCCTCCGCCTCGCGGGCGGCGAAGACCGCGTCGAAATCCGCGAAGGGCTCGCCCGGCGCGGTCTCGGCGCGCAGGCGCAGGCGCACGCTCCGCGTCTCGCCCGGGCCGAGATGCAGGTCGTAGCGGGCGGCGCACTTCGTGCCGGACAGCGCGTTGACGGCGGCCCGGTCGCCGCCCACGACGCGGCGGTCGATGCCGTCCTTGTAGAAGCCCTCGGCGGGGCCGCTGCCGAACAGCCGGTGCGTGTTCGTCTCGTTCTCGGTGAACAGCAGGTCGCCCGCGCCCTCGGCGAAGAAGCGGAAGGTCGGCATCTCGGGGTGGCGCGCCCAGACCGAGCCCTCCGACCCGGCCATCAGTTCCGGCCTCGGCGTGCCCTGCTTCCACGACCACGTGTTGCGGGCCCAGAGCTGCGGCAGCAGCGTCAGGTCGGCGGCGTCCGGGCCGCGATTTGTGGCGGTGACCCGCATCAGGATGTCGTCGGGCGCGGCCTTGGCGTAGGCGATCTCGACGTCGAAGTAGCGGCCCTGGTCGAACAGGCCGGTATCGAGGAGCTCGAATTCCGGGTCGTCGAGGCCGCGCCGCGCATTCTCCTCGACCAGGGACTCGTAAGGGAATGCCGCCTGTGGGTACTTGTACAGCATCCGCATGAAGGCGTGGGTCGGGATTCCGTCGAGGTAGTAGTAGAGTTCCTTGACGTCCTCGCCGTGGTTGCCTTCCTGGTTGGTCAGGCCGAACAGCCGCTCCTTCAGGATCGGGTCGCGCCCGTTCCAGAGCGCCAGGGACAGGCACCAGTTCAGGTGGCGGTCGCCGAAGCCGCCGATCCCGTCCTCGCCCCAGCGATAGGCGCGGGACCGGGCATGGTCGTGGGGCAGGTAGTCCCAGGCGTCGCCACCCGGGCTGTAATCCTCCCGCACCGTGCCCCATTGCCGGTCGCTGAGATACGGCCCCCAGCGGCGCCACGCCGGATCGGAGCGTGCCTCCACGAGACGGCGTCCCTCGGCGGTGTCGAAGAGGTTCGGCGGCACGCCGTCGGGCTTGGTCATACGCGCGCTGCTCCTGCCCCCGCGGATCCGTACGGGATAGAGCCGCGCCGCCGGCAGGGAAAGTCGTCGTCCCGCCGGCGCCGCGTCGCCGCGGGGGGAGCGTCAAACGATGCGGGATCAGACGATGCGGATCGACAGGTCCGGCAGGCCCGCGATCGAGCCCGCGAGCACGTCCCCGCGGACGACCGGCCCGACATTCTCGGGCGTCCCGGAGAAGACGATGTCGCCGGCCTTGAGCTCGAAGGCCCGCGACAGCTCCGCGATCTGCTCGGCCACCGACCAGATCATCTCCGACAGGTCGGCGTCCTGCCGCACGGTGCCGTTCACGGCGAGCCGGATGCGGCCGCGGGTTGGATGCCCGGCCCGGACGACGGGCAGGATCGGCGTGATGGGCGCGGAACGGTCGAAGCTCTTGCCGATCTCCCACGGCTTCTTCTGGTTACCCATCCCGCGCTGGAGGTCCCGGCGGGTCATGTCGAGGCCGGTGGCGTAGCCGTAGACGTGGTCGAGCGCCTGCGCGGCCGGGATGTCGCGGCCGCCCGACTTCAGCACGGCGACGAGCTCGATCTCGTGGTGGTAGTTCTGGGTCAGCGACGGGTAGGGATGCTCGGCGACGCCGCCCGCCACGACCTGCACGGCATCCGCCGGTTTCTGGAAGAAGAAGGGCGGCTCGCGCGACGGGTCGGAGCCCATCTCGCGGGCATGGGCCGCGTAGTTGCGGCCGATGCAGTAGATCCGGCGGACCGGGAAGACCTGCGACTCGCCCAGGATCGGGATGGTGGCCTGCGCGAGCGGGAACAGCGGGTCCGGCTGCGCCTCGGCGGCCGCGGCGGGGCCGAGGCCCGCGGCGGCGCCGGCGGCGACCGCCCCGAGCACGCGGCGTCGATCGATCGTTGCCATGCCTCTGTCCCTTCACCGCGATCCGTGCGCCGCATGCGGGCGATACGACCGGGCGGGACCGGCCGCCAGCGGTCCGCGGCCGGGATGGAAAGGCTCAGGCGGTCCGTGTCACCCGGATCCCCTCCGCCGCGGCCGCGACGCGCAGCCCGGTGTAGTCGGCAATCGTGGGATGATTGGTCCTCACCGGCTCGTGATGGGTGGCGGTGACGACCACGACGGCCGCATCCGCGGCCTCGGCCGCACGGATGCCGGCCGGGGCGTCCTCGAACACGAGGCAATCCGCCGCCGCGACGCCGAGGCGTCCGGCCGCCAGCAGGAAGCAGTCCGGCGCGGGCTTGCCCCGCGCTACGTCCTCGGCGGCCACGAGAAGGTCGGGGACCGGCATGCCGGCCGCCGCGAGGCGGCGCTCCGCCAGCCGCCGGGGCGCCGAGGTGACGATCGCCCAGCGGTGGCGCGGCAGCGCCTCCAGGAAGGCCCGCGCCCCCGGGATGGCCACGATGTCGTCGACATCCGCCATCTCGGCCTCGGTGATCGCGGCGGCCTCGGCCACGGGATCGACGCCCGGCAGGTTCAGCCGCCGGATGGTCTCGACCGACTGCACGCCGTGGATCGTCGGCAGGAAGGACGCCGCGTCGAGGCCGTGCGCCTCGGCCCAGCGCGACCAGATCCGCTCCGCGGAGGCGATCGAGCTGATGATCGTCCCGTCCATGTCGAACAGGAGCGCCGCCAGGGGGCGCGACGGGAGGGCTGACTCGGGCATGGGCGAGGGCTAGGCCGGCGCCGCCGTCCCGGCAACCGGCCCGCGCGCATGGCCGCGTCTCGCGGGCGGCCGGGCCTCCGGGACGCCTTCGCCCGGGGTCGCCGCGGGCCCGCCCGCTTCACGGGCCGATGCCTTTGGTGTAGCGCGGGTGCAACCCCGGGCCGTCGGCGGCCCTGCAGAAGCGAATATCGACCGACCATGCCGAGCCGCATCGACGCCACCTTCGCCCGCGCCCGCGCGGAGAACCGGTCCGTCCTCGTCACCTACGTGATGTCCGGCGATCCCGATCCCGAGACCTCTCTGGAGGTCCTGAAGGCGCTGCCGGGCGCCGGCGCCGACATCCTGGAATTCGGCCTGCCGTTCACCGACCCGATGGCGGACGGCCCGGCGATCCAGGCCGCCGGCCTGCGGGCGCTCAAGGCGGGCCAGACTGTGTCGGGCACCCTCGACCTCGTGCGCCGCTTCCGCGCCGGCAACGACACCACGCCCGTCGTGCTGATGGGCTACTACAACCCGATCCACACCTACGGCGTCGACCGCTTCCTCGACGACGCGGTGGCGGCCGGCATCGACGGGCTGATCGTCGTCGATCTCCCGCCCGAGGAGGATGCCGAGCTGTGCCTGCCGGCCCTCGGCAAGGGCCTCGCCTTCATCCGCCTCGCCACGCCGACGACCGACGAGCGGCGTCTGCCGGCCGTCCTCGCGAACACGGCGGGCTTCGTCTACTACGTGTCGATCACCGGCATCACCGGGACGGCGACACCGGATTTCGGCAAGGTCTCCGAGGCGGTCGCCCGCATCCGCCGCCACACAGACCTGCCCGTCGTCGTGGGCTTCGGCGTCAAGACCGGCGCGCACGCCGCGGCGATCGCCAAGGGCGCCGACGGCGTCGTGGTCGGCTCCGCGCTGGTGGACGCCCTGGTGCGCTCCCTCGACGGCGAGGGCCGGCCGCAGGCCGGAAGCGTCGGGGCGGTGACCGAGCTGGTGCGCGAACTCGCCGCGGGCGTGCGGTCGGCGGGCGTCGGGCGGGCCGCCTGACGGGCGGGCCGGGCACCCCTGGCGGCGGCGCGCGCCGCACCTGATATCTGCGCGGGCTTGAAGCGGACGGACGCGAGTCGATGGTCGAACCGATGAACTGGATCTCGGAGGTGGTGCGCCCCCGGATCAAGACCTTGTTCAAGCGCGAGACGCCCGAGAACCTCTGGGTCAAGTGCCCGGACACGGGGCAGATGGTCTTTCACAAGGAGGTGGAGGCCAATCACTGGGTGATCCCCGGCTCCGAGCATCACCTGAAGATGGGCGCCCAGGCGCGCCTGAAGATGATGTTCGACGAGGGTACCTGGATCGACGTGGCCCTGCCCGAAGTCGCCCCCGACCCGCTGAAGTTCCGCGACGAGAAGCGCTACGTCGACCGGCTCAAGGAGGCCCGGGCCAAGACCGGCCTGCAGGACGCGTTCAAGATCGGCTTCGGCCGGGTCGGCGGCCTGCCGATGACGCTGGCCGCGCAGGAATTCGGCTTCATGGCCGGGTCGCTGGGCATGGCGGCGGGCGAGGCCTTCGTGCGCGGCGCCGAGACGGCTCTGGAGAAGCGCACGCCCTACGTGCTGTTCGCGGCCTCCGGCGGCGCGCGGATGCAGGAGGGCATCCTCTCCCTGATGCAGATGCCGCGGACCACCGTGGCGGTGCGCCGGCTCAACGCGGCGCGGCTCCCCTACATCGTGGTGTTGACGAACCCGACCACCGGCGGCGTCACCGCCTCCTACGCGATGCTGGGCGACGTCCACCTCGCCGAGCCGGGTGCCCTGATCTGCTTCGCGGGACCGCGGGTGATCGAGCAGACGATCCGGGAGAAGCTGCCGGACGGCTTCCAGCGGGCGGAGTACCTGCGCGAGCACGGCATGGTCGATCAGGTGGTCCACCGGCACCAGCTCAAGGAGACGATCGCGCGTCTCTGCAGTCTCCTGACCAACGTGTCCCAGGCCGGCGCACCGGCCGCGGCCTCCGAGGCGGCCTGAGCCCGGCGATGGCCTCGTCCGACGCCCTGATGGCGCGCTTCCTGGCGCTCCACCCCCGCACCATCGACCTATCGCTCGGCCGCATCGAGCGGCTGCTCGCGCGGCTGAACCATCCGGAGCGCCGCCTGCCGCCCGTGATCCACGTGGCCGGCACCAACGGCAAGGGCTCGACCATCGCGTTCATGCGGTCGATCCTGGAGGCCGGCGGCCTGGCCGCCCACGTCTACACCTCCCCGCACCTCGTGCGATTCCACGAGCGGATGCGCATCGGCGGGATCGGCGGCGGGCACTTCGTGGACGAGGACCGTCTGGCCGACGCCTTCGCGCGCTGTGAGGGCGCCAATGCCGGCGAGCCGATCACGATGTTCGAGATCACCACGGCCGCGGCGTTCCTGCTCTTCTCGGAGAGCCCCGCCGACGTGCTGCTCCTGGAAGTCGGCCTCGGCGGCCGGCTCGACGCCACCAACGTGATCGACCGGCCGGCCTGCGCGGTGGTGACGCCGATCGGCCGCGACCATGCCGAGTATCTCGGCGACACGGTCGAGTCGGTCGCGACCGAGAAGGCCGGGATCTTCAAGCGCGGCTGCCCGGCGGTGATCGCCGCCCAGGACTACGCCGAGGCCGACGCCGTCCTCTGCCGGCGCGCGGAAGCCGTCGGTGCCGGGCCCGTGCTGGTCGGTAATCAGGACTTCTCCGTGCACGAGGAGCGCGGCCGGCTCGTCTACCAGGACGAGACCGACCTGTTCGACCTCCCGCGGCCGCGCCTCGCCGGGCGCCATCAGCTGGTCAACGCCGGAACGGCGATCACCGCGCTGCGCGCCGCCGGGTTCGGCGATATCGGGACGGCGGCCCTGGAGCGGGGGCTGACCGAGGTCGAGTGGCCCGGCCGGCTGCAGCGTCTCGGGCGCGGCCGACTGGCCGCCCAGCTCGATCCCGGCACCGAGCTCTGGCTCGACGGCGGCCACAACATCGACGGCGGCCGGATCCTCGCCGCCGCCATGGCGGATCTCGGCGAGAAGAGCGACGTGCCGCTCGTCCTCGTGGTCGGCCTGCTCGGCACGAAGGACGCCGACGGCTTCCTGCGCAACTTCGTGGGTCTGGCCCGGGCCCTTGTGGCCGTTCCGATCACCGGAACGATGGCCGCGCGCCCGGCCGAGGAGGTCGCGCGGATCGGCGAGGAGGTCGGCCTCTCGACCTACGCGGCACCGAGCATCGAGGCAGCCCTCGCCCTGGTGCGGGACATCGCCTTCGAGCGCCCTCCGCGGATCCTGATCTGCGGATCGCTCTACTTGGCCGGCATGGTTCTCGCCGCCAACGACACGCCGCCGGTCTGAGTCGTCTCCAGTCTGGCGACTCCCCGTGCGCCGGCTGTATCTAGTGGCCGGCACGCCGGACACCTGTGCAATTCGGATTCTGCATTCGAAAATCCGTCGAATCGCCGCAATCGCCCGGATGGAGACCCGCCCACGGCCACGCTTTCCTCCCGCTGTGGCAGCTAAGCTACATCCTCGCGGGGCCCGATCGCATAATTTCCCCCTCGATCGGGCTTATGCTGGGGATCACAGTAATGAAGAAGCTTCTCACCTCTCTCGCGGCGTTCACCGCGCTCACGGCTGCCGCTTCGGCCGCCGATCTGCCGCGCCGCGCCGCGCCGCCGCCGGTGTTCACCCCCGTTCCGGTGTTCACCTGGACCGGTGCCTACTTCGGTATCAACGCCGGCTACGCGTTCGACGCCAGCAGCAACTCCACCCGCGGCTTCGTCCAGACGCCCGGCAACCCGGTCGCTCTGGTGCCGGGCGGTCTCGTCCCCTACCAGGCCCTGCTGCCGAACGGCTCGTCGCTGATCTACAGCAACGACAGCCGCGAAGGTTTCTCGGGCGGTGGCCAGATCGGCTACAACTGGCAGCTGACCCCGGGCTCCGGCGCCGTGATCGGCTTCGAGGCTGACGCCCAGTACCTCGACTTCGGCCGTCGCGCCCGCTTCGCCACGAACGCCGCGGCGATCAACCCGGGCTTCATCCCGGTCAACGGCACGCTCAACACCATCGACTTCTTCGGCACTGTCCGCGGTCGTCTCGGTTACGCCTTCGACCGGACCCTCGTGTACGCCACGGGTGGTTTCGCCTACGCCACCGGCACGGATGACGGCGCTCGCGTCGGCCTGCAGAACTTCGCCGGCCGCCGGAACGACTTCAAGACCGGCTGGACCGTCGGCGGCGGTGTCGAGTACGCCCTGCCCACCGACTCGTTCCTGAACTTCTTCCGCTCCTCGGCCGTGACGCTGAAGGTGGAAGGCCTGTACGTGAACCTCGACAACAACAACGGCCGCGCCCAGGCGCCGCTGGTCGGCGCCGCGATCTCCCCGGTCGGCCTGGTGCCGGTGTACTCGCTCGCCGGCGCCAGCCGGAACGAGAACGCCTTCGCCGTCGTCCGCGCCGGCCTGAACTACAAGTTCGGCTCGTACTGAGACCGGACGCGGGATCCCGGACTTCGCTCCGGGATCCCTCAAGAACAATCTTGGGCTCGAAACCGAGAAAGCCCGGCCTCGCGGCCGGGCTTTCTTTTCGTCGTTCAGGGCCTCGAAGGCGCTTCAGGCAGTCTGGGCGCCGATCCAGCGCGACAGGTCGCCCTTCGGGGCGGCGCCGACCTTCTGGTCCACCCGCTCGCCGTTCTTGAAGAGCAGCAGCGTCGGGATCGAGCGGATGCCGTACTGGGCGGCGATCTGCGGGTTCTCGTCGACGTTGACCTTGGCGATCTTCACCTTGCCCTGCAGGTCGGTCGCGATCTCCTCGAGGGCCGGGCCGATCTGACGGCACGGGCCGCACCACTCCGCCCAGAAATCCACCACGACGGGCTCGGCGGACTTGAGAACGTCCTGCTCGAAGCTCGCGTCGGTTACTTTCACCGTCGCCATAACGTCACCTTTCGGAATCCGCCGCCCGTCGGGCGGCGTCGAACGGGCAGAGGCCCGCGCGGTCCCGTCAGAATTGGCGACGGCCCGGCGCGCGGTCAAGAAGTCCGGTCCCCGGGGGCGGGCTCCGGCGGCCGGGACGGGGCGCCCTGTCGACACACGGGCGCGCCGCGATGTGCGCTGGCGCATGCGGGCCGCCCCCGGGCGCCCGGCCGGGGGCGACGCGTCACGCTTCGATGCCGATCCGGTCCAGGGCCGCCGCGACGTCGTCGGGGTCCAGGGTCCGGATCACGGGGCCCGAGGTCCAGACGAGGAGCGGGCGGATCGTCCGGCCCGGATAGATCTGCGCGAGGAGGCGCGCGTAGAGGGCGATCTGGCCGGCCTCCGCGGCCGGCAGCGGCGCGCCGGGCTCGGGCGGGCGGCCGGTCTTGAAGTCGGCGAGGTGCACCGCGTCCGCCGTCACGGCGAGGCGGTCGACGCGACCCTGAACCACCCGGTCCGTACCGCCGGCCCGGACCCGCCCCGAGAGCGCCACCTCCGCGCGGGCGTCCGGCGCGAAGAGCGGCGCCAGCTCCGGGGCGTCGACGATCCGGAGGACCGACCGGACGATCGCGGGCGCGGCCGCGCGCGGCAGCCCGGGCGCCCGGGCCCGCACGAAGGCGCGCCCGGCCGTCTCCCGGCGGGCGGGCTCGACCCGGGGCAGGTGCTGCAGCAGGGCGTGGGTCAGGATTCCCCGGCGGCGGGCCTGCGCGTCGGCGAGACGCGGCGGCGGCACGCGCGCGCCGTCCGCCGCCTGCAAGGCGCCGGACGGGTTCAGGGCCTCGAAGGCCGGCTCCGGCGGGACCGGCCCGCGCAGCCAGTCCGGCTCGAGCTCGGCCTCCGGCCCGGACGCGGGCGCCGCCGCGGCGGGAGCGGGACCCGCCGGGGCGCCGTCCTGCCAGAGGGTCGCGGGGCCGTAGGGGAGTTCCAGCGAGCGGCCGGCGCCGAGCGCCGCCTCGAGGCCCGCGTGGATCATCCGGCACCACGCCGCCTCGGTCTCGCGCTCGTGGCCGCGGAAGGGCGCCACGATCAGCCGGTCGGCCGCCCGGGTCATGGCGACGTAGAGCAGGCGGTTGTGCTCCTGCCGCGCCTTGGCGAGCAGGGCCGCGCGCGCCGCGTCGGTGGCGGCGCAGTCCTGGGTCCGCCCCCCCGACCAGACCGGCGGCAGGGCGATCTCCGTCGCCGGGAGCGGGAGCAGGGGCGGGTCGTTGCGGCCGAGGGGCTCGCACCCGTCGAGGATCACCACGACCGGCGCCTCCAGGCCCTTGGCGCCGTGGACCGTCATGACCCGGACCTCGTCGCGGCCCGATTCGAGGTCGCGCTTGACCGTGTGCCCGGCCTCGGCCCCGACGTAGCGGGCGAGGAAGCCGCCCAGCGACGGGGCGTCCTCGCCGGTCTCGGCCTGGGCGGCGGCGGCGAGGAACACGTCGATGGCGTCCCCGGCCTCGCCGCCGAGGCGGGCCACCAGCTTGGCCCGGCCGCCCTGCGGCCCGAGGAGCCGGGCGTAGAAGCCGAACGGGCCGTGGAGCCCCGCCAGCGCGATCCAGCCCGACAGGGCCTCGAGCCCGCGCCGCGCGGCCGCGTCGCCCGCTTCGGCGTGGCGGTGCAGCGCATCCTCCAGGGTCTCGGCGAGGTCGCGGCGGGCCGCGATCCGCACCAGGTCGTCGTCGGTGAGGCCAACGAGCGGCGTCTTGAGGGCGGTCGCGAGGGTCAGGTCGTCGGCCGGCAGGAGCCCCGCCCGGCCGGCGGCGACCAGGTCGGCCACGGCGATGTGCGCGGAGACCTCGAGCCGGTCCTGCCCGGCGACCGGGACGCCGATGCCCTTCAGGGCGCGGATCACCTCCTCGAAGGCGGGCCCGCGCTTCCGGACCAGGATCAGGACGTCCCCGGGGCGCCAGATCCGGCCGGTCGCGTCCCCCGTGGTGGTCCAGGCGCGCACCGCCTGCGCCACCCGGCGGGCGGTAATGATCGCGGGAGCGCTGGTCTCCGGCGCGTCGACGGGGGCGGTCCAGGCATCCGGCTCCGCGGCCGGCTCCGGCTCGGCGATCGGCCACAGCTCCACCGCGCCGGGCGCGCCCGGCCGGGCACTGGCATGCACGGTCGTGCGCACCGTGTCCTCGAACGAGAGCCCCTCGTTGTGCGCGTCGAGAGCGAAGACCGCGTCGACGGCGCGCAGGACGAGGCCGGTCGAGCGGAACGACAGGGTGAGCGGCACGTCCTCGAAGGTCAGGCCGGCCGAGCGCGATTCCGCGATCCAGGACGCGCGGGTCAGGGCGAATTCCCGCGGCTCCGCGCCCTGGAAGCCGTAGATCGACTGCTTGGGATCGCCCACCGCGAAGCGCGTCCGGCTGCCGATCCGCGCGCCCTCGCCGGCGGCGAATTCCTGCGTGATCGCCCGCAGGATCGCCCACTGCTCCGGGTTCGTGTCCTGCGCCTCGTCGACGAGGACGTGGTCGATCCCGCGGTCGAGCTTGTACAGGACCCAGCCGGCACCGACGCGCCCGAGCAGGTCCAGCGCCTTGTGGATCAGGTCGTCGAAGTCGAGGGCGCCGAGGCGCGCCTTCTGCGCCTCGACGCGGCGGTGGATCTCGGCGGCGATCTGGAACAGCGCCTGCGTGCGGGCATGGGCCCGGGCGGCGCGCAGGCGGTCGAACAGCGGCTCCAGCCGGTCCCGCTCGGCGAGCAGCGCCGCCTTGGCGCCGGCCGGCACGCCCTTGGTCCCGAGGCTGCTGTCGGCCTTGGGCTCGTCCTTCTGGGTGAAGAACACCGACCGGTAGAGGGCGAGCGCCTCGGCCCGTTCGGGAAGGTCCGCCGCGCGCACCCGCTCGGCCTCGGCGGCCTCCAGGGCGTCGGCGAGCTTCTCGTCGTTGGCCTTGCCGGTGCGGAGCGCCGCGACCAGCGCGGCGCGCTCCTCCGGACGGCACCCGGGACCGCCCTCGAGGATCGCGGCCTCGATCCGCTCGGCGGATTCCTCGGCCGCCAACCCCAGCGCCCCGTGCAGCCGACCGAAGGCCCGCTCCAGGCCGGCGGCGTCGCCGATGAAGCTCCGCGCCCGCATGGCCGCCCGGATCGCCGCCCGCAGGGTGTCGCCCGTGGCTTCCGGCGTGACCCGCGCGAGGGCGGCGCTCAGCGGCGTGTCGCCGTTCGCGACGGCGTCGGCCAGGACGTTGGCCATCTCGATGTCGAACAGTTCCCGGGCCTTGGCCTCGTCGAGCACCACGAAGCGGGCCGGCACGTTCGCCTCGAAGGGGAACATGTGAAGCAGCCGCTCGCACAGGGCGTGCAGCGTCTCGATCTTGAGGCCGCCCGGCGTCTCGACCGCCCGGGCGAAGAGGCGGCGCGCCAGCCGCAGGCGCTCGGGCCCGGCGCGCTCGCCGGTGAGTTCGGCGAGTTCGGCGGCGAGGGTCTCGTCGTCCAGCGTCACCCAGCGACCGAGGAGCCGGAAGACGCGGATCGCCATATTGGCCGCCGCGGCCTTGGTGAAGGTCAGGCAGAGGATCCGGCCGGGCGGCGCCTCGTCGAGGAGCAGCCGGACCACCCGGTCGGTGAGGACCTTGGTCTTGCCCGCGCCGGCATTGGCCGAGACCCAGGCCGAGGCGCGCGGGTCGGCGGCCCGACGCTGGTTGGCGCGGGTCAGGTCATCGACGACGAAGGGGGCGGGGGCGTGCGAGGTGGCGCTGCTCAACGGTCCGGTCCGGCTCGGCTGCCGGCTCTCTCTACAACAGAAACGCGCCCGCGGACCGGCCAAGGCGTCACACCGGGCCTTGCGGGATTGCTCCCGGCGCGGCGCCGTCCCATGGATGCAGACGATCCCTCCCGCGCATGCCGAACACGCCCGTGACCCAGCCGACATCCGAGCCGGCGCGCCCGCCGATCCGCTTCCGCGGCCGCTCCTTCATGGCCACCGTCCTGGCGCCGATACCCCCGGTGGCCGACTGGTTCGGCGACCTCGACGCCCTCAACCGCCGCGCGCCGAACTTCTTCGCCGGCCGGCCGGTGATCCTCGACCTGTCCGGATTGCGGCTCAACCGGGAGGATCTCGACGGTCTGCTCGCCGAGCTGGCCGCCCGCAACATCGCGGTCCTCGGGATCGAGGGCGCGGCGCCGTCGCTGCTGGATTCCGGAACCCCGCCGGCCCTGTCGGGCGGGCGGCCTGCCGGGGAGGTCGCCGCCCCGGACGAGTCGGCCGCGGACGCGCCGGCGCCGGCCGAGCCGCAGGCCAAGGAGACGGCCCGCTCGCTGATCCTCGACGCGCCCGTGCGCTCCGGCCAGACCGTGCTGCATCTCGAGGGCGACGTCACGGTGCTTGGCGCCGTGGCGTCGGGTGCCGAGGTGATCGCGGGGGGCTCCATCCACGTCTACGGCGCCCTGCGCGGTCGCGCGATCGCCGGCGCGGCCGGGAACCCGACGGCGCGGATCTGGTGCCGGCGGTTCGAGCCGGAGCTGGTGGCGATCGACGGCCTCTACCGCGCCGCCGACGACCTCGACCCGGCCTTCCGGGGACAGGCCGTGGAGGTGCGGCTGCTGGAAGACGCGATCAAGCTCAACCTGTTCGAGCGGGGGTGAGAAGCTTCCCGACGGCCCCTCCCGTCTCCGCGGCGCGCTCGGACAGGTGGTGCTCCCCTCGCGAGAGCCGCGATGGGGCTGTGAAACCGTCCTCCGCTGCCCCGATACCAGGATCCCGGCAGAATTTGCCGACCGGATCAGAAACTTAACCCTTCGGTAACCATACCCGCCGTCAATGGTCCGGTAAGGACTCTTAACGGGCGGACATGAGCGACACCCTCCCCGAGCCGATCGATCCGGAGACCGCCCGCGCGGCGGCTCCTTCCGCGCCCCGGCCGCTCAGCCTGCGCGGACGGGCCTTCAAGGCCCTGGCCCTCTGCCCCGAGCCGCCGCTTCCGGAGTGGCTCGCGGGACTCGACGCGGCGCTCAAGCGCTCGCCGACCCTGCTGAAAGGCCGGGCCGTCATCCTGGACTGCGCCCAGCTCAAGCCCGAGCCGGACGCGCTCGAGACGCTCATGAACGAGCTCAAGGCCCGCGGCATCGCGGTCCTGGGCATCGAGGGTGCCGACGCGGTCGCGGACGGTCTGCCGCCGCTGCTGGTCAAGGGGCACCCGTCCGAGAAGGTCGAGATCCCGAGCGTCCCGGCCGAGCCGGAGCCGCAGGTGGTCACCTCGATCACCGTCGAGGGCTCGGTCCGCTCCGGCCAGAGCGTCATCAACCCGACCGGCGACGTCACCGTGATGGGGTCGGTCTCCTCCGGGGCCGAGATCCTGGCCGGCGGCTCCATCCACGTCTACGGCGCCCTGCGCGGTCGCGCGATCGCCGGAGCCGCGCGCAACCCGCGCGCACGAATCTACTGCCGCAAATTCGAGCCCGAGTTGCTGGGGATCGACCGCCTCGTGCGGACGGCGGAGGACATGGGCACGGCCCTGCGCGGCAAGGCCGCCCAGGTCTGGCTCGATGGCGGCAACATCCGAATGGCAAGCCTGGATTAAGGGAGATCGACGCGTGGCAAAGGTTCTCGTCGTCACATCGGGCAAGGGCGGCGTCGGCAAGACGACGACGACCGCGGCCCTCGGAGCGGCCCTGGCCCAGGGTGGTCAGAGCGTGTGCGTCGTCGACTTCGACGTCGGCCTGCGCAACCTCGACCTCGTCATGGGTGCCGAGCGCCGGGTCGTCTACGACCTCATCAACGTGGTCAACGGCGACGCCAAGCTGCCGCAGGCCCTCATCAAGGACAAGCGGCTCGAGACCCTGCACCTCCTGCCGGCCTCGCAGACCCGCGACAAGGACGCGCTCACCGACGCGGGCGTCGCCCGGGTGATGGAAGAGCTGCGCGAGAAGTTCGACTGGGTCATCTGCGACTCCCCCGCCGGCATCGAGCGCGGCGCCCAGCTCGCCATGCACCACGCCGACGTGGCGGTGGTCGTGACCAACCCCGAGGTCTCCTCGGTGCGCGACTCCGACCGGATCATCGGCCTCCTCGATTCCAAGACCGCCAAGGCGGAGAAGGGCGAGGACATGGAGAAGCACCTGATCCTCACCCGCTACGACCCGATGCGGGCCGACCGCGGCGACATGCTCAAGACCGAGGACGTGCTCGACATCCTGTCGATCCCGCTGCTCGCGATCATCCCGGAGAGCCAGGAGGTGCTGCGCGCCTCGAACCTCGGCTGCCCGGTCACGCTGAACAACCCGCTCTGCGCCCCGGCGCGGGCCTACGCCGACGCGGCCCGCCGGCTCAAGGGCGAATCGGTCCCGATGAGTCTGCCGGTCGAGCGCAAGTCCTTCCTCGACAAGCTGTTCATGCGGAGGGCGGCGTGAGCATCCTGGGACTGTTCCAGAAGCGCAGCTCCGGCGCGGTCGCCCGCGACCGCCTGCAGCTGATCCTCGCCCACGAGCGCGCGGAGTCGGGTCGCCCCGACCTCGTGATCCAGCTCCGGGAGGAAATCCTGGCGGTGATCGCCAACCATGTCGCGGTGGAGCCCGACAAGGTGAAGGTCACCCTGGAGCGCGGCGAGGGTGTCTCGACCCTCGGCCTCGACATCGAGCTGCCGCTCGGCGCCTCGGGCAAGCTCGACGCCAAGCTGGCCGCGAAGCTCGCGGAGGTCGCCGCCAACAAGGGGGGCGCCAAGCCGGCCTCCTCCAAGAAGGCCGCTTGAGCCGGGCGGGGACCGTCCCCGCCGGCACGGAAGACTCGAGCCGCGCCCGGTCCGCCGGGTGCGGCTTCGTCGTGCCCGCCACGAAGTCCGGCCTCGGCTCTCGACCGGGTGCCCCGTCGCGCCATCTCGGAGTCCTGGGGGGTGGTCGGTGAGAGGATCGACATGCCGAGCGCCACGACGGACGACGGGATACGGCTCCATTACGAGGAGAGCGGCGAGGGGACGCCGCTGATCTTCGTCCACGAATTCGCCGGCGACCATCGCAGCTACGAGGCCCAGCTGCGCCATTTCGGCCGCCGCTACCGCGCGGTCGCGTTCAATGCCCGGGGCTACCCGCCCTCCGACGTGCCGGAGGCCGTCTCGGCCTACGCGCAGGCGCGCGCCGCCGACGACATCCTGGCCATCCTCGATCATCTCGGCGCGCCGAAGGCCCACGTCGCCGGCATCTCGATGGGCGCCTTCGCGACCCTGCATTTCGGCCTGCGGCACCCTGACCGCGCGCTGTCGCTCTGCCTCGGCGGCTGCGGCTACGGCGCGGAGCCCGAGCGGCAGGCCCTGTTCCGCGCCGAGGCGGACGCCACCGCCGAGATGCTGCGCCGCGACGGCATGGCGGCCTTCGCGGAGCGCTACGCCGTCGGGCCGACGCGGGTGCAGTTCGAGACCAAGGACCCGCGCGGGCACGCCGAGTTCAAGCGGATGCTCGCCGAGCACTCGGCCCTCGGCTCGGCCAACACCCAGGCCGGCGTGCAGAAGGGGCGGCCGTCGCTCTACGACCTCACGGATGAGCTCGGCCGCATGACCGTCCCGACCCTGATCGTCGCCGGCGACGAGGACTGGCCCTGCCTCGCCCCGAGCCTGATGCTCAAGCGGGTCATCCCCTCCGCGGCCCTCGCCATGCTGCCCAATACCGGCCACGCCCTCTCGGTCGAGGAGCCCGACGCCTACAACCGGCTCCTCGACGACTTCCTGGCGCAGGTGGAGAGCGGCCGCTGGCCGATGCGCGATCCCCGCGCGACCTCGGCGACGATCACCGGGATCAGGGGCTGAGCGGCTCGCGGGGGATCAGTCGGAACCGGGCCGGCCGGTCCGGCTGGGTCGTGACGACCGCCTGGGGCAGCACCGGCTCGCGCTCGTCGAGCACCAGCCGGAACCGCTGCAGCACCCGCGCCAGGGACAGGACGGCCTCGCTCAGGGCGAACTGCGCGCCGATGCACACACGCGGACCGGCCCCGAACGGCAGGTAGGCGAAGCGCCGCGGCGCGGGCGCGCCGGGCAGGAAGCGGCCCGGATCGAACGCGTCCGGATCCGTCCAGAGCGCGCGGTGGCGGTGGAGTACCCAGGGGCTCACCATGACGATGTCGCTCGCCTTGACGGCGTGGCCCGCCACGTTGTCCGGGCCGAGCGCACGCCGGACGACCACGAAGGCCGCCGGGTACAGGCGCAGGGTCTCGTCGATCACCGCGCGGGTCAGTGGCAGCCGCCCGTCGCTCTGGCATCCGGTCGGATCGGTCAGGTCGGCGGCCCGCGCCTCGGCGGCGACCCGCTCCTGGACCTCCGGCGCGAGGGCGAGCAGGTAGGCCGCCCAGAACAGCGTGCCGGCCGTGGTCTCGTGGCCTGCCAGGATCATGGTGGCGACTTGGTCGCGCAGCTCGTCGGGCGTGAAGGCCGCGCCCGTGTCCGGATTGCGCGCGGCCGCGAGCAGGTCGAGGAGATCGCCCGACCGGGACCGGTCCCGCTCCGCCGCCCGGCGCGCCGCGATGATCCGGTCGAGGAACGGGATCCACCGGCGCCGGAACCGGCCGCGCGACCAGTCGAGGGGCACCGGCCAGCCCGGGGGGATCACGATGTCGAGGAGGTGCGGCCGCCCCATCCGCTCGGCATACTCGGCGATGAACTGGCGCAGCTCGGCGCCGTGCTCGTCCATGCCCACCGAGAACATGGCGCGCCCGGCGATCTCGAGGGCGAGTCGGTAGAAGGACGTGAACAGGTCGACCGGCCCCGCCGCGGCCTCGGCGGCGATCCGCTCCATCCCGTCGGTCACGGCGGCGGCGATATGGGGCACCAGCCCGTCGATCGCCCGCGGCGTGAAGGCCGGCGCCAGGGTCCGCCGCTGGTGCCGCCACGCCGAGCCCTCACTGATCAGGAGCCCGTCGCCGAGGATCGGGCGCAGGATGCGGGTCGTCCCGGTAGTGCGGGCGTAGTTCGCCTGGTTCTCGACCAGGACCCGGCGGATCGCCTCGGGGTCGTTCAGCACGAAACTCGACCGTCCGAGCAGGCCCCGGCGAGTGACCGGCTCCTCGAAGGCGCGCTGGGGGAAGCCCGCCAGCGCGTTGTCGCGGATCGAGCGCAGGTAGGCGGCCAGCGGCAGCTCGCGCTCCGGCGGGGCGCGGTGCGGCGGCACCACGCGCGGCATCCCGGCGAGGCTCGGGATCGTCCGGTCCGGGGTCGCGGTGGCGTCCGAGAATGTTGGCATGGGGTGCCATCCTGTGCCGGAGACGGGCGGCCCTGTAAACCGCCGCCCGCGCCCCGCGCGCACCGGTCACGCTCACGTCATTCGGCCGCCGTGCGCAGGCGCGTCTCGGCGCTCTGGACCGGCAGGCGCGCGGGGAACCGGGCCGGATCCGATTCCGGCGACAGGCTCGCCACGAGGCTGGCCCGGGGCAGGGTGGTCTCGGTCACGTCGAGCAGGGTGTCGACGCCCCGCTCCAGATGCTCGTCCACCCGGTCGATCACGAGGATCTCCGGGTCGCGCAGGATCGCCCGTGCGAGACCGACCCGGACCCGGACGCGCTCGGGGAGCAGCTGCCCGCGGTTGCCGACCTCCTTCTCGAGGCCGCGCCGCTGGATCGGCCGCTCCAGGTCGAATTCGCGGAACACCGCGCGGGCCTCCCGCTGAATCAGCGCCTCGCCATGCATCCGCGCCGTGTCGATGCGGCCGAAGAGCAGATTGTCGAGCACCGTGCTGCGCGGGTTGATCCGGTTCGGGTCGTAGGATTCGACGTCGCACCCGTCGTCGCCGTGCATGAAGCCCTGCACGACGGCCCGCGCGCCGACGATCCGCTTGGCCAAGGTCTCGTCGAGCAGGCCGAAGCGCATCCGCGGCTCGACATAGGCCAGGGCCAGGGCCAGGAAGGCCACGCTGTCGGCCTCGCTCAGGCGCCCCGCGTCGGGCAGGCGCGCGAGCCGGCGCAGGTAGTCCGGCAGCGCGTCCGGGGTGATCAGCGAGAACCGCCGGAACAGCGGGTGGCCCGGCGGCACGTCGGCGAAAATGTCCTTGAGGTTGCTGGCGATAGCCACGCCCATCCGGTCCAGCTCGTCGAGGAGCTTCACCTTGTCCAGCGCTTCGCGGAACAGCGTGACGCCGGCCAGACGGCGCGGTTCCGTCAGCGTCGGGTCGCGGGGGACGCCGAACAGCAGGTTCTCTCCGACGGTGGCCTGCTCGTTGTAGCGGCCTCGGGCGAACGGGATCACCAAGTCGGCGAGGCCCTTCTGGGCGAAGTGCTCGCGCAGGTGCTCCCGCGCCGCGATCATGCGCTGGCCCACCGGCGTGTCATGGGCCACCGAACTCAGGGCGCCGAGCCCGAACCGGTAGAGTTCGTCGCCGAGATCGAGCCGGCCGAGCAGGTCGAGCAGGCGCTCGTCGAGCTCCCCGGCATCCCGGACGCCGAGGCGCTCGAAGTCGATCCAGGGGTCCTCGACGCTGTCGCAGGGATTGCCGGTCTTCACCGCCTCGTTGATCCGCGTTTTGCTGAGATCGAGGCTGTTGGTGCGCAGCGGGTGCACGCGCAGCCCGTAGAGGATGTTGTCGCGTAGCGTCCCAGGGAACAGCACGGGCTGGACGCCCGCATAGGCGATGCGGCGCGCGTGGTGCCGGCGCGGCAGGGTGGAGAGGTCGTGCTCCCCGATCCGGATCGTTCCCCCGGGCGGCGACTGCAACCCGGCCAGGACCCTGACGAATTCCTGCGCGATCGGTCCGGGCGGGACCAGGGCGATCCGCCCCGGCAGACGCACCTCCGCGTCCCCGACCTCGATCACGGAGCCGCCCTGCGGATCGCGCAGCTGCAGGCCCTCGAGGCGCAGCGGGCTGCCGAGGCGGGGCGCCGCGCGCTCGGATTCGTGCTCCGCCGGCACAAGGCGCTGCGGACCGAAATGCGCCGCCACGGTCTCGTACTTGACCTCGACGTCGAGGCGCTGCTGGTCCCAGTCGATCAGCTCCTTGAGGGGCGGCGGCAGGTCGCGATAGGCGGCCAGGACCGCCACGAGCTGGCCGATGTCGAGCTGCCCCTTCAGGGCGAAGTAGCCGCCGATCGCGTAGAACAGGAACGGCGTCACCTGCGCGAGCAGGTTGTTGAGGTACTTCACCGCGAACTTGCGGCGGTAGATCCGCAGCCGCAGGTCGTAGAGCCGGTAGAGGCGGCCGCCGATCTCCGCCCGCTCCCAGCGGCCGGTGTCGTTGAGCAGCACCGCCTGCAGGCCGTCCAGCACCTCGGCGACGCGGCCGGCGAGGGCGCGGGACGCGATCTGGCGCTGGCGGCTGAGGCGGATGATCTCCCGCCGCAGCCGCGGGATCACGATCATCTGCACGGCGACCATGCCGCCGGCCGCGATGCCGAGCCACATGTTCTGCATCATGATGAAGGCCAGCGCCGTCGCGGCCTGCGTGCCCAGGAAGACCGGCACCACGATCGCGTCGCCGATGAAGGAGCCGATCGGCTCGACCTCGTCCCGGATGATCGTCGCCGTCTCGGAGGATTTCACCTCCCGCTGCGTCTCCGGCGAGAAGCGCAGCATCAGCGAGAACAGCTGGAAGCGCAGGCGGCGCAGCATCCGCTCGCCGAGGATGCCCTTCTGCAGGTTGATCCAGAACTTGAAGGCGCCGTTGATCAGGACGAGGCTGAGGAACAGGGTCGACAGGCTCAGCAGCAGCTCGAACCGGTCGAGCTGGAACCCCTCGAACAGGTGGGTCTTGCCGCCGCCCAGGAAGGCGGGCCACTCGACCGTGAGCTCGAGGAACGGCGCGGTCGCCTCGCCGTGCGCGTAGGCCTTCCCGGTGATCGCGTCGTTGACGATGCGCTTCGGCAGGTCGAGCGAGGCGAAGTAGAACGGGAGCGACGCGAGCACGACGGCGCAGATCCTGAGCTGCGCGCCCTTCGAGTAGCGCCAGATGTACGGGAACAGCCGCGGCTCAAGCGCGCGCATCGTGTCCTTCCGAGGAAAGCCCGCCCCGGCAGCCCGAGGGCCGAATCGCCGCAGCCGGGCACCTGATCCTGGTCGATACGCTACCCGAGGGATCCGGTTTCATCCAATACAACCCGATACGGACGGCTTCGCGCCGATCACGGCGTCATCGTGCCGTCATATAGGGCAGGCGGTGCGGGAGAGAGCGCGCAGATCAGCCCTGCAGCGGCGGCCAGGCCGCGGCCCCGCGCCGGTGCCACCTTCGGAACTGCCCCCAGCAATCCCCGCCACGCGACGCCCCCATGACCTCAGCGGCCTTGCCCAACCGCGCGCGTCCTTATATTGCGACGCAACCACCACGACTCCGTACCTGAACCGGCGCGGACGGCCGCGCCGCGCGGCCGCCAGGGAGCCGGCACAACCCGTTTCGGGCCGCCATGAATCTGCGCAACATCGCCATCATCGCTCACGTCGACCACGGCAAGACGACCCTCGTCGACAAGCTGCTGGCCCAGTCCGGCACCTTCCGCGAGAATCAGCGGGTCGAGGAGCGGGCGATGGACTCGAACGACCTCGAGAAGGAGCGCGGCATCACGATCCTCGCCAAGGCGACCTCGGTCGTCTGGAAGGACACCCGCGTCAACATCGTCGACACTCCCGGCCACGCCGATTTCGGCGGCGAGGTCGAGCGCATCCTGTCGATGGTCGACGGCGTGATCGTGCTGGTGGACGCCGCCGAGGGGCCGATGCCCCAGACGAAGTTCGTGGTCGGCAAGGCGCTCAAGATCGGCCTGCGCCCGATCGTGGCGATCAACAAGGTCGACCGTCCGGACGCCCGCATCAACGAGGTCGTGAACGAGGTCTTCGACCTGTTCGCCGCCCTCGACGCCACCGACGAGCAGCTCGACTTCCCGATCCTCTACGGGTCGGGCCGCAACGGCTGGATGGCCGACAGCCCGGACGCGGACCCGTCGGTCGGCCTCACCCCGCTGTTCGACCTCGTGCTCAAGCACGTGCCGCCGGCCCGCACCGAGGAGGGGCCGTTCCGGATGCTCGGCACCCTGCTGGAGGCCAACCCGTTCCTCGGCCGCATCATCACCGGCCGCATCGCCGCGGGCTCGGTGAAGCCCAACCAGTCGATCAAGGTCCTCGACCGTCACGGCAAGGTCGTCGAGACCGGCCGCGTGTCGAAGATCCTCGCCTTCCGCGGCCTCGAGCGCGCCCCGATCGATGTGGGCGAGGCGGGCGACATCGTGTCGATCGCCGGCCTGATGAAGGGCACCGTGGCCGACACGTTCTGCGACCCGCAGGTCGAGACCCCGATCCAGGCGCAGCCGATCGACCCGCCGACCGTGACGATGTCGTTCATCGTCAACGACAGCCCGCTCGCCGGCACCGAGGGCGACAAGGTCACGAGCCGCATGATCCGCGACCGCCTGTTCAAGGAGGCCGAGGGCAACGTCACGCTCAAGATCGAGGAGGCCGCCGACAAGGACAGCTTCTACGTCTCGGGCCGCGGCGAGCTGCAGCTCTCGATCCTGATCGAGACCATGCGCCGCGAGGGTTTCGAGATCGCCGTGTCGCGGCCCCGCGTCGTGTACGAGCGCGACGAGAACGGCGGACTTCTGGAGCCGATCGAGGAGGTCGTCATCGACGTCGACGAGGAGCATTCCGGCGTCGTCGTGCAGAAGATGTCCGAGCGGAAGGCCGAGATGCTGGAGATGCGGCCCTCGGGCGGTAACCGCCTGCGCCTCGTGTTCCACGCCCCGACCCGCGGCCTGATCGGCTACCAGGGCGAGCTGCTGACCGACACCCGCGGCACCGCGATCATGAACCGGCTGTTCAAGGCCTACGAGCCCTACAAGGGCGAGATGCCGGGCCGGCGCAACGGCGTGCTGATCTCCAACGACCAGGGCGAGGCCGTGGCCTACGCCATGTGGAACCTGGAGGACCGCGGCCCGATGATGATCGAGCCCGGCTGGAAGGTGTACCAGGGCATGATCGTCGGCGAGCACAACCGCGAGAACGATCTCGAGGTGAACGTGCTCAAGGGCAAGAAGCTCACCAACATCCGCACCACGTCGAAGGACGAGGCAGTGCGCCTCACGCCGCCGATCCGGATGACCCTGGAGCGCTCGCTGGCCTGGATCCAGGACGACGAGCTCGTCGAGGTGACGCCGAAGTCGATCCGCCTGCGCAAGGCGATCCTCGACCCGAACGACCGCAAGCGGGCCGAGCGGTCGAAGGAGAACGCCGCCTGAAGCGGTCAACCGTCGCCGATCGTGTACGACAGGCAACCGGGCGCTCAGGCCCGGTTGCTGATGCGGCCCTTATTCCGGGCCGCTCTCGGGCCTATCGAACCCTTATGCCGGGGGCGATACCTCGGTGCGGCGGACCCGAGAGGCCCGCGTGAACCCCGTGACACCGATGCCCGTCGCGTTGAACCCGCTTCCGTCGCTCGCCCAGGCCGCCTCCGCGCCACCCTCATACCTCGTCGGTCAGGACGGCGAGGGGCATTGGGTCGCGGTCGAGACCGGTGGGCGCGCCGGAGGCATCTTCCGCAGCCGCCAGGACGCGATCCGCTACGCCTGCGTCGAGACTGGCTGCCGTCCCGGCGAGGTGCTGCTGGCCTCCGGGCCGATCGCCTTCCGGCTCTCCTGAACCCCGGGACGCCGCGGCGTACCTCGCCGCGGCGCCGCTCGGGCCTGTCGCGTCAGCTGCTGCCGGGATCGGTCTCGTCGTTCTGGGTCCCGCCAGAGGGCGTACCCTGTCCGGGCTTGCCCTCCGTCTTCTCGTTCGGGTCCTTGACCGCGTCGGGGGCGACGTTCTTCGGCGCGTCCGGCTGCGCGCCGGTCTCTCGAGGCTCGCTCATTCCCGGTTCTCTCGCTCCGCCCGGTAGTGCCCGCCCGCGACCTTCGTGTCGGCGGCCGGACCCCGCGAGGCCTTCTGGTCCGAATGCCCCCCTGAGGAGCCGCCGATCGCCGGCGGCGCGCGGCCGGGCTCGCCGGCCGCGCCCCAGCCCTCCTTGGGTTCGGGCCGCGGCGTCTCGCCGGAGCCCATGTCGGTGATCGCCGCCTGATCGGAGGTCTGATGGCCGCCCCCGGCGGGCGGGCTCCCGCGCGACCCGACCTTGTCGTCGGGCTTGCGGGTGACCGTTCCGGATTCGCTCGTCGGCCTGACCATCAGCGCTTCCCGTCGTCCTGGCCGATGGCGGCGGTGGCGCGGTCGATCGCCTCACCGAGATCGGTGCCGGACCGCGCCTCGTCCTCCATCTGCCCGAGCTTCTCGCGCGGCGTCTCGGTGTCGGTGGTCGCCCCAGCGTCGGGGTCCTCCCGCGACGGCCGTCCGGTCTGTTCTGTCATGGCTCGCCTCTCTGCGTCTTCGGGAGACAACGGAGGCGGCGGGGGAGGGTTGCGCGGACCGGGTGACCGACGGCGTGCGGTTCAGGTCTCCGGGCCGACGATCCGGGACAGGACGGCGTGCATGAGATGCCGCGCCGAATCCTCCGCCGCCCCGCGATCCGACGCCCGGGCCTCGATCGTCAGGAGATCCCCGTCCCGCAGGATGACCGCGGTGGCGCCCGCGCCGCTGTCCAGCGCGTACACGCTCATCCAGCCGACCGCCGGGCCGGCGGCCAGACCCGAGAGGCGGCAATCCGGATTGCGCTTCACGCAGATCGCCTCGAGCGCCGCGAGGGTCGTCTGGCCGGAGCGGACCCGGGCCTCGGTTCCGTCGGCGAGGCGCCCGATCCGCATCTCGATCGACGGGGCGCCCGTGCAGGCGGCGCAGTTCAGGTTGAGATGCTGCGCCTCCACCTGCGCCGTGGCCCGAGGCCCGAGCGCCGCTCTGGCGGTTTCGGCCAGCCCGGTGAGGTCGTGGACCGCGAAGCCCAGGGCCATCGCCGCCTGAGCCCAGAGGCCAAACACGAGAATCAGAAGGCTGCGCATGGGAAGAAGCATTGTCCGTTCGCCGGTCGGCGTTAACGGAAAGATCCTGCTGCGTCCAGATGCGGTGGGCCGGGGCGATTGTCTCGGCGACGGCAGATCAAATCGACTGTTCTGCTGTGGTTATTGTTCAGAAGATCGATCTTCTGGCCTGCAAGGGCGCGATCGGGCGGTCGAATGAACGAAAATTCGGCCTCGTCGCGTCGACTGTATTGGTGGCCACTCGGGCGAGGGCCGCGCGGATCCGTGTCCGCGCGGACCGGGTGGCCGACGGGAGGGGAGCGGCCCGAAGGCCGCCCCGCTGCCGGCCTCAGCCGATCCCGTCGAAGAGGGCGGACGAGATGTAGCGCTCGGCGAACGAGCAGGCGACGGTCACGATCCGCTTGCCCTGGAACTCGGGGCGCTTGGCCAGCTCCAGCGCCGCCGCGACGTTGCCACCGGTGGAGATGCCGCCCGGGATGCCCTCCAGACGGGCGAGCGCCCGGGATGTCTCGAACGCCGCCTGGTTGGTGACCTTCAGGACGCCGTCGAGGATGTTGGTGTGCAGGTTGTCGGGGATGAACCCGGCGCCGATGCCCTGGATCTTGTGCGGGCCGGGCTGGCCGCCGGAGATCACCGGGGAATCCTCGGGCTCCACCGCGAAGACCTTGAGGTTCGGCAGGCGCGGCTTCAGCACCTCGCCGACGCCCGTCACCGTGCCGCCGGTGCCGACGCCGGCCACGAACGCGTCGAGCTGGCCGCCCGTGTCGCTCCAGATCTCCTCGGCGGTGGTCTTGCGGTGGATCTCCGGGTTGGCCGGGTTCGAGAACTGCTGCGGCATGACCGAGCCCGGGATCTCCTTCAGCAGCTCCTCGGCCTTGGCGATCGCGCCCTTCATGCCCTGCGCGCCCGGCGTGAGCGCCAGCTCCGCGCCCAGGAAGGCGAGCATCTTGCGCCGCTCCAGCGACATCGTCTCGGGCATCACCAGGATGAGCCGGTAGCCGCGGGCTGCCGCCGTGAAGGCGAGGGCGATGCCGGTGTTGCCCGAGGTCGGCTCGACCAGCGTGCCGCCAGGCTGGAGCTTGCCGGAGGCCTCCAGCGCATCGATCATGTTGACGCCGATGCGGTCCTTCACGCTGGCGATCGGGTTGAAGAACTCGAGCTTCAGCAGAATCTCGGCGTCGACGCCGTGCTCCTTGGGCAGCCGGTTCAGGCGCACCAGAGGGGTGTTGCCGATGGTCTCGGTGATCGAGCCGTAGACACGGCCGTGGCCGACCTTCGCCGGTGCGTTGAGGGTATCGGCCATCGCGGAACTCCTGCTCGTGGTGACGGATCGGACAGATGTCGTGCCCGGGGGCGGCCCCGCCAAGGGATCGCCCTCGCGTGGGAGGCTTGACCGGCCCGGACGGGAGGCTGCGATATCGCGTTGCCGCGGCCGGAGCAATCGGGCTAAGTGCCGTTACCGAAAGTTCTTTCCGGAATTGGGCGAACTTTCGGAGCGGGGTGGAAGACCTTTATTGAGCGGCCCTTTCCTCATGGAATTCTATTCTCCAGCCTGCCCGGCCACGGCCGGCGCTGCCGGACCGTTCGGCGCATTCGGCAGGCGGGGCCTGCCCCTTCGGCCGACTCGTCGGGCCGCTCTGCTGGCGGGCCTCGGCCTGATCCTGGCGCCGCCGGCGCGCGCCGCCGGGGCGCTCCGCCTCGTGCTCGCCACCGCGACGCCCGGCGGCGGCTTCCCGGCCTTCGGGGAGACCTTCGCCGGCGCGATCGCGGCCGCGGACCCGGCCCTGACCGTCGAGCGGCGTGCCACCGGCGGCTCGTCCGAGAATGTCGGCCTCCTCCGCGCCGGCCGCGTCGATCTCGGCCTCGTGCAGGGGGAGTACGCCTATCCCGCCCTCGCCGAGGGCGGCGGCCTGACCGTTCTGGCGCCGATGTACCCGACGCCGGGCCTGTTCGTGGTGCCGGCCGGCAGCGCGATCCGCTCGGTGGCGGATCTGCGCGGGCGCAGGGTCGTCCTCGGCACGCACAAGTCCGGGCTCACCGTCATGGGCCGGAGCGCCCTCGGCGCCTCCGGGCTCGATCCCGAGCGCGACATCAGCCCGATCCTGCTCGACCGGGCCGCCGACGGTCCGATACTGGTGCGGGAGGGCCGCGCCGACGCGCTGTGGGGCGGCGGCCTCGACTGGCCGGGCTTCCGCGCCCTGGCCTCGGATCCCGGCGGAGCCCGCTTCTTCGGACCGTCCGAGGCGGGCATTGCGCGCCTCGCGCAGCCCGGCGCGGCGACGCGGCGTCTCACGGTTCCGGCCGGCAGCTTCGCCGGGCAGGCGGAGCCGATCGAGACGGTCGGATCCTGGAGCTTCGTGCTCGCGCGGCCCGGCCTCGACGAGGAGACGGCCTACCGCGTCGTGAGTGCGCTGGCGCGGACCGATCTCACCACCGCCCGGCCGAGGAACCTCGTCGGCCTCGTCACGGCGGATCGGGTCAATCCCGGGACCGCCCGCGTCCTCCGCGAAGCCGGCGTGACGCTGCGCTGACGGCGCGGCTCAGCGGAAGGAGGCGACGCGGCGATCACGCTTCCGCTCGGCGGCGGGCTGGTAGGCGATCTCGGCGTGATGGGTGCAGTACGGCAGGCCGGTGATCGACCGGGCGCCGCAGAAGCGGAATTCCGGCGTCGTCGGGTCGCCGAGGGGCCAGCGGCACATGGATTCCCGGAGGTCCATGATGGTGACGCGCTCCGACACCGCGAGGGCCACGGGCGCGGGCGCCGCGGCCGGCGCGGGCGCCGGGAATTCCGGGGCCGGACGGTGGGCCAGGATCGCGACCGGCTCGGGCGCCTGGGTCTCGACCACCGCGATGGCGGTCTCGATCTCGACCGTCTTCGACGGCGGGACGGCGGTGGCGGTTTCCTCGCCGCCGCGGGCGCGGCCGGCCAGACCGAGGCGGTGGACCTTGCCGATGACGGCGTTGCGGGTGACGCCGCCGAGTTGCGCCGCGATCTTGCTGGCGCTCTGCCCGTCTTCCCACAGGCGACGCAGCATCGCCACGCGATCGTCCGTCCAGCCGAGACCCGCTTCCATCATCCCCTCCGCCCCCTGCGGCTCGGCTGCGTTCCCGAAGGCACGTCCGTGTGTTCCAGGCCGACAGGCGCCGTATCCTCGGCCGGCCCTCTCGCCACGCAGACCGCGCCCTCGCGCACCGGCTGCCGCATCGCGTGCGACACCCTGTCTCGCCAGGCCACGGGGGAACCCTAGCGCGGCGCTCGCGAACCTTGCAAGGGCGCGCGGCCACCGGGCACCAGCCGCCGCGCCGCCTGTCCACCGGCAATGGCCCGAACCGGCACGGCCCGGTACGGCGCCGCACCGTCCCGCGCGCGCCCGCCACGGCCACGCTCGCGCCCCGATCGCGTGGGAGCGTGACCCCACCGCAACAGCGCGGCCTTATCGTTCCGTCGAAGCCGGCTAAGACGGAACAGGCGATACGGCCAAGCTCGTTCCGTGTGGCAGAGTGGGCGTGTTTCGCGGTTCGAGGAAGTGACGATGGGTTCTCGTCAGGTCAGCCTGCGCATGGCGGTGGCGTTCGGGCTGGCGGCGCAGGTCGCGGCCTGCGGCAGCGTTCCGCGGACTCCCTACAGCGCCGAGCAGGCGGCGTTCGCCACCGTGCCGGGCATTCCCGGCGCGCGCGTCTTCGCGGACGCGTCGGTGGACACGATCGCGGCCCTCGCCGCCAATCCGGAGCGGCGCCTCAAGGGCTTCACCTACCTGGCCCTGTCGGGCGGCGGCGGCGACGGCGCCTACGGGGCGGGCGTGCTCAACGGCTGGACGGCGTCCGGCAAGCGGCCGGAATTCACCCTGGTCTCCGGCGTCTCGACGGGGGCGCTGATCGCGCCCTTCGCGTTCCTGGGCTCGGCCTACGATCCTTACCTCACCGAGTTCTACACGAGCGGCGTCGCCGGCGAGCTCGTGGCCTCGCCGAATCTGGCCAACGTGCTGTTCGGCTCCGGCCTGTTCGGCGACGGGCGCCTGCGCAACCTCATCGACCGCTACGTCACGGACGATCTCCTCAAGGCCGTGGCCGAGGAGCACGCCAAGGGCCGGCGCCTGCTCGTCGTGACGACGAACCTGGATTCCCAGCGCGCGGTGATCTGGAACATGGGCGCCATCGCGGCGAGCGGGGTGCCCAATGCCCGCCAGCTGTTCCGCGACGTCCTGGCGGCCTCGGCCAGCATCCCGGCGGTGTTCCCGCCCCAGTTCATCGACGTCTCGGCGGGCGACGCGCGCTTCCAGGAGATGCACGTCGACGGCTCGGTGGTGACACCGGTCTTCACCCTGCCGCAGACCCTGCTGCTGCGCGACGGACGGATCCGCACCGGCGGCAAGGCCGAGATCTACGTGGTGATCAACGGCCGCCTGGAGCCGGACTTCGAGGTCACGAAGGACAACACGCTCTCGATCGTGGAGCGCTCCTTCACGACGGCGAGCCGCGCCCGCTCCCGCGCGACGCTGACGGCGACCTACGCGCTGGCGCGCACCAACGGCATCGGCTTCAATCTCACCTACATCGACGAGAACGGACCCAAGGCCTCCGCCGCGAAGGGCTTCGACACCGCCTACATGCGCGCCCTGTACGAGGCCGGCTACGAGAAGGGCCGGACAGGCGCCTTCTGGCAGCACTCGATCCCCGCCGCGCCGGTGCTGAAGGAGACGGCGAGCGCCGTGGCCAACTGATCGCCCGACCGTTCCGCCGCGCGCCCGACACGGGCGCGCGGCGAACGGCGCGGCTACTTGCCCAGGATCTTCGTCACGAGGCGGCCGAGGGGCGTCGCCGTGCTGGCGTTCCGGTCGTCCCGGTCGACGGGGCGATTCTCGTTGCCGAGGATCTTGGTGACGATGCGTCCGATCAGGTTCATGGGTCGGCCCTCCGGTCACGCGCCCAAATGGCGCAGCTTCCCCAACAACGGGTCAGGCGCGGGCCGCGTTCCAGCCCGGCGCCCGATCGGGCGCCTCAGACCTGCATGAGGCGGATGTTGTTGGTGTTGCCGGCGGTGTGGAACGGGATGCCGGCGGTGACCACGATGATGTCGTTCGACCGCGCGAAGCCCTCGTCCTGCGCGTGGTGGCAGGCCTTCGAGGTCATCTCCTCGTAGCTGTCGACGTCCTCCGTCAGGACGCTGTGCGCCCCCCACAGCAGGCTCAGCCGCCGCGAGGTCGCGACGTTGGGGGTCAGGGCCAGGATCGACGCGGCGGGGCGCTTGCGCGCGACCCGCGCGGCCGTCGTCCCGCTCGCCGTGTAGGCGACGATCGCGGCGGCGTGCACGGCCTCGGCGAGGTCGGCCGTGGCGGTCGCCACCGCGTGGGGCGGCGTCTCCTCCTCGCCCGGCTCCGAGGCCGCGACGATCGAGTGGTAGAGCTTGTGCCCCTCCACGCTCCGGATGATCCGATCCATCATCGCCACCGCCTCGACCGGGTAGCGGCCTGTGGCGGATTCCGCCGACAGCATCACGGCGTCGGCGCCGTCATAGATGGCGGTGGCGACGTCCGACGCCTCCGCCCGGGTGGGCGCGGGGGCGTTGACCATCGAGTCGAGCATCTGGGTCGCCACCACGACGGGCTTCACGGCGAGCCGGCAGGCCCGGATCAGCTCCTTCTGCCGCCCCGGCACGTCCTCGTGCGGGATCTCGACGCCGAGGTCGCCGCGGGCGACCATCACGGCGTCGGAGAGCCGGATGATGTCGGCGATCCGCTCCAGCGCCTGCGGCTTCTCGATCTTCGACATGATGCCGGCCCGATCGCCGATGATTCCCCGCGCCTCGATGACGTCGGACGGCTTCTGGACGAAGGACAGGGCGACCCAGTCGACGCCGAGATCGAGCCCGAAGGCGAGGTCCGCCCGGTCCTTCTCGGTGAGCGGCGACAGGTCCAGCAGCGTACCCGGCAGGTTCACGCCCTTGCGGTTCGAGATCGGCCCGCCGGTGACGACCTCGGCGGTGATCGAGGTCCGCTCGGGCCCGGTGACCCGCACCCGCACCCGGCCGTCGTCGATGAGGAGTTCCTGGCCCGGCACGACGGCGTCGAAGATCTCCGGGTGGTGCAGCGGGATCGCCTGCTTGTCGCCGTCGGCGCCCTCGAGGACGAAGCGGACCGTCTCGCCGGCCTCGAGATCGAGCCGGCCGCCCTGCAGCGTGCCGATCCGGATCTTCGGCCCCTGCAGGTCCTGCAGGATGCCGATCGGCCGGCCGACCTCCTTCTCGAGGGCGCGGATGGCGCCGTGGACCTTGGCGTGATCCGCCTGGAGGCCGTGGCTGAAATTGAGCCGGAACGTGTCGACGCCGGCGAGGAACAGGGCGCGGAGCTGGTCCGGGGCGGAGCTGGCGGGACCGACGGTGGCGACGATCTTGGCGTGGCGGTGACGGCGCATGCGGGTCTCGGCCTCCTGAGGCTGCCTCTGGGAATCGAGCCGGGCGCTCGCTCGCGCCGACGGCGCTCACATCGGTCCGCGACGGCCCCGCGGCGAGACCCCGCGGCGCGCGGCGGGCGATTTTTCGCGCGGCGGGCCGATTCCGCGGGCGGCTATCTGGCCGCCTCCCGGGCGATCCCGGCAAGGCCGGCGTCGAACACGCCCGTGATGTCGGCGACGGCGTCGGCGTCGCTCATGCCCTCGGCGTCGAAGGTCGCGCTCCAGATCACCATGGACCCCGCGCCGTTGGGACGGACCGCCAGCGTCGCGTTGTAGGCGCGCACCGGCAGGGGACCCTGGATGAAGCTGTAGCTGTAGCTCATGCCGGTCTCGTCGCGCGCGGTCTCGACCTCGGCGATCGTGCCCCGGCCGCCCTGCACCACGAGGCCGCGGATCTGCGCGCGGATGCCGTCATCGTCGTCGTCGCCCGAAAGGATGCAGCGCTGGACCTGCGGGTGCCAGTTCTGGATCGCGCAGAAATCGCCGACCAGCGCCCAGACCGCCGCGGGCGGGGCCGGGACGTCGCGGCTGCGGGTGACCTCCAGGGCGCTGGCCGGTCCGGCGCCGAGGACGGCCGCGACGATGACCGTCAGGGAAGCGGGCTGCATCACGGGTGGTCTCCGGGCAGGCGGGCTGGTGTGACGCGACTTGGGGCGCTGCCGGGGCCGCGGCGAGCCTCGGGCCGCGTCTCGAAGGTGTCGCTGCCGGCCCGCTATGCTACGCCGCCCTCGTCTGGATCACCGGAGATGCCCATGGACGATCGCGCCGCGCCGAAGCGGCCCGTGACCCGGAGCGGCGCAACGCGCGCGGTCCTGGCGACGGGTGCCGCACTCGTCTTCGGCACGGTCGTGCCGGCGCGCGCCGCCGGGCCCGACCCCACCCCGCCGGTCGCACCGCAGTCCTTCGAGGCCTGCCGGGCCGACCTGATCGCCTGGGTCACGGCCCGCGCCGTGCCGCAGGGCCTCGCCGAGGCGCAGCTCGCCCACCTCACGCCCGACCCCGACGTGATCGCCGCGACCCAGAGCCAGGGCGAGTTCGTCCGGCCGATCTGGGACTACATCGAGGCCAGCGTCACGCCGGCCCGCGTCGAGTCCGGTCAGCGCAAGCTCGCCGAGCACGCCGACACGCTCGCGGCCATCGAGGCCAGGTACGGGGTCGACCGCCACATCCTGGTGGCGTTCTGGGGCGTGGAGTCGAGCTACGGCGCCGTGCTCGACAATGCGGCGGTGGTGAAGCCGGTCGTCCGCTCGCTCGCGACGCTCGGCTGCAGCGACCCCAACCGCATGACCTACTGGCGCGACGAGCTGGCGGCGGCGCTCCAGATCCTGGCCTGGAACCAGGCGCCCCTCGACCGGATGCCCGCCGGGCTCACCGGATCCTGGGCAGGCGCCATGGGGCACACGCAGTTCATGCCCAGTGTATACCAGCGCGAGGCGGTCGACTTCGACGGGGACGGCCGGCGCGACATCTGGACCTCGGTGCCGGACGCGCTCGCGTCGACGGCGAACTACCTGCGCAGCCACGGCTGGAGACCCGGCGAGGGCTGGGGCGCCGAGGCGGTGCTGCCCGAGACCTTCGACGCGGCGCTCGCCGACGAGACGACGGTCCGCACCGTCGCGGCGTGGCGGGGGCTCGGCGTGAGGCCCGCCCGCGACCGCGCCCTGCCGGACACGGCCGAGGCGACCCTGATCCTGCCCGCCGGGATCCGCGGCCCCGCCTTCCTGCTGCAGCCGAACTTCGCGGTGATCCTCCGCTACAACACGGCCCTGTCCTACGCGCTGACCGTCGCGCTCCTGTCGGAGCGCCTGCGCGGCGACCCGGGCCTGGTGCACGACTGGCCGCGGGGCGACCGGCCCCTCACCGCCGACGAGCGGCGCGACCTGCAGACCCGCCTGACGGAGCGCGGCTTCGCCACCGGCGGGGTCGACGGCAAGATCGGCCCGAAGACGCGGGCGGCGCTGCGCGCCTTCCAGGGGTCGGTCGGCCTGCCGCCGGACGGTTACGCCGACGCCGCGCTGCTGGACCGGGTCCGGGCCGCGCCCTAACGGGCGCTCACGCCAGGAAGGCGGGCTCGTCCCGGGCGAGCACCCGCTTGACGCTCTCCAGGTGCAGCCGCGCGCTCTCGGCGCGGCCGGCCGCCTCCTGGGCCGCCACGTGCTTCACGATCGCCTCGGGCACGGCCTTGAGCGCGCGCCCCGTGCTCATGGCCAGGACCTGCGCCTGCGCGGCGCGCTCCAGGTAGTAGAGGTCGTCCCAGGCCTCCGCGATGGTCTCGCCCAGCACCATCACGCCGTGGTTCTTCAGGAACACCACGTCCGCATCGCCGGCGCTCTCGGCGATCCGCCGGCCCTCGGACGCGTCGAGCGCCAGTCCGTTGTAATCCTCGTCCACCGCGATGCGGCCGTAGAAGCGCAGGGCGGTCTGGCCCGCCCACAGCAGCGGCTCTCCCTCCAGCATGGCGAGGGCCGTCGCGTAAGGCATGTGGGTGTGGAACGCGGCCCGGGCCCGGGGCTTCAGCCGGTGCAGTTCGGCGTGGATGTGGAAGGCGGTGGCCTCCGGCTGGCCGTCGCCCTCGATGACGTTGCCGTGGAAGTCGCAGAGCAGCAGGCTCGACGCGGTGACCTCCGCGAAGGAGAGGCCGTAGGGATTGACCAGGAACAGGTCGGGCCGCTCCGGCAGCACCGCCGAGAAGTGGTTGCAGATGCCCTCTTCCAGGCCGTGGCGGGCGGCCCAGCGCAGGCAGGCGGCGAGGTCGATCCGGGCGCGGCGCACGCTGTCGGCGTTCAGGGGCTCGTTGCTGCGGGCCGGCGGGGTCCCCGGGGCGGTAACGGCGTGCGCCATGCGTGCGGGCTTTCCTGTGTAAAGGGATCGGGCCGGGCGACCCGGCCGGGGCCGCACTCTAGACGCTCGCGCGCAGCCGCCAAGCGCTCAGGCGCGGCCGTCCGTGACGCCGCCGACGAGGTTGAGGCCGAGCAGGAAGTCCGACGCGAAATCCGTGCGGACGACCGGCTCGCGCGGGATCGCCTCGCGCAGGAGATCGCGCTCGGCGCGGCGCGCCGCGACCGCCTCCGCCACCGAGACGCGCCGGAACGACAGGCGCGCCCCGCCCCGGACCTGCGCCAGCCGCCCGAGATCCGGCCCGATGACCGTGGCGATCTTGGGGTAGCCGCCGGTGGATTGCCGGTCGGCCATCAGGATGATCGGCAGGCCGTTGCCGGGGATCTGGATCGCCCCCATGGCGACGCCGTCGGAGACGATGTCGTGCCCCTTGGCGTGTTTCAGCGGGGTGCCGTCGACGAAGCAGGCCATCCGGTCGCCGCGCGGCGAGACCGTCCAGGGGCCGGCCAGGAACGCCGCGATCTGGTCTGGCGCGAAGTAGTCGTCCTGCGGGCCCAGCACGACCCGGATCTCCCGCCCGTCCCGGATGAGCCAGGGCGCGACGAGCCGCTGCGGCGGCCCGTCCGGTGTCCGACCCTCGGCGACGGGGAGGCGGTCGCCCGCGGCGAGGCCGCGGCCGTCGAGGCCGCCCAGCCCCGAGCGGGTATGGGTCGCCGCCGACCCGAGGACCGGCGCCACGTCGAGACGCCCGGCGACCGCGAGGTAGCCCCAGGCGCCGGCGTCGCCGGCCCGCACGACGAGGGTCTGGCCGGGCTCCAGGGTGAGCGCGACCGTGTCGGGCAGGAGCACGCCGTCCAGCGCGACGCGGAAGCCCGGCGCCAGCAGGGCGAGCCCGACGGCGCCGTCCTGCGCCGAGACGGTGACGCCGCCGGTGGAGATCTCGACGGCGGTGGCGTCGAGGGCGTTGGACGCCGCCCGGTTGGCGGCGGCGTGCATCAGCGGATCCATCGGGCCCGCGGCCGTGATGCCGTAGCGCAGGTAGCCGTGCCGGCCCCCGTCCTGCAGGGTGATGCCGGGTCCGGCGGCGTCGATGACGAGGGCGGGCATCAGCGCGCCTCCCCGCGGCGGGCCACCGGCTCGCCCGCCGCCTCGCGCGCCGTGAGGGCGTCGAAGGCCGCCGCATCCACGGGCTCGAAGCGGATCAGGTCGCCGGCGCCGACGAAGAAGCTCGGGTCGCGCTCCGGCGCGTAGAGGCGGGCCGGGGTCGCGCCGATCACGTACCAGCCGGTCGGCATCGGCACGGTCGCCACCGCGGCGAGTCCGCCGCCGATCATGATGGCGTTGCGCGGGTGCGGCGGCCGCGGGCTCGCCCGCCGGGGCACCGCCAGGGGCTTCGGCAGGCCGCCGAGATACGCGAAGCCCGGCGCGAAGCCGTACATGTAGACCCGGAAGGTCGTGGCCGCGTGGCTCGATACCACCGTCTCCGGCGACAGGCCGCTCTGCTCGGCGACCTGCGCGACGTCCTCCCCGTGGGCCGCGTCGTAGCAGCAGGGCAGGGTCCAGAGGGTCGGGCTCGCCGCGCGCGCGGTCGCGCCCGCCGCCAGCGTCCGGACCCGCTCGGCGAGCGTCCCGCGGTCGAGCACCAGCGGGTCGTAGTGCAGCATCAGGGAGCGGTAGGTCGGCACGCGCTCCCGCAGCCCCTCCGGCGGGTCCGCCCCGAGGGCGTCGTCGAGCGCCAGGACTCGGTCGCTGATCGCCGGGTCGACCGTGCTGCCGAACTCGACCACGAGGGCCGCCTCGCCGGCGTCGAGGAGGCGGGGCTCGTCCAGCGCCGCGCTCACGGCCGGAACGGCGCCAGCGTGACGCCCGCGCCCTCCAGCCGGGTCCGCACCGCCCGCGCCGTGGCGACGGCGTGGTCGGAATCGCCGTGGACGCAGATCGAGCGGATCGGCGTCGGCAGCGTTTGACTGTCGGCCGTGAGGATCGCGCCCGCCTCGACCATGCGCAGGACGCGGTCGGCCGCCTCGCCGGAATCGGTGATCATCGCGCCGGGCTGGCTGCGGGGGATCAGCAGGCCGGTCGGCGTGTAGCCGCGATCGGCGAAGATCTCCTGGTGGACCTCGAGGCCGCAGGCCTCGCCCGCCGCTACCTGGGCGGTCAGCGCGATGGCGAGCAGCGCCAGCTCCCGGTCCACCGCGCGGACCGCGCGGGCGATGGCGTCGGCCACCGGCCGCTCCTCGGCGGCGACGTTGGCCAGCGCCCCGTGGGCCTTCACGTAGGTGATGCGGTGGCCGGCATAGGCGGCGAGGGCCTGCGCGGCGCCGATCTGGTAGGCGACGAGCCGCTCGATCTCGGCCGGGCTGTACGGCATCCGTCGCCGCCCGAAGCCCCAGAGGTCCGGGAAGCCCGGATGGGCGCCGACGGCGACGCCGCGCGCCTTCGCCAGCGCGAAGGTCCGGGCCATGATCTCGGGGTCGCCGGCGTGGAGCCCGCAGGCGACGTTGGCCGAGGTGACGATCCCGAGGATTGCCGCGTCGTCGCCGCAGGCGTAGGCGCCGTAGCCCTCGCCGAGGTCGGAATTGAGGTCCACGCTGGTCATCGCCGCCGCTCCGCGTGCCGATCGGGTCTCACAGGGCCGCAACGGGTTCCGGCTCGGCCGGATCCGCGGTGCAAGAATCGAGCGCGCGGCCCGCCGTCTCCGGCAAGAGAAGCGCCGCGACGATCACGAGGCAATAGGCCCCCGCCGCCACGACGCCGATGGCGGTGCCGAGTGTCAGCGAGCCGCTGAGATGGCCTACTACGGCCGGGCAGATCGCGCCCGTGGCGCGGCCGAAATTGTAGCAGAATCCCTGTGCGGAGCCGCGGATCCGGCTCGGGAACAGCTCGCTCAGGAAGGCGCCCATCCCGGAGAAGACGCCGGAGAGGAAGAAGCCCAGCGGGAAGCCGAGGACCAGCATCACCGGGTCGGTGATCGGGATCAGCGTGTAGGCCAGCACGAGGACACCGGCGCAGAAGCCGAACAGGACGAAGCCGCGACGGCGCCCGATGCGGTCGGAGAGCCAGGCGCTGGTCAGGTATCCGACGAACGACCCGAAGATGAGCATCAGCAGGTAGCCGCTGGTGTTCAGCACCGAGAGGTTGCGCTCCGTCTTCAAGTAGGTCGGGAGCCACGTGGTCACCGCGTAGTAGCCGCCCTGCATGCCGGTCGCGAGCAGGCTCGCCAGCACGGTCCGGCCGATCAGCGGCCGGGAGAAGATGTCGAGGAAGCTGCCGGTATCGCCGACGTCGCGCATCGCGGCGCGGGTCTGGCGGTAGATCTCGGGGTCCTCGATGTTGCGGCGGATCCAGAAGATCAGCACCGAGGGGAGGGCGCCGAGCCAGAACAGGATCCGCCACGCCACGGCGGGCTCCGCCAGGGCGAACACGGCCCAGAAGGCGATGGCCGCGCAGGCCCAGCCGACCGCCCAGCTCGACTGGACGAGCCCCACCGCCTTGCCGCGGTAGCGCGCCTGGATCGTCTCGGCGATCAGCACCGACCCCACCGACCACTCGCCGCCGAAGCCGAAGCCCTGGAGCGCGCGGGTCACGAGCAGCTGCTCGTACGAGTGGGTGAAGCCGCTGAGCACCGTGAACAGGGTGAACCACGCGACGGTGCCCTGCAGGACGACCACCCGGCCGTAGCGGTCCGCCAGGATTCCGGCTGCCCAGCCGCCGATCGCCGAGGTCACCAGCGCGGCGGTGGCGATGTTGCCGGCCTCGACCTTGGTCAGGCCCCAGACCACGACCAGGGTCGGGATCAGGAAGGTGTAGACCATGTAGTCGAACGCATCGACGCCGTAGCCCGCGAAGGCCGCGCCCAGGACCCGGCGTTCCGCCGGACTCGTGTCTTTCACCCACATGGCGCAACTCCTTCGCGGACGGGCCGCCACGCGGCCGGGAGGGTCACAGGAACGGCAGGTCCCGGTTGAGGAGGTCGGTGATCAGCATGTGACCGGGCGCGTGGGTGATGCAGAGCGGCAGTCGCGCCGCCATCGCCACCGCCTGCGGGGTGACCCCGCAGGCCCAGAAGACCGGGAGCTCGTCGGGCTCGATCGGGACGGGGTCGCCGAAATCCGGCCGCGCGAGGTCGCGGATGCCGATCAGGCCCGGGTCGCCGAGATGGATCGGCGCCCCGTGGACCGCCGGCATCCGGGCCGTCACCTGCACGGCCTTGATGGCGTCCGCCGCCTTCATCGGCCGCATGGAGACCACCAGGGGGCCGTGGAACGGTCCCGACGGTTGGGTCTCGATCGACGTCCGGTACATCGCGACGTTGCGGCCCAGGGCAACGTGCCGGAGCGGGATGCCCGCCTCGATCAGGCCGGCCTCGAACGAGAAGGAGCAGCCGAGGACGAAGGTGACGAGGTCCTCGCGCCAGACGCCGGTCAGGTCGGGCAGCTCCGCCGCGAGTTCGCCCCCCTCGTAGACGCGATAGCCGGGGACGTCGGTGGCGAGGTCGAGGTCCGCCCCGAGCGTCGGAAGCGCGCGGGCGCCGGGCCGCGAGACGCCGAGGATCGGGCAGGGCTTCGGGTTCTGCTGGCAGAAGCGGTGGAAATCCTCCGCCATGGCCCGCGGCAGGATCATCAGGTTGCCCTGCGCGTGGGCGGGGACGAGACCCGAGGTGTGGCCCCGGAACCGGCCCGCGCGGATCGCGCGCCGCGCGTCCGCCGCGTCGGCGAAGACAGGTGCGGCGCCGTCGGCGCCCGGGTGCTGGCTCACCGCGTTGATCTCCCCGGCTGGTCGTCGCGCGCCGGAACGGCCGCGTCGGCCGCCCGGATTCCGCAAGATCCCGATCGCTTCAGCGATTCATTTCCTGCGGCAACGATCCCATCGCGCCGCGGGGCGCGCCAATCGTGATTGCGAATGGGGCGCGATAAACCCGTCTTATCGGCCGGCGGCCCAGGTCTCGGCGACCTCCTGGGCGAGGCGGGCCGCGTCCGCCACGAAGTGGTGGGCCGGCCGCTTCGTGTGCATCGCCGTGAAGGTCAGGTCCGAGAGCGTCGGCTCGGCCGGCAGGACCCGCAGGGTGCCGGCGCGGAGCTCGGCCTCGACCACGGCCGGCGGGATCACGCAGATCCCGAGGCCCTCGACGCCCATCTTCACGATGGTGGCCAGCGAGGCGCTCGTGTGGATCTGGCTCGGCAGGAGGTTCTCCTGCAGGACGAGGTCGCGCAGCTCGACGTAGGGGCTGGTGTTGCGCGGGTAGGTGATGAGCGGGTGGTGCAGCAGCGCGCCGAGGCTCAGGGGCTCGTCGCCCGGCAGCAGGCCCGGCGCGGCGATCCAGGCGACGGGGGTGCTGAACAGCGCGCGGTTGGCGAAGCTCGGCAGGGTGATCGGGCCGACGAGGAAAGCGAGGTCGATCTCGTCGGCGACCAGGGCGGCCTGCATGTTCGGCGAGATGTCGACCGTGATGTCGACGCCGATCCCGGGATGGGCGGCGCGCATGCGCTCGATGAAGCGCGACAGCCACAGGTGGACGATCGTCTCGGACACGCCGAGCCGCAGGGTGCCCCGCGTCCGGCCGGTCTCGTGCAGGGCCGCGCTCATCTCGGTCTGGAGCGCCAGGAACCGCTCGGCGAAGCCGAGGAGCAGACGCCCCCGCTCCGTCAGCGCGACGTCCCGGCTGCGGCGCTCGAACAGCGTCCCGTACTCATGCTCCAGGGCCGCGATGCGCTGGGAAACCGCCGGCTGGGTGGTGTTCACCTTCTCGCTGGCGCGCCGGAAGCTCGAGAGTTTCGCGACCCAGTAGAACACCTCCAAGCTGCGGAAATCCGCCATCCCGCGATCGTCCCGCGCCGCCGTCGTGTCCGGTCATATCGCGCTCCGGCGCGCGGAAGCGCAAGCGTGCGGCTGCTCTCGTCCTGGGTGGACGACCTGACGCTCGCGCCGCGGCGCGCCGCTAGAGGTCCGACACGGTCGTGGCCGGGCGGGCCGGGCGCATGTGCGCGAGTAGCAGGCGCGCTTCCGCGACCAGGGGATGGTCCAGGTACCAGAGGCCGCAGGCCCAGCCGGCGACCCCGGCGGCGATCGCGGCCGCGAGGCTCGGCAGCGGCGTCTCGGCCGACCATCCCCAAGCCGACATGACCAGGATGGCGGGTGCGACGGCGATCGCCGTCAGTGTGGCGGCGTGGAGGTAGATGGGGGCGTAGTCGCGCCTGAAGGTGTCGGTCATCCGCTCGAGATGCGGCCGATAGAGTCCCACGGCCAGGAGCGCCTCGCCGATCCGTGCCGCGCCCGCGCCGCCGAGGCCGAACAGGCAGCCGACGCTGAACATCACGAAGCCGGCGCCGTGGCGCAGGAACTCGAACCGCGCCTGGAGGGCGGTCTGATCCCGGATCAGGAACACCTCCCAGGTCATGCTGAGCGAACTCAGGACGATCGCGGCCACGGACAGCAGGCAGAAGGGCAGCGCCGCGCCGTCCCAGCCCGGACCGAGCAGGAGGCGCACGATCGGCCCGGCCAGGACGGCCGCGCCCGCGAAGGCCGGCCAGAGCAGCACGGTGATCATCCGCAGCGTGTGGAGGTAGCACGCGCGCAGGGACTGTCCGTTCCGCTGCTGATTCGCGAGGTCCACGAAGGTGATGCGGGTGATCACCACGTGGAGGTGGTCCCACATCAGGGTGTTGAGGCTCGCCGCGCGGGAGTAGAGGCCGAGGGCGCTGAGCCCGAGCATCCGCCCGAGGACGAGGTCGCCCATCCGGCCGGCGATCCCCGCGACCCCCGCGATGGCGAAGAGCCGGCCGCCGTAGGTCAGGATCTCGCGCCAGCCCGCGAGCCCGAGGCGCAGCGACACGTAGCGCAGCCCGAGGCCGTTCGCAGCCAGCGCCGCCGCGACGGCGCCCGCGGCCTGCCCGTAGGCCTGGCTCATGTAGCTGAAGCCGAGGAGGGCCAGCGCCAGCATCGCGCCACTGGCGACGAGACCGCGCAGCATGTTGACCAGGGCCACGCCGCGGAAATTGCCGTGCCGCTCGATCATGGCGGCCGGGCGGAACTCCAGTGCGCCGACGAGGGGCACCACGGCGAGGATGGCGAGGGCGCGCTGGACCTCCGGCTCACCGAGGAGAACGCTGCCGAACACGCTGAAGGCCAGGATCAGGATCGCCGCCGCGCCCGACAGCATCAGGTTCACCGTGAAGACGCTCGCCAGCAGCGCCGCGTCCACCCGCTCCGCGCGGACGATGTAGCTCGATAGGCCGCAGGAGCGCAGCGTCGACAGCAGGCCCGCGATGGCGGCCGCGAGGCTGAAGATGCCGGTCTCGTGGGGGGTGAGCAGGCGCGCCAGGGCGAGCGAGGTACCGAACTGTGCCAGGAACAGGCCGCCCTGGCAGAATCCCATCCAGGCCAGGCTGCGGCGCTTCGAGAACGCGGGCGGCGCCGTCGCTTCCGGCCCCTCTCGGAGTTCTGCCATGGGATCCTTCGGACGCGACAGGGTGGAGGCGGCGCTGGCTGCGGCCAGGGCGCGATCGGTCAGAACGGTCTAACAATGCCCGGTCGACCGTGGCAGCTGGCCAATCGGAGGACCAGGCCCACGCCCGATGGCCGAGGCCAAGCGGGCCTGCCGTCAAGCTCTGGAGCCGCGGAGAGGCCTGAAACCTTCGGATTCCTGCCAGGGAAGAGCTGCCTCTTGCTGTATGGGGTGAGTAGAATCGGGGTGCGTCGATAGAGAAATCCAGGATCCGAGGTATCCATTCTTTATCGGCTGCTTCTGGTGCGGCTCGGGCTGTATGCATCGCGTTGTATCGCGATTTCGAAAAAATCGATCACATGAATGGTGCGCGGCTCGGACAGAATGATCTGCATCGGCGGGCGAAAGCTCTCGCGAATGATTTGAGGGCACCGTCTCGGCGCGTCCGGGGCTGCTCTCTGATGCACTGGGCAGAGGAGATATCGCGCATTTGTGGTGATAGACCGGCAAATTCTTGGGACGTATTTCTCGTCTCATGGGACGAGAAAAGCGAGATCGGGCGATCGTGGTCGGAGCAGGGGGCGGAGCTGATCTCTTTCTATAGTTCGCCGACGATGGGAGCAGCGGCCGCTTTGCCTCAGCAGCCGCGATTTTTTGCGACGCCACATCACCGAGATGTTTGGTTCCGCATCCAAAAGGCGTAGCCCGCCCTACGGCGCACGGATCAATGGAGTGCAATGATATTACTATACCTTGTCTGCAGCTTGTTTTATAAGTTCCCGGTCCTGGCAGTATTTTTGAGATAATGCCAAATGAAAGTCAGCTTTATCGTATGTACCCGGAACCGCGTTGCGTCCCTCTTGGAAACGCTCGGGTCGATGACGCGGGCGATCGAGGCCGCGCCGGGCGCTGAGGCCGAGATCATCGTCGTAGATAACGGGTCGAGGGACGGGACGGATACGGCGCTGAAGCGCTGGTCGGCCTCCGTGTCGACCGATCGTTTCGATGTTCTGCTCCTCGCGCAGTCGCGCCCGGGTGTTGCTGGGTCTCGAAACGCCGCGATCGCGCGTTCTTCCGGAGACATCATCGCGTTCATCGACGACGATTGCGTCGTGTCGGATCAGTATCTGCGAGACCTGATCGCGCACTATGCCGGCGACACGGAAAGCGTCATTCGCGGTGGCCGGGTCGAGCTGGGATCGCCGCAGGACATCGACTTCACCACGAAGACCGCGGCCCGGGCCAGCCGGCTGACGTACCCTGACCATCCCGGCGGCTTCGTCCACGGTTGCAACATGACCTGCAGCCGTGCCGTCATCGAGCGGATCGGCGGGTTCGACGCGGCCTTCGGCCCCGGAGCGACGTTCCGCGCGGCCGAGGATACGGATTTCATCTATCGCGGCTGGGCGGCCGGCGTGGCCGTCGAGTACGTGCCCGACATGAGCGTCAAGCACTTCCACGGGCGCCGGGATCACCGCACGATCGACCGACTGCACTGGAACTACCAGTTTGGCAACGGCGCGCTCTACGCCAAGCACATCGGCCGCAGCCCGTGGCTGATCAAGCACCTGTACTGGTCCGCCCGCAACGCCGCCCGCGAGCTGGTCGGGGGCCCGCGCTTCGACGCGCATCTCGGCCTGACGTGGCGCGCCATCGTGACCGCCAATCTGAGCGGCGTCCTGGCCTTCGCCTGGCACAGCGCGCGGACGCTGCTGACGCGCTCCACCGTCCGGGCCTAGACCCCTGCGCTCCGTCGGGCACGGCCGGAGCGCGGCTCGTGCAGTGGCCCGCTCAGCGGGTCGTCGCGCCGCCGGACTGCGCGAGGAGCGTCCGGCCGAGCATCAGTAGCGTGACGCGCCGTCCGAGCTTCATCGCCGGGTAGAGAAGCCGCGCACGACCGGGACTGCGCAGGAGTCGCGCGAGGAGCCGGCTGGCCACGCCCCGGTCGTCGCTGAGGCGCGACAGCAGGACGAGCGCGTCCGGGCCGTAGTACAGGTTCGCCCCGTGACGGACGACCATGCCCTCGTTGAGGTCGTACCCGCGCCGGGTGATCTCGTCGACCAGGGGACCGCCGCTCCGGGCGTCCACCAGGGCGACGGTGCCCACGGACCGGCGCAGGGCCATGAGGTGCACGTAGTTCGAGCAGAACGGACATTCGCCGTCGTAGACCACCGTCAGGGCGGCCTCGGTGGAGGGGGCGGTCATGGGGTCAGATCGATCCTGTGCTCGGCTTCGGACACCACGCGGCGGACGGTGACGCCGTCCTGCATGCTGAAGCAGACGGATTCGCGCCGGTACACGTAGGCGACGATGTCGGCCATGGCGACCGTGTCGAAGCCGGCGGCATACTGGAGCGGCACGAAGAAGTGGTGCGGATAGAGCGCGTAGGGAAACAGGCCGGTCCTATCGCGGATCGCGCTCACGAGGCGATGGTAGCCCCGGATATAGGCGTCCATCGCCGGCCCATCGATCTCGGTCTTCGCGTATTCCTGCCCCATGCCGTCCGGCGCGGTCAGGACGGGCACGTCGCAGGCCGTCGAGGCCGTGACCTTGCGGAACACCTGAGTCCCGCCGTTCGGATTGTCGAGGGCGAAGGCGTGCGCGGCGTCGGGCGCGCCGTAGGCCATGTGGGCGAACGGGTAGGAGTAGAAGGTGAAGAAGTTGGTCGGCACGTAGTGCCGCTGGCCGTTCCGGTCGATCGCCTCGAAGTACATCTTGTTGTTGGCCAAGGTGTCGTACCAGCCGAGCCAGGCCTGGGTCATGAAGGTGTTGCCGGTCAGGATGAACAGCACCGACAGGATCCCGACCGAGACCGGCGGGCGCTCGTAGTGCCGGCTGACGACGACGGCAGCGATGGCGAGGTTCAGCATGATCCAGGGGGCGAAGTTGGCGCCCATGAGCACGATGATCGACAGGTGCATCACGTCGAAGCCGAGCAGGAGCAGCAGCAGCCAGCGGCGCGGCATCAGGATCCCCACCAGGGCGATACCCTGCCCGAACAGGATGAGCGTGTTCGTCAGCGCGCTCGAATGGCTCAGGATCATCCGCATCGCCTCCACCAGCACGGGCCAGCCCGCGTAGGGGACGTGATTGTTGTCGAGGCCGACGACGAAGATCTTGCCGGGATCGTTGTTGAGCAGCCAGGAGAGCGGGCCCTCGTCGAGCGTGACCTTGGCGAGGAACGAGGAATAGTAGTTGCCGAGGTGGATGCTGATCGCCGCCGCGATCAGCACCTTCGAGAACATCGTGCTGGCCGCCGCGACGTCCGCCCGCGCCGAGGCGCCCAGGCCGGGCCAGTCGCGGATCCGCGCGGTCATGTGGGCCACCAGGAGGCCGGCGACGAGGCAGAAGCTCACCTCCGCGAGCGGCAGCACGTCGATGATGTGGCCGTGCCAGAGGCCGGTGACCCGGATGACCGCCTGCTTGCTCCAGACCAGATAGGTGGCGCTGATCAGGGCGAGGGAGGGCCAGCGCAGGCAGAGTACACCCCCGGCCACGGCCGCGACCCAGAGCACCGCGATGGCGCCGACGGCGACGGTCGCCTTGGCACCCGGGAGGACGATGGGGAAGAGCGGATAGTGGATCAGCGCGTACCCGCCCGCGATCGCACCGATCATCTGCAGCAACCGGACCGCGGCGAGATCGGCGGCGGCGAAGCGCACCCGCGTCATCGCGAGGGCCAGCGCCACGGGGAGCGCCACCCCGTAGTAATTGTTGATCGCCGTGACGCCGTGCGAGATCTTCAGCAGGGCCAGCAGGCCGCCGATCTGCGCGACCAGGATCAGGTAATAGCGCGCCCGGTCCGCCACCGGCCGGACGAGGCGTCTCAGGGCTGAGTCGAGGGACTTGTCCGTGCCGGTGATCGGGAGCGAGCTGCTCATCGTCTGTCTTCCGCCGCGCTGGTGCGACCGCCGCCGTTGGAGGCGACGACCTCATCCCCAAGGGCCCGCGACGACGGGGCGGCCAGCGGCCGAACGGGTCCCTCCGTCATACGGGCGTCTCGAGGAGGGCCCGCCGCGGACGAGTCCTGCCGCCGCGGGCTCCTGCCTCGCCGGTGAGCTTGGCATTTCACGGGGGTGTGAGGAGCCGCAAAGAGGGGGATCGCACCTACGCCTTTCGGTCATCCCGGCCGTCTGAAGTCCAGGCACACGCGGCCGCACCGCGGAGCGGGACGCGCGTCAGCGCGGCGCCTGTCCCGCCAGGGGGGAGGTCTCGTCGACGAACGTCATCTTGGCGGCGAGGCGCGCCGCCAGGATCCGTCGCCGCGCGGTGAACAGGGGCCTGAGGAGGGCGCTGCCCTTCAGGAAGGCCGCGATCCTGGAGCGGGACGTGAAGATGGTCGACTCGAAGGGCTGCCGGGAGACGGCGTTCGGGACGAGCGCGCGACCGCGTGTCAGGGCGCCGCGCTCGAAGAAGTAGCTCCAGTTGTCCGACGTCACCGCGACCGGTCGGTTCGCGCGCAGGATCCCCTCGGCCGCCGCCCGGGTGATGACGTAGGCCGCGGCCGTGCCGAGGCTGCTCATGTCCATGGGCAGGCACAGCCGGTGCTCGCCGACGGTCACGGCGCCGACCGAGCTGAACGCGCCGACCGTCTCGGCCCAGTTGAAGAGCAGGACGACGTCGCCGGGCCGCAAGGCGGCCTCGATGCCGGCCACGATCTGATGGATCTGCGGCGGCAGGACGACGTCATCCTCGACGATGAGGGCGTGGGGCAGGTCGAGCGCGATCATCCGCTCGTAGGCGCTCATGTGGGACAGCGCGCACCCGATCTGACCGGCGGTCAGGTCGGGCTGGAACGGGGCGTTCGGATCCGGGACCGGGCCTTCGTAGCCTGTGATCTCGCAGTGCCGCCCCCAAACGGCGGCGAGGTGCCGGGTCAGATAGGCGTGCCGTTCGCGGAACCGGGGCAGGGAGATCCCGAAGCAGTACATCGTCGTCACCTCTGATGGGGCCTGTCCGACCGGCCGCGGCGACCGCGTTCGGCGCCCGTGATTCTTCCCGATCAGGACCTTCGACCCCGATCGAGATCTTCGACGCCGGCCGTTCGGGGCCCCGCCGCGGGTCGGGCGCCGCTCAGGGCTGGCGGGTCAGTCGCGGGTGATCGGTTCGCTCCCGTCGATGGTCGGTGACCGCACCACCGGCAGGATCGCCGCGAGGAGGAGCTGGTGGAGACCGTGATTGACGAAGAGCGGGCACTCGAAACACACCAGGACGAAGAGCTGGCTCATGAACAGGATCGGCCAAGCCTCGACGTAGCCGGAGGAGCGCGCGAAATCGGCGATCACCCGGCGTGCGGTGTCGAGCAGCGCGACCGTGAAGAGGATCACGCCGACGATCCCGAACGCCACGGCCGTGTCGATGAAGTTGTTGTGGAAGAACCACAGCTTCTGCTTCATGACGAAGTGCAGGTAGGCGGCCGTGGTGACCGGGCTCTCCCAATAGGCTTTGTAGCCGATGCCGATGAGCGGCTCCCGCCAGAACTGGTCGAGGCCGAACTGCCAGAGGACGGTTCGGCCGGTCAGCGTGGTGTCCTTGCCGAGATCGGACAGAAGGCTCGCCGAGATGTCGGCCCCGCGCGCGGCGGCGACGAGGATCCCGACACCCGCCAGGGCGATGGCGATGCCGAGGCAGAAGCCGGTCACGTGCTTGCCCTGCCGCCACGCGAAGATCGCGGCGAGCGGCATCAGCCCCGCGGTGGCCGCCACCAGGGCCGTGGCCGAGTGCGTCGCCAGGAGGAGCGCCAGGGCGAGACAGAAGCCGAACGCGGTCAGGAGACGGTTCCATCCCTGCAGGAAGAGGCAGGCCGCGCAGAGGATCTGAAGGCTCGACAGGGAACCGAGGACGTTCTTGTGCGAGTAGATCCCGGCCCAGTTGCCGTCGGTCCCGCGCGTCAGGGCCGGCGCCGCCACCGTGAGGAAGGCCGACAGAAGCTGCCCGGCCAGCAGGCCCAGGAAGACGATCCTGACCAGGCGGGACAGACCCATGGTCGTCCGCAGGGTGATGCCGGCCACGATCGTCGCGAGCAACTGGAGTCCGTGATAGGCGGAGAGGCCGGGCGTCAGGGACCAGAGGGCCGACGCGATCGCGAGGAGCGGCCAGCTGAGCAGCAGCAGGCGGCTGCCGAACAGGGTGGCGACGAGGTCGCGGCGCAGGACCAGGAACGCGAAGGCGATCAGGTCGGTGCCGATCCAGACGGCCTTGTCGACGCCCGGCAGCTTGATCTGCTCGCCGACCACCGGCGCGAAGAGGAACAGGACGATCCACGCCGCGGCGGCCACGCCGAGCCGGGGCATTGCGTCGACGCCTTCACCCGCGCCCCCGGCACCCGCCCAACGGTGATCCGGCCCGTACGGCCCGAGCGGCGACCACGCGAGGCCGCTCGCATGGCCCGGTCCAAGGCTCGCCAAGTCTCGTGGAAACGCCATCGCTCGATCTCGGACGCCCGGGGTGAGGCAGTGTCCCGTCCGCCCTGCGGTCGGACACCGCTCGGGGCTGCCGCGGACACGCCCCCTCGCGAGTCGACGCTAGTCCGGGCATTCCGAACTCAGAACTCGACCAAACGAGGTAGCGGCGGCTCGCGGAGGGCGCGGGCCCGGAAGGCCGCGACGGGACACGCTGCCGAAGCGACCGCCGTGGCGGGATAAGATGCCGCAGCCCGTGTTCGCAGCCGCGACGTCGAACCGACCATGCCGCTGCGGGTACTGTCTCTTTATCATACGATTCAAGCTTGTCCGACGCTCCGCAATAGCGCGATCGGCAGGCAGCATTTCGCGGAACTTGGGACTCGTGGCGGAACTCCTGGGACGATTAGGCATTTGGCAGTTCGATAAATCCTGGAGGAGCGTTTGATGAAGGTCTCTCGTCTGTCCGGCGCGGTTGCGCTTCTGGCCCTGATTGCCGGTCCCGCCCTCGCGGCGCCGTGCAACACCGGAACCACAAAGTCGAAGACCCCCGATCAGCAGGCTTCGAATCCCAAGAGCTCCGACGTCGACAAGTCGAGCAAGAACCTCGCTGGCGGCAACCAGCCGGCCTCGCCGGGCACCGTCGGCGCCATGAACAACGCGGGCGCCACGCAGACGGCCGATCGTCAGGCGCAGACCGACGCCGGCTCCAAGTCGAATTCGACCGACCCGGCCGCCGCGAATCTGGCCGGTGGTCAGCAGCCGGCTTCCCCCGGCACGGTCGGTGCCATGAACAAGGCCGCCGCCGATCGGCAGACTGCCCCGGTATCCGGCGACGATTGCTGATCTGACCCGACCTTTCCCGGCACGTTGAGAGCCCGCCTCGCACCGTCGAGGCGGGCTCTCGCGTGCCTGCCCGCGCTCCGGACAAACCCACAGCCAGACTCCCGCCTGACGGTTTGAGCCGGCCACGTTCGGGTGTATTCGGCACCGAAACCGGGTAGATTCGGCAATCGGGCCAGGGGGAGGATCGCGACGTGAGTGGTCGCCGGGCGCTGCTGCTCATCGGAGGGATCCTGCTGGCCGCGGCCGGTCTCGCTGTCACGCCGACGGGCGAACGCCTTCGCGCCGATGCCGGCCCGGTGGTCGCGGAGGTGCGGGCGCGCGTCGCGGCGCTGATCCCCGCACGGCGGGACGATACGTCCACGGCCGCGCAGCTGCCGGCGCCGCGCACCGCCATCGAGGACGGCCGGACCCTGGTCCGGCTGACGCCGGCCGAGCGCGCGCGGATCGGTCTCGTCGCCGAGGCGCGACCCGCCATCCTTCACCGACAGGAATTGACCGCCTACGGCAGCGTCCTCGATCTCGCCCGCATCACCGAACTGACCAACAGCTACGCGGGCGCCGTGGCGGCGCTCCAGACGGCCCGCGCCCGGGTCGAGGTCTCGGCCAGCGCCGCCCGCCGCGCGCGGACTCTCGGGGCCGGGGTGGTGGCGGTGGCGCAGATCGAGACCGCCGAGGGCACGCTCCTGACCGATCAGGCGTCGGTCACCGCGGCGGAGTCGCAGGTGCGCACCCTCGCGGCGACGGCGCGCCAGGAATGGGGCCCTGTGCTCGGCAAGGCGATCATCGAGCGGTCGCCCCTGGTAACGCGCCTGATCGAGCGGACCGACTTCCTCGTGCAGGTGACGCTGCCACCGGGGGAGACTCTGCCGGAGGCGCCGCGGGCCGCTTTCGCCGAGGTGCCACCGCAGAGCGAGCGAGTCGCCCTGCGACTGGTCTCGCCGGCGACGCGGACCGATCCGCGGATCCAGGGGCAGAGCTTCTTCTACCTCGTCTCCGGCGACAGCGGCCTCCTGCCCGGGACCAGCACGATGGCGTTCCTGGCGGCGCCGCGGGCGGTGAAGGGCGTGCTCGTGCCGGAGGACGCCGTCGTCCACGGGGAGGGCGGGACCTGGGTGTATCGCGGGGCCGGCGACGGCGCCTTCGTGCGCCATCCGGTGCGGCCGGACGCCCCGATGTCGGCCGATGCCTTCGTGGTCGAGGATCTGCCGGACGGCAGCGAGATCGTGCTGCGGGGCGCGCAGGCCCTGCTCTCGGAGGAGATGAAGAGCCGCATCCGCGTCGTGGGCGACGACGATGATTGAGCCCCCCGCTGCCGCCGGCCGCGGCGGTCCGCAGGCGGCCCTCGTCGGCTTCGCCGTCCGGTTGCCCAAGGTGGTGCTGGCGCTGGCCTGCGCGGTCCTGGTCTTCGGCCTCTACGCCCTCGCGGGGGCGCGCTACGACGTGTTCCCGGAATTCGCGCCGCCGACCGTCACGATCCAGACCGAGGCGCCGGGCCTCGATTCGGAGCAGGTCGAGGTGCTGGTCACGCAGCCCGTGGAGGTGGCGGTCGGCGGCCTGCCGGGCCTGGAGACTTTGCGCTCCACCTCGATCCAGGGCCTGTCGGTGATCACCGCCGCGTTCCGGCCAGGCAGCGACGTCGACCGGATCCGCCAGCGGGTCAACGAGCGCCTGGCGGCTCTCGCCGGCCGCATGCCGGACGGGGTCGCGGCGCCCGCCATGACCCCGCTGACCTCCTCGACGCTGACCGTGCTCCTCGTCGGGCTCACCTCCGAGACCCGCGACGCCATGGACCTGCGCCAGGTCGCTGAATGGACCGTGCGCCGACGTCTCCAGGGGGTGCCCGGCATCGCCCAGGTCTCGCTCTACGGCGGGGGCGTCCGCGCCCTGCAGGTCCAGGTCCGCCCCGACGACCTGATCCGCTTCCAGATCGGCCTCAACGACGTCCTGGCGGCCGCCCGGAAGGGGACCGGTGTGCGCGGGGCGGGATTCGTCGACACGCCGAACCAGCGCGTCCTGCTCCGGACCGAGGGGCAGTCGCTCACCCCGGAAGCGCTCGGGCAGATCGTGCTCCACAACGACGGCGGGGCGAGCGTGGTCCTCTCGGACGTGGCGACCGTCACGGCCGCGCCCGAGCCGGCGATCAGCGCGGCCCTCGTGGACGGCAAGCCCGGCGTGCTGCTGATGGTCGGCGCCCAGGTGGGCGTCGATACACGCGCCGTGACTGCCCGCCTGGAGGCGGCCCTCGACGAGTTGCGGCCGGTCCTGAAGCGCGAGGGCGTGAGCGTGCGGGCCGACCTGTTCCGGCCGGCGAACTTCGTGGACGTCGCCACCGGCAACGTGATCCAGGCGCTGGCGCTCGGCGGCGTGCTGGTGGTGGTCGTGCTCCTCGTCTTCCTGGCGGACTGGCGGGCCGCGCTGATCAGCGCGACGGCGATCCCGCTGTCGCTGATCGCCGCCGCGCTGGCCCTCCAGGCCTGGGGCGAGAGCCTCAACACGATGACGCTCGGCGGGCTGGCCCTGGCCATCGGCGAGGTGGTCGACGACGCGGTCATCGGCGTCGAGAACGTCTCGCGCCGGCTGCGGGAGGCGCGGGGCGGACGGCGCGGCCTGCCCCGCGTGGTGCTGGCCGCGATGCTGGAGGTGCGGACCTCGGTCGCCTACGCGACCCTCGCGGTGATCCTGATGTTCCTGCCGGTCCTGGCGCTGACCGGCGTCGCCGGCCGCCTGTTCGGGCCGCTGGCGCTCGCTTACATCGCGGCCGTCGTCGCCTCGCTCCTCGTGGCGCTCACGGTCACGCCGGCCTTGGCGCTCCTGCTCCTCGGAGGCCGCATGGCGCGCGACACGGGCGCGGCGCCGCCCGACCCGCCCGTGGTGCGCTGGAGCCGGGCCGCCTACCTGCGGTTGCTCGCCGGGATCGGGCGGGTGCCGCGGATCGCGATGGCGGGCGCCCTGCTGGTCACCCTCGCGGGGGCCGCCATCCTGCCGACCCTCGGCGCGGTGTTCCTCCCTGACCTGAAGGAGGGGCACATGATCCTGCACATGGTGGCCATTCCCGGCACCTCCCTGCAGGAATCGCAGCGGCTCGGGACGCTGATCACCGGTGACCTGAAGGACATATCGGGCGTGCGCGCCGTGGCGGCGCAGATCGGACGGGCCGAGGCCGCCGAGGATACCGCCGGGCCGCATTACAGCGAGATCCACATCGACCTGGAGCCGGGCCTCGACGGCGCCGCCCAGCGCCGGGTCGAGGCGGCCATCCGGCAGCTGATCGCCGGCTTCCCGGGGGCGGCGTTCTCGCTGAAGACCTTCCTCACCGAGCGCATCGAGGAGACCGTCTCGGGCTTCACCGCGCCGGTCGTCGTCAACGTGGTCGGCAGCGACCTCGACCGGATCGAGGCCGTGGCCCGCTCGGTGGCGCAGGAGCTCTCGGAGGTGAAGGGCGCCCGGGATGTCCAGCAGGCCTCGCCGGCCGGGCTGCCGCAGGTCACGGTGGCGCTGCGACCGGTGGACCTGCGGCACTGGGGGCTCGATCCCGTGGAGGTGCTGGAGGCGGTGCGCACAGCCTACCAGGGCGACACGGTCGGTCAGACCTATCGCGGCAACGCCGTGTTCAACGTGCTGGTGATCCTCGACGCGCGCGTGCGGGACCGCCTCAGCGCGGTGGGCGACCTGCCCCTGCGGGCGCCCGGCGGACGCTACGTCCGGCTGTCCCAGGTCGCCGACGTCTACGAGAGCGCCGGACGCTACCAGGTCCAGCACCTCGGCGCGCAGCGGGTGCAGGCGGTGACGGCCAACGTCGCCGACCGCGACGTGGCGGGCTTCGTGGCGGCGGCCAAGCGCAAGATCGCCCGCGAGGTTCGGCTGCCGGAGGGCGTCTACGTCACCTTCTCGGGTGCCGCCGAGGCGCAGGCGGCCGCCCGCCGCGACCTGCTGGTCCATGCCGGGATGGCCGGCTTCGGCATCGTGGTGCTCCTGGCCATCGTCACCGGCTCCGCGGCGAACCTGCTCCTGGTCCTCGTCAACCTGCCCTTCGCCTTCGTGGGCGGCGTGGCGGCCGCGGCGCTCACCGGCGGGGTGCTGTCGCTGGGCTCGATCGTCGGCTTCGTGACCCTGTCGGGCATCTCGTTGCGCAACAGCGTGATGATGATCGCCCATTACGAGCAGATGGTCACCCGGAACGGGCGGCCGTGGGACGCCGCCACGGCGGCGGAGGGCGCCGCGGACCGGATGGTTCCGATCCTGATGACCTCCTTGGTCACGGGCCTCGGCCTGCTGCCGCTGGCGCTCGGCGCCGGTGAACCCGGCCGCGAGATCGAGGGCCCGATGGCCCTCGTGATCCTCGGCGGCCTCGTCACCTCGACGGTGCTGAACCTGCTGATCCTGCCGGTGATGGCGCTGCGGTACGCCCGGTTCCGCCACCAGGACCCCGCGGATCTGGAACTGACGGCGGTCGGGTCCTGAGGGCGCGCCCAGCCGGCGCCGGCTGACGGGCCCCCGCTGGCCCTACCACCAGCTCGCACGGGTCTCGGGAGCGGGCGGCCGGCTGCTCGCGGCCGGGCGCAGGGAGTGGTCGAGCGCGGCCAGCACGCGGCGCACGGCCTCCTCGTAGGTCGCGGCCACCGGCTCGCGCGGCCGGGCGAGCCCGATCGGGACGGTCTCGTCGAGGCGCCCGGGCCGCGGGCGCATCACCACCACCCGGTCGGCCAGGGTGACGGCCTCCCCGACATCGTGCGTGACGATCAGGATCGTCGGCTTCGACTCGGCCCAGAGATCGAGGAGCTGGTCGTGCAGCCCCTTCCGGGTGAATGCGTCGAGGGCGGAGAACGGTTCGTCGAGGAGCAGCACCCGTGGGCGCGCCACGAAGGCCCGGGCGATCGCCACGCGCTGCTGCTGACCGCCGGACAGCTCGCGCGGCCAGCGGCCGCCGTGCTCGGCGAGCCCGACGCGCTCCAGGGCGTGCGCGACGCGGGCGCGGCGCTCGGACCGGGACAGGTCGGCGAGGCCGAAGCCGACGTTGCCGGCCACGTCGAGCCAGGGCAGCAGGCGCGGCTCCTGGAAGACGACGCCGACGCTCGGATGGGGCGCGCGGATTGGCTCGCCGTCGACCGCGACGGCACCCGCGCTCGCGTGGTCGAGCCCCGCGATCAGCCGGAGCAGCGTCGTCTTCCCGCAGCCCGAGCCGCCGATCAGCGCGACGATCTCGCCCTGCTTCACCGACAGGTCGATGCCCGACAGCGCCTGCGTGCCGTCCGCGTAGGTCTTGGAGAGGGCGTCGACGGTCAGCACGGGCGTCTCTCGGCGGGCGTGGCGTGGGGATCGCGTCGCGCGGCGCCCTCCCGGCCCGCGGCGCGCGTCCGCACCGGTGCGGCGGTCACAGGCTGTCCCGCACGGTATCCTGCCACCGGGTCAGGGGGCCGGTCAGGGCGACCAGGGCCATGTCGGCCGCCTTGCCGACGAGGGCGAAGGCGATGATCGCCGCCACGATCTGGTCGGGCTTGCTGAACTGCTGACCGTCCACCAGCAGGTAGCCGAGCCCCTCCGAGGCGCCCATCAGCTCCGCCGCCACGACGAACAGGAAGCCGAGGCCGAGCCCCGTGCGCAGGCCCACCAGGGTCGCCGGCAGCACGGCCGGCAGCAGGATCCGGCGGGCGAGGGCGAGCCGCGACAGCCGGAAGATCCGGCCGACCTCGACCAGCTTGCGGTCCACCGAGGCGATCGCGCCGGAGACACCGACATAAACGGGGAAGAACACGCCCACGGCGATCAGCAGCACCTTCGGTGTCTCCAGGATGCCGAACCACAGGATGAAGAGCGGCACCCAGGCGAGCGACGGGACGGCCCGCAGCGCCTGCAGGCTCGGGTCGAGGAGCCAGCGCAGCGGCGGGACCGTGGCGACGAGGGCCCCGGCCAGGATGCCGGCCGCCGCGCCGCACAGGAAACCGAGCCCGACCCGCACGAGGGTCGCCTCGACATGCATCCAGAGGTCGCCCGAGACGGCCAGCGCCCAGAGGGTCGCGGCGATCCGGCTCGGCGGCGGGAGCAGCCGCCCGGACGCCGCCCCGCTGGCGACCGCGATCTCCCAGCCGATCGCCAGTATGAGCGGCAGGAGCAGGCCCAGTCCGGCGCGACCGCCCCGCCGCAGCAGCGGCACGCGGCCGCTCACTGTCCGGCGACGGGATTGAAGCGCGTGTCGAGCAGGCCGTCGACGGACGCGGACACGTCGGTGCCCGCCGGGATGATCCCGGCCTGCTGGAGGGCGGTGCCGGCCGCCTTGATCGACTGCGCCTGGGCGGCGCCGATCGCCGGCTGGGACAGGTCGGTCCGCTCGAGCTGCCGGGCGATCACCGGCTCGGGCAGCTTGGTGGCCGCGACGAGGGCGGCTGACAGGGCCTGCGGGTTGGCCAGGGCGTGAGCGCGCGCCCGCTCGTAGGCGGCGATCACCGTCCGGACGAGGTCGGGATGGGCCGTCGCGAAGTCCTCCCGGACGTCGAGCAGACCCCAGGTGTTCGCCGCGGCGTCGCGGTAGAACAGGACGTCGCCGTTCTCGATCTCGGCCGCCGCCATCATCGGGTCGAGGCCGGCCCAGGCATCGACGTCGCCGCGGTCGAGGGCGGTCCGTCCGTCCGCGTGCTGCAGCAGCACGAGCTTGGCGTCGCGCTCGGTGAGGCCGGCGCCCTGGAGCGCGCGGATCAGGAAGATGTGCGGGTCGGTGCCCCGGGTGACGGCGACGCGCTTGCCCTTCAGGTCGGCAGGCTTGGTGATGCCGCTGTCCTTGCGGGTGACGAGCGCCGTCCACTCGGGGCGCGAGTAGGCGTAGATCGCCTTGATCGGGTTGCCGTTGATCCGAGCCACGAGGGCCGCGGCGCCGGCCGCCGACCCGAAATCGATGGCCCCGGCGTTCAGGAACTCGAGCGCCTTGTTGGAGCCGAGCGACTGGACCCAGCGGACCTTGATGCCCCGCGGCGCCAGCGCCTCCTCGAGGAAGCCCTTGTCCTTCAGGAGCAGGCCGACCGGGTTGTAGGTCGCCCAGTCCAGGCGGATCTCCTTCGGATCGTCGGCCCGGGCCTCGCGCGTCGCGAGCGCGCCGATGCAGGCCAGGGCGACGCTGGCGGCCAGAAGGGATCGGCGGGTGGTGCGCATGGTCGGGCCTGATGTCGTGGCGAAACGGAGGGCGGGGTGCGGGGCCGGCGCGGGGCAGCGGACCCGCGTCGCGGCGCGGTCCCGAGCGGTCTCGTCCGGGCGGCTGGGTTCAGGGACGCGGCGCGGTCGGCGCGTCGATCGGACGAACGTGTCCGGTGCGTGCGAGATCCGGAATGGCCCCGATCCCGCGACCCGCGCCGACACGTTTCCCGGCTCCGGGATCGCGACCGGTCCGCCCCTGCGTCTTCATCGTACCTGCGCGGCCCTCAGCGTAACTGTGAATACAAGATCCTGTCGGCCGGTCGCGGAGTCAACAAAAGGGCTTTCTCTACTTGGCGGTGCCGGAGCAAGAATTTTCGGTCGTCCGACCGGGGACGAGAAGAATCTACGCGCCGCGCGGCGGCACCGCGCCTCCCGCACTGTCGTGAGACCGCGGCTGCGGGCTGACACGCCGTTCCGGCTCGACGCAGGCGCGCCGCAGCGCGGGCTGCACGACAGGCGTTGGACTGTTCGAAGCCGTAGCCGAGCGATTTAAGGCAGTAACCGTTGCTGCGAGGCCGAGCGACGTGCAGAGTTCGATGCCCCGGGCGCGCGCGGAGCTCTGCTATGGTCTCGAGAATCGTCGTGATCGGCGGCGGCTTCGCCGGTCTCTGGGCCGCCGCCGCGGCCGCGCGCGCGCGGACCGAGTTCGGCCTCGACGACCGGATCGCGGTCACGGTGATCGCGCCGGACGGGTTCCACGTCATCCGGGTCCGCTGCTACGAGACCGATCTCAGCGCCCTGCGCGTGCCCCTCGACGACGTCCTCGGACCGATCGGCGTGCATCGCCGCGCGGGGCGCGCGATCGACATCGACCCTGCGGCACGCACGGTCACGGTCGAGTCCGCCGCGCCATCCGGCGGCGTCGACACGCTGGCGTATGACCGCCTCATCCTGGCCGCCGGAAGCCTGCTGCTGCGGCCCGATATCCCGGGTATCGGCGACGCCTTCGATGTCGACACCTTCGCGGGGGCTCAGGCCCTATCGGCGCATCTCGATCGCCTCGGCGACGCGGGCCGTCCTGACCAGACCGGCCGCTGGACCGCCGTCGTCATCGGCGGCGGTCTGGTGGGACTGGAGCTCGCCTGCGAGCTGCCCGTCCGGCTCGCCGCTGCCCGCGACCGGGTCGGGGCGACGGGGCCGGTCCGCACCTTCCTGATCGACCAAGCGGAGGAGATCGGGAGCGCCATGGGCGCGGCCGCCCTGCCGGCGATCCGCGAGGCTTTGAGCGGGGCCGGCGTGACCTGCGTCGGCGGTGCGCGAGTCGCCGCCATCGATCGCGCCGGTGTGACGCTGGCGGACGGAACGCACCTGCCCGCCTGGACGAGTGTCTGCGCCACCGGCATGCGGGCGAACCCGCTGGGCGCGACGCTCGACGTCCCGCGCGACACGCTCGGCCGCGTGCCGGTCGACGCCTTCCTGGCCGTCGAGGGGCTCGCCGACATCTACGCGGCCGGTGACGTCGCCTCGGCGGCGGCCGACGATGCCGGCCATCGCACGGTGATGTCGTGCCAGCACGCCCGGCCGATGGGCCGGTTCGCCGGCTACAACGCCGTCTGCGATCTCGCCGGCCGGCCGGAGCGGCGGCTGCGCTTCGCCGCGCCCGACTACGTCACCGTGCTCGATCTGGGCGCCTGGGGAGCGGTCTACACCTCCGGCTGGGATCGCGGCACGCTGGTCTCGTCCGGCGCCGCCGCGAAGGCAACGAAGCGGATCATCAACGGCACGCGGATCTATCCGCCCCTCGACCGCGACGCTGCGGCCATCCTGGCCGCGGCCGCGCCGATCATCCAGGCTGCGCCCGCGACCCGGGCGGGGCAATGATGCCGGCGTGCCTGCGCCGGGTTCGGCTTACCGGTCTCCGGCGGCAGTGACGCTGGCGAAAGCGCTCGTGAGGCGCCGAACACCGCGGACGATCGGACGGAGCATTGTCGAGCCAGCCAGCTCCGACCTGCCGAGACTGATAGGTGTCAATCGAGCCGGCCCGGAGTTCGGCCTGCAGACGGCGGGTTAACTGTCCATCAACCATACCAGAGATTGTATTGGCCGTCGATAAAATCCCGCCAGGGTAGAGCCATCATGGTCGCGGCCCCCACAGCCACATGGTCCCATATCCTCACGCAGGTCGCCGACAGCCTGGACCGCTTCGTCGAAGAATCGTCCGCCGAGATCGCGAAGCTCAAGCCTTCCTTCGATACGGTCGGGGTGCCGGCCGGATCCACCGCGCTACACATCGAGGAGGTCGCGCATCCGCCGATCTTGCCGGAACCCGCGGTCAACGACGCGGGCCCCGCGGCGGCCCCCTCAGATCCCGAGGCGGTGTCGGATTGGATGAGCACGCTCGACATCATCAACGGCATGGCCGGCCGCGCCGAAGCGCAGAAGCAGCGTCTGCAGGAGCAGAGGACATCGCACGAAGCCGCCCTGGCCGCCGCGCAGCGCGCGCTGGCGGAGACGCAGCACCGCCTGCACCTGTCCGAGATGCGCGTCCGCGAGGTCGAGGCCCGCTCCGATATCCGGCTGCAGCGAGTCCAGGCCGAGGCCGATGCCCAGGTGCAGGACATCCGCGCGGAGGCCGAGGCCCGGGTTCGGACGATCCGCGCCGAGGCGGAGGCCTGGGTTCGGGCCGCCGAGGAGCAGGTCCGCGTCGCCGACCTGCGCGCCGAAACGGCGGAGAAGTGGCTCGGCCGGATCGACGCGGCCGCCAAGGCCCTTCTTCTGGGCAGCCACGGGCGCCGCGGACCTTCGAGAGCCTGAGGCCGAATGCCGGGGCCGAGCCCGTGTCGGCGCCAGGCCGCCCGCCCCACCGGCGCGCCGCTTCCCGGCGCCGGCCGGAGCCCGGTATCGGACGTCCAGCCCGAAGAAGGATCGTGGCGATTGCCTGTTCGGCCGAAGCCGCGCGCCGGTTCAGCCCGTGGAGCGCGTCGATCCGGCTGGTCGCCGCCGTGGCGGTCGCCGCCGCGCTGCCCCTCTGCGGCTGCGTGTCCACCCCCGCGCCGACCGCCGACATCGCCGTGGCGGATCCTTCGGCGTCGCTCCAGGCGGCGACGATGCGGCCCGGTCCGGACATCGACGCGAGCCCGTCCCGATGGCGCCTGCGGCTCACCCGTCTCTAGGCGCGGTCCGGCCACGGCTCGGCTCCAGGATCGGCCTTCGTTATGCCCTGCCGGCTGTCCGAGCGCGGCGCGCGACGTTCCCGACACGGACTATCTCAACGGAGACGCTGCTACATCGCCGGATCCTGACGTCTGGCGCGAACCCATCGCGCGGCGTGTCGAAGGCCTCGAACCGTCGGCGCGGTGACCCGCGGCCGGTTCACGCGGTGGTGGCCGAGCGCGCGAGGGCCGGCGGGCCGCCACCCAACCGCGGCATCCTCCGGCGCGCACCCGGACCGGGCTGCTGGACCACCCGGGCCGTGCGCCTCGCATCGACGCGCCGGGCGGCGTCGCACCGCGTGACCCTCGAGTCTTACAAACTGTTCATGTCGTCGAAGGCAAATCGTCAGATGAAGAGGGCAACCCAAGAGACGTCGAGGAATTGACCGGCTGTAGCAAGCCTGAAGATCTTGCCGGGCCCGACAGGGGCCGATCCCTCAGAGAGAGTCGAGACAATGACTGATCCTGGCACCTTCCGCGAAGCCCTTCTCGCTGTGGTTGTCTTGGGAGGAGGGGCTTTCATGGTGGAGCAGTACATCCGGATCCGGGCATGGCCTCGGTCCCGGCCAGACCGCGCGGATGGCGGTGAGCGCGCGCGCTGAGGCGCGCGCCATCCGGATTTGTCCCGCGGACGCGCGCGCGGCGGATTCCGGTTCGACCGGAGGCCGCGCCCGCGACCGGGCCGTGTCCATGAGCTGCTGAGAGTTGGCCGATACTGGCAGGCGCTCCAGGTTGTAGCCGCCATGCCGGGCGAATATTGCTGAAAGTCGATATCGTCGCGTATTCTTGGCGCCCACGGCCGACCGGATCGGCCCGCGATGGAAGGCGCGATCATGGGCGCGATCAAGGGCGCGAACCGGCGAGACGCGGTTCCGGACTTCTCGGGATACCCGGACCTCGTCGTGATCTATCTGGGCATGAAGGTCCGGACCCTGGCCGGCGTGAAGACACTGCTCGGCTTCGGCCCCCGGATCGACAGGGTCGGCGCTGCGCGGCCGGAGGGACTGCTGCACTACGAGAACAACATCATCTTCAGCCTGCGCCCGCTGCATGTCGGCATGCGCTGGTACTGGCGCGACATCGACAGCATGGTCGCGTGGTCCAAGTCCGAGCCGCACCGGATCTGGTGGCGGGATTTCCTGCGGGACACGCGCGGCGTCGGCATCTGGCACGAGACCTACCACATGCGCGGCGGCATGGAGGCGATCTATCACGACGTCGCCGAGCCAGTCGGATTCTCGGCCTTCATGCCGATGCAGGAGGCCCGGGGCTCCCTGGTGGCGCGGCACGGACGGTACGCCTCCTCGGACCTGCGCGATCTTCCCGCCGACAACGCGCCGGACGCCTCCGTCCCGCGCTGACGCGCTGCCCGCCGCACCTGCCGGACTTCCACCGCGCACCCGCGACGGGCCGCGGGCGGGCGGGGCGGGGTTCGCCCCGGCGGGCGGGTCGGCTAGACACCGGCCCGTGCGAGAGGCACGGAGCGGATCAGGCACGATGACGGTCGGTTCGATGAGACAGGGCACCCTGCGCCTCGGCGCGTTCTTCTACGCGACCGGCCACCACGTCGCCGGCTGGCGCCATCCGTCCAGCGAGGCCGACGGCGGCCTCGTCCTGGAGCGCTATGTCGGCTGGGCGCGGCGGGCCGAGGCCGCGAAATTCGACCTCATCTTCCTCGAGGACGGGAGCGGGATCCGCGACCTCGACCTGCGATCGAGCGAGCGCACCGCGCGCTCGACCCATTTCGAGCCCCTGACGCTGCTGTCGGCCCTCGCGGCGGTGACGAGCCGGATCGGTCTCGTCGCCACCACCTCCACCAGCTTCAACGAGCCCTTCAACGTCGCGCGCCGGTTCGCCTCCCTCGACCATCTCAGCGGCGGGCGCGCCGGCTGGAACCTCGTGACCTCCGCGACCGACGCGGAGGCGGCGAATTTCGGCGGCGACCGGATCGACCCCCATGCCGACCGCTACGAGCGTGCCGAGGAGTTCGCGGACGTGGTCCTCGGGCTGTGGAACACCTGGGACGACGGCGCCGTGATCATCGATCGCGCGAGCGGCCAGTTCTCGAAGCCGGACGGCTTCCGCCCGCTGAACCATCGGGGCAAGCATTTCGAGGTCCGCGGTCCGCTCAACATCTCGCGGACGCCGCAGGGCCAGCCCGTGCTGGTGCAGGCCGGCGCCTCCGGACCCGGCAAGGACCTCGCGGCGCGGACCGCCGAGATCGTCTTCACCGCGAACCAGACGCTGGAGGAGGCGGTCGAGTTCTACGGCGATCTCAAGGGGCGCATGCCCGGTTTCGGTCGTGCGCCGGATGACCTGAAGATCATGCCCGGCCTGTTCCCCGTCGTCGGGCGCAGCGAGGCCGAGGCGCGGGCGAAGTTCGAGGCGCTGCAGGACCTGATCGACCCGGTGGTCGGGCTGGCGCTGCTCGGTCGCATGATCGGCGGCCACGACCTGTCGGGCTACGATCCCGAGGGGCCGGTGCCGGAGCTGCCCGAGACCGAAGGCATCAAGTCCCGCCAGCAGCTCATGTTCGACCTCGCCCGCCGCGAGGGCCTGACCCTGCGCCAGCTCTACCTGCGCATCGCCGGGGCGCGCGGCCACTCGCAGATCGTCGGCACGCCCGCCCAGATCGCGGACGAGATGGAGGCACGGTTCCGCGCCGGCGGGGCGGACGGCTTCAACATCATGCCGCCGACGCTGCCCGGAGGCCTCGACGACTTCATCGCGCTGGTCCTGCCGGAGCTGCGGCGGCGCGGCCTGTTCCGGACCGAGTACGAGGGCCGGACCCTGCGGGACCATCTCGGCTCGCGGCCGCCGGCAGGGTTCGGTCCCGGTCGGGCCACGGTGTAGCGGCCGGGGGCTTCCCGCTCGACCCGGTCCAGATCGGGCGAGGCGTCGCGGTGCACCTGCGGCGTCTCGGCCCGCGTGACGGTTGCGCACAAGCGATCCGCGCTGTGGTACAGCCACGCGACAAGGGCCGAGGGCCGCCATCGGTATGTCGTGGCAGGGGCGACGGGCATTGACGGATCAGCAGGAACGCACGCGCTTCGAGGCGGAATTCGCCCGCACCGACGCGAGTACCGACCCCTTCGTCTCCGCCGTGCGGGCGACGCGGATGCCGATGCTGATCACCGATCCCCATCAGCCGGACAACCCCATCGTCTTCGTCAACGCCGCCTTCTCGAAGCTGACCGGGTACCGCCACGACGAGATCATCGGCCGGAACTGCCGGTTCCTGCAGGGGGCCGAAACTAACAAGGCCGACATCGCGAAGATCAGGGCGGCGATCGCCCGCCGCGTGCCGATCGAGATCGAGCTCCTGAACCACAAGAAGAGCGGCGAGGTCTTCTGGAACCGGCTCCTGATCTCGCCGGTCTTCGATCGCGACGGGGAGCTCACCTACTTCTTCGCGTCGCAGTTCGACGTGACGCTGGAGCGGGAGAAGCTCGCGCGGATGCAGCGCGACCGGGAGGCGCTCGAGCGGGAGGTGGAGCGCCGCACCGGCGATCTCACCCGCAGCGAGGAGCGGCTGCGGTTCATCCTGAAGGCCGGACGATTCGGATCGTGGACCCTCGATCTCGCCGACATGCGGCTCGTGGCCTCCGACGCCTGCAAGGAGAATTTCGGGCGGGCGCCGGGCGAGCCGTTCAGCTACGAGGACCTGATCGCCGCGATCGATCCCGAGGACCGGCCCCGCATGCAGGCGGCGGTGCAGACCTCGATCCGCGAGCACAGCGACTACGACATCGAGTACCGGGCGCGCACGCCCGGCGGTGAGCTGCGCTGGCTGCAGATCCGCGGTCAGACCTTCTACGACTCGGTCGGCCAGCCGCTGAGCATGGCCGGCGTCTCCATCGACGTGACCGAGCGCAAGCGCGCGGAGGAGCATCGCACGCTCCTGGCCGACGAGCTGAACCACCGGGTGAAGAACTCGATGGCGACCATGCAGTCGATCGCGCACCAGACCCTGCGCAACGCCGCGTCCCTTGAGGAGGCGCACAGGACCCTCGACGCGCGGCTGCACTCCCTCTCGGCGGCACACGACGTCCTGACCCGCGAGAGCTGGATCGGGGCCACGCTGAACGTCATCGTGGAGGGCACTCTCCAGGCATTCCGGGGCGGCGCGAGCCAGCGCTTCCTGATCAACGGCCCGGACGTGTGGCTGACGCCGCGCCTGACCCTCGCCTTCACGATGGCGCTGCACGAACTGGCGACCAACGCGGTGAAGTACGGCGCCCTGTCGAACGACCGGGGGCGGGTGATCCTGAACTGGGACGTTGTGGATGGGGCGACGCCGGCCCATCTCTGGTTCCGGTGGGAGGAGGTCGGCGGACCCGCGGTGACGGCGCCGGCCCGCGGCGGTTTCGGCACGCGGCTCATCGAGCGGGCGCTGGCCGCCGAGATGGGTGGCTCGGCGGAGATCGAGTACCGCGCCCACGGCGTGGTGTTCACGCTGAACGCGCCGCTGCCCGACCGGGCGCCCGCCGCGGCGGAGGCGAAAGCCTGAGGCGCGCGCGGCGCCACCGGTCAGGTCATGCGCGTCAGGACGGCCTCGTTCCAGAGCCTGCGGTGCAGGATCGCCATCGCGGCGTGGCCGAGCACGACGGCCAGGAGCGCGAAGCCCAGCCAGTAGTGGAGCAGATCGGCGGGCAGCATCATCCACTCGATCTTCGTCTCGCGCCCCGGCATCACCGGGACGCCGTAGGGCGTGAAGGGCTTGCCCGATCCGTACTGGCGCAGCAGCGCGAGGCTCGGCACCAGGACCATCAGGAGATAGATCAGGCCGTGACCGGCCGCGACGGCGCGCCCCGGCGCGCCCGGATGGGCGGGGCGCCGGTGAAGGTTGGCGAGGCCCCAGACCCCGCGCAGCAGCACGAGCACGAACAGGGTGAAGCCGAGCGTGAAGTGGCTGCCGCCGACGAGGCGCGTCAGCGCCGTGTCGCCGATCGTGACGTAGAGCAGCGCGCCCGCGAATTGCCAGGCGAACAGGGCGGCCATCAGCCAGTGGAAACCGCGACTCACGCGGCCGTAGCGCTCGGGCGTGTCCAGCCAGACGGCCCGCGGTGCGGTGGTGGGACGTCCCGGCCCCGTCACGCGGCGTTCTCGGTCCACAGGTCACCGGCCATGCCGGCGCTCCGCAGAATCTCGGAGGCCGCGCTGGTGAGCGCACGATCCGGCCCGGGCTGGCGCAGGTAGGTGGCGAGATCGCGCGACAGCCGCTCCAGCGGATGGCCGCGCAGGAAGCCCTGCAGGCCGACCGAGCGCTGGGCCAGCTGGAGCACGTCGAGGCCGGCCCGTTCGACCGCGAGGCGGACCAGATTGATGTAGGCGACGACGCGCTCCGGCGGCATCGCCGCGTCCGACGCGATCTGCGCCCCGCGCTCGACCCAGAGCCGCGCGCCCTCGACCGCGATGGCGCCCTCGCCGAGGCGCGCCAGCTGGTGCGGGTCGCCGCCCCGGCCGAGGCGGTCCAGATGGCCGCGCCAGGCATCGTACACCGCCTCGATGCCGCCGAGCTGCACCGCCGCGAATCGCCACGCGCCGCCCGAGAAGGCCGGTTGCCGGAAGTAATCGTCGGGCGCGCCCAGGATCTGATCGGCGTCGAACGCGAGCCCGGTGAAGTCGACGGTGCCGGTCGCCGAGGCGCGCATGCCCTGCGCCCGCCAGGCCGCGAGGTCGGCCCGCGTGCCGGCCTCGATCGGCACCACCATCATCGCCGTGCCGGCCTGTGCCGGATGCCCCGCGGTGACGAGGGCGCGGGTGACGAAGCCGGCGCCCGACGCATAGGTCTTCACGCCGCGGAGATGGCCGCTGGCGTCCGAGGCCTCGATCCGCAGGCCGCCTTCGCCCGGCTCGGTGTTCCAGACACCGAACAGGTGGCCGGCGCGCGCGTCCGCGAACAGGCGGACGCGCTGGGCGGGCGCGCCGTACCGGGCGATGAGCTGGAGGGCGTTGACGTGGCCTTCGTAGAGCCGGCCGAGGGCGAGGCTCCCGTAGCCGACCAGCCGCAGAACCTCCGCCAGGGCACCGGCGCCCGGCTCCGTCCCCAGGCCCGCGCCGCCGTGATCCACCGGGACGGGCGCGGCGAGCAGACCCAGGCGGGCGAGATCGGCGATGTCGTCCTGCGGAAAGCCGTGGTCGTGATCCTGGGCGTCGGCCCGCGCGGGCGCCGCCGCGGCGATCGCGCGGGCGGCCGCCGCGGAATCGTAGACGGGGTCCAGGCGGGTCCATTGATCCATGCGCCTGTCTCCTCTCAGATCGCCGCCGGACGCGGCGTGCGCGCCGCGTGCCGCTGGTCCGGGCACATCGCGCCATCGAGATACGGGCGAGCGGCCGCTGAAGCGCGGCCGCGCACGGTCGCGCGCTCGGGTCTCGTCACGTATGGCCCCCATTGCCCGCGGAAGATGCGGGCGATCCTAAAAAACTAACTTAAGACTGAAACATCCTTTCCTGGCCGCGGCTGCGACCAATACGACCCGAGCGGCCAGAACGGCCCTCGCCGGCCCGGCGCGCCCTCAGTTCAGCGTCGGGTTGGCGCGCAGGCGCGACACCGCCAGGTCGACGAAGGTCCGAACCTTGGCGGGCGCGTGCCGGCCTTCCGGGTAGAGCACGTGGACGGGCAGCGGCGCCTCCTCGTACTCGGCGAGCACGATCTGCAGGCGGCCGTCCCGCAGGTCCGGGCCGATCTGGTAGTTCAGGACCCGCGCCAGCCCCCAGCCCGACCGGGCGGCGCCGATCGAGACCTCGTTGGTGTTGCCCTGCAGGGTCGGGTGAATGACCACCCGCTCGTTTCGGCCGAACCGCCATTCCGGCGACGCGAAGGCGCCGGTGGAGACGGCGATCCGGTGCCGCTTCAGATCCGCCGGCGTCGTCGGCACGCCGTGCCGCGCGAAGTAGTCCGGGGCGCCGCAGATGACGTGGCGCACCGACCCGACCCGGGCTGCGGTGAACCCGGAATCGGTTAGGTGACCGATGCGGATCGCTACGTCGATCCCTTCCTCGACGATGCTCACCGGCCGGTCGACGAAGAGGGTCCGCGCCGCCATGGTGGGGTAGGTGTCGAGGTAGTCGGTGACGATCGGGAGCACGTGCATCCGCCCGAACAGGACCGAGGCCGTCACCGCGAGCGTGCCCGAGGGCGTCGCGTTGGAGCCGGCCGCCGCCGATTCCGCCTCGGCGATGTCGGCCAGGATCCGCCGGCAATCCTCGTAGTACCGGCTGCCCGCCTCCGTGAGCTTCACGGAGCGTGTCGTCCGGATCAGGAGGCGGGCGCCGATGGTCTCCTCGAGCGCGGCCACGGCGCGCGTCACGGCCGGCGGGCTCATGTGCAGGAGCCGGGCGGTCTGCGCGAAGCTCGCCGTCTCGGCGACCTTGGCGAAGATGCGCATGGCCTGCCACCGATCCATGGCTTCGCTCCGGGATTTCGCGGCCGGGTCGCGACGCTCACGCCAGGCCCGGCCTGTCGTGTCGGCGTGTCGGCCGGGCGGTCAGAAGCCGAAATGGCTCAGGCCCGGATGATCGTCCGGCCGGCGCCCGAGGGTCCAGTGGAACTTGCGGTCCGTCTCCGCGATGGGCAACTCGTTGATGCTGCTGTGCCGATAGCGCATCAGCCCGTCCTCGGCGAACTCCCAGTTCTCGTTGCCGTAGGCCCGGAACCAGTGGCCGCTGTCGTCGTGGTACTCGTAGGCGTAGCGCACGGCGATCCGGTTGCCGGTGAAGGCCCAGAGCTCCTTGATGAGACGGTAATCGAGCTCCCGGTTCCACTTGCGGGTCAGGAACGCCTCCACCTCCTGCCGTCCGTTCAGGAACTCGGCGCGGTTCCGCCAGCGGGTGTCGGTCGTGTAGGCCAGCGCGACCTTGGCCGGATCGCGGCCGTTCCAGCCATCCTCGGCGAGGCGGACCTTCGTGATCGCGCTCTGCTCGTCGAAGGGCGGCAGCGGCGGACGGGACATGGTGGACTCCTTGTTCTCGGGATGAAGGTTCAGCCCGGCTCCGGTATCGGCGCTGCGCAGAATGATCCGGCGCCGCCGGGCGCGGAAGGTGGAAAACGGCGCGGGCCGCGCCGTCCCGCGCGTCAGAGCGCGAGCTGCACCCGGCCTGTGCCCTCCGCGGGCACTGCGGAGCAGATCAGCACCTCGTCCTCCGCCACGGGCGCGCTCGGTTCCCGGAGGTAGGTCACCGCGCCGGCGAGCAGCTTGGTCCGGCAGGTCCCGCAGCTGCCTTCGCGGCAGCTGAAATCCGGCGCGAGGCCGCGGGCTTCGGCGAGGTCGAGGAGGCTGCCTGAATTCGGCGTCCAGCGCGCCTCCTTACCGGTGTCGAGAAAGGCGACCGGCACCGTCTCGGTGGCGGCCGGCGGGCGCGGGCGCGCCGCCACCGCCGTCCCCGCGTTGCGGACCAGCCCCGAGGGCCCGAACGCCTCCGCGTGGATCCGGTCGTCCGCCACGTTGTAGCCGCGCAGCCCGTCGTAGAGCGCCTGGGTGAAAGCCGGTGGGCCGCACAGGTAGAAGTCGTAGTCCGCGAAGGCGAGGAACCGCGTGAGCAGCGCCATGTCGATCCGGCCCGCGGCCTCGTAATCGGTGCCGGGCCGGGCATCGGACACGTCGCTCAGGACGCGCACGATCCGGACCGCCCCCTGCGCCGCCGCGGCGAGTTCGGACAGCTCCCCGTCGAAGGCGCGCTCGGCGCGCGTGCGGGCGGCGTAGACGAGCGTGGTCGGGCGGATCCTGCGGGTGCGCAGGCCCTCGTAGACCACGTGCCGGAGCATCGCGAGGAGCGGCGTGATCCCGACGCCGCCGGCGAGCAGCACCGCGGGGCGCGCCGCGCCCGCATCGAGGGTGAAGCCGCCGTCGGGCGCGCGCGCCTCGACGATGTCCCCGACCCGAAGGCGGTCGTGGAGGTGCTGCGAGACGGCACCGTCGCGCTTCACGCTGATCCGGTAGGTGGGATCCGAGGGCGCGACCGAGAGCGTGTAGGTCCGGATCACCGGCGCCTCCGCCCCGGGCAGCGTCACGCGGATCGGGAGATGCTGGCCCGCGCGGTGCGGGAGTCGGCCGGCCCCGTCGTCCGGTGCCAGGTGGAAGGACCGGATGGTGCGGCTCTCGTCGACGATCTTCGCCACCCGGAACGGCCGCCACCGCGTCGCGCGCCCGGTCGCCCGGACGCGGTCGGCTGCCTCCGCCCAGTCGCCGGTCATCAGCGCGTTCGGCGACCAGCCGTCCGCCCGGAACGTCCAGCGCAGCGGCAGGGCGCCGCGCCGGCGGATCACCCGGCGCGGCCGGAAGGTCCAGAGCCGCTCGGCGCCCTGGAACGCGGCGATCTCGGGCGAGTCCAGGATCACCGCGGCGTCGCCGGTCAGCTGCAGGAGATCGCCCGTCTCGAAATCGGTGAAGACCAGGCCGGCCCTGCCGTTCAGGAGGATGTTCCCGAGGGTGGCGAAGAACAGGTTGCCGGCGAAGTCAGGGATGGTCAGCGTGCCGTCCGCGGCGACGCGGACGAACCCCGCCCTGCCGCCGCGATGCGAGACGTCGACCTGGCGCCGGCCCTCGCGGTCGGCGTAGGAGGCCACGAAGAACGTGTCGGCCGCCGCGATCAGGGCGCGCGCCGACGCGTCGAGCTCCGCGCTCTCCTCGGCGGTGACCGGGACGGGGACGCCCGGCTCGCCCACGAAGGTCATGTCGCGCAGCTGGATGTATTGCGGGCAGTTCCCGAAGCTCTGATCGACGTCGAAGTGCAGGACCCCGCCGTCCGTGGAGCGGACGAGGCCGTTGACGCGGTTGCGGCGGCGGCTGCTCAGCTCGATCCCCAGGAGACCGATGGCGTCGCCGGCGCGCGTGCCCTCGGACGCGGGGTCGGCCGGGTCCGGTCGCGCGGCGATGTCGAGGGTCGTGGCCGAGGGCGAGGTGATGAAGCCGGGCCTGCCGGCCAGGAGCGTGGCCCAGGCGTCGCCCTGCCGGTCGACGCTGCCCAGCACGATGAACGGGATCTGCGCGTAGAAGGCGCGGTGCTGATCGGGCATGAAATCCCGCACCACCCTCTGGCCGATCACCGCCATCCGGTCGGCGGCGCCGACCGACTCCTGGATGGACGTCTCGCCGGCATGCCAGGTCGGCAGCGTCGCAAAGGTTTGACCGTCAGCCATCTCCGCCTCCTCCACGCGTTCCCCCCCGGGCGCGGGTGCGCCCGGGGCTCTTCTGGTCACGCCGCCGCCGTGAGGCCCGCGGGAGTCTCGGCGAAGGGGACGAAGCCCGGCAGGCCCTCGACCCGGCGCAGGAAGGCCTCGACCCGCGGGTAGCCCGACAGGTCCACGTTCCCCTCCGGGGCGCGGGCGAGGTAGCTGTAGACCGCCACGTCCGCGATGGTCGGCCGCTCGGCCGCGAGCCAGTCCCGCCCGTCGAGATGTGCCTCGATCCGTCCCAGGAGCGTGTGCGCCCGGCCGATCACCTCCTCCGGTGAGAACTTGGCGCCGAAGACCGTGATCAGCCGCGCGGCCGCCGGGCCGTAGGCGAGCTCGCCCGCCGCGACCGAGAGCCAGCGCTGGACCGCCGCCGCGGCGCGCGGATCCTCGGGCAGCCAGTCGGACCGGCCGAGCCGCTTCGCCACGTAGACGAGGATGGCGTTGGAATCGGAGACGATCACGCCGTCGTCGTCGAGCACCGGCACCTGACCGAACGGGTTCATGGCGAGGAAGGCCGGCGTCTTGTGCGCGCCCGCCTTCAAGTCGACCTCGATCAGCTCGTGCGGGGCGTCGACCAGGGACAGGAACAGGCGCGCCCGGTGCGCGTGGCCCGAGAGGGGATGGTGGTAGAGCTTCATGGTGGATCTCCGTCGGGAGCCGGGATCGTCCCGGGCCGTATGAGGAGAATGCCGTCGCTTCCGGGCGAGCAGAATGCGCGTTCTGCGCAGTTCATCATTCCTGAGATTGGAATAATCGCGCCCGCCGATGGTGCCGACCTCGATCCTGCTCCCGCGTCGGCCGGCCTCCGCCTCACCTCCGCAGCAGCACCGCGGATCTCGGCGCCGGTGAGGGGCGGTCGCGCGGACGCCGGCCAGCGAGCCGGGAAGCAACCACCCAGACTCCGGTTCTGAAAAGACTGCGCGGCACTTGACACAAGGGCCATAACCGAGGAGCCTAGTTTTCAGGCGCGGGGCAAAGCTGCCCAGTTTCGCGCCAATACGTCACCATCTTTCTCGGCGATGCCGCCCGCAGTGCTCACGCACTGGCGGGCTTTTTGCGTTCTGAAGGACTGCATGGGCCTCAGCCATCACCGCGTCGGCATCCTCTTCTCCGCGGACGGACCTTACGGTCTCGTCGGGCGGGCGATGCTGAACGGCGCATTGCTGGCCGTCGCGGAGGTGAACGCGCGCGGCGAATGCGTCCTCGAGCCGGTGATCTGCGATCCGCACGGCGCCCTCGCGGGCTACGTCGCCGGGGCCGAGCGGCTCCTCGGCGGGGGGATCCGCCACGTCGTCGGCTGCTACACCTCGTCGAGCCGCAAGGAGATCATCCCGATCTTCGAGAAGCGGGACGCCCTGCTCTGGTATCCGTCGCATTACGAGGGCTTCGAGACCTCGGCGAACGTGGTCTACACCGGCGCTGCGCCGAATCAGCACATCGTCCCGCTGGTCCGGCACCTGCTGGCCCGGGGCGGCCGCACGGCCTTCTGCGTCGGCTCCAACTACATCTGGGCGTGGGAGAACAACCGGATCCTGCGCGAGACGCTGGCGATCGCCGGCGGCGCGGTCGCGGGCGAGCGCTACCTGGCGGTGGGCGAGACCGCCTTCGATCAGGTGATCGCGGCGATCCTGGCCGCGAGGCCGGACTTCGTGTTCAACACGCTGATCGGCATCTCGGCGTACCGGTTCTTCCGCGACTTCCGGAGCGCCTGCGCGGCGCACGGCATCGACCAGGCGCGGACCATACCGGTGGCGAGCTGCAGCCTCGCCGAGCCGGAACTGGAGGCGATCGGGCCGGAGGCGGTCGACGGCCACCTGTCCTCCAGCGTCTACTTCACGTCGATCGACACGTCCCGCAACCGCGCCTTCCTGGCGGCCTACGCGACGCGCTTCCCCGACGGGCCGACCCCCTCGGCGGATGCCGAGGCCTCGTACATCGCGGTGCATCTCCTGGCGCGGGCGCTGGTGCGGGCCGGGACCGAGGACGCCGCGTCGGTGCGCCGGGCGGCCTGCGCGGAGGGGTTCGACGCGCCCCAGGGGCCGGTGTGCCTCGACGAGACGACGCTCCACGCCTGCCTGACGCCCCGGATCGGGCTCTCGACGGCGGCGGCCCGCTTCACCATCGTGGCGGAGGCCGCGGAGCCGGTCGCGCCGGACCCCTACCTCGTGCGCAGCGATCCGCGCGTCGTGCCGGTGAGCCGGCGCCCGCGCCTGCGGGCGGTGCCATGACGACGCCCCGGCTGATTCAGAACTTCAGCGGCGCGCAGGCCCTGCTGATCGCGCCGCCGAGCACCGCCACGGACGTCCTGGCGAGCACCCTGATGAAGCTCGGGCTCACCGTGGCCTCGGTCGTGCCGGCCGGCGAGGCGCCGTGGCTCGATCTCGAGAGCCTCGATCCCGAGCACCACATCGTCGTCGTCGACGGCGACCTGCCGCTGCCGGGCCTCGCGGCGAGCGCCGTCCCGGACCTGCCGCCGGTCCCGGTGGTCGGGCTCGTGGGCGTCGAGGCGCCGAGCCGCCTCAAGGGGCTGCTCCAGCTCGGCGCCACCGGCCTGCTGCGCAAGCCGATCCACGGCGCCTCTGTCTACGCGGCCCTGTTCCTCGCGGTGAACGAACACAACCGGCGCCGCCTGCTCGAGGAGCGCATAGCGCGCCACGAGGAGCGGCGGCGCGGCCGGCGCCACGTCGTCAAGGCGATCCTGCGGCTGATGCAGGAGCACGGCCTCGACGACGACGCGGCCTACGAGGCCCTGCGCCGCGACGCCATGCGCGCCCGTCAGCCCCTCGAAGCCTACTGCGAGGCGCTGGTGCGCGCCCGTCCGTCGGTCACGGCGCCTGCCGCCGCGCCGCGGCTCGCCCGATCCTGAGTTTCCGTCGCCACCCCGAAGACGAGGACGCCCTGATGCCGAGAACGCCCCGCGGATCCCGACTGCCCGCCCTCGCGGCCGCCCTGCTCGCGGGCGCTTCCCTGGCCGCCCCCGCGGCCCGCGCCGCGGACCCGATCAAGCTCGGCGTCCTCGAGGACCAGTCCGGCGATTTCGCGGTCGCCACCATCGGCAAGGTCCACGGCATCCAGCTCGCCGCGGACGAGATCAACGCCGCGGGCGGCATCGCCGGGCGCAAGCTGGAGCTCGTCATCTACGACACGCAGTCCGACAACACGCGCTACCAGGAATTCATGCGCCGCGTGCTCCAGCGCGACAAGGTCAACGCCGTCTTCGCGGGCTTCTCCAGCGCGTCCCGCGAGGCCTACCGGCCGATCGTCGACCAGCTGGACGGCTTCGCCTTCTACAACAATCAGTACGAGGGCGGCGTCTGCGACGGCCACATGGTCGTCACGGGCGCGGTGCCGGAGCAGCAATTCTCGACGCTGATCCCGTGGATGATGGAGAAGTTCGGCAAGCGGGTCTACACGATCGCGGCCGACTACAACTTCGGTCAGATCTCGGCCGAGTGGGTGCGCAACATCGTCAAGGAGAACGGCGGCGAGATGGTCGGGGAGGAGTTCATCCCCCTCGGCGTGTCGCAGTTCTCGCAGACGATCCAGAACATCCAGAAGGCCAAGCCCGACATCCTGATGACGCTGCTCGTCGGCACCGCGCAGGCCTCCTACTACGAGCAGGCGGCGGCCGCGAACCTGAAGGTGCCGATGGGCTCCTCGGTCAATATCGGCCAGGGCTACGAGCACAAGCGCTTCCAGCCTCCGAGCCTCGCCAACATGTACGTGACCACCAACTACATCGAGGAGGTCGACAGCCCGTCGAGCAAGGCCTTCCTCGCCAAGTGGAAGGCGAAGTTCCCGAACGAGCCGTACGTGAACCAGGAGGCCGAGAACTCCTACCTCGCGGTCTACCTCTACAAGCAGATGGTCGAGCGGGCGAACGGATCGACCAAGCGGGCTGACCTGCGCAAGGTCATCGCGGCGGGCGACGTCTGCGTGGACGCGCCGGAGGGCAAGGTCTGCATCGACCCGAAGAGCCAGCACGCGTCGCACACGATCTACCTCGCGAAGGTCGACGAGAAGCACGCGATCTCCTTCCCGAAGACCTGGGACAACATCCAGCCCTACTGGCTCGGGAAGGCCGGCTGCGACCTGACGCAGAAGGATCCGATGGCGCAGTACACGCCGAGCAACCCGCCGAAGCCCTGACCTGCCGGGACGGAAATCCGCGCGCCACGGCCCCGGGCCGGAGACGACGCGACGTTGCCGGGGCCGAGGCCCCGGCCCACAGCCATCACGATCGGGCCTCCGGATGGATCTGCTGACCCACGCCTTCACGTTCCTCTACCAGATCGGCGACGCGTTCTCGTTCCTGGTCCTCTCCGCCTGCGGCCTCGCGGTGGTGTTCGGCATGATGGGCGTGATCAACCTCGCGCACGGCGAGCTGATCATGTGCGGCGCCTACGTCACGGCGGCGACCACGCGGGCCGGGCTGCCGCTGCCGCTGGGCATCCTGGCGGGCGCGCTCGCGGCCGGGGCCGTCGGCATGGTGATGGAGCGCCTCGTCATCCGCCACCTCTACGGGCGGCCCCTCGACACGATCGTGGCGACCTGGGGCATCAGCCTCGCGGCGACGCAGGGCACGCTGATCCTGCTCGGCTCGAGCATGCCGGGGATCGGCACGCCGCTCGGCAGCTTCACGGTCGGCGGCTACTCCTACTCGACCTACCGCGTGGTGCTGATGGTCGCCGCCGTCGCGGTGCTGGCCGGGCTCTACATCGCCTTCAACGCCACCCGCTTCGGGACGCTCGCCCGCGCCACCATCCAGGTGCCGCACATGGCCGAGGCCCTCGGGGTCGACACCCGGACGGTCTACGCCCTGACCTTCGGCCTCGGCGCGGCGCTGGCGGGCCTCGCGGGCGGGCTCTACGCGCCGACCATGACGATCGTGCCGACCATGGGGACGACCTTCATCATGGAGGCGTTCGTCACCGTGGTGGTCGGGGGCGCCGACATCTTCCTCGGGACGGCACCGGCGGCCCTGGTGCTCGGCACGGTGCGGGCGCTGCTCACCACCTGGCAGGGCCAGCTGTTCGGGCAGATCGGGCTCCTCGTCGCGGTCATCCTGGTGATCCGGGTGCTGCCGCGGGGCATCTCGGGCCTGATCCTGCGCGAGCGGGCGTGAGGCCATGGCGATGACGCTGCTCCGCCGCCTCGAAGGCCCGCAGACCCTGGGACGCGGGCCCGCCTTCTGGACCGTCTTCGCGGTCGCGGTCGCGGCGGCCGTCGCCTACCCGTGGTTCGCCGACGGCTACACGGTCGGCAACACCGCCTACTTCTTCTGCTGGGTATTCATGGCCCTCGGCCTGTGCCTGATCTGGGGCTACGGCGGCGCGCTCAGCTTCGGCCAGACCGCCTTCTTCGGCCTCTCCGGCTACGCCTACGGCGTGCTCACGCTGAACGTCGGCGCCGCCTACGGCTTCACCCTGGCGGCGCTGGTTCTGGCGGTGGCGCTCTCGGCCGTGATGGCGGCGCTCCTCGGCTACTTCCTGTTCTTCGGCCGGATCGGCGGGGTCTTCCTCGGCATCATCACCCTGTCGGTGACGCTCGCCCTGGAGCGCTTCATGGCGCAGACCGCCGGCCCGGAATGGAAGATCGGGGCGGCACGCCTCAACGGCTACAACGGCATGAGCGGCATGCCGCCCCTCACCGTGCCGTGGTTCGACGGCGACCTCGTGCTGTTCCCCGACGTGGCGCTCTACTACGGGCTGCTGGCTCTCCTGATCGTCGTCTACCTCGCGCTGCGCATCCTGGTGAACGCGCGGTTCGGCAACGTGCTGGTGGCGATCCGCGAGAACCCGGAACGGGCCGAGATGCTGGGCTACGACGTGCGGCGCTACCAGCTCGCCGCCTTCGTGATCGGCTCGGGCCTCGCGGGGCTGAGCGGCACGCTCTACACTGCCTGGGGCCAGTACATCACGCCCTCCAGCATGGGTCTCACCGCCGCCGCGCTGCCGGTGATCTGGGTCGCGGTCGGCGGCCGCGGCGACCTGACGGCGACGCTCATCGGCACGCTCCTGGTGCTCGGCGGCTTCCAGGCGCTCACGATCTACGGCAGCCAGTATGCCCTCGTGGTGATGGGCCTGCTCCTCGTCGCGGTGGTGCTGGCGGCGCCCGACGGCCTCGTCGTGGCGGCCCTGCGCGGCCTCGGCCGCCTGCGTCGCCGGGAGGCGGGCCGATGACGCCGCTCCTCGAGACCCGCAACCTCAGCAAGCATTTCGGCGGGCTGCACGTCACCAACGACGTGAATTTCGCCCTCGGGGCGGGGGAGATCCACTGCCTGATCGGACCGAACGGCGCCGGCAAGAGCACCTTCTTCCGCCTGCTGCTGGGCGAGTACACGCCGGAGCGGGGACAGATCCTCTACGCCGGCGAGGACATCACCGCGCTCAAGCCCTTCGCGCGGATCCGGCGGGGCATGAGCGTCAAGTTTCAGGTGCCGGGCATCTTCCCGAGCCTGTCGGTCGCACACAACCTGGAGATCGCCCTGCAGCACCACCTGGAGGGCGCCTCGCTCGGGGCGGAGATCCGGCGGCTGCTCGCCTTCCTCAACCTCACCGCGGCGGCCTCCGACCGGGCCGGCGCCCTCAGCCACGGGCAGAAGCAGTGGCTGGAGATCGGCATGGCGATCAGCCTCAAGCCGCGCCTGCTCCTCCTCGACGAGCCCACAGCCGGGATGTCGCCGGACGAGACCTTCGCCACCGGCGAGATGGTGCAGGCGCTCAACCGCGACGGCGTCGCTGTGCTGGCCATCGAGCACGACATGGCCTTCGTCCGGCAGATCGCCCAGCGGGTGACCGTGCTCCATGTCGGGCGAATCTTCGCCCAGGGCACCACCGAGGCGATCATCGCGGACGAGCGGGTCGCCGCGATCTACCTCGGGGAGGCGGACGCGCCGCCGCTGCGGAGCGTCGCCGATGCCTGAGCCGCTCCTCACGACGACCGGCCTCCGCGCCGGCTACGGCGGCAAGCCCGTGCTGCAGGGCGTCGACCTCGCGGTCCAGCCCGGCGAGATCGTGGCGGTGATCGGCCGCAACGGCGTCGGCAAGTCGACGCTGATGCGCAGCCTCGTCGGGCTGCTGCCCGCCTCCGCGGGCGGCATCGCGTTCCGGGGCGCGGCCGTGGAGGGGCTCGCCGCCCACCGCCGCGCCCGCCTCGGCATCGGTTACGTGCCCCAGGGCCGCGACGTGTTCCCGCGCATGAGCGTCGCCGACAACCTGACGGTCGGCGCCTCCCTGCTGCCGAAGGGCGAGCGGCCGGATTACGAGCGCGCCTTCGGGCCGTTCCCGATCCTGCGGGAGCGGCGCGGGCAGCGCGCCGGGACGCTCTCGGGCGGCCAGCAGCAGCAGCTCGCCATCGGCCGCGTCCTCGTCGGCGGGCCCGCGCTGATCCTGCTCGACGAGCCCTCCGAGGGCATCCAGCCCTCGGTGGTGCAGCAGATCGGCCGCACCCTGGTCGATCTCAACCGCCGCACCGGGGTGACGATCGTGTTCGTGGAGCAGAACCTCGACCTGATCCGCGCCATGGCCCAGCGCAGCTACGTCCTGGACAAGGGCCGGATTGTCGCGGAGCTGACGGCCCGGGATCTCGACGACCGCGACCTCGTGCGGCGCCACCTCGCCGTCTGACACCAAAGTCCGACAACCAAGGGAGAGACGACCATGCAGTGGCTCGACCAGTCCATCATGGCCCACAAGGGCGTCGCGGGCGGCAAGCCCGGCCAGGAGCACACGATCACCGAGGCCGAGCAGGGCCGCTACCACTACGTCTACGGGCCCTTCGCCGAGCCGGTGCTGACCGTCGATCCCGGCGCCGTCGTCACGGTCGAGACCCACGACGCGTTCGAGGGCAAGATCCGCCACGAGACCGACAGCCCGACGCAGATTCTGAACTTTCCCTACCTCAACCCGCAGAACGGGCCGATCTACGTGAACGGCGCGGAGAAGGGCGACTGCCTCGCGGTGGCGATCCGCTCGATCCGGCCGCGCGGCCCGCAGCCCTGCGGCACGACGCTGATCATGCCGGAATTCGGCGGCCTCGTCGCCACCGGCGACACAGCGCTCCTCAACCCGTCCCTCCCCGAGCGGGTGCGCAAGCTCGAGGTCACGGCCGAGACCGGCGTGCGCTGGAGCGACCGGATCACGCTGCCCTACCAGCCGTTCATCGGCACGATCGGCACCTCGCCGGAGATCGAGGCGATCTCGTCGCTGCAGCCGGACTATTACGGCGGCAACATGGACCTGCCGGACGTGGGCGTCGGCGCGGTGATCTACCTGCCGGTGAATACCGCGGGCGCGCTCCTCTATCTCGGCGACTGCCACGCCGCGCAGGGCGACGGCGAGCTCTGCGGCGTCGCGGTGGAGCACCCCACCCACACGACGGTGCAGATCGACCTGATCAAGGGCTGGACCTTCCGCTGGCCGCGGCTCGAGACCGCCGACTTCTACATGACGATCGGCTCGGCCCGGCCGATGGAGGACGCCGCGCGCATCGCCTACCGGGAGCTGGTTCGCTGGCTCGCGGCCGATTTCGGGTTCGACGAGATCGACGCCTACATGCTGCTCACCCAGTGCGGGCGCGTCCGGCTCGGCAACATGGTCGATCCGAAATACACGCTCGGCGCCTCGATCACGAAGGCGATCGCCCACGCCTGATCGGCGCCGGAGGAGGACGGCATGGATCTCGGGCTGAGAGGCCGCCGCGCGCTGGTGACCGGCGGCACCAAGGGGATCGGCGCGGCGATCGTCGACCTGCTGGCCGACGAGGGGGCCGCGGTCGCCCTCTGCGCCCGCAACGCCGCGGAGGTCGCCGCCAAGGTGGCGGCCCTGCGTGCCAGGGGCGTGGCGGCAACCGGGCGCGCCGTCGACGTCGCCGATTCCGCGGCCCTGCGCGGCTGGGTCGCGGAGGCCGCGGAGGAGCTCGGCGGCCTCGACATCGTGGTGCCGAACGTCAGCGCCCTCGCGGTCGGCGGCGACGAGGCGGCGTGGCGGAGCGGCTTCGCCGTGGACATGATGGGCACCGTCTCGGCGGTCGAGGCGGCGATGCCGTACCTCGAGCGCTCCGAGGCGGGCGCGATCGTCGTCATCTCCAGCGTCTCCGGGCGCGAGATCGACTTCGCGGCCGGTCCCTACGGCGCCTTCAAGGCCGCGCTGATCCACTACGCGCAGGGCCTCGCCTTCCAGCTCGCGCCCCGGAACATCCGCGCCAACTCGGTCGCGCCCGGCAACACCTACTTCGCGGGCGGCGTCTGGCACCAGATCGAGACCGGCAACCCGGCGCTGTTCGCCGAGGCGCTCCGGCTGAACCCGACCGGCCGGATGGCGCGGCCCGAGGAGGTGGCGCGCGCGGCCGTCTTCCTGGCGAGCCCGGCCGCCAGCTTCATCACCGGAACCAACCTCGTGGTCGACGGCAGCCTGACCCGCGGCGTGCAGTTCTGACGCCGATCGGCCTCGCCCCGCGCCGGGACACCTGGGGCTTCCGAAGCACACCCGGCGCGTTCAGCACGGTCGTTCAGCGAGGAAGTCCGGAGATCGCGAGGACTCACCACACTTGCGACGCATTTCGGCCGCTCTCAACCCGGTAAAGACAAGCTTGCCACGCGCGCTGGCACGCGGCACTCTCGAGCTTGGCCGTTCGCGCGGCGGTGGCACGCCGCGCGGTCGCGCCGGGCTGCAGGACAGGGAAGTCCAGGGCGATGATGACGGACGATCGCGAGGCCGGAGGCCTCGACGGGCGCGGGCGCCTCGGATGCGGGGCGGGCGTTCTCAGCCGCCGGTCGTTCCTGGCCGGCTCGGCCCTCGGGATCGGCGCGCTCTCGCTCGGTGGGTGCGGGACGACCGACACCCTGCTCATGGCCGAGGCGGCGAAGACCTACGGTCCGATGCCGAACGAGAAGTTCCCGATCCCGGCGGTCGACATCAGCAAGGTCAACCCGAAATACTATCGGCGGACCGTCCAGTACGCCTCGTCGGAGGCGCCCGGCACGATCGTGGTCGATCCCGCCAACTATTACGTCTACCGCATCGAGGGCGACGGCACCGCCACGCGCTACGGGGCCAATGTCGGCCGCCAGGGATTCCTGTGGAACGGGAACGCCTATGTCGGCCGCAAGTCCGAGTGGGCGACCTGGACCCCGCCCAAGGAGATGATCCGGCGCCAGCCCGAGGCCGCGAAATACGCCCGCGGCATGCCGGGCGGCCTCGACAACCCGCTCGGCGCCCGCACGCTGCACCTGTACCAGAACGGCGCCTACACGCTCTACACGATCTACGCCAGCAGCGACGCCGAATCGATCGGCACGGGCATCACCAGCGGCTGCGTCGGCCTGCTCAGCCAGGACATGATCCACCTCTACGCGCGCACGCCGGTGAAGACCAAGGTGGTCGTGCTGCCGGCCTGAGGGCGGGCAGCGCCCGCGCCGTCCCCGCTTCCCGGAGGCCCCGACATCCTGCAGGATCGGGATCCCTGAGATCCGACAGCGCGCCGGGAGCGCCCGCATGGCCTACGCGACGACGATCGAAGGCACACGCTTCACCTTCCCCGACCTGCGCAGCCTGCTCGCCAAGGCGACGCCGGAGCGCTCGGGCGACCAGCTCGCCGGGCTCTGCGCGGAAGGTCCGGTCGAGCGCCTGGCCGCGCAGATCGCCCTCGCCGACCTGCCGCTCAGGACCTTCCTGGCCGAGGAGCTGATCCCCTCGGACGAGGACGAGGTCTCGGACCTGATCGCCCGCCGGCACGACGCCGCGGCCTTCGCGCCGGTCTCGTCGCTGACGGTCGGCGCCTTCCGCGAGTGGCTGCTCGCGCCCGCCGCCGACGCGCGGGCGCTCGCCGCCCTGTCGCCCGGCCTCACGCCCGAGATGGTCGCGGCAGTGTCGAAGATCTGCCGCCTGCAGGACCTCGTCGCGGTGGCCGCCAAGCGGCCGGTGGTGACGCGCTTCCGCTCGACCATCGGCCTGCCCGGGCGCCTCGCCACACGCAACCAGCCCAACCACCCGACCGACTCGTCCGAGGGCATCCTGATCTCGGCCCTCGACGGCCTGCTGATGGGCTCGGGCGACGCGGTGATCGGCGTGAACCCGGCGACCGATTCCCTGCCGGACTACATCCGCATCGTCGAGCTGCTGGAGACCCTGCGGCTGCGCCTCGACGTGCCGACCCAGCACTGCTGCCTCGGCCACGTCACGGTGGCGATCGAGGCCATGGCCCGGGGTGCGCCGGTCGACCTCGTGTTCCAGTCGGTGGCCGGCTCGCAGAAAGCCAATGCCGGCTTCGGGGTCGACCTCGCCGTCCTGCGCGAGGCCTCCCAGGCGGCGCGCGCGCTCGGCCGCTGCCCGGAGGGCGGGCAGTTCATGTACTTCGAGACCGGCCAGGGCTCGGCCCTCTCGGCGGACGCTCACTGGGGCGTCGACCAGCAGACGATGGAGGCGCGGGCCTACGCGGTGGCGCGGGAGTTCGACCCGCTGCTCGTCAACACGGTCGTGGGCTTCATCGGTCCCGAGTACCTGTACAGCGGCAAGCAGATCATCCGCGCCGGACTGGAGGACCACTTCTGCGGCAAGCTTCTCGGCCTGCCGATGGGCGTGGACGTCTGCTACACCAACCACGCCGACGCCGACGGCGAGGACATGGACGCGCTCCTGACCCTGCTGTGCGCGGCCGGGGTCAACTTCGTCATCACCGTGCCGGGGGCGGACGACGTGATGCTGAACTACCAGTCGCTCTCCCACCACGACGCGGTCTTCGCCCGCGAGACCCTGGGACGCCCTCCGGCGCCGGAATTCGAGGCGTGGCTGCGAGCCGTGCGCATCACGGACGCGCAGGGTCGGCTGGCCAGCGCGGCGGGCGTGCTGCCCCAGGCCCTCGCCGAGGCGTCCCGGCTCCTGCCCGGGAGGGCGGCGTGAGCGACCCGGCCGAGCCGGCGCGCCCGGGCCCCCCGACGCTGCGCGACCTGCGCGGGCTGACCCAGGCGCGCATCGCGCTGGGCGCGCACGGGGCCGGCCTCCCGACCGGCGCGGCGCTCGCCTTCGGCCTCGACCATGCCCGCGCCCGCGAGGCGGTGTGGACGCCCCTCGACGCGGCGGCGATCCGCGAGGCGCTGCGGGTCGAGGGCCTGGACTCGGTGGAGGTCCGCTCCGCCGTGGCCGACCGGACGGAGTACCTGCGCCGGCCGGACAAGGGCCGCAGCCTCGATCCAGGGGCCGCGTCCGCGCTCGACGGGCACGGGCCGGGCTTCGATGTCGCCGTCGTGATCGCGGACGGCCTGTCGGCCACGGCGGTCGCGCTGAACGCGGTCCCGGCCGCCGCGGCGCTGGCGGCGCGGGTGCGGCGGGCCGGCTGGAGCCTGGCGCCCGTGGTCGTCGCGCTCCAGGGCCGCGTGGCGATCGGCGACCCGATCGGGGCGCGGCTCGGGGCGCGCTGCGTCGTGGTGCTGATCGGCGAGCGTCCGGGCCTGTCGGCCTCGGACAGCCTGGGCTGCTACGTCACGTTCGGCCCGGAGCCGGGCCTGCCCGACGCGCGGCGCAACTGCATCTCGAACATCCGGGAGGGCGGCCTGGCGGTCGAGGCGGCCGCCGGGCAGATGGAGGCTCTGCTGCGGGCGATGCTGGCCCAGGGCACCAGCGGCGTCGCGCTGCGCCGGGGCGATCCCGCCGACCCGCCGGCTCTCCCGGACGCGCGCGACTAGACCGCTCGGACTGCCCGGGTGGACGTCACGCTCGCTCCGCGGACGGGCTGCAGCCGAACCGGGACCGGTAGCAGCGGGCGAAATGGGCCGCGCTCGAGAAGCCGCAGGCTGTGGCGATCTCTCCGATCCGGAGCGGGCTCTGGCGCAGCAGGCGCCGTCCGTGGGCGAGGCGGATCGCCCGGTACTGGGCCGAGAAGCTCAGCCCGAGCTTCTCGAGGAACAGCCGGTCGAGGTGGCGCGGGCTGATCGCCGCGAGGCGCGCCATCGCGAGGCGGCCGAGCGGCGCCTCCACGGTCTTCTCCATGGTCTCCAGTACCGCCAGCAGGGCCGGATGGTGGACCCCGTAGCGCTCGACCGCGGAGGCCCGCTGCGGGTCGTCGGCGGCGCCGATGGCGGTGTGGAGGAACCAGTCGGAGACGCGGCGGGCGAAAGCCTCGCCCATGCGCTCGGCGATCAGGGCGTGGGCCATCTCCAGGGGCGCGACCCCGCCGCCGCAGGTCAGGCGATCGCCGTCGGCGACGTAGCGCGCCCGGCTCAGGCGTGCCTCCGGGAAGGTCTCGACCGTGGCGCCTGCATATTCCCAGTGGAGCGTGAACGCGCGATCGGCCAGTAGGCCCGCCGCGGCCATCAGGTAGGGACCGCCCGAGATGCCGCCGATGCGGACGCCGAGCCGGGCCATCCGCCGCAGGGTCGCGTGGATCTCGGGCCTGTCCCACCCGTTCGGCTCGCCGCCGGCGCAGACGAAAAGGGTGTGGAGCTGGCCGCGCAGGCGCGGCAGCGCCTCGGTGGGGACCTCTGCGCCCGACGAGGCGGCGACCCGGCCCTCTGCCTCGCCGAAATAGCGCAGCCGGTAGAGCGGCCGCCCGGCGAGCTCGTTGGCCGCGCGGAACGGCTCGCAGCCCGAGGCGAAGGACAGCAGCGCGAAGCCGGGCACGAGGATGAAGCCGATCTCCTGCGGTCGATCCCCGGTCTCCGCGTCCATGTCGCCCGCGCCCTCCGCTCCCTGACGGCTCAAACGTGCAAGAAGTCGTCCGTTTCGGTCAAACGTCTCGTCCGGCATCCATCATTCTGCGTGTCGTCTTCCTGTGCCGCGCGAGACCGCCCCCGGATGCCTCGACCTGCCGATCTTCCTCCGTTCCGCGCTGCGGCGGTGTCCCGTCCCGGCAGCGAGCGGGCGTGCCGGCCGTGAGCCGCCGCTACGATGTCGCCGTCCTGGGCCTCGGCGCGATGGGCAGCGCCGCGCTCTACCAGCTGGCGAAACGGGGCGCCTCGGTGATCGGGCTCGACCGCTTCGCGCCGCCCCACGTCCTCGGGTCCAGCCACGGCGAGACGCGGATCACCCGCCAGGCGGTCGGCGAGGGCGCTGACTACGTCCCCTTCGTGACCGCCTCGCACCGCATCTGGCGCGAGCTGGAGGCCGAGACCGGCGAGACTTTGCTGAACGCCTGCGGGGCGCTCGTCATGGCCCCGGGCCACGGCGTCTCCTCGCATCACGGCAAGCCGGACTTCGTCGGACGCTCCATCAGCGCCGCTGAGGGCGCCGGCATCGTCCACGAGGTGCTCGACGGCGCGGAGGTGGCCCGCCGGTTCCCGCAATTCCTCAACCTCGCGGGCGACGAGAAGGCCTATTACGAGCCGGGCGGCGGCTACGTGTTCCCGGAGCGCTGCCTCGCGGCGCAGCTCGGCCGCGCGGGTGCCGCGGGTGCCGAGATCCGCACGAACTGCGCGGTGGTCGGGCTTCAGCAGGACGGGAGCGGCGTCCGCGTCGACACGGCGGAGGGGACCATCCTGGCCGACCGCGCCGTCGTGGCCGCGGGCGCCTGGACGGCCCCGCTGCTGGGGAGCCCGTTCGACCGACTGCTGACCGTCCGCCGGCAGCTCCTGCACTGGTACGCGCTCGCGGACGAGACCGCCTACGGGCCGCACTCGCCGGTCTTCATCTGGATGTACGGGACGAGCGACACCGAATACCTCTACGGCTTCCCGCCGCTCGACGGCTCCATCAAGGTCGCGACGGAGCAGTACGACACCACCACCACCGCCGACGGGGTGGCGCGTCGCGTCGATCCGTCCGAATCCGACGAGATGTACCGGCTGCGCGTCGCGAACCGGCTGGCCGGCGCGACTCCGGAGCTCGTCCAGGCCGCGGCCTGCGTCTACACGGTCACCCCCGACCGCGGCTTCATCATCGACCGGCATCCCGAGATGGAGCGCGTGCGGGTGGTGTCCGCCTGCTCGGGGCACGGGTTCAAGCACTCGGCCGGCATCGGCGAGGCCGTCGCGGCTGAGCTGGTCGGGACCGGCAGCACCGTCGATCTCGCGCCCTTCGCCCTGGCACGTTTCAGTTGATGCGCCGGCTAATGGCTCGTGGATTGCTTGAAACCGTGCCAAGATCAGTCGACCCGAGCAGGAAAGACCCGATGCGTCTCACGATCCGCACCCTTCTGACCACCGGTGCGCTGTCCGCCCTCGCGGCATTGTCGACCGTCGCGCTGCCCGGGCGGGCCGCGGCCGCCGACGGCGTCGACGCGATCAAGAAGCGCGGGACGCTGATCGTCGGCGTGAAGGCGGATTACAAGCCGTTCGGCTTCCGCGACCCGAGCGGGACGATCATCGGCCTGGAGCCCGACCTCGCCGCCGACCTCGCCAAGCGGCTGGGCGTGAAGCTCGAGCTCGTGCCCGTCGTCTCGGCCAACCGGATCGAGTTCCTGCAGCAGGGCAAGGTCGATCTGCTGATCGCCACCCTGTCGGACAAGCCGGAGCGCCGCCGCGTCGTGCAGGCGATCGACCCGAACTACTATTCCGACTTCGTGAACGTCCTGCTGCCCAAGTCGTCCGGCATCACCGACTGGGCGCAGCTCAAGGGCAAGCCGCTCTGCGCCACCTCGGGAGCGTGGTACAACAAGGACGTCGCGCGGACCTACGGAGCGGAGATCGTCGCCTTCGACGGATCGGAGAAGCCGCTCTTCGCGCTCAAGCAGGGCAACTGCATCGGCTACGTCTACGACCAGAGCATGCTGCAGGGTAAGCTGCTCGACGACGACTGGAAGGCCAACTACGCGCTGCCGCTCAAGGGCATCCTCGACGCCCCGTGGATGATGGCGGTGGCGCAGGGCAACACCACGCTCCAGGCCGCCGTCGAGGACGCCACCAAGGACTGGATGAAGACCGGCTTCATCGTCAACGAGGAGAAGAAGTGGGGCATCGAGCCGACCGCTTACTCGAAGGCGATGCACGAGAAGTACAAGAACGCGACCAACTGATGCGCGCCTGCACGACGGCCTTGAGCGTTCGCCCGCGATGATCGCCACGATCCAGGCGTGGTTCCAGCAGCTCTACGAGACCACGGGCTTCAACTTCACGGTCTTCTACGATCCCTACGACTGGGACCGGTACGTGGCCGGCCTGCGGATGACGCTGCTCCTCGGGATCAGCACCATCCTGGCCAGCCTCGTCATCGGCGCCGTGGGCGCGCTCCTGCAGAGCGGGCCGTCGCGCGTCCTGCGGGCGCTGGTCAACGGCTTCGTGGTGGTGTTCCGCAACACGCCGCCGCTCGTGCAGATCTTCTTCTTCTACTTCGGCCTCGGGACGCTGCTCCCGGACATCCGCTCGGCCGACGGCCTGCGGGCGCCGATCCTCAACAATGTCCAGTGGGCGATCATCTCGCTGTCGCTGTTCGCGGGCGCGTTCAACGTCGAGATCTTCCGCTCGGGCATCGAGGCCGTGCCGCGGACCACGGTCGAGGCCGCCGAGGCCCTGGGCTACACCCGCTTCAAGGCCTACCGGTACGTCGTCCTGCCGCTGGCCCTGCGCGTCTGCCTGCCGGCCCTGAACAACAACCTGATCAACCTCCTGAAGACCACGACACTGGCCTACGCCATCGCGGTCCCGGAGACCCTGTACGCGGTCAAGCAGATCTGGTCCGAGTCGCAGAACGTGCTGGAGATGATGCTGGTGCTGCTGGCGACTTACGCGGTCCTCGTCGGCGTGCTCGTCTGGATCATGCACCGCTGGGAGCGCGCCCTGCGCATCCCGGGATACGGCCGATGAAAGCGGCCGATCCGCGGGGCGGGCGGCCGAATGCCCTGCCGGTCCTCCTGCCCTTCGCGCTCCCGGAGGACCGCGCGGCGGCGCGCCTGCGCCCGGCCCATCTCTGGCTGCTCGCCGCGCTCGCCCTCGTCGCCGTCCCGGCCTGGGCGCAGGGCGGGGCCGCCGCGCTGTCGCCGCTGGAGGTCGTGATCAAGTGGGCGCCCCTCCTGCTCACGGGCTTCGCCTTCAACGTCGCGATCTCGCTGATGGCGATGGCGATCGGGACCGTGGCGGGCATCGGGCTCGGGCTGGCCATGCTGGCCGAGGGGCGGATCCTGCCCCGCCTCGCGTGGTGCGCCACGCAGGTCTTCCGCAACGTGCCCTGGCTGGTGCTGCTGTTCTTCGTGATGTTCCTGGTGCCGTTCCAGATCACCGTGTTCGGCGTCCGCGTGCCGCTGCCCGACTGGGTGAAGGCGACCTTCGGCTTCAGCCTGCCGGTCATGGCCAACGTCGCCGAGATCGTCCGCGGCGCGGTGCGCTCGGTGCCGAACACCCAGTGGGAGGCCGCCGAGTCGCTGGCCTTCACCCGGCGGCAGACGCTATGGCGCATCATCCTGCCCCAATGCGCGAAGCGCATGCTGCCGCCCTGGATGAACGTCTACTCGCTCATCGCGATGGCGACCGTGCAGGCCTCCATCGTCGGCGTCACCGAGATGCTGACGCTGACCGCGCAGGTGCACGCCGCCGAGGGCGGCCGCCCCGAGCTGTTCGCGCCGCTCTACGGCTTCGCGCTCCTGTGCTTCTTCCTCTACTGCTACCCGATCGACCGGTTCACCGCCGCCCTGGAACGCCGCTTCGAGACCCGCTGAGACCATGACGCGCGCGACCCTGGCCGCCACCCCGTCCCCGACCTGGACCCCCGATCAGCCGATCGTCCGCATCGCCGGCGTGCACAAGTCCTTCGGGACCTTCGAGGTGCTGAAGGGGATCAGCTTCGACGTGCGCAAGGGCGAGGTGGTCTGTATCATCGGCCCATCGGGCTCGGGCAAGTCGACGCTGATCCGCTGCGTCAACGCGCTGGTGCCGGTCAGCGCGGGCTCGATCGAGGTCGAGGGGATCGACGTCACCGATCCCCGGCTCGACAAGCTGGCGCTGCGCCGCAAGGTCGGCATGGTGTTCCAGCAGTACAACCTGTTCCCGCACAAGACCGCGCTTCAGAACGTGATGATGGCCCCCATCCACGTCCTCGGGCAGGACAGGCGCGAGGTCGAGGCTCGGGCGCGGGCGCTCCTCGCCAAGGTGCGGCTCGCCGGCAAGGAGAACGCCTATCCGGGCGAGCTGTCCGGCGGCCAGCAGCAGCGCGTGGCCATCGCCCGCTCGCTGGCGATGCGGCCGGACGTGATGCTGTTCGACGAGGTCACCGCCGCTCTCGATCCGGAGACGGTCAAGGAGGTGCTGGTGACGATCCGGGAGCTCGCCGAGGAGGGCATGACCTGCATGCTCGTCACGCACGAGATGAACTTCGCCCGCGACGTCGCCGACCATATCTACTTCACCGACCGCGGCGTGATCGTCGAGCACGGGCCGCCCGCGACCTTCTTCGCTTCCGCACGGGACGAGCGCACGCGCCGGTTCCTGTCGCAGGTGCTCTGAGCTCGCCGGGTCGGCCCCGGGGTCCGGACCGCGTCAGCGCGGCCCGGCCTCCCGCGCCACGATGTGGTCGGCGATCGCCCCCGCGGTGGTGAGCCAGATGTCGGCGCGCCGGTCGACGATGTGCCGGAGCGCCCGCCGCAGGGGCCGTATCCGGTGCGGCCGCCCGACGATGTAGGGATGGAGCGCGATGCCCATGACCAGGGGTGCGGCTCGCGCCTGCTCCAGCATCTCGTCGAAGGCGTCGACGATGGCGTCGGCGAACTGGCGGCCCGTCTCCTTGCGGGCGACGATGGCGGGGATGTCGTTGAGTTCCTGCGGGTAGGGCACCGTCAGGATCCGGCCGCCGCCGCGGGTCGCGAACCAAGTGGGCTGGTCGTCGTGGTCCCAGTCGAGCAGGTAGCGGTAGCCGGCCTCGGCGAGCAGGTCGGGCGTCACCCGCGACTGCGAGATCCAGGGCCCGAGCCAGCCGGCGGGCGGGCGGCCCTCCTGCGCGGCGATCACCCGGGTCGTCTCGGCGATCAGCGCCCGCTCCGAGTCCTCGTCGAGGGTGCCCTGCCGCTCGGCGTTGGTGCGTCCGTGGCCGACGATCTCGTCGCCCCGCGCCCGGAACGCCTCGATCAGCCCGGGGCAGTCCCGGTACAGGTTGCTGTTGACGAGCACGCTCGCGGGCATCGCCAGTTCGTCCAGCATCGCGGCGATCCGCCAGGCGCCGACCCGGTTGCCCCAGTCGCGCCACGCGTAGTTGAGCACGTCCGGCTGCGGGCCGCCCGGGGCCAGCTCGGCGCCGAGGCCCTCGCCGAACGCGAAGGTCTCGAGGTTCAGCCCGAGATAAACGGCCAGCCGCTTGCCCTCCGGCCAGTCGTAGACCGGCCGGTCGGGGAGGGCGCTGTAGCCGTAGCGGCCGTGTCCGGCATTCGTGTCCATCGTGGCCCCCGTTACGCCGCACCGAGATAGGCCGCTTCCAGCCCCTTGTCCGCCGACAGCTCCGCGGCGGTTCCCCGCGCGACGACCCGGCCCTGCTCCAGCACGTAGCCGCGATCGGCGACCGTGAGGGCCAGCGCCGCCATCTGGTCGACGATCAGGATGGTGACGCCCTCGTCGCGCAGCTCCGCCACGGTGGCGTAGAGGGCGTTGATCATCGCCGGGGCGAGGCCCAGCGACGGCTCGTCGAGGAGCAGGATGCGCGGATGCGCCATCAACCCGCGGGCGATGGCCAGCATCTGCTGCTCGCCGCCGGAGAGCAGGCCCGCCCGGCTCCCCGCCCGGTCGCGCAGCCGGGGGAACCGGTCGAGCAGGCGCTCCACCTCGGCCGGGTCGATCGGCGTCCCGCGCCCGAAGGCGCCGAGGCGGATGTTCTCGACGACGCTGAGCTCCGGGAAGACCTGCCGGCCCTCCGGCACCAGGACGAGCCCAGCGCGGGCGATCCTGTGGGCGGGTAGAGCCTCGACGCGCCGGTCGTCAAATACGATCGCGCCCGCGACCGGGCGCAGCAGCCCCGCCAGCGCCCGCATGGCCGTGGACTTGCCGGCGCCGTTCGCGCCCAAAAGGGCGACGGTCTCGCCCGGCCGCACGTCGAGATGGACGCCGTCGAGGACCGGCGCAGCGCCGTAGCCGGCGGTCAGGTCGAGGACCGAGAGGACGGTGTCCGCCGGCCCCTGCCACGGCGCGCCCCGCGGCCGGGCCGGCGTGTCGGCGCCGCCGAGATAGGCGCGCAGCACCGCCGGGTCGCGCCGGATCTCGGCGGGCGTGCCCCGCGCGATCGGGCGTCCGGCATCCATGACCAGGATGTGGTCGGAGATGCCCATCACCAGCGGCATGTCGTGCTCGACCAGCACCACCGCGACGCCGCTGTCGGCGATCCGGCGGATCAGACGGGCCAGCCGGTCGGTGTCGGCCCGCGACAGGCCGGCGGCGGGCTCGTCGAGGAGCAGCGCCGCGGGGCCGCCGGCGAGCGCCCGGGCGATCTCCACGAGACGCCGGTCGACATGGGGCAGCTCGGCGGCCGGGCGGTCGAGGGCGCCGCGGTAGCCGACGAAGGCGAGGAGCGACGCGGCCGTCCGGCGGTCCCCCGCGCTGGCGCGGCGCCAGAGCCGGCCCGGCGCGGATCCGAGGGCGACGTTGTCGACCACGGTCAGCGAGCCGAACAGCCGCGTGGTCTGGTAGGTGCGCGCGATGCCGGCGCGGGCGACGACATGCGCCGGCCGCCCGGCGAGATCGCGTTCGCCGAGCCGGATCGCCCCGGCGCTCGGGCGGTAGAAGCCCGAGACCATGTTGAGCACGGTCGTCTTGCCGGCCCCGTTCGGGCCGATCACGCTGGTGACCGCGCCGGGCCGGGCGGTGAGGTCGACGCCTTCCGCCGCCGTGATGCCGCCGAAGCGGATGCCGATCCCATCGAGGACGAGGGCCTCGCGCGCCGCCGTGCCGGGCAGCGGCGCCTCTCCGCTCTCCTCGGCGACCCCATTGTCGCGGCCCCGGGGCAGCAGGCGGGCGAGGCTGCCGACCAGCCCCGAGGGCACCAGCCAGAGCACTGCCAGGGTCGCGATCCCGAAGAACAGCAGGCGGTACTCCGCGAGGCCGGACAGCGCCTCCGGCAGCAGCACGGTGACGAGGGCCCCGAGGAGCGGGCCGAGCACCGTGCCGGCTCCGCCGACGATCACCGAGAGGACGAACAGGATCGACTGCGAGAACGGGAACGAGCTCGGCGCAATGAACAGCATCAGCGGCGGCAGGACGGCCCCCGCGAGGCCGGTGAGGGCGGCGGAGATCGCGAAGGCCAGGGTCTTCACCCGGACCGGGTCGAAGCCCAAAGCCGCCGCGGCGACGTCGGCGTCGCGCACGGCGCGCATCGCCCGGCCGAGGCGGCTGCGGGCGAGGAGGTCGAACCCGGCGAGGCTCGCGCCGGCCGCGAGCACCGCCAGCACGGCGAGCCCGGCCGCACTCACCGGCTCGCCGAGGAGCGTCGGCGGGTCGGTGACGACGAGGCCGTTCTGGCCGCCGGTCAGCTCCCCGCCCTCGATCAGCCCGTGCTCGACGATGAAGCCGAAGGCGATCGTCAGCATGGCGAGGTAGGGGCCCTTCACCCGCATCGCCGGCACCGCCACAAGGCCGCCGACGAGCGCCGCGATCAGGGCCGCCGCCGGGAGCGCCAGCCAGAAGCTGACGCCGTGGAGCGTCAGGATCGCGCTGGCGTAGGCGCCGATCGCGTAGAAGCCGGCCTGGCCGAAGGAGATCAGCCCGGTCAGGCCGAGGAGCACGTTGAGGCCGACCCCCGCCACCGTGGTCAGCGCCACCAGGGCGATCACGAAGTGGCTGTAGCCGGCAGTCAGCGCGACGAGGCCGAGCGCGGCGGCGGTGAGGCCGGCAATGCCGAGCCGCATCGCCGGGGCCGAGCGCAGACGGTGCATCGCGTCAGACCTTGTTGACCGCGGCGCGGCCGAGCAGGCCGTCGGGGCGCAGGGTGAGGGCCAGGATGATCACCGAGAACACCACGAGCTGCGTGTAGGTCGAGCCGAGGGTCGCGGTGACGCCGGCCTCGACGAGGCCGTAGAGCAGCCCCGCCAGGATCACCCCGGTGGCGGAGCCGATGCCGCCGAGGATCGCCACCGCGAAGGCCTTGAGGCCGAACAGCGTGCCGAGCTCGGCCGAGACCGAGAACAGCGGCGCGATCAGGAGGCCCGCGATGCCGGCCAGCACCGCCGAGAGCGCGAAGGCGCAGGCCACGGTGCGGCGCACGTCGATCCCCATCAGCCGGGCGGCGTCGGCGTTCTGCGCCACGGCGAGCAGGACGCGGCCGAGATCGGTCCGGCGGAACACCGTGCGGATCGCGAAGGCGAGCGCGACCCCGACGACCGGGATCACGAGCTGCAGCGGGTAGATGCCGGTCCCGAGGATCTCCACCGGCTTCGTGGCCAGCGGCGAGGGCAGGCTCCGCGGCTCCTTGCCGAAGGTGAACAGCACGGTGTTGTCGAGGACGATGCCGCCCGCCACCGTCGCCAGGAGCCACGCATCCGAGCCGCGCGCCACGAACGGGCGGACCAGCGCCCGCTCGACCACGAGGCCGAACAGGGCGCAGCCGGCGAGCGCCAGGACGATCGCGGCGGGCATCGGCCAGCCGAGGGTGACGCCCAGCGCGTAGGCCAGGACCGCGCCCAGGGTGACGACGCTCCCCTGCGCGAAGTTCACGGTCCCCGACACCGCATAGGTCACGTGGAAGCCCAGGGCCACGAGCCCGTACATGCTGCCGAGGCCGAGACCGCTGACGAGGATGGAGGTCAGCATCGCCGGGCTCAGTTGGTCACCGCGACGATCTCACCGTCCTTGAAGCGGGTGAACACGTAATCGTTCGGTCCCAACGCGTCGTGCTGGCCGGGGGCGAAGGGCTTGTCGTAGGTTTTGATCAGGCCCGGATAGGTGCCGATCTTGTAGAAGCCGTCGCGGACCTTCGGGCCCTCGGTCGAGCCGGCGGCCTGGATGGCGAGCGCCAGCAGATGCGTGGCGTCGTAGGCGTTGGCGATGCCGACGGCGGGGGTGACGTCGGCCATCGACTTGATCGCCGGGTACTTGGCCTTGAGCGCATCGAGCACCGCGCTCGCCTTCGGCGACGCGTTGCCCGCGAAGGTGAAGGTCTGGATGAAGTGGACCTTGCCGGCGCTCGGGCCGGCGAGCTCGTCGAAGCGCCCGCCGGCCGGGCCCCAGTGCGAGACGACCGGCACCGACCAGCCCATCCGGTCGAGGGATTTCACCACCTGGGCCGAGGGGCCGACATTGCCGACGAGGAACAGCGCGTCGGCGCCGGCCTCCTTCAGCCGGGACAGCTGGGGCACCATGTCGACGTCGTTGGCCTCGTACTTCTCGATGCCGGCCGCCGGCAGGTTGGCTGCCTGGAGGGCGTCCTTGAGGCCCTTCTGGTTCGACTCGCCCCAGGCGTTGTTGACGAGGATCATGCCGGGCTTCTTCGCCCCGTAGGTCTTCACCGCGTAGGATACCAGCGCCTCGTCGACGAGGGCGTCGACCGCGGAGACCCGGAAGGCGTAATTGTCGGCGGCGCCGTTGCGGGTGATGCCGGTCCCGGCCGCCCACGGGCCGATGAACGGCACCTTCATCTGGTTGGCGATCGGCACGATCGCCATCGAGACCGGCGTGTCGAGGCCGCCGACCACCGCGACGACGCCGACCCGCTGGATCAGCTCGCGGGTCGCCAGCACGCCCTTGGACGGGTTGGCCTCGTCGTCGCGGGCCACGAGCTCGAGGGGGCGCCCGAGGACGCCGCCCTTGGCGTTGATCTCGTCGATCGCGAGCCCGATCCCGCGGGAGATCGCCTCGCCGGATTTCGCGGACTGGCCGCTCAGGGCGGTCACGAGGCCGATCTTGACGGTGTCGGCCGCCTGCGCGGCCGAGACGGCGAGGCCGAGCAGGGCGCTCGTCGTCACGGCGATGCGGCGCAGGGTCGGGGGCAGGAAGGAGGCCATGGCTGTCTCCGAGGGGCGGGGCAGCCCAGCCGACCGCAACCTCCATGCCACTGAAAAATCGAAGCTTCGCCGCCCGCACGTGACCGTGCGTGCTGCACCGAAGGCAATCTGTGCTCAATCGTCGATCAAAGTGCATACACTTCCTGCATGCACAGAAGAGGCTTTTGCGGCACGTTAGGGCCGACAGGAGGCCTGCCATGACCGACGTGACCCACGATGCCGCGACCGCGCGCGACGCCGCCAACGTCACCGCCTATCTCGAAGCTTCGATGGTGCCGGATCCCGAGACGGCCGCGCGCTACATGGCGCCGGGCACCCGGATCGTGTTCACCGGCGCCCGGGTCTTCAACCATCCGTCCGAGGTCACGGCCTTCAATGCCGGCCGCTACGCCTGGGTGAAGAAGCGGATGGAGCGGCTGGACGTGGTCCCGGGCGACGGCGTCACCACGGTCTACAGCCTCGGCACCCTGTACGGTGCGTGGCCGGACGGCACGCCCTTCGAGGGCAACCGCTACGTCGACCGTTTCACCGTGCGCGACGGCCTGATCGTCGGCATGGAGGTCTGGAACGACAGCGCCGAGCGCCTGCTGACGAAGCACGGCCTCACGGCCTGAGGCGGGAGGTCAGGCTCCGCGGCCGGCACCCGCGACGTAGGGCGCCAGCAGGCGGGCGAGATCGCGCTCGCGCGGGGTCGGCGGCACGATGCGCGCCCGCTCGGCGACGGCGTCGAGGTGGTGGTCCATGAGCGTGGCGGCGCGCTCGGCATCGCCCGCGACCAGGGCGGCGACGATGTCGCGGTGCTCGCTCACGGCGCAGTCCGAGGAGTGCGGCCGGCTGTAGAGGGACAGGATCAGGGCGCAGCGATAGCCGAGTTCGGCGACGTAGCGGGTCAGCACGGCGCTGCCGGTCATCTCGGCGAGCATCAGGTGGAACTCGGTGGCGAGGCGGATCGACAGCGCCTCGGGCCCGCCCCGGGCGGCCTCCTCGCGGGCGATCTGGTCCAGCAGAACCTGGCGCTGGTCCGGACTGAGCTGTCCGGCGAGGCGGCGCACCACGAGCCGCTCCAGGCCGAGGCGCACGTCGAAGGTGTCGCGCGCCTCCTCCCAGCTCGGCGTCGCCACGACGGCGATGCGGTTGCGGCGCAGGTCGACCAAGCCCTCGCCGGCGAGCCGCAGCAGGGCTTGCCGCGCGATGGTGCGGCTGACCCCGAAGCGCTCGCCCAGGGCATCCTCCGGCAGGCGGTCTCCGGGGGCGAGCGCCCGTTCCACGATGGCCCGTCGCAGGGCCTGGCAGATCGCGCCCACGCGATCGCCCTCGTCCGCCGCCTTCATGGACGGCGCCTGGACTCTGTCGCCCGTATCCGCGCGGACTGAACCGTCATGATCCTCCCTCGGGTGCGATCCATCGCGACGCGTCGGGCCTGTGCCCGATCGGCTCTTCGCAGACCTGATGCCGGGTGTGCAACGGTCGCGCCAGCGCCGGCGGCGACCGCCCGGAGCCCGGAAAGACCGTCGATCGGGCGGCGCGGGCGGCCACATAGCCATCGCGGATGCGCGTCTGCCGACTCGCCGACGGCCCGCGTCGTGCGGGCCGTACGGGGATCGTGAACAAAGTGTCGCCGATCCTCCGACCTGATCCCTCGCCATGGGCGGCCGCGCGATCGCGATGTCGCCAAATGTCCGCTCGGTGTTCGGCAGGACGCTCTGTCTCAAAATCGGTCTTCTGCGTCCCAAAACACGGGTATGATCCGCGGTGTGTAGGGCCAGCTACAGCGGCTTCACGGATCGGACCTTACGGACCTCCGCGGACGCAGACGACGTCGAGGTCGCGCGAAAGATCGCGACGACGATCGTGCGGGGGCGGGGTCATGAAGCAAATCGTTCTTCCATCCGTGGTCGTGGGCATCCTGTGCGGTGCCTGCGCGACCTCTTCCGACAAGGTCGCCGCGACGTACGTGTCGCCGATCCAGTACAGCAACCTGTCCTGCACCCAGATCCGCGAGGAGGCCGGCCGCGTCTCGGTGCGCGCCGCGCAGGCTGCCGGGGCGCAGGACGAGAAGCGCCGCGGCGATCAGGTCGCCACGACGGTCGGCGCCGTGGTGTTCCTGCCGGCGCTCCTGTTCATCGACGGCGACAATCACCAGACGGCCGAACTCGCGCGGCTCAAGGGCGAGGTGAAGGCGCTGGAGCAGGCTTCCGCCGAGAAGCGCTGCGGTCTCGACTTCGAGCCGCAGCCCGCGCGCCGCTGAGCCGTCCGGCCCGGACCCGCGCGAAGCACAACTCAAAGACGATGTGGTTTGTGACTTCTATTCTTTGAGTAGATTATGGACGTTGAGGAGTTGGTAACTCTATGTAATTCAATCCCTGAAGACATGCAAAGTGTTGCCGGTGCGTTACATCGTCAATGAAGCGCGCCTGATAAGTCATCGCCACTCAATGGCACCAACGGAAACTGCGCAGACATGACCAAGATTCTGGCCTCTCTGGCCGCCTTCACTGCCCTCACCGCCGCGGCTTCCGCTGCCGACCTGCCGCGTCGTGTTCCGCCGCCGGTGTTCACGCCGGTGCCGGTGTTCACCTGGACCGGCTTCTACGTCGGCGTGAACGCCGGCTACGGCTTCGACGCCAACAGCCGCAACACCACCAACTACGCCCTGCGCGGCGGCACGCTGGCGAACTCGCCCGACACCAACGCGGTGGTCAGCGTCAACAACCGCAGTAACAACAATGGCTTCTCGGGCGGCGCCCAGATCGGCTACAACTGGCAGCTGACCCCGGGCTCGGGCATCGTGGTCGGTTTCGAGGCCGACGCCCAGTACGTCGACTTCGCCCGCCGCGCCAACGGCACGCTCAACTATGGGCTGACCGGCACCCCGGGCTTCGCTTTCTCGGCGCCGCGCGCCTACGTGGCGACCAGCGGCAACGGGCTGGATTACTTCGGCACCGCCCGCGGTCGCCTCGGCTACGCCTTCGACCGCACCCTCGTGTACGGCACCGGCGGCTACGCCTACGGCTCGGGCCAGGACGACCAGACCTTCGCCGGCCGCAACTTCCGCAGCAGCTTCCGCAACGGCTACGCGGTCGGCGGCGGCGTCGAGTACGCCCTGCCCACCGACTCGTTCCTGAACTTCTTCCGCTCCTCGGCCGTCACCCTGAAGGTCGAAGGCCTGTACGTGAACCTCGACCGCCAGAAGAACACTGCCAGCGGCGTCTTCATCCCGAACCTGCTGCCGCCGCGCGGCGTCGCCTACCTCAACGGCGCCGCCGCCGGGACCGAGTTCGCCGTCGTCCGCGCCGGCCTGAACTACAAGTTCGGCTCGTACTGAGCCGAACCCGCGCCTCGAGGGTTGGCATCGGCCCGCGCGGCGGCTCGGCATGGGACTGGTCCTCTGCATGCCGGTCGCCGCGCGGCGGCGATGACCTTCGTTCGATCCTTGCATCCCCAGCCCGATCAAACTGGCGCGAGGTCGACAGAGCCCCGGGAGCCGACCGCTCCCGGGGCTTTCGTTCGAAGGGCCCTCCGCGGTCCGGGACGCGCATCGGGACCGGGTCGCGCGGGGTTGCCGTCCTCGCGCACCTGCGCACCGTCGCGCCGCGCGGGCCGTGTCGATCCTGGGACGGCCATCCGCGCCACGGGCATGGGCCGCGCTCGACCCCGGTGTCCGACCGCGTGTCGCTGTTCGACGCGGAGAATGCGGACCGACGTCGGCGAGATTTCGGACGACATGGAGAAGCGGCTGGGCGTCGCCCTGGCCGCCGGGTCGATCGTCGGAATCGGCGTGACGCTGTTACCGCAGGAGCAGGAAGATGCCCTGCTGGGCGGATCTGGCCAGCGACAGGGCCAACATGCTCACCGACTGGCGGGTCGACAGCGCCTGCGAGTTCGCCGAATCCCGGCTCAACTCGGCGTCTGTCGGGTGATTTGATGAACCCGTTCCTCGTGCCTGCGCGATCTCAGGCCTAAAATTCGATGTCACTGATGTGTCCGAATGGCCGTGAAAGGTTGTGGCAAAGTAAATAGGCCGTGAGAACGGTTTTACCCAGAACTCGCCGAAGATGTCTACTGCTGGTTGATTTGATGCTGGCCCTGGGATGCCGGGCCCCGAGGGAGGTCGGAGGATACCGGACCAATCCGGGGTCAGGGCCCGTCTGTCCAGGGTCCGGGCCGCACGATCTGGCGCCCGACACCGCGAGACGGGCGACTGACCCTCATCAAAGTCGAGCCCCGCGAGAGAAAGCCGATCCTTAGGGGTCGTCCTGTCCCCAGCTTCTGCGCGGAAGCAATGCTGCCATGCAGGGACGGGGCCGCAGGCAACCTCACGGCCCTCCGCCGATCCATGAGCGGCCAAAGCCGGATGATCGGCGACGAGAAGTGCGTCGAGGTCCCCTATCGGCAGATCGAGAATTTCGCATGACGGTAGTGGTCTCGGGCCAAAATTCTACTCCTAATGTAAATTTCCGTCGATATTTGTTAAAATGCTTCGCTCTCAAAATAGTGGCGCGCTTGCAATTCGGAACGTGATGTACTTACGTAGAGGATGTATCGACAGCGGTCTCTTGTTCCTGCATCCGACATGTTCCTTCTGCACGGCTCTAATTCGGGATCACGCGCGTGACGGGTTTGTCCCAGCCCACCGGGTCCGGTCCGCGATCACGGGCCGCCCGCCATCCGCCGATCGCACCGACGATCCCGGCGCTCGAGGCGGTCACACGCCAGACCTGCGCGGCGGCCTCCCGGACGATCGCTTAGCGCCCGACCGATCGCGCCGCCCCGCGCGGCTCGGCGCCCCTTTCCCACTCGAGGACATCATCGTGCCGCATACCAGTCTCCGGCGCAGCGAGACTTCGGACAGTTCGCAGTGCGTTCCGGTTCTGCGGCCGAGAGCCGAGGGCATCGACCGGCTCGCGGCGCTGAACGCGGCCCTCTCGGAGCAGATCCGCCTGTTCGAGGGCGCGCTGCAGAACATGAACCAGGGCCTGTGCATGTTCGACGCGCAGTCCCGCCTCGTCGTGTCGAACAAGCGCTACCGCGATATCTTCAACATCCCGCAGGACATGGTCCTCACGGGCATGGCCCAGCACGCGATCTGCTCAGCTCTGGTCGCGCGCGGCCTCTACTCGCCGGAGGTCACCGTCGCGGAGATCGAGCGCAGCACCCGCGCCGCCCTTCAGGCCGCCGAGCCCGCGCCGATCACGCGCGAACTCTGCGACGGGCGCACGCTGGCGATCAATCACCGGGTCATGGACGGCGGCGGCTGGGTCTCGACATTCGAGGACATCACCGAGCAGCGGCGGAGTGCGGAGCGCATCGCCCACCTGGCCCATCACGACGCCCTGACCGACCTCGCCAACACGCGGGCGATGCGCCAGGGCTACCGAGATCTGATCGCGGCGCAGAACGACGAGCGACCGCTGCTCGCCATGTATTACATCGACCTCGACCGGTTCAAATTCGTCAACGACACCTACGGACATGCCGCCGGCGACGAGCTCCTGCAGGAGGTCGCCGCGCGGCTGCGGAGGAACACGCGGCGGGGTGACGTCGTGGCCCGCCTCGGCGGCGACGAGTTCGCGCTGGTCCACAGGGTCGTCGACGCGGCCGCCGCGACGTCGACCGCCCAGCGCCTCGTCAACGTCCTGTCGGAGCCGTTCGATCTCGCGAGCGGGCGCGTCCATACCGGCGCCAGCATCGGCCTCGCGATCCGCGCGGTGCAGGACCTGGACATGGACCCGTTGCTGCACGACGCCGATCTCGCCCTGCGGCACTCGAAGACCGAGGGGCGCGGCGTCTTCAGCGTCTTCGAGGCCAGCATGTCCGAGGCCTTCGAGGCGCGCCGCCAGATCGAGGCCGACCTCCAGGCCGCCCTGGCGGCGGATCAGTTCGAGCTGCACTATCAGACCCTCGTCGATGCCCGCGACGGGCATGTCGCCTGCGTCGAGGCGCTGGTGCGCTGGCGCCATCCCACGCGCGGCCTGGTCCCGCCGCTGTCCTTCATCCCCCTGGCCGAGGAGACCGGTCTCATCCTGCCGCTCGGCCGCTGGGTCCTGGAGCGCGCCTGCCGGGATGCCCTGGCGTGGCCCGAGAGCGTCGACGTCGCCGTCAACGTCTCCAGCGTCCAGATGCGTCAGAAGGGGTTCGGCGCGGAAGTGCTCGCCGTGCTGGCGGAGACCGGTCTGGCCGCGGCGCGGCTGGAGGTCGAGATCACCGAGACGTCGCTGCTGGAGGAGAGCGAGGCGACGCGGGAGAATCTCGCCACGCTCCACGGCGCCGGCATCCGGATCGCCATGGACGATTTCGGCACCGGGTACTCGTCCCTGAGCTATCTGCGCCGGTTCCCGATCGACAAGATCAAGATCGATCGCTCGTTCATGAGCGAGGCCGAGACGAGCGCCGACGCGCGCGCCATCATCCGGGCGGTGGCGGGGCTGGGGGTCAGCCTCGGCATCACGACGGTGGTCGAGGGCGTCGAGACGGCGCAGCAGCTGGAACTCGCGCGGGCCGAGGGTGTCGGGCAGGTTCAGGGCTATCTCCTGGGACGTCCGCAGCCGCAGGCGTCGCTGTCGCGCGCGGGCCTGCCGACGCATCGATGGTGATCCGATCGGCCATCCGCGGGGCCTCGGACCCGCGTCTCCGTAACGCCACCGGGCCGGAGACGGGTCATCGAGCGGGCGCGCCGGAGCCGCGCCGCTCAGGTCGAAGGCGGTCATCACGGGACGGAAGGTCTCCACGAAGGCGGGATCCAGGTTGCCGGACATCGATCGCAGGAGGCCGCAGGCCACTTCATCCGACATCGACGGTCGGTAGGGCCGCCGCGCGGTCAGCAGCCCCGGCTTGTTGAGGATCGACAGCGGGATCTTCGTCTTCCCGACATCGTGCGGCCGCGCGGCCTCGGTCAGGCGGTAGGCGTCGAGATCGCCGAAGCCCAGCTCGATCGCGAAGGCGGCCGCGAGGCCCGTCACCCGCAGGCAGTGCCGATGGGTGGCCTCATCGAGGCCGGGCGTCACCGTCCGGCCGGAGAAGAAGGTCTCGACGGGAACGGCCGGGCCACCTCCGTCAGCCCGGCCGCGGCGGCGGAGCCGCCCTGATCCCGGAGCCGATCGATCCTGTCCTGCACGATTCTCACCGCCGACGCGGCCGGGAGGGTCTCGCTCGTACCCAGCAGCCGCGCCAGGGCCTCGGTCGGCGCGGCGTTGCCGTGGATCAGGAGCGGCGACGGCGCGCCCGTGTCGCGGGCCGGCGCCAGTATCCGTCGCAGGCGCACGATCGCGTGCGACGTGAGTTGCGCCACGTCGCCGACGACGAGGTCGGCTCCGGCCGCCGGCGCGGCCTCGTCATAGAGGTCGTGGGTGCTTCACGGCCGGGCCGGATCGACGTCGCGCGCCAGACGCTCGGTGCGGGACAGGTCGTCGGAGACGAACAGCAGCCCGCCCAAGCCGGCTTCCCTGAGTCGGGGTGCGCGACGCCGTGACCGATTGGGGTCGCGGTCGCGATCAGGAGCCGAGCAGGTGCCGGAGGGCTGCGCCCGTTCCCGGATCCCGCAGCGTGAGGTCGTCCAGCGACTGATCCATCCCGCCGATGGCCTGCTCGAACACGTGGCTGAGTTCGGGCAGCCGCTCTCCGCAGCCCTGGATGTGCGGAGCGCGAGCCGAGATCCTCGCCGCGCGCGTGCGCGGCGACGAGATCCGCGCGCAGCCGGCGGACTGGTCCGAGCCGCGGGGCCGGACCGGGAGGACGCGGATCTCCGCCGCGATCACCTCAAGCGGCGCGGACGGTGGCGAGGAAGCGTGCGACTTCGGCGCGGAGATGCTCGGATTGCCGCGACAGCTCCGAGGCCGCCGACAGGACCTGACCGGCCGCGGCCCCCGTCTCCTCCGAGGCCTGCGCCACGCCCGCGATGTTGCCCGTCACCTCGCCGGCGCCGGTCGAGGCCTGCGCCACGTTGCGCACGATCTCCTGGGTCGCCGCACCCTGCTGCTCCACCGCCGCCGCGATCGACGTCGCCACGCCGTCGATCTCCCGGATCCGCCCCGTGATCCCGCCGATCGCCGTCACCGCCTGCGCGGTCACCCCCTGAACCTCGCCGATCTGGCGCGCGATCTCCTCGGTCGCCTTGGCGGTCTGCTCGGCCAGCGCCTTCACCTCGGAGGCCACCACCGCGAAGCCCCGCCCCGCCGCGCCGGCGCGCGCCGCCTCGATCGTGGCGTTGAGCGCCAAGAGGTTGGTCTGGCCGGCGATGCCCGAGATCATCCCGACCATGTCGCCGATCCGCGCCGCGTTCTGGCTGAGCGCCTGGACGAGGTGCGCAGTCTGGTCGGCCTCGCCCACCGCGGCCTGGGCGAGATGGGCCGAGCCCTGCACCTGCCGGCCGATCTCCTGCACCGACGAGCCGAGCTCCTCGGCCGCGGCCGCGACCGTGTTGACGTTGGTGGCGGCCTCTTCCGCTGCGGCGGCCACGGTGGTCGATTGCGCGGCGGTCTCCTGGGCGGTGGCGGTCATCTGCTGGGCGGTGGCCTGGAGCTCGGTGGCCGAGGACGAGACCAGGCCGACGATGCCGCCGACGGCGCGCTCGAAGCCGTCGGCGAGCTCGATCATGGTGCGCTTCCGCTCGGCGGCGGCGGCCGCGTCGGCCAGGCGCTTGACCTCGGCCTCCTCGGCGGCCTTGCGGGCGACCATGGCCTTGATGCCCTCGACCGCCTTGCCGACGGCGCCGATCTCGTCGCCGCGGCCGGCCTCGCGGATCTCCGCGTCGACCTCGCCGCGGGCCATCCGCTGCAGCACGCCGACGAGGCTGCCGAGCGGGCGGGTGATCCCGAAGATCACGATCAGCGCCGAGAGCGCCATCGCGCCGATCAGCCCCGCGACGGTGGCCGAGGCCAGGACCATCTTGGCGGTGCTCGCGGCTTGTTCGGCGCCGTCGCGCGCCTGCCGCAGCTCCGATGTCAGCCGGTCCACCCGGCCCTGGACGAAGTCTCGCACCTTGGCGCGGGCGACGGAACCTTCGGTCAGCAGGATCTTTGCAGCGGCTTCATTGTCGTTCTTGAGGCCGAGGCTGTTGGACCTGTCCATGGCGGCGAAGAACTCCTCCAGGATACCCTGGAGAGCCTGATTGGTGTTCTTCCGCTCAGGGGTGTCGGCGAGCGCGATCAGCGCCTTCGTCGCGTCGAACGCCCCCTTCGCCGCGGCATCGTAGCGGGCCCGGTAGCTGCCCATCTCCTGCTCGCGGGTCTCGAGAATGAGATTGCGCGCGTTGACGGCGGCCTCGTTGACGTTGATCCGGACGGCGAGGATCTTCTCCAAGCGAACGACCTGCAGATCGACGATGTCCCGGGTCTGACGCGACAGATCGTTCAGGTTAGCGTTCGCGTAGAAGATCAAACCAGCGGAGAGCGCCGCCATCAGCAGAAGTGGCAGGAACGATTTCACCAGGACTTTAGTATTGCGCAACATCACGGCCCCCGTCAGTGTCTGATGTGCTAGGTGTCAGTTATCATACTTAAAAAATAGTGAAGACAGGTTTTGACCGACTTATCGTCGTCGCGTAGATTGTCAATATCCGCGTGATGCAACTTGAGAGATCAGTTCTGGTCCGTGGCCGACACAGGGACGTGGACGTTGTCCGCCGCCGGGATTGGAGAGGATCTGCGGCGCGGGTCCCGTCATCAGGGCCGTCCGAGGAGCCCCTTCCGACCTCGGACCGTGACGCGCCCGGCACGCTCGGAGCCGAAGGTCTGCATCCCCGCGGCGCGTCCGCATTTGTCCGCGGCGCGAGGATCGCGCTCAGTGTCCGGTGGGACGATTGGCGGACGATATACGGACGAGGTGTGAAGGGTGCGCGATATGCATAACGCCCCTTTCTGGTTGAGCTATTTCTCTATCGATGTTTCCATAAGTAGAATATCGATCACAGGGTTCTTTTTTCAAGCTCAATCAAGGCAACGGATTGACATGCGAAAATTGATATACAACTCTTGCGCTGCGTGTCTTGAGGGGGATTGGCAGGTATGCTACCTGAGGTTGGTACTGGCGGGAGAAATGTTTTTGACGCGGCTTTGAAAAATTCAATAAAGATCGTTTGTGCCTACGTCTCCCGAAATTCGGTCTCGCACACCCAGCTCTGTGAGATTTTGGTTAGTACGTACGAGATGCTTTGCCAGATCAGCGTGGGGCCGGCGCCCGCGGTCGCGACGCCTGAAGCCGCGACCGCGCGGGAGATCCGCACGTCCATCCAGGCCGAGGGCCTGATCAGCTTCATCGATGGCAGGTCCTACAAGACGCTCAAGCGTCATCTGACGGCGCACGGCCTGACACCGCAGGATTACCGCGCCAAGTACGGGTTGCCGCGCGACTATCCGATGGTCGCTCCGGGTTACGCCGCCAAGCGCTCGGAGATCGCGCGATTGCTGCAGCTGCGCCATAAGTCCGGATAGGCCTGCGCGACCGCGCGAGGATCGGTCCGCCGGGATGGGTCCGACATCGCGGCGGGCGTCGCCGAACCGGCCGCGACTGCCACCGGCGCCACCGGAGGCCGGCCCCGCCGCGCTGCGCGCGCACGCCCGAGCGTCGCGATCGCGGTCTCCTTCGCGGAGGCGGTCGCGGCCGGCGGCCGCGACGACAAACGGGAAGATATCCTCGAGCCCTGAGCGGCGCTCTCGGGCGAGACGCGCTGACCCCCTCCCTTCGGGCTGTCAGGCGCGTCCGAGCGGGTATCGCGCCTTCTGCTCGGCCGCGAACCGGCTCGCCTCCGCCCGCATCCGGGTCCGGAACCGGTCGGCCTCCTGCCGATCGTCAACGCCCTCGGCGCTGATGAGCCAGCGGGACGTCGCCGCCGCGACGGCTGGGCCGACGCCGACGAGGGTGCCGTCGCGCATGTCCCGCTCCATGGGCGCGCCCCGGCCGAGGGCAACGCCCAGGCCCGCGGCCGCGCTGCCAGTCTTCGAAGAGGCGGATGTTGCGCTGGGCGGAGGCGGGAGCCGCCCGAGACGGAGGGCGCGATCGAGAACTCGGATCCCGGCGAGCTGCGGGGGCCACGCCTCGGCCAGGACCAAGGCCGGAGCGGGCTGCGACGCAGTCAGTCCCGCGGTGCCGGGCCGGCGACGGGCGCCTTCGGCACCGCGAGACGTCCCTCCGCGGCCTTGTTGATGTACTGGCTGGCGATGAAGAGTCCCTTCAGCGGCCGGATGATCGGCACGCAGGCCAGGATGAGCAGCGGGAGCGTCACCGCCGCGTGGACCCAGAGCGGCGGATCGTAGGCCAGTTCCAGCCAGATCCCGAAGGCGGTGACGGGGAACGCCATCGTCATCATGATGAAGAAGGCGGGCCCGTCCGCCGGGTCGGCAAAGCTGTAGTCGAGGCCGCACGCCTCGCAGCGCGGCCGCAGGGTGATGAAGCCGTCGAACAGACGGCCTTCCCCGCAGCGCGGGCAGCGGCAGCGCAGCCCGACCGACATGAGCGATTGATCGGTAGTCCTCTGCATCATCCACGTTCCTGAACAGCGGGCCGGTCCTTGTACGGACGGGCTTGTGCCTGTCGATTGTATGGCATATTAAACCATACAATGGCGGTGGAAACCGAGCGATCCGGCGAATCGTCCGCCGAGCGCGGAACGGACGCACGGCCGTGCACGCCGGTCGTACTCTGAATGTATGCATACGCCAGCGCGAGAACAGGGGTCAATGTTGGAATCCTGGAGCCCGACAATCGCCGGCGAGACCGGGCCCAAGTACCTCGCCATTGTCCGGGCGCTGACCGCGGACATCCGTGCCGGCCGGCTCGCGCCGGGAGCGCGCCTGCCGCCGCAGCGCGCGCTGGCGAAGCAGCTGAACGTCGATCTCACGACGGTGACGCGCGCCTTCAACGAGGCGCGCCGAGTGGGATTGATCGACGCGACGGCTGGCCGGGGCAGTTTCGTCCGGGGGTCCCGGTCGCCGGCCGCGGAGGTGCCACGGCCTGATCCGTCCGGCAGCATCGACTTCAGCATGAACATGCCGCCCCAGCCCGCGGCGGCGCGACTGGCGGAGCGCCTGGAGGCAGGTCTGTCGCGGCTCGCCGGATCGTCCGGCTTCCTCGCCCGAATGCAGTACCAGGACAGTGCCGGGAACCTGGCCGACCGGGCGGCGGCGGCCCACTGGCTCGGTCAACGGCTCGGGACACTCCCGGTGCAGCGCGTCCTCGTGGCGGGCGGTGCCCAGGTCGTGCTCGCCGCCGTGCTCGCCGCCATCCTGAAGCCGGGCGACGCCCTCTGCGTCCCGGCGCTCACCTATCCCGGGCTGCGCACGGCCGCGGAGCGCCGCGGAGTCCGCCTCGTGCCGGTGGCCGGCGACGCGGAAGGGCTCGAGCCGGACGCCTTCCGCGAACGCTGCGAAACCGAGCGTCCGCGGGCTCTGTACCTCGTTCCGACGCTCGACAACCCGACCACCGCGACCCTGCCGGCGGTCCGGCGGCGGCAGATTGCCGAGATTGCCAGAACGCACGGCGTCGCCATCATCGAGGACGACGCGTACGGCGCACTGCCCCTGGACGCTCCGGCTCCCATCGCGTCCCAGGCGAGCGACATCACGTGGCACATCGCGACGCTGTCCAAATGCGCGAGTCCCGGCCTGCGCGTCGCCTACGTCGCGGTCCCGGGAACGAACGAGGCGGTGCGGCTGGCGGCCGAACTGCGCGCCATCAACTTGATGGCCTCGCCTCTCACGGCCGCGCTCGCCTCACACTGGATCGCCGAGGGCGAGCTCGACGCCGTCGTCGCGGCGATCCGGCAGGAGAACGCGCTCAGGCAGGCCGTCGCGCGCGAGACGCTCCAGGGTCTCGACGTCCGGGGGCATCCAAGCGGGCACCATCTGTGGCTCCGGCTTCCCGCTTTCTGGCGTCGCGGCGAGTTCGGCGCCCACGCGCGGCAGCTCGGCGTGTCGGTCATCCCGAGCGACGCCTTCGCGGTCGGGCCTGCTCCGGAAGCCATCCGCGTCTCCCTGGGCGCGGCGCCGGACGCCGAGACGCTCCGATACGGCCTCAGCCTGCTCGCGACGTTGCTGGCGCATCCGCCCGGCGCGATCTCGACCGTTGTCTGAGCCGGCCGAGGCGGCCCGAGCCTCGCGCGTTCAGGCAGTCCGCGCCGCCCGGACGAGCGCCGTCCCCCGATCGTCGGCCGACTCCTGCTGGGAGAGTCGCGCTCCCCGTGGGACGCCCGGCGCGTGCCGATCCGAATCCGCTCACCGCGAAGGGAACGCGATGCTGTGCTGTCTTGGGCAGACGCGATCGCGGATCCTGCGCCGTCCCGCGCGCGCCGTGGCGCTCGCGCTGGCCCTGCTCGCGTCCGCCTGCTCGGACGATGGGCGGGAACGCCGCCGTGCCCTGGGCGAGACGCCGACGTTTGACGACGTCATGCGGGTGGCCGACTCGGAGCGCGGCGGGCGGCTGTTCGGTCAGTGCGCCGCCTGTCACACGATCAGCCCCGGCGCGGGCGATCGGAACGGTCCCGGACTCTACGATGTGCTCGGCAAGCCCGTTGCCAGCAACAGCAGGCGCTACGGCTATACCGGGGCGCTGCGGTCGCTGGGCGGCGTCTGGACCCCGGAGCTTATGGACCTCTGGCTCTCCGCCCCGGCGAAGCTCGCGCCCGGCACCAGCATGAGCTTCCGCGGCCTCCCCGATGCCCTCGATCGGGCGGATATCATCGCCTACCTTCGGTCGCATTCGCCCGGGGACGGTGACGCAGAGCCGCGGCCGGCGCGGCCCTGAGCCGGTCCTGTCGGCGTCGCTCGTCCGCCCGCACAGGTCGGAAGCGGGGCAGTGCTGCCGGTCAGACGAAATGCGCCGGCAGGGCCACGTCCTGCGCGTACTGGATCACAGCCAGTGCGAGACCCGCGATCATCGACCAAGCGACGATGCGGTCGGATCCGGACGCGGTGTTCGTCATCATGCGCGTGACCATCTACCGTCTCCTCCTCGTCGCGGCCCGAGATCGGCCGCCGTGAGGCGGCGTTATGGTCAAGCTCCTTTGCCGCAGGATTGCGCGAAGTATTTCGTCCCGTGCGGCGGCATGGGCTGACCCGACGATCCCGGCTCGCGCGGGATCGTCGGAACCGGCAGTCTGCGGCCGTCCTTCGCGACGGCGGCAAGCCGACGTCGGTCCGGCAGAGCTCCGGGAGCCTCCCCTCAGAACAGGCCGACGGATTCTTCCGGGAAGCGGATCGCGAAGACCGCGCCTAAGCCCGGCCCGGCGCTCTCGGCCGTGGCGCGGCCGCCGTGCAGCTCGGCGATCCGACGGACGATCGAGAGCCCGAGACCGGTCGAGTTCTCGCCGCCGGTGGGCTTGGCCGACAGGCGCTGGAACCGGCCGAACACGCGGGACGAATCCTCCGGCGACAGGCCGGGCCCGTGGTCGGCGACGGCGCAGACCAGCTCCGCGCCCCGCGGGCCCGGCTCGCGGCTGACCCGCACCGTGATCGCGCCGCCGGTCGAGCTGTACTTGATGGCGTTGGAGACGAGGTTGTCGAGCGCCTCGCGGAGGCGCTCGGCGTCGCCGCAGAGGAACAGCTCGTCCGGGCCCTCGCAGACCAGGGTCTGGCCCTTGGCGTCGGCCAGCGGCCGGTCGGCCTCGCAGACCTCCCGGGCGAGGCCCGCGAGGTCCACCGGTTCCCGGCGCAGGCTGATGTCGAGGGCGTCGTTCATCGCGTCCGCCATGAGGCTGTCGATCATGGTCGTCAGCCCCTTCGCGCTGGTGCGCACGTGCTGCACCTGCGCCCGCATCTGCTCCCGGTCCCCTTGCATGTCGATCAGGTCGGACAGCATCTCGGCGCGGCCGAGGATCACCGCCAGCGGATTCTTCAGATCGTGCGCGATCGTGCCGAGGATCTCGGTCTTGAGGCTGTTGGCGCGCCGCAGGTCCGAGCGCTGCAGGTCCAGCCGGCGGTTCGCCCGGATCAGCTCCGCGGTCCGCTCGACGACCCGCCGCTCCAGGTCGGCGTTGGTTTGCTGCAGCCGCTCGTAGAGGATGACGTTGTCGAACGCGATCGACAGCCGGCTCGTGAACAGGGCGATGAGCGACCGGTCCGTCTCGGAGAGCTGGCGGTCGGCCTCGATCAGCGCGACGATCTCGCTGCCGCTCGCCGTGTGCAGGTACAGGGTCGACCAGTGCTCGCCGAAGCTGTGGCGGCGCTCGGCGAAGGCCCGCTCAACGAGGGGTTGCACCCGCTCCTCCAGCGGCCAGGCCGGCTCGCGCCCGGCATAGTGGCCATAGCAGCCGGACCCGGCCAGGACGCAGAAGCGCTCCTGCGGGGCGGCGGTCTCGCGCAGGACCAGGATCCCCGCGCAGGCGACGTTCAGGAGCGAGGCGACCTGGGTGAGGACACCCTCGGCCAGGCGCTGCATCGATTTGTGGTCGAGGAGCATCGGCGCCGCGTCGATGATGATCTCGAGCCCGCGCCGGGTCTCGTCGAGGCGCTTCAGCTGCTGGTGGGCGCGCAGGGCCGCGGTGAGGCTGGTGAACAGCTTGTCGGCGGTCAGTTCGGTCTTCGCCTTGTAGTCGTTGATGTCGTAATCGACGATGATCCGCCGCTCCGGTGCCTGGCCGGGCTGGCCGGTCCGCAGGATGATGCGCACGGTCTCCTGCCGGAGTTCGCGCCGGATGTAGTCCACCAGCTCCAGCCCGGCATTGTCGGTCTCCATCACCACGTCGAGCAGCACCACCGCCACGTCGCGGCGCTCGGCGAGCAGCACCCGCGCCTCCGCGGCCGACCGGGCGGTGAGGATCTCCAGGCCCCGCCCGTCGAGGGTGTAGCTCGCCAGCGCGTAACGCGTGCCGTCATGGACCGCCGGATCGTCGTCGATCACGGCGATCACCCAGGCTCCCGCGGTCGGTTGCGCCTCATCGGGATCGTCGGGGATCAACGTGAGGGTATCATCGTCCATGGCTATGACCCGAAATGCTGCTCGCAACCGGACGACTACGCTAGAAATCGTGTTGAAAACTTGTCACGGTAACGTGAGCCGATACGATTCCTGCATTCGTTCCAGAGCGAACCCGGAAAGTGCGCACCGCTGCGATGACCATTCCAGACAGCCCCGCCCCCGGCACCGCCCGCGGCGTCGCGGCGATCCCGTCGATCGCCGTGGTCGACGACGAGGCGGCGACCCGCGAGATGGTCGGGGATTACCTCAAGCTCCACGGGTTCGCGGTGGTCCTGTGCGACGGCGGGCGCGCCCTGCGCGAGCACCTCGCCCACCACAGTCCCGACCTGATCGTGCTCGACCTGAACATGCCCGAGGAGGACGGGCTCTCCATCGTGCGCGACCTCAAGGCCCGCACGGCGATCCCGATCATCATGCTCACCGCCACGGCGAGCGCGATCGACCGCGTGGTCGGGCTGGAGCTCGGGGCCGACGATTACCTGCCCAAACCGTGCGAGTTGCGGGAGCTGGTCGCCCGCGTGCGATCGGTGCTGCGCCGCGTGCAGATGCCGGGCGCCGCGCCGGCCCCGGCTCCCGTGGGCGGACGCCGGATCCGGTTCGGCACCAAGTGGCTGGAACTCGACGCGCTGCGCCTGAGCGACGATGCCGGTCTGGAGCAGGCGCTCACCCGCTCGGAATTCGATCTGCTGAAGGCTTTCGCCGACAACCCGCGGCGCGCGCTCTCGCGCGAGCGCCTGCTCGACCTCGCCGACGCCCGCGACCCGGACGCGTTCGACCGCGCCATCGACGTGCGGATCAACCGCATCCGCAAGAAGGTCGAGCCGGATCCCGGCAATCCGCGCTACATCCGGACCGTGCGGGGTCTCGGATACATATTCCGCCCCGAGGGCGACTGATGTTCCCGGCTCAATGTTGCGTCGTGACGTGACAACGCAACAATTCGTGCTCCGGCTTGGGCTGGAAGCAATATCAGCGGTACGGAGCTTCCCTATCAGCGTGGCAGGACCGAGGGCCGCGGGTGCCCGGAGGACGGGCCATGCGACACGTGATCGGAACCTCGTCGGCCGCGGCGGTCGGCACGCTCTGCATCCTGGCCTTCGTCGGCTGGACCCCGGTGCCCGGCACCGTGACCGTGGAGGCCCGCGGCGGCGGCCGGGCCGCCGCGGCGGCCCGTGACGGCGTTCCCTGTGCTGGAGCGACCTGGCCCTACCCACCGGGCGCCTGCGCGGGTGCCGGCCCGGCCGCCCGGCGCGTCCGCCTCATCGCGGTCGATGCCGCGCCCGGCCCGCGGTGAGGGGCGGACCCGGCCATGCCGCACTTCAGCGATGATCCCGGCTTCGACGAAGATCCCGACCTGCTTCTCCGGCTGCGCCGCATGCTGCGCGGCGGCGATCCCCGGCCACGGCGTCTGCCGACCTGCGCGGAGCGGTTCGGCGTGCCCACGCCGCACGGCGCACCCACGCCGCGCGATGGCGCGCGTGACTCGCAGGATCCGGTGCTGGCCGGCCCCGCCCCGCGACGGGTCGGATCCCGACCGCGCTGAGACCGCGCGTGGTGGGTGGCTGCGAGGCGGCCTTTGCGAGCACAGCGAAGCGATCCGGCGGCGCCAGACCGACCGGGCGCGCGCAGCCCTGGGTCACTCCGCTGCGCTCGTGACGGCGGAGCGGGCGGCATCGACCGAAGGCTGCGAGCGGCGACCGGAAGACTTGGTCGCCCGGGCGCCAGGACCCGTCGGAGCGCCGCCCGATTGCACCGCACTCCGGCCCGGCCTTAAGTTGCTGCCGGACCCCTATGTCGGGACGCGGATGCGGGTTGGACCCAAGATCGCCCTGGTCGGAGGCGTGCCGATCCTCGCCGCCGGCGCGATCGCCATGGCCGGCTGGCTGCTCCTGGCGCAGGAGGAGCGCGCCCGGCGCGGTGCGGTCCTGGTGGCCGACGTCTACCACGACATCGCCACCGCCCGCTTGGTCCGTGATCAGTTCGCCGCCGCGGACGCGCGGGACCGGTCCGCCTATGCCGAGCGCTTCGCCGGCCTGACGGCGCGGGCCGAGGCCGGTCTCGGCCGGCTCGCCGGCTTCGCCCGCATCGACGAACAGCGCGCGCGGATCGCCTCTGTGGAGCGGGCCCTGGCCCGCTATCGGGGCGAGATGGACGCCTTCGTCCGGCGGACGCGGGAGAATGACGGCCTGATCCGCGAGATGACGCAGCGGGCCGACACCCTGATCGACCTCACCGACCGGGCACGCCTGCGGCAGCAGGCCTCGAACGCGGACCTCGCGCGCTCGATGGCCGAGAAGGTCGAGGCGCTGCGGGTCGCCCGGGGACTCGTCGCCCGCCTCAGCGCCCTGAGAGCCCGGAGCGCGGAGGGCGCCGTGGTCGCCGCCCAGACCGCCGCCCAGACCGCCGCTCAGAATGCCGCCCAGACCGCGGCCCAGGCGGGAGCGCAGGCTGTGGCCCGGAGCGACGCCCCCGCGGGAGCGGCGGGCGCGGAGAGCGAGGGCCCGCGCGCGCAGAGCCTTTTCCGCGCCGCCAGCCGCGATCTCGCGAACGCTCTGCGGGCCGACGGCCGGGATGCCGACGCCGAGTCCCTCGACGCGCTCGCCGCCGAGGCGGCGGCGCAGAAACCGGATCTCCGCGCGAAGCTCGACGGCTGGATCGAGCGCGTTCTGAAGATCGAGACCTCCGGCCAGGAGAGCCTGCACGACGAGGTGGCGCAGCTGCTCGCCTATTCCGTGGAGGCCAACGAGATCGAGCAGGCCACCCAGAACGTCGCGATCGGCACCCTCAAGCTGGGGCCGCGCACCGCCGGCGCCCTCCTGCACCGGGATGCCGCCCTCGCCGAGCGGATGCGCGACGAGGGCGAGCGCCTCGCCCGGAGCGCCGCCTCGCTGCCGATCTCGCCGCTGATCCAGGCCGAGATGATTCAGGCCCTCGACGGCTGGCGCGCGCGCCTGACCACCACCATCGGGGGCCTGCGGCAGCAGAACGCCATGATCGTCGCGATGGACGGGCTCGCCGCGACGATGATCGACAGCGCCAAGGCGCTCAACGACGCCTTCGTGGAGGATGCCGACCGGTTCGGCATCTTCATCCAGCGGATCCTGCTCGCCGGCGCGGCCGGCCTCCTGCTGTTCGGCGCCCTGGTGGTGATCTTCGTCGCCCGCTCGATCCTGGTGCCGCTGCGCGCGCTCCAGGGCGATATGGTCATGCTGACCGGGAACCCGGCGGGGGCGGCCGTGCGGGGCACGGCACGCCGGGACGAGCTCGGCGACATCGCCCGCGCCACCGCGGTCTTCGTGTCCGAGATCACCCGCCGGGAAGGCGCGCTGCGCCGGGCGAAGGATCAGGCGGACGTCGCCCTGGTCGAGCTGCGCCGGACTCAGGACGACCTCGTCCGGGCCGAGAAGCTCGCCTCCCTCGGGCAGCTCGTGGCCGGAGTCGCCCACGAGATCAACACGCCGCTCGGCATCGCGCTGACCACCGGGACGCTCATGAGCGACGAGGCGCGGACCTTCCGGACGGGACTGTCCGCCGGCACGCTATCGCGCTCCCGGCTGACTCACTTCGTCGACCGGGTCGAGGAGGGCGCCACCCTGCTCTGCGCCAACCTCACCCGGGCCGCCGACCTCGTCCAGGGCTTCAAGCAGGTCGCGGTCGACCGGGTCAGCGACGAGAGCCGCAGCGTCGCGCTGGCGACCTGGCTCGACGACCTGCTGACGAGCCTGCGGCCGATGCTGCGCAAGGGCGGCCACGTCGTGGAGCGCGCCTGCCCGGCGGACCTCGTCATCGTCACCAATCCCGGGGTGCTGGCGCAGATCGTAACCAACCTCGTCGCCAACGCGGTCGTGCACGGGTTCCGGGCGGGCGAGCCGGGACGGATCACCGTGGACGTGTCGGAACGGGAGGGGGGCCTCGTGCGGATGGAGGTTCGCGATACCGGTCAGGGCATCCCGCCGGAGCACCTCGAGCGCATCTTCGACCCGTTCTTCACGACGGCCCGGAGCGCCGGCAGCACGGGACTCGGCATGCACATCGTCCACAATCTCGTGACCGCCAAGCTCGGCGGCCGCATCGCGGTCAGCAGCGAGCGCGGTCAGGGGACCGTCGTGCAGGTCGATTTTCCCGCAGAGGGCGCGGGAGCGGCCGCGCGGCCGCGGACCAGCGCGATCGGCACGCCGTGAGGCCGGCCGCGGCATGCCGGGCCGGGCTCCTCGCCCTGGCGGCCGGCCTGGCTTCCGGCCCGCTTTTCGACCCCGGCCCGGCGGCGGCGCGCACCTTCGTGTTCTGCTCGGAGGGCAGCCCCGAATCCTTCGATCCCGCCCGCGCCACGACCACCACCACGATGAACGCCGCGTGGCAGGTCTACAACACGCTGGTGGAGTTCGCGCCCGGCACGACGACGATCCGCCCGGCCCTCGCCGAATCCTGGACGATCTCGGAGGACGGCCGGACCTACGTCTTCGCCCTGCGGGACGGCGTCCGCTTCCACGCCAACGCGCGCTTCACCCCCACGCGGCCCCTGAACGCCGACGACGTGGTGTTCTCCTTCGCCCGGCAGCGGCGCTCCGGACCCGACGGCGCCGCGCCGGGCTTCCCCTACTTCCACGACCTCGGCCTCGCCGACCTGATCGAGGCCGTCGACGCCCCGGATCCGCACCACGTCCGGTTCCGGCTGCGCGAGGCCGACACCACCTTCCTCGCCAACATCGCCCAGGCCTTCGGCGCGATCCTGTCGGCCGAGTACGCGGCGACCCTCGCGGCCGGCAACGCGTCGGACGAGATCGCGCGGGCGCCGATCGGGACCGGCCCGTTCGTGTTCGAGGGGTACCGGCCGGATCAGGTCCTGCGCTACCGCGCCTTCCCGGAATACTGGCGCCGCGCCGCGGACGACGGCGAACCGGGCGAGCGCCCCGACGGCCTCGTCTTCGCGATCACGCCGAACGCGGCGGTCCGGCTGACCAAGCTGCGGGCCGGCGAGTGCCACGCGATGGCGTTTCCGGCGACCGGCGATCTCGACGCGATCCGGGCGGAGCCGGGCCTGACGCTGCTCGCGCTCGCCGAGCTGAACGTCGCCTACCTCGCCCTCAACACGACCCGCTCACCCTTCGGAGACGTCCGGGTGCGGCGCGCGGTCAACCTCGCCATCGACCGGCGGGCGATCGTGGCGGGGGTCTACGGCGATGCCGGGATCCTGGCTCAGGGGCCGCTGCCGCCGGGGATCTGGGCCTACGACGCGGACCTGCCGGACACCCCCTTCGACCGCGGCGAGGCGCTGCGCCTGCTGGCCGAGGCCGGGCTCGCCGAGGGCTTCGACGTCGAGCTGTGGTATCCGCCGGTCAGCCGGCCCTACAATCCGAACGGCCGGCGCGTCGCCGACATGATCCAGGCCGACCTCGCGCAGGTCGGCATCCGCGCGCGCCCGGTCACGCGCCCCTGGAACGCGTACCGCGCCGCCCTGTACGGCGGAGAGCCCGCGCTGATGCTCTACGGCTGGACGAGCGACAACGGCGACCCGGACAACTTCCTGAGCGTCCTGCTCGGCTGCAAGGCCGCCCAGACCGGCGGCGCCAACCTCGCCCGCTGGTGCGACCCGGCCTACGACCGGCTGGTCGAGGCCGCCCGCCGCACCGGCGACCGGGCGGCGCGGCAGGCGCTGTACCGTCAGGCCCAGGCCATCGTCCGGCACGCGATGCCCTGGGTGCCCCTGGCCCACACCAAGGTGCATCTGGCGCTCCGCAACGACGTGCGCGGCCTGACGATGGATCCCCTCGGCCGCCACCTCTTCGAGACGGTGCGGTTCCGCGCCGCCCGGTGACGACGGCGGCGCGGGCCGACCTATCCGCCACGCTCACTTCTTGGTCCGCTGCTGGAAGACCCGCAGCACTTGGTTGCCCCGTGCCACGGCGTCGTCGAGGGCCTGCTGCGGCGACTTCGCACCGTTGAGCGCCGCCTCCAGTTCCTCGGCCCAGAGGTCGCGGATCTGCAGCATGTTGCCCAGGCGCAGGCCGGCGGTGTTGCGCGTCGGCGGGCGCCGGGTCAGCTCCTGCACGGCGACGTGGAGCTGCGGGTGCCGCTCGAAGAAGCCCTCCGCCACCGCGTCGGCGTAGGCGGCGCGCGTCGTGGGGATGTAGCCGGTGTTCCGGTACAGCGCGGCCTGCTGCCGTCCCTCCATCAGGAACGCCAGGAACCGGGCGACGCCGCGGTACTCGTCCGGCGTCTTGCCCTGCATCGCGTAGAGCGAGCCGCCGCCGAGGATCGCGTTCTGCGGCTCCGCGACGACGTCGGGATAGAAGGGCATCGGCACGACCGTCCAGTCGAACCGGGCCGCGGTGGAGACCTTGCCGTACAGGCTCGACGAGGTGAGGAAGATCGCGCAGTCGCCCGAGACGAACCGACTCTCGCCGCGATTGACGCGGTCGTTGTACTCGAACACGCCCGCACGCTTCAGGTCGACGAGGTTCTGCAGGTGACGGACCTGGAGCGGGCCGTTGAAGACGAGCTCGGCGTCGTAGCCGTCCAGGCCGTTGGAGCGGGTCGCGAGCGGCCGGTCGTGCCAGACGGACAGCTGCTCGATATGCACCCAGGTCGGCCAAGCCGACGACAGGGCGCACTGCTTGCTGTCCGCCGCCTTGAGCCGCCGCGCGGCCTCGAAGACCTCCGGCCAGGTGGCCGGGGGTTTCTTGGCGTCGAGGCCCGCCAGACGGAACCGGTCGCGGTTGATCCACATGACCGTCGACGAGACGTTGAAGGGCAGGGACAGCATCCCGCCCTCGGCATCCAGGTAGTTGGTGGCGACGACCGGCAGGAAATCCTCCGGCGCCACCGAGAGCCCCGCCTCCCGCATCACGGTGGCGACGGGCCTGACGGCGCCGATCGCGGCCGCCATGGTGCCGTTCCCGACCTCGAAAACCTGCAGCAGGTGCGGCGCCGCGCCGGTACGGTAGGCCGTGATGCCGCTGCTGATCGTCTCGGCGTAGGAGCCCTTGTAGACCGGCACGACCCGGTAGTCGGGCTGCGAGGCGTTGAACGTCTCGGCGATGCGGGTCACCAGCTCGCCGTTCGGCCCGTCGAGGGCGTGCCAGAACTGGAGTTCGGTGAGGGCTTCGGCGGGCAGCGGGCGCAGCGCGAGGAGCAGGCCGGCGAGCGCGCCGGACATCAGCGGCCTCAGGCGGCCGTCCCCGCGCCGCGCCGGTTGCCGCGCTCCGCTCATGCCAGCCGCTCCGGAAGCCACAGCCGCAGCACCGTGCCGGCGCCCGCGCTGCTCTGCAGTTCGACCCGCCCCTGGAGGCGGTTGACCACGAGGTTGTGGACGATGTGCAGGCCGAGGCCCGTCCCGCCGCGGGCACGCGCCGTGGTGAAGAACGGGTCGAACACGCGGCCGAGGTCGGCGCCGTCGATGCCGCGCCCGTCATCGGCGATCGAGAGACCGATGCCGTCCCCGGACCGGATCCCCGTGATGGTGATGCGGCCACCCTCCCGCTCCTGAAAGCCGTGCTCGATCGCGTTCTTGACAGCGTTCGACACGACCTGCGCCAGGATGCCCGGCAGCGTGTCGACGACGAGATCGGGCGGGCATTCGACCACGAAGACGTGCCGGCCCGGTCGCGCCAGGGCGCGCAGGCTCTTCAGCAACTCGTCGATCCAGTCCGCGAGGTTCAGCGCGCGGCGGTCCTCGATGGCCTGATCGGCCGCCACCTGCTTGAAACTGTAGAGGAGGTCGGCCGCGCGCATCAGGTTGCTGGTCAGGAGCTGAGCGCCCTCCCGCATCCGCCCGGCATACTGGGTCAGCCGCGAGCGGGAGAGCTGGTTCTCGCCCACCAGCCGCTCGAACGCGGCCGAGTCGGACTGGACCTGCGTCGCCGTGGTCAGGGCGATGCCGAGCGGGGTGCTGATCTCGTGCGAGACGCCCGCCACGAGCTGGCCGAGCGACGCGAGCCGCTCCGCGCGGATCAGGTCCTCCTGGGCCTGCCGCAGAGTGGTGAGCGCGTCGTCGGCCCGCTGCGAGGCGTTGCGCCGGTCCGCCTCGCGACGGCGGATCTGCTCCAGGAACGCGTTCGTCGCCCTGGCGATGTCGCCGAGTTCGTCGCGCCGCGTGAGCAGGTGGCCGTCGCGGCCGATATCCTCTGGCGCGGGCGCGGCGGCGGCCGTGACGATGCTGTGCTGCAGGGCGTGCAGCGGCCGGGTGATCGAGCGCGCCACCGCGGCGGCGGCGCCGATCCCGAGGCACAGGGCGCCCACTGCCCCGACGACCAGGAGCTGCCGGATCACGCTGCCGAACTGGTCGGCATCGTCGATGAAGGCCCGGCTCAGGGTCTGCGCGTTGGCGCTCATCGTGGCGGCGCGGCTGTCCATGTCGGCGATGGTGTCGTTCTGCTCGCCGATCTTCTCGATCGTCGCGGCGAGCTGCGCGCGCCAGCCGTCGATCGCCTCCGCCATCTCGTCCCGGATGCTCACCGGGATGAGCAGCGTCCGGGACGTGCCCGACAGCTCCGCGCCCGCCTCCAGCACCCGCGACGCCTCCGCGGTGTCCCGGCGCGCGAGCGCCGCATCGGTCCGCCGGGCGAGGCGCAGGGCCGTGAGGGCGATGTCCTGGGCGGAGAGTTCGGCCTCGTTCGAGAGGACCGAGTGACGGATCAGGAGCGCGACCTCCTCGTACAGCCGGTTCTGGCGGGCGACGCTCACTTGGACGAGCTGGTCGCACCACTCGACCAGGACGCGGCCGGCCTGGGTGGCGCGGGTCAATTCGAAGCCCTCGGACAGGACCCGGTTGAGGTCGTCCTCGGTCCGGCTCCGGTCGCGATACGCCTTCAGGAGCTCCGTCGCCCGGTCCGCCGCCCCCGCCTCGCCGTCGACCCGCAGGACGCGGCGCAGCCGGTCGCCCACGGCGTCGAGCTGGCGCAGGTCGGCGGCGAGTTCGTCGAACTCGATCGGGAAGACCGGGCGGCCGATGCGCGCCCGGTTCAGCTCCGCGGTGCTGATCGCCTCGCGCAGCTCCCGGAGGGCGGTGACGACGCCCTGATTCCGCTCCAGCTCGGCATCCTTGACGGCCAGGACGGCGATCAACTGGGCATTGTCCTGCTGCTGGCGCCGGCGCGCGACGTCGGTCAGCGCGACCAGGGCGTCCGCCCGCCGGGCCATGTCGGCGATCGTGGCGGTCGCCGTGCGCTCGGAGAGCAGGAGCGAGCGCATCCGCGTCACCTGCGAGTTCAGATCGCCCGTGACGGTCGCCACGAGCGCGGACTGGCCGCGCGTGCGCGCGAGACCCTCGAGACGTTCGAGCTGCCCGGCCGCGGTGGCGGCCCGCTCGTCGAAGCGGCGCTCGGCCTCGTCCCGCCGCGCGGTGCCGCCGCTGACGGCGTCCGCCCGCGCCCGGTTCATCGACGTGAGCGTCTGCGCCGTCTCCGTCGCCACCACGGCGCCGGTCCGGGCGCGCTCGGCCTCGTAGAGCAGGATCCAGGCGCCCAGCGCGATGGCGGCCGCGACGAGGATCGGGATCGCGCCGACCACGAGGACGCGGCGCGCGATCCCGGACCGCCCGAACCCGCGGGTCATCGCGCCTCGCACCGTGTCCCGCGCCCCGTCACCCGTGCGGCCTCCCGATCGGTCGCCGATTCCGCGACGACACATTCCGTTATTCTGCCATCGGCGCGATGACTTCCCGAGAGCGCTGAAGCAACACGGGACGCAATATTCCCGCAGCACGGCTTCCGTAGATACCGCCTCGCACAACGGTCCTCGAAGACCGAACGAGGGGAAACACCATGCTCGACGTCATCGCCCGCCTCCTGCTCTCGGCCGGAATCATGGTCGGTACGACCTACCTGCCCGCGCTCTCGCGGGCCGTCAGCGGGCAGCCGGCCGGCACCCGGGTCGCCACCGCCCCCGCGCCTGCCTGCCCGGCGAAGCCCGCGACGGCCGGGCTCCGCGCCCTGGCCTGCCTGGGCTGACCGGCATGGAGACGCTGCCTCTGGTCCTGCTCGTGGGCGGGAATGTTCTGCTCGCCATCCTGATCCCGCTCCTCGTCTGACAGCGCCGCGATCGTGATCTGCGAGCCGCCCGGGGAGCCGGTCGATCAGCACCGGCCCCGAACCGCCGCTGCGGTCGGAAGTTGCCCGACGGTGAGGCCTCGATTAGCCGGACCCCGCGGCCGGCTCGGGCCGCGCCCCGTGTCACGATCCGCCGCCGCCCATGCCCGAGTCTCCACGCCTCGCCCGGGACCGATCCCGCACCGCGGCCCTCGCTCTGGCGATGCTGATCGGCGCCGGCGATACCCGCCCGGGCTGGTCCCTCGACCTGCCGGACGGCCCGCGGCCCGCGCGGCCGTCCCGGCCGGTGGCGCCGGAGCTGGCCGCGGCCCTCGCGGCCTACAGGACCTACGTCGTGGCCCAGGCCGACGCCTTCGTGCGCGAGACCGCGCGCTTCGTCGCGGCGATCCAGGCCGGGCAACTCGCGGAGGCGCGCCGGCTCTACGCCCCGGCGCGCGCGCCCTACGAGCGCATCGAGCCGGTGGCGGCGCTGTTTCCCGAACTGATCAAGCGGCTCGACGTGCGCAGCGACGAGTTCGAGCTGCGCGAGCGCGATCCCGCCTTCGTCGGGTTCCATCGCCTGGAGATGGTCTTGTTCACCCTGAGCACGACGGAGGGGCTCGGCGAGATCGCGGAGCGGCTCGCCGCCGAGACCGTGACCCTGCGCGACCGCATCGCGGCGCTCGCCATCCCGCCCGCCCGGGCGGTCGGGGCGGCCTCGGCCCTGATCGAGGGTATCGCCGCCACCAAGATCAGCGGCGAGGAGGAGCGCTACAGCCGCACCGACCTGTGGGACTTCCAGGCCAACATCGAGGGCTCGAAGGTCGTGTTCACGCTCCTGCGCCCGCTCCTGGCGGACCGCGACTTCGTGGCCCGGGTCGAGCGCAGCTACAAGCGGGTCGAGGACCTGCTCGCCCGCTACCGCAGCCCGGACGGCGGTTTCCAGAGCTACGACAACCTGACGGCCCGGGATCGCAACGCCCTGAAGGGTCCCATCACCCTTCTGGCTGAAGATCTGTCGACGCTGCGTGGCCGGCTCGGTCTAGATTGATATCATTGCCGAGGTGTCGTCCTGTGGCCTTTCTTATAGGCTACAGTGCGGCAGAACGACCAGATTTTGCCGAGCGACAATGCGGTTCCCTTCACCGGTCACCACCCGCCGCCGGTTCCTCGGCGGCTTCGGCGCCGCCGCGCTCCTCGGGCCCGCCCGGGCCGAGGACGCGACGCCGACCACCGCCACCGAGGGCACGCTCGTCGCCCAGCCCTTCTACGGCCCTCATCAGGCCGGGATCGTCACCCCGCAGCCGGCCGCCGCCCTCTACGTCGCCTTCGACGTGCTGGCCGAGCGGCGCGGCGAGCTGCCCCACCTGTTCCGGACGCTCACCGAGCGCCTCGCCTTCCTGACGCGGGGCGGCGCCGTGCCCGATCTCCACCTCCAACTGCCGCCGCGCGATTCCGGCATCCTCGGGCCGACGGTCCTGCCGGACAATCTCACCGCCACGGTCTCGGTCGGCGCGAGCCTGTTCGACTACCGATTCGGCCTGGCCCGCGCCCGCCCGCGCCATCTCGGACCCATGGAACGCTTCCCCAACGACGCCCTCGACCCGGCCCAGTGCCACGGCGACCTGTTGATCCAGTTCTGCTCGAACACCGCCGAGACCAACATCCACGCCCTGCGCGACGTCATCAAGGCGACGCCCGGCCTCCTCACGCCGCGCTGGAAGATCGAGGGTTTCCTGCCGCCCCACGTGGTGAAGACCATGGGGGCCGACACCGTGCGGAACATGCTCGGCTTCAAGGACGGCACCGCCAACCTCGACGTGCGGGATCCCCGGCTGATGGACCGCTACGTCTGGGTCGGGGCGGGACAGGACGAGCCGGCCTGGACGGCGGGCGGAAGCTACCAGGTGGTGCGGATCATCCGCACCCTCGTCGAGCGCTGGGACCGCACGCCGCTCGGCGAGCAGGAGGCCATCATCGGCCGGCACAAGGGCAGCGGCGCGCCGCTCAGGCAGGGACACGAGCGCGAGGTTCCCGACTACGCCGCCGACCCGGACGGCGAGGCCATCTCGCTCGCCGCCCACATCCGTCTGGCCAATCCGCGCCTGCCGGGCACCGAGGGCAGCCTGATCCTGCGCCGCAGCTACAACTATTCCCGCGGGCTGACCGCCGCCGGCCAGCTCGACATGGGCCTGCTGTTCGTCTGCTACCAAGCTGATCTCTCGGCCGGCTTCATCACGGTGCAGAACCGTCTGTCCGGCGAGGGCCTCGAAGAGTACATCCGCCCGACCGGCGGCGGCTACTTCTTCGCTCTTCCCGGCGTTCCGGGGCCCGAAGCCTTTCTCGGGGAAGGCCTGCTGGCCGCGGTCTAGACATCGCCGTACCAGGTACCGGTTTCCGGATGCGACGGAGCGGCCGCCGGATGTCGGGTCCGATCCGTTGCGTCGAATCATTGCGCGACGGCCGGCTCCATCCATCCTGACCGGACGGACGGGACGGCGGGACGAGCCGGGCGATGCGCCCCGCCGTCGCGGGGAGCCGACATGCTGGTCGATACCGGGGCGTGCGAGGGGATCGCGCACCTCTGCCGCGACGGGCGCGCGGTCCCGTGAGGGCCTGTGGCATCGACCGGGATGGCCTGCCTCCCGAACCGTCCCAATCCGATCGGACCGCGCGCCCGTCAGTCGGCGAGGTGCCGCAGGGCGGCGGCGTTGCGCAGGATGACGGTCCGGCGGTTCGGAGGCAGCTCGATCAGCCCCGCCCGCTCGAGCTGGGTGACGGCGCGGGAGACGCTCTCGATCGTCAGGCCCAGATGGTCGGCCATGTCGTTGCGCGACATGGGCAGGCAGACCGCCCCGCCAGCGTCCGCCGTCCGCTCCGAAAGGGCGAGCAGGAAGCTCGCGATCCGTTCCCGAGCGGATTGGCGGCCGAGCAGCATCATGTGCTCCTGCGCCCGCTCCAGGTCGCGCATCATCGCGGCCACGACCTCGCGGGCGAGGTTGCCGTCGTCGCCCGTCAACGCCCGCGGCTCGCGGCGATGGACGACGAGCCGCGTCTCGGTGACGGCGTCGGCGCCGAACCGGTGTTCCTCACCGCATTCCAGACCGAAGATGTCGCCCGGCAGGTAGAAGGCGCCGATCTGCCGCCGACCGTCCGACAGCAGCTTGTAGGTGCGCACCACCCCGACGACGATCTTGTAGAAGGACATCGCCCGGTCGCCCTCGGCGTAGATCTCCTCGTTGGCCGCGAGGGTCCTGCGCGTCACGGTCCGCGCGTCGGACGCGAGCGACGCGGGGAGGGCTGCCGGCGCGCCGCGTCCGAAGACGGGGGCGAGGCCGGCGGCGGCGAGGGCGGTCTGCATGGGAGCCTCCGGGAGCGGAACGTGGCTCTTGGCTACGCCCTTCCCCGGCGCGGCGACATTCGGGGGCTTCTCTTAAGGGGTTTTACGGAGGCCGATCCGGTCGTCGGGGTGGAGGGCCAGGGCCTCGTGGATCCCCTCCAGGAGCGAGCCGTCCTCGAAAGGCTTCTCGACCACGCGTCTGAAGCCGGCATCCGCCGCGAGGCGGCCCAGGTCGCCCGACAGGCGGCCGGTGATCAGGATCGCCGGCAGAGCGACGTTGCGCGCGCGCAGCCGGGCCACGAGTTCGAGCCCGTCCATGTCGGGCATCCGGTAATCGACCAGGAGACAACCGTCCGTCGGCAAGGCGACGTCGCGCAGAAGCTGCGCGGCGCCCGCGTACAGGCGGACCTGCAATCCTTCGAGCTCCAGGACGAATTTCAGGGAGTCGCGGACGGCCTCGTCGTCGTCGACGACGAGGACCGGCCCCGTGAGCTTCGGCATTGCGGTGCCCGATCCTTCGTTGGGCCGGCGTAGGCCCGCCTCGGGCCGGGCGCCTTGATCTGCCTCAAGCAGGTCCCCCGCGTGTCGCGTGGCCCGCGAACGCGGTTCCCGCTTCGCGCCCGACGCCGCCCCGACACGGTGCCCCGGAGGTCCGGAAGACCGGCCGGACGCATGCCGGGTCGCCGCCGCGCTCAGTCGCCGTCCGCCTGTCCCGCGATCAGAGCCATGCGGACGAGCTCGGAGAGGCTGCCCGCCTGAAGTTTGGACATGACGTTCGCGCGGTAGATCTCCACTGTCCGCGGGCTGATGCCGAGGTCGAGGCCGATGACCTTGTTAGCCTTGCCGGCGACCAAGCCTTCCAGCACCTGCCGCTCGCGCTCGGTCAGCTCGGCCAGGCGCGCCCGCACCGCGTCGCGCTCGGACGCGCGCTTGCTGGTCCGGTCCGCCCTCGCCAGGGCCGAGCGGATGCTGGCGAGGAGCACCTCGTCGTCGAACGGCTTCTCGATGAAGTCGACCGCGCCGGCCTTCATGGCCTCGACCGCGAGGGCGACGTCCGCGTGGCCCGTCATGACGATGACCGGCGGCAGGCCGCCCCGTTGGCGCAGACGGTGCAGGAGCTCGACGCCGTCGATGCCGGGCATCCGCACGTCGGTGACGACGCACCCGACGCGCTCGGTCTCCGCGGCCAGGAAGGCGGTCGCGGAGTCGTGGACGCGGACGGCGAGCCCGTCGGTCGCCAGCAGGAAGGCCAGCGCCTGGCGCACCGCGAGATCGTCGTCCACGATGTGCACGGGCGCGTCACTCGACATGAGCCATCTCCTCGCGGTCGAGGGTGCGCAGGGTGAAGCGGAAGGTGGTCCCGCCGTCCGGGCCGGGGCCGGCCTGGATCTTGCCGCCGTGGGCCTCGACGATGGTCCGGCAGATGGACAGGCCGACGCCCATGCCGTTCGCCTTCGTGGTCACGAAGGGCTGGAAGAGCTGCTCGGCGATCTCTGGGGCGATGCCGGGTCCGGTATCCGACACGCGCACCTCGACCAGGCCCTCGGCGGGGAGCGCCCGCGTGGCGACGGTCAGGTCGCGCCGAGCGACATCCTGCATGGCCTCGATCGCGTTGCGGATCAGGTTGAGCAGGACCTGCTGCACCTGGATCCGGACCGCCATCACGAGGGGCGCGTCCGGGTCGAGGTCGAAGCGGACGCGCACGCCCTTCTCCTTGGCGCCGACGAGGGCGAGGGCGCTCGCTTCCTCGATCAGCTTGGGCAAGCCCTCGATGTGCCGCTCGCTCTCGCCGCGCGACACGAAATCCCGCAGGTGCCGGATCACCTGCCCGGCTCGCAGGGCCTGATCGGCAGCCTGGTTCACCGCGTCGGCGAGCAGGGGCACCTCGGGACCTTCCATGCGCCCGAGGAGGCGGCGGCAGCCTTTCAGGTAGCTCGCGATCGCCGTCAGCGGCTGGTTGATCTCGTGGGCCAGGGTCGATGCCATCTCGCCGAGGGCGGTGAAGCGCGACATGTGCACCAGCTCGGACTGCAGCTCCTGCAGGCGGGTCTCGGTCTGGTTCCGCTCGGTGAGGTCGCGGATGAAGCCGGTGAAGTAGCGCTCGCCGCCCGAGCGCATCTCGCCGACCGACAATTCCATCGGGAAGGTCGAGCCGTCCTTGCGCTGCCCGACCACGACTCGGCCGATGCCGATGATCCGGCGCTCACCCGTCACGAGGTAGCGGGACATGTAGGCGTCGTGCTGGCTGCGGTACGGTTCCGGCATCAGCAGGCTGACGTTCCGGCCGACCACCTCGTCCGAGCCGTAGCCGAACTGGCGCACGGCGGCCGCGCTGAACGATTTGATCTGCGCCTGCTCGTCGATGACGATCATCGCATCGGGCACCGTGTCGAGGATCGAGCGCAGGTGGGCCTCGCGCGCCCGCAACTCCTCGTCGGCCTGCTTCTGCTCGTGGATGCTGAAGACCACGCCGCGGTGCCGGCACGGCCGACCGTCGGCACCGACCTGCACGCGCCCGCGCGAGCGCAGCCAGTGAACGCGTCCGTCGGGATGCACGGTGCGGAAGTCGATCTCGTAGCTCCCGCCGTCCGTCAGCGCCCGCCCGATCGCCGCCGCCCTGGCGGCGCGATCGTCCGGATGCACGAAGGCCTGCGTCTCGGCAAAGGTGGTGAGACGCTCCGGCGGCACGCCGAACAGGCGGATGCAGGACGGGAGGATCGTGACGCGCCCGGTCGGGATGTCGAGGGCCCAGCCGCAGATGCCGGCTTCGTCGAGCGTCAGCCGCAGGCCGTCCGCGTCGAACGGGTCGCCGTTGCCCGCGGCGGGCACGTATGGGGGTTCAGGCGTCGTCATGTCGGCCGCGCAGGGGGACGGCACCGTCATCCGTCCAGGTCGTCGGCGCCCGTCTTACACCGCCGGTTGCATCGGAAAACAGCCGGCGCGCGGGGATGTCCGCGGTCCGGCGTCATCACCGCGCGCGGCGCTGCCGGCTAGGCCGCGCGGCTGTGCATCGCGGCAGAGGTGCCGAGATGCGCGTCGAAGGCGGCGGCGACGCTTCTCACGAAGGCCCTCGCGTCGTCGGGGACGTGGAGGGTGGCGCCTTCCCGGCGGACCAGCCCGTCGGCCAGGAGCCGCGGCAGGCGAGGCAGCGCGGCGAGGAGCGCGTCCGGATCGCGCCGATGCGCGCGGCACACGGCACCGACGTCGACTCGGAACTCGCACATGACCCGCTCGATCAGGTCGGCCCGGAGACGGTCGTCCGGCGTGAGGGCGTAGCCCTTCAGCGTCGCGAGCGCCCCCCGGGCGACCCGGTCCGCGTAGCCGCGCAGGGCCGGGTCGTTCTGGGCGTAGCCCTGCGGCAGCCGCCCGATCGCCGATGCCCCGAAGCCGATCAGCAGGTCGCTCGGATCCGTCGTGTAGCCCTGGAAATTCCGGCGGACCGCACGTCCCGCCCGCGCCAGCGCATCCCCCGGCAGCGCGAAGTGGTCGAGCCCGATCCGCGCGTAGCCGGCCTCACCGAGCAGGGCGGCGATGGCCTCGGCTTGGGCCTGCCGGACGCGGCCATCCGGCAACGTCGCGTCCTCGATATGGCGCTGATGCTTCTTGAACGTCGGGACGTGGGCGTAGCCGAACACGGCCAGGCGATCGGGCCGCAACCGCAGGGATTGCCGGACCGTCTCGACGCAGGACGCCACCGACTGATGCGGGAGGCCGTAGATCAGATCGAGATTGATCCCGTCGACGCCAGCGGCCCGGAGACCCGCGACGGCCGCCGCGGTCTCCGCGAAGCTCTGGCGGCGCCGGATCGCGTCCTGGACCACCGGGTCGAAGCTCTGGACACCGAGGCTGGCCCGCGAGACGCCCGCGGCGCCGAGCGCCCGCGTCATCGCGGGGGTCAGGGTGCGCGGATCGATCTCGACGGCGATCTCGGCGTCCGGGTCGACGGGGAAATGGTCGCGGAGGAGCGCGACGAGCTCGCGGAAGCCGTCCGGCGTCACGATGGTGGGCGTACCGCCCCCGAAATGCACGTGGCGGACGCGCGGAGCCCGGTCGAGGTGGCGCGCGACGAGCACCGTCTCGGCCCGCAGGGTGGCGAGGTAGGCGGCGATGGGCGCGTCGTGCTGGGTGATGGTCGTGTGGCACCCGCAGTACCAGCACATCGACCGGCAGAAGGGGACGTGCAGGTAGAGCGACGCGGTCGCGTCCGCGGGTATCCCGCGCAGCCAGTCCCCGTAAGTTCCGGCATCGACCGCGTCGGTGAAATGGGGACTCGCCGGGTAGCTCGTGTAGCGAGGCAACCGCTCCGCGCCGTAGTGCGTCCGCAAGACCTCGCGCATGCGCGTTTCCTCATCGTCCGCGCCGGGACCCGCACGGGCCCGCGCTGTCGAAGCAGCCGTATCGTCTGGCTGCCTGCGCGACCTTGATCTGACGCAATCGCCCTGACGGCAGGACGTGCGGTGGCGCGCGCCTCCGGGTTGGCAGACTGAACCGCTCCGGATGCCGCGGCCGCGTGACGTCGGCCGTCGTGCAGGACGCGGGACTCCGCGCCTCGGCGATTTTCGCCAGCGCGGTCGCCATCGGGCGCCGGCCGGAGAGGGCGATCCGGTGAGGGCCTCTGGCTGTCCGCTTCAGCGGAGTCCTACCGAGGGACCACGGTTGCGCATCTGATTAGGGACATCAGGCCGAGGGTCTGAAATTCTCCTGTCCTGTGCCGAACAAGGCCCGTCATCGCGTCGACAGGGCGTCCCGCTTCGGCGCGGTGACCTGCCGGAGCAGGCGTCCGAGCTGCTCGGCCGAGTACGGCTTGTGCAGGACGGAGAACCCGTGCGTGCCGTCCTGTGCGAGGACGTGGCTGTAGCCCGAGGCCAGGAGCACCGGCAGTCGCGGCATCCGGCGCCTGAGCTCCTGCGCGAGGGCCAACCCGCCCATCCCCGGCATGACCACGTCCGAGAACACGACGTCGAAATCCGCCCCCTCGGATCCGAGCCGGTCCAGAGCCTCCTCGGCATTCGCCGCCCAGCTGGTCTCGTAACCGAGATCCTCCAGGATCTGGGTGGCGAAGGTGCCGACCTCGACATTGTCCTCGACCACGAGAACGCGCTGTCCGGAACCGATGGGAGAGGCCGGCTCCGCGGCGGCGACGGCCACGTGCGGCAGGGTCTCGGCCGCGACTTCGGGCAGGTAGAGCGTGAAGGTCGTCCCCGCGCCGAGCACGCTCTCGACCGCGACATCGCCGCCCGATTGCTTCGCGAAGCCGAACACCTGGCTCAGGCCCAGGCCCGTCCCCTTGCCGACCTCCTTGGTGGTGAAGAAGGGCTCGAAGATCCGGTCCAGCACCTCCGGGGCGATGCCGGAGCCGGTATCGGTCAGCGCGATCGCGGCGAAGGGCTGGGCGCTGGCCGCGTGGCCCCGGATCGCCGGCAGCGGGCAGGTGCAGGTCAACCGCAATGTGAGGGTGCCTTCGCCGTCCATCGCGTCGCGCGCGTTGACGGCGATGTTCACCAGCGCCGTCTCGAACTGGCTCAGGTCGGCGCGCACGGCGCAGGAGATTTCTGGGACCTCGGTGACGACGCGGATCCGCGCACCGGTCACCGTGTCGAGCAGCTCGGCCACGGCCCGCAACCGGTCACCGAGGTCGAAGACCTGCGGGGCCAGGGTCTGGCGGCGGGCGAAGGCGAGAAGCTGGCCGGTCAGCTTGGCGGCGCGATCGACCGTGTCGGACACCGCGTCGAGGTAGCGGGCCTTGCGCGCCTCGGGCAGTTCGGGCCGGCGCAGGAAGTCGACGGACGAGCGGATGATGGTGAGCAGGTTGTTGAAGTCGTGCGCGACGCCGCCCGTGAGCTGACCCACCGCCTCCATCTTCTGCGACTGGCGCAGCGCTTCCTCGGTCTTGAGCAGCTCCCCGGTGCGTTCCGCGACACGGCTCTCGAGCGTCTCGTTCAGCTCGCGCAGACCGTCTTCGGCGAGCTTGCGGTCGTGGATGTCGGTCGACGTCCCGAACCAGGCGGTGATGGTCCCGCCGGGATCGCGCAGCGGCTCGGCCCGGGCCATGTACCAGCGATACGCCCCGTCGTGCCGGCGGTAGCGGACCTCGATCTCGTAGGTGACGCCGCGCTCGCGCGCGTCCGACCAGACCGCCGCCGTCCGCGCGCGGTCGTCCGGAGAACCGCCTCGATCCAGCCATCGGGCAGCGACGCCCGCGTGTCGAGGCCGGTATACGCGCACCAGCGGTCGTTCAGGAAATGCAGCTGGCCGTCCGGCGAGGCGAACCAGACGAAGGCTGGCACGACGTCGGTCAGCGTACGCAGCCGTGCCTCGGCCTCGCGGCGCTCGTCGATGTCGATCACCGACCCGAAGTAGCCGAGAAACGCGCCGTCGGCGTCGAATCGCGGCGAGGCGGCGTCGAGCGCCCAGCGGTAACGTCCGTCCCTGTTCCGGAGGCGGTATTCGAGGCGGAACGACGTCCGGTCCGCGTTCGCCGCCAGGAACGCCTGTTCGGACCGGATGCGGTCGTCGGGATGGATCGCGTCGAGCCAACCGAGCCCGAGTGCCTCGGCCTCGGCCTGCCCCGTGAACTCGTACCAGCGGCGGTTCAGGTAGATGCACGCGCCGCTCTCGTCGGTGATCCAGGTCATCACCGGGGCGTCGTCCGCCATGGCGCGGAACCGCGCCTCGCTCTCCCTGAGCCGCGCGTCGGCCTCGTGCCGGAACGTGACGTCGCTCGCCATCCCGAACCACTCGGTCACGGTCCCGTGCCGATCGATCACCGGCACCGCGCGCGACAGCGTCCAGCCGACGCGGCCGTCGGCGCGCCGGACCCGGTGCTCGAGCTCGAACAGGCCCTTGCGGCGGACCGCGTCGTTGACCGCAGCCTTGACCGCCGGCCTGTCGGCCGGATCGACGTAGTGATCGAGCCAGCGCACGCTCGGCTCCGCCAGGTCGGACAGGAAGCCGCGGCCGTCGAGCTGGCGCATCTCCTGCCAGTCCGAACTCATGTGGTAGACCACGTCGGAGGTGGCGTGGACCAGGGCCCGGAGCCGCGCCTCGCTGACCCGCAGGCTCGCCTCGACCCCGACACGCTCGATATGCGCCCAGCAGCGCTCGGTGACTTCGCGGATGAGCGCGAGCTCGGCGTGCGACCAGCGGTGGGGGTGCGCGTGGTGGATGGCCATCAGGGCCGCGAGCCGGCCGTCCTTCACCAGCGGCATGCAGATGGTGGCCGCGATCCCGATCGCCCGGAAGGTCTCGGCCTCGTGCGGGGCGAGCTCGGCGACGTTGTCGTTGACGATGAGGGGCCGACCGGCATTCAGCTCCCGGACGGCCAGCGCGCCGAAATCGGCGAGGCTGTAATGCCCCAGGATCGAGGGCGATGTCGGGGCGTGCCAGTTGCCGCGGATGGTGAAGCCGTCGCCGTCCGGATCCATGTCGGCGTAGGCGCAGTTCGACAGGTTCAGGTGCGCGCCCACGCAACGCGTGGTGATCTCCAGGATCGCGCCGGCGTCGCGAGCATTCGCGGTTGCCTGACCCAGCTGGTCGAGGAAGCGGAAGCGGCTCTCGTTCTCGGCGATCCGGCGCGCGCTGAGGACGCGTTCGGTGATGTCGAGCGCCGTGGCGAGCGTGCCGATCGGCGTGCCCCGATCGTCCAGGACAGGGGTGTATTCCAGGTCCATCCAGGCCGTCTCGGCGCGCCCGTGCCGCCAGAGCTCGAGTTCGTGGGCGCGGAAGCTGAGCGGGCGACCGGACAGGCCGCTCGCGATCACGTGCGCGTTGAAGGCGCGGGCTTCCGGCCAGAGCTCCAGGAGGCGCCCGCCGAGGGCCTCCGGATGATGGGGGCCGCAGATCTCCGCGTAGCCCTGATTGTAGACCAGGATGCCGTCCCGGCCCCAGATCGCCACAGTCGGGACCGGCGAGAGCAGCAGGGTCTGGACGATGGTGCGGACGGGCGCGGGCCAGGTGCCGATGGCTCCGAGCGGTGTCGCCGCCCAGTCGTGGCTGCGGATCAGGTCGCCGAGCGCCCCGCCTCCGACCGGAGACCAGTTCTGCGGGACGGCCGCGCCCGTCATCGATGTGAATACGGAAACCAATGCATCGCGGTGCTTGTCGACGCGCGGGCGCGCGTCGTCAACGGGGCGGGCGCCTCGGGGCAGGCGGCGCCCTGATGGCGCGCCGCGCGAGTCCCGCCTTCGCACCCAGCGGGGCGACCGGTCGGCCTCGGGCGTCCCGACGTTCCCTCCCGGGGGCGAATCCGCTAGGCGTGGTCGCCGGTCCAGAACGCGCTTTCGCTTTCCCACGACGCTGGCGCGCTCGCACCGAAAAGGGTTTCGTTTTCGTCGCGCGGAGGTCTGCCGGTATGCTCTCGGAGCGTCAGAACGCGATCATGGACATCGCGCGGACCGAAGGGCGCGTCTCGGTCGACGCCCTGTCCGGTCGGTTCGCGGTCAGCGTGCAGACCATTCGGAAGGATCTCAACGACCTGTGCGACGCGCGTCTGCTTTCGCGCATCCACGGCGGGGCTGTGCTCGGCGCGGGGGCCGAGAACCTCGACTACGAGGCCCGCAACGCGCTGGCGGCGCCCGAGAAGGCGGCGATCGCGCGCGCGGCCGCCGACCTGATCCCGGACCGCTCCTCGCTGTTCATCAATATCGGTACCACCACCGAGGCCGTCGCCCGGGCGCTCCTCGGCCATTCCGGGCTCATGGTGATCACCAACAACCTCAACGTCGCGCTCGCCCTGCGGCCGAGCCCCGAGATCGAGTGCATCGTGGCGGGCGGCCTGATCCGTCGCTCGGACGGCGGGATCGTCGGGGAGGCGGCGGTGGACTTCATCCGCCAGTTCAAGGTCGATTTCGCGGTGATCGGAGCCTCGGCGATCGACGAGGACGGGGCGCTCCTCGATTTCGATTATCGCGAGGTCCGGGTCGCCCAGGCGATCATCGCCAACGCCCGCCACGTCGTGCTGGTCGCGGATTCCACCAAGTTCGAGCGGAGCGCCCCGGTCCGGCTCGCCCAGCTCGGCCAGATCGGAACCTTCGTCACCGATCGCTGCCCCAGCGAGACGCTGCGCGACCTCTGTCGCGCGTCCGGCGTCCGCCTCGTCGAAACCGGTCGTTGAGCGTATCGCTTTCGATTGACTTTCCTTTGGTTTCGTATTCAATTCCTCTGCTTTCGCAGTCGCGCGCCGGACGCCGCGACACGAAAGGGGGAGGATCATGCGCACGTTCGACGTTGCCGTCATCGGCGGGGGGATCAACGGCTGCGGGATCGCGCGGGACGCGGCCGGCCGCGGATACTCGGTCTCGCTGACCGAGCAGAACGACCTCGGCAGCGGCACCTCGTCATGGTCGACCAAACTGATCCACGGCGGCCTGCGCTACCTGGAGCACTACGAGTTTCGCCTCGTGCGCGAGGCGCTGGCCGAGCGCGAGGTGCTCTGGGGCATCGCGCCCCACATCGTGCGCCCGCTGCGCTTCGTCCTGCCGCTGCATACCGGCCTGCGTCCGGCCTGGCTGCTGCGGATCGGGCTGTTCCTCTACGACCATCTCGGCGGCCGCAAGCGCCTGCCCGGCACGCGCCCCGTGGACCTCTCCGGCCCGATCGGCGCCCCGCTCAAATCCGAGTTCCGGCGCGGCTTCGAGTATTCGGACGCGCGCGTCGACGACACGCGGCTCGTGGTGCTCAACGCGCGCGATGCCGAGGCGCGGGGCGCCGAGATCGCGGTGGGAACCCGCGTCGTCTCGGTCCGCCGCGAGGGCGATCTGTGGCGCATCGTCCGGCGCGAGCTGCAGACCGGCCGCGAGGACGAGATCGCCGCGCGCTTCCTCGTGAACGCGGCCGGACCCTGGGTCGACCGGGTGATCCAGGGGCCGCTCGGCCGGAGCGAGGCGAAGCACGTGCGCCTCGTGCAGGGCTCGCACATCGTGACGCGCAAGCTCTACGACCACGACCGGGCCTTCATCTTCCAGAACGCGGACGGGCGCATCATCTTCGCGATCCCCTACGCGAACGACACGACCCTGGTCGGCACGACGGACCGTGATTTCTCCGGCGATCCCGCCGACGCGGCGATCACCGAGGAGGAGACCGCGTATCTGCTGAGCGCCGCCAGCGAATACTTCGCGACGCCGCTGCGCCGCGACGACATCGTCTGGTCCTTCTCGGGCGTGCGCCCCCTCTACGACGATCACGCCTCCGCGGCGCAGGAGGCGACGCGCGACTACGTGCTGAAGACGGACGGCGCGGCCGGCGAGGCGGCGGTGCTCAACATCTTCGGCGGAAAGATCACGACCTACCGCAAGCTGGCCGAGGATGCCCTGAAGGAGATCGGTCAGCGCCTCGGCGCGCGCGGCCGCTCTTGGACCGGAAGCGCCGCGCTGCCGGGCGGCGATTTCCCGGTGGACGGGGTGGCCGAGCTCGAGGCGCGCCTCGCCCGCGCCGCGCCCCAGCTCGCGGCCGCCACGGTCCAGCGCCTGGTGGCCGCCTACGGGACGGACGCGCTGCGCATCGCCGCGAATCTCGGGCCCGACCTCGGGCACGGCCTCCACGAAGGCGAGCTGCGCTGGATGATGGACCGGGAATGGGCCCGCACCGCCGAGGACGTGCTCTGGCGTCGGTCCAAGCTCGGCCTCGCCTTCTCGGCCGACGAGGTCGCGGCGCTGCGGGCGCGGATCGCGACCATGACCGGCCGGCACGCCGGCGCGATGGCCGCCGGCTGAGCCGGCCGCCCCGCGCGGGCGGCAGGGGAACCGCACGACGGCGACCCGGCCGAGCCGGAGATGCGCCGCACCACAAGGAGGAAACGATGCCGCGACCGGACAACGCCGTCCACCATCGCCAAAGGTCGAGACCGGACGCGCGGATCGCGCGTCGGCACGCCGCGGGATCCGCTTCGGCGCGACGCTGAGCGCGGCACGTCACCACCCCGTCCAATCCGAGATGCGCCCGGGATGAGCCCGGGCCCGTCCGCGATCTCACGAAGGCGCGCCATGATCGGCTTCCTCGCTCCCGCGGCCCATCGGCCACCCATTCAGACGGATCGCGTCGATCCGACCTACCGCAAGCTGCGTTGGCAGATCTTCGCGGGAATCTTCCTGGGCTACGCGGGCTATTACCTGCTGCGCAAGAACTTCTCGCTGGCCATGCCCTACTTGGTCGAGCAGGGCTACAGCCGCGGTGAGCTCGGCACCGCGCTCTCCGCGGTGGCGATCGCGTACGGCCTGTCCAAGTTCCTGATGGGCATGGTCTCGGACCGCTCCAACCCGCGCTACTTCCTGCCGATCGGCCTCGTGCTCTCGGCGCTGGTGATGTTCCTGTTCGGCTTCGTGCCCTGGGCGACGTCCAGCGTCGGCATCATGTTCGTGCTGCTCTTCCTCAACGGCTGGTTCCAGGGCATGGGCTGGCCGCCGAGCGGTCGCACGATGGTGCACTGGTGGTCGCAGAAGGAGCGCGGCGGCGTCGTCTCGGTCTGGAACGTGGCGCACAACGTCGGCGGTGGCCTGATCGGGCCGCTCTTCCTGCTCGGCCTGGCCTGGTTCAACGACTGGCACGCGGCCTTCTACGTGCCCGCCGCCGTGGCGCTCGGCGTCGCGGTCTTCGCCTTCCTGACCATGCGGGACACGCCGCAATCCTGCGGGCTGCCGTCCGTGGAGACCTGGAAGAACGATTATCCGGAGGGCTACGACGCCAACCACGAGCGCGAGTTCTCCACGCGCGAGATCTTCGTCGAGCACGTGCTGAAGAACCGGATGCTCTGGTACATCGCCTTCGCCAACGTGTTCGTCTACCTGCTCCGCTACGGTGTGCTGGACTGGGCGCCGACCTACCTGAAGGAGGCCAAGCACTTCTCGGTGGACAAGACCTCCTGGGCCTACTTCCTCTACGAGTGGGCCGGCATCCCCGGCACCCTGCTCTGCGGCTGGCTGTCCGACAAACTGTTCCGCGGCAATCGCGGCGCGACGGGCGTGGTGTTCATGTTCGGCGTCATGGCGGCGACGCTGGTCTACTGGCTCAACCCCGAGGGCAACCCGGGCGTCGATCTCGCGGCCCTGATCTGCATCGGCTTCCTGATCTACGGGCCGGTGATGCTGATCGGTCTCCAGGCCCTCGAGCTCGTGCCCAAGAAGGCGGCCGGGACGGCGGCGGGCTTCACGGGCCTGTTCGGGTATCTGGGGGGCTCCGTCGCGGCGAGCGCGCTGGTCGGCTACACGACCGACCATTACGGCTGGAACGGCTGCTTCATCCTCCTGCTGGCGGCCTGCGTGCTCGCGATCGTCTGCCTGGCCCTGACCCTGCGGCACACCGGCACGGCGGCCCCGCAATTCGCCTGACCGCCGGTCCTGTCGGCGCGGCAGGGAGGCTGAAGCCCCCCTGCCGATCCCGTGCCGGCGGATCAGGCCGGAGCGCCCAGAGCGGCCGACTGGCCCGCGCGGCGGTCGATCAGGCGCGTGGTGACGGGGCCGCAGGTGCCCCTGATCGCCGTCCACAGGCCGCGCGGTTGCCGTCGGCTTCGGTGAGCCACGTCGTGACCGGGGGCGTGAAGCCGCCGGGCAGGGCGGTCGCCAGCGGGTCGGCGAGGACGAAGCCGGCCGTGCGCACCCTCGCCGGGACCACCTCGGTCGGCGCCACCACCATCGCGCCGTTGCCGCTGCCGTACAGGAAGGACAGCCGAGGAGCGCGATCAGCACGTTGCCGACGCTCGCGTTGGCCGCGGGCCAGCCCAGCACCGGTTAGGCGGTGCGCAGGGTGGGCGCCGAGATGACGAGCAGGATCGGCTTGCGCCCGATCCGGCCGGACAGCGCCCCCATGACCGGCAGCCAGAACAGGTTCGACAGGGCGGTGCAGAACGGCAGCAGCAGGCTGTCGGTCTCGGACAGCTCGGATCGGCGGAGCGGTCGCGCTCGCATCTGCTGCCGAGCGGGCGGGGCCGGTGGCGCGCGTCGATCTGCGCGTGCCCCGGGCGCCGCAACGCCGGCCGAGCCCGGGGCTGCACCCGCGCGGCGCGCGCCCGTCACATCGCCCCGAGCGCCCGGGGAAGCCACAGGGACAGGGCGGGCCAGTAGGTCACCAGGACCAGAAAGGCCAGCATCGTCAGGAGCCAGGGCAGCACCGCGACCGTCAGCTCGGAGATGCCCATATGGGCGATGCCGCTGGCGACGTAGAGGTTGAGCCCGACCGGCGGATGGCACAGGCCGACCTCCATGTTGACCGCCATGATGATCCCGAAATGGATCGGGTCGATCCCGAGCTTGACGGCGATCGGGAACAGGATCGGCGCCATGATCAGCAGGATCGAGGACGGCTCCATCACGTTGCCGGCGATCAGCAGGATGATGTTGACCACGAGCAGGAAGATCAGCGGGCTGAAATTCATGGCGATCAGCCACGCCGCCATCGCCTGCGGGATGTTCTCCGAGGTCATCAGGAACGAGAACAGCACCGCGTTGGTGATGATGTAGAGCAGCATCGCGCTCATGTTGGCGGAGGCGAGGAGCACGCGCGGCACGTCCGACAGCTTCAGGTCGCGGTAGACGAACACCGCGATGACGAAGGCGTAGACGGCGGCGGTCGCGGCCGCCTCGGTCGGCGTGAAGATGCCCGCGTAGATGCCGCCGATCACCATCACCACGAGGAACAGGCCCCACGCGCTCTCGCGGAAGGCGCGCAGGCGCTCGGCCCAGGAGGCCTTCGGCATGCGCGGATAGCCGCGGCGCTTGGCGATGACGAAGGTGACGGTCGCCAGCATCGCCGACAGGACGATGCCGGGCATCACCCCGGCGAGGAACAGGTTGCCGATCGAGGAATTCGTCGACACGCCGTAGAGCACGAGGATGATCGAGGGCGGCACGAGGATCCCGAGCGCCCCCGACGTGGTGATCACCCCGGCGCCGAAGCGCTTTGGGTAGCCCTCGGCCACCATGGCCGGCAGGATGATGGAGCCGATCGCCACGACCGTCGCCACGCTCGATCCCGACACGGCGGCGAACAGCGCGCAGGCGACCACGCCGGCGAGGCCGAGGCCGCCCGGCCAGTGCCCGACGAGCGAGGTCGTGAAGGCGATCATCCGCCGTGCCACGCCGCCATGGGCCAGGAAGTTGCCGGCGAGGATGAAGAACGGGATCGCCATGATCGAGAAGTTCTCGATCCCGGTGAACAGCTTGAGCGCGACGCTCTCGATCGGCACCTGCGTCAGGGTGAACAGGAAGGTCAGCACCGTCAGGCCGAGCGCGATCGAGATCGGCATGCCGGTGAGCATCAGGGCGATGAGCAGCCCGAAGATGATCAGGCCGCTCATGCGGGGCCTCCCTCGCGGCCGAGCTGGACCGGGTCGACGCCCTCGACGGTCGGGACGCCGTCGACATGGGCGTGGTCGCGGGCGGGCAGGTGCCCGGTCGTCCAGTAGCCCCACGCGACCTGCAGGAAGCGGAAGCACATCAGGTAGGAGCCGAGCGGGATCGCGAGGTAGACGATCCAGACCGGGATCTCCATGTCGGGCGTCGTCTGGTCGGTGTGACCGATGCGCCAGACGAAATTAGCGCCGAGCGTGCCGACGATCCCGGTGAACAGCGCGCCCGCCGCGAGGCTGACCAGGACCATGATCCGACGCGCGCCCGGCGGCAGCCGGTTGACCAGCACGTCGACGCCGACATGGATGCCGGTGCGCACGCCGTAGGCCGCGCCGAACTTCGCGACCCAGATGAACATGTAGATGCACAGTTCCTGCGACCAGCCGAAGTCGATCCGGTCGGTGTAGTCCTGGAGCGCGGGGATGCCGGAGAGGAACCGGTGCACCACCGTGGCGAAGGTGATGACGGTCGCGGCCGCCATCAGCGTTCCGATCAGCACCTCTTCGAGCCGATCGAGAAGTTTCAGCAACATGGTCGGTCCGGGCGGCGCGGCGGCAGGATCAGTTGTTCGGCGCCGCCTCGGCTTCCTTGTTGAGCGCCGTGACGAGATCCTTGCCGACGCGGGAGGCCATCTCGCGCTGGACCGGTGCGAGCGCCTTGCGCCACGCGGCGTTCTCGGCCTCGGTCGGGGTGTAGACCTCGGTCTTGCCCGTGGCGCGGATGTCGGCGAGCGCCTTCTCGTTCTGCTTGTCGGCGATCTCGTGCTCGTAGGCGGTCGCATCCTTCATCGCGCCCTCGAGCGTCGTGCGGATGTCGGCGGGCAGGCCGTCCCAGAAGCCCTTGTTCACGATCACCGCGTAGCCGATGTAGCCGTGATAGGTCAGCGTGGCGTGCTTCTGCACCTCGTTGATCTTCTGGGTCGTGACGTTCGACGGCGGGTTCTCCTGGCCGTCGACCACACCGGTCTGCAGCGCCTGGTAGAGCTCGGAGAAGGCCAGGACCTGCGGTAGCGCGCCGAGCTGCTTGAACTGCGCCTCCAGCACCTTCGAGGACTGGATGCGGAACTTCAGGCCCTTCACGTCCTCGGGGGCGTGCATGGGCTTGTTGGCGGTGAGGATCTTGAAGCCGTTGTCCCAGTAGCCGAGGCCCTTGATCCCCTTGGATTCGAGCTTCTTGAACAGGCCCTGGCCGATCGGCCCGTCCTGGACGCGGCGGAGCACCTGCTCGTTGGGGAAGATGAAGGGCAGGTCGAAAGCCTCGAATTCCTTCACGCCGAGGGGGCCGAACTTGCTCGTGGACGGCGCCAGCATCTGCACGGCGCCGAGCTGGAGCATCTCCACCTCTTCCTTGTCCTTGTAGAGCGTGCTGTTCGGATAGATCTCGACCTTGACCCCGCCCTTGGTGCGCTCCTCGGCGAGCTGCTTGAACCGCTCGGCGCCCTGACCCTTGGGCGTGTCCGTGGTGACGACGTGGCTGAACTTGATGACGATCGGACTCTGCGCCGCGGCCGGCGCCGCGAGGGCGAGCGCACACACGAGCGCACCGAGAATCCGAGCCATCATCGCGTCCTCCCAGACTGATTCCGCGTCGTTGCGCGGATTGAATTTTGGATAGACTTGCAGGTAGTCGCGGTGGCGACAAGCATGAAAGCGTGATGCCCGGGGGGAGATGTTGTTCGCGCCGGTGGTTCAGCCCCTGTCGCGCTGGCCGATAAAGGCCTGCACCGCCTCCCGATGCTCGAGGGTCGCGGTGACGACGGCGTAGTGCGAGGAGATCAGGTCGAGGTTGGTGCGCAGGTCGTTGCGCAAGCCCTGATAGACCGCGCGCTTGATCAGGCTCAGCGTCAGCGGCGGCGCCTGGGCAATCTTCCGCGCCAGCGCCGCGACGGCCGGCATCAGGTCGGCGTCGGCGTGAACGCCGTTGACCAGACCGATCCGCAGGGCCTCGTCGGCATCGACGAAATCGCCGGTGAAGAACAGCTCCAGCGCCTTCGCGGTCCCGACGAGCCGGGGCAAGAAATGGGCGCCGCCCGCGCCCGGGACCAGGCCGACCCGCACGTAGGTCTCGGCGAAGCGGGCGCTCTGCGCGGCGTAGCGCAGGTCGCACATCAGGGCGAGGTCGAGGCCCGCGCCGGTGGCCACGCCGTTCAGCGCGGCGATCACCGGCTTGTCGAGATCCTCCAACGTCAGCGGGATGCGCTGGATCCGCCCGTGGAGCTCGTCCTTGCGCCGGGCGGGCGGCTGGTCGAGGCGCTCGCCCATCTCGACGATGTCGCCGCCGCTGCAGAAGGCCGAGCCCGCTCCGGTCACGACCACGACGCGGATCGCCGCGTCGGTGCGGCAGCGCTGCAGGGCCGCCGTCCAGGCCTCGATCATCGGGAAGGTGAAGGCGTTCTTCCGCTCGGGCCGGTTCAGCGTGATGGTCGCGACCCCCTCGGCGACGGAGAACAGCAGGTCCTCGCCCGCGTCGCGGGTCCTAGTCTCGGCACTCATCGGGCGGCCTCCAGGGGCGCGGGGTGGGTTTCGCCCGGCGCGTCGATCAGGGCCGCGATCTCGGCCGGGTCGAGCCCGGCCTCGGCCAGGACCTCGGCGGTGTGCTCGCCGTGCCGCGGGGCGTGGCGGCGGATCGCGAACCGGCTGCCGCTGAACGAGACCGGCCGGCGCATGGTCCGGTAGGCCCCCTCGCTCGGGTGCTCGGCGGTGCCGAAGAAGCCCACCGCCCTCAGGTGTTCGTCCTCCGGCAGGTCCTCCAGCCCGAGGACCGGCATGCACGGGATGCTCACCGAGTCGCAGAACGCGACCCACTCGGCGGTGGTCCTGCGCGGCGCCTCCTCCTCGACCAGCGCGTAGAGGATCTCGATGTTCTCCACCCGCACGGCGAGCGGCGCGAAGCGCGGATCGTCCACGAATTCGAGCCGGCCGGTATGGATGAAGAAGTCGCGCCAGTTCCGGTCCGAGTAGGGCAGGATGCAGGCGTAGCCGTCCCGGGTGCGGTAGGGCTTGCGCTTCGGGCTCAGCACCCGGTTGAAGCCCGGCGGCCCCAGCGGCGGCTCGAAGGCGTAGCCGACCATGTGCTCGACGAAGTTGAACTCGACCATGGTCTCGAACATCGGCACCTCGACCGCCTGCCCGCCACCGCCGGCCCGGCGCTCGTAGAGGGCGGCGAGGATCGCGCAGGCGATGGCTTGGCCGGCGATCTTGTCGCACAGCACGGTGGGCAGGTAGCCGGGCCGGCCGGTGGCGGCCGTCTGGAGCGCCGCGAGGCCCGAGCCCGCCTGAATCAGGTCGTCGTAGGCCGCCTTGTGGGCGTAGGGGCCGTCGGCCCCGAACCCGTAGGCGCCGCAGAAGACGATGTCGGGCTTGAGCGCGCGCACGCGCTCGTAGCCGTAGCCCAGGCGCAGGATCGCGTCCGGCCGCATCGAGTGGACGAACACGTCTGCGGTGGCGATCAGCTGGTCCAGGGCGGCCCGCGCCGCGGCCCGCTTCAGGTCGAGGCGCACGCTGCGCTTGTTGCGGTTGAGGTGCAGGAAGTTGCCGCCCATCCCGGCGCCCCGGGCGGGCCGGTAGTGCCGGAAGGAATCACCCTCCGGCGTCTCGATCTTGATCACGTCGGCGCCGAGATCGGCGAGGATATGCGTCGCCGAGGGGCCCATGATCACGCTGGTCAGATCGACGACCCGCACGCCCGCGAGCGGCCCGGCCTTGTTCGTCTCGGCAGAGTGAGTCTCGGCGGAGTGATCCGGCACGCAAAGGTCTCCCATCTCAGCCGGCACCGCCCCGGAGCCGGACCAGCATCGGCCAGAGGGCCGCGCCGCCGCACGCGCAGACCGCGCGCCCGATCCGCTCCTGCCAGAGGGCGTCGGATCCGAACTCGTCGCGCCAGGACCACAGCCGCCGCGTCGCGCGGTGGAGCGGGTGCTCCTGAGTGAAGCCCATGGCCCCGTGGATCTGATGGCCGATCGCCGCGACGTGGCCCGCCGCCTCGCCGCAGCGCGCCTTCGCGATGGCGGTGGCGAGGACGAAACGCGGGTCGCCCCAGCAGGCGGCCGCGAGGTCGGCGGCCGCACTCGCCGCCGCGACGTGGCCCGCGGCCTCGGCCAGCATGTGCTGGATCGCCTGGAACTTGGCGAGCGGCCGGCCGAATTGCTGCCGCTCCTGCGCATGATCGAGGGCGGAGCCGAGACAGCTCTCCAGGGCACCCACCATCTGCTGCGCCCGGACCCAGGCACCGACCGCCTCGACGGCCGGCACACCCGCTCCGGTGGCCCAGCCCGGCGCAGCCCGGACTTCGTCGGTGGAGACGGTGCAGCCGGTCAGGTCGAGCGTGTCGCGCGGCTCGCCGGCGAGGTTGTGGTGCGTGTCTCGGATCGTGCCGGGCGCGGCGATCCGCACGAGGTGCGGCTCGCCCGTCGCGTCGACGGCATCGAGGAGCAGGGACGCGACTGAACCGCCCCAGGGCACCTGCGCGACCCGGCCGTCCAAGACGAAGCCGTCCGTGTGGGGTGCGATCCGCACGGGGCCGCCCGGGACAAGCGACAGGGCGTCCGCGTTCGCGTCCCCGCCTGCCGCGCTCCAGAGCGCCGCGCCCACGACGGTCTCCGGCAGCGGCAGGGGCAGGGCGGCCCAACCGCAGCGCCGGATCAGCCGGGCGGCCGTCGTCGCGGCGAGGCCGATCCCGTCCTCCGCCTCGGGCACCAGCGCCAGCGGCAGGCCGCTCTCGGCGAGCGCCGTCCAGAGATCCGCCGGCCAGGCTGTCGCGTCCACGGCCCCATCGCACGCCGCCAGCAGCGCCGGCGTGAGGTGCTGGGCGAGCAGCCGCTCGACCTGATCGAGGACGATCCCGTCGACCATGTCGCCGGCCTCCACCGCGTGGTCCATCCGGCTCATCGCAGCCCCAGCCCCCGGGCGATGACGCCGCGCAGGACCTCGCGGGTCCCGCCGCGCAGGGTGAAGGACGGCGCCCGCAGGGTCACGCCGCCGAGCGCCTCGCGGAAGGCGTCGCCCTGCGCCGACAGGCTCGGCTCGACCGGCACGAGCCGCCGGGCGATCTCCGGCACCGCGCGCTCGAAGCCGTTGCCGACGTCCTTGACCAGGGCCGCCTCGACGCCCGGCACGATGCCCTGGTCGAGGAGGCGGGCCACCGAGGCCGACATGCCCAGCAGCGCGGTGAGCTGCGCCACCATCCGCCCGGTCTCGACCGCCTGGAAACGGTCCGGTTCCGGCCCGATCCGGTCGACGAGTTCGACGAGCAGGCGGTAATCCGACAGGAACCGGTCGGGTCCCGAGCGCTCGAAGGCGAGCTCCTCCGTGACGAGATTCCAGCCATCGCCCTCCGCGCCGACCCGCATCGCGTCGGGAACGCGGTAGTCGGTGAAGAACACCTCGTTGAACTCGTGATGGCCCGACAGGTCGAGGATCGGGCGCACCGTCACCCCGGGGGCGGCCATGTCGACGATGAACTGGGTCAGCCCGCCGTGCCGGTCCGGCCCGGGCTCGCCCGTCCGAACCAGGGCCAGCAGATAGTCGACCTGATGGGCGTTCGTCGTCCAGATCTTGGAGCCGTTGATGACCCAATCGTCGCCGTCGCGCACCGCGCGAGTCCGCACGGCGGCGAGGTCCGAGCCGGAATTCGGCTCGCTCATGCCGATGCCGAAGGCGCACTCGCCCCGGCAGATGCGCGGCAGGATCGCCCGCTTGGCCGCCTCGGTGCCGTGCCGCAGGATCTGCGGGCCGGATTGGCGGTCGGCGATCCAGTGGGCGCCGCAGGGCGCGCCGGCCGCCAGCATCTCCTCGGTGACGACGAAGCGGACGAGGCCGGAACGGGCGTGGCCGCCATAGGCCTCCGGCACGGTCAGGCCGATGAACCCGGCCGCCCCGGCGCGCCGGCTGAAGGCGGCGTCGAAGGTCGTCCACGAGGTCCGGTGCGGCACGAAATGCCCGGCCTCCCGTTCCGCGTCGAGGAAGGCGCGGATGGACGCGCGGGCGGCCTCGACCTCGGGCGGGAGCGGCTCGGCGCTGAAGCGGAAGCTGTGCATCCGAGGTTCCATGAGCGATGGGACGTGTGGGCGGCGCCGGATCCGCGTCGCTCAGCTCCCGTCGCGGCCCTGGAGGCCGGGGAAGAAGATCTCCTGCCAGTCGCCCGGCACCTTCCGCAGGAAGCCCTGCGTCGCCATCGCCTTGGCGAGGTTCACCATCCCCTTGGGCGCCACGTCGTAGACGATGGAGCCGTCGGTCAGGATCGTCTCGACCTGCGCGCGGTCGATCTGCACTTGTTCGGAGGCGAGGTAGATCGTCGCCGCGCGCTTAGGGTCGCTCCGGATCAGCGCCACCGCGTCCTCCATCCCGGCGCGGATCGCCTGCGCGACCTTCGGGTTCGCGTCGACGAAGCCCTGCTTGGCGTTCAGGGTGGCGGCGGTGATGTCGCCGCTGCCGATCAGGCCGGTCGAGGTCATGATCGCCCGGATCTTGGGGTCCGCCTGCAGGACCTGCGTGAACGGCGGCGTCGCGAAGTAGCCGGCGATGCCCTGTCCGGCGCGCATCGCCGCGGTGGCGTCCGGATGGGGCAGGCTCACCATCAGCGCGTCGGCCTTGGCCGCGGCGCCGAGCTGCTGGGCCGCCGCGACCCGCAGCAGGATCGCCTGGGGCGAGTTGAAGGCCGGGACCGCGATCTTGTCGCCGAAGGTGAAGTCCTTCAGCGCGGCGACGCCGGGCTTGCCTGTGAACAGCGTGTAGACGACCGAGCTCAGGGCGGTGAGGCTCTTGATCTGCTGGCTCCCGCGCGTCTTGTCCCAGGCGATCAGGGCGCCAGCCGAGCCGAGGGTGCCGAGCTCGACGCTGTCGGAGAGCAGCGCGTCGTTCATCGCCGTCGAGCCGCTGAAGCGGGTCAGCGTCACGGTCAGCCCTTCGAGCCCGGCTTCCTTGGCGCGCTTGTCGAACAGCCCCTCGCTCTGCGCGATCATCACCGGCAGGTAGACGAGGCCGTATTGCAGGCCGATGCGGACGGAGGCCGTCTCGGCCCGCGCCGCCCCGGCGAGGGCCGGAAGCGTCAGCGCGGCGACGAGGAGGCGCGCGGCGACGGCCGCGTGGCGGATCGACATCGGCATTCCTCCCGGACAGGGCCGCGCTTGCCGCGCGGTCTCCCGGTGCCGGTTGGTCAGACCGACGCGACACCGCGGACGAATAGGGCAGAGCGCGGACCCGGCTTCAACCGCCATCGCCCATCTGCTGAAGAATATCACATCCGTGATGGTGGCCACCGATCGTGCCGGCGCTATACTGCCGATCGACGACGATCCGGGGTCGCGTCGCAGCAACGGGGACGCGCCGGCGATGCGCCGCGATCACCACGGCTTCGGGCAGGGACGCGCAGGGCCGTCTTGCGCCATGCGGCTTCCGGGGACCCCGTTCCGCGGGTCCCGGCATGGGTGAGCGCGTCGGCGAGCGGGGCGCCGCGTGCACGGATCTGACGGTCGGGGCCGATCCCGCCGGCTCGGATCTGGCCCTGGTGAAGTCCGCCGGACGGGTGCTCCAGATCCTGGAGATGTTCGACGAGATCCAGCGCGAGGCCCGTGTCTCCGAGATCGCCGAGCGGCTGAAGGTCCCGCAATCGTCGACGTCGGTGCTCCTGAAGAGCCTCGTCCGGCTCGGGTACCTCGACTACGACCCGGCGAGCCGCAGCTTCCTGCCGTCGCCTCGTGTGGCGCTCCTCGGCGCGTGGCTCGACAAGGGGCCGGTGCGCGACGGCAGCCTCGTGCGCATGCTCGAGCACCTGTCGGAGCGCACGGGCGGCACGGTGATCCTCGCCGCGCGCAACGCGATCTTCTCGCAATACGTCCACGTCCTGCAGGCGCGCACCGCCATGCGCTTCCACGTCCCGCCCGGGACGCGCCGCCTCGTCGTCTGGTCGGCGACCGGCACCGCGCTCCTTGCCGACAGCCCGGAGGCCGAGATCGGTCCGCTGGTCCGCCGCACGAACGCCGAGGCGCCGGCCGGGCAGCCGCCGATCGCGCTCGCGGCCGTCCTGGCCAATCTGGCCCAACTGCGGCGGGACGGGCATTTCTTCTCCCGCGGCCTCGTCACGCCGGGCGCCGGCTCGATCGCGGTCCCGCTGCCCAAGCGCATCGACAGCAGGGGCCGCCCGCTGGCGGTCGCGGTGTCCGGCCTGCTCGATGAATTCGAGCGTCGGGAAGCGGAGTTCGCCGCGACGATCCACGACGCGGTCGCGCGGTTCCTGCCCGAGGATCCCTTGAGGTCTTGAATCCCAATTGCCGTCGCAATCGCCGCGACCTCCGAAGCGCGCGCACGGCTGCAGATCAAGGATTGCGGGGCTGGAGCGCCCGGCGGCGCGCTAGTGAAGGGTGAGGCCCTGCAGCCTCGAACGCGACCCAGCGGAGACATCATCATCGTGCCCGGCGCCCCATTTGCGCGCAGTTCCGAGCCAACCGAGGTGCCGCCGCGGCCGACCCTCGCCGGCAACACCGCCCTCGGCGTGACGCAGATCGTCCTGTGGGGCGGCACCTTCTTCCTCACCGCGGTCGTCTCGGACCCGGTCGTCGCCGAGACCGGCTGGCCGCAGGCGATGGTGGTGGGTGCCCTATCGCTGGCGATCTTCGTGTCGGGTCTGCCGGCGCCCTTCGTCGGCCGCATGATCCGGCGCCACGGCGGGCGGCCGGTCCTGGTCATCGGTGCCACGATCATCGCGGCCGGCCTCGTGCTGATGGCGGTCGCCCAGACCCTGCCGGTCTTCCTGCTCGCCTGGGTGGTCGCCGGTCTCGGCATGTCGGCCGCGCTCTACGATCCCCTCTTCGCCGCGATCGGCCAGGCCTACGGCCCCGCCGCACGCGGGGCGATGACGCAGATCGCGATCTCGTCGGGCTTGGCGGTCTCGCTCTGCTGGCCGGCGACGCGGTTTCTGGTCGATCATGTCGGCTGGCGCGGGGCCTGCCTCACCTACGCGATCCTGTCCGTCGCCTTCGTGGCCCCGCTCTTCGCCTGGGCGCTTCCGGCGCGGAGCCGGGCTGCTGCAGGACCGACGCCGCCGCGGCCTGCCGGGCCGGCGGGGTCGGCCGAAGCCGCGCGCCTGCCGGCCGAGCGCCTGCTCGCGGTGACCTTCACGATGGCGGCGATGATCATGACCGCCGCCTCGGTGCAATTGCTCAACCTGCTCCAGACGCTGGGCGTCGGCGGCACCGCCGCCGTGGCCCTGACCGGCCTGATCGGTCCGGCCCAGGTCGGCGTGCGCGTCGTCGAACTCGCCTTCGGCCGCCGCGCCCATCCGGCCTGGTCCCTGCTCCTGTCGAGCGCCAGCGTCGGGCTCGGCCTCCTGCTGCTGGCGACTTTGCCGTCGCTGGCGTGGCTCGCGATGCTGCTCTACGGCGCCGGCAACGGCATGCGCACCGTCGTGCGGGGCATGCTGCCGCTGGCGCTCTACGGACAGCGCGAATACGCGGCCGCGATGGGCCGGCTCGCCCGCCTGCCGCTCCTCGGTCAGGCGGTCACCCCGCTGGCCTGCGGCTACATCGCCGAACGGTTCGGCCTCATGCCGCTGCTGGACGTCATGCTGGCCGTGGCGGCGATCAATCTCGGCCTGTCCCTCTGGGTCTTCGGCTTCGCGATGCGCCGCCCGAACGAGCAGGCGTGATCGGCTCCGCGGGCCGGTCACGGAATCGAGGCAGCATTCCGCGGCAGCTCGCCCGGGCCGTCCGTCGCGATTCCTGATGCCGCGTCCGGGAGTGCCCGCGGGGTGCTGACAGCCGCCATCCCCGTCGAGCTAGCCGGTTCCACCCCACGCGAACGATCTGATGGCGCTTGGCATCGCTGAGCGGGGCGATCGACTGGGGCTGTCAAAATCGGTATCGCCTGATTGACAGATTGTCGGACGATATGCTCAATTCGAGTCGCGGATGAGATGCACCCGCGAGGAAGAGCCGGTTCAACCGGCCGCCTGAAGGAAACGCCCGCATGGACGCAGAGATCTACAAGATCTACGCGATCAAGTACGCGCATCATCACCGTATGGCCCGCGAAAACTTCATCGGCGGGGACATCCACGATGGGCCAATGCCGATCGACTACTTCGTGTGGGTCGTCGCGGGCGCTGGCCGAACGATCGTCGTCGACACGGGCTTCGACCGGGCGATGGCGACGAAGCGGGGTCGCGACATCGTCCGGCCGGTCGAGGAGGGTCTGGCGCGGATCGGGGTCGACCCGCTTCAGGTCGAGGACGTCGTCCTGACCCACCTGCACTACGACCATGCCGGCAACCACGACCTGTTCCCGAAGGCCCGCTTCCATGTCCAGGAGCGCGAGATGGCCTTCTGCACCGGCCGCTGCATGTGCCACCCGGAGGTCCGCCACCCCTTCGCCGCCGAGGACGTGAAGGCGATGGTGGACCGGCTGTTCGAGGACCGCGTCCGCTTCCGCGAGACGACCGACACGCTGTATCCGGGGATCACCCTCCACCGGGTCGGCGGGCACTCGGATGGCCTGCAGATCGTCCGGGTCCGCACGGCGCGCGGCTGGGTCGTTCTGGCCTCCGACGCCGCGCACTTCTTCGCCAATATCGGCCGCCGGCTCGCCTATCCGATCGTCTTCAACGTCGGCGACATGTTCGAGGGCTACCGGACCGTCCGGCGCCTGGCCGAATCCGAGGATCACATTGTCCCGGGCCACGATCCGCAGGTTCTCGCGATCTACCCGCCGGCGGCCGAGGATGTCGCCGGATGGATCGCGCGCGTCGACCTGCCCCCGACCGCTTCACCGACCTATTGACCGGAGGATTCCATGATCGTCGAGATGCGTGTCTACTACTGCGCCCCGACACGTCTGCCGGCCCTGCTGGAGCGGTTCCGCTCCACGACGCTCGGCTTCTTCCAGAAATACGGCATCGAGCAGATCGGTTTCTGGACCACGCTCGTCGGTCCCGACAACCACGCGCTCACCTACCTGCTCAAGTGGGACGACATGGCCCAGCGCGAGGCGCGCTGGAACGCCTTCCAGGCCGATCCGGACTGGATCGCCGCCCGCGCCGAGACTGAGAAGGACCGGCCGATCGTCGCCCGGATCGAGAACACCTTCCTCACCCCCACGGACTTCTCCGCCCTGCGCTGACGGGGACACGCGGCGTCGGGCCGCTCCGGCTGTCGCTCAGAGGGACATTCACGGCATGGAACAGAGAACCATCGGCGTCATCGGTCTCGGCATGATGGGCGACCCCATGAGCCGGTGCCTCGCCAAGGCGGGGCACGTGCTCCGCCTGCTCGACGCGGACGTAGGCCGGACCGACGCGCTCGCCCGGGACCTCGGCGCGACGGCGCTCACGCGGGAGAACGCCGCCGGGCTCGACCTGCTGATCACGATGCTGCCGAACTCGGCCATCGTCGAGGCGGTGCTGCTCGATGATGGCTGGGCCGACGCGCTTCCGGCCGGCGCCACCGTGATCGACATGAGCTCGTCGGAGCCGGTGCGGTCCCGCGCGCTCGGCGAGACGCTCGCCGGGAAGGGGCTCGGCTACCTGGACGCGCCGGTCTCGGGCGGCGTGAAGCGGGCGGTCAACGGCACGCTCGCCATCCTCGTCGGCGGCGCGGCGGACCTCCTCGCCCGCTGGCGGCCGGTGCTGGAGGCGATGGGCACCTCCGTCCTGCATATCGGCCCGGCGGGATCGGGCCACGCCGCCAAGGCGCTGAACAACTTCGTCTCCGCCGCGGGCCTGCTCGCCACCGTCGAGGCGCTCCACGTGGCCCAGCGCTTCGGCATCGCGCCGGAGGCCATGACCGACGTGCTCAACGCCTCGTCCGGGCGCAGCAACACCTCCGAGAACAAGGTCAAGCAGTTCATGCTCAGCGGCAGCTTCGCCTCGGGTTTCTCGCTGAAGCTGATGGACAAGGATCTCGGCATCGCCGGGGCGCTGGCCGAGTCGGTCGACTACCCGCTCGGCTTCGGCCGCCACTGCATCGAGACCTGGCACGCGATCGCCGGGGAGGTCGGGCCCGCGGCCGACCACACCGAGATGTACCGCCTGCTGGCCAAGGGAGCCTGAGACGATGGCACTCCCGGACCTGAGCCGCTTCTACATCGACGGCGCCTGGGTCGAGCCGGTCGCGGCCCGGCCGTTCCCGCTGATCGATCCCGCCACCGAGACCGCGTTCGGCACCCTCGCGCTCGGCAGTGCCGAGGATGTCGACCGGGCCGTCCGCGCGGCCCGCGCCGCCTTCCCGGCCTTCTCGGAGACGGCGCCCGCCGCGCGCGTCGCGCTGCTGCGCCGGATCCTCGCGCTGTTCGAGGAGCGGTTCGAGACCTTCGCCGAGACGATCCGGCAGGAGATGGGCTCGCCGATCGGCTTCGCCCGCAAGGGGCAGGCGGCGCGGGGACCGGCGCACCTCAACGCGCTCATCGAGGTGATGGAGCGCTTCGCCTTCGAGGAGGACCGCGGCACCACCCGGATCCGGCGCGAGCCGATCGGCGTCTGCGGCCTGATCACCCCCTGGAACTGGCCGATCAACCAGATCGTCGTGAAGATTGCCCCCGCGCTCGCGGCCGGCTGCACGATGGTGCTGAAGCCCAGCGAATACTCGGCCGTCAGCGCGATGCTGTTCGCGCAGGTCCTGCACGACGCGGGCGTGCCGCCGGGCGTGTTCAACCTCGTCAACGGGGACGGCCCCGGCGTCGGCGCGGCGATCGCCGCGCATCCGGGGATCGACATGGTCTCGTTCACCGGGTCGACCCGCGCCGGGATCGAGATCGCCCGGGCGGCGGCCCCGACCATCAAGCGCGTCGCGCAGGAGCTCGGCGGCAAGTCCGCCAACATCCTGCTCGAGGACGTCGACTTCGATCAGGCGGTCCGGCGCGGAGTCGCGGCCTGCTGCACCAATTCCGGCCAGTCCTGCTCCATCCCGACGCGGATGCTCGTGCCCAGAGACCGGATGGACGAGGCGGCCGCCATCGCGGCCGAGGCGGCCTCCGGCTTCCGGCTCGGCCCGACTGCGGACCCCGAGACGGATCTCGGCCCGGTGGTCAACCGCACCCAGTACGAGCGCGTCGTCGGGCTGATCCGCACCGGCATCGCGGAGGGCGCGCGGCTCGTCGCCGGCGGCCCGGAGCGGCCGGACCACCTGGACCGCGGCTTCTACGTCCGTCCGACGGTGTTCGCCGACGTGACCCCCGACATGACCATCGCGCAGGAGGAGATCTTCGGCCCGGTCCTGTCGATCCTCGCCTACGACAGCGAGGACGACGCCGTCGCGATCGCCAACGGGTCGCGCTACGGGCTCGCCGCCTACGTGCAGGGGCGAGACCGCGACCGGGCGCGCGCCGTGGCGCGGCGGCTGGTCGGCGGCCAGGTCCACATCAACTACCCGCCCCCGGACGTCCACGCGCCGTTCGGCGGCTACCGCCAGTCCGGCAACGGCCGGGAATGGGGCGAGGCCGGTCTCCAGGAATACCTCGAGACGAAGGCGATGATCGGCTTCGGCCTCGACTGATCCGTCCCGCGTGATGCGGCCGGCGTCTTCGCGCGTCGGCCCCGACCAGGAGAAGTAGATGTCCGACGAGAGCGAGCTGTTCGGTAAAGGTTTCGAGAACCGCAAGACCGTCCTCGGCGCCGCCCATGTCGAGAAGTCCTGGGCCAATGCCGACGCGTTCAACCGTCCGGTCCAGCGGCTCGTGACCGAGTATTGCTGGGGCGCGGTCTGGGGCGACGAGACGCTGCCGTTCAAGACCCGCAGCATGCTCAACATCGCCATGCTGACCGCGATGAACCAGCACCACGAGCTCGGCGTCCACGTCAAAGGCGCGCTCAACAACGGCGTGACCAAGGACGAGATCCAGGCCGTGCTGATGCAGGCCCTCGTCTATTGCGGCGCCCCGGCGGCCCTGGCCGCCTTCCGCACCGCCTCCGCGGCGATCGCCGCGTGGGACGCGGAGCAGGCCGGCGGGCGCTGATCCCGCGGACGACCGCGCGGGCTCGGCGCCCGCGCCCACGCTCCGACGCAGTCAAAAAAGTTGCGCGGCAGTACAACAGGGAGGGAGACGCCATGTCGGTCACGTCGGCGGCCTTGGCAACGGACGCAGCGGGCGCGCGCCCGGCCTCGTCCCAGTCGATCGAGGAGAAGCGGAAGAGCGCCATCCGCGGCGCGTTCTTCTCCGAATACATCGACATGTTCGACATCTACCTGCCGGTGGTCGCGCTGGCGCCGGTGATGTTCATGTTCCAGCCGAAGAACCTGTCACCCCAGATGGAGACGGTGCTGGCGTCGCTGGTGTTCATCACCACGCTGCTCGGCCGCCCGATCGGCGCGCTGATCTTCGGGCTGATCGCCGACAAGGTCGGGCGCCGCGCCGCGTCGATCTACTCGGTGGCGGGCTTCGGCGTGATCACGCTGCTGATCGGCCTGCTGCCGGGCTACGAGACGCTTGGCCTCGCCTCGTACATCCTGCTGGTCCTGCTGCGCTTCCTCGACGGGATCTTCCTCGGCGGCGGCTACACCGGGGCGATGCCGCTCGCCATCGAGTACTCGAAGAAGGACAAGCGCGGCTTCGTCGGCGGCCTGATCATCGCGGGCTTCCCGGCCGCCTATGTCAGCATCAACCTCATCACGATGCTGATGTTCTACCTGTTCCCGCTGGACGGGCCCGGGTCGCCCTACACGGTCTGGGGCTGGCGCATTCCCTTCATCGTCGGCGCGGCGCTCGCCGGCCTGCTCGCCCTCTACTACGTCCACAAGGTCTCGGAATCGGAGGTCTGGAAGAAGGAGGCGGCCGGCGGCGCGGCCCAGGCCGAGACATCGCCCATGGCGGGCCTGCTTTCCGGGAAGGGCGGGCGCGACCTGCTGCAAGTCCTGCTGCTGATGACCGGCTTCTGGACGACGCAGAACATCATCACGATCTACATGCCGACCGGTCTGCTGGTGAAGACCCTGCACCTCGACGGCTTCGCGCTGACCGCGACGCTGATGATCTGCTACACGATCCTGTTCTTCAGCTACATCGGCTCCGGACTGCTGGGACAGCTCATCGGCCGCCGGCGCTTCTTCGTGATCGTCGGCCCGCTGATCGCGACCGTCGGCGCGTACATCCTCTACACGCTGACCGTCACGCCCGGGATGGCGTTCGGCACCCGCGTGCTGCTGGTCAGCTTCCTGGCGGTCATCGTGACGTCGCCCTGGGGCGTCATCGTCACCTACATCAACGAGCGCTTCGCCACGGATGTCCGCGCCACCGGCTTCGGCATCGGCTTCAGCCTCTCGGTGGTGATCCCGTCCTTCTACGCCTTCTACATGGACTGGCTGAGCGCGCTGATGCCGCTCGCGCTGACGCCCGTGGCCCTGCTGATCGTCGGCGGGCTGATCGGCACCGTGGGCGCGCTCATCGGGCCGGAGACCAGGGACGTCGATTTCGGCACCGGGCACTGAGCCGGACGCCGCGCGGAGGTTGCAGCATGAACGGGAACCGGATCGGCTTCATCGGGCTCGGCAACATGGGCGGCCGCATGACGCGTCGCCTGACCGGGGCGGAGATCGACGTCGTCGGCTTCGACACCGACCCGGAGGCCGCGGCGCGCTGGGGCGCGACGGAAGCGGCCTCGATCGCCGCGGTCGTCGAGGCGGCGGACGTGGTCCTGATGTCCCTGCCCGACAGCAAGGTGGTCGAGCGCGTCGTGCTCGGCGAGGGCGGCGTCCTCGCGGGCTGCCGGGACGGGCAGATCGTCGTCGACCTCAGCACGGCCGCGGCCAGCTCGACACGCCGCATCGCCGGGGCCCTGACGGAGCGCGGCGTCGCCTACGTCGACGCGGGCATCTCCGGCGGCGCCGCCGCGGCCGAGACGGGCACGCTGACCCTGATGGTCGGCGGCGATCCGGCGATCATCGACCGGCTGGGCTGGGTGTTCGCGCCGATCGCCCGGAAGGTCGTCGTGATGGGCGGCTCCGGCGCCGGCCACACGACCAAGCTGCTCAACAACTTCCTGAACGCGGTCAGCCTCGCCGCCACCGCGGAGGTCATGGTGGCGGGCCGGAAGGCCGGGCTCGACCTGCACCGGCTCCTGGAGGTGCTGAACGCCTCCAGCGGCGTCAACTTCGCGACGCTGAACCGCTTCCCGAAGATCGTCGACGGCGACTACCTGGAAGGCGGCCTGACCGGCAAGCTGATGACCAAGGACGTCGTCCTCTACACCGACCTCCTGCACGAGCTCGGCGTCGCCTCCCTCAACGCGTCCGGCCCGATGGCGAGCTTCGGGCTCGCCACGGCGCTCGGCTACGGCGACGTCATCTCCAACCGCGTCGTCGACGCCATCGGCGACGTCTCCGGCGGCGTCCGGCTCCACGAGAACTGACACGAGAACTGAGAGGATACGATGCAGATCTTCCACGGTCGCGAGAACAGCGCGAGATCCGAGAGCCGCGGGCCGACCTTCACCGGGCAGGTCTGGGCCGATCCGGTCATGCCGTCGACGGGCGGCGTGATGATCAACAACGTCTTCTTCACGCCCGGCGCGCGGACCTTCTGGCACGCGCACGCGCAGGGTCAGATCCTGCAGGTCACCGCCGGCAAGGGCTGGATCTGCGTCGCGGGCCAGCAGGCGCAGCCGATCCGGGCGGGCGACACCGTCTGGATCCCCGCGGACGAGCGGCACTGGCACGGCGCGGCCGCCGACAGCTACCTGATCCACACGGCGATCTCGCTCGGCAAGACCGACTGGCAGGACGAGGTGGTCGAGGCCGATTACGCCGGAGCCACGGCATGACCGGAACCGCCCCGAACCCGGAGAGCCTCCGGCACACCGTGCAGGGCGAGCTCGGCTACTGGGATCCCGAGCAGGCGGCTCTGGCCGAGCTGGCCCCGGGCTTCCTCGACGCCTGGGCGCGGCTGGCGACGGTCCCGGTGCGCAAGAACCATCTCGGCGCCAAGGACCGCGCCCTGATCGCGCTCTCGGCCGCGACGGCCGCGACCCATCTCTACGCGCCCGGAACCCGCCGCCAGATCCGCAACGCCCTCGATGCGGGCGCGACGGCCGACGAGATCACGGAGGTGCTCGCGCTCACGGCGACGCTCGGCATCCATGCCTGCAACATCGGCGTGCCGCTGCTGCTGGAGGTGCTGGAGGAGGCCGGTCAGCGGAGCGGCCCCGAGCCGCTGACGCCGCGCCAGGAGCAGCTGAAATCCGACTTCACCCGCGACCGGGGCTACTGGCACAGCTTCTGGGACGGCCTTCTCGAACTCGATCCGGACCTGTTCGAAGGTTATCTCGATTTCTCGGCCTGGCCCTGGCGTCACGGCGTCCTCACGCCGAAGATGAAGGAGTTCGTCTACTGCGCCTTCGACGCGGCGGCGACCCATCTCTACGTGCCGGGACTGAAGATGCACATGAAGAACGCCATCGGCTACGGAGCGACCAAGGAGGAGATCATGGAGGTTCTGGAGATCGTCAGTCTGATCGGCATGCACGGCGCGGAACTGGCCGCGCCGATCCTGCGCGACGAGCTGGAGGCTCGGGGCCGGGGCTGACGGGCGCGCTGCGGGGCATGCCTTGCCACCCGAGGCCGCGCCATGTCACCCGTGCGGCCCAGCCGCGATCCCCGAACACCCAGCGATGAACAAGATCAGCGCCATCCAGCCGGACACGCTCCGTCGCAAGGTCGAGGACGCCGTCCGCGAGGCGATCACCTCGGGCGTCTACGCCCCCGGCGAGCGGCTGATCGAGCGCGAATTGTGCGAGGGGCTCGGCGTCAGCCGCGCCTCCGTGCGCGAGGCCCTGCGCCGGCTCGAGGCCGAGAAGCTCGTCCACACGGTGCCGCATCGCGGCCCGGTCGTGGCCTCGATCTCGGTGGAGGAGGCGCGTCAGCTCTACGCACTGCGCGCCGTCCTCGAGGGCTACGCGGCGCACGAATTCGCCACGCAGGCCGCGGATGCCGCCATCCTGCAGTTCGGGCGGGCCGCGGCGGATCTGCGCGAGGCCGCCGGCAGCGGCGACACGGACCGCGTCCTGCGCGCCAAGGGCATCCTGTACGACGTCATGCTCAGCCATTGCGGCAACGATCTCGTCCGCGAGATCCTCCGCGGCTTCTACTCCCGGATCAACCTGCTGCGGGCGACATCCCTGATGCATCCGGAGCGGCTGCCGCACAGCCTCGCCGAGATCGACGCCCTCGTGGCCGCTTTCCAGAAGCGGGACGCCGCGCAGGCGGAGCAGCTGGCCCGCCTCCACGTCACCAACGCGTGCGCGGTCGCCCTGAAGCAGCTCGCGTCTCGGACCGCGCAGACGCCTCTCGACGCGGTGAGCTGAGCCGAAGCCCCTCGGCCGCGAGCCCGCCCGTCCTTCGGCCGACCCGCTGACAGGATCCGGTGCCAGTCGCCGGCGATGGCCGACCAGCCATGCCGCCAGGCCGGGGAGAGGCGGCGGGGCGCGCCGCAGCGCGCGTTCGCCGCCGATGCGCCTCCCGGCGACCCATGGAACGCGATGATTTGTGCAGGGGATGCTACCGGAAGCGGCAGGTCTCGGCTTGCAAATGATCTAAAAGTTTCTCAATCTCGGCTCAGTTGAGAATTTTCGATCGGGCCTGGCGCCGTGGCACTGCAACCTGGGGAAGCATCTGTCGCCCAGCGCATCGCGCAGGCGTACCCGTCCCTCAGCGCCGCCCATCGGCAGGTTGCCCGCTTCGTCCTCGATCACCCGCTCCGCGCCGCGACGCTCCCGGTCAACGAGCTGGCGGATCTCGTCGGCGTCTCCGTCGCGACCGCCAACCGGTTCGCCCGCGCTGTCGGCTACGCAGGCTACGCGAAGTTTCGCGCGGCCCTCGTCCTGGGCTACGAGAAGGCGCTCGCCCCGGTCGAGAAGCTGCGCGGCGGCCGGGAGCAGCCCACGACCGTGTCCGGGATCCTCGACGGGGCCCTGGCCGACATCGTCCGCAACATCGAGGCGACGCGGCGGGGGCTCGACGGCGAAACGTGCGGCCGCGCGGTCGAGGCGATCCGGCAGGCCCGACGGGTCTACGTCGTGGGCCTGGGCAGCAGCAGCTGGCCGGCCGGCATCCTCGCGCGCAACCTCGACGTGAACCGCGAGGACGTGCACCTGCTGGCGACGCTGGAGGGGCCGGGCTTCGCCGCGCGGACCCTGCGCCGGCTGACGGCCGACGACCTCGTCATCGCCCTCGCCACGCCGCGCTACTTCGCCGACACGGTGCGGCTGGCCGAGATCGCCCGGAAGCACGGCGCCGCGGTGCTGGCGCTGACCGACGGCCCGCACTCGCCCCTCGTGGCGACCGCCACCCTCGCGCTCTACGCCCAGACGGACTGCCACTACTTCGCGGCCTCGGATGCCAGCCTGACGGCCCTCGTCGAGGCCCTCGCGAGCGCCTTCGCCCACGCGACCGTGGATCTCGTCCCGGCCGCGACGCGGGTGACGGAAGCGGTGCTGCCCTGGCTCGACCGCGACTACGCCGCCTGGCCGCCGCAGGGCGGAGCCGACGACCTGTCCGACACCCCGCCTCCGGGAACCGTTCCATGAGCGACCACCGCCCCGTTCTCGTGATCCACGGCGGCGCCGGGACGATCGCGCAGGGTCAGGATGATCCGGGCGAGGCGCGCTATCACGCGGCCCTCGCGGACATCCTGGCGGCCGGAGCGGCCTGCCTCGCCGACGGCGGCAACGCCCTCGACGCCGTGAGCGTCGCCGTAGACCTCCTCGAGGAGTGCCCGCTGTTCAACGCCGGCCACGGCGCCGTCTTCACCAGCGCCGAGACCCACGAGCTCGACGCCGCGATCATGGACGGTGCCACCCTGCGGGCCGGCGCCGTCGCGGGCGTCGCGCGGGTCCGCCGGCCCGGCCGCGCGGCCCGCGCGGTGATGGAGGCGGGCGAGCACGTCCTGATGGCCGGGGCCGGCGCCGAGGCCTTCGCGGAGCAGCACGGCCTGGAGATGGTCGAGCCGGACTTCTTCTCGACGGAAGCCCGCCGCGACCAGCTCCGCCGGGCCCGGGCCGCCGGGCAGGTGGCCCTCGACCACGACGCGGCGTCGGGCCCCCTCGACGAGACCCGCAAGTTCGGCACGGTCGGTGCCGTCGCCCTCGACCGGGACGGCCATCTCGCCGCCCTGACCTCGACCGGCGGCATGACCAACAAGCGTCCCGGCCGGATCGGCGACTCACCGCTGATCGGCGCGGGCACCTACGCGGACGACCGGACCGCCGCAATCTCCTGCACCGGCACGGGGGAAGCCTTCATCCGCGTCGCGGCGGCGCACGATGTCTGCGCGCGCATGGCCTACGGGGGCCAGGACCTCGCGGCGGCGGCTCGGGCGGTGGTCGAGGACGCTCTCCCGGCGGTCGGGGGCCGCGGCGGATTGATCGCCGTCGACGCGCGCGGCCGGGTCGCGATGCCGTTCAACACCGAGGGCATGTATCGCGGTGTCGTCCGCCCCGGCGAGGTGCCAACCACCGCGATCTTCGGCGAATCCCGCCGCGTCCCGGCTCCCGCGCGCTGAGATCCGCCATGCCGACCATCCCAGCCGGAACCGGCTCTCCCACCGCGATGCCCGACGGGCGGGTCGTCTCCGTCAGCGGCCTCACCGTCCGCTTCGCGACCTCCGAGCGGGTCGTGGAGGCGGTCCGCGACCTGTCGTTCCACGTCGATGCCGGCGAGACCCTGGCGATCGTCGGCGAGTCCGGGTCGGGCAAGTCCGTGACCTCGCTGAGCCTGATGCGCCTCGTGGAGCACGGCGGCGGCCGGATCGCGGCCGGGCAGATGCTGTTCCGGCGCGGCTCGGGCGAGGTCCTCGACCTCGCCGCCGCCCCGAACGCCCGGATGCGGGCGATCCGCGGCGCCGAGATCGCGATGATCTTCCAGGAGCCGATGACCTCCCTGAACCCAGTCTTCACCGCCGGTGACCAGATCGCGGAATCGATCCGCGTCCATCAGGGAAAGAGCGCCTCGGCCGCCCGGGCCGAGGCCCTGCGGATGCTCGACCTCGTGCGCATCCCCGAGGCGCGCAACGTCCTCACGCGCTACCCGCACCAGCTCTCCGGCGGCATGCGCCAGCGCGTGATGATCGCCATGGCCCTGTCCTGCAAGCCGCAACTGCTCATCGCCGACGAGCCGACCACGGCCCTCGACGTCACGATCCAGGCCCAGATCCTCGAGCTGATCCGCAGCCTTCAGGCCGAGATGAAGATGGGCGTCGTCTTCATCACCCACGATATGGGCGTCGTGGCCGAGATCGCCGACCGCGTGCTGGTCATGTACCGCGGCGACAAGGTGGAGGAGGGGGCGGCGCCCGCGCTCTTCGCCGCGCCGCGCCACGCCTACACACGGGCGCTGCTCGCGGCCGTGCCCCGGCTCGGCGCGATGGCGGGCAGCGACCTGCCGCGGAAGTTCGACCTGCTGCGGGCCGGAGCCCGGGAACAACCGGCAGGGGAGGGGGTGCCCGCCGCGGCCGATGCGCCCCACGATACCGTCCGCGTCGGCGCCGGGCCGATCTTGCGTGTGCGCGACCTCGTCACCCGGTTCGACATCCGCGGCGGCCTGCTCAACCGCGTGCGCCGCCGCGTCCACGCGGTGGAGCGGGTCAGCTTCGATCTCCATCCCGGCGAGACCCTGGCCCTCGTCGGCGAATCCGGCTGCGGCAAGTCGACGACGGGCCGCTCGCTCCTGCGCCTCGTTGAGAGCGAGAGCGGCCTGATCGAGTTCGACGGCGGCAACGTCCGCGACTTGCCCCCCGGACGGCTCCGCGGCCTGCGGCGCAACATCCAGTTCATCTTCCAGGACCCTTACGCGTCCCTCGATCCGCGCCTGACCGTGGGCTTCTCGATCATGGAGCCGCTGCTGGTCCACGGGATCGCGACGCGCCGGGAGGCCGAGGCGCGGGTGGCGTGGCTTCTCGAGCGCGTCGGGCTGACCCCCGACCAAGCCCAGCGCTACCCGCACGAATTCTCGGGCGGGCAGCGGCAGCGCATCGCCATCGCCCGGGCTCTCGCCCTGAACCCAAAGGTCATCGTCGCCGACGAGGCGGTCTCGGCCCTCGACGTGTCGATCCAGGCGCAGATCGTGAACCTGATGCTCGACCTCCAGCGGGAGTTCGGCCTCGCCTACCTGTTCATCAGCCACGACATGGCCGTGGTCGAGCGGATCAGCCACCGGGTGGCGGTGATGTATCTCGGCCAGATCGTCGAGATCGGCCCGCGCCGGGCGATCTTCGAGAACCCGCAGCACCCCTACACCCGCAAGCTGATGGCGGCAGTGCCGGTCGCCGACCCGGCCCGCCGGCACCTGCGCGCCCGCCGGCTCCTGACCGACGAGATCCCGAGCCCGGTCCGGGCCATCGGCGACGAGCCGCAGGTCGCGCCCCTCGTCGAGATCGGCCCCGGCCATCTCGTCGCCCGCCACACCGTCGGCGGCCTCGCCGCCTGACATTGCCTATCCCCGCCAGCAGGATCGTCCCATGCCCCGAGGTCTGACCATGTTCGAGCGCTTCCTCCTCGCCGCCGGCCTGCTCGCCGTGGCGGCCGCGCCCGCCGCCGCGGCGGGCGACCCGATCCTGGCGATCAGCGGCCAGCCCGAGACTCTCGACCCGTACAACACGAACACGACGCTCACGACCGCCGTCACCAAGTCGTTCTACGAGGGCCTCTTCGGCTTCGACAAGGACCTGAAGGTCCGCAACGTCCTGGCCGAGAGCTACGAGACCTCGCCCGACGGCCTGGTCTACACGTTCAAGCTGCGCGAGGGCGTCAAATTCCACGACGGCACGACGTTCGACGCCGCTGCGGTGAAGGCCAATCTCGACCGCGTCCTCGACCCGGAGAACCACCTCGCGCGGTACAACCAGTTCAACCGCATCAAGACGATCGAGGTGCTCTCGCCCACGAGCCTGCGCATCACCCTGAAGGAGCCCTTCGGGCCGTTCATCAACTCGCTGGCCCACGCCTCGGCGGCGATCATCTCGCCCACGGCCCTGAAGAAGTACGGCAAGGACATCGCCTTCCACCCGGTCGGTACCGGGCCGTTCACCTTCGTCGACTGGAAGCAGACCGACTACGTCAAGGGCGCGAAGTTCGCCGATTACTGGCAGGCCGGCTTCCCGAAGGTCGACACCATCACGTGGAAGCCGGTGCCCGAGAACGGCACCCGCGCCGCCATGCTGCAGACCGGAGAGGCCGACTTCGCCTTCCCGCTGCCCTACGAGCAGGCCAAGATGCTCGAAGCCAGCAAGAAGCTGAAGATCGAGGTCCACGCCTCGATCATCGAGCGGTATCTCAGCATGAACGTGCTGCAGAAGCCGTTCGACGACCTGCGCGTCCGCCAGGCGATCAACTACGCGATCAACAAGGAGGCGTTGGCCAAGGTCGCCTTCTCGGGCTACGCCTTCCCCGCCCAGGGGATCGTCCCGCAGGGCGTGCGCTACGCCCACAAGATGGATCCCTGGCCCTACGATCCGGCCAAGGCGCGCCAGCTCCTGAAGGAGGCCGGCTACGCCAACGGCTTCGAGGCGACCCTCTGGAGCGCTTACACCACCACCACGGCCCAGAAGGCGATCCAGTTCCTCCAGCAGCAGCTCGGGCAGGTCGGCATCAAGGTCCAGACCCTGGCCCTGGAGCCCGGCCAGCGCACCGAGTGGGTGCAGACCGCTCCGGATCCGAAGACCGCCCGCGTCCGCCTCTACTATGCCGGCTGGTCGTCCTCGACCGGCGAGGCCGATTGGGGCCTGCGGCCGCTGCTGGCGACGGAGGCGTGGCCGCCGAAGCTCAACAACACCGCCTATTACAGCAACGCCGAGTTCGACGCCCTCCTCGCCAAGGCGCTGGTCTCAACGAACGACGCGGAGCGGGCCGAACTCTACGCCAAGGCCCAGGAGATTGTCATGAAGGACGCCCCCTGGGCGCCGCTGGTCACCGAGCAGAACCTCTACGCGACCTCCGCGCGGCTCTCCGGCGTGTACGTCATGCCCGACGGCAACATCGATTCCGGCGCGATCGCCGTCGCTCAGTAGCCGCCGACAGCGGACCTCCGCGCCCGGCGGCCCGGACGATGGCCGTCCCGGCGCGGAGGTCCCGCGCGATCGCTTCACGAAAACCCCGGATCGCGGGCGCGAGCCTATGCTGACCTTCCTGCTCAAGCGGCTCCTCGGGCTGCTGCCGACGCTGCTGATCGTCTCGGTGCTGGTCTTCCTGTTCGTCCACCTGCTGCCCGGCGATCCGGCGCGGCTGGCGGCCGGGCAGGATGCCGACGCCCAGACGGTGGCGCTGGTGCGCACCGAACTCGGCCTCGACCGGTCCCTGCCGGAACAATTCGTGCGCTACTTCGCCAACCTCGCCCGCGGCGATCTCGGCGTCTCGATCCGCACCCGCCGCCCGGTCTCGACCGAGATCGGCGAGCGCTTCCTGCCGACCCTTCTGCTCACGCTCACCAGCATGGCCTGGGCGGTCGCCTTCGGGCTGATCATCGGCATCGTCTCGGCGGTCTACCGCAACGAGTGGCCCGACCGGGTCGGGATGACGCTCGCCGTGTCCGGCATCTCGTTCCCCGCCTTCGCGCTGGGCATCCTCCTGATGCAGATCTTCTCGGTCGAGCTCGGCTGGCTGCCGACCGTCGGCGCCGACACGTGGCGGCACTACGTGCTGCCGTCGCTGACGCTGGGCGCGGCCGTGGCCGCCGTGATGGCCCGCTTCACCCGCGCGGCCTTCGTGGAGGTCATCGGCGAGGATTTCGTCCGCACCGCGCGCGCCAAGGGGCTCAAGGAGCGCGTCGTCATCGCCAAACACTGCCTGCGCAACGCCCTGATCCCGGTCGTGACCATGATGGGCCTGCAGTTCGGCTTCCTGCTCGGCGGCTCGATCGTCGTGGAGGCGGTGTTCAACTGGCCCGGCATGGGCCGCCTGCTCGTCGATGCCGTGAACCAGCGCGACTACCCGGTGATCCAGGCCCTGGTCCTGCTGTTCTCCCTGGAGTTCATCCTGATCAACCTGGTCGTGGACGTGCTCTACGGCCTCATCAACCCGACCATCCGCTACAGGTGAGCCGGCCGTGACCGACATCCTCGTCCCCGCCGCCCCCACCGTCGCGCCCGTTCCCACCGGCATCCGGACGCCGTGGTCGGAATTCTGGCGCAAGTTCCGGCGCCAGCGCGTCGCCGTCGTTGCCCTGGGCTTCATCGGCCTGCTGGTCGTGGTCGCCGTGCTGGCCCCGTGGATCGTGCCCTACGACCCGGTCAACGACTTCGACTACGACCGGATCAACGAGGGCCCCTCGCTCGCGCACTGGCTCGGCGTCGATCCCCTCGGGCGCGACATCCTGAGCCGCATCGTCGAGGGGGCGCGGATCTCCCTCGCGACCGGCTTCCTGTCGGTCGCCGTCGGCGGCCTCGTCGGGACCGTGCTCGGTCTCCTCGCGGGCTATTACGGCGGCTGGTGGGACCGGATCGTCATGCGCATGTCCGACGTGCTGTTCGCCTTCCCGGGCATCCTCCTGGCGCTCGGCGTCGTCGCCATCCTGGGCTCCGGGCTCGTCAACGTCGTCGTGGCGGTCTCGGTCTTCAGCGTCCCGGCCTTCGCGCGCCTCGTGCGCGGCACGACCCTGGTCCTGAAGAACAGCACCTACATCGAGGCCGCGCGGAGCATCGGCGCCCCCGACCGGACGATCCTCCTGCGCCACATCCTGCCGGGCACGATCTCGGGCATCGTGGTCTACTTCACCATGCGGCTGGGCACCTCGATCATCACGGCCGCGAGCCTGTCGTTCCTCGGCATGGGCGCGCAGCCGCCGACGCCCGAATGGGGCGCCATGCTGAACGAGGCGCGCGCCGACATGGTCTCGGCGCCGCACGTCGCGCTGTTCCCGAGCCTCGCGATCTTCTTCACGGTGCTGGCCTTCAACCTCCTCGGGGACGGCCTGCGGGACGCCCTCGATCCGAAGATCGATCGCCTGTGACGCCGACCGCCCCTCCGCGCCCGGCGCCCCGCGTCGGCCGCCTGCCGCGGGGCCCGCGCGATGCCATCACGGACGTCCCGGGCGTGACGGTCGGCCATTGCACGCTGGCCGAGGGCGACGTGCAGACGGGGGTGACGGTCGTGCGCCCGCACGGCGGCGATCCCTACCGCGACCGCGTTCCGGCGGCCGGCGTCGTGCTCAACGGCTTCGGCAAGTCCGTCGGCCTGATGCAGGTCGAGGAGCTCGGCGTGCTCGAGACGCCGATCGCCCTGACCAACACCTTCTCGGTGCCGGCGGTGGCCGCCGCCCAGATCCGCGCCGCGATCGCCGACAATCCGGAGATCGGGCGCGCGCTGCCGACGCTCAACCCGCTCGTGTTCGAGTGCAACGACGGTTACCTCAACGACATCCAGCGCATGGCGGTGTCGGCGTGCCACTACCGCGACGCCCTTGACGCGGCCGGTTCCGCCGTCGCGGAAGGGTCGGTCGGGGCCGGTCGCGGCATGTCGAGCTTCGGCCTCAAGGGCGGCATCGGCACCGCCTCGCGTCGGGTCCGCACGCGCGCGCGCGGCCGGTTCACGCTGGGCACCCTCGTCCTGTCCAATTTCGGCAAGCCGTCCCAGATCCGGGTGTGCGGCACGCCGCTCGCCGCCCACCTCCGGGCGACCGCCGGGGAACCGGAATCCGGCGCGGAGCCGCCGGAGAAGGGCTCCATCATCATGATCGTCGCCACCGACGCGCCCCTCGACGCGCGCCAGCTCCGCCGCCTCGCCCTGCGGGCCGGGGCCGGCCTCGCCCGGACCGGCTCGGTGTTCGGCCACGGCAGCGGCGACATCGCGCTGGCCTTCACGACCGCCTACACGGTGCCGCAGGATCCCGCCCGCCCGATGCCGGCGCCCGCCCTGCTGCACGACGCGGAGCTCGATCCATTGTTCGAGGCCGCCGCGGACGGGGTCGAGCAGGCGATCATCCACGCCCTCTGGCGGGCCCAGGCGGTGACGGGCCGCGACGGCCACCGGCGGGACGCGCTGACGGATCTCCTGCCCGGCTGGGCCGAAATTCTCGGAGCCTGAGCGATGCGCGTCCTGATCTCGACGGATATCGAGGGCGTCGCCGGGATCTATCACCGCGTCCAGACGACGCCGGGGAATCCCGAGTACGAGCGCGCGCGGGTGCTGATGACGCGGGAGGCCAATGCCGCCGTCGCGGGCGCCTTCGACGGCGGCGCGCGGGCGGTGCTGGTCAACGACTCGCACGGCGACTTCCGCAACATGCCCCCGGACCTCCTCGACCCCAGGGCGCAGGCCGTGCAGGGCAAGCCGCGGCCCCTCGGGATGATGGCCGGGATCGATCAGGACATCGATGCGGTCTGCCTCGTCGGCTACCACGCGCGGGCGAGCGGCCGGGGCATCCTGGCTCACACGGTCAACAGCTTCGCCTTCGCGCGGATCGCGATCAACGGCCAGGAACTCGGCGAGGCCGGCCTCTACGGCGCGCTGGCCGGCGCCTACGGCGTGCCTGTGGCGATGGCGAGCGGCGACGACGTGTTCGTCGCGGAGAACCGCGCGCTGCTCCCGGGCACGCGCTTCGTCGAGACCAAGCGCGCGACGGGGCAGAACAGCGGCATCAGCCTCTCGCCGGCGCAGAGCTGCGCGGCGATCGGCGAGGCCGTCGCAGCGGCCCTCCGGGAGTCGAGCGCGCGGCCCTTCCGCCTCGAGGGTCCGCTGGAGGTCCGCGTGCGCGCGCAGACACCGGCCCTGGCGGACCTGTTCTGCCTGTGGCCGAGCCTGCGGCGGGGGGAGGGCAGCGAGGTCGTGTTCGCGGCGGCGCACGTCGCGGAGGCGGTCCAGGTGATCAACGCCCTCTCGGCGATGTCGAGCGCGCTGCGCTGAGCCCTCGCGGCCGGCGCGACGGCGACGATCCGCCCGGCGTCGCCCGAGAGGCGGCGGCATGCGCGCCTTGCGGTCTTCCGGCCGAAGGCCCAGAACCGCACGGTCCTTGCTTCCCCATGCTGGCGCCACGGGAGTTCGTCGCTTGGTCCGGACCGTCTGCCCGCACGATTGTCCCTCTGCCTGCAGCCTCGACGTGCAGGTCGTGGACGGGCGCGTCGTGTCGGTCCGGGGCGGCGACAATCCCTACACGGCCAGGGTGATCTGCGCGAAGGTCAGCCGCTACGGCGAGCGCGTCCACCACCCGGACCGGATCCTCCACCCGCTGGAGCGCGTCGGGCCGAAGGGCAGCGGGGCGTGGCGCCGGATCTCCTGGGACGCGGCGCTCGACCGGCTGGCGGCGGCCTTCTCGGAGACGGCGGACCGTTGGGGGGCGGAGGCGGTCTGGCCGTACAATTCGGGCGGGACCATGGGCCTCGTCCAGCGCGACGGTATCCACCGGCTCACCCACGTGATGGGCTACTCGCGGCGCAAGCGCACCATCTGCACGGCGGTCGCGATCGCGGGCTGGAGCGCCGGGGTCGGCCGGATCGCCGGCCCGGATCCCCGCGAGATGGCGCTCTCCGACCTGATCGTTGTCTGGGGCGGCAACCCGGTGAGCACCCAGGTCAACGCGATGACCCACATCAGCCGCGCCCGCAAGACGCGGGGCGCCAAGCTGGTGGTGATCGATCCGTACCGCACCGGGACCGCGGCGGCGGCCGACCTCCACCTCGCGCTCCGGCCCGGCACCGACGGGGCGCTCGCCTGCGCGGTGCTCCACGTCCTGTTCCGCGACGGCCACGCGGACCGGGCCTACCTCGCCGCCCAGGCCGAGGACACGGCGGCGCTGGAGGCGCATCTGGCGTCGCGCACCCCCGAATGGGCGGCGGCGATCACCGGCCTGGAGCCCGCCGCGATCGAGGCCTTCGCGGCCCTCTACGGGCGCACGCCGCGCAGCTACATCCGCTGCGGCTTCGGCTTCACCCGCAGCCGCAACGGCGCGGTGAACCTGCACGCGGTGACCTGCCTGCCGACCGTCACCGGCGCCTGGCAGCACGAGGGCGGCGGCGCCCTCTGGCAGCACGCCGCGATCTTCAACTGGGACAAGACCCTGACGGAGGGGCTCGACGCCAGGGCGCCCGGCGTGCGCGAGCTCGACATGAGCCGGATCGGCGCCGTGCTCACCGACGATCCCGACGCCCTGCTGGGCGGCCCGCCGGTCCGCGCCATGCTGATCCAGTCGGCCAATCCCGCGGTCTCCGCGCCCGACAGCGCCCGGGTGCGCGCGGGGCTGACGCGGCCGGACGTGTTCGTGGCCGTGCACGAGCAGTTCATGACCGAGACGGCCGCGCTCGCCGACCTCGTGCTGCCGGCCACCACCTTCCTGGAACACGACGACATCTACGGCGCCGGCGGCCACAGCCACATCCAGGCCGGGCCGGCGATCCTGGAGCCGCCGGGCGAGTGCCGCTCGAACCACGCGCTCCTGTCGGGGCTCGCCGCCCGGCTCGGCGCGGACCACGCGGGCTTCCGCCTGACCGCCCGGGACCTCGCCGACGCCACCCTCGCGCGCTCCGGCTGGGGCGGTCTCGACAGACTGGAGGCGGAGGGCTGGATCGACGCGCAGCCGGATTTCGCCGAGAGCCACTTCCTGACCGGGTTCGGCCATCCCGACGGGCGCTTCCGCTTCGCCCCCGACTGGGCGGCGCTGGGTCCGCGCGCGGCCGGCATGCCGGCCCTCCCGGATCACTGGCCGGAGGCCGAGCCCGCCGACGCGGAGCACCCGTTCCGGATGATCGCCCCGCCGGCCCGTCAGTTCCTCAACGCGACCTTCACCAACGTGCCCGAGTCGCTCCGTCGCGAGGGGCGGCCGACCTGCCTGATCCACCCGGCGGACGGCGTGCGGCTCGGGATCGGTACGGGCGACGCCGTCGAGGTCGGCAATGCCCGCGGTCGGGTCCGGTTGCACGCGCGGCTCGCCGAGGGGCAGCAGCCGGGCGTCGTGGTGGTCGAGAGCCTGTGGCCGAGCGCGGCCTTCGCGGGCGGGGACGGGGGCATCAACACGCTGATCGGGTCGGCGCCGGCCGCGCCCAACGACGGTGCCGCCTTCCACGACACTGCGGTCTGGGTTCGAGCGGCCTGAGCCGGGCGCTCGGGCCGTCGAAACTCACGCTCCTTTTCCGGTGCCCCCCTCGCAGAAGCCGGGGACGGACAATCGACAGCAATCCGTTGCCCGGAATCCCGGTCAGGCGCACGGCCGGTCGGGGTCGACGGGGTCGGGCGGCGCTCTCCCGCGCCCGCGCTTTCCCGCCCGCGGGCGGTGATCGTGACCGCGGGCCGGGCTAAGGCTCGGCCCTCGTCGACCCCGCCCCGCAGATGCCCTGGAGCGCGGTCCACGCGGCGCCCGACAGGATCTGCCGTTCGGGCGCCGCGGGTCCCGCCTGGGCGCGGATCGCGGCCGCGCGCTCGCGCGTGAAGGGATGGCTGCGCAGCAGGTCCAGCACGTCGCTCTTGCCGTCGTGCTTGTCCTTGGCGATGCGCTCGAGGATGTCGGCGAGCGCCGCGCCGTTGCCGCCCGCGCGCGTCATCAGGTCGACCGCGAAGGCGTCCGCCGCCCGCTCGGCGTCGCGGCTGTAGCCGGCCGAGAGCACCGCGTCGCCCAGCGCGATGATGATGGTCGAGCCGGTCAGATCCCCGAGGACGAGGCTCAGGAGGAACGAGGTGCCCGATGCCCGGATGAGGGAGCGGGTCGGATCGCGTCTGCGGACATGGCCGAGCTCGTGCGCCAGAACCGCCGCGGCCTCGTCGGCCGATCGCGCCCGCGCGATGAGGCTCGAGAGCACGATCACGCGGGCGCCCGGCAGGGCGAAGGCGTTGGCCATCCCGTGCCGGCGCACGCTCACGGCGAGAGCCGGCGGCAGCGAGCCCTCAGCCTGCCCGGCCGCGACGAGGCGACCGACGAGCTTGTCGAGGGCCTCGCGCCCGGCGGGCTCCGCACAGGCCGGCGGGTCGCCGAGGAAGCGCAGGACTTGCGGCTCCGCCACCGCCCCGAGCCGCGACTCGGCCGCGTCCGGCACGAGCGGGGCGAGCAGGCCGGCGATCTGCGGGACGCCGAAGACCGCCACGAGCAGGACCGAGAGACCCGCCGCCAGAGACCAGAGCACGAGCCGCACCGTGCCGCCCGAACCCTCCCGAAGGTGCAGGTCCGGGCAGCGCGCGGCGAGCGCCGCGGCGAGCGTCGCGTCCGAGAATTCCACGCGGGCCGGCTCGTCGGCCGGACCGATCCGCATCAGCGGCGGCACCGAGACGGCGGCGCGCAGGTCGAGCAGGTTCCAGTCCCGGGCGACGTCCGGCCCGGAGACGCGGAAGCGGTCGTCGAGGCGCAGGGTGACGGGATGAGCCCGCGCGCTGACGCCGTCGAAGTAGCGGCCTTCGACCTCGATCGGCGCCCCGGCGGTCGCTTCGGAAGGGCGGATCAAGTCTCAGAAGCCGATCTGGAGGGCGCCCCCGACGTCGAGCGCGTCGGCGAGACCCTCCTGCAGGCCGCTGCCGGCGCCGCGGGACGAGGCGAGGACACTGTCCAGGGCTCGCGGATCCACGACCTTCGTGCTCGTCGCCACCGCCGCCCACAACCGGGCCTGCACCACGCGCACGTACAGCACCGCGAAGAGCGGCGCGCCGACGAGGTAGATGAGGACGACGAGCCCGTGGAGCATCCCGAGATCGCCCGCCGCCCGCGCGGCGAAGATCAGCAGCGCGGCGACGAGGCCCAGCACGACGAGGAAGCCGAGAAGCGACAGCATGTAGACGATGTAGGGCCAGTAGAATTGGCGCGCCTTGAGGCTCGAGGCGAGGCGGGCGTGACCGAGGCCGGCGGCGGCCATGAAGGCCCGCGTCTCCCGGGCGCGGTAATAGGGGATCAGAAGCAGCGCCGCGGGCACGCAGATCGCGGCCGCGAAGCCCATCGTCCGGAGGAGGACGCCGATATGCGAGGCCGCGTAAGCGGGATTGAGGATCGTCTCGCCGGCCTTGCCGCCGGGCTTCGGCACCAGCAGGTCGCTGGGCAGCGAGAAATCCGCCGCCGCCAGGAGGGCGATGCCGAGCCCGATCAGCGGCCCGAGCCCCACCACGTAGAGCAGAAGCCAGGGGCCGAGCACGCTGCGTCCCCGCGCCGTCGAGTGCATCCGGCTGGTGCCGACCAGGGTGTGACCGATGCGGTAGCGCTCCAGGCTCGCCCGCATGAACGGGACGGCCAGGCCGACGGTGACGAGTGTGAGCAGCCACCAAGCGCCCGCGCGTGCCGCGTAGGCGAGCCCGGAGCCGTCCTGTCCGAGGCGTATGCCGCGCCACAGGGTCCGCATCGCCCGGTAGCGGCGTCCGCGGTAGATCGCGAACTGGCTCAGGAGGAACAGGAACACGAAGGAAATCACCACCGAGAACGGGGCGAGCGCGGGCGCGACGAGCGAGACCGCGAACAGCGCGACGTAGATCGGCACCAGGATCGCGAGCGCGACGAGGAAGCCCAGAAACAGTTCCTTGCCGGTTCCGGTGTACTCGGCGGGCGAGCCGTCGAGCGCGGTGCGCTCCCAGAAGAAGCGGCGCAGATTGGTGACGTACCAGAACCGGTAGATGCCGAAGGTCACCACCGAGAGCAGAAAGCCCTTCAACGCGAGCCACGTGAGTCCTTTGACCCGCGGATCGAAGGTTACGGCGGCCACGCGCGTGGCCGGAGCGCCGCTCCGCGCGTCGAACTCGGTGCCGGTTGCGGGATCCATGGATTCGTCGATCGTCCCGTCGCGTTTCGCGGCGGGACACTACGAAGTGAGACCCGCGGTGACCAGTTCCGCGCGGACGCAATTCAATTCCGTCCCCGCACTGTCGTGCGGCGACCGCACGAGACCTGCGGCGTCGTTAACGAGCGACTTCCGGGTTCGAGGCGGTCATCGCAGGGTGTCGCGGCCGAGCCGGCCCGGTGAGGGAGGCGTCGCGCTCGGCCGGAGCGGCTCGACGGCGGCGCAGAACCGGCGCGACCGCCACGGCCTGAGCGCCGTCAGCCCAGGACAGCGAGGGCCGCGGCCAGATCGGCGACGAGATCGTCCGGGTGCTCGATCCCGATCGACACCCGGATCGTCGCGTCCGTGATCCCGAGCCGGTCGCGCACCGCCTTCGGCACGCCGGAATGGGTCGTGGAGGCCGGGTGGCTGGCGAGCGACTCCGTCCCGCCGAGGCTGACGGCGAGCTTGAACAACTGGAGGTGGTTGAGGACCTGGAACGCCTCGGCCTCGCCGCCGACGATGTCGAACGAGAATGTCGAGCCCGGTGCCGCGCACTGCCTGGCGTAGACCTGCGCCTGATGCGATCCGGGCTCGAGATGCGCGAGATGGTGAAGGCGCGCCACCTTCGGGTGCTCCGCCAGCATCCGGCCGACGATCTCGCCGTTGCGGTTCGCGGCGCTCATGCGCAGCGACAGGGTCTCGAGCGAGCGCCCGAGCATCCAGCAGGAATGCGGGTCGAGACCGGTCCCGATCGCCGAGCGCAGCAGCCGCACCGGCTTCATCCGCGCCGCCGAGCCGAGGGCGGCGCCGGCGATCAGGTCCGAGTGGCCGCCGACATACTTGGTCAGGGAGTAGACCGAGATGTCGGCGCCTTCGCGCAGCGGGTGCTGGAAGAGGGGCCCGAGCAGGGTGTTGTCGCAGACCACCATCGGCGCCGCGCCGCCCTGCCGGGCACCGATCTCCTCGGCGACCGCGCGGACAAGGCTGAGGTCGACGAGGGTGTTGAGCGGGTTCGAGGGGGTCTCGACCATGACGACGCTGACCCGTCCCGCGTCGGCCGCCCGGTGGGCCGCGGCGCGCACGCTCGCCGGGTCGGTCCCGTCCGAGAACCCGAGCGGCGCGATGCCGAACCCGGCCAGGGTCTTGGCGATCAGCGTCTCGGTGCCGCCGTAGAGGGGCTGCGAGTGCAGGATCGCGTCGCCGGGCCGGGCGAACGCCAGGATCGTGGTGGCGATCGCCGACATGCCGGAGGAGAAGACCAGCGCCGCCTCGGCTTCCTCGAAGACGGCCAGCCGATCCTCGACGATCTCGCTGTTCGGATGATTGAAGCGCGAGTAGACCAGCCCCGCCGCCTCGCCGACCGGCGGTTCGCGCCGCCCGGAGACGTAGTCGAAGAAGGCTTTGCCGTGCTCGGCGGAGGTGAAGACGAACGTCGATGTCAGGAAAACCGGCGGCTTCACCGCACCCTCGGACAGGGCCGGATCGTAGCCGTAGCCGAGCATCAGCGTCTCGGGATGGAGCGGGCGGTTGCCGAGTTCCTTCTTGTGGTAGCGGTCGTCCGACATGCTGACCTCGCTCCGACAGGACGCCAGCGCGGAGCTGGACAGCCCGGATGCGCTCCGGGTGCGGGAGCACGGCACAGCCGTGCCGATCTTCCCGTACGGGCGCAGGGGCAGTTGAATGCGTGCCCGCGAGCCCGATCAATCTCGACTCCGGTCTTGAGCCGATCTGGAAATGTTCCGACCGATTGCTTGGTCTGCAGAGTGATATTAAATTTCACGATGATTTACATTCAAAGTGTTCGGCACACGTTCCGGAGCACGGACCGGTTCTCGACCGCGTCGCGGAGTTCGTTCCGATAGGCTGCCGGGCCGAGATACTGCCCGAGGGGCAGGTCGGGCGCCTCCTGAATCGCCCGCGCCTGGATGCCGTGCCGTCGACACCCGCTTCAGCGAGGATCCCGCTAACGTCCCGGCAAGCGTCGAGCTCGCGGCGGTCCGGGCCTCGCCGCGAGCTCCATGAGTTCGCGACCGCGGCTCATCGCAGCCTTTCACGACCTTCGATAGCGACCCGCTGACCCCCTATCGCGCTTCAGCCCCGTCCTTTCACCCGCGGTCACGTTGTCGCTGCCCGATCAGGTATGATCCAAGTGATGGAATTTTACCGCGAGAGACGCGAGCATGTGATCTTTCCGTGCGGCAGAAGACCATGTTTTTCGACCAAAAGGCGCTGATAGGTCGCCATATTCTAGTCGTGGAAGATGATTATTTTGCCGCAGCACACGTCAAAGACTGCCTGCGCACACATGGTGCAACCATCGAGGGGCCCTGGTCGAACGTCGAACATGCCATGTCATCGCTCGATCGGAGTATCGATCGCATCGACTCGGCCGTTCTCGACATCGACCTTCAGGACGGGAAGAGAAGCTATCCGATCGCCAAACGCCTCGATTGGGCCGGAATACCTTATATATTCGCGAGCGCCCATCCGCTATCGCAGATCCCGGAAGAATATCGAGACTGCCTCAACATCGGAAAGCCCCATTCAGATCACAGGCTGATCTGCGGCCTCAGCCAGCTTCTAGAGGGCACCTTCGAGAGCAAGCTCTATCGGGCGCTGACAAGGCTGGGGGCGGTGAGCCGACATATCCAAGCAGGAGAGCGGCGCGTCGCTCAACAGCGAGAGCGGGTTGCTCGATTCCGAGGCATGCGGCACAGCCTCAATCTTGCCGAAGAATTGCTGGAGGAGCTGTTGAATAGTCTATCCGCCCTGGAAGACACCCGTGCAAAATTTCTTGACGAACTTCGCCTGATACAAGCTGGTGCGCTTTGATCCCGGGCGGGTAGCGTCGAATTCTATTCAGCGCGAGGAGCAGGCGTCACGCTGCTCGTGGCGTCGCCTTCAGGATTCGGGGAATTCACGTCGTCGTCGCTGAGCTCGGAACAATTGATCGACGGCGGAGGGTCGGGGCGACGAACGAGATGCTCCGTCTGATCCAGCAACGTCCGTGAGCGTCGGATCGCCTGCAACGAGGTCTCCAGGAGCCACTGATCGTATCCAGCCGACAGTCGAGCTTTGGGGGACGAGTTTGCCAAGAGGCTGCTCCGCGTCATGCAGGCGGGAGCACACGTATCTCTCAGCCACCAGCGCCCACGGGTTCGAGAACCGGCTGGTGATCGCGACATCCTACGCCGGTCTGGCTGGAGCGCCTAATCGCAGGCGGTCCCGACGCTCGGCGCGCATCAGCCAATGGGCGTGCTCTCGACGCTGGTCGTCAGCCCCGATGCGAAGTCGCGCGGCGGCCGACGGATCGACGCTCTCGGGAAGCGTCGAGGGCGTCCCCTGCGGCCGCCCTGCCGCGACCCGGACCGGCCGCTAGCGGCCGGACCGGGCCGATCGCCGGGCATGCGCTGTCGTCGGACCTGCGCCCGAGACCCTTGCACCACCGGCCGCTGGTCAGGGGGGCGGATCTCGAAAGCAGCCACCACCGGCCGTTCGGCAACCTCGGCTCGGGGCGGTGAACGGACGTTTGTTCGACGCCGGGGATCGGAGATCCTGCTGCGCGCCGCTCGCGATCCTACGCAATATGCCGTCTCGCGTGTCGAAAGGTGCGCGCTGCGCGCAGCACATCCGAGCACAACTCGGTTCCGGCGCTGTAAAACCTCGGCCGGTAATCCATACCTTAGAATAAATTCACTTTTGAATCGTTGTAAGTGTGTGATCTATAACACGTTTTCGGCTTGATCAACGATCCGTGAACGGCGAACACGTGGGCACTGCGCCGCCGGAGGCGCTCGTCAGCGTGATCTATGTCGTATCGCTCGCTCCTCACCCTCCTCCTCGCCACCACTGCTCTCGCCGGGCCCGCGAGGGCGCAGGACGGCTCCGTTCAGCTCAACGAGATCTCGGTCGAAGCGGCGTCGCCCGGCAATTCCGCCCCCGGCCTGACGGGCTCGGGCGGCCTCAACGTGAGCGGGGGCGACGGCGGTACGGCAAGCACCAGCGGCGGCGGTGGCGGTCCGTCCGGGATCACCGGTTACACCGCCCGGGTCGCCACGACCGCAACGAAAACCAACACGCCGCTGATCGAGGTCCCCCAGTCCGTGTCGGTGGTCACCCGCGAGCAGCTGAACGACCGCAACGTTCAGACCTTCACCGACGCGGTCAACTACGTCCCCGGCGCCGTATCCGCCCGGTCCGGCTTCGATCCGCGGTTCGATCAGATCTTCATCCGCGGCTTCGACGTGCTGACCAATCAGGGAATCTACCGAGACGGGTTGCGCGTGATCGGGACCGGCTTCGCCTACCCGAAAAGCGAGCCCTACGGCGCGGAGGCGCTCACCATCCTGCGCGGGCCCGCCTCCGGCCTCTACGGCCTCGGCTCGCCCGGCGGCATCCTCGACATCACGACCAAGCGTCCCGTCTTCGCGCCGTTCGGCGAGGTGCAGTTCCAAGCCGGCAGCTTCGACCGCTTCCAGGGCAACTTCGACGTCGGGGGGCCGATCGAGGGTTCGGGCGGCACCATGGCCTACCGTCTCACCGGCGTGCGCCGCGAGGCGGGCACCTTCATCGGTCTGGGCACGACCGACGACCAGCTCTATCTCGCTCCCGCGTTCACCTGGAAACCGTCGGCCGATACCACATTCACGTTCCTCAGCGAGTTTCAGGTCACGAATACGCCGGCGGCGACGTTCTTTTACAATGACCCGGGCTTTCGGGTGTCCAAGTTCTACCAGGGCGACCCGCGCTTCATCGGCCTCGACCAGACGCAGTACCGGGTCGGCTACGCCTTCGAGCACTTCATCACGCCGGACCTCATTTTTCGCCAGAATTTCCGGCACTACGGGCTCTTCCTGAGCGCCAAGTACGTCGACATCAACAACATCAACGAAGCACGCACGATCGGCACGCGCGATACGGGCTACATTCGCGAGGGCCTGGTGCAGCAGACGCTGGACAACCAGCTGGAAGCCCGCTTCGCTACAGGCCCGGTCGCGCACACCGTGGTCGGCGGCGTCGACTACGCCCGGTACAGCCTGAGCGCACGCTTCGGGTTCGGGCTGGCTCCGGACCTCAACCTCGTCACGCGGAATTACGGCCAGCAGTTCATCCCGACGCCCCCCCTGGCGCCCGCGTCGCGCCAGAGCCAGGACCAGATCGGTGTCTACCTGCAGGATCAAGCCAAGTTCGGAAACTTCATCCTGACGCTGAACGGGCGGCACGACTGGGTCTTCCAGAACAACTACGCGACGCCGGACAGCGCGGTCTCACGTCAGGACAACAGCGCCTTCACGGGCCGGGTCGGCCTGGGCTACGTCCTGGCACCGGGGCTGGTGCCCTACGCCAGCTACGCCACGACCTTCACGCCGCAGGTGGGCATCGACCGGAACGGGCAGGCGTTCAAGCCCGCCACGGGCGACCAGATCGAGGCCGGGGTCAAGTACCTGATCCCCGGCACCAATATCCAGACGGCGTTCGCCGGCTTCGACATCAACCAGTCGAACATCCTGATCCCCGACGCGGGCAACCTCGCATTCCAGACCGCCGGCGGCGCCGTGCGCTCGACGGGCTTCGAGGCCGAGGCCACGGCCAACCTCGCGCCGGGCACGAACCTGACGATCGCCTACACACACGTCGACATCCGGTTCGTGAACTCGGTCTCGGCCACCGGTCAGTCGATCGCCGGGAACCGCGTGTCCGGCATCCCCAGCGACACCTACGCGTCGTTCCTGACCTACGCCTTCCCGCCTTCCTCGGCCCTGCGCGGTCTGCAGATCGGCGGCGGCATCCGCTTCATCGGATCCAGCTTCGCCGACGACCAGAACACGGTGCGCAACACCGCGGTCACCCTCTACGACGCGCTGGTCGCCTACGACTTCGCGGCGCTGGATCCGAAGTACAAGGGCTTCCGGGCGCAGATCAACGCCTACAATATCTTCGACCGTAACTACACGACCTGCTCGTTCGGGTTCTGCAACTTCAACCAGCCGGCACGAGTCATCGGTAGCCTGATCTATCGCTGGTGAGAGCGTCCATCTCCGGCGCCTGCGTGTTCCGAGGCAGGGCCTCCAGGAGGACACGACGATCGTGGCCCGCCGCGCGGCGGGCCACGATCGCGATGGCGGGGGCGCGGATCGACGTCCGCCCGGGCGATCTGCGACCGCTGGATCACTCATCGACGGCGCAGGTCTTGAGGCGCTCCGATACGCCGGAGGGCGCGGGCCCCGGCGATGGGGCTCCGATCTACACGCGCCGAATGACCGACCCGGCCTTCCTGGCGGGTCGGGCGCCTACGCTCAGGCGGGTGTCGCCAAGTCGCCGGCGATAGGCCGCCCGGCGTTCGGCACCACAAGGGCGCTGTGCGGCCACCGCGACATTCGCGCCGTCGACCGACGGTTCTCCACATCCTGACCGCGGCCTCGAGCGCGATCCGAACCCGATCGTCGTCTGCCTCAGGATTTCCGATCCAGACGCTTCCGGAAATCGTGCTTGATGAGCGGGTGCGGCCATTTAGCCTTTCCTATCGAGATCTGCTCGGGTTGAGGACGAACAGCTCTCCACGTGACGTCGGCAGGACGTCCTGAGCGGGCGTGACGCAGAAGCTCGAGGCAGACGCAGCGCCCGCGTCCGGAGAGACATGTCCGGGATAGGCGCCGATAGTCCGTGCGGCCGTTTCCGGGAGGGGGCGCTTGGATGATCGATCGGCGTGAAATGATCGAAAATCGAGACCGCGCTCTGACGGGGCGAATCTCGATCGAAACCGGAACAGTTTCTCCAGGATAAAATACATCTCTGGCATTCGATTTGCTCGGCGCGCGGTACTGCAGAGAAAGGAACTGTCGACGTGATGCGTCTTCTGACCCCGCTCCTCGCGGCCTCCGCCCTGGTCGCATCCATCATCCCGGTGCAGGCGGCCGAGAAGCTCGTCGTCAGCACCTGGGGCGGCAGCTTCCGCGATCTGATCGACGAGGCCATCGCCACGAAGTTCAAGGCGGAGACCGGCGCCGAGGTCGAGTACATCACCGGCGGTACCATCGACCGGCTCAACAAGGCCAAGCTCGCCAAGGACGCGCCCGAGAGCGATGTGACCTTCACGACCGCCCATGTCGGCTGGCTCTACGTCAATGACGGCCTGTTCGAGACGCTCGACATGGCCAAGATCCCGAACGCGGCGAACCTCGTCGAGCAGGCCCGGGTCAGCCCGGCGCATCTCGGCACTTGGGGCTACGTCTACACGATCGGCTACCGCGCGGACCTGACGCCCAAGGGCATGACCTTCGGCTCCTGGGCCGATCTCTGGGACCCGAAGCTCAAGAACAGCCTGGCCGCGCCCGATTTCGACCCGAGCCACATCATCGCCGTCTCGGCGCTGCTCTCGGGCGGCGACCCGGCGACCTGGGAAAAGGGGCAGGCCAAGCTGGAGGCGCTGAAGCCGAACTTCCGGGCCTTCTACACCAACGACGCCAACAGCCAGCAGCTGATCGCCACCGGCGAGACGCCCGTTCAGGTCGTGCTGACCATGAACGCCTACTACATGAAGGGCCAGGACGTGCCGGTCACCGTGGTGATCCCCAAGGAGGGTGGGGTTCTCGGCATCGACACGGTCGCGATCAACAAGGGGTCCAAGAAGGCAGAGCTCGCCTACAAGTTCATCAACATCGCTCTCGATCCCGAAGTACAGGCCAAGATCGCGCAGCTGAAGAAGGGCAGCCCGACCGTCACCAACGCCAAGGTCGATCCCGAGATCGCCAAGCTGCCGGGTGTGTTCACCACCGCCGAGCAGTGGAAGACCCAGGCGATCAACATCGACCCGAAGCTCCGGGCCGAGAAGACCGCGCTCTGGCGCAAGTGGTTCGCCGAGAACATCATGGCGCGCTAGGGCCCGCGCCATGCGCCTCGCTCGACGGGAAGCCTCATGACACCCGCGATCCGCCGCCGGCCCTTCCTGCCGCTGTTCGTGACGCCGGCGGTGCTGGTCGCCGCCGCCATCGTGGCCGCCATGGCGGCGATCCTGCGCTACAGCCTGCACGCCTACGTGCCGGGATCCCTCGACGTCGGCGGTCTCACGCTGGAGAACTTCTCCGATCTCGGCCGCCCGATCGTGCTCCGGGCGCTGCGCGACACGGTGCTGATCTGCTTCGAGACGGCGCTGATCACCCTGGTCGTCGGCTACCCCGTCGCCTACGCCCTGGTGCGCACCCGCTCGCTGCTGCTGAAGTCCGTCATCCTGATCGTCGCGGTGACCCCGCTCTTCCTCGGCGAGGTGGTGCGCACCTATGCCTGGACGGTGGTGCTCGGCAATTCCGGCTTCGTGAACGCCACCTTGCGCCAGCTCGGCCTGATCGAGCGGCCGATCCAGCTCATGTTCACCGAGCTCGGGGTGATCGTCGCCCTCGTGCACGTCACGCTGCCGGTGATGGTCATCATGCTGGCCGCGGCCCTCGCGCATATCGACCGCGACTACGAGCGCGCGGCCCAGAGCCTCGGCGCCGGGCCGGTGCGCACGTTCCTCACCGTGACGCTGCCGCTCTCGATGCCCGGCGTGGTGGCGGGCTTCACCACCGCCTTCGCCTGGACGTTCAGCGCCTTCGCGACGCCCCAGGTGATCGGCGGCGGAAAGGTCGGGGTCGTCTCGACCCTGGTCTACCAGCTCGGCCTGTCCTCCTTCAATTTCCCGGTCGCGGCGTCCCTGAGCCTCGCCGGCCTCGTCCTGGCGCTCGGAACGATGTGGCTCGTGCGCCGCTGCGCCCGCCCGCTCGAAGCGTTCGGAGGCCACTGATGCGCCGCGGCCTCCGCACCCGGCTTCTCGGGATCTCCGGCAGGGTCCTCGTCGGGCTGATCCTCGCCTTCATCGTGCTGCCGGCCTTCGTGGTGACGCTCGCCGCGTTCAACGACCGGGCGATCCTGAGCTTCCCGCCGGCCAAGTACTCGACGCGCTGGTTCACCCGGGCCCTGACCTACCGGGATTTCCAGACGGGCCTGTGGAACAGCCTCGTCGTCACCGCCTGGGCCTCCACGCTCGCGCTCGCCGTGGGCACCGGCTTCGCGATCGCCCTGAAGCGATACGCTTTCCGCTTCAAGGCGGCGCTGGAGGGCGTGCTGCTCTCGCCGCTGATCGTGCCGCACTTCACCATCGGCCTCGGCCTCCTGGTCCTGGCCACCGGCATCGGTGCGGCGCGGGGCTTCTCCGTCGTGGTCCTCACCCACGTCGTGGTGGTGCTGCCCTTCGTGATCCGCTCGGTCTACATCTCGCTGCAGAACATCGACGAGCGGCTGGAGCTGGCCGCCGCGAGCCTCGGCGCCCGGCCGGGCCGCGTGCTCACCACCGTGACCCTGCCGCTCCTCGCGCCCGGCCTCGCCAGCGGCTGGCTGTTCGCGGCGATCCTGTCCTTCAACGAGTTCACCGCCTCGCTCTTCGTGACGGGGCAGGCGACCCAGACCCTGCCGGTGGCGATGTACGGCTACGTCCGCGAGTTCGCGGACCCGACGCTCGCGGCCGTCTCGGTGATCTACATCGCGGTCACGGCCCTCGCCCTGATTGTCGCCAACACGTTCCTCGGGCTCGGCAAGGTTCTGAATGTTGAGCAAGGCTCTTGATCTCACCGCGCCGGCGACCCTCCCCGGCACAGCCGCGGCCCCCCGGGCAAGACCGGCGGTCCGCCTCGACGGCGTGGTCAAGCGCTTCGGCGCGGTCACCGCGCTGGAGGAGAGCTGGCTGCAGGTGGAGCAGGGCGAGTTCCTGACGCTGCTCGGACCCTCGGGCTGCGGCAAGACCACCCTGCTCAACCTGATGGCGGGCTTCCTGGAGGCGGATGCGGGCGAGATCTTCATCGGGGACGACCTCGTGACCGCCACTCCGCCCTACGAGCGCGAGGTCGGCATCGTCTTCCAGAACTACGCCCTGTTCCCGCACATGAGCGTCGCGAAGAACGTCGGCTACGGTCTGCGCGTGCGCGGCGTGCCGAAACGGGAGATCGCCGCGCGCGTGGAGGAGGTTCTCGCCCTCGTGAAGCTCTCGGGCTTCGCGGACCGCTCGCCCCGGCAACTCTCCGGCGGCCAGCAGCAGCGCGTCGCGCTCGCCCGCGCCCTCGTCATCCGCCCGAAGGTCCTGCTCCTCGACGAGCCGTTCTCGGCGCTCGACAAGAACTTGCGCGGGGCGATGCAGGTCGAGCTGAAGGAGATCCAGCGCCGGCTCGGCGTGACGACGGTCTTCGTCACGCACGACCAGGGCGAGGCACTGAGCATGTCGGACCGGATCATCGTGATGTCGGCCGGTCGCGTCCGGCAGATCGGCACGCCGGATCAGGTGTACCGTCACCCGCAGGACCGCTTCGTGGCGGGCTTCATCGGCGACGTGAACCTCCTGCCCGGCCGCCTCGAAGCGCGGGCGGGCGAGCGCGCGACGGTCGCGGTCGGTGACCTGCGCCGCGAGGTCGAGGCCGACACCCTGCGGGACTGTGCGACCGGCGCCGCGGTCGACGTGTTCGTGCGGCCGGATCACCTCGGCGTGCGCCCGGCGGGCGAGAGCGGCACCCTGCCGGCCCAGGTCGCGGCCCTCGTCTACCAGGGCTCGCACATCGACCTGCATATCGACCTGCACGCCGACCTCCGTTCCGGTCCCATGAGCGGCGGGCGGGTGGTGGTGCGGATGCCGGGGCACGGGGCGCTCGCCACCTACGCCCCCGGATCGCCGGTGGCCCTGCTCGTGCCGCAGGCAGGCCTCGTCGCCTTCCCGGCCGAGCCGGGTAGCCCGAATGGACAAGCGGGCCGGACGGGCTCGTGACAGGACGATCCGGTCCGATGAAGCTCCTCTACGCGCGAACCTCGCCCTATGTCCGCAAGGTCCTGGTCCTGGCCCACGAGACCGGTCAGGCCGAGGCGATCGAGATCGTTCCGGTCACGGCCACGCCGACAGAACGGAATCCCGAGACGGTGGGCCACAACCCGCTCGGCAAGATCCCGGCCCTGGTGCTGGCCGATGGAACCGCGCTGTTCGACAGCCGGGTGATCTGCGAGTACCTCGACGCGCGCTCCGTCGGTCCTCGCCTCTTCCCGGAGGGCGAGGCCCGTTGGGACGCGCTCGCCCGCCAAGCCCTCGCCGATGGGCTGCTCGATGCCGCGCTGCTGCTCCGCTACGAGCGCGTGATGCGGCCGGCCTCGTCGCGCTGGGATGCCTGGGAGGTGGGGCAGATCGCGAAGGTCGCCGGCGCCCTCGACCGGATCGAGGCGACCCGCGTCGGGCCTGCGGGCGCGCTCGACATCGGCACGGTCGCCACGGCCTGCGCTCTCGGCTACCTCGATTTCCGCTTTCCCGACCTCGGCTGGCGCACCGGACGGCCCGCTGCGGCCGCGTGGTACGAGGCGTTCGCGCGGCGTCCGTCGATGCAGCGCACGAAGCCGGAGGATTGATGCGCGGCCTCGAACGCGGCGCTCGCGCCCGCCCCCGGAGCCCTCGGCGGCTTCGGATTTTCCGAACTACGACCCCAGCAAGTGCTTGTTGTTGAGACCGACCGGATTGCTATCCTCAATGCGCTCAAGCCTGAAGGCGAGCGCCACCGTTCGATCCCGATGCGTCGCGCGGCCGGGTGCGTGCCCTCTGCCTGCCATGGCGGGCCGCCCTGTTCTCGGGGCGCCCCTCGGCGCCGCAGCGACAGGCAGCCTGCGCTCTTGCCCGAGGTAGGAACGACCCGATGACCGTCCACAAGCGGATCCGTCCCTTCAACACCCGCGACACCTATCCGGAGCAGCAGCTCGACAACGATCTCTGCCAGACCGTGGTGGCCCGGGGCCAGATGGTCTTCGTGCGCGGCCAGATCGGTCAGGACCTCGACAGCTCCGAGAGCGTCGCGATCGGCGACGCCGCCGGTCAGGCCGAGAAGGCGATGGCCAACATCGCGATGCTGCTGGAAGAGGCCGGATCGCGGCTCGAGCACATCTGCAAGATCACGATCTACCTCGTCGACCCGCGCTACCGTGAGCCGGTCTACCGCACGGTCGGCCGCTGGTTGAAGGGCGTCCATCCGGTCTCAACCGGGATCGTGGTCTCCGCGCTCGCACGGCCCGAGTGGCTGGTCGAGATTGACGCCATCGCGGTGATTCCGGAGGCGGCATGACGTTCTCGATCGTGGCGCGCTGCGCGTCGACCGGCATGTTCGGCGTCGCGGTCTCGTCCTCCTCGCCCGCCGTCGCGGCGCGGTGCGCCCATGCCCGTGCGGGGATCGGCGCGGTCGCGAGCCAGAACGTGACCGACCCGCGGCTCGGCCGGCGCGCCCTGGACCTGATGGCGCTCGGCGTCGACGCCGAGGAGACCGTCGCCGTCCTGCGGCGGACCGGCGGCCCGATGGCGTACCGCCAAGTGCTCGTCGTGGACGCGGCTGGCGGCACGGCGATCCATTCCGGGCCCAAGGCGCTCGGGACCTGGGCCGAGGCGCGCGCCGAGAACGTCGCCTGCGGCGGCAACCTGCTGGCCGACGCGCGCGTGCCCGCCGCCATGGTCGAGGCTTTCCTCGGCACGTCCGGCCATCTCGGCGATCGTCTGCTCGTCGCGATGCGGGCGGCCCTCGCCGCCGGCGGGGAGGCCGGCCCGGTGCGGTCGGCCGGCCTGATGCTGGTGCGCGAGGTCGCGTGGCCCGTCGCGGACCTGCGCGTCGACTGGACGGAGGATTGCCCGATTGCCGGCCTCGCCGCGCTGTGGGACCTCTACCGGCCGCAGCTCGAAGCCTACGTCACCCGCGCCCTCGACCCGGTCTCCGCCCCGAGCTACGGAGTCCCGGGCGACCTATGATCGAGGACGGGACGCGAGGCGGCATCGAGGTCGGGCCGGCCGCTCGCTGAAGGCAGCGAATGCGGTTCACCCTGCGCCAGCTCGAATACTTCATCGCCGCCGGCCAGACCGGCAGCATCACGCTCGCTTCCGAGCGCATCCACATCTCGCAGCCCTCGATCTCGACGGCCATCGCGCATCTGGAGCGGGAACTCTCCGTGCAGCTCTTCGTCCGTCACCACGCGCAGGGGCTCACGCTGACGCCGATCGGCCGCGAGGTGCTGCGCGAAGCCAAGGCCCTCGTGGAGCAGGCCGAAGGCCTCTACACCCTGGCGTCCGAGGCGGGAGGACAGGTGCGGGGCCCCCTCTCGCTCGGCTGCATGGTGACGCTCGCGCCGATGCTGGTGCCCGAACTCGCCCACGCCTTCACCACCGCCTTCCCGGCCACGCAGATCCGCTACGTCGAGGGCGACCAGGAACAGCTCATCATCGGCCTGCGCCGCTCCGAGACCGAGGTCGTGCTGACCTACGACCTGCACGTGCCGGACGACATCCACTTCACCCCGCTCGTCGACCTGCCGCCGCACGTCCTGGTGGCGGAGGGGCACCCGCTGGCGGAGCATGCCGCCGTTGCGATGGCCGACATCGTGGACGAGCCGATGATCCTGCTCGACCTGCCGCTGAGCCGCGAATACTTCCTCGCCCTGTTCATGGCCGAGGGCCTGCAGCCGAAGATCGCCGCGCGCTCCGCCCACCAGGAGGTGGTGCGCACGATGGTGGCCAACGGCCACGGCTACACCCTGTTCAACGTGCGCCCGCGCTCCGACCTCGCGCTCGACGGGAAGCGGCTCCGGCGGGTGCGGCTCGCCGGCACGCATCGCCCGATGCGCATCGGCCTCGCGCGCCTGAAGCAGCTCAACCGCTCGCGCCTCGTGGAGGCCTTCGAGACCCATTGCCGGGCCTTCATCTCGGACGCCTACATCCCCGGCATGGTCGCGCCCGTCATCGAGCGGCGGGTGCCGCGCTGAAGCCGTGCCCGGCGCAGCGAGCCCCTGAGGAACGCCCGAGGAAAGACCCGAGGAAAGCTCCATGACCGCGCCGATCCCGATCCTCTTCCTGAACGGCCCGAACGCCAACCTGTACGGGCTCGACCCGAGCGGCACCTACGGCACGGAGAGCTTCCCCGCGCTCAAGGCGCGCTGCGAGCGGCACGCCGAGAGCGTCGGGGTCGGCCTCGACTTCCGGCAGTCGAACCACGAGGGCGTGCTCGTCGATTGGATCCAGGAGGCGCGGGGGACGGCCGCGGGCCTCGTCATCAACGCGGCCGGGCTCACCTACACCTCCGTGGCGATCCTCGACGCGCTGCTGGCCTTTCCCGGCCCCATCGTCGAGGCTCACATGAGCAACATCTGGAAGCGGGAGCCTTTCCGTCACCATTCCTACGTCTCGCGGGCGGCGACCGGCGTGGTCGCGGGGCTCGGCGGCCTCGGCTACGAGCTCGCCATCACCGCCCTCGCCACCCTGGTGCGGGAGGCCCGCGCGTGACCGAGACCCTGGTCTTCGCGAGCGCCGTCGACCCGATCGAGCCCTGGCGCGCGGCGCTGGAGGCGCTGCTGCCGGACGTGCGCGTCAGGACGCCGGACGAGATCGGTCCGGGGGACGATGTCCGCTACGCGCTGGTCTGGAAGCCGCCGGCCGGCTTCTTCGCGCGGCATCCCGGCCTGCGGCTCGTCACCATCCTGGGCGCGGGCGCCGACGCGCTCGTCGGCCGGGACGACCTGCCCGACGTGCCGATCACCCGCCTGTCCGACCCCGAGATGGCACGGATGATGACCCACTACGTGCTGTTCGCGGTGCTGCGCTACGCCCGCGACATCCCGGCGTTCGAGGCGGCCCAGCGGGCCGGCCGCTGGCACTACGTCCATCCGCGCGAGGCCCGGGGAATCCGGGTCGGCGTGCTGGGCCTCGGCGAGCTCGGCGGCGCGGCGGCGCTCGAACTTGCGCGGCAGGGGTTCTCCGTCGCCGGCTGGTCGCGCACGCCGAAGGCGCTTCCCGGAGTCGACTGCCACGCGGGACCGGACGCGCTGATCCCGTTTCTCGCGCGGAGCGAGATCCTGGTGGTGATGCTGCCGCTGACCCCTGAGACCCGGCGCCTGGTCGGAGCGGCCGAGATCGCTGCGCTGCCGCGGGGCGCCGCGCTCATCAACGTGTCGCGCGGGGCCGTGATCGACGAGGCGGCGCTGGTTGCGGCTCTGGCGGCCGGCCACCTCGGCGGGGCGACGCTCGACGTGTTCGAGACCGAGCCGCTCGCGGCGGGACACCCGCTCTGGGGGATGGAGAGCGTCCTCGTCACGCCTCACCTCGCCTCGGTGGCGATCCCCGCCTCCGCGGCCCGGCAGATCGCCGAGAACATCCACCGGGTGCGCGCGGGCCGCGCGCCCGAGCACCGCGTGGACCTGACGCGGGGCTACTGAAAGGCTGGCACGGGCGATCTCACGGCCGACGGCCGTTTCCTGCGGCGGCTCCGGCCCGGTTCCGGCCCGTCAGGCCCGGGTATAGGCGTCGTAGTTGCGCTGGATGACGATGTGATCGGCGATGTGCTTCGCGTCCTGCCAGCAGCCGTAGATGAAGGCGGAGGCGCGGTTGGTCAGGTCGGGCAGGCCGAGGAAGTAGATGCCGTTCTCCGCGGAGACGCCGCGCTTGTGCAGGGGCATGCCCTGCTCGTCGAACGCGTCGACGTCGAGCCAGCTGAAATCGTACCGGAAGCCGGTCGCCCACAGGATGGTGCCGATGCCGGCTCTGCCCAAGTCGAGGCTGAGGATCGGCTCCTTGAGGCAGTCCGGGTCCTCGTAGCGCTGCCACGCCTCGGGCTCGGGCGGCAGGTCCATGCCCTTGCGCGCGATATAGGCGTCGGCGTCCCGGAGGACCTCGAAATAGGCCTCGTCGCCCTCGGCGATGTTCCGCACGAGGTCGTCCGCGAAGTGGAGCGTGCCGTTCTCGTAAGCCTGGGTCACGCCGACCAACGTGACGCCCATATGCGCCAGGCGCCGGAAATCGACGGTCCGGCCGCCCTCGTAGCCGCTCACCGCGAAGGCGACGTGGCGCTTCTTGCGCTTCGACTTGACTTCGTCCCAGAGGCCGAGCGCACCCAGCCACCAGCAGTAATCCCGCTGGCGATAGGCGCGGGGCGGCCGGTAGTGCTCGCCGACGGACAAGTAGACACGCCGTCCAGCCTTGCAGAGCTCCTCCGCGATCTGCGAGCCGGACGCGCCGCATCCGACGACCAGCACGGCGCCGTCCGCCAGCTGGCCCGGATTCTTGTACGCTGAGGAGTGTAACTGATGGACGGCCGCGTCCCCGGGAACGATGTCCGGGAACGAGGGCACTTGGAACGGCCCGGTCGCGGCAACGACGCGCCGCGCCTCGAAGATGCCGTCCGACGTCGTCACGGTGTAGCCGGGGCGACCCTGGCTGTGCCTGACGAGCCTGACCTCCACGCCGGTCCGTATGGGAGCCTCGATCATCGCGGCGTAATCGTTGAAGTATCTCGCGACGCGATCTTTGCCCGGAAAAGCGTCCGGATGCACATCCTCGAACTCTAGGTTCGGGAAGCGGTCGTGCCACGCCGGCCCGTTCGCCACGAGCGAGTCCCAGCGCATGGAGCTCCAGTTCTCCGCGATACGGCTCCGCTCCAGCACGATGTGCGGGATCTTCAATGCGCTGAGATGCTCGCTCATCGCGATCCCCGACTGGCCCGCTCCCACGACCAGGGTGTCGGTGGTTTCGACTGCCATGTCAGCTCCCGAAAGCTCGCAGACTCTTCAATCACGAGATCCGCCGGCGGCGTCGGAACCGGCAGGATTGGACCTGCTGTACGCGGGGTCGGCGACGGTGATTGGTGAGTCGGGTCTGCTGGAACGGGCCGCAGATGAGAAGTACGATTATCGTATGGTGTGCTTCGGAAAATGCGAATTGCTCATCCGAGCTGACGTCTGCGGTGCGCGGTCGTCCTGCCGGCGCGGGCGCGCGCGCTGAGATCCCGAGGCAACCGACCCCGACCGGTCGCCGAAAGCGGATGATCGCACGGCAACGTCCGAGCGCCCTCATCTCACCGCGTCCGCTCGCGAGCACCCAGGACGGCGACGGCCTCTGCCGATCCGCCGCGCCCCATTCGATCCTAGAGACGGCATGCGGTTCTTCCGAAGATCCCCTCTCGGGCACTCTCCGACTCGCGCCTGGGCCAAGCGAGCATCCACTCGCTCACGGTCGGGCGTCGCAGCGAACAGACCGGTATCGGCCAGGATCAGCCGGTTGCTCCGCGCCCGTCGGGAGGTTCGCCGGTCGCCCCCGGCAGCTCCCAAGCAGACCTCAGCCCGGCACGCGTTGCCGGATGCGAATGTCCCTTCCTGTCGATTCCGGATGCTGTGAGGGACGGATCCGTCCCCGACAGGGGTGCGGGCCCGAACCGAGCAAGTGTCGCTGGTCTCCCGCGCGATTCAGAGTGAATAGATCCCGCCTGAACACACCAGCCTGCGGGCTCAATATTTGAGCGACCGTGACGCACAATGAGGCGCCGCGTGACGTCTTTTTCCGCCGCCTCGGTTTGACAAATCACTGATTCGGAAATGATATACCGATATATCGCTAAGCGCCGCCGGGGGCGGGACAGCCTCGCCCACCCGTTCGGGTCAGGCCGCCGGCCTTCGGGCGGCGAAGAGTAGATCTCGAGCACGACAAGATCAGAGCGAATAGGGTTTTCACGGGTTCGATTTTTCCGCGCATGTCGTGGCAGTGTACGGAGCTTTCATGTCGAACATTCTTCGAGCCTTGCTCACGATATCGGTTCTCGCCCTGCCATCTGTCGGACAGGCGCAGCCCGTCTCGGGCGGTCGCGCCAACCTGATCGTTCAGCCGGAACCACCCAGCCTGATGCTCGGTCTCGTGACCAACGCGCCGACGCAGCTCGTGGCCGGGCAGATCTACGAAGGATTGCTGCGCTACGACGACAAGCTCAAGCCGTTGCCGTCCCTCGCGAAGAGCTGGGATATCTCCCCTGACGGACTGCGTTACACGTTCCACCTCAATCAAGGCGTGACGTGGCACGATGGAAAGCCATTCAGCTCCGCGGATGTCCTGTTCTCGGTCAACGAATTCCTGATGAAGACGCAGCCGCGTCACAGGAACACGATGACGCGTGTGGCCGATGTCGGTGCGCCGGACGATCACACGGTGGTCTTCACCCTCAAGGAGCCCTTCGAGCCCTTCATCCGCAGCTTCGCCTTCTGGGTGATGCCGATGGTGCCCAAACATATCTACGCGGGTACCGACTACGCCTCCAACCCGGCGAACGACAGGCCGATCGGCACCGGGCCGTTCAAGTTCGAGAGCTGGCGGAAGGGGAGCGCGATCCACCTCGTGAAGAACGAGGCTTACTATCTAGCGGGCAAGCCGTATCTTCAGGACATCTACTATCACGTCATCCCGGACGGCGCCTCGCGCGCCGTTGCCTACGAGACCGGCAAGGTCGACGTGCTGCCGGGCGGGTCGGTCGAGAATTTCGACGTGCCGCGGCTGACGGCCCTGAAGAACACCTGCGTCTCGCAGAAGGGTCAGGAGTTCGACTCGCCCCTGTCGTTTCTCTGGCTCAACAACCGGAAGCCGCCGATGAACGACGTGCGGTTCCGCCAGGCGGTCATGTACGCCATGGACCGGCAGTTCGCCCTCGACGTCCTGTGGAACGGGATCGGCAAGGTCGCCACCGGTCCGATCGCCGGGACGACGCCGTTCTACAAGTCCGTCCAGCCGCAGTATCCGCACGATCCGAAGAAGGCGAAGGCGCTGCTCGCCGAGATGCACTACGACGGCAAGCCGCTGAAGCTGCTGCCGCTTCCCTACGGCGAGACGTGGCAGCGCTGGGCGGAGGCGGTGAAGCAGAATCTCGGCGAGGTCGGCATCCCCGTCGAGATCCAGGCCACCGACGTGGCGGGCTGGAACCAGCGCGTGTCCCAATGGGACTACGACATGGCCTTCACCTTCCTGTTCCAGAACGGCGACCCGGCCCTCGGCGTCGAGCGGAACTACATCACCTCGCAGATCTCCAAGGGCAATCCCTGGAACAACGTCGAGGGTTACTCGAACCCGACCGTGGACGCGCTGTTCGCCAAGGCGGCGCTGGCGACGCCGGCCGAGAAGCGCCAGGATCTCTACGACGAGGTCCAGAAGGCGGTTCAGGCCGACGTGCCCGTGGCGTGGCTGCTCGATCTGCGCTTCCCGGTCATCTACCGGTGCAACGTCCAGGACCTGATCACCACCGCCAACGGTCTCAACGACTCGCTGCGCGACACGTGGATCAAGCGCTGACGGCGCCGGACCGGCCCGCACGACGCCTCATCCAGCGGCCCCGATCGCGGGGCCCCGTCCGACCCCGAGCCGCCGGCCGTTCCGGCGGGGCTCCCGCGCGCGGAGGACCACACCCGTCATGCCCCGCTTCATCGCCTCGCGCCTGGGCAAGATGGCGCTCATCCTGGTCGGGATCGTCATCCTCAACTTCGCGCTCATCCACGCGGCGCCGGGGGATCCGGCCTCGGTGATGGCGGGCGAGGCCGGCGATGCCGACGCCGCCTTCCTGCAGCAGTTGCGCGAGCGCTTCGGCCTCGATCGGCCGCTCCCGATCCAGCTCCTGACCTACCTCGCGAACGTCCTGCGGCTCGACTTCGGCTATTCCTACCGCCAGGGCATGCCGGTGATCGACCTGATCGCCGACCGGCTGCCCGCCACCCTGCTCCTGTCGGGCTCGGCCTTCCTGATCTCCCTCGTCCTCGGCGTGGCGGCCGGGGCGCTGGCGGCCTCGCGCCAGGGCAAGATCTCCGACTCCGTCATCTCGACCCTCGCCCTTCTCTTCTACGCCACGCCGCTGTTCTGGCTGGCGCTGATGGCGGTGCTGCTGTTCTCGGTGCAGCTCGGGTGGTTTCCCGGCTTCGGCTACGAGAGCGTCGGCTCCGGCTATAGCGGCCTCGAACGGGCGGCCGATATCCTTCATCACCTCGTGCTGCCGGCCCTGACGCTCGGCCTGTTCTTCATGGCGGTCTACGCCCGCATGACCCGGGCCTCCGTGCTGGAGGTGAGCCGGCTGGACTTCGTGCGGACCGCCCGCGCGAAGGGACTGCGTCCCCGCGTCGTGCTGGTCCGCCACATCCTGCGCAACGCCATCCTCCCGGTCGTGACACTGGCGGGCCTCCAGGCGGGGCAACTCGTCGGCGGCGCCGTGCTGATCGAGACCGTCTTCGCGTGGCCGGGCATCGGCCGGCTGATGTTCGAGGCCCTCGAGCAGCGCGACTACAACCTCCTCCTCGGTATCTTCGTCGTCTCCGCCGCGATGGTGCTGGCCTTCAACCTCATCACCGACATCCTCTACCGGCTGGTGGATCCCCGTATCGGAGCTGCGGCATGACGGCGTTCTGGGCCCGATACGCCCGCAACCGCGGCGCGGTGGTGGGAATCGTCATCCTCGTCCTGGTGCTCGTCCTGGCGATCGCGGCGCCGGCGCTCTACCCGCGCTCCCCCTGGGCGATGGTGCAGCGCCCGTTCCTGCCGCCCTTCACCAACGGCGGCTACCCGCTGGGCACCGACACGATGGGCCGGGATATCGCCTCCGCGGTGGCCCACGGGGCCGGGGTGTCGCTGCTGGTCGGCTTCGTCTCGACCCTCGCGGCCCTGCTGATCGGCATCCCGATCGGGGCCGTCGCGGGCTACTTCGGTGGCCGGGTCGACGACCTGCTGATGCGCTTCACCGAGTTCTTCCAGAGCGTGCCGAACTTCGCCCTCGCGGTGGTGCTGGTGGCGATCTTCCGGCCGAGCCTCGTCTCGATCGTCACGGCCATCGCGATTGTGAGCTGGCCGCCGGTGGCCCGGCTCCTGCGCGGCGAGGTGATGGCGCTGCGCGGGCGGGAATTCGTGCAGGCCGCGGTGCTGTCGGGCCAGCGCAGCGGCCCGATCATCCTGCGGCAGATCCTGCCCAACACGCTCTCGCCGGTCATCGTCCTCGGCACCATGATGGTGGCGGCCGCCATCCTGCTGGAGAGCGCCCTGTCGTTCATGGGGCTCGGCGACCCCAACATCATGTCGTGGGGCTACGTCATCGGCGCCGGGCGCACGGTGATCCGGCAGGCGTGGTGGGTGAGCCTCTTTCCCGGCGTCGCGATCCTCCTGACGGTGCTCGCCCTGAACCTCGTCGGCGAGGGGCTGAACGACGCCCTCAACCCGCGCCTGTCGCGCAGGACGCGATGAGGGGCGCAGCCATGACCGTCGCCCCCCGAAACCACGCGCCCCAAAACCACGCCCCCGGCGAGCCGGTCCTCGTCGTCGAGAAGCTCGCCGTCGCCCTGCCGTCCGGCGCGGACCGCCCCTACGCCGTCGACCGGGTCAGCCTCACGCTGAGGGCCGGCGAGATCCTCTGCATCGTCGGCGAGAGCGGCTCGGGCAAGTCGATGTCGGCCAACGCCGCGATGGGCCTTCTGCCGGAGACGGTGCGGCTGGTCGGCGGCCGGATCCTCCTCGGCGGGACCGACCTGCTCACCCTCGACGAGGCGGAGCTCTACGCGATGCGCGGGCGGCGCATCGCGATGATCTTCCAGGAGCCGATGACGGCCCTCAACCCGCTGATGCGGATCGAGGCGCAGATCGCCGAGGTCTTCGCCGCGCACGGCCTGCTGACGCCCCGGACGCGCCGGAGCCGGGCCCTCGAACTGCTGGCCGAGGTCGGCCTGCCCGACCCGGCGCGCGCCGCCGCCGCGTACCCGTTCCAGCTTTCGGGCGGCCAGCGGCAGCGCGTGATGATCGCTATGGCGCTGGCCCTCGAACCGCAGGTGCTGATCGCCGACGAGCCGACCACGGCCCTCGACGTCACCACGCAGGCGCAGATCCTGCGCCTGATCCGCGATCTCCAGGCCCGGCGCGGCATGGCGGTGATGTTCATCACCCACGATTTCGGCGTGGTCGCCGAGATCGCCGACCGGGTGGCGGTGATGCAGCACGGCCGGATCGTCGAGGAGGGCCGCGCCGCGGACGTCCTCGAGCGGCCGCAGCACCCCTATACCGCCAAGCTGATCGCCGCGATCCCCGACATGGAGGCCGGGGCCGGCCGGGCGGCGCGGGCGGCGCCCCGGGACTCGGTCCTCGACGTCGAGGGTCTGACCAAGAGCTACACGCTCGGCGGCGGCCTGTTCCGGGCGCCCCGGACGGTCGCGGCGGTGCGCGACGTCACGTTCACCCTCGTCCGCGGCGAGACCCTGGGCATCGTCGGCGAGAGCGGATCGGGCAAGTCCTCGGTGGGGCGGTGCCTCGTGCGGCTCCAGGACCCGGACGGGGGACGGGTGCGCCTCGGCGGCATCGACATGGCCGGCCTGTCGGGCGAGGCCCTGCGGCAGGCGCGGCGGCGGATCCAGATGGTCTTCCAGGATCCCTACGGCTCGCTGAACCCGCGGGTGCGCGTCGGGCGGGCCATCGCCGACGGCCCGATCGCCTACGGCGAGGATGTCGGGACCGCCCTGAAGGCCGCGTCCGCGCTCCTCGAGCGCGTCGGCCTCGATGCCTCGGCGGCGGACCGCTACCCCCACGAGTTCTCCGGGGGGCAGCGCCAGCGCATCGGCATCGCCCGGGCCCTGGCGCTCAAGCCCGAGATCATCGTGGCCGACGAGGCGGTCAGCGCCCTCGACGTCTCGATCCAGGCCCAGATCCTCGACCTCCTCGACGAATTGAAGCGGGAGCTGCACCTCTCGCTCCTGTTCATCACCCACGACCTGCGGGTGGCGGCCAAGATCTGCGACCGCGTGATGGTGATGGAGAAGGGCGCCGTCGTGGAGATCGGGCCGGGGCCCGAGATCTTCTCGAACCCGCGCGAGCCCTACACGCGCAGCCTCGTGGCGGCGATCCCCGGCCGCAGACCGCGCACGACGCCGCTGGAGGCGCCCGCTTCCGCGCCCTCTGCCTCCGTCTCCCTCGCCTCCGTTTCCCTTGCCCCCGTTCCCCTTCCGGCCGCGATCAGGACACCCGTCTGATGACCTTCATGCCCAACTCCGTCGAGGCGCGCGACATCGCCTACCAGCTCCATCCGCTGGTCGACCTGCGCAACTACGACAAGACCGGTGCGCTCGTGATCGAGCGGGGGGAGGGGATCTACGTCTACGACAATGCCGGCCGACGCTACATCGAGGGGCTGGCGGGTCTCTGGTCGGTCGCCGTGGGCTTCGGCGAGCGGCGCCTGTCGGACGCCGCCAAGCGGCAGATGGACCAGCTCTCGTACTACCACATCTTCGCGCACAAGACGCACGGCCCCTCGGTCGACCTCGCCGAGAAGCTGATCAGCCTGGCGCCGGTCCCGATGTCGAAGGTGCACTTCACCTCCTCCGGGTCCGAGGCCAACGACCTCGTCGTCAAGCTGGCGTGGTACCGCTCGAACGCGCTGGGCAAGCCGGAGAAGAAGAAGATCATCGGCCGCCTGAAGGGCTATCACGGCGTCACCATCGCGGCGGGCTCGATCACCGGCCTTCCGCGCAACCACGAGAGCTTCGACCTGCCGCTCGACCGGATGCGGCACGTCTCCTGCCCCGACTACGCGGGGTCGGCCCTGCCGGGCGAGAGCGAGGCCGCGTTCTCCCGACGCATGGCGGACGAGCTCGAGAAGCTGATCCTGGCCGAGGGGCCGGACACCGTGGCGGCCTTCTTCGGCGAGCCGGTGATGGCCTCGGGCGGGGTCTACGTCCCGCCGGAGAACTACTGGGCGGAGATCCAGGCGGTGCTGCGCCGCTACGACGTGCTGCTGGTGGCCGATGAGGTGATCTGCGGCTTCGGGCGCACGGGGGCGATGTTCGGCTGCGAGACCTTCGGCATCGAGCCGGACGTGATGGTGCTCTCGAAGCAGATCTCCTCCTCGTACATGCCCCTCTCGGCGATCCTGATGAACGCGAACTTCTACGAGCCGATCGCCGACGAATCCGCCCGGCTCGGCGTGCTCGGCCACGGCTACACGGCCTCGGGCCATCCCGTCGCCAGCGCGGTGGGCCTGGAGAACATCCGGATCATCGAGGAGCGCGACCTCGTGGGGAATTGCCGGCGCCTGAGCCCGCTCTTCCTCGAGCGGCTGGCGGGGCTCGCCGAGCATCCCCTGGTGAAGACGTGGCGCGGCGTCGGCCTGATCGGGGCCCTCGAGCTGAAGCCCGCGACGGCACCCGGCGCGAAGCCCGGCGCGGCCGGTGCCGCGATCCAGGCCGCCGCCCTCGAACAGGGGGTGATCGCCCGCGCCATCGGCGATTCCCTGTGCTTCTGCCCGCCGCTGATCATCACGGCGGAGCAGATCGGCGCGATGTTCGACGCCGTCGGCCGTGCCCTCGACACGATCGCCGCGTGAGCCCGATGGACCAGATCCGCACGACCCGGACCGATCTCGGCGAGATGGACGCGGTGGAGCTCGGGGCGCTGTTCGCGTCCGGCCGGGTCTCGCCGGTGGAGGCCGCGCAGGCGGCGCTGGCACGCATCGAGCGGTTCAACCCGCAGGTGAATGCCTTCGCGTATGTCGCGCCCGAACCGGCGCTCGAGGCCGCGCGGGCCTCGGAGGCGCGCTGGGCGAAGGGCGAGGCGCTGAGCCCGATCGACGGGGTGCCGACGACGATCAAGGAACTGACCGCCGTCAAGGGCATCCCGTGGCGGCGGGGCTCGAAGCTCACCGGCGAGGCCCCGGCCACCGACGAGATCCTGGTGATGCGGCGCCTGCGCGCCGCCGGGGCGGTCATCCTCGGCACGACCACGTCGCCGGAATTCGGCTGGAAGGGCGTGACCCACGGCCCGGCCTTCGGCAACACCGTCAATCCCTGGGGCACCGATCGGGCCTCGGGGGGCTCCTCGGGCGGGGCCGGCGTCGCCGCCGCCCTGAACATGGGCGTGCTGCACGAGGGATCCGACGGGGCGGGCTCGATCCGCATCCCGTCGTCGTTCTGCGGCGTCTTCGGGATCAAGCCGACCTTCGGCTGGCTGGCCACCGACGCGCCGACGCCGCTGCGGGACATGGCCCATCGCGGCCCGCTCACCCGGACGGTGGCGGATTCCGCCCTGTTCCTGAACGCCGTCACGGGCCCGTCCCCGGACGGCCTGTACGGCGACTGCCCGAGCCCCGTCCCGGACTGGACGGAGGCCGCCCGCGGCGGCGTCGCGGGCCTGCGCATCGGCTACAGCCGGACCTTCGGCTACGCCCGCGTCGATCCCGAGGTCGCCGCCGCGGTGGACCGGGCCGCCGCCCGCCTCGCCGCGATGGGCGCCGTCGTCGAGGAGGCCGATCCCGGCTTCGCCTCGCCCCTGGAGGCGCTGCGGGTGATCTGGTTCTCCGCCATGGCGGTCCTCGTGGATCGCTTCGCCCCCACCGAGACGGATCGCGCGCGCATGGATCCCGGATTCGTCGCCGTCGCCGAGATCGGGCGCCGCACCAGCGCGGCGGACCTCCTGGCGGCGGAGCAGGTCCGGGCCGAGCTGAAGGTCACGATGGCGCGCTTCCACGCGCGCTACGACCTGCTCCTCTCCCCGACCATGCCGGTCACCGCGATCCCGGCGGGCATCGACTTCCCCGAGGGGCAGGGCATGACCGACTGGACCGACTGGAGCCCCTTCACCTACCCGTTCAACATGACCGGCCAGGCCGCACTCTCGGTGCCCTGCGGCTTCGATTCGGGCGGCCTGCCGATCGGGCTGCAGATGGTCGCCGCCCGGTTCCGGGACGACCTCGTCCTGCGGGCCGCCGCGGCCTACCAAGCCGCCTACCCGGAGGCGTTCCCGGACGCCCCTGTGGTCCGGCCCGCCTGAGGGCGCAGGGCGCGCCGGTCTCGAAGCACCTGTCTGGATCCCCGATGTCCCATCCCACGATCGACGCCCCCGAGAGCGGCATCGGCGCCGGCCTGTCGGTCGTGGCCGAGCCGGTCGATGCCCGCACCGCCGAGGGCATCGCCGCCGCGCATTACGGCATCGCCGGCGCGGCGTCGTGGCTCGCGGGGGAGAAAGATTCAAACTTTCGCCTCGATGCGGGGGCGGGGATCGCCTACTTCCTGAAGATCCTGAGCCCCGGCGAGGATCCCGCGGTGTCCCGCCTGCACAGCAACGCCCTGATCCACGTCGCGCGGGCCGCGCCGGACCTGCCGCTGCCGCGCATCGTGCCGACCCGCGCGGGCGAGCCCGACGCGCGCATCACCGTCGCGCCGGAGGATCTCCGCACCGTGCGGCTCACCACCTTCACCCCGGGGCGCTCGCAGGCCGCCGGCCCCCGGACCGACGGGCAGCGCCGGGCGGCCGGGGCGCTGCTGGCCCGCCTCCAGGGTGCGCTTGAGGGCTTCACGGACCCGGCGGCGGACCACGTCTCCTCCTGGGACCTGCGACATGCCGGGCGGCTGCGCGCCGTGCTCGACGTCTTCCCCGAGGGCGGGCAGCGCGACCGCCTCGCCGGCATCCTCGACGCGTTCGCCGCGCGGATCGTGCCCGCCCTGCCGGACCTGCCGCATCAGGTGGTCCACAACGACCTCGGCGGCGACAACATCCTCGTCGATCCCGACGATCCGGACCGGATCACCGGGGTGATCGATTTCGGCGACACGGTCCGCACGGCCCGGATGTTCGACGTGGCGATCGCGGCGGCCTACCAGCTCGGCCTCGATGCCCATCCCCTCGGGCCGGCCCTGGCCTTCCTGCGGGGCTACGCCTCGGTCGCGAGGTTGTCGGAGGCCGAGGTCGCGCTGCTGCCGACGGCGATCCGGACGCGGATGGCCCTGCGCCTCCTGATCCCGGAATGGCGCGCCCGCCGCTTCCCCGAGCGCCGGGACTACCTCACCCGCAACAGCGCCGGCGTCTGGGAGCAGTTCCGGCACCTCGACGACCTGGCGCCGGAGGCGATGGATGCGGCGATCGCCGAGGCCTGTCGTTCCTGAGGCCACGCCATGACCGCGTCTTCCACGTCCGCCCCGGCCGCTTCCGCCGAGGCCCTGATCGCCCGGCGCCGCGACCTCCTCGGCGCCTCGTACCGGCTCTTCTACGAGCGGCCGGTCCACATCGTGCGCGGCGAGGATGTCTGGCTGTACGACGCCGACGGGCGCCGCTACCTCGACGCCTACAACAACGTGCCCTGCGTCGGCCATTGCCACCCGCGGGTGGTGGAGGCGGTGACGCGCCAGATGGCCACCCTCAACACCCACACCCGCTACCTGCACGAGGCGGTGCTCGACTACTCCGAGCGGCTGCTGTCCACCTATCCGGCCGCCTTCGGCCACGTCATGTACACCTGCACGGGGTCCGAGGCGGTGGACCTCGCCCTGCGGATCGCGCGCTACCAGACCGGCGGCACCGGTCTGGTGATCACGCGGAACGCCTATCACGGGACCACCGAGGCCACGGCGGGGATCTCCCCGTCGCTCGGCCCGGCCGTCCCCCTCGGCCGCGATGTCTGGACGGTGCCGGCGCCGGACGCCTACCGGAATCCCGGCGTCGACGTCGGCGCGCGGCTGGCCGAGGACGTTCGGGCGGCCTTCGCCGACATGCGCCGCCACGGCGTGCGGCCCGCGGCGTTCATCGCCGACGGCATCTTCTCGACGGACGGGACCCTGGCCGAGCCCGCCGGCTTCCTCCGGCCGGCCCGGGAGGCGGTCTCGGAGGCCGGCGCGCTCTACATCGCCGACGAGGTGCAGCCGGGCTTCGGCCGGACCGGGGCAGGCATGTGGGGCTTCGCCCGCCACGGCATCGTTCCCGACATGGCCGTGATGGGCAAGCCGATGGGCAACGGCCTGCCCATCGCGGGGGTCGCGATGCAGCCCGAGGTGGCGGAACGGTTCGGCCGGGACGTGCGCTACTTCAACACTTTCGGCGCCAACACCGTCTCGATCGCGGCGGCCGGCGCGGTGCTCGACATCCTGGCGGATCAGGACCTGGTGGCGAAGGCCGCCGCCACCGGCGGCCTGATGCTGGAGGGGATGCGGGCGCTGATGGCGCGGACCCCGGCGATCGGCGACGTGCGGGGGGCGGGCCTGTTCCTCGGCCTCGACCTCGTCGCCTGCCGCGAGAGCCGCGCCCCCGATACGGCGCTGGCGAAGCGGGTCGTCAACGCGTTGCGCGAGGAGGGCGTCCTGATCAGCGCGTCCGGCCCCCACGACAACGTGCTGAAAATCCGCCCGCCGCTGACGTTCTCCGCCGAGCACGCCGCGCTCTTCCTTGAGGTCCTGGGAAAAACCCTGGACGGTGCGGCCTGACAAGAAGAACGACAGATCTGGCAGGAGACGACCCATGCATCCGGCGGAAGCCCTGGATCCGAGTCCGACGGCGGGATCGGCCCTGCGCGCCGATCTGCCGAAGGCGGCGCGGGTCTACGCGACCCTGCGCGAGGCCATCATCGCCATGCAGCTGAAGCCGGGCACGCGCCTCGTGGAGAAGGATCTCTGCGACGAGCTCGGCGTGTCGCGCACGCCCCTGCGCGACGCGATCCTGAGGCTCGCGCAGCAGCGGCTGGTGACGGTGGTCCCGAGCGACGCCACCTTCGTCAACAAGATCATCCTGGACGAGGTGATCGAGGGCCAGCTCGTGCGCGAGAGCTTGGAGCTGCGGATGGTGGCCCTGGCGGCCGAGCGCTTCGAACCCGCCCGCCAATCCGCCTTCGAACTCGTCCTCTTCCGCGAGGCGGACGCGGCGCGGCGCGGCGACAACGCCGAGTCGTTCGCCCTCGACAACGATTTCCACCGGCTCCTGTGCGCCTGCGCGGGCTTTCCCCGCGTCTGGGACACGATACACCTCGCCACCGGCCAGCTGGACCGGGTGCGGCGCAACGCCTTCCCGCTGCAGAACTATCACGTGGAGGTGCTCGACGAGCACCGGGCGATCTTCGAGGCGCTCTGCCGGCGGGACGCGGAGCATGCGGTCTCGCTCCTGCGCACACATCTGGGCGGGACGCTGAACTCGTTGCGGATCCTGCTCGCCCGGGAGCCCGATTTCGTCGCGTTCGACCCCGCCTCGCCGGCCTTCGCGCTGCTGAGGCGATCCGAGCAGGCCGGGGACGCTGCGCCGCCCGGAGGGGCCGAAGGATCGCCGAGGCGGCGCGCCCGGCGCAGCGTCGCGGACCGCCGAACTGCGCCGGGAGCCGTGTAGGGCGATGGTGATCCCCGTCGTTCTCAAGACCGTTCCGGAGCACGCCCGCGTCTGGCACCGCGTGTTCGCCCAGGAGGCGCCGGAGCTGAGCCTGATCGACTGGGCGCACGGCACGCGGTTTCCCGGCGCGAGCGCCTTCGCCGGTTGGCAGCCGCCCGCGGACTTGGCCGCGCAGATGCCCGACCTGCGCCTCGTGTTCTCCGTCGGCGCCGGGATCGATCACCTGCCGCTCGATGCCCTGCCGGAGCCCGTGCACATCGTCCGCATGGTCGCCCCCGACGTGACGCGCTCCATGGTCGAGTATGTCACGCTCGGCGTGCTGGCTCTGCACCGGGACCTCGTTCCTTACGCGAGCGAGACCCGTCGGGGCATCTGGAAGCCGCGGGCGATCCGCACGGCCCGGACCACCCAGGTCGGAATCCTCGGCCTGGGCGTGCTCGGGAGCGCGGCGGCCGCGGCCCTGGCCGGGATCGGCTTCCAAGTTCGCGGCTGGGCGAGAAGCCCCAAGACGCTGGACGGCGTCACGTGCTTCGCCGGCCGTGCGGCGCTCCCGGATTTCCTGTCCGGCTGCAACATCCTCGTGTGCCTGCTGCCCCTGACGCCGGAAACGCGCGGACTGCTCGACCGGGACCTGTTCCGGCATCTGCCGGCCGGGGCCGCGCTCCTGAATGCAGGGCGCGGTGCTCATGTCGTCGAGCGCGACCTGATCGCGGCGTTGGACACGGGCCAGCTCGGGGCTGCCATTCTCGACGTGCTGTCGGAGGAACCGCCGCCCGCGGATCATCCGCTCCTCGGCCACCCGCGGATCCTCGTGACTCCTCACAGCGCCAGCGCGAGCCAGCCGGACGATGCGGCGCGTCAGATGATTGCGGCGGTTCGAGCCCTTCGCGACGGGCAGCCGCTGCTCAACCGCGTTGACCGTCGCCGCGGTTTCTGAGCGCCGTCGACGATTTCCGGATCAAACCGGTCCGGCCGACGTCCGCACCGTGCGGCGCGGAGAATCGGGCGGCGGGGTGCGGCGGCCCGAGTTCCTGTAACGTTGTCGTCCTCTGGGGCACGTTCGGGAACGGGCACGTTCGGTGCTATTTGCGGCTTACCCGGGGGGCGCGTCGTCGACGAGGTCTCGCGCGCAACTTCTATCCCAGCGCGCTGCATTGACGATCACAGGACTCGGAGAGTCTCCGGTTCAGTCCGGCTCACAGCCTACGCCAGCGAAGAACTTGGCGCGAGGTTCTAGCGGCGGCTTTCACTCCCCCCGCTCGCGCAGATCCCGACTGCAGGGCCGTCCCATCGGTCGTTCCTCACCCGGAGCGTCCGATGAATCAGCCCGTGACCTCTGTGTGGACCCAGCCGTAGCGACCCAGCGCAGACCGAAAACGCTCGTGCGCCTCGTTTAGCCGAAAAGCTCGCATCTGCGAGCACGCTTCAACGCGATCGTCGCTGTCGGATCTCTCTACCGGTCTGAGCTCACGACCTCATCCGTCTCGCCGATGAGTCCCCTCAATATTTCAATCAAATCCGCCGCTCGATATGGCTTCTGCAGCAGAGCGAAGCCGTTCGTGTCCTGGTTTTCTTTCAGATAGCCTGACGACAGCAGGATCTGTATCTTTGGCCACCGCTGGCGAACCAAGTGTCCGAGGTCTATTCCGGTCATCGCCCCGGGCATGTTCACGTCGCTGAAGACGAGCGCGATATCCGGAACATTCTGCAGCATGTCGACGGCCTCGGCTCCGTCAGTCGCGCTCAAAACCTTGAAGGCAAGCGCCTCGAGCGTCGAGACAACAGTGGAGCGAACGTCGGCGTCGTCCTCGACGACGAGCACGGCCCTGCCAGCGCCGTCTAGCGGGTCCGGCACTCCCCTGGTCGCGTGCGGGTGCGCATGCTCCGGCGTGAAGTTACCTTTGACGATTTCAGGTAACGTGATGACGAACCGCGTGCCCTGGTCCGGATTGCTATTGACGGTGATGGTTCCGCCGCTCTGCTGCACGAAGCCGTAGACCATGCTCAGACCCAGGCCGGTGCCTTTGCCGGTCTCCTTCGTCGTGAAGAAGGGTTCGAACACGCGGGCCAGGACGCCCGGCGACATCCCCGTTCCCATGTCGGTGACCGTGATCTCCACGCAGCGGACCGGCTCGATTCCGTCCTGTACACCGGGCTCGCCACGCCTGATGGAAATGCTCAACGTACCTCCGTTCGGCATCGCGTCCCGCGCATTGACAGCGAGATTGATGAGAGCGGCTTCGAACTGGGCATGATCGACGCAGACTTCCGGCAGGTTCTCCTCCAGCTTCGCCGAGATCGTGATCTGCTCGCCGAGCGTGCGCTCGAGCAGCTTGACCAGGCCAGGGATGAAGCTCGTGAAGTCCAGCGCTCTCGGCTGGAGCGGAGAGCGCCGGGAGAAGGCCAGCAGCCGGCTGGTGAGCTCTGCGCAGCGATGCGCTCCCTCGATGGCACTCTCGACGCGGCGGAGCGCCTTCTCGTTCCCCTGGAGCGAGCCCTTCATCAGGTCGAGATTGCCGATCACGATGCTCAACATGTTGTTGAAGTCGTGGGCGATCCCGCCGGTCAGACGGCCGACGGCCTCGAGCTTCGAGGCGTGCTGCAAGCTGAGCTCGAGCTCCTTGCGCTCGGTCACGTCGAACCACATGCCGAAGAGCTCGACCCCCGTGCCGCTCTCATCGCGGTTGACCGCGATCTGGTCGAGGATGTGCCGCTCCGTGCCGTCCGCGTTGCGCCAGCGATATTCCAGAGCCACGGCACCGACCTCGGAGACGGTGCGCAGATCCGCCAGCACGCGGTTCCGGTCTTCCGCTTCGAGGCGGGACTCCCAGAGGCTGGATCCGGCAAAAGCCTCGCGCGAGAAGCCGGTGATGCGCTCGATGCTGTCGTTGGTGAAGTGGAGCCGCCGGTCTTCCACGCCGAGCGGTGAGGTGTAGAGCGCGATGGGAAGGCCGCGCAGCACGGCGGCCTGATGCTCCGCCTGCCTGCGCAGCGCCTGCTCGGCCTCGAGCTTCTCGCCGCGCACGCGCAGGTTCTCCAGGAGCAGCTGCTTCTCAGCCGCCGCCTTGCGCTTGATCTCTTCGGTCTTGCGGTACAGGTCGACGAAGACGTCGACCTTCGACTTCAAGACGAGAGGTTGGATGGGCTTGAACACATAGTCCACCGCTCCCGCCGAGTAGCCGCGGAAGATGTGCATGTCGTCCTTGTTGTGCGCCGTGAGGAACAGGATCGGGACGCGCGACGTGCGCGAGCGGCTGCGGATGAGCGCGGCCACCTCGTAGCCATCCATGCGCGGCATCTGCACGTCGAGCAGGATCACGGCGAAATCCTCCCGGAGGGCCCGGCGCAGGGCTTCCTCCGGGGAGTTTGCCAGGACCATGTCGATTGCCGGATCAGCGAGGATCTCCGAAGCGGCGAGCAGATTGCGCTGATCGTCGTCGACGATCAGGATTTTCGCTCGGACTGCATCCGGAGTAGCGAGCCCGGCAAGCTGTTCGGCGGCGGCAGCGGCACCAGTCGGACGGAACTCCAGCCGGTCCGTCATTGTGTTTGCCGTTCAAGGCCCTGTGCGCCGCTCACCGGCGCGGCGCTGTCTACGACCTCACCACGCCTCGCCAATTGCACGCGCAGCACGGCGAGGAGTTGGTCCATGTCGATCGGCTTCGAGACGTAATCGGACGCGCCCGCGTCGAGGCATTTCTCGCGGTCGCCTTTCATGGCCTTCGCGGTCACCGCGATGAGCGGCAGGCTTCGGAAGGCAGACTGAGCCCGGATCGCCCGCATCGTCTCGTAGCCGTCCATCCCGGGCATCATGATGTCGATCAACATCGCGTCGATGTTCGGGTTGGTCTGGAGCAGCGCGATGCCGTCCTGGCCGTTCTCCGCAAACAGGACCTCCAGCCCGTGCTGCTCGAGGGCGCTCGTCAGCGAGAAGATGTTGCGCAGGTCGTCGTCGACCAGGATGACGCGACATCCCTGGAGAGACTCCGCGTCTTTCCGCTCGACGCGGATCTGCTCGTCGGGCGGAACGCTGGCGATGGCGCGATGCAGGAACAGGGCGGTCTCGTCGAGGAGCCGCTCGGACGAGCGCGTGTCCTTGAGGATGATCGTCGAGGCGGAATGCTTGAGCTGCTGCTCCTCGGGAGCCGTGAGTTCCCGGCCGGTATAGACGATGATCGGCAGCTCCTCGCCCTCCTGCGTGGCCCTGATCCGCTCGATCAGCTCGGAACCGCCGATATCGGGCAGGCCGAGATCGATGATCGCGCAGTCGAACCGGCCGCCGGTCAGGGCTTCCAGCGCGGCCGTGGCCGTACCGACCCCGAAGATCTTGACGTCCTCCTCGTCGAGCAACGCCGTGATGCTGGCGCGCTGGTTCTCGTCGTCCTCGACCAGCAGGAGGTTGCGCACCGGCCGCGTGATGAACTCCTTCGAGCGCTCCAGGGCCCGCATCAGTCCCTCGCGCTCGACGGGCTTCTCCAGGAAGCCGAAGGCGCCCGCGCGCAGCCCGCGCTTCTTCTCGTCGTTGACCGAGATGACGTGGATCGGGATGTGCCGGGTGCGCGCATCGTTCTTCAGGAGGTCGAGCAGGGCCCAGCCGTCCATGTCGGGCAGGCCGATATCGAGGGTGATGGCATGCGGCTTGAAGCGGTGGGCGAGGCTCAGCGCGCCGGCGCCATCCTGCGCGATCAGACCCTTGAACCCGCGCTCGCGCGCCAGTTCCAGCAGCACCGAGGCGAACATCGCGTCGTCCTCCACGATGAGCACGATATGGTCGCCCGGATGGATGGCATGACGGTCATCCGCCGAGGCCGAGAGCGCCATCGCGGCGTTCGGCTGCCGGCCCATCAGCGCCGACGTTCCGTTGCCCTCGGATGTCTCCGCCCCGCGCGTCGTGACCGCCTGCACAGGCGGTTCGAAGGGCAGGAACAGGGTGAAGGTGCTGCCCGAACCGACGCGGCTCTCGACCACGATCTCGCCGCCCAGCAGACGGGCGATCTCGCGGCTGATCGCCAAGCCGAGGCCGGTGCCACCGTATTTGCGGCTCGTGGTCCCGTCGGCCTGCTGGAAGGCCTCGAAGATGATGCGCTGCTTGTCCTCGGCGATGCCGATGCCGGTATCGGTCACCGACAGGGCCAGCCACTGGCTCCCGGCGCGCAGCGGTGACCCCTCCGCGGAGCCGATCCTCAGGGAAACGCTGCCCTTCTCGGTGAACTTGAAGGCGTTGGAGAGGAGGTTCCGGAGAACCTGCTGCAGGCGCTTGGAGTCCGTGCGCACCGCGCGCGGCAGGCCCGGCTCGACGTCGATCACGAAGGCGAGGTGGCGCTCCTCGGCGAGCTGCCGGAAGGTCCTGTTGAGGTTCTCGACGAGGTCCTGCAGCGTCACGTCGCCGATCTCGACCGACACGGTCCCGGACTCGATCTTGGAGAGGTCGAGGATGTCGTTGATGAGCGACAGGAGATCGGTCCCGGCCGCGTTGATGGTCTTGGCGAATTCCCGCTGCTTCTCGGTGAGGTTCCCGTCCCGGTTCTCGGAGAGAAGCTTCGAGAGGATCAGCAGGCTGTTGAGCGGCGTGCGCAGCTCGTGGCTCATATTGGCCAGGAACTGCGACTTGTAGCGCGAGGTCAGGCTCAGCTGCTCGGCCTTCTCCTCCAGGGCCGTCTTGGCGATGGAGACCTCGCGGTTCTTGCCTTCGACCTCGCGCTTCTGGATCTCGAGGAGGCGGGCCTTCTCCTCCAGCTCCTCGTTGGTCTGCTGCAGGCGCTCGCGCTGGCTCTTCAGAAGATCCTCGGATTGCTGCAGCGAGGCGGCCTGGAGTTCCAGGCGATCGTTCGTCTTCTTGAGTTCCTCCTGCCGGCTCTGCAACTCGCCGGTCAGGAGCTGCGACTGCTTGAGCAGCCCCTCCGTCCGCATGTTGGCGGCGATCGTGTTGAGCACGATGCCGATCGACTCGGTCAGCTGGTCGAGGAAGGATTGATGCGTCTCGCTGAACCGGTTGAACGAGGCCAGCTCGATCACCGCCCGGACCTCCTGCTCGAACAGGACCGGCAGCACGATGATGTTAAGCGGCGGCGCCTCGCCGAGGGCCGAGCCGATGGTGATGTAGTCGCCGGGCACGTGGGTGAGGAGGATGCGCTTCTTCTCGAAGGCGCATTGGCCCACGAGGCCCTGGCGGAGGCGGTACCGGTTCGAGAGGTTCTTGCGCTCCGTGAAGGCGTAGCTCGCCATCAGATCGAGGACGGGCTCCCCGCCCTCGTCCTCCACCATGTAGAACACGCCGCGCTGGGCGTTCACGAGCGACGCGATCTCGGACAGGATCAGGTTCGACACGGTGGCGAGGTCGCGCTCGCCCTGCAGCATGCGGGTGAACTTGGCGAGGTTCGTCTTCAGCCAATCCTGCTCGGCGTTCTTGAGCGTCGTGTCCCGCAGGTTGCGGATCATCTCATTGATGTTGTCCTTCAGCGAGGCGACCTCGCCGGAGGCCTCGACCGAGATCGAGCGAGCGAGGTCGCCCTTCGTCACGGCGGTCGCGACTTCGGCGATGGCGCGGACCTGGGTCGTCAGGTTCGCCGCGAGCTGGTTCACGTTGTCGGTGAGATCGCGCCACAGGCCCGCGGCACCCGGCACCCGGGCCTGACCGCCGAGCTTGCCCTCGACACCCACCTCGCGGGCCACATTGGTGACCTGATCGGCGAAGGTGGCGAGCGTCTCGATCATCTCGTTGACCGTGTCGGCCAGGGCGGCGATCTCGCCCTTGGCATCCACCGACAGCTTCCGCTTGAGGTCGCCCTGCGCCACGGCCGTGACGACGTCCGCGATGCCCCGCACCTGTCCGGTGAGGTTGGCGGCCATCATGTTCACGTTGTCGGTCAGGTCTTTCCAGGTCCCGCCGACGCCGCGGACCTGGGCCTGACCACCCAGTTTGCCCTCCGAACCGACCTCGCGGGCGACGCGCGTCACCTCGGAGGCGAAGGAGTTCAGCTGATCCACCATCGTGTTGATGGTGGATTTGAGCTCCAGGATCTCGCCCTTCACGTCGACGGTGATCTTCTTGGACAGGTCGCCGTTGGCCACAGCGGTGGTCACGTCGGCGATGTTGCGGACCTGACCCGTCAGGTTGGCCGCCATCATGTTCACGTTGTCGGTCAGGTCCTTCCAGGTCCCGCCGACGCCGCGCACCTGCGCCTGACCGCCGAGCTTGCCCTCGATGCCGACTTCGCGGGCGACGCGGACCACCTCGGAGGCGAAGGAGTTCAGCTGGTCCACCATCGTGTTGATGGTGGATTTGAGCTCCAGGATCTCGCCCTCGACGGCGACGGTGATCTTCTTGGACAGGTCGCCGTTGGCCACCGCGGTGGTGACCTCGGCGATGTTGCGCACCTGACCGGTGAGGTTGGCGGCCATCATGTTCACGTTGTCGGTCAGGCCCTTCCACACGCCGCCGACGCCCTTCACCTGCGCCTGTCCGCCGAGCTTGCCCTCGGTGCCGACCTCGCGGGCGACGCGCGTCACCTCCGAGGCGAAGGAGTTCAGCTGATCCACCATCGTGTTGATGGTCGACTTGAGCTCCAGGATCTCGCCCTTCACGTCGACGGTGATCTTCTTGGACAGGTCGCCGTTGGCCACCGCGGTGGTCACGTCGGCGATGTTGCGCACCTGACCGGTCAGGTTGGCCGCCATCAGGTTGACGTTGTCGGTCAGGTCGGCCCAGGTGCCCGCCACGCCTTCGACGCGGGCCTGACCGCCGAGCTTGCCCTCCGAGCCGACCTCGCGGGCGACGCGTGTCACCTCGGAGGCGAAGGAGTTCAGCTGATCCACCATCGTGTTGATGGTGTTCTTGAGCTCCAGGATCTCGCCCTTCACGTCGACGGTGATCTTCTTGGACAGGTCGCCGTTGGCCACCGCGGTGGTCACGTCGGCGATGTTGCGCACCTGACCGGTCAGGTTGGCCGCCATCAGGTTGACGTTGTCGGTCAGGTCGGCCCAGGTGCCGGCGACGCCGCGCACCTGCGCCTGACCGCCGAGCTTGCCCTCCGAGCCGACCTCGCGCGCGACGCGCGTCACCTCCGAGGCAAAGGAGTTCAGCTGATCCACCATCGTGTTGATGGTGTTCTTGAGCTCCAGGATCTCGCCGCGCACGTCGACGGTGATTTTTTTCGACAGGTCGCCGTTGGCCACCGCGGTGGTCACGTCGGCGATGTTGCGGACCTGACCGGTGAGGTTGGCCGCCATCATGTTCACGTTGTCGGTCAGGTCCTTCCACGTCCCGCCGACGCCTTCGACCTGCGCCTGACCGCCGAGCTTGCCCTCGGTGCCGACCTCGCGGGCGACGCGCGTCACCTCGGAGGCGAAGGAGTTCAGCTGGTCCACCATCGTGTTGATGGTCAGCTTCAGAGCCAGGATCTCGCCTTTGACGTCGACGGTGATCTTCTTGGACAGGTCACCCCGCGCCACCGCGGTGGTGACCTCCGCGATGTTGCGGACCTGCCCGGTCAGGTTCTCGGCCATCATGTTGACGTTGTCGGTCAGGTCCTTCCAGACGCCGCCGACGCCCTTGACCTGCGCCTGCCCGCCGAGCTTGCCCTCGGAGCCCACCTCCTTGGCGACGCGGGTCACCTCGGAGGCGAAGGAGTTGAGCTGATCCACCATCGTGTTGATGGTCGATTTCAGATCGAGGATCTCGCCCTTCACGTCGACGGTGATCTTCTTGGACAGATCGCCGTTGGCCACGGCTGTCGTGACCTCGGCGATGTTGCGGACCTGACCGGTGAGGTTGGCCGCCATCAGGTTCACGTTATCCGTGAGATCCTTCCAGGTGCCGCCGACGCCCTTGACCTGGGCCTGGCCGCCGAGCTTGCCTTCCGAGCCGACCTCGCGCGCGACGCGTGTCACTTCGGACGCGAAGGAATTCAGCTGGTCGACCATCGTGTTGACCACTTTGCCGATGCGCAGGAACTCGCCCCTCAGCGGGCGGCCGTCGATCTCGAGCTGCATGGTCTGACCGAGATCACCCTTGGCTACCGCCCCGATGACCCGCGCGACTTCGGTGGTCGGTTGCACGAGATCTCCGATCATCGTGTTGACCGAGTCCACGCAGTCGTTCCAGCCGCCGGTTGCCGCCGGCAGCTTGCCGCGCTCATTGATGCGCCCGTCCTTGCCGACCGCGCGCGCGACCCTGTCGAGTTCCCGCGCGAGTCCTTGGTTCAGCTCGACGATGTCGTTGAACGCTTCCGCGATCTCGCCATCGATGCCCGTCAGATCGAGCGGCAGGCGGGCCGAGAAATCGCCCTTCCGGAACGCGCGGAGGCTCTTCAAGAGGAGCTTCGGCTCCAACTGCGACGTGGTCGGCGTCATTCGGATACACCTTCAGGGTAGATGCACAGGCCCGATGAGGCCGCCGTTCGGATCGCGGGCGCAGCGAGGAAGCACCGACGGCGAAGAACAGCAATAGGGCTCAATGTAGATGGTTGCCCTTTCGTTCGATCCGCGCACCGGGCCAGCACGTTGCAATTCCTGATGGACAGCAATTGGACCGAAAATGGAGCGACGGGTCGCCGAGCGTTGCTGCTTAGCTTCCTCCGCGCGCTCCCGAATTAATGCATGTTAGGAGCGTTCAACTTTGGTTCTGAGCTCCTCCCGTGGCGTGCGGGACTGAGATCGCATCGGCTTGTATTCGCGGCTCTGACGCTACTTCAGCGAGCGCTCACGGAGATCGACGGTGGGCCATATGATGGCGTTGTCGGCCGAGGGGCGCCGCCGCGGGCTGTCGTTCGTCAGTGGAAGGCCGCGTCGCGACGTAGGTATCCGCTGCTGCTCCTGCCTGAGCGTGTCACACCAGGCTGTATGTCCAGCCTGGTCGAAGGCAGCGCGTCTGCCTCTGTTGCGAGCCTGCTCCGAAACGGGGCGGCAGCTTCTAGCCAGCGTCTGCCGGCACGAATCGTTCGCCTGAAGGTCTCAGATGGGTGGAAAGGCGCCCGTCTGCTTTCGGCCGATCCCTCGCGAATGCGGACGCTCTCAGAGCAGAAAGAGCAGGCCCGTCGGACGCGTGTCCCCGTGCACACCGGGCAGCCCGTTGACAACGTCGTTCACGCGTGAATGATTATTGTCTGAACGGAGGGCCGTCAGTGGCGACATCGACCGGGCAACGCGGGCTACGGCTGGACGACCAGCTCTGCTTCGCCCTCTACGCCGCGACGAACTCGGTCGTGCGCGCCTATCGACCGCTCTTGGGCGAACTCGGGCTGACCTATCCGCAGTACCTCGTGATGCTGGCGCTCTGGCAGGACGGCGTGACGGCGGTGCACGACCTTGCCGCCCGTCTGCAACTCACGTCCAGCGCGATCACGCCCCTGGTCGACCGGCTGGAGGGGGCGGGCTTCGTCACCCGGGCCCGCGCCTCGGACCGGCGCGTCGTCCTCATCGCTCTGACGGAGGCGGGCCGGCTGCTGGAGGAGCGGGTCGCCACGGCGCAGCAGGCCGTGGTCTGCCGCACCGGCCTCGGCGACCGCGACCTCGCCGACCTGCGCCAGGAACTGAGGGATCTCGCCGACCGCGTCGCCGCGACGGGCACGGCCCGTGGTGACGTGACGGGTTGAGGATGCACCGCGCGCAGGCGTGCGGGTGAGGCTCCCCACGGGGGCGAACTGAAACCGCGAGGGTTCGAGGCCGGCGTGGCTGACGACCCTGGCGGACCGATCGAGGGCCTGCGCGCACGCACGCGCCCTCCAACCTGTCGGCTCGCGAAGGGCCGGACGGTGCCCGCACGCCATGCGGGTCGAACACGAGGAGGAGACATGGACGCGCAAGCGACCGGGGACCCAGGGGGCGGACAGCCCTGGGGGTCCCACAACACGGTGACGGTGGTCGATCCGTCGCCGGTGAACTGGCTCTCCATCACCTGGAACACGATGGAGGAGGCCAACCGCGTCGATCACGACGGCATCGGCCAGCCGAGCCTCGCCGAGAGCTGGCGCTGGCTCGACGGGGAAACCCTCGAACTCACGATGCGGGACGCCGTCTATCAGGACGGCGAGCCGTTCAACGCGGCGATGTTCAAGCTCGGCTTCGACAAGGTCCAGGAATGGACCAACCCGCACCCGCCGGGCGCCTTCCTGAACTTCGCTCGGGACGTGACCTGCGAGGCAGTGGACGAGCGCACCATCCGCATGCGCTTCCCAGGCGGGGACTCCGCGGCTCTGATGAAGCTGCGCGGCATGCACCTGCCGTCGACACGCTTCTGGAACGAGTGGGGTTTCGTCGATCCGAAGACGGGGTCGGCCGAAGGTCATTGGTGAGTCATCGACGCGCCTGGTCCGTGGGGGACTGGCCCGTTCGTGCTCACCGAGGGCGTCTCGCTCATCGATAGCCGCTCCGACCGCGTGGTCATGGAGCCCAACTCGACGTACTGGAACCCGGCCCGGAGGCCGACGGTCCGGATCGTCTACGACAACGTGATCGGCAAGGCCGAGGGCATCCGGTCGGTGGCGGCCGGTGACGGCCGCGTCGACGTGGTGTTCGACCTGACGCCGGAGGAGGCGCACGCCTTCCCGGCCAGTGAGCACGGCAAGATCCAGACGAAGACCGCGAAGACGATCCTGACGGGCGTCTTCAACGAGACCCGTCCGGATTCGCCCTGGCGGCACGCCGAGGCCCGGCGGGCCCTCAACCTCGCCATCGACCGGCAGTTCGTGCTCGCTCACGGCGCGCACGGCTACGGCACGGTGATCCCGGCCTTCATCCAGCCCGGCCGCTACGGCGCCGATCCTGGCATGAGCCCGTTCCCGCACGACCCCGAGGCCGCGAAGGCGGCGCTCGAAGCGGCGGGGGTGAGTGGGCGGGACATCGTGATCGTCTCGTCCCCCGCCTGGAAGGGTGTGGTCGAGGCGATTGGCCAGTGCCTCGCCAAGGTCGGCCTGGGCTGCCGCTTCGTCAGTGACCGGGGCGACCTGCCGGAAGAGTTCGACGTCAAGCTCGAATGGTACTTCGACTGGACGCCGCAATATCCGGTGGCGTGCGTGCACCGGGAGTTCTTCGGGAAGGACGCGACCCTGCGCCAGGGTCCGGAAGATCCGAAGTTCGACGCCCTCTACGAGAAGCTCCTGCATACGCCGGAGACCGAGACCGAGGGGGTGGTGCGCGAGGTGGAGCGCTACCTGCAGGACGAGGCCAAGGCCCTGTTCCTGTACTCTCCCTTCACCCTGTTCGCGGTGTCGGACCGGGTGGCGTTCACACCCTACGACACCTGCATGTCCGAACTCGCCGAGACCCGGATCAAGGGTTGATGCCTCCGGACTGACGGGAATGCCGGCGCGGGGTGACCTGCGCCGGCCCTCCGCCTCCAACGCCGCTCGGTCGAGGGACAGCATGATCGTCGCGACCGCCGGGCACATCGACCACGGCAAGACGGCCCTGGTGAAGGCGTTGACGGGCGTCGACGCCGACCGGCTCCCGGAGGAGAAGGCCAGGGGCATCACCCTCGATCTCGGCTTCGCCTACGCGCCGGCGAACGGTCGCCTGCGGGTCCCGCTCGGCTTCGTCGACGTGCCGGGCCACGAGCGCCTGGTGCGCACCATGGTCGCGGGCGCCACCGGCGTGTCCTGCGCGCTCCTGGCGGTCGCCGCCGACGACGGGGTGATGCCGCAGACGCGCGAGCACGCCGCCATCCTCGACCTTCTCGGCGTCGACCGCGGCGTCGTCGCGGTGACGAAGGCCGACCGCGCCGATCCCGACCGTATCGCGGCGGTGACCGGGGAAATCCACGCCCTCCTCGCTGGAACGGGGCTCGCGGCGGCGCCGGTCGTCGCCTGCTCGGCGTTGACGGGCGGGGGCATCGACGACCTCGCCCGCCTGCTGGAGGCCGCGACCGGCTCCCCCGTCCCGGCAGATGCGGAGCGCGGCTTTCGGCTTGCCGTCGACCGACGCTTCACCGTGCCCGGTGCCGGCTTGGTCGTGACCGGGGCGGTGCATGCGGGCACGGTGCGCGTGGGCGACCGGCTCCTCGTCTCGCCCGGGGCACGCGAGGTCCGGGTGCGCGGCGTGCGGGTCCACGACGCAGTGGCCGAGACCGCGCGCGCCGGGGAGCGCTGCGCCCTGAACCTGGCCGGTCCTCGCCTGTCCCTCGACGACGTGGGCCGGGGCACGTGGGTCCTGGCGCCGGATCTGCACGGGCCGGCGACCCGCCTCGACGTCTCCGTGCGCGTGCTGCCGCACGAAGCTCTGCCCCTGCGCCACCGGACCCCGGTGCATCTCCATCTTGGCGCGGCGGCGGTGACGGGACGGTTGCTCCTCCCCGGGGCCGGGTCCGTCGAGCCCGGCGCGTCCGCCCGGGCGGTGATCGCCCTCGACCGCGAGGTCGGCGCCCTCGCCGGGGACCGCTTCATCCTGCGCGACGTCTCGGCCGCTCGCACGCTCGGGGGCGGTCGGGTGATCGACGTGGACGGACCGCGTCGGGGTGCCTGGACGCCGGCACGCCGGGCGGTCGTCGCCGCCCTCGACACCGCGGATGACGGTCGCGCGCTCCGGGGACTTCTCGCCACCTCCAAGCCCGGGGTCGACCTCGCCCACCTCGCCCGCCTGCGCAACTTGCCCCCGGCCGCCCTCGATGCACTCGTCGCGGCTGCGGGGGCGGTCGTCGCGGAGGATGGCCCGCGGCTCGCGTTCCAGGGGGCGCGGGTCGCGGCGCTGGCCGCGGGGGCGGTGTCCGACCTCGCCCGGACGCACATGGCGCAGCCCGACAACCCCGGCCTGACCCGCGACGAGATCGCGTCGGCGGTCGAGGCCGGGGAGCGTCCGGCCCTCAAGGCCGCCCTCGATGGCCTCGTGCGGACGGGTCAGGTCATGCGGCGCGGCCCGCTCCTGCACCTGCCCGGCCACACGGCGCGCCTGCGTCCGGCCGACGCCGTCGTCTACGAGGCCGTTCGGGCCGTCTTGGAGGAGGCTGGCCTGGATCAGCCCCGCCTCGCCGTCCTCGCCGACCGCCTGGGCCGCGAGCCGGACGATCTCCGCCGCCTCCTCGACAAGGTGGGTCGCCTCGGATGGCTCCAGCGCATCTCGAAGAACTACTACGTGCTGCCCGACGTGGTCGCCGAACTGGCGCGGATCGCGGACGTGGTGGCGCGGGAACATCCCGACGGCCTGCTGACGGTTGGGCGCTTCCGCGACACGGCCGGCATCGGGCGTAACATGACCATGCCGCTTCTGGAGTTCTTCGACGAGAGGGGCTTCACGGTGCGGATCGCGGAAGGACGGCGCATCCGGGCCGACTGGCGCGTCCTGGCCCCCGCGAACCTGCATGCCTCGCCATTGGAGGCTCCGGGTTCGGCTCCGACGGACCTGCGGGTGTCAGCATGAAGGTGGGGGCGCTTCTCGTGTTTCCGGCTTAAGCGTCCCGGAACGCGCCCTCGTACAGAGCAGCGTGCATCAATTTATCCCACGTCCCGCGTTGACGACTGCTTTTGGGTTTCGTTCGACACAAGTCTGACGGCCGGGTTGGGTCGATAGAAGGCAGTCCGCTTCTCAAATCGACCTTCCGAAGCGTCGTTCCGCTAACGGCCAGACTTGAACACGTGGATAACACGGCTAATCATACGCCGGTCGTTCACGCGCCCCTTGTTCAGGGCGTCGTTCGACACATGCGGTGCCTCATGGGCACGGGTGCTGTCGGTAGCGTAACGTCACTGAATGAAACTCCGAATAATCCTAATTGCAACGATCGTATCCTTAGTGGCAATTATAGTATTTTTCATGACGTATAAAAGCCCTAAACATCCCGCGAGAAACCCGCTTTCCGTCAAGCGCTATGATGTCATCGCCACGTCAAACGCTCCCGAGCCGTGGGATTCTATCGAGGGATACATTGGATATGAGATTGTAAACAGAGAGTGTCTGCCGATTAGTTCGTTCCTGGGTCAGCAAGACGTGCCGAACTTTGGAATCTCCATTGAAATGAAACGCGTAGATGACCATACTTGGAAAGGATATTTCTTCCGTGATGCGTGGCAGGATGCGGATCTATACAACCTCGGCATCTGTCATTGGGACGTCACAAGCGTAGGCATTTCTGCGATTGCCAGGAAAGTGAGGTTCAACTGGAGCCACACGTTAAATACCCTTCTGCGCGACGGTCTTAAAACGAGCTACTTCAAGAAAAGTCTATACGGAGATGCTGGTGCCGTGCGTTATGGTGCGCAGACCTTAACCGTCGAAGACCCCGAAGTACTGCAAAGCCCTAGTGCGTATTTTCCTGTCACTATCGCGGTCAAAACAGGCGTCCATTGAGACGCGCCAATCAAAATATTCACCCAACATTGTGACGCGGCAATATGTTCAAATATGAAGCAATGACTTCATATTTGTTGTAATAGTTAGCCGATCTTAATTGCATACTATACTGAGCATTTCTCTAATATCGATCGGTACTTCGATCATCATGCGTTTTGGAAGTCAAGCTTCCAGAAATTGGTCCGGGCGGCATACAGCTGAATGTCGGCTTTGAAGGACGTCGCGATCCGCGTTGAGCGTCAAAATTGGGTCGGTAGCTGCCGGTCCGCTTTTCCGCTGAACCCTCTCCGAAGCGGACGGGCCGCTTACGGCTGGAGCACGTCACGCCGAACCATCAGTGTACGAAAAACCGGACATTCGGCTTCACGCCCATTGCCGCCGTCCAGCCAAATCCGGCAGCACCCCGCAAGCGGACGCGGGCTGCTCGTCCGGGCGGCTGTCTGGACCGATCCGTGAAACGGGGCTTGAGAAAAGCTGCTGAGCGTCAGGGCGTGCTCCGCGGCTGGACTTGGTGGTATCGCGTCGCACGCGACGTTCGGAGACCACGCCCTTCGGCGGCCGTGAAACGTACGAATTGAAGACCGCCAACCTCTCGCCATTGTCCTTCGAGGTGCATCCACAATCAGGGCTACAAGGGCGAGAAGCGGGCCGCGGCAGCACGCTCGCACGGCATTGCCTTGGAGGGGGCAAGCTGCCAGAGGCCAAGCGCGACTTCGTGCTGCTTCCCCGCCGGTGGGTGGTCGAGCGCTCCTTTGTCGAGGCCAGGTGCTTCCGCCGCCTCGTCAAAGACTATGAGCGCTGTGCCAGACCCCTGGCAGACCTGCACCTCGTCGCCTTCGTCCGCGTCACGCCCAGACAGTTCGCTCGACACGCCACGGGTCTAAAACAGAGTCTAGCTCTGTCAGCAGTTACCTTAACTCAGCATCGGTTGGCGAAGACCGCATACTACTGGGCATAAAATTTCGGATCGAGCGCGGCCAATGCAAGGAGTGGTGGCGGGAGGGCCACACCGTGCGTCCGCATCGTCCGCGCGGCCGAACGGCATCCGAGCTGGTCGTCGGCTGCGGCAGCGGCCTCGACCGTCGCGATGGTGGCCGCGTCCGGGTGAGGTGATGAGGCCGGTTTGGCGGCACTCGGCGCATCCTTCGCCGCCTGGTTCCCCTGCCCGCGCTGGGCATCGGTGCCCGCCTGATTTGGCGAGCCTCCCGGGGTCGGCCCGCTCAAGCCGGATTTCTGCTGGACGTCGCCGCCGGCGGCCGATGGCGTGCCCTGGCTCGCTCCCGAAGGATTCGAGACGGCGGTCGCCTGTTGCGGAGGCGTCGCGGCGGCCTCCTTCGCTGGATTCGGCTGCTTCACGAAGGCCAGAAGCTCCTGGCAGAGATTGGCTGGACGCCCGGTGGGAACGGCTGTGCCGCTCTCCTGCGCGAGGGCGTTGTCCGCTGCGAGCAGGGCCCCTGCCAGGCCGATTGCCTGGGCGAAAGTGCTCAGTCGTCGCTTCATCGGATGCGCTCCTCCTGAAAGCCTGGTCACGTCGCAGTGGTGCTCGAAGGCTGGGCCTCAGGAACGCTTCGGCTGCGAGGCGGCACCCTCGGCTTTTCCATGTGGCTCGCCGGCAAACTCATCGGGAGCGGGGTCGCCGTTCCAACGCGGGCCGACCAAGTTGGTGCCCGGCTCGGAGACCCGCGCACCGGAGGTGGCGAACGCTTGGTAGGCGAACTTCTGATTGCTCGTGAGCGCCAGCATGGCCGCGACGCCCAGGAGAACGGCGGCAAGGACGGCGGCGATGAAAGCTTTCATGTCAGTGGTCCCTGATAGGAGTCCGGAGCATCCGGTGTGACGCTGGGAGGCCAACCCGGCCCGTCACTCGGCCGGTGCCGGGCGGGATCCGAGCTGCGGGCCGCTGGCGGTGCGGGCCTGCTCCTGCTCGACCCAGAGGTCGTGGTGCGCGCGCGCCCAGGCCAGATCGACCTGACCGCTGCCCATCGCGTCGTAGGCGCCCTTCATCCCGAGCGTGCCAATGTAGATGTGGGCCAGGATACCGGCGATGAAGACGATGCCGATCAGGGAATGGATCACCTGCATGATCTGCATCCCGTTGACGTCGACGAGCGCGAACGGGAAGAGCATCATCAGGCCGGTGGCGCCCATGGCGGCGCCGAAGCCGGCCACCATCCAGAACACGCCCTTCTGGCCCGCGTTGAAGCGGCCCGCATGCGGGTGCTTGCTGCCGATGAAGCCGCCCCCCGCCTTGAGCCACTCCCAGTCGATCCGGTTCGGGATGTTGTCCCGGATCCAGACGACGATCATGAAGGCGACACCCAGCATGAAGGGCCAGGCGAGATAGACGTGGCTGTACTTCGCGTACTGGGCCAGCGCGCCGAAGGCCTCCGGTCCGATCACGGGCATCAGCAGCCGTTTGCCGAAGATGTAGTTCAGGCCGGACAGCGACAGGATGATGAAGCACACGGCCGTCATCCAGTGCGTGAACCGCTCGAACGCGTTGAAGCGGAGGATCTTCTTGCCGGATTCCTGGCTGTGATCCGTGATGATGCGGCCGCGCCACAGGAAGAACAGCGCCAGGGCCCCGAGCATGCCGAGGATCACGAGGGCCCCGATCCAGGGCAGCCAGCCCTCGCGGAACATCTGGTACGTGCGGCCCTGCGGCTGGATCAGGTTGGCGGCCTTGCCGTCCGGGATGCTGATGCGCCCGCTGATCTTGGGGGCCTGCCGGAACAGAAGCTCCTCATTGATCGAATCCGCCGTGGGGTTCGCCCCCGTCGGGTTCCGGCCATCGGCCTGGATCGGGTTCTGCGCCTGCGCGGCCCCGCAGACACCCGGTGCCGTCCAGAGCGCCGTTGCCAGGACGAGAGTGCTGAGAATCGTCCATGCCCGCCGCATCGGCGTTCCTTTCAGATCGGTCGAGCGGTCCGCGGACGCTGCCGCGGTCCCTGTTCCGGCGCGCCCCTCAGCCGAGGAGCAGCCCCACATCAGATCGCGATCGTCTCGCGATAGGCCGTCTTCCAGCCCCAGGCCCCCGAGCCGTACCCGCGCTTGATCACCCGCTGCTTGTAGATCTCGGCGATCATCTCGCCGTCGCCCGCGAGCAGGGCCTTGGTCGAGCACATCTCGGCGCAGAGCGGCAGCTTGCCCTCCGCGAGCCGGTTCGAACCGTACTTCTCGTACTCGGCGGTCGAGAGATCGGGCTCGGGGCCACCCGAGCAGTAGGTGCACTTGTCCATCTTGCCTCGGGACCCGAAGTTCCCGACGCGCGGGTACTGCGGTGCGCCGAACGGGCAGGCATAGAAGCAGTAGCCGCAGCCGATGCAGATGTCCTTGGAGTGCAGCACCACCGCGTCGGCGGTGGTGTAGAAGCAGTTGACCGGGCACACGGCCGCGCAGGGCGCGTCGGTGCAGTGCATGCAGGCCATCGAGACCGAGCGCTCGCCGGGCTTGCCGTCGTTGAGCGTCACCACCCGCCGCCGGTTGATGCCCCACGGCACTTCGTGCTCGTTCTTGCAGGCGGTGACGCAGGCGTTGCACTCGATGCAACGATCCGCGTCGCAGAGAAACTTCATGCGCGCCATGATCAGGTCGCTCCTCTCAGGCCGCTCGGATCTGACACAGGGTGGCTTTCGTCTCCTGCATGCCGGTGACGGGATCGAAGCCGTAGGTCGTGACGGTGTTGACGCTCTCGCCGAGCACGACCGGGTCGGTGCCCTTCGGGTAGTAGTCGCGCATGTCCTTGCCCTGGTACCAGCCGGAGAAATGGAACGGCATGAACGCGACGCCTTTCCCGACGCGGTCGGTCACGAGGGCCTTCACCTTCGTCTTGGAGTTGTTCTCCGCGCCCGTGACCCAGACCCACTGACCATCCTTGATGCCGCGCTCGGCCGCGTCACCGGTGTTGATCTCGACGAACATGTCCTGCTGCAGCTCGGCGAGCCACGGGTTGGAGCGGGTCTCCTCGCCGCCGCCCTCGTACTCGACGAGGCGGCCCGAGGTGAGGATGATCGGGAAGTCCCGGGCGACGTTGCGCTCGACCGCGGATTTCTGCACCGAGAACCCGATATTGGGCATGCGGAACTGCCGCTCGTCGGGCCGGGTCGGGTACTTGGCGACCAGATCGGGGCGCGGTGAGTAGATCGGCTCGCGGTGGACCGGCACCGGGTCGGGCAGGTTCCAGGCATTCGCGCGCGCCTTGCCGTTGCCGAACGGCGAGACGCCGTGCTCGAGACAGACGCGCTGGATGCCGCCGGAGAGGTCGGTCGCCCAGCTCACCGTGTCGGGCTTGTCGCCGCCGATCTTCAGGATCGTCGCCAGTTCGTCCGCCGTGAGATCCTTGTCCCACCCGAGCTTCTTGAACACGCCGAGGGTGAATTCCGGATAGCCGTCGGTCAGGTCGGAGCCGTTGGAGTAGGAATCCTCGGCCAGCAGGGTCTCGCCGTTGCGTTCGGTGCCGAAGCGCGCGCGGAACGTGCCGCCGCCCTCCTTCACGTGCAGAGCCGTGTTGTACAGGATGGCCGAGCCGGGATGGCGGATCTCGGGCTTGCCCCAGCAGGGCCAGGGCAGGCCGTAATAATCCCCGCCGACCTCCGGATCGTCCTTCGGCGCCCGCAGGGTGACGAGATCGAACTTCTGCTGGTTGCGCATATGCGCCTTCAGGCGCTCGGGCGACTGCCCGCAATAGCCCGTCGACCAGCCGCCGCGGTTGATCTCCCTCAGGATGTCCTCGGCCAAGGGGACGTTGTTCTCGACCTTGATGTTCTTGAACATCGGGTCGGCGAAGCCGAGCTTCTTCGAGAGCAGGTAGAGGAACTCGTAGTCGTTCTTGGACTCGAAGGCGGGCTTCACGATCTGCTCGCCCCATTGCAGCGACCGGTTGGACGCCGTGCGGCAGCCGTCCATCTCCAGCGAGGTGCAGATCGGCAGCAGGTAGGTGTTGTCCTGCCGGGCATCGAGCGCCGCGAAGGTGGTCGGATGCGGGTCCGCGACGACCATCAGGTCGAGCTTGTTCAGGCCCTCGAGGGCCTCCGGCAGCCGCGTGACGGTGTTGCCGCCATGGCCCGAGATCATCATCGCCCGCGTGGGGCTGCGCTGATCGATCTGTTCGGGCGGGAGGTTCACGGAGTCGAACCAGCGGGTCGAGGTGATGCCCGGGGTCTCCATGTTCTCCTTGCGGGACCGCGCCTTGCGGCCGGCGACCGCGGGAACCTCATCGAAGCGCGACTGCAGCCACGCGTAGTCCACCTCCCAGACGCGGGCCCAGTGCCGCCAGCCACCCTCGACCAGCCCGTAGTAGAGCGGCAGGGTCGTCACATCGAGGCCGAGGTCGGTCGCGCCCTGCACGTTCGTGTGCCCGCGGAAGATGTTGGCGCCCGTGCCCGGCTTGCCGACATTGCCCGTGGCCAAGCACAGGATGCACAGCGCGCGCACATTGGCGGTGCCGACCGTGTGCTGCGTGTTGCCCATGCACCAGATCATGGTGGCGGGCTTCTCCTTGGCGAACTTCTCCGCGATGCGGCGGAGCTGCTCGCCCGGCACGCCGGACACGCGCTCCACTTCCTCGGGCGTCCATTTGGCGACCTCCTTGCGGACGTCGTCCATCGCGTAGACGCGCTGGCGGATGAAGTCCTTGTCCTCCCAGCCGTTCTGGAAGATGTGCCAGAGCATGCCCCACGCGACCGGGATGTCGGTCCCCGAGCGGATGCGCACGTAGTCGGTGGCGTGCGCCGCCGTGCGGGTGAAACGGGGGTCGATGACGATCAGGTTGGCGCGGTTGATCTCCTTCCCGGACAGCACGTGCTGCATCGAGATCGGGTGCGCCTCGGCGGGATTGCCGCCCATGATGATCATGGTCTTGGCGTTGCGGATGTCGTTGTACGAGTTGGTCTGGGCGCCGTAGCCCCAGGTATTCGCCACGCCCGCCACGGTGGTCGAGTGGCAGATGCGCGCCTGGTGGTCGACGTTGTTGGTGCCCCAGAACGCCCCGAATTTCCGCAACAGGTACGCGGCCTCGTTCGTGTACTTGGCCGAGCCGAGCCAGTAGACGGAATCGGAGCCCCACTTCTCGCGGATCTGCAGCAGCTTGTCGCCGATCTCGTCGATCGCCTGATCCCAGGAGATCCGCTGCCACTGGCCGCCGACGAGCTTCATCGGATATTTCAGGCGGCGGTCCGACGAGACCAGTTCGCGGATGGCGGCCCCCTTGGCGCAATGGGTTCCGCGGTTGATGGGACTCGCCCAGGACGGCTCCTGGCCGACCCACACGCCGTTCACGACCTCGGCGGTCACCGTGCAGCCGACCGAGCAGTGCGTGCAGATGTTCTTCTTGATGACCGTCCCCGGCCCGACCGCCGACGAGCCGGCCGCCTCGGCCCTGCGGACGGCGCCGAGCTGAATCGAGCCCGCGGCGGCGAGCGCGCCGGCGGTGAGCCCGGACTTGCGCAGGAACGCACGTCGATCGAGCACGCCGGCCGCGAGACCGGCCGCGACCGCCTGATGCTTGCTGCGGCTGGCCTCGCCGCTCTTCCGCTTCGTCAGCATGGCAGCCTCACTTCGTTCCCGGAGCGGGATCGGGATTCTTCAGGAGCGTCTCGTAGCCGTTGGTCCGGTAGAACGCCTTCACGTGGTCGCTCAGGCGGTACCGGCTGCGCGTCTCGTCCTGGCCCGGGTCAAAGGCCTGGGCCTCCGTCGCAGCCATCGGCGACCCGACCGCCGCGGCGGCCGCCACGGTGCTGCCGCCGAGCGCCCGGAAGAACTGGCGACGACCGAGCGTCTTTGGATCCTGCCGCATCATCCAACTCCCTGAGCGACACCCGCTTGATGAGAAACCCACGTCAGGCGTTTCGGTCACGCTCCGACCGCCACGACCTGCATCCCCGTCACGCATCCATCGCGAAGGCTTCCGCCTCCACCTCCATGAAGGTGCGGCCGAGGCCCCCCACCGCCCGGTAGAAGCGCGCGTTCTTCGCCCGCTCGAGATCCCCGAAGAAGCGCTCGACCCAGGGGGCGAGATGCCGGCCGAAGAAGCGCGCCTGTGCCGCCGGCTCGGCCGCGAACCGCCCGCCGGCGAGCCCCGCCATCACGTCCAGCAGGAAGGCCAAATGGTCCTCCGGCTCGCTCATGGCCTCGTCCCGCGAGAGGCCGAGGGCCGCGAGATCCTCTCGGACCAGCGCGAGCGGGCGCTCGTTGAGGAAGCCGGTGAGATAGTAGGAGGCGTAGGGGAGAAGCTCGCCCCGGCCTACGCCGATGAACAGCGCGAAGAACTCGCGCTCGACCCCCGCGCCCGTCGCCTCTGCCGCCGCGCGGCTCAGATCCGCGACGTGCTGGCCGAGGATCCCGTCGCCGCCCGGGAGGCCGGCGAGCGTATCGAGCAGGTCCTGGCCGGGCGGGCGTCCGAGCAGGACGGCCAGGAGGTCGTAGTGCCGCGCGCGGAGCCCATCGACGTCGTCCACGCGGCCGCCGCCGAGCGTCTCCGATTCCACAGGTCCGAACGCCGACGCCACTGGAGTTTTCTACTCGCCCGAGATCGTACCGATCTCACTCTCTGGAACAAGATTAAGAAGGGTTCTTATCTCCCGCAATCCAAATCTCCTAGCTCGAATTGGGCATCGCGCCGCCGTGGCGCCGCAGGCGCGGCCCCGGACTCGGCTCCTGTTGCTCGGCCGCAGGCACGGCATCGCGCCCGCGCTCCGGATCGGGGGAGGCCGGAGCGGCCTGCTGGACCGTGGCCGCCGGGGCGGAGAGGGCCGGCGCTTGCTCCTGCGGATCGGGTCCGGGCGTACCGCGATCGGCTGCCGGGGGACATTCCGGCGTCTGGCCGGGCTCCGGCGAACCGTCGGGCTCACTGTCACGGGTCTCACCCGGCACCGGCGTCGCTTTGGCGGCCCCGCCCAGCAAACGCCCGAGCATCGCCTGGACTTCGTCGCTCGGCAGGAGCGGGCCGAGGCCGGGGACGCCGCCTGGGCTGTTCCAGTCGTATGCGTATTCCCGCGCCTCGCTGACGAAGTCGCGGATGGCGGGGTCGAGCGACCACATCCGGCGCAGGGCCGCGTTGCGCAGGGCCACCGGAACGCAGGCCCGCAGGAACGGGGCGAGGTCGGTCTCCGCGGTCAGGGCTTCGAGGGAGGGGAGATCCAGCACGGGATCGTCCGCCGGCTCCGGTTCCGGCGGCCGCGCCTCGGGGCCGGTCTGCGGCGCGATGAGATCCGCCTCGGCGCCTTCCGCGTCCGGCTCCGGGAGAGGCGCCCTGGCGGAGACGGCCGGCGCGGCCCGTTCCGCCAGGGCGGCCGCGCGCACGGCGCGCTTGCGCCGGGTCCACCGCGAGAGGAAATTCTCGCTCATTCGCGCCGCTCCCGAGTCCCCTGCGCCCGGTGGGCCAGCGCCTCGGGATCGGCGCGGTCGCGCTTGCGCTTCTCGAACTTGCGCTCGACGTGGAAGGCCTCGAAGAAGGCCAGCAGCTTCGCCTGCACCTCAGGCGGCATCGGCACCGGCTCGACGATCTCGCCGACCCCTTCGGCCATGGATTCCCCCTCATAGGGGTCGGCCGTGACGCTCGCGACCGCGTAGGTCTCGTCGCCGTTGTTGCGCAGGGCGACCCAGAGGGAAGGGCGCCCGGAGACGAGATTGTCGCGGTAGTGCCCGGTCTCGCCCGGATGCAGCGCGACTTCGTACGAGCCGGCATAGAAGGTCGCCTCGTCCTCGGTCTCGGAGAGCTTCGTCCAGGGCGAGGCGGCCGCCGCCGCCGGCAGGGCCCCGACCGGGAGCCAGGCATGGCTCGCCCAGGGCCCGGTCAGGCGCCGCCGCGCGACGATGATGCCGACCTCGAAACGATGCTCGGGCGTCGTGGACATGTCAGGCGGCCTCCCGGCCTTCGGCGAGGGGCAACCCGACGACGAGATTGTGCGGCTTGAGCTGCACGCTGCGATCCGGCGCCGCCGCGAGCAGGAGGTAGACCGGGCGATCCCCCACTGTCGGCAGGACCTGCGCGGGGTCGTCGAAGGTCAGGCTGAACACGGCGAGCACCCGCTCGCGCGTTCCGGCATCGAGCGTGTCGCCGCGCCAGAGCGCGTTGCCGATGCGGGTCGCCTCCTGGTCGAGACCGACGAACCAGCGCCAGTCGGGGTCCTCCAGCCGGTCGAGGGGCGTCACGCGCACCGCGACGTTCAGCAGGTGGCCCACGAAGGTCTCGATCACCCGGGCCAATCCCGCGCGGCTGCGGGGATCGGAGCCGAGATTGAGCGCCATCGTGAAGGCGTCCGACCGGCTCCAGTACGTCCAGGCATTCTCGGCCGTCAGCACGTCCAGCTCGTTCGCCGCCTCCTTGCCCAGCATCGTCAGCAGGGGCGAGAGCGGCGCACTGCCTTCGCGGGCGGCGATCACCTCGGCATCGGCCAGGAGCACGGCGCCTTCGTGAAAGCTCACGCGCTGGGGGCGGAAGAACAGCTCGGCCGCGCGCAGGACGAAGGGATCGTCGCAGCCGTCGAGGGCGTTGCGCAGGATCAGGTGGACGAGCTGGTTCAGGAACAGGGACGGCACGCCCTGGAGGTCGCCGCGCACGAGCGACAGATATCCGGCCTCCACGGAGCGGGCCGCGAGCAGTCGATCGCGGAAGGCGAGGATCACCGTCCAGTTCTCCCGAGCGTCGGAGTCGGCGATGGCGGCGATCTCGGCGGGCTCCACGCGCCGCCGGGGCGCGTCCAGGAGGGCGGCATGGAGGGCGATCTCGGACGCGCAGGCGTCGTCCGGCGGCACGAGTTCGGGCCGCGCCAGATACGCGAGGATCAGTTCGTCCGTGACCGCGAGGCCGCCGCCGGCCGTACGCTGCGTGAGGTGGTGGCCGCTTGAGACCCAGAACTCGGTCATCCGCTTAACGTCCCGCCGTCGTATCACGCAGAAGGCCGACGAGGTCGGCCTGTTCCTCCGGCTCGTCGTCCTCGACGAAGAGAAACGCGCGTCCGTGGGACCGGTCGAGGCCGGGCCGGTGGTGCAGCGTCCGGAAATCCTCCCGGATCGCCCCGTCCGTCGCGACGCGGCGCAGCGCGACGACGCTGCCGACCGGCAGATCGCAGAGGGATGCGGCGACGTCGAGTTCCTCGCGGGCAGCCGCACGGGCGGCCTCCCGGTCGGGCGCGCCGAAGCGCTCGTGGATGTGGCGGGCGAGCAGCTCCTCGGCCCCCGCGCGCTCCTCTTCGCTCGCCGCGCTCACCACCACCAGGGTGGAGAAGCCGAGCGAGCTTACGCCGACGAACCCCGAGCGGAAGGCCGTCAGGGCCTTGCCGGTCAGATGCGACGGATCCCCGTCGAGGAACAGGAAGGTCCCGGTGACGGCCCATTCTCCGGGTTCGGCGGCCTGCGCGAACACGAAGGTGTCGGAGGGATCGAGCCGCAGGGTTCGGGGGAGCTTGAGCGTCACAGCCGGACCCCGCCGGTCTTCGGATCACGCCAGTCCGGCGCCTCCAGCTTCGCGCGCAGCGGGAGGTGCTCGACCCGCCCATCGGGCCAGGTCAGCCGTCCGTCGCCGCCCGGCTCGATCGCGGCCCGCACACCGGATTCCCGCGGCAGATGGGCGAGGTAAAGCGCCGCGACACGGTCGAAGCCGTCCTCGCGCCAGATCTCGAAGGTCTTGGTCAGGTGGCGCGCGAAGCTCTCGACCAGGGGCACGCGCAGGTTCGCGCCAAAACCTTCCTCCTCCAGGGCGGTGGAATCGGGCGTGTGTCCGGGGTCGCCCGCCGCCAATTTCGAGGTGAGCAGCATGCCCGAGAAGACCAGCCAGTCCGGCTCCTCATCCTCGCGGCACGCTTCAGGCCAGCTGAGGCGCCCGCCACCCAGGCGCGCGCCGTTGAACAGCAGCGTCCCGGGCCACGTGAACGTCACCGGGATCTCCGGCGGCCCGAAAGCGCCGACGGCATTCGCCAGGGCGACCATTCCGGCGAAGTGGGCGCGGCGCGCGGTGGCGAGCGGCTCGGCCGGGGCGAGCACCACGGCGAAGTCGATCAGGTCGTCGCGCCGGCCCAGGACGAGCGTCGCCGCGTCCGCCTCGCCCGACGCGGCGAGCCGGCAGGCTTCCGCGTGCGCGTCGGATGGCGGCTCCGCTGCGCGCGCGCTGAAGCCGGGGGGCAGGACCAGCCTCGACGGGCCGGCATCGACAGGGACAGTCATGGAGCGGCTTTGGCGGGGGGCCGATGAGAGTGCGGGACAGGGTTGCGACCTGCGCCCGCATGCCGGATCGTTGTTTCGAATGGTTCGAGTATAAGGGACGGGCCCCGCCGCGCGAAGGGGCCATCCATTTGCACTTGTACCCGGGTCCGATCTTGTCCGACCGCCTCGTATTCGCCTGCTCCTGCGAGCGGACGATGTCCCTCGATACCGCCGCCCTGGGCCAGGCCTGCGGCGGCGAGCTTCGCACCGCCGACCAGCTCTGCGGCCGCGAGCTTGATCGCTTCCGGGAGGCCCTGGCGACCGGGCGGCCCGTCACCGTGTCCTGCACGCTCCAGGCGCCGCTGTTCGACGAGGTCGCCGAGGAGGCAGGGGCGGAGGACCGGGTGGTCTACGCCAAGATCCGGGAAACCGCCGGCTGGTCGTCCGACGCCGCGGCGGCCGGACCGAAGATGGCCGCTCTGCTCGCCGCGGCGGCCGAGCCGCTCCCCGACGCCGCTACCGTCTCCCTGGAGAGCCGCGGCGTCGCCCTGATCTATGGGCAGGACGAGGTGGCGGTCGAGGCCGGCCGGCGGCTCGCCGAGCATCTGGACATCACCGTCCTGCTGACGCGCCCCGGCGAGATCTCGCCGCTGCACCGCAACGCCTTCCCGGTCCTGCAGGGCACGATCCGAACCGCCAAGGGGTACCTCGGTGCGTTCGAGCTCGGCATCGACGATTATGCCCTCCCGGCCCCGTCCTCGCGCACGCATCTCGTCTTCGGCGCGCCGCGCAACGGGGCCGTGTCGACCTGCGACCTCGTCATCGACCTCTCGGCCGGCGCGCCGCTGTTTCCGGCACACGCGGTGCGCAGCGGTTATCTGCGCGCGGATCCCGGCGACCCGGCCGCCGTCGAGCGCGTGCTGGCGGAGGCGTCCCATCTGGTCGGCACGTTCGACAAGCCGCGCTTCATCGACTTCCACGGCGACTTGTGCGCGCACAGCCGCTCCCGCATCACGGGCTGCACGCGTTGCCTCGATGTCTGCCCGACCGGCGCGATCGCGCCCGCGGGCGACACCGTGCACATCGACCCATACGTCTGCGCGGGATGCGGCTCCTGTGCCGCACTCTGCCCGACCGGGGCCGCCGCCTACGCGCTGCCGACCTCCGACGCGCTGATGCGCCGGCTGCGCAGCCTGATGCGCGCCTACCGGACGGCGGGCGGGCAGAACGCCCTCGTCCTGCTCCACGATGGCGACCACGGCGAGCCGCTGATCGACGCGCTCGGCCGCTACGGCGACGGCCTCCCCGCCCACGTGCTGCCGGTGCAGGTCAACGAGGTCACGCAGATCGGACCGGAGGTGATCGCGGCCCTGTTCGCCTACGGCGCGGCCGGAATCCGGGTCCTGGTCCGGGCTCGTGCCAAGCACGACCTCGAACCCCTGTACCGGACCCTGACCCTCGGGGAGACGCTGGCGCAGGCGCTGGGCTACGGTGCGGAGGACGGCGGGCGCGTGGTCGAGACCATCGAGACCGATGACCCGGATCTGCTGGGCGCCGCCCTCCGGCAGGCCAGGCTGGGGCGGCCAGCCGCGGTGCCGGCCGGTCTGCTGTTTCTGGGGAACAAGCGTGAGGTGCTGCGCCATGCCTTCCGCGGCCTGCACAGTGCCGCCCCGGCACCCGTCGACCGGGTTCCGCTCGCGGCCGGCGCCCCCTTCGGCGGCCTCGATTTCCGGGTCGCGGACTGCACCCTGTGCCTCGCCTGCGTCAGCGCCTGCCCGACCCACGCCCTCTCCGACAGTGCCGAGCAGCCGCTTCTCGGCTTCGAGGAGAGCCTCTGCGTGCAGTGCGGCCTCTGCGCGGCGACCTGTCCCGAGGACGTCATCGCCCTGCGTCCGCAGGTGGATTTCGCGGCCTGGGCGGCGCCCCGCCGGGTCGTCAAGGAGGAAGAGCCCTTCTGCTGCACGCAATGCGCCAAGCCCTTCGGCACGCGCTCGACGATCGAGCGCATCGTCGAGCGGCTGCGCGAGCGGCACTGGATGTTCAGCGGGGCGGGCGGCGAGGCGCGCCTGCAAGCGCTGTCGATGTGCGAGGATTGCCGCGTCGAGGTCGCGGTGAACCAGGGCTTCGATCCGCACGCGGCGCCGGAACGCGACAAGCCCCGGACGACCGAGGATTACCTGCGCGCGCGCGCGGGCGGCTGACGGGCGCCTCAGCGAAGCGCGGTGGCGCGTTCGAGGAATTCGATCAGCGCCGCGCGGTCCGCGTCGTTGCCGATCGTCTGCTCGGGCATCTTCGTCCCGGGCGTGTAGCGGGCGGGGCCAACCTCGAAGAGCCGTGAGACGGTCTCGGGCGTCCAGACGATGTCCAGCCGCTTCAGCGCGTTCGAGTACCGGTAGCCGGGCACGCTGGCGATGCGGCGGCCGAACAGGCCGGCGAGCGTCGGCCCGGCCCGCTCGCCCGCGTCGGATGTCAGGGTGTGGCAGGCGACGCAGGCCCCGAACACCTCGGCGCCCCGGCCGCCCTGCCGGACCGCGAGGGGATCGGCCGGGCGCCGCATGATCAGCGCGCCGATCGGTTCGCCGCTCTTCGCGTCCCAGCGCCGGACGAGGCGGTCGCCGCCACCCGTGAGGAGCTCGGCCCCGTCCGGACGCCACGCGAGCGACCAGACCGGAAGGCCGGGCCCCACGAGCCGCAGCTGGACCTGACCCGTCGCCCGGTCGACCACCGCGATGGTCCCGCCCGCCGTCGCGGCAGCCACCCTGGTCCCGTCCGGAGACAGGGCCAGGGCGATCACCGGGTTCGGGCCGAGCTCGGCGGCGGCCCGGACCGAGCCGTCGGCTCGAACGAAGCGGAGGATCGCATCGGCCCCGGCGGCCGCGATCTCGCTGTCCGAAGCGACCGCGACGGCGTTGAGGCCCGTGGGTGCGGTGGCGATGACCTGGGATGTGCCCTCGGCCGCCCAGATCCGCACCGCCCCGTCGGCGCCGGCCGTGACCGGCGCGCCGCCCGGCAGGAAGGCCACCGCGTTCACCGGGCCGCGGTGCGGATCGAGCAGCCGGCTGTCCCCTCCGGCGAGCGGCCAGATCCGGGCCGTGCCGTCCCAGGAGGCGGAGGCGAGCGACAGGCCGTCCGGCGAGACCGCGAGGGCGACGATCGGGCCGGTATGGCCCTCCAGCACCCGTTCCGGCTCCGCGCGCCCCAGGCGCCACAGGGCGATCCGCCCGTCCTCGGAGGCCGTGGCGAAACGGCCGTCCGGCAGTGCGGCGACCGCGTTCACCGCACCGTCGTGGAAGCGCAGCACGCCGAGCGCGGCACCGGTCTCGATGGCCCACACGATGGCGGATTGGTCGAAGCCGCCCGAGATTGCGAGGCGCCCGTCGGCGGTCACGGCGAGCGCCCGGACCGGACCACCGTGGCCGCGCATCTGCGCGCGTGCCGGCGCGCCGCAGAGCAGCAGGACGGCGATCACGCCTAGGATCCGCGCAAAGCTGGTCATCGGGGCTCCGCTTCAAATGGATCGCCCCGCTATAGCACAGTCCCCACCGCCAGCCGCGGCGGTTCTAGCTGCGATCGGTTTGGCTTTTGGGCGTCGGATACAAGATGGTGAGCCATAGTCGGGGCGGCGCACGCGTCTAATATTGATCATCAACACAGGTTTGGGCATTGTTCCAGGACGACGGCGAGCCGCTGTTCTTCCCGAGTGCCGCGTCCGTAACACGCTAACTCGACATCAGCGGGTTGGAGGGCCGGATTGGCGTCGACGCGCGATGTACCAGAGACCCAGGACCACGACGGCCACGAGCAGGCTCAGCCAAACCCAGTTGAAGTCTATCGCCGCGGCCGTGGCTGCTCCCGAGCTGGATTGCGAAGGGCCCGTTTCCGAAATTGGCGGGGCTGGGTTGGTCTGCTGAGCCACGGACCCCTGAAGGCCCGAAGTCCATAATAACCCGGTGAGGATGGCGCTTCTCATAGAATTCCTTTGGTCAAACATGGACGGCTAAGGGCGAGATTTTCCGGAGCGGAAGGCCGGAGCCGCTTGCAGCTGCGCCCGGGTGAGGCGGACCTCGGCGCGCCACGGCTTGTCGCCAACGAGGACCGTGGCCGTCGTGCTGCTGGGCCGCTGTGCCTCCACTGAGCCGGTCGCGCCAGTCACGCGACCGCTATGCTGATTTTGAACTGCGCCGAGCGTGTCGCGGGTTGTCCGTGCACCCGGCATGGTATCCGGCCCCACCTGCGCGGCTGCCTCAGCGCTGGGCGCCGTCTTGGGCGTCACGACCGAACTCGGTCCGTCCATCAGCGGCACATCGCTGAAGTTCCAGCCGAGCTGGTCGAAAGGAAGCGCCACATATTTCTCGCCCACGCCCAGGAAACCGCCGACGCCGATGATCACGGCGCGGACCTGCCCGCTTCCGTCGACCAAAACGTCCTCGATCTTGCCGATCTCGACATGATCCATTCCGATGACCGGAACCCCGATCATCTCGGAGGCACGTATAGTTCCCGGCTCGGGTCCCTCGATGAACGGTGTCGCGGGTGCATCCGACTGCACCGCCGACGAGGCCGCCGCTAGGGGTAGCGAGGCGCCGGTGACGAGAAGGACAGCCAGCGTCGCGATTTTGAGCGGGGCACCGCGCATTCAAGGCTCTCCAGACTCAGGCAAAAACACTTGAATCGAGAACAAGGGCCGCGCGTTCGGGTTCATCGCAGGCGCAAATGGGCCGGAACGGGCATCCCTCTGGCGCGGGACGTCCCTTTTGTCGGTGCCCGCGGGTTGAGGGCCGCGACCCTCAAGCACGCCCATCACGAGTCTGACAATGACCGGCCCGTTAAGGTCTCCTACAATCATCTCGGGGCATGGGCAAGTGAGGTCTTGATCAAGCCGGGCCGACGGTCAGACCAAGGATGATCTCCATGGGTCTAGCGGCAGTCGTAGCCCTGCCTACATCCAGGCATTCAGGCGCGTTTTCAGGCCAGGTGAGTAGAACCGGTCGCACGCGACCATGAAGGTTCACATCATCGAATCGGTCTCAGACTATAGGCTGCCTCGTCGTGCTGAAAAGCAGTTCGGCGTCAGCCGGAGTGCCTCTGCCAACCTGCTCGAATGGTTACCTGAATTCGCGGGGCCGAGGGGAAGGCGCCCTTGTTTTCCACGATCATCTTCATCGTGGCTGCGCTGAACCCCGATCATGAACATGACTGCCGCACCGGGGGTTGAACCCTGAAAGAAGCCGCGGGTCCGGGAGAGTCCGGGATCCGGTGTCGGAAGCGAAAGGAAACGCGAGATGGCTGCTCGCCGAATTACGCTGAGCTCGCGGGACCGTTACAAGCTCCGGCTCTCAGTGAGTGAGAACCGCTTCTACATGGCCGACCTGAGCCTGCTCAGCTTGGCGCGGCGTGGGTTCGTTGTGCCGACCGGGCGCATTGATGCATGGGACCGAGCGGAGTGGACGATTACCGCGGCAGGCCAGGACGCGCTCTCGGCAGCCGAAAGCCACCTCACCGATGCCATAGATCTCGGCGCGCGGCTCCAGGCGTAGAAGAAGTAGGCGATGCGCCGGAAAACCGGGTACTGACGACGTTATCGCCGCGATAAACCGCGCGTCGGAGCTAAATTGCGAATCTGCGTACCGACCAGACGATGCGAATCCCTATGTTATATTTTAACCGGTGCGTCCGGGCACAGGCGGGCCTGTTCGTCGACGAGGCAGAGTCAAAGATTATGGCGGCGTGGGAACAGCTGAGTGCTCACCACCGCTGCAGCCAGAGCGTCTGCTTCCAGGATCGGTGGCAAGATTGTCTCTGCAACGTGATTGAAGTGGTAAGAGCGTCCGCTTTCCCGCGAACCTCCTCCAAATCGGAATAGCGGCTTTCGCCAATACCGGTCTCATCGGTAGGTGCCGCTGAACGGCTGGGATGGGTGGTTTTGCGACCGTCCGCTTACGAGGAGCGCGAGCTCGAAAGCCGACGCTGCTAACGAACTCGCGGCCCGCCAAGCCATAATTGTGCGGACATGCCCGATCGGCAGGCTTGGGCTGCTGCCGATGCTAGGGCGACGGGACCGTCAGAACCAATGGACCGTTGCGGGTTGCGACAACCGTGTGCTCGTATTGCACGGTTGGTGCTCTCGGCTGGCTATACAGGGTCCATCCGTCGTCACCATCCTCGGCGAAGTTCGCGCCGAGAGACAAGAATGGCTCGACGGTGAAGACGAGCCCGTCCGTCATGACCCGCCGCTCGGAGGCGTCGGGCCAAGTCGCGATCTCAGTCGGTTCCTCATGCAGCGACAGACCGACCCCATGGCTGGCGAGGTTGCGCACGAGCGTGTAGCCGTTCTGCCGAGCGAAGGTGCCGACCGCTCGACCGATGCCAGCGAACGGCATGCCGGTGCCAACCTGACGCAACCCGGTCCACATCGCCCGACGCCCGTCTCGGCAGAGCCTTTCAACCGCACGCGCCACCGGAGGCACAGCGAACGACGCGCCCGTATCCGCGAAGTAGCCGTCCTTCTCAGCGGAGACGTCGATGTTGACGAGGTCGCCCGCCCGGACACGACGATCGCCGGGTATGCCATGCGCGATCTTGTCGTTGACGCTGATGCAGGTCGCGCCCGGGAAGCCGTAGACCAGTTCGGGAGCCGGACGAGCACCGGCTGCGCTCAGGTAGTCCCGGCCGATTTGATCCAGTTCTCGTTCAGTGATCCCGGGCTCGATGGCTCGGCCCATCACCTCGAGCGTGTCGGCGACGATGCGTCCGATCGTCTTGAGCCCCACGAGGTCATCGTCACTCGATACGGTCATGCGGTATCTCTGGCCAGGCCCAAAGACGCTGTAGCGGAGTGAACCTCGAGAGTCCGCGATTTTCACGCCGATGCTGCGCGACCACGGCGCAGAGCGTCCAGCGAGCGCTCCCCCAAAATGACCGCTTCGGGACGTATGGGATGACTTGCCGCAAGGCCGACACGGGCCGAGATCGGACGCTCGCCTAGCTTCGAGTGAATGTCCGGGTCCGGGCGGTGCGTCGAAGTCCGCTGATGGCGCAGAGCCGAACGCTCGCCAAAGCGCCTCGAGAGCGGCAGCTGAAGCCCTGCTCGTGCCGGCCTGTTCGTCTGAGCAAATTTTCTGGTTCAGTCTCGCCTGCGGCCCGATGAGTCCGCCCGCAGCAGATCGGCACTCCTACCGCCAAGCTCGATCCCGCAGGCAGGCCTCGGCCGAGCCGAAGGGGCTTCTCAACGCTATGGGGAACGGCGGGGAACACCATGAGGAACATGGGGAACACCTCGGCCGGTCAGGGCACGAGAAATCTCAAAAGCTACAATGAGTTAGGTGGAGCGGGCGATCGGGATCGAACCGACGACATTCAGCTTGGGAAGCTGAAGCAGACCGTTGAATTCATTCGCATGTGTTCCTCGAGGGAATATGTTTTCCTTCGCGGTCTGCCGTCTACGGTCGTCTGCTATCGACAGCGTCCGTCGTTCCACGAGGCCGGTAGAAGGTCGTCATTGCCGCCCTCGAGGGCATGCTGACCTCACCCCTGGATCGCTCATCCGAGGCTCGTCGGATGTTGCCACCGCACCGTGAGAGTTCATCGGATTTCCGGTCGGGAGAGGGCTCTATCGAAGGGTTGAGTAATTCAAGCTTGGCGTTCTCGGGATATCTGAAGCGGCGTATCATGTGCCGGCCTCGGTACGGGAAGCCTTGAGGTCCGAAGCGGCTCTTCCGCTTTGCGCCCATCCCAGTCATGCGGCACAGTTTGAACATATCTCCGAAGCGGACATCACGGGAGCTGGATCGATAGGTTGAAGTTAACAACGCTATGAGATATTCGACAAAACGGCTCGGGCTTACATCTTATCCTTTGAATGTGACTCTTGACCGGCGTCCGGCGTTGCCCTGTGCCGCAGGAGAGCAGAGGCAACCCACCTCCGTTTGTGTTCTCAAAACTTCGACCGCGTATTGGAACGCGCCGGCGCCGAGCCCCACACCGTCGCCAGGAAGGTGGTGAAGGCTTCAAGGCTGGTGGATCGGGCCGGCTTCATCCAAGTGGCGTAGGTTGCGATGGTATCAGGCACGTCGTCGAGGGAGCGGATTACGATCCCGCGCCGCTGCACGTTGCGCACACAGCTCGCATAGGTGCTCACACCAGTTCCCGCCGCGACGAGGCCGAAGATACCCTCGCTCGACGAGGCCTCCTGGCTGATGGTCGGGTGAAAGCCGCGCCGATGGCAAATCGCGAAGAAGGCTTCGCGATAGGCGCTCCAGCTCCCGCCAGACCCCAGCACGAACGGCTCGCCGGCGAGATCCTTGAGGGTCAGGCTGCGCGCGTTCGAGAGTGGATGGGTCACCGGCAGCAGGGCCACATAGGAGTCGCGGTCGAACAGCAGGCTCTCGAAGTGCTCGTTCTCGACCGCGCTGAGCGTGAAGCCGACGTCGATGCGGTCGTTAAGCAGGGCCTCGCGCTGGGATTGCGAGGGCACGTGCGACAGCTCCAGCCGGATCGCCGGTCGAAATTCGCTGAACGCTCGGACCAGCTCCGGCAACCGGCCGTTGATCGCGAAATCCATGTAGCCGACGCGCAGGACGCCGGCCATGCCGGTCGCCGTGCGCCGCGCCAGCGTCACGGCCCGCTCCAGATGGTCGATACCGATCCTACACTCGGCCAAGAAGGCACGCCCGGCCTCCGTCACCTCGACCGTTCGAGTCGTACGGCGGAACAGCTTCACGCCGACCTCGGCCTCCAGTTCCGCAACGAGCCGGCTGAGACCCGGCTGCGTCGTCGCGAGGCGCTGCGCAGCCCGCCCGAAATGAAGCTCCTGCGCCAGCACAAGGCAGCTCGAGATGTGCCTGACGTCAAACCGCATTGATGTCCAAATCCGTATCAATCACGCCAAACTCATCATTTCACACCGGAGGCCGTCTGCAACATCCTCTCTCCATCCCCGCTGCGGCGGGCTGGAACGAACGATGCAAGGGACGAGGCAGATGGCTTTCAACACCGAACTCGACAGCGCTCTCGAAGCGGCCTTCGCGGAGGCGCGCGCTCTGTACAAGGAGCGCGGTTTCCAGCGCCGCGTCGGGTTCGGACGGCGTCCCGCCCTAATCAATGTCGACCTCGCCAACGCCTGGACGCGGCCGGGCAATCCCTTCACCTGCGAGAACATCGACGAGCAGATCATCCCCGGAGTTCAGGCGCTCTTGGCCGCCTGCCGCCGCAACAACCACCCGGTCGTGCACGTCACCACCTGCTACCAGGTCACCGACGTCGACAGCCCCAAGACCGACATGGGCCTGTGGCACCGCAAGATCCCGGTCGAGGTCGTGGATCAGAACAAGCCCGAGCTCTGGGCGATCGACAGCCGCATCGAGCCGGTGCCGGGCGAGCAGGTCCTGGTGAAGAAGCGGGCGAGCGCCTTTCACGGGACCTACCTTGCCGGGTTCCTGCGCGCCAACAACGTCGACACGATCCTGGTCACGGGCGTGACCGCCTCGGCTTGCGTGCGCACCACGCTCTGCGACGGTCTCGCCGAGGGCTTCCGGACCATCGCGGTGCGCGAGTGCATCGGCGACCGCGTGCCGGGCGCCGTCGCCTGGAACCTCTTCGATATCGACGCGAAGTTCGCCGACGTCGAGCCGCTGGAGCGCTGCGTCGCCTACCTCGACGAGGTCGGGCTGCGCAACGCCGCCTGACGACCCGGGCCATCGTCCGACGCGATCCGATCCTCGACCCGCCGCCCATGCAGGAGTGTGAGCCGATGCGTGCTGACTTGTCTCTCGATCGATTCTCGCCGACGCGCCGGCAGGCGCTCCTCGGCGGCGCGGCGGCCATCCTCACGGCGGGGGCGGGACGCGAGGCGCGCGCGGCGGCCGGAACGGTCGTCGTCTCCAACTGGGGCGGCGACTGGAACCAGCGCACGGTGCGCTTCGTCGAGACGCCCCTGGTGGAGGCGCAGGGACTGACCGTCGTGCGCGATCTCGGCATGGAACCGGAGCGCAAGGCCAAGCTCCTCGCCGAGCGCCGCCTGCGCCGGGGCAGCATCGACGTGATTCATCTGAACGACTCGGACGGGTTCGAGATGATGAAGCAGGACGTGCTGGCCGACCTCGACCGGTCGCGCATCCCGAACTACGGCGACGTGGTACCGGCCCTGCGCAAAGATTATTTCGTCCCGTGGCTCTACAGTGGCGTGGTGCTTATCTATAACAAGGACAAGATCAAGGATCCGCCGAAATCTTACGCGGAACTCTGGGACAAGAGGTGGGCCGGCCGCCTCGGTCTGACCAATCAGCTCTACTTCAACTACATGATGATGTCCGGCCTGATCCAGGGCGGCAACCTGACGAGCGTCGAGACCGGCCGCGAGCGGCTCGTCGCGCTGAAGGAATTGGTCCAGCCCCGGCTCTACGCCGCGCATCAGCAGCTCGGCGCGGCGCTGGCCACCGGCGAGGTCGACATCGCCCTGAACTACAAGGCCCGCGGCCTGCAATGGATTGGCGAGGGCTCGCCGCTGGCCATCCAGTATCCGAAGGAGGGCGCGATCGCGATCACCTTCGGCGCCGGGATGCCGAAGCGCGCGCCGAACCCAGACGGAGCCTACGTCTACCTGAACGCGATGCTCGACCGGAAGGCGATGGCCGAGCTCGCCGCGGCGAGCTTCTACGCGCCGGCCAACGGCGCGGCCGAGCTGAGCCCCGAGCTGCGCGCCCGGATCGACTTCTCCCCCGAGGAGCGCGAGCACCTCAACTTCCCGGATTATGCCTACGTCTCGAAGAACACCGCCGAGTGGCTCGAGTGGTGGAACAAGACGATGGCGCGCTGATCCGATGGCCACCCTCGCACGCTCGGAGGTCCTGGCGCTCGATCGCGCAGCGCGGGCCCGGCCGCGCATCCCCTCGGGGGTCGGCGGCGTCCTGCCGGGCACGCTGCTGGTCGTCCTGGCGCTTCTCGGGCCGCTCGCCCTGATGCTCCGCTACAGCTTCAACCGGTTCGTCCCCGGTGAGCTGATGGTCGAGGGGCTCACCCTCGCCAACTACGCCAAGTTTCTGCACGACAGCTTCTATCGGGACGTCTTGCTGACGACCCTCTGGGTGGCGGCCCTCTCAACGCTGATCTGCCTCGTGCTCGGCTTCCCGGTCGCCTATGCCCTGGTGCGGCAGGTCGGGCCACGCTGGAAGTCGAAGCTCCTGATCCTCATCATCCTGCCGCTCCTCATGGGCAACGCGGTCCGCACCGCCGCCTGGATGGTCATTCTCGGCGACAAGGGCCTTCTCGCCGCCCTGCTCTCCGGGATGGGGCTCACGCCGCCCCGGTTGATGTACACCCCCAGCGCCGTGGTGATCGGCCTCGTCTCGGTGACGCTGCCCTTCATGATCGTGACGCTGCAGAGCGTGCTCGAGCGGATCGATCCGGTCCTGGAAGAGGCGGCCGAGAGTCTGGGCGCCGGGCACCTCACGATCCTGCGGCGGGTCGTGCTGCCCCTCGCGCTGCCCGGGCTGCTCGCTGGCACGATGCTGTGCTTCATCCTGTCGATGAACGCCTACGCCACGCCGGTGCTGATCGGCGGACCGCAATTCCACATGATGGCGCCCGAGGTCTACCAGCAGGTCGCCAAGGCGATGAACTGGCCGTTCGGTGCGGCCCTCGCCTTCGTGCTGATGACGGTCACCCTCGTGCTGACCACCACCGCCAACGTCCTCGTACAGCGCCGCTACCGGCGCTGGTCGGAGTAGGGCCATGTCGCGCGCAGGCATCCGCCGGACCTACGGCGCCATCTCGGGCGCGGTCCTCGTCTTCATCGTGCTGCCGCTGGTGGTCATCGTCTGGGTGTCATTCTTCGCCAACCGCATCCTCGCCTTCCCGGCGAGCGGCTACACCCTCGACTGGTACGCGCGCGCCCTCGACACGGACGCCTTTCGCGATGGCTTCGTCACCAGTGTGGAGACGGCGCTGTTCGCCACGGCGGCGAGCCTCACCCTCGGCGTGCCGGCGAGCCTCGGCCTGGTGCGCGGCCGCTTCCCCGGCCGCGACGCCGTGCAGGCCCTGCTGCTTGCACCGATGGTCGTACCCGGCATCGTCGGCGGCGCCGCCCTGTTCATAGCCTTCATCGAGGTCGAGGCGCTGCTCGACATCCAGGTGGCCGGCACGCTCGGCGGTCTGCTCGTGGCGCACACGCTGATCGCGCTGCCCTGGACCATCCGTCTGGTCAGCGCGTCCCTCGCGTCGGCCGATCGGGCGATCGAGGAGGCCGCGGCGAGCCTCGGAGCCGACCCGCTCACCGTGCTGCGGCGCGTGACCCTTCCGGCGATCCGGCCCGCGATCGTCGCGGCCGCCCTGTTCTCCTTCGTGATCTCGTTCATCGATCTGGAGAAGTCGATCTTCCTCGTCGGCCCGGGACGCACGACGCTGCAGATCGCCCTGGTCAACTACCTCGAATGGAACCTCGACGGGACGGTCGCGGCCGTCGCCGCCGTCCAGATCCTGATCGTCGGGACGGCGCTCCTCGTCAGCGACCGCTACGCGCGTCTCGCCCAAGCCTTCTGAGACTGCATTCTGAGCCTGCCTGCTGAGACTGCTACCTGACAGCCCGGAGATCGGACCATGTCGACAACGGTCGCCCTTCGCTCCCTGATCAAGCGCTACGGCAGCTTCACGGCCGTGGACGACATCACCCTCGATGTGCCCGAAGGCCAGCTCGTCGCCCTGCTCGGCCCCTCGGGCTGCGGCAAGACCACGACGCTGCGGATGATCGGCGGGTTCGTCGAGGCGGATGCCGGCAGCATCCTGATCGGCGGCCGCGACGTGACCCGTCTGCCGCCGGCCAAGCGCAACATCGGCTTCGGCTTCCAGAGCTACGCCCTGTTCCCGCACATGAGCATCGCCCAGAACGTCGCCTTCGGCCTGGAGATGCGTCGCCTTCCCCGGGCCGAGATCGCGTCGCGCGTCGCTCGGGCGCTCGACCGGGTGCGCCTGTCGGCGATGGCGGATCGGCTGCCCAAGCAGCTGTCCGGCGGCCAGCAGCAGCGGGTCTCGCTCGCCCGCGCCCTGGTGATCGAGCCCTCGGTGCTGCTCCTAGACGAGCCGCTCTCCAACCTCGACGCGCAGCTGCGCGGGGAGATGAAGCTCGAGATCCGCCAGATCCAGAAGGCAATGGGCATCACCACGATCTTCGTCACGCACGATCAGGACGAGGCGCTCTCGATCGCCGACCGTATCGTCGTGATGCGCGCCGGGCGGATCGAGCAGGACGGCAGCCCGGAGGCGGTGTTCGGTGCGCCACGCTCGCGTTTCGTGGCGGAATTCATGGGCGTGACGAACCTCCTGCCGGGGACGGTGGAGGGACCGGGCACGTTCCGGCTCGCCGACGGCAACGCGATCCGCGTTCCGGTCGCTGGCGCCGGCCGCGGGGCGACGGTCCTGGCGATCCGGCCCGAGCGCGTCCGGATCACGCCCTCCGGCGCGGACACCGCGCCCGACACGCTGGATGCCGAGATCGAGGCGGCGACCTACCGGGGTCTTGCCGTCGAGTACAGGCTGCGGACCCCGTCCGGCCTGTGCCTGACGGCGCGCCGGGCGACCCCTGCAACCGGCGGCCCGGCCATGCTCGAACCCGGCGCGCGCGTTCACGTCGCCGTCCCGCCGGACGCCTGCCACTTCGTCCCTGTCGAACTCTGAGAGGACGCCCCATGGCCATCCGGCACGACGACCTGATCGTGATCGACGGGCTGATCGTCTCCGACTTCGGGCCCGAGGTCTTCGCCGACATGCGACGTGGCGGCGTCACGGCGGCCAACTGCACCTGCTCCGTCTGGGAGGATTTCGCCACGACCATGCGGACGATGGCCCGCTGGCGGCGCTGGTTCCGCGAGCACGCCGACCTGATCACCCCGGTCCACGACGTCGCCGATATCCACCGCGCGAAGGCGGAGCGCCGCACCGGCATCATCCACGGCTGGCAGAACACCAGCGCGATCGAGGACCGCATCGAGTACCTGGAGCTGTTCCACGCGCTCGGCCTACGGATCGTCCAGCTGACCTACAACACCCAGAACCTCGTCGGCTCGGGCTGCTACGAGTCCCGCGACAGCGGGTTGTCCGATTTCGGCCGCGACGTGCTGGCCGAGATGAACCGCCTCGGCATCCTGTGCGACCTTTCGCATGTCGGACCGAAGACCAGCGAAGACGCGATCCGCGCCTCGCAGCGACGCGTCGCCTACTCCCACTGCCTGCCCGCCGCCCTGAAGGATCATCCGCGCAACAAGACGGACGCGCAGCTGCGCTTCATCGCCGAGCGGGGCGGCTTCGTGGGCGTGACCATGTTCCCGCCGTTCCTGGCCCGGGGCGCGGCCGCGACGATCGAGGACTATCTCGACGCCATCGCGTACGTGATCGACCTGGTCGGCGAAGAGAACACCGGCATCGGCACTGACTTCACCCAGGGCTACGGACAGGCCTTCTTCGACTACATCACCCACGACAAGGGTGACGGTCGCAAGCTCACGGATTTCGGTGAGGTCCTGAACCCCGAAGGCTTCCGCGTCATCGGCGACTTCCCGAACCTCACCGCCGCGATGGAGCGGCGCGGCTGGCCCGCCGCCCGCATCGAGCGCGTCATGGGCGGCAACTGGCTCGCCCTGCTCGGCGACGTCTGGGCCTGAGCGCGTCTCGCCCAACTTCGGAGATCTCACGATGTCAGCGAACACCTACGACGTCATCGTGCTCGGCGTCGGCGGCATGGGATCGGCCGCCTGCTGGCATCTGGCCCGCCGGGGCGTCCGGGTTCTGGGCCTCGAGCGCTTCGACATCCCGCACGCCATGGGGTCCTCGCATGGCTTCAACAGGATCATCCGCCTCGCCTACTTCGAGGACCCCTCCTACGTGCCGCTGCTGCGCCGCGCCTACGAGAACTGGCGGGAACTGGAGGGACGCTTCGGCGAGCAACTCCTCTTCATCACCGGGTCGATCGATGCGGGGCCGGAGGGCAGCGCCATGGTCGAGGGCTCGCTCGCGGCCTGCCGGATGCACGACCTCCCGCACCGTCTGCTCGACGGCGCCGAGCTGCGGCGCGTGGCGCCGGGCTACAACCTGCCCGACACGCACCGGGCCGTTCTCCAGCCGGACGGCGGCTTCGTCTCGGCCGAGCGCGCGATCGTCGCGCACGTCACGCAGGCGCAGGCGGCCGGCGCCGAGATCCGGGCGCGGGAGCCGGCGCTGAGCTGGGAGCCGACAGCCTCGGGCGTGCGCGTCCGGACGGAGCGAGGCACCTACGAGGCGGGGCACCTGATCCTCTCGGCGGGTTCGTGGATGGGCAAATTCGTGCCGCAGCTGAAAGCCGTCGCTGTGCCCGAGCGGCAGGTGCTCGGGTGGTTCCAGCCACGGGAGCCGGCCCTGTTCGCGCCGGACCGCTTCCCGGTGTTCAACATGGAGGTCGAAGAGGGCAAGTTTTACGGCTTCCCGGTCTGGCACGTGCCGGGCTTCAAGATTGGCCGTTGGCACCATCTCGGCGAGACGGGCGGTGCCGATACCTTGTCGCGGGAGTGCGGAGCCGAGGACGAGGCAGTGCTGCGCCCCTGCGTCAGCCGCTACTTCCCCCAAGCGAACGGTCCGACCATGGCGATGCGGGCCTGCTTCTTCACCAATACGCCGGACGAGCACTTCGTGATCGACACGCTGCCGGACCTGCCGCAGGTCGTCGTCGCCTCACCCTGCTCAGGCCACGGTTACAAGTTTTGCAGCGTCGTGGGCGAAGTTCTTGCCGACCTCGCCACGGGCGGAAGGCCGGGCTTTGACCTCAGCCTGCATGCGCTCGACCGCTTCGCACCACGTTCGTATGCGAGCACTGTCCAAAGCTCCGTATGATCTGAGGCTTGGACCCGTTCAGCCCCAGCTCTGTTCGCCCTGGCTTGCCAGCCCATAAGATGATGGGTTGGCCCTCGCTGGCGCTTTACGTCTGTTCTTTCAATATGCGGGCCTATGAATAGACCGGCGGGTTTTGGCCAGACTATGCCGCGCCGGATCACCGCGATCCGCAACACCAGACGGTCGGCTTCGCGCCCATTTCAGCCGCTCAGCCGAGTCTGGCGGATTCTCCAAAGCGGACGCTGTAGGAGCTCAGCTTCTAGGTCTCAGTTGCGCCATCAGCTGACCTCCGACCGAAGACATTGGAATAGCCGCTTGGAGGCCAACAGCTGTTGTTGAGATGGAATGGTTGCTCCGACCACCATAACGTCCTCGGCAACGAACCGCTGCCGAAGCAACACGAACAAGAACGCTCCACCGTGATCGGTGGCTGGTCCAACAGCAAGGCACTCAACAACCCTTCGAAAGCAGTCGTCGGGTTACTTGGCGGGATGACCGGGGGCGCGGTCACGTCCGTGCTTGGCTGGCTGCCGTCGGTGCAGCAAACATCTTGCCCTGGAGCAGTAAAGCCACGGTCAGGATGGTAAGGCCGACGACGAGGCCGTTCGCTGCCAGGAAAAGCACCGGGGCGAGGACGGCGACCGCTCCGGCATCGCCATGGTCTACCAGGCGAACCGGGGCCATTGCCATGGCAGTCGCGCCGAAGCTGAAGGCCCAGAGCCCGGGGACAGCGCCGGCCTTCGCGATCCACGGCGAGAGCCGGGCCAGAACCAGAACCTGGAGCAGACCATAGCCGATCAGGGCATGCGCGAAGAGGTCCGGCGCTCCGCCCCCGACCGAGAGGTAGGCCACCGCCCCCACCGGCGCGGGCGCCAGCTGGATGCCCAGGGTCGGGCGCAACGCGACGGGCTTCTCAGGCCCGGTCAGCAGTCGGTGGAGCAGAACCGATTCCATCGCAAGCCAGGAGAACAGGCCGGCGCCGAAGGCGAGCTGACCCCAATCCTGGTAGCCCAGGGCCGACGCCCCGGTCGCCGAGACGAAGCTTCCGGCCACGGTCGGCAGGTACAGCACCGCGGTGGTGGTGCCGTGGTCCCGGCCGCCTTGCCAGAGGCCGCCCGTCCGCCAGACCGCGAAGCCGAGCGTGAACAGGAAGCCGAGGCCGAACAGGACGGTTGCGGCTCCGGCCGAGTAAGGGATGAGCCCGCTCGCGACGAGCATGGTCGCCACGCCGGCGAGGCCGATGAAGCAGCACTGGACCGCATGGGCCGCCTCGACCGCCAGCTTGTCCGGGGCGAGGAGGGCCTTGAGGGCATAGAGGACGACGAGCACGGCCCAGACTGCGCCGGCGAGTACGTAGACCGCCTCCCCGACGACCGTGGGCAGGTGCCAGGCGAGCGCGGCCGCGCGCCAGGCCCCGCCCAGGCCGGATAGCCCCAGGACGATGCCGAAGTAGGCGGCCGGCGTGTTCGCGGCGACTTCCCTAATGCGCTGCGCGAGGTGGAGGCGTGGGCTGGCGACGATAGAGACCGTGGTCATGACCGTTCTCCTGTGAGGTCGGGATGTTGTCGGGCGGGCGCTGCGCCCACCGCTTCTCGACAAGGATGATAATGGACGACGGCCCCGATCTTTATTCCTCTCTCGGCAATGGAGAGGTTCGCGACGCGATGCTTGAGGGCAGCCGCTCAGCCACCGATCTCGGCGTCTTCGAAACATGAAGAAGCGGTGGTGAAGATGGATAGGACCTGGTTCGTCACGGGCTCGTCACGTGGCCTCGGCCGGGCCTTGGCCCAGGCCGTCGTCGCGGCGGGCGAGCGGCTCTGCGCGACGGCGCGCGACCCTGCCGCGCTCGTGGACCTCGTCGAGGCCGGCGGCGAGCGCGTGCTCGCGTTGCCCCTCGACGTCACCGACGAGGAGGCGGCGCGTCGGGTAGTCGAGGCTGCCGTAGAGCGGTTCGGACGCGTCGACGTCGTCGTCAACAACGCCGGGTACGGCGACGTCGCGCCCATCGAGGACACCGACCTCGCCTCGTTCCGGGCGCAGGTCGAGACGAACCTGTTCGGGGTCGTCAACGTGACCAAGGCGGCCATTCCCCTCTTTCGGACGCAGCGCCGTGGCCACTTTCTGCAGGTCTCCTCCATCGGGGGGCGAACCGGCGCGACCGGTCGCGGCCCGTACTCGGCCGCGAAGTTCGGCGTGGAGGGGTTCTCCGAGGTTCTCGCCATCGAGATGAAGCCCTTCGGCGTGCACGTCACCATCGTGGAGCCCGGCGGCTTCCGGACGGACTTCGCGGGATCGTCGACGCGCATCGCGGAAGGCAGTCCGGCTTACGCCGAGACCGTCGGCCAGGTCGCCGCCATGCAGCGGGCCTACGACGGCAAACAGCCCGGCGACCCAGAGCGCGCCGCCCGGGCGATGATGACCGTGGTCTCGGCGAAGGCCCCACCGCTGCGTCTGGTGCTGGGTAGCGACGCCTACGCGCGGGCCGAGGCCGGCGACGAGGCGCGGCTGGCCGAGTTGCGTGCGTGGCGCGAGCTCAGCCTCTCGACCGACTTCCAACCTTGACGCCAGGTCTCCCCCGCAGATGCCCCGCTCTCACGGTCACCGAAACGCGGCGGGAATGCCAAGGACCGCACCCCCATGTAAGGGGCGCGGTCCGCGTCGCGCCTGCCAGCCAGGCCCGTCGAAAGGGTCAGCGCTTCGCCACCTGCTTGTCGAGGAAGCCGCGGATGAGGGGCGCCATCTCGTCCAGCTTGTCCTCCAGCGCGAAGTGGCCAGTGTCGAGGATGTGCAGCTCCGCGTCCGGCAGGTCCCTCAGGTAGGGGTGCGCCCCTTCCTCGGGGAAGATCTTGTCGTTCTTGCCCCAGACGATCAGCGTCGGCGGCTTGCGCTCGCGGAAGAATGCCTTGAATTGCGGGTAGAGCGGCACGTTCGTCCGGTAGTCGTAGAACAGGTCGAGCTGGACATCCTTGTTGCCGGGCCGGTCGAGCAGGGCTTGGTCGTGGACCCAGTTGTCCGGGCTGATCCTGGAGACGTCCCGCACGCCGTCCGTGTACTGGAAGATCGTCGTGGGGAGGGTCACGAGACCCGACAGCGCCTCGCGGCTCTTGGCCGAGCCGTCGGCCCAGTACGCCTTGATCGGATCCCAGAACTCGCGCAACCCCTCGTCGTAGGCGTTGCCGTTCTGGACGATCAGGCCGGTCACCCGGTCGGGGTGCTTGAGGGCGAGGCGGTAGCCGACCGGCGCGCCGTAATCCATCACGTACATCGCGTAGGAGGTGGCGCCGAGTTGGCCGAGCAGGCCGTCCACCAGGTCGGCGTAGTGGCCGAAGGTGTAGGCGAACTGGGTGTGGTCAGGCGCGTCGCTCTGGCCGAAGCCGGGGTAGTCGGGCGCGATGACGCGGTAGCGGTCCGCGAGCGTCGGGATCAGGTTGCGGAACATGTGCGAGGAGGTCGGGAAGCCGTGCAGGAGCAGCACGACCGGGCCGTCGGCCGGGCCGGCCTCGCGATAGAAGACCTTCACGCCGTCGACCGTCGCGGAACGGTAGTGGACCGTCGCCGGTGTCTGGGCGGCGACCGGGGCCTGCTCCGCCTTGGCATGAGGGGGAAGGACGATGCCGGCCGTCGTGAGCATCAGGGCAAGCAGAACGTGTTTCATCGGTGTCTCCTTTCGTGGGGGCGTCGAGGAGCTCGCCGCCTCATGGAGACATCATCGGTCTTCAGCTTGCAGGCGTTAATCGGCATCGTGTGGAAGGCATTGTTGTCGCCTGCGGAATAGATAGGACCGCTTGGTGCCTTTAACCTCGGCTAGGTCGAACTGACCCCGACCGACGCCTCGCATCGACCTTGCGCCCGCTCAGTTGAGCAGGCGGTTGGCCCGCAGCCGCGCTACGGCCAGGTCGACGAAGGTCCTTACCTTGGCCGGCGCCTGCCGCCCCTCGGGGTAGACCACATGGATGGGCAGCGGCTCCTCCTCGTAGTCGGCGAGCACGACCTGCAGGCGGCCTTCCAGCAAGGCGGAGCCGATCTGGTAGTGCAGCACCCGGGTCAGGCCCCAGCCCGCGAGCGCCGCGGCGATGCCGGCCTCGTTCGTGTTGCTCATCAAGGCGGGATGGACCGTCACGCGCTGATCCTGCGCGAACCGCCACTCCGTCGAGGCCCAGGCGCCCGTGGACATGGCGACGCGGTGGTCCCTCAGGTCCTGCGGTGTCTGCGGGACGCCGTGCCGCTCGAAGTAAGCCGGCGAGCCGCAGACGACGCGGCGCACCGACCCGACCCGCGCGGCCGTGAAGCCGGAATCCGAGAGGTGGCCGATGCGCACGGCGACGTCGATGCCTTCCTCGACGATGTTCACCTGCCGGTCGACGAACAGCGTCCGTGCCGCCATGGTCGGGTAGGCGTCGAGGTAATTGGTCACGATGGGCAGCACGTGCATGTGGCCGAACAGGTCAGATGCCGTCACCGCGAGCGTGCCGGACGGCGTCGCGTAGGAACCGGCGGCGGCGGCCTCGGCCTCGACGATGTCGGCCAGGATGCGCCGGCAATCCTCGTAGTAGCGCCCCCCCGCCTCGGTCAGCTTCACAGAACGGGTAGTGCGCACGAACAGCCGGGCGCCGATGGTCTCTTCCAACGCGGCGACGGCCCGCGTCACGGCCGGCGGGCTCATGTGCATCAGGCGCGCGGTCTCCGCGAAGCTCGCCGTCTCCGCGACCTTCGCGAAGATCCGCATGGCCTGCCAGCGGTCCATGTCCCTGCTCCCCCGTCCCCAGCGGCCCGGCCATCCTGGCCTTGACGAATACAGCTGTTCGAGCAGGAGCGCCGCCAAGCCGTCGCGCCATGGTGAACGGCATGCCGGGCCTGGCCGTCTAGCCTTCGCGGGCGACAGTGGGTTCGGGGTCCGGCGCCGCTCCGGCGCCAGCGAGCTCTACGGCGAGGCTCTCGATCTCGCGGCAGACCTCGGCGGGGATGCCTGACCACACCGCCCGCGCACGCGCCTCGTGAAGGCACTCGCCGTCCCGGGAGGCCGCCGCCAGGGCCAGGACCAGCGCCCGCGACGTGCGCGCGTCGAAGCTCCGGCCGCGACGCGCGGCGTCGACCTCGGCGCCGCACAGCCCGAGCCCGCGGGCCTCCGCTTCCCGCCCTGGAGAAACGGGCGGGTCGCGGCCGTCGTCGGCCAGGGCGAGCGTGACGGACAGGCGCACGCGCCCGTCCAGGGTGAAGGAAGACATGGCCGCATTCCCACGCTTCGAAGGTCGGTTCAGAAGCCGAAGTGGTTGAGACCCGGATGATCGTCGGGCCGGCGCCCCAGCGGCCAGCGGAACCGGCGCTCGGCCTCGCTGATCGGGTGTTCGTTGATGCTGGCGTGGCGGGCCCGCATCAGCCCGTCCTCGGCGAACTCCCAGTTCTCGTTGCCGTAGGCCCGGAACCACTGGCCGCTGTCGTCGCGGTACTCGTAGGCGTAACGCACCGCGATGCGGTTGCCGGTGAAGGCCCAGAGCTCCTTGATCAGGCGGTAGTCGAGTTCGCGGTTCCACTTGCGGGTGAGGAAGGCCTGGGCCTCCTCCCGGTTCGTGACGAACTCTGCCCTGTTCCGCCAGCGGGTGTCGGTCGTGTAGGCCAGGGCGACCTTGGCCGGATCGCGGCTGTTCCAGCCGTCCTCGGCGAGGCGGACCTTTTCGACGGCGCTCTCCTCGGTGAACGGCGGCAGCGGGGGACGGGACATCGGCTTCTCCTCGGGGTTTCGGGGTGGACGCGTGTTGGGAGGTCGGTCGGCAGGCCGGCGGGACGTGACCCTCGGCCATCGCCGCCGGTCAGAGGGCGAGGTGCACGGGGTCAGTACCCGCGGCCGGGGTGGCCGAGCAGATCAGCACCTCATCGGCCGCGTGAGGCGCGGTGGGCGCCTTCGCGTAGGTGACCGCACCTTTCAGGAGCTTCGTCCGACAGGTGCCGCAGGTCCCGGTACGGCAGCTGAATTCCGGGCTGAGGCCGCGGGCCTCGGCGAGTTCGAGCAGCGTTCCGGCGTCCGGCGTCCAGCGCGCCTCCTTCGACGAGTTCAGGAAGGCGACCGGAACCGGCTCCGTCGACGCCGGCGGCAGCGCGGCCGCCCCGGCATCCGCCGGCATGCTCCGGACCAGGGACGAGGGACCGAAGGTCTCGGCGTGGATACGGTCGTCGGAGACGTTCAGGCCCCGCAGCCCGTCGTAGAGCGCCTGCGTGAAGGCCGCCGGACCGCAGAGGTAGAAGTCGTAATCGCCGAACGGCAGCACGCGGGCGAGCAGCGCCATGTCGATCCTGCCAGCGACGTCGTAGTCGACGCCCTCCACGGCATCCCCGGGCGCGCTCAGCACCCGCACCACTCGGACCGCGCCATGGGCCGCGTCCGCAAGCTCCGCCACCTCCCGGTCGAAGGGACGCTCGTCCTTGGAGCGGGCCGCCTGGACCAGGGTTGTCGGCCGGATGCCCCGGGTGCGCAGGCCCTCGTAGACGACGTGGCGCAGCATCGCGAGGAGCGGTGTGATGCAGATGCCGCCGGCGAGCAGCACGGCCGGCCGCCTGGCGTGGGCATCGATGACGAAGCCGCCGGCCGGTGCCCGCGCCTCGACCACGTCGCCGACCCGAAGCGTGTCGTGCAGGTGGCGCGACACCATCCCGTCGCGCTTGACGCTGATGCGGTACATCGCGTCCGAGGGCGCAACCGAGAGGGTGTAGGTGCGGATGATCGGTTTGTCCGCGCCGGGAAGGGTCAGGCGGATGGGTAGGTGCTGCCCGGCCTGGTGCGGGATCAGCCCGGCACCGTCGGCCGGCAATAGGTGGAAGGAGCGGATCGTGCGGCTCTCGTCCACGATCTTGGTGACCGTGAGCGGGCGCCAGCGCGTCGCGAGGTCGGCGGCACGGAGCCGGTCGCCGGCCTCGCGCCAGTCGCCGGTCATCAGGGAGTTCGGCGACCAGCCGTCCTTCCGGAAGGTCCAGCGCAGGGGCAGCGCGCCCCGCCGCCGCACGACGCGGCGCGGCTGGAAGGTCCAGAGCCGCTCGGCACCCTGGAAGGCCGCGATCTCGGGCGAGGACAGGATGACCTCGGCGTCGCCGGTCATCTGCAGGAGGTCGCCCGTCTCGAAGTCTGCGAAGACCAGGCCGGCCTTGCCGTTCAGGAGGATGTTGCCGAGCGTCGCGAAGAACAGGTTGCCGGCGAAGTCGGGGACCGTGAGCGTGCCGTCGGCTGCGACTCGGACGAAGCCGGCCTTGCCGCCCCGGTGGGAGACGTCGACCTGGCGTCGGTCGTCGCGCTCGGCGTAGGAGGCGACGAAGAAGGTGTCGGCGGCCTCGATCATGGCGCGCGCATCGGCGTCGAGCACGGCGCTCTCTTCGACGGAGCCCGAGAAGGGCAGCTGCGGGTCGTGGACGAAGGTGAGATCGCGCAGCTGGATGTACTGCGGGCAGTTGCCGAAGCTCTGGTCAACGGCGACGTGCAGGATGCCGTCCGCCGCAGCGCGGATGAGGCCGTTCACGCGGTTGCGTCGGCGGGTGTGAAGCTCGATCCCGAGGAGGCCGAGCGCGTCGCCGTCGCGCAGGCCCGCGCTCGCCGGGTCGCTCGGGTCGGGGCGGGCCGCGATTTCCAGGGCCGTCGGGCTGGGGGAGCCGATGAAGCCGGGAGCCCCCGCGATCAGGGTCGCCCAGGCGTCGCCCTGCGGGTCGACGGTGCCGGCCACGATGAAGGGGATCTGCTCGTAGAAGGCGCGGTGCTGGTCGGGCATGAAGTCCCGCACCACGCGGCGACCCACGTCCTCCATGCGCTCGGCGACGCCAACCTGCTGCTGGATGGCCGTCTCGCCCGGGTGCCAGGTCGAGAGCTTCGTCATCGTCGTACCATCGCTCATGGTGCTCTCCCATCCATTCCGGTCGGGCGCACCAAGAGGTGCGCCCGTACCCGCGAGGTCACGCGGCGGCGGTGAGGCCTGCCGGCGTCTGGACGAACGGGACGAAGCCCGGCAGGGCCTCGATCCGGCGAAGGTACGCGTTGACGGTAGGGTAGCCGGACAGGTCGACGTTGCCTTCCGGCGCGCGCGCCAGGTAGCTGTAGAGCGCGACGTCCGCGATGGTGGGGCGCTCGCCGACCAGCCAATCACGCCCGGTGAGATGGGCCTCCAGGCGACCGAGCAGCGTGTGCGCCCGGCCGATCACCTCCTCGGGCCGGAAATTGGCACCGAAAACGGTGACGAGGCGCGCGGCGGCCGGGCCGTAGGCCAGTTCGCCGGCCGCCACCGACAGCCAACGCTGCACGGCGGCCTCACCCTCGGCATCCTCCGGCAGCCAATCGGTCCGCCCCAGCTTGCGCGCCACGTAGACGAGGATGGCGTTCGAGTCGGAGACGACGGTTCCGTCGTCGTCGAGGACCGGCACCTGGCCGAACGGATTGAGGGCAAGGAACTCGGGCCGCTTGTGGGCGCCTGCCTTGAGGTCGACCTCGATCGCCTCGTGCGGCACGCCGAGCAACGAGAGGAACAGCCGCGCCCGATGCGCGTGGCCCGAGAGGGGGTGGTGGTAGAGCTTCATGACCGCGTTCCCTGCTTTCTGTCCGGGTGAAGCCCGAACCACATTGGCAAGGTGACGCGATCAGGGGGTCGGGAGAATGCTCGACCTCCGCAGTTCATTGTTGTCGCGAGCGGAACAATCCATTCTGACGGGCCCGGCCGGTGCGGGATGCACGGCCGGGTCCCTCGAAACGGGTCACGCCTGACCTTTGGCGGCCAGGAAGCTCGCGTAGATGTTGCCGGCGAAGGGCAGGTGGTCGCCCATCAGCCTGGCGTGCGCCTCGCCGGTGGCCGATTGCCAATGGCCGAGAAGCTCGGCGCCGACCGCGACCCAGGTGATCGGCACGACGCCTGCCTGCACCATGCGGGCGACGGCCGCTTCCTCGACGAGCTTGCTCCAGGTGCCCGATGCATCCAGCACCGCGTAGACGTCGTAGCCCGCCTCGCGGGCCGCGAGTGCGGCGAAGGCCACGCAAACCTCCGTCGAGATGCCGGCGATCAGGAGCTTCTTCCGGCCCGTCGCCTTCACGGCGGCGGCGAAGTCGGCGTTATCGAAGGCGTTGATCTCGCCCGGCCGGTGCACGACGGTCGCGTCGGGCAGGCCCTGGGCGACGACCGGCAAGACCGGCCCGTTCGGGCCGTCGGCCGCGCTGGTGGTGACGATGGCCGGCAGCTTATAGATCTGGGCGATGGTGACGAGCGCCTTCACGTTGTTCAGGAAGTCCGCGGGCGTCTGGGTCTGCACGCCGTTGGCGAGACCGGTCTGGTGGTCGACGAACAGGACGGCGGCGTTCTCTGCGGTCAATCTCTCGTAGGACATGGTGCTCTCCTTCGGTGGGGATGGTCCCGCTTCGGAGCCACCCGGCACGATGAAGATGCCGTTCCATGAGAAGGGCCACTAGCCGCCACTTCCGGCACTCTGCGTCCCTGAAACCGGAACGCCGCCGGAACGCTTGCCAGGGCGGCACCTGTCGCTGCAAGGGGGCCTTACCGGCCGAACCGCTCGATCAGCAGGTCGGTGAGCGCCTGAACCTTGCGCGAGGAGTGCTGCCCCGGTGGGCGCACGACGAACATCCCGATGGAGGGAAGCGCATAGCGCGGCATGACCGGTATCAGGGTCCCGGCCGCGACGTAGGGTTCCGCGATGACATCGGGCAGGGCGGCGATACCCGCACCCGCGGCTGTGGCCTCCGCGATGGCGATGGCGCTGTCGGCCTTGAAGCGACCCGTCGGGCGGACCGGGTACGGCTTGCCCCCGGCGCTGAACGTCCAGGTTTCCGTCGCGATCATCACGGCGGGATGGCGGGGCACGTCCTCGGGCGTCTCGGGGGCGCCGTGCGTGGCGACATAGTCCGGGCTCGCGAACAGCCGCACGGAGAAGGACCCGATGCGGCGCGCGACCAAGTTCGAATCCGGCAGGTACCCGACCCGGATGCCGCAATCGAAGCCTTCCGTGACGAGATCCACGTAGCGGTCGCTGTAGCGGCAGTTGATCTGCAGTTGGGGATGGCGACGGGTCAGCTCCGCGATGGCCGGCGCGAAGTGCGTCGGGCCGAACGTGGAGGGTACGGCAACCCGCAGGAGGCCGCGGAGCTCGCCGCCAACCGCAACCGCCTCCAGCGCGGCGTCTACCTCCGTGCAGATCCGTGCCGCATGTTCCCGGAACGTCGTGCCCGCCTCGGTCAGGGCCGCGCCCCGGGTGGTACGGGCGAGGAGTTGTGTTCCGAGCTCGGCCTCCAGCCGCAGAAGCCGCCGGCTGACAATCGACTTCGCCAAGTTGAGGCGGCGTGAGGCGGCCGAGACCCCTCCCGCGTCGGCGACTTCCACGAAGGTCCTCAGGTCGTCCACGTCCATTGCGTTCCGCTTCCCGGGACGGAGCTTGCCCGGATTGGACGATACCGTCCCTCACACGACGACGCTACGTTCCTCGGCGAAGGCGGCCTACCGAGAGGCGAAGACGACCATGAACGCGACCAAGCTCAAGCGCGGCGACCGGAAGGGCGATCCGGCCCGCGGCTTCGCCGTCGAGATCATCCACCCTGGGCTGAGCCTCGGAGGCTCGGACAGCGGCCTGGGAGCCATCGGGCGGATCGACCGCGCCACCGTGGCGCCCGGGCACGTCATCGGGATGCACCCGCACCGCGACGACGAGATCCTGACCTACGTCCGGGCCGGGCGGATGCTTCACCGGGACACGGTCGGCAACGCGGAGGAGATCACGGCGACGCGGCTCATGATGATGAACGCCGGCCACACCTTCCAGCACGAGGAGCGCATGCTGGACCACGGCCCGGTCGAGGCACTGCAGATCTTCCTGCGGCCGCGGGCGGCCGACCTCGGACCCAAGGTCCAGTTCCACGACTTCGGGGAGGTGTTGAGCCACGGCAAGTGGCGCCTCATCGCGGGGCCCGAGGGCGCGCCGCTGGAGGTCCGAGCCCAGGCATGGGTCTCCGACGCGCATGTTGCGGCCGGGGCAGCGTTGTCCCTGCCGCCGCTTCCGGCGCCCGATGCGGTTCGCCTGCTCCACGTCTTCGGCGGCGACGTCGAGGTCGGCGGCTTGACGCTGCGGGCGGGTGATACGGCGTACCTCAAGGGGGACGGCGGGAGGGTGCTGGCCGGCTCCGACGCCGACCTCGTCCTCTTCGTGACCGATCAGGGCGCACCGGTCTTCCGCGGTGGCATGTTCAGCGGGAACGTACTCGCTGATTAATCGCGCGTTCCGCGCGCCGGTCGTGTCCCTCGATGGAATTATCGAACTCGACTGGCGCGCGCAGCGGAAGGTGCAACGGTGGAGGTCGGTTGCGAGGCCGGTGCGCGTCGAGAGCCGGACCCATAGCCTTCCACCATGTAGTGAACCGCACTGACATGCCTGCTACCCGTCGGTCGCTAATGTGCCCGTAGCTGCTGATGTCGTGGCCGCCGCTCATAGGTCCGCTTCTTCCTACCAAGCGGAGTTCTGGGCTCGCAGGCTTGAAGGTCTGCAAGGGGTCAGAAGCTCGGGTACATCAAGGACACGCCTAAAGTCCGAGTGGGGTCGCTTTGACGCCTTCTCCTGAACCGCACCGAACGTCTGCTCTCCCACTTCTCAAGCCTCAAAGCGGACGAGCCGCTTACGGCCAAACTACGTCACACCGGACCGTCATCGCACGCAGAACCGGACGTTCGGCTTGGCGCCCAAGCCAGTCGTTCGCTGGGATCAGACGGCATCCCCGAAGCAGACATGGCGGGTGCTGATACCCGTATTCTCGCTCCACGTGTGGACAGAGCCGTTCGGGCCACGACCGGACCGACCCGCCTCCGACCACTGGATCGCCCGGAACCCGCCGGAGAACATCTGAAGCGTCGGACCGGCAAACGTCCGCAAGCTCGGGGCGCTCGGCTGCGAGAGCGCCGCTGACGTGCGCGACCTCGACACCTGCCTCGTGCGCAAGGCCATGACGGTGGTCGGCGAGCGCCTGGTGCGGGAGCTGCGCGGCGTGGCCTGCCTCGACCTGGAAGAGGTCGCCGCGACCCGGAAGGGCTGCGCCATGACCCGGAGCTTCTCCGACCGGGTCGAGGATCGCGCGACGATGGAGCAGGCGGTGGCCGCCCACACGACCCGGCTCGGGTAGAAGCTCCGCCGTGAGGGGCTCGGGATCGACCACGTGACGGTCTCCCATACCTCCGAGCACGACCGGCCCCAGCCGCAGCGGTCGGTCTCGAAGGTGGTGACCCTGCCGGAATCGTCGAACGACACCCTGCTGCTGGTGAAGACTGCCCTGCACAGCGTCTGGAGAACCTGGCGCGACGGCTTTCGCTATTCGAAGGCCGGCGTAGTCACGATGGATCTGCTGCCCCTCCACGCCTCCCAGCGGGCCATGCCAGGCCTCGACCAACTCGACCGCGAGCTGGGTGCCGCGCTGATGGCGGCGCTCGACGCATGCAAACGGTGCTTCGGGCGCGGGGCGGTGGTGCCGACCGCAGCCGGGTTTGCCCCGGCGCGGGCATGGTCGACCAAGTTCGAGATGCGATCGCCGCGCTACACGACCCAGCTGGAGGAGATCTCGGTCACGGCGGCCTGAGCGGGCCGCGGCGCCCGGGGCGATCAATCGAAGGTGTCCTCGGTCGGCAAGCGCGAGCGCGGGTTCGAGACGACACATCGCTCAAGCCACATCGTTTTCCCGCCGGGGAAGCCTCGACCTCAAGAAGCGAATGCGACGGATTTCTTCAAAGCTTGATAGGCGCCCGCGAGGACATAGCCCTGGCCGGACGATGTCTCCGCCCAGCCGAAATGGATATTGCCCGAGCGCGGTCAGCAGTCGCATCAGGCGCAAGACCGAGTAATCCTTGACGAGGCCGTTCACGATCCGGGACAGTTCCGCCCGTGCCGGACCGGAGCGCTCGGCCGCTCTGGCCTGCGGGCTGACGGCGCCGGATCGATAACGAAATCAGCCTGCGGCCGGGTGCATGAACTCGATGGTCGCCCCGTCCGGACCCCGGGCGTGGACTACACGGGTTCACGCCCGCGGCCCGGCCGCGATCGATTGCGGCGTGCATTGGGCCTTCCACCCGTAGCCCGCGATGCGTGATAGGACGGCGTCGAGATCGTTGACGATCAGGGCGAGATGCGCGAAGCCCGGATCGAACGGCGCCGGCGGCGCTGCGGGTCGCGCGCGCGCCCCCCGGTACTCCAGCAACTCGATCGTCTGCCCCGCGAGCGCCACCACCGCCATGCGCACCTGTGCGCCCTCGGCGCCCGTCACCGGCTCCAGGAACTCGCCCCCATCTCCCCGGTTCTCTCAAGACAGGCGCCCATGCCCTCGACCCAGAAGCGCAGGGCCTCGTCGAGGGACGCGACCGAGAACTCGACGTAGTCGACGCGGCGAACCCTCGCGCTCGTTCGCTCAAGCGCGTGACCATCCTACGGGCGAAGTTGCGATGGGGCCCCTCGGGATTGCGATGCCCGAGAACCGCTGGCAGGCGTCCAAGAGTGCATCTTGCAAGGAGACGTCCCGCGCCGCCGGATCCGCCTCACGCATTACCTGATGGAAAAAGTACCGGCCCGTCGAGCGGGCCAGCGGTTCGTCGCTCGCCGCGAGCCACGCTTGCGTCAGGTGAGCCTTCGCGAGGTCGTCCGGCGCCCCCGCCCCACCCATGCGGGTCGCCACCCAGCCGGGCTCCAGCGCGTTCGAGAGCACGTCCGGCCATTGCCGAGCCATCGCGAAGGCGAGCAGCACGTCGTGCAGCTTGCTCTCGGCGTAGGCCGGAAGCCCCTGCCAGCGCCGCTTCCGCCAAGGGAGGTCGTCGAGGCCGGTCCCGGCGCCGCGATGCAGGCCGGAGCTCAGGTAGATCAGGCGTGACGGTCGCTCGATGAGTGCGGTGAGCAGGTAGGGTGCCATCGTGTTGACCGCGAACACATGCGGCAGGCCGTCCTCGGTCTCGATCCTTGCCGGTTCCCGGTAGCCGATCCCGGCATTGTGGATCACCGCGTCGAAGCGCCCGAGGCGGTTGGCTTGCGCGGCCAGGTCGTGGGTCTGCCGCTGCGAGGCGAGGTCGCCCGTCACGACGTCGGCCGCGCCGGGCGCGGCCGCCATCGCGGCGTCGGAGCGGGCTCCGTCTTTCCCGTGCAGGACGACCGTGTGCCCCTGCGCGATGAGAAGCTGGCCCGCCATGAGGCCGAGCCCGGTCGAGGAGCCCGTGATGAGGATGCGCGCCATCGGTCCTTCCCGTCCGCCTACCAAGCCCGTCCGACGATCCGTCGGATCACGGCGTCGATCTCCGTGGCGCCCTTCAACGGCACGCCCTCGAAGGCGATCCAGCCCGCGTTGAACCCGTCGATCATGCGGGCGCGGGGTCCGGGGTTGCGGGCGCCCGCCGCCCGGAACGAGGTCTCCCAGATCTCGCGGGGCACCGCCTCGACCCGGACCTGATGGCCCAGGGCGTCCGAGAAGGCGGAGGCGAGGTCGTTCGGCGAAACCCGCCGCGGCCCTTCCAGCTCGACCACCCGAACGCCGGACCACGACGCGCGCATGGTCTCGGCGGCGACGCGGGCGATGTCCGCGACGGCGACCATGGGCACCGGCCTGTCGAGGGGCTGCAGGTGGCTGGGGACGAGCCCGGCCCGCGCGGCCGCGAGATCCCCCGCGGCGTTCTCCATGAACCACGCGGCCCGGAGGAAGGCGACTGGCATGGAGAGCCCGCCGAGCGCCCGCTCGACGAGCCCGAGCTGGCTGAGAAGATTCGGCTCGGCGGCCTGGGCACCGATGGTCGACAAGCAGACCACCCGGGCGGGCCGGGCTCGTGCGAGGGCCTCGGTGAGGGCGGCGATGACGGCGCGGACCTCGGGGAAACCGGGCGCCGGGTCGAACATCGGGGGGATCACGATGAACGCGGCCTCCGCGCCCTCGAACGCCGCCGCGAGGGCGTCCGCGTCGGTCATCTCCGCCAGGGCGACGGCACAGCCGCGTTCCGCCCAAGGACCGCCCCTCGCCTCGTTCCGGACGATGGCCCGGACCGCCTGGCCCGCTTCCAGGAGCCTCGTGGCGACCGCCCCGCCGACCTGACCCGTGATGCCCGTGACTGCGTACATGCGACCGATCCTCCGCTCCTTCGATGCCGGGACGTTGACATCCACTGATCATTGAGGCGAACGCATTCTCGTCAGTTAAAGAATGCGCTGGTGTCATCATGGTCTACGACGCGCGTGCACTCAGCGGGATCGGCGTCCTCGCCGCCATCGTTGAGGCCGGGGCCTTCTCAAGGGCGGGCGAGGCGCTCGGCCTCACGCAATCCGGCGTGAGCCGGGCGGTAGCGCGGCTTGAGGAACGGCTCGGCATCCGCCTGTTCCACCGCACCGCGCGGGCGGTGACCCTCACTGACGACGGGCGCCGGTTCTACGAGGAGGTGCGTCCCCTGCTCGACGGCCTGGAGGAGGCCGCGAACCGTGCGACGGGATCGGCCCAGGCCGTCCGCGGGAACCTGCGGATCACCACCGACGCCGCCTTCGGGCATTTCGTGCTGGCACCGAACATCCACCGGTTCCTGGAACGGCACCCGGGGCTGTCCGTCGAGGTCGCGGTGAGGGATCGCATGGGCGACGTCGTGGCCGAGGGCTTCGACGTCGCCGTGCGCTTCGGCGAGCCCGAACCTTCGGCCTTGATCGCCCGTCTCGTCCTGAGGACACGCGTCCTGACCTGCGCCTCGCCCGGTTACCTCGCGCGGCACGCGCATCCCGCCCATCCCTCCGACCTCGACGATGGGGGGCACGCGTGCATCCGGTTCAGGAACCCGGCGACGGGCCGGCCCTTCGCGTGGGAGTTCCACCGGGGCGCGGAGCGGGTCGCGGTCCGGGGAGAGGGGCGGCTCACGGTGAACGACACCGGGGCCCTGCTCGGTGCCTGCGTATCGGGCCTCGGCATCGCCCAGCCGCTGGAGTTGTACGCCCGCGGCTACATCGAGGACGGTCGCCTCGTCCCGTTGCTGGAGGACTGGGCGGAGGAGTCGTTCCCGCTCCACGCCTACCTGCCGACACGGCAGCTGACCTCCGCAAAGGTCCGTGCCTTCCTAGCCTTCATGGCTGAGCTCGCCGAGGAGCCGAAACCGTGAGGAACCGGGTCGCGCCGCGGATGAGGGCCGAGAAATCCGACCGGCGCCGGATCGGCCTAGCGTCATCCCGCCCGCGACGAATGCCGCAGGATCAGCTCCGCGACCCGCGAGGGGGCCTCGCGAGCGGGAAAGTGCCCGACCCCGTCGAGGACGACGCGGTCGTATCTCCCGGTGAAGAAACGGTGGTCCCCCTCCGTCTCGCCCGGCGGGTCGCAGAGATCGGCTCCGCCCTGGATCAGGAGCGTCGGCGTTGCCAGCGTCTCGGTCGCCGCGACCCTGGCTCGCATGGGCTCGTAGTCGGGATCGACCGGGTCCGGCATCCACCGGCTGCGATAGCCGCTAAGGGTGACCCCGACCCAATCGGGATTACGGAAGCTCTCAGCGGTGGCGTCGAACTCCGCAGCCTCGAACCAGCCGGGTGGGCTCCACGTCTCCCACTGGATGCGGGCGAACCCGATCGGGTCGGCCGCCACGGCCTTCGCGCCGCCGTCGGTCGCCATGAGCCACTGGTACCACCAGTTCCGAGCCTGATCGAAACCGGGAACTGTGAAACGCCCTCGCGGCGCGTAGCCGATGGCCAGCGTCGCGAGCGTCTCGATCCGCTCCGGCTGGAGAGCCGCCATCTGGTAGCCCGCCCGGCCGCCCCAGTCGTGCCCAACGACGGAGAACGTGCCCCACCCCAGCGCATCGGCGAGGTCGAAGGCATCACTGGCCAGGGCGACGGTCGTCCCGTCCCGCACGATGCCCGGTGAGCGGAACCGCGTGGGACCGAAACCCCGGAGCCAAGGCGCCACCCAGCGATAGCCGGACTCCTCCAGTCGGGGCGTCACCCCACGCCAGCCCCTGACGTCGTCGGGCCACCCATGCAGAAGGAGGATCGGTCGACCGTCCGGCGGACCGCCGGCCTCGTAGGCGATGTCGAGCCGCGAAGTCGTCGCCGTATGCATGGCTACCTCGAATGGTCGTCGCGTGAACGAGGGCGGTGTGTCGCTCGTTCCGCTACCCGTGGAGCGCCGCAGCGACGGCCTCGTCGAGCGCCGCCCGTGGAGGATCGCCGATCAACGCCGACAGGCGCCGCCCGTCGAGGCGCACCGGGAACGTCCAGAACGGGCGAACCTCCATGACCTCGCGCGGGAACCCGCCGAACGCTGCCAGCGCCCGCATCAGCGCCCAGGGAAAGCGGCGCTCGGGCAGGTCTAGGCGGCCCGAGGCTTGACGGATCGCGGCGACCATCCCGGCGCCGTCGGCGTCATAGTGCCCGGGGAACTGGAGCCGCTCGCAGGGCAGCAGGCGATCCGAAGGAAGTTCGAGCAGCCGCAGTACGGTCTCGGCGAGGTCGGGCAGGTAAGCCCAGGCGTGACCTACGCCCGGCGTGCCGGGATTGACGATGCGCGTCAGCGGTGGCTTCGCCAGGGCCTGCGCGAACCAACTCTGGCCAGCCCCGGGACCGAAGAAGTCGCCGGCCCTGACGACGAGGCTCCTCACCTCCGGGGCGGCCTCCGCCAAGCGCCGCTCCATCTCGACGCGGATCGCGCCCTTGCGCCCGCGCGGGTGCTGCGGGGTCGCCTCGTCGATCACCGGGACGTGGGTCGGGTCGTAGTTGTAGACCGTACCGGGCAGGACGATCCGGGCGCCCGCGTCCCGCGCCGCCGCCAGCGTGTTGTCGAGCATCGGCAGGACCAGCCGATCCCAATTGCGGTACCCGGGCGGGTTCACCGCGTGTACGATGACGCCCGTCCCCTGCGCCGCGCGGACCACGTCTGCCCGGTTCATGGCGTCACCGGCTCGCCATTCCGGCGCGACCGAGGCGCCCCAGGCAGCGGCCGCCCGAGCCGAATCCCGCACGAGCGCGACGACGCGCCAGCCGCGCGCCAACATTGCCTGGGTCACCGCACCGCCGACACCGCCAGTCGCCCCGAGCATCAAAGCCGTCTTCATCGCCAAGTCCCTCCGTTCGTCGCCCGGTGATGCGCCGAACGGAAGTCCGAGGAAATTGACGAGCCTTGACGGTCTGCCTATCGAATTTCGATGAGCGATGCGACCTTCGCCTGGGATGACCAGCGTGCCTTCCTGGCGGTGCTCGACACCGGCAGCCTCTCGGCCGCGGCGCGGACCCTTGGCCTCACCCAGCCCACCGTCCGCCACCGGGTCGAGGCGCTGGAGCGGGCCATCGGGCAGCCGCTCTTCGTCCGTGGCGTGAACGGGCTGGCGCCGACACCCGAGGCGGTGGGCCTGGCCGGGCACGTCCGGCGGATGGCCCATGCGTCCGAGGCGTTCCGGCGCGAGGCCGAGGGCGCGGCGTCCGAGGTCGCCGGCCCGGTGCGCCTCAGCGTCTCGGACTTCGTCGGCATCGAGGTCGTGCCACCGATGCTGGCTGCCTTGCGCGAGCGCCACCCTCGCCTGACGGTCGAGCTGGTCCTCACCAACGCCAACACCGACCTGCCCGGGCAAGAAGCGGACGTGGCCGTGCGCATGGCGCGGCCGAGCCAAGGCTCGCTCATCGCGCGCCACGTCGGTAGCATCCCGCTCGGATTCTTCGCGTCTCAGGCCTACCTCGACTGGAACGGCATTCCCGAGACCGTCGCGGACCTCACCCGGCACGCGATGGTCGGACCCGACCGCATGCCGGCCTACGTCGCGGTTCTGGATGCCCTGAGCCGGGAGGCGGGCGGGCCTCTGCCCATCGCCTTGCGCAGTGACAGCCATCCCGCGCAGCTCGCCGCCGTGCGAGCCGGCCTCGGCATCGGGGTGGTGCAGGTGCCGGTCGGCGAACGGGATCTCGTGCGCGTCCTGCCTGACCGCGTCGTGTTCGACCTCGACACCTGGATCGTGGCGCACGAGGACGTGCGGCGCAGCGCCCGCATCGACGCCGTGTTCAACCACCTCGTCGAAGCCTTCCGTGCATACTGCTCTGGGTAGAGGCCGCCTTCAGTCACTGGGCGCCGACGACACCAGGAGATCCCGCAGCCATGCCTGGGCCGGATGCTCGTCCGAGCGCCTGTGCCAGAGCAGGTGGAACTCGACCGGGGTCAAGGCGACCGGACAGGGCCTGACCGTGAGGAGAGGCGTCAGGCCGGACCCGGTCACGACGCCTTCCATCAGCGTCGCGACGAGATCCGTGCACGCCACGAGAGCCGGCACCGCGTACATCTGCGGCAGCACCACCCCGAGCCTTCGCCGAAGGCCCAGTCTGGCAAGGGCCTCGTCGACGGCGCCGAACCCATCGCCCACGGGGGAAACCAGGACATGCCGGGCGGCGGCGAAGGCCGCCGGGTCGTCGAGGCATTCAGCGGCCGGCGAGCCGGCCCTGGCGATGCAGACGAAGCGCTCGCGGAACAGGGGCCGGGCCAGGATGCGCGCCTCGGTTCCGGGGGACACGCCTACCGCCGCGTCAGCCAATCCCTCGTCCAACAAGCGGACCGCGTCGCTTCGGTCCGTGAAGCCCCGCACTCGCAGGTCCACCCCCGGCGCCGCCGTCGCCAACGCCTCCACGAGAATCGGCAGCAGGACGTGGGCGGGGTGCTCGGACAGGGCCAACGTGAAGACATCGGACGCCTCGTTCGGGCGGAAATCGTCGCGCAGCGCCAAGGCATCGCCAACGGTCCGCAAGGCGGTCTTCAACGGAACCGCGAGATCTTGCGCCCGGGGGGTCGGGGCGAGCCCCCTTGGGCCTCGCACGAACAACTCATCGCCCGTCGCCTTCCGCAGCCGCGCGAGCGCCGCGCTCATCGCGGGCTGGGTCAAGCCGATCCGGCGCGCCGCGCGCGTGACGTGACGCTCCTCCATCAGGGCGTCGAAGGCGACGATCAGGTTGAGGTCGAGCCCACGGAAATCCATGTCATGAATGAATGCACATTGACGTCATGCGTTTCAATGATGGATGCGCGGGCCTTACGTCGGGGGCCTCGGAATGGAGACCAGACATGCCAATCCCCCGCATTCCCGACGGCACGGCCCTAGCTCTCACGCCCGGCCAGCACGGAGCGCTCGAAGCCTTCTATGGTGCCCTCGGCGGCCACGACGTCGACCTCCTCGACGAGGCTACGACGGCGGACTGGGAGGACATCCCGCTCGCACCCGGCCAGGGCCCCGGGCCGGAGGGCGCCAAGCCAATCTTCCGGATGCTGCTGACGGCGTTCCCCGACCTCGTGGTCGACATCGTCGACGTCATGGCCGAGCGGGACCGGGCCGCGGTCCGCGCGATGGTCTCCGCCACCCATGTCGGCCCGCTCTTCGGCGTCCCGGCGAGCGGCCGCCGGGTGACCTTCGCCCTTCACGAGTTCCACGACTTCGAGAGCGACCGGCTCCGCCGCACCTGGCACCTGGAGGACCTGTTCGGCCTGTTCTCGCAGGTCGGGGCCTTCCCTGCGCTGCCGGGGGAGACCGCCTGATGCGCGCGCTCCTGATCGACGGCTACGCGCCGGTCCCCTCCGCGCACTCGGCACGGTGGCGGATGGTCGGCCCGGGCCCGGGGAGGTCCACGTCCGGGTGGAGGCCGCCGCCCTCAACCCCCTCGACGCCAAGCTCGCGCGAGGCGACATGACCGGGTGGTTCCTCCTGGTCTTCCCCTATGGGCCGGGCACGGATTTCGCCGGCGAGGTAGTCGAGGTCGGCGAGGGCGTCATCGACCTCCATGTGGGCGACGCCGTACTCGGTCGGAGCGACCCGGTGGCGGGAGCCGCCATGGCGGAGGCCGTCGTCGTCCCGTCCCGGTTCGTGGCCCGCCGCCCCGCGGGGCTCGACGCGGTGACCGCCGCGTGTCTGCCGACCCCGGCCGGCATCGCGCACCAGGCGCTGTTCGATCACCTCCACGTCTCGGAAGGAGGGACCCTTCTGATCCTCGGGGCCGGCGGCGCGGTCGGGAGCGCGGCGCTCCAACTGACTCCAGGGGGCGTCGAGGTCATCGCCTGTGCCGGTCGACAGGGTGGGAGCGCCCCGACCTCCCCCGCCCAATGGGTCCGCCCCGAGGAACCCGATGTCCTCCGGGCGGTGGCTGAGGCTGATTACGTCCTCGATTGCGCCGGCGGCGACTTGCAGCGCCGAGCCTTCGCGGCGATGCGTCCGGGCGCCAAGCTCGCGGCCATCGTCACGCCCCCGGACGAGGCCGCCGCCGTCGCGCGCGGCATCGAGGCGACCTTCCTCGTCTTGGAGACGCGCCCGGACACGCTCGCCGCTGTCGCGGATGCCGCGGCGCTAGGTGTCCTGCGGCCGGAGCCCCCGGCCTTATTCAGGTTGGAGGAATCGGCGGCGACCTATCGCGACTACGTCGCCGGGCGCAGGACCGGCAAGCTCGTGATGACGGCGGGAGGCGGGCGATGAGCGGGTTCGGACATGGGCGCTGGCCAATAGTGATGGGCGCCTCCCGCGGCATCGGCGCGGCCATCGCCCGGTGTCTGGCCGCCGAAGGCGATGGCTCGGTCGTCGGGTTCGTCTCCGATGCCGGTGCCGCCGAGGCCGTTACGGCCGCTATCCGCGATGGCGGCGGGGATGCGGTCGCGGCGGGAGGCGACGTCGCACCCCTGTTCGACGGGGCCGAGGCGCGCTTTGACGGTCTCGACGTCCTGATCAACAACGCCGGCGTGATGTCGCTTCAGCGCCGGGCCAGTGCAGCCTCGATATCGGCCGCGATGCGGTCCATGCCAGCCTGCGTCGGATGGTACGGCACCGGCGCCCGCCAGCCCGGGTTGCGCGGTGGCCGGTAGCCCGCGACGTATGGATGCTCGGCGCAGGCATCATGCCCGGCCCCGATCATCGAGGACCGCACGATTCCGACGCCCGTCCTCGCGGCGGCTCCGCCGATGGCCTGCGCGAGGCGCACCGCCACCTCGCGCATCCGGGCGGCATCGTCCGGGCCGAGCGGCAGGTCCGGGCAGGTTCCGACGCCGGAGGTTGGTATCGCCGGCAGGTAGCCGATCAGGACCACGGCGGCCTTCGGCGCGCGGTGGCGAACCTGATCGACGACCTCCTGCAGTTCGGACGGCAATGCGGCCAGCTTCCTGTCGACCTCACCATCCGGGACCACCTTGCAGTCGGCGCCGCCGGTGTCCCGGCAGGACAGACCAAGGAGATTGCCGACATAGGCGACGTCGTTACCGCCGATCAGCACCGTCACTACCCGCGTGTCCGGCGTGACGGCCTCGATCTGCGCGGGAAATCCGTGCTGCCCATGGGAAAGGATGTTGCGCGTGGTCGCCCCCGAGCAGGAGACGTCCACGAGATCGAGCTGATGTCGTGCCGCGACCTGGCGCGCGAAATTCGACTGCGAGCGTGCGCATGCGCCGCTTGCCGGGTCCGGCGAGCCGACGCCGGGGCCGGCGGCGTAGGAACTGCCCATCGACACGTAGCGGCCCCCGGGTTGCAGGGAGCTGGCCGACGCCGTCCCGCACGAGACGGCCGCCGCAGCGGCCAGGAGAATGGTTCGGATCACGGCATCACTCCCCCGCGGAACCCTTGAACGTCACCGCCGCGTTCGCCGGCAATGCGTATCCGAAACTTCTACCGCCCAGCGCCAGACCGATCCGTCGGTTTGCGGAGCCCGCGTTGTAGACCACCACGACAAGACCGCCGTCGGGATTGCGAAACGCGATTGCCAGCACGTCCGGGTTGCTGGATCGCGCCGTGACGACGCGGGCCCCGGGCCGTACCGAGCCGCCGACCTGGGCGAGCGCGTAGAAGGATGGATCGTAGGTCGCACCGCCCCCCGGCCCGACGGTGACGACGCCGAGGCAGTTCCCGCACCCGCCGATCCTGGGGCCACCGGAAGGGTCCAGGGCCAGGTTCCACATCACGACGCCGCTGCCGCCGTTCAGGACCGTGCCCATCACGAGCGTCCTCATGGTGTAACGGAAGCCAGTCGCGAAGCCCCCTCCGCGCGTCGGGCTGCACTCGGTGGTCAGCATCGTCTGACCGCTCCTGAGCAGCGGGATCAGCGCGTCCATGTCCGACGGGTCGCCCCGGTAGCAATGGAAGGCGTATCCCGAAAAGTCGGCGGCGGCGGGGGAGTTAGCCAGGGCGCGCGCGTAAGGGAGGTCAGCCCAGTTGTGGTCGAGGCCGAGGATGCCGACCCCGCCGAGGCCGGCCCGATGCAGCGCGGGTGCCAGGAAGTCGTGCACGAGCCGCGCCTCGCCCGAGGCGGATAGCGTCGCGGTCGGATAGTCGCCGCGCGAGAGCAAGGGCTCGTTCTGCGGCGACAGGGCCGCGATGGGCAGGCCCCACTCGCGATACTGCCTCGCGAACCGCACGAGGTAATCGGCGAGCGCCGGGTACGCCTCAGGCGCGATCTCGCCCCCATCGAGACGGCCGGACGCCTTCATCCAGGCGGGTGGGCTCCACGGCGCCGCGAGAAGGCTTAGGGCCGGCTGGATGACCTGGGCCTCGTGCAGCACCGGCACGATGGTGGATAGGTCGTGGGACAGGTCGAAGGCGCCGGGCCGATCCTCGTAGGTATAGTCGCCCGATGCGGAGAAGTCGCTCGCCCCGACCGTCAGCCGAACGAGGTTGAAGCCCCCTCGTCGCGGATCGAAGACCTGCCTCAGCAGGGCGGCTCGCGCGCCCGATGGCATGGCCGCGAGCACGGTCGCGGCGGAATCCGTCAAGGCGGCACCGACGCCGTCCCAGCGCTGCAGGGCGCGGTCGGGGTCTACGACGACGGTCACCTCCGGCGGTGCCCCGACGGGCGCGACGGCGCGCAGTTCGAGGCGCGCCGTGCCGTCACCGTCGGTCTCGATGGCACTCACCCCGGCATGGGCCGGACCGGAGGCTATCAGGGCCAGAAGAACCGCCATACCGGCAAACCGAGCGGCGTCGTTTTGGTCGGGCACCCGCATCGCCACACCTTGACGTCGAGGACGTTCCACGGGGCCATCGGCCCCGTGGGGTTTCATCCGGCGGACTCGGGGACCGCGAACATCGGCAACTCCATCACCAGCGGTGGTGCCAGCCGCCGTGCCGGAACCCGGCCCAGCGCCGACCGCCGCCATGCCAGCCGAAGCGGCGGTGCCAGCTGTAGTGATACGAATAGTGCCAGCGGTAACCCCCGCCCCACCGGCGATAGCCGAACGGACGATAGGCGGGGGCGTAGACGAACGGGCGATACACGACGTTCGGCCGGCACCAGCCATAGAAGCCGCGATGGAACCCCGGGCCGCAACCATCGCGTGCCTCGGCACTCGAACCGGTCAGCAAAAGCCCTCCGACGAGGGCAAGAGGCATGGCGATCCTACGGATCATGACGCACTCCATGCGCGTCCGGCGACCCGGACGCTGGGTTAGGGAAAGGAAGGGGCGGGCTGGGGCGGCTCAGTTCGGCCAGCAGCGGCGGCCATAGGGGCCGATGTGGAAGCCGGCGGGGCAGGACGCGCTGCGGACGTACCCGCCCCACTGCCCGCCCGTCCGGCAGCCGCCGTAGGGGCCGCGGTGAGCGTAGGGGCCACAGCCGCCGTAGACCTGGATGATCTGCGCTCCGTCCGACCTGTCGGACACCGCGTTCTGGACCAGCGGCATGGCCGAGGCCGGAACCGCGAGAGCCGCCAGCAGCGTGGCGAAGACGAGGACCTTCAACATCGGTGATCTCCTTCTCGAATGGACCGGGAAAGGCACTGCGCCGTCCCGCCCCGGCGGCCGGAGGGCCGCATCGGATTGAGGAGAAGGTTCGCGCTGGCGGTGATCCTGCGTGTGACGGGTGGGCGCCGGAACGTATCGTCGTGTAACGGTCGTTGTCGCAGCGTCGCCCGGTGTCAGGCGAGGGCGGGCAGCCTCACCACGAGCCGGGCCCCTCCGGACGAGGCGGCCTCGGCGACGATGGTGCCGCCGTGCGCCTCGGCGATCTGCCGAGCGATGGCGAGGCCAAGCCCGGTCCCGCCGGTGCGCCGATTCCGCGACCGCTCGACCCGGTAATATGGGCTGAACACCGCCGACCGTTCGTCCTCCGGGATGCCAGGCCCGTCGTCCTCGACCACGACCTCGCAGGCCGGCCCGGCCCGCCGCACCGCGACGGCGACGGAGGAGCGTCCGAACTTGACGGCGTTGCCGATCAGGTTGGCCACCACCCGGCGCAGGGCGACGGGGTCGCCGGCCACGGTGGCGTCCGCCACCTCCTCGCCCGACAGGCTGATCCGTGCCCCCTGGGCGGCGTGCTCGGCGACCTCGACCGCCACGATGTCGGCGAGGTCCACCGGGGCGCGGCCGACCTCGGTGGCGGTGCCCCGGGCGAAGCCGAGGGAGGTCTCGATCAGCGCGGTCATCGCATCGACGTCCTCGACCAGCCGGTCGCGGCGCTCTGGCTCGGCCACGCGCTCGGCGCGCAGGCGCATGCGCGTCAGGTTGGTCTTGAGGTCGTGGGAGATGGCGCCGATCAACATCGAGCGCTCGCCCATCAGCCCCACGATGCGCTCCTGCATCGCCTGTACCGCTTGAGCGAGGCGCCGAATCTCCGGGGCGCCCTGGCGAGGGAGTGCCGGTTCCGCCGCGCGGCCGTCGAACCGCGAGACCGCCTCGGTGAGGCGGCGCAGGGGGCCAAGCTCGTGCCGTGCGCCGACGGAGACGAGGCCGGCCACCGCCAAGCCCAGGACGGCCACCCACAGGCTGAGCGGCTGGCCGAGGAGCCACGGCATGAGGGAGCGGTGCCTCGTGATCGCGGAGACTACCAAGGTGCGCCCGTCCGGCAGCCGGTAGGTCGCCTGGGCGAGGCTGCCGATGGCCTTATGTCGGTTGCCGGCATCCACCGGCCCGTTGCCGCGGTAGAGCATGTCGGTCGTGGTGAAGGCCCGGATGCCGTCGCCGGCATCGCCCGACAGGCGGTGGAGGCGCGCTTCGAGGACCGGCTCGCGGATCAGCGCGTCCTCGTCCGGCGGAGCGTCGACGATCTCGGCCTTGAGGGCCTCGCCGCTCACCGCCCGCAGGATGGCCGGCCATTGTACCGGGTCGGCGTCCTTCATCAGGGATATGATGCCTGCCGCCTGGTCGAGGCGGGGGAAGCGCGAGCCGTAGGGCGAGCGTTCCTGGCCGCGCTGCCACTGGTCGATGCCGAAGGTAACGACGACCAACAGCGAGAGTGCCCCCAGGAGCACCAGCATGATCCGCCCGAGCAGACCGACCCGGGCCATCATGGGGCGGCCTTCACCGGCGCCGCGAGGATGTAGCCGGCGTTGCGAACGGTCTTGATCAGGGACGACGCAGTGCTCCCGGCGTCGTCGAGCTTGTGCCGGAGGCGGCTCACCTGCACGTCGATGGTGCGGTCGAAGGCGTCGGCGGTCCGGCCGCGGGTCCAGTCGAGGAGCTGGTCGCGGGAAAGCACCCGCCGCGGTCGGGTGACGAAGCAGTGCAGGAGGTCGTACTCGGCGCTGGTGAGCGGGACTTCCCTCGCCGGCTCGCCGAGGGTGACGGCGCGGCCCGCGAGATCGACCACGAGGTCGGCGACGGCGAGCCGTTCCGTGGCGGCCTCCGCGGCGGCCGGCGCGCCGTTCGCCCGGCGCAGCACGGCACGGATGCGGGCCAGGAGAACGTGGGAGCTGAAGGGCTTCGACACGTAGTCGTCGGCGCCCATCTCAAGCCCCAGCACACGGTCGATGTCCTCGTCCTTGGCGGTCAACATGACGACCGGAGGCCCTCCCGTCTCGCGCAGGCGGCGGCAGATCGACAGCCCGTCCTCACCTGGAAGCATCCAGTCGAGCACGACGAGGTTCGGCCTCGGACCCGTCGCGATAAGGCGGTCGAGGCCAGCGCCCCCTTCGAGGGAGACCACGCGGAAACCCTCGTCTTCCAGGTAGCTCGCGAGTTGGCAGCGGATGTCGTCGTCGTCCTCGACGATGGCGATGGTGGCGGCGTCGGTCATGCCCCGAGGATAGGTCGGCAGGGCGGAGCGGCAACACGAAAACCGATGTCGTTACACATCGTTACATGCCTCCGGCATCCCGTCACATCGCGGAACGGCCCGGGCGCGATGGTCGCACGTATCGAAACCGGCCCTTCCCCGGGGCGAGAGGAACGGAGGCAAGATCAGCATGGCGACATCCCCGATCTGGCACGTCGTGTCGGCCCTGGCCGTGGCCGGGACATTGGCGGTCCACGGCGGGCCCGCGCACGCGGCCCCTCGACAGGCGACCGCCGGGGCGCTGCACTTCGACGACGGCGGCGAGACCTATCGCGGCTACCGGATCGAGATGGCCCAGGACGTGCCCAACGCCGAACTCGGCCAGTTGCGTCAGGCGGCCGAGCATCAGGTCGACATCGTGGAGGCGACGAGCCTGGACGAGGGCACCAAAGCCTTCCTCCGCCGCTTCCCGGTCGTCGTCCGGTCAGGCACCGGCGGGGAAAGTCACTACAGCGGGGGCGACAGCGTCACCATCGCGGTCGAGGATCCGAAGGACGACCGGCCGATCCTGCTGCACGAGTACATGCACGTCTACCACTTCCGGAAGATGCCGGGCGGCCGGGACAACCCGGACATCCTGACGTTCTACGGTCGCGCCAAAGACGGCGGCTTTTACCCGGCCAACGCCTATCTCCTGAAGAACCAGGGCGAGTTCTTCGCCATGACGGCGAGCGTCTACTTGCACGGCAGGCTGGCGCGCGAGCCCTTCACCCGCGACGAGCTCCGTCAGAAGCAGCCGGTCTACTATCGCTTCCTCACCAAGCTGTTCGGTCCAGTCGGAGCCTGAGCTGCGCCCTTCAATTGTGGGGCGCACTTACAACCTGATTTCCAAGGGGATGACCGATGATCGTTCGAAACATCGTGGCCTGCGTTCTGCTGCTGGGAGCTGGTCCAGTCCTGGCGGACACCCTGCCTTTGCGCCACGGCGCCTATGTCGCCATGGGCACCGACTGCAAGGACCCGCCGAACGTCGCGCTGCGAACCTACGACGACGGCGGCCTGGGCAGCTCGAAGGCGAATGACTGCCGGAGCCGGGTGTTGTCCAAGAAGGGAAACGTGTTCGAGATCGAGCAGGATTGCCGTCAGTTCGGCGGTCCCAAGGTCGAGCGGGCCACCGAACGCTCCACCATCCGCGTCGATGGGCCGGACCGGTACACGGATCTGACGGGCGGCGGTAACGACGGCTTCCGTCTTTGTCCGGGCCTCAAGCCGTGAGCCCGGGCACCCTGATGGCGAGCGGCATTTGAGGCCGGGGCCTGAGGCTGTTTTACGTTCTCATGCGGCGAAGGGGGCGCCGAATGGCTGGGCTGGCTCGGAAGCGAGTGGGCGGCTTGGGGTGGATTTCTGCCTGACTGCTCTCGAGCGGATAAGCGAAGAAGCAGACATCGCCGTCGCACCCGATCCCGATACTTACAGCAACTGTAACGTCAAAACGTCGCTTTAGGGCACCGCGCTGGGCCCGTGCAGCGGTGGGATCGCTCTCTGAACTCGGCCGAACGCCTGGAGGGAGCGTGGCGGGGGAGAGCGAGTCGATGGCCCCGACACCGTCAGAGTGGCCAAAACTTGATTGTGCGCTAACTGGTCATCGAGTCCGTCGCGGACGGGGGGAACGATCCATGACTAAACGCCTTCGGACCATCGCCACCGGTCTCGCGGTCTTGATCGCCAGCACGGGCGCAGGCCTCGCGGAGGACCATGGAACGCACGGCGCGGTTACCCTGCCGGATGCCGCGAGCGCGGCCTATCAACCGGGACCGCCGAACCTACCGAAGGGCACGCAAATCAGCATGGTCTCGGGCGATCCGAGCAAGCCCGGCCCCTTTGTCCTGCGGGTGAAGTTTCCCGCCAACACGGTGATCGCGCCCCATACCCATTCCGAAGCCGAGACGCTGACGATCCTCTCGGGCTCGATCTATCACGAGCACGGCACGACCATCGACAGGGCGAAAGGCAAGGAGTTGCGCACGGGCGGCTTCGTGTTCCTGCCTAAGGATATGCCGCATTCGCTCTGGACCACCGAGCAGCCGGTAGAGCTTCAGGTGAATGGCTCTGGGCCCTTCGGGTTGAATTACATCAACCCCGCCGACGACCCGAGCAAGTCGGTTCAGTAGATCTGATCCGTCGTGGGGATGGCTCCTGCATGAGCGTGGCTGCTGCTTCGACAGCGACCACATCTTGGCACCGAGATGCCGTCAGTCGGAGCGGGAGCCATCCACCCCATCTGCTTTGATGCGGCCTGGCGCTGATGCGGACATTGCTGCCGCTGCCCTCTGTCCTTTGCTCGGTCCAAGTGGGCTGGCAGCGGATTGGCTCTGGGCTTGCCGTCATATCCAGACAGATATAGCGATAGGTTGGATTGCCATCAATCAGTAGGCTCTGAGGAACGAGATGAAGATATCCGCTCGTAACCGGCTCAAGGGTAAGATCGTCGAGATCACCAAAGGCGCAACAACCGCCCACGTGCGCATTGATGTCGGTAACGGTACGACGGTGACGTCCTCCATCACAAACGAAGCCGTTGACGAGCTAGATCTCAAGGTTGGCCAGGATGCCTATGCCGTTGTGAAGGCATCCGATGTCATGATCGCGGTCGACTAACGATGATCATCTCCCGCGCCATCCTCGCCGCCGGGCTCGTGGCCCTCTCAGTCAACACGGCCAGGGCTGAGGATGCCCCGGCCTGCGCGAGCTTCGCATGGTCGGTGGCGCGGGAGCGTGCCGCTTTCGGCGCGCCGGGCCTGCCCGCGCTCGCGTCCGGCTCAGCGCTATCGGGCAGTGTCGGCGCGGCGCAAATCGCCCTTAAGCCAGCCGCGGAAGTCGCGCTGCCGGTCCCATCCGAGAAGGAAGCAAAGCCCGAAACCTTTGCAGGCTTCGTGACCGCTACGGTGCCAGCCGTTGGGATGCATCAGGTGACGCTTTCGGACGAGGCCTGGATCGATGTCAGCCAAGATGGCCGCTCCACCATCAAGCCCTCGGCCCACAGCGGAAAGAAGGGCTGCCCAGAGGTGCGCAAGAGCGTTCGCTTCGCCCTGGACGCCGGTGCTGTGACGATCGAGATCAGCCGCGCGTCGAGCCCGCAGATCAAGCTCGACCTCCTAAACGCCGAGTAGCTGCACCCCTGCGCGGGGGATCCTCGGCGAGCCTACCTGGGTCGAAGAGTGAATGGCCGCTTTGCAGAAGCGCCGACTGCGGTTCTGGCGGCTGGATTGGGTCGCTATCGGAAGGACGGCTCAGGGTGGTTTACTGCCGTTCCGTTTCCGAGCAGCAGAGGCATCGGAACGGACGTACTCGTCCTGCACGCGTTCCACCCATCTGCGGCATCGGAGATGGACGCCGTCGATATCTGCTTGTCTTGGTCGAGCCGACGTTCAGGCCGCTCCGAGCCGTGCTGCCGCTCGCAACTCAATCCGAGCTGCGCTCCGGAAAACCAGAACCGGTTGAGTTATCAAGGCTTGCGGATGCTCGTCTGTCGATTGGCTGAACTTCTGCCCGATGTTTACCAAGCCATTCGATGTCCCGTGCAGCCTCGGAGTTAGGTTGCGTAGACGAGTTGATATGCAACCACAGAATGCATAACATCTGGGCATGCGCATTCTATCCGCCGTTGCCTTAGGCTCTGTGATGGCCTCAGCTGGGTCAGCCGTAGCCCTTGCCTCTGTCCTGTTTCCAGTGGAGCCAGCTCCCTTGGCCCCGCCGTGTACCGAACGTGCAGGGACCGTATATTGCGCGAACGGTTATGCGGGCTTTCGAGGCCCCTCAGGGAACCTCTGGATGGGCAGAGGTCGCCGAGGGACCGTGATCGTCAACATGGATGACAATCGGCAGGATCAAGAAGCACCCTGGCGCAAGCAAGATCGCGATAGTTCCACTAATCATCAGGAGTGGTGAGGCTCCCCAACTCCACGCCGAAGTTGCCGAACGGCGGACGAACGGCTGCTTTGGAGAAGCGCGGAGCGCGATCCGGGTAGCCGGGTTGGGTCGCAAGCGGAACGTCCGCATACGCCCCCATCTTCAGAGCCTTCGTTCGGGTGTCTCTTCGCCTCGTCGGCATGGGCCGGCGAGGAGACAGACGATGGGACACTCAGCACACGATCCGGCAACGAAGGGGCGGCCAGCCTGGAACGCTGGCCGCAAGCTCGGCGCCAAGCGCGCCCTCAAACCTCAGCAGGTTTGGGCCATCCGGTTCTGGCTCGACCGCGAACGGCGTACACGCGACCGGGCTATGTTCGACCTCGCCATCGACAGCAAGCTACGTGGCTGTGACATCGTCAAGCTTAAGATCGGCGACCTGATCAGCGGTGGTCGCGTCCGTAGCCGGGCCATCGTCATCCAGCGCAAGACCAGCCGGCCGGTCCAGTTCGAGCTGCTCGAACCTGCACGAACCAGCATTCTGACATGGCTGGAAGCCAGGGGTGGTACGCTCGACGACTATGCCTTCCCGAGTCGGCTCGACGGCGTCACGCACATCAGTACCCGGCAGTATGCGCGCCTAGTCGATGAGTGGGTCGCAGGCATCGGGCTGCGCAGCGAGGACTATGGCACCCACTCCCTGCGCCGCACGAAGGCGTCGTTGATCTACAAGCGGACCGGCAACCTACGGGCGGTTCAGATCCTGCTCGGCCATACCAAGATCGAGAGCACGGTCAGGTACCTCGGTGTTGACGTCGAGGATGCCCTGACCCTGGCCGAAGGAACTGAGATTTGAGCGCTCGGCCCCTCGGCTTCTGCGTCGAGGGGCTCCGAGACCAGCCCAGCAGCAATGCGCCCATTGCTGCCACTCGGCCGAACCGGGTAGCAACCTAAAAGCAGACGTTCTATCGGCAGCTGAGCGATGGCCTGGTTGTCGATGTATCCGACAGTGCATCGCCGTAGGGAGGCTTCGCAGGTGCCTTCACGAATATCGCTCCGATGCGCACAATCCCCCGGTGGACCTTTGACGACACCATCTTGAGGTCAGCCTTGCCCTCGCGCCGTCACCAACGGCCTACGCCCCTTCGTGCCCCAAGCTAAGCTGAGTTTGCTCAACTGCCGCGAAAGACCGCTATCGGGATGCGCCAACTCCGCCCGAGATGGCAGACATGGGTCGCGAGGAGTATGTTAGCTTTCTCGGCTAGCCAGCGACTCAATGGCTATCCCACGCAACGTCGATACAAATGCGCTCTGCTAACATGCCGACCCATTTCATCGTCAAATTTTGCAGGCAGTCGAGTACACAACGACCTATAACGTCTATTATTTCTGTAAAACCGATCTAATGTGAATCCAAATCAATATAAAGACGTTTCTTGACCTGCCGCACCCTGCTAAGGGTGCGCTTTATATTAATCATCGTGCTGAATCAGATAATCTGATGGCGCCGATCAAATCAGAATATTTGTCCGCTTCCTTCTCAAAATCTAATTTTCCCCGCAATGGCCGTTGCTTCTCGTTCGTGCGAGGAAAGCTGCGGCCTCGAATGATTTCGGAGGAAACATGCTGGGGTCCCTTGGCGCCCAGGCACTACGGCGTCGCCGTTAGGCCGCACCCATGCAGCCAAACTGGATCGTTCTCTCCCTGACCCTGGCCTACATGGCGGCGATGGGGCTGATCAGTTTCTCTGTGCGACGCCATGCGAGGAGCGCTGGAAGCTTTACCTCCGGCGGCACGCGCTATCCGGCGTTCCTGATCGGCTTTCTGCTGATGTCGGAATTCATCGGGACCGCCACGAGCGTCGGCACGACACAGACGGCCTACAGGGTCGGCGTGTCGGCCGCCTGGAACGTCCTCGCCCTCGCCGTCGGTTTCGTTCTCTACGCCATTCTCCTGGCGCCCCGCTTCAAGGAACTCGGCGAGAACACGATCTCCGGGGCGTTGGCCAAGGCCTACGGTCGCCCGACCAAGCTCGCGACCTCGGTCATCATGATCTTCGCGCTCCAGATCGTCGCGGTCTCGACCTATGCGGGCGGCGGTACGATCCTGGCGGGCCTCCTCAACGTCGACCGGACCAGCGCCATCGTCATCACGGGTATCGTCGCGACGCTTTATGTCAGTGTCGGGGGGATGCGCTCGGTTATCTATACGAACGTCCTGCATGCCGTCGTGAAGTATCTTGGCATCCTCGCGGCCGTGGCCTTCGGATTGTCTCAGGTCGGCGGCTTCGACAACCTGCGGGCCCACGTGCCCGAAGCGATGTTCGCGGTCGATACGGTCGGCTGGTCACAGATCTTCGCGTGGATGGTCGCCGGCATCGGCGCGGTCTTCTCGACGCAATACGTGATCCAGGCCATCAATACCGTGCAGGACGGGCGCACGGCGCGGCAGGCCAGCTTTTATTGTGCCTTCCTGCTCGTGCCGTTCGGCATCGGCGCTGCCCTGGTCGGTGTCTGCGCGGCGGCGCTGCTGCCGGGAATCCCCGCGATCCAGGCTTTGCCGGGCCTGATCGCCCGGATGGACGATCTTTTGGCCGCCATCGTGGTGGCGGGATTGGCGGGATCGCTGTTCGGCACGATCTCGGCCCTTAGCATCGGCGCTGCCACCCTACTGTTCAAGGATTTCTATCATCCCCGCCGTCGGAGCGAGGATGGGACGTCGTCCCTGCGGTTCGTCCGCAGCATGACGGTGCTCGTGGGCCTGATCCCGATTCCCCTGGCGATCTTCGCGCCGGATATCCTGAAGGTGACGTTCCTCGCGAAATCCCTGCGGGCGACCCTGGCGGTCTTGGTCATCTTTGCCTTCTACGCTCCGCGCTTCGGCACACCGCGGGCCGCCGTCGTCAGCATCCTGGTTTCCCTCGTCCTGACGATCGGCTGGTTCCTCGCCGGCGATCCCGGGGGAATCGACAACGCCTATGTGGCCCTCGTCATTCCCCTAGCGGTGATGGGTACAGCCGAACTCCGGAAGAGGACCACGCTCCGGAACGAACAGGTTGCGGCGCCCTGACGGGACGGGTGTCCCGGCGGCGATCTAGCTGCCCCCCGCGGACCATGCTAAATAGTGCAGATGTCCGAGGCTCTTGAGATCGCCCATGGCGCCTTCGGCCGCGTCGCGCTCCTCGACATGGACCGCAGCCTTGTCCGCCACGCGCACCCGCATTGCCACGTGCTCCTGAAGGTCGAGGGAGACGACACGCAGTTCCTCGTCGGTGATCAGGTTGTGGCGCTCACCGACGATCAGGCTGTCCTGATCAACGCCTGGGAGACCCACGCCTACCTGCACGATCCCCGGCGGGCCAAGGCGATGATCCTGGCCCTGTACATCGAGCCCAACTGGCTCGGCGCGTTCCGGCGGAATTGGGCTGCGAGCGGGGCGCCCGGTTTCTTCGGACAACCGTCGGGCGCCGTCACACCAACGATTCACCGGCTCGCCCACGACCTCGCCGCCGAGATGGTCTATGCACCGCTTTCCTCCCACATCCAGGACGAGTTACTGTCGAACCTGATGGTTGCCGTGATCGAGCGGTTCACGGCTTGGCGCGAGGAGCCCCTCTCCCTCCGTGCCGCCGCCCGGCGCAACGCTGGCGACTGGCGCATCCGACGCACCATCGCACGGGTGCGGGCAGAGCCAGGCGCCATGCTGGGCACCGAGGCGCTGGCACGCGAGGCGGGCCTCTCCCGCGCCCAGTTCTACCGCCTGTTCGAGCAATCCACCGGGGCCCCGCCTCATGTCTTCCTCAACGCGATCCGGATCGAACAGGCCGTCGAGGCCATCGTGAGCAGCGAGGAGCCCCTCACCGCGATCGGCATGCGCCTCGGCTTCGCCGCGCCCGCACATTTCTCGCGCTTCTTCCGGGACCACGTCAGCGTACCCCCGAGCATCTTCCGCGGTATCGTCCGGCGGGGCGGCCAGCCCACTGCCTGACGGCGCTGTCATCAAAGAATGAGACGTTTCGGTAAGTCGCGAGACGCCTCGGCATCGCTGCGCCCACACGGAGCCGCCATTCTCCCCGAGATATGGACCCCATCGAGAGGTCCGGCGGAGGAAGCGGCTTGGGCATCGTGTCAACGAGCTATGTCGGACGATCGGTCGAGCGCGTCGAGGACGCAGCCCTGCTCTCCGGGCTCGGGCGCTACATCGACGACCTCGGCATGCGGCCCGGCACGCTGCACGCGGCGATCCTGCGCTCGCCCCACGCCCATGCGGACATCCTTGGCTTCGATGTTCAGGCGGCCAAGGCGCTGCCCGGCGTCACCGCCGTGGTCACGGGCCGGGACCTCGACGCCGTCACGACCGGCCTCGTCCCGGCCTTGCGGGCGGTCGTCGATGCCCGCGCCATCGCGGTGGACCGGGTGCGTTATGTCGGCGAGCCCGTCGCCATCGTCGTCGCCCGAGACCGCTACCTCGCGGAGGACGGCTGCGACCTGATTGAGGTGCAGTACCGGGTGCGCCCCGCGGTGGTCGATCCGCTGGCGGCCCTCGCCCCCGACAGCGAGATCCTGCACGAGGGCGTCGGCGCCAATTGCGTCAGCGACCGACGCTTCCGCTACGGCGATCCCGAGGCGGCCTTCGCGGAGAGCCCGCGCAGCCTGTCCGTGACCGTGCGCTACCCGCGCAACACCGGCTCGCCGATGGAGACCTACGGCGTCGTCGCCTCCTACGATCCCACCGACGATTCCTACGACGTGCTCGCGAACTTCCAGGGGCCATTCAGCATCCATGCAGTGGTGGCCCGGGCGCTCAAGGTGCCGGGCAACCGCCTGCGCCTGCGCACGCCCCCCGATTCCGGCGGCAGCTTCGGGGTCAAGCAGGGCGTCGCGCCCTACGCCGTCCTGATCGCCGCCACGGCGCGCCTCGTGGGCCAGCCGGTGAAGTGGATCGAGGACCGGCTGGAGCACCTCTCGGCCTCCGTCTCCGCCACCAACCGGGTCACGACCCTCCGCGCCGCCTTCGAGGCGGACGGGCGCGTCACCGCCCTCGATTGGGACCAGATCGAGGATTGTGGCGCCTACCTGCGGGCGCCCGAACCCGCCACGCTCTACCGGATGCACGGCAACCTTACCGGCGCATACGCCATCCGCAATGTCGCCGTGCGCAACCGGGTGGTGCTGACCAACAAGACGCCGACCGGCCTCGTGCGCGGCTTCGGCGGGCCGCAGGTCTACTATCCGCTCGAACGGCTTATGCAGCGCATCGCGCTGACGCTGGGCCTAGAACCCTTCGCGGTGATCCGCCGGAATCTGATTCCGGCCGACGCCTTTCCCTATCGCACCGCGACCGGCGCCCTCTACGATTCCGGCGATTACCAGCGCGCCCTCGACGAAGCCGCCCGGGACGGCGGGCTCGATGAGCTGAAGCGGCGGCGGGACGCCGCCCGCGCCGAGGGCCGCCTCTATGGGATCGGCCTGACGGCGGCGGTCGAGCCCAGCGTCTCCAACATGGGCTACATCACCACCGTGCTGACGGCGGAGGAACGCGCCAAGGCGGGACCGAAGAACGGCGCGCAATCGACGGCCACCATCACCCTCGATCCCGTCGGCTCGGTGACGGTTCAGGTCGCCTCGGTGCCGCAAGGCCAGGGGCACCGGACGGTGCTGGCCCAGGTGGTGGCCGACGTGCTCGGCCTCCCGATGGAGCAGGTCCGCGTCACGGCCGACCTCGATACCGCCAAGGATGCGTGGTCGATCGCCTCCGGCAACTACGCGAGCCGCTTCGCCGCCGCCGTGGCGGGGGTCGCGCACCTCGCCGCCACCCGCCTGCGCGACAGGCTCGCGCGGATCGCGGCGGCGCAGCTGAACCTGCGCCCGGAGGATCTCGTCTTCGCGGGCGGGCGCATCGCCTCGCGGGTGAACCCGGATGCGGGTCTGCCCTTCGCGCGGGTCGCCGCCACGAGCCACTGGTCGCCCGGCCTCGTGCCCGAGGAGCTCGGCGCGGTGATCCGCGAGACGGTGTTCTGGACACCCCCGGAGCTGACGGCGCCGGACGCGGAGGACCACATCAACTCCTCCCTGTGCCACGGCTTCATCTTCGACATCTGCGGTTTGGAGATCGACCGGGTCACCGGCAAGATCGCCATCGACCGCTACGTCTCGATGCACGATTGCGGGCGCATCCTGCACCCCGGCATGGTCGAGGGGCAGGTGCGCGGCGGCTTCGCGCAGGCGCTCGGCGCGGCGGTCTACGAGGAACTCGCCTACGGCGACGACGGCGCCTTCCTGTCGGGCACCTTCGCTGACTACCTGCTGCCCACCGCGACCGAGGTGCCGGACCTGCGCATCCTGCACGTCGAGAGCCCGTCTCCCTTCACGCCGCTCGGCGCGAAGGGGGTCGGTGAGGGCAACTGCATGTCGACGCCGGTCTGCCTCGCCAACGCGGTGGCCGACGCCCTGGGCCTGGAAGCCATCGACCTGCCCCTGACGCCCGCCAAGCTCGCGGCCCTCGCGGCGGGCGGGGAGGAGCGGGGGCCCCCCTCCGGCCACGCCGCCCCGAAGCCCGCCGCCAAGGCGGGCGACCGCACCCTGCGCGGTGAGGGCTCGGCCGCCGTCACGGCTCCGCCGGAGACGGTGTGGGCGATGCTCCTCGACCCCGACGTGCTCGCCTCCGTCATCCCCGGTTCGCATGGGGTGCGGAAGCTCTCCGACACGCGGTTCCAGGCCGACGTCACGCTCGGCGTCGGCCCGGTGAAGGGCCGCTACAAGGCCGAGGTGATCCTCTCCGACCTCGACGAGCCCCGGGCGGTGACGCTCACCGGCACGGTGACGGGCGGCCTCGGCAGCGGTGGCGGCACCGGCCGCCTGACCCTGGAGCCCGACGGCACGGGGGGCACGCGGATCGCCTACGTCTACGAGGCGGCGGTGGGCGGCAAGGTCGCGGCGGTGGGCGGACGCCTCCTCGACGGGGCCGCGCGGGTGATCATCGGCGGGTTCTTCACGGCCCTCGCTCGGCGGGCCGGCGGGTCCGGCGTGCGCGGGCGCCGCCTTCCGGCCGCCCTGCGGTGGCTCCTCGCGCGCCTGGGAGTGTCCGCATGAAGCCCGCGCCCTTCGCCTATCTGCGCGCCACGTCCCTGGACGACGCCTTGGAAGCCTTGCACCAGCACGGCCCCGAGGCCCGGATCATCGCGGGCGGCCAGTCCCTGATGCCGATGCTCAACATGCGGCTCACGAAGCCCGCCGTGCTCGTCGACGTGATGCGCATCCCCGCCCTCAAGGAGCCCCGCCCCGACAAGGGCGCCCTCGTCATTCCGGCGGGCGTGCGGCAGGCGATCCTGCTCGACCGGCCGGGTCTCGCCCGGGACCTGCCGCTGCTGGCTGTTGCCCTGCCGTGGGTCGGGCACATCCAGACCCGGGCACGGGGGACGCTGTGCGGCTCCGTCGCCCATGCCGATCCGAGCGCGGAAATCCCCCTCTGCCTCGTGGCGCTCCAGGGCGAGATTCACCTGCGCAGCCGCCGGAAGGTCCGGCGCGTGGCGGCCGAGGACTTCTTCACCGGCATGATGGTCACCGACCGGGCCGACGACGAGATGATCGAGGCCATCGCCTATCCCCTGCGCCGGGAGGGCACCGGCACGGCCTTCGCCGAGGTGGGGCGTCGGCACGGCGACTACGCCATCGTCGCCTGCGCCGCCGTGGTGGACGGCACCCGGATGCGGCTCGCGGTCGGCGGCGTCGCCGACCGGCCCACCGCCCGCGACTTCCCCCACCTCGACGGGTCGGCGCTCGACGATGCCCTCAACGCCTTCGCCTGGGACCTCGGCGCGGGGGACGATCTCCACGGCACCGCCCGCTACCGCCGCGAGCTCGTGCGCAGCCTCGGCCGCCGGGTGCTGGAACAGGCCGTCAAGGTCGCCCGCGGCGACACCCATCAGGAGGCCGTGCCATGCCACAGCTAGACGCGAAGGGCCGTCACACGGTGGCCTTTACCCTCAACGGGCGCGAGACCACGGTCGAGGTCGAGACCCGCACCCTGCTGACCGACGCCCTGCGCCACGGGCTCGGGGCCACGGGCACGCATGTCGGCTGCGAGCACGGCGTCTGCGGCGCCTGCACGGTGTCCATCGACGGGGTTCCCGCCCGGGCCTGCCTGACGCTCGCCGTGGGGGTCGAGGGCTGCGCCGTGCGGACCGTCGAGGGTCTGGCTCCGGAGCCCGGCCGCCTCGGGGTGCTGCAGGCGGCGTTCCGGCGGCGGCACGCCCTGCAATGCGGCTTCTGCACCGCCGGCATCCTGATGTCGCTCGACGCCTATCTCGCCTTCCGGCCGAACCCCTCGCGCCGGGAGATCACGGAAGTGATCGGCGGCCATCTCTGCCGCTGCACCGGCTACGCGCCGATCATCGAGGCCGCCCTGGAGGCGGCTGCGGAACTCAGGGGCGACATCCCGGCCCCGTCATCCCCGGAGGCCGCCCATGCTTGATCTCGGCACCAGCTTCCTTGCGAGCGTCTCCCGCGATCCCCGCGCCCTGGCCCTCGTCGACGGGGAGACCCGGCTGAGCTACGCGGAGTGGTTCGGGGTCATCTCCGCAACCGTGGCCGGGCTCGACCGGCTCGGGCTGAAGCCCGGCGACCACCTCGTCACGGTCCTCCAGAACCGGCACGAGGCGGCGACCCTCCACTGGGCCTGCCAGTTCGCGGGCATCGTGATCACGCCGATCAACTGGCGGGCCAAGGCCGAGGAGATCGATTACGCGGTCGAGAACGCGCAGGCCCGCGCCATCGCCTACGAACCGGTCTCGGCCGGGAGCCTGCGAGACAGCGCGGCGTCGCAGCGAATCCCGCGCATCGCCGTCGGCACGCCACCCGGCCCCGGCGAGACGGCCTTCGCCGACCTCGCCGCCACCGAGGGGCCTCCGGTGACGCCCCGGGCCGACGCGGAGGCGATCTCGCTGATGCTCTACACCTCCGGCACCACCGCCAAGCCCAAGGGGGTCCCGCGGCGACACCGGGCGGAGCGCGCGGCGGCCGTGGCCCATGTGGCGCAAAACCTCTACGGGCGCGGCGAGCGCACCCTCGGCGTGATGCCGCTCTATCACACGATGGGGGTGCGCTCGCTCCTCGCCATGTCGCTGATCGGCGGGACCTTCGTCTGCCTCCCCCGGTTCGACGTGGCCGGCGCGCTGCGGCTGATCGCGGCCGAGCGGATCACCAACCTCTACCTCGTGCCGACCCTCTATCACGACCTCGTGCACCATCGGGATTTCCCGGCGACCGACACGACCTCCGTGCGCAAGCTCGGCTTCGCCGGAGCGCCGATGACGGACGGCCTGCTCGCCCGCCTGACCGAGGCGTTCCGGCCGGATCTGTTCGTCAATCATTACGGCTCGTCGGAGGTCTACACCTTTACGATCAACCACGAGGCGGCGGTGAAACCCGGTTCGGCCGGGCGGGCGGGCCTCAACACGATGGTGCGCGTCGTACCCATGGGGGGCGACCCAGGCCGAACCGCCGCGCCGGGCGAGGAGGGCGAGATCGCCGTCATCGCCAAGGGCGACGAAGCCTTCGAGGGCTACTGGCATCGCCCCGAAGCCGACGCGAAGGCCTTTCGTGATGGCTGGTACTTCACCGGCGATACCGGCTTCGCCGACGCCGATGGCGACCTCTACGTCACCGGCCGGGTGGACGACATGATCATCACCGGGGGCGAGAACGTTTCGCCCGTCGAGATCGAGAGCCGCCTCTCCTTGCATCCGGCCGTGTCCGAAGTCGCCGTTGTGGGCCTGCCCGACGAGCGCTGGGGTCGGATCGTCGCGGCCTTCATCAAGCGGAGCGGCAGCACCGACGAAGCGGCGCTCGATGCCCATTGCCGGGCGGGCGGCCTGCCGAGTCACAAGCTGCCGCGCCGGTACGTCTTCGTGGACGAGATCCCGAAATCGCCGGTCGGCAAGCTGCTGCGCCGCCAACTCGTGGCCGGCGAGTACGTCCTGGAAGGCGGGGCCGAGCCCCATGCCGAAGGTCACGAGGCTGCCTGACGGTCCCGCCCCCACTCCGAATCACAAGCGAGAGACCAAACCCATGACGAGCGACACCCACACCATCGACCCGCGCCTGACGAACCTCGACGGGTTCCGCGTCGAGATCGACTCGGAGCGCGAGCGCGCCGACGTGATCCTGGCGCGGCCGCCCATGAACGTCATTGCGATGCCCCAGCGCGATGAGATCCGCAAGGTCTTCGAGGCGCTGGACGAGGATCCCCGCGTGCGGGTCATCGTCCTGCGGGCGGAGGGCGAGCACTTCTCGTCGGGGGGCTACATCAAGGGCTTCCTCGACGCCTCGCCCGAGCACGTTTCGAAGCTCGCCTGGAACATAGCGGCGCCGGCCCGCTGCTCGAAGCCCGTCATCGCCGCCAACCGGGGCTACACGTTCGGTGTCGGCTTCGAGATCTCGCTGGCCTGCGATTTCCGCATCGTCTCCGAGACCTGCCGCTACGCGCTTCCCGAACAGAAGCTCGGCCAGATTCCCGGCTCCGGCGGCTCGGCCCGGCTCCAGAAGATCGTCGGCATCACCCGGACCAAGGATATCGTGATGCGCTCCAAGCGCATCCCCGGGCGGCAGGCCCTCGACTGGGGCATCGCCACCGAATGCGTACCCGATGCGGACCTGGAGAAGGCCACCGACGCCCTCGTGGAGGAACTGCGCGCCTTCTCGCCCATCGCCCAGCGCACCGCCAAGAAGCTCCTCAACGACACCGAGGACGCGAGCCTGTCCATCGCCATCGAGCTCGAAGGACACTGCTACAGCCGCCTTCGTCAGGCCGACGACTTCCGCGAGGGCGTCGAGGCGTTCCACGCCAAGCGCGCGCCGCGCTTCACCGGCTCATAGTCCGGCCGCGCCGGGGGGGCTGCCGAGCGGTTCCCCCCATCCTGTGACGCCTACCGCACCGCTTCGATCCCGCCCAGGCGGGAAACGACGACGCACGCCCGAATGGCTCCCGCCCAGACCCAGAGCCCGAACCGGCCCCCCGCGGCAACGACCGCATCCCCCGGAGGAAATCTATGCAGACCGCCGCCACCTTCGCATCCGATCCCCCCGCCCTCGCCAAACCCACAGGCCGGCAGACGGTGACCGCCGCCATGGCCTCGCTGTTCGGCTGGGGGCTCGATCTCTTCGACCTGTTCATCCTGCTTTACGTCGCGCCGGTCGTTGGCACGTTGTTCTTCCCGGCGGACAAGCCGATGCTGTCGCTGGCCGGCGCCTATGCGTCCTTCGCGGTCACGCTGCTGATCCGGCCCCTCGGCTCGGCCCTGTTCGGCTCCTATGCGGACCGCTTCGGCCGCCGTCGCGCCCTCATGGTGGCGGTGGTCGGCGTCGGCATATCGACCGCGGTCTTCGGTCTCCTGCCGACGGTCGGCCAGATCGGATGGCTCGCGACTGCGGTCTTCCTTTTCTTCCGCCTCGTCCAGGGCATCTTCGTCGGCGGCGTCGTCGCGGCATCCCACACGATCGGGACGGAATCCGTCCCGGAGCGGTGGCGGGGGCTGATGTCCGGGGCGGTCGGCGGTGGCGGCTCGGCCATCGGCGGCCTGCTTGCCTCCCTGGTCTTCTATGTCGTCTCGCTCATGGCGCCGGGAGAAGCCTTCGCCGAGTGGGGCTGGCGGCTGATGTTCTTCTCGGGTCTCCTGACCTCGGTGATCGGCCTGATCCTCTTCCGCAATCTCGAGGAATCCCCGATCTTCAAGGAACTGCAGGCCCGGAAGGCGGCGCTCCGGGCAGGCGCTCCGGCGGAGGCCTCGCCGATCCGCTCCCTGTTCTCACCGTCCAACCGGGGAAGCTTCGCGGTCGCGACTCTCATCTCCTTCGGTGGTGGCGCAGCCTACTACCTTACGTCCGGCTACCTGCCGACCCTCCTCAAGCTCGTGAACGGCGTGCCGAACGCCACCGCCTCGATGATCCTGATCGGCGCCAACGTCGCGGCGGCGATCGGCGCCTGCGGCATGGGCGAACTGAGCCAGCATATCGGGCGCAAACGGTCGTTCCTTCTGATGGGCGTCATCCGCCTGCTCGCTTTTCCCGCCCTGTTCCTGACCATGGCGAACACGACGAGCCTCGTTGGGGTCGCGGCCTGCGCCTTCCTGCTGGCGCTCATCGCCAACGGCAGCTACGGGCCGCTGCTGATCTTCCTCAACGAAAAATTCCCGACGGCGGTGCGGGCCACGGGGACGGGCCTGACCTGGAACATCGGCTTCGCGCTGGGCGGCATGCTGCCGACGCTCGTCTCCCTTGTCGCCGACGGGCCGACGCAAATTCCGATGGTGCTGGCCGTCATCACGACCGGCGTCACCCTGGTCTATCTTGTCGGTGCCTTCCTGACCGACGAGACGCAGGGCAATCTCGACCGGGCCTGACGATACGGTTCTGCGCGGGCGGAGGCCTCCCATGACGAGTGATCCCCTCTGGACCTTCGCCTGCGCATTCTATGGCCGGCCCGGCGTCGCCGCGGCCTGCCTCGCCCTCCAGGACGAGGGCGGCGCCGATGTGCCCCTGCTCCTGTACCTGATCTGGTGCGGGAGGACCGGACGAAGGCTAGACGCCTCGGCGCTCGCCGGAGCGGAAGCCCGGATTGGCCCCTGGCGCGGACAGGTGATTATTCCCTTACGGGCGATCCGCCGGGCGATGCGGTCTGACCTCATGCCGGGCCAGGGGACGGAGGCGCTCCGGGAGCGGATCAAGCTCGCGGAGATCGAGGCGGAGCGCCTCGCCCTCGCGGCTCTCTTCGAGGCCGCGCCGGTCCCAGATATGCCGGTGAGTTCGGGCGGCGAGGCGCTGGCCCTCTATGCCGCCTATCTCGGCCGGACCTGGCCGGAGGCACCGCTGCGGGTTCTCGCGACGGCGCTGGAGGGCTGAGCGCCGGTCAGCCTTCTCCGCTCCGCCAACGCCGGACGCCGGGTGCATCGATGTCGAACAGGTCGAGAACCCGCCCGATCGTATGGTCCACCATTTCGGCGAGGCTCTCCGGACGCGCGTAGAAGGCCGGAACCGGAGGGGCGATGATCGCCCCCATTTCCGAGAGCGCCGTCATGGTGCGGAGGTGGCCGGTGTGGAGGGGAGTCTCCCGCACCATCAGGACGAGGCGGCGGCGCTCCTTCAGGGTCACGTCGGCGGCCCGCGTCAGCAGGCCGGATGTGACGCCGGTCGCGATCTCGGCCTGGCTCCGCATGGAGCAGGGAGCCACGACCATGCCGCGGGTCCGGAAGGAGCCGGAGGCGATTGAGGCGCCGATGTCCCCCTGGGCGTAGGTCTTGGCGGCCAGGGCGCGGACGTCGGCGACCTTGAGGTCGGTCTCATGGGCCAGCGTCACCTCGGCCGAGCGCGACATCACGAGATGGGCCGGGATCGCGAGGTCGCGCAGGATTTCCAGGAGACGGATCCCATAGATCACACCCGAAGCACCCGAGATGCCGACCACGAGGGGCAGCGGTGTCATCGTTCCTCCCGGCCGCAACGGGCGCGGCGACCTTGCCGGTGACAGTATCGGGGTGTGCTCGCCCGTGTCGAATAACGTCGGCTGATCGCTGCCATCAGTCCGGGGGGCTCAACCGGTGATGATATGGGCCTGGAGTGCGGCCGCCGCCGCGTTCAACTCCTCCTCAAGGATACCGATGAGGAGCTGCGCCGCGTAACTGAGCGGTTTCTGCGGATGGTGGATGATCACCAATTCGCGGGCGATGCGCGGCGCGACGATGCGGTAGGCCTTGAGGGACCCGTCGGCGAGCTGTCGGCTGACGGCGATGCTCGGCAGCACAGTGAAACGCGTCGAGCGCGCCACAAAGTCCGCGATCGCGGGGGGCAGGTCGAGTTCGAGCTTCGGGCACAGGGTCACGTCCGCGGCGGCGACACGGCGGTCGAGTTCGACGCGCAGGCCGTGTCGGGTCGAAGGCAGGATCAGGTTAAGGGCGGCGAGGTCCGCCATCCGGATGGGCAGGGGCACCGGCAACGGTGTGTCGCGCCCGCCGACCACGACCATTTCCTCGTCGAGGAGGGGGGCCATGACGAGGCCGAGGCGTCGGGCCGGCCGGTTGATCACAGCGAGGTCAAGGGCGCCGGTGCCGACGCCCTCGATGAAGGTGCTGCTGTAGCCATCGGCCAGCGATAGCTCGACCTCTGGGTAGGCCGCCGCGAAGCGAGCGAGGACGCTGGGGATCACGCTCATCGACAGGGACGACAGGATGCCCGCCGTGACGCGGCCCGACACTGTTTGGGACAGGCGCGCCATGGCCGCCCGGGCGTCGGCGACATCCCGCTGGATCGGGTGGACCAGCCGGTGCAGCGTCCGGCCGGCGGCTGTCGGCACCATGGCCTTCGGCTGGCGGTCGAACAGGCGCTGGCCGAGTTCCCGTTCCAGCTTGGCGATCTGCATGCTGAGCGCGGGCTGGACGACGTTCATCCGCTGCGCGGCGCGGGTGACGCTGCCCTCCTCGAACAGGGCGACGAAGTAGGAGATCTGACGGAGATCCATACACGGGACCCAGGCGACACGAGCAACGCGCCAGAGGACCATGTGCGGGCCGGTCGGCGCAATTCAAACCGGCTGATGGGCGGCATCACCAATCGTTATTTTTCCCGCCTGCGAGAAGAGCTTAACGCTTACTCCCATGGCAAGCTTGGTTGAGAAGACCCCGCCGTGAGGACAGCATGAACGCGCCCACTCCCGTTCGTTCCCTCCGCGACTGGCTCGATCGGCTGTCCGGGGATGGGCGCCTCGCCATCGCGCGGCCGGGAATCGGCTTGCGCCACGAGGCAGCGGCGGTGGCGAGCCGCCTCGACGGCCGGCAGGCCAGCCTATTTCCGCAGCCCGGGGGGCATCCGGGCACCATCGTCTCCGGGCTCGTGTCGAGCCGGGCCTGGATGGCGGAAGCCCTCGGCACCACGCAGGATCACCTCGTCGCCCATTTCCAGCAGGCCGCCGCCCAGCCGCTCCCCTGGCACGAACACAACTCCGCCCCCGCGCAGGAGGTCGTCCACCGGGAGGGACTCGACATCCTGAAGATCCTGCCGGTGCCGACTCTGAACGAGCACGACAGCGGGCCCTACATCTCGGCGGGCCTGATGATCTCCCGGGACCCAGAGACCGGCCTGCAGAACGTCGCCATCCTGCGCTGCCAAATCAGCGGTCCGGACAGGATCGGCGTGCTGGTCCTGCCCCGGCATACCGACAATTTCTACCGCAAGGCCGAGGCCCAGGGCCGGGGCCTCGAAGTCGCCCTCGTGGTCGGCGTCGATCCCGCCTGCCTCCTCGCCTCCCAGGCCATCGTGCCCCTTGGCCACGACGAGTTGGAGATCGCCGGGGCGCTCACCGGCCAACCCCTCGACGTGGTCAAGTGCCTGACGAACGGCGTGCGCGTTCCGGCGAACGCAGAGATTGTGATCGAGGGCCGCCTCCTGCCCGAAATCCGCGAGCCGGAAGGGCCGTTCGGAGAATTCCCGCAATATTACGGGGAGCGGGCCAAGCGGCACGTCATGCAGGTCGATGCGGTGACGCACCGGCGCGATCCGATCTTTCATATGATCGTCGGCGGCGGCCTTGAGCATCTGCTGCTGGGGGCGATCCCCCGGGAGGCCACGATCCTCGCAACGCTGCAGCGCAGCTTCCCCGGTGTCGAGGACGTGCATCTGTCCCTGGGGGGAGTTGGCCGTTACCACCTCTACGTCCGCCTGCGGAAGACACAGGAGGGTGAGGCCAAGAACGTGCTGCTCGGGGCCTTCGCGGCCCACTACGACATCAAGCACGCAGTCGTGGTCGATACGGATGTCGACATCCACGTCCCGCAAGAAGTCGAATGGGCGGTCTCGACGCGGTTCCAGGCGGACCGAGACCTCGTCGTCATCCCTCACGCCCAAGGCTCGAAGCTCGATCCATCAGGCCGCGAGGGGGTCGGCGCGAAGATGGGTCTCGACGCGACCGTTCCGCTGGACGCGCCCCCCATGAAATTCAAGCGCATCCGTGTTCCCGGCGAGGCCGAGGTCGATCTCGACGCGGTGCTCGCGTCCGGCGCCGACTGGCGCGCGGCGATCGGCTGATCCCATGAACGCCTTGCCCGAAACGGTCGACGTGTTGATCGTCGGCGGGGGCTCTGCCGGCTGCGTGATGGCCCACCGGCTCTCCGCCGACCCGCGGCGCCGGGTGCTCCTCGTCGAAGCCGGCATCGATACACCGCCGGGCCGGGTGCCGGCGGAGATTCTCGACAGCTATCCGATGCCGCTGTTCCATGGCGACACCTACATCTGGCCGGGGCTCGACGCGGCGGTCACCCGCGACTCCCGCGGTCGCATGCGGCGGCGGGCCTACGAGCAGGGCCGGGTGATGGGCGGCTCGTCCAGCATCAACGTCCAGGCGGCCAACCGCGGGCTGCCCCGCGATTACGAGGCCTGGGCCGCGCTCGGCGCCGAGGGCTGGGCCTGGGACGACGTACTGCCGTATTTCCGCAGGCTCGAGACCGACCTCGATTGCGGCGGTCCGCTGCACGGCCATGATGGGCCGCTCCCGATCCGGCGCATCCTGGAGCCCGCATGGCCTCCCTTCGCCCATGCGGTCGCCCGCGCCTTCGATGCGACGGGGCTGCCCCGGCGCGTCGATCAGAACGGCGAGTTCGAGGACGGGATCTTCCCGCCGGCCTTCTCCAACCGGGACGACGCGCGGGTCTCGGCCGCCGCCGCGTATTTGGACGTGGGTACGCGGGCCCGGCCGAATCTCACCATCGCCGCCGGCCTCGAGGTCCGTTCGCTGGTGATGGACGGGCGCCGCGCGACCGGGGCCGTGCTGCGGCGGGGCGACGGATCCGAGCAACAAGTGAGCGCCGCCTCCGTAGTCCTGTGCGCCGGCGCTCTTCAATCGCCGGTGCTCCTCCTGCGTGCCGGGATCGGCCCGGGCGATGCGCTCTCCGCCTGCGGGATACCCGTCCGGCTGGATCGTTCGGGCGTCGGCGAGAACCTGCGGGACCATCCCGCTTTGACGATGGCCCAGGTCCTTCCCCGCCCGCTCCGGCTGCCCGAGACCTTCCGGCGCGCGAGCTTGCTGGCCCTGCGCTATTCGTCCGGCCATCCCGAAGGCTGCGCCTCCGATATGTATCTCACTGCCTCCGCCCGTGCCGGCTGGCACGCCCTCGGCGGACGCCTTGCGCTCTACTTCCTCTGGGTGAACCAACCGCACTCGGTCGGGCGCCTGCGCCTCGATCCGGCGAACCCGTCCGGCCCGCCCGACATCGATCTCGGCCTGCTCTCGGATCGCCGCGATCTCGAACGCCTCGCCTCGGGGATTCGGCTGCTCAGCGACCTCGTGGTCTCGCCCACGCTGAACCCCCGCTCCGACGACCTCTTCCCCGCGAACTATTCGCCGCTGATCCGCCGGTTGAGCGCCGTCTCCCCTCGCAACCGGCGGCTCACCGGCCTCCTCGCCCCCGTGTTCGATGCACCGGCCATGCTGCGCGCCCCGCTGCTGCGCGCCGTCCTAGGCGGCCACGCTTGGGAGACAGTGCTTCAGGACGATGGCGCTCTCGACGACTTTGTCCGGGACAACGTCTTCGGGGTCTGGCATGCGAGCGGTACGTGCCGCATGGGCCGGGCCGACGATCCCGGCGCGGTGGTCAATCCGGGGGGACGCGTCATCGGAACCGACAACCTGTCCGTCGCCGACGCATCGGTGATGCCCCGCCTTCCTAGCGCAAACACGAACGTCCCGACCTTGATGATTGCGGAAAAGATCGCGGAGAGGATGATGGTGGAGATGGGATGATCCCTCTCGACACATTCGGCGCCTTTGCGGTGGCCGACCTACGGCTGGAATACCGTTTCGTCGGTCCGCAGCCGGACTTGGCGCCGACGCTGGTGTTGCTTCATGAGGGTCTCGGTTCTGCCACGCAGTGGGGCCCGCTGCCGGAAATTCTGGTCGAGAAGACCGGATGCGGTGTCCTGGCTTTCTCGCGCCAGGGTTATGGGGCCTCGAGTCCGGTGCCTCTGCCCCGCCGGACCGACTTTCTCGAACATGAAGCCTGCACCATACTTCCCCAGGTCCTCGACCTCGCGGGACTGCGAAGCGGCCTGCTGATCGGCCATTCCGATGGCGCCTCGATCGCGGCCCTCGCGTTGGCGGAGGGCGACACCCGCGTGCGGGGCGGCATCCTCATCGCGCCCCATTTTTTCGTCGAGGAGGCGACGCTGGCCGGGGCCCGACGGGCCCGGGACGCCTACGACAATGGCGATCTGAAGGTCCGTCTCGGCCGTCGGCATACCGATGTCGAGGGAGCCTTTCGCGGCTGGAACGACGCCTGGTTGGATCCGGCTCGGCGCGGATGGACAATCGAGACAGCCCTCACGCGATGGACCGTCCCGGCAATCATCATCCAGGGGACGAAGGATGCTTACGGAACTAAGGCCCAGATTGGTGCCGCTCGCAGACTTTGCCCCGCCGGTCTGCTGACTGTTTATGAGATGCCGAATGTTGGGCATCACCCACATCGCGAAGCGTTGGCAGAAACTGCCGACGTCATCGCCCGCTTCGTCACACCTGTCTTGAGCAGAAATTAAGTCTCCACAAGACAATGTCTGATTGGCCTTGAAACACACAGTCGCGAGGCCGGGTGCCGGCCCCCTTTCCCGTGGGGGGGGCAGGAGGCGGTGTCAGGTTCGTTGACAGGGTTATTTGGAGTCACCTGCCTCCCAGGCCTCACCCAGATCGAGCTTTCCAAATCCGGGCGAGGACAAAGCCCAGCCGTGGTACTGGGCACGTTCGCCCACGTTGCCGCCCGACAGCTTTCAGCGAATGCGCGTCCTCGACGGTATGACCGGATTGGATCGGGTAAGACGCTGTCCGTTTTTCCAGCAAGCCCCCTCCAGAGCGGACCGGCCGCTTTCGGCCAGCTCCAGTCGCGCCGGCCGACGCCTTCGAATGACAAGGATGGGTGGTTTTCCGCCGGTCCGCTTCCGAGAGGCGTATGCATGGAAGCGGACGTCGACATAGCTGGAGTCCCAGCCGAGACGCGGAGGCACCTGCCGCGTCAAACGTCTCGTTCCCTCGGTGTGAAACTCCGGGCCAACGCTCGTGCTGCCGCACCGTGGCCCGCGTTTCAGGCGAGTACGATAGGACCACGCGCAACGTTTTGGTCAGGCTATGCTGGCAGTGTCGCCGCCTATAGAGGCCTATAAGACAAGTGACTGGACGAGAACGATGCGGATCGTGTCAGGCGGCGAAGTGGAAGCCACGACGATCCAGCTCTCAGAAATTCTAGGCGCCCTAAGCCACGCCCTTGATCTTACGGAGGGTCAGCCCGTTGGCCATTGCGTCCGCGCGACTTGGATCGGCTTCCACATCGGTCGTGAGCTAGGCCTTCCAGATCTGCAGCTCTGGGAACTCTACCATACGGTGATGTTGAAGGACCTCGGGTGCTCCAGCAATGCCGCGCGCATCTGCGAGCTCTATCTCTCTGACGACCTCAGCTTCAAGCGCGACTTCAAGACGGTGAGCGACAGCCTGCCCAAGGTGCTCGGCTTCGTCTTTTCTCACACCGGTCTCAAGGCAGGCCTCGCCGAACGCTTCCGCGCTGTGCTCAACATCCTGCAGAACGGCGGCACGATCGTCGACGACCTCATCCAGACGCGCTGCCAGCGCGGCGCGCAGATTGCCCGTCAGCTTCGCTTCCCGGCAAGCGTCTGCGAAGCCATCCACGCGCTGGACGAGCATTGGAACGGCAGTGGTCGGCCGGACCGCCTCGCCGGCCCCGCGATCCCGCTCTACGCACGCGTGGCGCTACTTGCCCAGGTCGTGGACGTGTTCCACACCGCAGCCGGTCCCGCGGCCGCGATAGCCGAGGTCCGGGCGCGCTCGGGCACATGGTTCGATCCTCAGGTCGTCGCCTGCTTCGAGAAAATCGCCTCCGAAACCGGGTTCTGGGATACCCTGGCCTCGGAAGAGGTCGAGGAAGCAGTGGTCGCGTTGGCGCCGGCCAGCCCGATCGTGGTGGACGAGGATTACCTCGACGATATCGCCCGTGCCTTCGCACAGATCATCGACGCCAAAAGTCCGTTCACTTCTGGCCACTCTGAGCGCGTCGCGGTCTACGCCGACATGATCGCGGCTGAACTCGGCTACTCGCCGGAACGACGCCGGTGGCTCAAGCGAGCTGCGCTCCTTCACGATGTCGGCAAGCTCGGGGTATCGAACGCGATCCTCGACAAGAACGGCAAGCTGGACGAGGCGGAGTGGCGCGATATGCGCAACCACGCATCTCTGTCCGAGACCATCTTGGCCCGCGTCGCGGTGTTTCATGAGATGGCCAGCATAGGTGGTGGTCATCATGAGCGGTTGGACGGCAGGGGCTATCCACGCGGGCTCGCTGGCGATGCGATCGCGCCCGAGACCCGCATTGTCTCAGTAGCCGATGTGTTCGATGCGCTGACCGCCAACCGGCCTTACCGCGCAGCTATGTCGCTTGAGAAAGCGCTCGGCATCATGCGCGCGGACCTTGGAGCGGCGTTCGATCCAGTCTGCTTCGCGGCGCTGGAGCGGGCGCTCGTCGCCATCGAGGGTGATCTCGCCCGCGCGGCTTGAATGACGCTCGGCCGACCAATTGCCTACCGGACTGGGACCATCTTGCCAGCGCCGCCGTGGGCGGCCTTGCCACGGGGTGACGCTTCTCTAGACGCCCAGATAATCATCGTCCGCACCACCCATCCGCAGACTGGCGAGCGCAAGGCCAGGAGGCAGAGCGAGGTGAGGAGGCGGGAGAACATGTTCTGAGCGTCCTAGACTTCTGTTGAGCGGCGAGCTTAGATCGCTGGTGGAGCTATCAGCGGCGCCTTGCGAAAGAGTGCACCGTCCAACAATACATGCTGATAGCAATTTCGATCGCATTTGATACAACCTGAATTGCACCTTCTAGATGTACAGATCTTCCGGTGACTCCAGCGAGACAGCGCCTCCGTCGGCTTTTTAAGACCGCCCAAATTGAGATCGATGGCGGAGTCAGGTCCGGCCTAGAAAGGCCGCTCGGGGTGGTTTTCCGCCGGTCCGCTTGCGGGCTGCAATGCATGAGAGCAGACGCCGCCGCCGCTCAGACGCACGGTCCATCTGAGCTGCCAGCCGGCCTTCTTGCTCAGGTTGACGGCGACGGCGGAGGCATCCCATCGAACGACGGGTGGCCAGTGCCAACCGTCAGATTTTCTCCACTAGGTCGCGGACTCATTAAGCTCGCAGCCAGACCCGCAGGGCTGCGAGCTTGACGCTGGCTAGGAAGTTGTCGGGATCCTTGTCGTAACGGGTGGCGACGGCCCGGAAGTGCTTGATCTTGCTGAAGAAGCGCTCGACCAAGGTACGCGTCCGGTGAAGGCCGCCCCCGGAGGCATCGCGCGCTCGGCTGAAGCCTGACCTTAATGCTGGCGTTAAGGTCGGCGGGTCAGGATGATGCGGGTCGAGGTACTGGAGGGGATCGAACGACGGCGGCGTTGGTCGTTCGAGGACAAGGCGCGGATCGTCGAAGCCTCGTACGAGGCCGGCGTGTCGGTGTGTTCGGTGGCCCGCCGGAACGGGATCGCTCAGGGCCTGCTGTTCACGTGGCGACGCCAGGCTCGGCAAGGCCGTCTGGGCGGGGACGGGCAGGCTCCGGTGTTCGTCCCCGTGGCCATCACTCCGGAGCCGTCGTCGGCGGTTTTGGCGCCGCGGTCGGATGATCCGGGTGCTGCGGCCCAGCCCCGTCGCGCACGGCGCAAGACCGGTGTCATCGAGATCGATCTCGGCGGCGGCCGTCGTCTCAAGGTCGACCGGGATGTCGATGCCGCGGCGCTGCGCCGGGTGCTCGATGCCCTGGAGGGCCGATGATCCCGCTGCCGGCCAATGTCCGGGTCTGGCTGGCCACCGGCCACACCGACATGCGCAAGGGCTTTTCCAGTCTCGGCCTGATCGTCCAGGAGACGCTCAAGCGCGATCCCCATGGCGGGCATCTGTTCGTGTTCCGCGGACGGCGCGGCGACCTGATCAAGGTGATCTGGCACGACGGCCAGGGCGCGTGCCTCTACACCAAGCGGCTCGACCGCGGCCGTTTCCTGTGGCCCTCGGTGGCGGATGGAGCCGTGACGATCTCGACGGCGCAACTCGGCTACCTGCTCTCGGGTATCGACTGGCGGATGCCGCAGGAGAGCTGGCGTCCGAGCGCTCTCGGCTGAGGATAACGCGTTACAGCGCTTGAAGAATATGTTCTTCTCTCAAGCGTGCCGAACGCGCCCGAGCCCCCGCCGCTTCCCACCGATCTTGCCGCCGCCCATGCCATGATCCTGGCCGAGCGGGCGGCCCGGCTCGCCTCGGAGATCGCGGTCGAACGGCTGAAGCTGGAGGTCGCCCGGCTGCGGCGAGAACGGTTTGGGACCTCCTCGGAGCGCAGCGCCCGGATTGACCAGCTCGAACTCGTCCTGGAGGATCTGGAGGAGACGCTGGCCGAGACCCAAGTGCAGGCGGCCGCCGAGCCCGAAGCGCTCTCCGGTGCGGCTTCCTCTCGGCGCAAGCCCGCCCGCCGGCCTCTGCCCGAGCACCTGCCGCGCGAGCGCGTCGTCCATCCCGGCCCGACGACCTGCGCCTGTTGCGGCGGAGCGCGCCTTCGTCACCTCGGCGAGGACGTCACCGAGACCCTGGAGCGGATCCCGGCGCGCTGGGTCGTGATCCAGCACGTACGCGAGCGCTTCTCGTGCAGCGACTGCGAGACGATCGCGCAGACACCGGCCCCGTTCCATCCGATCCCGCGCGGACGAGCGGGCCCAAACCTTCTGGCCGAGGTGATGATGGCCAAGTTCGGCCTGCACCTGCCGCTGCATCGCCAGAGCCAGCGCTTCGCCCACGAGGGCGTACCGATCGACGTCTCGACGCTGGCCGGCTGGGTCGGAGCGGTGACCACCGCCCTGTCGCCCCTGGTCACCCGGATCGAGGCCCATGTTCGAGGGGCTGAGCGCCTGCATCTCGACGACACGCCCGTCCCGGTCCTGGCCAAGGGCAAGACCCGCACGGGCCGGCTCTGGACGGTGGTGCGTGACGACCGTCCCTTCGGCGGTCCCGAGCCGCCGGCTGTGGCCTACTTCTACTCCCCCGACCGCTCCGGCGCGCATGCCGAGACTTGGCTGGGCGACTTCCACGGCATCGTGCAGGCGGATGCCTTCTCCGGGTTCGGTCGGCTGTACGAACCCGGCCGTAAACCAGGCCCGCTGCGCGAGGCGGCCTGCTGGGCGCATGCCCGACGCAAGTTCTTCGAGCTGGCCGAGCTCAGGAAGGCTCCGATCGCCATTGAGGCGGTGGCGCGGATCGATGCGATCTTCGCCACCGAGCGCGCCACCAACGGTCTTGCCGCCGATGAACGCCGCGCGCACCGTCGCACCCGCTCGGCCGCCCTCGTCGCCGAACTGGAAGCGTGGCTACGGGAGAACCGCGCCAAGCTCTCCGCCAAGGCTCCGGTGGCGCAAGCGATCGACTACATGCTCAAGCGTTGGAGCGCCTTCATCCTTTTCCTCGACGACGGGCGCGCCTGCCTGTCGAACAACGCCGCCGAACGGGCGATCCGGCCGATCGCGGTAGGCCGCCGCAACTGGACCTTCGCCGGCTCGGATGCCGGCGGCCATCGCGCGGCCGCCCTCTACACGCTGATCGAGACCGCCAAGCTCAACGGCATCGATGCGCAGGCCTGGCTCGCCGATGTGCTCAGCCGGCTGCCCGACCATCCGGCTCGAGGCCTCGACGACCTGCTCCCCTGGAACTGGACCGAGACCCACCCTCAGCCGATCGCCGCCTGACACGCCGCCTCAACGAAGATCGCGGCCTTCACCACAGGCGTACCGACCAAGTTGCGGTACTTGTACAGGAACGGGCTGAACGCCGGCACTCGCTTGCGGTTGGGCATCGGCTTCACGTTCGCCCACGCGCCCTGCTCCGCCATCCGAGTGCGAAGCGCGTCGCTGTCATAGGCTCGATCCCCCAGCAGGATCTGGCCCGTGCCCAGACCGCCCAGCATGTCGGCCGCCGCGCGCCCATCGTGCGCTTGACCCTCGGTGATCTTGAGCGCCACCGGACGGCCGTCGGCATCTACTAGCGCGTGGATCTTGCTCGTCAGGCCGCCGCGCGAGCGACCCATGCCACTGGATCGGCCGTCTTTTTTTGGGCGCAGGCGGCATGCTGGTGCACCCGCACGCTGGTGGCGTCGATCATCTGCAGGTCGCCGTCGTAAGCCTTTGACACCGCATCCAGAAGCCGATCCCAGATGCCACGCTTGCGCCAGCGCCGAAAGCGGTTGCCGCAGGTCGTGTGCGGGCCGTAGCGCGCCGGAATGTCGGCCCAGGGCGCGCCCGTGCGCAGCCGCCAGAAGATCCCGTTGAGCACCCGCCGATCATCCACGCGCTCCTTGCCGCGCACGTCCGTCGGCAACAGCGGCTCGATCACCGCCTACTCCGCATCCGTCAGATCAAACCGCGCCATCAAGGCCCTCCTGCTCAGAGGGCTAACGACGCCGCGGTTCAACCGTGCCAGCCGTTATGGGTTCGCGACCTAGTTCACGAGTACAGAATGGCCGCCTGATGTCGCGCTTGGCAACGTCGAGCCGAACGTGAAGGCCGAGTTGCCGGTGAAGTGCACCTGCGAGGCAATCACCGACCCGAAGCGAGCAGGGTTCGTGGTCGTCCCATTGCCTGTGAACGTAACCGACGTGGCCGGCGCATACAAAATCCCGTCTAGGAACACGGTGGAATTGCCGCTGATCGAGAGTGAGGCGCCGGTCGCGGAGCGCGACTGGAATAGCACAACGCCTTGGAGAGCACCGTTATTCGGAGCCGTCAGGCTGATCGACGGTGTGCCGACGATGTCGAGTGAGGAGGTCGCATCGAGAAACAGAGTCACGCCCGATCCTGATATAGTGGAATTACTGTTTATCTTGATCGAGGCGCCTTTGAAATAGTAGGTCCCCGCCGCTAGTGTGACACTCCCCCTGAACGTTGTCGCACCTGTGAAGCAGCCTGCCGTCACAGTGCCGTTCAACGTGCCGCCTGCCTTGCAATTGACGGGGGTGGGTTCGGCGACATTTGCGAGCGGGTCTGCCGTAGGGGAGCCGCACTTCGTGATGGCTGGGCTGTAGCCGCGCGGGCTCTGCGACGGCGACGTCGTCTGGCAGATCGACGTCGCTGTCATCTGCGCAGCGTTGCCGTTCGACGAGATTGCAGTTGCTGCGGAAGACTTTGCGCGCGCCGCGCAGTTCAGCTTAACCGTCGTGCTGCCGACAATCGTAAGTGTATCTGAGTTCGTGGGGTCAAGCGCGTACAGGCAGGCCGTACCAGCGCCACCATCCCCGTCGGTGGCCATGATCGCGATTGAGTGGGCCGACAAGCTGAATGGGCCGGCAGAGCCGGCAAAGCGCGAGAAGAAGCCGAGCACCCGGTTTTGATGCGCCTCGTCCCTGGACGCGGTCACCCGCACGGCGTTCGCGGGTGCATTGGCATCTGCCGTCCGGTACGTCTTGGTCGAGGCGTCGTAGACGACCAATTCGACGTCGCTGGCGAGCGTGACCTGCCCGGCATTGGGAGGGGCATTCAGATTTGCCAGCGAGACTGCGGTCTGAGTGGCCTTTGCCGTGTCTGGCAGCTGGCGCACGCCTGCCACCGCTCCTGCGTCGGCGGCGATCTGCAGGCGCATGGCGTTGTAGCGCAGCACACCCAGATCCACGGCGAAGGCGCCGACGCCGAGCATGACCGGCATGGTCAGTGCGGAAACGAGCGTTATGCCTCCCTCTTCATCGCGCCAGAACCCCCGCATCACTGCGTTTCCTGGGGCAGGGTTGCGGAGGCGGTCATCGATCGGGTGCCGTAGAGGCTCGCGAAGAAGTTCGTCGGCGCCGCGCTGGTGAGGGGTATCGCGGCTGTGACCAGATAGCGGGTGGCGTCAGCGGGATCCTTGTCGGCTGTTACCGTCGCTCGGCCCTGCGCCCAGCGTGGGAGGGCCGCCACGACGGCATCATGGGCGGTAGTCGTTGTGACGCGACCGAGCGCGAGCTGGCGCGCTTCCGTCCATACCGCTTGCTGCGCGGAGGTCAGCGTGAAGAAGGCGAACGAGAACTCGCAGATGGCCATCATCAGGCCGACGAAGAGGGGCGCTACGAGGCTGAACTCGACAGCGGACGCACCCGAACGGTCAGTGCGCAGTTTCCAGAGCAAACGCGATACCATTGTCAGTGTCTGAACCGTAATGCCTGGAATGCTATACGAGCTCGGATACAGCGTCGGCCTTGTTGGACTGGTTATACGCAGCCAAATTGACTCAATAATTAACAGGCTATGACCAGCATGACGTTTACTGATGGCTGGTTCGCGCGGCCTGGCGACGCCATTATGCTGCACTTGCCGCCCTCTGAAGGTCGCGGTCCCGCTGGTCGCGCAGCCGGAAGAGCCGCTTCAGCTTCGTCACCAAAAGACCTGCGGCCTCCGATTTGTCCCGCCCCTCCCGGTGCAACACTCGCAGCCGATGCAGCAGTGCAGCGACTTCCTGATCAGCCGCTATGATCTCCGCATTCTGTAGCAGCAACTGATGGATCAAGGTCTCCGGCATGCTCCCTCCAAAGCTACTCCTGGCGCTCGTCGCCTAGTGCCTCCGGAACCCGCGACGATCACCCTGGTCAATCTGCGTCGAACCACCGGCGGACCTCACGCCATCGCGAGATATGGATTTTGCTGTACATGATATCTGCTAGGCACGAGGGAAGTCTACCATGCTCGAAAAGACGCCGGCTGCGATGGCTATATCCGTCCGCACCCTACTCGATTGCGCCTATATCGACGGCGGTGATACTGTCGCAGTCCGCTTCGAAGCGGCTGACGGCCAGATCATCGGCGTGCTGATCCCGCGAAGGGTGTTTGCCGCGCTGCAGTCGGCTACTGCTAGCGGCTCGGGGCAAGAACAATGAGCCCTCCGAAGCGGCACCAACGTCACCAGAGAGAAACGAGGCGCGGTACGTTCGTTCTGGGACGGAGAAACAACTTCCGGCAGTCGGGCCGAGCAGCACTCCACAGAGGCTCACAAACGGCTGCTCAGGAGAAGCGACGACGGCGGTCGAAGCAACTGGGTCAGGTCGGTAGCAGGCCGTCCGCTCAGGGTGGTTTCGCGACGGTCCGCTTCTGGTCGCCAATGCATTGAAGCGGACGTCACCGCTGCGTCCACTTTCGACCTTTGGGGGGCTTGTAAAGAACTGCCTTCCAGTGCGTTCATGGCTGAAACAAGTTGGGCTGTTAATGAGAAATTTAGTCTGTTCCTCCTGCCCGCGAATGCAAATTCCACGCAGCAGCCTAGACGTCTAGGTCGCTAACTACCTTGAGACAGCCTGTTTCTAACGGCCGCTTGGCCGCAGCTCTGATCGCTTCGGTGCTCCTCGCCGGTCCCGCACATAGCTTGCCCATCGGCGAGGCGACCGAGGACATCATTGGTGGGTGCAACCAGTTCATCAAGTTAGCACGCAAGGGGCGCTCGCGTCAGGACCCAGACTCTATGCGCCAGCTCGGTGAGTGTGTCGGCGCGGTTCGCGCCATGCTCGCGACGGAGATTGCCGCTGATGCCATTTGCCCGACTGAGAGTACTAAGCTGATCGACGCCGTGACCGCGTTCTCCCTATACGTAATCCAGAACCCGGCCGAGATGAAGACCCCCTACGTGGTGCCTCTACGCCGAGCTCTTCGCGCCGCATACCCGTGCTCAGCTGTACGTCAGTAGCCCGCAGCAAGCAAAGGTGCTGTCGGCGTTAAGCATAGTGGCGCTATGCCTCAGATGCCACGGGCGTATCAATCGCTATTAACTAGTGCATCATAACCATGTGCGAAGACCCGGCACGCTATGAGGCTGAGGTCAATCAGATGTTTGGGTCCGAGAACGCTGCTTATCTTCGGCTGCGTGTCTCACTGCGGCAGCTGAATAAACTAGCGGTTGCGCTTCGTACCGAAAAGCACGGCGGGGTTGTGCTCATTTTTGCTTTAGGTTCGACGGCCTTGCTCGGCCTTGCCGGTGGCGGCATCGACTACGCGCATATCGCCTCAAGGCGTAGCCAGCTCCAAAACGCCGTCGATGTAGGTGTGCTGTCTGGTGGAAACGCTATGAAGCTCGCCTCATCCAGTATCGATGCGGTGAAAGGTGTGACTGAAGAGTCGATCCGCACCAGCGCGTCGCCATCGCCCGACCGGCCATTCACAGTGACGGTAGAGGTGGCTAGCGACAAAACCAGCGTGTCGGCGCACGTTCAGGAAACGATGAAGCTCACCTTTGGTGCCTTTGTTGGTATTCGCGCCCAAACCATATCGGTGCAAGCCAAAGCCAGTGTTGTTGGTAAGATGCGGCTTTGCATGCTCACCCTAGACCCCTTATCGCCGGGCGCCTTTAATCTGCGGAAGAGCGCCCAGGTCACCGCTAACGGCTGCTCGCTCTACTCCAACTCGACCAATCCGATCGGCATGGTCGGAGGCGATAGCTCGATAGCGCGCGCCGACACGATCTGCTCGGCCGGCGGCTATCTCGGCGTCCGCGCGAACTTTGCGCCGCCGCCGCAGACGGGATGCCCGGTTATCACGGATCCGCTTAAAGGACGTGCTAATCCGCAGATCGGCGCCTGCGCGAACCTGCCGTTCCCTTTCAACTTGCTGCCGCTCACAAAGATACAGACCATTGACCAGAACCTGACCCTCGATCCTGGCACCTATTGCTACGGCCTTCAGATCAAAAAAAACGCCGTGGTGACTATGAAGCCCGGAGTCTATATTTTCAACAATGGCCCGCTGATCGTGAAGGACAAGGCTACACTCAACGGTACGAATGTTGGATTGTATTTCGCCGGAGACAAAGCAGGTCTTCTGTTCGACAAAGATACGACTGTCAGCCTTACTGCGCCAACCACGGGAGAGATGGCGGGCCTGCTAATGGCCGAGCAGACAACAGTTTCAGATCCGCTTGATCCGGCGCTCCTCGCCAACGCCATTGATCTGGGCGTCACGATACCCCCAACGCCTGCCCCACTCGGTCAGTCGAAACCAATGCGGATCTACCGGATCATCAGCAATAATGCCCGCACGATGCTGGGCACGATCTATTTGCCCGCTGGACGTCTTGTAATTGACGCCGACAAGCCAGTGGCTGACCAGTCCGCTTACACCGTCGTGGTGGCCCAGCAGGTGAACCTCTACGAGGGTCCAAACCTTTACCTCAACGCCAACTACGATGCGACGAGCGTGCCGGTTCCAAAGGGAGTGGGGCCAATCGGTGGCAAGCTGCTGATCACGAAGTAGCATGGCCCCCGTCCACGGGTTCCGAAGCTTCGCCATCGGCTACGTTGGCCTTTAGAATTCCGCGTCCCGACGGTACGTGAAGATCCGGTCACCGCCCTTAGCCGATCTTGTCGGTCGGCCGACAAATGTCGGCTTTCGGGAAATTCCGACAGCGGTCCGAATGCCTGGGTTCGGTCACGAGCCGAATGGCAGCTCCCGGCACAAGCTTGTTACTCTGTTCTCTGCGGGGAACCGGTGAATACGGCACCTTTCACAAGCCAAACGGTGGCGGTCTAGCCGGTACGCTCTGGCTCGATGACCCGTCAGGCCACCTCACGCTCGATTAAACCTTCTCGTTGTACCCCCTGGCAGCCTCAAGGCTTGAGCGGGGTCGCGTCGTGTTGCAGGGGAACGGGTCGAACACGCAGCGCGAGGCACTCCGCCAACAGGCGCTGATCGAGATCGCTCTGCTCGACACGCCGCCAGAGCGAGAGTTCGACGCACTCGCCAAGCTCGCACAACGCATGCTCGGCACCGGCATGTCCTCGATCACTCTGATCGACCCGGAGCGCCAGTGGTTCAAGGCGCGTTGCGGCCCCTTGGCGGCCGAGACCCCGCGTGCCCAGGCGTTCTGCCCCGTCGTGTTCGAGACTGAGGCTCCGCTGATCGTGGCAGATGCCAAACTCGACCGTCGCTTCGCGGCCAGCCCTTTCGTCACAGGTGCCCCGAACATCCGCTACTACGCGGGCGTGCCGGTTCGCGTCCGGCGAGCAGACGGCGACACAATCACGATCGGCACGCTCTGTGTCCTCGATGAACGACCCCGCGAGCCAACGGCGGCAGACTTGGAGGTGCTCACAGAACTGGCCTGTCTTGCAGAGGCCCTGATCGAGGCTCGCGCCGTAGCCCTTCGAGCTACCGAGACCGCCGAAGAGCGCCGTGTCGCCGTTGAGGGTCTGGAGCGTGAGCGCCGCCAGTTCAAGCAAGCGGAGCGCATGGCCGACATGGGATCGTACCGCTACGATATCGAGAAGCAGACAACCTCCTGGTCGGATGGGGTCTTCGCCATTCATGAATTGCCCGTCAGCGGCGGCGTGCCGACAGGTGAGATCATGAACTTCTTTCCTGAGACTGATCGCGCCCTCTTCCGCGCGGCAGTCGAGCGCGTGCTAGACACGGGCGAGCCCTTCGAGATGGACGCCGACTTCGTGACAGCCAAAGGCAACGCCCGGCGCGTGCGATGCTCCTGCGAGATCGAGCTGGCCAAGGGTAAGCCTGTCGCACTCGTCGGCTTGATCCAGGACATCACCGAACGGCATGGCCTGGAGGAGCGTCTTCGCCATCGGGCCCGCACCGATGACCTGACACAGCTGGCCAACCGAGCCGAGTTCCACCGTGTTCTCGACGCGCGGCTGCGCGAGGCCCGCGCTTCGGATGTCGACGTGGCCGTTCTCCTGATCGACCTCGACGGCTTCAAGGGCGTGAACGATCGCCTCGGGCATGCGGCTGGCGACGACGTTCTGCGTCGCGTCGCCGAACGGTTGCGCGCATCCAGCTACACCGGGTGCTTACCGGCGCGATTGGGCGGCGACGAGTTTGCGATCCTGGCACCTGCCGCGTGCGACGGCGCGCGCCTGAGCTCGATAGTGCAACGCCTCTTGCACGACCTTGAGATCATCGTGGACGGACAGGGTCAGATCGCGCGCGTGACGGGAACGATCGGCCTCGCGTGGTCCCGTGAGGCCGGACAGGATCGTGACGTTCTCCTGCGCCACGCTGATGCGGCACTCTACGCCGCGAAGCGTGCGCAGAAGGGAACGGCTCAAAGCTACTCGGTTCAAGCGGGCCAGGCGGCCGTGCAAGGCCGCCGCGTGTCCGCTTCCAAGTTCGCCCCAAAATGACGCCTATGACTGACGTGGGTCGACACCGGACGGACGGTCGCCTGAAACTAAATGTCTGCTACCGGGCGGTCAGCAGATGTCCGCTCATGGCGCAGAGCCGAACGCCCACTCCGGGAGGCTTGAGCGCGGCAGTTTAATCCTATGGGCGTGCCGGCCAGTTCGTCACGGCACACCGTCTGGTCCAGTTTGCCCTGCTGTCCATGAGTAAGCCGACATCAAACGGCACTCATACCGCTAAGCTGAATCCCGCTAGTAGACCGCGGACGAGCCGAAGCAGCTTCTCGGCAGCATGGGGAACGGCGAGGAACGCCATAGGGAACATGGGGAACACCTCGACCGCTCAGGGCACGAGAAACCGTAGCATGAGCAAGAGGTTAGTTGGAGCGGGCGATCGGGATCGAACCGACGACATTCAGCTTGGGAAGCTATATCGAACGCTTCCGGCACCTGTGGACAGGTCGTTAACCCCGTCCCGTAAATCACTGAAATCTTTGTGGTTATGCCGGGCCTGAGTCCCTTCTGCGGATAGCCAGCGCCGGACCTGCCGTGTTGTATCCCCGTTGTATCCATCGGAGGACACCATGGCGGCGAGCCGCGGGACATACAGCCGGACGCGCACGAGGCTCACGGCGCAGACCATCGCGACGGCCGCCCGGATGATCGCAAAAGGCCAGGTCCAGGGGCGCGGCGCCGAGTTCGCGGACACCGAGACGACCGGCCTGACGCTGCGGGTCACGAGCGCGGCCGGGGTCTGGTACCTGCGCCACCGCAAGGGCACGGTGCGCCTCGGCTCGATGGATAGGCTCGACCTGCCGGCGGCCCGGCACGCGGCCCACGTCGCTCGCACGGACCTGGAGCGCGGCGTCGATCCGCGTCAGGACCTGCAGATCTTCGAGATGCGCCGGGAGATCGGCGACTCCATCGACGAAGCGCATGACGCCGCCTTCCCTGCGGTGATCGAGCCGCCGTCGGAGGCGCGCCGGCGCAAGCACGGGCCCTGGATCTGGAGCGACCTGATGGCCGAGTTCCTGGCCGCGAAGGAGAAGGGGTTCAAGGACGGCTACGCCTCGAAATACGCCGCCTACCACCGGGGCCCGGAGTTCCGTGACATCGAGCGGCGCGAGATCGCGAGCCTGCGGATCGGGGACCTGGAGCGGCTGCGCGACCGCGTCGTCGAGGCCCGGACCGTCTCGGCCGCGGCGCGGGTCGTGGCCCAGAACCGGGAGGCCTTCAACTGGGCCTACAAGTTCCACCAGGCTCGGTCCGGGCTCGAATCGGTGCGGTCCCCGTTCTGGCGTGACTGGGATATCGAGTATCAAGCCGGGACCCGGGACCACATCCCGACCGTCGCGGAGCTGGCACGGACGCTCGTCGTGGCGGAGCTCCACCGCGACCTCGGATCGACCGGTCGCCGCACCGAGAACGGCATGTTGGCCGCCCTGTGGGGCGTGGTCCTGACCGGGCAGCGGACCGGGGCTCTTGGGCGGACGCGGCGCGCCGGCATCATCGAGATGCCAGACCGCCCCGATTGGCAGGTCTGGACCTGGACCGGTTTGGAAATGAAGGGCGGGCGCAAGGCTTCGCGGCCGCACGCGCTCCCGGTCCCGCCGGAGGCCCTCGCGGCGATCGCCCGGTTCGGCGGCGATCCGGATTCGAAGTGGATCTTCCCGTCGCGGTTCGACGGCAAGCACGTCACCCCGGCCGGCTTCACGGGCCTGTTCCACCGGCTCGAAGGGATCACGAAGGCCGGCAAGGGCGGCAACGAGATCCGCAGGCCGGAGGGGGATCTGTTTGCCCGCTACGGGATCCGTGTCTGGACCCCGCACGACGTGCGCCGGTCGCTCGCCACGTTCCTTGACGAGGAGGGCCTGGGCGGGGCCGGCAGCGCGATCCTCGCTCATAGCCGCGGCAAGGGCACGGATGAGGAGAAGGTCGAGGACATCACCAGGAGGGTCTACATCAAGGCGCAGAGGCTGGAACTCAAGGCCAAGGGTATGGCTTTGTGGGTGCCGCGCGTCCTCGCCGCCTACGAGCGGGAGCGCGCGCGGCTGGCCGGGCCTAAGCCTTGAGGTGCCCCCAGGTTTTGCCTGACCTGAGCATCGAAATCGTCGACTTGGCGACGCCGAAGCGCTGGGCCAGGGCCTTGAGCGTCCCTGGCGTCCTGCGGATCTCGATGACGTCCGCTGGCTTCAGCTTCGCCGCGCCGAGCATGCGGGGCGCCCGGCCCCGCGCGACCTTGTCGTCGGCGTTATCTTGGTGCGTCCCGGCGCTGAGATGGCCGGGGTTGCAGCACGGGGGATTGTCGCAGGCGTGGCGGATGACGTCCGACGAGTCGATCGGTCCGTTCTCGCAGGCGAAGGCGAAGCGGTGCGCCCCTACCTGCGGGACGCCCCGGCCCCCGACCGTGAAGCGGCCGTAGCCGTCTCGATCGACCGAGGCCGTCCAGGGCCAGCATTCGTCGGGGCCGCGCACGTCGACCTTCGCCCAGAATCGGGCGCGCACCTGCTCGGTGAGCAGCATGGGGCATTCCTCATCGCAAGGTTGAGATGAGGAGTGCCCGACATAGGCTTCCCCGAGCCCGGACTTACGCGATACCGCGGCCGGTGGGCGGGCGTCTCCAGGGCGCCACTGGTTCGATTAGAGCACCAAATTTGGATTCGTGAAGGCCTACGCGGCGAGCCACTCACCCGCGGCATGCGCCTCTTCCTCCGTGGCGAACCGCTGCTGAGTGAACCGGAAGATCGGCAGGTCGGCCTTCTCGCCGCCCTCTTTGTCGAGCCAAGCCTTCCCATCCCAATAGTGAGCGGACCCGAAGGCCCCCTCGTATTCGAGGTCCCAGGCATGGATCGTTCCGTACCAGCCCGGTTCGGATGGCTGATCAACATCGACGTCAAGGGGCTCGGTCGCCATGCTCGTCTCCGTGACAAACCGCTCGCGGCCGCGACAAGCCGCATGATTCAGGGGCCGAAAACGACAAACCGCGCGCGTTAGGCAGCCAGTCCTGCCAGCGCCTCGGCGTCCTCGGCCGGCGGAGGCGGCTCCTCGGGCCGGCCGCCCCCGCCGAGGTGGATGAGGTAGCAGCGCAGCTCGGCGATCCAGCGCACCTGGCGTTCGGCTGGCCAGTCTCGATGGACATCCCGGATGAGGCCCGAAGCCTGCCTGAGCGTCCACGACGACATGTCCCGCGAAACGAACTCGTAGATGATCCACCGATCCGGAATCGCGCTCTCCGGCGAGAGGTCCAGGATCTCCGCCAGCAGGCGCTCGATGATAGGCTTGGCGAACTCGGCGTGGCGGCTGTCGAGCGGGCTCCTGCCGCGGACCTCCGGCAGGCGTAGGCACCCCCCGTTGTAGAAGCGGCGGTAGTGCAGCCTGTCAGGATCGATCCGGTGGATCCGGAGGTCGGGCCCCCTGCCGACGATGCGCAGCAGGCCGAGATGCAGACCGTTGCGGGCAAGATCCGAAGACTCTACGACCTTCGTTGTATCGAGGATGACGTAGCCGAAGCCGCGGCGCTCTGCCTTCCAGCGCATCCACCCCTCGATGAAGTCGATCGGCTTGACCCCATCGAGCTCGGTTTCGGCGAGTTGCGTCGCGAAGAGTTCGTGCAGGTCGAGTTCGATCGAGTGGACCGACTTGTGGAGGGTCATCCACTGGCCGCGAAGATAAACTTCGAAGCGCTCGGCTGCGATCTCGGGCAGCAGGCGATCCGCTCGCTTCACGCCAGCCTCCTCTTCCTCGCCGCGTCCGCCCGGCGCTGCGCCCGGTTCGCCCCGGGTACGGGTGGCTCGGCATGCCGGGCCGGCTCGCGAGTCGTGGAGACCATGGACGTGAGGCGCCCCATGAGACGGGCGAACTCGGCCGCGGCGGCCTCTGTCTCCGCCCGTTGCTCGGCATAGTAGCTGGCGGGATCCACCGCCTGGCCCCGCTCCAGGGCATCGGCCTGCTCGGGGGTGGCGACGTAGATCCGCATGCCGACGATCGAGACGTCGCCGTCCATGTGGTACTCGACGGGAGCGCCCCGAAGGCGCGATGAGTCCATCAAGCGCTCGAAGGTCGCCTCGTCCTTGCAGTAGATCCCCGGCCGCATCGCGTCGGGCCGGAGCTCGCCCGTCGCCGGGTCGCGGTCCTCTCGGGTGAAGGCGGGCTTGAACCAGCAGGTCGTCATGTCAGGCTCCCCACGTATGGGCGACGGCGGACCGCCGCTTGTCGATCTCGGCCGCGATCGCGGCGTCGATGATCGCCAAGGGGTCCGTCGAGACGTGGGGGCCCGAGGATCCGGACCAGCGTTCGAGTGGGTTACGGCTTGAGATCGTGAAGTGGCCGCCGTTATCCCGCGACCACATCAGGCCGACGGCGGGCTTCAAGATTTCCGTGGCAAGGACGAGCGCCCCCTCGATCGAGGCAAACCAGCTGAATTGGCCTGCGCTGACGCCCGGGAGGAACGCGTACCGTGCGTACATCCCCGATCCCATCGGCACGAAACCATCGGGGAGAAAGCCTGTTCGGGTCAGCTGGCAGACCTAAATAAACATCTTGCCGAAAATAATGTGCTTGCCAATCCTCCGCCAACGACCCCCGGCAGAAAATAAACTCGCGCCGACATTGGGTCCAACCCAGCTTCTATGGCCAAGTCAGAGGCTGCCAGCACCTGTGAACCCCGCCGCAGACATGGATGTCCGCATAGGATCGAGATAAAGTGGGAGCAGAAAAATGACTCGCAGCAGCCACTACGGCATCAATATGTGCCGTGGTCCGAGATCTAAGTCCTTGTTTTTGCTGCGTTGATTTGAAAAATCGTAGCGCCCGCTTAACCGAGCAGGCAATCTGATCGACCGCCATTTTGCTCAGGCTAATGCGCACCTCGAGTTCAGTGACATAATGACGTCACCGTCACAAGCAGACCGGACCACCCGACGCCTAGTTCGGCTCGGCGTGAACCATCACTCGGGCGACCTCTTCCCTCAGTACAGGCAGCAGCTCCGCCTCGAACCAGGGCTCGCGCTTGAGCCAGCCGTTGTTGCGCCAGGACGGGTGGGGCAAGGGCAGGACCCGGGGGCGGCGCGGCTCGGACAGGATCTCGCGCCAGCGCCGCACCGTGCCGGTGAGGCCACCCTCCATCCGCCCGAGATGCCACGCCTGCGCGTACTGGCCGATCACCAGGATCAGTTCGAGGTTCGGCAGGCCGGAGAACAGCTCCACCCGCCAGCGCTCAGCGCATTCCCGGCGGGGCGGCCGGTCACCGCCTTTCGCGTCCAGGCCTGGAAAGCATGCGCCCATCGGCAAGATGGCGACGCGGTCGGCATCATAGAATTCTGGCTCCCTCAGACCAAGCCAGTTGCGTAGGCGAACACCCGACGGGTCCTTGAAAGGCACACCTGATCGATGCGCCCGACTGCCCGGTGCCTGACTTGCGATACAGAGCCGTGCCTTGCCCGAGCCCTGCACAATAGGTCGGGGCTCCTGTGACCAGCCCCCACGCGGTGGTCCGAGTTCAAATTTAGTGCAGGGTCGGCCTCTGCTCTACGGGTAGCTTGGCCGACGGAGCCGGTCGGGCGAGCGCAGTCGGCCAAGCGGTCATGGCTGGCACGAACACCTCCGGCGCTGGTGGCTTATAACCAAGCGCACCGTGCGGGCGGATCGTGTTGTAGTGCCGACGCCAGCTTTCGATGATGATCTGTGCCTCCCTCAGGGTGTAGAAAATCTCGCCGTTCAGGAGTTCATCCCGCAATCGCGCGTTGAAGCTTTCGACAAAGCCGTTCTCCCATGGTGAGCCCGGCGCGATGTAGGCGGCCTTTGCGCCAATGGCCGCAATCCAGGACTGCACCGACTTGGCGATGAACTCGGGTCCGTTGTCTGAACGAACGTGCTGGGGCACGCCGCGCAGGATAAACAGGTCCGAGAGCACGTCGATCACGTCAGCTCCCTTCAGCTTGCGCGCAACGCGGATCGCCAGACATTCGCGGGTGAACTCGTCGACGACGTTCAGCATCCGGATTTTGCGCCCGTCATGGGTGCGCGCCTCGACGAAGTCATAGGCCCAGACGTGGTCGCGCCGCTCCGGTTTGAGCCGGAGGCAGGAACCATCCCCGTCCCACAGCCGGCCCTTCTTCGGCTGGCGGCCGGGCACCTTCAGCCCCTCGCGCCGCCAGATCCGCTCGACCCGCTTGTCGTTGACCAACCAGCCGGCCGCCTTCAGCAGCGCGCCGATCTTCCGGTAGCCGTAGCGCCCGTACCGGCGCGCCAGCTCCACAAGATCGGCGGACAGCGCCGCCTCGTCGTCTCTGCCCCGCGGCACCTTGCGCTGGGTCGAGCGATGCTGCCCGAGCGCACTGCAAGCGCGGCGCTCGGAGACGTCCAGGACGTCCATGACATGCTCGATGCAGGCGCGTCGGCGCGCGGGGCTGGTCAGTTTCCCCGGGCAGCCTCCTGCAGGATCAGCTTGTCGAGCGTGAGATCGGCGATTGCTTTCCGGAGCCGCTGGTTCTCGGTCTCCAGGTCCTTCATGCGCCGGACCTGGTCGCTCTTCAGGCCGCCGTACTCCTTGCGCCAGCGGTAGTAGGTGACCTCCGTCACGCCGATCGTGCGGATCGCGTCCCCGACGCTCTGGCCCTGCGAGACCAGCACATCCACCTGCCGCAGCTTGGCGACGACATCCTCCGGCTTGTGCCGCTTCGTTCCCATCTGTCCGTCCTCATCCTGGCCCGAAAGCCATACCTCAGGGCGGACCACTTCATTGGGGGCAGATCAGCGGTCCTCCCGGTCAACGTCAACGTCGGCCAGCCGATCTCGCACCGGCTCGACCACATGCTCTCGGGCGTGCGCGCCGAGATCGCGCTGAAGATCTTCGGCGAGGACCTCGACACCCTGCGGTCCCTCGCCGAGGACATCCGCGGGCGGCTCGCCGACATCCCCGGGCTGGCCGACCTGCAAGTCGAGAAACAGGTGCTCATCCCGCAACTGGAGATCCGCGTCGACTACGCCCGGGCCGCCCTCTACGGGGTCCAGCCGGCAGCACTGGTCGAGCAGCTGAGCCGGCTCTCGAACGGGCAGGTGGTCTCACGCGTAGTCGACGGGTACCGCCGCTTCGACGTGGTGATGCGCCTGTCCGACGCCATGCGCACCACCCAGCGGCTCGGCGACATGCTGGTCGAGACGCCGTCGGGCTGGGTCCCCGCCCGGCAGATCGCCGACATCCGCGAGACCGACGGGCCGAACCAGATCCTGCGCGAGAACGCCCGCCGCCGCATCGTGGTCCAGGCCAATACGCAGGCCGGCTCCGACATGGGCAAGATCGTGAAGGCCATCCAGGAGAAGGTGGCGGCGGTGAGCCTGCCCAATGGGTACACGCCGAGCCTGGAGGGTTCGTTCCAGGCTCAGGCGGAGGCAAGCCGGACCATCGGCCTGCTCTCGCTGCTCTCGCTCGCGCTGGTCTTCGCGCTGCTCTACAGCCGCTACCGCTCGGTCGTGTTCACGGCCATCATCCTGGGCAGCATCCCGCTCGCGCTGATCGGCTCGGTCGCCGCCCTGTGGCTGGTCGGGCAGCCGCTCTCGGTGGCCTCGATGATCGGCTTCATCACGCTGACAGGCATCGCCACCCGCAACGGCATCCTCAAGATAAGCCACTACCTGAACCTGGCGATCCACGAGGGCATGCCGTTCGGCCGGGAGCTCGTGATCCGCGGCAGCCTGGAGCGGCTGGCGCCGGTGCTGATGACGGCGCTCTCGGCCGGCGTCGCCCTGGTGCCGCTGCTGGTCGGCGCCGACGCGCCGGGCAAGGAGATCCTCCATCCCGTGGCGGTGACGATCTTCGGCGGCCTGATCAGCGCCACGCTCCTCGATACGGTGCTGACCCCGGTCCTGTTCCTGACCTTCGGGCGCGCGCCGCTGGAGCGGTTGCGGGACGATGCCCGTCACGGTCCCGAGGCTTCACCCGCGGCCCCGCGAGGCGCGCCCGCCGAGGCGTTCTGAACCTTCCCCACCATCCGAGAAAGGACACCGACATGCGCTCCCCCCTCCCCAGCACCATCCTCGCCCTCGCGCTCGCCCTGGCGTCGCCTTGCCTCGCCGCGGGCCCGAACGGCGGCCAGACGACTGTCGCCGACGGCCATCCCATCGAGTTCGTCTCGACCGACACGGGCCTCACGTTCTTCGTGACGGGCGAGGACGGCAAGCCGGCCGACACGGCCAGCCTCTCGGCCAAGGCCTTCGTCCAGGCCGGGGGCAAGACGGAGACCCTGGCCCTGAAGCCGGCGGCACCGAACAAGCTCGTCGCCGACCTGAAGGCGCCGTTGACGACGGGCGCGAAGGTCGTGCTGTCGGCGAAGGTGCACGGACACAACATCCAGGCGCGTTTCGAGAAGCAGTAGGACCGGGGTCCGGGCCGGCGGCACACGCCCCTCCGGGCGAAGCCCCCGGGCCCGGCGCCTCTCGTCAGGTGAAGCGGACCAGGATCACCAGAAACCCGATCATCAGCAGGACCAGCGCCATCTCCTTCAGGAGGTCACGGCCCGCCGCGCGCCTCAGGTGCTCGGCCGCCCGCCGCTTCCTCCGATTCTTGGGGCCCCAGTAAAGCTGCTGGCGGCCGAGCTTCTTCCCTGCCATGCTCGCCCCCGTCACACCGGCAGGGGAACGGCCTCGGCCGCGAGGGCCTCGTCCTCGACCTGGATGGTGACGTGCTCGATGCCGTGGCGTTCCTTCAACATGGCGCGGACGCCCCGGATCACGTCCGGGCTCCGGGCAAGGTCGTCCACGACCACGTGCCCGCTCATCGCGTCGAAGCCCGAGGTCAGCGTCCAGGCATGCAGGTCGTAGGCCCGCCGGACATTCGGCATCGCCTCGATCCTGGCCTTCAATGCATCGAGGTCGACGCCCGGCGGCGTGCCCTCCAAGAGGACGTGCAGCGCCTCGGCCAGGAGGCGCCAAGTGCGCGGCACGATGAACAGGCCGATACAGGCGCCGACGAGCGGGTCGACCCAACGCCAGCCGGTTCCCATCACGACGAGCGCGGCGACGATGACGCCGACTGAGCCCAGCATGTCCGAGAACACCTCGAAATAGGCGCCCTTGACGTTGAGGCTTTCCGACGAGCCGCCGGCGAGCAGCTTCATGCTGGCGAGGTTCACGCCGAGGCCCACGAACGCCACCAACATCATCGGCCAGCCGAGGATCTCGGTCGGCTCCACGAACCGGCGGTATGCCTCGTAGAGGATGTAGGCCGTCACCCCGAGCAGCACGACCGCGTTGGCAAGCGCCGCCAGGATCTCGAAGCGCATGTATCCGAAGCTCTTGCCCGGTGTCGGCGCCTTGGCGGCGTAGTGTATGGCGAGCAGGGATAGGGCGAGGCCGCCGGCGTCGGTGACCATGTGCGCGGCGTCGGCCAGGAGCGCGAGGCTGCCGGTGAGCAGGCCGCCCACGACCTCCGCGGCCATGTAGGTGAGAGTCAGCGCGAGCGCCCAGGCGAGGCGCCCCTTGTTCCGGGCCGCCGCCGAGCCGGACGGGATGCCGCCCCCGTGCGAATGTCCATGTCCCATGTGGCGTCCAGTCCTTCGCGTTCGATGGGGCACCCGCCGACCGGCGGAGCCGAACGGGTTAGCCGGGGTCGCATGACCCTACGTTGGTTCGCTCGGCCCTGCCCGCGGAGATCAGGGACGTTCACGGACCCCGACATTGCGGGCGAACTGGGCGCGCGACGCACTGATACAGGCGAGAGATCAGCGCTCGAAGTCTACGAGGCAGTCGGTGCAAGGTGCGCCGCCTCATTCGCGCTCCGGTGATGGGTCCTGCCATACCTGGATGTCGATTAACCCGATGGATGATCAGATCAGCATGCCCTATGGCTGGAACTCATCCTAAAACACGTCGCAGATTGCTCGCGAAGTCCCGCGCAAGCCCGGGCGCCCGCACGGCGATATCCTCATAAAATTGTTTCCCAACCGTGCTTTCCTGGGAATAGTCCGGAGGGATATTCCCTATCGTGCGAGCGATTTCCGGGATTACCGCCTCCCTTTCTTCGCACGGAAGCTTGTTGATGACAAATGTCATCATCGCGATTGTCGATGTTTTGAGAACCGCGATCATCGCCGCCGTCGTAACGGACAAATGATAGATCTGTTTGTCATTCATGGCCCCACCTTTGACTCTCGCTGTGATGTCATGATTGGCTTTGATCCCGTGATGCTCGCTTGCGGCCATCGGGAACTCGTCGACCGTCGGCCGGCCGTCTCAATGGTCGGGTGTGCCGACGAGATCGGCGATGTGGGCGCCGGCCGGATGACCGGTCGACATGCGATGTGATTGCGAGCAGGCCGCGAACTTCGGCATTGCCGTCGGCCTGGAGGCGGTGTTCCTGGCGACGACGGAGGCCGGTCTCACGGGGCGCTGGCCTGCGATCCTGGCCGACATCGGCGCCACGGTTCTCATGACCGCGAATGCCCTCCGGCCCCCGCGGACGCCGGCTGGATGACCCCGAGGTCCCGCACGCACCCGTCGCAGGACCGTCAGGCAGCGCGGGCGATGCGGGGGCTCATGCGTCGAACGTACGTGGAGGGCGGTATGGCGAATGAGGTTTCGATGAAGCGGCGCGCGCTTTTCGGCTGTGCAGGTATCCTTCTGCCGTTCCTATCGGGATGTGGGGGAAGTGCGCTACCGGGCATCCAACTTGGCTCGGACGATGGAGGCAGCACGCTCGGCTTCGACTCCCTGCCTTTCCGGATCGAACGCGTCGACGGAAGCGTCCTGACCGGCCATGCGTCGGTCCGCCTCCTAGGGGTCAGCTTCTTCGCGCGCGACGCCACGGGGTACGTCGCGTGCAGCGGCAGCTTCACGTTGGATCTCAAGCATGCGGCCGTGCCGGTGAGCGTCGACTGCACCGGCGCGGGCATCTTGCATGGCACCGTGACGACGGCGCGGGCCGACCATGGGGAGGGGGCATTCACCGAGCGGTCCGGGGACACCTCGACGTTCCGCTACGGCGCGCCGCTCTCGCCGGCCACGGGTAGTTGAGTGCCGTCCCTGTGACCGGTGCGGCTCCCCGGTCGGCTGCGGCATCTCAGTCATCCGCCCGCTCGGACAGCATCGCCCCCGTCCGCGGATCGACATGGAACCTCACCTCCATGCCGTTTTTGATCCCCTTGCCGTCCCACAGCCCGTCATCGGGTTTGAGCTCCGTGACCGACGTGTAGCCCGTGTCCAAAAGCCTTTGGCGGATTTCCGCGGCCGGCATCCAGTCCGCGCCGACACGACCGTCGGCAAGGGCCGTCGGCGGGATCTGTCCCGTCTCGCGTGGCGTCATCCAGGACCAAAGCCCGAGGCCGCCGAGGGCGGCGAGGATGAGCAGCCCGCCGGCGAGGGCGGGACGTCCCGACAGCCGGTGCGCCGCGGGCCGGACCCGGATCGCAGGTTCGGTCTCGCCTTCATCCTCGGCCGGCATCGACAGTATGGCCGCGGCGGGCAGCGCGAACATGCCGACCGGCCGGGCGATGTTCTTCAACGCCTGCTTGCCTCGATCCTCGAATGGGTAGCCGAGCTTGTCCCGTACCTGATCGTGGACCGTGTGCGAGATGCAGATCCCGCCCGGCTCCGCGAAGGGTTCGAGCCGAGCCGCCACGTTGACGCCGTCGCCGTAGAGGTCGCCGTCCGGCTCGGCGACGACGTCGCCGACGTTGATGCCGATGCGCAGCCTGAACGCGTGGTCGTCGGACACGCCGGCTTCACGCGTCAGCATCGCCCGCTGGATCGCGACGGCGCAGGACACGGCCCGGACCGGGCTGGGGAATTCGGCGATCAGGCCGTCGCCGGTCGACTTCACGACGCGGCCCCGGGCTGCCTCGATGCGTGGATCGAGCAATTCCCGGCGCAGGCCCCTGAGCCGGCGCAGCGTCCCCGCTTCGTCGGCACCCATAAGGCGGCTATAGCCGACGACATCGGCGACCAGGATGGCGGCGAGCCGTCGCTCGTCGACCTCGTCCATGCGTTTCTCCCGGGACAATCTCCTCCAGCCTGCACCGCGCCCGCCGCGGATGGAAGGTCATGTCCCGAAGGAATCGTGCGGGCGGGCGTCCGGGATCACGACAGACCGAAACTGGGTTCATCGTCGATCCGTCTCTCCGCGCGGACTTGCCGGCCGATGGCGGCCCCGACGCGGCCTGCGGTCCGCTTGTCAGCCAAGATGCCAGCCGCCCCGGCGGCGGAGCGGCCGGCTTGCAGGTCCAGGAGCCAAGCACTGGGTATCGCGATTGCCGTGTCGGCTTGTTGGTCGGGTCCGAAGCCCTCTCAAGGACCTGAACGTCACCCATGCCGCGGCCCGCCTCAACGTCAGTCCGACGTCCGCGCATCCGGAGCGATCCGGCCTATACGTGGCTGCGGAGGCAGGTGCATCGCTGCGCTGAGACGGCATCGGGGAAGGCTGCCCCCTCTACTCGGACATGAGCGATGGCAGCTCCGGATGCGGAAGCGGACCCGGGCAGCCTGACCACGAGACGTCCGAAACCCACGGAGGCTGAGCGAAAACGCCGCGGCGGTGGAAGGATCTCCCCTCAAGCACTCCGGATGGCGCAGGAATTCATGTTGTGCCGGCATCCGAACGGCCTCTTGGCGGGCTGGAAAAGCCGGCGGACAAGAAATTGTTCTCCGGGTGCGGGACGTGCCCGCGTTTTCACGCGGCTTCCACGCCGTTCGGACTTCACGTGCGGGTGCAAAGCGCCGGATTTTGCCCGCCCGGCCGACGTGTAGGGCTTTCATCGGGGCCCGGATTTTGGCATCCTAATCCCGTGACCCTCTGGCTCGCCCTCCGGCGATTGTTGCCGCTCCTCGCGGTCATCGGCTTCGCCCTGACGCCTGTCGCCATCCCTGCGGCGACCACGGGTATGCGCGCCTTCGCGGCGCCGTCGGCCCACGTCCACCACCGCGCCATGCCTGACATGGACATGGGCCCTGACGCGGACGGCATGGCCATGGACGACATGCCCTGCTGCCCGCACGAGAAGGCCGCCAAGCCCGATTGCGGCAAGGGCTGCCCGCTGATGGCGCTGTGCCTTGCCACCGCGGTCTCGCTCCTGCCCGCGTCGGTCGCCGTCCCGGTCCCCGGCGCGACCCGTGCATCGCCGACTTGGCCCGGCGCTGCGGCGCTCGCCAGCGTGCGGGCGCCGCCGCTACCGGAGCCTCCCCGAGCCTGAACCGATGACGCCGGCGCCGCATGCGCCGGCACGGTGACGCGCGCCCGCGCGGCCCTCCCCATCGTGTTCAGGAGACATCCCAGTGACCAGGAATTCCCTCGCGCGCGCCGTTGCGGCCGCGCTGCTCGGCGTCGCCCTGTCGACCCCGGCCCTGCCGGCGCTCGCCGACGTCAAGGACTACCAGTTCCAGCTCGTCCAGGAGGAGGCGAAGGTCGGCGACGCGGTCCTCGCGGTCCGGCTCCTCGACAAGCGCACCGGCAAGCCGGTGACCGACGCGGTGATCTTCGCCAAGCGCCTCGACATGGCCCCTGACGCCATGGAGGAGATGGCCACCAAGGTCGAGCAGGTTCCCTCGACCGAGCCCGGCATCTACCGCTTCAAGGCCCATCTCGGGATGCAGGGCCGCTGGCGCCTGTCTCTGGCCGCGAAGGTCGAGGGCGAGACCGGGACGGTCGAGGACAAGCTGATCGTCCGGGCCGCGAAATGAGCCGATCCGCATGGTTGGCCGGGTCCCTCGCCGCGCTCGCGGCCTGGGGCGCCGGGCTCTGGGTCGGGCACGACGGACCGGCCGTGTCCGACCTCGTGGCGAGGGCGGCATCGAGACTGCCGGTCGCGTTCGTCGATCGGGCGCGGGACGGGTTCGCGCGCTGGATGCCGTCCGCGCCGGGGCCGGCTGCGGCCCGTCTCGCCGCCGCGTCCGGTCCGGTCGTCTACTACCAGGATCCGGACGGGAAGCCGTCCTACTCGCTCGCGCCGATGGTGACAGGGGACGGGCGGGAGTTCCGAGCGGTCCATGCCAGCGAGGACGTGCGGTTCGACGGCGAGGACGCCGAGGCCGGAGCCATGGCCGCCGGGATGGCGGGTGAAGATATGACTGGCCACGACATGGGCAAGGGCGGGATGGAGGCCGGGGCGGCCGGTCCCGGCAGTCGGCGCGTCCTGTACTACCGCAACCCGATGGGGCTGCCGGACACCTCGCCGGTGCCGAAGAAGGACTCGATGGGGATGGACTACATCCCCGTCTACGCGGGCGAGGACGAGGACGGCAGCGTCGTGACCGTCTCGCCCGGCAAGGTCCAGCGCACCGGGGTCCGGACCGAGGCCGTCGAGCGGCGAGCCGTCGCGCAGCCCGTGCGCGTGCCCGGCACCGTGACGCTCGACGAGCGGCGGGTCACGGTCATCGCGACCCGCTCGGATGCGTATGTCGACCACGTGGAGGACGTCACCACCGGCGACCGCGTCCGCAAGGGCCAGGCGCTGGTCCACGTCTACTCGCCCGAGATCAACGCGGCAGCCGCGCAGCTCATCGCCAACCCAGGCTTCGACGGCGCTCGGCGACGCCTGCAGAACCTCAACGTCTCCGAGGCGGTCATCGACGAGATGGAGCGCACCCGGAAGGTGCCGATGGCCATCACGTGGTCGTCGGCCCGGGACGGCATCGTCCTGCAGCGGACCGCCGTGGAGGGCATGAAGGCGGCGGCCGGCGACACCTTGTTCCGCATCGGCGACATCTCGGTCATGTGGGTGCTGGCCGACGTGCCCGAGCGCGACCTCGCGGGTGTGCGCGTCGGGCAGCCGGTGACCCTGCGCTTGCGCTCGGCTCCGGGGCGCACGTTCTCGGGCAAGGTCGGCGTCATCTATCCGCAGGTGAACCCAGAGACCCGCGCCACGCGGGTCCGCATCGAGCTACCGAACCCGGACGGCGCCCTGCTGCCCGACATGTACGCCGAGGCCGAGATCGCCACGGGGACGGGCAAGCCCGTCGCGGCGGTCCCCGACGACGCGGTCATCGACACGGGCGCGCGGCAGGTGGTGCTCATCGACCGTGGCGAGGGCCGCTTCGAGCCGCGCGAGGTCAAGGTCGGAATCCGCGGCGGCGGCTACACCGAGATCCGCGACGGCGTCGTGGTCGGCGACCGGGTGGTCACGGCAGCGAATTTCCTCATCGACGCCGAGAGCAACCTGAAGGCGGCGCTTCAATCCATGGCCGCCCCGAAGGCGAGCGACCGGCAAGCCTCGAACCTTGGGGGCAAGCCATGATCGCGCGCCTCATCGGCTGGTCCGCCCGCAACCTCGTCCTGGTGCTGGTCGGCACCGTATTCGCCGTGGCCGCGGGCGTCATGGCGCTGCGGACGCTGCCGCTCGACGCCATCCCCGACCTCTCGGACGTGCAGGCCATCGTCTACACCGAGTACCCCGGCCAGGCTCCCCAAGTGGTCGAGGACCAAGTCACCTACCCGCTGACCACCGCCATGCTGACGGTGCCGAAGGCCAAGGTGGTGCGCGGCTTCTCGTTCTTCGGGGTCAGCTTCGTCTACGTGATCTTCGAGGACGGAACCGACCCGTACTGGGGCCGAAGCCGAGTGCTGGAGTACCTCAACGCGGCCGGCAGCCGCTTGCCGGCGGGCGTGACCCCGACCCTCGGGCCGGACGCCACCGGCGTCGGCTGGGTCTACCAGTACGTGGTCGTGGCCAAGGAGCGCACGCTCGCGGAATTACGCTCCCTCCAGGACTGGGTCGTCCGCTTCGGGGCCTCGCGCGCCGAGGGCGTCGCCGAGGTCGCGGGCGTCGGCGGCTTCACCAAGCAGTACAACGTCGTGGTCGACCCGAACCGCCTACGGGCGCAGGGGATCTCGCTCAACAAGCTCCGCGACGCCATCCGGGCGAGCAACGCCGACGTCGGCGGGCGCACGGTCGAGCTCTCCGAGTTCGAGTTCATGGTGCGCGGACGCGGCTACCTGCGGAGCGTGGCCGACATCGAGGACATCGTCCTGAAGACGTCCGGCGGCGCGCCGCTGCGGGTACGGGACGTCGCCCGGGTCGAGCTCGGACCCGACGAGCGGCGGGGCATCACCGAGATGAACGGCGAGGGCGAGGTCGCCGGCGGCATCGTGCTGCAGCGCTTCGGCGCCAACGCCCTCAACGTCATCGAGAACGCGAAGGCGAAACTCGCGGAGGTGGCGAAGAGCCTGCCGGCCGGCACCGAGATCCTGCCGGTCTACGACCGCTCGCAACTCATCGACGCGGCGATCGAGACGCTACGGCATACGCTGGTCGAGGAGAGCGTCGTCGTCTCCCTCGTGTGCATCGTGTTCCTTCTGCACGTCCGAAGCGCGCTGGTCGCCATCCTGATGCTGCCGGTCGGCATCCTGATGGCCTTCGCCGGGATGAAGGCGCTGGGGCTGGGCGCCAACATCATGTCGCTCGGCGGCATCGCCATCGCGGTCGGCGCGATGATCGACGCGGCCATCGTGATGATCGAGAACGCCCACAAGCACCTGGAGCGGGCGCCGCCGGGCAAGCGACGGGTCGAGATCCTGATCGAGGCGGCGGGCGAGGTCGGCCCCTCGCTGTTCTTCTCGCTCCTCATCATCACCGTGAGCTTCCTGCCCATCTTCACCCTGGAGGGCGAGGAGGGGCGTTTGTTCGGCCCACTCGCGCTCACCAAGACCTTCGCCATGGCGGCGGCGGCGCTCCTGTCGGTGACCCTGGTGCCGGCGCTGATGGTGTTGTTCGTGCGCGGACGGATCATCCCGGAGCATCGCAACCCGGTGAACCGGCTTCTGATCCGGCTCTACCGTCCCGTCATCGCCGGCGTGCTGCGCGCCCGGGTGTCGACCATCCTGCTTGCCCTGGGCGTCCTGGCGGCCACCGTCTGGCCGGCGCGCCAGCTCGGCTCGGAGTTCATGCCGGAGCTGAACGAGGGAACGCTGATGTACATGCCGACGACCCTGCCTGGCATCTCGGTGACGAAGGCCGGCGAGTTGCTGGCGACCCAGGACCGGATCATCAAGTCGTTCCCGGAGGTCGCCTCGGTCTACGGCAAGGCGGGGCGCGCCGGCACCGCGACCGACCCGGCGCCGATGGAGATGTTCGAGACCATCATCAGCCTCAAGCCGAAGGCGGAGTGGCGCCCGGGCGTGACGCTGGCGAGCCTCAAGGCCGACATGGACCAGGCGCTGCAGTTCCCGGGCGTCTCGAATGCCTGGACGCAGCCGATCCGCGCCCGCATCGACATGCTGTCGACGGGCATCCGCACCCCGGTCGGCATCAAGGTGCTCGGGACCGACCTCGGCGCCATGGAGAAGGTCGCCCGCCAGGTCGAGGCGGTGGTGCGGGCCGTGCCGGGCACGTCGAGCGCCTACGCGGAGCGGGTCATCGGCGGGTACTTCCTCGACATCGCGCCCGACCGGGAGGCGCTCGGCCGCTACGGCCTGACGGTCGGCGACGTGCAGGACGTCATCGCCTCGGCGCTCGGGGGACAGTCCGTGACGAACACGGTGGAGGGGCGCGAGCGCTACACCGTCAACGTGCGCTACCCGCGAGCCTTCCGCTCGGATCCCAAGGCCATCGCGGACGAGGTGCAGGTACCGCTGCCCGCCGGCGGGACGGTGCCGCTCGGCGAGGTCGCGAAGGTCGAGCTCACGCGGGGGCCGACCTCGATACGGACCGAGAACGGCCAGCTCGCGGTCTACATCTTCGTCGATCTCACGGGGCGGGACCTCGGCGGCTACGTCGCCGATGCGCGGGCCGTGGTCGACAGCGAGGTCAGGTTGCCCCAGGGGACAACGCTGCAGTGGAGCGGGCAGTACGAGTACCTGGAGCGCGCCGAGGCGCGTCTCAGGATCGTGGTGCCGCTGACGCTGCTGGTCGTCTTCCTGCTGCTCTACCTCAACTTCCGCAGGCTGACCGAGACCCTCATCGTGATGCTGTCGCTGCCCTTCGCCCTCGTCGGCGGCGTCTGGCTGATGTGGTGGATGGGCTTCAACATGTCGGTCGCGGTTGCGGTGGGGTTCATCGCGCTAGCCGGCGTCGCCGCCGAGACCGGCGTGATCATGCTGGTCTACCTCGACCACGCCCTCGACGAGGTCCGGGCGGAGTGCGTGCGCGAGGGACGCCCGTTCACGAGCGAGGATCTGCGGCGGGCCATCATGGTCGGCGCGGTCGAGCGGGTCCGGCCCAAGATGATGACGGTGGTCGCCATCATGGCGGGTCTCCTGCCCATCCTCTGGAGCACCGGCTCGGGCTCCGAGGTCATGCAGCGCATCGCGGTGCCGATGATCGGCGGGATGGTCTCCTCGACCTTGCTGACCCTCGTCGTCATCCCGGCGGTCTACGCCCTGGTGAAGGGACGGGGGCTGCCCCCGGCCGGCGCGGTCCGCGAGGGGACGAGCGGTGAGGCGATGCGGCTGCCGCAGGCGGCCGAGTAAGAGCGAACGGGAGATGACGATGAGGAACGATGCGATGCCATCCCGACGTGCCGTGCTCGTGGGCTTGGCGGCGGGGCTTGCGCTCGGACGGGGCGCCTTGGCGGAGGGGCTGCCGACGGTCGCGGTGACCAAGGACCCAAGCTGCGGCTGCTGCGAGAGGTGGGTCACCCACCTGCGTAGGGCCGGCTTCACCGTCACCGTGACCGAGGGCCCGGTGAACCCGCTCAAGATCCGTCTGGGGGTGCCACGCGAGCTTGCCTCCTGTCACACCGCCCAGGTCGGCGGCTACGTGGTCGAGGGGCACGTCCCGGCCGGAGCGATCAGACGGCTTCTGACGGAGAAGCCCAAGGGCACGGGACTGGCCGTGCCAGGCATGCCGGTCGGGTCGCCCGGCATGGAAGTCGAGGGCATGGAGCCGGACATCTACGAGGTCGTCCTGTTCGGCCCAGAGGGACGCAGTTCCTTCGCCCGGTACCGCGGGAGTGCAGTGGTCTGAGAGCAAAGTCGGGGTGAACGCGCTTCTCAAGGCGGCGAGACAGGCGCACGCGACGCGGAGGCGGGATGGACGAGACGAGCATCACGCTCCGGGTCGAGCTGCGGGCCGATACCCTGCTCGGACCCGGCAAGGCTGCCCTCCTGCAGGGCATCCGCGAGAGCGGATCTATTGCCGCCGCCGGACGCCGCATGGGCATGAGCTACAAGCGCGCGTGGTACCTGATCGACACTCTGAACAGGTCCTTCCGCGCGCGCCTGGTCGAAGCAAGCAAGGGCGGCAAGGCCGGCGGCGGGGCGCGCCTGACCGCAACCGGCCATGCCGTAATTGAGGGCTATCGGCGGATGGAGGCGGCTGCATCTTCGGCCACGGCCGGCGAACTGGCCCGGCTCGAAGCTCTCCTGAGACCTGCCGAAAACTGAGAAATTGCGCTCAAGCGTTCGGGCTTGCGAGATAGCCGCACGGCTATATCGCAAGCCCATGAGCCTAGCCACGCACCAATCCACCATCGGCCTCCGGGCATGACCGCCGCAATCCGGTCGGCTCCGCGCCGTAGCTCGGTCCGAGCCTTCCTCGGAGGTGGGCTGATCGACCCTCGGCGGCCTGATCGGCCTCGGTGGCGCCGAGTTCCGGCTGCCGCTGCTGATCGGCACCTTCGGCTTCCCGGCCCTGGAGGCAGTCATCGTCAATAAGGCGTCGAGCCTGGTGGTGGTGGCGTGCGCCCTGCCGTTCCGGGCGGGCACCGTGACCATCGGCGAGGTCGCCGCGCACTGGCCCGTCATCGCCAACCTGCTCGCCGGCAGCCTGGTGGGCGCTTGGCCCGGGGCGGGGTGGGCGACACGGTTGCGGTCGGCGACCCTGCACCGGGTCTTCGCGGTCCTGCTGGTCGCCATCTCGACGCTGCTGTTCGTCGGCCACGGCCACGGCTCGGGCGCGCAGGCGCTGTATGGCACGGCGCTCCTCGCGGCGGGCGTCGCCGTTAGCCTCGTGATCGGCGTCGTGGCTGCCCTGCTCGGCGTCGCGGGCGGCGAGCTCCTGATCCCGACGCTGGTGCTGCTGTTCGGCGCCGACATCAAGCTCGCCGGCAGCCTGTCGCTGGCGGTGAGCCTGCCGACGATGGTAGCGGCGTTCGCGCTCTACAGCCGCGATGGCAGCTTCAACGTACTGGCCCGCGAGCGGTCCTTCGTGCTTTTCATGGCGCTGGGCTCAATCTGCGGCCCCTTCGTGGGCGCGTCGCTGCTCGGTCTGGTTCCGGCGGTCGTGCTTCTACCGGCGCTCTCCGTGATCCTGCTGCTCTCCGCCGCGAAGGTGTGGCGGTACGCCTGAACCGACCCAGCGGCAACCAGTCCGTCTCCGACGACCGCCCGACGGGGGGCTATGCTCCATGGATCGGACACTTCGGCGCGACACCTCTCAGGGCTTGCTGGAGCCGCACGACCGGCCATCCATAGACGGCGATCGATCACGCAGGCCGGCCGCCTGCCTCCGCTGGCCGACCTTGCGGACGCGCCGGGCAGGCATAGCGGCAAGAAGGATGGACCCTTGACCTTCCCATCATGGGAAGCCCCATCTGGGTGTGACGCCATCCAAGGGAGTGCGTCATGCTTCGCTTCAAGGTCGAGAAGATGGGCTGCGGCGGCTGCGCCAAGTCGGTGACCCGCGCGGTCCAGGATATCGAGCCGAACGCCCGGGTCGAGGTCGACCTGGGGGCCAAGCTCGTGACCGTATCGGATGCCGCGGGCCCGGCGAGCCGGATCGCCCATGCCATCGCCGCGGTGGGCTACCCGGCCGAGTTGCTGCTAGCAGCTTGAAACGCCGCCACGGCAACTAAATCTTCGTTTGCGGCATTCACGTCCCATCGGCGGACATAGTCCCGCCACTCGAACCGGTGTAAGCTAGATTTCATGAGCCTCGACCGGCATATCGTGCGCCTGATGGCGGCGATGATCCTCGCGATCATCGCCTACGTCGCGCCGTCCGCCGTCCAGGCCCACGAGGGTCACGCACATCACGGCCACCACATGGCCGCGGCACCCGTGGCCCGCGCCGCCCCGCCGACGGCAAAGGCGGCGCCCGTGCCCGCCAAGCCAGAGGCCCGATCCGAGGCTCCGATCTGGACCAAGGTCGCGCTTCCGTTCGCTGCCGTCGAGCCGGCCCGCATAGAGCCGACCGAGAGCGGTTGCTGCCAGCCCGGCTGCAAGACCCGCTGCTGCGGTCCGATGGCCTGCTGCGCGACTGGCGTCCTGTCCGCGCCCTATGCCTTGTCGCCGGTCCTGTTCCGGATCGTCATGCTGATCCCGCGCGACGTCGCCGGCCGTCCGGGCCCCGGCCCCGAAGCCCTGCCCAAGCCCCCACGAACCCTCGCGTGAAGTAGGGCGCGCCTGAGGCGCGCGACGCCCGGATTGCGTCCGCGAACGCCGCAGTCCGGACTTCTCGACGCGAGGATTCCCATACATGTCCACCCGTTTTGCCGCCGCCTACGGCGCGGTGGCGCTTCTTGCCGCCGTCCTGGCGGAGCCCGCGCATGCCCATGGCGGGCACGACCACGGCGCCGCGCCCCCGCCCGTCACCAAGACCATCGCCCCGCGCGGCGAGGCGCTCTCGGACGCCTTCGAGCTCGTCGCCATCCCGCGCGACGGCACTCTGACGCTGTTCCTCGACCGCTTCCGGACGAACGAGCCGGTGACCGGCGCGACCATCGAAATCGAGACGCCCGAGGGCCCGAAGGTCGCGACCGCCGCGCCCGACGGCGGCTACGCGCTGCCGGCCCCGTGGCTTTCGAAGCCCGGCCGGCACGAGCTCCTGGCCACCGTCACGACCGGCGACGCCGTCGACGTGCTGACCGTTGCCGTGACCATGCCAGAGCTTGCAGGCCACGCGTCCGCGCCCCCCCCCAAGTCGGCACCGGCGCAAGCGGCGCTGGGACGCGTTTCCGAGGTCGCCCATGGCATCGGGGAGCGCCTGACGGCCAGGGACCCGGCCCTGATGGCCGCGGTCGCCGTGGCCTTCCTGCTCGGCGTGCTCGTGACGGTGCTCGCGCGGGGTCGCCGCACCGCGCCAGCGGTGGCGTTGCTCGCGATCGGCATCACCATCGTTCTCGGCACGGCCGCCTTCGCGCACGGTGACGAGGACCACGGTGCTCCAGTTCAGGGGGCGGCCCTGATCGAGCCGCGGCCGGGCGCGCCGGCGACCAACGACCTCGCGCAGCGCCTGCCAGATGGCTCCGTCTTCGTGCCCAAGCCCACCCAGAGGCTTCTTGTCCTGCGCACCGCCATGACCGAGCAGGGCAGGTTCCACCGCTCGGTCGAGCTCCCGGGCCGGATCATCCCGGACCCGAACGCCAGCGGCGTCGTCCAGTCCTCGGTCGGTGGCCGCCTGTCGCCGCCGCCTTCCGGCATCTTCCCGCGCCTCGGCACCAGGGTGCGCAAGGGCGACGTGCTCGCCACCGTCACCCCGCCGATCCAGGCGGTCGACGTCTCGGACATGCGCCAGACCCAAGGGAACCTCGACCAGCAGATCTCCATTGTCGAGCGCCGGGTCGACCGCTACAAGCGGCTCGCCCTCACCGGTGCGGTGGCCCAGACCCAGCTCGACGACGCCCAGGCCGAGCTCCAGGGCCTCCAGGACCGGCGCGCGGCCCTCGACAAGATCCGGCAGCAGCCCGAGCCGCTCGTGTCGCCCGTCGACGGGGTGGTCGCGCAGGCCGCGGCGGTCGCCGGCCAGATGGCCAGCCCCGGGCAGATGGTCTTCCAGGTCGTCGACCCGAACCGCCTCTGGGTCGAGGCGCTCAGCTTCGACGCCCTGACGGCGGCCGAGAACGCCACCGCCCGGCTCGCGGATGGGCGCACCTTGAAGCTCGCCTACCAGGGTGCGGGCCTCGCCGACCGCAACCAGGCCATCCCGGTGCAGTTCGCGATCCAGGGCGACGCCTCCGGCCTGCGGGTCGGACAGTTCGTCACCGTGCTGGCCGGGACCGACCGCGAGCAGTCTGGCTTGGCGCTGCCGCGCTCGGCGGTCGTGCGCACCGGCAACGGCCAGGACGTCGTCTACGAGCACACCACGGCGGAGCGCTTCGAGGCGCGGCCGGTTCGTACCGAGCCGCTCGACGGCGGCCGCGTCCTGGTGGCGGAGGGGATCGGACCCGGCAAGCGGGTCGTGACCCAGGGCGCCGAACTCCTCGACCAGGTCCGCTGAGGAGGCCCGCCCGATGTTCACCTTCCTCGTCGGCCAGTCGGTCCGCAACCGCCTGCTCGTCCTCGCGCTCGCCGCGGTGCTGGTGCTGTACGGCGCCTTCACCGCCACCAAGCTGCCTGTCGACGTCTTCCCCGACCTGAACCGCCCGACCGTTACCATCATGACGGAGGCGGAGGGCTTCGCACCGCAGGAGGTCGAGCAACTCGTCACCTACCCCATCGAGACCCGGATGAACGGGCTGCCGGGGGTAACCCGGGTACGCTCGGTCTCGGGCGTGGGGCTCTCCATCACCTACGTCGAGTTCGACTGGGGCACGGACATCTACCGGAATCGCCAGCAGGTCGCCGAGCGGCTTTCGCTGGTGCAGGACCAGCTCCCGCGCGGCGTCACGCCGGTGATGGGTCCGATCTCGTCCATCATGGGTCAGATCCTGCTGGTGGCAGTCACCGGCGAGAGCGCGAGCCCGATGCAGGTGCGCGAGATCGCCGACTTCACCATCCGGCCGCGGCTGCTGACCATCCCGGGCGTGGCGCAGGTCATCCCCATCGGTGGCGAGGTGCGCCAGTTCCGGGTCAGCCCGAACCCCGCGGCGATGCGGGCTCTCGGGGTGACGAACGCGCAGCTCGAGACGGCGCTCGCCCAGTTCGGCACCAACGCCGGCGGCGGCTTCACCGACCAGAACGCGCGCGAGTACCTGATCCGGAACATCGGCCGGACCATGAGCCTCGACGACCTGCGCAACCTCGTGGTCGCGACGGTCAACGACGCGCCCGTGTACCTGCGCCAGGTCGGCGAGGTGTCCTTCGCCGCGAAGGTGAAGCGCGGCGACGCCGGCTACATGGCCAAGCCCGCGGTCATCGTCTCGGTCGAGAAGCAGCCGGACGTCGACACGGTGCGGCTGACCCGCAGCATCGAGACCGCCCTGAAGGAGCTCAACCCGACCCTGCCCGGCGGGATCAAGGCCGACCAAGTCCTGTTCCGGCAGGCGGACTTCATCGAGACCTCGATCCGCAACGTTGAGCGTGTCCTGGTCGAGGCCGTGCTGGTGGTGGCGGTCGTGCTGTTCGCCTTCCTGCTGAACGTGCGCACCACCGCCATCTCGCTGCTCGCCATCCCGGTCTCGGTGCTGACGACCGCGCTGGTCTTCCACCTGTTCGGCCTGTCGATCAACACGATGACGCTCGGCGGCCTGGCCATCGCCATCGGCGAACTCGTCGACGACGCGGTGGTCGACGTCGAGAACATTTATCGCCGGCTGGGCGACAACCGGCGGGCGGGCAACCCGCAGAGCGTGTTCCAAGTGGTGGTGGAGGCCTCGAACGAGGTTCGCTCCGGCATCGTCTACGCAACCTTGATCATCATCCTGGTCTTCGTGCCACTGTTCGCGCTCTCCGGCATCGAGGGTCGGCTCTTCGCGCCGCTGGGGCAGGCCTACATCATCTCGATCCTGGCGAGCTTGCTCACCTCCATCACCTTGACCCCCGTGCTGGCGTCCCTGCTGCTGCCGGGGCTCAGGAACCTGGAGGAGCACGACAGCCGCTTCCTCAGGCTGCTCAAGCGGGGCAACGCCGCCCTCCTGCGGGCCGCCTTCCGGCACCAGGGCTTGCTAGTCGGCACCGTCGCCGTGGCCGTGATCGCCGCGGGCGTGGCGGCCTGGAACCTGCCCCGGGCCTTCCTGCCGCCGTTCAACGAGGGCTCGTTCACGGTCAACATGACCTTCAACCCGGGCATCTCGCTGGCCGAAAGCAACCGGGTCGGGCTGATCGCCGAGAAGCTGCTCCTGGACATCCCGGGCGTGAAGGCGGTGGGCCGCCGGACCGGACGGGCCGAGCTCGACGAGCATGCCGAGGGCGTCCACGCCTCGGAGATCGAGGTGGCACTGGACGAGGGCACGAAGCGCCCGAAGGAGGCGCTCGTCGCCGACATCCGTGGCCGTCTCGCCGCGCTGCCGGTCGCGGTCAACGTCGGCCAGCCGATCTCGCACCGGCTCGACCACATGCTCTCGGGCGTGCGTGCCGAGATTGCCCTGAAGGTGTTCGGTGACGACCTCGACGCCCTGCGCCGGGTGGCCAATTCCCTGCGCGAGCGGATGGCCACGATTCCTGGCCTCGCCGACCTGCAGGTCGAGCGGCAGGTGCGCATCCCGCAGTTGGAGGTGCGCGTCGACTACACCAGGGCAGCCCTCTACGGCGTCCAGCCGGCGGCGGTGGTCGACCAGATCAGCCGCCTCTCGAACGGGCGTGTGGTCTCGACGGTGGTCGACGGCGTTCGTCGCTTCGACGTGGTGCTACGCCTGTCGGAGGACCGTCGCACGACCGCAGGACTGAGCGACCTGCTGCTGGAGACGCCCTCGGGCTGGGTGCCGGCCCGGCAGGTGGCCGACATCCGCGAGACCGACGGGCCGAACCAGATCCTGCGCGAGAACGCCCGGCGCCGCATCGTGGTGCAGGCCAACACCGACGGCGCGAGCGACATGGCCACCATCGTGGCGGCCATCCGCGAGGCCGTGGCGAAGGAGCCGCTGCCGCCGGGCTTCTTCACCAGCCTGGAGGGTACCTTCCAGGCGCAGGAGGAGGCGAGCCGGACCATCGCGGCGCTCTCCGCGCTGTCCCTGGCCCTGGTCTTCGCCATCCTCTACAGCCGCTACCGCTCGGCCGCGCTCGCCCTCATCATCATGGGCAACGTGCCCCTGGCGCTGATCGGCTCTGTCGCGGCCCTGTGGCTGGTCGGGCAGCCGCTCTCGGTGGCGTCGATGATCGGCTTCATCACGCTGACCGGCATCGCGGCGCGCAATGGCATCCTGAAGATCAGCCACTACCTGAACCTGTCGCTCCACGAGGGGGTACCGTTTGGGTCGGACCTCGTCGTGCGCGGCAGCCTGGAGCGGCTGACCCCCGTGCTGATGACGGCGCTCTCGGCGGGCGTGGCGCTTGTGCCGCTGCTCTACGACGCCGCGAGCCCGGGCAAGGAGATCCTGCACCCGGTCGCGGTGACGATCTTCGGCGGCCTCGTCAGCGCGACGCTGCTCGACACCTTCCTGACCCCGGTCCTGTTCCTGCGCTTCGGCCGCAGGCCGCTGGAGCGGCTGCGCGCCCTGCACGCCGAGGCGCCGGCCCAGCCATCCCCGGACGGCGCGCGCCCGCGCCCGGCCGGGGCCTACTGACCCGCACATCCCCAGGAGACCCAAGATGTTCCTACCCAGACTGGCCCTGATCGCCGTCCTCCTCACCGCGTCCGCCGTCTGCGCCCACGAGGCCGCCGGCCAGCACGGTGGGCGCGTTGCGGACGCGGGCGACTTCCACGTCGAACTCGTGGCCAAGGGCGAGAGCGTCGACGTCTACGTCTCGGACGCCAAGCAGAAGCCGGTCGCGGCCGCCGGCTTCAAGGGTACTGCCATCCTCGTCGTCGGCGGCAAGCCGGCCCGGGTCGCGCTGGAGCCCGCCGACGGCAACCGCCTGACCGGCAAGGCCGCAGCGGCTCTCGGCGACAGCCCGAAGGGCGCCGTGCAGCTCACCGGCCCGGACGGCGCCACCGCCAGCGGCAAGTTCAACTGACCCTTCGACAGGAAATGCCTCAATGAAGACCCTCACTACGACCCTCGCCGCCGCAGCCCTGGCCCTCGGCTTCGCAGGCTCGGCGGTCGCCCACGAGATGAAGGGCGACGAGCACATGGATCATGCCGGCCACCACCCCGTGCCGGCGGCCACGTCCCAGACGGACACGCCTGCGACCAGGGCATTCCGCGACGTCGACGCGGAGATGCACCGGAACATGGACATCCGCTACTCGAACGACGTCGATGTCGACTTCGTGCGCGGCATGATCCCCCACCACAAGGGGGCCGTCGCCATGGCCAAGGTCGCCCTCCAGTATTCCAAGGACCCCGAGATCCGGAAGCTGGCCGAGGACATCATCAAGGCCCAGGACATCGAGATCACGCAGATGGAGGCGTTTCTCAAGAAGAAGGGCACCAAGTGAGCCGTCACCTCCGCGCGAGGCGGCGCTCCCAAATCCGTGAACGTCCACAGTATTTATTTATGAACTATTCTCTAATTTGAGAGTTTTATATCCAGGTAATAGCTTCTGATTAAGTTAATACTTAATCAGATCTCTAGCCGTGCCCAAGCCCGCCAACAAAGTCGAGATGGAGACCAGAATGAGCCACGTGTCGAGCGAGATGCAATCCTGCATCGACGAGTGCCTGCGCTGCTACCAGACCTGCCTGGGGATGGCTTCGGCCCACTGCTTGCCGGCCGGCGGCAAGCACATCGAGCCGGGACATTTCCGGCTGATGATGGCCTGTGCGGAGATCTGCCGGACCTCGGCGCACTTCATGCTGATCGGCCTGCCGGAGCACAAGCACACCTGTCGGGCGTGCGCCGAGATCTGCGAGGCATGCGCGAAGAGCTGCGAGCAGGTCGGCGACATGCAGGACTGCGTCGCGCAGTGCCGGGCCTGCGCCGAGAGCTGCCGGAAGATGGCCGCCTGAACCCGACCGGGCGGCCCGGCCGGCCGCCCCCGCAAACCGACCTGAGGAGGCATTCTTGTTCGTTCGCACCCTGACCCTCGCCGCGACCCTGGCGCTCGCCGGCACAGGGGCGGCCTTCGCCGCCGACCACGACCGCGGCTCCATGCAGGAGCCCTCGTTCGAGATGCCCGCGGCCTGCAAGGCGGCGTCGGCCGCCAAGGAGGGCTCGATGAAGGACATGCAGGGTCACATGTCCCAGGCCATGCAGGGCATGGGCGGCCAGATGACCGAGGCGCAGAAGGGCCTGCAGCAGGCCATGATGTCGATGAACGGCCCCATGATGCAGGGAATGATGGCCAAGGACGCCGACGTCGCCTGGATCTGCGCGATGATCCCGCACCACCAGGGCGCCATCGCGATGGCCCAGGTCGGCCTGAGGAACGGCGACAATCCCGAGGCGAAGAAGATCGCCGAGAAGACCATCCAGGAGCAGGAGAAGAGCATCGCCGAGCTCAAGTCCTGGCTCGACAAGAATGCCCAGAAGGAAGGCCGCCAGTAAGCCGCCGGCTGCCGTCGGGTCGCTCAAGGCCCGGCGGCGCCTCCTCGGCCATGCGGAAGGAGCGGTCATGAACGACGCGCCACAGGGACACCACCCCGCTTCGGGAGGCCACGCCTGCGCGGGCGGCCACGGCCATGCCGGTCACGGTCACGGTCACGGGCACGCTCATAGCCATGCGCACGGCGACCAGGCCGGCATCGCGGCGAACGACGCGGGTGCCTACCGTGTGAAGGACCCGGTCTGCGGGATGATGGTCGACCCGCATACGACGAAGCACCGGGCAGAGCACGGCGGCCACCCGTACTACTTCTGCTCGAACGGCTGCCGGACCAAGTTCGAGGCCGACCCGGTCCGCTACGTCGACCCCGGCCAAGCCGCGACGAAGGCCGACCCGGTGCCCGAGGGCACGATCTACACCTGCCCGATGCACCCGGAGGTTCGGCAGGTCGGCCCCGGGGCATGCCCGATCTGCGGCATGGCCCTGGAGCCGGCGATGGTCGGCGCCGACGAAGGCCCGAGCGAGGAGCTCGTCGACATGACCCGGCGGTTCTGGGTCGGGCTCGTCCTGACCCTGCCGGTGTTCGCGCTGGAAATGGGAGGCCACCTGTTCGGCCTCACCGAGCGCCTCGGCCAGCAGACTTCCAACTGGATCCAGTTCGCGCTGGCGACCCCGGTCGTGCTCTGGGCCGGTTGGCCGTTCTTCGAACGGGGCTACCGCTCCGTGGTCTCGCGCAACCTGAACATGTTCACCCTGGTCGCCCTCGGGACGGGGGTGGCCTGGGCCTACAGCGTGGTCGCGACGTTCGCGCCCGGGCTCTTCCCGGAGGCGCTGCGCGGGCACGGCGGGGCGGTGCCGGCCTATTTCGAGGCGGCCGCGGTCATCACCGTGCTGGTGCTGCTCGGGCAGGTGCTGGAACTGCGCGCCCGCGAGAGCACCGGTGGCGCGCTCCACGCGCTGCTCGATCTCGCGCCGAAGACGGCCCGGCGCATCCACCCCGACGGTACGGACGAGGAGGTGCAGCTCGACGCCATCGGCGTCGGCGACCGTCTGCGCGTGCGCCCCGGCGAGAAGGTGCCGGTCGACGGCGCCGTCGTGGAGGGCCGCAGTTCGGTCGACGAGAGCCTGGTGACGGGGGAATCCATGCCCGTCGGCAAGGAGGTCGGCGCCAGCGTCATCGGCGGCAGCCTCAACCAGTCCGGCTCGCTCGTGGTCGAGGCGACCAAGGTCGGGCGCGACACCATGCTGGCCCGTATCGTCCAAATGGTGGCCGAGGCGCAGCGCTCGCGCGCGCCCATCCAGCGCCTCGCCGACCAGGTCGCCGGCTGGTTCGTGCCGGCGGTCATCGGCGTGGCGGTGCTCGCCTTCGTCGCCTGGATGGCGTTCGGGCCGGAGCCGCGCTTCACGTTCGCGCTGCTTGCGGCGGTCGCGGTGCTCATCATCGCATGCCCCTGCGCGCTCGGCCTCGCCACGCCGATGTCGATCATGGTCGGGGTCGGCCGCGGCGCCCAGGCCGGGGTGCTGGTCAAGAGCGCCGAGGCCCTGGAGCGCATGGAGCGGGTCACCACGCTGGTGGTCGACAAGACAGGGACGCTGACGGAGGGCAAGCCGGCGGTGACGCGGGTCGTGGCGGCGGCCGGCTTCGACGAGGCTACAGTGCTGCGCCTCTCGGCGAGCGTCGAGCGGGCGAGCGAGCACCCGCTCGCCCTGGCCATCGTGGCGGCCGCCGGGAAGCGCGGGATCGCGGCCTCCCCCGTCGAGGATTTCGACAGCCCGACCGGCAAGGGCGCGCTCGGCACCGTCGAGGGGCGGCGCGTGGCCCTCGGCAACGCCACCTTCCTGCGCGAGCAGGGCGTCGATGTCTCGGCTCACGCGGCCGAGGCCGACGAGCTCCGGCGCGATGGCGCCACGGCGATCTTCGCGGGCGTCGACGGGCGCGTGGCCGGCGTCATCGCCATCGCCGACCCCGTCAAGGCGACGACGCCCGAGGCGCTCGCCGCGCTTCGGGCCGAGGGCATCCGGGTCGTGATGCTGACCGGGGACAACCGCACGACCGCCGATGCCGTGGCGCGCCGGCTCGGCATCGAGGAGGTCGAGGCCGAGGTGCTGCCCGATCAGAAGGCCGCCGTGGTCGAGCGCCACAAGGCCGCCGGTCAGGTCGTCGCGATGGCCGGAGACGGCGTGAACGACGCTCCCGCGCTCGCCGCGGCGGACGTCGGCATCGCCATGGGCACGGGCACGGACGTGGCCATCGAGAGCGCCGGCCTGACGCTGCTCAAGGGCGACCTCGTCGGCATCGTGCGGGCCCGGCGCCTGTCGCAGGCGGTGATGGGCAACATCCGCCAGAACCTGTTCTTCGCCTTCATCTACAACGCCGCCGGCGTGCCGGTGGCGGCGGGCATCCTCTACCCGTTCCTCGGTATCCTGCTCTCGCCGGTTATCGCGGCCGCGGCGATGGCGCTGTCCTCGGTCAGCGTGATCGGCAACGCCCTGCGCCTGCGGGCGACGAAGCTCGATCCCTCGTCCGCCCGCTAGGAGCCTCCATGTTCCCGACCTGGCTCCACGCCCTCGCCGTCGCGTCCCTGCTGCTGGGGGCCGCGTGCGCCGTCCTGCTGTCGGTGCAGGTCATCCGCCACCCGCAGCACATGACCGTGATGAACGTGGTCTGGCCGGTCAGCGCCCTATTCGGCACGGTGGCCGTGGTCTGGGCGTACTTCCGATACGGGCGCCTCGCCACGATGGAGTCGCACCACCTCGCCAAGGAGCGGGGCGAGGAGCCGCCGAACATGACCGGCACGCCGTTCCCGGTGATGGTCGGCAAGGGCGCTCTCCACTGCGGCAGCGGCTGCATGCTGGGCGACGTCGCCGCCGAGTGGCTCGCCTTCCTGGTGCCGGCCGTGGCGGTCTGGTTCGGCTGGCACTCGCTGTTCGAGGAGAAGATGTACGCGGTCTGGGTGCTGGACTTCGTCTTCGCCTACGCGCTCGGCATCGTGTTCCAGTATTACGCCATCGTGCCGATGCGGGGGCTCTCCCCCGGCGAGGGACTCGTGGCGGCCGTGAAGGCGGACACCGCCTCGCTGATCGCGTGGCAGGTCGGTATGTACGGGTTCATGGCCTTCGCGCAGTTCTACCTGTTCCCGCACCTGACGGGTCAGCGGGCGCCGGTGAACTCGGTCGAGTTCTGGGCCGCCATGCAGCTCGCCATGGTCACGGGATTTCTGACGAGCTACCCGGTGAACTGGTGGCTCGTCGGCACCGGCATCAAGGAACGCATGTAGGCCGGCACGCCCTCCCATCCGGCTTGATTGCGCGGCGGGACCTGTTCCGCCTGCATCCACCTTCCCGTCGCGGTGCCATCGTTGTTCACGCCCATCGTCGTCCACAACCTGATCCACCGTGTCGCCGGCCTCGACGGACCCCACGGCCATTGGTGGATGGAGCTCGTGTCGCTCTTTGTCCTCGTCTTGGCGCCGGCCTGGACGGGGTGGATGGCGCTGCGCCTCGCCTGGCGCACGCTGCGCGAACGGCGCCGGCGCGGCGCGGGAAGTCCGGAAGAGTGGCGCCTTGAGCGCTACGTCCTGTGGGCGACGCTGCGCCCGCAGTTGCGGCTGCTGCTGCTCTCGCTCCTGACGCTGCCGGCCGCGTGGCTCCTCCTGGAAATCCCCAAGCACATCATCAACCACGCCCTCTCGGACGCGGAGGGCGACGGCCATCCCGGGATGGCCTTCCTCGGGCTCGAACTGGGACGTGTCGAACTCCTGTTCGCGTTGTGCGCGAGCTACCTCGCCGTGCTGACGCTGGGCGGCCTCGCCAAGTACGCGGTCAACCGGACGCGCGGCGGCCTCAACGAGCGCCTCGTGCGCCGGTTGCGCCTCGCCGTCTTCCGGCGGGCCCGTGGGGAACGGTCGCCCGAGCGCCGCGCCGCGCTGGCCGCCGTCGCCGTGCAGGAGGTCGAGCCGATCGGCTACGCCGGCGCGGGCCTGGTGGCCGTGCCCTTCGTCCAGGGCGGCACGCTCCTGACCAGCGTGGCCTTCCTACTCCTCCAGGATGCCGCCCTGGCGCTGGCCGCGTTGGTGATGCTGCCGGTGCAGCTCACGCTCCTGCCGCGGCTGCAGCGGCGCCTGAACGCCAAGGTGCGTGAGCGGGTGCACGCGACCCGGACGCTCGGCGGCCTCCTGACCGCGCCTGAAGCCGGGACCGCGGAACATCCTCCGGTCCTCCTCCGGCAGATGCGCCAAGCCGAGGCGCTGGAGCGGGTGCGCGTCGAGATCGCCGATCTGAAGGGCCGGCTCAAGGGCCTCTACAACTATACGGCCAACCTGACGCCGTTCTTCTTCTTCTCGGTCGGCGGCTACCTTGTCATCCAGGGCCGGCTCTCGCTCGGCGCGCTGGTCGCCGCACTCGCGGCCTACAAGGAGATCTCGCCGGCCCTGCGGGAGCTGTTCGACTTCGCGCAGGGCTGGTCGGACGCGCGAGCCCGGTTCGAGGAGGTAACCAGGGCGCTCAGTTTCCCAGGCTCGTCGCGGGGTTGGTCGCGCATTCCTGGCCTAAACACTGGCGTCGCGCAACAATCACAGAGGAATTTCGCCCCCGTACCGATTGCGTCGAAGTAGTCGCTCGGCTTCCGCTTATGCGGGCGTCGCAGATCCCCTCATGCCTAGCCGCGCCTGGACGAGGCGTCGGCTTGGTGGTCGACATCTGCCAGTCCTCGAAATTACTTCGCGGTGGCAGGTCGAACTTACATCTCACCGCAAATCCGCCTCTCGGTTTCAAGGCGGAGCTAGTGCCTAGCGGGCGTCGTGATGGCGAAATCGTGACAAGCCTGCACGTCCGGAAAGGCCGAGCTAGTGATGAAGGAACGCCATTCCTGAGGCCGGAGGAACGCAGGTCGCCGCCGTTGCGTCAGACCGCACGTCCGGACCGCCGCGCGCCGAGTCTAAGTCGCGGCTACGGCCGCTGTTCTCGCCGTAGCGTGCTGCCGGTTCGTGGCAAAGGGGCAGTTCGAGCGCCGTGTGCTGACGGCCTCCCACGTCGCTCGCTGACCTGGGCCTAGATCCCTTACGCGGGCTCACCCAATGGCGACAGGGCCTCGATGATGCGGCAATCCGCGACCGACCCGCAGCCGCACTGGCCGATGACCTCGCGCAGCTCCGAGGCGAGCCGGGTCAGATCGGCCAGCTTGCGCTCCACGTCGGCGAGATGGGCGCGGGCGATGGTGTCGACCTCGCCGCAGGAGCGTTCCCGGTCGTCCGCCAGGGCGAGCAGGTCCCGGATCTGCTCCACGGTAAAGCCCAGGGCGCGACCGCGGCGGATGAAGCTCAGTCGGCGCAGGTGCTCGGGCCCGTAGAGCCGGTAGTTCCCGCTCGACCGCGCCGGCGGGGGCAGCAACCCGACCTTCTCGTACCACCGGACCGTCTCGACACGGGTCTGCGTGGCCTCCGCGAGGCTGCCGATCGTCATGGAAGAGGCGGTCCGCACGGCCTTGACCCTGTAGCGACTACAGGGTGCATCTAGGGGGCCTTCCCAGTCCGGACCAGGAGCCCGGCGAACGGAGCGCACCATGAACCAGGCCGCCGGCGCGGACCGCACATCCTTCCCCACGAACGGACCGCAGGCCCTGCGCTACAGGGTCAAGGGCATGGACTGCCCAACCTGCGCCGGGAAGATCGAGACCGCCGTCTCCCGGCTGCCGGGCGTCGCGGACGTGCGCGTGAACTACGGCAGTCAGGTCCTCGACCTCGCGCTCGACGAGGCCGCGACGCCGAGGACCGAATTGGAGGGGCGGATCGAGCGCCTGGGCTACGGCGTCGCGCCGCTTCCCACGGCCGCGGACCTGGCCTTGGCGCAAGCCTCGGGCGGCGCCCCGCCCGTCGAGACCGCGGAGGAGCCCGAGCCGCCGCTCTGGCGTAGCCGGAAGGCGCTGCTGGGCATCCTGATCGGCGCCCTGTTCGCCGCCGGCTTCTTGGTCGAGCGGATCGCACCGGGCGTGGCGGGCGAGTACGCCTACTGGCCGGGGGCGCTCGTCGGCCTCGCCTACTACGGCCGCCGCGCGGCCGTGGCGGCGTTCGCCGGCACGCCCTTCTCAATCGAGATGCTGATGACGGTCGCGACCGCGGGTGCGCTCGCCATCCACGCCGCCGAGGAGGCCGCCATCGTCGTGCTGCTGTTCACGGTCGGCGAGATGCTGGAGGTCGTGGCGGCGGGCCGGGCGCGGGCCGGCATCAAGGCGCTCGCCGCCCTGGTGCCGAAGATCGCCCGCCTGGTCGACGAGGTCGATGGCACCATCCGCGAGGTGGCAGCCGCGTTGCTGGCCATCGGTCAGGTCGTGATCGTGCGACCGGGCGACCGCGTGCCCGCCGACGGGGTGATCACCGACGGCGCGTCGAGCCTCGACGAGTCCCCCATCACAGGCGAGTCGGTCCCGAAGCCCAAGGAGGTCGGCGACCATGTCTACGCCGGCAGCGTCAACGCCGATGGCGCGCTCCAGGTTCGGGTCACCAAGACGGCGGCCGACAACACGGTCGCCCGCATCCTGCACCTCGTCGAGGAAGCGCAGGCGTCGAAGTCGCCCACGGCGCGCTTCATCGACCGGTTCAGCGCGGTCTACACGCCCATCGCGTTCGCGTTCGCGGCCGCGGTCGCGGTCGTGCCGCCGCTGCTGGGCGCCGACTGGGGCACCTGGATCTACCGGGGCCTGGCGCTCCTCCTCATCGCCTGCCCCTGCGCGCTGGTGCTCTCGACCCCGGCGGCCATCGCCTCGGGACTGGCCGCCGGAGCGCGGCGCGGGCTGCTCGTGAAGGGCGGCGCCGCACTGGAGGTCATCGGGCGGGTGCGCACGGTCGCGTTCGACAAGACCGGGACGCTGACCGCTGGACGGCCGCGGGTCTCGGACATCCTGGCCTTCGCACCGGACGCGTCGGAGCGCTCGCTTCTCGGGTTGGCCGCCGCGGTCGAGAGTGGAAGCAGCCATCCCATCGCCCTGGCCATCCTCGACCGAGCGAGCGCGGACGGGGTGCCGCTGCGCCCGGCGCGGGACGCACGCGCCATCCCCGGCAAGGCGGTGTCGGCCACGGTGATGGGTCAGACGGTGCTCGTCGCCTCCCCGCGCCACGCCGCCGAGCGTGCGCAGCTCACTTCCGAGGCCGAGCGCGCGGTCGCGGACCTGGAAGCCGGCGGCAAGACAGTGGTCATCGTCGTCCGCGGCGCCGAGGCCTTGGGCGCCATCGCGGTCCGGGACGAGCCCCGCGCCGACGCGGCGGCAGGCATCTCGGCCCTGCGGAAGCTCGGCGTCCGCAGCGTGATGCTGACCGGCGACAACCGGCGCACGGGCGAGGCGGTCGCGTCCGAACTCGGGCTCGACGTGAAGGCCGAGCTCCTGCCTCAGGATAAGCTCGCCGAGATCGCGGCCCTGAAGGCGGCAGCTCCGGTGGCGATGGTCGGCGACGGCATCAACGACGCGCCGGCGCTCGCCGCCGCCAGCGTCGGCATCGCGATGGGCGGCGGCACCGACGCGGCCCTGGAAACGGCGGACGCGGCGGTGCTGAACGACCGGGTGGGCGACGTGGCCGCGCTGGTCTCCCTCTCTCGGGCGACCCTGGGCAACATCCGGCAGAACGTCGCGATCGCCCTCGGCCTGAAGGCCGTGTTCCTGGTGACGACCATCGCAGGCGTCACCGGCCTCTGGCCGGCCATCCTTGCCGACACCGGCGCGACCGTCCTGGTGACGGCCAACGCGCTCCGTCTCCTGAGGGCCTGATGATCTCCTGGTCAGGGTGGGCCAGCCGGGCCGCGACCGTGGCCGGGGTGGCGGTGGTCGCCGCGGCCATCGACCTCGGCGCGAAGGCGGCGGCCGAGGCGTGGCTGGAGGAAGGCGCCGTCAGGGGAGCGCTGCCCTTCGTCGACCTGAGCCTGTCGTTCAACCACGGCATCAGCTTCAGCCTGTTCCCGGCGCACGACCCGTCCTCCCTGGCGCTGCTCCTCGCCATCCAGGGCACGCTCACCTGCCTCGTGGCCGGCTGGGCCCTGGCCGCGGGCGGCGGGCTCGAACGCCTCGGGCTCGCCGCGATAGCGGGCGGGGCCGCCGGCAACTTCGTCGACCGGCTCATGGACGGCGTCGTCACGGACTACCTCGACCTGCACACCGGCGGCATCCGCTGGTTCACCTTCAACTTGGCGGACGTCTGGATCTCGGCGGGCGTGGTGCTGCTGCTCCTCGACGGATTCCTCGTGTCCGATCGGCGGCGCGCCGCCGCCGAGGGGGAGATTTCGTGAGGGCTCGAGCCGGCGGTCGCCGCCCTGCGGACCGGGTGCGTCCTCGGCTCACGCCAGCCGTTCGGCGCGGCCGCACCGTCCCTGTCGGAGAGCCGAACGGAGTACCCTCCAATCGGCCGATCACGCACCTCGGGTGAGCGCCGCCAGCGTGATAGGGGCGGGATTGGTCGCGGCCGCCAGACACATCGGGTAGGGCGCCCGGCGAGGTTCGGTCACCCCGCCGCGGCCGTGGGCCCGCCCGACGGCGGCGCCCGCCGACGGAGACCGCCCGCGCCCGGCTGCCACGGCCCGTGAGTGTGACGAGGAGGGACGAGTGGGACACTTCCTGATGCTGGTCGCCCTCGCGGTCGCGGCGGCGACGCCGGCCCTTACCTTGCGGCTGACCGGCCTGCAGGTCGGGCCCATCGGCGAGACGGCGGCCTTCGGGGCCGCCATTCTCGCGGCGGGCTTCCTGCTGTCCTGGGGGGCGGAAGCCGCCGAGCGGCACGTCTCGCAGGGGCTGATCATCGCCGTCGTCGCCCTCGTGACCGTGCTGCCCGAATATGCGGTCGACCTCTACTACGCCTACCAGGCCGGCAAGGTGGGGCCGGGCTCGCAGTACGTGCACTACGCCGCCGCCAACATGACGGGGGCCAACCGGCTGCTCGTCGGCTTGGCCTGGCCGCTCCTGGTCGCCATCCATTGGGCGCGGGGCGGTGGCCGCGCGGTGGAGTTGACCCGAGCCAACGCGGTCGAGGTCGCCTTCCTGCTCCTGGCGAGCCTGTACGCCTTCGTCATCGTGCTCAAGGACGGCATCGGGCCGCTCGATTTCGTGGTCCTGGCGGCGTTCTTCGGCGCCTACGTCTGGCGCACCCGCAGCGCGCCTGAGGACGAAAATGAGGATGAGGATGAGGAGCCCGGCCCTGCCGCCGCCCTGAACGCGTTGCCCGTGGCAAGGCGGTGGGCCGCGACGGCGGCCCTGACGTTGGTCGCCTGCGGGATCATCCTGATCTCGGCCGAGCCGTTCGCCGAGGCGTTGGTCGGCGCCGGCCGGGTCCTCGGCCTCGACGAGTTCCTCCTCATCCAGTGGCTCGCGCCGCTGGCGAGCGAAGCCCCGGCCATGACCGTCGCGGTCCTGTTCGTGCTGGCGGGCCGGGCCGCCAACGGTCTCGGCACCCTCGTCAGCGACAAGATCAGCCAGTGGACGCTACTGGTCGGCATGCTGCCGCTCGCGATGAGCGTCGGCGCGGGCTCGCTGGCGAACCTGCCGCTCGACGCCCGCCAGGTGGAGGAGTTCTTCCTGACCGCCGCGCAATCGCTGTTCGCGTTAGGCCTGCTGCTGCGGCTACGTCTCGACCTCCTCTCGGCATTCGCCCTGGCCAGCCTCTTCGGCCTGCAGGTGGTGCTGGCCTTCGCCTACCGGGACGACGCGGCGCGCACGGTGGCGACGCTGGCCGCGCTCGCATGGATCTATCTCGGGCTCGCCGCCATCCTGTTCCTCGTGAACCGCCGCCACCTCGTCGACCTCCTGCGCGTCGCCTTCCTGCCGCCCGCGGCGGGCGCCCCGGGCCGGCCGGAGCGGCCGGATTGAACGCTTGGCCGCTCGGGCCTACCGGGGTGCAGGGTCGGGCGGAGCGGGGCGGAGCGCCGTCGTGACCTCCTCGAAGCGGGCGTTCGCGTCGGACCAGCTCTGGACAAAATCGAACACCTCGCGCATCGCCGGCGCGATCTCCCTGTAGGCCGCCAGCGCGGCGACGAGCGCGCCGAGCGAGAGGCGCTCCTGCACGACCAGGTAGCCGCCGATCGCGAAGAAGAAGAACGGCGTCAGGTTGGAGGTGTAGTTGTACAAGCCTTTGAGGCGGCCCTTGAGGTCGTTGATCTCGACGCGCACGCGCTCAAGGTCCTCGGCCAAGCGCATCTGCCGCGGCCGGGCCGGCGTCGGTGCGGGCCGGTCGCGTGGCGGCGTGGCCTCCCGACCGGCCGGCGCCGCGGTCAGGAGACCTCCCAAGGCCCGCGTCGCGTGAACCCGCTCGCGCACCTTCGCGTTCAGGCGCCGCTGCAGGGGCGGCAGCAGCGTGAGCTGGACCGGCAGCATCATCAGCGCCGCCAACGCGAGGGCGGCGTTCTGGAGGAGCAGGAAGACGATGCTGGTCGCGAGCGTTCCGCCCTGCACGAGCGGCACGACAACGAGGCTCCCGCCGAAATAGCCGATCGGCTCGACTTCCTGCATGGCCACAGCCGCCAGCGCGGCCCGTCGATCGGGCGAGGGCTCGTCGCGCGCGCGACGGAGGATGGCGAGGCGCAGGCGGCGCACGAGACGCTCGTTGACGCGGCCGCGCGACCGGTTGACCGCATACTTCGAGAGCCCGCCGAGCGTGAGCACGGCCAGATAGCTCCCGCACAGGGCGAACAGTAGCTCCACCTGGCTCAGGGTGAAGCCGAGGACCACCATCTCCGGATGCCCATCCCCATCAGCGTCGGTGATGGCGCGATTGATGATGTGCTTGGGGATTTCGAGGAGGAGCCACGCCGCGGGCAGCGTCAGCAGCGAGAGCAGCACGAGACGCAGCTGGAAGCGCAGCGTCGCACGGACGACGAAACGCTCCAGGCGCCAGCCATAGGTGCCCTCGCGGGCGCCGCCCGAAGACGGCACCGATCCGGTCCGGGGCTGGCGCGACGGAACGGCAACCGGGTGGACCCGTCGACGTCCTCCCGGCTCCAGCCATCGCAGGCCGAGCCGGACCAGCAGCCATACTGTCCAGGCCGGCGCGACCACGAAGGCGAGCAGGGCCAGGAGGTCGACCCACCAGCGGCTGTGGGGGTAATCGACCCCCGTCATCCGATGGGCCAAGGCATGAATCAGGGAGGGCGTGACCAAGAAGGGCTCCGACATGGTGTCCGGCCCTCTCTCGTGAGGGCCTCTGGGCTTCCGGCGCCGTTCCGTGTCGGCGGCAGGGTTGGAAGCAGGGTTGGCGCAGGGTGGCCGGGCCGCGGGCGATCCGGGGGGAGGAAGGGGGACCCGGACTGGGCGTCAGCGGCCGTCGGGCGTGCGCAGGCCCGCCCAGAGGTTCTCGACCTGGTCGTAATGGGCCTTGGCGCCGTAGGGGGCCACGGGCAGCTCCGCGAAGCGCGCGGTGAGGCGGCCGAGCGCCTGGACCAGGCCGTAGGAGAACACGACGCGGTCGCGCTGCGCCACGACCAGGCCCACCCGGGCGTTGAGCAGTTCCTGTTGGGCGTTCAGGACATCGAGGGTGGTGCGCTGGCCGGCCCGCGCCTCGTCCCGCACGCCGGCCAGCGCCACCTCGTTGGCCTGGACCTGGGCTTGTGAGGCGGCGACCTGCGCCTTCGAGGCCTCAAGCTGTGCCCAGGCTGCGACGATGCCGGCGCGGACCGCGTCGCGCACCTGCTCCGCCTCGATGCGCAGCTGCCCGGCCTGCTCCTTGGCCCGCCGGACCTGGGCGTAGACCTGCCCGCCCTCGTAGACGGGAACCGTCACCTGCCCGGTGATCCCGGCCGCGAGGACATCGTCCCCCGGCTCCTCCTCGTCGCGGCGCCTCTGCACGACGCCGGAGGCGCCGGCCCGAGGGTAGAGCCTCCCCTCGAAAACCTTCGCCTGCGCCTCCGCGGCATCGACCGCGTGGAGCGCGGAGAGGATCCGTGGATGTTCGGCCAGCCCTATGCCGAGCGCGAGTTCGAGACGTGGCGGGACCAGGCGGTCGAGCGGGCGTCCGGGGGCAAGCCGGTGCGGGTCCACGCCGATGACTTGGCGGAAGACGCCTGTGCGGGCACGGAGCTGCGCCTCCGCCGCGCTCAGCTGCGAGCGGGCTCCGGCCAAGCGGGCGTCGGCCTGCGCGGCATCCGTCCGGGTCAACTCGCCGAGCCTGAAGCGCAGGCTCGTCTGGCGGCGCTGCTCCTCCAGAACCGCGATGTTGTTGCGGTTGAGCTCTACGGTCGCGGTGTCGCGCAGGACATCCATGTAGGCCTGCGCGGCATTGAACAGGATCGTGTTCTCGGCGGAGCGCAAAACCTCGCGCTGTTCGAGCACGTTCGATTCCGCACGACGGGTGTCGTTGTCCGTCTGGAAGCCGTTGAAGAGGGTCTGTTCGACGGTCAGCCCCGCACCTCGCGGGAACGAGGTGCGCGCCAAGCGCTCGCCACCTGAGGCCCCCTGCACGTTTTGTACCCCGATGTCCGCGTCCGCGGCGACGGTCGGGCGGTAGCCGGCCCGCGCCATCGCGACCTCCTCGTCCGTCGCCCGCAAGCCCGCCCGCGTCGCGTTCAGCTCCGGGTTCGCGCGGTAGGCGCGCCCCAGCGAGCCCTCCAGCGTCTCGGCCCGTGGGCTGCCGGCCGCGGCCGCGAGTGCCGCGAGCGCTACCGCGAGGGCGCGCCGACCGAGCCGACATGGCCCGAGCCTCGCTCCGGGCGGGCAGACCGCTTTCGGGGTGTCCGACGGCTGTCGGCTTCCTCGCACTGAGGGGCCCGAGACGTTCGCCGAAGGGCGTGATCGGGCTGGCCGGAGGCCGTCGGCTCCCGGGCCGACAGTCGGCCGTGCGGGGTTGGTCAAGGGGGGACTGGGAACGCGCATCGCTCCACCTGATCTCGTAGGCGGTTCCGACCTGCGGCTCCGTCACGGCGACGGGCCACGCGCTCACGCGAGGCAAGCGCACTCACATCCGGGTCACGGGACGGGGCTCTTCGACCCGGGGCGCCGCCGCGGCTCGCGGCAGCCGAGCGGTCAGGCGCGTGGCGGCTCGTGGGGCGGGTCGGCCTTCCGGGACCGGAAGCCGTCGCCGGAAATCGGAAATTCCAGGGCCCGCGCGACGCGCGCGGGCACCGCAAGGCCGCAGTCGGGCCGAATGGCCGAATGGCAGGGGCAGCAACCGTTGCACCGGGCCGATCCAGGGCGCCCTCGGTCCGAGCGGTCGTCCGCGGCCGACACGGTCGCATTCGTCTCGAACAGGGACGACGTGCCGAGCCCATTCCCGTGGTCCGGCCCGACCCGGGGCGATGCCAGGGCCGGGTTCACGAGGGCTATGATCAGGGCAAAGGCGAGCAGGCACGCCAACGCACGGCGCCAGGCGCCGTCGGTACCCCGGTCCCGAGACCGCCGAAGCCCGATCAGGGACGCGGCCAAGGACCGAGGCGTTCCGGCAAGCGTGGAACTGGCCAAGGCGGCCGGTGCCGACGGACCGCCCGGTGCAGGCTGCAGGCGCGCGATGCATCCCCCGCTTTCGAGCACGCCGGCCCTGGCCGTCCGGCCCCGCACGCGGCTCCTCTTGGCAGGGGGCTTCATCCCGGCCTCGTCGCTTCGCCCCGCCGTGCCGTACCGAAACGCCGCGAGGTCAATGCCGGCCATGCTCGTCGTCCGGGCGCCATCGAACGGGCTTCCGACTTCGAGTGATCCGCGCCCGCGCATGCCGTACCGGTCGGGATGTGCACCGGGGAGCCTCATCAGGGGACGTCGACACCGATCAGTTCGGCGACATGCACGCCGGCCGGGTGTCCGGTCGCGTCGCGATGGGCCGCCGAGCAGGCTGTGTAGCCGGGGCCGAATGCGGTCATGACGAGTTCGCGCCGCCCATCCGTGACCTCGCGGCTGGCCAGGAGCGCTCGGCCGCCCGGCCAGAGCTCGGAATCGGCCATCGGCCCCGGTGCGGGCTCGCCATAGCGGCGCACGCCTTCGTCGTGGATGGCGCGCCGCGTCCTCGCCAGGGCCTCGCCCGACATCGGCAGGCCGACCCAGACCACTTGTTGCAGCCCTTCGTCCCGGCAGACGACGAGGACCACCTCCGCGGTGCCCGCCCCGAGGGCCGGCGGCCAGCCATGCGGATAGTAGAGGGCGGTCAGGTTGGCCTCGCGGTCTACCTTGAGCGGACGCGGCACCGTGTCGACCGGTCCCCAGGACGACCCAAACGGTGCGTCGCCGCCCTCGACCCCCACCGCAGGCGATGCGGGAGTGGTGGCGAAGGTGGACAGGGAGGCAATGGCGGCCGTGATCGCGAGGACGCGCACCGGGGCTACTCCGCCGCCTTGAGGTGTCGCGACACCGCCTCCGTCGGCCGCTTGGCGGCCTTCGGCATCGCGGCTTTGCCGAAGCGGGCGTAGAGCGCCGGCAGCACTATCAGCGTCAGCAGGGTCGCGCTGATCAAGCCGCCGATGACCACGGTTGCGAGCGGCCGCTGGATCTCGGCCCCCGTCTCGGTGGCGATGGCCATCGGCACGAAGCCGAGCGATGCGACGAGCGCCGTCATCGCCACCGGACGCAGGCGGGTCATGGCACCCTCCAGGATGGCCTCGCGCTTCGATCGGCCCTCCGCCACGAGCTGCTTGATGAAGGTCAGCATGACGAGGCCGTTGAGGACCGCCACGCCCGAGAGCGCGATGAACCCGACCGCGGCCGGAACCGAGACCGGCATGCCGCGCAGCCAAAGGGCGAAGATCCCCCCGGTGAGGGCGAGCGGCACCGCGCTGAACACCAGCAGCGCGTCCCGCGGCGAACCCAGGGCCGAGTAAAGCAACAGGAAGATCAGGAAGAAACAGACCGGCACCACGACCGTCAGCCGCCGCTTGGCCGAGGCGAGGTTCTCGAATTGCCCACCCCAGGTCGCGTAGTAGCCCGGCGGAAGCTGGACTTGGCTGCCGACCTTCGCCTGCGCCTCGGCCACGAGCGAGCCGATGTCGCGGCCCCGGACGTTGGCGGTAACCACCACCCGGCGCTTGCCGTTCTCCCGGGAGATCTGGTTCGGTCCCTCGCTCACCGAGAAGGAGGCCACCTGCTTCAGGAGTACGGAAGTCGCGCGCCCGTTCGGGCCCGGCGGCAGCGGCACCGGGATGTTCTCCAAGGCCTCGCGGTCCTCGCGGACCTTGTCGGTTAGGCGCACCACGATGGGAAACCGCCGGTCGCCCTCGAACACGACGCCGGCCTCCCGGCCGCCGATGGCGGCCCCGATGACCTCCTGGATCGCCCCGGTGCTGAGCCCGTATCGTGCGGCCTCGGCCTTGTTGATCTTGATCTCCAGGAACGGGAGGCCCGCCGCCTGCTCGACCTTCACGTCCTCGGCGCCGTCGATGCCGCGGAGCAAGGCGGCCACTTGGTTGGCGGCCTTGAGCATCGGCTCGAACTCGTCGCCGAACACCTTCACGGCGAGGTCGCCGCGGGTCCCGGCCAGGAGTTCGTTGAAGCGCAGCTGGATCGGCTGCGAGAACTCGTAGACGTTGCCGGCGAGCGCGCCGACCGCCTTCTCGATCTGCTCCTGCAACTCGGCCTTGGATAGGCTCGGGTCGGGCCACTCCTCCTGGGCTTTCAGGATGACGAAGGTGTCGGACGAGTTCGGCGGCATCGGGTCGGAGGCGACCTCGGCGGTGCCGGTCTTCGAGAACACGTAGGCGACCTGCGGGAACTTCGAGACCGCCCGCTCGACGTTGAGTTGCATCGTCTGCGACTGGGTCAGCGACGTCGACGGGATCCGGGTGGCATTGAGCGCGATGCTCTTCTCGTCGAGCTGCGGAATGAACTCGGTCCCGAGGCGGGTGAACAGCACGCCGGCCCCGACGAAGAGGAGCAGGGCCCCGCCGACGAAGAGGAATGGCGCCCGGACCGCAGCGCCCAATACCGGCCGGTAGAGGGCTTTGAGGGCGCGGATGATAAGGTTGTCCGTCTCGGTCACCCTGCCGGTGATGACGATGGCGATCAGCGCCGGCACGAAGGTCAGCGACAGCACGAAGGCCGCGACGAGCGCGATGATCACGGTCAGCGCCATCGGCTCGAACATCTTGCCCTCGACCCCCGTGAAGGTCAGGAGCGGGACGTAGACCAGGATGATGATCGCCTGCCCGTAGAGCGACGGCTTTATCATCTCCTCGGCCGATGCCCGCACCGTCTCCAGGCGCTCCTCGGTGTCGAGGGCCCTGCCCAGCCCATGCTGCCGCTCGGCGAGGTGGCGCAGCGCGTTCTCGGTGATGATCACCGCCCCGTCGACGATGAGGCCGAAATCGAGGGCGCCAAGCGACATCAGGTTGGCCGAGATCTTCGCCTCGACCATGCCGGTCATGGTCATCAGCATGGCGACCGGGATGACGAGCGCCGTGATGACGGCCGCCCGGATGTTGCCGAGCAGCAGGAACAGGACGAGGATGACGAGGGCCGCGCCTTCCGACAGGTTCTTCACCACCGTCCTGACCGTGGCCTCGACCAGCACCGTCCGGTTGAGCACCGTCTGGACCTCGACGCCCGGCGGCAGGGACTTGCGGATCTGCCCCATCTTGGCGTCGACGGCGGCCGCGACCGTGCGGCTGTTCTCGCCGATCAGCATCAGGGCGGTGCCGACGACGACCTCCTGCCCGTCCTCGCTGCCCGAGCCCGTGCGCAGGTCGCGCCCGATGCGGACGTCTGCGACGTCCTTGATCCGGACCGGCACGCCGCCACGCGTGGCCACGACCACGTCGGCGATCTCGTCCATGTTCTCAAGGCGACCGGCCGCGCGGACGACGTAGCCCTCGCCGTTGTCCTCCAGGTAGCGGGCGCCCTGGTTGGCGTTGTTCGTCTCCAACGCTCGGGCGACGTCGGAGAAGGACAGGTCGCGTGCGGCGAGTTTCGTCGGGTCGGGCTGGACGTGGTACTGCTTCTCGAAACCGCCGATGCCGTCGACGCCGGCGACGCCCGGGACCGTCTTGATCAGCGGACGGATGATCCAGTCTTGCACCGTGCGCAGGTAGGCGACCTGCTCAAGCTCGGTTCGGAGTGCCTGTCCCTCCGGGGTCAGGTAGCTCCCGTCCGGCTGCCAGCCTGGCTTGCCCGACACCGAGACCTTCCGTTCGGCGGGCTGCGCGTAGTGGATCGACCACATGTAGATCTCGCCCAGGCCGGTCGAGATCGGGCCCATCCGCGGCTCGGCCCCCGGTGGCAGGTCCGCCCTCACCTGAGCGAGACGCTCGGCGACCTGCTGGCGGGCGAAGTAGATGTCGAGCTTCTCCGCGAAAACCGCGGTGACCTGCGAGAAGCCGTTGCGCGAGAGCGAGCGGGTGTATTCCAGGCCCTTAATGCCGGCGAGCGCGGTCTCGACGGGGTAGGTCACCTGCTTCTCGACGTCGACCGGCGAGAGCGACGGCGCCGTCGTATTGATCTGCACCTGGTTGTTGGTGATGTCCGGCACCGCGTCGATGGGCAGCCTCGTCACCGCGTAGCCTCCGAAGCCGGCGGCGAGCAGGGAGAGCAGCAGGACGAGCCAGCGCTGGTGGACCGAGATGGCGAGAATTCGACTGATCATGTCCCGCCCCTCAGTGGTCGTGGTCGGCTTCGGCCTTGCCGAGCTCGGCCTTGAGCAGGAAGGTGTTGGCCACCGCGATCTCCTCGCCGGGCTTGAGCCCCGCCTTGACCTCGAAGGAATCGTCGTCGGAGCGCCCGAGCTCGACCTCGCGCTTCTCGAAGCCTTCCTCGGTGCGCACGAAGACGACGCGCTTGCCCTCGATGGTCTGCAACGCCGCCTTGGCCACTCGGACGGGGACCTGCTCGGTCGCGATCTCGACCTCGGCGGTGACGTAGGTACCGGGCCGCCACGCCATGTCCTTGTTCGGGAGGGCGACCACGACCCGGGCGGCACGGGTGTCGGCGTTGAGCAGCGGACTGACGAAGATCACCTTGCCGCGCTCGTGCTTCTCCTCGCCTCCCTGGCTCGGCGTGACGGTGACGATGGCGCCCTCCCTGACCTTGGCGAGATCGGAGGTCGGCACCGAGAGCTCGATCCAGACCGTTCCAAGGTCGGCCACCGTGTAGAGATCGGCCGGGTCGCCCTGACTGCCGACAGTGGTCCCGACGTCGACCTTGCGCTCGACGACGCGGCCTGCGAACGGCGAGCGCAGTTCGTAGCGGCGCAGGCTGGACTGGTTCGGGGTGGCCTCGTCGCGCTTCTGCGCAGCCTGGACCTCGGCGGCGTTCAGCCCGAGCGCCGACAGCTTCTGGCGGGCTAGGTCGACGCGCAGTTGGTTCTCCAGGAAGGTCGCGCGCGCGTTTTGGAACGCGGCCTCGGACGCGGCCTGGGAGGCGAGCAGCTTCTGCTGGCGCTCGAAGTTTATCTTCTGGAGCTCGGCCTGGACCTGAGCGGTCAGGTAGTCGCTCTTGGCGTCGGCGACCTCGCGGCTGTCGAGCACGGCCACGATCTCGTCCTTCTGCACGGCGTCGCCGAGGCGCTTGCGCATCTCGGCCACGGTCCCGACCACCCGGGCCGGGACCCGGGCGATCCGGTCAGTGTCCGGCGTGATGGTGCCGGGGACGAGAAGATGGCGCGCCAGGGTACCGCCGTCGGCCTTGGCGACCTGGATGCCCTGCGTCTCGACCTGCTCCGCCGTCATCCTGACGTGGCCTTCCTCGCCCTCCGCCTCGGAATGCGCGTGCTCGCCGTGGCCATGACCGTCCATGACTTTCGCGGCGGGCTTGGTCGCGGGCTTGGCATGGGCGTGGCCGTCGCCCTCGACATGGTCGGGCTCGGTCGCCGGCGCCGCGGCACCCGGCCCGTCGGTGAACGCGAACAGGGTCGGCGGTACCCCCGCCGCCGACAGGGTGTTGCGGACGAAGCCCGAGACGGCGGGCACGGTCGCGCCGACGGCTATGCCGACGGCCAGGACGACCGCGAGAACGAGGATGCGCATGGGAACCACTCGACCGGGACGCCGGGCGGGCATGCATGCCACCGCGGTCGTTCCGCTGCTTTCAAGAAGGGACGGGTCCGGAGCCTATGAGGCGGCCAGACGAAAATCCGCGCGCGGATGCGCGCGGCGTCACCTCAGGTGCGGGGCGGTCGTGCCGGACGGCCGGGCGCGATGGCGACGGGGGCTTCCGCGGTCCGTGCGTAGGACGGCCGCGGGCGCTCCGGTGCGGGTGCGAGGGGGGCGCCATCGAGGTAGGCCAACTGATGGCAGCCGCAATGGGCGTGGCACGCGAGGCCGGGGTCGGCGGACGACGGCGCGGCGGAGGCCTCGACCACCGTCAGCTCCGTGGCTCGATGGTGATCGCCGGCATGGAAGGTCAGGTCCTCGGCGAACCCCGCGGACGGGGCGACGAACGCGAGCGTCAGGACGAGCATGAGCGTGCGGACGGCCAGCGCCCACCCGTCACGCGCCGCTTGCCGGCGCCTATGCCATCCACCGAAGTCCATCGTCGCCCTTATCCGCGATTCCGGCCTGTCGACACAAGTGGTGCCGCCTGCGACTTGAACTCACGATGAACGCCACGGCCTGCCAAGTTCATCGACGGCTCCCGTTGGTCAACACGCGTGATCGCGCGATGCCCCACAGCAAATCGCGCATATACGACGGAATCATCCTCGATCCGCCAAGCACAATCCAATCGCTCGGTCCCTACTGTTCGGCCCGGACATGAACGGAAACCGACCGGAAATCATTCCGGAACGGTTTCGCGGAGAGGTGCATTCCGAGATCGATCCGAACCGAAGGAGATGCGGATGAAGCTCACGATTGCCGCCCTGGCCGCCTCGGCTGCCCTCGTGCTCAGCCCAGTCGGCGCGTTCGCCCAGCACGTGGACGTCGGTCCCGGCGGTGTCGCGGTCCACGGGGACCGTCATCACGACGAGGTCGAGCACACCCATTCGACCGTCGAGCACCATCACCGCGAACGGCCGGTCGTTCACGACCACCACGACGACGTCCACGAGCGCACCGTGGTGGAGGAGCACCGGCACTGACTCGCATGCAGGAAGGGGCCGCGGTGCCGGGTGGCAAGCTCGCGCCGCGGCCCTTCGCTTCCTGGGACGCGCGAAGGTTGCCGGTTGCTGAACGTCGGTCTCAGGGCGCGTTCAATCCCGTCGTCCCAGGATGCCCTCATATGATCGAGCGTCGGAGTGCCCCATGAGAACGATCTTCGCCGGACTGGCAGTGGCCCTGGCCTTCGCGCCCATAGCTGCGTCGGCGCAATACTACGAGGGCGGTTACGGCCAGCGGCGGCCGCACGACCACGTCGATGTCTACCGCCATGGCGACCACGAGGACATCGTCGTCCGGCACCATCACCCCCGACGCTACGAGGATCGGCCGTACTTCGAAGGGCGGGGCCATCACCATCATCACCACCACGATGACTGAGCCGGGTTTCGCCGGGGCCGACGACGCTGGTGCCTCGGGGAACGCGTGTTCAAGAAACCGCCTCGTCGAGGAGCAGAAGCAGTAGGAACCCGGCGAAGAACATCGCCGTGACCCAGGGCCGGTCCTCGGTCTCGTGCGCCTCGATGAGCAGTTCCTCCGTAACGAGGTAGAGCCGCGCGATCAGGCCGAACGCGAGGAAGCCGCCCTGGACGGCCGCGGGCATCGCACGGATCGGGCCACCGAGCAGCGCCCCAAGCGGCAGCAGCAGGACAAGGCCCGCGGTGGAGCCGACCACCTTCCATTTCGAGGCGCCGCCCTCGCCGAGCTCGCTCGCGACGGTGAGCCCGAGGAACAGCACCTCGACAGTCAGGGCCACGGTCAGGAGGATGCCGGCCTTGGCTCCAGCCGTGAATGCGTTGCCGGGGACGAGGCCATCTACCAGGATGTCGATGCCCATGACCGACATTAGCCCCACCGGCCCCTTCATCCTCCTTTCCAGCGTTCGCACTTCGAGCATGGCTGGGATGCCAGCTACGCTGCCGACGAGGGTAGCCCAGGGCAACCCGGGCCCTCGGAAGCCTCCTGACGGCCCCGGATGACGCGATGGCCGGGCAGCCCTCGGCCCTCGTCCGGCAGATGCGCCAAGCCGAGAGCCTGGAGCGGGTGCGCGTCGAGATCGCTGACCTCAAGGGACAGCTGAAGGGTCTCTACAACTACACGTCCAACCTGACGCCGTTCTTCTTCTCCGTCGGCGGCTACCTCGTCATCCAGGGCCGCCTCTCCCTAGGTGCGCTCGTCGCGGCCCTGACGGCCTACAAGGAGATCGCGCCGGCCATGCGCGAACTGTTCGACTTCGCGCAGGACTGGTCCGACGCGAGGGCCCGCTTCGAGGAGATCGAGAAGGCGCTCGGGCCCCCTGAGCCGACGCTCGCTGTCTCTGGTGGGGCGGCCGGGCGTGCGATGACGAAACTCCGTGGCATCGAAGCCAACGTGCGCCGTTCGGCCCATGGCGTGCCGATGAGTTCGAACGAAGCTACGAGGTGAGAGCGACAGCTTGGCCACTTTGGTGCTCGTTGGCGTCCGCTGTCGTCTTCGCGCAGTTCGCATTCCCGACGACCTATTTTCGAAAAATCAACAAATCGAACAGGACGGCGCACCAAACTGCGACGATGGCGATCCAGTATTCCAATTGAGATATTTCGGATCGGTCAGAGTTGTTGGCGGCGATGCCGCAGCTCGGACATCGCTCAGTGTCGGCGCAGATCGCTCGCCCGCAAGAGGTGCATTTCGATAGGAGCACAGGCGCCTACCTTGTATACTGCTTGGATATCTAGGATTGACTGCATCTACACTGTGAATAATACTCTGCAGCCAGGCTACCCGATTCCCTGAAACGAATCTATAAAGCGCCGAGGCCTGTAGCTGAAGTACGTATTTTGGATTAGACACGTCCGCGTTCGAAGCCCATGAAGTAATACTAAGTTTCCTTCCAGCATTTCCTGACCTTAGATTGTCTGAGGTGCGTCATGCTGCATCTAAGCGAACTGTCGCTCGCGCACTGCTGGAAACGCGAAAAAGTACCGGCCGCTTCGAGCAGGCTTCGAACGCTTGCCATGCATGCGCTTTCTTCGGTTCTTCTACCGGATGCGCATCGGCAGAGATCCGTCCACAGGCGTCATCCAGACCTGTCCGATAGGGATCGGCCAGCGGACAGGGGGGACGCGACGCCTGGGATCCGCCCGAACAAAGGGGATTTCCGTCTCATAAGACCCGTACGCTAATCCTTTCAATGGCGGGGGGCCAAACGCACACTCTCGGCCATGACGACGTTCCTGATCGGCTACGCCCGCTGCTCAACCGACCGACAGGATCTACACCGACCACGGGCTGACTGACACCAACAGGTACGGCCCCGGCTTGGCGCAGGCGCTGGCCGCTGTCCGCTGTCCGGATGGGCGATACGCTCGTCGTCCCAAAGCTCGACCGGCTAGCCCGCTCAGTCCCGGACGCTCGCGCCATAGCCGATGCATTGGCGGGGCGAGGGATCAAGCTGGCCCTGGGGGCAAGCGTCTACGATCCCACGGACCCGACGGGCCGCATGTTCTTCAACATCCTGGTGACTTTCGCCGAGTTCAAGGGCGACCTGATTCGTCTCCGAACCCGCGGGGGAATGACGATAGCCCGGTCCCGGGGCAAGCTGCGCGGCAAGAAGCCCAGGCTATCGGAGAAGCAGCAGCGGGAGCTGCGCTGGATGAATGACACGGGCGAGTATGCGATCGCGGATCTGGCCGAGCTGTTTTCGGTGTCTCGTCCGACGGTCTATCGAACGATCGCCCGCCAGCCAGGTCTGTCGGGTTGATCGATTTCCCGGACCGAAGGGCTCGTATAGGTTGCGGTCCGACCAGGCATCGGTCTTTACTAGGTCGCCTCCGAAGGGCAGGCGCTAGGCCGAGCATCCTTCCTGGATCGGGATCGTGAAAAGCCTCGCCATAAGCCTGAAAGAGCTGGAGGATGACCAGCTTGAGGAGTTCATCGAGCTGTTCGTTGAGCGCATCGGCGAAGGATACGTCGCCGTCCATCGGCTGGGGCAGGCCAACGACAAGGGACGCGACGTCGTCGGATTCCTGACTGATGCGAAGCACGAGGGCGCTTGGCATCTCTACCAGTCCAAGCGGAAGACGTATGCCAGCGCGCTCGGGGTGGGGGAGGCGCTCGTCGAACTTGGCAAGGTGTTTTACCACCACGCCGGGGGCGGCGCGTACAAAACGCTTCCCACGAAGTACGTGTTCGTCTCTCCCAGGGGCGTCTCGGGGACCCTGCGCGACCTGATCCTCAATCCTTCGGACTTGAGGGCCGAGCTCTTGGCGAAGTGGGATACCCACTGCAAGACCGGCATCACCGCGCGCGGCGGCAAGCCGACCCCAATGACTCCGGAGATCAAAGCGCTCATCGAGGCCTACGACTTCAGCCAGGTCTCGTACCTGTCCGCGACCGACATTGTGAAGCATCCCGCCGCAGGGCCGGCGTTGGGCCGTGTGCTGAGGCTACCTCCCGGGGAGGCACCGGCCGGAGAGGCGCCTGCGGATCTGCAACCGGAGGAGGTCGAGTATCTCGACCAGCTTCGCCGGGCCTACGGCGAGGCGCGCGGTGTGCCCTTTGCGACTGTGGACGCCGTCCTCGCGGACGGAGAGTACGGTCCTGATCTCGGCGACCAGCGTACGCGCTATTTCGAGGCTTCCTTCTTCAAACGGTTCCACCGCGACAACACCGATGCGGCGGCGCTCGATGCATTCCAGCAGGATGTTTACCATGGCGTGATAGGCGTCCACCGCCGTAAGCACATGACCGGATTCGATCGGCTATGCGCCGTGATGGATCATGCCTCGCTTATGCCGGCGGCCATCGGGGGCAAGCTCGCACGGGTGCCCGTCCGACAAGGCGTGTGTCACCACCTCGCCAACGAGGGGACGATGAAGTGGATGCCATGAGGCTCGACGGGTTCGGCCGGCTCTACAACTCGCTGCTAGAGACGGGTATCCGCGCGGTGGTCGTCCTTGAGCATTTGCGGCCGGTGGGGGCCGACCTACCTGAGATGATCCTGTTCGACCATGTCGTCGTCCACACGGGGGACCACGGCGGTCCCGAAAGCCTCCACCCTCCAGTACCGGAGCGGCAAGGAGAACTGCTCATACGCCGACGCCTGATCCAGCAGAGCCTGCAGCTAATGCAACAATGTCATCTCGTCGGAGAGACCCATGATGCCGATGGGATCTCGTATCATGCTACCGACGAGGCCGCCGCTTACGTCGAGCTCCTTGAGACGCCCTATTCGGAACACCTGAAGCGCTGCTCCGCGTGGATCCGCGACGAGGTGGATCGCCACAGCAAGGACGGGTTCAAGGATCGGCTGCGCGAACGGATCGGTCATTGGGCCGAGGCGTTCGGCGCGGTCGAGGGACCGGCGCAGCGAGCCTGATTATGTCCTCTCGCCGGTTCCTCCTGCGCCGGATGGCCTTCACCGGCAGCGCCGTCCCCGTGTCGGATCTCGACTTCGTGCCTGGGATCAACCTCGTTTGGGGTGCCTCAAGCGCCGGCAAGTCCTTCGTCCTGGCGGCCCTCGATTTCATGCTGGGCGCCGGATCCCTGCCCGAGATCCGATTCCTCAATGGTTACGAGCGCGGTTGGCTCACCCTCGATTTGCCGACCAGCGGCCGCGTTACGCTCGCGCGCGCGGTCTCCGGCGGCCATTTCGACCTGTACGATGGTGACGTTGACCCGCGAGATCCGGGGCAGCCTATTCGAACCCTTTCGGCAGATCATAAGGCCACGAGGAACCTCAGCATATCCGCTTTCCTGCTCGGCGAGCTTGGCATCGGGGACAAGCTGATTGACCGGACCCTCAACGCCGAGAAGAACACCTTCACCTTTCGCCACTTCGCTCCCTACGTCCTGACGGACGAGACAAGCATGATGGCCGAACGAAGCCCCACCGAGATCGACCCGCGTGCCGGCGATACGTTCAACAAGAACGTCTTCAAGTTCCTTCTCACCGGGATCGACGGTTCCTCGACGGTGACGATGGAGAAGTCCGAAACTCAGCGGAGGGGAAACGCCGGCAAGCTCGAACTCATCGTGGAGCTTCTGGCGGCCGCGGAGGAGGAATTGGCACAGGGGTGGCCCGACGCATCGAGCCTTGAGGGACAGGAAGAGCGTATCGAGGAGGCGATCAAGGCAGTCTCGGCGGAGGCGGCTACCAGGCAGGATAGACTCGACTCGCTCCGATCCGAACGGCGGGAGGCCATGGAAGCGGTCGCCAGCCTGGAAGATAGGCTTACCGAGATCACGCTGACGCTCGGACGCTTCGACCTGCTTGCCGCGGTCTACGCAAGCGACGTCGCCCGGCTGGCTTCCCTCGCCGAGGGCGGGGCGGCGCTGCTCGCTGGCTCCCGTCGCCCGTGCCCGCACTGCGGCGCCGATCCAGAGCATCAGCGCCATAGCCACGGCCTTGACGAGATTGGGCGGACGCACGTGGCCGTCGAGGCGGAGATCGCGAAGATCAGGTCGGAGCAGGACGAACTCCGGCGCACGGTCGCGGACCTGCTCGGGAGGCAAGATACTCTCGGCGCGTCCCTTTCGGGGTGGAATGCCGAGGTTGGAAAGATCGATAGGGCCATCGAGGCCGAGCTGCCTCTGGAGAGCTCGATCCGTTTCTCCTACGAGCGACACGATCGAGAGCGAGAACGGATCCGTCGTGGATTGTCCGTGCAGCGTCGCATCGACGACCTTCAGGCACGCAAGAGGGAGATCGAGGCCTTCAAGCCAACCAGCCTGCCTCGCGGAAGCGTCGTACCGGGGGTCAGCGGGAGCGTCGGCGACGAGTTCGCGGCTGATGTGCAGACCATCCTTAGGGCTTGGCAGTTTCCTGGGCCGCCGAGGGTGTCATTCGACAGCAAGAAGCACGACATCCTGCTCAACGGCGAGAACCGCCGCGGGAACGGCAAGGGGGTTCGCGGCCTGATGCAGGCGGCGTTCAAGATCGGGGTCCTAGTCTACTGCCGTCGGCACGGCCTTCCTCATCCGGGCATCATCGCGCTCGACAGCCCCCTGTTGAGCTTCCGGGATCCCCACACGTCGAAATACGGGGAGCTGTCTGAGGACGAGCGGGTGCTCAGCGAGACGCAGCTCAAGCATCGTTTCTACGACTACCTGATCCGTACGGCCGGCAGCGTCCAGTACGTCATCATCGAGAATGACGCCCCCCCTATCGATCTGGGACCCGATGCGAGGATCACGATCTTCGCCGGCGAAAGGGGTGTGGGAGACCGGAAGGGCTTCTTCCGCGTATAGGCCAGGCAATGGACTGTCGGGTCCCTGTCGTGGCCGATCCGGAGGGATCGGGGCAAGCTCCTCTCCACGAACGAAGGGGATGACCGATGAGCGAGACGGACACCGACCAAATCGACCGCTTGCTGACCAGCCGTGAGATCGGGGCCGTCGTCGCGGCCCTTCGCGACGACCGCGGCTGGACGCAGGAGACGCTGGCGGAAATCGCCAGGGTGACCGTCCGCACGGTGCAGAGGGTCGAACGCGGTGAACCGAGCAGCACCGACACGCGGAGGGCGTTGGCGGGCGCGCTCGAATTCCAGGACCTCGACGCATTCAACATGCCCTGGCCCTTGCCGAACTACGAACGGATCAGGGCGGAGCACGAGCGTCTCCTGCGTGAGACGGTCGAGGTCGAGATCAAGCCCGTCGCCAACGGGCGTCACCTACGGGAGTTCGCTGAGGCGGCCGAAGGCTGGCAGCACTCTCAACTCGTCGACATGACACCCTCCGCGGATGCCGCGCTGGCGACGCTGCGGGACTATTTCCAGGACTACGGCGATGTCCACGACTGCTACAGCGAAACCCAGAAGCTCGGCGTCAACGCCGATTTTCAGGAGCTGATCGATACCTTGGCCGCCGAAGGCATCGGTCTTTGTGCCGGGACGCGTCGGGTCCGCATCGGCGGCTTCGCCGACGACGGCGCGATCCTGGCAACATTTGTTCACCTTGTGGCGAGCTCGCTCGACGATCTGCCGAAGGCAATCCGGGTGCAACGCCACATGTCGACGAAGTGGTAGCCCTTGGTAGGTCCAGGCAAGGGCATAAATGTACGCCGATCCTTTCGACGAGGGGCCTCAAACGTACACTCGCGACTATGACGGCGCTTCTGATCGGCTACGCCCGCTGCTCGACCGACAAGCAGGACCTCGCGGCCCAGCGCACCGCGCTGAAGGCGCTCGGCGTCGCGCCTGAGCGCATCTAAACCGACCATGGATTGAGCGGGACCAATCGCGCGCGGCCGGGTATCGACCAAGCCCTGGCGGCCGCCCGCGCCGGCGACACGCTAGGGCGTCTCTGCAAAGGGTTCACAGGCCGCGGGATCGGCCCCATGTGGGCCTGATGCGACGCTTTGAACTGACTGACGCGCAGTGGGAGCAGATCGCCCCGCTGCTGCCTCCGCAGAAGCCGCGCACGGGCCGGCCCGCCGAGGATCACCGCCAAGTGCTCAACGGCATGCTCTGGATCCTGCGTACCGGTGCTCCCTGGGAGGACCTGCCGGCCCGCTACGGGGCGGTCGGAACCGTGTCGAGCCGGTTCTACCGCTGGCGCAAGGCCGGCGTGTTCGACCGGGTGCTGCAGCGCCTGCAGGCGCAGGCGGACGCCCGCGGCGCCCTGGACTGGGATCTGCACCTCGTGGACGCCACGGTGGTGCGCGCCCACCAGCACGCCGCCGGGGCACGCCGGTCCGGCGCCATCGGGGGGTGAGGCGACCGTCGAGGGCGTGGGCGAAGCGCTCGGGCGCAGCCAGGGCGGGTTCTCCACCAAGCTGCATCTGCGCGCCGAGGGCGGCGGCAAGCCGATCGCGGCGGTGCTGACGGCCGGCGAAAGGCACGAGCAGTTCGCACTGGACGCCTTGATGGACAAGGGCGCGGTGCCGCGCTCAGGGCGAGGCCGCCCGCGCCTGCGGCCCCGTAGGACGGCAGGGGACCGGGGTTACTCCAGTCCGCCGGCGCGTTGTCGCCTCAGGCAGCGTCGGATCGAGCCGGTCATCCCGACCCGCAAGGACCAGCCGCGTCAGCCCGACTTTGACAAGGCCGCGTACCGCGAGCGCAACAAGGTCGAGCGGCTGATCAACCGAACGACCCGACCGCCGGGAACCCCGTATTCACGCGGGCTTGCCTCGGGGCCCGGGCGGACTCAGACTCCCGGGCATGCCGATGAGCGTTCACGATGCCCTGGAGGCCTGGAGCGAGGGCCGCCTCTCCACGGAGCGGACCCTGGAGCTGACTGGGTGCGCCGACGTCGACGAGCTCCTGCGTGCGTGCGATTCCAGCGACGTCCCGCGCCCCCGCGACGAGACCGCCATCGAGGCGAAGGCCGTCGCGGCGTGCCGGGACCCCTCCGCCGCCCGCTGGAGCGTCGAAGACGGTACGGGCTGCTCCAGCCGCGTCGAGCTTCGCGTCAGCGTCCTCGTGGGCACGCAGCGGTCCACGATCATCGTGGCCGACCCGATCACCGGGCGCGCCCATTTCCACGAGGTCGTCCCGCATGGGAGCGAGACCGCCACCGCCGCCGAGGCCGTCCGGGCCCTGATCGGGGCCCGCGTGGATCTCAAGCCAGCGCTGGAACCGGGGGGCGTCCCCGAACCGCTTGGAGAGCGCGGCAAGTAGCTCCGGAGAGGGGGCGGGGCGGGTCACGCCGCCCTCCTGCCGACAGGCTGGCCCAACGATCTGCCGACGTAGAACAAGCCGGTAATCGCCATGACGGAGGGGTAGTCTTCCAGCTTCCATGGCCCGCTTCGCTTGGCGGGGTCCAACACGGTCCCATCGCCCAGCATGACCACGAGGTGGCCACCAGGACCGCCGGCATCCACGAGACACAGATGAACCGGTGCCCATGGGCGCGGGGGCCACGCCGATCGCGGCTGGTTCGTCAGCTGGTCGGTTCTGTAGGCATGCTGGACCGCGTATCCCTGTAGGGCCAGGAATTCGGCCCATACGTCCGAGGTCAGCCCCCTGCCGACGTCGCCGATCTCGGACCTGACGTCCTCGTACGAGCGGCCAAGGACCGTGGCTAAGCACGCCACGGCGCACCCGAAGCGATCCTCCTGCTGGACCGCCTTGACCTCGCGCATCATCCAGAGGTGCCTTGCGCGCCTGTTCATCGCAGTCCTCTCCTCTTGGCCTCGATCGCCCGCCGGCACACCACGGAGCATTCCCGGATCCCGGCGATCCGGTCCTGGCAGTCGTCCAGGCAGCGGCTGTAAGTCTCCAGGATCCGGGCGAACGTCGGCGCGTCGGGGTCCTGCGGCAGGTACGGCTCGACGGATTCGCGGGCCCGGGCGGGCGCGGGGACGTGGCGGCGGGTCACGCAGGCCTCCGCGATCCGAACAGGGGGCCGCCCAGACCACGACGCGGCTGGACCGGCGCCGCCTTTGCCGCCATAACGCGACGGCCCTCCGCGTAGGCGTGCTCGATCATGCCCAGGTCGTACGGGCAGTGCGGATTGAGGTCGCGCCAAGCCGGACGTCCAGAGACGCGACGGCGACCGGCTTCGTAGTGGGCCCGGGCCGCCGCTTCGTGCTCGGGGGAGTCGGCAATCGGGAAGGCAGCCTCGCTCATCGTCCCCCTCCGTCGGCCATCACGTCGGCCAGGGCCACGATCCTCGCGGCGATCTCGTCGAGGGCGATCTGCTTGAAGGCCTGGTCACCCACCTCGGCCCTGAGACGCCGAAGCTCCTTGCTCTGCTCGCCCAGGATCACCGTGGCGCGCACGGATTCGGTGTAGTCCCGCGGGGCGAGGAGCCGGCCGATCCACGGGTGCACCGTGCCGTTGAGGATCGCCGTCATGCGGAGGGTCCGCTCGTCGTCCTGCGTGAGGAGGTAGCGCTGGCGCGGGGTCACGACCTGGACGTCCCGTCCATGGCCGCCTGGGCCGCACTGGCCACACGCGTCATGGCGAGCGCCGCCTCGGCCAGTCTTTCTCCGAGCGGGCATCGCGAGAACGTCGCGATGGCTTCCTCGTCCTCAACCCCGTCGAATACCTCGACGAGGTGGCAGACCTCGGCATCCTGATCCTTGAGCTGAGTCCAGTTGGTCAGACGGTAGGCCACGGGGTCTCTCCTCACTCTGCGCCGGGATGCGCATGGACCTGGCCCCCGCCATCGGCGAGGGCGTTCACCTGATGCCCGCGGGTCCCAGCCTCGCGCAGGCCCGATGCCGACAGCCGAACCCGCAGCGGCCCGGCGCTCTCGACGAGGAGCAGGGTGCAGAGGCGAAGCCACGTATCGGTGTTGAAGGGCAGCCGCCGGCCGGAGGCGATCACGGCACCGGTGCTGTCGACCGCGCCCTCGCCGCCGGCGTCGCGCAGGGCCCTGATCGCGGCCCGCTGGGAGTCCGTGAGCGTCACGGTCAGGCCTGCCGGGCCGGCGCCGCCATTTCGCCAGTCTCCAGGGCGTGCTCGATTGCCCTCTTCAGACTGTCGAAATTTGGCTTGCCCTCAGGGGACGCCACTTCCACGGTGATGACCGGGAGGCGATCGGACGGGGCGTCTTCGAGCGCCGCGTTGGCAGCCTCGATGAAGGCCTTCGCAGCCTCACGGGCGCTGGCCAGCAACAACGTCACGAGACTGTTTACGGACTCAGCCCGGTCTGTGCCGTCGCAGTCCATGCTGTCGTGCACTTCGATGCGCTGCCGTTGTCCGCTCATGGTGCCGACTGTGGCAATTGCCGACGAAAGCACCTTATGATCGTAGTACCCCTCGTCGCGCTGAACGACGCACGGTCCTGGGGCGACCTCGATCAGGAACCACCTGAATTCTTGCCTCATGAATCCCTCCGTCATTTGGAGGTATTCAACACCCTCAGCACGCGATACCGATGATGCAAGCTCGCAACACTATGCCGACACCGTGGGATTTCTTTTCCACAGGGTGGACCTATAGGCAGGATGGCTTAGTTTGATTGGCACGCCCCGCCGTGAGGCCGGGGATGAGCCGTCATCGAAGACGACATGGTGAAAGCCTAAGAGCCTGGGCCGCAAGGCCTGGGATGACCCGCTCGCTCGCGAGCGTTGACTGCCCGTAATCACCCCCGGCCCTCGTGCCGAGGATGGACCGCCCCGGCGCTTCGACGCCAACGAAGCTTACCCGCCCCGCCAACGCGGGGATCACCCATCTTAGTCCTCGTGCATACCCCGTGTTGAGTGCCTCGCCCCGGCGGGGATGACCCGTACAACCGCAGGGTCTCACCCTGTGATGGACGCCTCGCACGTTCGCGGGGATGACCCATCGGTCTCGTGAACCCCTGCGTTCACGCACGTTCCCCGCCCCGGCGGGGATTACCCATCAGGACTTCCGGTTTCGAACGGTAGCCACGGCCCCGCCCATGCGTGGGGGATGACCCGAGGGACGACTCCGGGTTGGCCAACCGCATACGGCCCCGCACCATCGCGGGGATGACCCATCGTCCAGCGTGGACTTGCGCAGGACCTGCCAACCCCGCCCATGCGTCGGGGATGCCCTTCGGGGCTCCGGCTTCGGCAGCCGGTGTTTCCTCCCTATACTGAGCGGGCCTCGACAGTCGTCGGGGCCCGCTTTTTGTCACCTGCAGGTTACATTTGTCCGTCCAAGCGGACTTTTGTAACCCACAGGTGACTCGTGTCCGTTTTATCCGACATTCCGTCCAGGGAAATCTTCACCATCCCGGCGATCTGCTATTGCCTGGGCGACGGCAAGGACTCAGTATCCGGTCCATGACCCAGCGCCTCTTGAAACGCGTAGCCCGAAAAGCCTGAGCCCCGCCGCTCGGCAGCCTTCGCTCGCTCCGTTTCCAGACCGCTGAGACCTTCCCATGCCGATCACCGCCGACCAGCGCATCGCCGTCGCGCGCGCCCTGCTGCACAAGCCGACCCGCGTCACGGGCCCCCAGGAGCCCACGCATCCGCTCCCGCTGAGCTGCCTCCTCGCCGGCGGCGAGTGGAAGGGGTGGGACGTCCGCGTCGACGTCCCGGAGCGCGCCCGCCTGTTCCTGGAGGGCTCCCACGTGTCGACGCGCTCCCGGAAGCGCGTCGAGGCGCTGCTGAAGAACGTGGACATCAAGAGCCTCAAGGCGGCCGAATCCGCGCTGATGGCCGACCACACGCATACCGATCGGATCCCCACGTGGCACGCCCTCGAATGCAGGGACCTGGCGCGGGTGCTCGTCCTCGCCCGGGCGGAACTCGGCGACCCGCAGGCCTGCGCCGAGGCTTCTGGGCTCGCGCTGAATTACGCCAGGGACAAGATCGTTATGCGCGACCCGGGGGCGTGGTTTTTCATCCGGTCGGCGCTGTGGTGGGCCTACGGGAGCCGGAGCGACGCGGCCGATATCGAGTACGTCCCGGCCCCACGGTACGCCGATCTCTCCGCGGACTCCGAGCTTCTCCGGCCGCTCGCCGAGCTGCTCGGCGACATGCATGCGGCCCAGCAGCAAGTCGATACCGAGGAGGACCTCCTGCGCGGGGGCGCTGGCGCGCAGGGCGGCTCCGATCTGCCGCCCGCGCAGCCGGGTGACCCCTTCGATCCGCTCGACCTCGGTGACTGGGGAGGCGTGCCGGCCCCGGCACCCGGGCCGACGCTCACAGTGTTCCCGCGGCTCGACCACCTGCCCAAGCCATCATCCGGCGCTCGCGACCGTGGGGACTCCCCTCGCGCCCTCGTCGAGGACCTGGCGGGGCGGCCCCTGCCGCTCGTCCCCGCGCCTGACCCCTCGGCGTTCCGGCGTGCGTTCCTGGACGCCGTCCCGTGGGCCGACGAAATCGCGGACATCTACGCTAACGACCTCGTCGGGGCGCGGTTCGCGGCGTTCCGCCCCCGCATCCTCCTCGGGCCGCCGGGCCAGGGCAAGACGGCCGGGGCGAAGCTGCTCGTTCGCCTCGTGGGGCTGGAGGCCACGGTCTTCTCTGGCGCCGGCGTCACGGACGGAGGGGCTTTCGCGGGTACGTCCCGGCAATGGGGGACGTGGCGCCTGTCCACGCCCGCCCAAGCAATCCTGAGAGCCAAGAAGGCGAACGCGGGGATCATCGTCGATGAAATCGAGAAGTCGACCGATATTCGTCGGTGGGGCAGGCTCGATGAAACGCTCCTGCCTTTCCTTGAGCATCACACGGCTAAGGCGATGCACGACCCCGCGCTGGAGGCTCCGGTCGATTGTTCCGCGGTCAGCTACATCCTCACCGCGAACGGCCTCGATGGCGTCTCGCCTCCGCTCGTAGACCGCTGCCAGATCGTCCGCTGGCAGGGCCCCCGGCGGGACGATCTGCCGTTCCTGGCCCGCGCCTTCATCCGGGAGATCCGGGCGGAGCGGGGGCTCGACGAGAGCTGGATTCCCGATCTCGACGGGGGCGAACTCGATGCCCTGGACTGGTGGCGGGGCGGGTCGATGAGGCCGCTGCGCCGCGCCGTCGAGGCGGTCCTCGCCTCCCGTGATGCCTACACCCCCAGCCACTGAGGACCACCCCCATGTCACGCATCGAGGATGAATTCCTGCTCGTGGCCAAGGGCGCCCTGAGGCAGCGGGAAGGGTACGAGAGCATCCGCGTTACCGCGATCCGGCCGTCAAGGAATGGTCCGGTCGTCGCCTATCAGCATGATCCGATCGGTCCCCCGCCGCCCACGAGTTCGGGCGAGCCCTCGCAGGAGCCGCCGGCCGACACGATCCTCGATGGCGTCGCGCGCGTGCTCCAGGTCCGGTGGCGCGGCGGCCCGCCGATCACGATGAAGGCGGAGGACGAGGCGTGGCGGGCGCCGCTGCACCGCGTCTTTCCAAGACTCTTCGATGTCGGCGGCCCCCATAGCTGGTCCGGCTGGAGGTTCATTTGGCTTGCCGCCGCCGAGTGGATTACCGATATCGGGGTTCCTGCGGACTGGGAGTGCGGTCAGACGAAGGAAAAGTTTGGATCGCTGCGATGGTATGTCTACGGAAATCTCACCCGCAGACACCAAAACGTCATTAGGACTGCCGAAATTATCTCTGGACATACTTGTGAATATTGCGGTGCGCCCGGTAGACTACGCAAGGGTGGGTGGGCCAAGGTTTGCTGCGACACGCATGCCAAGGGGCGGGGGGAGGTTTCCTGTGACTGACATCTACCGCAACCTCACCCACCGTTGCTGGTCCGTCCGCGAGGGCGGCCGCGTCGTCGCGCACGTCTCGGCCGCGGCCCTCGCGGAGGTCACGCTGCACGCTTCCGAGCCGTCGCGCCTCCGGTTCCTCCGTACGGGTCACCGGACGGTCCACGCTTGGGCGCGTGGCGTCCTCGTCGATGCCGCCGGCCCCGTCGATGCGGTCCGCCTCCACTACCGGCCGGCCACCGCGCCCGGCTTCCGCACGCCCTCCGGGGCCCTCGTCCGAAAATCGCGCCTCATGCGCTTCGAGTCGGACGGCACGGCATGGGCAGCGGGAGGTTGGGATGACACGGATTTGGATACTCAGCGACATCCATGAGGACGTCTATCCGTTCGTGTGGCCGACGCCGCCCGAGCATGATGTCCTCGTCGTCGCCGGCGACTACTGCGAGAAGCTCCCCCAGGCACTAGCCAGGATCCGGGACACGGCGCCGACGGACCGACCGATCGTCTACACGCCCGGCAATCATGATTGCTGGCGCACGAAGTGGCCCCGCGATCTGGGGCCAGCCCGGGTCCAGGCGGAGTTTCGCGGCATCCATCTGCTGGCCGAGGGCGAGAGCATCGAGCTCGACGGGACGCGGATCATCGGGGCGACGCTCTGGACGGACTTCGCAGTCGAACCGCGGCTGACCGCGCTCGCCCGCTCCGACTACGACCAGGGCCTCATGAGGGACCGCCAGCGGATCACGAGCACGCATGGCGGGTACGGTCGATGGCTGTCCCGCGACGCGATCACGGAGCACCGGAAGCACAGGGCCGCGATCAGGGACCGACTCGCGGTCCCCTTCGACGGGCCGACCGTCGTCGTCACGCATCATGCCCCCCATCCGCACAGCCTGCGGGGCGGGGGCTGGTCGGAGCCGCTCGACGGCGCCTACGCCTCGGACCTTTCGGACCTATTCGCCGGGGCCGACGCGCCGGCGCTGTGGGTGCATGGCCACGTCCACGAGAGCCGGGATTACCGGAGTGGCGGGACCCGGATCGTGTGCAACCCGCGCGGCTACGGGACCGAAAATACGGAGTTCGACGCGCGCCTGACGGTGACGCTGTGAAAGGCGCGGGTCTCGCCCTGGCGATCGCAGCGGCCGGTGTCGCCTCCACCCCGGGGATGGGCCCCGGCAAGTGGCTTGCCGTCGTCCGGCAGGTCGCCCCGGACGGGGCTGTCACCGGCCGCCTCACGTTCGAGCGGACACCGGCAGGCACGCGCTGGTCGCTCCGCTGCTACGATACCCGCGGCGGCCGGGCCGACGTGCACGCCTACGATGGCGTCGCGCCGGCCGAAGACGAATGGGTCATGGGGACGACCGCGGGAGGCCATTTCACCTTGGCCCTGAGGGGCGAGCCCCTGTTCGCGGCTTGGCTCGACGGCTGCCCGGGGATGGCCGAACCCGAGGCGATCGTCCGCGCGCCGGGCTCTCGGTGACCCTGTTGAACATAAGGGCCCCGATCAGGGCCCAAACCGTTATATCTTGAACATAAGGCCCCGGCCGCGACGCTATCTTGCACGAGAGAACCGGAATCACGCGCTATCTTGAACGAGTGGCGTCAGGCGGCCTTCACGACCGGCATCGTGGCCGCATCGTACGCCTTCAGGATCCGGATCGTCTCGGGGCTCCGGAGCCTGCCGTCCAGGAACGTCCCCGCGTCGATCGCGTCGAGCAGGATGGCGCACGTCGCCCGGATGTGGGCGAGATGGCTCACGCCGCTCTGCTCGTCCGCGTCCTCGCCGGCAGCCCACAGGGTCAGGTGCCGCTCGATGGCGCCGACGTACGTCTCGGCGTCGATCGGGTCCTTGCGCCAGTTGTGGCGTCCGTAGGCCTTGGCCGGGCAATCCGCCCCGAGACCGAGGACGGCCGCCTCCTGCACGAGGGCCACACGCGGGATCAATTCCAGCGGCAGCTTGCGCATGCCGGCGGTGCGCTTGGGGTTCTCACTTGGCATAGAACGCCCCAATCATGTCCTCTCCGGAGAGCCAGCCGCGGGTGCGATACCGATCCTCAGCCAGCTTCTCGGGGCAGCCCTGGCTAGCGATGTCCTCCAGGGTCGTCTCGCCGGCGTACGGATCGACGCGCTCGGCCTGCATGCAGGCCTCCAGCATGAAGTCCTGGTGGTAGAGCGTGAAGGCCGTCCAGCCCTCCGGGGGGCCGGCCTCCATGCTCGCGATCAGGTAGGAGCCCGGGGTGTGCTGGCCGATCGGCTGGACATACCACACGGGGATCTTGGCCTCGTGAGCCCAGGCGATCTCCTGGCGGATCCCGCGGGACTTCTCCCATCCCGGCAGCATCATCACGACGACGTGCTGGCAGGCCAGCAGCATGGCCCGGTCCCGCTCCATCCACTCGGCGTGGGTGAGCTTGGACCCGCCGACGGCCTCCATGCCGTAGGTGTCCGCGATCGGCGAGTAGACCGCCATGACCGTGGCCGCCTGGAGGGCCGAGGCCGCCCGGCAGGCGTCACGCCAAGCCGCTTCCTTCGTCGGGTACACCGTGAAGGGGGAGGCCATGTAGATCCGGTGGCCCGGGAACTTGGGCAGGGCGTCCCGCAGGACGGCGTTGTCGAAGCGGATCATCAGGCGTGCCCCTCGGGCTGCGCGTCGAGGATGGCCTCGCGGGCGCGCGAAACCTCCCCGTACGACCGGTGGTAGGTGATCGTCTGGAGCGAGCGCCCAGACAGGAATCCGGCCCCGTGGTGCCACGCATCCTGCGCGACCGGGGCCTGGTGCGATTCGGCCACCACCGCGCCGGCCTCGAAGCCGAGGAGGCGCTTGTGGTGGATGTGGAACCCGTGGGCGTAGCGGAACCGGGTCAGCCCCCAGTCCTCGGACCGGCGGGCGGCCATGACGCCCGGCAGGTCCTGGAGCTTCGTCTCGTGGCCGTGCGTCGCGGCCAGCATGACGCGGCCGAACCGGGCGTACCAGAACAGGCTCGGGTCCAGGTCGACGGCGACGCGCGGTTCGTTGCGGTACCAGGCGTAGAGGAAGTGGGCGATCGCGACGGCGCAGTGCTCGTCATGGTTGCCCTTCAGGATTCGGACCACGACCCGCTGGTGCCGGCGCAGCATGGCGTCGACCGTGCGGACCGTGAGGCGGCTCGCGACGTCGAACACCTTTGGGTAGCGCCCGTCCACGTCGAGCTGGTTGCCCGAGCGCGCCGTGCGGTTGTCCTGGTTGTCGGCGTGCATGAGGTCGCCGCCGCCCAGCACCACGCCGAGGTCCGAGGCCGGGGACCGCTCCACGACGTTCTCGACGGCGCGGCCGATGACCTCCTCGGCGATCTTCAGGTCCCAGTCCGTGCCGGTCTCGCGGCCCCAGGAGTGGGCCCCGATATGCCAGTCCGCGAGGGGCAGCAGGGTCAGCAGGTCGGCCGACGCGGCCGCCCGCGCCGGGATCGGCTCGTGGCGGGTCTGGTAGCCCTCGAACGCGCCCTTGATCGCCTCGACGACGTCGAGCGGATTCACGCCCTCGCGGGTCTTCACCCACTCCTGCGTGACCCGCCCGGATGCGTCCCGGAGCTGGGACACGCCCTTGACCACGTGGCCGGCCGGGATCTCGCCCTTGGCCCCGGGGGCCTTGGCCTGGGTCACGTATTCTCGGACGACCTCGCCCTCCTTGCCGTAGACCGCCGTGGTGCGTTTGATCGCGTACCCCGGCAGGACCGGCTCGGTGCCGAGAAGCCCCCGCTCGGAAGCGAAAGCCAGTTGGGTATCATTTACCCGCACGCCATCTGTGAGCTTCTTGAACCGCTCGCCGATCGAGGATCGGGCCATCCCGAGGGCCCTGGCGGCGGCCCCAACGTTGCCGGCGGACCGGACGGCGGCGAGGATCTCGGCATCGGTGACCTTGGCGGCGGGCATCAGGCGGCCTTCCGTGCGGGCTTGGACCAGGTCTCGCCGGCGGCCTTCATGCGGCGGCCCTCGTCGGCGACCCGGTGAATGAAGAGGCGGCCGATCCCGGTGTACCGGCGCAGGGCCACGCCCACGCCGTCGCGATCGACGAGGTCGGCGACCTTCCGGGGATCCACCTCGGTCAGGATCTCCGCGTAGCGGGTGGCTGGCTTGGCCATCAGAACCTCCAGACGGGCATGGGGCCCCAGACTTCCTTGGCGAGCTCGGCCCCGAGCATCGGGATCCCGGCGGCCATGGCCCACCACCAGACGGTGAGGCGGATCGGTGTCAGCGGATCCATGCGGGCTTCCCCTTGGCGGCGGGCGTCTCGACCCGGGGGGCCGGCCCCTCGGACGGCAGCGGATCGCGGGTCGGGCAGGTGAAGCCCGGGACGAGCTGGCCGCCCCCGAACGCCAGGGACAGGCAGACCCGCACGGCGATCGGGAGGGCGGCGGGCATCAGGTGCGCCTCCGCTGGACGGGGCGGTCGATCGTGGAGATCGCCAGGCGGCTGCCGACGGTGCGGATCGCCTCGGCGAGGTCCTCCGGCGAGTACCGGGGGGCGACCTTCTTTGTGGGCGACCTGGACCGCAGGAGCGCGATCTGGGCGCGGTAGAGGTCCTGGTCGACGACGGCGGTCATTTGCCCCGCTCCACGGAGAAGATTGCTCCGTCGAGGCGATCGAGCCGCTTCTCCACACGGTTCTCGAACCGCTCGATCCTGCTGCGGATCAGGTCGTTGTCCCGCTGCGCTCCGGTCAGGAGGCCGCTGACTTCCTGGCGGGGGACCACCGCGGTCTTCAGTTCGCGGATGTCCTCCTGCTGGCGCGCCATGGTGGCCGCGAGGGGGGCCTGCCAAGCGGTGCCGACGTAGGCCGTGAGCGTCACCATCAGGCCGACGAGCCCGAGGAGGAGCTGCCATTGAGGCTGCCCCGCCTTGTCGAGCTTCGAGCTGAGGCGGTCGACGGCGGTTACGACGTGGCCGATGGACTGCTCCAGCCCGTCGACGCGCTCGTCGAGCCGGGCGAGCCTCTCCTCGGTCCTGGGGGCGGTGGCGGTCACGAGAGCCTCACGGTCGGTACGCAGGCCGCAGGTGCCGTGGGCCGGATGACGGTGCCGTAGACGACCAGCGAGAGGCCGAGGGCGGCGAGGAGGACGGGGGCGAGGAAGCCGCGCTGGCGAGTCACGTCGGCGAGCTCGCGCCGGCGCCACTTGGCGCGGCGGTATTCGAGGTCGGCGATGAGGCGTTCGCGCTCGCGCAGCTGTTCGATCACGACGCGGGTGTCTCCGCGGCGGGGAGCTCGGCCGGGGCCACCGGCGGGGCCGGCTGCGGCTCGGACAGGCAGGCCCGGACGGTGTCGAGCTTGCGCCGGCAGTCCTCGCCGGCCTGCGCCAGGTCGACGACGTAGGGGGCCACGGCCTTCATCTTGGCCGTCGGGGCGGGCGGGGCCGGCTCGGGCGAGCAGGACAGGAGGCTCGGGGCGATCGCCGGGCGCACGAACTGGACGCGGTCGACGTAGACCGTGTCCGTCTGGCAGCCGGCGAGGCAGGCCCCGAGGGCGATGAGGGCGGCGAGGCGGATCACTTGCGCTTCCTCGTGTGCTTGGCGCCGAGGGACTCCAGCGCGGCCCGCAGGCTCGCCGGCTGCCCCGCGTCGTCGCCGAGCGGCTCGCCGCGCAGCACCCGGTGGACGGAGTCGTTGACCAGGGGGGCGGACTCGCCGGGCTTGGCCGCCAGCTCCCTGCGGAGGTCGGCGAGCTCGGCCTGGGCGGCGAGGCGGCCCTGCTCGGCGGCCTGGCGGGCAAGCTCGAACCGGTCGGCGTCGTCGCGGGAACGCTCGGCGTCGGCGGCGTAGGCGAGCGCCTGCGCCTCGTTGTCGGCCGCGAGCTGCTTCGCGGTCTTGGCGTTGACCTGCGCGGTGGCCGCGACGTGTTTGGTCTCGTCCTCGGCGCGGTTGGCCCGCTCGACGGCGACCGAGGCCTCGGACCGGTCGTACCGGATTCCCGCGCCGAAGATGGCCGCCAAGACCGCGAACAGCACGAAGCCGCCCGAGAAGTAGCAACCGACCGGCCCGAGGGCGACCTTGATGAAGGCGCCCATGGTCAGGCCTCCTTCTTGAGGAAGGCGGCGTACAGGACGACGGCCCCGGCAGCTTGCGAGACGGTCGTGCAGATCGCGTTGAGGAGCCCCGGTGCCGGCCCGCACGCCAGGGAGATCAGGAAGGCCGCCACCGACACGCGGAGGGCACGATCGATGAGGGTGCGGTCGCCAGACCCGAAGAGCATCCAGCCGGCGATGCAGATCAGCGCGGCGATCTGGGAGTAGTCCATCACGAGTGCACTCCGGCGAGGGCGGCCGGGAGGGCCACCAGGTGGGAGGGGGCCGACGGCAGCTCGTCGTGGAAGGCGAACGGGTCGGACGGGTCGAGCTTGAGGGGCTCCGGGGCCGGGGCAACGGGATCCGGCTCAGGCGCGTCTGCAACCGGGGCCGCCTCCGTGGCAAGTACGGTTTCGGCGACCTGCGGGGCGACCTCCGCGGCCGGCTCGACCGCCGCCGGCTGGATCTTCAAGCCGGCTGGAACCTCGACGATGGTCGCCTGGGGCTCGTCAGCCGCCGGGATCGTGGCGGGCGCCACGAACGCCGCCGGGTGCGCGTCGAGGGCGTCGGCGAGTTGCTTGGCCTTGCGGGTCGCCCACCACCGGTAGGCGAAGCCGCCGGCCGCCGCGAGGCCGCCCACGGCCGTGACCACGCCGACGAACGTCCCCACCGACGGCAAGGTGTTGGCCAGCGGGTTGAGGGCCGTGGTGACCTGGTCGACGAGGGTGGCGAACACGCCGCCGCCGGTGACCGCGTCGGCGACCGCCGGGGACGGTGCGGACTTGGCATCCGAGATGTGCGCCCGGACGTCCATGCCGGCGAAGTAGGTCGGCTGGTTCGCGTAGGCGCCGGCGACGTGCTCAATGGCGAGCTTCTGGAGCTGGTCGACGCGCGAGTACCAGCCGCGGCCGTAGCGGCGGAAGCGCTTGAGTGCCGCCAGGAAGGCCTTGCGCCGCGCCAGGGTGTCTACGATCAGCTGCTCCTGATCCGGATAGGCCCGGATCGCGGCAACCGTGGCGGCGCCCATGACGCCGTCGACCCGGACGGTGCCGAGTGCGCGCTGGACCCACTTGATCGACTGGACGGGGCCCGAGTGGACCGAGCCGTCGAACAGGACGAAGTCGATGCCGGACGGCAGGTCGTCGCCGCGCACCTTGTCCCAATACTGGGTGTCGTAGATCGCGCTCCGCTCGGCCGGGGCGATGGCGAACACGTCGCACAGCGGCAGGCCGTGGCTGAGGCGCCAGCCGTCGTAGACGTGCTGGGTCACCCCGTAGGCGGTGCGGCCGCCGGGATCCTTCGGATCGTCGACCTTCCCGCCCTCGAAGACGAGGACCTTCGCGAGGGCAAGCTCGAAATCGGTCTTCATTGCGGCCTCTGCGAAACGGGGGGCGTGAAGTGCGGGTAGCCGGCGACGATCCGGGCGGCGTCCTCGGTCGAGAGGAGCCGGGTCACGGGACCGGCCGACGGGACCGGCACGGGATTGAAGGGGGCCTGCCGGCGGCGCGCGGCGAGTTTTCGGTCGCTCAGGGCGCCGAGCGCGAGGAGGGCCAGCAGGCCGAGGGCGGAGAGGGCGCGCATCAGTCGTGCGCCCTGATGTGGGCCTCGTTCAGGGCCCGGAGCCTGTCCCGGGCCGAACGGAGAAGGGCGAGCCTGGCGCGCTGGTAGGCGCCGGCGAAGTTCTCGGTGGCCGTGAAGGTCTCGATGACCTCGGCCGCCATGAACATCATGTAGAGTCGATCGCCATCGACCTGTGCGGCGTGGACGGTGGCGACGAGGGTGCACTTGCCGCCCTCGCCGAACCGGGGCTCCTCCTCGCGGATCTGGCCTAGGCTGAAATCGAGGCGCATCAGGACGCGAGCCTCCCGTTGTGCGGGGGCTCGAAGGCCATCGCGAGGTAGGGGTCGACCCGCAGGCCGGAGCAGAACACCAGGAGGCGGCGCAGGGTCAGCGCCTCATGTTTGCCCTAGCGAATCGAGGATACGTCGAGGCGGGTGTGCTTGGCCCTTACCTCGCTGTCGCCGATGGCGACGCGGATCTGCTCGTTGGTCCGATGGCGGGCCTTCAGCTCGCACCGGAGGGCGTAGACGAGCCTCCGGCACATCTCGCCCTCGTGGGGCGTCATGCGGTACTTGCCGCGCGCTCCACGGCCCAGCTTGGGCGGGGCGGCAGAATCAACGTCGATGTGCGGATCCAGTTCCATGTCAAGGATGGAACCGTTGCACTAGGATTCGCGCAAGCGGGCGCCCCCCGGATTAGTCCGGCCTATGTCGCTTTGTCCCAAATCGAGGGGGCATTCGAAGGTGGACTAGGCCGCCGGCCTACCGGCCCGCCAAGTCCACAGGCTACCGTTTGTATGTGTCGTCCCCGGGTGGCAGCATCATGCCCAATACCCGCGCGCACGGATTCGTCCGGACGAAAGACGGGGTCTTCGCAGTGCCCTTGAAACACCACTGAACCCCGAATCCACTCTGGCAGGGATCCATGATCGACAAAGCCGATCCTTTCGTCGTCGCTATCCAGACAACCTTCCAGGACCGCTTCCCGGGTGCGACCATCGCCCCCCAGGAGGACGAGCGCGTCGTCGAGAGGCGGCTGCAGGACCTGCCCGTCGCCCGGGCGCCATGGTCGTCCTCGGCGCTCCGGGTCCACCGCCTCGGCTGGACCGTCTTCCCCCAGACCCGCGACGAGCGCCGCGCGCCCGGTAGCCCCTACGGCCACATGGTCAGGCACGGCGTCTGGCAGGAGCGCAAGCAGACGCTGACCGACGTCGCGGACATGCTCGGGGATTCGCGGATCGCCAACCACAACGTGGCGATCGCGCTGGGCGAGATCCCCGGGGTCTTCGTCCTCGACCTCGACATCACGGACCCCGCGATCTCGGGGGCCTTCCTCACCTTCGCGCTGCGCCGCCTCGGACAGGGATTCGTGCGCAGCTACTGGCAGAACTCGGGCAAGCTCGGCCTGATCTACAGGATGGATCCGGGCGACCCGATCCGAGAGAGCCGCCGCCTGCCGGTCCTCGATCCCGACGGAGGGGCGACGAAGCACGTCGTCGAGGTCCTGGCCAAGGGCAAGGCCTACACCATCCTCGGGACCCACTACCGCGCCGGCTCGGTCTTCCGGTACCGCAACATCACCCCGGCGGCCAACGGCCCCGAATACGCCGCGATGGTCTCGGCCGCGCAGCTCCAGGCCTTCCTGGAGGACGCGGCGCAGGAGGTCTGCCTCCTCGGGGCGCTCAAGCGCTACGGCGGCCGCGACGTCGTGTTCCACGAGGGCGCCATCGAGGCCCTCGTGGTCGAGGCCGGCAACCTGGTGGTGCCCGGTAGCGTCACCCAGGTCCGGAACGTGACCTTCAATGCGGAGGGCAAGGTCGTCGACGGCCGCGAGGCCTTCCTGACGAGCCGCGCCTTCGCCTACTGCATCAGGAATCCCGGTCTGGCCGCGACCCCGCAGGGACGCCACGCGCTCGCCGGGCGCCTCGCGCAGGAGGCCCACGATCGCTGGGACGGCCTTGGCGACCACCATCGCACCTGGCACGGCGGCCACGGCGACACGGACGTCCTGTGCTGCGCGCGGGCCCGCATCGAGTCCGCGGCTCGCACCGCCGCGAACCGCCCCGATTTCGTCCAGCGGGTCGGCCGGGACGAGACCGGTCGCCTGTCCCTGGTCCAGCGGGCCGCGATCGCGGCCCCGAAGGACGTGGGCGACCTGGCGTGGCTGACCGACGACGAGAAGTCCTCGGTCCTGCTGCGCGGGGTGTCGGTGGACGGGCAGGCCGAGAAGCGGCTCGCCCGGGCGATCGTCACCGACCAGCGGATCCGCGACCGCGAGCAGGAACGGGTGTCCGCCACGAACCGCATGGCGATCGACCGATTCGTCGGCCAGACCCGCGAGCGCCACGCCGACCCGTCGGCCGACGTCCCCGCCGTCATCCTGCTCAAGGCCCCGACCGGCGCCGGCAAGACCTCGCTGGCCGTCGAGGTGATCGCCGAGGACGTCGCGCGCCATGGCGCCTGCGGGCCGCGCCTGTTCCTCCTGCCCTCCTACAACAACATCGACGAGGTCGAGCGCCGGGCCCGCAAGGGGCGCAAGGCGGCCCCGGGCGCCGATTACGCCGCCATGGCCCAGGCCGCCGCCAACGAGGCGCGGCGCCACGGCCTGAAGGTCGAGGTCCTCACGGGCAAGGAGCGCGGCGGCTGCAGGATGGCGGCGCAGCTGTCCTTCCTGCGGGCGCAGGGCCAGCCGGCCTCAGCCCTGTGCCACCACAAGGAGCGCCTCCACGTCCCGCTCGCCGACAAGGACGCCGACCCGGTCTACGACGAGACCTGGTGCACCCACCATCCGGACGCCGGCGGCGATTGCCCGGTGATCCTCGCCCGCCGCCGGCTCGCCGACGCCGACCTGATCTTCGCACCGACCGTGTTCCTGACGAACCAGCTCCCCGAGGGTCTCGCGAAGGTCGTCACCGGTCTGGTGGTCGACGAGCGCTGCGCCTTCGAGATGATCCGGTACGCGGTCATGCCCCTGTCCGCCTTGGACCCGGGCAACAGGGGCGCGCCCATCCTGACGGCGAAGGAGAAGGCGGAGGGCGTCGACGCCGAGGGCATGGCGATCGAGCGCGACCACGTCGCCATCGAGGCCCGGCGCATCCTCCTGGCTGGGGGCGACGTCGCGCAGGCGTTCCACGGGGACGAGAAGCTGTCCGGGATGGTCGAGTCGGCGATCACGGTGTGCGGCCGCGGCCAGCGGTCGACCGGGATCAAGCCGAACGTCACGGTCGAGCAGCTCAAGGAGATCTTCACCGTGCCGGAGCGGGCCGGGATCCGCGAGGAGCACCGGTTCTGGAGCCTTGTCCGCGACAGGATCCAGGCCCTGCGGGACGACGCCCGCGGCCGCGAGCTCGTCGAGGCGAAGCTCCTGCCGGCCGAGGGGCGGACCTGGCGCGCCAAGGGGGCCCGTGACCACCGGGTGCAGATCCTCGACAAGGACGCCGTGGCGGGGATCGACGATCATGTGGTCCGCCTGTCCTGGATGGACGAGCCGAATTTGAAGGGCCATCCCACGCTGCTCCTGGATGCCTCCGCCGATCCGGAGATCATCGGCAAGTGCTGGAGCGGGCGCCCCGTCGAGGAGATCCGGGTCGACGCCTACCTCCACATGCGCACCGTGGTCTGCCTCGACGGCGAGTACGCCTCGACCGGCCTGGACGTCGGGCTGGCGCGCGACGACGAGAGGGCCGGGCGCATCGCCCACCAGATCGATCGGGTCCGACGGGTCGAGACGGCGCTGGCCGGCATCTACGGCGCGGGGCGCATCGCCACCTTCGCGGCCAAGCGCGTGCGGCGGGCCATGAGGCTGGCGCACGGCGAGGGCGAGAACGTCGATCAGGGCCATTTCGGCGCGGTCCGCGGCCTCGACTTCGCGAAGGACCACAAGGCGATTCTGACCGTGGGGCGCCTCGAATTCCCGAGCTGGGTCTACGACGCATGGGCGGCGGCCCTGACCTACGACGACGACGTGCCCGAGGAGCCGTTCGACCGGTGGGGCAACGGCCTGGCGACCGAGGGTGGCAAGATCGAGATGCCGACCGTGAAGCGGACCCTCCCGCTGCGCGACGGCCGGGACCTGACCTACGATGTCCGGGAGCTGCCGGGACGTTGGGGAAGGGCCGTCCAAAAGCAGATGCGGGAGGAGGAGCTGCTGCAATGCGCGGGGCGCCTGCGCCCGGTCTACCGCGACGGCGAGCCCCCGGTCTGGGTGGCCATGTCGAGCATCGTCCCCGAGGGGATCGTGGTCGACGCCGTGACGACGGGGGCGACCCTCGCCGACCTCAAGGGCGCCGCGAAGGTGCACGAGGCGGTCCGCCGCGTCGGCATCCTCGACAAGGACCTGATCCGGAACGCGGCCCCGGACCTCGCCGGCGACCTGTCGCGGGCCCTTGGCCTGTCCGGCATCGCCCTGGAGGGGAACCGGGCAGCGGCCGGCCTGGGCCTCGACCTGTACAGCGTGACGGTCGACGGGGAGACCCGGGAGATCTACGTCCCGGCGTCGTCGCCCGATCCGATCTCGACGGCGGTGGAGGCCTACGATCGGGCGGGCAAGCGCGTCGCCTCGATCCGGCTGGTGGCCAAGGGCGCGACCCCGGTCCCGTCGCAGCGGCGGGCCCCCGACGGTATCGACGAGGAGATCGGCCACCGGGACGAGCGGCGGGCGGCCGAGGACGCGGCGCGGGCCGCGGCGAGGGCCCTGTCGCCGGCGGAGCTCTCCCAGGACCCGGCGGAGATCTTCGCGAATTGCCCGCCCGAGCGGCTCCCCCCGAGGAAGCCGGTCTACCGGGACATCGGCACCGACGTGGTCCTGATCGGGGCCGGCTTCACGCCCGAGAAGGCGAACGAGATCGGCCGGCGCGAGGCCGCCGCGCGCGCGGAGCTTCGAGCGCGGCCACGGTCCCGGCCAGGTCCAGATCCTGTCCGAGCAGGGTCTCGGCCAGCCTGACCCGGCGGCGGCGGGCCCTCTCCTCCAGAGGGAGCCTGCCGCGGGATTGCCTCTGCCTCGGCTGCGCGGCCATCCGCGCGACGACGACCTTCACCGCCGTGGCCTCGCCACGGCGGTTGCGCAATAGCGCGCCGTCCCACCGGATTCCCGCCGTCGCCAGGTCCGTCGCGACGGCCTTGACCACGGAGGCCTCCAGGACCGCCGGCCAAGGCGCGTCGTGGACGCCCAGCGCCATGGGGGCCTGTTCGATGGGGATGTCCATGGCCAGGGCCCCCGTGCGGGTCCCATGGGCATTCCAGGCCTCGGGCAGCCTCTCCGGTGCGGCGAGCCAGGCGCAGGCCCGGAGGTAGGCCAAAGGGGCGTAGCGCCCCCTCATCCGCGAGACGGCCTCGCTGTCCCACCAGACGACCTCGTTCGACGAATCGGTGCCCGCGTCGCCGTAGACGTGGGCGGCGTAGGCGAGCCGGGCCTCCACGAGGACCTTGGTCGACATCGAGGACAGGGTCCTCCACCCCGAGTAACCTGTGGTCCGCATGAGGTCCGGGACCGGTGCCCAGCCGGCCACGCAGGCCTTCAGCTGGGCGGCCCGGGACAGGGCCCCGAACATCTCGGGCCCCGACATGCAGAGGTCCTCGCGCAGGGCGGGCCACGAGAGGTGGATCGCCTCCATCTGGCTGCCGGCGCCGGCGAGCTCGTCGAAGGCGAGGCGGTCGCAGCGGCGCGCGAAGGCCTCCTCGGGATCGTCGGCGATCGCCGCGAAGCGGGATAGGACGCCGAGCAACAGGTGCACGGCGCCGGAGGTCACGTCGCGGCTGCCGCGGGGGCCTATCGGGAGGGCGAGACGGGTCGCGATCTCGCGGGAAATCGGGAGGATCCTAGGCATGGATCCATGAAACACCCCGGGAACGATAACATCAAACGCTGGAACAACGACTTACCCGGATCGGCTCACCAATTTGAGGGGGGACTATAGGGGGGAGCCATATCCTATGGAGATATCAGGGGGGTCCTAGGGGTTTCCAGGGCTACCGTCGCGCCGCGCAAGCGCGACGCTCCGTCCGCGAAAGCCGAGCTAGCCGTGGGAAGGGTTGTCGTAGGGCGCTTCGCGCTGAAGGAATAGGGGCAGGTGGCCGACGGCCCCGCCGACGCCCCCGGGAACCCCGGATTCCTGCCCGCCTGGGCCGGTCGATGGGTTCGGCGCTGTCCTGGGACCTCCGGGCCGCAAGACGCGGCTGTACGGGGCGCTAATGCGGTCGGGCCGGATTTGAGGTTTTCATCCCCGGGGCGGATCCTGCGTATCGACACGGAGGATTACCCATGGCCGAGGACCTGCTGCCCCTGACCAAGGCCGAGCGCGACGCCAAGGCGGCGCGTGCCGGTGCCCTGCGCTGCGCCAAGTGGCGCCGGCGCGTGAAGGAGCGGTCCGCCGTGGACGAGGCGCTGGTCGACGCCTTTCTCGCACTGCACCGGGAGCGCCGGCAGGGGACCGAGACCGCGCCGATCACCCTGGGGGACGTGATGCGCCGGGGCCGCAGCCGGCTCGTGGCCTTCGGCGCGGATCCCACCGCCGCGGTCGCGGCCATCGCCCGTCGCCTTCAACCGGAAAATCCGATCGCCGCGGCCTCGGATCAGCTTGACGGCGTTTGCGGTAATCGTTCCGGGGCCCTAAACTGATTCGTACCAGACCTTGGACTGTCGGTCGTTCGCGAGCGTGGTGTCTTCGGCTTGGGCAATGCGAAACTGGCCCGTCGTCGAGTCATCAGGCTCCGACGGGCCGCCTTTTCGTGAGAGGCGGCCATGCCCGGTTTCAACGTCAAGCTCGACCTGGAGAAGGCGGTCAGGGATGCCGCCGAGGCCTTCGAGACCCTGGGGTCCGGCGGGGCCTTCGCCCGCGCCGTGGCGTACTCCCTGAACGGCGTCGTCATGGACGGCGTGGGCCGCTTCCGCGATCACATGCCCCAGATCTGGAAGTACGCGAACGCCTTCACCAAGCGCGGCCTCTGGTACGACATCGACCCGAACCTCCTCGACCGGATCCAGAACGCCGGCGAGGCATCGGCCTCGGTCCTCATCCTGCCCCAGCAATCGATCTGGCTGAAGTACAGCTTCGGTGAGGGCCCCAACGTCCGCGAGCCCGGCGACGTCGGCATCGAGGCGTGGTTCGGCGACCAGACGACGGTGAAGATCCCGGTCGTCCAGAACATCCAGCACACGGTCGGCGGCCACATCCTGCCGGGCGGAAAGCTCGCCCCGGAAGACGCGCGGCGGATCGCCCAGCTCGCCGCGGCCGGCTACTCGCGTAACACCAGCATGTCGACGCGCGGCTCGGCGAGCTGGGGGGCCTTCGAGCTCAAGGACGGCGACCCGCAGGCGAATCGGTCGTTCTATCGCGGCCCCGGCATCTACGCCCGCCCGCCCCGCGGCCGCGCGGACCAGGCGCGCAAGCGGACCGTCAAGGCGATGAAGGAGGGGCGGCGCGGCAAGCCCACGACCCAGTTCCAGGACGCGTCCGGCCGCAACCGCACCGTGCCGAAGGTGGTCAACCTGGACACTCCGAGGTTGCTGTTCCTCAGCAAGCCGGACGCCACATACGAATCCGTCGCGACCCCGTCCTGGGACGCGGACATGAAGGCGGCGGCCGAGACCATGTCCGATCGGATGATGGTGGAGCTGGCCAAGCAGATCGACCACGCGCTGGGGAAGATCCGATGACCATGCGATCCGCCGTGGACAGGATCCCGGACCCGATCTACCCGGCCACGCCGATGATCGTCGAGCACACCACCCTCGATGAGCTCTCCCGCGTGTTCCTCGCGCACGTCCGCGCCGCTGGCCTGTTGGAGTCGAGCGAGACGGTCCGGGCTGCCCATGGCGAGCTCATGGAGATCGCCACCCTGACGAAGCTCTCCACGTGGGGCGAGGTCCTCCGCCTGGACGGCGCGGAGATCCTGCTCGCCCGGGCGCTCCAGGACCTGGGGATCGCCGGGGTGAGCCTGCCCGACGACCGCGTGCTCCACTGAAACGGCGCGACCGCGACGACGACTTCGTGCAGGTCACCCTGCTGCTCGCCCTCGCGGTCGTTGTGGTGCTGATGGTGGCGATGGTCCGCCAGGCGCACGCGGATGTGGGCCCCGATCAGGGCCCAACCGTCACTCGTCCCGGATCCCCAGGAGCTTCTTGAGCCCGGACTGAATCTCGACCGTGGCCGTGGTGCTGCCGCGGTCGAATCCAGATTTCCACGCGCCGATCGCGATCTCGACCTCTCGCCTGCTGGCATTGGGCGGCATGACGACCAAAGGTCGGGAATGGTATATGAGGGCCTCTTTGTCGTAGACCGCGACGCAGGCGACCCGCTCCGCGATCGTCGATCCCGACCTGATCACCGCCCAGATCTTGAAGCCCGGAATATCGCCGATCTCGCGCACCGCGGCGCGGATCATGCCGTGTTCCTGGGTCTTCGCGAGCTCCTTGCGGTAATGCTCGATCGTGGTCGGAATCCGCGCGCGCCGCGCGCGTCGAGGTCTCGGTGTGGGGCTGGGGCCGGTTCGGGGAATGCTGGCTGATCGGCCACTTCGTCCTCGACCAGCACATCCCGTTCTCGCCCCAGAGCCGGTCCGCGCTGAAGGCCATCATCAAGCGACCGTGGCGGAAGCGGAGCGGGAAGGTCCTCCACTCGGGGGCGGCCTTCTTCGACGCCGGCGACGGCAACATGATCAACGAGGTCATCGACTTCTGCGCCGACCCGGACCTCGCCCGCTGGAACGTCTTCCCGGTGCGCGGCGCGCCCGAAATGACCGGCAAGCGCAAGCCGGTGCTGGGCGAGCGGGACGGCCTGACCAAGGACGGTAAGAAGTTCCTCTGGATCGGCACCCAGGGCGTGAAGGACACCCTCGACCGGTCCCTGCGCACGAGCGAGCCGGGACCGGGATTCGTGCATTTCCCGCACGCGATGGCCGAGAACCCGGTGCTCGCCCGCTATTTCGATGACATGCTGGCGGAGGCCCCGAAGAAGGACCCCCGCACCGGCCTGTACCACTGGGTACGCAAGAGCACGGTGTTCACCGGCGAGGCGTGGGACTGCTTCGTCTACGCCTACGCCGCCCTGGAATGGGTCAAGCGCCGGTACCCGAGCGTCGCGCTGGAGCTGATCCGCAGGACACCCGAGGACGCGCCGCCGCGGCTGCGCTACGATGGCCGGGACCTCTCGGCCATGTCCGACCTCAGCCAGGAGCTCGGCATCATCTCGCGCCCCGGACAGGCCCTGGAGCATCGCCAGCCGATCATGCCGCGCCCCGCGGCGCCGGTCGCGCCCCGGCCCGCGGCGCCTCGCCCCATGATCTCGACGCGCAGCACCTTCGGCGGGGCGCGCTAGGCGCTTTGCCCGTGGCATTGGCCCGCGCGAGGGGCGGCAATGGGGCTCTCCGCGGAGTTGCCCTGTGCCAATCCCCTACGGCTACACGCGAGGCAACACGGCTGCCCGCATCGCCTACCTCAAGGAATCGATCGAGGCGATCGAGGACGGCTATACGGCCGGCTCCGACGTCATCGAGTACCCGAACGCGGGCCGCCTTGAGCAGCTGAAGCGCGCCGATGCCGAGGGCCGGCTGCGCCAGCTCTACACGCAGTACGCCAAGCTCATCGGCGACAAGGACCTGCTCGCCGAGGTCCAGACCGGTCCCCGATTCGTTCGGGTCGTCGGGACCCCGAACTACGTCCCCGGCTTCTATAGCCCATTCGGGTTCGGCTGGGGGCGGTGCCGCTGATGGCCCGTCGCCAGGCCCCCCGCAGCGCGGCTCCCGCGCCCGTCGACACCAAGAAGTCGATGATCACCCGGGCGGTGGACACCCTGTTCAAGGGGGCCCGCCAGGGGATCGCGCAGGCGCGCGCCAGCTTCCCTTGGGCCGGCCGCTACGCCACGCCCGTCGAGGCGCTCGACCCCAAGTTCAAGATGCCGGCGGTCGGCTCGATGGGGCCGCTGGAGAACGCCCGCTACGCCCGCCAGACCATCAACCTGGCGCGCCACGCCTACAAGAACGATGCGAACATCGCGCGCGGCTTGGCGCTGGTCCTGTCCACGATCATCGGGACGGGGCCCCTACCGACCTCGAAGTTCCCGGAGCTGCAGCGGATCATCCGCCAGCACCTGCCCGACATCCACAACCGCGGATCCATGTCGTGGGGCGGCCTCATGCTGGCCGCCGCCACCATGGAGAAGGTGGACGGAGAGGCGTTCTTCCAGGTCCGGCCGCGCGCCCTCTCGGACGGCCTGACGCTCCCGTTCCAGCTGGAGCTGATCGAGGCCGAGCAGGTCGACCACACCAAGACCCTGATCGGCGAGAACGGCAACCGGATCTTCACCGGCATCGAGGTGAACGGGATCGACGTCCCGACGGCCTACTGGAAGTATCCGGTCCACCCACTCGACGGCATGGCGCTCTCGCTGAACGGCGGCGCCAACATCCCGACCCCGGTCCCGGCGAGCAAGATCTTCCACCTCAGGAAGCCGGTCCGTCCGAACTCGATGCGCGGCGACTCGGCGCTCGCGCCGGTGCTGGTGCGGCTGTTCCAGCTGCACAATTACGAGTTCGCAGAGGCGACCCGCAAGCACGTCTCGACCCTCGTCACGGGCTGGATCACCCGCCCCGCCGGCGAGGAGGGACAGGCCTGGCCGGGCGAGTACCAGAACCCGGATGCTGCTGCGATCGCCGCCTCGCAGCAGGCCGCCAAGAGCGAGATCCAGCTTGAGGCCGGCATCCTCACCGAGCTTCCGGCCGGCACCGAGATCAAGTGGAACAACCCGCCGGACACGGGCCAGAGCTACGAGCCCTACGTCCGGTTCGCCCTCCAGTACATCGCCGCCGCCGTCGGCGCGACCTACGAGGATTTCACGGGCGACTGGAGGGGCACCACCGACCGCACCTGGCGCGCCGCGCAGGTCGCCCTGCGCCAGTTCGCCGACACCGAACGCGACCGGATCGAGACGCAGCTCCTGCGCCCGCTCTACCGCATGATGGTGGACATGGTGGTGTCCCTGAAGCTGTGGACGCCCCCGGCCGGCACCAAGGACTGGGAGCTCTACGAGCACCGCTGGCGCTGGGTCGCCGCCAAAAACCCGAACCAGTACCAGGAGGGCAACGCCCTCCTGCTTCAGGTCCAGGCTGGCCTCATGTCGCGCGACGCGGCGATCGAGGCGATGGGCGAGGATCCGGTCGAGGTCGACGCGCAGAACGCGGAGTCGAAGGCGCGCTCCGAGGCGATGAATCTCTACTACTCGGCCTTCCTGCCGCCGCCCCCCGGCGGCGCGGCGGGCCTCGGTCCCTTCCTCACCGGCATCATCGGCGGGATCGTCGAGGCGCAGGTCAAGGAGCGCCTGGAGCAGCAGCTCAAGGACGTCGGCGGCACGGCCATGCCGAATCCCGAGCCCGAAAACCCCGACACGCCCGGGTCGCCGACCGCGACCCGGTCCCGATCCGCCTCGACGGCGTCCTGATCGACACCACCCCGGACGGCTATCCGCTCCGGGCGGTGGTCCGCGAGGAGACCGTCCAGGAAGAGGTCGCCAAGCGGATCGACTGGGTGACCAAGACGGTGGTGACCTACGCGGTCGCGGACCTGCCAAGGGCCCCGAAGCGCGGCGACCACGTGTTCCTCGACGGCGTCGAGCTGGCGGTGGCGATCGCGTTCGAATACCGCGCCGGCAACGTCGACTGCTACCTCGCCGCGACCAGGAACGGCTGATCCGCCCGGTCGCTTTGCCCGTGGCATTGGCCCGCCCCGGAGGGGACGCTCGCTCCATCGAGGAGTGAGATCCCCTTGCACGACCGGCAGGCGATCAGGAATGCGGTGGCGGACCGCCTGCGCTCGCAGGTGGGTTCGCTCGTGCCCGGCGGCATCCATGCCGGCCGGGCGGCGGGCATCGTCGCCGACGGCGAGCTCGCCGCGATCTTCGTCGACGTGATGCGGTCGAAGGGCGAGCTCTTCTCCGAGCAGGCCAGCTCGCTGCTCCGCAGCTACTTCGTCCACGTCATCATCGTCGGGGACGGCCCCGAGCCGGACCTCGCCGATCCCGGCGAGCCGTCCTGCTGCGACGCGCTCGACGACCTCGCGGTCGCCGTCGAGGGCGCCCTGAAGCGCAACGACGTGCTCGGGCCCCGGCCGGTCCTCGGGCTGCGCCCGGCCGAATTCGGATTCGTCGACGACACCCTGACCGCCCTGCCGGGCGGCAAGGGCGCGATCGCCCACCTCACCCTCCGCTTCATCATCACGCTCGTCCAGGAGGACGGCGCACCCGTCAGGAGCTGACCATGCCCGCCGTTTTCCGCGCAGCATCCGCGAACCTCAAGAAGCTTCTCTCCGGCCAGGCGCTGTTCCAGCCCCAGGGCCAGAACGCCGCCCGCAACCTCGGCGACTGCGAATTCCAGCGCAACGTCAAGACCGAGCACGTCGACCTGACCTCGAACGAGGTGCCGGAGAAGCCGATCCTGGCCCGCGTCACCACCTCGGTGAACGAGGACTTCAAGCTCACCTGCATGAGCTTCGGCCCCGTCGTCCAGGCCCTGTCGTACATGGCCCCCGTCGGCGAGACCTATACCCAGGCCGCGGTCAACGCCGGCGTGGTCAACATCCCGGCCACCGCGAAGTCCGGCGACATCTTCGACTGCGTGGATCCGAACACGGGCGCCAAGGTCTACGGCGTGATCTTCACGAACGTCGACTACAGCCACTACAACTACGACCCGCTGTCCGGCCGCGTCGAGGTCCTCGTGTCCCCGGGTGCCGCGGACCAGGTCGACTTCACGGCCCCCGCCGTCACGGCCGACATGGGCCGCGCCTTCTTCCGCGTGCTCCAGTTTCGCGAGATCCGCGGCAAGCTGATCATCCGCGAGAACAACCTCTGGGGTCCGAACCAGGACCACGTCTACCCGCTCGTGTCGTTCCGGATGAACGGTTCGCAGAACCTCATCGACAACGGCAAGGAGCCGACCAAGGTCGAGATCGACGGCCTCATCGAGTTCGACGTCACGCAGCCCGTCGGCAAGGAGCGCGGCTACGTCGTCGACCTGCCGACCGCCTGACCGAATCCGGGGGTGGCGCAGGCCGCCCCCTCACGCCTTCATCCACCGTAGCGGAGGGGAACCGCTTCCATGTCCGACAAGCTCACCAAGGCCCAGGCCGAAGACCTGTATTCGTACGTCGACGAGCTCGACTACGAGCCCTTCGAACTCATGCCCGCCCGGGGCGACCAGCCCGCCAAGGTGGTCCAGTTCCGCGGCGCCACCGCCGGCGAATATTTCCAGGGCATCGTCAAGCGGTTCCCGGTCGTCGAGGCCGAGTACGTCGACGGCATCAAGCTCGGCGTGAGCCAGGCCAAGGCCGCCGCCGAGAAGGAGGCGCGCGAGATCGCCGCCGGCCGCGGCAAGATCGGGTACCGGCCCCCGGCCGACCCGGTGGCCCCGGAGTCCGGTCTCATGCAGTTCGACCTCGTGGCGTTCGCCGAGAGGGAGATCGCCCACGGCGTCGAGGTGAAGGCCGCCCTCATCGCGATCTGCGTCGACCGGGCCGGCGACCGCGCCTTCGAGGCGCACATCGTCAAGCACCCGCGCTTCGCCGCGTTCGCCGGGGCCTGCGACCGCAAGACGAAGGGGGCGCGCCCTTTGGATTTTTCCGGCGCCGTGACGGAGATCTTCCTGGGCGAGATGGGTCCGGTGAGCCCCGACGACGAGCCGACGGAGACGACTTCGGCCTCGACCGAAACCTCCTCGTCGCAATCGTAAAGGCCGTCAGGCTCCTGAAGATCCTCGGCTACGCCGGGGATCCCTGGAAGCTGACGATCAACAAGCTGTTCTTCGACCTGATGCTCCTCCGGGAGGACCGGAGGCGGGAGAGGGTCAGCGACACGGTCGCGATGCGGTGGGCGACCCTGGAGGGGGTCAAGCCGGAAGAGTTCCAGGAATTCCTGGACACCATGCCCTGATAGGAGTCCCCGCCGGTGGCGATGCGCCGCGAGATAGCCGACCTGAGGACGACCTTCTCGGTCGGCGGCGTGGGGGACGTCGTCGCCGGCGCGAAGGCGGCCGTCGCCGGCATCCTGTCGATGGTCGATGCGCAGGGGAAGCTCGGGCGCTCCGCGTCCGGCGTCGCCGCTGCGCAGGCCGCGGCCCAGGCCGAGATCGAGCGCTCCGCCCGCGCCGCCGAGGCCGCCCGGGGCCGCCTGGACAAGGCCCGCGTCTTCAACGAGCAGGTGGTCAAGGTCGGTCGCCAGGCCGAGTCCGAGGCCGCCTCCCGCGGCGCCGCGCGCGTCGCGCAGGTTCGCGAGGAAGGCCCCGCCCGCCTGCAGGCGTTCCGCGAGGCGATCAAGAAGGCCCGCGAGGAGCGCGGCGCCGTCGCCCGGGCCACCGCCACCTTCCTGCGCGAGACCGAGGCGCTGAAGCGCAACCCCACGGTCTTCGCAGCCCGCGAGAAGGCCCGCGCCGACGAGCAGGCCTCGATCGAGGCGGTCAAGTTCGCCGAGGAGGCCTACTGGAAGGAGAAGGAGATCCAGCGCCGGCGGGTCGAGGACGCCAAGCGCGCCGCGGCCGACCGGGTCAGGATCGTCAAGGACCAGACCGCCACCGACGCGGCCGAGGGCAAGCGCCGCCTCCAGGACGAGGAGCGGGCCGAGAAGGCGCGCGTCGCCCGCGAGGCGGTGTCCGCCAAGTCCCAGATCGACGCCCTGAACCGGGTCGAGCAGGCCCGGACCCGCGCCGACGCCATGGGCCGCGATAACGGCGACGTGGGCCGGTTCGACCGCAACGTCCGCGCCGCCCAGCGCGACCCCGAGCGGTTCGAGGCCCTGGTGGCCCGCCGCCGCGCCGCCCACCGCCAGGCCATCGAGGAGATGCGCCGCACCTCCGAGCAGGCGCTGATCAACATCGCCCGCGCATCGGCCGACGAGGTCCGGTCCGTGCAGGCCTCCGAGGAGCAGCGCGTCCGCGCCGCCGAGGCCGCGGCCCAGCGGATGGGCCACGCCGCCGACGAGGTCGCCCGCGCCTGGATCAAGGCCGAGCGCCTCATCCAGCGCGCCGCGGGTCAGACCGAGAAGGAGCGCGAGCGCGCCGCCGCGGCGGAGATGCGGGTCCAGCAGGACTACGCGCGCCTCGTCATGCGGTTCGAGCGCGACCGCGAGCGCGAGGCCACCCGGACCGCCAACCTCCAGGCCCGGGCCGCCGATCGCGCCGCGCGGGAATCCGTCCGGGCCGCGCAGCGGCGGGCCCGGGCCGAGGAGCGCGCCGGCCGCGAGGCCGTGCGCATGGCCGAGCTGGCGCAGCGGGCGAACGAGCGCGCCGCGCGGGCCTCCGAGCAGGCCTGGGAGCGCAACATGCGGGCCCTGTCCGCCTTCCAGCGGAACCTGCCCAAGCTCGGCCTGCCCGGCATCGGCAACCTGGCGAAGGCCCTGTCGACCAAGGGCATCCTGCCCATCCTCGGGAACGCGCTCGGCGTGCCATTCCGGTTCGCCCTCGGGGTGGCCGGCGTGCCGGTGCTGCGCTCGTTCGCGGTCGAGATGGGCCGCATGACCCGCCGCCTGGCGGGCGGGGCGGCGCACATCGCCATCGCGCCCCTGAAGGGCATCGCCCGGGTCGTCGGGCACGTCGGTGGTGGCCTTGTGCGGCTCGGCCTGGGGGCCGTGCGCGTCGGGTACAGGATCACCCGCTGGCTCGGCTCGCACGCGATCTCGGTCCTGCACCGGCTCGGTTCGGCCGCCGTCTCCACGGCGCGCAAGGTGGCCGGCATCGCGAAGAACCATGAGCGACGACTCACCCCTGGGCGGAGGCCCGATGGAGCAGGCCGCCGCGATCCAGGCGGCGAACCGGACGCGCCCCGGGATCGAGCCGCGGCTGGGCTCCGGCTTCAACCTCGACGGTCCCGCCAGGCCGCTGCAGTCCATCGACGGGAACCAGGCCGCGAACCCGGGCCAGCTCGTCAACTACAGCTATTCCCCGCCGCTGCCCAAGCTCGGAGCGCTGAACCCCGACAACTCTTCGACGAACCCGGCGCAACCGTACCACGACGGCTTCCAGCAGCTCCTCATGATCGGCCAGGTGCAGATCGGCTGGAAGTGGCAGACGTCGTCCGGCGGCGGCTCCGGGGGCCCGACGTTCAATTCGACGCCGAAGGACTCGAAGACCGGCACGCTGCTGGGCGGCGTCGATCCGAACTCCCCGAACAACAACCCGCCCGTCCACTTCGTCGACGACCTCCCCGCAGGCTTCGCAGGATAACCCGCCGTGCTGCCCCCCATCACCCTCCTCGCCAACAAGGGCGCGCCGCTTACGGCCCAGGAAGCCGACGGCAACATCGCCAACCTCGACTCGCGCGTCACCACGATCGAGCAGGAAGGCCTCACCGCGACCGGGATCCAGGTCATCACCTTCGATCCGGTCGCGAACACCCTGCTCGTGACCCTGACCGACGGCACGACCTACGGCCCCTACGCGCTGCCCTCGGCACCGTTCACGGCGCGCGGGGACTGGGTCGCCGGCACCGCCTACCGGGCCAACGACCTCGTCTCGTTCAATGGCGGCTCGTACCTCGCGATGATCGCCCACACCGCCGGCACGGACTTCCCGACCGACAAGGCCGCGGGCAAGTGGATGACGATCGCGCTCCAGGGCCAGCCGGGGAAGGACTTCTTCACCTTCCAGGGCCCCTACGACGACACGGTCCAGTACAACGTCGGCGACGGCGTGCTGTGGACCGACCCCGCCTACACGTACGCCGGGCCGCAGCTCTACCGGCTGAACGTCGCGATGCCGGCCGGCACGAAGCCGAACGCAACGGGGCCCAGCTCGGTCCCCGGTTATGCGGGCACGCCGTATTGGTTCATGGTCAGCGTGCCGCCCCAGACCGTCGAGGTGAATTTCTACAGCGCAATCGTCCTCGCCAACGTCCCGCCCGGCGCGATCCTGTTCCGGCGGCGGTTCGCCAGGGCCACGCGGTTCCTGCAGAGCTTCAGCGGCTACGCCGTCCTCGACACCGCGCCCAAGAACGACCTCACCCTGCAGGTCTTCCAGAACACGACGCAGATCGGCATCGCCTTCTGGGCGGCCGGGTCGAAGGTGGGGTCGATCGGCCTGTTCAACGCGACGCCGATCATCTTCGCGAAGAACGACCTCCTCCTGATCGCCACGCCGCCCTCCGGGAGCTCGGGGACGGCCGCGGACCCCAACGCCACGGGGCCGGATATCGGGATCGTCGGCTCCCTCGCGTAGCGCGTGCGCACGTCGTGCGCTCTGCGCACATTTTCCGGAGAAACGCGATTCATTCCCTGGACCGCGTTACCTCTCCGCGTGTCGACACGGCCCCGCGGCGGCGACACCGTGTCGAACATTTTCGAGAAACGCGATGCGATGGATAGGAGTAACGGGGGGAGCGCCCAGGCCCTCTCGGACATCCCTGCGTAGCGATCCGTTAACCCCGTCCACAGGCGGCGCTTGACCGGGATTCCCGCGTCCGAATCAATGGGGTCCACGGGTAACGCGAACTCGCGGAGCGGGACATGGGCATCGGGATGGATCTGGCGGTCGACCTGGGCCGCACCGCAACCCGGGGCGCCGCGATGATGGAGGCTCTCCGGGCCGGCGTGGAGGCCTCCGCGGCGCGTCGCGAGGAGCGTCGCCAGGCCGGCGTCGTGTCGGTGCAGGTCCTCGCCGCCTGCCTGAAGGATGCCCGGAAGACCGAGGGCCAGGCCATCGCCGCCGCCCAGACCCTGGAGGCCGAGAACGCGGAGCTCCGCGCCGAGCTCCAGGCGATGTGGGAGGCCCTGCAGACCTCCAGCGACCGCGCCGCCCGGGCCGAGGCCGCGGTGATCGAGGCCGCCAAGATCGCCCGGGCCCGCCGCCTCCACGCATAGAAAAGGCCCCGGGTCGCCCCGGGGCCTGACGGATTCCCGAGCCCCGGTCCCGCGGTCACATCCGCATGGCCGGGGCTTCGTGCACGTAGGCCTCGGGCGGCACCGCGTACCGCCGCGCCAGCGAGACGCCCAGGGCCTCGTCGGCCCTCTCCGCCTCGCGCCGGTCCCCGCGCTTGCGCGCCGCCGCGGCCTGCGCCTCGCACATCGCGTCGATCCTCAGCTCCCTAAGGGCGGTCTCCAGGGGCAGGCCCTCCTGTGCGTACCGCGCCTGGACCTCATCGCGCGAGTAGATCCGCGGCACGCCCGGGATCATCCGGTCGTTGCGGAAGTGCGCTTCCAGCTGCCCGACCGAGAACCGCGCCAGGCCCTGCCGATCGTCCTCGCTCATGTCGGCGAGCCAGAAGCGAACGGAGTCGGGCAGCTTCGCCTCCCGCTCCCCGATCCGCCCGGCGATCAGGTCGAGCATCCTCTCCGAGACGAACGGCGCCCGCTTGAAGGACGGCTTGGCCTCGGGGGCCTTCGGCACGATCGGGCCGGTATCGGCCGCCACGGCGGCGTCGGCGATGTCGCCCGGCCCCGGGGCCCGCGCACCCAGCAATCCCGCGACGGCGGCGCCGGGGACGGCCGCGACGTGCTCGGCCACGTCGATCGCATCGTGGGCGACCTCCAGGGCCCCCTCGTAGACGTCCTCCGCGACCTCGGCCGCGGCGGCGGCGCCGCCCTTGAGCCGCTGGGCCAACCGCTTCAGCGACCGGGCCATCCTCCGGAACGCCCGGGCGAGAAATTTCCAAAAAGCACCCACGACACCCTCCACCGAACCGGGGCGACGGCGCCGCCCCCGATGGATCGATTGAAGGACTCGCGGACGCAATCGACAAACGCCGGGATTCGCCACGGACGCGAATGTCCGGACCAAACCCGGGAGTGCCAAAGTCGCGCAAGCGTGTGCGGAGTGGTGCGACATTCAGGTGCGACCACGGTAATTTACACGCGCGGAGAGATTGGCAGAAGCCTCGGTGATTGCAGGGGAATTTCCGTTTTCCGACACGACCGAAAATAGCGAGAAACGCGTTACCTCAGCGACTTAGCGCAAGATTTTCGCGGAAAGCTCGATTCGCCGACTGGCCAAACCCTCCGGTCGTTGTATCCTCACGCTCGGAATAACGAGACGAAGATCACCGTCACGTTACGAGTGTCTGAGGGTTTCCAGTGGCCTGCCAAATCCCCGAATCGGTCCTGCGCGCGGCGCTCGCCGGCGGCGCCACGTACGCCGCGATCGCCCGTGCGCACGGCGAGGATCCAGCCGCGGTCCGGGCCCGGGCCATCGCCCTGAAACTGTCGAGGAGCCGTACGCAGGGCCGGCTGCCCCCGGAGCCGATCCTGCGGATCGCCCTCGGCATGGACGGCGTCTCGCAGGCGCGCCTCGCCCGCGCGTGGGGCGTCCACCCGGACTCGGTCTCCCGCGCCGCCCGCCGCCTCAAGGCATCCGAGGGCGGCCGGTGAGCAAGCGCCCCATCCCCCGATCGGAGGTCATCATCCGCATCCGGGCCGCCTGCGTGGCGGCCGGCGGCCAGTCGCGCTTCGCGGCGGCCTGCGGGGTGAAGGCTCCGTACCTCTCCGAGGTCCTCTCGGGCGTGAAGCCCCCGGGGCCCGCGGTGCTCGCCGCTATCGGCCTGCGCAAGGCCGATCAGCCCCCCGTCTACATCCCCGTCGAGAGGGAAGGGACTCGCAATGCCCAAAAAACGTGACCGCGACAGCGTGGACGAAAAGGTCCTCGCCCCGCTCAACCCAGTGAAATTGTACCGCCTGTCCGTCAGCCACTCCTTCGACGCGGTGTGCGAGCTCCACGCCATGCGGAGCCGCGACGTCCTGTCAAAGGCCGTGACCGAGGGGCGCCGCATCGTGAAGGGCAGTCCCACGGTGCGGTCGCGCCGCTCCGCCGAGGAGATCGCCGCCATCGTCGGCGCCGTCTTCCGCGAGGGCGGCATCACCGACGCGGCCCGCGCCCTCGGGCTCACCATCACCCAAGTCAGCCGGGCGCTCCAGGTGGCCGGCGTCACCGACTACCCGCGCGTCGGCCGGGCCGAATCCGCCCGGCGCCTGCGCGCCGTCCAGCGCCGCAACGCCTTCGAGAGGGGGAACCCGTGAAGAACGTAAAGACCATCATCGCCGGCATCGCCGGAACACCGGCCCGCGCCTTCACGAGCGGCATCGGCCTCGTGGCCGCGACCATCGCCTTCTCGGGCTATGGCCTGCCGATGGCCTACGGCCTCATGGCCCTGGCGATCTGCTGCGTCACGGGTTTCGTGGTCGCCGCCTTCCTCTTCATCATCGCCTCGATCTGCGGTGCGACGGACCCCGAGTACAGCCTCAACGCCAACGCCCAGGAAGGGAAGGACCAGCCGTGAGCCAAGCCGACATGCTCCCCCCGGGTCCGGACCCGCAGTCCCCCTCCGAGGCCGTCGAACGGATGGGGCGCGAGATGCTGCGCCTCAACGCCGTAGACGCCTACTACCACACGCTCTGTGCCGCCCAGAGCGCCATCGGTGAGTATCGCCAGACCCTGGAGGACACGCTCCTCCCCGAGGTCACGGATCGCCTCCTCAACGCGCCGCGCGAGCAGCTCTACGGCACGTCGCTCTACGCCGTGCTGCTGGAGACCGCGACCGGTACGCAGATCAATCTTGAGGCGTACCCGCACCTGCGCGACCTGCGGCACATCGTCGACGACGGGGTGTCATTCGTCGTCCTCGACTGCGAGACGACCGGCCTCCACCCGCTCAACGGCGACCGGATCGTCTCGATAACCGGCCGGGCCTACCGGGCCGGCAAGCGCGACGGGAAGGTCTTCGTCGAGCCGACCGGCCACTCGGCGAGCTTCATCGTCGACCCCGGCCGCGCCTCGACACCGCAGGCCCTGGCGGTCCACCGCCTCGGCCCGAACGAGCTGCGCGGCAAGCCGCGGTTCGAGGACATCTGCACGCCCTTCCGCCGCTTCCTCATCGGGGCGGGGTGGTACGAGCATCGCCACATGGACGGGACGCCGGCGATCTTCGCCCACAACGCGCCCTTCGACATGGCCTTCCTCGACATGGAGTGCGAGCGCGCCGGCGGGTCCAGGCCGTCGTTTCAGCACGGCACGTTCGACACGAAGGCCCTGTCGAAGCTCCTCTGGCCGGGGGCGCCATCGAGCCTGGACGCCCTGTGCGAGCGGTTCGGCGTCGATCGCGGCGACCGCGATGCGAGGCACGAATCCGGCCACGACGTCGAGCTCCTCGCCAAGGTCCTGCCCCACCTCCTGGAGGAGGCCCTGCGGCGGGAGCCGGACGGCCTCAACGACTGGGGGTATCCGATCACCTGCGTCGTAATTTAACGACCGGACACTTGAACGCGCCTCCTACGGTGGTACATTCCACACCGTTGGAGGGCGTACACATGACGATTCGAAAGCGGCCGGCGAGGCACGACCCTGACAATCCCCTGGTCACGCTCGTCAGCCTGTCCAAGGCACTGGAGATGCCGCAGGTCATGGACCTGCTGAAGAAGGTGCTTCCTCAGCCGGACTACGACGTCGCCGGCATGATCGAGACCCTGAACCGGATCTCCAATGTTGTCGGGTCGGACAGGGAGCTGGAGGCGAGGTTCTGGCCCAAGCACGTGGAGATTGATGACATGGCCAGCGCGCCGAATCCCGAGAACGTCAAGCCGATACCGCTTCGCGAGCTGGTCTCCGACGAGGAGCGTCGCCGCCGCCGCGACATGGTCGTGAAGGTTGGGAGATGTCTCTACGGCGAGGCGTGGCAGACCCCGCTCGCCCGGGCCCTGTCCGAGGCGGGCGGCCGGCCCATGACGCAGAACAGGATTGCCCATTGGCTTCACGACGGCGTGCAGGCACGCCCGGTCCCCGGCTGGATCATGCCGGCGCTCCGGGCCGTCGCCGAGGCCCGCATCGAGGAGCTGCTGCGCAACGTCGCCGAGGTCCGCGAGCTCTACGCCGCCGAGGACAGGGGTGAGGTGTCCGCCGCCTAGCGCGGCGACTTCCCCCGGGCCCGGAGCCGCTCCTCCGGCTCGGCCTTCTCCTGGCCGCACCGGTGGAGGATCTGCGCCAGCGAGACCGGCGCCATCCCCCACGAATCGACGCCCACGTCGCAGCTCTGCGTCGTCCCCGGCAGCAGGCCGTGGGTGTGGCCGAAGAGCTGGATCGTGTCGCCGAAGGACCCGCGCCATGCCCTGAGGGGGTAGTGGCAAAGGACCAGGGACACCCCGTGGTCCGAGATCTCGACCAGCTTCTCGACCTGGGCCCACGGCAGCGCGAGCGTCGCCGGGCCGTCGTGGTTGCCCTTCACGAGCCGCTTCGTCCCGTTGAGCCGCTCGAAGATCGCGGCGAGCCGCTCGCGCTTCGGCCCCATCGCGAAGTCGCCCAGATGCCAGACCGTATCGCTCGGCTGGACCCTGGCGTTCCATGACTTAATGAGCGCCTCATCCATCTCGGCCGCGTCGGCGTAGGGGCGCTCGCACATCCGAATGATGCCGCGGTGGCCGAAGTGCGTGTCGGCCGTAAAGAACATAGCCATGGTGGTGGTCCGGAAATCGAGCGCGGCCGCGGGTCTCCCGGCGGCGGGTGGCTGGCCGGTCAGGCCGGCAAGCGTTTCGATTTGCGGAGGGTCTTCATGGGCGGGATTCTGCCCGCGGCGCCGAATCAGCGCAAGGCGTGATCCGTCAAAGGGTTAAGGGCTTTGCGTTGTATCCCCGTTGTATCCACCCATTTTCGGGGTGCGTCGGGGCGGGTGAGGATGCCGCCGTAAGCCGTTGCGCTGTAAGGGGAAAGCTTTGGAGCGGGCGATCGGGATCGAACCGACGACATTCAGCTTGGGAAGCTGACGTTCTACCACTGAACTACGCCCGCCGACATGGTCTGCACGGAAACGGTCTGTCGCGGAGCGCGAACTCCGAACGGCGCCGTGCGCCCATGTACGGCCATGGTCTAGCAGTTCGACGGCGACGGCGTCAAACGGGTCCGTCGTCCCCGGCCCCGATCCGCGGACGGTCGGACCGGGACCTGGCGCAGCGCCGTGGCCGGATCGGCGGAACGCCGCGGCGCGCGGGCCGTTTCGCTCGACGGAGCGTGCGTCGCGCCCGACCGAGACCCTGCTGACATCATGTGTGGAATCTGCGGCGAGATCTGTTTCGACAGGCCGGCGGACCCCGCCGCCGTCGACGCGATGATGGGATGCCTGCAACCGCGCGGGCCGGACGCCGCGGGGCTTCTCGGTTCCGGCCGGGTCGTCTTCGGCCATCGCAGGCTCAAGATCATCGACCTGTCCGAGGCCGGCCAGCAACCCATGGTCGATCCGGCGCTCGGGCTCGCGATCGTGTTCAACGGCTGCATCTACAATTTCCGCGCGCTGCGCGCCGAACTCGAGGCGGCGGGCTACAGCTTCTTCTCGGCCAGCGACACAGAGGTGGTGCTCAAGGCCTATCATGCCTGGGGCCGTGCCTGCGTCGAGCGCTTCGCCGGCATGTTCGCGTTCGCCATCCTGGAGCGGGAATCCGGGCGGGTCGTGCTGGCGCGCGACCGGCTGGGCGTGAAGCCGCTCTACTACAGCGAGACGAAAACCCGGTTCCGCTTCGCCTCGTCGCTCCCGGCCCTGCTCGCGGCCGGCGACGTCGATACCGCGATCGATCCGGTCGCCCTCCACCATTACATGAGCTGGCACGCGGGCGTGCCGGCCCCGCTCACCATTCTCAAGGGTGTGCGCAAGCTGGCACCGGCGACGATCCTGACGATCGAGCAGGACGGGACGCAGCACGCGTCGACCTACTGGACACTCGCGATCGGACCCCGCGAGGCCGACCGCGGCCGGACCGAGGCGGACTGGCGCGAGGCCGTTCTCGATGCCCTGGGCACCGCCGTCGAGCGCAGGCAGGTCGCCGACGTCCCGACGGGCGTCCTGCTCTCGGGTGGCCTGGACAGCTCGCTGCTCGTGGCCCTGCTCGCGCGGAGCGGGCAGCAGGGCCTGAAGACCTTCTCGGTAGGCTTCGACGCGGTGAACGGCGTCGAGGGCGACGAGTTCAAGTACTCGGATATCGTCGCCGAGACCTTCGCCACGGACCACACGAAGCTGGCGGTCGACGGCTCCCGGACGCTGGAAGCGCTGCCCGCGGCGATCGCGGCGATGTCGGAACCGCAGATGAGCCACGACGCGGTGGCCTTCCTCCTGCTCTCGCAGGAGGTCGCCAAGCACGTGACGGTGATCCAGAGCGGGCAGGGCGCCGACGAGGTGTTCGGCGGCTATCACTGGTACCCCAAGCTGATGGGCTCGACCGACCCGGTCGCCGATTACGCGAAAGCGTATTTCGACCGCGACCACGCCGAGATGCGCGAGGCTCTGACGCCCGACATGCTGGGGGGCGATCACAGCACCGACTACATCGCCGCCTTCTTCGCGAAGTCGCGGAGCGCCAGCGCCATCGACAAGACGCTGCAGCTCGACCAGGAGGTCATGATGGTCGACGACCCGGTCAAGCGGGTCGACAACATGACGATGGCCTGCGGCCTCGAGGCGCGGGTGCCGTTCCTCGACCACGACCTCGTCGAGCTGGCGGCCCGCATCCCGGCGGAGCTCAAGGTCCGGGACGGCGGCAAGTACATCCTGAAGGAAGCCGCGCGGGCGGTTGTCCCGGCCGAGGTGATCGACCGCAAGAAGGGGTATTTCCCCGTGCCCGCCCTGAAGCACATCCGCGGCCCGTTCCTCGACTACGTCCGCGAGATCCTCGACCGGCCCGAGGCGCGCGCGCGCGGCATCTTCAACCGCGCCTACGTCGATCACCTGCTCGCCGATCCCGACGGCACGCTGACGCCCAAGGGCAACTCGAAGCTCTGGCAGGTGGCCCTTCTGGAGAGCTGGCTCCAGACCCACGGCGTCTGAGACGGGCCGCGGCACGGCTTTCGCGACAGATCGTGATCGACCGCGCGCTCAAGGTGCCGCGCTTTGTCCACGATCGTCCCGGATCAGCCGGCCGACAGACACCCGGAGAAGCCCGTCGATGTGCCGCTGGATCGCCTATGCGGGACGCACCATCCCGCTGGAGCACTACGTCACCGAGCCGTCCCACAGCCTCGTCTCGCAGAGCATCGCGGCGCTCGAATCGACCGCGGCGACCAACGGCGACGGGTTCGGCCTCGGCTGGTACGGCGATCACCCGGAGCCGGGCCGGTACCGCGAGGTCCAGCCCGCCTGGTCGGACGACAACCTCCGCTACCTGTGCCGGCACCTGCGTTCGCACCTGTTCTTCGCGCACGTGCGCGCCGCGACCGGGACGCCGATCACCCGGCCGAACTGTCATCCCTTCGCTTGCGGCCCGTGGCTGTTCGTGCACAACGGCTATATCGGCGACTGGAGCCGCCTGCGGCGGCCGGTCGAGGCGCTGATCCCCGACGAGCTCTACCCGTCGCGCGCCGGCACCACCGATTCCGAGGCGATCTTCCTGGGATTGCTGGGCTGCGGCCTGATGGGCCCGGGGTCGCGCCGCGATCCGGTCGACGCGACGGCGCGCGCGCTCGCGCGGCTCACGGACCTCGCCGGAGCGCATCCGTTCCGGTTCACGGCGGCGCTGGCGGACGGCCGCGATCTCTACGCGTTCCGGTTCGCCGCGAACGACAAGGCGAACTCGCTCTATTACCGCGCCTCGGAGGACGGCGTGGTGGTCGCCTCGGAGCCGCTCGACCGGGACCACGGCGCCTGGACGACGGTCGCCGAGAACAGCGTCCTCGTCGCGCGGCGGGACGCGCCGGTGGAGATCCTGTCGCTGGCGCAGTTCGGCCTGGCCGCGCCGCCGGTCGAAGACTCGGTCCGCCGGCTGCGCGCCTGAGCGACGGCCCTCAGGCGACGCGGGAGAGGCTGCTGCTCTGCGAACCCTCCGCGCTGCGGGCGGAATCGTAGGCACGATTGCGCAGGGCGGTCTCGCTCGGGAGCTGGTCGATCACGTTGCCGGACGACGGATCGACCACCTGGAACACGATCGAGCTCGTGTCCGGGTCCTGGATGTAGCGCGCCTTGCCGCCGTTCGTGCCGATGTCGAGCTTCACCGCGGGCTCGAGCGGCTTGGCGGGGGTCTTGGGCTCGGGCGCCTGCTGGGTCACGGCGGCGGCGGCCGTCGCTCCGAGCGCGTCGAGGCCCTGCGGCCCCGGCGTCGTGGATGTCAGCGTTCGGATCTCCATCGCCGGTCTCCTGCGATCCTGTGATCGAAGGATTGAGGCGCGGTCCTGCCTAATCGTTCCTTAATGGCGCCTGCCGGTCCACCGGATGCTGGCGCGCGATCGGAGACGCGATGAACATCGCGTTACCGCCGCGACACAAATCCGTGCTGCTTTTTCACTGACGCCGACTCGGCCGCTGTCCCGCTCGTCTTCCGGGGACGGGGCCGCGATCCGAACAGCGCTACGTGGAGCACGCCCTGTCCAGGATGCCGGCGATGCTCGTCCTGGCGGGGACGGCGGCGCTCGGCGCGCCGGGCGATCCGGGAACGCCCGCGCAGTTCATCCGCGCGCACCGCTGCGCGATCGCGGCGCGGCTCGTCGCGATCCACGGACGCGGGCCGATCAAGGTCTCCCGCGACCGCTTCATCGTCGTCGCGCTGCGCGGGCAGTCGCAGCGCCCGGTCCAGTGCATCGTCCAGGATCGGGATACGCGGATGCTGTGCGAGGCCGCGTCGACCGCCTACTGGCCGCCCGAGGGGAGCCACTTGAGGCTGGATGCGCCCGCCCGGGCGACATGCTCGGTATCGAGGTCCCGTACGGCGGCACGCCCGGGTCCTGAGTGGACCGGGCGTGCCGTCACCTCACTCGGCGGCGTCGACGTAGAGCTTGCCGCCCTCGGCCAGGAACTCCTGCGACTTCGCCCGCATGCCGGCTTCGGCCTCGGCCTTCGACATCGCGGGCGCCGCGCCCACGACCTCGCCGGCCTCCTCCATCGCCAGCACCTCGGCGCGCAGGTCCTGCGTGATCTTCATCGAGCAGAATTTCGGCCCGCACATCGAGCAGAAATGCGCGACCTTGTGGGCATCCTTCGGCAGGGTCTCGTCGTGGAAGCGCCGCGCCGTATCCGGGTCGAGGCCCAGGTTGAACTGGTCCTCCCAGCGGAAGTCGAACCGGGCGCGGCTGAGCGCGTCGTCCCGGAGCTGCGCGGCGGGATGCCCCTTGGCGAGGTCGGCGGCGTGGGCGGCGATCTTGTAGGTGATGACGCCGGTCTTCACGTCGTCCCGGTCGGGCAGGCCGAGATGCTCCTTCGGCGTGACGTAGCAGAGCATCGCGGTGCCGAACCAGCCGATCATCGCGGCGCCGATGCCCGAGGTGATGTGGTCGTAGCCGGGCGCGATGTCGGTGGTCAGCGGGCCGAGGGTGTAGAACGGCGCCTCGCCGCACTCCTTCAGCTGCTTCTCCATGTTGACCTTGATCTTGTGCATCGGCACGTGGCCGGGGCCCTCGATCATCACCTGGCAGCCCTTGTCCCAGGCGACTTTGGTCAGCTCGCCCAGCGTCTCCAGCTCGCCGAACTGGGCGGCGTCGTTGGCGTCGGCGATCGAGCCCGGGCGCAGGCCGTCGCCCAGCGAGAACGAGACGTCGTAGGCCCGCATGATGTCGCAGATCTCGTCGAACCGCTCGTAGAGGAACGATTCCCGGTGCCCGGCGAGGCACCAGCGGGCCATGATCGAGCCGCCGCGCGAGACGATGCCGGTGACGCGCCGGGCGGTCAGCGGCACGTGGGCGAGCCGCACGCCGGCATGGATGGTGAAGTAGTCGATGCCCTGCTCGGCCTGCTCGATCAGCGTGTCCTTGAAGACCTCCCAGTCGAGCTTCAGCGGGTCGCCGCCGACCTTCTCCAGCGCCTGGTAGATCGGCACCGTGCCGATCGGAACCGGGCTGTTGCGGATGATCCACGAGCGGATATTGTGGATGTTGCGGCCGGTGGACAGGTCCATGACCGTGTCGGCGCCCCAGCGGATCGACCAGACGAGCTTCTCGACCTCGTCGGCCGCCGAGGAGGTCACGGCCGAGTTGCCGATATTGGCGTTGATCTTGACCAGGAAGTTCCGGCCGATCGCCATCGGCTCCAGCTCGGTGTGGTTGATGTTGGCCGGGATGATCGCCCGGCCGCGGGCGATCTCGTCGCGCACGAATTCCGGGGTGATGAAGGGCGGGACCGAGGCCCCGAAGCTCTGGCCGTCGGCGAGCGCGGCCTCGGCGCCCGCGAGCATCGCCTCGCGGCAGACGTTCTCGCGATGGGCGACGTAGATCATCTCCTCGGTGATGATCCCCGCGCGGGCGAACTCGTACTGGGTCACCATCTGGCCCGGGGCCGCCTTGCGGACGGTCCGCTCGGCCGGGCAGGGGGCCACGAGCTTGTCGCCCGCGAAACCGTTATCCTCGGGCTTCACCGCGCGCGGGGCGACGGACGCGTAGCCGCGCGCCGCGATCCAGGGCTCGCGCACGCCGGGGAGGCCGGCATTGAGGTCGATGCGGGCATCGGTCTCCGTGTAGGGGCCCGACGGGTCGTAGACCCGCACCGGTTCCTCCTTCGGATCGGAGAGGACGATCTCGCGGTAGGGTACGCGGATGTCCGGCCGCCCGGCCGGGCTCGCGTAGGCCTTGCGCGATCCGGTCACCGGACCCGTGGTCACGGTCTCGGGGCTGCCTTTCACGTCCTTCGGGAGAACGGGTGCGTTCATCGTGGGCCTCTCCTCGTGCTGGAGCGGTCCGGTCCACGCGATGGCCGAGATGAGATGAGGTCGCGCGAGAGGCGACCGCAGGTTCCCGTCCCTCCGCCGGTATGAGCCGGATCAGGTTCAAGGGTCAGGGCAGCGTGCCCAATCTCAGCCCTCTGCAGGGCCCCCCTCGGAACGGTTCCAGACTCGGGCTCGCGGACGGCTTTGTCAATGCTGACCCGTCGCCCTAGAAAACACATCCCGGAAACCGTTCGTCCGAACGCCCTCGCTCTCCCAGACCGCATGCGCCTCCTCGCCGGCCTCCTGCTCGCCGCGCTCCTGCTCTGCGGCCTGGCCTGCGCCGCGCTCGCGCTCGGGCAGCGGCGGTTCCTCTACCCGGGCGCCTTCGGTCCGCAGAACCCGTGGACGAACCCGCCCGGCCTCGCGACGATCACGGTCGCGACCCCCGACGGCGAGAGCCTGCACGGTCTGTGGCGGCCGCCGCGGCCGGGCTGCGGCGTCGTCGTCAGCTTCCACGGCAACGGGTCGCGCCCCGAGCCGCACGCGGCGCGATTCGCCGCGGGGCCCTGGCGGGCGGGCGGCTGGGGTGTGCTCTCCGTGGCCTATCGCGGCTATCCCGGCTCGACCGGGAGTCCGAGCGAGGACGGGCTGATCCGCGACGGGCTGGCGGCCGTCGAGGCCGCGCGGGCGCGGGCGCCCGGCGCGCCGATCCTGCTCCACGGCCATTCCCTCGGGGCCGCCGTGGCCGTGGCCGTCGCCGAGCGGGTGCCGGCGATCGGGCTGTACCTGGAGGCGCCCTTCGACTCGATGACCCACACCGTGCGGCTGCATGTCCCGCTAGCCCCGATCTGGCTCCTGCGCGACACGTACCGCTCGGACCTGCGCATCCGCGGTGGGACGGCGCCCGTGTTGATCGTGCAGGGCCGCGACGACACGGTCGTGCCGGCCAAGCTGGCGCGGAACCTCGCCGAGGCGGCCGGCCCCCGGGCCCAAATCGACGTGGTCCCGGGGGACCACGTCTCCATCCTCGGGATCCGGGATCGCGAGGCCGAGGCGCTGTTCGGGTCGCGCGTCGGTCCGGCCTGCCCGCAGCCGGCGGACCAGCAGGGGTAGGAGAGGGAGGCTCGCGTGGTCGGACGGCGCTCGCAGCGCTGGAGCGCCGAGGATCCGGACGCGCCGGGCGTTCCGGGCCCGCCGGACCCGGTCTGTCCCCTCTGCGAGCGCCCGATCCCGCGCCGCGCCCGCTCCAGCCTCCATCACCTCACGCCGAAGCTCAAGGGCGGGACCCATCGCGGAACGGTCCGGCTGCACCAGATCTGCCACTCGGCGATCCACGCCCGCTACAGCGAGGCGGAGATCGCCAAGCGCCTCGCGGACGTCGAGGCGCTGCGCGCCGATCCGGAGATCGCGCGCTTCCTCGTCTGGGTCCGCGGCAAGCCCGACGATTTCCACGCGGCGACGCGCATGACCCGCGCGCGGCGGTCGGCGCGGCGCAGCAACTGACCGGCCGGCGTTTACCGCGCGTTCGTCCTATCCGCAGGTGGCCGCCGCCCCGTTCCTTGCCGTCAACCCGAACCGGTCCAGGATCACCCCGATCGCGAGGGGTGGGTCGATGGCCGGGGTCGGTGATACGGGAGATCGGCTCGCCTGGGTCGATATCGCCAAGGGGATCTGCATCCTCCTGGTCGTCATGATGCATTCGGTCGTCGGCACCGGCGAGGCCATGGGCGGCGAGGGCTTCCTCCACCCGGTCGTCGCCTTCGCGAAGCCGTTCCGGATCCCGGACTTCTTCCTGCTCTCCGGCCTGTTCGTCGGACGGGTGATCGACCGCGACTGGCGGCTGTTCTCCGACCGCCGGGTCGTCCACTTCGCCTATTTCTACCTGCTCTGGCTGGTGATCCAGTCGGTTGCCAGATGCGGCAAGATCGTCGGGGATGCCGGGCCCGCGGCCTTCGCGGCGCACCTCGCCCACGCGCTGATCGAGCCCTATTCCAGCCTCTGGTTCATCTACCTGCTGGCGGTGTTCTCGGTGGTCACCAAGGCCCTGCGTCGCGTGCCCGGCGGCGTGCTCCTCGCCGGCGCCGCCCTGCTGCAGATCGCCGACATCCGCAGCGAGTCGACCCTGATCGAGGAATTCTGCGCCCGTTACGTCTTCTTCGTCGCGGGTTACCTGTTCGCCGGCCGGATCTTCGCGCTCGCCGACGCGGCGCGCCGCCGCGTCCCGCTCGCCCTGTGCGGACTCGCCGCCTGGGCATTCCTCGAGGGCTGGCTCGCGCTGACCCCGTCGGGCCTGCCGGACCATCCGACCCTCGCCAGCCTGCCGCTGGTGAGCCTCGCCCTCGGCGCCGCCGGTGCCCTCGCGATCGTGGTGGCGGCCTCCCTGATCGGCCGCGCCGGCGGCCCGGTCGCGGAGGCTGTCCGGACCTGCGGCCAGCGCTCGATCGTGATCTACCTCGCCTTCTCGCTGCCCATGGCCGCGACCCGGGAGGTCCTCGTGCGCACCGGCGCGATCGGCGATATCGGCCTCGCGAGCCTCGCGGTCATGACGATGGCGGTCGTTCTGCCCTTGGCACTGGAGCGGCTGGTCCGCGGGACGGCGCTCGACCTGCTGTTCGTGCGGCCGCGCCGGTTCCGGCTGGTGGCGTCCGGACCCCGCCCGCGCCCGGCCCTGCAGGCGACCTGAGAGGGGCTCAGCCGTCGAAGGCGATGCCGATCCGCCGGCTGCGTCGCCACGCCACGGTGGCCGGGCGCGGTTCGGCGCCGGCGCTGACCCGCAGTGGGAAGCGGTCCGGCACGGCCTGATCGTCCTCGACCTCGATCTGCGCACCCACGTTCGTGGCGTCCCAGACCAGGCAGCTCACCTCGCCGCCGTCGAGCAGCACCGCGCCGAAGGTGAAAGCGTTCTTCCGGAAAGCGCCGCGGCGATTCTCCGTCATCAGCTCCTCCGTCCGGTCCCGCGGCTCCGCGGATAGGGCTCCGCGGAGTCGGACGATGCCGGATGGCGGTTAACAGGGCAAATACGTTCCCGCGTCTGCCCTGCTCGACCGAGATCAATACTCGTCCGGATCGCCGCGGTAGCGGCGCGGGCCCGGACCGTAATCGTCGTCGTAGGGGCGGCGCACCGGCGGGCGGTCGTAGTCGCGGCGGTCGCGGTAGGCGTCGCGTCGGTCATCGTACCCGTCGTTGCGGTAGCCGCCGCCGTAGCCCCCGCCGCCGTAGCCCCCGCCGCCGTAGCCCCCGCCGCCGTAGCCCCCGCCGCCGTAGCCCCCGCCGCCGTAGCCTCCGCCGCCGCCGTAGCCGCCACCGCCGCCCGCGTTGATGCGCGGGGCGTACCAGCAGCTCTTCGCCTGGCCCGGTGCCGGATCGCCGAAGGTCTGGGTGTTGCAAGGCACGACGCCGCCCTGCGGGAAGGGCCGGCCGTTCGTCCGGCCGGGCACGCCGTAATAGACATTGGTGGGGTAGGGCATCCGGCAGACGCCGCCCTCCTGCGCACAACCGACCAGGTTCACCGTGTCGAGCTGATAGGCCTGGGCCGGGGCGGGCGCGAGCGCGCCGCCTCCCAGGGTGATGGCCCCGAAGGCCAGAGCGATCCGAATCTGCACGTCCCCGATTCCCCCCGTGGTTCGCGGTCCGCGTGCCGAATAATCCGGTCGGCGGCTTCCGGCCAGCGGCCGCGCTCGCTATGGCGTCGCACGAGGACGCGCGCGGGCCGGTCCGCGGCCGGCGCGTCGGTGATCGGGCGGAACGCCCCGTCTCGGACGGGAGAGGGCGCCCCGGGAGGCCTTGATGAGGGATGCGTCCGCGCAGGAGCTTCTGCTGCTCAGCGCGTTGCAGGAATGCCGGATCCAGCTCGACGCGGCGCGCAGGGACGAGGCGGCCCGCGCCGCCGTCCGGGACGAGCTCCAGGCCGCGCTCAGCCGCGAGGCCGCTCTCGCGGCGGCGATCGTGGAGGAGCGCGAGCGGACGGAGGCCGTCCGCCTCGTGCTTCAGGCGCTGCTGATGAGCGTCCGACGGTTCGGCCTGCGCCGGCGCCTGTTCCGGGCGCGCATCGCGCGGCTCGGCCGCGAGACGCCGGATGCCGGTCCGCAGGCTGCCCGCCACCCCGTGTTGCTCGCCGAGGCCCGCCGGGTGCTCGGCAAGCCGGCCGCCGAGCCCTCGGCCGAGCCGTGACGCCGGTCGCCGCCTGACCGCCGCGCGGGGCGGCTCCTCACGGGACGGCGCCCGCGTCGGCGGGCGCCGCGGACGCGACGATCAGGACTACGAGAACGCCGAGTGGCAGGACGATGCTGCCGAAGGCGAGATGCGCGATCCCGTAGGCTCCGCAGAGCGCGCCCGCGGCGAAGGCCGCGATCGCCGGGAGCACGCGCAGGAACCGCTTCCGGGTCTGCTCGCGCTGTTCGCCGCTGCCCAGGGCGAGGTCCGTCGCGTCGATGACGGCCTGGCTGACGCTGACGGTCATGACCGTCGTGGGCGCGAGATGGCCGAGGGACAGGCGTCCGACGGCGTTCTGCAGGCCCATGGCCGCGACCGCGAGCATGCCGACGGTGATGGAGGCGGCGCCGTCCGCCGCGCCGAGGGGTGACCAAACGGTGCCGCACAGGCCGAACCCCGCGAGCAGGGCCACCTCGACGGCGAGGAGCCAGGGCAGGGGATCGACTCCCCGCCGCTCCAGCACCAGGGCCAGAACCCGGGCTCCCGCCACCGCCCCGACGAAGACGGGCAGCGCCAGGAGCTTGGCCACCACGCCGCTCGAGCTCGCGACGAGCTCGGCGCCGATCAGGACGAAGTTACCGGTGACGTGGGCGGTGAACAGGCCGGTCAGGGCGATGAAGGCGGCCGCGTCGACGAAGCCTGCGACGAACGCCAGGGCGGCGCCCGCCGTGGGTCCGCTCCCCGGATTCTGCGACCGCGCGGGACGGGTCATCGTCTCAGTCGGCGAAGGGTGCCGCCATCGTGCCGACCGGCATCCGCGGGTTGGCGAAGTAGTCCGGCCAGCGGTCGCAGAGGTACAGGATCACGACCAGCACGGTGGCGGTCGCCAGCAGGGAGGCGAGCACCTCCGTGACCTGTACGGCCCACCGTCCGAGTGTCGGAATCGCCACGAGGCCGCCGACGAAGAGTGTGGTCACGATCACGGGTGCGGACATCGAACGAGGCTCCGCGGCGCGGCCCGGGGACGGGTCCATCTCGAACCCTAACGCCGCGCGAGCCCGCGGCGTTACCGATATCGGTTATCGTGAACCATGATAGGCAACCTGAACATCGAGCTGCTGCGCTCGTTCCTGGCGGTCGTCGAGAGCAGCAGCTTCACGGCCGCGGCCCAGGCGCTCGGCCTCCGGCAATCCACCGTGAGCGGGCACATCACGCGGCTGGAGCAGGCTCTCGGTCGGCCGCTCCTGACGCGGGACACGCACCGGGTCGCTCCGACGCCGGACGGCCAGGCCATGATCGGCTTCGCCCGCGAGGTGGTGGACGCGCAGGACCGGCTGCGCGCCTTCTTCTCGCCGGGCGGCCTGCGCGGCCGCATCCGTCTCGGCGTCTCCGAGGACTACACCCTGTCGACCCTGGCGCAGGTGCTGGCCCGCTTCGCCGGTCGGCACGACGCGGTCGATCTCCAGATCACGGTCGGGCTGAGCCGCACCCTCTACCAGGGCTACGACGCGGGCGAGCTCGACGTGATCTTCTGCAAGCGCCGGCGCGGCGATCCGCGCGGAACCTTGGCCTGGACCGAGGACCTGATCTGGACGGGCCGGCCCGGCTTCGTCCCGGATCCGGCCAAGCCCTTGCCCCTTGTGCTCTACCCGCCGCCCTCGATGACCCGCACGCTGGCGCTCGACGCCCTCGAGAGGTGGGCCGGTCCTGGCGGGTGGTATGCACGAGCGGCAGCCTGATGGGCTTGCGGGCCGCCGTCGAGGCCGGCCTGGGCATCGCGCCGCACTCGGCCAAGGTCATGCCGCCAGGTCTCGCGGCGATCCCCGAGGCGGTCGGCCTGCCTCCGCTCGGCGCGGTCGAGTTCGTCGTATTGGGCCCGGGGCGCCAGCACGCGGCGGCGACCGCGCTGCAGGAGACGATCCTGGCGAGCACGGGCGAGCTTCAGGGCGCCGCGCACTAGCTGCGCGCCGCGGCGCGGCGCGGCGTCCGGCTTCGATCCGGCCGGTCCGGCGCGGTCCTTAACGGAATGGCCAGCCTTTTTCCGCACCGTACCGCGAAGCGGTCACTAACGGTTTCGACAAGGACGGCCGGCGGCGCCGGCCTCCGTGTCGTTTCCGGACGGGGCGCGAAACCGCCGCATTTGGCGTGCGGAGACCGTCCTGCGGTGCGCCGGACAGACGCGCGTCGTCGCGGAACATTCGAAGACGGGATGCATGGCCAAGGGTCGGGGCAGGATTGAGCCGAACTTCGACGTGCCCGAGGGGCGCGCGCGGGATCGCGGCGAACTCGACCTGCGCCTGACTCGGGAAGACCGGCCGGGAGCAGGAGACGGCGTGGCGAAGCGATCGGGCGGCGGAGCGCGGCAGCCGAACAAGGCGCCGGCGCGGACCACGGGGCGGGCGAAGGCCTCGGGTCGCGGACGACGTCGGCGTTCCTGGCTCGGCCGCATCGTCTACGGCACCGTCGTCCTCGGCCTCTGGGGGGTGATCGGGCTCGCCGGGCTCATCGCCTACCACGCGTCGCAACTGCCGCCGATCGACCAGCTCGCGGTGCCGAAGCGGCCGCCCAACATCGCCATCCTGGCGAGCGACGGCTCGCTGCTCGCCAATCGCGGCGAGACCGGCGGCCGTGTGGTGTCGATCAAGGAGCTGCCGCCCTACCTGCCGCGCGCCTTCGTGGCGATCGAGGATCGGCGCTTCTACCAGCATTTCGGCGTGGATCCCGTCGGCATCGTCCGGGCCATCGGCCAGAACCTGACCCGTCGCGGCGTGGCGCAGGGCGGCTCGACCCTGACCCAGCAGCTCGCCAAGAACCTGTTCCTGACCCCGGAGCGCTCGGCCTCGCGCAAGATCCAGGAGGCGATCCTCGCGCTCTGGCTCGAGCACAAGTACACCAAGGACGAGATCCTCGAACTCTACCTGAACCGCGTCTATTTCGGCGCCGGCGCCTACGGCGTCGAGGCGGCGGCGCAGCGCTATTTCGGCAAGCCCGCCAAGGAGGTGAGCCTCGCGCAGGCCGCGATGCTCGGCGGGCTCGTGCAGGCGCCCTCGCGCCTCGCCCCGAACCGCAACCTGCCGGCCGCCCAGGCCCGCGCCGCCCAGGTCCTCGCCGCCATGCAGGAGCTGGGCTTCGCGTCGGCGCAGGACGTCAAGGTGGCGCTCGCCCAGCCGGCGAAGCCCGCCAACGCCCGCGGCGGCGGGTCGGCCAACTACGTCGCCGACCTCGTGATGGACGTGCTCGACGATTACGTCGGCAAGTTCGACACCGACATCACGGTCCAGACCACCGTCGATCCCAGCCTCCAGGCGGCGGCCGAGAAGGCGCTGACCGACGAGCTCAACGCGAAGGGGACGCGCTACAACGTCAGCCAGGGCGCCCTGGTCTCGATGCGGCCCGACGGCGCCATCCGCGCCCTGATCGGCGGCCGCGACTACGCGCAGAGCCAGTTCAACCGGGCCACGACCGCCAAGCGTCAGCCCGGCTCCTCGTTCAAGCCGTTCGTCTACCTCGCGGCCGTGGAGCACGGCGCCACGCCCGACACGGTCCGGGAGGACGCGCCGATCCGGATCGGCAACTGGGCGCCGGAGAACTACTCCCACCGCTACGAGGGCCCCGTCACGCTGCGGACGGCGCTCGCCCAGTCGCTCAACACGGTCGCGGTGCGCCTCGGCCAGGAGGTCGGGCCGAAGACCGTGGTCCAGACCGCCCAGCGCCTCGGCATCACCTCGCCGCTCCAGGCCAACGGGTCCATCGCCCTCGGTACGTCCGAGGTCACGCTCCTGGAGATGGTCGGCGCCTACGGGGCCTTCGCCAACGGCGGCATCGGCGTGATCCCGTACGTCGTCACCGCCGTGAAGAGCCAGGACGGGAAGGTGCTCTACAAGCGCTCCGACAACGGTCTGGGCCGGGTCATCGACGCCAACGCCGACGGCATGATGAACGCCATGATGCACGAGACCTTCGTGAGCGGCACCGGCAAGAAGGCCGACATCCCCGGCTGGGACCTCGCGGGGAAGAGCGGCACCACGCAGGATTACCGCGACGCGTGGTTCATGGGCTTCTCGGGCAGCCTCGTGACCGGGGTCTGGCTCGGCAACGACGACGGCGAGCTCACCAAGAAGGTCACCGGCGGCAACCTGCCGGCGGAGATCTGGAAGACCTACATGACCCAGGCGCTGAAGGGGCAGACGCCGGTCCCGCTCCCGGGCCTGAATCGCTGGCGCCGGCAGCCGGAGACGACCGCCTCGGTGGCGAGCGCCGCCCCGGCCGGCCCGGGCGGGCTCCTCGGTCAGATCCTCGGCGAGCCGGAGGCGCCGGCGCCGCGCCAGGCCGCGCCGGCACGGCGCGCCCAGAAGGATGACCGCAACTTCATCGAGAAGCTGTTCGGCATCGGGGACTGACGCGCCGCGCCTGGCCAGGATCGCGCAAGGGCGCGCGTCGCGGGCGGGTGGCCGCCCGCGACGCGCGCCGTCCTGTATCGACCCGACGACGGCGGAGTTCCGAACCGCGGCGCGCGCGCCGCGCCGGCACTGACAGGGGTACGGGCCTCTATTTGTATAGGCAGCGATTTGGCGCTTCTTAATGCTGCTAATAACCGCTTTTTCAATCTTCGCGGACGTAAGATCGGGTCAACAGTAAGTCCGTGAACCGCAATGGCGCGGCCGGCGGCAGCCCGAACGAGTCCATGCTCCTGCGCGCGACCGCCACAGCGATCCGAGCCCATCTCGACGATCGCGCCTCGCGCCTGATCGCGGTGGGCGGCACGTGCCTGCTGGTCTGCCTGGCCCTGCTCGGCGTCTATCTCTGCCTCGATCTGCGCGACGTCGCCTGGCACAACGCGCGCCGCAACGCGTCGAACCTGCTGGCGGTCATCGAGGAGGGCGTCGGCCACAGCCTGCGGGTCTACGATCTCTCCCTGCAGAACTCCGCGCGCCTCGCGAGCCGCACCGACATCGGGGCCCTGGAGCCGGAGATCCGGCGCTTGGCGCTGTTCGACACGGCGGTGGCGGGGTCCGGGCTCGGTCCGATCGCCGTCACGGACGCGGCCGGCGATGTCCGTCTGACCAGTGATCCGTCCGTTCACGCCCGGCCCAACCTGCGCGCGCTGCCGGAATTCGAGTTCCACCGGTCGAACCCCGATGGCGGCCTGATCCTGTCCGGCCCGACCGTGTCGCGGCTGACCGGGGAGCCGATCATCCGCATGACCCGCCGGATCCGGACGCCGGACGGTTCGTTCGCCGGGATCGTCTCGGGATCGATCAAGCTCGCGCATTTCCAGGCCTTGTTCGAGCGTCTGCACTTCGACGACGGCATCGCCCTGAACGTCTTCCACCGGGACGGAACGCTCCTGATCCGGGCGCCGGCCCTCCCGCAGGCGCTCGGCCTGAGCATCAGCGCGAGCACGGGCTACAAGATGTACCGGGCCACGCCGCGCGGCGAGTTCCAGGGGCGCTCGTTCCTGGACGGCGTCGAGCGGGTCTACAGCTTCGCCGACCTCGGCGACCTGCGGCTGATCGTGACCGTGGCGACGGATGTCGACAGCATCCGCGGCGTCTGGATCTACAAGGCCGCGATCGTCGGCGTCCTGATCCTGTGCCTCTGCGGCCTGTCCTTCGGCCTGACGGTCCTGCTGCACCGGGAGGTGGGGCGCCATGTGGCCGCCGAGGCCTCCACCCGCGAGGCGAACGCCGCGCTCGCCGTGCTCGCGCGGACCGACGGCCTGACCGGCCTGCCGAACCGGCGCAGCTACGACGAGCACTTCGCCGTGGAGTGGAAGCGGGCCGTCCAGCTCCGGACACCCCTGGCGCTGATGATCGTCGATGCCGACCACTTCAAGCAGTTCAACGACCGCTTCGGCCACCAGCGCGGCGACGAGGTGCTGAGGGCGGTGGCGGACTGCCTGCAGCGGACCCTCGATACCGCCGGGCTCAGCTTCCGGATCGGCGGCGAGGAGTTCGTCGCCCTGCTGCCGGGCCTCGACGCGACGGCCGCCAGCGTCGCGGCGGAGCGCATCCGCCGCGCCGTGGTGAACCTCCGCATCCCCCACGCCCCGGAGGTCGGGGGCAGCGCCACGGTGAGCATCGGCGTCGCCAGCGCAGATCCCGGCGGCGGCGATCCGCCCGAGGGCCTGTTCCCGGCGGCGGACGCGGCCCTCTACGCGGCCAAGAAGGCCGGCCGCAACCGCGTCCGGGCCGCCGCGCCGGCCGATCCCGTGACCCTGGCGCTGCGGGCCTGAGCCGGCCCGCTCTCAGAGCATCGGCAGCATCCGGGGGCGCGGACCCCGTGGGAAATGCGCGTCGATCAGGGCGATCTCGGCCGCGCCGAGGTGCAGGTCCGCCGCGCCGGCATTCGCAACGGCCCGGTCCGGGCGACCGGTCTTGGGGATCGTGAACGTGCCCGGCAGCCGGGTCAGGTAGGCGAGGGCCACCGCGTAGGGCGTCGTGCCGTGGTTCTGCGCGATGCCCGCCAGCACGCGGCCGCCGGCGCTGGCCGGATCGGGGAAATCGCCGCTGCCGAAGGGCGAGTAGCCCACCATCGCGACGCCGTGCTTCTCGCACCAGGGATGCACGGCGTGCTCGATGGCCCGCTCGTTCAGGTGGTAGAGGACCTGATTGCACGCGATCCGGTCCGGCCCCGCGATGGCGAGGGCGCGGTCGAGATCCTCGACGTCGAAGTTGCTGACGCCCCAGGACAGGATCTTGCCCGCCCGGCGCAGGTCCTCGAAGCCGGCGATCGTCTCCTCGAGCGGGTGCTGGCCCGGCCAGTGCAGCAGGTAGCAGTCCAGCCGGTCCGTCCGCAGACGCCGGAGCGACGCCTCGCAGGCCCGCGCGACGCCCCGGCGCGTCGCGTTGCCCGGCACCACCTTCGAGACGAGGAACACCTCCTCGCGGCAATCCGCGACGGCGGCGGCGACGATCGCCTCCGCGTCGCCGTACATCTCCGCGGTGTCGATATGGGTCATGCCGGCGTCGATCCCGGCCCGCAGTGCCCGGATCGCGTCCGCGCGATCCGAACTGTCGATGTGCCACGTGCCCTGGCCGATGACCGGCACAGAGACGCGCGTCGCGCCGAAGCTCCTGGCGTACATGGCAGCGCTCCCTCTTCGCTGTCACAGGGGTTGCAGGCGGCGGTCCGGTCGTGTCCCGGGCCGCCGGCGTATCACGGCTCGGCCGTGCAACAACCCGGCACGCCTTACTCGCGCCATCTTGGGGCGTTGAGCAATGGCATGCGGCCTCCCGCGGCGCTAAACTTTGGGCCCATACCCGAAGTCCGGCGGCGCGGGCTTGCCGAGCCTGCGCTGCCCCGCGCAGCGCCGCCGCGCAGGGCCACGCGACACCCGGACCCGCGCACGGTCCGTCGGCTGGCCCTGCTGGAGATGCGTCGATGCTGCCGGCCCACCGGATATTCTGGGGTCTGATCCTGCTGGCGGCGGCCGGCGCGGGGTTGCTCTACAACATCATCTTCGCGGCCGGAGCCTCGCCGCTCGCCGGATTCACCTACGGCCTCTGCATGGGCGCCACGGTGCTGGCCTTCGACCGCGGGCTGATCCTGGCCGGGCTGCAGGCGCGGATCCGCCGGCTGCCGGCCTGGCTCTACGTGCTGGCCGCGGAACTCGCCTACGTGCTGATGATCATGGCGGGCAACGCGCTGGGCGGCCTGGTCGTCTGGGCGTTCGCCCTGACACCGGACGACCTCACGACCGCGACCCGCATGACGGCGCGGGTCCTGGCCTACGCCCTGGCGGTGTCGGGCCTGCTGGTCTTCGTCATCCGGATGCGCGACCTGATCGGCGGCGAGGTGTTCGTGAACTTCATGATCGGCCGCTACCACAAGCCGGTGGCGGAGGAGCGGGTCTTCCTGTTCCTCGACGTCGTCGGCTCCACGGCCTTCGCGGAGACTCACGGCGACCTCCGCGCGCAGGAATATCTCAGCGCGGTGTTCGCGACGCTCGCCGAGCCGGTGCGGCGCAACGGCGGCTCGGTGGACGACTACGTCGGCGATCTCGCCATGGTGACGTGGCCGATGGCCCGCGGCCTGAAGGACGCGCGCTGCGTGACCTGCGTGTTCGAGGTGCTCGACCGGATCGAGGCGGACGCCGCGGCCTGGCAAGCCCGGTTCGGCACGGTGCCGCGGCTGCGGGCGGCCCTGCACGGCGGCTCGGTGGTCACGGCCGAAGTCGGGGTCGACCGCCACAAGATCGCGTATTTCGGCGACGCCGTGAACGTGACCTCGCGCATCGAGGCCCTGTGCCGCCCCCTCGGCGTCGGCATCCTGATCTCGCAGGATCTCCTCAACCGCCTGCCGCGCCTGCCGGCCGGGGTGCGGGCGCGGTCCCTCGGCGCCCACGCGCTCCGCGGCCGCGGTGCGCCGCTGTCCGTCGCGACGCTGGAGCGCGGGCCCGCCGAGACCGCACCGGTGGCGGACCTGCCGCCCCGGCGCGCCGCGGTCGCCCGCTGATGTCCGGGTCGAGCACCGCGCGGGCGAACGCCCTGATCGCCGTGAAGATGGCGCTGCGCTTCGGGCTGCCGCTGATCGGACTCGTCGTCTTCGGCCGCGCCATCGTGCTGTCGGTGGGCGGCGATATCGAGCACGGGCAGTTCGCCCTGGGCGTGCTCCTCATCCTGGCAGGCTTCACCTCGAAGCTGGTACCCCGCCCATGAGTGTCGCACCGCGCCCGCCGATCTACCTCGACGCCGACGCCTGCCCGGTCAAGGACGAGACCTACCGGGTCGCCGAACGCTACGGCCTGACCGTCCACGTCGTCGCCAACAGCGTGCTGAACCTTCCGCGCGAGCCCTGGATCGAGCGGGTGGTCGTCGGCCCGGAACTCGATGCCGCCGACGACTGGATCGCCGCGCGGGCCGGGCCCGGGAGCATCGTGCTCACCGCCGACGTCCCGCTGGCCGCGCGCTGCGTGAAGGCCGGGGCCACGGTCCTGGCGTTCACCGGCAAGCCGTTCAGCGAGGCCGGGATCGGTCTCGCCCTCGCCACCCGCGACTTGATGCAATCGTTGCGCGAAGCCGGCACCATCACGGGCGGGCCGAAGCCCTTCTCGCGCGCCGATCGGTCGGCCTTCCTGTCAGCCCTCGACCGGGCGGTGAACCGGATCCTTCGCGAGCGGCCGAAGCCGGTCTGAGCGCCTGTTCCGGGATCGAGGGCTTCCTGGCCCGACGGCCTTCAGGCCTCGGCCGCCGGGACGAGGGCCTTGAGCGCCTCGTTGATGCGGTCCTGCCAGCCCGGCCCGTCCTTCTGGAAATGGGCGAGCACGGCGCTGTCGAGGCGCAGGCTCACCACTTCCCGCGAGCCCGGGATCGCAGCCGGCCGCGGCGCCGCCTGCGGCGGCGGGGCGGCGGGCTTCGGACTGGTGGCGGCCCGGAACGCCGCCTCGGCTGCCGCGCGCGGGTCGCTGAAGCGGCGGCGATTGCGGTCTTCGGCCATCGACCTCTAGCCCTTCGCGGTCGTCTTCTTCGGCGCGGCCTTCTTCGCGCTGCCCTTGGCGGCCGCCTTGGCTTCCTTCTCGGCCGCCTTGGCCTGCGCGTCCGCGGCCTCCTTGGCGAGCCGGAGCGAGCGCAGCCGCACGGTCCGCTCGTCCATCGCCTTGATGGCCGCGTGGTGCTCCGCCATCGCCTGGGCGCCCTCACGAGCCATGCGCTCCGCCCGTTCCGCGCGCTCGGCGCGGTTCTCGGCGCGGGTCTTGGCTTCCGCCTCCGCGTCGCGGGTGGCATTCACCTCGTCGAGGTCGTACTCAGTGTCGTCGCTCATCCTGTCCCTTTCACCCCGGCTCGACGGATCCGACCCGGCGCAGCCTGCGCGGGACGGGGTCTGAGCGGGTCCGGCCTGTTCGAGGGGCGGAGGGCAAGGCCGGATCGGCGCCCTCCCGCATCGCCGTCAGGCGCGCGGGGAGGGCAGGTTGACGAAGGCTTTAGCATGCCCGCGCGGCCGATGGCGAATCCGGATCGCCGGCCGGGACGGACGGCGCACACTATTCGTACGCGTCCGCTGGACGATCCGGACCGCGCCCATGTTCAGCCGAGTGGAATCGGGCCCGATCGTCGCCCGATCAACGCACGCGGAAGTTGAGCGGAATGGAGATCGAGAGGCTCGACTGCGTCACGCCCGCGGGTGCGGCCGGCATGGAGCCGCGCACCGCCGCGAGGGCGGCGCTGTCGATCTGGCCGATCCCGCTGGAGCGGGCCACGCCCGCTCCCGTCACCTGACCCGAGCGCATCACGGTGAACCGCACCACCGCGGTCCCGCCGCCGGAGCCGACGGCCGCGTTCACGTTCATCCGGCTGTGGATCGTCGCGCTGATCGCGCCCTGCCACTGCCGCATGGCGCTCGGATCGTTGCCCGCGGCGGCCCGGCCGGCCGCGTTCTCGCGCGAGGCCGACGCCGAACTCCGCTCGGCGCCCGCCCGGGCCTTGGCCTCGCGGGCCTTGGCCTCGCGCGCGGCCTTGGCCTTCGCCTCGCGGATCTCCTCCAGGCGCTCCTGCCGGGCCTCCTCGCGCTTCTGCTCGCGGAGCTTCTCCTCCCGGATCTTGCGCAGCTTGGCTTCCCGTTCCGCCTTCAGCTTGGCCGGATCGGGCGTCGGCTTCGGCGGCTCCACGGACTTCGCGACCTCCGTGGGCGGCGGTGCCAGCGGCTCGGCGGCCTCGGACGCGGAGGTGATGACCTGGCTCTGCGCCTCGACGGGCTGAGCCTCCTGCGGCATCTCGACCGCCTGGGTGTCCTCCGGCTTCACCTCGGTCATCTCGGTCGGCGGCGGCTGGACGGCCTCGTCCGGCGGCGCGTCCACCGGCTTCGTCTCCGGAGGGGCCTCCTGGCTCATCTGCTGCTCCGCCGGCGCCTCGGTGGCCGCGTCGGTCATGAGCGGCGCGAGGTCGACGGTGATCTGCTGCTCGCCGGGCGGTGCGGGCGGGGAGAGCCGCAGGAACATCACCGCGGCGAGCACGCAGGCGTGCAGGCCCAGGGCAACCAGGAAGGCGGCGAGCAGCCCGGACGGGCGGCGCTCGCCGAGACCGGCCGGCATATCCGTCGACGTGTAGGTGCTCATCGGGTCAGCGCGCGGTCCCTGCGGGGGCGGCGGCGGGCGAGGCCGGAGCGGCGCCGCCGGGCGACTGCGCGATCAGCGACACCTTGGTGAAGCCGGCCTGCCCGACGAGGCCCATGACCTCCATGACCTTGCCGTAGGGCACGTCGCGGTCGCCGCGCACGAGGATGACCTGGTCCTTGTCGGCGGCGGCCATCTCGCGCAGGCGCGGCACGATGCTCTCCATCGTGAACACCTCCTTGGCGATGGACGGGTTGCCGTCCTTGTCGACCGTCACCTCGGCGGGCTTCTTCGACTGCGCGACCTTGGGGGCCGCGGTCTTCGGCAGCTGGACCGGAACGCCGGTGGTCATCAGCGGCGCGGCGACCATGAAGATGATCAGCAGCACGAGCATCACGTCGACCATCGGGGTGACGTTGATGTCGGACATCGGCACGTCGTCGAGGTCGTCGTCGTCGTTCGCGCGAATGGATCCCATCGCCATGGGGCGTCTCCGGTACCTTTACGTTCGGCTCTCTGGGGGCGGGCGCCGGTCGCTCTACTCGGCGGCCGCGCGGTGGGCGCCGGCGCGGTCGCGCGCGAGGCGGTTGCCCAGGACCGAGATGTAGGACGAGAAGGTGCTCTGGATGCCGCTCACGTCGCTCGCGAGCTTGTTGTAGGCCATCACCGCCGGGATCGCGACGACGAGACCGATCGCGGTCGCGAACAGGGCTTCCGCGATGCCCGGCGCCACCACGGCGAGCGAGGTGTCCTGGCTGCGGGCGATGGACGAGAACGAGTTCATGATGCCCCAGACGGTGCCGAACAGCCCGACGAACGGGGCCGTGGAGCCCGAGGTCGCCAGCAGCGACAGGCCGGTGCGCAGGCGCTTCACCTCGATGGTGAGGGCGCCCTTCATCGCCCGCTCGATGCGGTCGCGGCGCTCGGCCCGGGTCTCGGAGGAATCCTGATCGCGCCACGCGTCGATCGCCGCCTTCACCACGTGGCCGGCGATGCCGCGATGCTCGCCGTCGAGGCTGCCGCCGGAGCGGACCAAGTTCGCGAAGGCCTTGGCCTGGCGCCGCGCGGCGGCGAGCCGGATCACCTTCTCGAACACCACCGTCCAGCAGGCGATCGAGGCGATCACCAGCAGGATCATCACGCCCTTCACGATCGGGTCGGCCTGCAGGAACAGGCCGAGGAACGAGAAGTCGTGGGCCGCCTCGATCGGGGCTTGTGTCGGGTCCATCGCGGGCTCCTGGCGTCCTGGTCTCACGCGGCCTTGCGCCGCCATCGTCTCGGGGTGCGGCGAAAGCCGCAGGCCGCCCGGCGGCCCTCGCCGCCGGGCGGTTTGGTCTCGTCGACCGTCACACCACCTGCATCAGCGGTCGAACGGGAGGCCGGCCTTGCTGTCGGTCTCGGTCCGCTCGAGGCAGGCCTCGCGGCCGGCGTCGCCGCCGTCGCAGGTCAGAACGTCGTTCAGGAGGACGCGACCGACCTTGTTGCAGGCGATGCCGGGGAAATCGAAGATCTTCACGGTGGTCTTCTTCGGCGGCAGCGGACCGAGCTCGACGGCCACCCGCTTCTGCGCGACGCCCTCGGGGTCGAACGCGAAGAGATCCACCTTGTAGGACTTGAGGCCGGACCCCTTGTTGTCGATCACCATGGTGATCCGGCAGGCCTCGCCCGCGGTCTCGACCTTGTTGAGCTGCAGCTTGATCGGCGCCTTCTCGGACGCGTCCTGCGCCAGGGCCGACACGACGAAGAGCGCCGAGAGCGCGAAGCAGGCCGCCGTGTCGAGGGCGATGCGCCCGATCCGACGGCGGTACAGGGGAGCGCGCAGGGCAAGCACCGTGACCAAATCCTCTTCGAGTTTGCGCCGGCCGCCGGCTTTCGCCGCGCGGACCGGGTTGGCGGGGAGCGGGATCAGTGCAGCACCGTTCCGGCGGGGCAGGTGGCCGGGGCGAGGCGCTCGGCCGCCGCGTCCAGCGGCCCGACCGCGGCGCGGACCGCCGCCACGAGGCGCGGCGCCGCGTCCTGGCCGGTGATCTCGGCCGCGGCCGCCTCGAGATCCGCCCAGAGTCGCTGGCGGCCCCGGTTGATCAGCTTCACCAGCGCGCATTCGTGGCCGGTCACGCGGCAGCAGCTCGCCGGCATGAATGACCAGTCGCCGTCGCGCTCCGCGCGCAGCGCCCGGATGATCGCGACCACGCAGGCGACGAAGCGGCAGCCCTCCGTCGGGCCGAGCAGCTGCTCGGCACCGTCGAAGGCCGCATTCCAGCAGGCGACGTCGCTGGTCATGTAGCCGGCCGCCACGAAACGGGCCACCGACAGGGCCAGGATATCGGCCTCGTCGCCGCACACGTCGGCGACGCGCCGCATCGCCGCATGGTCCGACGGGGTCATGGGCGTGCTCACGGCTCCGGTGCCTCGCGTCGCGTAAAAAGATCGCGGCGATCAATCTCGGAAGCCGGATCGTCGCCTGTCGCGGCAGTATCCAGGCCCGCTGTCCGGATCAAGGCCCGAAGAGAAAATCAGAGCAGTTCCAAACTGTTAGAAGAAAGCGTGGCTGTTCGGGCCTTTGCCTATCGATCCCGCAAATTTTTGCCTAAACATCCCGGATATACGCGCTGCACAGGCGTCCGGCGAAACCGGCCTCCTCCCTTGATGGCCCGGAAGGCCTTGGCCATATCTCCGTGTTGCCGGCGTCGTCGCGTCCGGCGGAGCGCTGCCTCGAGCGGGCTCCTGTCGACGAGGTGCTCAGGCATCCCGGGATTGCGGCAGATCCCGGGGTCGGAGGCTTCGCTTTCTGGATGATGGCCGCGATGACCCGATCCTCGCCCTTCGGGCACCCGTTCCTGCTCGGCTTCGACGAGATCGAGCAGGCCCTCGACCGGGTCTCCAAGGCCGCCAACGACGGCTACCCGCCCTACAACATCGAGCGTCTGCCCCGCACCGAGAGCGAGCCCGAGCGCCTCCGGATCACCCTGGCGGTGGCCGGCTTCACCCGCGATCAGCTGGACGTGATGCTGGAGGAGAGCCAGCTCGTCGTGCGCGGCCGGCAGGTGGACGAGCGCGAGCGGCACTTCCTCCACCGCGGCATCGCGGCGCGCCAGTTCCAGCGGGCCTTCCTGCTCGCGGACGGCATGGAGGTCCTCGGCGCCGACCTCGCCAACGGCCTCCTGTCGATCGACCTGGTCCGGCCGGAGCCGGACCGCATCGTGCGCAAGATCGATATCGGGGCCCGCGGCTGAGGCCGACCGATTGATTGGCCGGCGCGGATCCCCACATCAGGGTCGAGCCGCCGGTGCCTTCAGGATCGGCGGTGGACGCTCTGCCACCCCAGGAGGGCTTGATGACCGTTCTGAACCCGTCTCCCCTGACCCCCGCCGATCTCGACCCGGCGGAGTTCCAGCCCGCCGATCTCGCGGCGCTGGGCGAGGGGCACATCGCCTACGTCCGGCCGATCCGGTCCGACGAGGTCCGCCGCTTCTTCCCGCAGGCTCCCGAGCTGACGCCCGGCCTCGACCTGTTCGCCCTGCTGTCGGCGAGCGGCGCCCCGATCATGCTCGCCGATTCGCGGGATGTCGTCCTGGCCAACGCCGCGGCGCACGACCTGCAGCCCGTCAGCCTGCACTGACCGGCCCGACCCGGGGCCCGGTCAGGCGATCTCGGCCACCGCCGCCACGAGCCGCGCGATATCCCGCGGCCGCGACAGGCGGTGGTCGCCGTCGGCGATCAGCGTCAGCACCGTCCCCTCGGCCGGCAGGCGGTCGACTGTCTTCAAGGCGTGGGTGTAGGGGACGTCGGTGTCCCGCATGCCCTGGAGGATATGCACCGGGCAGGCCGGGTCCACCGGGCCGCCCAGCATGCAGTGACGGCGGCCGTCGTCGATGAGGGCCCGCGTGATCGGGTCCGGCTCCGGCGCGTAGTCGCTGGGCTTCCTGAGGACGCCGTCCCGGATCAGCATCGCGCGGGCCGCCGCGCTGAGACGGTTCCAGATCAGCTCCTCCGTGAAGTCCAGGGCCGGCGCGATCAGCACCAGCCCCGCCGTCGCCTGCCCGCGGGCAACACGGTCGCGGGCCGCCAGGCAGGCGATCCAGCCGCCCATCGACGAGCCGACGAGGACCGGTGCCTCCGTCACGTAGGCCGCGAGGACGGCCTGCGCGTCCTCGAGCCAGGACGAGATGGTGCAGTCCGTGAAGGTCCCACCCGAGGCGCCGTGCGCGGCGTAGTCGAACCGGATGAGCGTCCGGCCCGTCCGCGCCGCCCAGGCATCCAGGGCCGTCGCCTTGGTGGCGGTCATGTCGGAGCGAAACCCGCCGAGCCAGACCACGGGCGGCCCGCCGCCCGCGCGCACCCGCACGGCGATGCGGCGGGCCGCGTCGCCCGTGCCGACGGTGAGGAACTCGGGGGCGGTATCCGTCATCGATCTCTCCGATATCCCTGTCTGAACGTGGAAGAAGTCCGGTCCTGAACGGTTCGGCTTCAACTCTCGTTTACCGGACCGTAAAGCCCGGCGGCGATGCTGGATCAATGGCAGCGAGCATTTGGCAGATACCGGTCGGGGGCCTTCGCGTCCTCGCCGAGGGCCCGCGAACGGGCGACGGAACCCACGCCCTGTCGGGCTTCCCGGCGGAAGTCGGGGCGCTGGCGGGGGCACGCATCCTGCAGATCATCCCCGAACTCGACGCGGGGGGCGCGGAGCGCACCGCGGTCGATGTCGCGGGCGGCCTCGCCGCCGTGGGCGCTCGCGCCCTGGTGGCGACGGAGGGCGGACGTCTCGTCGGCGAGTTGCAAGCCAAGGGTGGGCACTGGCTGCGCTTCCCGGCCGCGTCGAAGAATCCGGCCTCGATGGCGGTGAACGTCCTGCGGCTGATGGCGCTCTGCCGCCGCGAGAAGGTGCAGATCATCCACGCTCGCTCCCGCGCGCCCGCCTGGGTCGCCCTCGGGGCGGCGCGCCGGCTCGGGCTGCCATTCGTGACCACCTATCACGGCAGCTATTCCGGCCGGACCGGCGTGAAGGTGCTCTACAACTCGGTGATGGCCCGCGGCGACGTGGTCATCGCGAACTCGCACTACACCGCGGACCTGATCCACCGGCTGCATGCCGAGCAGGCCGGCGACCGCGTGCGGGTCATCCACCGGGGCACGGACCTCGCGGTGTTCAACCCGGTGGCGGTCGGCGCCGCCCGGGTGGAGGCGCTGCGCCGGAGCTGGGGCGTCGCGCCCCACGAGCGCGTGATCCTGCTGGCCGCCCGCCTCACGGCCTGGAAGGGCCATCGCGTGCTGATCGAGGCCGCCGCGCAGATGCGCGACCGCGGCGTTCCCGACCTGGCCGTGGTGCTGGCGGGGGATCCGCAGGGCCGCGCCGCCTACGAGCGCGAGCTCGACGCGCTGATCGCCGCGCGCGGCCTCGGGGGCATCGTCCGCCGGGTCGGGCACTGCACCGACATGCCGGCGGCCTTCCGCGCGGCCTCGGTGGTGGCGGTGCCGTCCGTGGAGCCCGAGGCCTTCGGGCGCTCGGCCGTGGAGGCGCAGGCGCTCGGCGCCCCGGTGGTCGTCTCGGACCTCGGCGCCGTGCCGGAAACGGTGCTGGCACCGCCCGAGACCCCCGCGGGCCAGCGCACCGGATGGCGCGTGCCGCCCGGCGACGCGGCCGCGCTCGCCGCCGCCCTCACCGAGGCGCTCTCCCTCGGCGCGAGCGCCCGCGACGCCCTCGGGCGGCGGAGCCGCGCGCATGTCGAGGCGCACTTCTCCCTCGAGCGGATGGTCGGCGACACGCTGGCGGTCTATGCCGGGCTGCTCGGTCGGTCGGCCTGACGGCGGCACCGGTCCCGGCCTCGAATCGCGACGCGGCGGCCGAATATTTGCGCCGCCGCGCGGCTGGGCGGTTGACTCTGGGCGCTGTTCCACCAACGTTGTATGTCCGGATGAAACCGGGACGGCAGGCGGTCAGGAGATCCTCCTGGGGATCCGCCGTTTCGCCGTTGCAGCAGGAGACCTAAGCCATTCGTAGACCGATGAGAGCCATGCCGGCCCCGCAGAAGGACGGGCCGCGCGCGAACCGCGACATTCGCGGTGTGCGGGAAGTGCAGCTGATCGACGATACCGGGCAGAACCGCGGCGTCGTCCCCTTCTTCGACGCCCTGAACCTGGCCGAGGAAGTCGGTCTCGATCTCGTGGAGATCGCGCCGAATTCCGTGCCGCCCGTCTGCAAGCTGCTCGATTACGGGCGCTTCCGCTTCAACGAGCAGAAGAAGCAGAACGAGGCCCGCAAGCGGCAGAAGACCGTCGAGGTGAAGGAGATCAAGCTCCGTCCCGGCATCGACAAGCACGACTACGACACCAAGATGAAGTCGGTTCACCGCTTCTTCGAGGAGGGCGACAAGGTCAAGGTGACCCTGCGCTTCCGCGGTCGTGAGATGGCTCACCAGGATATCGGTCTGCGCCTCCTGGAGCGCGTGAAGAGCGAGACCGCCGAGATCGCCAAGGTCGAGAGCGAGCCGATGCTCGAAGGCCGGCAGATGATCATGATCCTCGCGCCGCGCTGAGCGGCCCGGATCCAGGGACGCGAGACTTGCGCCGCCTCCTCACAGGGGCGGCGTTGTCTTTTCAGCGCTTCCGATCGGCGCCGCCGCGGATTATGGGCAGGTTATGGCCCTCGCCCCCGACGAGATCGAACGCTACGCCCGCCACCTCGTCCTGGCCGAGGTCGGCGGTCCCGGTCAGGCCCGGATCAAGGCCGCCCGGATCCTCGTCGTCGGGGCGGGCGGGCTCGGCGCGCCGCTGATCCAGTACCTCGCCGCCGCGGGGATCGGCACGATCGGCCTCGTCGACGACGACACGGTCTCCCTGTCGAACCTGCAGCGGCAGGTGATCCACGGGACGCCGGATCTCGGCCGGCCGAAGGTCGAGAGCGCGGCCGACGCGGTGGCGCGCCTCAACCCGCACGTGACGGTCGTCCGGCACCCGTTCCGGATCGACGCGGGCAACGCCGTCGACCTCATCGCCGGCTACGACCTCGTGGCCGACGGATCCGACAACTTCGCCACGCGCTACGCGGTGTCGGACGCCTGCTTCCGGGCGGGGCGCCCGCTGGTGACGGCGGCGCTGGGCCGCTTCGACGGCACGCTGACCACGATCCGCGCGCACGAGACCGGGGCCGACGGGACTCCGAACCCGACCTATCGCTGCCTCTTCCCGAACCCGCCTCCGCCCGGCAGCGTGCCCGCCTGTGCGGAGGCCGGCGTGCTCGGCGCGCTCGCCGGCGTCATGGGCTCGCTGATGGCCATGGAGGTGATCCGCGCCGTGGCGGGCTTCGGCGAGCCGCTGGTCGGGCGCCTCCTCATGGTCGACGCCCGCGCGATGCGGTTCGAGACCCTGACCTACGGCTGGGATCCCGAGAACCCGCTCAGCGGCAGCGGCGCCTCAGCCGCCTAGCGGCTCCGGCGGCATCCACGGTCCCTCCGCCTCCGCCTTGCCGAGGCAGCACTTCTTGAACTTCTTCCCCGAGCCGCACGGGCAGGGGTCGTTGCGGCCGACATCCTTGAACGGGTTGCGCTGCGGCTCGCCCGCACCCTCCTCGGCCCAGTCGAGCGCTTCGACCGGATCGTCGAGGTAGCCGTACTGGTAGGGGCCGAGCCGGTCGCGGTCGTCCGGCTTGGTCTCCGCCTTGCGCAGGGCCTCCTTGAACCACCCGGCGTCGCTGACCTCGTCGGTGAGCCGTCCGTCGGCGCGGGCCGCGGCCGCGCGCGGCGCGAGGTCCCGGAAGCCGAGATGCGCGATCGTCTCTTCCCAGCCGACCCAGGCGGGACCGTCCTCCACGGCGGCCTGCGCGTCGTCGAACCGGACCAGCAGGTCGTGCATCGCCGTCCGGTCGATCCGCCCCTCCAGGGTCAGGAAGGTGCAGGCGCACATCAGCGCCATGCGCGCGTAATCGTCGACCGTGCTGTCCAGGATCAGCCGGAACAGCGGCTGCGGATCGCCGTCGAACAGGCTCGCCACGACACGGGCGAGGGTGGCCGTGACGGCATCGCCCAGCACGGCGTCGAGGGTCTCCTCGTCGTGCCGGAGCAGCCTGAGGAGCGGCGCCAGGGCGCGCGTGTCCCGGGCATGGGCCATGACGTGCAGGCCCCAGAACAGGAGGTTCGTCTCCTCCGGCGCCAGCTCGCGCCCGTCGGCGGCCGCCTCCAGCAGCGGCAGGGTCGCCTCCGCGACGGCGGCCGGGTAGTTGAGGGCCTCCCGCAGCGCCGCCTTCGGCCGGTACTCGGCCGCCGCGAGGTCGTCGATGAGCATCGCGATCCGGTCCATGGCGGCGCCTCAGGCCCGGAGGGTCGCGCCCGTCTTGCGGGAGACCTCGGCGACGATCCTGGCGCTCACCGCCTCGATCTCCGCGTCGGTCAGGGTCCGCTCGACGGGCTGGAGGCGCACCGCGATCGCCACCGACTTGGCGCCGTCCGGCACGCCCGGCCCCTCGTAGAGGTCGAACACGTCGACGCCGGTCACGAGCTTGCGCTCGGCGTTCTGGGCGGCCTTGACGATGTCGCCCGCCGGGACGTCGCGGCCGACCACGAAGGCGAAGTCCCGCGACAGCGGCTGGAATTCCGACAGCGCCAGGGCGGCCTTGGCCTTGGTCGGCTTGAGCTTGGGCAGGGGCAGGGCGTCGAGGACGATCTCGAAGGCGACGAGGGTCCCCTTCAGGTCCAGCGCCTGCAGCGTCCGCGGATGCACCTCGCCGAACCAGCCGATCTCGGTCTTCGGGCCGAAGCGCAGCGTGCCCGAGCGGCCGGGATGCAGCCAGGACGGGCCGCCCGCCGTGATCTGGAGGCCGCCCGTCGGCACGCCGAGGCTGCCGAGCAGGGCGAGGGCGTCCGCCTTGGCGTCGAAGGCGTCGACGGTCGCGGCCTTGCCGTCCCAGTGCCGCCCGGCGCCGGCCAGGGTCGCCCCGCCGCGGCGGACCGCCGCCGCGCGGATGGTCTGGCCCTCCGGCTCGTCCGAGGCGAAGCACTGGCCGACCTCGAACAGGGCGGCGTCCGGGTAGCCGCGGTCGGCGTTGCGCTGGGCCGCGCGCAGGAGGCCCGGCACCAGGCTCGGCCGCATGTCGGACAGCTCCGAGGCGATCGGGTTGGCCAGGATCAGGTCGGCGCCGCCGCCGCCGAACAGGACGGCGTCGTCGTGCGGGACAAACGACCACGTGACCGCCTCCATGAGGCCGCGGCTCGCCAGGGCGCGCTTGGCCAGGCGGGTCCGCTTCTGCATGACGGTGAGCAGAGGCCGGCCCATCCCGGCGAGGGGCGGCAGGGGCTCGGCCTCGATCCGGTCGAGCCCGGCGATGCGGACGACCTCCTCGACGAGGTCGGCCTTGCCCTCGACGTCGGGCCGCCAGGACGGCGGCCGCACTGTCACCCGGTCCCCGGCGCCGGAGACGTGGAAGCCCAGCGTCTCGAGGATCTGCTGCATCTCGGCGCGCGGGACGTCGAGGCCGGCGAGGCGGCGGACCTCGGTCCAGGGGAAGTCGATGACGTGCTCGGATTCGGGCGGCGCCCCGGCGACCCGCGCCTCGGTCGGCGTGCCGCCGCAGAGATCGACCACGAGCCGGGTCGCGAGGTCGAGGCCGGGGAGCGTGAAGGCCGGATCGACGCCCCGCTCGAAGCGGTAGCGCGCGTCGGTGATGATGCCGAGGCGGCGGCCCGACTGGGCGATGTTGGTCGGGTCCCACAGGGCCGACTCGATCAGCACGTCCGTGGTGCCGGCGTCGCAGCCCGACGCCTCGCCGCCCATGATGCCGGCGATGGATTCGACGCCGTTCGCGTCGGCGATCACCACCGTATCGTCGGTGAGGGCGTGGGTCCGGCCGTCCAGGGCGCGCAGGCTCTCGCCCTCCCGCGCCCGCCGGACGGTCAGCGCGCCGGCGACCTTGGCGGCGTCGAAGACATGGAGCGGCCGGCCGCGGTCGAACGTGACGTAGTTGGTGATGTCGACGAGGCTGTTGATCGGCCGCAGGCCGATAGCGCGCAGGCGCGCCTGCATCCAGGCCGGCGACGGGCCGTTCCTGACGCCGCGCACCAGCCGCAGGGCGAACAGCGGGGCGAGGTGGCGGTCGGCCGGATCGAGGGCCAGCGCGACCTCGACCGGGCAGGGGCCCTCGCCGCGCACGCCCGGCAGGGTCTCGCGCTTGAGCGTGCCGATGCCGGCGGCGGCGAGGTCGCGGGCGATGCCGTGGACCGAGGCGCAGTCCGGCCGGTTCGGCGTCAGGTTGATCTCGATGACCGGATCGTCGAGCCCGGCATAGAGCGCGTAGGCCTGTCCGACCGGCGCGTCAGTCGGGAGCTCCATGATGCCGTCGTGGTCGTCGCCGAGGCCGAGCTCGGCGCCCGAGCACAGCATCCCGCGGCTCTCGACGCCGCGGATCGTGCCCACCGACAGGGTGATGTTCTTGCCCGGGACGTAGGTGCCCGGCGGCGCGAAGACCGAGACGAGGTCGGCCCGGGCGTTCGGGGCGCCGCAGACCACCTGCACAGGCGCGCCCGCGCCGGTATCGACGGTGCAGACCCGGAGCCGGTCGGCGTTCGGGTGCTGCTCGGCCTTCAGGATCCGGGCGATCACGTAGGGCTTGAGCGCGGCGGCCTTGTCCTCGATGCCCTCCACCTCCAGGCCGATCCGCGTGAGCGTCTCGGCGACGGTGTCGAGGGAAGCCTCGGTGTCGAGGTGGTCCTTGAGCCAGGCGAGGGTGAATTTCATGATGGACCTTCGAGAGCCCGGTATCGGCTCGACCGTCGGAGGAACAGGATCGCGGGGCCGTCACCGGGGCCGGAGGGCCGCGGCTCGGCCGGGGCGGCTCAGGCCGTGAGGCCGCCCACGAGGCTCGGCACGTCGAGCGGGCGGAAGCCGTAATGGTCGAGCCAGCGGACGTCGGCCTCGAAGAACGGCCGCAGGTCCGGCATGCCGTATTTGAGCATGGCGATTCGGTCGATCCCGACGCCGAAGGCGAAGCCCTGCACGGCGTCCGGGTCGAGCCCGCAATTGCGCAGCACGTTCGGGTGGACCATCCCGCAGCCCAGGATCTCCAGCCAGTCGTCGCCCTCGCCGAAGCGGATCTCGCCGCCCTTGCGCGAGCACTGGATGTCGACCTCCGCGGAGGGCTCGGTGAAGGGGAAGAAGGACGGGCGGAAGCGCATCTTCACGCCGTCCACCTCGAAGAACGCCTTGCAGAACTCCTCCAGCACCCATTTCAGGTTGGCGATGTTGGCGCTCGTGTCGATCACCAGCCCCTCGACCTGATGGAACATCGGCGTGTGGGTCTGGTCGGAATCGTGCCGGTAGGTCCGGCCCGGGATGATCACGCGGATCGGCGGCGTCTGCGCCCGCATGGTCCGCACCTGCACGGGCGAGGTGTGGGTGCGCAGCACCTTGCGCTTCCCGTCGCGGTCCGGCGCCAGGAAGAAGGTGTCGTGCATCTCGCGGGCCGGGTGGCCGGGCGGAAAGTTGAGCGCCGTGAAGTTCAGCTCGTCCGTCTCGATGTCCGGACCCTCGGCGACCGCGAAGCCCATGTCGGCGAAGATCGCGGTGATCTCGTCGATCACCTGGGAGATCGGGTGGATCCGGCCGCGCACCTCGGGGGCCTCGCGGACCGGCAGGGTCACGTCGACCCGCTCGGAGGCGAGCCGGGCCTCCAGGGCGGCCTCAGCCAGCTCGGTCTTGCGCGCGGTGACGGCGCCCTGGACCCGGTCGCGCAGGCCGTTGATCAGGGGCCCGCGCTCCTTCCGCTCCTCCGGCGTCATCGCGCCGAGCGTCTTCAGCAGGTCCGAGACGCTGCCCTTCTTGCCCAACGCGGCGACGCGGACCGCGTCGAGGGCCGCCTCGTCGGACGCCGCGCCCACCTGGGCCAGGAGATCGCGTTCGAGGGTGTCGAGATCGGTCATCGCTGTCTTCGAGCAGGGTTGGCGGAGTCGGCCGTCGGGCCGTGCTCTCGCGCGTTGCGGGCGCCGGCGCAAGCGCGGGGCGCGGGACCTCGTAAACGACGAAGGCGCGGCTCCTCAGGGGAACCGCGCCTTCCGTCCGTCTCGCCTCAGGCCTGGATCAGGCGGCCTTGGCGGTGTTCTGCGGCAGCGCGGCCTTCGCCTTCTCGACGACGGCGGCGAAGCTCGCCGGCTCGTGGATCGCCAGCTCCGACAGCGCCTTGCGGTCGACGACGATGCCGGACTTGGCCAGGCCGTCGATGAAGCGCGAGTAGGTCAGGCCGTGCTCGCGGACCGCCGCGTTGAGGCGCTGGATCCAGAGGGCGCGGAACGTGCGCTTCTTGTTCTTGCGGTCGCGGTAGGCATACTGCATGCCCTTCTCGACCGCCTGCTTGGCGATGCGGATCGTATTCTTGCGCCGGCCGTAGTAGCCCTTGGCGGCCTTCAGAACCTTCTTGTGCTTCGCGTGACTGGTCACGCCGCGCTTGACGCGGGCCATCGGTTATCTCCTGGATTCGACGAAAGACAGTGGCAACGGGTGTTGAAGGACTTACCGCGCGTTCGGCAGGAAGTACTTCTTCACGTTGGCGGCATCGCCCTCGAACAGGGTCGTGGTGCCGCGCAGGTTGCGGATCTGCTTGGTCGTCCGCTTGATCATCCCGTGGCGCTTGCCGGCCTGGGCGTACATCACCTTGCCGGTGCCGGTGATCTTGAAGCGCTTCTTCGCGCCCGATTTCGTCTTCAACTTGGGCATTTGGCTCTCCGTTGCGCGAAATGATCTCGGACCGATCCGGGAGGATCGGATGAGGTTCGCGCGCTGATGCTTCTGGTGGAGCAGCACGAGCCGCCACGGCAGCCCTATCGGCCGGGCGGTTCGACGCGGGGCGGCTTATGACAGAAAGCTGACGCGGCGGCAACGCCCGCGGATCGGAGCACGAGATCGAGATCAGACGGAACGCGTCGCCGGGCTTCGGCGTATCGAGCCCGGAGACCGAGCTTCTCTGCAGGACACCCGCTCCGGCGAATCGGCGACGGCGGGGCAGCGGCCGTTTCACCCGTGCTGATTCGGGGGAATTCGGGGACGGCTTGCGCGCCGCACAAAACGGCGGGGGACAGCAGGTGCGCCAGGAACCATAACCTTAGCCGTCGGTTTCATTCATGTCCCGCTCAGGCCGGCAGGGTTAGACCCCCCGTCAAATTGGCCAACCAGGAGACACTTCGTGCGCATTGCCCAGATCGCTCCGTTGTCGGAGGCCGTCCCTCCGAAGTTCTACGGCGGCACCGAGCGCGTCGTCAGCTGGATTACAGAGGAACTGGTTCGCCAGGGCCACGAAGTCACGCTGTTCGCGAGCGGTGACTCCGAGACGACTGCCAAGCTCGCGGCCTGCACGCCCGAGGGCCTGCGCCTTCTCGGCTACCGGGATCACACGGCCAGCCACCTGGCGATGCTGCATCAGGTGCACCGCCGCGCGCACGAGTTCGACATCCTGCACTTCCACATCGACCTGCTTCAGTACCCGATGTTCGAGGATCTGAACCACAAGTGCATCACCACGATGCACGGTCGCCTCGACGTGCCGGACTTCATGCCGGTCTACCGCACCTTCACGGGCATGCCGCTGGTCTCGATCTCCGACAACCAGCGCCTGCCCATGCCGCCGACCTCCAACTGGCTGGCGACGATCCATCACGGCCTGCCGGCCGAGAACTGCCCGTACTACCCGGAGGCCAAGGGCGGCTACCTCGCCTTCCTCGGCCGGATCTCGCCCGAGAAGCGGCCCGACCGCGCGATCGAGATGGCGATCCGCTCCGGCACGCCCCTCAAGATCGCCGCCAAGGTCGACAAGGCCGATCAGGATTACTGGGACGAGGTCATCGAGCCGATGATCCACCACCCGCTGATCGAGTACATCGGCGAGATCAACGAGGAGCAGAAGAAGGACTTCCTCGGCAACGCCCTGGCTCTCGCCTTCCCGATCGACTGGCCGGAGCCCTTCGGCCTCGTGATGATCGAGGCGATGTCGGCCGGCACCCCGGTGATCGCGTTCCGGAACGGCTCCGTGCCGGAGGTCATCAAGGACGGCGTCGGCGGCGTGCTCTGCGATAACATGGACGACGCCGTGGCCGCTGTCGCCAAGGTGAAGGCGATGAGCCGCGCCGGCGTGCGCCGCCACTTTGAGAGCGCCTTCACCGCCGAGTGCATGGTCAAGAAGTACGTGGCCGCCTACGAGGAGCTGCTCGCCCACGGCGCGGACGTGATCAAGCTGCCGAAGTCCGGGTTCATGCCGCAGTACGGCGAGGTCAACGGTTCCGCGCGGCCGGCGATCCCGGTCGCCGCCATGCCGGCCTGAAAACCGGCACCGGGCTTGCGAGGCGGGTCCGGCTCGGCCTAGCGTCTTAAAGGCGACTCATCCGTAGGGTGAACAAGGGCTGCTGCATCGAAGGGATGCAGCAGCCCTCTCGATTCGCACCCCTCACTTGCACCCGGAGATGCCCTGCATGGCGGCGGACAACACGGCAGCGGCCCACGATGCGAAGGCCCGGACCGCGGCGAGCGCCGGAAGCGTGGCGCACGGATTCCAAGACGCGGACGACGTCCTCCCGACCTACCACATCGAGGCGCAGACCTCCCTGGTCGAGCGGCCGCTGCGCTCGCTGAAGTTCGGCGAGGCCTTCGGCGTCCTCGATTCCTACGGCGACATCGGCGTCCAGCCCGGGCCGGAAGGCCTCTATTTCCAAGACACGCGCTACCTCTCGCGCCTGGAGGTGACGGTCGAGGGCCAGCGCCCGCTGATGCTCTCCTCAGTGATGCAGGACGATAACGGCGCGCTCAGCGTCGACATGACGACGCCCGACATCCGCATCGACGCCCACGACGAGACCTCGATCCCCCGCGAGACGATCGCGATCGAGCGCACCAAGTTCCTGTTCCGCGGCGCTTGCTACGACCGGATCGGCCTGCGCTCGTACGATTCGAAGCACCGGCGCCTGCGCATCGCCGTCACCTTCGACGCAGATTTCCGCGACCTCTTCGAGGTCCGCGGGACCGACCGTCAGGAGCGCGGCAAGCGCGGCGTCCTGGTGGCGAGCGACCGCGAGGTGCAGTTCCGCTACGTCGGCCTGGACGAGATCGTCCGGACGACGTCCCTGCATTTCGGCCCGAAGCCCGATTCGATCGAGCCCGGCAAGGTGGCGTTCGACGTGTCACTCCCGCCGGGCGGCCGGACCTCCCTTTTCATCCGGGTGACCTTCGAGGCGCACCGGGCCTTCACCAAGCCGCCGACCGACACGATGGTCGGCGAGGACGCGGCCGCCCGGCTCACGCTGGCGGCCAATGCCGGCGGCGCCCGGCGCGAGCCGAAGGATCTCGGTGAGGGGACGATCTTCGCGCGCGCCTACCGCGATTCGCGGCGCGACCTGCGCGCGCTGACCGCCGGCATCACCACAATCATCTCGTCGAACGACCAGTTCAACGAGGGCCTGTGCCGGGCAACCGCCGACCTCTACATGCTCGCGAGCCGCACCCCGGAGGGCATCTACCCGTTCGCCGGCATCCCCTGGTACTCCACGGTGTTCGGGCGCGACGGCATCATCACCGCGATGATGGCCCTGTGGATCGACCCGAAATTCGCCCGGGGGGTCCTGCGCTACCTCGCCTCGACGCAGGCCAAGGCGGTCGATCCGGCCGCCGACGCCCAGCCCGGCAAGGTCCTGCACGAGACCCGCCGCGGCGAGATGGCGATGCTCGGCGAGGTGCCGTTCCGGCACTATTACGGCACCATCGACGGCACGCCGCTCTTCGTGATGCTGGCCTGGGAGTACTACGCGGTCACGGGCGACCTCGAGACCGTGCGGGCGATCTGGCCGGCCCTCGAACTGGCGCTCGAATGGATGGACCGCTACGGCGACCGCGACGGTGATGGGTTCGTCGAGTACGCCCGCGACACCGACAAGGGCCTCGAGAACCAGGGCTGGAAGGACAGCCACGACTCGATCTTCCACGCCGACGGCCACCTGGCCAAGGGCCCGATCGCTCTCTGCGAGGTACAGGGCTACGTCTACGCGGCCAAGAACGGCATGGCGAAGCTCGCGGCGCTCCTCGGCCACGACCCGATGGCCCAGCGGCTCACCCAGGAGGCCGCGAGCCTGCGCGAGCGGTTCGACGCGGCTTTCTGGAACGAGGAGATCGGCACCTACGCGCTGGCGCTCGACGGCGCGAAGAAGCAGTGCGCGGTCCGCTCCTCCAATGCCGGCCACGCCCTGTTCACCGGCATCGCCAAGCCGGAGCGGGCGGCGCGGGTCGCCGAGACGCTGCTGTGCAAGGACGGCTTCAACGGCTGGGGCGTGCGCACGATCGCCAAGGGCGAGGCGCGCTACAACCCGATGTCCTACCACAACGGCTCGATCTGGCCGCACGACAACGCGCTGATCGCGATGGGTCTCGCGCGCTACGACCGCAAGCACGAGGCCGCGCGCATCTTCCAGGGGATGTTCGACACCTCGCTCTACCAGGACCAGAAGCGGCTGCCGGAGCTGTTCTGCGGCTTCATGCGCCGCAAGCAGCGCGGCCCGGTCTCGTACCCGGTCGCCTGCAGCCCGCAGGCCTGGGCGGCGGCGGCGCCGTTCGCGTTCCTGGCGGCCTGCCTCGGCCTCGAACTGGACCACGAGCGCAACCGCGTCCGGCTCAAGAACCCGATCCTGCCGGGCTTCCTCGACGGGGTGACGCTCTACAACGTGAAGCTCGGCGGCTCGCGCCTGGACATCCGCTTCCAGCGCTACGACGACGACGTCACCGTCTCGGTGCAGCGCCGCCACGGCGACGTGCAGGTCGTGGTCACCAAGTAGGGCCCGGGTCGGGAGTTCCGGGGCGGCCCGCTTCGGGTTAAGCGGGCCGCGCGGCACCTCGCGCCGCCGAGGACGGGTTCATGCCGGCTGACCATCACGCCCCCGACGCGGCCCTGCGCCTCGCGCAGGACCTGATCCGCTGCCCGTCCGTGACACCGGAAGATCGGGGCGCCCTCGACGTGGTCGCCGACGCGCTCCGGCCGGCCGGCTTCGCGATCGAGCGGCCGGTCTTCGCGGAGCCCGGCTATCCCGATACGCCGAACCTCTACGCCCGCATCGGGCAGAACGGTCCGTGCCTCGTCTTTGCCGGCCACACCGACGTCGTGCCGGAGGGCGAGGGCGCCTGGCGCCACGATCCCTTCGCGGGCGCCGTGGCCGACGGGATGCTGTACGGCCGGGGCGCGGCCGACATGAAGGGCGGCGTCGCCTGCATGCTCGCGGCGACCCTCGCCTTCCTCGACCGGCGCGGGGCCGATTTCGGCGGCTCCATCGCGTTCCTGATCACCGGCGACGAGGAGGGACCCGCGGTCAACGGCACCGTGAAGCTCCTCGACTGGGCGCGGCGCCGGGGCGAGCGGTTCGACCACTGCGTCCTCGGGGAGCCGACCAACCCAGGCCGGCTCGGCGAGATGATCAAGATCGGCCGGCGCGGGTCGCTGACCGGCAAGCTCACTGTGCTCGGACGGCAGGGCCACGTCGCCTACCCGCACAAGGCCGAGAACCCGATTCCCGGCCTGCTGCGCCTCGCCTCGGCGCTGATCGCCGAGCCTCTGGATCGTGGGACCGCGCATTTCGACGCCTCGAACCTCGAATTCACCACGGTCGACGTCGGCAATCCAGCCACCAACGTGATCCCGTCGACCGCCCGGGCAACCTTCAACGTCCGCTTCAACGACGACTGGACGGCCGAGAGCCTGGGCGCCGAGATCCGCCGGCGCCTGGAGCAGGCGGCCGGGAACGCGGTCCGCTTCACCCTCGACCTCCAGCCCTCGAACGCGCCGGCCTTCCTGACGCGGCCGGACGCCTTCGTGACGCTCGTCGCCGAGGCGATCCGGGCCGAGACCGGTCTGACGCCGACGCTCTCCACCACCGGCGGCACGTCGGACGCGCGCTTCATCAAGGATGCCTGCCCGGTGATCGAGTTCGGCCTCGTCGGCGAGACGATGCACCAGGTCGACGAATGCGTGGCGGTCGCCGACCTCGAGCGGCTGACCGCGATCTACGGGCGCGTGCTCGACGCCTATTTCCCGGGATCGTAGTCGACGCCCACGAAGGTCAGCCCCGCGGCCGGGGCCAGCGGCCCGCAGCGGCTTTTGTCGCCCGAGGCGAGGATCTCGGCCACGTCGTCCGCGGCGAGGCGACGGCAGCCGGCGAGCATCAGCGTGCCGACCATCGCCCGCACCTGATGGTGCAGGAAGGAGCGCGCCGCGGTCGCCACCACGATCTCGTCGTGGAGCGCCATCGGCGCGCGGGCGACGTCGAGCTGCTCCAGCGTGCGGATCGGGCTGTTCGCCTGGCATTCAGCGGCCCGGAAGGCCGAGAAGTCGTGGCGGCCGACGAGGCGCTGGGCGGCGTCGTGCATCAGGTCCGCGTCGAGGGGCCACGGCACGTGCCAGACATGGGCCCGCGTCAGCGCCGCGGGGCTGCGCCGGTTGAGGATGCGGTAGCGATAGTGCCGGCGGATCGCCGAGTGGCGGGCGTCGAAGCTGTCCGGCACGGTCTCGGCGGACAGGATCGCCACCGGCTGCGGCCGCAGATGGGCGTTCAGGGCGTCCCGGACCGTGTCGGTCCGCCAGTCCTTGGCGAGGTCGAGATGGGCGACCTGATGGATCGCGTGCACGCCGGCATCGGTCCGGCCCGCGCAGGTGAGCCGGACATTCTCGCCGGAGAAGCGCGTGACGGCCGCCTCGATCGCGCCCTGAACCGTGGGATCGTCGGCCTGCCGCTGCCAGCCGCAGAAGGGGCCGCCGTCGTACTCGATGACGAGCTTGTAGCGGGGCATCAGCCGAGGCGGGCGCCGGGCGTCAGCCGGGCGCCGCGGACGAACTCGGCCCCCGTCGCGCTGCCGCCCTTGCCGGCGCGGCGCAGCTCCATGAGGCGCACCGCGCCGCTGCCGCAGGCGACTGTGCCCTCGGTATCGCGCAGCGTGCCCGGCGCGCCCGCGCCCGAACCTGCGCTCTCGGCGAGGGCGGCGCGCAGCACTTTCACCCGCTCGGGTCCCTTGCCGAGATCGATCTCGCAGAACGCTCCGGGGAAGGGCGACAGCCCGTTGATCCGGTTCGCGACCTCAGCCGCCGGTCGGGACCAGTCGATCCGCGCCTCGTCGTTGGTAATCTTGTGCGCGTAGACGACGCCGTCCTCCGGCTGCGGCGTGAAGGTCAGCGTGCCCGCGTCGAGCGCCGCGAGGGCCCGCGCCATCAGGTCGGCGCCGAGCGGCATCAGGGCGTCGTGCAGCGCGCCCGCCGTCATGCCCGGCGCGATCGGCAGCCGGGCCTCCAGCGCCACCGGGCCGGTGTCGAGGCCCGCCTCCATCCGCATCACGCCGACGCCGCTCTCGGCATCGCCCGCCATCACGGCGCGCTGGATCGGCGCCGCCCCGCGCCAGCGCGGCAGCAGGGAGCCGTGCAGGTTGAGGCAGCCGTGCTTCGGCGCGTCGAGGATCGCCTGCGGCAGCAGCATCCCGTAGGCCACCACCACGGCGACGTCGGCCCGGTGCGCCGCGAAGGTCTCGGCGGCTTCGGGCGTGCGGAGCGTCGCGGGTGTCAGGACCGGAGCGCCGAGCGTGTCGGCCAGCGCGTGGACCGGCGAGGGGCGCAGGCTCATGCCGCGGCCGGCCCGGGCGGGCGCGCGGGTATAGACCGCCGCGATGTCGTGCCCGTCCTGCGCGAGCCGGGCGAGCGTCGGCACCGCGAAGTCCGGCGTGCCCATGAAGACGACGCGCATGGCCGGATCAGGCCGCGTCGCGCTTGGCCGCCTTGGTGAACTTCTTGATCACCCGGTCGCGCTTCAGCTTCGACAGGTGGTCGATGAACAGCACGCCGTTCAGGTGGTCGATCTCGTGCTGGATGCAGGTCGAGAGCAGGCCGTCGGCCTCGATCTCCCGCTCCGTGCCGTCGAGGTCGCGGAACTTCACCCGCACCCGGTCCGGCCGCTCGACCTCGGCGTAGTAGTCCGGGATCGACAGGCAGCCCTCGTCGTAGACCCGCTTCTCCTCCGAGGACCAGACGATCTCGGGATTGATGAACACCCGCGCGTCGCGGACGCCTTCCTCCTTCGACGTGTCGATCGTGACGACGCGCTTCGGCACGCCGATCTGGATCGCCGCGAGCCCGACGCCGGGGGCGTCGTACATCGTCTCGAACATGTCGGCGACGAGGGTGCGGATCTCGGCGGTGATCGGCCCGACCGGCTCGGAGCCCAGGCGCAGGACAGGATCGGGAAGGATGACGAGCGGGCGGATGGTCATGGCAGGAACCGGCAGGGAAGGCGCCGGGACGGGTCCGGGCTCTCCGTCGAATAGGATGCGGCCGTGGACCGGTCAAATACCGGTTGGTGCCCCGTCGCCGACCCTCAGAACGCCGTCCGGCTGCGGATCGCCGCCGACAGCGTGCCCTCGTCGAGGTAGTCGAGCTCGCCGCCGACCGGCACGCCGTGGGCGAGGCGCGTGACCTTCACGTCGCAGTGCCGGATCGACTCCGTGACGTAGTGGGCGGTGGTCTGGCCGTCGACCGTGGCGTTGAGCGCCAAGATGACCTCGGTGACCTCGGGCCGGGCCACGCGCTCCACGAGACTCGCGAGGTTCAGGTGCTCCGGCCGGACGCCGTCCAGCGCCGAGAGGACGCCGCCGAGCACGTGGTAGCGCGCCTTCACGGCCCCGGAGCGCTCCAGGGCCCAGAGGTCGGACACGTCCTCCACCACCACGAGCGTCGTCGGATCGCGCTCGGCGTCGCGGCAGATCGTGCACGGGTCCGAGGTGTCGACGTTCCCGCAGCTCGTGCACACGACGATGCGGTCGGCCGCCACCCGCATCGCGTCGGCGAGGGGCCCGAGCAAAGTGTCGCGCTTCTTGATGAGCTGGAGGGCGGCCCGCCGCGCCGAGCGCGGTCCGAGGCCCGGCATGCGGGCGAGGAGCTGGATCAGGCGCTCGATCTCGGGGCCGGCGACGGCTTGGGGCATCGTGCCTCTGGGGCGAGGAAGGGGCTTCGGATCCGGACGGGCATAGACGGCGGCGGGCGCCGCGCAAGGGTCCGGGGACGGGTGAGTACCCGCTTGTGTGGTATATGGGTATTCCGAAGCCGCTCCGCCGGTGGCATTATGCTGCCCGACGAACGGAACTGCTTACAGACTTGGGTTCCTGAGTCCACGACTGTGGTCTAACCTGTTTGTACACGTTGCGGGCTCCCGGCGGGGCCCCTTATGACAGCGAAGCTTCGCCACCTACTCGAGAGTGGGGAGGCGAGCGGCCGGGAACGGAGATCCTGCGTGCGGCGGTCCTGTACGACCGCACGGACGTCTCCCGGGCAAGCCCGGACGGCGGTGCCGTCCGGTTCAGTCGCGTCGACGGTCGAACAGGGGCCCGGGAGATACGATCTTGACCAACATCGGTGATCACAACGCGGCCCACGGCGCCGAGGCGGCCGGCTTCCGCGACCTCAAGGCCGTCCACTGGAACTTCGAGGCCCCGCGCCTCTACGAGGAGGCCCTGTCCCGCAAGGAGGCGCAGCTCGCCCGCGGGGGCGCGATCGTCGCCACCACCGGCAGCCATACCGGCCGCTCGCCCAAGGACAAGTTCGTGGTCCGCGACGCCGGCACCGAGAACGAGGTCTGGTGGGACAACAACGGCGCCATCACGCCCGAGCAGTTCGAGACCCTGCGCCAGGACTTCCTGAAGCACGCCGAGGGCAGGGAGCTGTTCGCCCAGGACCTCTACGGCGGTGCCGATCCGGCCTACCGGGTGAAGGCGCGGGTGTTCACCGAGTTCGCGTGGCACTCGCTGTTCATCCGCAACCTGCTCATCCGGCCGGACCGCTCCGAGATCGCGTCCTACGTGCCGGACATGACGATCATCGACCTGCCGAGCTTCCAGGCGGATCCCGCCCGGCACGGCTGCCGGTCGAAGACCGTGATCGCCATCGACTTCTCGAAGAAGCTCGTGCTGATCGGCGGCTCCGCCTACGCGGGCGAGATGAAGAAGTCGGTCTTCACCTACCTGAACTACATCCTGCCGGGGCAGGGCGTGATGCCGATGCACTGCTCGGCCAACGCGGCGCTCGACGCCGAGGGCGGCTCGGCGATCTTCTTCGGCCTGTCCGGGACCGGCAAGACGACGCTGTCGAACGATTCCTCCCGCCAGCTGCTCGGCGACGACGAGCACGGCTGGTCGAATTCCGGGATCTTCAACTTCGAGGGCGGCTGCTACGCCAAGACGATCCGTCTCTCGCGCAACGCCGAGCCGGAGATCTACGCCACCACCGAGCGCTTCGGCACGGTGATGGAGAACGTGATCATCGACCCGGTCACCCGCGTGCCGGACTTCGACGACGCGTCGCTCACCGAGAACACACGCTGCGCCTACCCGCTGGACTTCATCGCCAACGCGAGCGCCACGGGCCGGGCCGGGCATCCGAAGAACATCGTGATGCTGACCTGCGACGCCTTCGGGGTGATGCCGCCGATCGCCAAGCTCACCGGCGCCGAGGCGATGTACCACTTCCTCTCGGGCTACACCGCCAAGGTGGCCGGCACCGAGCGCGGCCTGACCGGGCCGGAGGCGACCTTCTCGACCTGCTTCGGCGCGCCGTTCATGCCGCGGCACCCGAGCACCTACGGCAACCTGCTGCGCGACCTCATCGCCAAGCACAGCGTCGATTGCTGGCTGGTCAACACCGGCTGGACCGGCGGCGGCGTCGGCACCGGCCGGCGGATGCCGATCCGCGTGACGCGCCGCCTGCTGAGCGCCGCCCTCGACGGCTCGCTGGCGCAGGCCGAGTTCCGGCGTGACCCGTATTTCGGCTTCGCAGTGCCGGTCTCGGTTCCGGGCGTCGAGCCGCACATCCTGACCCCGGTGAAGACCTGGGCCAACAAGGGTGCCTTCGTGGAGACGGCCGCGCGGCTGGTGAAGATGTTCGACGACAACTTCAAGCGGTTCGAGGACCATGTCGACGCCGACGTGCGCTCTGCCGGGCCGACCGCGCAGGCGATCGCGGCCTGAAGATCGGACGGGCGGCTCGCAGGGCCGCCCGTTCTTCCCCGTCCTCGCGAGCGCGACGAAGCAGTCCAGGGCAGTGCGTCCTCGACGAGCGCGGCGCTGCCGGATCGCTCCGCCGCACTCGCGAAGACGACGGTTTCGATCGTTCCGTCGGACCTGCAGATTAGAAGGGCAGCTTCATGCCCGGCGGCAGCGGCAGGCCCTTCGTCAGCTCGGCCATGCGCTCCTGCATGGTCGCCTCGGCCTTGCCGCGGGCGTCGTTGCAGGCGGCCACGATCAGGTCCTCCAGGATCTCGCGCTCGTCCGCCACCATCAGCGACGGGTCGATGCTGACGCCCTTCATCTGGCCCTTGGCGGTCATGGTGACCCGGACGGAGCCGCCGCCGGAGGCGCCGCTCACCTCGATCTCATCCATCTCGGACTGCAGGTTGGCCATCTTCTCCTGCATGGCCTGAGCCTGCTTCATGATGCCCATCAGGTCGCGCATGCGGCTCTCTTTCCGTTTCCTCGTCTGATCTGGGTATGGCCCGGCCCGGGCGCCACCGTGCGCCGCGTCAGGCGTCGTCGTCCTCGACCTCGCCGACCCGCGCGGCATCGCCTTCCCCGAGGATCTCCTGCTCGGCGGAGGGCAGGGCCTCGGGCGCGGTCTCGCGCACGTCGACGATCTCGGCCCCGGGGAAGCGCGTCAGCACCTCGCGCACGAAGGGGTCGGCGGCGGCATTCTCCCGGCGGGTCTCGGTGGCGGCCCGGGCCGCCGCGTCGAGGGTCGGGGCGCCCTCGTCCTTCGACAGGGCCACCACCCAGCGCCGCCCGGTCCACCGCTCGATGGCGGCGGCGATGTCGTTGGCGAGGCTCGACCGGCCGCCGGAGGCGAGGCGGAACTCCATCCGCCCCTCCTCGAAGTGCACCAGGTGGACGTCGCGCTCGAGGGCGGTCCGCAGCAGGATGTCCCGGTTGGCGTCCGCCAGCGCGATCAGGTCCTCGAACCGTCCGAGGCGCGGCGTCGGCGGTGCCACGGGCGCCGGTCTCGGCGCCGGCGCAGCGACGGGCGCGCTCATGGCGACGCTCGCGGTCGCGTTCACGGCGACGGGCGCGGCCACGGGTGCCGTGACCGGGGCGGTGTCCGCGGCTGCCGTGCGGGGTGCCGCGGCGAGCGCGGCGGAGCCGCCGCCGCGCAGGTCGGGGATCGGCGGAAGCGGCGGCCGGGCCGACACGGCCGGGGCCTCGTCCGCGGGGGCCGCGGCCGCCTCGGCCCTGAGCTGGCGCAGCGCCTCGTCGGGGGTCGGCAGATCGGCCGCGTAGGCGAGGCGCACGATCGCCATCTCGGCCGCCGCGAGCGGCCGGGGCGCGGCCTGGACCTCGGGAATCGCCTTCAGCAGGATCTGCCACGCCCGCGACAGGGCGCGGATCGAGAGCTTGTCGGCGAACGCGGCCCCGCGGACGCGCTCCGTCTCGCTGAGCGTCGGGTCCGCGGCCGCCTCCGGCACCACCTTGAGCCGGGTGACGAGATGCGTGAAGGCCGCTAGATCCGAGAGCACCACCGACGGGTCCGCGCCGGAATCGTACTGCGCCCGCAGTTCCGCGAAGGCGGCCGGGACCGACCCGCGCATCACCGCCTCGAACAGGTCGAGGATCCGGGCGCGATCGGCGAGGCCCAGCATGTCGCGGACGCTCTGCGCGGTGATCGTGCCGGCGCCGTGGGCGATCGCCTGGTCGAGCAACGAGAGCGCGTCGCGCACGGACCCTTCCGCGGCCCGCACGATGGCCCCCAGCGCCTCGTCCTCGACGATGACCCCCTCGGCCGCGCAGACCTTCGCGAGATGGGCGTGCAGGGTCGGCGCCTCGACGCGGCGCAGGTCGAATCGCTGGCAGCGGGACAGGATCGTCACCGGGACCTTGCGGATCTCCGTGGTGGCGAACACGAACTTCGCGTGCGGCGGCGGCTCCTCCAGCGTCTTCAGGAAGGCGTTGAACGCCTTCTCGGAGAGCATGTGGACCTCGTCGACGATGTAGACCTTGTAGCGCGCCGAGACCGGCCCGTAGCGGATGCCGTCGATGATCGCCCGGACGTCGTCGATACCGGTATGCGAGGCGGCGTCCATCTCCAGCACGTCCATGTGCCGGGATTCCATGATCGCCGCGCAGTGGAGGCCGAGTTCCGGCATCGACACGGTCGGGCCGGTGTCGGGCTGTCCGGCGCGGGCGTAGTTGAGGCCGCGGGCCAGGATGCGCGCCGTCGTGGTCTTGCCGACGCCGCGAACGCCGGTGAGCATCCAGGCCTGCGGGATGCGGTTGGCCGCGAACCCGTTGGCGAGGGTCCGCACCATCGCGTCCTGGCCGATCAGGTCGCCGAAATTGGTCGGGCGATACTTTCGGGCGAGCACCCGGTAGGGCGTCGCCGCGGCGGGGGGCGCTGGAAACCCGGGCAGGCCCGGCTCGTCGTCAGGCGTGCCGGTCGTAGCGTCCATGCCGTGTCTGGGTCTGGCTGCCGCGCGCCGTGGAATGAGGTGGGAGGCTGGACGAAGACCCGCTCGGTCTCGTTAGGGCTGCTTCCTTCCGGACCTGACCCGGTTGGCGAGTGAAACGTCCCTCGCCAACCCCCCGCCGGCTATATGGCCGGGCCTCGCTCTGAACGCAAGCGCTGCCTCTCGGCGCCGCCTACTCGGCCTTGCGCTTGACGATCGCCAGGGTCTTCGGATCGAGCTTCAGGTCGAACTGCTTGCCGCTCGCGTCGATCGCGTCGTCGACCTCGATCATGCCGTCGTCGAGCTCGATCTCCTTCCACTTGGTGAAGCCCTCCTGCTTGAGCATGGCTTCGACCTTCGCCTGCTGGTCCGGCGGGAGCTTCTCGTCGGCGCGGGCGGCGAGGCTGCTGCCGGCGATCAGGGTCAGGGCGAGAAGGGTCGTGGTCAGGCGCATGGCTGTCTCCGATCCGGCCATTGTGTCCGGCTGTGAACAGGCCGGCGGCAGCGGAGTTCCATGGCGGCGATGCCCTTGAGCCGCTCCCGGATCTGCCGCACATCTGGGCCGTACCGGAACGCGGCGGCGAGGACTTGGCACCGATGGTCACCCGCGTCGCCACCGTGGCCTTCGAGGGCATCGAGGCGCGGGCGGTGGACGTGCAGGTCCAGATCGTCCCGGGCTCTGTGGTCTTCACCGTCGTCGGTCTGCCCGACAAGGCGGTGGCGGAATCGCGCGAGCGGGTCCGCGGCGCGCTGATCGCCTCCGGACTGGCACTGCCCGCCAAGCGCATCACGGTGAATCTCGCTCCGGCGGATCTTCCCAAGGAAGGCTCGCACTTCGACCTGCCGATCGCGCTGGGCGTCATGGCGGCGATCGGCGCGATCCCGGCCGACGCGCTCGCCGGCTACTGCGTCCTCGGCGAACTCGCCCTCGACGGCAGCATCACGGCGGTCAGCGGCGTGCTGCCGGCCGCCGTGGCGGCCGGTGCCCGGGGGCTCGGGCTCATCTGCCCGGCCGCCACCGGGCCGGAGGCGGCCTGGGCCGGGGGCGACCTCGACGTGCTCGCGCCGCGCTCGCTGATCCAGCTCGCCAACCACTTCAAGGGCAGCCAGGTCATGGCGCGGCCGGAGCCCGCCGTCGCCGCGCCGACCGGGCCGCTTCCGGACCTCGCCGACATCCGGGGGCAGGAGGGTGCCAAGCGCGCCCTCGAGATCGCGGCGGCCGGCGGCCACAACCTGCTGATGAACGGTCCGCCGGGCTCGGGCAAATCCATGCTCGCGGCCCGTCTGCCGTCGATCCTGCCGCCGCTCACGCCGCGCGAGCTGCTCGACATCTCCATGATCCAGTCGGTGGCGGGCGCGCTGAAGGGCGGCGCCCTCTCCAGCCGCCGCCCGTTCCGGCAGCCGCACCATTCCGCCTCGATGGCGGCGCTCGTGGGTGGCGGGCTCGGCGCCCGGCCCGGGGAGGTCTCCCTCGCCCATGGCGGGGTGCTGTTCCTGGACGAGCTGCCCGAATTCGCCCCGCAGGTGCTCGACAGCCTGCGCCAGCCGATGGAATCCGGGGCGGTGATGATCGCCCGGGCCAACCACCGGGTCACCTACCCGGCGCGCTTCCAGCTGGTCGCGGCGATGAACCCGTGCCGCTGCGGCCAGGGACTCGAACCGGGCTACGCCTGCCGGCGCGGGCCGAACGCGCGCTGCATGGCGCAGTACCAGTCGCGGATCTCCGGACCGTTGCTCGACCGCATCGACCTGCGCGTCGAGGTGCCGGCGGTCACGGCCGCCGACCTAATCCTGCCGGCGCCGGCCGAGGGCTCCCGCGAGGCGGCCGCGCGCGTGTCGGCCGCCCGCGCCCTCCAGGGCGCGCGCTACGCCGCGCGCGGTCTGCCGGATTCCACCACCAACGCGACCTGTCCGGCGACGCTGATCTCGGACGTCGCGAGCCCCGACGCCGACGGGACGGCGCTGATCCGTCAGGCGGCCGAGAGCATGCGCCTCTCCGCCCGCGGCTTCCACCGGACGCTGCGCGTCGCCCGGACCCTCGCCGATCTCGACGGCGAGGCCCAGGTCCGCCGGCTCCACCTCGCGGAGGCCCTGTCGTACCGGGGCCGCGGCGACGGCGCGGCGGCCGCCGCGTGAGTGCCGTCTCGGACGGTCCGGCCGACCTGACGGTCACGATCGGCCAGCACAGCAGCGCCGGCCGCAAGGCGGCCAACCAGGACTTCAACGGCGCCCTGGTCCCGGTCCAGCCGGCCCTCGGCCTGAAGGGCATCGCGGTGGCCCTCGCCGACGGGATCAGCAGCAGCGCCGCCGGGGCCGCGGCGAGCGAGACCGCGGTCAAGAGCTTCCTCAGCGACTACTACGCCACGCCCGACACGTGGTCGGTGAAGACCTCGGCGCAGCGCGTGATCGCGGCGACCAATTCCTGGCTCTTCGCCGAGACCCGGCGCGGCGCCGACCCGAACGACCTCGACCGGGGTCACGTCACGACCTTCGACGCCCTCGTGCTGAAATCGCGCGCGGCCCACCTCTTCCACGTCGGTGATGGCCGGATCTGGCGCGTCTCCGGCAGGTCCCTCGAGCAGCTCACCGAGGACCACCGCGTGGTGGTCTCCCCCGCGGAATCCTATCTCGGCCGGGCGCTCGGGGCGCAGGCCCGCCTGGAGATCGACTACCACGCCGTCGGCATCGCGGCGGGCGACACCTTCGTGCTGACGACCGACGGCGTGCACGAGCATGTCCGGCCCCGCGACATCGTGGCGGCGATCGCGGCGGCCGAGACCCTGGACGCCGCCGCGCGGACGATCGTGGAGATGGCCCTGGCGGCCGGCAGCCCGGACAACCTGACGATCCAGATCGTGCGGGTCGAGACGGTGCCGGCCGGCGAGCCGGCGGACCTGCTCGGCGAGGCCGAGGGGCTGGACCCGGCGCCGCTGCTCGATCCGCCCGCGGAGCTCGACGGCTTCCGGCTGCTGCGGATCCTGCACTCCGGTCCGCGCAGCCGCGTCTACCTCGCGGTGGACGCCGAGACCGGCGCCCAGGTCGCCCTGAAGGTGCTGTCCCTCGACCTGCGGGACGACCCGGCGCAGCGGAAGCGCTTCGTGATGGAGGAGTGGATCGCGCGCCGGATCGACAGTCCTCACGTGCTCAAGGCCCATTCCCGGGCCGGCCAGCGCAGCCACCTCTACACGGTGATGCGCTACGTCGAGGGCCAGACGCTGACCCAGTGGATGCGCGACCACGCGGCGCCAGAACTGGAGGCGGTGCGGGCGCTCGTCGAGCAGCTCGCCCGGGGCGTGCAGGCCTTCCACCGGCGGGAGATGCTCCACCAGGACCTGCGGCCCGACAACGTCCTGATCGACGCGGCGGGGACCGTCCAGGTCATCGATTTCGGCGCGACGCAGGTCGCCGGCGTGGTCGAGGGCGACCCGCGGATCGACCCGTCGGAGATCCTGGGCACGGTGCAGTACACGGCGCCCGAGTGCTTCCTCGGCGCCCCGGCGACCGTCCGGTCGGACGTCTTCGCGGTCGGCGTGATCACCTACCAGATGCTGACGGGGCGGCTGCCCTACGGCGACGCGGTGCCCCGGGCGCGGACGCGCGCGGCGCAGCGGCGGCTGCGCTACGCGTCGGCGCTCACCGTACGCCCGCTGCTGCCCGTCTGGGTCGACGAAGCGCTGCGCAGGGCCGTTCATCCCGATCCGGAACGGCGCTACACGGCCCTGTCGGCCTTCGTCCACGACCTGCGCCACCCCAACCCGGCCTTCACGGACGGCCGGCGGGCGTCGCTTCTGGAGCGCGACCCGCTGCTGTTCTGGCGCCTGCTGTCGCTGGTGCTCGGGCTCATCGCGCTGGCGCTCGCGGCGATCCTGGTCGCCGGCCCGCGTCGGTGAGCCCCGGCGCGCGCCTCAGGGATCCAGTTCGGGATAGCGGCGGAAGATGCCGTCCTCGTTGAACGGGATCCGGCGCTCGCTGGCGAGGTAGGCGGCGAGCCGCGGGCGGCGCGCCACGGTCTCGTGGAGCGCCGCCACCTGCGGCGTCCTCCGAAGGGCCGCGGCGGTGGCCCTGGGGAAGGCGTAGAGCAGGCCGTCGACGAGCTGGAACAGCGACAGGTCGGCGTAGCAGAGATTCGCGCCGACGAGCCGGCCGCCGCCGTTCGCCGCCAGCACGCGCTCGAAATAGCCGAGGTATTTCGGGATGCGCTCGTCCCGGAACTCGGCCGCCCGGCGCAGCGCCTCGGGCTTCTGATCCGCGTAGTACAGGCCGACGCCGACGGGATGGTGGGTGTCGTGCGCCTCGTCGACCGCGTCCGCGACGGTGAGCTGGAGCTGGTGGGTCCAGATCCGGTCGCTCTCCGAAGCGCCCACGAGGCCGAGGCGCGGCCCCAGATAGAGCAGGATCGCGGCGCTCTGCCCGACGACGACGTCGCCGTCGCGCAGGAAGGGCGGAGCCAGGGGCGGCCGCGGATCGGCCGGGTCGGACAGGCGGTCGAGCATCGGTCCGATGCCGCCCGAATCGTCGTCCTGGCGGGCCACGTCGACGTAGTCGGCGCCGGCTTCCTCGAGCGCGAGGCGGACGAACTCGCCGCGCCCCTGGATCATCGGCCAGTAATGGAGTTCGTAGGGCATCGCCGCCTCCGGGTCGGGGAAGGCGCGGCGGGCCCGGTCGGTTCCCGCTCAGTTGTTCTCGGCCGGCTCCTCGGCCGAGGCCTTCTCGACCGGCGGCTCGGCGCTGGCGACGGCCTTGCGCGCGAACATCGGCTGGAGGCGCTCGGCGAGCTGCTGGTCCAGGTGCTTGACGTAGGCACCCTTGAAGTAGCGCTCGCCGGTCTTCGCCCCGTAGAGGCTGTCGTGGGCCTGGATCATCGCGGCGACCTCCGGGCGGCAGAGGAAGCCGGTGATGCCGACGGCCTCGTACCAGCGGCCGGCGCGCGCCTCGGCGGTGGCCTTCGGGTTCGACAGCACCGTCTCGGCGAAGCACGCGGTGGCGGCCTGCCGCAGCGGCCCCAGCACCTTCTCGGCCTCGGCGGCGTTCACCTTCGGGGCGGCCGGGTGCCGGTGAGGCCGCGCCTCGGCAGCCGAGACGAGCGCGAGGACGGCGAAGGTGGCGAGGATCGAAGTCTTCATACGGGCGGCCTCGTCGGGTGTCCGAACCGTGTTCAGCTCTCGCTCATGATTGCGTCGGGATCGGGGCTGGCGGCTCGGTCCGGACGCCCGATTCCGGGCAAGATCCGGGCTGTTTCGCGACGGCCACAGCCGGGCTCAGCCGCGCCGCTCCGCGTTCCAGTGTCCCCGGCAGGCGAGGGCTCCGGACGCGACCCAGGTTCCGGCACCGAACCCGTCCGAGCCCAGCCGCCCCCGCACGTCGGCGGTCGCGGCGCCGTTCGAGATCGTGCCGCGGATCGCGCCGTTCCGGGCGACGCCGCCCTCGACCGTGAAGGCGGTCCCGATGAAGCGGGCCCGCCCGCGCTCGATCCGCACCGGGTAGCGATAGGCGCGGTCGCAGGTCCCCGCCTCGGTGATGATCTCGACGCTCCACGTGCCGTCGAAACGGTCGGGCTGGGCGGCCGGGCGCGGGGCGGCCGCGGCGGGCAGCGTGCCAACGAGGAGCAGGGCGACGGCGAGGCGGGGCGTCATGCGAGTCCGGGGTGCCGAGGGCTTCGGAGAGGCCGGCGCCCCGTCAGCGCGACGTCTGCGGCGCCGGTGTCCGCATGGCCGCGCGGAGCGCCGCGTTGAGGAGGGCGAGCAGGTCGCAGCCGACATGCAGGAAGGCGGCCACGCCCGCCTGCTTCAGCGGCTCGGCCAGGTCCGTCGGCTTCCCGGCGAGGTAGACCGGTCCGGCGCCGGCCTCGGCGAGCGCCTTCGCCGTCTCGACCGCGCGCTCGGCGTAGATCCCGTCGGTGGAGCAGATGCAGGCGAGGCTGGCGCCGGACTCCCGGAACGCCGCCGCCGCCGACTCGGCGTCGGGGAAGCCCTCGTTCGAGAGGGACTCGAGTCCGCCGGCCGCGAAGGCGTTGGCCGCGAAGGTCGCCCGGGCGTTGAAGGCCGCCACCGGGCCGAGATTGGCCAGGAACACGACCGGTCTGCGCCCGGTCTTGGCGAGGAAGGCGTCCGAGGCGTCCCGGAGGGCCTCGTAGGGCTCCGCGAGGCGCTGGGACGGCAGCGCGTCGCAGGCGACCGCGGAACCCGCACCGAAGTTGGAGCCGCGCCCCGCCGCCACGGGCGGCACGTCGAGAACCGTGACCTGCTTCTCGGGGAGGTTCGGGAACTCGCTCGCACCCGTGAGCGGCTCGCGGCGGGTCGCCACCGCCTTGGCGCGGGCCTCGCGGGTCACCTCGATCCGCCGCTGGAGCTTGCCGACGCTGAGCGAGGCCACGATGCCGCCCTCGGCCTCGATCGCCTGGAACGCCGCCCAGCCCGCGTCGGCGAGCTCGGCCGTCAGGGCCTCGAAACCGCCGGCGCCCGCGGCGGGGTCGCTGACGCGCGCGAGATGCGACTCCTCGATGAGCACGATCTGGCTGTTGCGCGCCACGCGCCGGGCGAAGGCGTCGGGCAGGCCGAGCGCCTGCGTGTAGGGCAGGACCGCGACGCTGTCGGCGCCGCCCATGCCGGCCGAGGCCGCCGCCATGCCGGTGCGGAGGATGTTCACGAACGGGTCGCGCTTGGTCATCATCCGCCACGCCGTCTCGGCGTGGAGCCGCAGCGGCTTCGGGTCCAGGCCGCAGGCCTGCTCCACCCGCGCCCAGAGGCGCCGCACGGCGCGGAACTTGGCGACGGTGACGAACTCGTCGGCATCGGCCGCCAGCAGCATCGCGACGCGGTCGCGGGCGCTCGCGAGATCGTGACCGGAGGCCTCCAGGGCGCGCAGGTAGGCGACGGCGGTGGCGAGCACAGCACCGAGCTCTGCCGCCTCGCCCGCGCCGCCCTCGTGGTAGGGCCGGCCGTCGGCCAGGAAAGCTCGGCCGCGGAAACCCGCGGCCTCCAGCTCGGCCACGGTCTCGGCGAGGCGGGGGGCGATGTCCGTCCAGACGGCCCCGAGGCTGCCGGTGGCCGCCAGGACGCCCACGGGATCGAGCCCGAGATCCAGATCGTAGGTCGAGAGATCCTCGCCGCGGCGCTCCGCCAGCGCCTTGACCAGCCGGGCCACCTCCAGGCCGCGGCCCCCGGCGTCGATCCGCAGGGCGATCAGCGGCAGCATCACGCCCTTCAGCGCGGCGTCGAGCTCCTCGACGCTCGCCGCCGTCAGACCGTAGCCGCGGGCGCCCGGCGCGCCCGCGAAGGCGAGCACGAGGGCATCGGCCCCGCCTTCGAGGTCGGTGAGCGCCTGCGCGTTGGCGGTGCCGAGGTCGGGATGGTCGACACGCTGGGCGATCCGCCAGGGCCCGGGCTCGCGCACCGGCTGCGCCGCCGGCTCGGCCGGTCCGTAGAGGGGTTCGATCCGCAGGCCGTCTGCCGTGCGCGACACCAGCCGCTTCTCGAAATCGGCCCCCTTCAGGACGCCTTCGACGAGGCCGAGCCAGCGGGCTCGGTCCGCGGGCTCGAAGAGGTCGGCGAGCGGTCTGTCTTCCATCGGTACGTCCCAGGGCGCGGCGTCTTCTGCACCGCTTTCATGCGTTTGCCTCGCACGCCGCCCCGCCGCTGGCAATCGCCCGATGGTTGAGGAAAGCTCAAGCCGCCGATCACCGATTTTTGAGGGCGGCGGCCGAGGCGAAGCGAGGAGCGCCCGTCAATCCGGATCGTCGCGCCGGGGCGCCGCCGGCGAGGCGGATGGGCCGTCGCGTGTACAGGGGCGCGGCGCCCCCGCGTCAGCCGAGGATGATCAGGCCGGCGAAGCCGAGGGCGCCGACGATGATCCGCCACCACGCGAACAGCCAGAAGCCGTGACGGGAGACGTAGTCGAGGAGAAATCGCACCACGAACAGCGCCGAGACGAACGACACGATGAAGCCGATCACGATCAGGCCGACATCGTTGCCCGAAAGGTACTTGTAGTTGTCGAGCAGGTCCTTGGCAAAGGCGCCCGCCATGGTTGGCATCGCGAGGTAGAACGAGAACTCGGTAGCCGAGCGCTTGTCGGCGCCCATCAGCATCGCGCCCACGATCGTGGCGCCCGAGCGCGAGACGCCGGGGATCATCGCCAGGCACTGGAAGATGCCGATCTTCAGGTCCATCGGCAGCGTGAAGTCGTAGACGTCGGTCTTCTTCACCTCGAGGTCGGTGTCGTCGATGACGAGGAGAACCAGGCCGCCGGCCACGAGGGTCGCGCAGACGATCCACGGGTTGAACAGGTAGGCCTTGATCAGCTTCGAGAAGAGACCGCCGATGATCGCCGCCGGCAGGAACGCCACCAGGATGCCGAGCACGAAGCGACGGGCCTTCGGATCGGACGGGAGGGCGGTGGCGATCCCGAGGAGGCGGCGGAAATACACCAGCAGGATCGCCAGGATGGCGCCGAGCTGGATCAGCACCTCGAAGGTGTTGTTGGGCGAGTGGAAGCCGATGAAGTGCCCCACCAGCAGCTGGTGGCCGGTGGAGGAGACCGGGATGAACTCGGTCGCCCCCTCCACCAGGGCGAGCAGCACTGCCTTGCCGATGCTTGCGGGATCCATCGCGACGCCTTGATGCCGCGCGCGCGGCGGCCCCCGTCGGGCCGCCGCCTGCCACGCGAAATGGTTGTACCCGAGGCTTCGCCGATCAGGGTTGACGGGCAGTTACCGGGCCGGGCCGCGCGTGTTAAGGGCTCGGCAACGGTCGGGCAATAACGCTCGGTCCGAAGTCCTGCGCGCCGAAGACCTGCGCATCAGGACCCACGACGAGCGCGGGACCGGCCGCGCTGGCAGACCGAACGTCCCGCACGGCCTCGATGGCGACCCTCTACCATTTCCCCTTCTGCGCGAATTCCCGATTCATCCGTCTCGTGCTCGCCGAGATGGGCATGGAGCCGACGCTGTTCGAAGAACGGCCCTGGGAACGGCGCGACGACTTCCTGCTGATCAACCCGGCGGGCGTCACGCCCGTGCTGCTGGAGCAGAACGGGCTCGTGGTCCCCGGTGCGGGCGTCATCGCCGAGTACCTCGACGAGACCCGCGGCCTCGGCCTCTCCGGCCGGCGGATGCTGCCGGAGGACACGGTCGAGCGCGTCGAGGTCCGGCGGCTGCTCGACTGGTTCCTGGTGAAGTTCGAGTCCGAGGTGACCGCCTACCTCGTGAACGAGAAGATCTCGAAGCGCTTCATGTCGGCCAACGAGGGCGGCGGCCCGCCCGACATGAACGCGATCCGCGCGGCGCGCTCCAACGTGCGCTACCACCTCAAATACATCGGCTACCTGATCGCGCGGCGGCGCTGGATCGCCGGCGACAACCTGACCTATGCGGATCTCGCGGCGGCGGCCCATCTCTCCTGCGTCGACTACCTGGGCGACGTGCCCTGGGACGAGGACGAGATGGCGCGAAACTGGTACGCCCGGGTCAAGTCGCGGCCCTCGTTCCGCGCCCTGCTCGCCGACCGTGTGCCCGGCATGGCGCCGGCAGCCCACTACGCGGATCTGGATTTCTGAACGCGCGACGGACTTATCACGGCGCCGACCTGCGCCGCCTCGTCGAGGCCCGGGCCCGGACGCTCGGGTTCTGCGGCCTGCGCGTGACCCGTCCCGACCGGCTCCCCGACCTGCCGGGCCGCCTGTCCGCCTGGCTCGCCGAGGGCGCGCAGGGCACCATGGACTGGATGGCGGAGCGGGCCGACCAGCGGGCCAGCCCGATCGCGCTCTGGCCGGGGGTGCGCAGCATCCTGGTCCTGGCGATGAGCTACCGGCCGGAGCACGATCCCCTCGACCTCGTGGGACGCCGCGACCGCGGTGCCGTCGCCGCCTACGCGCAGCGGCGGGATTATCACGAGGTTTTGAAGGGGCGCCTGAAAGAGTTGGGCGGGTACCTGTCGGCCAAGGGCGACGTGCGGGTGAAGGTGTTCTGCGACACCGCCCCCGTCATGGAGAAGACCCTCGCGGAGGCGGCCGGCCTCGGCTGGCAGGGCAAGCACACGGTGCTGATCTCCCGCGGGCACGGCAACTGGCTGCTCCTCGGCGCGATCTACACGAGCGCGGAGTTCGAGCCCGATGCGCCGGAGCGCGACCATTGCGGTTCCTGCCGCGCCTGCCTGGACGTCTGCCCCACCGACGCCTTCCCGGCGCCCTACCGGCTCGATGCCCGCCGCTGCATCTCGTACCTCACGATCGAGCATGCCGGGCCGATCCCGGCGGCGTTCCGGGCGGCGATCGGCAACCGGGTCTTCGGCTGCGACGATTGCCTGGCCGTCTGCCCCTGGAACAAGTTCGCCCGCACCGCGGCGGAGAGCCGGCTCGCCGCGCGCGCGGAGCTGGCGTCCCCGGCGCTCGCGGATCTCGCGGAACTCGACGACGCGGCGTTCCGCGCCTTCTTCGCCGGCACGCCGGTGAAGCGTACGGGGCGCGACCGCTTCCTGCGCAACGTCATGATCGCGATCGGCAATTCGGGTGACCCGTCGCTGGCGGAGGCGGCCGTCGCGCGGCTGCGCGACCCGTCCCCGCTGGTGCGCGGCATGGCGGTCTGGGCCTGCGGCCGGCTGCTGGAGCCGGAGACCGTGCGCGCGCTCCGTCGGCAGCAGGGCGAGCGCGAGACGGACGCCCACGTGCGCGACGAGTGGCGGGCCGCGACCGGCTTGACGGGATCGCGGACGGACGAGACATCCGCCGCATGAATCTCTTCGTCTTCGGGCTCGGTTTCACGGGCCGCCACTTCGCCGCGCGGGCACGGGCGCGCTTCGAGACCGTCCGCGCGACCGTCACCGACCCCGCGGCCGCCGACCGCATCGCGGCGGAGACGTCCTTCGCCATGCGCGCCTTCGGGCCGGAGGCCGACGATCCCCGGATCGCCGCGGACCTCGCCGACACGGACGTGCTCCTGGTCTCGGCGCCCCCCGGCGAGGCCGGCGACCCGGTGCTCGCCCGCTACGCCGACGCCGTCGCGGCGAGCCGGATCCGCTGGATCGGGTACCTGTCGACCATCGGCGTCTACGGCGACCAGGGCGGCGCCTGGACCGACGAGGCCACGCCGGCGACCCCGCGCAGCGCCCGGTCCAAGGTGCGCCTCGACGCTGAGGCGGCGTGGCTGGCGCTCGGCGCCGCGACCGGCAAGGCCGTCCAGATCTTCCGGCTCTCGGGCATCTACGGACCCGGGCGCAACCCGATCGTGAAGCTGCGCGAGGGTCGCTCGCAGCGCATCGTGAAGGCCGGGCAGGTCTTCAACCGCATCCACGTCGACGACATCGCCACGACGCTGCTCGCCTCGATCGACCGGCCGCGGCCGGGAGCGATCTACAACGTCACCGACGACGAGCCGGCCGCGCCCCAGACCGTGACCGAGCACGCCGCGGCCCTCACCGGCCTGCCGCTCCCGCCCGCCATCGATTTCGAGACCGCCGACCTGTCGCCGATGGCGCGCAGCTTCTACGGCGAGAACAAGCGCGTCCGGAATCGGCTGATCCGCGACGAGCTCGGCGTCGCGCTCGCCTACCCGACCTACCGCGAGGGTCTCGCCGCCCTCAAGGACCAGCCCTGATCAGGCTTCGAGGTGGCGCGGCCGGACGAGGCGGCGGAGCAGGCCGTCGCGGGGGCCGACCATCATCGAGGCCACGTAGAGCGCGCCGGCCGCCAGCACGATGGCCGGCCCGCTCGGCACGTCGTACCGGTACGACAGGCTGAGCCCCGACACGCTGGCCAGGGCGGCGATCAGCATCGAGACAGGGATCAGCCCGGCCAGGTCGCGCGCCCAGAACCGGGCCGCCACCGCCGGCAGCAGCATCAGCCCCACGGCCAGCAGCGTGCCGAGAGCCTGGAAGCCGCCCACGAGGTTGACCACCACCAGCGCCAGAAAGGCGAGGTGGACCGGGCCGCCGCTGCGGCTGACGCTCCGCAGGAACAGCGGGTCGACGCATTCCATCACGAGCGGTCGGTAGATCAGGGCGAGGGCCAGCAGGGTCAGCGTGCTGATGCCGCCGAGCAGCCAGAGGGCGGCGTCGTCCAGCGCCAGGACCGAGCCGAACAGGAAGTGCATGAGGTCGATCTGCGAGCCGCGCAGGGAGACCAGCAGCACGCCGGCCGCGAGCGAGATGAGGTAGAAGGCCGCGAGGTTCGCGTCCTCCCGCACGACCGTCGCCCGAGTGACGGCGCCGGCGAGCAGGGCGACCGCGAGCCCGGCGACGAGGCCGCCCAGCGTCATCGCCGGAAGGGACAGGCCGGCGACCAGGAAGCCGATAGCGGCCCCGGGCAGGATCGCGTGGCTCATGGCGTCGCTCATCAGGCTCATGCGGCGCAGCGTCAGGAACACGCCGATGGGCGGCGCCGACACCGACAGCGCGAGACAGCCCGCCAGGGCCCGACGCATGAAGCCGAACTCCACAAACGGCGCGAACAGGGATCCGAGCGGATCGATCACGCGGCATCCTCGTGGTGATGATGGTTCGCGCTGCCGTGCGCGTGCGCCGGGGCCGCGACCGCCCGCGGCCCGGCGCAGATCGCCGCGCCCTCGTCCCAAGCCTCGGACAGGTTGCGGGCACGGGCGAGGTTCTCGGCCGTCAGGACCCGCGCGGTCGGACCCCAGGCGACCGGCTCTCGGGCGAGGAGCAGCGTCGTCGGGAAATGCGCGCGGACCTGCTGGAGGTCGTGGAGGGCGGCGACCACGGTCCGCCCCTCGGAATGCCACGCGCGGATGAGCGCCAGGAGGTCGTCCACCGTCCGCGCGTCGATGCCGGTGAACGGCTCGTCGAGGAGCACGACCGGGCAGTCCTGCAGGATCAGCCGGGCGAACAGCGCGCGCCGGAACTGCCCGCCCGACAGGGTGCCGATCGGCCGCGCCGCGAAGCCGTCGAGGCCGACCGTGGCCAGCGCCGCCTGAATGGCCGGGCGACTCCGGGTGAGGCTGCGCCACGCCCCCGCGCGGCGCCAGAGGCCCATGCCGGCGAGATCCATCACCGTGAGCGGGAAGCTCCGGTCGATCTCGTCGACCTGCGGCATGTAGGCGAGGGCGCCCGCGCGCTCGATGCGGCCGTCCAGGCAGCGGATCTCGCCGGCCATGCCCTTGAGGAGCGTCGACTTGCCGGCCCCGTTCGGCCCGACGAGGGCGAGCAGGTCACCGGCCCGCACGGATCCGTCGAGGTGGTGGACCGCGGGATGCCGGTCGTAACCGAGGGTGAGACCGACGAGGCGGATCGGATCCGGTATCGGGCCGCTCATGTGGCGAGCGCCCAGGCGATGGTCAGCCAGACCAGCGCGGAGAGCAGCGCGGCGAGCGCCAGCCGCAGGCCGATCCCGCTCTGGAACAGCGATCGCCGCGCCGCGTGTCTCGGGCTGGGAATGGTCGGCACGGAGTCCTCGTCGCGCGCTCACGCCGGCGCGGGCACCGCGCGGGGCTACTGGTGCGGTGCTGGGCGGCGGTGATACACTGTAACAAACCCGTGGGACAACCTGCGGATCACGTCTGGAGCAATCATGCACCGTCACGAGGGTCACGACGCGTGCCACGCCGGCACCGGTGACATGCTCGCGCGGGCCGAGGCCCTGTGTCGCGAGCGCGGTCTTCAGTTCACGCCCCTGCGCCGGGAGGTGCTGGAGGCCGTGGCCGAGGCCGGGAAGGCTCAGGGCGCCTACGACATCGCCGAGCGACTGAGCGCGCCGGGCAAGCGCGTTGCGCCGGTCTCGGTCTACCGCGCCCTCGACTTCCTCATGGAGCAGGGGCTGGTCCATCGGATCGCGAGCCGCAACGCCTTCATCCCGTGCGCGCACGGCCACGCGCCCGGTGAGGGCGTCATCTTCCTGATCTGCCGCATCTGCGGGGGCGTCGACGAGGCCTCGTCGGAGGAGGTCGAGGGCAGTCTCGGGCGCACGCTCGAGCGTGCCGGGTTCACGCCGAGCCACAGCATCTTGGAGGTCGAGGGCGATTGCGGCGCCTGCCGGGAGCGGAAGCAGGCCCTCTGAGGCGCACCGCCCGGGCTGCGAGGCCCGGCCGGCCGCGCCGTGTACACCGGCGCGCCGGACGATCGCCGGCTGCCGGTCAGAAGGCGTTCTGGTAGGCGCGGCGCGAGACGACCGTCTGCATCATGATCTGGATGTCGAACCAGATCGACCAGTTGTCGATGTAGTGCAGGTCGCAGGCGACGCGCCGCTCCATGGCCAAGTCGGTCTGCGTCTCGCCGCGGTAGCCGTTGACCTGGGCCCAGCCGGTGATGCCGGGCTTCACGTTGTGTCGGCGGGCGTAGAGGGCGATCCGGCGCTCGAAGCTGCGGTCATGCGCCAGCGCGTGCGGGCGCGGACCGACCAGCGACATCTCCCCGCGCAGGACGTTGATGAGCTGGGGCAGCTCGTCGAGATTCGTCCGCCGCAGGATGGCGCCGATCCGGGTGATCCGGCTGTCGTTGCGGGTCGCCTGCCGGAAGGCGGCGTTCGGGTCCGCCCGCATCGACCGGAACTTGAACACGCCGAACGGCTGCTGATTGAATCCGTAGCGCTTCTGCCGGAAGAAGACCGGGCCGGGGCTGTCGAGCTTGATCGCCACCGCGATCGCGGCGAGCAGCGGCGACAGCGACACGAGGGCGATGGTCGCCACCGTCAGGTCGAGGGCGCGCTTGAGCATGACCTCACCCACGTTGAGCGGCCGGCGGCCGATGTTGATCCCCGAGACGCCGCCGACTCGGGCGACCTGCAGGTCGGGGAACCGGTCGAGGACCGCGCCGGGACGCAGGTGCAGGGCCGAGGGCACCCGCAGGAACGCGTCGATGCAGCGCTCGACCTCCGCGGTGTCGGCCCACGGCACCAGGACGAAGACGTCGTCCGGCCGCAGGAAGCGGACGACGGAGACGGCGAGGTCGAGGTCTTCCTGCAGCTGGTCGTGGCGCGTGGCCGCGTCCGCGCCGGGATCGACCCGCCGCAGGTAGCTCGTCCCGATGATCCGCGAGCCGAGCTGGTCGACCTCCTTGCCGGCGTAGAAGCGCGCGATGTCCTCCTCGTAGCCTACGAGGTGGATCCGGCTGGCGGTGGCCGAGCCGGCGCTCAGCCGCTCGCGCACGAGCCGCCGCACCGCGGCCCGCGCTCCGATCAGGACCGGCAGGCCGGCGGCGAAGATCCCGAGCGAGACGAGCCGCGAGTAATCGTTGGTCGTCTTCGTCATGAAGCTGACGACGAGCACGGCGGCCCAGGCGATCAGCCAGAGGGAGGCCACGCGCTGGATGCCGGGCTTCTGCGCCATCACGTTTTCGAGGCTGTACTCCTCGCGGAGCACGTTTGTGGCGACGATCACCAAGGCGAGCAGCGCCGACAGCCGCAGGCCGCGGACGAGACCCGCCCAGACCGTGCTGTCCTGCGCGATGGCGTGGTAGGCGCATTCGAGGCCCAGCGTCACCGCCACGATCGCCGCCATGTCGGTGACCGCGAGCCCCGCGGAGAGGGCGATGCGCGCCAGCGCACGACCGCGGCGCGGCAGCAGGGCCGACCACACGTTGCGGCGGCGCTCCGCCGAGGTCGGCAGCGCCTGAAACGTCTCCGGAAGCCGATCGTGAAACATCTGACCCGCAACGTCCCGTCTTAGTCGGACTCTGTACCAGTCTGAGACACGAAAGGTTTCAGCGCCGCCTGGTGACGGTGACGGAGCAAGCCGCGGGCCCCGCGGGTTCACGATCGCAGTCACGAAGGAAGGCTGCGACCTAGGGCGAGCCTCCGGACGTTGCAATACATGATTAATGCTGAGTGACTGTTCGGCGCATCCGGCAGGGGCCAGACTTGGTAGGGAACCATTTTCGCCGGAGCTATTTCAATTCACGCGGGTTTCTTAACTCACGGTTTCAACCGCGTCGGTGCCCGCGTGCGACCCCGGCCACGGGAGGGCCGGGGTCGGTCTCGCTCAGACGGCGTCGGCGTCCTGGCGGGCGTCGGCGGAGCCGCCGACCGTCTGGATCGTCTCGAAACCTTCGAATTGCGGGTGGCCGAGATACAGGGGCTTGGTCGACGGGACGCGACCGTGCGCCTTGCGGAATTGCTCGGACCGGGTCCAGGCCTCGAAATCCGCGCGCGATCGCCAGATCGTGTGGGAGGCGTACAGCACGTGATCCTCGTGCTCGGGCCCGCGCAGCAGGTGGAATTCCACGAAGCCGGGCATCTCGCCGAGGTGGCTGTCGCGTCCGAGCCAGACGGCCTCGAAATCCGCCGTCGCGTCCTTAACGACCTTGAAGCGATTCATCGCGATGAACATGCGTGTCTCCTGCGCGGTACCGAACCTACATGCCTCGGTGCTCGTAAGGGGAACGCCCGCGCGGCGACAAGGCGCACCCATAAAAGCAGCCGAGACCTCAGCGTCGACATTTGAGCAACAATGTTGCAAAGATGTGTGGGCTTAAACTAGAAGATGTAATCTTCGACTTGCGAAGCTTGACAACTTGGTGTCCTACTGCGCCGCGGTTCAGCTGTGTCGGGATCAGGGCTATAGCCGGATAGCGGCACGGAGTACCGGTAGCCTGGCGTGCAGGACATGCGACGAAGGGGCGGACGGTGAAGCGGCGCGACGGCGAGGCGAAGACACCGCGTCTGCAGGAGGATGCAGCCCACGCCATGGAGAAAGAGACCTCCGGCCAGACGATGCCGAAGCAGACGACCGACGTCGATCGCCTGGTCGGCATCCGGATCACCGCCCTGCGCAAGGCCCGCGGCATGAGTCAGACCGCTCTGGGCAACGCGGTCGGCGTGACCTTCCAGCAGGTGCAGAAATACGAGAAGGGCCAGAATCGCGTCGGTGCCGGCCGGTTGCGCGAGATCGCGCGCCTCCTCGAGGTTCCGGTCTCCGCGTTCTTCGAGGAGAGCGAGCCGCGCGAGAACGCCCAGGAGGACGTGTTCGGCTTCCTCAGCGCCCACGGCGCCATCGAGCTGCTGCGCGCCTACGCTCAGATCGAGGACGAGCAGATGCGCCGCGACGTGCTCGCGCTGGTCCGCAGCGCCGCCCGCCTCGCGCAGAACCGCGCGCCGACGACGGACCCGGCCTGACAGGCCCGGCAGGCCGGCGTCACGGCGGATCGGTCGCGATCAGGTGGAAGAAGCTGCCGGTGACGGGTCCGACCCGGTGCCCGGCCAGTCCCAGATCGACACCTTCGGCATCCGTCACGCGGGCGAGCGCCGCTGCCTCCGGCGCGATCGGCGACAGTTCGCTGGCATAGTGGAACTCGTGTCCGACGAGGCGCGTGCCCGCGCCGCCGAGCACGCCGGACCCGCACAGCCGCGCGACGCGGTAGCCGAGATGCAGCTTGCGCCGGTGATACGAGGTCGCGACCGGCAGCAGGCCCGCCATGGGATGGGTGGCGCCGTCGGCATCCTGGAGCGTCTGCCCGAGGACCATGTAGCCACCGCACTCGCCGTGGACGGGCCGGGTCCGCGCGAAGCGGCGCAGCCCGTCCAGGAAGCGGGTCGCGCCGGCGATCGGGCCCGCGTGCAGTTCCGGATAGCCGCCCGGCAGCCAGCAGACGTCGCACTCCTCGGGCGGTCCCTCGTCGGCCAAGGGCGAGAACGGCACGAGCTCGGCGCCGGCCATCCGCCAGCCGGTCTCGAGATGCGGGTAGAGGAAGCTGAACGCCGCGTCCCGGGCGACCGCCACGCGCTGCCCGGGCGGCCGGGGCAGCTGGCCGCCGGAGGCCGGCACGGCGCCGCCCGCGCAGGCCGTGACGGCGTCGAGGTCGATGCCGGCCTCGGCGAGGTCGGCGAGCCGGTCCAGACGGGCGGCGAGATCCGCGGTCTCGCCGGCCTGCACGAGCCCCAGGTGGCGTTCGGGCAGGACCAGCTGCGCGTCGCGCATCAGCGCGCCGAGCACCGGCAGCCCGGCACGCTCCATGCCGGCCTCCACGAGGCGCCGGTGCCGGGCGCTCGCCACCTTGTTGAGGATCACGCCGGCGATCCGGATGCGGGGATCGTAGAGGGAGCAGCCGAGCGCCACGGCGGCGGCCGACTGGGCCGCACCCGACACGTCCACCACGAGCAGCACCGGCCAGCCGTAGCGCGCGGCGATATCGGCGTTCGCCCCGGTGCGGTTCTCGGCCGCCCGGACACCGTCGAACAGGCCCATCGACCCCTCGGCGATCACCAGATCGGCCGCCGCCGTCGCGCCCGCCAGGGCGTCGAGGAGGGGTGGCGCCATCGCGAAGCTGTCGAGGTTGAAGCTCGGATGGCCGGTCGCGGCCTGGTGAAAGGCCGGATCGATGTAGTCGGGACCGCACTTCGCGCCGCGCACCCGCAGGCCGCGCCGGGTGAGGGCGCGCATCAGCGCGAGGGTGACGGTCGTCTTGCCGGAACTGGAGCGCGGCGCCGCGACGAGGAGGCCGGGGGCGCTCACGAGCGGCTCCCCACCGTGCCGCCGGGTCGGTAGCGCCGGTCGTAGTCGGGCGCGTAGAGCGCGCTCTCGCGAAAATCCGCGGCGCCGAGCGCCGGTCCGACCAGGATCAGGGCTGTGCGCTCCAGGCCGGCCGCCGCGACCAGCCCGGGCAGCCCGGCGAGATCGCCGACGAGGGCCCGCTCGTCCGGCCAGGACGCCCGGAACACCGCCGCCGCCGGGCAGGACGGGCCGTAGAAGGGGATCAACTCGGCGGCGACCGCCTCGACCACGTGGATCGACAGGTGGATCGCCAGGGTCGCGCCGGTGGCCGCGTAGGCCGCGAGGGTCTCCCGCTCGGGCATGGCGCTCGCCCGACCGGAGGTGCGGGTCAGGACCACGCTCTGCGCCACGCCCGGGACGGTCAGTTCCCGGCGCAGCAGCGCGGCCGCGGCCGCGAAGGCGGGGACGCCGGGCGTCACCGTGTAGGGAATGGCGAGCGCGTCGAGCCGGCGCATCTGCTCGGCCAGGGCGCTCCAGATCGACAGGTCGCCGGAATGCAGGCGCGCCACGTCCTGGCCGGCCGCGTGCGCCGTCCGGATCTCCGCCACGATGGCGTCGAGGTCGAGGGGGGCCGTGTCGACGATCCGGGCGCCGGGGGGGCACCAGCTCAGGATCTCGGGGGCGACGAGCGACCCGGCGTAGAGGCAGACCGGGCAGGCCGCGATGCGGTCGCGCCCGCGCACCGTGATCAGGTCGGCCGCGCCGGGGCCGGCGCCGATGAAATGGACGGTCATGGTTCCCGTGTCGTGTCGTATCGGACGGCCAGGGCGCAAGTGGCGCCGCGGCTCGCGATTCGGGGCAGGGCGAGCCGGCTCCTGTCCCCCGCCCCGGCGAGGGCCGCCGCCTCGGCGAGCGAGCCGACGCCACGCAGGTGCTCGATCCGCGCCGAGCGGGTGACGATCTCGGCGTCGCGCGCCTCCAGCGCGGCGGCGGGGACGGGATGCGGTGCCAGGCCGAACCGGGCCGCCGCCGCGCGGATCGCCGGGTCCGAGGCCCGATCGGCCGCGGTGGCCACGGCCGCGAGGCTCGAGCGCGCGGCTCCGGCCAGGGCGAGGGCGCGCTCGATCAGTCCCGCGATTTCCTCAGCATCGGTTTCCCGGCGGAAGCCGATGCCGGCGACCAGGGCTCCGGTCACGGCTTGGTCCAGGCCCACTGGGTCACCGGCATGGCGGGGCGCCAGCCGTGCATCCCCCCGACCGGGCTCGCCCGCTCCACGCCGTAGCGGCGCAGCGTTCCGCCGTGCGCCGCGAAGGCGGCGAGCAGCGCGGCCTCGCCCTCGAGGGTCACGGCGTTGGCCACGCAGCGACCGCCGCTCCGCAGCGCCGCCAGCGCCGTCGGCAGGATTCCGGGCTCCGAGACCCCGCCGCCGATGAACACCGCGTCCGGCGCGGGCAGGCCGGCGAGCGCGCCGGGGGCCGTGCCGGTGATGACGGCGAGGTCCGGCGCGCCGAGCGCGGCGGCGTTGCGCCGGATCCGCTCGGCGCGGTCCGGTCTCCCCTCGATCGCCGTGGCGCGCAGGGTCGCGTGGCGCAGCATCCACTCGATCGCGATCGAGCCGGCGCCCGCACCGACATCCCAGAGATGCTGTCCCGGATGCGGGCGCAGGGCCGAGAGGGTCAAAGCCCGGATCTCGGCCTTGGTGAGCTGTCCGTCATTCTCGAACAGGTCGTCGTCGAGGCCCGGCGCGAGGGGCAGGGCGCGGCCGGCACCCGCCACCGCGAGCGCGACGGTGTTCAGCGGGTCGACGCCGGCGCCGTCGAACGCGTCGGCGCGGGCCGTGCGGACGCGCTCGCGCGGGCCGCCCATCGCCTCCAGCACCGTCAGCGTCGACGCGCCGAAGCCGCGGTCGCGCAGCAGGGCGGCGAGCGCGCCGGGCGTCGTGCCGTCCCACGACAGGACGAGCAGCCGCGCCCCCGGCTGGATATGCGGGACGATCCGTGTCAGCGCCCGACCGTGAAGCGTGACCAGCGCGCACTCGGCGAGCGGCCAGCCGAGCCGGGCGCAGGCGAGGCTGAAGGCGGACGGCTGCGGGAAGGCGCGGATCTCGTCCGCCGGCACCAGCCGGGCGATTTCGGCGCCGATGCCGTAATGGAACGGGTCGCCCGTGGCGAGGATGCAGGTCGGCCGGCCGCGCCGCGCGACGATCTCCGGATAGGCCTCGTGGATCGGGCTCGGCCAGGGCCGCGTCTCCGCGTCGAGCGGCCCCGCGAGGGCGAGGTGGCGCCGGCCGCCATAGACCACTCGAGCGGCGCCGAGCGCGGCGGCGGCGGACGGCGTCAGCCCGGCCCGCCCGTCCTCGCCGATCCCGACGATCGACAGCCACGGGACGCTCGACAGGCGATCAGCGCTCATGGACAAGACGCCCATGAACACGCCGCCCTCCACCGCCGGCACGCTGCGGGTCCTGATCCTCGGCGGGACCGGCGAGGCGAGCGCCCTGGTCCGGTCGCTCGCCGGCCGGGCGGATCGCGCCGTGACGCTCTCGCTGGCAGGCCGGACCGCGGCGCCGAAGCCCGAGCCGGTGCCGACCCGGATCGGCGGGTTCGGCGGCGCCGAGGGTCTCGCCCGCTACCTGCGGACCGAGGCGATCACCCGCCTGATCGACGCGACCCACCCGTTCGCCGCGCAGATGTCGACCAACGCCGCGCGCGCGGCGGCCCTGACGGGGGTGCCGCTCCTCGCGATCCGCCGGCCCGCCTGGAGCCGCGAGCGCGGCGACGACTGGATCGAGGTCGACGGGATGGCGGAGGCGGTCGCCGCCCTCGGCGCGGAACCCCGGCGCGTGTTCCTGACGATCGGTCGGCAGGAGGCCGGGGCCTTCGCGGCGGCGCCCCAGCACAGCTATCTGGCCCGGACGGTCGAGCCGCTGGCCGGGATCCTGCCGGTGCCGCATCTCACCGCCCTGGAGGCGCGCGGGCCCTTCGACGCCGCGTCCGAGGCGGCCCTGATGCGGGCGAACCGGATCGAGATCGTGGTCAGCAAGAACGCCGGCGGCGCGGCGACCTACGGCAAGATCGCGGCGGCGCGGAGCCTCGGCCTCCCGGTCGTGATGGTGCGCCGGCCGGCCAAGCCCGACGTGCCCCGCGTCGCGGACGAAGCGGACGCGCGCCGCTGGCTGGACGCAAGCGATCACGCCGGTCCCTCGACCTTGCGGGCGGTGTAGACGAACGGCGCCCGGCCGGCGCGCGGGATCAGCCGCGTCGTCGAGGCGCCCAGGATCACCATCGTGGCCATGTCGGCCGCCACCGCGGGCGCCTCCGCGAGGGTCGCGACCCGGATCGCCTCGTCCGGCCGGCTGACGGCGCGGGCGAACATGACGGGCGTGTCGGGCGCCCGGATCCCGGCCGCGATCTCCAGCGCCGCCCCGAGCTGCCAGGGCCGGGCGGTGGAGATCGGGTTGTAGAGCGCGACCACGAAATCCGCGCGCAGCACCGCCTCCAGCCGCGCGGTCACCACCGGCCAGGGCTTCAGGTTGTCCGAGAGCGAGAGCGCGCAGAAATCCCCGCCGAGCGGCGCGCCGAGCCGGGCCGCGGCGGCGAGCATCGCGGTGATGCCGGGCTCCACCGTGATGGCGAGGTCGCGCCAGCCGGGCTCGCCGTACTCGACCGCCTCGAACACCGCCGCCGCCATGGCGAAGACGCCGGGATCGCCGCCGGAGACGACCGCGACCCGGCGCCCGGACGCTGCGAGCTGCAGCGCGTGGCGCGCCCGGTCGACCTCCACCCGGTTGTCGCTGGCGTGCCGGACGAGGCCGGGGCGCTCGGGCACGCGGGCCACGTAGGGGAAGTAGCCGACGACGTCCTCCGCCGCGTCCAGCGCCCGGCGGGCCGACTCGGTCAGCAGGGCCGCGTCGCCCGGCCCGAGGCCGACGACGGTGAGGCTCCCGCTCACGGCCGGCGGCCCTCTCCGGGCAGGAGCACCATCGAGAAGTAGGGCGCGTCGTCGTCGGCCTTGTCGGCCAGCATCACGACCCGCTCGCCCGCCATCGTTCCGCGCTCCACGTAGACCGCGCGCGCGAGCAGCCCGGCGGCCGACAGGGCGGCCCGCACCTTCGGAAGGTGGCGCCCGAGCTTCATCACCACGGCCGCGTCCGTGCCGCGCAGGCGCTCGGTCAGCGCGTCGAGCGACAGGGTCGCCGGCAGGACGGTGAGGACGTCGTCGCCCCAGGTGATCGGCGTGCCGGCCCGGGTCCAGCAGCCCGACATGCCGGTGACGCCCGGAACGACCTCCACGGGGAAGCGGTCCTTCAGGCGCCGCCACAGGTGCATGAACGAGCCGTAGAAGAAGGGGTCGCCCTCCGACAGGATCGCGACGTCCCGCCCGGCACCCAGGTGATCGGCGAGCTGCCCGGCCGCGTCGTCGTAGAAGCCGGCCAGCGCCGCCACGTAGTCCGGGTGCTCGGGGTGGATCTCGGTCGTGTAGGGATAGGCGAGGGCCATCTCGCGGGCGGGATCGCGCAGGATCGCGTCCGCGATCGTGCGGGCGTTGCCGCGCCGGCCGCGCTTGCAGAAATGCACCAGCACCGGCGCGCGCATCAGGATGCGCTGCGCCTTCACGGTCAGCAGCTCCGGATCGCCCGGGCCCATCCCGACGCCGTAGAGCGTGCCCGTCACGGCGGCCGCGGGGATTTCCTCGGTCGGGCCGTCGAGGCGTTCGAAACCGTCCATCACTCGACCTCGCTGGCGAGCGCGTTGACCGCCGCGGCCGTCATGGCGCTGCCGCCGCGCCGCCCGTGCACGACCACGAACGGCACGCGGCCGTCCCGCGCCAGGGCCTCCTTCGACTCCGCCGCGCCGACGAAGCCCACCGGGATGCCGATCACCGCGGCGGGCGGCGCCACGCCGGCATCGAGCAGTTCCAAAAGGCGGAACAGGGCGGTCGGGGCGTTGCCCACCGCCACGACGCTGCCCGGGAGATGCTCCCGCCACAGCTCCATGGCGGCCGCGGAGCGGGTCGTGCCGAGGCTCTTGGCGAGATCGGGCACGCGCGGGTCACCGAGCGTGCAGATCACCCTGTTGTCGGCGGGCAGGCGAGCCCGGGTGACGCCGTCGGCGACCATGCGGACGTCGCACAGGATCGGCGCGCCGGCCTTCAGAGCCGCGACCCCGGCCTCGGCGAAATCGGGCGCCATCTCCACGTCGGTCGGCAGGTCGGTCATGCCGCAGGCGTGGATCATGCGCACGACGACGCGCTCGGCGGCGCCCGACCAACGCCCGAGATCCGCCTCGGCGCGGATCATCGCGAAGGAGCGCGCGTAGATCGCGCCGCCGTCGCGGATGTAGTCGTAGCGGGACGGGGACTCGTGGGCCGCGGCCGGCTCCGATCCTGTCTGGCGCAGGGCGTTCTGGCTCGCGCTCATGCCGGTCTCCTGGTCCTCCCGCATGCCGAAGGGGTGATCTCCGGCGCGAAGGCGGCGGAAAGCCCGTCGATCTCGGCCCTTCCTAGCCGCTCCAGCACGGCCTCGATAGGGAGATCCATCGCCGGCTCATCGCCGGGCGCCCCCCCGATCACCACGCCGTAGCGCCCGTCCCGGCCGACGAGGGTCAGGTCGGCCGGGCCCGGCCGCGCGCAGCCCTTGGCGCAGCCCGAGACGTGCGCGGCGCGGCCCGCGCCCGCCAGCGGGCCGAACGCCGCCGCGAGGCGCGCCGCGTCCGTCAGCGTGGGGGTCGATCCGGAGGCGCAGCCCGGAGCCCCCGTGCAGGCCGCGATCGCGCGCCGCGGATCGTCCGGGACGACGATGAACTCCGACGCGAGCGCCGCCGTCGCGGCCGCCGCCGCGTCGAAGGCGGTGGCCGGCACCAGCAGCACGAAGCCGCGCGTGGGGGAGAGGCGGATCGCGTCCGTGCCGACCGCCGTCGCCGCGGCGGCGACCCGGTCGAGGGCATCGGCGGTGCAGCGCCCGAACGGCGCGTCGATGGCGACGCCCCGGAGATCCGATCCGCGCGCCGGACGTGCCGGCTCCCGTTCCGGTGCGAAGCCGCGGCGCGTGTAAGCCGGTCCGATCGGGGGCGCCGGCCTGCCCGAGCGAAGAGCCTCGGTCAGCGCGGCCAGCTCGTCGTCCGCCAGGTCGCGCATCCGGCGCCGGCCCGTCCCCGCGAAGGCGCCGAGCAGGGCCGCCACGTGGCCAGGCGCCGCGTCCTCCGTGCAGGTCAGGAGCGTCCGCGAGGTCTCACCGCGCGCGACCGCGATCGCGACGACGCCCGGCCCCTCGGCGACGGCGCAGAGATCCGCCTCCGGCACCGCCCGGCCGGGGCGGCCCTCGACGACGACGAGGGTCTTGGCCGGAAGTCCGGGTGTCGCGAGCCCGGCAGCCTCGATGGCGGCGGCCAGGGCCGGCACGTCGATCGTCTCGTCCGGATCGTGACCCGCCAGCGGGCTCGTGAGCGTCAGGCGCTGGGGGCCGCCGTCGGCGCGCGCGTCGCCGAGGCCCCGGGCCGCGAGCCAGGCGGCGAGCGGAACGCGCGTCGCCTCGGAGACCCCGCGGATCTGGAGATTGGCCCGCGCGGTGAGATCCAGATGGCCGTTCCCGAAGCGCCGCGCCCCGTCCGCCACCGCGCGGGCCTGATCCAGGGTCAGGATTCCGAGCGGCGGGTGCACGCGCGCGAGCAGGCCGTCGCCCGTCGGCATGGGCTTGGCCAGGCCCGGGCACCAGCCCCGGCGGGCGGGCGCCTCGGGCGGGACGCGCCGATGCGGGGCGGCGCTCACTCGGCGGCCTCGCGCATCAGGGCGTCGGCCGGGAGGGCGTTGCGACGGCTGTGCCAGAGGCCGCGATCCCGCGCCTCGTCGAACCGTTCGAGGATCGCCCTGGCCGCGGCGGGATTGGCGGCGCGCAGGCGCTCGAACACCTCGGCATCGGCGACCCAGGCCGCGTAGAGCGCCTCGAAGCCGGCATCCGTCACCGCGTCGCTCGCGGCGGCCAGGACGAAGACCGCGTCGAGCCCCTGGGCGAGCTCCTGCGCCCCCCTGTAGCCGTGGCGCAGCTGGGCCGCGATCCAGCGGGGATCCGCGAGGCGCCCGCGAATCAGGCGGGCGGCGTCCTCCCGGGCCGTCCGCGCCTTCGGCCGCTCCGGCACCGACACGTCGAGGCTGTAGAGCGCGGGATTCGCGCCCTCCAGGGCCGCGGCCGCCGCGAAACCGCCCATCGCGTCGACCGCGGCGTCGCCGTCGAACAGGTCGCGCTCGGCCACGTCGAAGGCGTGAAGATAGGCGTCGGCCGCCGCGACGCGGGCGGCGAAATCGGCGTCCGGGCCGTTGCGGTCGCCGTAGGCGTGACCGCTGGCGGCCAGATAGGCGCGGCCGAGGTCGGCGCGGCCCTCCCAGGCGCCGTCGAGGGCGGTGGCGGCGGTGCCGGCGCCGTAGCGGCCGGGCGCGGCCCCGTAGACGCGCGCGGCGCCGTCGCCCCGCCGCCGCGCCGCCGCCAGGGGATTCTCGTCGTCGGCCTCGTCCCGCTCAGCCACGGCGCGGGCGGCGCGGTCGAGGAGCGCCAGCGTGTCGGGGAAGGTGTCGCGGAACGCGCCGGAAACCCGGACGGTGACGTCGATCCGCGGCCGGTCCAGCATCGCGAGGGGCAGGATCTCGAAGCCGGTGACGCGGGTGCTGGCGTGGTCCCAGACCGGCCGCACGCCCATCAGGGCGAGGGCGTGGGCCACGTCCTCGCCGCCGGTGCGCAGGGTCGGCGAGGCCCAGAGATCCATGACGATCCGGGCCGGATAGGCGCCCTCGTCCTGAAGGTAGCGGGTCACCACGGCGGCGGCGGCCTTCTCGCCGAGGAGCGCGGCGGCGCGGCTCGGGATGGCCCGCGGGTCGAGGGTCGCGAGGTTGCGCCCGGTCGGGATCACGTCGGCCCGCCCGCGGGACGGCGAGCCGGAGGGGCCCGGACGGACGAACCGCCCGTCGAGGGCGGCGAGAAGGCCGGCGCGCTCGGAGTCCGCGCTCGCCGCGACGGGCTCCGCAGCCCCGTGCGGCGCGCGGGCGAAGACGTGCAGGCCGTCGCGGAACACGGTCTCGCCGAGATCGCAGAGATGCGCGTCGAGCCGCGTCAGCGCCTCGTCCATCGGCGTGTCCGCGCCGATCCCGGCACCGTCCAGCAGACCGGCCGCCCCGGCCTCCTCCAGGATGGCCCGGGCGATGAGGTCGGCGCGGCGGGGGTCGAGCACGCTGGCCGCCGAATACTCCTCCACCAGCTCGCGGAGCCGGGCCGCCTCGGGTGTCAGCGCGTGGACGGCGGTGTCGGGCGTCAGGTGCCCGAGCGCGACCCCGCCGAGACGGCGCTTGAGCGGCGCGGCCTCGCCCGGGTCGTCGACGATGAACGGGTAGATCACCGGCAGCCCGCCCACGCAGAGCGCCGGGAAGCAGTCGGGCGACAGGGCCACGGCCTTGCCCGGCAGCCACTCCGCGGTGCCGTGCGTGCCGAGCTGCACCAGGGCGTCGAAACCCTGCCGCAGGCCGAGATGGAACGCCAGGTAGGCGTGGGTCGGCGCCCGCTCGAGGTCGTGGTAGCCGGTCTTGCGATCGGGATCGCGGCCGCGGTCGGGCTGGAGGAGGACCGCGAGGTTGCCGTCCCGGACGATCCGGAAGCGGAAGGCGCCGTCGACGCAGGCCGGGTCCGCCTCGGCCTCGCCCCAGCTGGCGGTGACGGCGGCGCGGACGTCCTCGGTGAGCGAGCGCCACCACGCCGCGTAGGCCGCGAGCGGCACCCGGAACTGGGCCGCGCCCTCCGTGAGTGCCGCCATCAGCGCTCCCGCCTCCGGCAGCGCGCCCGCCGCGTAGCCGGCGGCCGCGAGGTCGGCGCTGATCGCGCGGGCGCTCGCGGGCGTGTCGAGGCCGACCGCGAACCCGGCCCGGCCGCCGCGGGCGGGATAGTCGGACAGGACCAGGGCGACGCGCCGCGCCGCGCGCGGCAGGGCGGCCAGCCGCAGCCATCCCGCGGCCCGGTCGGCGAGCGCGGCGATGCCGGCCTCGTAGGGCACGGCGCGGCGCTCGGCGAAGCCGGCGATCTCGGCGCTCTCCTCCTTGAACGAGATCGGGAAGCCCGAGAGCCGGCCGTCGAATTCCGGCAGCGCGACCTGCATGGCGAGATCGGCCGCGCCCAGTCCGCGGGCGGAGGCCGCCCAGGCCGCGCGCGGCGAGCCCACCGTGAAGGCCTGGAGGACCGGGCAGTCGGCGGCGTCGAGGACGAAGTCGGTCTCGTCCTCGCGGGCCGAGAAGGCGGTGGCGGCGATCACGAGGTCGGGCCGGCGCGCGCGCACGGCCGCGGCGACCGCGGCGGCGGCCTGCGGCTCCTTCAGGCTGGACACCGCCATCGGCAGCACGCCGATCCCGCGGGCCCGCAGGGCGGCGGCGAGGGCGGCGAACGGGCCGGTATCGCCGCCGAGCACGGCGGAGCGGTAGATCAGGAGGAGCGCGACGGGCTCGGCGGCGATCCGCGCACCGGCGAGCGGGACCGCGGTCCCGGCCGCGGCGAGGGCCGTCTCGAGGGGCAGGACCCCGCAGCCGGGGCACCACGGAAAGCCGCGCGGGAGCGGCTGCGGCGGCTCGACCCGGCCGTCGCCGCCGAGGCGGATCGCCAAGCTCCGCAGCATCCGCCGCAGGTTGTCGGGCCCGCCGGCGCGGAAATAGGCGTCGAGCTGCCCGGCGAGGTCGGGATCAGTGGAGAACGCCGCGAGGCGCGGATCCGGCCGGTCGTCGCCCGGCAGGACCGCCAGCACGACGCCGTGCGCCCGCGCGGCCTCGGCGCAACGCTCGATCCCGTAGCGCCAGTAGTCGAGCCCGCCCAGGCAGCGGATCACCACGACCTTGGCGCGCGCCACGACCCGCTCGACGTAGAGGTCGACCGAGAGCGGATGCCGCAGCTTGGCGAGCTTCGCGAGCCGAAGGCTCGGCAGCCCGGGCTCCGCGGCGTGGGCCTGCCCGACCGAAGCGAGGTCGCTGTCGGTGAACGACAGCACCACGAGGTCGCCGGGCTCCTGCCCGAGATCCACGGCCGCCTCGCCCTCGTCGAGGGACACGGCATCGATGCGCACGAGATGCACCGCGGCGGCCCCTAGAGCGAGTCCGGGCGGGCGTGCGCGACCGGCCTCATCCCGCGAGGGCCGCCGCGACGGCGTCCTTGTCGAAGCCCTTCAGGCCGATCACCACCAGCGTCCCGTCGCGGGCTTCCCCGGCCCGCCAGGGGCGGTCGAAATGATGGGTGACGCGCCGGCCGACACCCTGCACCACGAGGCGCATGGGCTTGCCCTCGACCTCGGCGAAGCCCTTGATGCGCAGGACGCCGGCGGCTTCGGCCGCCGCCTCGACCCGGGCCGCGAGATCTCCCGCGGTCACCGCCGGGCGGACCGGCAGCGCCACCGTCTCGAAATCGTCGTGGTCGTGGTCCTCGCCCTCGCCGTGATGCGAGGGGCGGGCGTCGAGATCGTCCTCGGCGGCCGCGCCGAGGCCGAGCAGCACCCGCGGGTCGATGGCGCCATTCTCGGTCTCGACGACCTTCACGGCGCGGGGCAGGTGCCCCTCGACCTCGGCGCGGACCCGCGCCCGGGTCGCGGCGTCGATCAGGTCGGCCTTGTTGACCACCACGAGGTCGGCGCAGAGGAGCTGGTCCTCGAAAACCTCCTCCAGGGGATTGTCGTGGTCGACCGACTGGTCGGCGGCCCGCTGGGCCGCCAGGGCCTCCGGATCCTCTGCGAAGGCGCCCGAGGCCACCGCCGGGCCGTCGACCACGGCGACCACGCCGTCGACGGTCACCCGCGAGCGGATCGCCGGCCACTGGAACGCCTGGACGAGCGGCTTCGGCAGCGCGAGACCCGAGGTCTCGATCAGGATGTGCTCCGGCGGCTCGGCGCGGCCGAGCAGGGTCTCCAGCGCGGGAACGAAATCGTCCGCGACCGTGCAGCAGATGCAGCCGTTCGGCAGCTCGACGATGGCGTCCTCGGTGCAGCCCTCGACGCCGCAGGCCGCCAGGAACGACTTGTCGAAGCCGATGTCGCCGAACTCGTTCACCAGGATGGCGAGGCGGCGCCCCTTGGCGTTCTCGACCACGTGGCGGACGAGGGTCGTCTTGCCGGCCCCGAGGAAGCCGGTGACGATGGTGCAGGGGATCTTGTTCACGAGGGTCATTCCGCGGCCTCCAGGGTGCCGGCGGGGACCGGGCGGGGTTCTGGGAAAGGGGGGATGCGGGCGATCACGCCCTTGCGGAACGCCTCCGGACGCTCGCGCCAGGGCACGATGCCGTCCGGGGTCGCCGCGTAGGCCGCGAGCCCGCCGAGGATGATCTCGGCCGAGGCGGCCGGATCCATGTCGCCGTAGACGTAGGTCCAGCGGTCGGGCGCGGCGACCGCCACGGTGCAGGGCCGCTTGCAGACCGACAGGCACTCCACCGCCTCGACCCGCAGATCCGGCGTGCCGCCGCTCCGCGCCCGGAGCGCCTCCAGCAGGCGGGCCCCGGCGCGGGGGCCGTCCGGGTCGTCGTCCGAGCGGCGGCAGGTGGTGCAGACGTAGAGAATGGTCTCAGGCACGGGCCGCTCCCCGATCCGCGCCGCGGGCGAAGGCCTGCCACGCCCAGCCGAGTCCCAGCCCGATCAGGATCCAGAACACGAAGCTGATGGCCAGCGACCGCGCGGCGAACTGCGCGGCCAGCGCGGCCGGAAGCTCCGACGCGGCCTCCGGCGCCTGCGGGGCGCCGACCGCGTGCGGGGCGATGATCAGGACGAGCCCCCCGAGGATGGTGATCAGCGCGCGGCGGATCGTGATCAGGTAGAGCCCCATCCCGGTCGCCGCGGCGGTCATCACCCACCACGCCTGGCGTGTCGCGAGCGGGGCCGCCGCGCTGCCGGGCAGTTCCGGCGGCAGGCCGAGGCCCGGCGCGAGGGCGACGCTGGCGAAGCCCGCCACCGCGAAGGCGAGCCCGACCTGTGGCGTGGGTTCGCGGCCGCAGGCGAGCATCACCGCGCCGAGCAGCAGCGCGTAGCCGACGCCGCCGACGAGGGTCGCGAGCCCGGTGAAGGCCATCCGCGGCAGGCCGGGGCCGGGCTGCCATTCCGGCGCGGCGTCGGGCGCGGCGTGGTCGTGCCCGGCATGGGCCAGCACGATCGGGAGCGCCCTGATCGGGAGCGTCTCGGCGGCCTGACGCGGCGCCTCCTGCTGCTCGTAGCGCTCGGCCGCGACGATCAGCGGCGAGGTCAGCGTGAGTTCGAGGCCCGTCACGACGGCAGCCGCGAAGAAGCCGGCGGCGAGGGCCGCCGACAGGAGCCGGATGATCATCCCTGTTCCGGGGACGTCAGTGGCAGGGGAAGTTCTGGGTGTGTCGGAAATCGTGCGCCGCGTTGTGGAGCGCGATCGCCGGCGAGAAGCCCGCCATGAACAGCAGGCCGAGGCCCAGCACGGCCGCGAGCGCGACGGCGATCGGGCGCTCCGACGCGCGGGTGCCGGCGGCGACGGGGGCGAGGGTTTGGGTCGTCATCAGCAGTGTCTCCAGCCGCCCCACCGGCGGCATTGCGGGATCCTGTCGTGACGGCAGGTCTCCTGGCTCGCGGCTCGGCGCGCCCGCCGCCTTCCCGGATCGCTCCGGTGGCGCTTGGCGGGCGCTCGCCGCTCACAGTTGCGGGGGCAGCCGCGGAATCGGGGCCTCGGACCCCTCACCGCATTCCCTTTTCACCCCGTCGCCGGGGCACCGTCACCCGGTCGTTGTAGACGCATGACCGCCGGGACACAACGGAGCGACGCCGGATCGCGGCCGATTCCCGCGCCGCGCCGCGGCACGGACGGGCTTGACGGCCGCGCCCCGGAGCAGGCACCGCCGCACCCGACACCCGCCCGGCGCGGGCGGTAAGCTCCCGGAGACCCGATGGCCCTGACAGACGATCCGACCCCGGTCCTCGTCGATCTGGCGGCCGGCCGAGACCCGCGGATCGTATCGGACGCGGGTACGAGGTGGCTCGAAGTCGATCTCGGCGGCCGTTTCCCGATCCACTCCGTCGCCCTGCGACCGGGGGGAGGGGTGGTCCCTCCGGAACCCGGCGACGTCGCCGTGGCGGTCTCGCAGGACGGCGCGACGTGGATCGAGCCGGACCTCGCCGGCTGGAGCGCGACCCCGGACGCCCTCGTGGCCGCCATCGTCCCCGACGAGCGGGCCTGGGCGCGCGCGGTGCGGGTCGCCGCGCCGGAGCCGGCCCGGATCGTCCCCGTTGCCGTCCGCGCCGAAGAGGCCGCCGTCGACCTGATCGCCCTCCGGGCGATGCTCGGCCTCGACGTGACGCTCCTGAACGAGAAGCCCGGGGCCAACGTCTACGTCACCTACAATCTCCATTCGGCGCCCGACCGCGCGAGCCGCGCCCTCGTCGGCCTGTCGCTGTTCGAGAACGGCGCCTTCGGCAACTGCCTCGTCCAGTACATCATCGCGGTGTCGGTCGCGAAGGCGCTCAACCTGAAATACATCAAGGTCCCCAAGGTCGACCGCAGCAAGGTGATCTTCCTGACCGAGCGGCTGACCTGCGACGGCATCACCTTCATCCCGCCGGACGAACCGCTGCCGCCGGACGGCTACTTCCTGTCGGGTCTGTACTTCGACCCGACGCAGTTCGAGCGCGTGACCGCGCTGCGGGGACCGACGGATTCGCGCGCGATCGTGCAGAGCGTGATCCGGCCGCTGTTCAACGGCCTGCCCAGGACCTTCCCGGCCAAGCCCGACGACCAGCTCCTGATCCACATCCGCTCGGGCGACATCTTCAGCACCTGGGTCGATCCGCACTACCCGCAGCCGCCCCTCGCGTTCTACCGGATGGTCATCGACCGGCTGCTGGCCGAGGGCCGGATCCGCTCGGTCAAGCTCGTCTTCGAGAACAGGCTGAACCCGGTCATCGCCGAGGTGGAGGCCTACGCGGCGCGACGCGGCCTGCCGGTGGAGATCCAGAGCGAGTCGCTGATCTCCGACGTCGCGGCCCTGGTGAACGGCCGCTACCTCGTGTTCGGGCTGGGAACCTTCGGACCGGGGATCTGCCACCTCTCGGACCACGTCGAGCAGGTCTTCTATTTCGCGTCGAACTGGCCGCAGGGCTTCCAGTCGATCCCCACCATCGGGAAGGTGGTCGAGGTCCGCGATCTCGAGGGCCGCTACATGAAGGTCGGGGAGTGGCAGAATACCGACGCGCAGCGCCGGACGATGGTCGATTACCCGGCCGAGGCCCTCGCCTTCGACGACGCGTGAACGGCCAGGCGGGCGGGGGGCGTCACGGCGCGGTCCTGAGATGCTCGGCGGGGGCGCCGGCCGGACGGGTCGGGCCGGCGTCGCGCACCTTCAGGGCGTCCGTGTACATCCGCTCGACGTCCGCCCTGAACGCGGCGCGCGAGTCCGGGCGCGTGTAGAACATGTGCCCGCCCGGATAGACCGCGAGGCTCAGGCGTCCGGCCGCGTAGGCGGGGACCTGCGCGAGCAGGAGCTTCGAGGCGAAGTAGGGCGTCACCAGGTCGGTGTAGCCGTGCGCCACGAGGACGCGCAGGTGCCCGTCGAGCGCGAGGTCGCCCTTGAGGTTCGACAGGACCTCCGGGGCCTGCCGGCCCGAGCCCCAGCTCCAGCCGCGATTGACCGCGTTGTTCAGGAGCTCGTAGCGCATGTTGGTCACCGGCCACTTCAGCGCGCGCGCGTAGAGGTCGAGCATCGCGCTGGTCAGCGGCGCCTGGAGGGCCGTGAGCTGGGGGTCCTCGAAGCTCGACTGGGCGGCGTCCGGGTTCGGGTCCCAGCCGGTGATGCCGGTGTCGTAGGCGCTGGTCACGCGGCCCTCGGCGCGGTCGATCTCGCGCTGGACGCTGCGGGTGGAGAGGCGCGCCGCCTGCGCGCGCACCAGGGCTGGGTCGAGGCCGACCAGGGGCGCGACCTTCTCGGTCATCCGGGCGACGGCGGCCGTATCGCTCGGGCCCTTCAGCAGATCGCTCAGGTACGGACCCGTGGCGTACGCCTCCGCGTCGCCGAGAAGGGTGGGCGTCGGCACCGTGCCGGCCCGCTCCAGGGCGCCGGCCGCCAGCGAGGGCAGCTTTAGCACGTAGCCCCACGGGTTGGCCCGCGGCGTCTCCAGCCACGCGAAATCGAGCACCGGCGAGAGCAGCACCATGCCGGAGAGGCCAACGCCGATCTCCTCCTGGAGCTTCTCGGCGATCAGCGGGCCGCGGAATCCGCCGTAGCTCTCGCCGACGAAGAATTTCGGGCTCGCCATCCGGTCGTTGACGCGCAGGTAGCGGGCGATGGTCGCCGCCAGGGTCGAGGCGTCCGAATCGATCGACCAGTAGGCCTTGCCGTTCCCGTCCGCGGCCCGGCTGTAGCCGGTGCCCACGGGGTCCATGAAGACGAGGTCGGTGAAGCCCAGCCACGTCCCGTCGTTGGGCGTCAGCGTCACCGGCTGCGACGGGCTGATGCTGTCGCCGCCGACCGGCAGCCGCCAGGGCCCGATCGCCCCGATGTTGAGATAGGCCGACGCGGCGCCCGGGCCGCCGTTGACCGCGAAGGTGACGGGCCGCTCGCGGCCGGCCTGCGGCGCCATCGTGTAGGCGACGTAGGCGATCTCGGCCTGGAGCTTTCCCGCCTCGTCGACGAGGGGCAGGCTGCCGGCCGTGGCGGTGAAGTCGAGGGTCCGGCCGTCCGGCAGCGTGACGCTCTGCCTCGTCGTCGAATCGGGCGGGAGGCGGCGCCCCTCCGGGCCGCGCGGCGCCGGCTTGCTCTCCGCGGGATGCGGATGCGGCGCGTCCTGGGCCAGGGTGCCGGCGGGTGCGGCGACAGCCAGGGTGAGGGCGAGCGCGGCGCGCGCGAGACGTCCGTGGAGGGGCACCATCAAGCCTTCTTGTTCCAGCGTCCGGTATCGTCCTGCTGCCAGTAGGCCACCGCGTGGCCGGCGTCCTTGGCCTGTTTCCACTGCTCGCGGGCGCGCAGGAGGGCGTCCTGATCGGTCCCGTCGAACAGGATGCAGATCCGCTCGTACTGCCCGGCGTCGGGCGGCAGGTCGGCGCCCTCCACGAGGAAGCGGATCGAGGCCGTGTTGGGATTCACGTCCCGGAGCGTGAGCACCACCGGCTGACTCGCGGCGTCGGGCTCGCGGTCGGTGCCGTGCGGCAGGAAGCTCTCGTCGGAATAGGTCCAGAGGTGGTCGTCGAGCGCCTGCAGCCGTTCCTCGCTGGCCGCCTGGATCGCGGCCTGCCAGCCGCGGTCCAGCGAGCGCTCGACGAGGTTCGGCAGCACCTTCTCCAGGGGCTGCCGCTGCATGTGGTAGAAGAGGATCTCGGTCACGGCACCGAGGATATAGGGCCGCGGGGCGCCGCGCGAGCAGCGGCGCGCCGCCGCGGCCTCAGACCAGGCGGCTCTGCTCGATCGCGGCGCCGACGAACCCCTTGAACAGCGGGTGCGGCTCGAACGGGCGCGACTTCAGCTCCGGGTGGAACTGCACGCCGATGAACCACGGGTGCCCGACATGCTCCACGGTCTCGGGCAGCAGGCCGTCGGGCGAGACGCCGGAGAAGCGCAGGCCCTTGGCCTCCAGCCGCTCGCGATAGGCCATGTTGACCTCGTAGCGGTGGCGGTGCCGCTCCGAGATCTGCTCGGACCCGTAGATCTGGGCGATCTTCGACTCGGGGTCGAGCTTCGCCTCGTAGGCGCCGAGCCGCATCGTGCCGCCGAGGTCGCCGGCCGCGGCGCGCCGCTCCAGCTCGTTGCCGCGCAGCCACTCGGTGAGCAGGCCGACCACCGGCTCGGCGGTCTCGCCGAACTCCGTCGAATTCGCCTCCGGCATCCCGGCCAGCGAGCGGGCGGCCTCGATCACCGCCATCTGCATGCCGAAGCAGATGCCGAGGTAGGGGATGCGCTTCTCGCGGGCGTAGCGGGCCGCGCGGATCTTGCCCTCGGCCCCGCGCTGGCCGAAGCCGCCCGGGACCAGGATCCCGTTGAGACCCTCGAGGAAGGGCGCCGGATCCTCGCGCTCGAACACCTCGGCCTCGATCCACTCGAGGTTGACCTTCACCCGGTGGCTGATGCCGCCGTGGGTCAGCGCCTCGGTCAGCGACTTGTAGGCGTCCTTCAGCCCCGTGTACTTACCCACGATGGCGATCGAGACCTCGCCCTCGGGATTGCGCACGCGCTCCGCGATGGTCTGCCAGCGGCCGAGATCCGGCTCCTCGCCGTGCTCTAGGCCGAAATGGCCGAGCACCTCGCGGTCCAGGCCGGCGGTCCGGTAGGAGAGCGGCACCTCGTAGATCGAGGCCACGTCGAGCGCCTCGATCACCGCGGTCTGGCGGACGTTGCAGAACAGCGCGAGCTTGCGCCGCTCGTCCATCGGGATCGGCCGGTCGCAGCGGCAGAGCAGGATGTCGGGCTGGATGCCGATCGAGCGCAACTCCTTCACGGAGTGCTGCGTCGGCTTGGTCTTCAGCTCGCCGGCGGACGGGATGTAGGGCAGCAGCGTCAGGTGGACGTAGCAGCAGGTGCCCCGCGGCAGTTCCTGGCCAAGCTGCCGGATCGCCTCGAAGAACGGCAGGCCCTCGATGTCGCCGACCGTGCCGCCGATCTCCACCAGCACGAAATCGAAGCTGTCGTTGCCGTCGAGGACGAAGTCCTTGATCGCGTTGGTGACGTGCGGGATCACCTGAATCGTGGCGCCGAGGTAGTCGCCGCGCCGCTCCTTGGCGATGATGTCCTGGTAGATGCGGCCCGTGGTGATGTTGTCCGCCCGGCTCGCCGGGACGCCGGTGAAGCGCTCGTAATGCCCGAGGTCGAGGTCGGTCTCGGCGCCGTCGTCGGTGACGAACACCTCGCCGTGCTGCGTCGGGCTCATCGTGCCCGGATCGACGTTGAGGTAAGGGTCGAGCTTGCGCATCCGGACCCGGTAGCCGCGGGCCTGAAGGACCGCCGCCAGGGCCGCCGAGGCGAGGCCCTTGCCGAGAGAGGAAACCACGCCGCCGGTGATGAAAACGTACCGCGTCATGGGCCTCGGTCCATAAAGAAGCTGCTGGCATTTGCCAAACGGCGGAGGCCCCGGCCGGTGCATGGGCTGGGGATCGCGCGACGCATGGCGTGGACCGGCCGAGCGCCGGTCCGTCGGGACAAGGGTCGGACGCTGCGCCGCCCGCGGCGCGCGCCGTCAGCGCGACTGCGGCGCTTCCGGAACCGCCGGCTGCGCGGGGGCCGGGGCCGGCTGGGCCGGAGCGTTCGCGGGCGCCCGGTCCTGTTGCTGGCGCAGCGTGTCGAGCAGGTTGTCGGCACCGGTCGGCTGCTTGGCCGGCTGGCCGGACGTCTGCGGCGCGCCGGTGTCGAGGATCGACTTGGGCGCCGCCGAGCGATGCGACAGGATGGCGAGGACCATGCTGGTCGTGAAGAACAGGGCCGCCAGGATCGCGGTGGCCCGCGTCAGGGCGTTGGCCTGACCGCGGCCGGTCATGAATCCGCCGACGCCGCCACCGCCGCCACCGCCGAGCCCGAGGCCACCCTCGGAGCGCTGGAGCAGCACGACGCCGATCAGCGCGAGCACGATGATGAGGTGGACGACGATCAGGACGGTCTGCATCGGTGTTCCGGAGTCTTCTTCAGCGCCGCGCGCCGGCAGCGGGCACCGGAAGACGAACGCACGAGGGCCGGGGCCCGCGATCGTTCACGAACCTCCCGGGCACGGGGGCGTGCGGCGAGAGCTTCGGGGGCGACGCTTCGGGCGGACCGGCCGGAATTCGGCGACGACATACACCACCGGTCGCCCGTCGCCAACCTGACGCGAGCGGCCGGCTGTCCGCTTCGACCCTCGCCTTCGGCCGCGCATCGTGCTCTCTGTCGGGGAAGGGCGGCCTACCGAACGCGCCGCTCGGTCCGGGAGGCTAGCCATGTCCGTGTCCCGCCGCGCGGCGCTCGCCGCCGCCATCGCCGTGCCCGTCCTGATTTGCTCGGGCCCGGGCTCCGCGGGCGGATCCGATGCCGCTCAGGGCGCCGCCGTGGAACAGGCGGTCGACGCCCTCACCAGGGCCCTTCTGTCGGCGGACGGGCCGGCCCTCGACGCCCTGGTCCTCGACGGGCTGAGCTACGGCCATTCCAGCGGTCAGGTGCAGGACAAGACGGCCTTCATCGAGACGCTGACCAGCAGGCGCTCGGCCTTCCCAAACATCACCCTGTCGGACCGGTCCGTCTCGGTGGTCGGCGACGACGCGATCGCGCGCCACATCTTCACCGGCGAGGTGGTCTCGGGCGGCAAGACGTCACCGGTGCATATCGGCGTGATGCAGGTCTGGCACAGCGACGGCGGCCGCTGGCGGCTGCTCGCCCGGCAGGCCTTCAAGATCTGACAACCCGGGCGCGCGAGCGCCGCACCCGGGCCTAACGGCGGCTGCGCGCTCAGGCGTAGGCGGCGCAGATCCCCAGGAAATCTTCCGCCACGAGGCTGGCGCCGCCCACGAGCGCGCCGTCGACGTTGTCCACCGACAGGAGTTCCTTGGCGTTCCCGGGCTTCACCGAGCCGCCGTAGAGGATGCGGATCTTCTGCGCCTCGTCGCCCACCAGCTTGTCGAGCATCTCCCGGAGGGAGGCGTGGACCTCGGCGATGTCGCGCGGCGTCGGCGTCCTCCCCGAGCCGATCGCCCAGACCGGCTCGTAGGCGATCACCGTGTCGGCCGCGGTCGCGCCCTTCGGCAGGCCGATGGCGAGCTGGGCGCGGACGATGTCGAGGGCGCGCCCCTGCTCGCGCTCCTCGATCGTCTCGCCGACGCAGATGATCCCGCACAGGCCCGCGCGCCGGGCGCCCAGCGCCTTCGCGTGGACCCCGTCGTCGGTCTCGTGGTGGTAGGCCCGGCGCTCGGAATGGCCGACGATCACGTACTTGGCGCCGAGGTCGGCGAGCATCTCGGCCGAGATCGAGCCCGTGAAGGCGCCGCTCGGGCGGGCATGCAGGTTCTGGCCGCCGATCGCGATCGGCGATCCGGCCGCTGCCGCCACGCAGGATCCGATCAGCGTCGCGGGCGGGCAGATCAGCACGTCGATGCGGGACGCGAGGTCCGGCGACAGCCCGTCGCGAATCGCTTCGACCACCTGGATGGATGACCGGGTCCCGTTCATCTTCCAGTTGCCGGCGACAAGCGGCCTGCGCCCAGACTGCGTCATTCCTGCCCTCGCTCCGTCGCGGCGTTTCCGAAGTTGCCGCGGCCTACCAGAGCGAGCTTGAGCGTGCAAACGGCCCGGCGTGCCCGAGCCTTTGCCTGTGGACGCGAATGGTCTATCGCGGTCGGCTCTCAGGGACAGCGCCGGCCCGGTGACGGGGCGGCTGCCGAAGGTACTCGATCACAGACCATGCTTCAGGGCATCCGCAACGCCAGCCAGCACTGGCTCGGCAAGATCGTCTTGACGATCATCTTCACGCTGCTGATCGCCGGTGTCGGCATCTTCGGGGTCGAGGAGTTCTTCCGCGGCGGCGCGAGCAACAAGGTGGCCACGGTCGGCAGCACGCCGATCACCGCCGAGCAGGTGCGCCAAGCCTACCAGAACCAGCTCCAGCGCTATCAGACGCAGCTGAAGCGTCCGCTCACGCCCGATCAGGCGCGGATGCTCGGTCTGGACCGGCAGGTGATGTCGCAGCTGATCACCGAGGCCGCCCTCGATCATAAGACCCACGATCTCGGCCTCGCCGTGCCGGATACCTCGGTGATCAAGGCGATCCACGAGGAGAAGAGCTTCCAGAACCAGCAGGGTCAGTTCGAGCCGCAGCTCTTCTACCAGACCCTGCAGCGCGCCGGCCTCAACGAGGGCCTGTTCGTGCGCGAGCAGCGCTCGGTGATCGCCCGCCTTCAGCTGGCCGAGGCCGTGTCGTCGGACCTGCACGTGCCGCTCGCCATGCGCGAAGCCGTTCACCGCTACACCACCGAGCGCCGCGCGGCCGCCTACCTGATGCTGACCCCTTCGGTGGCCGGCCAGATCCCCGATCCGACGGACGACGAGCTCAAGACTTGGTACGAGGCCAACAAGTCCGGCTTCCGGGCGCCGGAATTCCGGTCGGTCAACCTCCTCGTGGTCGAGCCCGAGGCGATGGCGAAGCCCGACGCGATCACGGAGGCCGACGCCCGCGCCGCCTACGCGCTGAACAAGGACCGCTACGGCACGCCCGAGAAGCGCACCATCCAGCAGATCGTGTTCCCCGACGCGGCCGCCGCCGAGGCGGCCCGCAAGGCGATTACGGACGGCTCCAAGACCTTCGACGCGGTGGCGGCCGAGCGCGGCACCGACGAGAAGGACCTGACCCTCGGCACGCTGACCAAGAGCGAGCTGTTCGACAAGGCCGTCGCCGACGCCGCCTTCGCGCTGCCGGAGGGCGGCGTGAGCCAGCCGGTCCAGGGCCGGTTCGGCACGGTGCTGCTGCGCGTGACCAAGATCGAGGCCGGGACGGTGAAGCCGTTCGAGGCGGTGGAGGGAGAGATCCGCAAGGCCCTCGCCCTGGCCCGTGCCCGCGACGCCATGGAGACCACCCGCGACGCGATTGAGGACCAGCGCGCCGGCGCCAAGCCCCTCGCCGACATCGCCGCGGAGCGCGGCCTCAAGATCGTCACCGTGAAGGCCGTGGACGCCAACGGCAAGGCACCGGACGGACAGCGGGTTACCGACATTCCCGATGCGGAGACCACCCTGCCGGCCCTGTTCCGCGCCGAGATCGGCGGCGACAACGAGCCCCTGCGGACCAAGACCGGCGGCTACGTCTGGTACGACGTGACCGGGATCGACGCCGCCCACGACAAGCCCCTCGATCAGGTCAAGGACGGCGTGAAGGCTGGCTGGACCGCGACAGAGATCGCCAAGCGCCTTCAGGCCAAGGGTCGCGAGCTCGTCGAGAAGATCAACAAGGGCGAGACCATGGAGGCGGCCGCCCAGGAGGTCGGCGTCAACCTGCAGGAGGCGCAGGATCTCGCGCGCAACCAGGCCAAGGACATGCTCACGGCGGACGTCGTGAACCTGATCTTCGCGACCCCGGTCGGCAAGGCCGGCACGGCGGCCGCGGGCGATTCGCGCGCGGTCTTCAAGGTCATGGCGGCGACGGTGCCCGCCTTCGTGGCCGATAGCCCGAGCGACAAGCAGATCACGCAGAGCTTCCAGGCGGCGCTCGCCGACGACGTGCTGTCCCAGTACATCAGCGAGGTCCAGAAGAACGCGGGCGTGAAGGTCGACCCGGCGGCCCTGCGGCGCGCCATCGGCGGCGAGTACTGAGGCATGGCCGAAGCGCCCGATTACGCGGCCTTCGCGGCGCGCTACGAGGCCGGGCAGCCGAGCCTCGTGGCGGTGAGCCTCGTCGCGGACCTCGAGACGCCGGTCGCGGCGTTCCTCAAGCTGCGCGCCGGCCATTCCGGACCGGCCTTCCTGCTCGAATCGGTCGAGGGCGGCGCCGTCCGCGGCCGGTACTCGATGATCGGCCTCGATCCGGACCTGATCTGGCGCTGCCGGGAGGGCGCGCCCGCGATCGCGCGCGGGGCAGACCTCACGCGGTTCGAGCCGGATTCCCGGGCGCCGCTCGCGAGCCTGCGGGCCCTGATCGCCGAGAGCGCCATCGGCGAGTCGGATGGCCAGGACCTGCCGCCGATGGCCGCCGGCCTGTTCGGCTATCTCGGCTACGACATGGTCCGCGCCATGGAGCGGCTGCCGGAGCCGAACCCGGACCCGCTCGGCGTGCCGGACGCGATCCTGGTGCGCCCCCGGGTGATGGTGGTCTTCGACTCCATCCGCGACGTCATCACCGTCGTGTCGCCGGTCCGGCCCGCCCCACGCGTCGCGGCCCGGGCCGCCTACGAGGACGCGCTGCAGCGCGTCGACCGGGTCGCCGCCGCCCTCGAGGGGCCGCTGCCGATCGAGGCGCGGGTCGACCTGTCGGCGGTCGCCCATCCCGAGCCGGTCTCGAACACGCCGCCGGACGACTTCTTCGCCATGGTGGCGCGCGCCAAGGAGTACATCGTCGCGGGCGACGTGTTCCAGGTGGTGCTGTCCCAGCGCTTCTCGGCGCCGTTCACGCTGCCGGCCTTCAGCCTGTACCGCTCGCTGCGGCGGACGAACCCGGCGCCGTTCCTGTGCTACCTCGATTTCGAGGATTTCCAGATCGTCTGCTCCTCGCCGGAGATCCTGGTGCGGGTGCGGGACGGGGTGGTCACGGTCCGCCCGATCGCCGGCACGCGCCGCCGCGGCGCGACCCCGGCCGAGGATGCCGCCCTGGCCGAGGAACTGCTCGCCGATCCGAAGGAGCGGGCCGAGCACCTGATGCTCCTCGATCTCGGCCGCAACGACGCCGGGCGGGTGTCGCGGATCGGCAGCGTCCGGGTGACCGACTCGTTCTTCATCGAGCGCTACAGCCAGGTCATGCACATCGTGTCGAACGTCGAGGGTGACCTCGACCCGCGCCACGACCCCCTGGAGGCTCTGGCCGCGGGATTTCCGGCCGGCACGGTCTCGGGTGCCCCGAAGGTGCGGGCCATGGAGATCATCGACGAGCTGGAGCGCGAGAAGCGCGGGCCGTACGCGGGCTGCATCGGCTACTTCGGCGCGCGTGGCGAGATGGACACCTGCATCGTCCTGCGCACCGCGGTGGTGAAGGACGGGACGATGCACGTCCAGGCCGGGGCGGGGATCGTCTACGATTCGGACTCGGCCTCCGAGCAGCAGGAATGCGTCAACAAGGCCAAGGCGCTGTTCCGAGCCGCCGAGGAGGCGGTACGGTTCGCCGCGCAGGCGAAGCGCGGGCAATAGGGAGGACGCGCGGCGGCGCCGGAGCCGCCGCCGTCCGACGCCGACGGTTGACCGCGCGGGTGCGAGCGGTCACATCGCCTGCATGCCCGAGCGTGCCGCCGCGATGCCCAACGTCCTCGTCATCGACAACTACGATTCCTTCACGTGGAATCTCGTGCACCTGATCGGGCCGCTCTGCGGCGCGGTCGAGGTCGCGCGCAACGACGCGCTCACGATCGCCGATATCCGCGCCAGGGCGCCCGACGCGATCGTGCTGTCGCCCGGGCCGTGCACGCCGACGGAGGCGGGGATCTGCCTCGACGTGGTCCGCGACCTGTCCGAGGAGATCCCGATCTTCGGCGTGTGCCTCGGCCTCCAGGCGATCGGCCAGGCCTTCGGCGGTGACGTCGTGCGGGCGCCCCTGCCGCTCCACGGCAAGGTCTCGACCATCCGGCACGGCGCGCGCGGCCTGTTCCGCGGCCTCAACGACAGCTTCGAGGCGACCCGCTACCACTCCCTGGTGGTCGACCGCGCGACCTGCCCGACGGCCCTGCGGGTCACCGCCGAGGCGGACGGCCTGATCATGGGCCTGGAGCACGCCGACCGGCCGCTCCACGGCGTCCAGTTCCACCCCGAGAGCATCCGGTCGCAGCACGGCGCGGAGATCGTGAAGAACTTCCTGGATCTCGCCGCCGCCTGGAACACGGCGCGTGACAGGACGCGCGCCGACGTGCATTGACGCCGGGGGCCGGGGCGGCCCTCCGTAAGAACCCATGGACAGCTTCAGACCCCATCTCGCGAAGGTCGCCGGGGGCCTCGCCCTCGACCGCGCCGAGGCCCGCGCCGCCTTCGACGACCTGCTGTCGGGCGAGGTCACGCCGGTCCAGGCCGGCGCCTTCCTGACCGCCCTCAAGGTGCGCGGCGAGAGCGTCGAGGAGATCGTCGGCGCGGCCGAGGCCATGCGGGCGCGCATGACGCGCGTCGCGGCGCCGGAGAACGCCGTCGACGTCGTCGGCACCGGCGGTGACCATTCCGGCAGCGTGAACGTCTCGACCCTGGCGGCGATCGTCGTGGCCGCCTGCGGCGTGCCGGTGGCGAAGCACGGGAACCGCGCGGCGACCTCGCGCTCCGGCGCCGCCGACGTGCTCGCGGCCCTGGGCGTCCGGCTCGGGCTCGACCCCGCCGCGCAGGCCCGCTGCCTCGACGAGGCCGGCCTCTGCTTCCTGTTCGCGCAGGCCCACCACCCGGCGATGCGCCACGTCGCGGCGGTCCGGTCCGAGCTGCCCGTGCGGACGATCTTCAACCTGCTCGGCCCGCTGAGCAACCCGGCCGGCGTGGGCTACCAGCTCTTCGGCGTCGCCCAGGCGGCCCTCGCGGAGCCGCTGACGCGGGTCCTGGCCGAACTCGGCAGCCGCCGGGTCTGGACCGTCCACGGATCCGATGGGCTCGACGAGATCACCGTCACCGGCCCGACGCAGGTCGTCGCCCTCGAGGAAGGCCGGTTGTCACACTTCACCATCGACCCGCGCGAATTCGGGCTGGCGCTGCGCGCGCCCGAGGAGCTGCGCGGCGGCGACCCGGCCGACAACGCGCGGTCCCTGGAGGCCGTCCTGGCGGGTGCGCGGAACGCCTATCGGGACATCGCGGTCCTCAACGCCGGGGCGGCGCTCGTGGTCGCGGGGGCCGCGCAGGCCCTGGCGGACGGCGTCGCGCAGGCGCAGGATGCCGTCGATTCCGGGGCCGCCCGGGCGACGCTCGCCCGCCTCGTCCGGGCCTCGAACGACCACTCCAACGGGCAGGAGGGCCGATGAGCTCGCTGACGCACGAGGCGACCCCGGAGACCGGCGCCGGGACCCCGACCGAGCGGCCGAACGTCCTCGCCCGCATCGAGGCCTACAAGCGCCGCGAGATCGCCGAGGCGAAGCTGCGCGTGCCGCTCGCCAAGCTGGAGCGGAAGGTCGCTCAGGCGGAGCCGGTGCGCGGATTCGCGGCGGCGATCCGGACCCATCTAGCCGCGGATCGCCCGGCGCTCATCGCCGAGGTGAAGAAGGCCTCGCCGTCGAAGGGCCTGATCCGCGCCGATTTCGATCCGGCGACCCTCGCCGCCGCCTACGAGGCCGGCGGCGCCACCTGCCTGTCGGTGCTGACCGACGAGCCCTCGTTCCAGGGTCGTCCCGAGTACCTGACGGCGGCGCGCGCGGCCTGCGGGCTGCCGGTGCTGCGCAAGGACTTCCTGTTCGAGCCCTATCAGGTCTACGAGGCCCGGGCCTGGGGCGCCGACTGCATCCTCGTCATCATGGCCTGCCTCGACGACGACGAGGCCGAGGCCCTGGTCGAGACGGCGCACCTCCTCGGGATGGATGTCCTGGTCGAGGTGCACGACGAGGCCGAACTCGCGCGGGCAATCACCCTCGGCACGGCGCTGATCGGTATCAACAATCGGAACCTCAAGACCTTCGAGGTCTCGTTCGAGACCGCGATCCGGCTGGCGCCGGGGATCCCGGCGGACCGGATCGCCGTGGCCGAGAGCGGGATCGGCGACCACGCCGACGTGGCGCGGCTGCGGGACAACGGCCTCGGCGTGGTCTTGGTCGGCGAGAGCCTGATGCGGCAGCCGGACGTCGCGGCAGCGGCCCGCGCCCTGCTGTTCGGCGACGCGGGGGCCACGGGCGGCAAGCCGCGGAAGAAGGCGTAAGGCATGCGACCGGGCTCGACGCTGACCCATCTCGACACCAGCGGCGCGGCCAACATGGTCGACGTCACCGACAAGCCCGCCACCGACCGGACCGCCCGGGCGGAAGGCCAGATCGTGATGAGGCCCGAGACGCTGGCGCTGATCCGCGAGGGCGACGCCAAGAAGGGCGACGTGATCGGCACGGCCCGGCTCGCCGGCATCATGGCGGCCAAGCGCACCCACGAGCTGATCCCGCTCTGTCACCCGCTCCTGCTGTCGAAGGTGCGGGTCGAGTGCGAGCCCGACGACGCGCTCCCGGGCCTGCGCATCGCCGCCGAGGTCCGTGTCCAGGGCCCGACCGGCGTCGAGATGGAGGCGCTCACCGCCGTCTCGGTGGCCTGCCTGACGGTCTACGACATGGTGAAGGCGGTCGATCGCGGCATGCGGATCGAGGGGATCCGGCTGACCGCAAAGGATGGCGGCCGCTCGGGCGCCTACCGGGCACCGGCGGAATGAGCGGCCTGATCCCGGTCGCGGAGGCGCTGGCCCGGGTGCTCGCGAGCGTCGCCGCGCCGGTCGAGGCCGAGACCGTCCCGCTGGCTCGGGCCGGCGGCCGGACGCTCGCGGCCGACGTCGTCGCCTCGCGGACCCAGCCGCCATTTCCGGCCTCGGCCATGGACGGCTACGCCGTGCGTAGCGCCGACGCCGCAATGGTCGGGGCGACCCTGCGGCTCATCGGCACCAGCGCGGCCGGCCACGGCTTCCCGGGGCGCATCGGCGCGGGTGAGGCGGTCCGGATCTTCACCGGCGCGCCGGTTCCGGAGGGCGCGGACGCGATCCTCATCCAGGAGGACGCCGCCGCCGAGGCGGGCGCGGTGCGGGTCCTGGAGCCCGTGGAGCCGGCACGGTTCATTCGCCGGGCCGGCCTCGACTTCACCGCGGGCCAGACCCTGATCCCGGCCGGCACGAGCCTCGACGCGCGGCGCCTCGCGCTCGCCGCGGCGGCCGGTCATCCGCGGCTCCCGGTCCGTCGCCGGCCGCGCGTCGCGATCCTCGCCACCGGCGACGAGCTGGTGGAGCCGGGCGCGACGCCGGGCTGGGACCAGATCGTCGCCTCGAACAGCCTCGCGCTCGGCGCACTCGCCGCGGAGGCGGGCGCCGACATCGTCGATCTCGGCATCGCCGGGGACGACCACGACGCCCTGGCGGACGCGTTCCGTCGCGCCCGCGCGGCGCGGGCCGACCTGCTGGTCACCCTCGGAGGAGCCTCCGTGGGCGACCACGATCTGGTACAGGCCGCGCTCGCCAAGGAGGGGTTGGAGCTCGGCTTCTGGCGGGTCGCCCTCCGGCCGGGCAAGCCGCTGATGCACGGCCGTCTCGGCGACATGCTGGTGATCGGGCTGCCGGGCAATCCGGTCTCGTCCATCGTGTGCGGGCTGCTGTTCGTGGTGCCGGCGATCCGCGCGCTCCAGGGCGATCCGCGGGCGGGCGCCGACCGGAGCGAGCCGGCCACGCTCGGCCGCGACATGCCGGAGAATGACGGGCGGGCCGACTACATGCGGGCGAGCCTCGCCCTCGAGCCCGGCCGGCTGCCGGTCGCGACCGCCGAGCAGCGCCAGGATTCGTCGATGCTCGCCGTCCTCGGCCGGTCCGAGGCCCTGCTGCTCCGCGCCCCGCACGCGCCGGCCGCGCGCGCCGGCGATCCCTGCCGGATCATCCGCCTCGATCGCCGCCTGCTCTGATCGTCAGGGCACCACGCGCCAGGCCTTGAGCGGGCCGGGCACGTCCAGCGGCAAGAGGCGCGCGCTCCGGGCCGCGCCCTCGGCGAGTCGCGTGGCGTAAGCCGTCTCCGCCTGCAGATTCTCGGCCGGCCGTGCCGGGCAGGCCACGAGGTAGCGAACGTGGAACGCCGTGAGCACCCGGTCGAGGTCGGCCTCTGTGCCGCCCAATCCCACGATGGCCGCCGTGAGGCCGGGAATGGCGCGGTGATAGGGCGCGGCGACGATGCTGTGCGGGGTCCGGAGAAGGATCGACGGCCCCATGAAGATCGGTGCGAGCACGGTGCCTTCCGGCAGGCGCGCCAGGGGGCGGACGGCGGCGTCGTCGAGGCAGGCGGTGGTCTCGGCCGCGTCGGGCGCGGTGCGCAGGCCGGGCGCCAGGATCTCCGCCAGGAGCGCGGGGATCATCCAGAGGCTGCTGATCATCGCGGCCCCGAGGAGCGCGGCGGGCCAGCGCCGTTCCCCGGCCGGCAGGGCTTTCCGCGCCAGCGCTCGATCGAGGATTACCCCCGCCACCAGCGGCACGAAGCCGGAGACGATGTACAATCCGCGGAACTGCGCGATGCCGAGGATCAGTCCCGGCCACAGGAACAGCGCGACCACCGACCAGGCCCGGCGGTCGGGCCCGCGCCACGCCATCCCGGTGGCCGTGAGCGCCGCGAGGAACACCACGGGGTAGAAGACCAGCGCTTCCCACTGGCCGCGGGCCACGAACTTTGCCAACGGCGCCATCTCGTTGACCGTGAGCAGCCAGTGGATCCTCACCAGGGCCGGCATGTCGGGGAACGGGCCGTCGAGGCAGGACGGGAAGGCGGCGGCGAACCCGGCCAGCAGGATGGTCCCCGCCATTCCCGCCAGGGTGAGGCGCGCCGATACGGTCGCGAGGCGCTCGCCCGCGGCGGCGGCTGCGGCGACGAGGCCGAGGCCGCCCAGGGTGAGCCAGAGCCAGGGCGGCGAGAGCGCGTCGCAATGGGTGCCCCCCCACTGCGAGGGGGCCGTCTGGAGGGCGAACAGCACGGGCGCGGCCAGGCCGAGGCCCAGGCCGAAGCCCGCCAGCGACGGCAGGGCCGAGCGTCCGCGCAGGCACCACTCACCCGTGAGAAAGAGGGCCGCCAGCGCGACGAAGGGCAGGCCCTCGAGGCCGATCGCCAGCGAGCCCGCCGCCAGGATCCCGCCGATCAGGCCGGGTCGCAAACCCCCGCGGATCATGCAGAAGGCGAGACCGAGGATCGAGAGGATCTGCAGGTTGTGATGATCGACCCGCCCCGCCTGGAACTGGATCGTCACACCGAAAGTCTGCGTGGCCGCGATCACGGCCAGGAGTGCGGCCTCGCTGCCGAAGCTGTGCCGGACTCCGCGATACAGCAGCCAGCCGTAGAGCCCGAAGAGCAGCATCGGCCAGAGTGCGGCCGTCAGGCCCTCGGCGAGCGCGGGGCCCGTCAGGGGCGTGAGCACCAGGATCAGGCCGGCGATGGGCGCGTCGACGAGGCGCGACCAGTGGCCCGGCACGCCGCCCGGAGGCAGGAAGCGGTACTGGACGTTGTCGTACCAGCCCTGGCCGGCCAGCAGGTCGCGGACTTCAACGAGGCGCATGGCGTCGTCGGTATCCGGGACGCGCAGGTGGTGGATCGTCTCCCACACCGCGTGGGGGGCGTTCATCGTCGCGATGCAGAGGCCGGCGAGGACCCACAGCAGCGTGCGGGCCTCGATCCGCCCGCGCGGTCGGGAGAGAGGGAGCGCCGGAGCCGGCATGGTTGGATCACCCGGACGTGCGGTCGATGCCCGCGCCGGCATGCTCGCGCAATTCGGCTTAACGCGCGGTCAAAGGGAGGCGGACGGGCGGTCCAGCCGCCGGTCTGCCCCGCCGGCGCCAGCGATTCCTTAACCACGACCGGGCATGCTGGCGACCGGTCGGCGTCCTGCGCGTCGCGCGCCGCACCAATCGCCGGAGCATGGGATGAGCCACCACACCGAGACGCTGGTGATCGGCGCGGGGCCCGCGGGTCTGACCGCCGCCTACCTGCTGTCGAAGAAGGGCCGCTCCGTCACCGTCCTGGAGCGCGATCCGGCGCAGGTGGGCGGGATCTCGCGCACCGTCTCGCACAACGGCTACCTGTTCGATATCGGCGGCCACCGGTTCTTCTCGAAGTCCCAGGCCGTGGTCGATCTCTGGGACGAGATCCTCCCCGACGACTTCATCGAGCGCCCGCGCCTGTCGCGGATCTACTATCGCGGCCGGTACTACGCCTACCCGCTCAAGGCCTTCGAGGCGCTGCGCAACCTGGGCGTCCTCACCAGCGCGGCCTGCGTCGCCTCCTACCTCTACGCCCGCCTGCGGCCGGTCGCGGAGCCCAAGACCTTCCACGCCTGGGTCCGCAACCAGTTCGGCGAGCGCCTGTTCTCGATCTTCTTCAAGACCTACACCGAGAAGGTGTGGGGCATGTCGTGCGACGCGATCTCGGCCGACTGGGCGGCCCAGCGCATCAAGGGGCTCGACCTCGGTGCGGCGATCCGCGACGGCATCAAGCGGTCGCTGGGCCTGCGCAAGGCGCCGAAGGCCGGCGGTCCGGTCATCAAGACGCTCATCGAGTCGTTCCGCTATCCGCGCCGCGGCCCCGGCATGATGTGGGAGGCGGCGGCCGCCAAGATCCGCGCCCAGGGCGGTCAGCTGAAGCTCGACCGCAGCGTCGACTCCCTCAGCTACGATGCCCACACCGGCATCTGGACGGTGGCGGCCCGCCGCTCGGACGGCAGCCGCGAGACCTTCACCGCCCGCAACGTCGTCTCGTCCGCGCCGGTCCGCGAGCTGGTCGACGCGATCCGCCCGCGGCCGCTCAGCACCTTCAACGCCCGGGCGCTGAAGTACCGCGACTTCCTGACGGTGGCGCTCATCGCCAAGTCCGACAAGAACTTCCCGGACAACTGGATCTACATCCACGACCCGTCGGTGAAGGTCGGTCGCGTGCAGAACTTCCGCTCCTGGTCGCCCGAGATGGTGCCGGACGCGGACCACACCTGCCTGGGTCTGGAGTATTTCTGCTTCGAGGGCGACGGCTTGTGGAACGCCGACGATTCCGAGCTGGTGGAGCTCGCCAAGCGCGAGATCGGGCAGATCGGCCTGATCGACCCGGCCGACGTCGTCGATGCCTGCGTGGTCCGCCAGCCGAAGGCCTACCCGGTCTACGACGAGGAGTATGCCGGCCACGTGGTCACCGTGCGGCGGGAGCTGGAGCGGGATTTCCCGAGCCTGCACCTCGTGGGCCGCAATGGCATGCACAAGTACAACAACCAGGACCACGCGATGATGACCGCGATGCTGACCGTGGAGAACATCCTCTGCGGCCGGCGCCGGCACGATGTCTGGCGGGTGAACGAGGACGCCGAGTACACCGAGTCCGGCGTGTCGGGCTCCGACCTCGCCCTGGGCAGCGAGCGCCTCGTGCCGCGCAAGGTGGCCTGACGCGCGACAGCGCCCCGGCCGCGTCACCGGCGCGGCTTGCCGGTCCATCCCGCGCCTCTATCGTTCCCTCCCGGTAATGCCCTGGTCCAAGGGCTGCCGGGAGGATTCTTTCGATGCGATCTCTGCTTCTCGCCGCGCTCTTCGCGGGCGTGGCCCTGCCGGCGGCGGTGCTCCCCGTCCTGGCGCAGGGCGCCGCCCCTGCCGAGACCAAGGCGAAGACCGACGACCTCGAGAAGCTCGAGGGCTTCCACAGCACCGACACCCAGGCCGCCGCGGAGATCCCGCAGACCGGCCGCCGCGCCGACGCGATCCGCAAGACCCTGTCGAAGATCAAGCTGCCGGAGGGCTTCAAGATCGATCTCTACGCCGTGGTACCGGACGCCCGCGCCATCGCGGTCGGCCCCAATGCCGGGGTGCTGTTCGTCGGCACGCGCAAGAGCAAGATCTACACGGTCACCGACCGCGACAAGGACCGGGTCGCCGACGAGGTCCGCCCCTTCGCGCCGGGCATCACGTTCAAGATCCCGAACGGCGTCTGCTTCTCGAAGGACGGCGTGCTCACCGTGGTCGAGCAGAACCGCGTCCTGGCCTTCCCGGCCGCCGAGTTCTTCTACGAGAACCCGGACGTCGCCGCCGGCGTGCTGGTCAAGCAGGGCCAGCTGATCCCGGCCTCCGAGGAGAGCTTCAACCACACCGCCCGGGTCTGCCGGGTCGGGCCGGATGGCAAGACCTACATCGCGCTCGGCCAGCCCTACAACGTGCCGCCCGCCGAGAAGATGGACCTCTACAAGAAGACCGGTATCGGCGGCATCATCCGCATCGACGCCGACGGCAAGAACCGCGAGGTCTACGCGACCGGCATCCGCAACTCGGTCGGGATGGACTTCAACACCGACAAGTCGCTGTGGTTCACCGACAACCAGGTCGACGGCATGGGCGACGACAAGCCGCCGGGCGAGCTGAACCGCTCCACCAAGGCGGGCGAGAATTTCGGCTTCCCGTGGTTCGGCGGCGGCTCGGTCCGCACGGTCGAGTACAAGGATCAGACCCCGCCGACCGACGCCGTCGCTCCGCAGGCCGAGCTGCCGCCGCACGCGGCCGATCTCGGCATGACCTTCTACAACGGCAAGCAGTTCCCGGCGTCGTACAAGGGCGGGATCTTCATCGCCGAGCACGGCTCGTGGAACCGCACCGAGCCGGTGGGCGCCCGGGTGATGTTCGCCAAGCTCGGCGCCGACGGGAAGGTCGAGTCGGTCAAGCCGTTCGCAGAAGGGTGGCTCACCGGCGACGGCGAGTATCTCGGCCGCCCGGTGGACGTGGCGGTGATGCTCGACGGCTCGCTGCTCGTCTCGGACGATTCCGCCGGGGCGATCTACCGGATCTCCTACGAGAAGTAGCCTCTTGTGACCTGGCGCCTCTCCGCTCGTGAGGCGCCAGGTCGAGGGCGCGCGCGTCCCGTTCCGACGCGAGCGGGCAAGTCTTCACTGATCCCAGAGTTCGAGCTCGCCCGATGATCCGTTTGCTTCTCGTCCTGACCGCCACCCTCGTTCCGCTCTCGGCGCAGGCCGGCGACGCGACCGCGGGCAAGAAGCGGGCGACCGCCTGCCAGACCTGTCATGGGATGGACGGGCTCTCGAAGCTGCCGGAGGCGCCGAACCTCGCCGGGCAGGTCGAGCCCTACCTCGTGAAGGCACTCACCGAGTACCGCGACGGCAAGCGGCAGAACGAGATCATGAACGTGGTCGCGAAGGAGCTGTCGGACGCCGATATCGCCAACCTGGCGGCGTACTATTCCGGCATCCAGATCGACGTGCTGCCGCCGGGCTAGGCGGCACCCCCGTCACTGCGAGCGGAGCGAAGCGATCCGGTTGCGCCAAGCAAACCGACGTCGCGCTAGCCTGGATCGCTTCGCTCCGCTGGCGACGCCGCGGATCAATCGTCCATCTTCAGGGCGGCGATGAACGCCTCCTGGGGGATCTCGACGCGCCCGAACTGGCGCATCTTCTTCTTGCCTTCCTTCTGCTTGTCGAGAAGCTTGCGCTTGCGCGAGATGTCGCCGCCGTAGCACTTGGCGGTGACGTCCTTCGACAGGGCCTTGATCGTCTCGCGGGCGATGATCTTGCCGCCGATCGCCGCCTGGACGGGAATCTGGAACAGGTGGCGCGGGATCAGGTCCTTCAGCTTCTCGCACATGGCCCGGCCGCGCGACTCGGCGCGGGTGCGGTGGACCAGCATCGAGAGGGCGTCCACCGGCTCGGCATTCACCAGGATCGACATCTTCACGAGGTCGCCCTCGCGGTAGTCCGACACGTGGTAGTCGAAGGAGGCGTAGCCCTTCGAGATCGACTTGAGCCGGTCGTAGAAGTCGAACACCACCTCGTTCAGCGGCAGGTCGTAGACGACCATGGCGCGCTTGCCGACGTAATTGAGGTCGATCTGGACGCCGCGCCGGTCTTGGCAGAGCTTGAGCACGCCGCCGAGATACTCGTCCGGCGTCAGGATCGTGGCGCGGATCCAGGGCTCCTCGACCGTCTCGATCTTCATGACGTCCGGCATGTCGGCCGGATTGTGCAACTCCTTGATCTCGCCGTCGCGCATCTTGAGCCGGTAGACCACCGACGGCGCCGTGGAGATCAGGTCGAGGTTGAATTCGCGCTCCAGCCGCTCCTGGATGATCTCCAAGTGCAGGAGCCCGAGGAAGCCGCAGCGGAAGCCGAAGCCGAGCGCGGCCGAACTCTCCATCTCGTACGAGAACGAAGCGTCGTTGAGCCGGAGCTTGCCCATGGCCGAGCGCAGGTTCTCGAACTCTGCCGCGTCCACGGGGAACAGGCCGCAGAACACCACTGCCTGAACTTCCTTGAAGCCCGGCAGCATCTCGGTGGTTTGGCGCTTGTCCTCGGTGATCGTGTCGCCGACGCGGGTGTCGGCCACCTCCTTGATCGAGCCGGTGAAGAAGCCGACCTCGCCCGGGCCCAGCGCATCGATGTCGGCCATCTTCGGCCGGAACACGCCGATCCGGTCGACGCCGTAGACCGCGTCGGCGCCCATCATGCGGATGGTCATGCCCTTCTTGAGGGTGCCGTCGATGATCCGCACCAGCACCACGACGCCGAGATAGGCGTCGTACCAGCTGTCCACGAGGAGCGCCTTCAGGGGCGCGTCGCGGTTGCCCTTCGGCGGCGGCAGGCGCGTGACGATCGCCTCCAGCACCGCCTCGATGTTGAGGCCGGTCTTGGCCGAGATCGGCACGGCGTCGGAAGCGTCGAGGCCGATCACCTCCTCGATCTGCTCCTTCACCCGGTCTGGCTCGGCGGCCGGCAGATCGACCTTGTTGAGGACCGGGACGATCTCGTGATTGGCGTCGAGCGCCTGGTAGACGTTGGCGAGCGTCTGCGCCTCGACACCCTGGGAGGCGTCGACCACCAGCAGCGAGCCCTCGCAGGCGGCGAGCGAGCGCGAGACCTCGTAGGCGAAGTCCACGTGGCCGGGCGTGTCCATCAGGTTCAGGACGTAGTCCTTGCCGTCCTGCGCCTTGTACTCCAGGCGCACGGTCTGCGCCTTGATGGTGATGCCGCGCTCCTTCTCGATGTCCATCGAGTCGAGCATCTGCTCGGACATGTCCCGCAAGGCCACGGTCCCGGTGGCCTGGATCAGCCGGTCGGCCAAGGTCGATTTGCCGTGGTCGATATGCGCGACGATCGAGAAGTTGCGGATGGTGTCGATCGGGGCTGTCATCGGCATTCCGTTGGGGCGCGCGCCGGCGCGCACCGTCTGACGTCGGGACGTGTTCGGATAAAGCGGCTCCCGCGCGAGATAGCAGCGCGGCGGGGAGGCGCCAAGCGCGGCCTGAGCGCCCGGGCGGACGCGCAGCCCGACGCGAAGCACCGGCGGCGGCATTCGGCACCGCGGGCAGGACCCGGAACACTGTCGGTGACAGGCCTGCGCCGCCGGCGGGTCCTCCCGGCGGCGACATAAAAGCAACGGGGGCCGGAACGGGCCGGCCCCCGGGTCACGATCGTGTCTGGCGCCGAGGAGCGATCTGGCTCAGCGACCGCGGTCGCGGATCAGTCGCTCGATCTCGGCCTCGCCGTGGGAGCGCGCCTTGGCCTCGGTCGGATGCTTCCGGTCCGAACGCTGGTGCAGCTTGCCGTGCTTGCGGATGCTCCACTGGAACAGGGAGCCGCTCTCGCCGACCGGCTCCACGTCGAGGCTGAAGGGGTAGGTATCTGTCTGGGTATCGCTCATGGGGCCGATATGGGGCGGTCAGCGACCTTTCGCCATGCCTGATCGGCAAGTCCTTGCGCGTTTACGCGTCCGCACCGGTCGCGCGCGCCCGCGCGGCCATGGCAACGAGGCTTTTGCGCAGCGCACCCATGTCGGTGACGCGCTCCGGATAGGGGACCCGCACGGTGCGGTCGGCGGCCATCAGGTCCATGCCCTCGGGGTCCAGGCCGGTGAGCCGCCAGGGCAGATCGGCTGCGCCGCCGGCGCCGGCGGCGTAGAGCGCCAGCGCGTCCGCGTGATCGGCGTTCATGTGCTCGACCGCGCCGCGCTCGCCCGCCACGATGGCCTGCGCGTCCGAGAGGTCGAGGAGGAGCTGGTCGCGGGTCAGGGTCGCGGCCTTGGCGAAGCCGCCGTTGAGGTGGCCGGCCTCGGGCGCCAGGGCGAAGAAGCCGAAATCCGGGAAGTCGGCGTAGAGCTTGGCCTTGGGGTGGCGAGCCAGGAACCGCTCCCGCGCCCGCGCCTCGACGGTCTGGACGGCGCGGCCCACCACGGTCAGCCGGGGATGGGCGAGGGGATCGCCCTTGCCACCCTGCGAGAACAGCAGCGAGCAGCGCGGGTCGGCCAGCAGGTTGCGGGTGTGGGCCGACAGCCGCGACAGCAGCATCAGCGGCGTGCCGTCCGCGTCGGTGGCGGTCGTGACGAGGGAGGCGAAGGGCGTCCCGTCCGGGTCGAGGGTCGCGAGCGCCCCGGACCGGACGCTGCGCAGGAGCGTGCGCGACAGGCCGATCGCGTCGAACGGGGCCGCCTCGGCCGGCAGCGGACGGGCCGGTCCGCCCGCACCCGGACCCGTGTCGATCGTCTCGCCCATGCGCGATTCCTCCCCCCACCCGAGCGGCCGCCCGGTTTCGCCGCCACGTTAGCGGCGCAACGGGGGCGGCGCGAGGCGCCGCGACCGCGTCAGATGGGCCGGAGGAGGAGCGATGGGCGCCGGTGTTACGGCCAAGCTATGACCGCCGCTCGCTTTTTCCGATCGGCCGTACTAAAGCACCTGTCCCTTTGCGCGTGCCGGGTTGCGCCCAAACTGCCCGGTTCGCGTTTTTGTCTGCCCCCTCGGGGCCGGGACGTGGCGCGGCCTGTGCGAAGAGCCGGGACCGCGCCTGAGCCCGTTCAGTCAGGGACCGCGCATGCCGACCATCGCCCTCGTCGACGACGACCGGAACATCCTCACCTCTGTGTCGATCGCGCTTGAGACCGAAGGCTACCGCATTCAGACCTACACGGACGGCGCCTCCGCGCTGGACGGTCTGCGCCATTCCCCGCCCGATCTCGCGATCTTCGATATCAAGATGCCGCGCATGGACGGGATGGAGCTTCTCCGACGCCTGCGGCAGAAATCGGACCTTCCCGTGATCTTTCTGACGTCGAAGGACGAGGAGATCGACGAGCTGTTCGGCCTCAAGATGGGCGCGGACGACTTCATCCATAAGCCGTTCTCGCAGCGCCTGCTGGTGGAGCGGGTGAAGGCGGTGCTCCGGCGCTTCGCCAAGGAGGCCCCCGGCGGCACGCCCCGCGGCGAGGCCGAGGTCGCGGCCCGGTCGCTCGAGCGCGGCGCGCTGATGATGGATCCCGAGCGGCACACCTGCACGTGGAAGGGCGAGCCGGTGACCCTGACGGTCACGGAGTTCCTGATTCTCCAGGCCCTCGCGCAGCGCCCCGGCGTGGTGAAGAGCCGCAACGCCCTCATGGATGCCGCCTACGACGATCAGGTCTACGTCGATGACCGGACGATCGACAGCCACATCAAGCGGTTGCGGAAGAAGTTCAAGGTCACAGACCAGAGCTTCGACATGATCGAGACGCTCTACGGCGTCGGCTATCGATTCAAGGAGGCGTGATCTCCAGGATCCGCCCCGTGACCGTCCGTACTCAGACCCAGACCGAGGATGCCGCGCCCCGCGCCTCCCTGGCCCAGACCCTGTCCCGACCGCTCGGCTGGCCCCGCGCCGTGTGGGAGGCGATCGGCCAGCGCGCCTCGTCGAGCCTGACGCGCCGCATCGTCGTCCTCAATCTCGTCGGGTTGATCGCGCTCCTCGTCGGATTCCTGTACCTCAATCAGTTTCGCCAGGGCCTGATCCAGGCCCGGATCCAGAGTCTCGCCATCCAGGGCGAGATCATCGCTGGGGCGATCGCCGCCTCGGCGTCCGTGGACACCGACACGATCCGCATCGACCCCGACAAGCTGCTGCAGCAGCAGGCCGGCGAGGCGGCGGAGGAGGAATCGCAGCCGCTCGCCTTCTCGCTCAACCCCGAGAAGGTGGCGCCGCTCCTGTCGCGGCTCGTGACGCCGACGGGCAACCGCGCCCGTGTCTACGACCAGGAGGGCGGCCTCCTGTTCGACACCCGCACCCTGTTCAAGCGCGGCGATGCCAGCCGGCCCGACCCGTTGGAGCCGAAGCCCCACAAGCCCGGGATGCTCGAATCCGCCTTCGAGGCGATCCAGTCCAAGCTCGGCGGCCTGTTCCGCAGCCGGACCGAGACCGCCGAGGAGACCGGGCCGGTGAACGGCCACTCGCTGCGCGAGGTCCAGGCGGCGCTCGGTGGCAATCGCGGCAGCCTCGTCCGCCGGAACAAGCTCGGCGAGACCACCGTCTCGGTGGCGGTGCCGATTCACCGGGCCGGCTCGGTCCGCGGCGCCCTGCTGATCTCGACCCAGGGCGACGCAATCGACCGTGTCATCGCCTCGGAGCGGTTCGGCCTGCTCCAGGTGTTCCTCGTCGCGTCGGCGGTGATGGTGGTGCTGTCGTTCCTGCTGGCGGGCGCGATCGCGGGACCGGTGCGCCGCCTCGCGGAGGCCGCCGAGAAGGTCCGCATGGGCATCAAGACCCGCGAGGAGATCCCGGACTTCACCGAGCGCACCGACGAGATCGGCCACCTGTCCGGCGCCCTCCGGGACATGACACAGGCCCTCTACCGGCGGATCGACGCCATCGAGAGCTTCGCGGCGGATGTCAGCCACGAGCTGAAGAACCCGCTGACCTCGCTTCGCAGCGCGGTGGAGACGCTGCCGCTCGCCCGGAACGACGAGTCCCGCGGCCGGCTGATGGCGATCATCCAGCACGACGTGAAGCGCCTCGACCGCCTGATCAGCGACATCGCCGACGCCTCGCGCCTCGACGCGGAGCTGGCGCGCGCCGAAGCGCGCCGGGTCGATCTCCGGCGGCTGCTCACCACGGTCGTGTCGGTCGCCAACGAGCGGCGGCGCCCCAAGGATTGCCTGATCCAGCTCGACGTCGAGGCGACGGGCTCCGAGCAGGACGCGCCGTTCACGATCATCGGCCACGACAGCCGGCTCGGGCAGGTGGTCAACAACCTGCTCGACAATGCCAGGTCATTCTCACCGACCGACGCGAAGGTCCGGGTCGTGCTGCGCCGGGTGCGCGGCGAGGTCGAGATGATCTGCGAGGACGAGGGTCCGGGTATCCCGGAGCACGCGCTGGAGCGGATCTTCGAGCGCTTCTACACCGACCGGCCGGAGCAGGGCTTCGGCCAGAACTCGGGCCTCGGCCTGTCGATCTCCCGGCAGATCGTCCAGGCCCACCGCGGCACGATCCGCGCCGAGAACCGGCCGGGCGCTCCCGACGAGGACGGCGAGCCGACGGTGCGCGGCGCCCGGTTCGTCGTGCGCCTGCCGGCGGCGCCGCGGCAGCTCCACGCCTGATGGTCACCCTGCACGGCGCCTGCATCGCGCTGCGCGGGGCCGGCATCCTGATTCGCGGTCCATCGGGCGCGGGCAAGTCCAGTCTCGCGCTCCTGCTCGCCGCCGCGCCGGACGGGGCCTTCGTGGCCGACGATCGGGTCGTCTGCGCGATTCGCGACGGGCGGGTCACGGCCGCTGCCCATCCCGCGCTCAACGGACGCGTGGAGGTCCGCGGCCAGGGGATCCTGTCGGCGGTCGATCTGGGGCTCGACGTACGGCCGGAGGCGGTGCTGCACCTCGCCGTCGATCTGGTGGAGACGGCGTCGCGCCTGCCGGATCCGCCGGCCGACGCCGACATCCTGGGGGCCGCTGTGCCGCGCCTCGTCCTCGACCGAGGCGTCCGCGCGGCCGGCCTCGCGCCGCTCCTCGTCCGTGCGGCGCTGCGAAAACCGCGGCCGTGACTTCGCAGCCGCACAGGCGGCTCGATTCGCCCAAGACTGGTATCCCCCATGGCGCACACGCGGCGACCGTGGCATGATCGTGGGAATGTCCGGGCAAAAAAGTCGCGTTCGCCTTGTGGGGGGCTGTGCGATGCACAACATGGCGGCACACACAGGACGTTGGAACACGTGTCGATGATTGGCATGGTGCTCGTCACCCACGGACTCCTGGCGACCGAGTTCAAGGCCGCGCTGGAGCACGTGGTCGGCCCGCAGGATCAGATCGAGACGATCACGATCGGGCCGGAGGACGATATGGAACTGCGACGCCGGGACATCATGTCCGCGGTCTGTCGTGTGAATACCGGGGACGGTGTGGTGGTGCTGACCGACATGTTCGGCGGCACCCCGTCGAACCTCGCGCTCTCCTGCATGAACGGCGGTTCGGTGGAGGTCGTGGCGGGGATCAACCTGCCGATGCTGATCAAGCTGGCCAGCGTCCGCGACGAGGAGAAGCTCGGCGACGCCGTGCTCCACGCCCAGGAAGCGGGCCGCAAATACATCAACGTCGCCTCGCGGGTCCTGGCGGGGAAGTAAGTCTCCGCGATCAGGCTTCCACAACGGCCGTCGGCGGAGCGGAGCGCCGGGCGCTCACGGTGATACCCACCGACGCCGCGATCACCAGCGCGATCGCGAGCCACTGGACCGCGCTGATTCGCTCTCCCAGCAGCACGAGTCCCGCGCAGGCCGCCACGGCCGGCTCCAGGCTCATCAGCACGCCGAAGCTCTTCCGGTCGAGCCGGCGCAGGGCGACCATCTCCAGCGAGTAGGGCAGGGCGCTCGACATCAGCGCCACCGCGAAGCCCGCGGCCAGGAGACCGGGCGCCAGCAGGGCCGGACCGGCCTCCGCCACGCCGAACGGCGCCACGACGAGGGCCGCCGTGAGCATGCCGAGGGATACGGCCTGCCCACCGTCGATGCGCCCGGCGCGCTGCCCGAACAGGATGTAGAGCGCCCAGCACAGGGCGGCGCCGAGATCGAGCGCGATGCCGATCGGGTCGAGGCCGTCCGGGTTGGCGATCGGCAGCAGCAGCGCGAGCCCGGCGATCGCCACGCCGATCCACAGGAAATCCGAGCGCCGCCGCGACGCGATCAGCGCGACCGCCAGCGGCCCGACGAACTCGATGGCCACGGCCGGCCCGAGGGGCAGCCGCGCTAGGGCGAGGTAGAACAGGAGGTTCATCAGCCCGAGGGCGGTCCCGTAGAGGGCGATCCAGCCGGCCTCGCGCGCCGGGAGGCTGCGCCGCCACGGCCGCCAGATCGCGATCAGGATCAGGGCGGAGAAGCCGACCCGCAGGGCGGAGGTCCCGGCCGCGCCGACCGCCGGGAACAGGCTCTTGGCAAAGGTCGCGCCGCACTGGAGCGAGACCATGCCGGTGACCAGCGCCGCCACGGAGAGCACCGTATCCCCGAGGCCGAACCTGATCCGTGACACGCGACGACCATCCTCAGGACCGGGCCAGGGCGCTCGCTTAGCAGATGCCGCGGCCGCCGCGGCCTACGCCGGGCCTCATGGCTCACGCCAGCCCCGCGCGGGGCTCGCCACGCCGGGCTCGCACCGGCCGCCGATGCGCGACGGTGCAGCGATCTGCCCTCACAGGATGAAGCGGCTCAGATCCGCGTTCGACGCCAGATCCTGCACCCGCTCGCGCACGTAGGCCGCGTCGATCGGCACCGTCTCGCCCGACCGGTCGGTGGCGGTGAAGGAGATCTCGTCGATCACCCGCTCCAGAACCGTCTGGAGCCGACGCGCGCCGATATTCTCCACCGAGGAATTCACCTCCACGGCGACCCGCGCGAGGGCGTCGACCGCGTCGTCCGTGAAGGTCAGGGTGACGCCCTCGGTCTCCATCAGCGCGACGGTCTGCTTGAGCAGGCTCGCCTCGGTGGCGGTCAGGATCTGCTTGAAGTCGTCCACCGTGAGAGGCTGCAGTTCCACCCGGATCGGGAGGCGGCCCTGCAGCTCGGGCAGGAGGTCTGCCGGCTTCGAGACGTGGAAGGCGCCCGAGGCGATGAACAGCACGTGGTCCGTCTTCACCGGCCCGTGCTTCGTGGCCACGGTGGTGCCCTCGATCAGCGGCAGCAGGTCACGCTGCACGCCCTCGCGCGAGACGTCGCCGGACGAGCGGCCCTCGCGGGCGCAGATCTTGTCGATCTCGTCGAGGAAGACGATGCCGTTGTTCTCGACCTCGCGGATCGCCTCGCGGACCAGCGCCTCGTCGTCGACGAGCTTGTCGGATTCCTCGGCCATCAGCGGCGCGTAGGCGTCCCGCACCAGGATCCGCCGCGGCTTCCCGCGCTGGCCGCCGAGCGCTTTGCCGAGCATGTCGCCGATGTTGATCGCGCCCATGGAGGCGCCCGGAACGCCGGGAATCTCGAACATCGGCATGCCGGCGGGGGCGCTGGAGGTCAGCTCCAGTTCGACTTCCTTGTCGTCGAGCTCGCTGTTGCGGAGCTTGCGCCGGAAGCTGTCGCGGGTGGCCTGGCTCGCCGTCGGGCCGACCAGCGCGTCGAGGATCCGGTTCTCGGCGGCGGCCTCGGCCTTGGCCTTCACGCCCTCGCGCTTGGCCTGCCGGGTCAGGCCGATCGCCACCTCGACGAGGTCGCGGACGATCTGCTCGACGTCGCGGCCGACATAGCCGACCTCGGTGAACTTGGTGGCCTCGACCTTGAGGAACGGCGCGTTGGCGAGCCGGGCGAGGCGGCGGGCGATCTCGGTCTTGCCGCACCCGGTCGGCCCGATCATCAGGATGTTCTTGGGCGCGACTTCCTCGCGGAGCGGACCTGTGAGCTGCTGGCGCCGCCAGCGGTTGCGCAGCGCGATCGCCACGGCGCGCTTGGCGTCGTGTTGCCCGACGATGAACCGATCGAGTTCGGACACGATCTCGCGGGGAGAGAACGTCGTCACCGCTTTGCCATCCCTGTTCCCGGCCCGAAATCGGCCCCGCGCCGGGAATGGGGTCGCGCGCGGTCCCGCGCAAGGGGCCGCGCGTCGGCCGGTCGCCGCCTCAGTGCGCTGCCGGGACCGCCGCGGCGTCGCCCTTGTCGTGCTGGCCGAACCGCTCGACCAGGGTCGCACTGGCCTCGTTCAGGCCGACGACCGCGACGTCGCGGCCACGGGCGCGAGCCTTGAGGACGACCCGGTCGAGGGCCCCGATGGCGGAGATGTCCCAGAAATGCGCCGCGTGGACGTCGATGACGAGGCGCTCGACCGGCTCCAGCACGTCGATCGCCTCCGAGAACGTGCCCGCCGAGGCGAAGAACACCTGCCCGGTGATGGTGTAGGTCCGGGTGCGGCCGTCGGCCGAGAGGGCCGACGTGATCCGGTTGAGCCGGGCGACCTTGCCGGCGAAGAACACGCCGGAGAGCAGCACGCCGACAAGCACGCCGACGGCGAGATCCTTCGTGGCGACCACGACCAGGACGGTCACCAGCATCACCGCCGAGGAGGGCAGCGGGTTGGTGCGCAGCCGCAGGAGGGAGCGCCACGAGAAGGTGTTGATCGAGACCATGATCATCACGGCCGTCAGAGCCGCCACCGGCACGACGGCGAGCAGGTCCTGCAGCGCCACGAGGAGCACCAGCAGGAACGCCCCCGCGACCAGCGTCGAGAGACGGCCGCGGGCGCCCGAGGAAACGTTGATCACCGACTGGCCGATCATCGCGCAGCCGCCCATGCCGCCGAACACCGCCGACGCCATGTTGGCGATGCCCTGACCCACGCACTCGCGGTTCTTGTCGCTGCCGGTGTCGGTCATGTCGTCGACGATCTGCGCGGTGAGCAGGCTCTCCAGCAGGCCGACGGCCGCGAGCGTGGCCGCGTAGGGCAGCAGGATTCGCAGGGTCTCCAGGCTGAGGGGCACATCCGGCAGGGCGAAGCTCGGCAGCGCGGAGGGCAGGGCGCCGAGATGGGCGACCGTGCGCACGTCGAGGTGGAACATCGCGGTGATCGCCGTCAGCACCGCGATCGCGACGAGCGGCGCGGGGATCGCGCGGGTGATCCGCGGGAACCCGTAGATGATCGCCAGACCCAGGGCGATCAGCCCGTAGGTCGCGGGCGTCACGCCGGTGAGCTCGGGCATCTGCGCCAGGAAGATGAGGATGGCGAGCGCGTTGACGAACCCGGTCATCACCGATTGCGAGACGAAGCGCATCAGCCGGCCCAGCCGGAGGAAGCCGGCCAGGATCTGGATCAGGCCCATCAGGATCGTCGCGGCGAAGAGGTACTGGACACCGTGTTCGCGCACGAGGTCGACCATCACCACCGCGGTGGCGGCGGTGGCGGCCGAGATCATCGCCGGCCGCCCGCCCGCGAAGGCGATGGTGCAGGCGATGACCACGGAGGCGTAGAGGCCGACCTTCGGGTCGACTCCGGCGATGACCGAGAAGCCGATGGCCTCGGGGATCAGCGCCAGGGCGACGACGATCCCCGACAGGGCGTCGCCGCGCAGGTTGGAGGTCCACGACCGGACATATCCGGCGTTTCGGGTCACGGGTGTCGACATCGATGAATCCGCACGAGCGGCGCCCCCGCGTCGCTGGCGGGTCGAGGCGCGTCTCGAATGCGTGGTCCGGCGGATCGGCGGCCGGAAGAGCCACCCGGGCTTTCACCGGGTCCTTGCGAATGCGCCGACCCTAGGGGGCCGGGCACCGCAATGCAACAACGCTCAGGAAAACGGCCCGCGACGCCGTCCCCGTCGCCACTGGCGCCGCTCCGCATTCCCGCCCTGGCGGAACCGTCGGTCCGGTCCGCTCAGGCCGCGCGCACCTGCGCCACGAAGCCCGCCACCTCGCCGCCGAGCCCGTTCGAGCGGCGGGCGATATCGGCGGCGGCGTCGAGGACCTCCGCGGCGCTGACGCCGGTCTCCCGGGCCGCACCCAGGACCAGCGCCATCGTGTCGGTGACGGCGCGGGTGCCGCTGGCGGCCTCCGAGACGCTGCGGGCGATCTCCTGGGTGGCCAGCTGCTGCTCCTCGACGGCGGCCGCCACACCGAGGGCGATGCCGTGGACCTGCTCGATCGTGCCGCCGATCTCCTCGATCGCCGCGACGGCGTCGTGGGTCGCGGTCCGCATGGCGGCGATCTGCCCGGCGATCTCCTCGGTGGCCTTGGCGGTCTGCGTCGCGAGGTCCTTCACCTCGGTGGCGACCACCGCGAAGCCGCGCCCGGCCTCGCCGGCCCGCGCCGCCTCGATCGTGGCGTTGAGGGCCAGCAGGTTGGTCTGGCCGGCGATGGTGGAGATCAGGGAGACGACCTGCCCGATGCCGTCGGCGCTGCGGGCGAGGGCCTGGACGCTCGCCCGGGTCCGCCGCGTCGCCTCGACGGCGCTCTCGGCGGCCGTCGAGGTCTGGGTCACCTGGACGCCGATCTCGCTGGCGGTGGCGGCCAGCTCCTCGGTGGCGGCGGCGACGGCCTCGACGTTGTGGGCCGTGGTCTCGGCCGCGCGCGTGACCGACTGCGACTGCGTGCCGGCGTGCTCGGCGTTGCCCGCCATGGTCGCGGCGGCGCGCTCCAGCCCGGCCGCGGCACCGGCGAGGTGCTCGACCAGGCCGCCGATGCTGCCCTGGAAGCGCTCGGCCAGCCAGGCCATCTCGGTGCGCTTGCGCGTCGCCGTATCGGCCTGCATCCGCTCGTGCTCGTGCCGCAGGGTCTCGGCCTCCCGCATCGTGTCACTGAAGACCTGCATGCTCGTCCAGATCGCGCCGATCTCGTCGCGTCCCGGCTTGACGGCGGGCAGGGTGAGGTCGCCGCGCGAGAGGCGCTGGATCGCGTCCGAGACCGCCCGCAGCGGCCGGGCGATCTGTCGCTGGCCGATGAGCAGTCCGAGGGCGCAGCAGATCACGGTCCCGACCAGGGCGAGGCCGAGGAGCAGGAGCGTGCGCGCCTCGAACAGCGCCTGGGTGTCGGCCTTGATCGCCGTCATCTCGGCCCGGCCCTGTTTCACCAGGGCGTCGATGCTCGCCTGGAAGGCCTTGCGGTTCGCCCGGTTGGCGTCGTTGAACCCGAGCTCGGCGGCCGCCTTGGGGCCGGTCGTGTCGCCCGCCTCCGCGAGGGCGCTCCGGAGGGCGCGGAACGCGTCGGCGTTGCGCACCATGGTCTCGAAGAGCGGCCGCTCGGCCTCGGTCACCCGCGGCGCCCAGTCGGCCCGCAGCGCATCCATCTCGGCGAGACCTTTGCGGATCCCGGCGGTGTACTTGGCGGCCTCCGCCCGGTCGGCGGAGGCGTAGACGCCGCGCGAGTCCATGGTGACTTCGGCGGCGAGGCGGTTGAAGTTGGCCGCGTCGAGCGCCCGGACCGAGGCGCTCTCGACGCTCGCCAGCGAGCGCTCGAAGCTCTTCAGCGTCGCGACGCTGACCCCCGCCACGACCAGCGTCGTCAGGCTGCAGGCGCCGACGAAGCTCAGGAGTTTTCCGCCGATTTTCATTGCTATCCAACCGTCGAGGCGCGATTGGCGTCAAAATGCAGGTTATTCGTCAAGACGTAGTAAACTGAGACGATCCGGAATTATTTGTCCTGGCTCGATACTGGAGCGCCCGTGACGCATGGGGCCGGCGCGGCGCGTGCCGCGCCCAACCCGGTCAGGCCGCCCGGACGGTGTCGAGGAAGCGGCTGACCTCGGCGGTCAGGTGTTCGGATTGCCGCGACAGCTCGGAGGCCGCGTCGAGGACCTGGCCGGCGGCGACGCCGGTCTCATCGGCGGCGCCGGCGACGCCGGAGATGTTGCTCGTCACCTCGCCGGCGCCGATCGCCGCCTGGGAGACGTTGCGGACGATCTCCTGGGTCGCCGCACCCTGCTGCTCGACCGCGGCGGCGATCGAGGTCGCCACGCCGCTGATCTCGCGGATCCGGTCGGTGATGCCGGCGATCGACGTGACCGCCTGCCCGGTCGAGGCCTGGATCTGAGCGATCTGGCCGGCGATCTCGTGCGTCGCCTTGGCGGTCTGCTCGGCCAGCGCCTTGACCTCGGAGGCCACCACCGCGAAGCCCTTGCCGGCGGCCCCGGCCCGGGCCGCCTCGATGGTGGCGTTGAGCGCCAGCAGGTTGGTCTGGCCGGCGATGTTGGAGATCAACCCGACCACGTCGCCGATCCGCGACACGGAATTGCTCAGCTCTTGGACGAGGGCGCCGGTCTGATCGGCATCGGAGACGGCCCGCTGCGCCAGGAGCGCCGAACCGTCCACCTGCCGGCCGATCTCCTGCACCGACGAGCCGAGCTCCTCGGCCGCGGCCGCGACGGTGTTGACGTTCGAGGCGGCTTCCTCGGCGGCTGCCGCAACCGTGTTCGACTGGCTCGACGTCTGGGACGCCGTCGCCGACATGGTCCGGGCGGTCGCCTGCAGCTCGGTGGCCGAGGATGAGACCATGCCGACGATCCCGCCGACCGCCCGGTCGAAGCCGTCGGCGAGCTCGATCATGGTCCGGCGCCGCTCGGCCGCGGCGGCCGCGTCGGCGACGCGCTTCATCTCGGCCTCCTCGGCGGCCTTCTTGGCGACCATCGCCTTGATGCCGTCCACGGCGCGCCCGACGGCGCCGATCTCGTCGCCTCGGGCGGCCTCCTCGATCTCGGCCTCGATCTCGCCCCGGGCCATGCGCTGCAGCACCGCCACGAGACGGCCGAGGGGCCGGGTCAGCATCGCGAAGACGAGGAAGGCCAGCAGCACCGCGATGACGACGCTGGCGAGGCTGCCGAGGAGGCTCGCGAGGTAGGCGGCGCCGAAGGAGCGCGCCTGCTCGTCGCTCCGGGCCGTCAGGAGGTCGCGTTCGGCCTTCTCGGCCTCGCCGATCTTGGCGCGCAGCGCGTCCATGGACGCCTTGCCGGCGCCGCTCGCCTCGATCTGCCGGGCCTTGTCGAGGTTTCCGGCCTCGACGAGGGCGATCTCCTTCGCGGCGATGTCCTTCGACCACGTCTCCGCCGAGCCGCGCACGGCCTCCAGGCGCGCCTGCTGGGCGGCATTGTCCGCGGTGAGCGACCTGGCGCTCTCGAGGGAAACCTTGAAGGACTTCTGGCCGGCGTGGAGCGGCTCCAGAAATTTCGGGTCGCCCGCGATCAGGTATCCGCGCAGTCCGGTCTCCTGATTGACCATCGCCTGCGTGAGGCCGTCGAGGGCCGAGATGACCTGATACGAGTGCTCCGTCAGATGATTGACGCGCTCGATCGAAGAAAGATGAGTGTATCCGATGACGCTGATCCCGACCGTGACCGCCGCCAAGGTGCCGAAAGCGGCAGTCAGTTTCGTTACGATCCGGACGTCATTGATCGAGCGCATAGTCAGTCCTCAGGGTCCCATTCGGGAATTCGGTTCTCGTTCCCTGCGGTCAGTAATAATTTATACGATGTAAATTTTGTCTTACTTTGGGCATTAACGCCGTAGACAGCTCTGACGAAAGGTGTTGAGAGCGCGCCGCCCGCGATCAAATTTCTGTGCGCGCCCGGCGTTCTTCTGTCGTCGGCGGTTACAACCTCAGATGAGTGTTGACCGGTCAAGGTCTTCGTCGGCGCTACGGTCGCATTACCGGTACAGACGGGTGGCGGCAGACCCGAAAATCGGTGCAGGACCGTATTCGCGCGCGGTGCAGCTCGCGCGGAAGCTGTGGTGCGCTGCCGTCAGCCGGACGCGCGCCGTGCTGTGCTGCTGAGCTTCGAGCGCCAGCGACGGCAGGCGGGCGCGGCGAGGAACGCCTTGCGCGCGCGACGCCGCGGCGAGGACGGTCGGGCCGGCGCGACCCGGCCCCGCGGAGCCCGGTCTCAGGCGTCCAGCGCCTCGATGACGAGGTTGCCGTTGGTATAGACGCAGATCTCGGCGGCGATCGCCATGGCCCGCCGGACGATCGCCTCAGCGTCGAGGTCGCCCTCCTCCAGCGCCCTGGCGGCCGCTAGGGCGTAATTGCCGCCGGAGCCGATGGCCATGACGCCGCTCTCGGGCTCCAGCACGTCGCCGGAACCCGACAGGAGCAGGCTGACTTCGCGGTCGGCGACGAGCATCATCGCCTCGAGGCGACGTAGGTAGCGGTCCGTCCGCCAGTCCTTGGTCAGTTCCACGCAGGCCCGGGTCAGCTGGCCGGGGTACTGCTCCAGCTTCGCTTCGAGGCGCTCGAACAGCGTGAAGGCGTCCGCGGTGGCGCCGGCGAAGCCGCCGATCACCGCGCCCTTGGCGAGGCGCCGGACCTTGCGGGCGTTCCCCTTCACGATGGTCTGGCCGAGGCTGACCTGACCGTCGCCGCCGATGACGACGCGACCGCCCTTGCGGACCATCAGGATGGTGGTCGCGTGCATCTGGGGGACGGCGCCCCGGTCGTCGTACCTGAATGCGTCCTGGCTCAAGATTCGGCTCCGCTCTCGATCGCGCCGAGATGGGGAGCATCGCCGGCCGAGTCCAGCCGGTCCGGGACCCGGGCGCCTACTCGGCGACCGCCTGGGCGCTGCGCAGCGGGCCGGCATCCTGCAGGATCGACTGCGCGGCGGCCTCGGCCAAGAGTGCGTAGCCGCGATCGGCCATGTGCAGGCCGTCGGCGGCGAAGAGCTGCTTGGTCGTCAGCTTACCCTCGCGGACCCAACCGTGCATCAGGTCGGCCCGCCGGATCACCGGCACGTCGAGCTCGTCGCCGATGCTGCGCACGGCGTCGCGGAAGCGGGAGGCGCCCGGCGTGGATTCGAGCTTCGGGCACCATTGCGGCTCCATCAGCACCACGTCGATGCCGGCATCCCGGATCCGGCGGATCGCCGACACGGTGGCCTCGCGGAAATGCTCCAGCGAGACACCGCGCAGAGGGTCGTTGCTGCCGGTCTGCCAGATGACGAGCTGGGGCTCGGCCGCGATGACGTCGCGGTCGAGCCGCGCCAGCATGTCGTCGACGTGCTCGCCGCCGATGCCGCGATTGATGACCGCGACGTCCAGCCCGTGCAGCTTCTTGCGGAGGTCGATCTGGAGGCGGGCCGGGTAGGCGTTGGCCGGGCTCGAGGCACCCACGCCCTCCGTCGAGGATGATCCGAAGGCCACGATCTTGAGCGGGGCGCCGATGGCAATCTGGCGGGCGACGTGCGGCAGGTCCGGGCTGTCGCCCAGGTCGAAGCCCAGCATATCCAGGGATTCGGGGAGCAGGTCCGCGTAGGCGAGCACCGCGGTCGGCAGAACCAAGAGGGCGCCCAACAAACCGAGGCGGCGCAGCATCCTGCGGGCGGGAAAGACAGTGTTCAGCGACTTGGACACGGGACCGACGGCTCCGGCTCTCGTGAGCGGTAGATACAATCTGACACAGGGCCCTGAAAAGAGCGGTTCCAGGCAGAGTTTGAAAACACACTGAATTCGTAACACAAAATTAGGCGTTAGTTGGGAGCGGCGGCCTTGCGCGAGGATTCCCGGCAACATCGACCGGCCCATCGGCGCCGCCTGTCGCGGCGACCGCGCTTTCGAGCGCCTCCCGGCCGACTCGGCATGAACCATGCGACCGCTTCGAAACGCGTCTCCGAGAGGGCGGCGGAGCGCGCGGTCGGGCGACGCGGCGCGTCCCCCGACCGGCCGCGGGCTCCACGCGCCGTCCCATGGTCGATTGCTTGCGCATCGCGATCCTCACGCACTCGACCGACCCGCGCGGCGGCGTGGTCCACGCTCTGGCGCTCGGGGAGGCCCTGGGCAGGCTGGGCCACGAGGCGGTCGTCCACGCGCCCGATCCGACCGGCGGCGGCTTCTTCCGCGCGGCGCAGTGTCCGGTGATCTCGGTCGCGGCCAAGCCGGCCGCGGGGTCCGACGCGGCGCTGGTCGGCGCCCGGATCGCCGATTACCTCGCGCATTTCTCGACCCCCGCCGCCTGCGACTTCGACGTCTTCCATGCCCAATGCCGCGTCAGCGGGAACGCGCTCGCGACCCTGACCCGCCGCCGGCTCATCCCGGGCTTCGTGCGCACGGTCCACCGCATCGACACGTTCACCGATCCGCGGCTGGCGCAGTGGGAGGAGCGCGCGATCCTCGATGCCGGGCGCCTGCTCTGTGTCAGCCGGACCTGGGCGGCGACGCTGGCCGCCGAGTACGGCGCGCGGGCCGACGTGGTCGGGACCGGCGTGGACGCGGCCGCCTTCACGCCCGATCCCGGGCCGGAGGACGACGCGCTCCGTCGCCGCCTCGGCCTCGGCGGCGGCCCGGTCTTCCTCGGTGTCGGCGGCTTCGAGGCGCGCAAGAACGCGCTGGCGATCATCGAGGCCTTCGCGGCCCTGCGCCGGAGCTTGCCCGGCGCGCAGCTCGTCGTGGCCGGCGGCGCGTCGTCCCTCGATCATGCCGGGTACGAGGCCCGGTGCTGCGCCGCCCTCGAGCGCGAGGGGCTCGAGGTCGGCCCCGGCCGGCCGGTGATCCGCACCGGCGCCGTGGCGCAGGCGGACATGCCGGCCCTCTACCGGCTCGCCGACACCCTGGTCTTCCCCTCGCTGGTGGAGGGCTACGGCCTGTGCGTGCTGGAAGCCATGGCCTGCGGCACGCCGGTGATTGTGTCGGGAAGACCGCCCTTCACCGAGTACATCGCCCCGGGGGAAGCCCTGTCGGTGAATCCGGAGGACACAGAGGCCATCGCGGCCGCCATGCGGGCGAGCCTGGACCCGAGCCGGCGGGCGCGACTGCGCAACGCCGGCCGCGAGGTCGCCCGGGCGCATGTCTGGGACGCCTGCGCGGCGCGCCACCTCCCGACCTACGCGGAACTCGCGCCCGGGGACGCGCCGTTGATGGCGGCGGCCACGGGGGCTGCGGCCTGGAACACGCTGCGGGTCCCGCGCGATGCCTGAGATGCGCTTCCATATCCGGTGGCCGGACGGGACCCGCGAGGCCTGCTACTCGCCGTCGCTGGTGATCAAGGACCACCTCGCGGTCGGGCAGGACTACCCCCTCGACGAGTTCGTCGCCCTGAGCCGTCTGGCCCTCGGCATCGCCAGCGATCGCGTCCGCGCTCGCTACGGCTTCCCCTGCGGCCGCGCGCAGGCGCAGCTCGCCCGGATCGAGGAGGGGGCCCGCCGCCAGGAGCCCGGGACCGTCCACGTCGAGGCCTTCGAGGACTAGCCCGGGCCCGCCGCGTCGCCTTGCGGCGAGCCGACGCAGCGCGGGCGACGGCCGCGCCGGGTTGTTCGCAGGACCGATGGCGGAGGCGAAGGCGATGATGACCCGGATTGCGACGGCCCTGGTCCTGGCCGCGTCGCCGGTCGCGGCTCAGACGCGACCGTCCAGCACGACGATGACCTGCCAGCAGACGATCCGCCTCATCCAGGCCCGCGGCGCTCTCGTCCTCGGGACCGGCGGCATGACCTACGACCGGTTCGTCCGCGACCGCTCGTTCTGCGAGCCCACCGAGATCGCGCGGCGGGCCTTCCGGCCGACCCGCGACAACCCGAACTGCCTGATCGGGTACACGTGCTACGAGCCCGGTCGCGGCGATTGGTTCGGCGCGGATGACTAGAGCCGGCGCTGACCGCGCTGGCGCGCGCCTTTCCCTCGTCGAGGAGACACCGGCTCAAGGGCGCCTCGGGTGCGAGTGTGCCGCGGTGCGGAGATTCCCGGCCCCGTCACGAATGGGACGCGCCGTCCTGGGCGCCGCGTCGGCCCGCGTCCGGGCCCGCGCGCCCGGTCTCGAGGGCGACGATGACCCGGCGATCTCCCGCCCGTCGGGTGAACCCCGTGGCGTCGAGATGCTCCAGCAGCGGGATGGAGAATTTGCGCGAGATCCCGAGGGTCGCGCCGGCCTCCCGGGCCAGGAAACCGGTCTCGGCCGTCCGCGCCGTCGGGAAGGCGTCGATCAGGCGGGTCTTGGCGCTGTCCACCGCCTCCCGGTGGAACAGCACGGCGCGGCGCTGGACCCGGTCGACGGCGCGGATCACCGTGCCGGCCCCCACGAGGTAGGTCAATGCCTCGCGGCGGCGCACGTCACGGCCGATGGCCTCGGCCTCGTCGGGCGGGTTGAGGCCGGCGCGGCGGAAGACCTGCTCCAGCCGGCGGGCGGCCTCGCTCTCGTTGCGGGCGGGGTCGAATTCGGCCCGTCGCCACAGGGCTGCCGCCTGGGCGACTGCGCCGGCGGCCGCGAGGTCGCGCAGGACGGCGCCGGTCACCGCCTCGGGCAGCGCCAGGGCGCGCGACAGGCGCTCGAGGGCGATGCCGTGCTCCATCGGGTAGTCGCGGTGGTGGTGCGCCAGGGCTGCCAGCGTGCCGGTACGCAGCGCCTCGAAGGCCGCGGCCCCGACGAAGCGGTCGCCGATCGCCCGGGCGCCGCCTTCGGAGAGCACCTGCCGGGCCCGGTCCGGCGCCACACCGGCGATCCGGGCGAGGTCGATGAGCGGCGCTCCGGCCGCGCCGAGCTGCCCGAGGCGGACCGTGATCGCGTCGGCGGGACCGCCCGCCGCCAGGGCGGCCAGGTCGGCCATGACCCGGGGATCGTGGCGCCGCCGGCGGCGGCTCGCCGGATCGAGGATCCGACCGCCCGCCACCGTGACGGAGGGCGAATCGAGCCGCAGCACGAACGGCTCCCGCGCCGGCACCGCCACCGGCTCGCCGAGATGGAGCTGCGCCCGGGTGCTGGCCCCGGGCTCCAGGGCGTCGCGGTCGAGCAGCCGCAGCCGCGCCTCGACCTCGGTGGTCCCGAACAGCAGGCGACAGGCCGTGCCGCCCGCCAGCGCGTCCGACAGGCTCGCGGCCGCGGTGATCGCCACGTCGAGCCACGGGCTCGGCGCGAGCTGGCCCGGCAGCGACAGCGCCTGCCCGCGGGCGATCTGGTCGAGGTCGATCCCGCGCAGGGCGACCGCCGTGCGCCGCCCCGGCTCGGCACGCTCCACCGCGCGCCCGTGGATCTGCAGGCCGCGCACGGTCGCGGTGCGGCCGCCGGGGGCGATCTCGACGGTGTCGCCGACCGCGAGCGGCCCGCGCCGCAGCGTCCCGGTCACGACGGTGCCGAAACCCGGCCGGGAGAAGACCCGGTCCACCGGCAGGTAGGGGAAGCCGTCGTCGCGGCCGGGCTCCGTCTCGGCCAGAAGCGCCGAGAGGGCGGCCGCGAGCTCCGGCAGGCCGTCGCCCGTCACGGTCGAGGTCGCGATGACCGGTCCGGCCTCGATCCCGGCCCGGGCGGCCGCGGCGGCGATCTCGGCGGCGCGGGCCGCTACGGTCTCGGGTGTCGCGAGGTCCGCCTTAGTCAGCGCCAGCACGCCGCGGCGCACGCCGATCAGGGACGCGATCTCGAGATGCTCGACCGTCTGCGGCTTGATGCCCTCGTGGGCATCGACCGCCAGCAGGACGGCCCGCATCCCGGTCGCGCCGGAGATCATGGCGCGGACGAACCGCTCGTGGCCCGGCAGGTCGACGAGGTCGATCTCGCCCTGTCCGGAGGTCAGCAGCGCGAAGCCCGGCACGATGGACACACCGCGGGCGCGCTCCTCCTTGAGCCGGTCGGTCTCGACGCCGGTGAGCGCGCGGACGAGCGCCGTCTTGCCATGATCGACGTGCCCGATCACGCCGACGAGGAGTGTCTTCAAAGCAGCCACCGACCGGATCATCTCCACGGTGCCGCCGTCCACAAGGGGCGCACCGCTCGCTCGGATGGGAAATCCGCCGCGCCGGCGCGTCGTGGCGCCGTGTGCCGCCGGGCGGTCGGGGCCGGGGCTGCGTGGCAGATCGATTGTGGACAATTTGTCTTGCCACGCCGTGCCGTTCTGGGAAAGCGCGATTTTAACGCAGCGCAGCATCCATCTGCCGCGCGGAGGAGCGGCGTCGCAGCTTGACGACGGGAACGCCGCCCCCCTTTGCTGAGTCAGGTGCGTCGGACGGTCACGCCCCGATGCCGGTGTCGCGCGGCGCGATGTGGGAGCCGATGCAACCGGAGCCCATCCCTACCTCGTTAGCGGTGGCAGGCGACGAAGAGGAGCGTATGAGCGATACCGATAGTAACGCCGGGGAGGAGCCCCGCGAGGTCGAGCTGAAGCTCGACTGCGCCGGCCCGGACCTGACGGCGCTCGCGTCCCATCCCCGGCTGACGGACGCGTCGGCGACCGAGCCCGAACTGCTGGTCACGACCTACTACGACACGCCCGACCGCGCCCTCCGCGAGGCCGGTCTGACCCTGCGCGTCCGCGCCAAGGGCGGCCGCCACGTCCAGACCGTGAAGGCCGGGAGCGGCGGCGTCGGCCTGTTCGATCGGGCCGAGTGGGAGACCGAGATCGGCGGCGAGGCGCCGGAGCCAGCGGCCTGGGCCGACACGGCCGCCGAGCCGGTCCTGCGCGAGGCCGACTCGCCGCTGGAGCGACTGTTCGCCACCGTCGTGATGCGTCGGGAGATCCCGGTGATCCAGGGCGAGTCCCGCGTGCTCGTCACCCTTGACGAGGGCAGGGTCGAGACCGCCTCCGGCGACGCGCCGCTCTGCGAACTCGAGCTGGAACTCCAGTCCGGCGAGCCGGCAGACCTGTTCGCGCTGGCGCGGGAGCTGGCCGAGACCGTACCGCTGCGCCTGGGCGTGAAGGCCAAGAGCGCGGTCGGCTACGCGCTTCTCGACGGGAAAGGGCCGGGCGTCGTGAAGGCCGAGCCGGTGGAGCTGCCCGAGGGCGCGAGCGCCGGGGAGGTCTTCCGCCGGGTGGCGCGCGCCTGCCTGCGCCACATGCGCCTCAATGAGACCGCGTTCCTGGAGGGGGGACGGCCGCCCGAGGCGCTCCACCAGATCCGCGTCGCCCTGCGCCGCCTGCGCTCGGCGCTGTCGCTCTTCGGACCCATGCTGGAGACCGATCCCCGGGCCGCGGCCTTCAATGACGAGATCAAGCGCGTCACCGAGCCCTTCGGCCACGCGCGCAACCTCGACGTGTTCCTGAGCGACACGCTGCCGGACATCGCGGAGCAGCGCCCCGACGAGCCCGGCCTCGACGCGTTGCGCGCTCGCGCGGAGGCGGAGCGCGCCACCGCGTACGACGCGGTGTCGGCGACCCTGGAGAACCCGCAGTGGCGCGCGCTCATCATCGACTTCGCCGGCTGGGTCGAGGCGGGGTCGTGGGCAGCCGGGCCGGACGCGGCCGTCGACGGACGGCACTTCGCCGCGCAGGTCCTCGACAAGGCGCGGGCGCGCCTGAAGAAGCGCGGCCGAGGCCTCCGGCACCTCGATCCGCACACGCGGCACCGGGCGCGGATCGCCGCCAAGAAGCTCCGATACGGCGCGGAGTTCTTCGCCGGTCTCTACCGGAAGAAGAAGGCTGTCCGCCGGCAGGAGAAGTTCGGTGCCGTGCTCTCCGACCTGCAGGACCATCTCGGCGCGCTCAACGATCTGGAGACGGCCCGGACGATGACCGAGAGCCTGTCGGGGCCGCCGATGCCGGGTCCGGACGATCCTGGGGCACAGAAATTGCTGGACGCGGCCGCGGACGCGCGGTCCGAGCTCCTCGACGTCAAGCCCTTCTGGCGCTGAGGCTTTTCGTGCCGCCGGTCGGGCCGGAACCCGGCCGGTGCGGCGGCGTTCGCCGGACAACGATCGGCCCGTCCGGGGCAGGGAGCGCGGATGGCCCACGCCTACAGGTTCGGCATCGAGGAGGAGTTCTTCCTGGCCGATGCCCGCACGCGCGGCACACCGCGCGCCGGCCTCCGCGCCTTCCACGCCGCCGTGCGGGCCCGCCTCGACGATGCCGAGCGCGAGCAGCTCCAGTGCCAGGTGGAGGTGGCCTCGCCGCCGACCGCCGACCTCGCGGAGGCGCGGGCGCATCTCGCGGGCCTGCGCGCGAGCCTCGCGGAGATCGGCGGCGAGCGGGGCATCCTGACCTTCGCGGCGGGCACGCATCCGACCGCCCGGTGGCGCGACCAGCGGCCCACCGACAAGGCGCGCTATCACGGCATCATGGCCGACCTCCGGATGCTCGGCCGGCGCAACCTCGTCTGCGGCCTCCACGTCCACGTGGAGGTGCCGGATCCCGCGGCACGGATCGGGCTGATCAACCGGCTGCTGCCCTACCTGCCGGTGCTGCTCGCGCTCTCGACCGGGTCACCGTTCTGGCAGGGGCAGCAGACCGGTCTCGCCGGCTACCGGATGCGCGCCTACGCCGAGCTGCCGCGCACCGGCGTGCCCGAGCTGTTCGCCGATGCCGACGACTACGCCCGCTACGTCGACGTGATGACCCGCTCGGGTGCCATCGCGGATGCCAGCTATCTCTGGTGGCACGTGCGCGCGTCCGTGAAGTACCCGACGCTGGAGCTGCGAATCGCCGACAGCTGCGCGCGCCTCGACGACGCGCTCTGCATCGCCGCACTGTTCCGCTGCCTCGTTCGCCGGGTCGTCGGGGACAGGCGGCTCAATGCCGGCCTGACCGCGGCCTCTCGCGGCTTCGTCCTGGAGAATCTCTGGCGGGCCGAGTGCGACGGCGTCCGCGCGACGCTCATCGACGAGGCGCGGGTCCGAGCCGTGCCGGTCGCCGCAGCGGTCGAGGGCCTGCTCGCCGACATCGCCGAGGATGCCGATGCCCTGGGCTGCGGCGCGGCCTGCGCGCACGCGTCGCGGATCGTCGCGGAGGGGACGAGCGCCGACCGGCAGATGGCCGTCTTCGCGGCCGCGCGCCGGTCGGGCGCGCGGGAGCGCGCGGCGCTGTCGGCAGTGGTCGATCATCTCGCGGCGGAGACCGCCGCCGGCTCGAAGTCCGGGCCTGGGGGGCACCCGAACATCGCTCCGGCGGCGTGACGACGGGCGCGGACACGGCTGAGGGGGGATCGTCGAGGCCGCGGTCCGTCGGCCGCGCTCGAGGACGCGGTCGCCCACACGAGTCGCATGGCCATGTTGCCGAAGGATGTCTGGCCGCTGGTTTCGCCCGCGTATATGGCCGGTCGCGCGGCGACGGGTTCCCTCCGTGTCGTCCTCTGCTATCCCTCGCGTCCCAGCAGCTACCCCGACTCCGCGGCCGAACCTCCGGAATGAGCCTCCTGCGCGACCTCTTCGGCCATGTCGGCCGTACCGTGACGGCCTATGCCGGTGACAAGGCGCTGATGCTCGCGGCGGTCTCGGCCGCCGCCAACGTCATCGTGGCCGACGGCGAGGTCGCGGGCCCGGAATTCGACGCGGCCCTGCACGGCCTGAAGGCCGACCCGGTCCTGATGAAGGGTTACGACGCGCTGATGCTGGAGACGGAGCTCTACGAGGGCATCGCCCGGGCCCGCACCCGGCTCGGCCGGGCCGAGAACCTGCGCCACGTCGCGGCGGTCGCCGAGCGACCCGCGAACCAGCGCGAGAACGTCTTCCTGATCGCCGCGGACGTCGCCGACCAGGACGGGATCAGCAACATCGAGGCGGGCGCCCTCGGCGAGATCGCCGTCGCCCTCCGGGTCGACGCGATCGCTCTGCTGCGCGCCAACCCGGTGCGGCGACCGCCGGCCTGACCGGGTCGGTTGGCATCGCGGTTGCTCGCCGCGGGAATTGTGAGGTGGGAGCGCTGCCAAGGGGCTGGCGCCCCATAACGTTTGCGTCGCACGGCGACCCGCCGTGAAAGGAACCGGCATGGCCGAGATGAGCCTCAGCAAGACCCACAACCTGCGCGCCAACGGTGCGCGCCTCTGGGCGACGATCCTGGAGACCGCGGAATTCGGCGGCACGCCGGCCGGCGGCATCAACCGCCTGACGCTCTCGGCCGAGGACGGCCAGGTCCGCGACTGGTTCCGGGAGGCCTGCGAGGCGGCCGGGCTGACCGTGTCGGTCGACGCCCTGGGCACGCAGTACGCCCTGCGGCCGGGCCGGGACATGAGCCGGAAGCCGATCGCCTTCGGCTCGCACCTCGACACCCAGCCGACCGGCGGCAAGTTCGACGGCGTCCTGGGCGTCCTGGCGGGGCTGGAGGTGATGCGCAGCCTGAACGATGCCGGGATCGAGACCGAGGCGCCGCTCCTCGTGGTCAACTGGACCAACGAGGAGGGCTCGCGCTTCGCCCCCGCCATGATGGCCTCGGCGGCCTACGCGGGCGACTTCACCACGGACGAGATCCTGGCCAAGCGCGACGCCGCCGGCACCACCGTGGCGGAGGCCCTCGACGCCATCGGCTATCGCGGCGTCGAGGCCGTGGGCACCCGGGAGATCGGCGCCTTCGTCGAGCTGCACATCGAGCAGGGTCCGATCCTGGAGGCCGAGGGCAAGACCATCGGCGTGGTCGAGGGCGGCCAGGGTATCATGTGGTTCGACGGCGTGATCACCGGCTTCGAGAGCCACGCCGGGACGACGCCGATGCCGCGCCGCCGCGACGCGCTGCTCGCGCTCTCGGAATTCGCCCTGGCCGCTGAGCGGATCGCGCTGGGCCACGCGCCCTCCGCGGTGGCGACGATCGGCGAGGCCGCGATCCTGGCGCCCTCCCGGAACGTCGTGCCGGGCCGGGTCGCCTTCACGGTGGACGTGCGCGACCCGCGTTCCGAGACCCTGGACGCGATGGAGGCGGCGCTCGGTGAGGCGGCGGCCGAGATCGCGGCGCGGCGCCACCTGGAGATCGCGCTGACCCGGATCTGGCGGAAGGAGCCGGTGCCGTTCGACCCCGCCGTCGTGGCGGCAATCGACGCGTCCGCCGAGAGCCTGGGGCATCCGCGCCGCCGGATCATCTCGGGCGCCGGCCACGACGCCTGCAACCTCGCCGCGAAGGTTCCGGCCGCGATGATCTTCGTGCCGTGCAAGGACGGGGTGAGCCACAACGAGTCGGAATCCGCCACGCAAGGCGACTGCGCGGCCGGCGCCGACGTGCTGCTGCAGACCGTGCTCCGCCTCGCCAACGCGCCGGGCGCCTGAGCCGCCCTGCCGTCACGGCGGTGCCCCGCGCGCGGCACCACCCGCGCGGAGGTGTACCGCGGCGGAAAATCCCGTAAGGACCGCTCCATGAGCGCGCGATCCTACCGCGACGCCAGGGGCCGGCCGCTCGTCGCGGTCACCGGCCTCGGCGTCGTCTCCTCCCTCGGTCAGGGACAGGCCGACACCTGGGCGGCCATGACCGAGGGCCGGTCGGGTATCCACGCCATCGCGCGGTTCCCGACCGACAACCTGCGCACGCGCATCGCCGGGACGGTGGACTTCCTCGACACCGACCCCCTCGTCGCGCCGCTCCTGTCCGAGCGGTTCGCCGCCGTCGCCGCCGAGGAGGCGGTGGCGCAGGCCGGGATCGGCGCCAGGGGCGATTTCCCGGGCGCCCTGTTCATCGCGGTCCCACCGGTCGAGATGGAGTGGCCCCAGCGCCAGGCCCTGGCCGAGGCCGCGGGCGGCGACGGTCCGGTCGACTACGCCGGTCTCCTGCGGGCGGCGGCGACGCGCCGCTTCGATCCCTGGCACGACCTGTTCATCTTCGGCACGGTCGCCGACCGCATCGCCGACCGCTTCGGCACGAAGGGCTCCCCGATCTCGCTCTCGACCGCCTGCTCGTCGGGGGCCACGGCGATCCAGCTCGGCGTCGAGGCGATCCGGCGCGGCGAGACCGCGGCGGCGCTCTGCATCGGCACGGACGGCTCGGTGAACCCGGAATCGCTGATCCGCTTCTCGCTGCTCTCCGCGCTCTCGACCCGCAACGACGACCCCGCCACCGCCTCGAAGCCGTTCTCGAAGGACCGGGACGGGTTCGTCATGGGCGAGGGCGCGGCCGCCCTCGTGCTCGAGGACGCCGAGGCCGCCGTCGCCCGGGGCGCCGCGATCCTCGGCTACGTCCTCGGCTGCGGCGAGAAGGGCGACGGCTTCCACCGCACCCGCTCCAGCCCCGACGGCGCCCCGATCATCGCGGCGATCCGGGCGAGCCTGGACGATGCCGGCGTGTCGGCCGAGGCGATCGACACGGTGAACGCGCACGGCACGTCGACGCCGGAGAACGACAAGATGGAGGCCCTGGGCCTCGCGGCGGTGTTCGGCGACCGCGCTGCCGCCCTGCCGGTCACCTCCAACAAGTCGATGATCGGCCACACGCTGACGGCGGCCGGCGCCATCGAGGCGGCGGTCTCGCTGCTGACGATCCGCCACGGCCGCATCCCGCCGACCATCAACCACCGGGTGCCGGACCCGACCATCGCCCTCGACATCGTGGAGACTGCCCGCGACCTGCCGGTGCGGACCGTGCTGTCGAACTCGTTCGGCTTCGGCGGCCAGAACACCTGCCTGGTCCTCGGCGCGGAGCCCGCGTGAGCGTCGCCGTCACACCGCGCCGGGTCCTCGTGACCGGCGGCGCGTCCGGGATCGGCGCCGCGATCGTCCGTGGCCTGGCGGGAGCCGGTCTCGGCGTCGACTTCACCTACCGCGCCTCGGCCGAGGCCGCGCAGGCGCTGCTGGCCGAGCTTCGGGCGACCTACCCGGACCGGCCGTTCGCGGCCCATGCCGTCGACCTCGCCGACCGGGCGGGGCTGGAGCTGTTCTGCGAGGCCGCCGAGGCGACGGGCTATTACGGCCTCGTCCACAATGCCGGCCAGTCCTGCGACGCCCTCGCGGCGATGCTCGATCAGGAGCGGGCCGAGGCCGCCATGCAGGTCAATTTCTTCTCGCTGACGCGCCTCGCCAAGACGCTGGTGCGGGAGATGACCCGCGCGCGCGCGGGCCGCATCGTGGCGATCGGGTCCGTCGCCGCCCTGCGGGCCAATGCCGGCAACGCCGCCTACGCGGCGACCAAGGGCGCGCTCATCGCGTATTGTCGGACCCTGGCGATGGAGACGGCCAAACGCGGCGTGACCGTCAACGTGATCGCCCCGGGCTTCGTCGACACCGCCATGATGGAGCGCTACGCCGCCTACCGGGACGGCATGGAGCGCCAGATTCCGATCGGCCGCTTCGGCCGGCCCGAGGATGTCGCGGCGCTGGCGGCCTTCCTGATGGGCGAGGGGGCATCCTACATCACCGGCACCGTGCTGCCCGTCGATGGCGGCCTGACCGCCATGATGGGTGTCCACCGGACCTGACGGTGGCGCCGCCGAACCGGACGACCCTGACGATGCGCGCCAGCCTCGCCCTCACCGCCGCCCTCTGCGGCGCGGCTCTCCTGGCCCCGGGCCACGCCCGGGCGGAGCCGCAGGTCTACCGGGTCTCCGGCCTGCCGCCGGGCGAGCCGCTCAGCGTCCGCGCCGAGCCGGACCCGTCCGCCGAGCAAGTCGGCGAGATCCGGACCCGCGCCCTGGTCTTCGGCTGCACCAACGACACGCCGAGCCGCACCACGTGGTGCCGGGTGAAGGCCGGACGCGCCCTGGGGTGGGCGCGGCGCCGCTACCTGGCGCCGGAGTGACGAGAGACACGATGCGAGCCCTCCAGCTTTTCGGCGACCGCGACCTGCGCCTCACCGAGATCGAGCCGCCGCCCGCGCCCGGGGCCGACGAGGTCCGGATCCGCATCCGCGCGGTCGGCCTCAACTTCATCGACGTCTGGGGCTTCCGCGGCATGGCCTTCGCCAAGCGGAAGATGCCGCTGATCGTCGGCGCGGAGGCGGCCGGGACCGTCGAGTCGGTCGGGGCGGGCGTCACCGGCCTCGTCGCGGGCGACCGGGTCGTGCCCTACGGCGCCATGACCTGCGGCCGGTGCAAGGCCTGCCGCGAGGGGCGCGACAACCTCTGCGAGGACGTGTCCGGCGTGATGGGCTTCCATCTCGACGGCTTCGCCCGGGAGCTCGTGACCATGCCGGCCCGCCTCGTCGTGAAGGTGCCGGACGGCGTCAGCGACACCGACGCCGCCTGCGCGGGCATCGCCTTCGGCACGGTCCAGCACATGCTGTTCGACAACGCCCGCCTGGAGCCCGGCGAGAGCGTCCTGGTCCATGCCGGCGGCTCGGGAATCGGCACCGCGGCGATCCGCATGGCCAAGGCGATCGGCTGCACGGTCTACACGACGGTCGGCGACGACGAGAAGGGCCGTAAGGCGGCAGAACTCGGCGCCGACCACGTCATCAACTACCGCACCGAGCGGTTCGAGGGCGAGGTCCGCCGGCTGACGAAGCGCAAGGGCGTCGACGTGGTGTTCGAGCACGTCGGCGCCGACACCTGGAACGGCTCCCTGCTCTGCCTGAAGCGCGGCGGTCGCCTCGTGACCTGCGGATCGACCTCGGGCGTCTCGGCGACGATGAACCTGATGCAGCTGTTCCAGCAGCAGTACCGCATCACCGGCTCGTTCGGCTGCTCGCTCGCGAATATCGGTCAGGCCCTCGCCAAGATGGACGCGGGTATTCGACCGGTTGTCGATACCGTGTACCCGCTGGCGGACTTCGCGCAGGGTCTGGAGCGACTCGAATCGCGCCGGGTCTTCGGCAAGATCCTCGTCAGCCTGTAGCGCCGGCCACGGCACACCGGCACGGCGCGACACCGGACCGTAGGCGGCGATCCGCATTTCGCGCCGCGACAGACTTGGCGTAAACGTCGCCGTACGGGTCGCTGGGGGGCCGCCCGTACCGTATCCCTGGAATCGATCGTGCTGCGTCTCGCCCTCCTGCTCAAACGGTCGTACCCGCGCCTCGCGGGCTTCGCGATGATTCCGGTGATCCGCGCCCTGGTACTGCTGGCGCGCGTCCTCGGGCCGGAGCGGTCCACGGCGTTCGGCGCCGCGCTGCTGCGCACCCTCGGCCCGCTCCTGCCGGCGCACCGCACCGCGATGGCGAACCTCAGGGCGGCCTTTCCCGACATGCCGGAGGCGGAGCGGAAGCGGATCGCCCTGAAGGCCTGGGACAATCTCGGGCGGACGGGGGCCGAGTACGCCCACCTCGACACCCTGTTCGATTACGATCCCGCCGCCACCGGCGCGTTGCGGACCGAGGTCACGGGGATCGAGCATTTCTACGCCCTGCGCGACGATGGCCGGCCGGGACTGATCTTCTCGGCGCACTTGGCGAATTGGGAATTGCCGGCGATCTGCGCGGCCAAGTTCGGCCTCGATGCCACCGCGGTATTCCGGCCGCCGAACAATCCCGCGGCCGCGCGCCTCGTCCAGGAGGTCCGCCGCCGGACGATGGGCGGCCTTGCCGCCTCCACGCCGGGTGCCGTGTTCGCCATGCGCGACGTGGTCGAGACCGGCGGCCACCTCGGCCAGCTGATCGACCAGCACTTCACACGCGGTGTCGTGGTGGAATTTCTCGGCCGGCCGTGCCTCGCCAACCCGCTGCTGGCCAAGCTCGCCCGCCACTATGACTGCCCGGTGCACGGCGTGCGCGTCGTGCGCCTGCCGGAGGGCCGCTTCCGCCTCGACCTGACGCCGCCCCTCGACCTGCCCAGGGCCGCCGACGGGACCGTTGACGTCGCCGGCGCGATGCAGGCGATGACGGCCGTCGTCGAGGGCTGGGTGCGGGAGAATCCGGGCCAGTGGCTGTGGATGCATCGTCGCTGGCGGCCCGATATGCTGCCCAAGCCGAGAGTTGCGCCGGCGCCACTTCAACCGAAGGTAGAGGCCTCTCAAGCCAACGTGATTTCACCTTCGGCTTCGCAGACGGTCTGATGGATCGATGACGCCCCGGCACCGCGCCCCGACCCGCGACCGCCGCGCGCTCCGCGCCGCGCTGCTTGCCTGCGCGACGCTGGCCGCGATACCGGCGCGGGCCGAGCCCGTTCGCGCCGTGGTGGAACTCTTCACCAGCCAGGGCTGCGGCGCCTGCCGGTCCGCCGACCCGGTCCTGCGCGACCTCGCCCACAAGCCCGGCGTCATCGCCCTGACCCTGCCGGTGACCTACTGGGACTACCTCGGCTGGAAGGACACGCTGGCGCTGCGTCCGCTGACCGAGCGTCAGCGCGCCTACGCGCGGGGCCGCGGGGCCCGACAGGTCTTCACGCCCCAGGTGGTGGTCGACGGCAACGGCTTCGCCGTCGGGTCCGACCGGCCGGCCCTGGAGCGCCTGATCCGCGATGCCTGCCAGCACGGCGGGCTGCCGGTGCCGGTGCGCGGGGAGACCAAGGGCGACCGGATCCTGGTGGAGGTCGGGGCGGCCCCGGAGGCCAGGACCGAGATCCGCGGCGACGTCTGGCTGGTGCCCGTGCTGCGCAGCCGCGCCATCGCGATCCAGGCCGGGGAGAATGGCGGCCGGACGGCGACCTACGTCAACGTCGTCCGCGGCATGCAGCGCCTCGGTCCCTGGACGGGCCAGCCGGCCCGCTTCGAGGTGCCCGACATCCAGGCCCGCGTCGCCGATGCGGACAGCTGGGTCGTGCTTCTCCAGGGTGCGGCCGACGGCAAGCCGGGCCGCATCTTCGGCGCCGCCAAAGGCCCGGGGCTCTAACGCCTGTACGCGCCCGCTACTCCAGCGAGATCGGGTCGATCTGCCGCCGGCCCTCGCGCCGGTGGCGCGCCCGGGACTCGTCGGCGAGCGACGCCAACTTGGCGTCGAGGCGCTCGGACAGGCGACCCACCAGCCCGATCAGCCCGTCGATCATCCGGCTGACGAGGGCGACCGTCCCGGTCACGGCTCCGACGATCCCGTTCTCGATGGCGCGACCGATTCGGCGAAGACGCTGCATGTCGACTGACTCTGGCTGGGCGGCGCCGGCGGCGCCTCGATCCGCAGCAGGTAGGGCGGGCGCTCCGGCGTGTGATGCGGCCGAAAGCGGCGCGGATCCGCGCTGCGCGGGTGGAACCTTCGCGCGGTGCGGCCGGACGGTCCGAACCGGCGGGTCGGCAGGCTCGTTGCATGGGTGTGGCTGCCCGCCGTCCCGCGCGGGCGCCCGAATTCGAGGGTCGGCCATGCGGCGACGCCCGTTCCTGTCCGGGATGCTCGCCGCCCTGTCGGTGGTCGGCCGTCCCGCCCGCGCGGCGGATGCGAGCGTCGACCTCCTCCTCGTCCTCGCGGTGGACGTGTCGCTCAGCATCAGCGAGGCCCGGTTCGATCTCGAGCGCCGCGGTTACGCCGAGGCTTTCGGTGATCCGGGCGTGCTGCGCGCCATCGGCGACGGCCCGACCGGGCGCATCGGCGTCGTGCTGTTCGACTGGGCCGGGCCCGGCGAGCAGCAGGTGGCGGTCGACTGGATGGTGATTTCCTCGGCGCGGGACGCTGCCGCCTTCGCGGCGCGCCTGCGCGCCGCGCCGCGGCCGTTCTACGGACGCACCGCCATCGGGTCGGCCATCGGTTTCGCCGCGGACCTGCTGGCCCGGGCGCCCTTCCGCGCCGACCGTCGGGTGATCGACATCTCGGGCGACGGCACCGGCAATGCCGGGCGCCCCATCGCGGAGGCCCGCGACGCGGCCGTGGCGGCCGGCATCACGGTGAACGGCATCGTCATCCTCACCGAGCCGGAGGGGATGCCGGCCTTCCTGAAGGAGCACACCAACCCGGCAGGCGGTCTCGCGGCGTATTACCGGAGCGTCGTCATCGGCGGAGAGGGCGCCTTCGTGATGACCGCCGAGAGTTTCGCGGCTTTCGGCCGCTCGCTCGTCGCCAAGCTGGTGCGCGAGATCTCCTGACCGTCACCCGATCTCAGAGGGCCGACCATCGATGCGCCTTGCCGTCCTCCAGTTCACCCACGAGACCGTGACGTTCCTTCCGAACGACACGACCCGTGACGACTTCGTCTATCCCGGCTCGCCGGCCACCGGGGCCGCGCTCCTCGCCACCGATCCCAAAGGATACATGGGCGGCTTCGTGCAGGTGGCGCAGGAGTACGTCGGCGTCGAGCTGGTGGGGATCACCTCGCCGCTCTGGCCGCGCACCGGCACCGCCTCGGGCTGGATCACCGCCGACGCCTACGCGCACTTCCTCGGGCGGATGGCGGAGGAGCTGCGGGCGCGGGGGCCGTTCGACGGCGTCTACCTCGCCCTGCACGGTGCCATGGCGGTGCGCGGCGTCCCCCGGCCGGAGGCCGACATCGCCCGGCAAGTCCGCGCCGCGGTGGGCGAGGGGGCGATCCTGGTCGGGACCTTCGACCTTCACGGCAACGAGGATGCGGCCTTCCTCGACCACGCCGACATGGCCTTCGCGGTGAAGTACTTCCCGCACTACGACGGCCACCTCCAGGGGCAGCGCGCCGCCCGGATGCTGGTGCGCGCCGTGCGCGGCGAATTCCGGCCCGCGCACCGGACCTTCAAGGTGCCCATCCTCTCGCCCACCGTGGTGCAGTGGACCGGCGCAGCGCCCTGGTCCGATCTCGTGCAGCGGGCCCTCGTCTGGGAGGCGCGCGAGCCGGACGTGTACGTCAACGTCTACTTCGGCTTCCCGTGGGGCGACGCCCCGGACGCCGGGATGACCGTGCAGGCGATCACCAATGACGACCCGGCCCTCGCCGAGCGGGTGGCGCGGGACGTGGCGGATTTCGCTTGGCGGCGGCGGCGCGCGCTCCTCGAGGCGACGCGGATCCACACGATCGCCGACGGCGTCCGCCTCGCCCGGGCGGCGGTGGCGGAGGGCGCCGCCCCTGTGGTCCTCGCCGACCACAGCGACCGGTCCGGCCGGGCGACTTGGCTGCTGCGCGAGATCCTCCGGCAGGGCCTCACCCGCACCCTGGTCGCCACCGTGGCGTCGCCCGACATCGCGGCGGCGGGGACCTTCGCGGCGGGCGACCCGTTCGACGCGCCGGTCGGCGGCGGCGGCGACCCGTCCGCGGGCGATCCGGTGCGGATCGCCGGAACCGTGCTGCGCGTGGTCGAGGCGCCGGAGCCGGGCGTCGCCGGCAGCGGCGGCGGCGGTACATGGATCTGCGTCGCGTTCGGGGCCGGCAACGTCCTCGTGCTGAGCCCGCAGCTCGCGCAGATCGTCGAGCCCGACGAGCTGTGGCGTCTCGGCCTGGAGCCGGCGGATTTCGACATCGTGGCGATCAAGTCGCGGGTGCATTTCCGGCGCGGCTTCGACGACGGCGGCTACGCCCGCACGATCCTGCTGGTGGAGCCGCCGGAACCGTTCCTCGGCACGGTGCGGCTCGATCACCTCGCCTACGCGCACATGCGGGCCGCCGACTTCTTCCCCTACGGCGATCCGCCCGGGCCCGCCCCGTCCGGGCCGTGACCGGTTCCGTGGGGACGACAGGTGGCGGCCGCCGTCACCCGCCGGTGCTCGCCCTGCACGTGCGAGGACGCTAGGTTCATCCCGCACGCGCTCGGTGAAGCGCGGCGAGGGAGAGACGGGATGCGGATTCCGGCCGACAGGCTGACCGCCTACGTGCGGGACATTTTCGTGCGCGAGGGCTGCGCCGAGCCGGAGGCCGAGCGGATCGGCCGCTTCCTGGTGGCGGCGAACCTCACCGGCCACGACAGTCACGGCGTCGTCCGTGTCACCCGCTACGTCGAGTGGCTGCGCGCGGGCGAGGTCGAGGCCGGCCGCACGCCCGAGATCGTCACCGACGCGCCGAACTTCGCCCTCGTGGACGCGCATTACGGGTTCGGGCAGACGGCCGGCCCCTTCGCCACCGATCTCGGGATCGCCAAGGCGCGGGAGAACGGCGTCGCGATCATCGCCCTGCGGCACGCCGGGCATATCGGCCGGATCGGCGAGTGGGCCGAGCGGGCGGCGGCGGCGGGGCTCGTCTCGGTGCACTTCGTCAACGTGGCGGGGAGCCTCCTCGTGGCACCCTTCGGATCCGTGGAGCGCCGATTCTCGACGGCCCCCTTCGCGGCCGGCTTCCCGGTCCCGGGGGGCGACCCGATCATCCTCGATTTCGCCACGTCGCTGGTCGCCGAGGGCAAGGTGCTCGTCGCCTCCCGGGGCGGCAAGCCGCTGCCCGAGGGCGCGCTGATCGAGCCGGGCGGCCGCCTCAGCGCCGACCCTGCGACCCTGTTCGGCCCGCTGGAGGGCGTCGAGCGCGACAACCAGCGCGGCGCCGGGGCGATCCGGGCCTTCGGCGAGCACAAGGGCTCCGGCCTCGCGCTGATGTGCGAGCTCCTCGCCGGCGCGCTCACCGGCTCCGGCACGGCCGGCCCCGGGCAGCGGCGGATCTGCAACGGCATGCTGTCGATCTACGTCACGCCGACCGCCCTCGGCACCGAGGACGCCCTCGCGGTCGAGACGCGGGCCTATCTCGACTTCTTCAAGAGCGCCAAGCCGATGCCGGGCGCCGAGGTCCTGCTGCCCGGCGAGCCGGAGCGGCGCATGCGCGCCGAGCGCCTCGCCGAGGGTGTGCCGCTGCCGGAGCCCGTCTGGGAGACCCTGCTCGCCGCCGGCCGGCCGCACGGCCTCGACGGCAACGCCTACCGCACCTGAGCCGGACGAGGGCCGGCACGACACCACGCTCGGCGGCGACCCTCGGCCCCAACGGGGGCGCCGCACGGACCGGGGACGCCATCCCCGGAAGACGGGAGGAGCCCACGATGCCTCGCCTGCGCTGGCTCATGATCGGCCTCTGCATGGCCGCCAACGCCATCAACTACATCGACCGCGCCAATCTGGCGGTCGCCGCGCCCTCCATGTCCAAGGAGCTGGGGCTCGACGCCACCGACATGGGCCTGATCCTGTCGGGCTTCTTCTGGACCTACGCGATCATGCAGCTGCCTTTCGGCTACGTGGCCGACCGGTTCGGCGCGCGGCTCTCGCTCGTGGTCGCGGTGGTCTGGTGGTCGGCCTGCACGGCGCTGACCGCGGTCGGACGGGGCTTCCTGTCGCTGCTCGGCCTGCGCATGCTGCTCGGCATCGGCGAGGCCGGGGCCTACCCGTCCTTCGCCAAGGTCGCGGCCTCGTGGTTCCCGCGCAGCGAGCGGAGCTTCGCCAGCAGTATCTTCGACAGCGGCTCGCGGGTGGGCTCGGCGCTGGCGATCCCGCTGGTGTCCTGGGTCATCGCGACGCTGGGCTGGCGGGAATCCTTCGTCGTCACCGGTGTGCTGGGCTTCGCCTGGGCTGTGTTCTGGATGTGGCTCTACCGCGAGCCCGAGAACCACCCGAAGGTCTCGCCGGAGGAGCTCGCCCGGCTCCAGGCCGCGCAGGAGCGGCCGAAGACCGTCGACGCCGCCGACGCCCAGAACCAGGTGCCGTGGCTGTCGCTGTTCCGCTACCGCACGGTCTGGGGCATGATGGCGGGATTCTTCTGCCTGAACTTCGTGATCTACTTCTTCATCACGTGGTTCCCGACCTACCTGGTCAAAGCGCGGGGCTTCTCGCTGGCGGAGCTCGGCACGCTCGGCAGCCTGCCGGCCCTGGCGTCGATCCCCGCGGGCTGGCTCGGCGGCTTCGCGTCGGACGCCCTCTACCGCCGCGGCTGGAGCCTCACGGCGGCCCGCAAGACCTGCCTCGTCGGCGGCATGCTGATGTCGTCGGTGATCACCCTGTCGATCATCGCGCCGAACGTCTACGTGGCGCTGCTGTGCTTCGCGGTCGCCTACGGCAGCCTCGCCTTCACGGCCGCGTCGATCTGGGCACTGCCCGGCGACGTGGCGCCGACCCCGGCCCACGTGGCCTCGATCGGCGGCATCCAGAACTTCGCGTCGAACGTCGCCGGGATCGTGACGACGACCTTCACGGGCGTCATGCTGACCGTCACCCAGGGCTCGTTCGTGATCCCCCTGATCGTGGCCGGCGGGTTCTGCCTGCTGGGCGCCTTCATCTACCTGTTCGTGGTCGGCGAGATCGCGCCGCTGCCGGTCCGCGACGCCCGCGCCCCGGCTCTGCGCCCCGAGGCGGCGCGGTGACGGCGAGCGGCCCGATCGAATCCGAGGAGAGACCGATGTCGACCTACCCCGTGATCACCCTTCGGCCGGCCGATGGTGTCGCCGTGGCCCGCGGCGCCATCGAGCCGGGAATGCCGGTCGCCGACGGCGTCGCGGCGGCGGAGCGGATCCCGGCCGGCCACAAGGTCGCGGTCCGGGCCCATCGCGCTGGCGAGCCGGTGACCAAGTACGGACAGATCATCGGCTTCGCCAAGGACGACATCGCGGCCGGCCGCCACGTCCACGTCCACAATCTCGGGATGGGCGAGTTCGCCCGGGACTACGCGTTCGGGGTCGACGCGAGGCCGACCCATCTGGTGACGCCGCCCGCGACCTTCCAGGGCATCCGCCGCCCCGACGGGCGCGTGGCGACGCGCAACTACGTGGGCATCCTCACCTCGGTGAATTGCAGCGCGCACGTCGCCGACCTGATCGCCGACGCGTTCCGGCGGCACCCGATCCTCGGCCTCGACCCGCTCGCTCCCTATCCCAACGTCGACGGTGTCGTGGCGCTGACCCACAAGACCGGCTGCGGCATGGCGATGGGCGAACCGCTGCGGCTCCTGCGCCGGACGCTCGCGGGCTACGCGCGGCACGTCAACTTCTCCCACATCGTGATGATCGGGCTCGGCTGCGAGGTGAACCAGATCGGCGCCTTCTTGGAGGAGCAGGGGCTCGGCGACCGGATCCGCAGCATGAACATCCAGAGCCTCGGCGGCACACGGAAGACCGTCGAGGCCGGCATCGCGTTCGTGAAGGACATCCTGGCCGAGGCGAACGTGGTCCGCCGCGAGCCGGTGCCGGCGAGCGAGCTGATCGTCGCCCTGCAATGCGGCGGCTCGGACGGCTATTCCGGAGTCTCGGCCAACCCGGCTCTGGGAATCGCCAGCGACCTCGTGGTGCGGAACGGCGGCACGGTGATCCTGTCGGAGACCACCGAGACCTACGGCGCCGAGCACCTATTCACCCGCCGCGCCGTCAGTCCGGAAGTCGGCCAGAAGCTCGTCGACCTGATGCACTGGTGGGAGGAGTACACCCGCAAGGAGGGCTCGGAGATCGACGCCAACCCGTCGCCGGGCAACAAGGCCGGCGGCCTGACGACGATCCTGGAGAAGTCGCTCGGCGCCATGGCGAAGGCCGGCAGCACCAACCTCGTGGACGTGCTGCGCTACGCCGATCCCGTCACCGCCAAGGGCTTCGTGTTTATGGACACGCCCGGCTACGACCCGGTCTCGGCGACCGGGCAGGTCGCGGGCGGGGCGAACCTCGTCTGCTTCACCACGGGACGCGGCTCCGTATTCGGCTGCAAGCCGTCGCCCTCGATCAAAATCGCCACCAACTCCGCCATGTACCGGCGGCTCGAGGAGGACATGGACGTCAATTGCGGCACGATCCTCGACGGTGAAGAGAGCGTGGAGCAGGCTGGGCGCCGGATCTTCGACCTGATCCTGCGGGTCGCCGGCGGCGAGCGGACGAAGAGCGAGCAGTTCGATTTCGGCTCGTCGGAATTCGCGCCCTGGCAGATCGGCGCGACCGTGTGAGGGGCCCGGGCGTGCGCTCCGCCGTCGTTGCGAGCGCAGCGACGGTCAGGGCGATCGCCGAGCAGGCCGCATCTCAAAGGTCCGTTCGCACCACGCCCGGGAAATCCAGGATGAAGTCCGGCCCGAAGGCCGTCACCGGCGTGTGGAAGCCCGCCGGCACCGCGCCCGAGGCGAGGCGGCGGGCGACCTCCAGGGCCGTCGCGGCCGTGAGCGTGTAGCCTTCGGGCGTCTCCATCCGGCTCGCCGCCTCCCGCCCTGCGCCGTCCCAGGCTTCCGCCAGGAAGGTGCTGCGGGCCTTCTCGCGCGCCGTTGCGGAGGGACCGGCGGGCAGCCGGTCGATGCCGCGGTTGATCAGGCGCTGCGCGGTGCCGCCCGCGACGATGCGCCGGATGCCGGCGGGCAGGCCGGCCGCCGCCGCCATGGCGGGGAAGGCCTCGAAGTAGACATCGATGTTCCGGACGCCGGTCGAGTACCACGCGCTCGACACGTCGCCCCAGCCGAGCCCGACGGTCCGGCGCGGTCCGGCGCCGAAATCGGCGGTGGACCGCGGCGGGCTCGGCAGTTCGACGATGCGCCCGTCCCGGCGCACCCGCGTGCCCCAGGCGATGCCCTCCACCATGGTGCGGGCCGTGCCGCGGCTGAAGCCGCCGAATCCGCCGATGGAGATGCGCAGGTGCGTCGCCCCGGGCAGTCGCCCGGCCACGTGGGCCGCGAGGCAGTCGCTCGGCACCACGTCGAAGCCCGCCGCCGGCAGGAAGACGATGCCGGCGGCTTTCGCCTCTGCATCCCTGGCCGCGAGAGCCTCCAGTACCGCGATCTCGCCGGTGATGTCGACGTAGTGTGCGCCCGCCGCGAGGCAGGCCTCGGCCATCGGCCGCGCGGTTCGCGAGAACGGGCCGGCCGCGTGGATCACCGCCGCCACGCCCGCGAGGGCCGCGCGCAGACCTGCGCGGTCGTCGAGGCGCGCGGACCGCATCTCCAGGCCCAGCCGGGCTGCCAGCGGCCGCAACTTGTCCGGATCGCGCCCCGCCAGGATCGGGCGCAGCCCCCGCGCGACGGCGTGCGCGGCCAGGAGCTGCCCGGTATAGCCGGTGGCGCCGTAGATCAGGATCGCGGTCATCCCGGGGTTCTGACACCGCTTCGGCCTGTGTCAAAGCGCGCGCCGCGTCGCCGCGCCGGATGCTAGGGCTGCGTCGATCCGATTGTCCCGCGGTGGGGACCGGAAACTCGCCGTCCCGCCCAAACAGGAGCCGAGGCCCGATGTACCAGCGTGATTTCCCGCTGCGCGGGCGACGAGCCCGCCGCAGGGTCGGCGGCTGGGGCGCTGTGCTCCTGAGCCTGACCGCGCCCGCCTGGGCCGCCGACGGGCCCGTGACCCTGGTGGCGTCGTCCGACGCGCGCCCCGGAATCGCCGCCATGCCGCAGATCGCCGCGCCGGCGGACGAGGCCGAGCGGCGGATCAACGCGGCGTTGAAGCGTCTCGATGCGCGGGCGCTCAAGGCCGAGCAGGCGTGCAGGGCCCAGGGCGGGAAGAACAGCTCCTGGGAGCGCTCCGTCCAGGCACCGATGCGCGGACCGCGCTTCCTGAGCTACGTCATCTCCGACAGCTGGTTCTGCGGCGGCGCGCACCCGAGCAGCAACACGATGTCGATCGTCTACGACCTCACCACCGGCGCCCCGGTGGATTGGACAACCCTGCTGCCCGCTTCCCTGACCGGGAAGCTCGCCCTGGCGGAGGGCCCGGGCGGGACCAAGATGGTGACGCTCGCGTCCGGGAAACTGCACGCCCTCTATCTCGCGGGCTATCGCCCGAAGACGGGCGATCCGAAGGCGGACGACGCGGACAAGGAGTGCCGCGAGGCCGTCGCCGAGACCTACGACGGGCAGCCGCCGGCCATGATGGCGTGGCTCGATGCCAAGGCCGGCGGCCTGGCGGTGCAATTCGACCTCGCGCACGTCGTCCAGGCCTGCGCCGATCCGGTGGTGATTCCCGTAGCAGCCCTGCGCCGGGAGGGCGCCCAGCCGCTCCTGGCCGTCGCGCTGGAGGCTGCGCACGCGCGAGCCCCCAAGTGACGGGATCGCCCCGCGCGTCTCAGGCCTCGACGCGTGTCCTGAACGGTGTAGCGTGAGGCCGCGACGGCGCGGTGTCACCGGGCCGTGTCCGAGGGGCGGCCCATGTCCGGATCCGGCGTTGTCGACGACGCAGCCGTCGGGGCCAGCGAGCCGTTCGGCCTGTTCGCGCCCGCCCTGGCGGACCGCTCGCCCCTGCGGCAGGCGGTGATCGCGGCCTGCCGGCGGCCTGAAGCGGATTGCGTGGCGGCGCTCCTCGCCGAGGCGCGCCTGCCGCCCGATGCCGCTCGGCGCGTCGCCGAGCACGCGCGGCGCCTCGTCGAGAGCCTGCGGCGGCAGGGCCGACGCGGCGGCGTCGAGGGTCTGATCCACGAATACGCGCTGTCCAGCCAGGAAGGCGTGGCGCTGATGTGCCTCGCCGAGGCGCTGCTGCGCATCCCCGACGCGGCGACGCGGGACGCGCTGATCCGCGACAAGATCGCGGGCGGCGACTGGGCGGCCCATCTCGGGCACAGTCCGTCGCCCTTCGTCAACGCGGCGACCTGGGGCCTGCTCGTGACCGGCAAGCTGACGGCGACCCGGGACGAGGCCGGCCTCTCCGCCGCGCTCACCCGGCTGATCGCCCGCGGCGGCGAGCCGGTGATCCGCAAAGGCGTCGACCTCGCCATGCGGATGATGGGCGAGCAGTTCGTGGCGGGGCGGACCATCGCCGAGGCCCTGCGGCACGCGGCGCCGCTCGAGGCGAAGGGCTTCACCTACTCGTACGACATGCTCGGCGAGGCCGCCGTGACCGCCGAGGACGCCGAGCGCTTCCGCCGCGCCTACGCGGAGGCCATCGCGGCGATCGGCGCGGCATCGGCCGGCCGCGGCGTGCTCCTCGGCCCCGGCATCTCGATCAAGCTGTCGGCGCTCCACCCCCGCTACGTCCGCGCGCAGCGTGACCGGGTCCTGGCCGAGCTCTATCCCCGCGTGCTGGACTTGGCCCGCCGCGCCATGGGCCACGGCATCGGCCTCAACATCGACGCCGAGGAGGCCGACCGCCTCGACCTGTCGCTCGACATCCTTGAGCGGCTCGCCGCCGACCCCGAACTCGCCGGCTGGGACGGGCTCGGCTTCGTGGTCCAGGCCTACGGCAAGCGCTGCCCCTTCGTCATCGACGTGCTGATCGACCTCGCCCGGCGGTGCCGGCGCCGGCTGATGGTGCGGCTCGTGAAGGGCGCCTACTGGGACAGCGAGATCAAGCGGGCGCAGGTCGACGGTCTTTCGGACTTCCCGGTCTTCACCCGGAAAGTCCACACCGACGTCTCGTACCTTGCCTGCGCGCGGCGGCTGCTCGCCGCGCCCGACGCGGTCTTCCCGCAATTTGCCACCCACAACGCCCAGACACTGGCGAGCATCGTCGCGATGGCCGGCCCGGATTTCCGGCTCGGCCAGTACGAGTTCCAGTGCCTGCACGGCATGGGCGAACCGCTCTACGAGGCCGTGATGGCCGACGCCGATCTGCAGCGGCCCTGCCGCATCTACGCACCGGTAGGCACGCACGAGACCCTGCTTGCCTACCTGGTGCGGCGCCTCCTGGAGAACGGGGCCAACACGTCCTTCGTCAACCGGGTCGCCGACGAGGCCGTGCCGGTGGCGGACCTGATCGCCGACCCGGTCGCCGCCGTCGAGGCCGCGCCGGATCCCGGCGCGCCGCACCCGCGGATCGCGGCCCCCCGGGCGCTCTACGGCCCGGCCCGCGCCAACGCGGCCGGGCTCGACCTCGCCGACGAGGTGGAGCTCGCCCGGCTGTCGGGCGGGCTGGCGGCGAGCGGACGCACCGCGTGGCGGGCGGTGCCGTCGGTCGCGGATGACGCGGCGGCCGACGAACCCGTCCACAATCCCGCCGACCACCGGGACGTCGTCGGATTCTACCAGGCGGCGACGGTCGAGACCGTGGCGGTCGCCGTGCGGCGCGCGCAGGCGGGCGCGGCCGGCTGGGCGGCGACGCCAGCCACAGAGCGCGCCGCCTGCCTGCGGCGGGCCGCCGACGCCCTCGAGACGCAGATGCCAACGCTGATCGGGCTCGTCGTGCGTGAGGCAGGCAAGACCTACGCGAGCGCCGTCGCGGAGATCCGCGAGGCGGTCGATTTCCTCCGCTACGACGCCGCCGAGGCCGAGCGGACCCTCGGGGACGCGCACGCGCCGCTCGGCCCGGTCGCCTGCATCGCGCCGTGGAATTTCCCGCTGGCGATCTTCGTCGGTCAGGTCGCGGCCGCCCTGGCGGCGGGCAACACGGTCCTGGCGAAACCCGCCGAGGAGACCCCGCTGATCGCGGCGGCTGCCGTCCGCGCGCTGCACGCGGCCGGGATCCCCGCGGAGGCGCTGCACCTCCTGCCGGGCGACGGCAGAGTCGGCGCCGCCCTGGTCGAGGATCCGCGCGTGCAGGGCGTGATGTTCACCGGATCGACGGCCGTGGCCAAGGGCATTCAGCGCGCTCTGGCGGAGCGACTGAACCGCTTCAACGAGCCGGTGCCGTTCGTTGCCGAGACCGGCGGCCAGAACGCCCTCGTGGTCGATTCCTCGGCGCTCGCCGAGCAGGTGGTGGCCGACGTGATCGCCTCGGCCTTCGATTCCGCGGGCCAGCGCTGCTCCGCGCTCCGGATCCTGTGCCTGCAGGAGGAGATCGCCGACCTGACGCTGCACATGCTGAAAGGCGCTCTCCGGGAGTTGCGAGTGGGCGATCCGCGGCGCCTCGCCGTCGATGTCGGGCCGGTCATCACCGCCGAGGCCGCCGATCGGATCATCGGCCACGTGGCGCACATGCGCGCGCGCGGCTTCCCGGTGGCGCAGTTCCCCCTGCCGCCCGAAGCCGACGCCGGGACCTTCGTGCCGCCGACCATGATCGAGATCGGGGCCGTCGCCGATGTCGAGCAGGAGGTGTTCGGGCCGGTGCTGCACGTGCTGCGCTATCGCCGCGACGCCCTCGACGCGCTCCTCGCGGCGATCGACGCGACCGGCTACGGACTTACCTTCGGGCTGCACAGCCGCATCGACGAGACCATCGACCGCGTCCTCGGCCGCGTGCGGGCCGGCAACCGCTACGTGAACCGCAACATCATCGGTGCGGTCGTCGGCGTGCAGCCCTTCGGCGGCTCCGGGCTGTCGGGGACGGGCCCGAAGGCCGGCGGCCCGCTTTCCCTCGGCCGCCTGCTGCGACGCGCGCCCGCCGCCGCCCGCGACGGGCTGGCCGCCGACGACGGGGCGCTCCGTCCCTACACGGCGTGGTTGCGGTCGCGGCACCGCCACGACCTCGCGGACCGGCTCGAATCCGTTCGCTATCCCGGCCGGGGTGCGACCGCTCTGGCCGGTCCCGTGGGGGAGCGCAACCTGTACGCGCTGCGTCCCCGGGGACGGATCGCGGCCGTCGCCGCGACCGAGACGGCGCTCCTTCTCCAGCTCGGTGCGATCCTCGGCACCGGCAACGCGGCGGTCGTCGTCGGGCCGGAGGGGCGCGGGCCGGCCCTGGGCGATCTGCCGGCGACGTGCGCGGCGCGGGTCGCCCGAGCCCCGGATCTCGGGCGCGCGAGCGATATCGACGGCGTCCTGTTCGCGGGCGACGACGCTGCCCTGAGGGCCGTGAACAGGGCCGTCGCGGCGCGCGACGGCGCGATCCTGCCGATCCAGGCCCGCTGCCCGGAGGCGCTGGCGGCCGGCGACCTCTACGATCCGGCCGGCCTGGTGGAGGAGGTCACCACCACGATCAACATCGCGGCGGCCGGCGGCAATGCCAGCCTGATGAGCGTCGGGTGAGCCCGCAACTGCCCGGTCAGGCCGACCGGCGCAGATTCCAGAACAGCGGCAGCCCGGTCAGCATGCCTTCGAGGTCCCGCCGGTAGGCGGTCGGCTGGAAATACTGGCCGCAGGGCAGGTAGGCGCCGACCTCCAGCGCCCGCGCCTGGATCCGCGCCGCCAGGGCCTTCTGGGCGTCGAGGTCCGGCGCGTCGAACCACGCGCCGCGCAGCTCCTCCAGGGGCGCGTCCGTCAGCCAGCTTGGCACGCCGGCCCGGCCGTTCCCGCGGACGGCCAGGTGGTAGGCCGGCGAGAGGTGGTCCAGCCCGCCGGAGAAGATGCCGAACATCGACCAGCCGCCCTGGTCCAGGGGCTTGGCGTTCAGGATCCGCTGGTTGACCGTGCCCCAGTCGGTGGCGACGACGTCGAGGTTCATCCCGATCTTCCGGCAGGCATCGGCCATCACCTCGCAGATCGCGTTGATCCGCGGCACGTCGGTCCCGGAGAGCAGCACGACGCGCTCGCCCTTGTAGCCCGCCGCCGCCAGAGCCCGTTTCGCGGCGGCGAGGTCGCGGGGGCCGGTCAGCGCCTCCATGCCGGCCGACGACGCCATCGGTCCGCCGGACGTGAAGATGCCGACGGGCCCGCGCCGGATCGCCGGGTCGCTGCCGGCGACGGCGTCCATCATCTCGGTCTGGTCGACGGCCGCGAGGAGCGCCCGGCTGATCGCGGGATTGTCGAAGGGCGGCAGGGTGTGGTTGAGGCGGATCTGGCCGATCAGCCCGGCGGTCTCCACCAGATCCACGCGCACGGCGGGCTGGCGGCTCAGGTCCGGCACGAGGTCGACGAGCGGCTGCTCCCACCAGTCGATCTCGCCCGAGCGCAGGGCGCCGGCCGCGGTCGCGCCGTCGGGGATCGTGCGCCACTCGACGCGGTCGAAATGCGCGATCCGCGGTCCGGCCGTGAAGCTCGGCGTGCCGTCGGCGCGCGGTCGATAGGCCTCGAACCGGCGGTAGACGTTGAGCGAACCCGGGACCCGCTCGTCGGCGGCGAAGCGGAACGGGCCGCTGCCGACCATCTCCGGCACCGGCTGCGTCGCGGGTGTCGCGCTCAGGCGCTCCGGCATGATCACCGGGACGTAGGAAGTCGGTTTGGCCAGGGCGTCCGGCAGGAGCGGGAAGGGCCGCTTCAGGCGGAACTGCACGACCGTGTCGGTGGGCGCCGTGAGTTCATCCACGGTCGCGAACAGGGCCCCGCCGTAGGCATCGCGCTGCGCCCAGCGCTTCAGGCTCGCCACGACGTCGCGGCCGAGGACCGGCGTCCCGTCGTGGAAGCGCAGGCCGTCCCGCAGGGTCAGGCGCCACGTGAGGCCGTCGGACGCGACCTCGTGCCCCGCCACCATCTGCGGTTGGGCGCGGTAGGCGGTGTCGAGGCTGTAGAGGGTGTCGAAGATCATCAGCGCGTGGGTGCGCGTGACGTAGTTGGTGGTGATGATCGGGTCGAGAAGCGCCAAGTCCGCGTAGGGCACGAACCGCAGGGTCGTCGCCGAGGCCGCGCGGACCAGTGCCGGCTTGGCGAGGGCGCCGGCCATCAGGGCTCCGGCGCCTGTCAGCAGGGTGCGTCGCTTCATCAATCGATCCCGGTCGCGGCGGCGCCCGATCTGGCCGCAAGCCGGGTTCGCGTGCAAGTGGTGCGCCACTGCCGCGCTTCGGGCGGGATCGGGCAGCCCGCCCGGGCCGGCGTCCGGACGGGTCGGCGTGATCGCGCCGCGCGGTCCCTCAGGCGGCGCGCGACCAGCGGATGTCGCCGAGGCTCTCGCGGAAGGCGAAGCGGGCGAGGTGGTCGGCCACGACGTTCTCGAGCCGGGTAAGGTTGACCGGGTCGGAGCTGTCGATGCGCATCACCAGGGCGTCGGGCTCGGCATCGAAGGTGCAGACGCGGTCCTCGCCGAAGGGCACGGTGCCGTGAACGGGGGTCGCCTCGACCTTGAACTTGTGGCTCCAGTGCCGGCAGAGCTGCTGCAGGTAGCGGCTCGCCTCGGTGGTCTGCACGCGGGCCTGAGAGGTGGGCATTCCGTCGGTCTCCAGATGGGTATGAAAACAGCCTGTCGGTGACGGTTCGTCGTTCGATCTCGCATGTGCGAGATAGGGAGGCCTCAGAGCAATTGCCATGCCTGGCGCTGACGGATCCGTCTCCGCCGTCTGTGATGAAGGTCTGTCCGAAGCGTTAGCAGCGGCTTAACGCGACGGGCCGCCCGGCCGGTTGGCGGCGCGGCGTGGCCGTCCTGCACCCGCCTGCGCGCCGAATTATGGCGCGATGCACAAATTTCCTCAGCCCGTCGGCGCGGCGCGGTCGGTCCGCACGAGGACCTTGCCGGGGTTGAGCAGGTCTTCCGGATCCAGGGCGGCCTTGAGGCGCCGCATCAGGTCGAGCCCGACCGGGTCGCCGTAGCGCGCGAGTTCCTCGCGCTTGATCAGCCCGACGCCGTGCTCGGCCGCGATGGAGCCGCCGAGCGCGTGCACGAGGTCGTGAACGATCCGGTTGAACCGACCCCACGCGGCGAGGAACTCTGCGGGCTCCATGCCGAGCGGTTGCGACAGGTTGAAGTGGATGTTGCCGTCGCCGAAATGGCCGAAGCCGCAAGGCCTCAGGCCCGGCATCTCGGCGAGGCAGGCCGCGCCCGCCCGCTCCAGGAACTCGGGCAGGCGGGAGAGCGGCACCGAGACGTCGTGCTTGATCGAGGCGCCCTCGCGGGTCTGCGCCTCGGGAACGCCTTCGCGCAGGCGCCAGAGCGCGGCGTTCTGGGCCCCGCTGGTCGCGATCGTGGCGTCGGCGATCATCCCGTCCTCCAGGGCCTGCCCGAGGGCCGACTCGAGTTCGGCCCCCGTGTCGGCATCGGGGCGGGCGGACGCGACCTCGATCAGGGCGTAGGCGCCGTGCGCGCCGTCGAGGGGCCGAACCGTGCCCGGCACGTGGCGCAGCACGATCTCGAGGGCGAAGGGCGGCAGGTACTCGAACGCCGTGAGGTCGCGGTCCATCCGCGTCCGCAGGAAGACGAACAGGTCCAGGGCCGCCCTGGCCGAGGCGAGCCCCACGAAGGCGACGCTCGTCGAGCGCGGCCGCGGGAACAGCTTCAGAACCGCCGCCGTGACGACGCCCAGCGTGCCTTCCGACCCGATGAAGAGCTGCTTCAGGTCGTAGCCGGCATTGTCCTTGCGCAGGGCCTTGAGCCCGTTCCAGACGCGCCCGTCGGCGAGGACGACCTCGAGCCCGAGGACGAGGTCGCGGGCGTTCCCGTAGGCGAGGACCGCGATGCCGCCGGCATTGGTGCTGACGCCGCCGCCGATCCGGGCGGATCCGCGCGACGCGTAGGAGAGCGGGAACAGCATGCCGGCGGCCTCGGCCGCCTCCTGCACGTCCTGCAGGATCATCCCGGCCTCCACCGTGATGGTGGCGTCCACGGGATCCACCGCGCGCAGGCGGTTCACGCGCTCCAGAGACAAAACGACGCCGCCGCGCGGCACGCCGGCGCCGGTGAGGCCGGTGTTGCCGCCGAGCGGCACCACGGCGACGCCGGCCTGCGTGCAGGCGCGGACCGCGAAGGCGACCTCCTCCGTGCTTCCCGGCCGCAGCACGGCCAGGGCCGACCCGGTGAACAGGCGTCGGCTCTCCGTCAGGTAGGGCGCCAGGCCGTCCGGGTCCGTCAGCACGTGCCGCGCGCCGAGCCCGTCCCGGAGGGCGGTCAGCAGGGTGTCGAGGTCGGCTGTCGGCGTCATCGCGTGGATTCTGTAGGCCAGAGGAGGCCGTACGCAAGCGCCGGTATGGCGCGCGCCGATGCGAACCTTACAACGGTGATGTAGGGCCCGTGCGTCGTCGCGCCGGGCCACCCGGACGATCCAACGCAGAGGCAGAGATGCTCTCCGTCATCCAGAACCCGCCCCGCATCGCGCTCCCCATCGTCGGCAGCAGCGACTTCTTCCCCGTGCGCCGCGTCTACTGCGTCGGCCGCAACTACGCCGCCCATGCCCGTGAGATGGGTGCGGACCCGGACCGTGAGCCGCCGTTCTTCTTCATGAAGCCTGCCGACGCCCTGCAGATCGTCGGCCCGGAACCCACGGCCCACGCCTACCCGCCGAAGACCGCCAACTACCATTTCGAGGTGGAGATGGTGGCGGCCCTCGCCAGCGGCGGCAGCGACATTCCGGCCGAGACCGCGCTGGAGCACGTCTACGGCTACGCCATCGGCCTCGACATGACCCGGCGCGACGTCCAGGACGAGGCCAAGAAGATGTCCCGGCCCTGGGACACCGCCAAGGCCGCCGACGGTTCGGGCCCGGTCGGCGCCCTCCACCCGGTCTCCGTCATCGGCCACCCGGCGAAGGGCGCGATCACCCTGTCGGTCGACGGCGAGATCCGCCAGAAGGGCGACCTCGCCGACATGATCTGGTCCGTCGCCGAGCAGATCGCCTACCTTTCGGGCTACTTCGTCCTACAGGCCGGCGACCTGATCTTCACCGGCACGCCCTCCGGCGTCGGTCCGGTCCAGCGCGGCCAGCGCATGGTCGCGGCGATCGACGGTCTCGGCGCCATCACCCTCGACGTCGTGTGAGCCGCGCAGCCGCATGATCCTCGATCGGCCGGTCCTGCGGCGCCTGTTTCACCTCGGGGCGCTCGCGTCCCGGGGCATGACCCTCGGCGTGCGCGGCGTCGCACTCGACGGGGCGGGGCGGGTGGCCCTGGTGCGCCACACCTACGTGAGTGGCTGGCACCTTCCTGGCGGCGGCGTCGAGCGCGGCGAGACCGCGCGCGACGCGATGGTGCGGGAGTTCCGCGAGGAGGCGGAGATCGTCCCCGAGGGAGAGCCGCGCCTGCATGGCCTCTATCGGAACGTCGCCGCCGCTCCCCGGGACCACGTCGCCCTGTTCGTCCTGCCGGCCTTCACGGTCCTGTGTCCCAAGGCGCCGGATCGGGAGATCGCCGAGTGCGCCTTCTTCCCGGTGGACGCGCTCCCCGAGGGCACAACGCGGGGGACCCGCGCCCGTCTCCGAGAGCTCCGCGAGAGCCTCCCGCCGGAGCCGAATTGGTAAATCGTCACGGTTCGCGAAAAGGGCGCTTGCGTCGCCCGGCGGAATGGTGTTTAGAGAGCCGCGCCGGGGGCCGCCGGCACGAAAGTCCGGGCGGCGCGGCACAGTGAGCGGGTGTAGCTCAGGGGTAGAGCACAACCTTGCCAAGGTTGGGGTCGAGGGTTCGAATCCCTTCGCCCGCTCCAGTTTTCCCAACCATACGAGCGACGTACAAGGCCGCAGCTCTGCGGCCTTTGTCGTTTCCGGCCGCCTTCGCGGTGCGCTCCAGGCGCGTCGGAGAGGGCACGCGGCTCGTCCCGCTCCGAGCGGGGCGATAGCCCGAGCGGTCGGTCGTCGGAACCAACTGTCATCCTGCCGGGCTGTCATCGGCAAGCCCGGACCGCCGCGCCGCGACCTCGGGGCGGCGATAGCCCATGGCAGAGCGATCATGAGAATCCGACCTACTGCGGCCACGCTCGCCCGATGAAGCACACGCCCCTCACGGCCGCTTCTCTCAGGGAGCACCCGCTGCCGCTCCCGCAAGCGGGGAGCAAGGACGCGCGCGGCAGGGCGCTCGTGGTTGCCGGCTCGGCCTCGGTCCCGGGGGCGGCCCTGCTGGCCGCCGTCGCCGCCCTGCGCGCGGGCGCCGGGAGGCTGAGGATCGCGACCGTCGCGCGCGCGGCCGCCGGCATGGGACTGATGGTGCCCGAAGCCATGGTCGTCGGATTGCCGGAGACCGCGGATGGCGCCGTCGATGTCGCGCAGGCTGCGACCAGCCTGCGGACGCTGGCGGACGGATGCGACGCCGTCCTGATCGGGCCCGGAATGCTCGGCGAGGCGCCGACCGCGGCACTCGCGGTCGAGCTGCTCGGCGCCGACGCGTCCTTCATCCTCGACGCCACCGCACTGTCCGAGCTCCGCGCCCGTGCGGGGGCCGTCAGGGCCCGCGCCGGGCGGGCGGTAGTCACGCCCCATGCCGGCGAGATGGCGCGGCTCCTGGACCGCCGCCGCGAGGCGGTGGAGGCGGATCCGCTCGAGGCGGCGCGCGCGGCAGCCGAGCTTCTGGGATCGGTCGTGGTGATGAAGGGGGCCACGACGTGGATCGTGGAGCCGCAGGGCGGGCGCTGGCTCTATGCCGGCGGTGGCATCGGCCTCGCGACGTCGGGCTCGGGCGACGTTCTGGCCGGCCTCATCGTCGGGCTCCTCGCGCGCGGCCTGCCGCCGATCTCGGCCGCTCTCTGGGGCGTGTTCCTGCACGGCGAAGCCGGCCGGCGCCTCGCCGGGGCGATCGGCCCGGTCGGCTTCCTTGCCCGGGAACTGCCGGGCGTCGTGCCGGAACTGATGCGAGAGACGATGGGCTAGGGCGCCGACTGCGGGGCGATCCGGATGTGGCGCGGTTCCACGGGCGCTGCGGACCGCCGCACGCTCGGAACAGCGCGTCCCGCCGCCGCCTTGCCCTTGGACAGTGAACGCGCGGACGGGCGACATGCAGGGCTACGCGACCTCTTTCGGCATCGGGTTCGTCGCGGGGATGCGGAGCCTGTCGGCCTGCGCCGCCCTGACCTGGGCCGCCTCTGGAGGACGGACGCGCCGCGCGCCGATCCCGGCCGGTGTCGCCGCGCGCGGGGTGGCGACGGCGGCCGCCCTGGCGGAGATGGCCGGCGACAAGATGCCGTTCGCGCCCGATCGCCGCATCCCTCCCTCCTTCGCGTTCCGACTGGCCATCGGTGCGGTCGGCGGATGGGCCCTGGCCGGGCAACGCACCTCACCCGAATTTGGGGCCCTGGCCGGCGCGGCCGGCGCGGTCGCGGGCACGCTGATCGGCCGGTCGGCACGGGGTGGCGATTCTCGTACCGCGTCCGGCCAGAGCCGCGGCTTGGCCGAGGACGCGGCCGCCGTCGTTCTCGCGGCGCTGGTGATCGCGTCGGCGGAAGGCCCGACCCGCGCGCCGCGGGTATCGCGGGCCCGCGGCACCCGGACCTGACGCGCCCGCGCGAGAGCCTGTCAGGCCGCGTCTCAGGCGGCGGCGCTCGGCGCTTCCTGCATCGCGGCGAGGGGGGCTTCGAGCCGGCAGATCAGGCCGGTCGGGGCGAAGGTGAGCCTGACCTCGCAGCCGACTTCGACGGAGAAGCTGCGCTCGATCAGCCGCGAGCCGAAGCCGCGCCGCACGGGGGGCGCGAGGATCGGCGGTCCACCCGTCTCCGACCATGTCAGGCAGAAGCGCGGCTCGGCGGCCTCGTGTACCACGTGCCAGCGGAGATCGACGCCGCCCTCCGCGGTCGAGAGCGCCCCGTACTTGGCCGCGTTGGTGGCGAGTTCGTGCAGCGCCAGCGCCAGGGCGAGCGCCGGCTTGGCGGCGAGGAGCACGCCGGGCCCGCTCACGCGGATGCGCGTCCCGGCGCCGCCCTGATGCACCGCGAGAGCGCCGTCCACCACGTCGGCGATGGGTGCCTCGGTCCAGCTCGCCCGGGTCAGGATGTCGTGCGCGCGGCCCAGCAGGATCAGGCGCGCCGAGAAGGCGTCCCGGGCCGCGTCCAGGTCGGCGGCGTTGCGGAACGTCTGGTTGGCGATGGCCTGGACCATCGCCAGCGTGTTCTTGACCCGGTGCTGCAACTCACCGGTGAGAAGGCGCTGATGCTCCTCGGCGCGCTTGCGCTCAGTGATGTCGAGCATGGCACCGATCATCCGCACGGCCTGCCCGGCCGCGTCGCGCAGCACGTAGCCGCGGTCGAGAACGTAGGCGTAGTCGCCATCCGCTTTCCGGAAGCGGTACTCCTCGGACCAGTGCTCGATGCTGTCGTCGATCACGGCGTAGATGCCGGCCGTCACGCGCGCCCGGTCTTCGGGGTGGATCTGCGCCTTCCACCACGACCCGCTCGCGCCCACCGCGTCGGCCGCGTAGCCGAACAGGGTCTGCACGGCCTCGTTCCAGAGGATGTGGTCGCTCGCCAGATCCCAGTCCCAGATCGCGTCGTTGGTCGCACGGGCCGCGAGCCGATAGCGCTCCTCCGCCTCGCGGGTCGCATTCTCGGCGCGCCGGCTCGCGGTGACGTCGCGCGTGGTGCCGATGAATCGCACCGTCCGCCCGTCCGCCGCGAAGGCTTGACCCTTAGCGGCGACCCAGCGCTCGACCCCGTCCTGCAATCCGACAACGCGAAAGGCGATGTCGTAGGTGCCGAGACCGGTCGGGTCGATGGCGCGCTGGACCGCCGCGTCGACCCAGGCGCGGTCATCCGGGTGAAGCCCGGCCAGGAAGACGTCGTAGCTCACGGGCGCGTCGGGCGGCAGGCCGAACAGGGCGCGGGTGCGCGCGTCCCAGGTCAACACGTCGGCGACGAGATCGTAGTCGAAGATCCCGGTGGCGGTGGCCTCGACGGCCAAGGCCAGCTGCTCCCTGGCCTCACGCAACTCCAGTTCGGCGCGGCGCCGGTCATGGATGTCACTGTTGCTGCCGAGCCAGCCCACGACCGCGCCGCTCGCGTCCTTCAGGGGCTCGGCCCGAATGAGGAACCAGCGGTAGGTGCCGTCGTGGCGGCGCAGGCGGGCCTCGGTGTCGTACATGACCTCCCGGCTCCGCGCCGTCTCCCACGCCTGCAGCAGGCCCGGGAGGTCGTCCGGATGGACCGGCCGGTCCCAGCCCATCGGCAGCGCCTGCTCGGGCGTCTGGCCGGTGTAGGCGTACCACCGGTCGTTGAGGTAGTTGAGGCTGCCGTCCGGATTGCCGAACCAGATTATCGCCGGGGCCAGCTCGGTCAGGACCTGGAAGCGCTCCTCGGCCAACTTGCGCTCGTGGATATCGATGGTCGTGCCGATCCAGCTGCGCCGCTCGCCGTCCCCGTCGCGGACGGGGTGGGCGCGGGAGAGGAACCAGCGGTACTGCCCGTCCGCGCGCCGCAGGGGGAACTCCACCTCGTAGAGACGCCCCGCGCCGGCCGCCGCGAGCCACGCCGCACGCGTCGCCTCCCGGTGATCGGGATGGATGACGCTCATCCAGCTCTGCTCGCCGGTCGCGCCGGCGGGTAGGCCCGTGTAATCGTACCAGTAGGCGTTGCAGTAGGTGACGCTGCCCTCCGCGTTGGCGAACCAGACGATCTGCGGGCTGACCTCGACGAGCGAGCGGTAGCGCAGCTCGCTGGCCTCCAAGGCGGCGTCGGCCGCGCGCTGCTCGGTGCGGTCACGCAGGATCTTGACGAACCCCACGAGGGCGCCGTCCTCGGATCTCAGCGGCATGATCTCGCCGCTGGCCCAGAAGCGGCTGCCGTCCTTGCGCAGATGCCAGCGCTCGTCCGGCGCGCTGCCCGACTCGAGGGATTGCCTCATCTCACGCGTCGGCCGCTCGGCGGCGCGATCCTCGTGGGTGAAGATCACCCCGATCGTGCCACCCAGCATCTCGGCTTCCGACCAGCCCAGGATGCGCTCGGCACCGGCGTTCCAGCGGGTGACGCGTCCCTCGGGATCCATCGCCACGATGGCATAGTCGGTGGCGCTGTCGAGGATGCGCGCGTGCAGCAGGCGCTGCTCGGCCTGCTCGCGCAGGGAGCGGCGCAGCTCCATCTGCGCCATCGTCTGGCGGGCGAGCCGGAGCAGGCCCGCGCGCTGCCGGTCGCTGAGCTGATGGGGCTTGGTGTCGAGGACGCAGACGGTGCCGATTGGATGACCGTCGGCGGTCTTCAGCAGCGCCCCGGCATAGAAGCGCAGCCCCGGCTCCCCCGTGACGAGCGGATTGCCCTGGAAGCGCGGGTCCCGCGTCGCGTCGGGTACGTGGAGGAAATCCTGCTGCAGGATAGCCTGGCGACAGAACGAAGTTTCGATTGGCGTCTGCCGTATGCCCAGTCCGACTTCGGCCTTGAAGAATTGCCGCCCGTCCCCGACCAAGTTGACCACCGCGATGGGAGTCCCGCACAGCTCGGCGGCCGCCTCGGCAATCTCGTCGAAATCCTGCTCACGCGGCGTGTCGACCAGGCAGTAACGGTCGAGGGCGCGCAGGCGCGCCGCTTCGTCCTCGCGTATGCGGGAGAGGTCCATCGGAATGGTAGTTTCGCACGGTCCGGATGGTTCCGTGAGAGGGGTTCTCGGGCGGCGAAAGTATGGCCGCCGGCAATAAACATCGGGCCGGCGGCATTTCCCCGCGGGATCCCGCGCCGACACGACGGGTTCGGATCGCCATATACGGCGCGGCAGCGATCGCCCGCGCGGGATCCGAATCTGGGAACATCGCGCGTCGACAACGATCATCGTCGGCGACCTCGGGACGACAGGTGACACGGACGGCATGACCGGCAGAACCTCATCTCGCGCCGAGTACCGGGCCACGCGGCAGCCTCCGATCGGGGCGGGCGCCCGCTCGACCGGGCGGAGCGCGCGCGGTCACCGAGACGTCCCGCCGGCGGCACGGTTCCGTCGTGGCTGATCCGTTCAGGTTCCTGCCGCCCGGCGGTCTGACGGGGACGGAGATCCGCGCCCGTGACTGGGCGGAAACGCCGCTCGGGCCGCCCGACGGGTGGCCGTCGGCCCTGCGCAGCGCGCTCGGACTGATGCTATCCTGCCCCACCGCGATGTTCCTGGCCTGGGGACCGGACCTGCTCTGCTTCTACAACGACGCCTACCGGCCGGTCCTCGGCTACCGCCTCGCCACGGCCCTCGGTCGTCCCTTCCGCGAGGTCTGGGCCAGCATCTGGGACGAGATCGCACCCCTGGTGTCTGCGACCCTCGCGGGCGAGAGCCAGACCCTGACCGACGTCATGCTCGACCTGTCGCGGGACGGCCGGTCCGAGCAGGGCTGGTGGTCCTTCACCTACTCGCCGGTGCTGGACGATGCCGGAGCGATCAGCGGCCTGTTCTGCGTCACCGCCGAGACCACGGCGCGCGTCCTCGGCGAGGCGCGGCTGCGCGAGAGCGAGGATCACTTCCGCCACACGGTCGAACTCAACCCGCAGGTGCCGTGGACCTGCGACCCGCAGGGCAACATCACCTCCTACTCCAAGCGCTGGCTCGACCTGACGGGACAGGCGCCCGGCGAGCCGGACGGCACGGGCTGGACCAGGGCGCTGCACCCGGATGATCTGCCGTGGACCATCACGGTGTTCACGCAGTGCCTCGCTTCGGGCGAGACGGTCGATGTCGATTACCGCATCCGCGTCGCGCGGACCGGGACTTACCGGTGGATGCGCGCCCGCGCGCAGCCGCGCCGGGCCGAGGACGGTGCCATTGTCCGCTGGTACGGCGTGGTCGAGGATATCCACGACCGCAAGCTCGCCGAGGACCGTCTGCGCGAGATGAACGCCACCCTGGAGCGGCGCGTCGCGGAGGCCCTCGCTCAGCGCAAGCTCTGGGCGGACGTGTTCGAGACCACCGACGCGCTCGTGGGCGCGCTGGATACCGAGTACCGTTTCCTCGCCGTGAACGCGGCTTACGCTGACGCGTTCGAGGCGATTTACGGCCTGCGCCCGGCCGTGGGGGCCAATCTGCTGGATCTGCTGTCCGGCTATCCCGAGCAGCGTGCCGCCGCGCAGGCGGTCTGGTCACGCGCCCTCGCGGGCGAGGAGTTCACCGTCGCGGAGGCCTTCGGCGATCCCGGCCGCAAGCGGCCCTCTTACGAGCTGAAGTTCACGACGCTGCGCGACGCGCGCGGTCGACGGATCGGCGCCTTCCAGTACGCCCAGGACATCACCGAGCGCCTGCGCCACCAGGAGCAGATCGCGCGCGCCGAGGAGGCGCTGCGCCACGCGCAGCGGATGGAGGCGGTCGGCCAGCTCACCGGCGGCGTCGCGCACGACTTCAACAACCTGCTGACCATCATCCGCTCGTCCGTCGAGTTCCTGCGCCGGCCAAATCTCGCCGAGGAGCGCCGCACCCGTTACCTGGAGGCGGTCTCCGACACGGTCGACCGCGCCGCGCGGCTGACGAACCAGCTCCTGGCCTTCGCCCGTCGCCAGCCGCTCGCGCCCGAAGTCTTCGATGTCGGGGCGCGGCTGGGCGAGATGGCCGACATGCTGAACGCCGTGACGGGCGGGCGCGTCCGGATCGTGACGGAGATCTACGACGCGCGCTGCCACGTGCGGGCCGACCCGAGCCAATTCGAGACGGCTTTGGTCAACCTCGCAATGAATGCCCGCGACGCCATGGACGGCGAGGGCACGCTGACGCTCAGGCTCACCTGCGGCGCCGCCCTGCCGCCGATCCGCGGCCATGCCGGCGCACCCGGACCGTTCGCCGCCGTCGCGGTGACGGACGAGGGGCCTGGCGTGGCGCCGGATCTGCTGGGACGGATCTTCGAGCCCTTCTTCACCACCAAGGCCGTCGGCAAGGGCACGGGGCTCGGCCTCTCACAGGTGATCGGCTTCACCAAGCAGTCGGGCGGCGACGTCGAGGTCGTGAGCCATGTCGGTCGCGGGGCGACCTTCACCCTCTACTTGCCGGAGGTCGACCCGCCGCCCGCGGCGGCGGACGACGGGGCCGTCATGGACGCGCCGGCAGGCGAGGACCGCGCGCTCTGCGTGCTGGTCGTGGAGGACAATCTCGAGGTCGGGCGCTTCTGCACGCAGCTCCTGGAAGATCTCGGCCACGCGACCGTCTGGGCCCACAACGCCGAGGCCGCGCTCGCCGAGATGGAGAAGGTGCCGTTCCGGTTCGACGCCGTCTTCTCGGACGTGGTGATGCCCGGGATGGGCGGCGTCGAGCTCGCGCGCCGGCTGCGCGCCGACCACCCCGCGCTGCCGGTCATTCTGACCACCGGCTACAGCGACGCGCTCGCGCGGGACGACGCGCACGGATTCGAGCTCGTGCGCAAACCTTACTCGGCCGAGCAGGTCGCGCGGGCGCTGCGCGACGTCCTGGCCCGGCACCGTCCAGGGTCGATCGACCGGTCCGGGGTGCAAGATCGCGCCGGGTAAGCGCGTCTCAAACGTCCTCCCCCTTCGCGAAGGCCCGCAGCGAGACGCGCGCGACTTCCCGCAGCGCCTCGCGGTCGGCGCCCGAGGAGGCCAGCACGCCCATGCCGGAGGCGACGGTCGACAGGAACCGTGCGAGGGCGACCGGATCGGCGTCCGCCGGGAGGTCACCGTCCTCCCGGGCCCGGACGAAGCGCTCGCGAAGTTCCATCTCGCTCTGCGCCCGCCGGGCTGCCAGCTCGAACGGGATGTTCTCCGAACCCGCCCCGCAGGCGAGCCCGCCCTGGACCAGGAGGCAGCCGGGCGGGTTCGCCGGATCGGTGTGGCTCTCGGCGATGCTGCTCAGGAAGCGCTCGGCCACGTCGTGCGCGGTCTCGCCCGCCAGGACGAAGCGCATGTGCTCGGAACGACGCTGCGCGTATCGGTCGAGGGCGGCCTTGAGCAGCCCCTCCTTGCTGCCGAAGGCCGCGTAGAGACTCGGAGGCTTGATGCCCATCGCCTTCGTCAGCATCGCGAGGCTCGCGCCGTCGTAGCCGTGGCGCCAGAACACCTCCATCGCCTCGTCGAGGGCCTTGTCCGTGTCGAAGGACCGGGGGCGCCCCATCACCATTGCCTCTGGACTCCAACTTTTATATCGAGTGGTAGATAAGTCACTTGACGCCCCGCGTCCATGCCGACATGTGTAGCGACCTGTACAGATGTCGGAGTCGCTCGTGGAACCTCAGCGTCATCCCTCTCGCGGTCCTCTCCCCGTCCGGCGCTTCGCCGCCGGCGGTCTCGCCATCGCACTTCTGGCGGGCGCTGCCTACGCTCTCGTACCGGGGACGCTGATCCGAGGAACCGCGGCCATCGCCGCGACGCCACCGGCCGAGGTGGCGATGCCGGCCGCGGTCGCGACCGTCGAGCCGCGCGACGTCATCCTCTGGGACGAGTTCTCGGGGCGCCTGGAAGCGGTCGAACGCATCGACGTGCGCGCCCGGGTCGGCGGTGCGATCCTGGCCACGCATTTCGCCGAAGGCGAGCTGGTCAAGGCCGGGGACCTGCTGGTGACCATCGACCCCGCGCCCTACGCGGCCGAGGTCCAGAGGCTCGAGGCCCAGGTCGCGGGCGCCGAGGCGCGCGTCGGCCTGACGGCGAGCGACCTCGAGCGTGGGCAGAAGCTGTCGGATCAGCACATCGTTACGGCACGCGACCTCGACGTCCGGGCCAACGCGTTCAAGGAGGCTCGGGCGAGCCTCGACGCGGCGAAGGCGGCGCTGGAGGCCGCGCGCCTCAACCTCGGCTACACGCAGGTGCGGGCTGCGGTGAGCGGCCGCGTCGGCCGCCGCGAGATCACGCCGGGCAACCTCGTGGCGACGGGCGCGGCGGCCGCCGTGCTGACCACGCTGGTCTCGGTCGATCCCGTCTACGCCAGCTTCGACGCCGACGAGGGCGTGGTCCTGAAGGCGCTGGCCTCGGTCGCCGAGCCGGGCGGCCGGCGCGGCAAGCTCGGCCGCATCCCCGTCGAGATGGCGACCGCCGACGGCGCGCGCGCCAGCGGGCATCTCCAGTTCATCGACAACAAGGTCGATGCGCGCAGCGGCACGGTCCGCGTGCGCGCGACCTTCTCCAACGGTGACGGCCGCCTGATCCCGGGCCAGTTCGCGCGGATGCGCCTCGGTCAGGCCGCTCCGGAACGCCTCGTCCTCGTCGACGAACGGGCCGTCGGCACCGATCAGGACAAGAAGTTCGTGCTCGCGGTAGGGGCGGACAACCGGGCCGAGTTCCGCGCCGTGACCCTCGGTCGAGCCGTCGACGGACTCCGCGTGGTCACCTCCGGCCTGTCGGGCGGCGAGCGCATCGTGGTCAACGGCCTGCAGCGCGTCCGTCCCGGGACGCTCCTGAGCCCCGAGCCCGTGGCGATGGGAGCGCGGCCGCAGGACAGCGGGTCCGGACCGCGCAAGCTCGCCCAGCGCTGACGGAAGCCGCTCGGGCGCGCCTCCCTTCCCCCGAGTCAGATCCCCGACGCGACGATGACGGCGGCCGCCTACGGCCGCCGGGACGCCCCTGCCTCGAGCCCTCGGAGGGCGGCATGAATCTCTCCAAGTTCTTCATCGACCGCCCGATCTTCGCGGGCGTGCTCTCGATGCTCATCTTCATCGGCGGCCTGCTCTCGCTCTTCGCGATGCCGATCTCCGAGTACCCGGACGTGGTCCCGCCCTCCGTGGTCGTCCGCGCCACCTTCCCGGGCGCCAATCCCAAGGTGATCGTCGAGACCGTGGCGACGCCGATCGAGGAGCAGATCAACGGCGTCGAAGGCATGCTCTACATGTCGAGCCAGGCCACGACCGACGGCATCATGACCCTGACCGTCACCTTCCGGCTGGGGACCGATCCCGACAAGGCGCAGCAGCTCGTCCAGAACCGCGTCTCGCAGGCCGAGCCGCGCCTGCCGGCCGTGGTGCGCCAGCTGGGCATCGTCACGGTGAAGAGCTCCCCCGACCTAACGATGGTCGTGCATCTCGTGTCGCCGAACGGGCGCTACGACATGACCTACCTGCGCAACTACGCGGTGCTGAACATCAAGGACCGCCTGGCCCGGCTCGACGGCGTCGGCCAGGTCCAGCTCTTCGGCTCCGGCGACTACGCGATGCGGATCTGGCTCGACCCGCAGAAGGTGGCCGAGCACGGCCTGTCCGCGCGCGACGTCGTGCGCGAGATCCAGGCCCAGAACGTGGAGGCCGCGGCCGGCGTGATCGGCGCGTCGCCGGCCGTCCCGGGCCTCGACCTGCAGCTCTCGCTCAACGCCGAGGGACGCCTGAGCAGCGAGGAGCAGTTCGGCGACATCGTGGTCAAGACCGGCACCGACGGCGCGATCACCCGCCTGCGCGACGTCGCGCGGATCGAGCTCGGCGCCTCCGACTACGCCCTGCGCTCGCTCCTCGACAACAAGTCGGCGGTGGCGATCCCGATCTCCCAATCGCCGGGCTCGAACGCGATCCAGATCTCGGACGAGGTCCGCCGCACCATGGCGGAGATCAAGCGGACCATGCCGGAGGGCGTCGATTACCAGATCGTCTACGACCCGACGCAGTTCGTGCGCGCCTCCATCGAGGCCGTGATCCACACGCTGCTGGAGGCCATCGCCCTCGTCGTGCTGGTGGTGATCCTGTTCCTGCAGACGTGGCGGGCGTCGATCATCCCGCTGCTCGCCGTGCCGGTCTCCATTGTCGGCACCTTCGCGGTGATGCACGTCTTCGGATTCTCGATCAACGCGCTGAGCCTGTTCGGCCTGGTGCTCGCCATCGGCATCGTCGTCGACGACGCGATCGTGGTGGTCGAGAACGTCGAGCGCAATATCGAGAGCGGCCTGTCCCCGCGGGAGGCCAGCTACCAGGCCATGCGCGAGGTCTCGGGCCCGATCATCGCCATCGCCCTCGTGCTCGTCGCTGTCTTCGTGCCGCTGGCCTTCATCAGCGGGCTGACCGGCCAGTTCTACAAGCAGTTCGCCCTGACCATCGCGATCTCGACGGTGATCTCGGCGATCAACTCGCTGACCCTCTCGCCGGCGCTGTCGGCGCTGCTGCTGAAGGACCACCACGCGCCGAAGGATCGCCTGACCCGCGTCCTCGACCGGCTCCTCGGGTGGTTCTTCCGCCGGTTCAACCGCGCCTTCGGGCGGGCCTCGGACGGCTACGGCCGCGGCGTCGGCTTCGCGGTGTCGCGCAAGACCGTGATGATGGTCCTATACGTCCTGCTGGTCGGACTGACCGGCGGCCTGTTCCGCCAGATCCCGGGCGGCTTCGTGCCCGGGCAGGACAAGCAGTACCTCGTGGGCTTCGCGCAGCTGCCCGACGGCGCGACCCTCGACCGGACGGAGGAGGTCATCCGCCGCATGAGCGAGATCGCCCTCAAGGAGCCCGGCGTCGAGAGCGCCGTCGCCTTCCCGGGCCTCTCGATCAACGGCTTCACCAACAGTTCCAACTCGGGGATCGTGTTCTCGACGCTGAAGCCGTTCGACGAGCGCAAGGACCCGTCCCTCAACGGGGCGGCGATCGCGCAGTCGCTGAACAAGAAGTATGCCGCGATCCCCGAGGCCTTCATCGCGATGTTCCCGCCGCCGCCGGTCAACGGCCTCGGGACGATCGGCGGCTTCAAGCTGCAGATCGAGGACCGCGCCGGCCTCGGCTACGAGGCGCTGAACGACGCCACCAAGGCGTTCATGGCCAAGGCCGCCCAGGCACCGGAACTCGTCGGTCTGTTCTCGAGCTTCCAGATGAACGTGCCGCAGCTCTTCGCCGACATCGACCGGACGAAGGCACGTCAGCTCAACATCCCGGTGACGGACGTCTTCGACACGCTGCAGATCTATCTCGGCTCGCTCTACGTGAACGACTTCAACAAGTTCGGCCGCACCTACTCGGTGCGCGTCCAGGCCGACGCCCCGTTCCGGGCCCGATCTGACGACGTCGGCCTCCTGAAGGTCCGGGCCGGTTCGGGCGAGATGGTGCCGCTCTCCGCCCTGCTGCGCGTCCGCCAGAGCGCCGGACCGGAGCGGGCCATGCGCTACAACGGCTTCCTGTCCGCCGACATCAACGCCGGCGCGGCGCCCGGATACTCGTCGGGCCAGGCCCAGGCGGCTGCGACGCGGATCGCGGCCGAGACGCTGCCGCGGGGCTTCGCCTTCGAGTGGACGGATCTCACGTACCAGGAGTTCATCGCGGGCAATTCCGGGATCTGGGTCTTCCCGCTGGCGCTGCTCCTGGTCTTCCTCGTGCTCGCCGCGCAGTACGAGAGCCTCGCCCTGCCGCTCGCCATCCTGCTGATCGTGCCGATGGGCCTGCTCGCCGCCATGTTCGGCGTGTGGCTGTCGGCGGGCGACAACAACGTGTTCACGCAGATCGGCCTGATCGTGCTCGTCGGGCTCTCGGCCAAGAACGCCATCCTGATCGTGGAATTCGCGCGCGAGCTCGAGTTCGCCGGGCGGACCCCGCTCCAGGCGGCGATCGAGGCGAGCCGCCTCCGGCTGCGGCCGATCCTCATGACGTCGATGGCCTTCATCATGGGCGTGCTGCCGCTGGTCACCGCGACCGGCGCCGGATCGGAGATGCGCCGCGCGATGGGCGTCGCGGTGTTCTCCGGCATGATCGGCGTGACCGCCTTCGGGCTGTTCCTGACGCCGGTCTTCTACGTGCTGCTGCGTCGTCTGAGCGGCAACAGGCCGCTCAAGCACCACGGCACTCCCGCAGGGACGACCGCGCCGGTCCCGGCGGCTCCCGATCACGGCCTTCCGTCAGGCGCGCCGCTGCCACAGGCCTGACAGGGCCCGCCACGCCGGCGCCAGCACGAATGTCGTCAGCGGGATCAGGGCTCCGCCGACGACCAGCCCGATCACGCCCGACACCGTCGCGGTGACGAGCCACGCGACGAGGCCCGCGGCGAACGGCACGCGCGCCGCAGCGGCCTCCGCCATCGCGTGGGCGGCGTGGGCCGGCGCCGACAGGCCGTAGGCCTCGAGCCCGTGCATGAGGATCCCGCCGCCGACCCAAATCATCGCCGCCGTCCCGATGATCGCCAGGATCGTGAGCAGGATCGGCATGCCCCTGACCACGCCGCGGCCGAGCCCGCGGATGAGATTTCCGACCGGCGGGCCGGCGGTGCTGCGGGCGAGGGCGAGACCGGCATCGTCGGCCTTCACGATCAGCGCGACCACACCGTAGACGCCCGCGGTGATGCCGACGGCGACGATGGCCAGCACCGCCGCGCGCATCCAGAAGCTGCCCTCCGGCAGCGTCGCGAGGGTGATGGCCATGATCTCGGCCGAGAGGATGAAGTCGGTCTTGATGGCGCTCGCCACGCGGCGGTCTTCGCGGGCCTGATCGCCGCCGGCGCCACCCTCCTGGTCCGCCTCGTCGCCGTGCCCGTGATGGGCGAACACGGCCTCGTAGACCTTCTCGGCGCCCTCGAAGCTCAGGTACGCGCCGCCCAGCATGAGGAGCGGCGTGATCGCCCAGGGGGCGAAGGCGCTGAGCGCCAGGGCACCCGGCAGCAAGAAGAGGATCTTGTTGCGCAGCGACCCGAGGGCGATCCGGCCGACGATCGGCAGTTCGCGCTCCGCGGCGAAGCCGACGACGTAGCGCGGCGTCACGGCCGCGTCGTCGATGACGACGCCGGCGGCCTTGGTGCCGGCCCGCGCCGCTTGGCCGGCGACGTCGTCGAGGGAGGCCGCCGCGGCCCTGACCATGAAGGCAACATCGTCCAGCAGGGCGATCAATCCGACGCTCACCCGTCTCCCCTCATCCGTGACCGGTCCGCCAGAGAGACGATCCGCGGGAGGATTTGATCCCTGACGGATGAAATTCGGCGCGCCCGACCTTCGGCGGGACGATCCTGCCGACGCTCGCTCGGGCCTAGCGGAGCGCCAGGGCGTCGAGCCATCCGTGCGCGGCGGCGTAGCGGATGATCTCCGCGCGCGTGCGCAGGCCCAGCTTCTCGGCGGCCCGCGCCTTGTAGGTCTCGATGGACTTGACGCTGAGATCGAAGCGCCGCGCGATCTCCTTGTTGCTGAATCCCTGCGCGATCAGCCGGAGCACGTCGGTCTCGCGCGGGCTCAGGGCCTCGGCCGACGGCTCGGTGTCCCCGCCCTGAGTCGGGGTCGCGGGATGCGCCATGGCGTGGCTCGCCACCGAGGGGTCGAGGTAGATCCCGCCCGCCGCGACGGCGCGGACCGCGCGGAGCAGGTCCTCCGCGGCCGAGCGCTTGAGGAGGTAGCCCCGGGCCCCCGCCTTGAGCAACGGCTGGACGTAGGCCGCGTCCTCGTGGACCGTCAGCACCAGCACGCGCGTCCGCGGGCACGACCCGGCGACGCGCTCGGTGAGCTCCAGGCCGTTGAGACCCGGCATCGAGACGTCGACCACGGCGACGTCCGGGTCCGCGGCGTGGATCATCGGCAGCGCCTCGCTGCCGCTGGTGGCCTCGCCGACCAGCTCGATCTCCGGGTCGGCGTTCAGGAGCGTCCGGATCCCCGCGAGGACGATGGGGTGGTCGTCGGCCAGGGCGACGCGGATGCGGTCCGTCATTCGCTTCTCCTCAGGTCTCGGGATGGTGCGGGATCGGGATGGTGACGAACAACGTCGTGCCGATGCCCGGAGACGATTCCAGCGTGAGGGTCCCGCTCAGGAGCGACAGCCGCTCGCGGATGCCCGACAGGCCGAGCCGCAACTTGGCCGGCGTCTCGCCGCTGGCGCGCTCGCGCAGGTCCTCGGTGACGAAGCCGATGCCGTCATCCTCGATGACGACCCGCATCTCGCCCGGACGCTTCTCCAGCGAGACGCTGACGCTCGCGGCCCGGGCGTGCTTGAGGACGTTCGTGAGTGCCTCCTGCACGATCCGGTAGACGGCGGTCTCGATCGCGGCCGGCAGCCGGGTCGCCTCGCTCAGGAATTCCAGATCCGCGCGGATCCCGTGCCGCTGGCTCCAGTCGCGCAGCAGGGTGGCCAGAGCCTCGCGCAGGCCGAGATCGTCGAGGGCGGTCGGCCGCAGGTCGACGGCGGCCCGGTGGATGTCGCGACCGATCTCGCCGGCGAGGGATTGCAGCCACTCCACCTGCCGGCCAGCCTCGGCCGTGGCCCCGCGTGCCAGGAGCCGCTCCATGCTCTTGAGGCCCAGCGACAGGCCGGTCACCGTCTGGCCGACCTGGTCGTGCAGTTCGCGGGCGATCCGGCGCTGCTCGTTCTCCTGGGCCTCGCCGAGGCGGCGCAGCAGCGCGAAGCGCTCGGCCTCCGCGCGCTTGCGCGGCTCGATGTCCGACACCACGCCGTAGATCAGCCCGGCCGGAGTATGCTCGTGGAGCTGCGGCACGCGGCCGGCGACCCGCACCCAGCGCGGGTCCCCATCACCCTGGATCACGCGGAACTCGACGTCGAGCGGGGTGTCCTCGGCGAGGCTCCGGTGCAGGGCCTCGCTCAGGCGCCCGCGATCCTCGGGATCGACAGCCTGCAGGACGGTGTCGGCGTCCACATCGCTGTCGCGCCCCTCCGCGGCCGCCGTCCACCCGAGGAGATCGGCTGCGCGGGCCGAGCCGGTGACCCGGTGCGCGACCGTGTCCCAGCGCAGCGTGCCGAGTTCCGCGGCCTCGGCGGCCACGGCGCCCTGCTCCTCGCTGGAGCGGAGGGCGAGGGAGAACCGGGCTTGCTCGCCCGCCCTGCGCTGCGCCATGTCTCGGCCTACCAGTCCCACCAGTGCGAGGGCGAGGCCGATGCTGACGAAGCTGCCGCCGCCCAGCACGACGTAGGACCGCGACACCGGCGCGTTGAGCGTCGCGACCGGCATGCCGAAATGCACTGACCAGCCGCCGGTATGCTTCAACGTCCGGTAGACCACCTCGACATTCGCGCCTTCCAGCGTCGGTCCGGTGTAGAAGCCGTTCGGGGCGTGCCGGATGGCCGCCTGGAGCGCCGGGTTCGCCGGGTGGCCGAGTTCCTCCACCTCGGCCCGGGTTCGGGCGATCGTATTGCCCTCCGCGTCCACGATGGTGCCGACCCAGCCCTCGGGGGCGCCGGCGTCGCGCAGGATCGAACTCACCGCATTGGTGGCGAGCCGGATCGACAGGACGTAGCGCAGCGTGCCGTCGCGGATCACCGGCACGCGCAGGGCCACGAGGCGCTTGCCCGAGATCGATCCGGCCGGGCCGATCCCGCCGATCACGGGCTGCCGCGTGCGCACCACCGCGTCGAAGCTCGTCCGGTCCGAGGTCGGTCCGAGTTCCTCCTCGAGGGAGCGGAGCAGGTTGACGATCTGGGCGCCGTCCGGTCGGGCGAGCTCCACCGTCTCCCAGAGGGGGTGCGCCTGCCTGAGCCGCTCGGCCTCGGCGTAGAAGGCCGCGAGGTCCGGCCGGTCGAGGGTCGCGGAGGCCGCCTCGGCCTCAAGGACAGCGATCTGGGCAGCGATGTCGGAGGCGACGCGCTCGGCGACCCGGGTCGCGCTGGCGACGGCGGCGTTTCGGGCGAGGTCGCGCTGCTGCTGCGCCATCAGCGTCGCGACCCAGCCGCTCAGCAGCAGGACGGGAATCGCGGCCGCGAGGGCGAGGGCGACGAAGGTGCGGCGGCTGCCGCGGCTGAGCTGGGGCTCGGGCCCCCGGATGGCTTCGCGGGGTCGGACGGTCATGCGTCCGTGTGCGGGCACGCTGCGCGTCGGTCCGCACCTGCCGCCCATCGCTCGGACGGCCTGACCACCCTACCGCGCCGTCCCGAGCGCATCGTCGCCCGCCTCCCCAATCACCGCATCGCCTTGGAAGTCCCCCGCTCTCGTACGGGAAAGTCGCCCCGCCGTCAGGCCGGGGATGCGGGGTCGGACGCGGCATTGCCGTCGCAGAGGGTCGATCCGGGCAGCATCCGGGCCGGGTGCGGCATCCGCGTCGCCACCGCCCACGATGAGCCGTCGTAGCCCTCGAACCAGGCCCGGCGCTCGCGCGACTCGCCTGGATACGGACAGGCATCGCGGGGCCGACCGACGGAGCGCGCGCGGGCGCCCTGTTTGACGATGTCCATGAGCATGGGCGCTGATCTCTCCGGCTGCTCGGGAGCATGTCCCGCCCGGTCAGAAGCGCCGAGATCGAACAGCCGAGCAAGCTGTTTCGAACCGGGATATCGCTCACACCGACGCGTGTCGGGCTTATCCCGACACGCGTCGGAACGATGAACGGTTGACCATTGCACGAAAGTGGCACCGGACCTTGAGGTACTTGCGCCGATCCATCCGAATGCCGCGCGGAAGGCTATCAGATCCTCGCGTCGTCAAGCGCGAGGAAGACCGGGCGCGGCTCGGCGCAGGACGCTGTCCGGAAAGCCGCGATGGCCCGGCCTCGCGGACCGGACGGCCAGCCTAGTAGTAGGCGCAGCCGTAGCCGGCCGGTGCGTAGCGGTAGCCGTAAGGCCGCCCGTAGGCCGCCTCGTAGAGACCGGGGCGGGCGGCGCCCGCCGCGAGGCCCAGGCCGGCGCCGGTCGCGAAACCCAACCCGCGGTGACTGCCCCAGCCACCGTAGCGATACGCGTAGGGCCGGTAACCGTAGCCGGCGGGGCGGAAGTGGACGCCGCGGTATCCGCGATACCCACGGTGCCGCCGGTAGTGCCGGTGGAGACGGTGATGCCGATGGCGGTGCAAACCGTGGCGTCGCCCCCTCCAGGCACCGTGGCCGAGATGGTGGGGCCCATGATGGAAGCCGCGGCCGTGGGGCCGCGCCTCACTCGACGGCGCGAACAGGACGAGGCTGGACAGCGCCGTGAGGGCGATCGCAAGACGTTTCATGGGTCTGCTCCAGAGACGGTGAAGGACGTCCGCGCGGATCGGACCCGATGCCGGATCCGGACGCGCGGCGCGGTCTGTCGGGGTGGCGATGCCGGCCGCCATCGCCGGCCACCGCTCGTCCCCTGAGGGGGCCGTCGGCGGGTCGCCGCCGGTCGCTGCCCCGCACCCTCATCTGTGCCGTCGCGGGCCGATCAGCAGTCGGAGAGATCGGCATTCGTGTCAGGGTCGGCCCGACATGCCCGGGCGCCCGGCCTGGATTAGCTTGGCCGTGGGCATTCGCGCTCGCGCCAGAGGGGGACGGCATGAGGAAGGCGTTGGGGCTGCCGGTGCAGCGGGCGCGATCTTGGTACCGGCGCTACGGACGCCTGGGGGAAGCGCAGACATCGCGACCCGTCGTTTCGGGCCCGCACGTCGCCCGCGGACGGATGCTGGAGGACTGGGCGCGGCTGGGGGGCGGTCTACTCACACCCGAATCCGCCGATGCACCGCCTGCGGAGAGCCGCGCGCCGACCGAGCGGCGGTCCTCCGCCGCCTCGATCAGTCCGACGGGCTGAAGACGGCGTCGCCCACGAAAATCATCTCGTGGTCGATCTCGGGGGGATTCTTCTGGGAGCCGTAGGCGAAGAACAGGCGCCGGGTCCGGCCATCCGCTGTGATCAGGGTGAGCGTGTGGCGATCGAGGGCGTAGTGGCCGCCCTCCGGCGCGCGCCGACGGCCGATCGCCGTGCCGACCCCGGTGCTGGCCCCGGAATTCGTCGCGCCGACCGAGCCGCCGCGGCCGTAGCTCCCGTCCGCGTGGAAATCGTAGCGGCTCTCCACGGCGATCGCCACGTCGCCCCCCAGGGCGGTGTTGCCGCCGCCCGACAGCCGCCGGTACGCCCGCGCCACGCGCTCGCCCGAAGCGGCCGGGAAGGCCCGGAAGAAGCTGCCGTCGCCGAGGGCGTAGTCGCTGGCACGGCCGCGCCCGTCCGTCAGCACGAAGCCGGCCCCCTTGGCGGTCCACCGCCCGAACCGCTTGGGTCGGGCGCCCCGCTCGGCGGCGAGGTCCACGTCTTCCAGCGCGGTGTCGTCGATCTCGTAGTAGGTGCCGTCGCGCAGGAAGATCAGCGGCTCGAAATCGATCGTCATGAGACCACCGACGCCGAATCCCGTGGTCGACCGGAAGTACACGCCCTCGACCGAATCCCAGTTGGCCGCGTGGCGCGGGGGTTCGGGCGCGGCCGGCGCGGCCGGGCTCTCCGCGGCCGACGGCGGCTTCGGGCCCGCGCGTCCGGCCCGGTCCTTCGGCACCAGCCCGTCGTCAGTCAGCGCCAGGGTCCGCAGCGTCGCGACCGGGATGAACTCCTTGGACAGGCCCGCGAGGAAGCGCGGCAGCACGCCGAGCCGCTTGGCCGCCTGCCAGCCGGCATGGTGGAGCACGGCACGCAGCTTGACCTGCTCGGCGAAAGCTGCGCGCGCGGCCGGCTGGGACAGGGGCGGCCGCTCCGCCATCGGGGCCACGAACCGGCTCCGGATCGCCCGCAGGGCCGACGGGCTCGGCTCGATTGTCGCGTCGTTGGCGACCATCCATTGCAGGGCGATGAAGGCAGTGAGCACGTCGCCCGCATCGTCCGGCCGCAGGGGCGTCCCGTCGAGGAAGCCGCGGAAGACGGAGTCGTAATCGTGCCGGGCGAGTTCCCGCGCCGTCTCGTCCGCGGCGATCGGGTTCGCCGCGCGCTGGTCGCGCACCGCCCGTACCACCGTGGCGGCCCTCAGGTCGGGCGTGGAGGCGTAGGGCAGGGCCGGACCCTGCGCCTCGGCCGCCTGCGCCCGTGCCGACGTCGCTGACGCGGCTATCGCCACGCTCGACAGCGGGACGGCTGACAACCCGAGGCCGAACAGCGCGGCCGCGCGCCAAATCGCATGTCGCATCATCGCCGCCGCCACGCCTTGAGGAGCATCAGCAGGCCCTGCAGCCCGGTGAGCAATAGTGTCAGGGCCATGAAGGGCAGGAATGGGATCAGCAGCCAGCCCGTCATCGTCAGCGTGTAGAGCAGGTCGCCGATATCGTGTCCGGCTACCGGGCACGGGTGCGTGCCCGCCTCGTTCACCGTGCATCCGGTCAGGCTCGTCAGCGTGAGGCCGAGGGCGAAGGGCAGGACCGGCAGCCACGTGATCAGCAACAGGATGAGGATCACGCGCCGGCGTCGCCGGGACGGGCTCGGCCGCGCCGTGCTGTGGATGTTCATCGGTCAGAGTCCTGCACACAGGCGCCGGTCCGCGAGGCATGCGGAGGCCGGTCGCGCGACGCATCCTGCGCGGGCCCGGGGCGGCCGCGTCTCGCCGCGCCGCTCATGGCTGGCGGCGGTAGAGGCCGCGGAAGGAGACGTTGAGCCCTCCGCAGGCGAGGTTGTCGTCGACGATCAGCCAGGGGCCGACCCGGCGCAGCCAGACCTTGCAGTCGGAGGCGTCCCCGGTCTCGACGGGCAGCGCCCCGCTCTCGCCGACCGCGAAGCTCGCCGCGTCGCCCTGCGGCGCGACCGTGCCGGCGAATTCGCCGATATGGACCCCGCCGCGGCGTACCCGCTCCGGGTCGCCGGCACCCCATGTCGCGTCCCCCGCGAAAGTGAGCATCCCCGGCTTGTCGACCGGCTTGTCGCCCGGCGTGAAGCGGATGCGCGCCTCCGGCCGGGTCCAGGTGCCGAGCCAATCCGCCGGTGCGACGGTGCCCGACGGCTCGACGGCGACAGCTTCGGCCGGGAGCCAGCCGGACCGGCCCATATCGTCGCCCGCGCCACGATAGTGGGCGCAGACATAGGCGCCGCGCCGCTCGCCGAGAATGACGGGATCGGCGGTCACCAGGTAGGCGCGCTCGCGGCAGGCGGCGCTCGGGTCCGGGCAGTTGGCGCGGGCGAGTCCGTCCTTGACGAAAGCCGTGCGCCCCGGGGCGGTGATCCGTCCGAAGATCGGGGGCGGACCTGAGGCCAGCGACGGTGGCCGCCGGCACTCGTTCTCTTCCGCATGTGCCGGCCCCGCGAGCAGCGCGAGGGTGGCGAGCAGGATCGAGGGAGCGAGGGGCGAGAGACGCATCGGGCAAGCGCTTTCGATTTCGGGCCGGAGATCGGTCAGCGCATCGCCACCGAAGCGGCGACGCGGTCGGCCCGGTCCAGGGCGTCGGTGCGACCGGCGTCGGCGAAGCCCAGAACCCGCAGGTAGCGCTTGCCGTCGAACACCATCGTCTGCGTCACGCCGAGGGCGCGGCCGCTCTTGGTGTCGGTTTCGGTTCCGCGCAGCCGCACGACTACCGCCCCGCCGCGGCTGGACCGCGCCTCGTCGGTGACCTTCACGTCGGCGAAGTCCTTCTGCGACGCGAGCAGCCGGCGGGCGACCGCGACCTCCGCGCCCGATGGGACCGGCGCCTGACCGAGCGACGGCGCGACGACGATCACCGGCTGCTCGCGCTCGGGATCGACGTCTTTGGGGCCCTCGGTGAGGAGCAGGCTGCTGCCCGCGAAGACCGCGGCCGGACGGTAGCCCGCCATGTCGCCGACCGTGTAGGGCAGCGCCGCGACCTGATCGGTCAGGCCCGCCTTCGGCCGGAACGCGATGGTGCGGAGGGCCGCCTCGACGGCCGCGGCGGGCACCTGCCGGGCCGCCTTCTCGGGCACCTGCACGGTGACGAGCCCGGTCCCCGGGGCACCGCGCACGACGGCGACCCACTTCGCGTAGGTGAGGCCGTTGGCGGGCTGGGTGCCGCGCAGGACGAAGCCCTCGCCGCCCGCGACCGGCAGCGTCTCCGCCCCGCCCTTCACCCGGAAGCCCGTGGCGGCCAGCGCCTCGGGCGTGAACCGGCCGTTGATCTGGTCCCAAGCTTCCGGCGGCATCTCGACCAGGATGATCGAGGCGCCGGCCGGATGCTCGAAGCCGGCGAAGCGCCGGCTCACGCTCATCCCGGCCGGCGGCGTGAGGCCGAGGGCGCCGGCGGCCGGAAAGACCGGATCGGCGCAAGCCTCCGGGGCCGGTCCCGCGATCGCCAGCGGCGCCACGACCAAGCCGACCAGCAATTCGCGCCGCGCCGGTCGGCGCGGGCCAAGACGGGAGAGGACGCCGCGCAGGCGCTCGCGAACCGACATGGTCAACCTCCAGGTCAGGGGGGACGAAGGGGCGCGACGGTGAGACCGGCTACCGCGTCGCCACGCGGCTGATGACGAAGGTGTTGCCCGAGAACTGGACCTGCCCCGGCGCGCTCATGTGCTCCAGCATCAGGCGCAGGTTCCGGCCGAGCCGGGTGGAATCGGAGCGGGTCTCGTACCAGTACTCGGTGCTGGCCCCGCTCGCGCGCACCGGACGGTGGTGCTCGTAGCAGCGGAAGGCCGCCATGTACTCCTCGGCCGCCTGGACCTCCTGGTTCGAGAAGCCGTTCAGACGGACGACGTAGGCGCTGGGCAGGCCCCCGCAGCCCTCTGCGCCGGGCGCCGCCGTTACGGCGCCGCCGATTGGCGCGGGGTCGGGCGGCGCGGCGCCGGCATCGGCCCCGCGGCGGGGCGCGATGACGCCGTCGAGCTTCGCGGCGAGCGCGGCCGCGACGTCGGCGGCCACGGTCTTCGCCTCGGCGCCGACGCGCTCGAGCAGGCACTCGCGATCGCAGCCCTGGGGCAGGGGCGGCAGCTGGAGCCCGGCCACCTCGAACGACCCGAGCGACTGGCCGGTGCGGACGTTGAGGAGGCGGCCGGGGATACGGATCTCCGGCCTGACGATATCCGAGTAGGCGGATTTCGACGCCGACGCGTAGATCTGGAACACCGCCACCACGTCGAGAGGCGGGTTCTGGACCGCGCGGGCCACCTCGATCAGCTCGGCATCCCGACGGCGCACCCGGTTGGCCTGGGTGAAGCCCATCGCCACGGCGGTCTCGTCGTAGACGTTGTAGCCGCGCAGGTTCATCGTCTCGGACAGTTCGTGAATCACCCGCTGGAAGATGCGGTTGCCCCGCGGCACCGCGTCCTCGTCGGCGTCCTCGCCCATCACGACGATGTTGGGTTTGGTCTGTGCCCGGGCCGGTGCCGCGTAGGTGGATCCGAAAGCCAGGACGGCGAGGCAGGCAGCGCGGAACGCCGTGGTGCGGACGAGGGGCATCGGGATCCTCCAGGACATCGCGGGTCTCTCGGTGATCGGAGCGCGGGTGAGGGGGGCGGGCTTCATTCAGCGCATGGACGCGGCGTCGGCGCCGCGCCGAAATCGTCGAGGTCGAGATCAGTCCGCAGGCGCGGATCGGCCGAGTCCGTGCAGGTGTGATCCGCCACCGGAAGGACGAAGCGCAGGGCGCCGCTGCGGGCGGGCGCGATCAGGCTGACCTCCACCCTGCGGTTCACCCGTGACAGGGGCGCGTCGGGATCCTTCGGTCGCGCGGGTCCCCAGCCGTGGACGCGCAGGCGCTCCGGCGCGAGGCCGTAGGTCTCGACGAGATGCGCCTTCACGGCGCGGGCCCTGGCCAGGGAGAGGCGGCGATTGTAGGCGCGGCCGCCGGCGGCGTCGGTGTGACCGGCGATCAGGAAGGCGTGACCGGCCAGGGGCTGGGCGCGCAGGGCCTCACCGAGCGGTTCGAGCTGGATCCGGGCTTCCGGCGTCAGGCGGGCGCTGTCGTAGGCGAAGAATACGGTGAGATCGACCGCCCGTGCCGGAACGACCCGCACCGCGGGGCCGCCGTCGTCGGGGCTGATCGTCAGCGGACGCGCGGGTGCGCCCGGATCGCCGTCCGCGAACGGCGCCAGCGACCGGATGATCGCGGTGGCGCTCGGATTCGTGGCCCGCGCCTCCTCGGCCTGCGCCCGGTCCGCGACCGGGTCCGGCGGCGGGGCCGCCGCGTCCGGTTGTGCGGCCCGGGCACCCGGCACCTCGGTGAGCGGGTTCGCCCGGGCGGGCACGACCAGAGCGAGGCCGATGGCGAGCAACAGGCCCGAGCGGCCGAGGCGCGTCCGCGCGGCGCGTGGCAGATCGTGGGTCCGCATCGCTTCCCTCTCCGAATGCCGGGCCTCGCTGCGGCCCCTCTCACCCCGTTCATGGTCGACCCAGAGCGATTTCCGTCGCGAGGCGGAGCGGTTTTCGACGACGGCGCTCAGCGCCCCCGCAGGATGGCGTTCATCCCGGCCGGATCGAGCGGTCCGTCGGTCGCCGGCCTGGGCTGCGGCGCCGGGCCGGGTGCAGGCGGGACCGGCCTGCCCCCCGGATCGACGGCGGCGACCGGTCGCCCCTGGGCCGCCGCGATCCGCGCGAGGATCGGGCTCCGGCCCAGGATGGCGGAGAGCCGGGTCGCACTGTTGAAGCTCGTCGGATCCTTCGGATCGAGGCCGCCCTCCTTGTGGAGCGCGATGCCGGCGACGGACGCCTCGAACATCAGCGACCCGGAAGAGCCGCCGAGGGTGTCGCAGCGGTGGCGCAGGTCCGGACCCTCCGCCTGATCCTTCACGGCGAAGCAGCGGAAGCGGCTCATCACCTTCGGACGCCCGAGGGGATGGTGGATGACCAGCATCGAGCGGTTGGCCGTCACAGGCTCGCCCGAGAGCCGCGCGGCGCCGTAGGTCGCGGTCGGATTGCCGGCGACCCGGGCGAGGGCGAAGTCGAGGCGCGCATCGTACTCGACGGGTTTCGGGTCGATCTCGAACCGTCGGGAGCCCTTCCCGTCAAGGGTCAGGTAATCCATCAGGATCGACGCTTTGACCGGGTGCAGGTCGCCCGATTGCGGCAGGCAGTGGTGGTTGGTCAGCACGTAGTCGCCCGGCAGGAGCGTCCCCGTGCAGGAGGCACCGACCTGCTGACCGGTGCGGCCGTTCTGGAGCACGATGTCGACGCGGCCGATCGGCCGAGCGAGCGCCGCGAGGCCGTCCTTCGGGTCGAGTTCGCTGACCGGCTCGAAGGCGCCCTTGTTCTGGTCGACATAGGCCGCCGCGTCGCCGGTCGTCTGACGCAGGGGCAGCTGCGCCCGGCCGTAATCGGCGGGATCGAAGCCGACGCTCTGCGCCCGCGCGGCGTCGCCGCGGCCGAGCACGATCAGCGCGCAGGCTGTTCCCAGCAGGAGAGGGCCTTTCCGGCGGATCGAGATCATCCTCTCCCTCCTCGCGGTGCGGGGCTCCGGCCGGTGCTCGCGGCGTCGATCGACAGCATTCGGGACACGTCGGGCTCCCATCAGCGCGTCAGGGCGTGGACCAGACGGCCGGCCGACGCGGGGCCCCCGGCCTCCGGAACGGCCTGGACCGTGTAGACGAGGTTCTGCCGCGCGCCCTCGCGCAGGAAGTAGCCGAGAGTGCCGTCCGCCAGCCGGATGGCGGGAAGGGCGGCGTCGCGCAGTTCCGCCCCGACCTGCACGCGCAGACCCGGCTCCGCACCGATGGCGAGCCCGCACAGATCCGGCGTGAGCCGGCTCGCGGCCAAGCGATCGCCCGCCTCCGCCCGCACCGGACGCCGCTCGGGCGGATCAGCCCCGAAGGCCACGCGCCGGCAGGAGGAGCCCGCCGGGGCACGCAGCTCCGCGACGTGGACCCGCTGCGCGATCCGGGCTTCGGTCCCGGCCGGCGTCTCGTCGGGAACGGCCGGCGCGTCGCGCCGCGGGTCGCCCTCGGGGCCGGGCCTCGTGGCCCCGAGAGCGAGCACACCGGCGAGGCCGGCCGCCGCGACGGCGCCGGCCGGCAGCGCCAGACGTCGCCATCGCGGCGGCGGCGAGGCGGCGGCTTGCTGCGGTCGCTGAGGGGCCGCCAGCCCGGCCAGGGCCGCGGGCACGCTGTCCGATGGCAGGAGCCTCACGTCTCGGCCGAGGTCGCGCAGGGCGGCCTCGGCCTCGGCGCGCTGCGGCCCCTCGGGCAGGAGGACGGCCAGCGCGGCGCCCGGAGCCTCGGCGATCAGCGAGGTGCAGCGCGCGATCTTGTCGAGCAGCGCGTAGTCGCCGGGCAGGACCGAGAGGTCGAGATCGACCGCGCCGGTCGCCCAGAGGATGAGGTCGGCCTCTGCCGGTGTCGCGGCCAGCGGGTGGCCGCTCTCGACGAGGCCGTGCGCCAGGCACACCGGGACTTCCCAGGAGCGTCCGGCATCGAAGGAGCCCGACAGCCGCAACTCGTGGGGCTCGGGCGGGCGGCCCATCCATCGGGCGAGCGGGCCGCCGGCACCGCAGAGCCGCGCGTAATCGGCCGACCAGGGTAGCGGCCGGTAGTCGCCGTCCGCGAAGGCAGCCGGGGCCGGAAGGCCGGGGCGCGGCCTGAGCGCGCGCAGTACCAGCGGTCCGCGGGTCGTGGGCACCACGACGAGGATGGCCGGACGCGTCATGCCCGAGCCGGCCCTCCGGACCCGGACGGGCCCGGACGGGTCCGCCTCCTGTCCCACCGGTTCGTCAAAGCAGGAACACCGCGCAGGCCGGGTCGCGCAGCATGCGGCCGAGGAGGGCCGCATCCGGCACGGCAGGGTCGAGGGCGAGCACGACCGCGCCCTCGGTCGCCGCGCCGAGGTCGAGCCGTGCCGTCTCGTCGTCGAGCCACGCCTCGATCACCCGCGGCATCTGCCCGGCCTCGCCGCGCAGGACGAGGAGCGGCGGCGCGCCGTCCGCGGCCTCCAGGATCTCCAGCGCGTAGGCGCCGACCCGGCGTCGGACGATCGCGCCGTCCGAGGCGGCCGCGGCGAGCGGCGCGTGGGCCAGCGCCACCGCGCCGAGCATCGTCCTGTAGCGGCGGCCGGTCGTGGGGTCGCTGCGGATCGCCCGTACCGTCGCGAGGTCGACGGGGCCGTGGGGCGCCCGGGTCGCGTGGGCCCAGAGCCTCGCGTGGTCCGGCCGGGCGCTCGCCTCTGCATCGCGCAAGCCATCGCGCACGAGCGCGCGGGCCGCGTGGATCTCGGCGAGGAGCCGCGCCGCATCGCTCACGCGGCGGCCTCCCTGGCATAGGCCGCCGCGAACGCGACCGCGAAGATGCCGCGATCCGCCGGGAACAGCGCGTCCAGCGGCCGTTGGTGGGCGAGGCCGTCGAGCGACCGGTTCAGGTCGGCCGCCGCCTCGGCGAGGCGCAGCAAGGCTGGCTCCGCGGCGGCGAAGCCTGCCGAGAGACCCTCCCGATCGTCGAAGCCGGCGCGGCGGACGCGGTGCAGGTCCGCCTCGGCGGCCTCCAGCGCGGATCGGACCGCCTCGGGCAGCGCGTCGCGGTCGGCGATCCGGAGCGCCGCCGCGATGCGGAGCATCCGGGTGAGATGGGCAGCGAGCAGTCCCGCGCGCGCGCGCAACGCGCCGTAGCTCTCGGCCTCCAGACAGCTCGCGCGCTCGGCGATGTCGGCGCCGCCTCCGCCGCGGCGGAGGCGGTTGGCGATGCCGGACTGAACCCGGCCGAAGCTCACGGCCCTGAGCGTCGTCAGCGGGCGGGTGCGGTGGTAGGGCTCGAGGCGCAGGAAGTCGGTCAGATCCTCTCGCTCGGCGCCGGTGAGGATCTTCGGGCCCTGCGGCCAGTCCGCCAGGAGGGTCGCCAGCGCCGCGGCGGGCTCGGCGGCCGCGAGATCGCCCAGTGCCGCGTCCAGCCTCTCGTCCCAGCCCTCGTGAGCGTCGAGGGCCGCGGGCGTCGAGAGGGCCTCGAGACCGTCGAGAAGGTGGCCGGCCGCCTCGAAGGTCACGAAATGCTCCGCGACCGTACGGAAGCCCGGCCGCTCGCCCGTCGCCATCTCGGTGCACCAGAAATCCAGGATGTCGTCGTCCGTGACGGACCGGCGCCCGCCCAGGAAGGTCAGCAGCGCCCGGAAGCGCCGTTCCAGCGGCGCCAGCGGCAGATGGGCGGTCCGGTAGGCGGCGAGATGCCGGGCCAGGCGCTTGGCCAGGATGGCCGCGCTGTCGGGGTCAGGCGCGGCGGCGAGTTCGTCGAGCCAGCTCGCCACGGTGGCGAACTGCGCCAGATCCTCGGCGGTGAGCACGAACTCGGCGAGCGCGAGGAGCCGGGCGAGCCCGGCCCAGCTGGTGGACCAAGCGGTGCCGAGCACGGGTCCGCGGTCGTCGACGGCCGGGCCGTCGCCGAACCGCGCCGCGAGGGCGGCCGGTCGCGCGAGGCCCGGATCGAGGGCGAGGGTGATGAGATCGCGCCCGTCGCGGGCGCCGGTCGCCCCGGCCAGAGCCGCGAGGGCGTGGGCGAGGTCCCACACGGGCTTGTCGCGGTTCGGTCGCACGGCACCGGTGACCACGCGGGCGAGCCAGGCACGGTCGGCGCGGGAGAGATCGCGGCCGTCGCCGACATTGGCGAGGTCGGCCGCGCAGCGCTCGTCGTATCCGCCCGTCATGCGCCTCCCGGTCGCGGGCTGCCACGCAACCCCTTGGGATCGTTCGATTCGCCTTATGGTTACCTCGCGACCGGCCATCCGTCGACCTCCGGCAGCCATCCGGGCGCCACCCGTCCGATCTGTGCGAACCAGACGCTGTTCTGAGTCCGTCGCTCCGCCTCAGCGGACCACGATGCGCGCGGTGGCCTCGGTGACCCCGGGGGTGGCCCGGATCCGGTCGAGGAGGTCCAGCACGTCCGGTGGCTGGAGAAGGCGCGCCTCGCCGGCCGCGCCCGGCGCCGCCGCCAGCCACCGCGCGGCGAGTTCCGGCGGCAGGCCGCCCGGCACGCCGAAGCAGGCGAACAGGTTCTCGAACGCTTCCCCCGCCACGATCTCGTCGAGGCCGTAGCCGCGCGGGTAGCGCCGCGACTCTCCCGGTGTGAGGGCCAGCTGCGAGGCGGCGTTGTCGCGCACCGGAAGGGCGACGAAGGCGGTCTCGTCGGGCGCGACCACCCAGCAGTACAGGTTCTGCGCGACCCGGGACTCGATGCGCATCTCCAGGCGCTGACCGGCCGCGAACGGCGTGGCGGCGGCCGCCACCGAGAGGCGGCCGGCATCCGTGCGCGCCGTGGCGGCGAGGTGGTCGAGAAAGGGCCGCGGGACGGGATCGCAGCCGAGGCCCTCCGTGGCGATGCGGCGTTGCCCCGTCGGGGCCAGCACGGCGCCGTCGCGCTGGAACTCGACCTCCAGCCAGGATTGCCGGTCGTGATCGGTGCGGAAGCGGCCGCGCGCCGTGATGGGGCCCGCGCACCCTGTGCCGGGCGGCCGGCGGCGCACGTCGAGGCGCGCGCCGCGGAGCACGCGGTTGGCCGACCGGGCCTCCGCGTCGAGAGCGATGACGAGGCGGTCCGTGAGGGCGCCCGCGCAGGTCGAATGGCCACCCTCCGCCACGAACGGGCAGACTTCGACGGCGGCGGCGCTCGGTACGGCCTGCGCCAGGGCCTTCACCGCGCCGTCGAAGACAGCGTCGACGTCGGCCACGCCGGCACCGACGTGGATTGGTACAACCAGAGGCTCGCTCGTCGCCTTGCAGGCGGCGCTCTGCGTCACGGCCTGGAGCCGGATAGAGGCGGTCTCGCCGGCCCGACGGGGCTCGACCAGGAACACGGCGGCGTCCCCCGCGAAGGCCGACCGGATCTGCGCCTCCGCCTCCGCGCCCGACAGGCCCGTCGTGCCCTCGCGCAGGGCCTTGATCCGCACCACGTCGGCCGCCGCCGCGAGCCTGACCCGACCCGTTGCCTGGAGCCGGGTCTCGACGGCGAGGCGCACCTCCTCGGACTGCTCGCGCGACAACGCCGTCTGGCCGGGCTCGACTCCCACGACCGCGAGCGTGAAGTCCGGACGGCCCGCACAGGCCGCCACCGCGTCGAGGAACGGTGTCAGCGCCTGCGTGGCGGGATCGGCGCGCGCCGCCGCCGGGGCGAGCAGTAGCGCGGCGAGGAGGAGGCGCCTCATTCGGTCTCGTTGGCCCGAGCGTACTGGTCGAGGGCGCGGACGAAGACGGGGTTGAAGCGACCGTCGAGGGCGCCGGTGTAGTAGTCCGCGTCCTTGATCGCGCGCTGCACCGAGCGGATCGTCTCGGGCTTCAGCTTCTGGGCGGCGGTGTCGGTGGCCGAGACCGAGGCGGCGCCGAGTTCCCCGTGCTTGAGGGCGCGCATCACCATGTCGGCGGAGCGCACACCGGGGAAGTACCGCCCGAAGCCGTTGTCGATCAGCGTCGCCATCGTGGCCATGGCGACCGGGTCGCCCCGGTCCGCCGCCTGCCGGAAGAGGTCGAAGCCCTGGCGCAGGTCCTTCGGGAAGCCGTAGGCGCCCGTCGCGTAGTGCGGCACGAGCTTGCTGATCGAGGCGACGTCGCCCCCGGCCACGGCGCGGCGATACAGGGCGACCGCCTGCGCCTCGTCCTTCGGGATGCCGTTGCCGTATTCCAGCATCCGGGCCGCGTTGGCGAGCGCGACCACATTCCCGCCTTCGCCCGCCTGCCGGTAGAGGCGGAACGCCTCGGCCTGCTGGCGCTTCACGCCCTGGCCGTTCTCGTAGAGGGCGGCGAGGTTGTTCAGCGCCGACACGCTCCCGGCCTTGGCAGCGCGGTCGTAGGCGGCGAAGGCCTCCTTGTAGCGGTCGGCCCGGTCGTAGGCGCGGCCGAGCTGGTAGGAGAGGCGGCGCAGGTCCGGATAGGCGGCCGCAGCCCCGCGGCAAGCGTCGATCGCGGCTGCCGGCTCGATCCGGCCGAGCTTCACGCCGGTGACCCCACTCGGACGATCGGGATCGTCCGTGCCGGCGGCGAGCTCGTCGCATCGTTTGACGCGCGGATCGGCACTCGGATTCTTGCCGCCGAGATAGCCCTCCGCGAGGCTGCGATAGGCGCAGACCTCGCCGCAGGAGTCGAGATAGGCCTGATACCGCCGCTGGGTCCCGAACCTGGCCCAATTCTCCTGGTCGATCGCCGCCGCGTCCCGGCGCCGTCCGGCCAGGAGCCTGTCCATGGCCTGAGGCCGGTACAGGCAGGTCTCGCCGCAGGCGCCGATATAGGCCTCGAACGCCTCCCGGGTGCCGAGCGTTTCGGCCCGCCGCCAAGCCGCCTCGTCCCGGATGGCAGCGACGCCCTGCGCGACGGCCGCCACCGGCAGCGAGGCCTTGAGGACGATCGGGGCCTCGTCGATCTCGGGCACCTGCTCGCGGCCCGACGCGCGGCGGGCGGCGTCCTCCACCTCGCGGCGGAGGTAGCGCTTCAGCTCCGTCCACTGCACGAGCCCGTCGCCGTCGCCCTGCTGGTCTCGGGCGTCGGCGAGACCCGACACGCCCATCAGGAACCGGCTGGTCAGCAGGCCGAGCCTGTTCGCCTCGTCCCAGTTGGCGGGCGTCGCGCCCGAAGTCGCGACCAGCCGCACGATGCCGCCCTCCGCCTTGGGACGGGCGGGCGCGAAGCCGGGCGCTGACACCGCCAGGAGGCTCTCGCCCTTGCGCCCGGTCTCGCCGGTAAAGCAGGCATCGACCATCACGACGAGCTGGTGGTCCGGGCCGATCTTGCGCTTCACGAGCTCGAGGTTGCGGTACAGGGTTTCCAGCGAATACCCGCTCTCGCCCTGGTTCGGATTGCCGTCTTCCGGCAGCAGGAACGGCTGCTTGGTGGTCAGATCCGGGACTCCGTGGCCGGAATAGTAGACGAAGACGTTCGAGCGGCCCTCGCGCACGCTGCGCCAGAGACGGCCGGATTGCGGATTGCGCTCGGTGCCGAAGACTTGGTTGAACTCGTTGAGCGTCGCGTCCTTCAGCAGGAAGACGTTACCTTCGCGGTATCCGAGACGCTCGATCAGGTAGGCGCGGATCGCCTCGGCATCGTTGTGGGCGTAGTCGACCGGCACCGTCTGCTTGTAGCTGCGGTTGCCGATCACCACCGCGACGGCGTCGGCATTGTCGGCGAAGGCTGCGGGATCGGCGGCTGCCCGGGCCGGCGCGACCGGGGCTAGGGAATTTATCCCGAGCAGGATGATCGCGGTGCGGGCGGCCCGCCGCAGCGCGGATACCGGGTTGGCTCTCGGCAAGCGCGTCCTCCTGTCCGGGTCGCGGCCCGGATTCACCGTCCTCGAAGCGGGGCGCGCCCGGTCGGCACGCGCGACAGGGTTATCCGCTGGGGGATCGGGAAACAATCTCACGCGTCGGACGCGTCCGGCGAATGCAGTCCTCGCGGCCGCGCGACCGACGTCCAGGACACGGTTGCGGGCGGTGGGGGCGCAGCTCAGCCCCAGCCCAGATACGCGACGATCAGGCTGAGGGCGGCGAGGTGGAGCGGCGAGAGGGCGGTCAGCATCGCCTCGCTCCTCACGGCAGGTAGAGGCCGCGGCCGCAGCGGCGCGCGCGCCGCGCCTCGAAGTAGCCGGTGTAGCGATTGTAGACCTCGACCGTGCGGTAGACGCAGTAGCGGCCTGAGTTGCGGCCGTTGAAGTAGACGCCGCCGCTGTCGAGATCGACGCCGATAAACTCCTGATTTCCGCGCTGCGGCGCCGCGTCCTGGGCGCGGGCGGGACCCGCGGCGCACAGGAGGCTGGCGGCGAGCACGAGCATCTTCGTCTTGGTCACGTCAGTTCTCCCTGATCGGGCGGTGGATCGTCCGCCTCGTCAGAGGCATGGGCCGGCCAGACGCGGTTTCGCGCGGCCTGCACGGTCAGCGGGGAGGTTTCTCACGCGACAGCCGCGCCGAGACCGTCATCGATCGTTCGGCGATCGTTCGGAGCCGGTGGCATTCGCCCGTGCCGGAACGGGCAGGGTCAACGACGGCGAATGTTCATCGCCCGGCCGGATCCTCAGCGAATTACTGAACCGGTAACACTATTTCCGCCGTTTCGTTGACCTATGACTCGATCTGGGTCAATGCAACGTGGATCGATCCGCAGATTACGGCTCGGAGGCCGGCGGTTGTTGTTGGCACAGTTTCTTCGACGGGAACCATGATCATGAATACTATCGTCGCGGGGGCGCTGCCGGGCACGGGGGCGGCCATACCGGGAGCGGTGGCCCGGCATCCTGAACCGGCCATCTGACCCGCTGACGGGCTTCCGCTGGCGACTGCCCGGCCTCGATCCACCACACCTGCGCGATCGCGCGCGGGCTGCAGAGCTCCTCTCGGCGCCGATAAGGTTCTCACGCGGTGTCGATGCGGCGACGCGATCTCTCCGGGGCCGACATGCGCCAGGCGTTTCAGGATCCTCCTCAGGCAGCCCGCCCATCCGTCCGCCCGCGGGGGCGTTACACCCGAACGGCTTCCGCTCTCCTGAGCGTCGAGATCGCGGGCGCTGCGCTGCTCGGCCCGGCCACGCCGGCGCGAGCGGTCGATGGGCCGAGCTACGAGGATGACCGACGCGGCATCTTCCTGCCTTTCCTCAACGCCCCGCAACCCGGTGGCGCCATCACCCGCTCGCCGCGCCTCGGACTGTCGTTCGGCGGCGCGGCTCGTCCGGTGCTCGTGGATACGGGTTCGACGGGCATCGTGGTCTCGGCCAGTCGCATTCCGGGCAACGAAGCCCTGCCGAGCGAGCCCGGGCGCCTGACCTACTCGAGTTCCGGTCGGATCATGGTCGGACGCTGGGTGCGGGTGCCGGTGACCCTCGTCGGCCGCGACGGCGCGAGCGTGGTCACGCAACCCATACGGGTCCTCGCCGTCGACCGGATCGACTGCACCGTTCGCGCGCGCGAGTGCACGCCTCAGGAGGCGCCGGCCCACGTGGCGATGATGGGGATCGGATTCGGCCGGGAGGACGACAGCCAGACCGAGAGCACGCCGGACACCAACCCGCTCCTCAACGCGGACCTGCCGGGACCCGGCGGGGTGCACCGCGGCTACGTTCTGACCCGGCGGGGCGTGCATGTCGGCCTGACGCGCGCCAACACCCGCGGACGCTACCGCTTCGTGAAACTCGATCCGCACCCGCACGTGCCGGGAGACTGGCTCGGCGTTCCCGCCTGCATCGCCGTCGACGACCGTGAACCCGCCGCTTGCGGCCGGGCGCTCCTCGACACCGGCGTAACCGGCATGTTCCTGACGCTGCCGCCCGCGCAGGTCGCCGACAGCCTCCGGGCCGATGCGGCCGATCGCGCGGTCCTTCGCCCGGGAACGCGCCTGAGCTTCCGGTTCGGCGACGCGGCCGGCTACGCGATCACGGTCGGCGATCGCGCCGCGCCGCTCGCGCCCGAGCGCATCATCCTCAACACGACGCGCCCGCAGCCCTTCGTCAATACGGGGCTGCACGTCCTGAACGGCTTCGACGTCCTCTACGACGCCGACCGCGGGTATTACGGATTCCGGGCACGCGACTCGGGCGCGGCGTCGGAGGAACCATGATCGGCCCCCGGCCCCCGTGTCTCACGCCCGCCTCAGATCCGAGATCGCCATGCTGCGCAACGCGCTCATCGCCGCCCTGCTTCTGGTCCCGGCCGTGGGGCTCGCGGCGGAGGTCGATTGCAGCACCTCCGCGAACCAGATGGACGCCAACATCTGCACGGGCCAGGAATTGGATCGGGTCGATGCGGAGCTGAACCGGCGCTACGCGACCCTGCGCAGCAAGCTCGACGAGAACGGCCGACGCAATCTGGTCGCTGCCGAGCGCGCCTGGATCGCCTTCCGCGACCTCGAGTGCAACCTGAGGACCGGGTTCGACACGCTGGCGCCCGGCAACAACGGAAGCATCGCGCCGATGCTCCTGGGCCAATGCAAGATCGCGTTGACGCGCCAGCGAATCCAGGACCTCGCGGCTCAGATCAGGTGTCCGGGCGGCGACCTGTCCTGCTCGCCGTGACCGCGCCCCGTCGCCCTCTTCCACCACCGCCCTGAGCGAGATCCCATGATCATCGTCACGACCGAGAACATCCCGAACTATCACGTGCGCGAGGTCCGGGGCCCGTGCTTCGGCGCCGTGGTGCACAGCCGCGGTGCGGTGGGCAATCTCACCGCCGGCCTGCGCAGTCTGATGGGCGGCGAGATCAACGAGTACAGCCAGTTGATCGAGCAGGCCCGGTCCCAGGCGATCGACCGCATGGCGCAGAACGCGGCGCAACTCGGCGCCAACGCCATCGTCATGATGCGCTTCGATACGGCAGACACCGATCAGTCGATGATGGGCGTCGTGGCCTACGGCACCGCCGTCATCGTCGACGCCCGCTGAGGCCGCAGGCCGGGGCCGTCCAGGGCTGCGGTCCGCGCCGACCTCTCATCACCAACCGCGCGCAGGATCCCCCTCTGCCGGGTAGCGGAGCGCGCGAACCGGATCCGATCGCCATGAACCACGTATGCTCACGCCTGTTGCGGGCCTCGGCTCCCGTCCTTGCCGGGCTGCTCGCATGCCTCGCGGTGTCGACGGGTTCCAGAGCCGAGCCGCCCTCGGCCAAACTGTGCCTGACCGAGACCTCGACACCGGGCACGACGGATTGCATGAACCGCGCGTTGCACGAGGCGGATGCGAGGCTCAACGCGGCCTACAAGAAGGCGCTGTCGGTGATCGACCACGACGATCGCACGCAGGATCCTGACGCCAGGGCGCTGTGGAAGACGCGACTCGAGAAGGCGCAGCGCGCCTGGATCGCCTTCCGTGACGCGGATTGCGGCGACCTGACCTTCAGCGAGTGGGCCAACGGGAGCGGCGCGAACCCGGCTGTCCCCGCTTGCCTCTACGACAAGACCGTCCAGAGAACCGCGGATCTTCTCGGCCGGTACCCGCTGCATTGAGGGGCGCGACAGTCCGGCGCTTGCCTGATGACGCGCGGACGCGGCTTCGATGGCGTTGCCGATCGTTGGCCGCGTTCGTCGGAAGACGGGCCGATCCGGCCCGCGGCATCGGACGGCCGAACGCTCAGCCCGCTTCGATCGGCCCGGGCGGTCGCGGCGTGGGCGGCTCGGCCGGCGGGTCTCCGTCGGGCGGTGCGGGCTCGGGCAGCGGATCGTCGATGGGGGGCAGCGGATCGTCCCCGGGCCGCGGCGTATCCGATGACATGGCGTGCTGTCCTGTCCGATCCTTCTAACCGTCGCGGACGTAACGCGCGGCGGTCCGGTCGGATGCAGCCGCGTCAGCCGAAGGTCAGCGCCGACCGTTCCCGCAGCGCCCTGCGGAGGGCACGGCTGAGGTCGGCGACCGAGTAGGGCTTGTGCAGGAGCTCGAACCCGTGCGTGCCTTCCGAGGCCAGAACGTGACTGTAGCCTGAGGCCAGCACGACGGGCAGGTACGGACGGCGGCGCCTGATCTCCCGGGCCAGATCGACGCCGTTCATGCCCGGCATCACCACGTCGGAGAAGACCACCTCGATCTCCTGGTCGTTCGCCTCGATCGTGGCGAGGGCTGCCTGCGCGTCCTTGACCCAGACAGCCTCGTATCCGAGCTCCACGAGGGCCTGCCGGGCGAAGGCGCCGACCTCCTCGTTGTCCTCCACCACGAGGACGGGCGTGCCGTGCCCCTCGGCCAGCGGCTCCGGTTCGTCCGGCGCGGCATCGCTGACTTCCGCTTGGTGCGATCGCGGCAGGAAGAGGGTGAAGGTCGTACCGACGCCGACGACACTGTCGACCGCGACGTCACCGCCCGACTGCTTGGCGAAGCCGAATACCTGGCTGAGTCCGAGCCCGGTGCCGTGTCCGACGCCCTTCGTCGTGAAGAAGGGCTCGAAGATGCGCTCGAGCAGATCTGCCTCGATGCCCGAGCCGGTGTCCGAGACCGACACGGCCACGAAGTCTCCCGGCACGGCCGGATGCGCCCGCAGCGCCGGGATGCGGTCCGCGCGTCGCACCTTGATCAGCAGACGGCCCTCGCCCTGCATGGCGTCGCGGGCGTTCACCACGAGGTTGACGAGGGCCGTGTCGAACTGGCTCGGGTCGGCATCGACGTGGCAGCGCAGGGTCCGGCCGCCCGAGTCGGTGCCGGCATCGGTGTCGGTCGCGACGTGGATGCGCGCGCCGGTCAGGGTACCGACCATGTCGGCGATGGCGGCCACGGACTGGACCACGTCGAAGATCGCCGGTCGAAGCGCCTGCCGGCGCGCGAATGCCAGCAACTGGCTGGTCAGCTTGGCGGCGCGGTCGACCGTGTCGGAGATGGCGTCGACGTAGCGGCCCCGGCGATCCTCGCTCAGGCCCGGACGCTTCAACAGGTCGGTCGACGACTTGATGACGGTCAGCAGATTGTTGAAGTCGTGCGCCACGCCGCCGGTCAATTGCCCGACCGCCTCCATCTTCTGCGACTGGCGCAGCTGCTCCTCGAGGGTCCGGCGCTCCGTGACGTCCCGCCCGGTCGCGTGGAACCGGTCCCCGCGCGCGATGGCGTTCCAGGAGATCCAGCGGTACGCGCCGTCGGCAGTCCTGAAGCGGACGTCGAGGTCGGACAACCTGTGGTCGATGCGCAGTGTTTCGAACGCGCTGGCAGCCGTCTCGCCGTCGTCCGGATGAATCAGGCTGTCGATGCGGATGCCGACCAAGCTGCCGGCCGGCCAACCGAGGAGCTCCGTCCAGGCCGGATTGACCGCCTGACAGGTTCCGTCGAGGGCGCAGACGACGAGAAGGTCGCGGCTCGTCCTTCAGACGAGGTCGTGCTCGATCCGCCGGTCGCGAATCCGCGCCTCCCGCCGCTCCTCGTCCGACTGCTTGACGGCAAGATCCTCGAGGAGGACGGCGACGCGGCTCTGGATCCCTGTGCCGATCCGCATCGCGTGAACCTCGAGGACGGGCCCGGTTCGCGACATGGAGCCCTTGAAACGGGCACTGCGCCCGGATCGCGCGACCTCGCCGAGGATGTCGAGCCAGTGTTGCGCGTCGTCCGGCAGGAACTCGCTCATCCAGCGGCTCTCCGCGGCGGCGAGGCCCGACCGGCGCTCGAAGGCGGCGTTGGTCTCGACGAGCTGGCAATCCCGGGTCCTGCCATCCGCGTCGAAGCGCAGCTCGACGATGCAGAAGCCGACCTCCTCGTCCGCCGGCGGACCCCGCAGGTAGGAGGCCTGCGCGACCGCCTGGGCCTCCCGCTCCCGGAAGCGCGTGAGGTCGAGCTGGCTGCCGAAGAAGAACAGCAATTCGCCGTGCGGACCGAACACGGGGCTGATGTACAGCTCGTTGACGAAGGTGCTGCCGTCGCGCCGGTAGTTCAGCAGTTCCACCACGACGTCGCGTCGCGCGGCGATGGCGGCCCGGACGCGGGCGATGTCGGCCGGGTCGGTCGCCGGCCCCTGAAGGAAGCGGCAATTGCGCCCGATCAGCTCCTCCGCCGTGTAGCCGGAGAGTTCCAGGAAGGCGCGGTTGGCGAAGACGATCGGATTGTCGGGCAGGTTCGGATCGGTGACGATCATCGCCATCCGGGTCTTGTCGGCGGCGGTGAACAGGAGGTCGGACCGGGCGGTCCCGACACCGGCCAAGCTCGTGGTCGGGACGGCCGGGAGCTGGGTCGCGCGCAGGCGCGCGTTCTCCTCCACCAGCGCGCGCTCGCGCCGACGCAGCCGCTCGACCTCCCCCCGAAGATCTTCCATGCTCATGGTGCGGTCTTATCCGGAGCCGCTGCCGGGTCCAACGGCTACCCGCACCCGGACGCGAGGCGGGGGTGTGACCTCTGGTCCCGACAGGAGCGTTCGTCGTCGCGCGGCGTTCGGAGGTCACGACCTGGGGGAGGGGCCGTGCGGCCACCCCGATCCCGGCGCAGGACCAGGAAGGGCGCGTTCGGTGTGGCCGAGGCCTGATACGTGAGAGCCGCCCGGTTTCGGAATCGGCGCCCCGCGAACGCGAACGGCCGGGGCGCTGCCCCGGCCGTTGCGGCGTTCTAAGGGTCGCGGCTTACCGCAGGAGCTGGAGGACGCCCTGCTGGGCGGAGTTGGCCAGCGACAGGGCCGAGATGCCCATCGACTGACGGGTCGACAGCGCTTGCGAGTTCGCCGCCTCCTGGTTCAGGTCGGCGTTCGTCAGGTTGGCCGAGCCCGTCTGCAGCACGTTGATCAGCTGCTTGGAGAAGTCCTGGCGGTTCTGAACGACCGACAGGTTCGAGCCCAGCGTGCTCGCCGCGGAGTTCAGGGTCGCGCCCGCCGTGGTCAGGGTGGCCAGCGTCTTGTTGACGTCCGAGTTCAGCAGGAAGTTGCCGAGACCGTTCTGGCTGGTCGAGCTGTTCGAGTTGGTGATCGAGGTCAGGCCGAGGCCGTTCGAGGTCGCGTCGACCGAGGCGACGTTGAGGTTGGAGCTACCGGTGTCGTTGAACTTGATGTTCATGTCATTGCCCTTGCCGGCAATGAGGTTGACGCCGTTGTAGCTGGCGTCGCTGGCGAGCTGCGTGATCTGGTTGAGCAGGTTGTTGTACTGGTTCGCCAGCGAGGCGCGCTGGGCCGTGCCCGAGATCGACAGGTCGCTGGAGACGACAGTGCTGGCGGCGGTGCCGTAGGTCGAGGCGGTGGTCGCCGAGGCGGTGAAGCCGAGCGCCGTCTGGCTGCCGGAGTTCTGGAATTCGACGTCCGCCTGGGCGTTCAGGACGATCTTGGTGCCGGTGCTGTCGGCCGAGAAGATCGCGCCGGCACCGAAGGCACCGCTCGACGAGGTCGAGGCCGAGCTGACCGCGGCGTTGAGCGCGGCCACCGTCGCGCTGATGCTCGAGGAGGCGTTGATGGTGGCGGAGACCGAGCTGCCGTTGATCGTCAGCAGGACCGTCTGGGAGGCGGTGCTGGCGCTGTAGGCGTTGGCGGCGGTGCCGGTGGTGGAGAGCTGGGTCGAGAGCGCCTGGTTGGCGATCGACTTGGCCTGGTCCACGAGCTTCTGGATCGAGGTGATGCCCTGGTTGGCGGCCTGGATCGACTGGATGCCGTTGGAGATGCCGTCGAGGAGCGTGTTCAGGCTCGAGGAGCGGCCGTCGAGGGCCTGAGAGGTGAAGAAGTTGGTCGGGTTGTCGAGGGCGGAGTTGACCGTCTTGCCGGTGGCGAGACGGTTCTGCGTGGTCGCCATCAGCTGGGCGGTGTCCTGCAGCGAGAGCAGGTTCTGGCGCGTCGCGGCCGACAGGGTGATGGAGGACATGGATCGCTATCTTTCCAACCGGAGCAACCCGATTCTCGGGGATGCCTAAGAATACCGGTTAGGGTTAAGTCCGAATTAACTGCGCGAGTATTTTCGGCGAATCGGTAGCCTTACCGGGAAGTGTACGAGCGACGGGCACAAACTTGGCCCGTCGGCATCGGTCAGGGTCGCGGCGGCTCAGCTGCCCACGGAGATTTGCGCAGTTGCTTCCGCGCATTGCTGCACGGGCTGAACAGTCGATTGAGTCGCCGCGCCACGCGACGCATCCTCAGTCGAGGGCGTAACCGAGCAAACCTTCGGACGTGTGTCCCTCGCAGTCCGCTGCCGTCGACACGAAATGATCTTGGCCGCCGGCGATGCAGCGGTAGATCGGGTGGCTGCCCGGCCTGTGCGCCTCGTAGACGTAGCCGGTCTGGCCGAGGGGCGTCTGGCCCTCGCACCGCGGGTCCCGGCTGAGGAAGTGGTTCTGCCCCGCCGCGCAGCTCATCAGCATCGCGGTCCCAGGGGCCGGAAGCGTCAACGCGGTGCCGACGCTGCGCTCGACCGTGTAGCCCGGCCCGATAAAGCCGGTCGTCACCCAGTGGCCGTTGGGCCCGAAGGCGCGCCGCAGGGGAAGGCGGTCGGCGCCGCTGGGCCGCCGCGCCTCGGTGATCCGCCACGTACCGGGGTAGGGGTCGCCGCCCGAGAAGAACACCGTGACGTCCGGCAGGAACGGCGTCAGCGAGCCGGCTCCGTCGCGCTGGAAGCCGGGGCTGTGGTTCAGGTAGAAACCGGTGACGTCGGAGTTCAGGTAGCCCAAGGGCGTCCAAGTGGCCGGCGCGCCGCTCAGCACCGCCTTCAGGGGCATCTTGAACAGACCCATCTGGTAGGTTTCCCGGTCCGGATTGCGCCCCGGGTCCTTGCAGGCCACCTGCTGACACACGCGACCTGGCAGCCCGGTGATGACGTAGACCTCGCCCGCCTTGGGGTCGTAGGCGAAATCCGAGTTCGGGTTGATGGTCGAGCCGTCGGTGGCGACGTTGGGGACCCGCGCCGGCGCCCCGAAATGCACGCCGTCGGCCGTGTGCCGGACGTAGAGGTCCCCGAAGCCCCGCACGCCCTGCGGCCCGGTGAGATCCGTCGTGAAGACGAAGACGCCGGACCGGCCGTCAGAGAAGGTCGCGGGCTGGCCGGTGCCGTAATTGCCCTGCGCGACGACCGGGTTGATCGGCTTGATGACCGGTTCCGGGTAGTCGACCCACGTCACCTTGTCGTTCGAGAAGGCGAGGCCCGTCTGGTTGTTGTGTCCGGGTAGGTTGTCGGCTCCCGAGTAATACATCGCGTAGGCGTAGCTCTGTCCGTCCGCCGGGTTGACGAAGCGGCCACGGATCACGCTGGGATCACAGACGTACTGCCGGTTCCAGGAGCCGGGCGTCGGCTGGAACACGATCCGCGCCGGCGAGAAGCCGGTTTGCGGCGTGTAGGAACGGTGGAAGATGACGTCGGTCTTGCCCTGGCCGCACCACCAGATGTCGGTGGTCCCGTTCTCGGTGATGACGCTCGGCGCGTAGTTGTAGCCGGCCGGATTGGCCTCGTTGACGAACAGCGGCTGCGCCTCCGGCCCCATCCAGCCGGCCTCACCCGCCACCGGCGCGGCGAGCACCGCCAGCAGCACCCCGACGAGAGCGCTCCTCGGCGAAACGAAATCCGGTAACACGCTCACACCCATCCCTCGCTCCGGTCCGCTCCTGCACCCGTGACGCCGCGGCGCTCCGGCGGAGGCTGACGACGCGAATGTGGCCGTCTGATATCCGGCGGCTCGGACCGTCGGATCGTGTCCGGACCTTCCACCGGGGCGGAGAGGCCCTTCAGCCGGGGGCAGGGTCACGCACCGGTCTTGGGTTCGGCAGCGCGGCGGCAGATCGGCCTCAGGGCGCGGTCGAGCAGCGATTGCCGGCCGAGGATCATCTCGAAGAAATCGTACTCACCCGGCCTGAAATTGGCTTTCAGGAACTGGAAGTGCATGTGGAAAGGCTTGAGGCGCAGGCGCTTGTAGTCGTCCTCCGGTATCCTGTCCTTGACTCCTGCGGAGCGGATGAGCGGGTTGCAGGCGAGGAACGCCGGTCGTCCGAATCCGAGATCGAAGATCGGATTGAAACCGTAGCAGTTGAGCCAGTCCTGGGGCGCCTGGTAGTCGCACCAGACGATGCGGTCGCTGAAGACGAGCGTCGCGATGTCTCGGCGCAACGTGCGGGCCTCGTGCTGAAGCGCGACGAAGGGCAACCCCGAGCCCAGCGTGACCAGGGACAGCCGCGGATGCGCTCGATCGTCGGTCCCGAGGCGCGCGAGGACTTGCGCGGCGACCTCGACCGCCATGGCGGCGCCCAGGGAATGGCCCACGATCAGGACCTCGTCGGGCGCGTCCGCGGGGTTCGCACGCCAGTGCGCCATTTCGGCCAGAACACGGTCCCGGAAGACCGCGATCCGGTCCACGTAATCCGGTCGCCGGCCCGTCGCATGCTGCCAGAAGAAGATGCGGATGCTCAGGATATGCCAGAAGAACAGGCGGCCCAGCGCCTTCTTGGCGCCGTACAGGAGCGCGAGCGCGGCGGCGGCGAGAAACAGCGCCACGCAGACCGTGTCCGCCACCGCCGACGGGCTGACGGCGGCGAAGATCGCGGTGCCGAGCGCGATCAGCAGCGCCGGGGCGACGAAGGCGACGAAGAACGGGAAGGCGCTCAGCAGGGTGTAGGGCCATCCGAACCGGGACGTCTTGAAGAACAATCCCTGCGTGAGCCCCGCTACGGCGCTCCGGGCCAGCAGCGCGAGCTTGCGCGACGCGGGGCGCGCGAGATCCGAATGGACGATATCGCTCCAGACCAGGGTCTCGCAGCGGACGGCCGCGCCGTCCCCGTCTGCCGGCGCGCCGACCTCCCAGCTCCGGCTCAGACCATCGGGGTCGGTCCGGATCTCCGAGACGGCGCGCGGCATCGCCCCGAACCGGGCCGTGTGACGGTGGAGTTCCCGCTTGAAGAAGGCGGGGAAGCGGATGCCGCTGCGGGCGTCGAACCCGTGGATGAAAAAGACGTGCCGCCGCGCCACCGGCGCCGGATGAAGGTCTCTCAACTTGAAAGGCGTGAATGATAAGTAGCCGCGGACCATGTGATCGAACAAGAACGAGAGCACGAGGCCGATGCGTGGCGGTCGGCGGCGCCGGCAGGGGCGGCTCCATTGCACGATCGCGGAGGGCTCCACAACAGCGCGCGGGTGAAATCGGTTCCGCCGCCGGCCAGCATTCATGATCCGGCCGGCGTCACGGCCTCTGTCACCCGGCAACACCGCCGGCGTCAAAAAGCGGCGCCGTGCGCGAGAATGACTGGACTTGGGAAAACTGAGCCTCCTACGGTGCGGGACGCGGGGGCGGTGTTCAAGATTCGTATGGGCTTTATCGAGGCCGTGAGGGCGCTCCGCAGCAACGCCCTCCGACGTCACAAGATCGGCCACATCCAGGCCGTCTTCGACGCTGCACCGAGTGGTTGCATCGTGCTCGCGGGCGATTCGCACGCGGCTCACCTGCCGCGACCGGTCGTTTCCCGTCCCGTCCTGAATGTCGGTCTCGCGGGTTCGACGGCGGGTTCCTATCGCCGCGCCCTCGACCTGCTGCGCGCGCCCTTGCCGGCCTTCCTCGCGATCCTGATCGTCGGGACCAACGACATCCGCTCGCCGTCGGCGCTCGCGAGGTCGGCGACCGAGGACTTCTCCAGCCACGCGGATCGCATGGTCGATCGCTTCCAGGCCTGGACCCTCGACACGCTGGTGTCGGCGCTGCCGCCCACGCCGGTCTCGAAGGCCTCCGAGCGCGACCCCGCAGCGGTCGAGGTGTATTCCGATCTCCTCCGCGACGTGTGCGTGCGCCGGGGCGTCTCGTTCTTCGATCCGTTCGCGTCGCTGCGCGGGGCCCGGTTCGGGCTGGCGGAGGATGACGCCTTCATCGACGGGACGCATCTGCGCGATTACGCGGCGGTGGCCGCACGCATCACCGGCCACATCCGCGATCGATATGGGCTGGAGCGCTACCTGGAGACTCCGCTCCCGGGTTTCGATGAGGAGTATTACAGGAGCTGGTACGCCGACACGTGCCAGTACCCCCACGGTCTGGCGCGACACTACCTCGATCTCGGCTGGCGCGAGGGCCGTGATCCGAGCGGGCATTTCAGCACCGACGGGTATCTCGACGCGAATCCGGATGTCCGCGCGGCGGGCGTCAACCCGCTGGTCCACTTCCTGGAGGTCGGCTTCGCGCAGGGGCGGACCGGCTGGCAGAAGTCGCGGGCGCATCCGACGCGCTGTCGCGGCATCGACGCGGGCATCTGACGGCGGCGCTGCCGGCCCCGCGCACGCCATCGTGACCGACGCCGCCGCAAAGCTGGCGCAGGTCCGTGTACGCATGCGACCATGCGCATCCTCCTCGCGGTCCCTCTCATCGTCCTCGTCAGTGCCGGAGCTTCGGCCGGAGAGCCCCTCCTCGACGGTCCCGTCGTCGCCGGCGGATTCGGGATGGGGGGGGCGGACTATTACGGCGATGTCCGCAGCCGGATGCCGTTCACCGGGGAGGCTCCGCCGCGGCCGGTCGGGATGGCCGACATCGTGCGCGTCCGGGCGGCCCGCGGGCGCGCCGCTACCGCTTCCCGGCGGCAGGCCCCGCATCGACCGGCGCATCGCGGCTGAGTTTCTCCGGGCTCCGCCGATCCGGAGCGACGCGGTCCAGGTGTGGGCTCAGTGCCGGTAGCGTTCGGCCAGGGCCATGAGGGCCTGGGCGAGTTCGGTGAGGTTGGCGGACGCGGCCTCGACCTGCCGGGTGCCGGCGGCCGTCTGCTGGCTGGCCTGGCGGATGTTCTGCAACGCCCCCATCACCTGCTCGATGCCCAGCTGCTGCTGGTTGGTCGAGGCCACGATCTGCTGGAACGTCTGCACGTTCTCCTCCACCCGCGCGGTGATCTCCTCGATCGTGCGCTGCGTCGTGTCCGAGCGCGTCTTGCCCGCCGCCGCGCGCTTGACCGCCTCCTCGGTCAGCATCACCGACGTGTTGATGCCCCGCTGGATCTCGCCCAGGATCGCCCGCACCTGACCGGTCGCCGCCTTGGCCTGGTCGGCCAGGAGCTTCATCTCCGCGGCCACCACCGCGAAGCTGCGCCCGCTCTCGCCGGCCGCGGCCGCCTCGATGGCGGCGTTGAGCGCCAGCAGGTGCGTGCGCTCCGAGATGTCGTTGACCGTCTCGATGATGTCGCCGATCGTCTGGGTCTTCTCCGACAGGCTGACGATGTTGCCCGCCACGGCTTCCGCCTGCTCGCGGATCGCGTCCATGGCCTTGGCGGTGTCCGACACCGCGCGCAGGCCCTGGCGCGAGGTCTGCGCGGTCGCCTGGGCGGTGGCGATCACCTCCGTGGCGCGCTTGGAGATCTGCGCGCCCGAGTGGGTGATCTCGTCGACCGTGGCGGCCGTCTCCTGAACCGCGGCGAACTGCTGCTCGACCGAGGCGGCCTGCTCCTGCGCCGAGGCCCGGATCTCCGCCGCCGCCGCGTTCAGGTCCGCCGTCGCCGCGCGGTTCGTCCGTGCCAGGTCCGACAGCCCCGCGACCATCGTGTTCAGCGTCGTGCTCAGACGGCCGACTTCGCCGCCAGCGCGGACATCGAGCTTGCTCGACAGGTCCCCCTCGCCGACCCGTCCCACGAAGCCCATCACCCCCACCAGCGGCCGGACGACGAGGCGGTTGATGGCGACCCCGATGCCCAGGCAGATCAGCAGCGTGATCAGCGTGCCGCCCCAGAGGGCCAGGCCCTCGTTGCGCTCGCCGCGCGCGACGCGCTCGGCCAGCCCGGCCCGCACCGCCCCTTCGAGGCCCTCGATGGCCGCGAGCTTCTCGCGGAAGGTATCGAACAGCCGCTTGCCCTGACCGTCCGCCTCGATGTGGACAGCCTCGTCCCTCTTCGCCGGATCGGCCGCGATCCGGACGGCGACCTCGCCCACCTCGGTCTGCCAACTGCGCGCCGCCGCCACGGCGTCGGCCAGAAGGCGCGTCCGCTCGGGATCCTCGCCGATCAAACTTCTGAGCCTGTCGATCGCCTCGTCGAGCGTCTGGCGACCCAGGCGATACGGCTCCAGGCTGCCGTCGCGGCCGGTGATCAGGTAGCCGCGCAGTCCGGTCTCCTGATTGAGCATGGCCGCGCGGAAGCCGTCGAGGGCGCGGATCAGCTGATTCGACCGGCTCCGGGCATCGGTCGCGTCCCGCAGCTGATCGGCCGTGATCAGGACCGCGCCGCTGGTGAGGACCGACACTAGGGCGATGACACCGATCGCACCGCCCAAGATGCGGTTTAGTCCCAGCGTTCGCGGCATGGTCTGCTTCATCCTGCTCGGCCCTGCGGACGGCTCTGGCTGGGCCGCGACCCGTACACGCTCGCCTCTTAGCGCCGCCGACCGGCCGACGCGAGCCGCATCGTCCGGCTCAGCCCCGATATTTACGAGTTATAAACCTACAAGCGACTTGTACTTGTGCAAGCGAGCGATCGTGTATGCATCTCAACAGCCGTAGCCCCAGTTTTCGATCGTAAAGGCTTTTCAGAAGGCGTTTGCGTCGCGCGAGATGTTGATTTCTTTCCTGATCGATACCGATCGCAAGGCGGATCCACTCGACGCGAACCTTCGCGCGCGCGCCCGCGTCGAGCAGCTGGACGTCGCGCTGCGCTTGGTACCCTTCACGATTCTTGTGAGTCTCAGCGTCGTACAGGTCATCGTCTACCTGTTCTGGAACCCGGCCAATCGCGCCTATCTCGCCGGTCTCGAAACGCTCATCCTGCCGCTGGCGGTGGTCTCGCTCCAGCAGTGCTGGCGCTGGCGCTCCCGTCCCAAGCCGCTCCAGGTGCCGTCGTCGTTCGTGCAGGGCGTCGTGCTGGCCGCGCAGGCCTACGGGTTTCTCCTGGCCTCCATCCCGGTCATGCTCTTCTCCGGCGCCGACGCGCACGGGCGGCTGCTGATCGCCTCCAGCATCGCGGGCCTGATCGCGACCGGCATGAGCGCGGCGGTGCTGCCGCGGGTCGCCATCGGCTATTCCGGCCTGATCATCCTCGGCTCGTTCATCGCCCTCGGGACGACCGGGGAGGCCTTCTACATCTACGTCGCGGTCCTGCTGTTCTTCTACGCGATCTTCATCTGCTTCACGATCCTGCATCTGAGCCGGCTCCTGACGATGCGGGTCATCGCGCAGATCGAGCTGGAACGGCAGCAGGAGTTCACCCACCTCCTGCTCAACGAGTTCGAGGAGAGCGCCAGCGACTGGCTCTGGGAGACCGATGCCGACCTGCGCCTCCAGCACGTCTCGCCGCGCCTGATCGAGGTCGCCGGCTCCTCCGAGCGCCAGCTGATGGGCCTGCCGCTGGAGCGGCTGCTGCTGCCGCCGGTGGCGCCGCCCAGGAGCCACTCGAGCACCACCCTCTGGAGCTGCATCGCCGAGCGGCGGGCCTTCCGGAACCTGCACCTGCAGCTCGATATCGCCGGCGAGCGGCGGACCTGGTGCCTCAGCGGGAAGCCGACCTTCGACCGGGCCGGCGCCTTCTCGGGTTACCGCGGCGTCGGCTCGGACGTGACGGAGAAGCGGCGCTCCGAGGAGCGCCTGTCCTATCTCGCCCTGCACGATTCCCTGACGGATCTGCCCAACCGGGTCCTGTTCCACCAGCTCCAGGAAGCGGCGCGGGAACGGCTCGCGCAGGGCGATCGGTTCGCCGTGCTGGCCCTCGACCTCGACGAGTTCAAGAGCGTCAACGACACGTTCGGCCACGCGGCCGGCGACAAGCTCCTGAAGTCGGTCGCCGAGCGGCTCCGGAGCTTCGAGGCCTCCGATGTCCAGCTCGCCCGCCTCGCGGGCGACGAGTTCGCGGTCCTCGCCACCGGCCGGAGCGCCCGGGACCTGCACGCGATCGAGGCGCTCGCCAACGGCATCGTGGAGGCGCTCGCGTCGCCGTTCACCATCGACGGCATCCGGCTGACCGTCAGCGTCAGCATCGGGATCGCGATCGCTCCGCAGGACGGTTGCCAGGAGATCATGCGGCGCGCCGATCTCGCGCTCTACCGCATGAAGAGCGAGGGCCGGAACGGCTACCGCTTCTACGAGGCCGAGATGGACGAGCGGATCGAGGCCCGCCGCGCCCTGACGGCCGATCTGCGGGGCGCCCTCGATCGGGACGAGTTCGTCCTCTACTTCCAGCCGATCGTGGCGGCCAAGGAGTGCCGCGTGCGCGGCTTCGAGGCGCTGATCCGGTGGAAGCACCCGGTGCGCGGCTTCGTCTCGCCCGGCGAGTTCATCCCCCTCGCCGAGGAGACCGGGGTGATCATACCGCTGGGCGAGTGGATCCTGCGGGAGGCATGCCGGATCGCGGCCGGCTGGCCGGGGGATGTCCGCATCGCCGTCAACCTGTCCCCGCGGCAGTTCCGCCACTCGGACCTGACCCAGCTCGTCCGGTCCGCCCTGCGCACGAGCGGGCTGGCCGCCGCGCGCCTGGAGCTCGAGGTGACCGAGTCGGTGTTCCTGGAGGCCACGCCGGCGATCAACGCCACGCTCTCGAAGCTGCGCGAGATGGGCGTGCGGCTGTCGCTCGACGATTTCGGAACCGGCTATTCGAGCTTGAGCTACCTGCGCCGGATCGCCTTCGACAAGATCAAGATCGACCAGAGCTTCGTCCGGGACCTGCCGCAGGAGCGCGGCGCGGCGGCGATCGTGAGCGCGATCATCGACATGGCGACGAGCCTCGACATGACCATCACCGCCGAGGGCGTGGAGACGGACGCGCAGCGCGCCTGCCTGCTGGAGCAGGGCTGCCACGAATTCCAGGGCTACCTGTTCAGCAAGCCGCTGCCGGCCGAGCAGGCCGCGGCGCTGGCGCGCAGCCGTCAGCTCCTCCCGGCGGCGGTCCGGGCGGCGTGAGTCGGCCTCAGACGCCGAGGGGCGCGACCTCGGTCGGGCCGCCCCCACCCGCGACGGCGTGCGGAGACGTCTTCGGCCAGTACGGCAGGAAGCCCTCGATGATGGTCCGCGGGATATCGAGGGGCCGATAGTGGACGGTGTCCACGAACATCAGCGACTGTTCACCCCGCCCGAGCAGCCCGTTGACCTCGCTGTGGATCTCGTGCGCCAGGGTCACGAATTTCCGGTTGTGGCTCGCGATCGAGATCCGGACCGTGACAGGCTCGAACTCCATCGCCTCTCGGCGAAAATCGTGATGGAAGGACTTTGTCAGGATGTAGAAGTCCGTCGATTTCAGGTCGAAATTCGGCATGCAGATGTTGAAGAACAGCTCGCGCGCCTTGCCGACCCAGCGGACGTAGTTGGCGAAATAGACGTTCCCGACCGAATTGGTGTCGTCGTAGGTCGGGATCAGGCGCAGGACGAACCAGTGGCCGTCGAACCCGTGTGACGCCACGGCATCCGTCTGGTCCACCGCGACGGGTACCGGCGCCGCCCGCGGCGTTCGCTCCGCCGCCGGGATCAGCTCAGCGACCGGCGGCGCCGCGCGCCAGCCGAGGATCTCCGCGATCATCGGGAGGGCGCCGATCAGGCCGATCAGCGGCGCGATGGCGAGCAGCGCCCAACTCGGCGCCAGGTAGCCCGTCGCGAAGATCAGGCACGCCGTCGCTCCGATCATGGACGTGAGGACCGAGTCGTACCGGCGCGTCGCGCCGAGCGTCTCGCATACGAGACACGCCGCCGCCCCGACGAGGAGCGTGGCGAAGGGCATCATCAGGTAGAGGAGCGAGAGGTTCGCCCAGATCGCCGCCGCCGCGGTGGCGAGCGCGGCACCGAGGATCCAGACCGGCGACGCCACGAGTCCCGCCGGCACGAAAGCGAGGAGCGGCGAGTTGCTGCGCGCCGTGATCGATGTCCCGAGCCAGCGCGTGGCGGTGTAGAAACTGTCGATCGTGGTCGCGGCGGCGATCGCCGTCCAGATGACGAAGGCCGCAACAGCGCCGGCCGCGGGGTCGCGACCGATCGCCTGCGCCACGGCCGCGTAGGCTCCCGGAACACCGTCCGACGAGATGATCGGCGTGCCGAGTCCCGCCCGCGCGGCGAGCAGCGCGTTGATCGTCAGGAGGCCGAGGAACAGGAGCGCGCCGGTGACGTAGGCCGCGCGCACCGATCCGCCCGACCGCCGGATCTCCACGGCGCGCTGCCACTGCTGGATGTCCATCCAGGGCCCGAGCAGGAAGCCGACGAGCGAGGGGATGACGAGCCCGTAGAAGCGCTCGTCGAAGGCCTGGAGCGGGACCTCCCAGCCGCTCCCGTCCCCGGGCAGCCCTCCGAGCAGGACCGCGCCCGCCGCGAGCCCCACAACCAGCGCCCCGCCGTGGATGACCCGGATGCCGCGCAGCGGGACCGCGTGGCCGATCGAGCAGGCGACGAGGACCAGCGCGACCACGCCGACGGCGGCCTCGTGGCCGAACAGCGGGATCCACGCGTAGGCGGCGAATCCGAAGATCGTGATCGCGACGGCGAAGAACTGTGCCCCCATGAACAGCAGGGCGTACGGCCCCTGAACGGCGGCCACGATCGTGTCGAGGTTCCGGCGGGGCGCGCCGAGGACCCAGCCGAACAGGCCGAGCCCCGTCGCGTTCGGCAGCGCGAAGGCAAGAAACCCGAGCCAGCCGTAGGTGAGCGTCACATGGATCGCGTAGAAGAACCCGAGCCCCCAGAACCACGACAAAGCAATCGTGGGCGCCCAGGCCGCGGAGCGGATGAACTGGGAAGGCATTGTGGCTGCAAGCGCTCCGAACCTAGAGCAGCAATAGCGTATCAGATTCGTTTCGGGAATATGGCGGCCAAAAAAGAAGGCGGATATAAGATATCCATTAACGGAAAAACATCGGGCTTCTGGCCTGCGGTGGGCGCTCCGAGGAGCCCGTATTCCCGCGGCTCTCGGCCTGTGTCGTAGGGTCCGGTGCTCCGCCTAGTCGGCGGTCTTCTGACTGTCGCGGACCAGATCGACGAAGTTGCCGACCAGAGCGGCTTTCGCAGGGGTCCACAGCGCGAAGACGTCGGCGCGGATGCGGGGCCCGTCCAGCGGCCTGTAGACCACGCCGGCGTGCGCCAGCCGGGCGACGTATTCCGGGATGATGGCGATGCCCAGGCCGGACGCGACGAGGCTCGTCAGCGAGGCGGCCTCGACGGCCTGATGGGTGATGGTGGGGACGAACCCGGCCTCGACGCAGCAATCCCAGAGGTATTTGGCGAACAGCGAGTCGGACATGCGCAGGAACACGAACCGCTCGTCGCGCAGGTCAGCGAGCCGCAGCCTGCCCCGCGCGAGGCGGTGCCCGTTCGGCAGGACGGCCTTCACGGTCTCGCTCCACGCGCGGACTCGGACCAGATCGGCATCCTGCGGTGGGGCCCGCAGGAAGCTCACGTCGGTCTGGCCGGCCTTCAGCATCGCGATCTGACGGTCCGGCGACATCTCGTGGATCCGCAGATCCACGGCCGGGTAGGCCTGCGCGAAGCTGCGGATCGCGTGACCGAGCGGCCCGGCCAGCATCGAGCCCGTCAACCCGACATTGATGATGCCGGCGGTGCCCGCGCCGATGGCCCGAGCCCGCTCGACGGCCTCGGCGGCCCGCTCCAACAGGTTGATGGCCTGCATGTGAAAGTCCTGACCGGCCCGTGTCAGCGCCACGCGCCGGGTCGTCCGCTCGAAGAGGGCCGTCCCGATCTCGTCCTCCAGATCGCGGATCTGCTGGCTGAGCGGCGGCTGCGCGACGCCGAGGCTCTCCGCCGCGGCGGTGAAGCTCAGGTGCTTGGCGACGGCGACGAAGTAGCGGAGATGGCGCAGTTCCATCGCGTCATTAGAACTCTCAAAGTTTCAATCTAAACGAAATAGATATTTGACGTCTAGATCGTCCGGCACGATTTTGCCGCCGGGAAGGCCGGCCCGGCACTGCGCCGCCTCAGGCCGCCGCGCGCCGCGATCGCGTCGATCGAACCCGCCCACGAGAGGCGGGGCGTTCGCGGCCGGGTCCGGGCTAGCCGTTCCAGGGAGGTTGCGTTGAAGCGCTTGTTCGGGTCGCTGTTCGGGCAGGTTGTCGCCGCCCTGATGATCGGCATCCTCGTCGGCCGGCTCTGGCCCGACTTTGCCGTCACCCTGAAGCCGCTGGGCGACGTCTTCATCAAGCTCATCAAGATGGTTGTCGCGCCGCTGGTCTTCGGCGTCGTCGTGCACGGCATCGTCGGTGCGGGCGACCTTCGGAAAGTCGGCCGCGTCGGCCTCAAATCCCTGATCTATTTCGAGGTGGTGACGACCATCGCGCTCACGCTGGGCCTCGTCCTCGCCTACGTCGTCGCGCCCGGTCACGGGATGAACGTCGATCTGGCGACGCTGGATGCCAAGTCGCTCGCCAGCTACACCGACCGGGTCGGTCAGGTGACGGGCACCGTCGACTTCCTGATGAAGCTGGTGCCGACGACCTTCGTCGACGCCTTCGCCAAGGGCGACATCCTCCAGGTCCTCCTCCTCGCGCTCCTGTTCGGCTCCGGCCTCTCGCTCCTCGGCGAGCGCGGCAAGCCCCTGGCCGACAGCCTGGAGCGCATCACCGAGGTCCTGTTCCGGATCATCGGCTTCATCGTGCGGCTGGCGCCGCTCGGCGTGCTCGGCGCGGTCGCCTTCACGGTCGGCAAATACGGCGTCGGCTCCCTCAAGCAGCTCAGCATGCTGGTGGTGCTGTTCTACGCGGGGGTGGCGCTCTTCGTGGTCCTGGTGCTCGGCAGCATCATGCGGCTCGCCGGCTTCAGCCTGTTCAAGCTGCTCGTCTACCTGCGCGAGGAACTGACCGTCGTGGCCGGAACCGCCTCCTCCGACTGCGTGCTCCCGCAGGTCATGCGCAAGATGGAGCGGCTCGGCATCAAGGAATCGACCGTCGGCCTCGTGATCCCGACCGGCTACTCTTTCAACCTCGATGCCTTCTCCCTTTACCTGACCCTCGCCACGGTGTTCATCGCCCAGGCGACCAACACCGACCTGTCGTTCGGCCACCTGATGCTGATCCTCGGCATCGCGCTCCTGACCTCGAAGGGCGCCCACGGCGTGCCAGGCTCGGCGATCGTCGTCCTCGCCGCGACGCTCTCGGCGGTTCCCGAGATCCCGGTGATCGGGCTGGTCCTCGTCCTGTCGGTCGACTGGTTCGTCGGCATCGCCCGCGCGCTCGGGAACCTGATCGGCAATTGCGTGGCGACCGTCGTCATCGCCGCCTGGGAAGGCGACATCGACCGGGCGCAGGCCAACCGCGTCCTGAACGGCGAGGACACCACCGACACGGCGGAGATCCTCGACGCACCGGTCGCGGAGCCGCACACCGCGTGACCGATCCCCGGCCCGACGTTTACAGCTTGAAGTCGAATCGCGGAGACCGACCATGAGCGCTGGAGCCTACAATCCCCCCTGCGGAGGCCTGCCCGGCCAGACGCGGCTGATGACGGGCCGGGCGGTGTTCACCGAGGCCTACGCGGTGATCCCCCACGGCGTGATGAGCGACATCGTCACCAGCCGCCTGCCGGGCTGGGACGATGCCCAGGCCTGGATCTTGGCCCGGCCGCTCTCGGGCTTCGCCGAGACCTTCGCCCAGTACCTCATGGAGGTCGCCCCCGGCGGCGGCAGCCAGGCCCCCGAGCCGGAGCCGCAGGCGCAGGGCGTCCTGTTCGTGGTCGCCGGCACGGCCAACCTCACACTGGACGGTGCGCGCCACCCCCTGCGGCCGGGCAGCTACGCCTACCTCGCCCCCGGCGCCGCCTGGGCCCTGCGCAACGACGGCCACGAACCCGTGCGCTTCCACTGGGTCCGCAAGGCCTACCAGCCCGCCGCCGGCCTGGACGCGCCGAGCTCCTTCGTCACGCACGAGTCGGCGGTCGAGCCGGCCGGCATGGTCGGCACCGACGGTGCCTGGGCGACCACGCGCTTCGTCGCCTCCGACGACCTGCGCCACGACATGCACGTCAACATCGTCAGCCTGCGCCCGGGCGCCTCGATCCCGTTCGAGGAGACCCACGTCATGGAGCACGGGCTGTTCGTGCTGGAGGGCAAGGCGGTCTACCGGCTGAACCGCGACTGGGTCGAGGTCGAGGCGGGCGACTTCATGTGGCTGCGCGCCTTCTGCCCGCAGGCCTGCTACGCGGGTGGCCCGGGCCCGTTCCGGTACCTGCTGTACAAGGACGTCAACCGGCACCCGGCGCTGGCGCCGCGCGGGCTCGGCCGGTGAGCGCGGACCCCCGCACGCTCGTCGCCCGGCCGCTCACGGCCGAGGCGTTCGCGCCATTCGGCACGGTGATCGACGCGGCCGCGGTGGCGCCGCGGCCGATGAACGGCGGGATGGCGCGCCGCTTCCACGACATGGCGGCGGTCGAGGTCGTCGGCGAGGGCTCGCGCGTGGTGATCGGGCTCGTGGAGGCGCAGCCCTACCCGATGCCGCTGCGGCTCGACCTCGTTGAACGGCATCCGCTGGGCGCGCAGGCATTCCTGCCACTGAGCGCGGCGCCGTTCCTGGTGGTGGTCTGCCCGGACGCGAGCGGGCGTCCCGGGCCGCCGCGCGCCTTCGTGACGGCGCCGGGGCAGGGGATCTGCTACGCGCGCAACACGTGGCACGGCGTGCTGACGCCCTACGGCCAGCCGCAGGACTTCGTCGTGGTCGACCGCGGCGGCCCGGGCGCGAACCTCGAGGAACACACCTTCGCCGAGCCCTGGACGGTGCATCTGCCCGGCCAGGACTGAAGGCCGGCGCGGATCGCGCCATCCGCGCCGTCGCCGCGCGACCTCGGTCACGCGCGTGCGGGACCGCCACGCGCGGTGCAGAGCGTGTCAGGGGGCACCCGGATGCAATCATTCCCGGGGGCGAGGCTGCGAAAGTCCGTTGACTGGCACCGGTCAGCGGCTATCGAGGCCGCAACCAGAGAGTCCGCACCAACGCGGACCCGAGGAAACGCCGGGCCGGCAGGCCCGCACCGGAAAGGCCGCCATGTCACTGGACCGCACGCCCCTGTCCCGCCGCCGATTCCTGGTGACCGGCTCGACGGCCCTCGTCGCCGGCACGCTGGCGGCCCCGCACGTGGCGCGGGCGCAGAAGGCAGAGTTCACCTACAAATACGCCAACAACCTGCCCGACACGCACCCGATGAACATCCGCGCCCGCGAGATGGCGGAGGCGCTCCGCACTGAGACCGGCGGCCGGTTCGACCTCAAGATCTTCCCGACGAGTCAGCTCGGCTCCGACACCGACACGCTGAGCCAGCTGCGCTCGGGCAGCGTCGAATTCTTCACGATGTCGCCCCTGATCCTCTCGACCCTGGTGCCCAACGCGTCGATCAACGGCATCGGCTACGCCTTCCCGAGCTACGACGCCGTCTGGCCGGCCATGGACGGCGAGCTCGGCGCCTGGGTCCGCCAGCAGATCGCCAAGGCCGGCCTCGTCGCCATGGAGAAGATCTGGGACAACGGCTACCGGCAGACCACCTCGTCCACCCGGCCGATCGCCACGCCCGACGACTTCAAGGGCTTCCGGATCCGCGTCCCGGTCTCGCCGCTCTGGACCTCGATGTTCAAGGCCTTCGACGCGGCACCCGCCTCGATCAACCTGAACGAGACCTACTCGGCCCTGCAGACCAAGATCGTCGAAGGCCAGGAGAACCCGCTCGCGGTCATCTCCACGACGAAGTTCTACGAGGTGCAGAAGTACTGCTCGCTCACGAACCACATGTGGGATGGGTACTGGTTCCTGGCGAACCGCCGCGCCTGGGAGCGCCTCCCGCCGGACCTGCGCGAGACGGTCGCCCGCCACATCAACGCCGCCGGGATGAAGGAGCGGGCCGATGTCGCCCAGCTCAACGCCAACCTGCAGGCGGAACTCTCGAAGAACGGCATGGTCTTCAACAAGCCCGACCCTGAGCCCTTCCGCGACAAGCTGCGGAAGGCCGGGTTCTACGCCGAGTGGAAGGGCCGGTACGGCGAGGAGGGCTGGTCGCTGCTCGAGAAGGCCTGCGGGAAGCTCACCTGATGGTCGCCGCGGGGGCGCCGCGCGGCGGGGTCGCGCCGTGCTCCCGGCGGGTGATGAATCTCGCCCATTTCCTGCGGAGGGCCGCGCGCCGGTTTCCGGACGCGATAGGGCTCGCCTGGGGTGCGCGGCACTGGACCTGGGCCGAGCTCGACGCCCGTGTCGACGCGATGGCGGCGGCGCTCGCCGCCCGCGGCGTGACCAAGGGTGACCGCGTGCTGGTCCAGGCGCGCAACAGCAACCAGCTCTTCGAGTCGATGTTCGTCTGCTTCCGGCTGGGGGCGGTCTGGGTGCCGGCCAATTTCCGGCAGACACCCGCGGAGATCGCCTATCTGGCGCGCGCCAGCGGCGCCTCCACGCTGATCTGCGGCGCGGGGTTTCCGGACCACGCCGCCGCCGTGCGCGAGGCCTGCCCCGACCTGGACCGCGTCGTCGAGATCGGGGGCGCAACCTTCGGAGCCGATTACGACACGCTCGTCGCCGACCATCGGGGCGCGGCCGCCCCCGTCGCCGATGTCGAGCACGACGATCCGTGCTGGTTCTTCTTCACCTCGGGGACGACGGGCCGCCCGAAGGCGGCGGTCCTGACACACGGCCAGATGGCCTTCGTCATCACCAACCACCTCTGCGACCTGATGCCGGGCACGACGGAGGCCGACGCGTCCCTGGTCGTCGCGCCGCTGTCGCATGGGGCCGGCATCCACCAGCTCGCGCAGGTCGCGGCCGGCACCAAGACAGTGCTGACCGCCGGCGAGCGGCTGGACCCCGCGGAGGTCTGGGCGCTCGTCGAGGCGTGGCGCGTCACGAACCTCTTCACCGTGCCGACCATCGTGAAGCTTCTGACCGAGCATCCGGCCGTGGCGGCGCACGATCATTCGAGCCTGCGCCACGTCATCTACGCGGGCGCGCCGATGTACCGGGCGGACCAGCAGCACGCGCTGCGGGTGCTCGGCCCGGTGCTGGTGCAGTACTTTGGCCTGGGCGAGGTGACCGGCAACATCACGGTGCTGCCGCCTCGCCTGCACGCGGCCGAGGACGGGCCGGACGTGAAAGTCGGCACCTGCGGGTTCGAGCGCACCGGCATGCAGGTCCAGATCCAGGACACGGAGGGCCGCGAATGTTCGCCCGGCGCCACCGGGGAGATCTGCGTCTGCGGCCCAGCCGTGTTCGCGGGCTACTACGACAATCCGGAGGCCAACGCGGCGGCCTTCCGCGACGGTTGGTTCCGGACCGGCGATCTCGGCCACCTGGACGCGGAAGGCTTCCTGTTCATCACCGGCCGCGCCTCGGACATGTACATCTCCGGCGGCTCGAACGTGTATCCGCGCGAGATCGAGGAGAAGCTCCTGACCCATCCGGCAATCACCGAGGCCGCGATCCTCGGCGTGCCGGATCCCGCCTGGGGCGAGGTCGGCGTCGCGGTCTGCGTCGCGCGTCCCGGAACCGCGGTGGAGGAGGGCGAGCTGATCGCGTGGCTGTCGGCCGACGTCGCCCGCTACAAGCTGCCGCGGCGCGTGTACTTCTGGGACTCCCTGCCGAAGTCCGGCTACGGCAAGGTGACGAAGCGCGCGATCCGCGAGGGACTGGAAGAGCGGGGCGACCTGCCTCTCGACGGGCGGACGGTCCGACAGAGCCGATGAGGCACTCGGCGATCCCGCCCGGTCGATGCGGCGCCCTCTGTCCTCGCGCCGCCGAACGGATCTGATCCCCTCGCGAGGCCGGCTGTGTCCAAGCCGGCACCGACTCGGTACGAGGATCCGAGCGCGCGTCGCCGCCGCACTGCACCGACCGACGGCAGACATACGTCCGAGGCGAACGGCCCGGTCCGCTTCGCTCCGCGCGCATCATGATCCCGCTGCATGACAGCTCGGAGATGCGGAGCCCCTGACATGTCCCCACGGCCCGCGCATATTGCATTGCAGCAATCCGGGCGCCCCGCCCGGCCCTGAGCGGGATCCGAATCCGATGACAGTGCTCGCGAACCTCGTCAGCCGTCTCGAGGATGCAGTGCGACGCGCCGCGGCCGAACGCTACGCCGAGCAGCGCGAGCGGATCATTCGCACCGGCGGCGCCGGCATGATCTGACCGCGCTCGGCGCCTACGCCTTGGTCGCGGTCGTCAGAGGAAGCCGATCGAGAACCAGGGGACAAGGATGATGACGAGGAGGCCGATCAGCAGGGCCACGATGTAGCCGACGATCGGGCGCATCCCGGCATCGGGATGGATCCGGCTGATGGCGCAGGCCGCGTAGTAGCCGACGCCGAAGGGCGGGGCGAACAGGCCGATTCCCATCGCGAGGATCACCACCATCGCGTAGTGGACCTCGTGGACGCCGACCGCCCGCGCGATCGGGAACAGGAGCGGCCCGAACAGCACGATCGCCGGGATGCCCTCCAGCACCGAGCCCAGAATGATGAAGGCGAAGGCCGAGACGAACAGGAAGCCGAGCGCGCCGCCCGGCAGGCTCTTCATTACCTCGGCGAGCGTCTGAGAGAAGCCCGACTGCGTCAGCGCCCACGCCATCCCGGTGGCCGCGCCGATGATCAGGAGGATCGCGCCGGACAGGGTCGCTGTGGTCACCAGCATCGGGTAGAGCCGCCGCCACTCGAACTGGCGGTAGATCAGCAGACCTGCCAGAGCCGCGTAGACGATGCCGATGGTCGAGACCTCGGTGGCGGTGGCGATTCCCTCGACGACAGCGAAGCGGATCACGAAGGGCAGGGCGAGCGCCGGGATCGCGACCAGGAAGGCGCGGCCGATGACGCGGCCCGACGGACGGGCCACGTGGCTCAGGTCCTCGCGGCGGTAGCGCCACCAGACCAGCGCGCACAGCGTCGCGGCCAGAACGAGGCCCGGGAGCAGGCCGCCGGTGAACAGGGCGGTGATCGAGACGCCGGTGACCGAGCCGATCGTGATCAGCACGATCGAGGGCGGGATTGTTTCGGTTTGCGCACCGGTGGTGGCGAGCAGAGCGACGAGATCGCCCTCCTTGGCGCCCCGGGCCTTCATCTCGGGGAACAGCACCGGCGCCACGGCCGCCATGTCGGCGGCCTTCGAGCCGGAGATGCCCGAGACGAGGTACATCGCCCCGACCAGAACGTAGTGCAGGCCGCCGCGCACGTGGCCCAGCAACGAGGCCAGGAACCCGACCATGGCGCGGGCCATGCCGGTCATCTCGATCAGCAGGCCGAGGAACACGAAGAGCGGCACAGCGAGCAGGATGAGGTGGCTCATGCCCTCGTCCATGCGGCCGACCACCACCATGGAGGGCGCGTCGGTGGTGAGCGCGATGTAGGCGAAGGTCGAGAGGCCGAACGCGAAGGCGATCGGCACACCGGAGAAGACCAGCGCGCCGACGCCGACGACGAAGAACAGCAGCAGGTTGAGATTGCCGAGGTTGGCGAGCCACGGCTGCAGCGCCAGCAGGCCCGCGGCAACGCCGCCGCCGAGGACCAGCGCCCCCGCGGTCAGCTTCCAGTCGGCGGTCTCGAGGAGGCGGATGAGGGCCACGATCAGCATGAGGCCGAGGCCGATCGGCAGGGCGGCGGCGCGCCAGGCGTTGTTGAGCTCCAGAGCCGGCGTCTGGACGAAGGTCTCCTCGCTGGCGAACTCGAAGGCCGGCTCCAGCAGCAGGGCCACGAAGATCAGGCCGGCGACCAGAGCAACGGTCTCCAGGAAGGCGCGCAGACGCGGGCCGCTCATGGCCACGAAGGCGGTCATGCGCATGTGCTCGGCGCGCCGGAAGGCGACCACGGCGCCCAGCATGGCGAGCCACAGGAACAGGATCGAGGCGAGTTCGTCCGACCAGATGATGGGGTCACGGAACACGTAACGGCTGACGACACCGCCGAGCAGCACCGCGATCTCGGCCAGGACGAGCAGCGCCGCCGGGATCTCCACGAGGTAGCCGAGCCCGGCATCCAGCCGGCGCAGCCAGCCCCGGGCGCGCAGTGGCGGTCCCGACAACCCAATCCCAGCCGTCGACTCGACGGCCGCAACATCGATCTGCATGGCGCCCCTCCGTCGGAGCCGCTCCCGACGCCGCTGGCGGCGGGATCGGCCCACATGCGTCTTCGCGTGTTTCTCGTGGTGCGTCTCGGCGCGCCTTCGCTCTCCGATACCGTTATCCGGTCCGCCGGCAAACACTTCCGGTCGGTCCGCGCGATCCGTCCTCAGGATGCGGGCGTGCCGCGCCGCCGTACTTCCTTCTCCAGTCCCTACGTGTGGCCGCCCCGGCGCCGCTCGGGATCGCGCCAGCGGTTCGGTGTCCGAGCCCTGCCCATGGGCGGGTCACGGCTCCGTCTCCCGGAAGCCGTCGGTCTCCTCGCGAAACGTGTCGAGCGCCGCGAGCGACCGTAAGGTCGGGTCCGGTGCGGCGCCGGGCGAAGATGCGCAGGCCGACAGGGCGAGCGCCGGCGGTAGCAGACGCTGGAGGCCGAGGCGCGTCTCGGGCGTCGGACGGCGCGTCAGGGCTTCGGTCCGCGCGAGTTCCGCCGTCGACTTCCGGCGGATCCGGGCCCGTCGTCGCATGGCCCGTGCCGCGTCAGGCCCCCGCGCCGTTGAGCAGGCGGTAGGCGCGGATCACCTGGCTGTCGTCGGCGGCGCCGTCGCCGCGCCCCGCGCTCGAGACGAAGAGCTGGTGGGCGAGCGCCGCGAGCGGCAGCGCCGCCCCGACGCCGCGGCCGGCTTCGAGCACGATGCCGAGGTCCTTGACGAAGATGTCGACCGCGCTCGTGACCCGGGGCGCGTCCTCCAGCATCCGGGGACCGCGGTCACGCAGCATCCAGCTGGCGGCCGAGGAACCCGAGAGGATCTCCAGACACACGCCGAGGTCGACGCCGACCTGCCCGGCGAGCGCCAGCGCCTCGGCGGCCGCGGCGATGTGCACGCCGCACAGGAGCTGGTTGACGGCCTTCACGGTGGCGCCCTGTCCGGGTCGCTCGCCGACGTGGAAGATCCGGTCGCCCAAGGCGTCGAGAACCGGCCTCAGCGCGGCGAGGGTCCCCGCGGGCGCCGCCGCCATGACGGTGAGGGTGCCGGCCTGCGCGCCGACGACCCCGCCCGAGACCGGCGCGTCGACGAAGCGGCGGCCGGACGCCGCGACGCGCTCGGCGAGGTGCTCCACCGATCGCGGCGGGCAGGTCGCCATCAGGACCGCGATGCCGTCCGGCGCGAGGGCTTCGAGGGCGCCCTGCGCGAACAGCACGTCCTCGGCCTGCGCGGCGTTCACCACCATGAGGAGGAGCGCGTCGGCGCCCGCGGCGGCTGCGGCCGGCGTGTCGGCCGCGGCCCCGCCGGCCGCCGCGAAGGCGCCCCGGCTCTCGGGCCGCAGGTCGTAGCCGCGGACGGCGAATCCCGCCGCGACCAGGTTGGTCGCCATCGGCAGGCCCATGGCGCCGAGGCCGACGAGGGCGATCTGGCTCAGAGCCATGCGCGGATGCTCCGTGCCATCGCGGTGGCCGAGATACCGTAGCGGTCGTGGAGCGTCGGCAGGGCGCCGGCGTCGAGGAACTCGTCCGGCAGCCCGATCTGGCGGAAGCCGCGGCCCGGTCCGACGCCCGCGCGCATGAGGAGACCGGCCACCGCCTCGCCGAGCCCGCCGATCACGCTGTGATTCTCGGCGACCACCACGAGCCGGCCGCCGCGCCCGGCCTCGTGGAGGATCGTCGCCGCGTCGAGGGGCTTGATCGTCGGCACGTGCAGCACCGCCACGTCGACCCGGTCGTCGCGCAGGGCCTCGGCGACCTCCAGGGCGCGCATGGTCATGAGGCCCGAAGAGATCACGAGGACGTCGCGGCCGTCGCGGATCGTCTTGGCCTTGCCGAGCTCGAACCGGTAGCCGTACGCGTCGAGCACGAGGGGGACGTTGCCGCGCAGGAGCCGCAGGTAGACCGGCCCCCTGTGGGCCGCCATGGCGGGGACGACCTGCTCGATCTCGTGGGCGTCGCAGGGGTCGATGATCGTGAGGTTCGGCATCCCGCGGAAGATCGCGAGATCCTCCGTCGCCTGGTGGCTCGGGCCGTAGCCCGTGGTCAGGCCGGGCAGGGCGCAGGCGATCTTGACGTCGAGATTCTCCTCCGCGATCGCGAGGCAGATGAAGTCGTAGGCGCGCCGCGCCGCGAACACCGCGTAGGTGGTGGCGAAGGGCGTGAATCCCTCCCGGGCGAGGCCCGCGGCCGCGCTCATCAGCAGCTGCTCGGCCATCCCCATCTGGTAGAAGCGCTCGGGATGGGCCTGCGCGAAGATGTGCAGGTCCGTGTATTTCGACAGGTCGGCCGAGAGGCCGACGATGTCGGGGCGCGTCTCGGCGAGTGCGACCAGGGCGTGGCCGAAGGGCGCGGCCTTCGTGCGCTGCCCGGGCGCAGCGAGTGAGGCGATCATCGCCGAGGTCGTGGCGCCGCCGGCCGCGCGGAGGGAGGGCCTCTCGTACTTGGAGCGTCTCACCGCGCTCTCCCCTCGTCCAGGATCGCCAGGGCCCGCTGCCACTCGTCCGGCTCGACCCGCAGGAAGTGGTTGCGCTCGCGCGTCTCCAGGAACGGCACGCCCTTCGCCATGCGGGTGTCGCAGATGATGATCCGGGGCCGCGGGCCGGGGTGGTCGCGGGCGGCGTCGAAGGCCCGGACCAGCGCGTCGATGTCGTTGCCGTCGACCCGCTGCACGAACCAGTTAAAGGCCTCGAATTTCGGTGCGAGCGGCTCGAAGTCGAGCACCCCGGTCGAGGCGCCGTCCGCCTGCATGCCGTTCACGTCGACGAGGCCGATCAGGTTGTCGAGCCTGAACGAGCCGGCCGACATCGCGGCCTCCCAGGTCGAGCCCTCGTTCAGCTCGCCGTCGGAGAACAGGTTGTAGACGAAGCTCCGGGAGCGCTTCCGCTTCAGCCCGAGCGCCATGCCGACCGCGATGCCGAGCCCGTGGCCCAGCGAGCCGCCGGTGATCTCCATGCCGGGCGTGTAGGCGGCCATGCCGGACATCGGCAGGCGGCTGTCGTCGCCGCCGTAGCTCGCCAGCTCGTCCTCGGGGAGGATCTCGGCCTCGATCAGGGCCGCGTAGAGGGCGATGGCGTAGTGGCCGATCGACAGCAGGAAGCGGTCGCGACCCTCCCATTCGGGATCCGCGGGCCGGTAGGTGAGGGCGTGGAAGTAGCTCACCGCCAGCACGTCGGCGATGCCGAGCGCCTGGGCGATATAGCCCTGGCCCTGAACCTCGCCCATGCGCAGGGCGTGGCGGCGGATGCGATAGGCGCGCTCGGCGAGCGGCACGTTGGAGCCGGCGCGCGGCCGCTCGGTCGGGACGTCGATCGCCACGTCGGCCTCCTCAGTGGATCAGCATGCCGCCGTTCACGTCGATCACCGCGCCGGTGATGTACGTGGACAGGTCGGAGGCGAGGAACAGGCAGGCGTTGGCGACGTCGTCCGCCACACCGAGGCGCCCGAGCGGGATGCCGCTGGCGATCTCGGCTGTCAGCTCGGGCGTGAGCTTGCCGCCCGTGATGTCGGTCTGGATCAGGCCAGGGGTCACGGAATTCACCCGCACCCCGTCGGGCCCCAACTCCCGGGCCATCGCTTTCGCCAAGCCGAGGACGCCACCTTTGGCGGCGCTGTAATGGGGCCCGCCGAAGATGCCGCCGCCCCGCTGGGCCGAGACCGACGACATGCACACGATCGCGCCTGAGCCCCGGCCGCGCATCGTCGGGATCACCGCCTGGCTCATGTAGAGCGTGCCGCGCAGATTCACGTCGGTGACCGCGTCGTAGTCCTCCGGCTCGATCTCCATGATCCTGAGAGGCTGGGTGATGCCGGCGTTGTTGACGAGCACGTCGATGCGCCCGAGGCGGCCGACGATCTCATCCGCCGCCGCAGAGCAGGCCGCCCGGTCGGTGACGTCGCAGGCCAAGCCGACATGGCCCGGCCCGATGTCGCGGGCGGCGGCCTCGGCCTGGCCGACGTCGAGATCGAGGACGGCGACGCGGGCGCCGTGGCGCGCGAAGAGCCGCGCGGTGGCCTTGCCGATGCCGCGGGCGGAGGCTGCGCCGGTGATCACGCACACCCGGTCGTTCAACAGCATGGAAGAGTCCTCCCGCCGATCCGCGACTGCGCGGGATCGAACCTGTCGTCGCGACGGGAGACACCGGGCCGTCAGCCGCGCGTCGAGTCCTGAGGCCGCGGATCGAGCACTCTGCGGCGTCGTCTTCTCGCGCCTGTCTTGTCGGGAGGAGAGTGTCGGCGCGGCGCGCCCGCGACAAACGCGGAATTTGCACCCGCAGGTGAATCCCGGTCATCTTTGTCCGCGTTCAGGCGAGGTCGGGACCCAGCGGTACCCCGAGCTCCTCGGTCAGCCATCGCGCGAAGACCCGGAGCGGCGCCCGCCGGCGCGCGTCGGCCGGACAGACGAAGTGGTGGCCGACGTAGCTGAGGTCCTGCGAGCGCCCGGACAACGGGGCGACGAGGCGCCCGGTCGCCAGTTCCCGCTCGGCGAGGCGGGTGGATTCCAGGGCGACGCCGAGGCCGTCCGCGGCGGCCGCCAGGGCCAGGAAGCTCCGGTCGAAGCGGATGCCCGCGCTCGGCTGCGTCGCGAGTCGGTTCCGCTCGAACCAGTGTGTCCAGCGCACCTGCTTGTTGTCGCTCTGGATCAGGGTCTGCGCCAGCAGATCGGACGGCTCGCGGATCCGGGCCGCCCGCGCCGGGTCGCAGAGCGGCGTGACGGTCTCCGGGCCCAGCGGCAGCCGCACCAGACCTTCGCCGCGGGGCGGTCCGTACACGATGTCGGCATCGAACTCGTCGGTGATGAACCGGGCGTAGTCCATGCCCGCGGCGAGCCGCACTTCGACGCCCGGATGGGCGCTCAGGAACCGGGCCAGCCGCGGCGCCAGCCACTGCGCGGCGAAGCTCGGCGCGCAGTGCAGCCTGAGCAATTGCGGCCCGCGATTGGCCACGAGATCGAAGCCGCGGTCCAGTTCCGCGAAGGCGCGGCCGACATGGTCGCGGAGCGCCTCCCCGGCCGGTGTCGGCGCGATGCCCTGGCCCACCCGCTCGAACAGCGCGACGCCCAGGGTCTCTTCCATCTTGCGCAGGGCATGGCTGACCGCGCTCGGGGACAGGTTGAGTTCACCGGCCGCGGCCTTGAACGACCGCCGCCGCGCGGCAGCCTCGAAGATCCGGACGGCGGAGAGGGGTACGGGCGGCCTCATCGCGGGTAGAATGGGCCGCGACCGGCGCTGCTGGCAACGGGGCCGGCCGCAACACCGGTATTGCGGCCGGCGTGCGGCGGGATCAGGCCGACCGGGGACCGCGGACCCGGACCGGTGCGGCGACCGGGACGATCTTGCCCTGTTGCGCGACTTCGCAGAGGACGGCCACCATCGCGTCGGCCTGCGCCTCGAGATCGGGCGGCCCGACATCGTCGCGGGTGTTGCGCCACGCGATGAAGATGCAGGCGAGGATGGCGGACGCGCTAGCCGCGAGGGGCGCGATGATCATTGCCGCCAGGGCGCTCACCGGCGCCAGGATCGCGGCTGTCGCGAGGCCGCTGACGATGGCTGCGGCAATCAAGACGATCATCGGAACCTCGCCCGATCTGCGTGCCGGGTCCTGCGCCCGATCACTGTCCCAGGATCACGTCACAAAAGTTTACGCTTCGTTAACGGGAAGCTTCCGGTCGATAATCTTTCGTCGAACGCCCCCCCGATTGCTGCACAATCAGCGATTCCGAGGCCGCGTGAACAGCTCGGCGGCCAGGTTTGTCCCGCCGCCGTCGGTCTTTCGGGTCGTGCGGCGCGTACCGGCCAGGCGTTGACATCCTGATCGACGCCGCGGGCGGCATCCGGATCGACAGGCGATGGTGATCCAGCAGGTCCGGTCGATCGCGGTGACTGATCCGACGCGGCTCACTGCCAGACCCGGGCGGTCGCGGGCCGCGACTACGCCGGTCGTGACGGGACCTTACCGCCCCTGATCACGTCTTCGGCTTTTGCAGAGGCGCACCCGTCGCGGTCGACGTGGAGACCACATACCCCGATCTGTTCGAACTGATACGTTCGGATCAGGTCTGGTACAGACCGATCCCTTGATGCCCCGGGTTCGGCGATGGTAGCCCGAGCGCTAGTGTCGTGTGGGAATTCCGTCTCCGATGGCCATCGATGTTCGAGCAGTCGCGCGCCTGCGCGAGATCGCAGCCGTCGTTGGCTGTCCGGTCGAGGCCTTCTACGCACCGGACGGCGACGCCTGCGAGCTGTGCATGACCTCCGAGCTGTTCCGCCTCTGGCAGGCGATACAGGAGCCCCAAGCCCGGCAGCGCATTCTGAACAGCGCGCGGCGCGAGGCTCTCGGTGAGGCCATCCACGCGGAGGCCGCGGAATAGAGGTCTTGCCGTCGCCGCTCGCTCGGCCGCGCCGAGGGGCGGGAAACGGCTCCCTGTGCCGTCAGCGCCCCTGCGCGATCCAGCCCAGAACCGTCGCGCAGCGCTCAGCCTGCTCGCGGGTCAATCCCGACGCGACGGCCGCGCCGTTGCGGTAGACCACGAAGGTCCCGTCGTCGGTCGCGCGGATCTTCACGGACGCCATCATTCGGCTCCCGACGTCAGAGCCTGAAGCTGCGAGAGGCCGGCCGCGGTGATCTGCCAGACTGCCACGGATCCATCCGGGCCATCGTGCAGGTCGATCCGCTGGAGATGCCCCGTGCTCTCGAGCGCCGTCAGCCGGCTGTGATCGCTGGGCCAGGAGGCGTCGGCTTTCTGGCGGATCGAGATCTGGTAATCCCGTGCCTCTGCAGCCTTGTTGAGAAGGCGGCGCTCGTGATTCACTCGCATCGGCACTCCGGCTCAGCTCGGATCGGTACGCAGTAACTACGGACAGGCTGGCCGATACGGTTAAGCTTTGCAACCCCGGGGCCGGAACGGCCTTTGGATCGTCCCGGCCGCGCACGCCGCCATGAGCGGATGGGAGCTCGCGCCAAGACGCCTTGCCGGGTCGGCCCTGCGCCGTGCTCCTCGCGTTCGTGCGAGCGCGACCAAAGAGAAGGGCCGACCGGGGAGACCCGGCCGGCCCGTCTCTTCGACGTGCGTGGCGCTTACCGCAGGAGCTGGAGGACGCCCTGCTGGGCGGAGTTGGCCAGCGACAGGGCCGAGATGCCCATCGACTGACGGGTCGACAGCGCCTGCGAGTTCGCCGCCTCCTGGTTCAGGTCGGCGTTCGTCAGGTTGGCCGAACCCGTCTGCAGCACGTTGATCAGCTGCTTGGAGAAGTCCTGGCGGTTCTGAACGACCGACAGGTTCGAGCCCAGGGAGCTCGCCGCGGAGGTCAGCGTGTTGCCGGCGCTGGTCAGGGTCGCCAGGGTCTTGTTGACGTCCGAGTTCAGCAGGAAGTTGCCGAGACCGTTCTGGCTCGACGAGTTGTTCGAGCTGGTGATCGACGACAGACCGAGACCGCTCGCCGTGGCGTCGACCGAGGCGACGTTGAGGGTCGAGCTGCCGGTATCGTTGAACTTGATGTTCAAGTCATTGCCCTTGCCGGCAATGAGGTTGACGCCGTTGTAGCTGGCGTCGCCGGCGAGCTGCGTGATCTGGTTGAGCAGGTTGTTGTACTGGTTCGCCAGCGAGGCGCGCTGCGTCACGCCCGAGATCGACAGGTCGCTGGAGACGACGGTGCTGGCGGCGGTGCCGTAGGTCGAGGCGGTGGTCGCCGAGGCGGTGAAGCCGAGCGCCGTCTGGCTGCCGGAGTTCTGGAATTCGACGTCCGCCTGGGCGTTCAGGACGATCTTGGTGCCGGTGCTGTCGACCGAGAAGATCGCGCCGGCGCCGAACGAGCCGCTCGACGCGGTCGAGGCCGAGCTGACCGCAGAGTTCAGGGCCGCAACGGTGGCGCTGATGCTCGAGGAGGCGGCGACCGTTGCGGAGACCGAGGTGCCGTTGATCGTCAGCAGGACCGTCTGGGAGGCGGTGCTGGCGCTGTAGGCGTTGGCGGCGGTGCCGGTGGTGGAGAGCTGGGTCGAGAGCGCCTGGTTGGCGATCGACTTGGCCTGGTCCACGAGCTTCTGGATCGAGGTGATGCCCTGGTTGGCGGCCTGGATCGACTGGATGCCGTTGGAGACGCCGTCGAGGAGCGAGTTCAGGCTCGAGGAGCGGCCGTCGAGGGCCTGAGAGGTGAAGAAGTTGGTCGGGTTGTCGAGGGCGGAGTTGACCGTCTTGCCGGTGGCGAGGCGGTTCTGCGTGGTCGCCATCAGCTGGGCGGTGTCCTGCAGCGAGAGCAGGTTCTGACGCGTGGCGGCCGACAGGGTGATCGAGGACATGGGTCTTATCTTTCTGATTTGATGCACCCGTTTCTCGGGTACGGCAGTAATCGTCCGCCAAACGTTTCGCAGGGGTTAAATCAATTGCCGACTCCAGGTGCGTCCGAAGTGATCGTTAATGAATCGATCCTTGAGAGGCTCAGTATTTATGCATCTCGGGCCGTCTTCAAGATCCATTAACCATCCGCAGCCATAAGCTGTGACGCAGACCAATTCTGTCGCGCCTGCCCGACCGGGGCCGATCCGGTTCGGCCGGCGCGGAGAGGACGGGGCGAACCTTGCAGGGAGCTCAGATGTGATCGCTCAAGCGTCCAGTGATGTTGGCGCCGCGACCCCTTCCGCGTCGCCGAAGTTACCCCATGTGGCGATCGCGATCCCCTGTGGGACCATGGTCCACGCGGACTTCGCCGTGAGCCTCGGATCGATGATGCACTCGCTCGGCGAGATGCCGATGTCGATCGTCGTCGGGAAGTCGTCGATCGTCGCCGACGCCCGCAACCTCGGCCTCGAATACGCGCAGAAGTACGGGGCGGAGTACGTCCTGTTCATCGACAGCGACATGACGTTTCCGAAGGACGCGCTACTCAAGCTCCTCGTGCGGCAAGTCGACATCATCGGCGCGACCTATTCGCGCCGCACCGCCCCGTTCCACTTCCTGGGCGACATTCTGCCGGAGCAGCCGGCCGACGCGCCGAAGGGTCTGCTGGAGATGTCCCGGATCCCGACCGGCTTTCTGCTGATCAAGGCCACGGTCTTCGACAAGCTGAGGAAGCCCTATTTCCGCTTCCGCGTCGACGAGGAAGCCGGCGTGAACATCGGCGAGGACTTCGACTTCAGCGATCGGGTCCGCGCCGCCGGCTTCCGGATCTGGTGTGATCCGTATCTCAGCAAGGAGCTCGGCCACATCGGCGAGCAGTCCTTCAAGCTCTGACAGCGACGCGTGCCGAGGCGCGCGTCGCCCGACACGGTGAGGCCTGGGAATGAGGATCGCGATCATCACGCCGTCGAGGCTCAAGCCCTCGACCCTGGCCGGAAAGGCCGGTCAGTACTTCCTGGAACACGCGATCGAGAGCGCCAACGCCCAGGAGCTCGACCGGCCGGCGACGATCCACTTCTTCGTCGGGACCGATCCGGAGACCGAGATCCCGGCGCGGCTCGCCGCGCACCCGCAGGTCACCTTCGCGCGCGGCGCGCGCAAGGGGCAGATCCCCGCGCTGAACGCGGCCATCGGCGCCGTCGACGACAGCTGGGACCTCGTCGGCTTCCTCGAGGACGACGATCACTGGCTGCCGCCCTATCTGGGCTTCGCGTTGAGGGCTCTCGAGAGCTTCGATTTCGTGTCCTCCACGCAACTGGAGACCGACGAGGCCGGCGAGGTGGTCCGGATCAACGACTTCGCGACGCCGTCGGGCTGGCTGATGCGGCGGGCCACCTTCGCGCAGGTCGGCGCGATCAGCCCGGCCTCGAAGTGGCACTACGACAACGAGTGGCTCGGCCGCCTCGCCGAGACCGGCCTGCGCCGCGCCCACCTCGTCGAGGCGACGGCGCCGGTCACGCTGCAGGACGCGATCCAAGTCCGTCCGTGGCTCGCCAACGTCCTGCGCAACGGCGGCCCCAACGTGCGGCTCGTGCGCCACAGCTTCGTCCTGCCGCTGGTGTGCCGCCTCGTGCATCCGGGCTCCGGGACCTCGGATGTCGGCCAGGGCGGCACGTCCAAGGCCGAGAGCAACGCCGAGTACCAGCGGCTGGTCGACCGCTTCGGCCGCATCCCCTGGTGAGGCGCCGGGCGGATCACTTGGCGCCGGCACCCTGATGCCCCGGAGGCGCGCGCCCTAGGCGGCCCGCCCGCGAGCGCGCCCGCGCAAGGCGTCCTGGAACGCCGCGAAGACCCGGCGCATCTGCGGCGCCTTGTAGGGAAACAGGTCCACCGGATCCATGTCGTGGACGACCATTCCGGTATCCGCCTCGAAGATCAGCAGCCGGCCGTCCGCGCTCTCGGCGCAGTCGATGACCAGGTAATCGAGACCGATCCTGCGGTGGATCTCGGCGAACGCGGCGCGGTGGCGCTCGGCGAAGTCGGTGTCGAACGCGGCCATGGCCGCGGCCTCGACCTGCCGCTTCACCGGATCCTCCAGCATGCCGGCGTTGAGGTAGTGGATCATCCAGTGATCGCGGATGGCCATGTGGCAGAGGTAAGGCACACCGTCGATCAGGACGACGCGGAGCTTCCGGAAGAGGCCGTCGGGACCGCGATAGTCGCAGTACTGCGTGACGTAGAACGCCTCGGCGGCCGTGTGCGCGAGGTAGAGTTGCAGGTCCTCCGCCCGATCGACCTTCTGGAGCTCGTTGCCGGCATGCGTGTCGAGGGGGCGCACCAGCAGCGGGTAGGTCGGGCCCTCCGTCTGGCGGGACGCGGCCGCGCTCAGAACGGACCGGCTCACGCGGACGACGTCGGGTGCCAGGATCCCCTCCGCACCGCGCAGCGCGTCCGCGATGCCGTGCCGAGAGGTCTTGAGCACGTGGCGCGGGTGATTGACGATCGGCCGCGTCCAGTGGTCGGCCGCCGCCGCGAGGGCTTCCAGCAGCGGCTCGGCGGTCCGCGCGTAGGCGATGCCGGTGACGATCACGTCGTGCGCGGGCAGATCGCGCGGCACCGGCTCACCGGGCCGAAGATAGAGGTAGGTGAGGCCGAAATCGCCGTCGTTGAGCAGGAAGTCGATCGGCGTGTTGGCCATCAGATCGCCGGCGGTCACCAGGACGAGGACGCGGACCCGCGCCTGATCCGGGTTCGAGCGCAGCGAGAAGAGCCGCTGCCCGTCCAAGACCTCGTTCTGGAGCGCGAGGCCTTCCGTGAAGCGGTGCTTCAGCAGCAGGATCGTCGCCATGTCCAGCGCCGTTCCCGCGTCGAGAGCGGAGTCGCCGCCTTCCGCGAGGATCTCGGCGGCCAGGGCGGCCATGTCGGCCCCCTCGAAGGCGGCCCGGATGAGGCGTGCCGGGCCGATCATCGGGTTCGGGTTGTCGATCCCCGCAACGTGCGCTTGCATCAGAGCCTCCGAGCCGTGGGGCCGCCGCGGCGATCCCGGAATCGCGATCAGGTGTTTGGAATCGCGCACCGCGGCACGACGCCCACACTCTGACGGCACGGAGGTTTACGAAGCGCTAACCATGTTCCCGGTCCGCGGGGCGGTCGCCGCTCAGTCGCGCCGCGGCGCCGCGCCCGCGCGCCGGAGCGCCTCGGCCAGCGCCCCGCCCGGAGCGGGATCCGGCACCGGGCTCGGTCGGCTCCGCGGCGCGTCCTGCTTCGGCTCGCCCGTCCGCCGCGCCGGCTGGCCCGGCTCGACGGGATCGTCGAGCCGCATCGACAGCGCGATGCGCTTGCGCGGGACGTCGACGTTGAGGACCAGCACCCGGACGACCTCACCGATCCGGACCACCTCGGTGGGCGAGGCGATCCGTCGCCGGGCCATCGCCGAGATGTGGACGAGGCCGTCCTGATGGACGCCGATATCCACGAAAGCCCCGAAGGCGGCGACGTTGGTGACGACACCCTCCAGCTGCATGCCGGGCTTGAGGTCGCCGATCGTCTCGACGCCTTCTTGGAAGCGCGCCGTCTTGAACTCCGGCCGCGGGTCCCGCCCCGGCTTCTCGAGCTCGGCGATGATGTCGCGCACGGTCGGCAGGCCGAAGCGCGCGTCGACGAACGGCTCCGGCACGAGGCGGCCGAGCAGGGCGGCGTTGCCGAGCAGGACGTGGATGTCGCTCTTCAACGCCTGGAGGATGCGGCGGACCACCGGATAGGCTTCCGGGTGGACTCCCGACCCGTCGAGCGGGTCGTCGCCGCCCTGGATGCGGAGGAAGCCCGCGGCCAGCTCGAAAGTCTTCGGGCCGAGCCCCGGGACCTTCTTGAGCGCCGCGCGCGTCCGGAACGGGCCCTGGGCGTCGCGATGGGCGACGATCCGCGCCGCCATCGCGCCGCCGAGACCCGAGACCTGCGCGAGGAGGGCCGGGGAGGCCGTGTTGACGTCCACCCCCACGGCGTTGACCGCGTCCTCCACCACCGCCGCGAGCGACCGCGACAGCTTCGCCTCGCTCACGTCGTGCTGGTACTGCCCGACGCCGATCGACTTGGGGTCGATCTTGACCAGTTCCGCCAGGGGATCCTGGAGACGGCGGGCGATCGACGCCGCGCCGCGATGGGACACGTCGAGGTCGGGCAATTCCTTGGCGGCGATCTCAGAGGCCGAGTAGACCGAGGCGCCGGCCTCGGAGACCATCACCTTCGCGAGCGGCAGGTCCGGGTTGGCCGCGATGATCTCCGCGGCGAGGCGCTCGGTCTCGCGGGAAGCGGTGCCGTTGCCGACGGCGAGAAGCTCCACGCCGTGCAGCCGGCACAGCCGGCCGAGCGTCGCGACGGCCTCGCGCCAGCGCCGTTGCGGCTCGTGCGGGTAGGTCGTCTCCACCGCGACGACCCGCCCGGTTCGATCCGCCACGGCGACCTTCACGCCGTTCCGGTAGCCCGGATCGAGCCCCATCGTCGCCCGCCCGCCCGCCGGGGCAGCGAGCAGCAGGTCCTTCAGGTTCCCGGCGAAGACTGTCACGGCCTCGTCCTCGGCCCGCTCGAACAGACGGCCGCGCAGGTCCTGCTTGATTCCGGTCCGGATCTTCATCCGCCACGCCGTGCGGACCGTGTCGAGGAGCCAGGCATCGCCGGGGCGCCCCCGCGACGCGATCTCGAAGCGGCGGCAGATCGCCGTCTCGAACGGCCCGGGTAGACCCGGCGGCGAATCCTCGCCCTCCGCGTCGAAGCCGACGTCGAGCACCTCTTCCCGCTCACCGCGAAAGATTGCCAGGATCCGGTGCGAGGGCATCCGCTCCAGCCGCTCGCTCCAGTCGAAGTAGTCCGAGAACTTCGCCCCCTCGCTCGCCTTGCCCTTGCGCACCCGCGAGACAAGCTGCCCGGACCGCCAGTAATCCGCCCGCAATCGTCCCACGAGGTCGGCGTCCTCAGCGAAGCGTTCGATCAGGATGGCGCGGGCGCCGTCGAGCGCGGCCTCGACGTCCGGCACGCCGCGCGCGTCCGACACGTAATCGGCCGCGACCGACGCGGGCGCGCGGTCGGGCCGGCTCAGCAGGGTCTGGGCGAGCGGTTCGAGGCCGGCTTCGCGGGCGGATTGCGCCTTCGAGCGCCGCTTGGGCCGGAAGGGCAGGTACAGGTCTTCCAGCCGCGCCTTGGTGTCGGCGGCGTCGAGGGCCGCCGCCAGGGATGGGGACATCTTGCCCTGCGCCGTGATGCTCGCGACGATCGCGGCGCGCCGCTCGTTGAGATCGCGCAGGTAGGACAGCCGCTCCTCCAGCCTGCGCAGCTGCGTGTCGTCGAGGCCGCCAGTATTCTCCTTCCGGTAGCGCGCGATGAACGGCACGGTCGAGCCGCCGTCGAGGAGCGCGACGGTGGCGGCAACCTGCGCCTCCCCGACACCGAGCTCCTCGGCGATCAGAGCGTTCACGGCTTTCATGGCTTCTCCGACTGGGGTCGCGGCGACGGACGGGCTGCCTGCGTGGAGCGCCAAGCCGCCGGAAACAAGGCACCGGTCAGGCGTGCGGCTGAGCCTCCGCCTTCTGGGCCCGGGCACAGTCCAGGATGCGGTGCCGGGCTGCTGGATCCTCGATGGAGAACCACAGGTTCAGCAGCTCTTCGGTCATCGACAAGTCGTCGTTCTGGCTCGGATCGAAGAAGACGTCGACCGAACATCCGAGTGTCTCGGCCAGATCGCCGAGGATGCGGCGCGACCGCGCGTTCGGGACTCTGCTGTGATCTGTCATCACGTCGATCCGCGTCGCAGCGCCACCGGGTGCTGGCGCCAGAATGCCCTCGACCCCGCCCGCAACGGGCTAGAGCATCGAGATCCAGACAATCCAGTCAAGTCCGCGCGCCGCAATCCTGTTGCAGTCCCGATGCAGCTTGGGGTCGGCGGAGCTGAGCCGGACCCAGCGGGACCAGCACAGATTCTCGGGATAGCTGGCCGGCCGCTGGGTTATCCTGGCACGGGATTCGCAGATGCCTGGGTCGATCAGATCACGATGGATAGCTGGCGCGATGCCGAACTATCGATGTCCCGGCGATCCGTTCACGGAAACAGAAGTCTTCGCACGGATTCCTGGACGGTCGGCACGTCTTGATGATCGAGACGCACCGTCATCGGGATGTCACCCGTCGATGCAAAACTTCCGCTTCGCATGTCCCGCAAAGGGAGGCGCTCGTGCAATTCGAGATCCGAGAGCGTAGCCGGTCGCTCTGGTCCTGGGTCCTCGTCAACGAGACTGACGAGCCCGTTGTCGAGTCGCGGCGCAGCTTCCCGTCCCGCGCCCAGGCCACGGCGGCGGCCCTGGCCTTCTCCCAGCTCGTCGCCCGCGCCGGGCGAAGCCTCGGCGGCGGCCCGCGACAGGTCGGGTTTCTCTGACGCCGCTCGCCGCGCCGGCGTCAGGTCGTCCGGATCCGGTGGCGCACGAGGCTGACCACGCTCGTGGCGGCGATAACGCAGCCCACACCCATCGCGCCGAGGCAGCTGATGGTGCGGATCGGCTCGCCGCGGGCGAGCACGATGGCGACCGCGAGCGGCAGGAGCAGGAACACGAACAGCAGGGTCATGACCGGATCCGAGTGACGATGATCGAGACTAGGATCCGAATGGTTAATCACTTGTCACGATCCAACCCTGTCCGCGGCCTCGGTGCGCCCTCCTGTCGGACCGGGACGGCACGTCTCCGTGAGCCGCTCGGAGCGATCCCGAGCTCGGCGCCCGGCGCGGGCGCGCCGTCACCCGGCAGGCTGCCGGACCGCGATCACCGTCCGCTCGCGTCGAGGCGGACGAGGCGATCGACGAGCGCGCGATCGTGCAGGAGCGCCATGCGCTCCTTCGGCGACAGCCAAGCCTGGGCCTCCGCGACGGTCTCGGCCTCGCAGATCTTGGCGGTCGCCAGCGTGTGGTCCGGGTCGATCGCGCCCCTTGGGCGGCGATGTCCCGGGGGGAGCATCTGGCCGTGGGCGCGCGCGAGGTCGGGGTCGGCGTGGACGGCCGCGAGGGCTTCCGCATCGTCGAACCCGCGCTCCGCGTTGCGCGCCGCGAGGGCGGCGGCGCGGACGGCGATCTCAGGCGGCGCCGCCTCTTCGGGAGTGGCGAGGAGCAGGCGGCGCTTGAGCGCCAGGCCGAGCCCGAGCTGGCCGCTCGCCCAGGAGATCGGGATCGCGAGCACCAGACCCAAGATCGTCGGGCTCATCCAGAGGAACAGCGAGGTGGCGATCGCGAAGGCGGCGACGCCCGCCACCAGCCCCAGCAGCGTGTGCCACCGATGGCGGACGACGATGTCGCGCAGCGGTATCGAGCCGTCGTCCCGCCGCTGCGGATTCCAACCCGTGTCCCGTCCGAGCAGGATGCCCATCACGGAGCCCGACTGGATCACCATCGCCACCGGCGCCACGAGGGCGGACAGCAGGATCTCGACGAGGCTGGACAGGACCAGCCGCCCGGCGCCCCCGCAGGCGCGCCGCACCGGGCCGTCCAGCAGGGCCAGGATCAGGCCGAGGAGCTTGGGTGCCAGCAGGACCGCCATGGTGAGGCCGAACAGCTGGAGCGCGCGGACCGGATCGAAGCGCGGGAAGACCGGCGAGAAGCCGGCGCCGCCGAAATAGTCCGGCCGCTCCGTGGCCGTCTGCAGAACCAGCAGGATACCGACCATCAGCTGCAGCAGCCAGAGCGGCGAGGCCAGGTAGCCGGCGATGCCGGTGGCGAAGTGCTGCCGGGTGGCCGGATGCAGCCCCGCGGCGCCGATGACGCGCGCGTGCTGGAGATTGCCCTGCGCCCAGCGCCGGTCGCGCACCGCCACGTCGATCAGCGACGGCGGGCTCTCCTCGTACGAGCCCGGCAGGCGATGGAGCATGTACACCGCCCAGCCGGCGCGACGGATCAGGGCCGCCTCGACGAAGTCGTGGGACAGGATGTGTCCACCGAAGGGCGGCTTCCCGGGCAGGTCGGGCAGGCCGCAGGAATCCGCGAAGGCGCGGGTCCGGATGATCGCGTTGTGCCCCCAGTAGTTGCCGTCCCGACCGGACCACGCGGCGAGGCCGGCCGCGATCACCGGACCGTAGATCCGGGCGGCGAATTGCTGGAGGCGGGCGAACAGGGTGTTGCGGTTGATGATCAGCGGCAGCGTCTGGATGATGCCGGCATCCGGGTCCGCCTCCATGGCGGCGGCGAGCGCCACGACCGCCGATCCGCTCATCAGACTGTCGGCGTCCAGGACGAGCATGTGGTCGTAGCGGCCGCCCCAGCGGGTGACGAAATCGCCGATGTTGCCTGCTTTGCGGTGATGATTCTTCGGCCGGTGCCGGTAGTAGAGCCGGGCCTCGGGACCGAGCCGGCCGCGCAGGTCGAGATAGGCGCGCTCCTCGGCGATCCAGGCGTCGGGCTGGGTCGAATCCGACAGCACGAACCAGTCGAAATGGTCTCCGAGCCCGGTGGCCTCGACCGCCTCGCGCATGGCCTCGATCCCCGCGAAGGTGCGGGCCGTGGCCTCGTTGTAGACCGGCATCAGGACCGCGGTCCGCGTGCGCAGCGCCGTCGGGTCCGGCGTCGGCCGCGGTCGGCGCAGGAGCGTCCCGAAACCCAGCACCGCGCTGGTGAAGGCGAGCGCGATCCACGAGAAGGTCAGGCAGAACAGGACGACCAAGACGAGCTGGAGCGCGGTCGGGCTGCCGGAGACCGACACGGTCTCGACCATCTGCCAGCCGCCGTAGGCCGTCAGGGCCACGGCGCCACCGAACACCAGGAGCCGCTCCGGCCAGGGCGTCCGGGCCCGGCGCACCCATCGGTGCCCGAGCCCCGGATCCCAGCGCGCCAGGTCCTGAACCGGCATGGACAGGGGCGCCTCGGGCGGCAGGTGGCGGCCGCCGTCGGTCGCGGTGTCGCGCCCGGACCCGGCGTCCGTCGCTGGCGGCAGGGTCATCGTCTCGTCCAATCGCACGGGGTAGGCCGGTCCTCAGCTGTCGTGATGACGGGTCAAGGCGTCCAGCGAAACAGCCATGTCTCGCTCGCCCGGGCCTGACCGCGCCGGAGCGCGAGGCGCAACTCGCTCGCGCGCTCGCTCCCCGGATCGAGTTCGAACAGGATCCGCAGGGTCTTACGATCGGAATACCGAAACCGTTCCTGGCGCGTGATCGTCCCGGCCGAGGCCGCGAGGTCGACGTCGATGTCGCCGGGCTGGAACAGCGCGTCGCCCTCGAAATCCACCGCGAAGAGCCGGCGATTGCCCGAGCTGCCGCGGCCGCAGCGGCTGTCGCGCACCCGGGCGATCTCCGGCGGCAGCGGGTCCGGCCAGCCCTTCGACCAGTGCTGACGGCACTGGAATCGCATCTCCGCGCCCTTCGCCAGCTTCGCCTTGGGCCGCCAATAGGCGAAGACATTCTCGTTCAACTCGGAATCGCTCGGGATCTCCAGCAAGGTGACCGCGCCCTCGTTCCAGTCGTCGAGCGGCTCCAGCCAGAGGGACGGGCGCTGCTCCCAGTGGCGGCGGTCGTCCTCGAAATCGTCGTAGGCGCGGGCCCGCTGCATGAGGCCGAAGCCCTTGGGCCCGCGATCCACGAAGGCCGAGACCTGCAGCGCCTCGGGATTGTGAACGGGGCGCCAGATCGGCTCGCCGTAGCCGTTGTGGATCGCCAAGCCCTCCACCGAGAAGGCCGCAGCGCGCAGGTCGTCCACGCGGTTCCGGTCGAGGGCGCCGAACAGGTAGCTGCCCTGCATGCCGCCGAGCCCGATATGGTCCAGCTCGGTGCGGGCGAAGACCGTTCCGTCGATCTGCGCCGTGGAGACGTCGCGGCCCGGCGTCAGCGTGATCCTGAACGCCGCGGTCGCGGATTCCGATTCCGCGAGGGCGTGGACGACGACCGGCTGACCCGCGCGCGGCGTCTCGATGAACAGGGCCCGGAACAGCGGGAACTCCTCGCCGCGGGAATCGGCCGGACGCAGGGCGAGGGCCCGGGCGTTGATGCCGAAATCCTGGCCCTCGGCGACGAGGCGGAAGAACGAGCCGCCCTGGAACAGGGCGAAGTTCGAGAGCCCGTCGGCGCCGTCGAACCGGGCGCGCAGGCGGAAGCCCGAGAAGGCCGTGTCGGCGGCCAGGTCGGGCAGGTCGAGGCCAGGCGCCGCGATGGCGGACTTGTCGTACCCGACCGGCTGAACGAGGCCGTTCTCCACGACGAACAGCGAGACCGGCGTCTCGAAGATCGAGCCCCGCAGCAGCGGCTCCAGGACGTAGCCGGCGTTCCGGTCGGCCCAGACCGCGCGGCCCTCCGCGGGCCGGATGGCCTCGTAGGCCTCGCGGGAGAGGTTCTTGAGAACGGCCGGCACGTCGCCGGTCTTCGGCGCCGCGTAGGGGGCGGCGGCGCGGGCGCGAGCGAGGTCGGTCAGCGTGTTCGCCTCGAACGCCTCACCGCTTCCGGGCAGAGCCGGGACCTTCTCCGGGTCGGCTGCCCGCGCGGCCGCCGGGAGCAGTCCCGCGGCAGCACCGAGTGCGCCGCCCAGGACGGCGCGGCGTGTCGCGGTGGCGGAGAATCCGGAGTCGATCGTCATGCAGGCGGTGGTCTCACGTCGCGGGCTGGGGTTCGGGCGGCCCCGTCTATACGGACACGCCGGCTGAACCCAGGGTTAAGCAACTGCTTGAACCGCAAGGGGCTCCGTTGACTTAACCCGAGCCGGCTCTCTAATTCGGCCGACTGCATCAGAACGGGGGAGGCAGCATGGGATCGTTGCGGGTGACTGGCCACGGCGTGGATCTCGGCGAGAGTCTGCGCGGCCGCGTCGAGGAGCGGATGTCCGCGATCCAGGCCAAGTATCTCGACTCGCACATGCACGATTCCTGCAACGGCCACGTCACGCTCCGGCGCGACGGCACCGCCTTCCGGACGGATTGCGTGCTGCATCTCGTCTCCGGTCTGACCATCGAGGCGAACGGCTTCGCGCACGACGCGCGCTCGAGCTTCGAGCAGACCGCCGAGCGCCTGGAGACCCGACTGCGGCGCTACAAGCACAAGCTGAAGCAGCACGCGACCGGCCCGGGCGACGCCGCGGCCATCGAGGCTGCCTACGCGGTGTTCGCCGCCCCGGAGGTGGAGGAGGACGACGCCGCCGAGGGCGACGCCCACCCGCCGATCGTCGCCGAGAGCACCAAGACCCTCCAGCGCCGCACCATCGGCGAGGCGGTGACCGCCCTCGATATGACGGGATCCCCAGTGGTTGTGTTCGTCCACGCTGGCACCGGCCGCGTCAACGTCGTATACCGGCGGAGCGACGGAGCGATCGGCTGGGTGGACCCGCCGAACGCCACCGAGTGACGCTGCGGGTCGGGTGGAACGGAGCCGGAACCGGCTGGTTTCCCCGCCCATTGAATCCAGCGGGGGCGCGGCCGGAACGGTCGTCGACGCCCCTGCGACGAGGCCCGCTTCCTCGCGAGCGGGCGACGGGGCAACGGTCGTTCGATGCCAGTTCTGGAATTCCTCGACCCCGAGTCGGTCGTGCCGGCCCTGCGCGCCCGCGCCAAGAAGCAGGTGCTGCAGGATCTCGCCGCGCAGGCGGCGCGGCGCCTGCCCGCCCTCGGCGAGCGCCCCGTCTTCGACACCCTTCTCCAGCGCGAGCGGCTCGGCTCGACCGGCATCGGCGACGGGGTGGCGATCCCGCACGGCAAGCTGCCCGGCCTGGACCGTCTCTTCGGGCTGTTCGCGCGCTTCGACCGCCCGGTGGATTTCGAGGCCCTGGATGGCCAGCCCGTGGACATCGCCTTCCTGCTGCTCGCGCCCGAGGGTGCCGGCGCCGACCACCTGAAGGCCCTGGCGCAGGTGGCCCGTATCCTGCGCGAGCCGGGCATGCTCGCGCATATCCGCGCCGCCCGGGACGCCGGGGCGCTCTACGCGCTCCTGACGCGCTCGACGGCACCGCAGGCCGCCTGATGATCCCGAGCTTCCGCATCGCCGCCCTGATCCTCGCGGCCGGCGTCTCCGGCGCCGCCGCCCAGGGCGAGACCACCTGCGCCCGCGACGTCCTGGTGGCGCAGTCGATGCAGCGCCAGGCCCTCGAGCAGCTGGAGCAGGCCGACGGCGACGATGCCAAGAACTGCCGCGTCTGGCGGCGACACGTGGAGACGATGCGGCGCGTGGCGAGCGTCTACGGGCGCTGCCTGTCCGGCTCGGAGCGCAGCGAGCGCCTCGCCCAGGTCCAGGGATCGGACCGCGAGTTCTCGGCGGCGATCAAGGCCCGCTGCAAGGGGCAGTAGGGCGAGGGCGGAGGGCGCGCCGCGCCCTCAATCGACGCCGCGCAGCATCAGCGGCTCGGCCACCATCTTCACGGGCTTGCCGCGGCCGATCAGGATCGCGGCGCGGGAGCGCTCGGGATCGGCCTCGAAGCGCGTGCGCACCCAGCTGACCAGGAACTTCATGTACTCGGAGGCCAGGAGTCGCGCGGCCGGCGGGTTCTGCCACCAGCGGTCGGCGTCGAACGCCTCGGTCACGACGGGATGCGGCAGCACGCGGTCGCTGTCCTGCAGGGCGTGGTCGAGTTCCACCAGCGTCCGCGGCATGTGGTAGTTCGAGGTCACGACCGCGACCGTGCTGAACCGGTGCGCGCGCATCCAGCGGCGCGTCTCGATGGCGTTGCCGATCGTGTTGCGCGCGCGGTAGTCGAGGTCCACGCAGCAGGCGATCAGGGCGCGCTGGGTCGGGTTCAGCCGGGCGATCTCGTCGCGGCTGGTCCGCTCGTTGACGCCGGTGATGAGCAGGCGCCGGCCGTAGCCGCCCGCGAGGAGGTCGATCGCGTCACCGATCCGCTGGGCGCCGCCGGTCAGCGCGACGATCCCGTCGGCCCGGTCGGTGGGCGTCCGCTCGTGGCGGGCGAGGGCGCTCACGAATACCAGAAACCCGGCGAACAGGGCCAGCATCCCGAGTCCGGCGCCGAGGCTGCAGGTCCAGAGAGCGATCCGCCGCCGTTCGCGCGGGCGCACGACGGCGCGGCGCGGGAGACCCCACTCGTGCCAGGCCCAGCCGACGGCGTCGGTCGAGGGCGGATCCGATGCGCGCAGCATACGCGTGGTCATCCTCCGGAGAATCAGCGCCGATTGCGGCGGCTCGGAGGCCGGCGCTGTCGGCTGTTTCCACACCGCAACCATAAAGTTTCCAGATGGTAAACGTGCCGGCTAGACCCCCTATTTCCACGTCTTCGTGACGCAGCCGGGCGTTAAGCCAGGAAGCGCCGCACGGTCACGCGCGAGACGACGCCCGTGACGAGGGACGCGATCACGCCGATCAGGATCACGCTGGCGTAGCCGCGCAGGCCGATCTGGAACGCGCCGAACAGCGCTTCGACCTCCTGACCGGCCGGTCCGGAGCGCGCGGCCCGCGCGAGGACACCGGCGATCACGAAGGCGACGAGCGCCAGACCGGCCCCGATCGCGCCGCCGCGGAGACCCAGGCCGAAGAAGCGCCGCTGGAACGCCCGGGCGATGTAGTCGTCGTCGGCGCCGACGAAATGCAGCACCTCCACGACCTCGCGGTTGCTCGCCATGGCGCCACGGGTCGCGAAGGTCACGGCGAGGCCGGTGGCGATCAGGACGAGCAGCACCAGCCCGATCCCGATCCCCACGAAGGCGTTGGCGGCGGTCGAGAGCCGCTGGAGCCAGAGGGCGTGGTCGTCGAGACTGGCGACGCCCGGCAGCGCCTCGACGAGGCGTGATCGCAGACGCTTCAGGTCCGCCGCCTGGCCGCTGGAGAGCTTGAGGGCGATCAGGCGCGGCACCGGGAGGTCGGAGAGGTCGAGCCCGGTGCCGAGCCACGGCTCGAGCAGGCGCTCGGCCTCGGCCTTGCTGAACACCCGCGTCTCCGCGATCCCCGGTTCGGCCTTGGCGATGGCGTCGGCGCGGCCGACGTCGGCGTCGACGTCCCGGCCGGGTCCGGGCCGGACCTGGATCGTGACCTCGCGGGCCACGTCGCCCTGCCACTGAGCGGCGTTCGTCGCGACCATCTCGGCCGCGCCCGCGCAGAGGCCGGCGAGGAAGGTCAGGATCGCGATGACCGCGGCCAGGGAGCGGCCGGCGGCCGTGTCGGTGGGCACCAGCGGCGCGTTGCGGCGCAGGTTGGCCGGCACCGACGGGTCGGGCGGCACGGCCGGTCCACCGGCCTTCGTCCGCGGCATCGCCTGAGTGCTCATTCCTCGATCCGCAGCCGGCCTTCGCCCAGGACCATCCGGCGGGCATCGACGGCGTCCATGATGCCGAAATCGTGGGTGGCGATGATGACCGAGGTCCCGAGTTTGTTCAGCTCCAGGAACAGGCGGAGCAGCCGCCGCCCCAGGCCCGGATCGACGTTGCCGGTGGGCTCGTCCGCGAGCAGCAGGTCGGGCCGCGCGATCAGGGCGCGGGCGATGGCGGCGCGCTGCTTCTCGCCGCCCGAGAGCAGCGGGGGCAGGGCGTGCATGCGCTCGCCGAGGCCGACCCAGCGCAGCAGCTCCACCACCTCGGCCCGGTAGCTCGCCTCGGCCCGGCCCTGGACGCGCAGGGGCAGGGCGACGTTCTCGTAGGTGGTCAGGTGGTCGAGGAGCCGGAAGTCCTGGAACACCACGCCCATCCGGCGCCGGAGCCCGGTCAGCGCCTTCGCGGAGATGTCGCTCACCTCCTCGCCGAAGATCGAGACGAGCCCGCGGGTCGGCCGCACCGACAGCAGGATCAGGCGCAGCAGCGTCGTCTTCCCGGCCCCGGACGGGCCGGTCAGGAACTGGAAGGAGCGCGGCGCGATGCGGAAGCTCACGTCGGACAGCACCTCCGGCCCGAGGCCGTAGCGCATGCCGACATTCTCGAACTGCACCACCGGCCGCTCCGCGCCGGGCAGCAGGCTCTTCATGCTCGCCTGTAGGTTCAAGGCCGTGCCGTATCTCGTCTGTCCATCCCTCGGGAATCGCCGGAGCGGCGGGCGTTTTCAAGGCCTCGGGGATTTCACGGCCCCTTAACCCTGTTCGGCGACACTTCTTCAAGCAATTCACTGTCCGGCCCGGTCGCGGCCGATCGATGCGAGTATGGCGCGGATGCTGATCGCCTGCCCGAGCTGCGCGAGCGAATATCGCATCGACGCCAGCAAGGTCGGCATGGAGGGCCGCTCGGTCCGCTGTGCCGCCTGCCGCGAGACGTGGTTCATCTCGCCGGCCGACGTCCTCGCCGGCCACGAGGCCGAACTCGCCGCGCAGACCGAGACCGATCCCGTCGCGGACGCGGCCTGGGAGGAGGCGACCGCCTCGGTGCGGAACGCGACCGAGGTCCCGGCTCCCAAGGCCCGACGGTCAGCCAAGCCCAGGAAGGCCGCCGGACAGCCCCGCCGCGCGATCCCGGGCCTGACACCCTCGCTGGCGTTCGGCCTGACGCTCCTGGCGGCGATCCCGCTGGTCTGCCTCGCCCGCACCGCCGTGGTCCGGGCCGTCCCGCAGACCGCCTCCCTGTTCGCCCGCATCGGCTTGCCGGTGAACGTGCGCGGCATCGAGATCCGCGACGTCGTCGCCTTCAACAACCCGGCGGAGGACGACAGTCCCGCCGAACTCGTCATCGAGGGCGACCTGGTCGGCGTCGCCCGCACGGACGCGCCCGTGGGGCCGCTGAGCGTCGAGATCCGCGACGCCGGCGGTCGGACGATCAAGACAGTGTCGGTCCCGCCGCCCCGGACGGTCCTCGCCGCGACCGAGACCGCGCGGTTCCGCGCGAGCCTGCTCGCGCCGCCGGCCGCAGGGCGCGCCGTGATCGTGCATTTCGCCGACGCGGCCGCGACCCGCCCCGAGCCGCGGGTTGCGGCCGCGGAGCGTTGAGGCGGGGCCGCCTCAGCACTTCGTTCAGGTTGCGGCTGATGGTCGGATCTGCAACCTTCCCAACAGGCCCGCGGCGCGGATGTGAGCGGCGCCCGTCGTCGGCGCCCGGGACCGCCATGCTGTGAGTGTTCGCGAAACCGTTCCCATCCTCGTCGAGACGACCGACGCGGTCGAGCAGAAGCACGCCTTCGACTACTGGCGCAGTACGGTGCTGGCGCGCGTCCACGCGACGCCGCTGGCGCCCGACGTGCCGTTCGCGGCGGGCCGCCGCCTCGCGATCACCCGTCACGGCGCGGTCCTCCACACCCTCAGCAACCCGATCGGCGTGGAGCGCACGGCGCAGCACGTGCGGCGCGACGGGCGGGACGACATCGCGATCGTGCTCCTTCTGCAGGGCAGCGGCTACGTCGAGCAGGGCAATGGCGGTGCCTTACTGAGCGCCGGCGACGTCACCGTCCACGCCATGGACCAGCCCTTCGCGATCGGGAGCCGCGACTCCTACGAGGAGATCCGCCTCCAGGTGCCGCGCGCCGCCTTCCTGAGCCAGGTCGGCAGCGTGCAGGCCTTCGCCGGGCGCAGGCTCCGCGCGACGCCGCTCAGCGGCCTGTTCGCGACCTATCTCCGCTCCTTCTCCGAGACGATCGGCGGCCTGTCGGAGGCGGAGGCCGGCATCGCTCTCGAGGGCGTCCTGCATCTGCTGCGGGCTCTCGCGGACGGGCAGGGCGAGAAGGCCGGCGATGACCTGTCCGGCGACGCCGTGCGGGCCCTGGCGCTCGCCCATATCGAGCGCCGGCTGCACGATCCCGCCTTCGGGCCGGAATCGCTGCCGGCCGCCCTGCGGGTCTCGCGGAGCCGGCTCTACGCGGCCTTCACGGGCGACGAGGGGGTGGCGGCGAAGATCCGCGACGCCCGGCTCGACCGGGCCTACCGGCGGCTCCGCGGCGGTACCCGCATCGCGTCGGTGATGACCAGCTGCGGATTCACCGACGCGGCCACCTTCAGCCGCGCCTTCCGCCGCCGGTTCGGCGTGGCGCCCCGGGACGTGCTGGAACGCCGCCCCTGACGAGATCAGACCCGGCTGCCGCGCGGGTCGGTGACCGGCCGCTCGGGCGCGGCCGCACCCGCGATCCGCTGCGCCGCGCCGGCGAGCCCCAGGCCGAGGCGGATCGCGACCACGCCTACTCGCGCGATCCGGATCTGCGCCGGGAGCTGGCGCGGGCCGATCGGGCGGTAGGCCAGGCGCGGGCTGGCGCGCTCCGCCTCCGCGATGGCCTGCCCGAGGGGGAGGGCCGCGATGCGCCGCGCCTCCGTCGGGGCGATCCCGATCGCCCGCGCCCAACCGTCGCCCCGCGCGAGCGCCCCGCGCCCGTGCATCTGGCGGAAGCGCCGGCGCCAGAGGTAGCGCCGCACGGCGCGCGGGAAGGTCTCCATGCGGGCGTCGCAGAGCGCGTCGGGCTCCTCGCAGCGAGAGCGGATCGTGTCGGCCACGCCGCCCGGAGCGCGCCCGGCGAGGCGGGCCGAGATGGTCACGCACACGTCGGTGGCGTGCCGGACCCGCAGACCGTGCTCCAGCAGCCGCGCGACGAAGGCGCCGTCCTCGCCCAGCGGGATCTCGGGCATGCCGCCGACCGCGAGGTAGGCGCGGCGGGTTACCGCGAGGGTCGCGCCGATCGCGGTCCGGTGGCAGGGCCAGGGGTCGTTCGGATCGGGGTCGATCCGCGCCTCGGCCTCGGTGATCAGGGCGTCGTAAGCGTCCTCCAGACGGCCACGGGCGGGGAGCGAGGGCGGCAGCAGCGCCGCCTCGGCCGCGTCGAGCTCGACCCGGCCGGCCACCGCGTCGGCGCCCGCCTCGATCGCCGCGCGGTTGCGCGCCACCCAGTCGGGCGGGACGCGGCTGTCGGCGTCGGTCGACAGGATGATCCCCGCATTCCCCGCATCACCCAGCCACGCGGCGGCGGCGTCCATCGCCCGCCGGCGGGCCCATCCGGCATGGGCGCCGGAGAAATTCTCGACCAGCACGCGGACCGGGATCGACAGCGTCGGCACCAGCGCGGCCACGAGCGCCTCGGTGCCGTCCGTGCAGTTGTTCAGGAACAGCACGAGCCCGACCCGCCCCGGTTCGGCACCGGCCTGGGCGTCGATCGCCCGCAGGCAGGCGGCGATCCGCTCCTCCTCGTTGCGCACGGGTACGGCCACGATCGCGTCGGGACCCGGGACGTCTGACAAAGGGGTGCTCGACACCGGTGACATTCTCCGCCGGACCCGTCGCGCGGGCCTGGTCCGGGCTTATGCCGGAGCTTCCCTGAACGGGACCGGACAGGGGGTACGGGCGAAGCGCCCCCGGTCAGAGCGTCTTCTCGACGAGCCCCTCGATCCATTCCGGCTGCGTCTCACCGACCGACCGGCCGACCTCGGTCGCGCCCTTGTAGGCGATCAGCGTGCTCTGCATCCGCACGTTCAGGCGCCGCAGCAGGTCCTTCTGGCTGTCGAAATCGATATCGAAGATCTGGAGGTCCTTGAAGCGCGGCTCGGCCGAGAGCCTCGCGAGGATCGGCTTCTGCGTCCGGCAAATCGGGCACCAGGGTGCGCTGACCGCGATCAGCACGGGCTTCCCGCTCCTCTGCGCGGCCTCGAAGGCGGCGTCCGAGAACGGTCTGGTCTCGCCCGCCCGGGCAGAAGCCCCGAGCAGGCTCGAACCGGCGAGGGCGAGGCCGACGAGCGCGAGGACGTGGCGGCGGCTCTTCATGGCGTGCGTTCCTCCCGCGACCCCGTCCGAGCGGGGCGCGCTGCTGTTGGAGGGATGCTACGTCGCGCGCGCGGGCCCGTCCCTGTGACCTGAGCGCCGCGGAGACCGATTGCCCCCGCGCGGGATCACATTGTTGAGACGTCGCCCGGCCGCGCTTCGGATGACCGGTCTTCCGCCACGACCGCCGCGATGTCGTCGGGGTCGACGGCGTCGATCGGGCGCCTGATTCGCAGGGCTCGCGTGGGCGCGCCGGCGCGCATCACCAGCACGATGGTCTCCATGTCGGGGCAGCCCGGATCGGCGCAGGCGATCTCGTTGACCGCCAGCGTGTCGGCCTCGCCGAGGCCGAGGGCCGCCCGCAGGTCCTGCTTCAGGCGCGCCGCGATCGCGGCGCGCTCCGCCGAGCGGGCCCGCCACGCCTTGAGGCTCACGAAGGCCATGCGCGATGCTCGTCGTCCTGCGATGGAAGCCCCAGCGGCCCGCGTGTAATAGTGTTACGCCGGCCCGGGGGCGGTCAAGCGTCGCCCCATGCGCCCGAAACAACCGTCGTCTTCGGCTGTCATGTAGAGGCCGACCTCGAAAATCCGCGGTCGTTGGTCTTCGGACTCGACAGCGGTGCAGAGGTTCGGTGAGGTGTAATAGGCGCGTGAAGGATATGAGATCTTGCGACCCTGGCGGGACGGGCCGGACGACCGGCGGAGCTACCATCACGGCAATCTGAAGGAGGCCCTCCTGGAGGCCGCGCGCCGGTTCATCGCCGAGCGCGGGATCGGCGGCTTCACCCTTGTCGACGCTGCGCGCCTCGTGGGCGTGACGCCGGCCGCGCTGTACCGCCATTTCCGGGGCCGCGAGGCGCTTCTCGAGGAACTCGCCGGGCGCGGCTTCGCCGAGCTCGCCGCGCGCCTGGCGCGGGCCCTGACGTCGCGCGGGACGCCCCTGGAGCGGTTCACCCGGATGGGTGAGACCTACCTCGCCTTCGCCGAGGAGGAGCCGGCCTACTACGCGGCGATCTTCGAGACCCGCGGTGCGCCCGCGGGCGGGGCCGAACCGGATACGCCCGCCGGAGCCGCCGGCGCGGAGGCGCGGCCGAGCCCCTTCGATCTCCTGGTGGAAGCACTGCAGTCGACCTTCGCGGACGGATTCGGTGGCGTGGCGCCGCGCTTCATCGCCCTGGAAGTCTGGGCCCTGGCCCACGGCCTCGCGACCCTCTCGGCCGCCGGACATCTACCGCGCGGCCCCGGCTTCCCCGACAAGTACGAGCTCCTGCGGGCCGGAGTGCTCGCCCTCGTCCACGGGGCTGGGCGCCCCGGCGAGCGCGACGACGGCGCCGGGCGGCCTTGAAAGGCCCGCGCCGCACCCGCATGTTAACCGCGTTCACATGAACAGCGGAGCACAGCCGTGACCTCTCAATCCTCCTCTCCCTGGGCGACCGGCAGGCTCTGCCGGTCCGGCCCGTTCCCGCGTCGGTCGCTCGAGATCGGCGCGATCGTGGTCGGCTTCATCTACTGGTGGCCGATCGGCCTCGCGCTGGTCGCCTGGAAGTTCGCCGGCTACCCGGCCTTCGCCGAGCTGCGGGACGCCGCGCGCCGGACGGTCTCCGAGTTCGACGGTGGGCGTCCCGCGTCCCGCTTCGCCCGCGCCTTCGAGGCCGCCAACCGCCGCGGCGGCACCGGGAACGCCGCGTTCGACGAGTATCGCCGGGCCGAGCTCGACCGCCTGGAAGCGCAGCGCCGCGCTCTCGAGGAAGAGAGCCGCGCCTTCTCGGACTTCGTCGAGGAGCTGAAGCGCGCCCGGGATCGCGAGCAGTTCGACGCGTTCATGGCCAAGCGCCGGAACGAGGGCGGCAGCCGCTCGGTCTAGGTCCTCAAGACGACGGCGTCCGGGCGGATCGGCCCGGACGCCGTCGGGAGCGCGTCGGGGGCCCGCGTCAGGCCGCGCGAACCCGGTCCAGGAAGCGCGCCACTTCGGCGTTCAGGTGCTCGGACTGCTCCGAGAGCCGCGACGCCTCGGCCAGAACCAGCCCGGCGGCGCCCCCGGTCTTCTCGGCGGCGCTCGCGACGCTGACGATGTTGCTGGTGACCTCGCCGGTGCCGGCCGCCGCCTGCCCGACGTTGCGGACGATCTCGTGGGTGGCCGCGCCCTGCTGCTCGACCGCCGCCGCGATGGAGGTCGCGACGCCGTCGATGTCGCGGATCCGCGCCGTGATCGTCCCGATCGCCGCCACGGCCTGACCGGTCGAGGCCTGGACCCGCCCGATCTGGCCGGCGATCTCCTCGGTCGCCCGGGCGGTCTGCTCGGCCAGCGCCTTCACCTCGGTGGCCACGACGGCGAAACCGCGACCGGCCGCACCGGCACGCGCGGCCTCGATCGTGGCGTTGAGCGCCAGCAGGTTGGTCTGGCCCGCGATGGTCGAGATCAGCCCGACCACGTCGCCGATCCGCGTCACCGCCTCGCTCAGCTCCTGGACCAGCGCGCCGGTCTGATCGGCCTCGGCGACGGCCGCGCGCGCGAGGCTGGCCGAGCCGTCGACCTGCCGGCCGATCTCCTGGACCGAGGTGCCGAGCTCCTCGGCCGCCGCCGCCACGGTGCCGACATTGCTGGCCGCCTGCTCGGCCGCGGCCGCGACGGTGCTCGACTGCTCGGCGGTCTGCGCGGCGGTCTCGGTCATGCTCCGGGCCGTCGCCTGCAGGCCGGTCGCCGCGGCCGAGACCTGCGCGACGATCCCGCCGACGGTGTCGGCGAACCGGTCGGCGATCTGCCGCATGACGAGGCTGCGCTGGCGCTCCGCGTCCTGCCGGGCCGCCTCGGCCTCGGCCTCGAGCTGCCGGCTGCGGATCAGGTTGTCCTTGAACACCTGCACGGCCGCCGCCATGGCGCCGATCTCGTCGCGGCGATGCTGGAACGGGATCTCGGTTGCCGCCTCGCCCCGCGCCAGCCGCGTCATCGCGCCGGTCATCGCGGAGATCGGCCGCGAGATGTAGACCAGGCCGAAGATCGCCGCGGCCAGTGCCGACACCAGCGAGAGACCGATGCCGGTGATGGCTGCGGCGGACGCGGTGTCGATCCGCGTCATCGCCCTGTCGGCATCCTGTGCCGCAGCCTTCTCGTCGTGGTCTACCAAGCGGGCCAGGGCGGCACGGGCATTGTCGTAGAGCGCGACGACCTCGGGCTTGATCAGCAGCTTGGCCGCCTCCGCCTGCTGACCTGCCTCCATCAGGCGCCGCACGTCCCGATCCGCCTGCTCGAACCGGCTCCACGCCGCGTCGAAGACGTCGTAGTGTTGCCGTTCGTCGGCGGTGCTGATCAGCGGCTCATAGGCGCGGCGCGCGTCGCGCAGCTGCGCGTGCGTCTTCGCGAGGGCTGCCTCGTTGATCACCCGATGCTCCGGCGTGTCCGACAGGAGGATGAGCCGGTACTGCTTGATGCGCACCTCGGACGCCGCAACTTCGATCGCGCCGACCTTCTCGAGGGAGGGGACCCAGTCCTTGGCCAGCGCCGTCGCCACCTCGCCGATCGCGGCCAACTGATGGAGCGATAGGCTGCCCTGCGCGGCTGAAATCAGGGCAAGTCCTGAAAAGAGGAGTGCCAATATTACTTTGAGCGGAAGGGACACGCGCATGTAGATGATCGGCCAGATCCGAGGCTGAGACGGTCGCATCGATCGGATCGATGCCGAAGATCGCATTTAGAGCCTTTGATTTCACGCGCAAGTCGGTCCTTCATGGCATCTATCGTCGATATGTGTGGTATAATGACCGCCTATATGTCCGATCTGTTTTCAAATAATGCATACGCATTACCGGCGCAGATGTTTTATACCGCGATTAACACTATCGTTTCAGAATCAAATTTTTCTCATCGGAATGAAAGCGTTCTTTAGAAACGATGATTGATGGCTGTGCCGGGCCTCCGCGCGTCGATCCGCTCGGCTGCAGCCGTCCGGCGATGCCGGGGTGATCCCGGGACGGCCGGAACGCCTGCCTCGGATCGCGCGGCCGCGTCGGCCCCGTCTCCCCGCGCTGTCCGAGAGGACGAGTTGCGCCCCGGCTCCCGCTCCGGCATTGGTCCTCAACCGCGAGGAGAGGTGTTGGGCATGTCGACGGGTCGGGTCACCGTGGTCGATCACCCGCTGGTGCAGCACAAGCTCACCTATCTGCGGGACAAGAACCGCTCGACCAAGGGTTTCCGGCAGATCCTCAACGAGATCGGGATGCTCCTCGCCTACGAGGTGACCCGGGATCTGCCGCTGGAACCGGTGACGATCGAGACGCCGCTCCAGCCGATGCAGGGGCAGCAGATCCAGGGCAAGAAGCTGGTCCTGGCGCCGATCCTCCGCGCCGGGGTCGGCTTCCTCGACGGCATGCTGTCGCTGGTCCCGTCGGCCCGCGTGGCGCATATCGGGCTCTACCGGGATCCCGAGACGCTGGAGGCCGTGGAGTACTACTTCAAGGCGCCCTCCGATCTGGCTGATCGGACGGTGCTGGTGCTGGATCCGATGCTCGCGACCGCCAACTCGGCCATCGCGGCCCTGGACCGCCTCAAGGCCAGGGGCGCCTCGGACCTCCGCTTCGTCTGCCTGCTGGCGGCGCCGGAGGGCCTCGCCAAGTTCCAGGCCGCCCATCCCGACGTGCCGGTCTGGACCGCGGCGATCGACAGCCACCTGAACGACCACGGCTACATCGTCCCCGGCCTCGGCGATGCCGGGGACCGGATGTACGGCACCCGCTAGGAGTCCGCCTCAGCGCCGGCCGCGCCTGGCTCCGGCACGGCCCTTGCCGACGACGTTGCGGAGGGTCTGCGACAGCTGATCCACCGAGTAGGGCTTCTGGATCAGGTCGAAGCCGTGGACGCCCTCCTGGGCCAGAACGTGGCTGTACCCGGAGGTGAGGACCACCGGCAGATCGGGCAGGCGCCGCTTCAGCTCGCGGGCCATCGCGATGCCGCCCATGCCGGGCATCACCACGTCGGAGAACACGGCGTCGAAACGGAAAGGGATCCTCTCGATCTCGACGAGAGCCTCCTCGGCATTGGTCGCCCAGACGGTCTTGTGACCGAGATCCTCCAGGATCTGCGTGGCGAAGCGGCCGACCTCGATGTTGTCCTCGACCACGAGCACGCAGAGGCTGGCACCGTCGAGCCCGGTCTCCTCGCTGCGCGGGGCGGCGGACAGGTCCGGCGCATCTTCCGCCTGCGGCAGGTAGAGGGTGAAGGTCGTGCCGCGGCCGGGGCTGCTGGACACGTCGACGTCGCCCCCGGACTGCTTGGCGAAGCCGAAGACCTGGGACAGCCCGAGCCCGGTTCCCTTGCCGATCTCCTTGGTGGTGAAGAACGGCTCGAAGATGCGCGGCAGCACGTCGGGCGGGATCCCGATGCCGGTGTCGGACAGCGACACGGCCGCGAAGGTGCTGCGCGATCCCGCGTGCCCGCGGATCGCCGGCATGGGCCGGTCGCCCGAGAGCGTCAGGGTCAGGGTGCCCTCGCCGCCCATCGCGTCGCGCGCGTTCACCGCCATGTTGATCAGCGCGGTCTCGAACTGGCTGAGATCGGCGCGGATGTAGCAGGGCGCGGCGGGAATCTCGGCCACCACGCTGATGCGCGCGCCGGTCACCGAATCGAGCATCTCCGCCACGGCCCGCAGTGACGCGCCCACCTCGAACACCTCGGGCTTCAGCGCTTGGCGGCGCGCGAAGGCCAGGAGCTGGCCGGTCAGCTTGGCGGCGCGGTCGACCGTGTCGGAGATCGCCTCGACGTAGCGGCGGCGGCGCTCCTCCGGCAGCGCCGGCCGCTTGAGCAGGTCGGTGGAGGATTTGATCACCGTCAGGAGGTTGTTGAAGTCGTGCGCGACGCCGCCGGTCAGCTGGCCCACCGCCTCAAGCTTCTGCGACTGACGCAGCGCCTCCTCCACCCGCTCGCGCTCGGCGCTCTCGGACTGGAGGCGGGCATGGGCCTCCGCGAGGGCCAGCATGTTGCGTCTCTGCTCGGTCAGATCCGTCAGGACCCCGCACAGGAGCGGCTGGCCGCCCTGGCAGGCGAAGCGGCTCAGCGACAGGAAGGTGGCGCTCTCCGAGCCCGCCGCGTGCAGCGCGATCTCCTCGCGGACGGGATTGTCCATCGCCCGGCGGAACAGGCGGTCGATGTCGACATCCGCCTGCACGAAATCCTGGAGCGGGCGGCCGGTCAGGCGCTCCTGCGGCTCGCCGAGCATCTCGGCCAGCCGCCGGTTGCAGTAGAGCAGCGTCCCGTCCAGCGCCAGCGTGAAGGCGCCCTCCTGCATCTGCTCGATCAGCGCCCGGTAAGGCCGGTCCGCGTTCTCGAGCGTGTAGACGAGGCGCTCGTGGTTCGGCCCCTCCACCACGACGGCGTCGAAATCGCCCCGACGGATGGCCGCGAGGGTCTCCTCGCTCTCCTCGAGCCGCGCCTCCAGTTCGCGGATATGGGCGCGGTAGGCGTCGAGCCCGGGCTCGTCGCCGGGCAGCAGGGCATCCACACCCATCAGAACGGCTCCGCGACGGACGCGATCTCGAGGCCGCGGAGCACGCGGCCCTCGTCGAGGAGATCGCCCGAGAGGCGCCGTTCCGGCCCCGGCGCCAGTTTCAGGAGTGTGGGGGCGGCGAGGATCCCGTCGCGCTCGGCAAGCTCGGGCTGCTGATAGATATCGACAATCTCGAGCTCGTAGCGGCCCGGGATGTGGGCCTCGCAGACGCGGCGCAGGACCTCGACCGCGCGCAGCGAGCGCGGCGCGGTTCCGGCCACGAACAGCCGCAACCGGACACGCTCGGCGTCCGCCAACGGGGTCATGGCCGCGTTCAAGGCCGGTCGGCCTTGGGACGGATGTCGAGGCCGACCAGCACCTTCTTGGTATTCGACAGGTCGCCGATGATCCGCTTCAGCGGCGACGGCAGCCGACGCACGAGGGTCGGGATCGCCAGGATCTGATCGCCGGCGGCGAGCTGCGGGTTCTTCATGAGGTCGATGACCTCGATGTCGTAGTGGCCGGAGAGATGCTCCTCGCAGAACCGCTTCAGGTTGGTCAGCGCGGCGAGCGACTTGGCCGTCTGCCCGGCAACGTAGAGGCGCAGGTGGTAGTGGCCGGACTCCCGGTCCGGATCCGTCTCGGGTGCCTGGTCGTCCGATGTCGCATCGCTCATTCCGCGGCACTCCGTCGTGCGATCAACGCCTGCTGCTCCGCCTCGCGCGTGACGCCGCGCGCCGACTCCTCGGCACGCAGGCTCTCCTCCTCGTCCACGGCCGCCTCGAGACCGGCCTTGAGCTCCTCGATCTGGCGCTCCAGGGCGGAGCGCCGGCGCGCCATGTCCCGGAGCCTGCGCTCAGCCGCGTCCCGGTGCTGCTGCGCGGCGGCGCGCTCCTGCGCCTCCTGGACCAGGCGCGCCGTGCCGGTGAGGACACCTGAAGGACCAATATAGGCATCGACCAGCTGGATCCCGCCCGACGACATCAGAAATTCGCGGATCTGATTGGAGTGGCTCATGCCCCGCGCCTTGATGACGTAGAGCGTCCGCGTCCGCTCGCCGTTCGCCTCCATGTTCTGGAGCTTGATCCAGGCGTCCATCAGCGAGGACACGCCGAGGTCGTTGTCCTCGATCGAGGCGTCGTCGCCGCGCAGGGTGGTGAAGATCGCCGTGATGCCGCGGACCTTGATCAGGTCGATCATGCGCAGGAGCGTCGCCTGCAGCTCGCCCGACGGCCCGCGCAGGGCGGAGATCGGATCGAGCACCACCACGTCCGGCCGGAACTGGTCGAGGTCGCGGTGCATCCGCGCGAGATGCGTCTCCAGCCCGAACAGGCTCGGCCGCGCGGCCTCGAAGCGGAGCCGGCCGCTCGCCACGTGCGCGGCGAGGTCGAGCCCGATCGAGCGCGCGTTGCGGATGATCTGAGCGCCGCTCTCCTCGAACACGAAGGCCAGGCAGTGCTCGCCGCGCCGGCAGGCCGCGTCGAGGATCGAGGCGGCGAGCATGCTCTTGCCCGTTCCCGCCTCGCCGGAGATCAGGATTCCGGAGCCGCGATGGAAGCCCCGCGGCCCCAGCATGGCGTCGAGCCCCGCGATCCCCGTGGAGAGGATGCCGTCGGGCACCGCGTAGTCGAGCTCCGCCGAGGTCACCGGAAGGACGCTGATCCCCGCGTGATCGATCAGGAACGGGTACTCGTTGGTGCCGTGGGCCGAGCCGCGATACTTCACGACGCGCAGCCGCCGCGTGGTGACTTGGTCCTCGACGCGGTTGTCGAGCAGGACGACGCAGTCGGAGACGTACTCCTCCAGGCCCTGGCGGGTCAGCGGCCCGTCGCCGCGCTCGCCCGTGATGATCGCGGTCAGGCCGCGATCCTTGATCCAGCCGAACAGGCGGCGCAGCTCGGCGCGGAGCAGCGCCGGATCGGTGAAGCTCGCGAACAGGGTCTCGATCGTGTCGAGGACGACGCGCTTGGCCCCGATCGAGTCCACCGCGAAGCCGAGGCGGATGAACAGGCCTTCGAGATCGTACTCTCCGGTCTCCTCGATCTCGCTCCGCTCGACGCGCACGTGGTCGATGGCGAGATGACCGGCGGCAACGAGGCCGTCGAGGTCGTAGCCGAGCGACGCGACGTTCGCCGCCAGATCCTCGGCCCGCTCCTCGAAGCTCATGAACACGCCGGGCTCGCCGTAGAGGGTCGCGCCGTTGACCAGGAAGGTCGTGGCGAACAGCGTCTTGCCGCAGCCCGCCGCACCGCAGATGAGCGTCGGCCGCCCGGCCGGCAGGCCGCCATAGGTCAGGTCGTCGAAACCGGTGATGCCCGTCGCGACCTTGGGCAGTGTCGGGGCGGCTTGCGGAGCGGGCACGATGGGCGAAATCCTGGACGTCTCGGATGCGGGCTGGTCCGGAAGCGCGGCAGCGCTCGCCCCCGTGCCGGGCCGACCGGCCCGATCCGCAGATGCGGACGCGGACGACGGCTCGAACGGCGCGTTGTACGGGCGGAACACCGCTGGGATGCGGTATGGCAACGGGTCAGCCCGCGCAATACGGGTGCGTGACGCGTCCGGCCGGCATCCCGCCGACGGACTGCGCAGACCGACGGAGGGCAACCATGCTCGGCTGGGAGGCTGATGTGAACGACGCCCTGACGGCGCCGGCGGTCGCGCGCAACCGCGACGCGATCCTGGCCGTCCTGCGCGAGGTCCTGCCCGCAAGCGGCACCGTTCTGGAGATCGCCAGCGGTTCCGGCGAGCACGCGGTCCACGTCGCTGCGGCCCTGCCGGGCGTGGACTGGCTGCCGAGCGATCCCGAGCCCGCCGCCCGGCGCAGCATCGCCGCGCACGCGCTGCGCGCGGGGCTCGGCAACATCCGGCCGCCGCTCGCCCTCGACGCCGCGGCCGCGGCCTGGCCCGTCGCGCGGGTCGACGGGATCGTCTGCATCAACATGATCCACATCGCGCCCTGGGCCGCCACCGCGGGGCTGATGGCCGGAGCCGGCCGTGTCCTGAGCGAGCGCGGCATCCTGTTCCTGTACGGCCCGTTCCGCGAGGCCGACCGGCCCTTCGCGGAGAGCAACGCCGCCTTCGACGCCTCCCTGCGCGGCCGGGATCCGGCCTGGGGCGTGCGGGACCTCGACGCCGTCGCGGCGGAAGCGGCCCGGCACGGGCTGGACCTGATCCGGCGCGTAGCGATGCCGGCGAACAATCTCAGCGTGATCTTCGAACGTTCGAACAGGTGAGCCGTCGTCTGTCACGGCTTTCCGTATCTGCACACTGTATTCAAGCTGCCGCGTGATGCACAATCCGGTCCTGGACCCGATGCGGCGGCAAAAGCCGCAGGGGCCGCAGGAGGAAGCCCATGCCGATGGAACGCAGCGTTTCGAGTCGGGCCCTGGCCCTGCTCGCAGTGGCCGGATTGTTGGGATCGACGCAGGCGCGGGCCGCCGATCCGATCAAGATCGGGGTGATCGCCGAGGCCCAGTCGGTGGTCGGGGCCTCGATCCCGCAGGCCGTCCAGCTCGCCGCCGACGAGATCAACGCCCAGGGCGGCGTCGACGGCCGCCAGATCCAGGTCGTCACCTACGACGACAAGTCCTCCGCCTCCGACGCGGTCCGCGCCTTCCAGCGGGCGGTCTCCGAGGACAAGGTCAACCTCGTCATCGCCAGCTACATCTCGGAGGTCGTGCTGGCGCTGATGCCCTGGGCGGCCCGGCTCAAGACGCCGATGATCACGCCGGGCGCGGCCTCGAACGAGATCAGTCTCGCGGTCCACAAGGACTACGCCCGCAACAAGTACACCTTCCACGGCTACCTGACCTCGGCGGCCCTGGCCCAGTCGATCTGCGACTCGACCAAGGACATGCTGATCGACCTGATGAAGGTGAAGACCGCCGCGATCATGAGCGAGGACGCCGCCTGGACCCGGCCGCTCGACGTCGGCTACGAGAAGTGCCTGCCGGAGATCGGCGTGAAGGTGGTCGATCACATCCGCTTCTCGCCGGACACGGGCGACTTCACGCCGATCTACAACAAGATCGAGGCGGCCAAGCCCGACCTGATCGTCACCGGCATCTCGCATGTCGGCGTGCAGCCGACCGTGCAGTGGCAGAATCAGCGGGTGCCGCTCGCCATGACCGGCATGAACTCGCAGGCGACCTCCTCGACCTTCTGGGCCAACACCAACGGCGCCACGCAGGGCGTGATCTTCCAGAGCATCGCGGTGCCGGGTGCCGCGATCACCGACAAGTCGCTCGCCTTCAGTGCCGCCTTCAAGAAGCGCTTCGGCAGCGACCCGTCCTACGCCGGGTACATGGCGTACGATCAGGTCTACTACACGGCCGACGCGGTGAAGCGGGCCGGCACCACGGAGGCCGACAAGCTCGTCGACGCCCTGGAGAAGACCGACTGGGTCGGCACCGTCGGCCGCACGCAGTTCTACGGCAAGGACGACCCGTTCACCCACTCGATCAAGTACGGGGCGGGCTTCGTCACCGGCCTGATGGCGCAGTGGCAGGACGGCAAGCAGGTCGCGGTCTGGCCGAAGAGCCTCGCGCAGGGCGCGATCGTACTGCCGGCCGCCGTGAAGGCGGCGGCCCGCTAGCGGCACACCGGACCGGTGACGCGCGCGCGGCTTGCCAAGCGCGCCCGTTGCCGCAAGTAGAGCCGGACCGCGACACCGTGAGCGCGGCCGACACGACGTGCGCGCGGAGGACAATCGCTGATGGCCACCACCGACCTGCCCGGGAGCATGCGCCAGATCCGCTACGCGGGGTCCGGTGGACCGGAGGTGATCAGCCTGGAGACCGCGCCGGTGCCGAGCCCCGGGCCCGGTCAGGTCCTGATCGAGGTGGTGGCCGCCGGTGTGAACCGGCCCGACGTGGCGCAGCGGTCGGGGGTGTACCCGCCGCCGCCCGGCGCCACCGAGATTCCCGGCCTCGAGGTCGCCGGCCGCGTGGTCGCGCTCGGCAGCGGGGTCGAGAATCTGACGGAAGGGGACGAGGTCTGCGCCCTGGTGATCAGCGGCGGCTACGCCGAGTACGCTGTGGCCGAGGCGGCCCACTGCCTGCCGCGGCCGAAGGCCGTCGCGCTGGTCGACGCCGGCGGCCTGCCGGAGACGTTCTTCACGGTCTACTCCAACGTCGTGCAGCGCGGTCGCCTCGCGCGCGGCGAGAGTTTCCTCGTGCATGGCGGGTCGAGCGGCATCGGCGCCACGGCCATCCAGATCGCCAAGCACGTCGGCGCCCGGGTCTTCGCCACCGCCGGCTCGGCCGAGAAGTGCCGGTTCTGCGAGGATCTCGGCGCTGACGCCGCGATCGACTACAAGCAGGCGGATTTCGCCGAGGAGGTGAAGCGCCTCACCGAAGGGCGCGGCGTCGACGTCATCCTCGACATGATCGGCGCGAGCTATCTCGCCCGGAACCTCAAGTCGCTGGCACCGGACGGCCGGCTGGTGATGATCGCCCTGATGGGCGGCTACAAGGTGGACGGGCTGAACATCACGCCGATCATGCGCAACCGGCTGACCTTCACCGGCTCGACGCTGCGGCCGCGCGCGAAGGCCGACAAGGCCGCGATCGCCGACGGCCTGCGCCGGGACATCTGGCCGGAGCTGGAGGCCGGACGCATCCGGTCCGTCACCCACGCCACGTTCCCGCTGGAGCGGGCGCGGGAGGCGCACGAGCTGATGGAATCGAGCGCCCATCTCGGCAAGATCCTGCTGACGACCGGGCGCTAGCGCCGGCCCCGTCAGGAACCCGCCTCGGCGGCCCCGCGTTGGCGGCCGGTAACGAGATCGTGTCGCACAGCGCCCGTTCCGGCGTGTGGCGTCCCGCCGAGGAAGGTTTTGCACATGGCCGAGAGAATGAACCCCAACGAGAGCCGTCAGGGCGAGCGCGGCAAGCCCGTGCTCTGGGTCCTGGTGGCGAGCCTCGTCCTGCTGGCGATCGCCACCGTGGGTCTGCTCACGTGGAACGGCGCCAATTCGCCGAAGGACTACGCCAGCCAGAGCCAGGACGCGTCGCGCAAGGAGGTGACCGGATCGGTCAACGGCCAGTCGAGCGGCGCGTCGCCGTCGAACAGCACCGGCGTCCCGGGCGGCAACCCGTCCTACCCGCAGCCGGCCCAGCCGGGCGCGAACGGCGGCGCGGCGAAGTGAGCGCTCGCGGGACGGCCACGGGCCGTCCCGCGTTTGGCGCGCTCAACGCGTCGGGATCGGCGTCGGGCCGCGATAATCGTAGAAGCCGCGCTTGGCCTTCCGGCCGAGCCAGCCGGCCTCGACATACTTCACGAGAAGCGGGCAGGGCCGGTACTTCGAATCGGCCAGACCTTCGTACAGCACCTGCATGACCGACAGGCAGGTGTCGAGGCCGATGAAATCGGCCAGCTGCAGCGGGCCCATCGGGTGGTTGGCGCCGAGCTTCATCGCGGTGTCGATCGACTCGACCGATCCGACGCCCTCGTAGAGGGTGTAGATCGCCTCGTTGATCATCGGCAGCAGGATCCGGTTGACGATGAAGGCCGGGAAATCCTCCGACATCGTCGACGTCTTGCCGAGCTTCGCGATGAACGCCTTGGCCGACTCGTAGGTCGTGTCCTCGGTGGCGATGCCGCGGATCAGCTCGACGAGCTGCATCACCGGCACCGGGTTCATGAAGTGGATGCCGATGAACTTCTCCGGCCGGTCAGTCGCGGCCGCCAGACGGGTAATGGAGATCGACGACGTGTTCGTCGCCACCAGGGTCTCCGGCCGCAGCGATCCGCAGAGCGTGCTGAAGATCTCCCGCTTGGTCGCCTCGTTCTCGGTCGCCGCCTCGATCACCAGATCGCACGGTTCCAGGGCGGCGAAATCGCGGGCGGGGACGATGCGCGCGCGGGCCTCGCCGCTGTCGCCTTCCGTCAGCGTACCCTTCGAGACGAGGCGCGCGAGGCTGCCCTCGATCACCGTCAGGCCGTTCTCGAGCCGGGCGGGGTCGCGATCGTTCAGCAGGACATCGAGGCCGGCGGTGGCGCAGACCTGCGCGATGCCGCTGCCCATCTGGCCCGCGCCGACGATGCCGACCCGCTTGATCTCCATATGCATGTGCCGACCTGTGCCCCCAATGCGAATGCCGCGACACGGCCGCGCCGCCCACGGGGCGGCACGAACGCGACGGCACCGCGCGAAGTCTCGCCGTTGCAGCCTTCTAGACTAATCCTCGATCCGGAAGGAACCCGTGATGCCGCGTTCTGCGACAATGCTCGCGGATTGCCGGAACCGGTTCCGTTACTGGCCCTTGGCTTTCCCGATCTCGGATTGCAGCTCAGGCACGACCTGGAAGAGGTCGCCGACGAGCCCGTAATCGGCCACCTGGAAGATCGGCGCGTCCTCGTCCTTGTTGATGGCGACGATGACCTTCGAGTCCTTCATGCCGGCGAGGTGCTGGATCGCGCCCGAGATGCCCACCGCGACGTAGAGGTCCGGCGCCACAACCTTGCCGGTCTGCCCCACCTGCCAGTCGTTCGGCGCGTATCCGGCGTCGACGGCGGCGCGCGAGGCGCCGACGGCGGCGCCGAGCGTGTCGGCCAGCGGCTCGATCAGCTCGTGGAACTTGTCCGACGAGCCCAGCGAGCGGCCGCCCGACACGATGATCCGCGCCGAGGCCAGCTCCGGCCGGTCGGACTTGGCGATCTCCTCGCCCTTGAAGCTCGAGCCGCCCGCTTCGGGCGCGGCCGCCGACACGGCCTCCACCGGCGCCGCGGCGCCACCCTCTTCCGCGGCCTTGAACGCCGCCGTGCGCACCGTGATCACCTTCTTGCCGGCGGGCGCCTGCACGGTCTGGATCGCGTTGCCGGCGTAGATCGGACGCTCGAACGTGTCGGGCGCGACGACCTTGATGATGTCGGAGACCTGCGCGACGTCGAGCAGGGCGGCCACGCGCGGCAGCACGTTCTTGCCCGTGGTCGAGGCCGAGGCGATGATCGTGTCGTAGGGTTCAGCGATGGCGGCGATCAGGGCCGCGACGGGCTCGGCGAGGTCGTGGTCGTAGACGCCGTCCTCGGCGTTCAGGACCTTCTCGACGCCGTCGAGCTTCCCGGCGGCCTCGGCCACGGCCTTCGAGCCCGTGCCCAGCACCAGGGCGTGGATCGGGCCGCCGATCTCCTTGGCGGCGGCGAGCGCCTTCAGCGTGCTGTCCTTGATCTGGCCGTTGCCGTGCTCGACGAAGAGGAGTGTCGTCATGGTCTGGGGGTGCCCTCGAGGGTGGTGGTGCGGGGCTCGACCGTCGACCGGGAGCCCCGCCTGCGGATCAGATGACGCCGGCTTCGACCTTGAGCTTCTGAACGAGCTCGGCCGCGGAAGCGACCTTCACGCCGGCCGAGCGGCCCGGCGGCTCGGCGGTCTTCAGCACGGTGAGCCGCGGGGTCACGTCGACGCCCAGCGCGTCGGGTGCCAGCTCCTCCAGGGGCTTCTTCTTGGCCTTCATGATGTTGGGCAGCGACGCGTAGCGCGGCTCGTTGAGGCGCAGGTCCGTCGTCACGATCGCCGGCAGCCTGAGGCTCACGGTCTGGAGGCCGCCGTCCACCTCGCGGGTGACGTCGAGGCTGCCCTCGCCGGGCTCGATCTTGTACGCGAAGGTGCCCTGCGGCCAGCCGAGCAGGGCGCCGAGCATCTGGCCGGTCTGGTTCGAGTCGTCGTCGATCGCCTGCTTGCCGAGGATGACGAGCTCCGGGCTCTCCTTCTCGACGACGGCCTTCAGGAGCTTCGCGACGGCGAGCGGCTCGCAGTTCACGTCGGTCTTGACCAGGATCGCGCGGTCGGCACCCATGGCGAGCGCGGTGCGCAGCGTCTCCTGCGCCTGCTGCGGGCCGATCGACACGGCCACGATCTCGGTGACCTTGCCCTTCTCCTTCAGGCGGATCGCCTCCTCGACGGCGATCTCGTCGAAGGGGTTCATGGACATCTTGACGTTGGCGAGCTCGACGCCGGAGCCGTCGGCCTTCACGCGAATCTTGACGTTGTAGTCCACCACCCGCTTGACGGGCACCAGCACCTTCATGGCGGTCACGATCCTTCCCCGGAGGATTCTTGTCGTCGTGCAGGCCACTCCCACGGGCGCTCGGAGGCGCAGCGTGGCCGGGGCACGCAAGGCGCCGGACCGTAACGGCCACATTTCCGCCTTGTCAACGCGGCGCCGTGGCGGCCCCGCGAAAACCCGCGATGCCGGCTCAGCGATTGGCGCCGGGCACCCAGAGCACGTCGTCGGCGCCATCGGCGTTCGCCGCCCGGCTCGCCACGAACAGGAAGTCCGACAGGCGGTTGAGGTAGCGCAGCGCCTCCGGCGAGACCGTCTCGCCCTCCCGCGCCGCGAGGCTGACCGCCAGCCGCTCGGCGCGCCGGCAGACGGTCCGGGCCAGGTGCAGGGCCGCCGCCGCGGGCGAGCCGCCAGGCAGCACGAAGGATTTCAGCGGCGGGATCGCTGCGTTGAGGGCGTCGATGTCGCGCTCCAGCCGGTCGACCTGGCTCGCCACGATGCGCAGCGGCTCGTAGGGGAGGGGCTCCGGGGTCGGCGGCGTCGCGAGGTCGGCGCCGAGGTCGAACAGGTCGTTCTGGATCGCCCCGAGCATCCCGTCGAGGGGGCCCTGGGTGTGCAGCCGCGCCATGCCGATACAGGCGTTGGTCTCGTCGACGGTGCCGTAGGTCTCGACCCGCAGGTCCGCCTTCGAGCGCCGCTGCCCGTCCGCCAGCGCGGTCGTCCCCTTGTCGCCGGTCCTCGTGTAGATGCGGTTGAGCTTGACCAAGGGGGGGAATGCCTCAGAACGTGTAGCCGATCTTGCCGCCGTAATTGGTCAGGCCGCGGTTGTTGGCGCAGAGCCCGGCATTCGACATGTGCTCGACCGTCGCCATGATGCTCCAGTGCTCCGTCAGGCGGAAGCCCAGGGCGGCCGCCTCGCGGAACATCGGCGAGCAGCCGAGGGTGTTGAAGCCGTAGGGCGTCTCGGCCTTCGGGCCGGTCCAGCCGTTATGCGCCACGCCGCCGAAGAACCCGTCGAGGAACACGCGGCGGTTGAAGGTCTCGGGGAAGATCTCGAGGGTCCAGGTCGCGCCGAGATAGGCGTAGCTGGTCCGGCCGCCGGTGTTGTAGCTGCCGCCGACCGTCGGGCGCGGCACGAAGGCCTGCCAGAACGGGTCGTCGCTGATGCGCGGCTTGGCGAACAGGATCTCGCCGTTGACGTTCGCCTTGCTGAAACCGGGGAGCTTGCCCTCGGCGCTGCCGGGATCCTGCACCGCGCCGCCGATGCGGATCTCCGACACGATGCTGAGCGGCTGAACGGGCGCCGCGTAGGCAGCGGGCGGGGGCGGCGACGCGAGGTCCGCGGCCGCCGCCGGCAGGATCGCCGCCGCGGTCAGAAAGCCGAACACACAGAGGCGGGAAGGGGCAGTCATGCGGGCTCGGCCGTTCAGGCGCAGCGATTTGCTTCTACCGAGCGTAGCAGAGGCCCGCCGAGCGCGGCGGGCAATTCATCCTTTACCCAATCGAAAGGTGTTGGGTGCGGCGGCGCGGTCACACCCCCCCCGGCCGCCCTCAGGCGGACCGCCACCAGACCACGCCCATGATGATCACGATCGCCACGAACTGCAGGAGCACGCGCAGGCGCATCAGCTTCTGCGAGAGGTTGACGCTGCCGCCGCGCATCATGTTGGCGAGGCCCAGGACGAGGACGGCCGCGACGGCCAGGCAGGCGATCAGGACGAGGGTGTTGGACGACATGCGGTCGAAGATCCGGGTGGGGCGGGAGCCGCGATCCGGCTCCGCGCGTCGTGTTGTGGCGGGCGCTCAGTTGCGGCGGAGCAGGCGCTCGAAATAGTCCAGCTCCTCGCGGGGACGGCTCGGGTCGCCCAGCTTGCGCCGCAGCTCCTCCATGATGCGCCGGGCGCGCTGGACCGCCGATTCGTCGGCCGTGGGGACGCGGACCCGCCCGTCGCTCATGTCGCGGCCGCGGGTCGGCCGCCCGAGGGGATCGTCGTCGCGCGCCCCGGCCTGACCCTGCTGGCCCGGCTGCTGGCCGCCCTCCTGCTGACCCTCGCCCTGGCCCTCAGCCATCTCCTGCATCTGCTGGGCCATGCCGTCGGCGCCGCGTTTGAGGCCGTCGAGGGCGCGCCCCTGCGCGTCGACCGCCCCGTCCGAATCGCCGTCCTTCAGGGCGTTCTCGGCCTCGCGCATGGCCTCCTCGGCGTCGGAGAGACCCTGCTCGCCGCGCATGCCGTTCTCCTTCATGCGCTTCTGGAGGTCCTCGAGCCGCTGCCGGAGCGCCTGCTGGCGCTCGCCGACGCCGCCCTGCTGGCCCTCGCCCTGCTGCCCTTGGCCTTGCTGTCCCTGGCCCTGCTGGCCCTGCCCTTGCTGCCCCTTCTGACCCTGCTGGCGCTGGCCCTGCTGCCCCTGGCCCTGCTGGCCGCGCTGGCCCTGCTGCGGCTGGCCGCGATTCTGCGGGCGCTGGCCGCCGCGCTGCTCCTCGCCGTCCTTGAAGGTCTCGTCGCGCAGGCCCTGCTGCTCCCGCGACATCGCGTCGAGGTCGCGCATCTGCTTCTGCATCTCGCGGGACGCCTGATCGGAGCGGCCACCGCGCTCGGCGGTCTGGAGATTCTCCAGGATGTTGCGCAGCTGCTCCATCAGGCGCTGCGCCTCGGCGGTGTCGCCGCGCTTCATCGCCTCCGCCATGTCCTGGATCATCTTGTCGAGATCCTCCGGCGTGACGGTCTTGGTCTGTCCGTTGTTCTGGCCGCGCTCGCTCTGCTCGCGGGGCTCGCGGCCCTGCTTCTGCGCCATCTCGGACAGGAACTTGTCGAGCGCCTGCTTCAGGTCCTGCGTCAACCGCTTGATCTCGTCGTCGGGCGCGTTGCGCTCGATCGCCTCCTTCAGCCGGTCCTGGGCCTGACGGAGCTGCTTCTCGGCGTCCGAGAGGTCGCCGTCCTCGATCTTGAGGGCCATCTCCCACAGGAGGTCGGCCACCGCGACGAGGTCGGAATCCGTGCGCGCGCGGCGCAGCCGCTCGGTCGCCGTGCGCAGGCCGAGGAAGATCGCGGGCTGCGGCGTGAAGGTGTCGGGCGCGACCAGCAGGGCGTCCAGCGCCCCCTGGACCCAGCGGCGATCCGTGTCGGGCGCGGTGACGAGGCGGCGCCGCTGCTCGGCGAGCGCCCGCGCCAGCGGCTCGCGGAACGGCCGCGCCGGCAGGACGATCTCGGTGTCCGGCGTGCGCCCCTCCTGGCCGGCCTCGTCCTTGACGACGATGCGGTAGCGGACCTTCGCGCCGGACCACGGACTGTCCGTGAGGTCCACGAGGGTCTTGGTATCGGTGTCGCCGCTCGCGTCGCCGGGCAGCGCGAGGTTGATCTGCGGGACCGGGACCAGGGCGCGGGCGGATTTCAGCGGCTCGATCACCGCCTCGGCCGAGCTGATCCCGTAATCGTCCTTCGCCCGGTAGGTGAGGTTGAAGGTGCCGCGCCCGTTCACCTCGGGACCGCCGACGGCGGTCACCTCCGGCGGCCGGTCGGGGATCGCGTCGACGGTCAGGCGCTGCTTGCCCGCCGGGGTCACGATCGTCAGCGCGGCGCCCCCGACGATGCGGTAGCGCTCCTCGCGCAGATCGGGGCGCGCCTCCTGGCCCGGGACCGGGACCAGGCCGGCATTGGGCGTGAGGGTCGTCTCGGACGCGGCCTTGCCCTGGCCGGCGATCCGCACGATCAGCTGGGCATTGACGGGCGCGCGCAGGTGCTGGTCGCTCCCGTCCATCGCGATCAGCAGCGGCGGGAGCCGCGTGTAGAGCGGCGGGTCGATCCAGCCGTCCACCCGGAAGTTGGGACCCGGCGCCGCCGGCTCCTGCCAGTCGAAGGCGGCACCGATCCTCTGGCGCCACTCGGGACCGGCCACGAACAGGCTCGCGACCGCCGCGACCACGAGGCCGGCGCGCAGCGCGAAGGGATCGTGCCGGGTCATGCCCGGCCGCGGCAGGCCGACCCGCAGGGCCGAGATCGCCTGCGCGGCCCGGCGCTGGTGGAGATCCCACAGCAGCCGGCTCCCCGGATCGGCGGCACCGACGGCGAGGCTGTCCTCGGCCGCCGAGGCCGGCCCGTGGCGCAGCTTCGGGTCGCGGGACGCGGCCTCGCGGTCGAGCCGCGCCAGGGCCAGGCGCCGGTCCGGCCGTCCGACGTGGATCAGCGGCAGGAGCGCGGCCACGAGGAGGGCGCCGAGGGCGCCGAGGCCGATCTGGCGCCAGAGCGGCGTGAGGTCGAGCCACACGCCCGCCCAGGAGACGACCAGGAAGAGCAGACCGACGCCGATCCCGCGCCAGAGCACCGGCCACGCCTGCTCCCACAGGGCGGCCGCCCGCGCCTGCGCCACGAGCCGGTCGAGCCGCGTGGACGCCGCGTCCGCTCCGCCCGCGCTGGTCTTGCTCTCGGTGCCGTTCCTGCCGATCACGCCGACCGTTCCGCCTCACGCCGAAGGAGTGGCCCACAGAGCCGCGCTCGGCGGGCCCCGTCACACGTGCCTAGCATGGTGGGCCGCGCAGGTCGGCGGGTCAAATCGGCGCGACGCGCCCGACCGGCCCGGTCAGTTGTGCGCCTGGATGAAGTTGCGCACCTGCGGGTAGATCTGCGTCTCCCAGCGCCGACCGGCGAAGACGCCGTAATGGCCGACGCCGGCCTGGAGGTGGTGGGTGCGCATGTACGGGGCGAGGTCCGAGCACAGGTCGTGGGCCGCCATGGTCTGCCCGACCGCGCAGATGTCGTCCCGCTCGCCCTCGACCGTCATCAGCGCCGTGCGGCGGATCGCGCGCAGGTCGATCGGCTCGCCCCGGTACGACACCGCGTTCCGGGCCAGGGCGTGGTCCTGGAACACGGTCTTGACCGTCTCTAGGTAGAAATCGGCCGCGAGGTCGAGCACGGCGAAGTACTCGTCGTAGAAGGTCTCGATCGCCTCGGCCTTGTCGTGCTCGCCGTTGGCCATGTGCCAGAACAGGTCGGCGTGGCCCTGGATGTGGCGCTTGGCGTTCATCGCCATGAAGGCCGAGACCTGGACGAATCCCGGATAGACCTTGCGGCCGGCGCCCTTGTGGCGCGACGGCACCGTCGCGATCAGGTTCTTCTCGAACCACTCGATCGGCTTGGAGGTCGCGAGCTCGTTCACGCCCGTCGGGTTGATCCGGCAATCCACCGGACCGGCCATCAGGGTCATGCTGCGCGGTGCGGCCGGATCCTTCGCCTGCGCCATCGCGGCGGCGGCCACGAGGGCCTGCACGGCGGGCTGGCACACCGCCACCATGTGGGCGCCTTCGCCCATCGTCCGCAGGAAGCGGATGAGGTGGCTCACGTAGTCGTCGAAGCCGAACGTCCCCTCGGCGAGCGGCACGTCGCGGGCGTTGTGCCAGTCGGTGATGTAGACGTCGTGGTCCGGCAGCATCGTGCGCACGGTGGCGCGGAGCAGCGTGGCGAAGTGGCCCGACATCGGCGCCACCATCAGCACCTTGGGCTGCTCGGTGTGGATGTCCTTCTTGAAGTGGAGCAGCGTGGCGAAGGGCGTGACCTCGACCGCCTCCTCGGAGACCGGGACGCTCCGGTTCCCGACGGTCACCGAGTCGATGCCGTAGGGCGGCCGCGCGAAGGTCAGGCCGGCGCGCATCATCATGCGGGCGCCGGCGGACATCCAGGTCGCCGGCTCGCCCCACCCGACCCAGGGCGACCAGATGTCGTTCAGCAGCCGGCCCCACGCCCGGGTCTGGGCGGCGATGTCGGTCTGCAGGTCGAACGCGTCGTACAGCATCGGGCAGGCACTCGCTTGAGCCCTGCCCGGCACGCGGGCTATCGGGGCGGCGACGTTGGCGGATGCCGGAGTGGGGGTTGCATCAGCGTGGCCGTGCAGGATGGGTCCCGTTCCCGGGGGCGGCAACTGTCCGTTGGGCGGATGCGAACAAGAATCGTCGCGACGTGACTTTGATGCACCAGACGCCGCGCCGGTCACGCTGGTGCGCGCCGAATCGCCCGGCGCAGCCCTGGCCTCACGAGGCGCGGCGGATCGCGGGACGCGGCTCGGCCTCGCTCCGGCGATGCTCGCAGGCGACCTTGAGGTAGCGGTCGCTGCCCCCCGGCAACCCGGCCTGGGCGGCCATCGTCTGGGCGTGCATCAGGCATTCCATCGGCGTGTGCGCCGGCGCGATGATGACGTCGAGGGCGGTGTCCCGGGAGCAGTCCTGGGCCAGCAGCGTGCCGGCACAGACGAGGGCAACAGAGAGCAATTCCGACATGACGGACCTCAGCTTCGAGTGATCGAAAGGTCCGCGGGGTGCTCCGGCGTGCGAGCCACCGCGTTGTCGTTGCCTGGGGGCTTCCTCCGGTTGCTGGAGACTTCGAAGCACGTCACGTGCCAGCGCGGCGCGGGGCCTCGGAGGCCGGGGACGTGGCGATCGGGCCGGGCTCAGTCGCGGGCGGGAAGCCAGTGCGTCTCCGGCTCGTCCGCCGGCAGGAGCGCCGCGACCGCGTCGAGATCGACCACGTACTGGTCTGTGAGCCGTTGCCACATCTCGATCGGCGAGGCGACCTGCGGCCGGAGCCCGTCGAGGGCGCGGGCGAGCAGGGCGGCGTTGACGAGCTTCGGGCGCTGCACGAGCGGATCAGCGTTCAGCATCGATGACGATCCCATTCGGATGCCGCCATCCTCGGTCGATCGTGGTTAACGCCGGGTTACGGCCGCGGTCGTGACCTTGGGCTGTTCTTGCGAGCACCGCCGGGCGGATCTCTAATCTGGATCCGCTGCCGGGTTGGACGTCCCGATGCGCCGCCGAACCTGACCGGTGCTGCCGGCGCGCGTGCCGGGCGGTCAGGGATCGCGCGCTCGAGGCGGCGCGCGCCCGCGCCAACGGCCCGGCCCGCTCGAGTTCACAAGCCGGACCCCTTCCCTTATCAGGCTGGCGCATCGAGCCTGTCCCGGCCGACGAAGTGCCGCCGCGCAGGGCGCGCACGGCTCCGGTCGCGCGGCTCCGGTCGATTGTGCGAACGGGACATCATGGACGCCAAACCTGAAGCGATCGGCGCGACGCCGGAGCCGACAGCGCGACTCGTGCTCGCCTCCGCTTCGCCGCGCCGTCTCGCGCTCCTCCAGCAGATCGGGATCGAGCCGGCGGCGCTCCTGCCGGCCGAGATCGACGAGACGCCGCGCAAGGCCGAGCCGCCGCGCGAACTGGCGCGCCGCCTCGCGCGGACGAAGCTCGCCACCGCCGAGGCGGCGCTTCACCTGGAGGACACCGCGACACCCACCTGGCTCCTGTCGGCCGACACGGTGGTGGCGGTCGGGCGGCGCGTCCTGCCGAAGGCCGAGGTTCCCGACGAGGCCGCGGATTGCCTGCGCCTGCTCTCGGGGCGGCAGCACCGGGTCTACACGGCGGTCTGCGTCCTCTCGCCCCGCGGGCGCCGCGAGCGGATCGTCGAGAGCCGCGTCCGGTTCAAGCGCCTCTCGGGCCGCGACATCCAGGGCTACGTGGCCTCGGGCGAGTGGCGCGGCAAAGCCGGCGGCTACGCGATCCAGGGGCTGGCCGGAGCCTTCGTGGTGAAGCTGGTCGGCTCGTACAGCGGCGTGGTCGGCCTGCCGCTCTACGAGACCCTCAGTCTGCTCGACGGCGAGGGCTATCCCGTCCGGGCCGGGTGGGGCGCCCTGGCATGAGCCGCGAACGCCGGCCGCCGCCCTGTCCGATCTGCCGACAGCCGTCCGTGCCGGATTTCCGGCCGTTCTGCTCCCAGCGCTGCGCCGACGTCGATCTCGGGCGCTGGCTCAACGAGCGCTACGCGATACCCGAGGAGCGCGATCCGGACGCGCCGCCGCCCTCGCCGGATCCGGAGGACTGAATTTTTCGGCCTTCCGGTCACGTCGGCGTCACGCGAGGCTGGACAGGCCGCCAAGCACTCACTATACCCCGCGACGTCCGAGGCCGACACCGGCGCGGACGACGCCCAGGTAGCTCAGTTGGTAGAGCATGCGACTGAAAATCGCAGTGTCGGCGGTTCGACTCCGTCCCTGGGCACCATCAGCTCGCTGAGCGCCCGATCCTCGGATCGATAGAGCCCGCGACCGAGAACACGCCTCCTTCTCGACGATGAGCGGTCTCAGCGCGCGCGTGCCCGTCAGCGCGTCTCCGCATCGCGCAGGTGCAGGTAGGTCGGGTCGAACTCCGCCGCCTCCTGCAGCCCGGCCCAGTCGTTGACGGTGAGGCGGCGACCCCGCAGCGCGATGAGGCCGGCGGCTCGCAGATCGCGTACCGTGCGGTTGACGTGGACCGACGTGATGCCGAGGGCATCCGCGAGTTCCGGCTGCGTCATCGGCAGGTCGCAGGTCAGGTCGGGCGCCAGCCCGACCGCGCCGAGCCGCGTCACCAGCTCGCAGAACAGGTGGGCCATCCGGGCATAGGCTTCGCGGCGCCCGGTGTTGAGCATCCACTCCCGGACCATGGCGGCGTCGATCAGCGTCGCGCGCCAGAACACCTCGTTGAGCCGCGGGTGCGCCCGCAGCATGGCCCGGACCGCGTCGTGCTGGACGAAGCCGAGGCGGCAGGCGCTCACCGTGGCGATGTTGATGTCGAGCACCTCCAGGAACAGGCTCTGGAAATCCGGCACGTCCCCGGGGACATGGTAGCTCATCACCTGCCGCTTGCCCGCACGGGTCGACTTGTAGGTGCAGGCGATCCCGCTGAGCAGCGCGAAGCTCCGGGACGGGCGGTCGCCCTCCCGGATGATGTCCTGATTGGGCTCGAACTGGGCGACCTGCATGGGGATCGTGGCGAGCGCGGCGCGCTCCGCGTCGGTCAGCCGGAACAGGGCCACCGTCTCGATCCGGCGCAGGAACGGGTCTCTGCCCGACGGTTGGGGTGTCTCGTACATCGCGCCTCGGCCGTCCGGGAGACGCGTTCGGCGCCGTGCGGCCGGTCATCCACCGTCGTTGGTCCCCGCGTAAGTGTAGGGTTCCGGGCGGGCCCGACCAGGGCGAGGGCGGGCGCCGCGCGCCCTCGCGGGGGCCAGGACTGGAATTTCCCGGCCCGTCCGCGCACAGAGGTCCGACGGCGCGGTCGCCGTTCAGCCTGACGGAAAGCCCGATGAACACGGCAGATCTCGCCCCGCACGCGCATCAGGTCCTGCGCGACGCGACCCTGCCCGAGTTGCCTCGGCACTACCGCGGCAAGGTTCGGGACAATTACGACCTCCCTGACGGCCGGCGCATCCTCATCACCTCGGACCGGATCAGCGCCTTCGACCGGGCGCTCGCGGCGATCCCGTTCAAGGGCCAGGTCCTGACCCAGACCGCCCGCTACTGGTTCGAGCAGACCGCCGACCTCTGCCCGAACCACGTCATCGCCTATCCCGACCCGAACGTGGTGGTCGGCCGGCGCCTCGAGATCCTACCCGTGGAGGTGGTGGTGCGCGGCTACCTCGCGGGCACCACATCGACGTCGATCCTGACGCGCTACCGCGCCGGCGAGCGGGACATGTACGGCCACCGCTTCCCCGACGGGATGCGGCCGAACCAGCGGCTGCCGGAGGCGATCATCACGCCGACCACCAAGGCGTTCGACGGCGGCCATGACGAGCCGCTCACCGAGGCGGAGATCCTCGAGCGCGGATTGCTGACGCGCGCGCAGTGGCGGACCGTGTCCGAGGCGGCCCTGGCGCTGTTCGCGCGCGGGACGGCCCTGGCGGCGGAGCGCGGCCTGATCCTGGCCGACACGAAGTACGAGTTCGGAACGGATCCGGAAGGCCGGATCGTCCTCGCCGACGAGATCCACACGCCGGACAGCAGCCGGTACTGGTTCGCCCAGAGCTATCCCGAGCGCTTCGCCGCGGGTTCGGCCCCGGAGAGTTTCGACAAGGACTTCGTGCGCAACTGGGTCGTCGCCCGCTGCGACCCCTACAAGGACCCGATCCCGGAGATTCCGGCCGAGGTCGTCCTGGAGACCGCCGCGGTCTACATCCGCGCCTACGAGACGATCACCGGCGCGCGCTTCGTCCTGCCGGACCCGGCGGAGGATCCCCTGGAGCGGATCCGGCGCAACATCGCCGCCTATCTCGCGGCCTAGCTGCGATACGCGGAGAGGGGTGCGGCGCCCGGCGCCGCACCCGGTCGAGCGTGTCAGGCCGCGACGGCGATCGGGGCCGGCGACGGCGCGTCCATGGCGCGCAGGTAGACGTCGAGGAGCGTCTCCTGCTCGTCGCGCTCGTCCTTGTCCTGCTTGCGGATCTTCAGGATCTCCTTGAGCACCTTCACGTCGAGACCCTCGCCCTTGGCCTCGGCGAAGACCTCCTTCTTGGCCTCCATCAGGTCCTTGATCTCCTCCTCCAGCCGTTCCACGCGCTCGATGATCGAGCGGATGCGGTCGCCCGCGACGCCCACGGTGTCGGTCATGTCGGTCATGCAGTCCCTCGTCGGATGACGGCGGCACCCTCGCCGCGACACGGTAAGCGGCGGGTTAAGGCTGGGCCGGAGCCCGGACCCGGCCCTGGATCCAGCCGACGATCGCGTCCGCCACCGCGTCACTGTTCGATTCCAGCATCATCATGTGGCCGTTGCCGCGGATGCCGTGCTCGGCGAGCGCCAGCCGGTCCGGTCGCGCCCCGGCCTGGGTCAGGAAGGCCGCCGTGCAATCGTCCATGGTGGCCCGGAACGAGGCCTCGGCGGTGACGATCACCGCCGGGACCCGGGCGAGGTTCGGCAACCGGCGCGCGGGCTCGGCCTGGAGCCAGCAGCGGATCTTGTCGGGCGCGGCGGCGCTCTCGGCCTGGACGACCGTCAGGTCGGCCGGACCGCTCACCGGCGGCTCGAAGTGCAGCGGCACCCGGGTGATGCCGTAGGGCCGCGCCCGGGCCTCGCCGACGCGCTCGTACCACTCCGCACCGCCCTTGAAGCGGATGTCGTAGAAGGTCGGTCCGTTGGGCTCCACGGCCACGTGCGCCTTCACGAGGTCGGGCCGCTGATCCGAGACCGCCCAGCCGAAGACGCCCGCCTGCGAGTGCGTCAGCAGGATCGCGGGGCCGATCGTCTCGAGCAGCGCGACCAGCGCCGGATCGACCAGTTCCTCGCTCTTCAGCGCGCTGGCGATGTAGGGCACCTGGGAGAGGTAGAACTGGTCGAAGGCGGCGTTGCCGCGGACTCCCGCGCCGCCCGGCCACTGCGTGTGAAGCTTCGCCTGCGGGTAGAGCGCGAAGCGCTCCTGGCCGGTGAACACCGTCTCCAGATCCTCGGCGGGCAGGCGGGCGTAGGGACCGTAGGTGTCCGGGTCGCCGCCCGAGCGGCCGCGGCCGACCTGGTCGACGACGTAGACCGCGAAGCCCTTCGCGGCGAAGCGGTCGGCCCAGCCCGGGCGCCCGTCCGGGGTGCCGAGGAAGTTGGTCCCGGTCTGCGCGGTGCCGTGCACCAGGACGATCGGGTAGGGCTGCGTCACCCGCTCCGGGGCGCGGTACTCCACGAACATCTGCCCGGACGCCGTCGTCTTGCCGCCCGCCGTGGCGTAGCGGCCGCCGACGAAGAGGTAGCCCGCGGGCCGCGTCGGCCTGAACGGCGCGTCGGCGGTTCCCGGCTCGGCGGCCCCGGAGCGCGCTGCGGTCGCGAGACAGAGCAGGGCCAGCGCCCCGACGGCGGCATTCCTGAACATGGCGTCCTCCCGCGGGCGTCTGGCGCGCCCGGCGGGAGCCATATCAGCGTGAAAGGCCGGCCCGGTCCAGCCGGGCGGCCCTCGTTCAGGCGTGGGCGAGACGGGGCTTCTTGCCCAGCGCCTCCTCGACGGTGCCGGCGCCGTCGAGATAGCCGTGGACCTTGGGGTTCGGCATGATCAGCGAGGCCACGAAGGCGACCGCCATCAGGACAGTCACGTACCAGAAGAACGTGCTCTCCATGCCGTTGTCCTTGAACCACAGGGCGACGAACTCGGCGGTGCCGCCGAAGGTGGCGTTGGCGACCGCGTAGGACAGGCCGACGCCGAGGGCGCGGACGTTGGTGGGGAACAGCTCCGCTTTCACGATGCCGCTGATGCCCGTGTAGAACGACACCACCGCGAGGCCGAGGGAGATCAGCGCGAAGGCGAGGTAGGGGTCCTTGTTGGTCCCGAGAGCCGTCATCAGCGGCACCACCATGAGCGTGCCGAGGCCGCTGTAGAGCAGCATGTTGGCCTTCCGGCCGATCCTGTCGGAGAGCGCGCCGAAGAGCGGCTGGATGATCATGTAGACGAACAGCACCGCCGTCATCGTCTGCGACGCCGAGGTCTTCGGCATGCCGGCGGTGTTGACGAGGTACTTCTGCATGTACGTCGTGAAGGTGTAGAAGCTCAGGGAGCCGCCGGCCGTGTAGGCGACCACGACCAGGAACGCCCGCCAGTGCTTGGCCAGCGCGGAGAAGGTGCCGGCGGTCTCCTTGTCGCTGCTGTCCTTCGTCTCGGCCAGCGAGCGCCGCAGATAGAGCGCGACGACCGCCAGCGCGGCGCCGATGAAGAACGGGATGCGCCAGCCCCACGCGGTGAGTTCCTGACCGGTCATCACCGTCTGCAGCAGCACCAGGACCAGCGAGGCGAGGAGCTGGCCGCCGATCAGCGTGACGTACTGGAACGAGGCGAAGAAGCCGCGCCGGCCCTTGATCGCCACCTCGCTCATGTAGGTGGCCGAAGTGCCGTACTCGCCGCCGACCGACAGGCCCTGGAGCATGCGGGCGAGGAGCAGCAGCACGGGCGCCAGCGTGCCGACATGCTCGTAGGTCGGCAGGATGCCGATCAGCAGCGAGCCGAAGCACATCATCAGCACCGAGATGACCATCGAGGTCCGGCGGCCGACCCGGTCGGCGATGCGCCCGAACAGCCATCCGCCGATCGGTCGCATGAAGAAGCCCACCGCGAAGATGCCGGCGGTCTGCAGGAGCTGGCTGGTGGAATCGCCCTTCGGGAAGAAGGCCGGCGCGAAGTAGAGCGCGAAGAACGCGTAGCAGTAGAAGTCGTACCACTCGACGAGATTGCCCGAGGACGATCCGACGATCGCCCAGATCCGGCGCTTCCGGTCCGCAGCATCATCGAGGGCACTCGGTGCGATACCGATCGTATCGTCTCGAGAGGCGGACATGGCGTCTCCGTGGATCAATCTTGATGCCGGCCGAAACCGGTCTCTTCTTCGTGCGGCGCGACGTTACAGGTGACGCGCCTGATCGCAAGACCGTGATCCGACTTAGCCGAGGACAGCGCGGGCGCGTGTCACCGGCCGCGCGTCCACAGTGCCGCGGGACGGAACGGTTCGCCCCGAGGCCCCGTTGCGGCCCGGCGTGGGCGTCGATGGCGCTCCGACCACCCCAGGAGGAGAAGCCATGAAGCGGATTCTGAGAGACACGGTCGCGGCGGCCCTCGTCGTCGCCGGAGCGGCGACGGCGTTCGCGCAGGGCGGCCCGGGCGGCGGCGGAGCCGGACCCGGCGGCGGCGGCGCCGGCGGTCCCGGTGGCGCGGCCGGTGCGGGCGCCGGTCCGGCCGGTGGCGGTGCGGGCGGCGGTGCGGGCGGCGGCATGCGGGGTGGCGCCGGCGGGGCCGAGGGCGGGGCGATGCGCGGCCCCGGCGGGGCCGAGGGTGGCCCGCGCGGCGCCGAGCCGGGCGGCGCCGCCGGTCGCGGTACCGAGGGGCCGGGCCGTCCGGGCGGCGCGGCCGAGCGCAACGGACCGGCGGACCGGGGCGGGCCGGCCGCGAATCCCGGTGCCGGCGATCGCGGGGACCGGGGCGAGCGGGGTGGGCGCGAGCCCGGCGCCGGTCCCGAGCGCGGCAACCGCGACGCGGCCGGTCCCGCGCGCGGCGATCGCGGTCCGGCCGCGGAACGGGGTGGCCGCGCCGGCGCCCGCGACCGCGGCGCCGTCCGCGGCGCTGTCGGCCGCCTCGATACCCGTCAGCGGACCGAGTTCCGCAGCTCGATCACGCGCCTGGGCGTCTCGCCGCTCCGGGACGTGGCCTTCGGTCTGGCGGTGGGCACGGCGATCCCGCGCTCGATCACCCTCCACCGGCTGCCGCCGGCGATCATCGAGCTGGTGCCGGAATACGAAGGTTACGACTTCATCCTCGTGCGGGACGATATCGTGATCATCGATCCCGACACCTACGAGATCGTGGACGTGATCCCGGCCTGAGCGGGCGGTCACAGGAAGATCGGTGCGCCGGGCGGATCCTCTGCCCGGTGCCCTCTACCGCCCGCCGTCCAGGAGCTTCGACACCACGCGCGCCGTGTAGTCGACCATCGGCACGATCCGCGCGTAGTTGAGCCGGGTCGGACCGATCACGCCGACGACGCCGACGATCTTCTGCGAACCGTCGCGGAACGGCGCCGCGATCAGCGAGGAGCCCGACAGCGAGAACAGCTTGTTCTCCGAGCCGATGAAGATCCGCACGCCCTCGCCGCCCTCGGCGCGGGACAGGAGATCGATCACGTCCTTCTGGGTCTCCAGATCGTTGAACAGCAGGCGGATGCGCTCGAGGTCCTCGACCGCGCGCAGGTCGTCGAGCAGGTTGGCCTGCCCGCGCACGATCAGCTGGCGCGCCTCCGACGGGCCGACCGGCGTGGCGAGCCCGGCATCGACGAGGCGCTCGGTGATCGCGTCGAGCTCCCGCTTCATCGCCTTGCGACCGGCCTCGATCTCGGCGCGGAGCGTGCCGAGCGTGCGGCCCTGCAGGCGCGCGTTCAGGAAGTTCGTCGCCTCCTGGAGCGCGCCGGCCGGCAGGCCCGGCGGCAGGTCCACGAGGCGGTTCTCCACCGAGCCGTCGTCCGAGACGAGGATGACGAGGGCCCGGGCCGGATCGAGGCGCACGAACTCGATGTGCTTCAGGTTGACGTTCGCCTTCGTGGTCAGGACGACCCCGGCGCCCCGGGAGACCCCGGACAGCATGGTCGAGGCCTCGGCCAGGGCCGAGTCGAACGTGTGGCCCGAGGCGGCGGCGCGCATCTGCGCCTCGATCCGCGCCTGCTCGTCCTGGCTGACGTCGCCGAGCTCGAGCATCGCGTCGACGAAGAAGCGCAGGCCCAATTCCGTGGGCAGGCGGCCGGCGGACGTGTGCGGGGCGAAGATCAGGCCGGAATGCTCCAGATCCGCCATGACGTTGCGGATCGAGGCCGGCGACAGCGCCATCGGGAGGATGCGCGCCAGGTTCCGGGACCCGACCGGCTCGCCGGTGGTGAGATAGCTCTCGACGATCTGCCGGAAGATCTCCCGGGCACGCTCGTTGAGGGCGGCGAGCGCCTGCATGGACTGGCCGTTCGGGAAGTTGGGACTGGGGTGTGTCACGAGGTCATCCTGTGGTCCGATCATGTCCAACCGTCCCGCGCGGATCAATCCGCACGGCGATGCTTGCCCGTGGTTGCGCGGCGGCCTAAGAGCGCGGCCCTCGACACTCTCGACAGAAGGGGCCCGCGATGCGGCCTTCCAAGCGTGCCGCCGACGAGTTGCGGCCCGTGAGCCTGGAGCGCGCGGTCTCGCGCTACGCCGAGGGCTCGTGCCTCGTAAGTTTCGGCAACACCCGGGTGCTCTGCACCGCGTCCCTGGAAGAGCGCGCGCCGCCGTGGCTGCGCGGTTCCGGCAAGGGCTGGGTCACGGCCGAGTACGCCATGCTCCCGCGTGCGACGCACGAACGCACCCGCCGCGAGGTCGGTTCCGGGAAACCGTCGGGCCGGACCCAGGAGATCCAGCGGCTGATCGGCCGGTCGCTGCGCGCCGTCACCAACCTGCCGGCCATGGGCGAGCGCCAGATCACGATCGACTGCGACGTGATCCAGGCCGACGGCGGCACACGGACGGCCGCGATCACGGGCGCCTGGGTGGCGCTGCACGATTGCTTCGCCTGGATGCGGACGCGCTCGATCATCTCCGTCGATCCGCTGCGCGACCACGTCGCCGCCGTCTCGTGCGGCCTGTACAAGGGCACGCCGGTTCTCGACCTCGACTACGCCGAGGATTCGGCGGCCGAGACCGACGCCAACTTCGTGCTCACGGGCCGGGGCGGCATCGTCGAGGTGCAGGGCACCGCCGAGATGGAGCCCTTCACGCAGGAACAGCTCCTCGAACTCCTCGGACTCGCCCGCGCCGGCACGGAGCGGCTGGTCGCCCTGCAGAAGGAGGCCATCGCGTGAGCCGCCGTCTGACCGGGAAGGTGGTGATCGCCACGCACAATGCCGGCAAACTCACCGAGATGCGCGAGCTGCTCGCGCCGTTCGGGATCGAGGCGGTGTCGGCGGGCGAACTCGGCCTGCCCGAGCCCGACGAGACCGGCACCCTGTTCGCCGAGAACGCGGCCATCAAGGCGCAAGCTGCGGCCGAGGCCACCGGACTGCCGGCCTTCGCCGACGATTCCGGCCTGTGCGTCGACGCCCTCGACGGGGCGCCGGGCATCTTCTCGGCCCGCTGGGCCGGCCCGACCAAGGACTTCGCCGGCGCGATGGCGCGGATCTTCGCCGAACTCGACCGGCGCGGCGCGGCCGACCGCCGGGCGCACTTCGTGTCCGCCCTGGTGCTGGCCTGGCCGGACGGACACACCGAGCTGTTCGAGGGACGGGTGTTCGGCGACCTCGTCGCCGCGAAGGGCTCCGCGGGCTTCGGCTACGACCCGATCTTCCGGCCGGACGGCCACGACCGCACCTTCGGCGAGATGACCGCCGAGGAGAAGCACGGCGTCGACTGGCAGAAGGGGCGGGGCCTGTCCCACCGCGCCCGCGCCTTCGTCGAGCTGAGCCGCGCCTGCCTCGCGCCCGGCGCCTGATTTGCCAAACGGGGCGCGGGCGCTCACATCCCCGCCATCATGTCATCGACCGGCCCGGACCATCCGACCCGCGACGCGGGCTTCGGGATCTACCTGCACTGGCCCTTCTGCGCCGCGAAGTGCCCGTACTGCGACTTCAACAGCCACGTCCGCCGCGCGGGCGTGGACGAGCCCCGCTTCCTCGCCGCCTTCCGCGCCGAGATCGCCCACAATGCCGCCCGCACGCCGGGCCGCACCGTCACCAGCATCTTCCTCGGCGGCGGCACGCCCTCGCTGATGCAGCCCGCGACCGTGGCCGGCCTGCTCGACGCGGTCGCGGCCCACTGGGCGGTCGCGCCGGACGCGGAAGTGACCCTCGAGGCCAACCCGTCGAGTGTCGAGGCCGGCCGCTTCCACGGCTACCGCGCGGCCGGGGTCAACCGTGTGTCGCTCGGCATCCAGGCCCTCGACGATGCCTCGCTGCGGACCCTGGGGCGCCTGCACGACACGGCACAGGCCCTGGACGCGATCGCCCTGGCGCAGTCGGCCTTCGCGCGGACCTCCTTCGACCTGATCTACGCGCGGCCCGGCCAGACGCCGGCGCTGTGGCGGGCGGAGCTCGCCGAGGCGCTCGCGCGGGCCGCGGAGCACCTCTCGCTCTACCAGCTCACCATCGAGCCCGGGACACCGTTCCACGGGCTCGCCGCCGCCGGCAAGCTGGTGACGCCGGACGACGAGGTCGGCCGCGCCCTCTACGACGTCACCCAGGATCTCTGCGCGAGGGCCGGCCTTCCGGCCTACGAGATCTCGAACCACGCGCGGCCCGGCGCCGAATCGCGGCACAACCTGCTCTACTGGCGCTACGGCGAGTACGCCGGCATCGGTCCGGGCGCCCACGGGCGGCTCGTGACGCCCGGGGGCCGGCTCGGAACCGTGACGGAGCGATCGCCCGAGGCGTGGCTCGCCCGGGTCGAGGCCGAGGGCCACGGGATCGTCGAGACCGAGATCCTCACCGCAGCCGATCAGGCCGACGAGTTCCTGGTGATGGGCCTGCGCCTGCGCGAGGGGATCGATCCCGACACCTACGCGGCCCTCAAGGGACGGCCGCTGAACGGCAACCGGATCGGCATGCTGATCGGGGACGGCCTGCTGGAGCGGCTGCCCGGCGGCCGCATCGCCGCCACGGCGCGGGGCGCGCCGGTGCTGAACGCGCTGGTCGCCGAACTCGCCGCCTGATCAGATCGCGGGCTTCGCGAGGACCCGGGGCGCGGGGCTGACGGGCGTCGCGGCGTTGTTGCGGATCTCGTAGACCGCGAGGGACCGGTCGCTCTGACCGTCCGGCCGGAACCGGAACGTCCCGTCGACGCCGGCGAAGCCCAGGCTGTTGGTCAGGGTGGCCTCGGCGAAGCGCTGCGAGCCGTACCGCCGCGACAGGGCCGCCGCGAGGAGCACCGCGTCGTAGGCGAGGGAGGCCACCCGGGGCGGGACGGTGCCGAACCGCGCCTGGTAGCGCGCGCTGAAATTCGAGAAGCCGACGCGGTCCGGCGAGGCGAAGCGGCCGCCCTGCAGGGCGGGCAGCGCGAAGAGTGACGGCTCGTTCCAGAGGGCAGTGCCGAGGGGGCGCACCCGGGCCGGCGAGAAGCCCGCCTTCGTCAGCGCGGCCGCCACGGTCGGCATCGCGTCGGCGGTCTCCGGGATGAACAGCGCGTCGGCGGTGGCGCCGGGCCCGGCGATCACCCGCGCGAGCCGCTCCACCGCCGGGACGGGCGCGCCCGCCGGGTAGCGCTCCACGGCGGCGACCCGCGCGCCCTTCCGGGCGACGACCTCCCGGAACTCCGCCTCGACCGCGTTGCCGTAGGCCGTCTCCGGGATCAGCGCCGCGAAGGACCGCTTCCCGCCGGCGACCGCGTCCTCGATGACGCGGTCCACCTCCGGCTGCGGCAGGAAGCTCAGCAGGTAGACGCCCGGGTTCGCCACGGTCGCGTCCGTGGAGAAGCCGATCACCGGCTTGCCGGCGGTCCTGGCGACGGCGGCGGCGGCCTGGACGCTGCCGGCGAAGAGCGGGCCGAGGACGATCTCGGCGCCCTGGCGCAGCGCTTCCTGGGTCGCCTCCCGGGCGCCGTCCGGACTGCCCCGGTCGTCCTCGACGAGGAGCGTCAGGTCGGGCTGCTGGGCCTCGTCGTAGGCGAGCTGCGCCGCGTCGCGCATGGCGGCACCCACCGTCGAACCCTGGCCGGTCAGCGGCAGCACCAGGGCCACCTTCACCGAACCCGCGCCGATGCGCCCGCCGCCGCCAGCGGCCGGCATCGGCGCCGGCGTGGGCGCGGGGCCCGGCGCGCCCGGCACGGCGGCCGGCGGGGTCAGCTCGGCCTGCGGCCCGGTCGCGCGCCGGGCGAGGTCGCTGCCGATGCAGCCACCGAGCGACAGCAGGACGGCGCAGAGCGCGGCGGTCGGGGCGGTGACACGCACGAGACGGTCCCGCGCGCTTGTCGGGCGCGCCATGGCGCGTACTCCTTCGGGCAGGCTCCGCAGCCTGACCGGCACGATCCCAAATGTAAACGCGGCGGCCCGGACTTGCCCCCGGTCGCGCGGCCCCGCCGCGACGAGAGGCGGCGGGTGTGGCAAGATCGCCGGCGATGACCCGCAGATTCGACGACCCGGGGCCCGCCGCCTCGACCCGAGCTCCGTCACAGAAGCTCGCCCCCGACCGGCCGCGCAGCACGACCTTCACGGCCTTCGGGCTCGCGAGCGAGACAGAGCCCCTGTCCCCGGGCCTGCACATCGTGGCGACCCCGATCGGGAACCTGCGCGACATCACCATCCGGGCGCTGGCCACCCTGGCGGCGGCCGACGCGGTCCTGGCCGAGGACACCCGCGTCACCCGGAACCTGCTGGCGCATTACGGGATCACGACGCCGCTCCTGGCCTATCACGAGCATTCCAACGACGCGGTGCGCGAGCGGATGGTGGCGCGGCTGCGCGCCGGCGAGGCCCTGGCGCTGGTCTCGGATGCCGGGACCCCGCTCGTCTCGGATCCCGGCTACAAGCTGGTCCAGGCCGCCATCGAGGCCGGGATCGCCATCACGCCCGTCCCGGGGCCATCCGCGGTGATGACGGCGCTGGTCGCGGCGGGCCTGCCGACCGATCGCTTCTTCTTCGAGGGCTTCCTGCCGCAGAAGGCCGGAGCGCGGCGCAACCGCCTCGAGGCGCTGCTCCAGGTTCCCGGCACGCTGGTCCTGTTCGAGTCGCCGCATCGCCTGCCCGACATGCTGGCGGACGCCGCCGCGGTGCTCGGTTCGGAGCGGCCCGCCGCCGTGACCCGCGAGCTGACCAAGCTCTACGAAACCATCCGGCGCGATACGCTGGGCAGCCTGAGCGCGCGCTTCGCCCAGGAAGGACCGCCGAAGGGGGAGATCGTGGTGATCATCGGTGCGGCGACGGCGCCGGAGCGGACCGCGGACACGGACGCCGCCCTCGACGCCCTGATCCTGGCGGCCCTGGAGCGGCACTCGATCAAGGATGCCGCCAGCCTCGTGTCCGACGAGACCGGGCAGCCGCGGCGCCTCGTCTACGCGCGCGCGCTGGCGCTGGCGCGGGACCCGGGATGACCGGGGCTCTGCCGGACGGGGCCGGCCGGCGCCGCGCCGCCTATCGGCTCGGCCACCGGGCCGAGTGGTTGGCGCTCGCCGCGCTGATGCTGAAAGGCTACTGGCCGATCGGGCGGCGCGTCAGCGTCGCGGGCGGCGAGATCGATCTCGTCGTCCGGCGCTGGAACACCGTCGTCTTCGTGGAGGTGAAGGCGCGAGCGAAGCGCGACGATGCCCGGGAGGCGATCGACGGCGCCAAGCAGCGGCGATTCTCCCGCGCGGTCCGGGCCTGGATCGGTCGCAATGCCTGGTGCGCCGGAGCGACGTTCCGGGCCGACGCCGTGTTCGTCGGGCATCGGGCCTGGCCCGCCCATGTCGAGCGGGTCTTCACGATCGAGGGGCTCTGACGCGGGGACCTCAGCCTGCCTGCGCGAACGCCCCGCTCTCAGTCGCGGGCCGCGCGGATCGCCCCGATCAGGGTGCGCTTCAGGTCGGCCTGGCTGAACGGCTTCTGGACCACGGGCCTGTCGCGGAACGGCTCGCGGATGCCGGCGCCGCCGTAGCCGGTCGAGAAGACCAGCGGCAGATCGCGCTTGGCGATGGCCTCGGCCACCGGGTAGATCGGCTCGCCCGCCACGTTCACGTCGAGAATGGCGACCTCGAACGCCTCCTGCGACGCCATCTCGAGCGCCGAGGAGAGACGCGCGGCCGGCCCGACCACGGCACAGCCGAAATCGAGGAGCATGTCCTCCAGCAGCATCGAGATCGCGGCCTCGTCCTCGACGACGAGAACACGGACGCCGTTGAGGACGTCGTCGTTGGGGTCAGCAATCACGCCGGGCCGTCTTCCCTTCGAATGCCCCCGTCGCCGGGGATCTTGCCATGCGGTTGGTCAGGCCTTGCGCACCGCGTGAGCAGCGTCCGGAAGGGTGAACGCGGCCCGAGGGTCAGCCCGCGAGACAACCTGAGGCGTCGCCCGTAATGCGCAATGTGTCAAGCGTTCCTGGCCCGTTCCGACACCCAGACCGGGCGGTATGTTAACCGATGATACATTTTTGTGCTGACGGCGCCGCGAGGGCGGCTTGGGGCCGCGCCGCGCAGCACCTCAGTCGTCCTTGAAGCTGACCTTGGCACCTCGTGTCACATGCGCGGCGAGGTCGCGGGCATTCCAGTTCGTCAGGCGGATGCAGCCGTGAGACTCGGTCTTCCCGACCTTCTCGGGCTCAGGCGTCCCGTGGATCCCGTAGCTCGGAATCGCCAGATCGATCCAGACCAGGCCGACCGGATTGTTGGGCCCCGACTGGATGGTGAACTTGTGCTGCGCTTTCACGCCCTTGAAAGCGTATTTCGGGTTGTAGGTGTAGTTGGGGTCGAACGCGACGCCCTTCACCTTGGTCTCGCCGCTCGGTGCCGGCTTCTCGGAACTGCCGATCGACGCGGGATAGTAGGCCAGGAGCTTTCCGTCGGCGCCGAACGCGCGAACGTCGCGGCTCGTCTTGTCCACCTCGATGCGCTCGACCTTCGGCTCCTGCGGCAGATCCTTGGCCTTCGGTTTGTCCGTCCCCATCGGCTCGACCGCCGCCACCGCGATGGTGGTGCCGGCCTTGTCGAGGGGCTTGCCGGGATTAAGCGCGCTGACGAGGTCGCGGCTCATGTGGAACCGCTCGGCCAGCATCTCGCGGGGGTTGGTGTAGCCCAGCGTCTTGAGCTCGGCCTGCTCCTCCATCTTGGGCGGGATCCGCTCGACATAGGGGCCCGCGGCGTCGCTCTCGGTGAGCGTGTAGTCCGTGACCGCGGGCTTATCGCTGGTCGCCTGGAGCTTGTCCCAGATCTCGGGCGTCAGATCCTCGCTGGCGGGCAATCCCTGAGCCACCGCGAAGGCCGAGAGGGCGTGCCGGTAGTTGTCGCCTTTCCGACCGTCGATCGCGCCGGGATAGAAATGCGCGCGATCGAGCAGCACCTGGGCTTTGACGATCAGCGGATCGGCCTTCTCATCGGACGACTTGGCCCGACGCTTCTTCGCGTCCGGCTTCGCGCCCTCGGTCTTCCCGGCGCCCGTCTGTGACAGGGTCGCGGCGTTCACCGCCTCGGCGGTCAGCGCCGGCGGCTCGGCCGTCTCGGCCTTCTGGCCTTTCCCGGTCCGCGCCGTCGCGCCGTGCGCGGCCAGACAACTCGCCAGCAGTGCCGCGCTGACCGACAGCCAAGGTTTCGGGATCATCGTCGTCGTCATTCCGGGGAGCGGAGGCGCTCCCGAGCCGAGAAATGCCGGATCTGCGGGAACGTTCCACGCGGCTCTACTGGCACAAGCGGTGACCGGCGTTGCGCTCGCGCTCGTCGAGATGGAAATGATTGGCGTGGGCGGCGTTCGATCCCGGGCCGAGGACGGTGCGGAAGAAGCCGCACGCCTTGGCGCGCACCGCGCCGAGGAACTGTGCCTCTTCGGAACCGTCCGGCATCGCCTTCACGGGGATATTCGCGCGTCCCGCGAAGGCGAAGCCCATGATGTCGGCGGCGTTGGCGAAGGCGTGCTCGCTGAGCTTGGCGTCGACGTCGTGGTTCTGCCCGCGGCAGACATAGGAGCCGCCGAGCTCGAGCGCGGTCACCGGATGCTTCAGCGTCCGCTCGGCCTCAACCTGAACCTCGGTGACCCAGCGCGCCAGCGCCTCGGCGGTCCGGCAAGTCAGCGTGGCGCCCTGCGGCAGGGCCACGCCGTCGGCGAACTTCGTCACCTTGAGCGGCAGCGGCGCGGTGCACTGGCCTTCTGAGATCGGCGGCAGCGGCTCGAAGTCGACGCCGAGGCGCTTGAGGCGCGTCCGGCAGGCGCTGTCGTCCGGCGGCGTCACCTTGAGGGCCAGGGCGGCCGCGCCCGACAGCTCCGGCGGCCGCTCGGGCGGTGCCGGCGGCGGTGACGGGATCTCCGGCTTGGCGGCCTCTCTGGCGGCGTCCTTGCCGGCGTCCTTCCCGGCGTCCTTCCCGGTTTCCTGAGCGGCGTCCGAGGGCTTCTCGCGGCCGGTCTCCCTCGACGGCTCCCGGACCGGTTCCTTGCTCGGCTCAGCCACGGCCGGTTTCAGCTCCGGCGGCCGCGCGGGCGGCGTCGGCGGCGCCGGATCGGCGACGGGCGGCTTCAGCGCCTCGGGACGCTCCGGCGGCAGGGGCGGGGGCGTCGGCACGGTGGCCGCCGGCGCCTCGATGGCGCGGGCCGGCGATACCGGGAAGGCGAGCCCTGCGGCGAGGGCACCGCCCGCGAGAACCAGCGCGGGTCGGAGGGTCGATAGGCTGCGTCCCGGCATGGGGCCTCGAAGCGTGGGCATTGGCCTCTACAACGAGCGAGACGTCATTCGGATCGCCCGGACCCGGTTGACGGCCGCGCCGATCGGTCCACTGTCTTCCGGATCGCGCCGGCACACCCCATGTCGGCGCACCGGCGGCGCAGACGAACGCGCTGTCGCGTGGACGTAGATTTGAGGACTGCATGTCGGACGCAGCTGATGCCGGGCTCCCGAGCCTGCCGCAGGACAATCCCTTCCGCGAAGCGCAGTGGAGCACCCCGCACGGCCTGCCGCCGTTCGATCGGATCCGGCCGGAGCACTACGGACCCGCGTTCGAGGCCGCGCTCGCCGCGCACGATTCCGAGATCCGCGCCATCGCCGGCCAGACCGCGCCGGCCACCTTCGCCAACACCGTCGCGGCGATGGAGCGGGCCGGCCTCGCCCTCGAGCGCGTCGCCGGCGTGTTCTACAATCTGACCGGCAGCCACACCAACCCGGAGTTGCAGGCCATCGAGCGGGAGATCGGGCCCAAACTCGCCCGGCACGGGAGCGCCATCTACCTCAACCCCGAGCTCTGGGCCCGGATCTCGGCGATCGACGCCGGGGGGCTCGGTGCGGAGGAGCGGCGGGTCCTCGACCGGTACCGGATCCGCTTCCGCCGGTCGGGGGCGGATCTCGGGCCCGAGGACAAGGCCCGCATCGCCGAGATCGCGGCGCGCATGTCGGAGCTCGGGACGACGTTCAGTCAGAACCTCCTGGCCGACGAGAGCAGCTTCATCCTGCCGCTGCAGGGCGAGGAGGACCTGGCCGGCCTGCCGCCGTTCCTGCGGGCCGCGACCGAGAGCGCCGCGAGGGAGCGCGGCCTCGACGGGCACGTCGTCACCCTGTCCCGCTCGCTGATCGAGCCGTTCCTGGTCTGCTCGACGCGGCGCGACCTGCGCGAGCGCGCCTACGCGGCCTGGACCCGGCGCGGCGAGAACGGCGGCGCGACCGATAACCGCGCGATCATCGCGGAGATCATCCGGCTGCGCGCCGAGCGCGCGCGGCTCCTCGGCTTCGAGAGCTTCGCGCATTTCGCCCTCGACGACACGATGGCGGCGAGCCCAGACGCGGCGACCGGGCTGCTGCGGGACGTGTGGACGCCGGCCCGCGCGCGGGCGGCGGAGGAGCGTGATCGCCTCCAGGCCACGATCCAGGCAGAGGGCCACAACTTCGCCCTGCAGGCGCACGATTGGCGGCACTACGCCGAGAAGGTGCGGCGCGCCGAGCACGACCTCGACGAGAGCGAGATCAAGGCGTACCTGCCCCTCGAGCGGATGATCCAGGCGGCGTTCGACACGGCCGCCCGGCTGTTCGGCTTGACCTTCACGGAACTCTCCGACGTGCCGCGCTACCATCCCGATGTCCGGGTCTGGCGGGTCGGCAATCCCGACGGGTCCGAGGTCGGCCTGTTCCTGGGGGACTATTTCGCCCGCGCCTCGAAGCGGTCCGGCGCCTGGATGAGCGCCTTCCGCTCGCAGGAGCGCCTCAACGGGCCGATCACGCCGATCATCGTCAACGTCATGAACTTCGCCAAGGCGCCCGACGGCGAGGCGACGCTGCTGTCCTTCGATGACGCCCGCACCCTGTTCCACGAGTTCGGCCACGCCCTGCACGGGCTGCTCTCGGACGTGACCTACCCGCTCCTGTCCGGGACGGCGGTGTCGCGCGACTTCGTCGAGCTGCCCTCGCAGCTCTACGAGCACTGGCTCGAGCAACCGGAGGTCCTGCGCGCCCACGCGCGCCACCATCGCACGGGCGAGCCCATGCCCGACGCCCTGCTCAGGAAGCTGCTCGCCGCGCGGACCTTCAATCAGGGCTTCGCCACGGTGGAGTACACCGCCTCGGCGATCGTCGACATGACGCTGCACCTCTCGGCGGAGGGCGAGGGCGGTCTCGACGTGCCCGCCTTCGAGGCCGAGGCCCTGCGGCGGATCAGCATGCCGGCCGAGATCAGCATGCGGCACCGCACGCCGCACTTCGCCCACATCTTCTCGGGGGACGGCTACGCCGCCGGATACTACAGCTACCTCTGGTCGGAAGTGCTGGACGCGGACGCCTTCGACGCGTTCCGCGAGGCCGGCGACATCTTCGATCCGGCGACGGCGAAGCGGCTGCGGACCTTCGTGTACGGGGCCGGCAACCTGCGCGATCCGCGCGAGGCCTACACGGCCTTCCGCGGGCGGATGCCGAGCATCGAGCCGCTGCTGAAGAAGCGCGGGCTGGCGGCCTGAGCCGTCAGACCGCGGTAAGGGTTTCGTAAACAAACGTCCTTAACGAACGCTTGCAGCGCGAGGCCGCGTGCGGAGTTCGGGGCGATGACGAAGATCGAAGCCAAGCAGGCCGGGTCCCCGGGGGTCTCTCCGGCCGAACTGCTCAGGGCCGCGGTGACCGGCAAGACCGAGGCCGCGGCAGCCGCGAACGAGACCGCGGCCTCGCCCGCCGCCGCGAGATTCACGATGGCGTCGCTGTCGCGCCTCGATCCGAAACGGTTCGCGGTCCCGGGCGCGACCCTGGCGATCGGTGTCCTCCTGGGCGGGGGCGTGATGGCGCTCTCCCGCCCGGCCTCCGTCCGGCCCGACGCGCTCGCGGCCCTGGAGACGACGCTCGATGCCGGCCGCACCGAGACCGTGCGCCTCGCCGCCGATATCGCGCAGCTCCACACCGTGCTCGCCGACCTGCGCGCCTCGACCGACGGCGCGCGGAAGGAGGCGGCGAGCCGGAGCACCGCTCTCGGCGAGCGCCTGGCGCAGGTCGACAAGAGCCTGAACGGCAAGATCTCGGCCCTCGGCGAGCGGCTCGAGCAGGTCGAGCGCGACCATAACACCCGCCTCAGCGGCCTCGCCGCGCAGCTCGACCGCCGCGCCGCCGCGAAGGCGGAGCCGACCCAGACCGGGAGCATCGGGGAGCCCGCCCGCGCCGTCGAGGCGAAGCCCGAGGTCAAGGTCGCGGACGCCAAGGTGAGCGAGCCCAAGCCGAAGCCGGCCGCGTCCGACAAGCCGCCGGTGATCGAGGGCTGGGCCCTCCGCGACGTCTACGAGGGCACCGCGATCCTGGAGAACCGTCGGCGCCGCCTCGTCGAGGTCGCCCCCGGCGACGTCATCCCCGGCGTCGGCCGCGTCGAGGGCGTCGAGCGCCACGGACGGGAATGGGTGGTGGTGACCCGGCAGGGCCTCGTCACCGCGCAGGCCTGGTAGGCGTCGGCGCGACGGGCCGAGCCTCTCAGCGGCCCGTGAACCCGGTCGGCGCCAGCTCGCCGGGCGCGATCGGGAAGCGCGGCTCGATCGTCATCGGGTCGGCCAGGGCCGCCGCGCGCTCCGCCCGCCTGCGACCGTGCCTCAGGGCCCGGGTCTGCGCCGCGCGGGTCGGGTGCAGAATGGCAGCGAGCAGGGACTGCCCTTCGAACTCGCTGTCCAGGTTCTTGGCTTCGAAGACGGGCATGGCCGGCCTGCTTGAGTGCGGTACCGGACACTGCCAAAGGCGTCGATCCGGGCCACATCCCCAATAACGGGGATCGCGTGGACAGGTTCCGTCAAGCTTTCGCCTCGAAACCTCTTTTTTACTCTTCGTCCAGGCGTCACCCGAATGCAGTGCGGCCGCGCACACCGATCCGCGGTCAGACGAACTGGTTCAGCCCGGGGATGGAGCCGATGATCGGGCCCATCGCGTCCTCGCCGACCTTCTCGCGGCCGAAGGCGAACAGCTCCTGGCCGAGGGGCTGCATCTGACCCATCGGCACGCCGGCGGCCATCAGCTTCTGGCCGAGCGCCATGACGCCGCCGCCGCCCATCATGCCGCCGAGCATGCCCATCAGGCCGCCGCCGCCGCTCTCGCCGGCGTTCGACTCGGCGATCAGCGCCTCGGAACCCGGCAGGGCCGCCAGCAGCTGGCCGACCTCGGCGGCAGGACCTTCCTTCTGCAGGAAGGCCAGGATGTGCCCGATGGCGGTCTGAGCGGTCGCGGCGTCGAGCCCGGTGCGGGTGGTGACGCGGGCGAGCAGTTCTTCCATGGTGATGATCTCTTCGGAACGCTTCCAGACGTCCTTCGACTCTGGGGCGTCGGAAATCAAGCGCGCGGCATCGCTCCCCGGGAAAACTCCCCGGCTTCGCGCGGGCGATCGCGCGCGGGCCGAGGCCGGGCGCGGGGAGGCAGCGGCGACCGGTTACAGCGGGCACGGTGCCGCAGTGAGCGATCTCGCCAAGGATCGCCCCATCCGGTAGACCCTGGGCCAGTCTTGAACCGTTCCAGGCCACCGGGCCGGGTTAGTCAGGGAGTTGCCAGACCATGCGGGTCGGCCTGTTCGTGCCGTGCTACGTCGACGCCTTCGAGCCCGAGGTCGGGATCGCCACCCTCGAGCTCCTCGAGCGCCTGGGCTGCACGGTCGAGTATCCGTTCGACCAGACCTGCTGCGGGCAGCCGATGACCAATACCGGCTGCCACGCCGAGGCCGCCGCGACCGAGGCGCTGTTCGTCAAGAACTTCTCCGGCTTCGACTACGTCGTCGCCCCGTCGGGCTCCTGCGTCCACCAGGTACGGGAGCACCTGACGGCGATCCCCCAGACCGACGAGGTCAGCCACGTCCGCGCCAGCACCTACGAGCTCGTGGAGTTCCTGCACGACGTGCTGAAGGTCGAGGACCTGCCCTGGGCGAACTTCCCGCACAAGGTCGCCTATCACACCAACTGCAACGCCCTGCGCGGCATCCATCACGCGCGGCCGACCGAGCTGGTGAAGCCCGACTTCTCGAAGCCCCTCGACCTGCTGCGCCTCGTGAAGGGCGTCGAGCTCGTCGATCTCGCCCGGCCGGACGAGTGCTGCGGCTTCGGCGGCACCTTCTCGGTGTTCGAGCCGGCCGTCTCGGCCAAGATGGGCTACGACAAGGTCGCGGATCAGAACCGGGCCGGGGCGGACTACGTCGTGTCGGCCGATTCCTCCTGCCTGATGCACCAGAAGGGCTGCGCCGAGCGTCTGGGATTGCCGCTCAAGTACATCCACATCGCGCAGGTGCTGAACGGAGCCGCCGCATGAGCGTCGAGGATCTCAACCCGCGCGAGCGCGAAGGCGTCATCCACCCGGAGGTGCGGGCCGGCCACGACGAGAGCGAGCGGGCGCCGGACGGCCGGCGTCTCCAGCACGCGGAGGCCGCCTCGAAGCCGATCCGCGCGCCGCAGACCCGGGAGCCGCAGCCGCGCGGCGCGAAGATCCGGGGCGATCGCCCGATCAACCAGTCCGAGGCCGCCGAGCGTTTCCTCGCGGCGCCGCTGCACCAGGCGGCCCACGACGAGCGCCTGTGGGACCTGCGCAAGAAGCGCGACGCCTCCGCGCACGGGATCCCGGAATGGGAGGAGCTGCGCGAGCTCGCCTCGCAGATCAAGACCCACACGCTGAGCCATCTCGACCGGTATCTCGAGCAGTTCGAGGCGGCCGCGAAGGCCAACGGCGTCCACGTGCACTGGGCGAAGGACGGCGCCGATCACAATCGGATCGTGCTGGAGATCCTGCGGAGCCACGGCGCCAGGACGCTGGTGAAGTCGAAGTCGATGCTCACCGAGGAGTGCGGCTTCCGCCACCACATGGCGGCCAACGGCATCGAGGTCATCGAGACGGATCTCGGCGAGCGGATCCAGCAGCTCGACAACGAGGAGCCGAGCCACGTCGTGGCGCCGGCCGTCCACAAGACGCGGATGGACGTGGCCGAGGTCTTCGCCAAGACGCTCGGCACCGATCCGGACAACGACGACGCGCACTACCTCGCCGAGAGCCAGCGCGAGACCACGCGGCCCTACATCCTCAAGGCCGATGCCGGCATGACGGGATGCAATTTCGCGATCGCCGAGACGGGCACGGTCGTGACCTGCACCAACGAGGGCAATGCCGACCTCTCCGGCAACGTGCCGCCGCTGCAGATCCACTCCATCGGCATCGAGAAGATCATCCCGAAGGTCGAGCATCTCGGCGTGTTCATCCGCCTGCTGTCGCGCTCGGCACTGGGCTCGCCGATCACCCAGTACACCTCGCACTTCCGCGCGCCCCGCGCGGGCACCGAGATGCACATGGTGCTGGTCGACAACGGCCGATCCGAGCGCCTCGGCATGGAGGAGTTCTGGACCTCCTTGAAATGCATCCGCTGCGGCGCCTGCATGAACACCTGCCCGGTCTACAGGCGGTCCGGCGGGCTCTCCTACGGGGCGACCTATTCGGGGCCGATCGGGCTGATCATCGATCCGACCTTCAACAAGCGGAAATACTCGACGCTGCCGTTCTCCTCGACGATGAACGGCTCCTGCACCAACGTCTGCCCGGTGAAGATCAACATCCACGAACAGATCTTCGCGTGGCGGAAGGTGCTGGTCGAGGAGCACCAGATCCCGGCGCTCAAGCAGGGCATGATGAAGGCCGCGGGCGCCGTGCTCTCGCGCCCGGCCGCCTATCGGGCGGCGATCGGCGCGGCGGATTCCGCGCTGAAGGTCCTGCCGCGCTTCGCGGTCTACAACCCGCTCAACACCTGGGGGAAGAAGCGCGAGATGCCCGACGCGCCGCGCCAGACCTTCCACGCCTGGTACAAGCAGAACCGCATGAAGGACACCGGTCGATGAGCGCCCGCGACGCGATCCTCGACGGCATCCGCAGGAACCGGCCGGCCGGCGACTTCCCGCTGCCGGAGGTGCCGCTGTTCACACCGCTCGTCGGCGACGACCTCGTGGCGGAGTTCGGCGAGCGGCTGAAGCGCATGGGCGGACGCGTGGCCGAGCCCGGTGCCGGCGACGTGTTCGCGGGCGTGCGCGAGCGCCTCGACGCCGCCAAGGTCGTCGCCTCCGCGGTCCCCGAGCTGACCGGAAACCGCGATCTGCGGGGCGTGCGCGCGCCCGAGGAGGTCGAGGACGTCGACGTGGCGGTGGTCCGGGCGGTGTTCGGCATCGCCGAGACCGGCTCGGTGCTGTTCACCCAGGATCAGTTGATCGTCAACGCGGTCGGCTACCTCGCGCAGCACCTCGTCGTGCTGCTCGATCCGGCCGACATCGTGCCGAACGTGCAGGCGGCCTACCGCCGGCCGGAATTCGGCCGCTCGGCCTACGCGGTGCTGCATACCGGCCCGTCGGCGACCGCCGACATCGAGGGGGTCCTGATCCACGGCGCGCAGGGCGTCCGCTCGCTGACGGTGCTGCTGCTCCCGAGGGATGCCGCCGAGCGCGGCTAAGACCGGCTCCGTCGCCGCGGCCGTCCTCGCGAGCGGAGCGAAGCAATCCAGGGATGCGCCACGGCCGGCGATGTCGCGCTGCCCTGGGTCGCTTCGCTGCGCTCGCGATGACGGCGGCGCCGCCCGCCCGACGCGGCACCTGTGTCTTGCCCGCATCGCCCCGATCGAACGGCCATCGAGCCGGAACCGACGATCGGGCGCGCCCCTTGCTTGGACGACGGACGGGCCGTCATCCGGCAAGGAGATCCGATGCGCTACACCCTCGGTTGCAGCCTGTCCTACAACATCCTCTCGGATACCACCTTCATCTTCAATCTCGAGGTGGCGAAGCTGAAGAGCGTCGAGATCCTGAGCGAGAGCCTGGTCCTGACGCCGAACCTCAAGCGCGATCTCTACACGACCCCTGACCTCCAGAACCGCTATCTGGCGGTCAACGTGCCGACCGGTCAGTTCGCGCTGGAGTACAACGCCGAGGTCGACCTCACGGTGCATCGGGCCGACCCGGCGACCATCAACGAGACGCCCATCGGACAACTGCCCCTCGACATCCTGCCGTTCCTGCTCCCGAGCCGGTTCGTCTCCTCGGACCGGCTGACGCCCTTCGCGCTGGCCGAATTCGGCGCTCTGCCCAAGGGCCACGCGCGCGTGAACCAGATCTGCAACTGGATCCACGACCACATCGCCTACCAGCCCGGCACCAGCGACGGCGAGACGACCGCGGACGAGTCCCTGCTCAAGCGCGCCGGCGTCTGCCGCGACTTCGCGCATATCGGCGCCGCCTTCTGCCGGGCGCTCGGTATCCCGGCCCGGTTCGTGAGCTGCTACGCCCATGGCCTCGTCCCGAGCGACTTCCACGCCGTGTTCGAGGCCTATCTGGACGGGCGCTGGTGGCTGTTCGACGCCACCCGACAGGCCGACCTCGACGGGCTGGTGCGGATCGGCGTCGGGCGCGACGCCGCGGAGATCGCCTTCTCGACACCCTTCGGCAACATGCAGCCGGTCAATCAGCAGGTGCGGATCCAGCGGACGGATGGGCAGGGCAGCCCGATGCCGCGCACGGTGGACGCCATCTCGACCGAGATCCCCGCGCCCCACGCTGGAGCGGCCTGAGCGCAGGTCCGGCAGCGATCACGGCGTCGTGTGATCCTGTGATCCCGGACGCGCGGCGACGGACGGGTTGACCGCGCCGGTCGCCGCATGCCGCGTGCGGGCCAGCGGGAGCCGTCAGATCGGCGGCGGAGAGCGGCGCCGGCGCCGCTCGGTCTGGCCGGCCGCACCTCACGAACGGGCGCGGATCCCGCCGCTCCGCGGGCCCGGCGGCCTCGCGAGCCTCAAGCAACGGCGGGCGCCGGCCTCGTCGCGCCTGGATCGCGGCAGGTCGCTCGACGCGTGCGCCGGCGTATTGTCGGCGCCATCCCCGCGGACGGATAGTGATGCCGCGACTTTCCGGGCGCCGTATTGCCGCGTTTCTTGGGGATCGCGCCCGGGAGATCCTCGGCCTGCCTGAAGACAAGTTGCGCATCGTCGGAGCGCCCCATTCGCACCCGGCCATTGTCCTTCATCTTGTCGCCGCCGGCGAATTCGCCGCAAGCGTGGCTGTGGCGGGGTCGCAACACCGTAAAACGATCCCCGCTCCGCCCCGAGACCTGCCCGTAAACGCCGCGATCCCGCCATAGTCCGGGCCCACCTCAACATCCGCGGTAAACGGCAATCTCGACAACGATTTACCGTTCGGAAACGAGGACTTCCCGAGTACGCGGACGGATTTCCCGGCGCTTCGCGAACGGCGACGCGCCGCGGTTCAACGCACCCTCGGGATCGGCTGCGAAGGCTTGGTCTGAAGTCATGGTGACGCGTTTGAACGACAAGTCGAAGCTGCCGAGCCGCCACGTCACGGAGGGGCCCGACCGCGCCCCGCACCGCTCCTACCTCTACGCCATGGGCCTGACCCGCGAGCAGATCCACCAGCCGCTGGTGGGTGTCGCCTCGTGCTGGAACGAGGCCGCGCCCTGCAACATCTCGCTGATGCGCCAGGCGCAGGCGGTGAAGAAGGGCGTCGCCGCCGCCAATGGGACGCCGCGCGAGTTCTGCACGATCACGGTCACCGACGGCATCGCCATGGGCCACGGCGGCATGCGCGCGTCGCTGCCGTCGCGGGAGGTCATCGCCGACTCGGTCGAGCTGACCATGCGCGGCCACGCCTACGACGCCCTCGTGGGTCTGGCGGGCTGCGACAAGTCGCTGCCCGGCATGATGATGGCGATGGTCCGCCTGAACGTGCCCTCGATCTTCATCTACGGCGGCTCGATCCTGCCGGGCTCGTTCCGTGGCAAGCCCGTGACCGTTCAGGACCTGTTCGAGGCGGTCGGCAAGGTGGCCGTCGGCGACATGAGCCTCGAGGATCTCGACGAGCTGGAGCAGGTCGCCTGCCCGTCGGCCGGCGCCTGCGGCGCGCAGTTCACCGCCAACACCATGGCGACGGTCTCCGAGGCGATCGGCCTGGCGCTGCCGTACTCGGCCGGCGCCCCGGCCCCCTACGAGATCCGCGACAAGTTCTGCGCGACTGCCGGCGAGAAGGTGATGGAGCTTCTGGAGAAGCGCATCCGCCCGCGCGACATCGTCACCCGCAAGGCCCTGGAGAACGCCGCCACGGTGGTGGCGGCCTCGGGCGGCTCGACCAACGCGGCGCTGCATCTGCCGGCGATCGCGCACGAGTGCGGCATCGAGTTCACGCTGTTCGACGTGGCCGAGATCTTCCGGCGCACGCCCTACATCGCCGACCTGAAGCCCGGCGGGCGCTACGTCGCCAAGGACATGTTCGAGGTCGGCGGCATCCCGCTGCTGATGAAGACGCTCCTCGACCACGGCTTCATGCACGGCGACTGCATGACGGTCACCGGCCGCACCATCGCGGAAAACATGGACCGGGTGACCTGGAACCCGGACCAGGACGTGGTCTACCCCGCCAACCGCCCGATCACCCCGACCGGCGGCGTCGTCGGCCTCAAGGGCAACCTCGCCCCCGAGGGCGCGATCGTGAAGGTCGCCGGCATCCCGGCCGAGAAGCAGGTCTTCACCGGCCCGGCCCGCGTGTTCGACGGCGAGGAGGCCTGCTTCGCGGCCGTGCAGGCGCGCAGCTACAAGGAAGGCGACGTACTCGTGATCCGCTACGAGGGTCCGCGGGGCGGCCCCGGCATGCGCGAGATGCTGTCGACCACCGCGGCCCTCTACGGCCAGGGCATGGGCGACAAGGTCGCGCTGATCACCGACGGGCGCTTCTCGGGCGCGACCCGGGGCTTCTGCGTCGGCCATGTCGGCCCCGAGGCCGCCGTGGGCGGCCCGATCGGGCTGCTCCGCGACGGCGACGTGATCACCCTCGACGCGATCCAGGGCACGCTCAGCGTCGCCCTGTCCGACGCGGAACTGGCCGAGCGCCGCAAGGCCTGGACCGCGCGGCCCAACACCGCGACCTCCGGCTACCTCTGGAAATACGCGCAGGGCGTCGGCCCGGCCCTGTACGGCGCCGTCACCCATCCGGGAGGTGCCAAGGAGACGCAGAGCTATGCGGACGTCTAGGACTGACCTCAGCCGGCGCCGGGCGCCGGCCGGGGCCGATCCCGGTCGGTTCCGGTGCGTCGGCGGGCTCGCGGTCGCGGCCTGGGCGCTCGCCCTGCTCGCGCTGCCGGTCACGCCGTCGCGCGCCCTCGACGCCAATGTCCGCACGCCCGTGCAGGTCCCGGTCGCCGACAAGAGCTACCGCTCGGCCAAGGACGCGCTCCGGGCCGGCATGCGGGAGTACAATGCCGGCGACAAGCAGGGTGCCGCCCGCGCCCTCGAGTACGCGGCCGGCCAGGGCCACGCCCTGGCGCTGTGGAAGCTCGGCCGGATGTATGCCGACGGCGACGGCGTCCCGCACGACGACCTGAAGGCGTTCGAGTTCTTCTCGCGGATCGCCGATGCCAGCACCGACGACGGGCCCGATCCGCAGAACTCGGCGGTCCTGGGCAGCGCCTTCACGGCGCTGGGCACCTACTTCCTGGAGGGAATCAAGGGCACCTACGTGCGCCCCAATCCCGAGCGCGCCTACGACATGTTCAACTACGCGGCGTCCTACTACGGGGACCCCAACGCGCAGTACAATCTCGCCCGGCTCTACCTCGACGGCACCGGCGTCGAGGCCGACCCGCGGCAGGCCGCGCGCTGGTTCAACCTCGCCGCCGAGAAGGGCCACCATCCGGCGCAGGCGCTGCTCGGCGACATGCTGGTCAACGGCCTGGGCGGCATCCCGATCCAGCGGGTGCGGGGCCTGATGTGGCTCTCCCTCGCCCGGGAAGGCGCCGAGAGCCGCAAGGACGACTGGATCGTCGCGCTCTACGAGAAGAACTGGGCGGCCGCCAGCGAGGACGACCGCGCCGAGGCGCAGACGCAGCTCCAGACCGTGGGCTCGATCCGCAAGCGGCGCTGAGCCGCCCTCAGCTCTTCGCCGCGGCGATCGCCGCGGTGAAGGACGGCCGCTCGAGCGTCGCCGCGACCCAGTCGGCGAGCTTCGGCCAGCGGGCGCCGTCGACCGCGACCTTGGCCAGCCGCAGGTTGTGGAACGGCGCCGCCACGGCGATGTCGGCGATGCCGAACCGGCCGCCGACGAGGTAGGGCCCGCCGATCTGCGATTCGAGGTAGTCGAACAGCGGCGGCAGCGCCGTGTCGACGGTCCGCTGCGCCAGCGCCTCGTCGCCCTCGACCTTGAACAGGCGCGGCTTCAGGAAGCGCTCGACGAACGGCACGAGCACCTGGCGGGTCAGCTCGCACTCGCCGAACTTGTCGAACCAGCGGGCGCGGGCGGCGTCCCGCGCGTCCTCGGGGATCAGCGCGGGCGCCGGATGCTGCCGCTCGAGATAGTCGAGGATCGCGCTCGAATCGGCGAGGCGATACCCGGCCTCCTCCATCGCGGGGATCTTCCCCATCGGGCTCGCGGCCCGGAAGTCCGGATCCGGCGCGTGGAAGCCGACCGGGCGATGCTCGAACGCGACGTCCTTCTCGTAGAGCGCCACGAGCACCTTGCGCACGTAGGGCGACACGCTGCTGCCGTAGATGATCATCGTCGTTTCCCCCGATCGCGGCTCTACCCGGCCGCCAGCTCCGCCGTGACCGGCACGTGGTCCGACGGCTTGTCGAGCCCGCGCATGTGCTTCTGGACCGAGGCCGAGACCAGGCGGTCGCCGGCCTGGGGCGAGAGCAGCAGGTGGTCGATGCGGATGCCGGCGTTCCGCTGCCAGCACCCGGCCTGATAATCCCAGAAGGTGTATAGCCCGTCGCGCGGATCGCAGGCGCGCAGGGCGTCGGTGTAGCCCTCGGCGAGGATCGCCCGGAACGCCGCCCGGGTCGTCCCGAGGAACAGGGCGTCGGAGCGCCACGCCTCCGGATCGGCCGCGTCGGCCGCCTCCGGGATGACGTTGTAGTCGCCCGCCAGCACCACCGCGATCTCGTCCTCCAGCAGCGCCCGGGCGTGGAGCCGCAGCCGCTCCATGAAGGCGAGCTTGTACGGGTATTTCGGGCTGTCCACCGGGTTGCCGTTCGGCAGGTAGATCGACGCGACGCGCACCGGGCGCGTGTCCGCGCCCGTGATCAGCGCCTCGATGTAGCGGGCCTGCGCGTCGTCCGCGTCGCCCGGGAGCCCGCGCCGGATCTCCGACATGGCGAGGGGCGCGCGGACCAGCAGGGCCACGCCGTTATAGGCCTTCTGCCCCAGCGTCTCGACCGCGTAGCCCGCCGCCTCGATGTCGGCCTGCGGGAAGGACTCGTCCTGGCACTTGAGCTCCTGCAGGCAGACCACGTCGGGCCGCGCCTCCTCCAGGAAGCCGAGCAGGTGCGGGAGCCGCTGCTTGATCGAGTTGACGTTCCAGGTGGTGATCCGCATCGCCTCGCTTCCGGTCGCCGCCCGGCCGTCATCCGCGCTTCGCGTCGCGCTGACAAGGCCATCCCGGCGCAAGGACGGGGAAGTAGGGTCGGCGGATGAACTGGTTCGAGCCGGTGTCGGCCTACTGCGAGCGGGGCGGGCCGGACTTCTGGGCCGAGCCTGCCAACGCGCTGTCGAACGCGGCCTTCCTGCTGGCCGCCGCCGCCGCGGCGCGGCGCGCCTCCGTGGCCGATCCGCCGGACCGGACCTGCCTCGGGCTGGCGGCCCTGATCGCCGTGGTGGGCGTCGGCTCGTTCCTGTTCCACACCCTGGCAGTCTACTGGGCGATGCTCGCCGACGTCGTGCCGATCGCGCTGTTCATCTACGCCTACCTCGCGCTGGCGCTGTCCCGGTTCCTGCGGCTGGCACCGGTCCGGGTCGCGGCGGCGACCGGGGGGTTCGCCCTCCTCGGCTTCGCGCTCACGCCTCTTCTCGACGGCCTGACCGGCCTCGACGTCGCGCGGCTGACCAACGGCTCGGTCGACTACCTGCCCGCCCTGCTGGCGCTGTTCGGCGTCGCCTGGGCGGCCGCGCGGCGGCCGGAGGAGCGCTTCGTCGGGACCGGGCGGCGGCTCGCCGGCATCGGCCTGCTCTTCCTGATCTCGCTGGCGGCGCGGACCGGCGACCGGGCGGCCTGCGCGCTGCTGCCGACCGGCACGCACCCGCTCTGGCACGTGCTGAACGCCGTCGTCCTGTACGCCCTCGTGGCGACGGCGATCCGCCACCGGGAGACCGCCGGGTGACACGCCCCGCGGTTCCGGGCCAATTCCTTGCGGGCGGGGCGGAATTCTTGCAGAAGTGCGCCGCATCGGGCGCCCGGCCCATCGCGGTCGCCCGGGCACGGAAGGGGTCATGACAGTGAGCTTTCGCCTCGGGATCGCCGGACTCGGGACCGTCGGAGCGTCCGTGGTCCGGATGATCGAGCGCCGCCGCGCCGCCTTCGCTGCGGCGGGCCTCGATATCCGCGTCACCGCGGTCTCCTCGCGCGACCGCGGCCGGGACCGCGGCCTCGACCTGTCGGACATCGCGTGGTTCGACGACCCGGTGGCGCTCGCCCGGTCGGAAGCCGTCGACTGCGTGGTCGAGCTGATCGGCGGCGCCGAGGGGCCCGCCAAGGCGGTGGTCGAGGCGGCGCTCGAGGCGGGCAAGCCGGTGGTGACCGCCAACAAGGCGCTGCTGGCCCGCCACGGCGCCGCCCTGGCCGCGCAGGCTGAGGCGAAGGGCGTGGCCCTCGCCTTCGAGGCGGCGGTGGCCGGCGGCATCCCGGTGATCAAGACCCTGCGCGAGGGCCTGCCGGGCAACGCGGTCTCCCGCGTCTACGGGATCCTCAACGGCACCTGCAATTACATCCTCAGCCGCATGGAGCGCGAGGGGCTGACCTTCGAGGCCTGCCTGAAGGACGCGCAGGCCCTGGGCTACGCCGAGGCGGACCCGACCTTCGACGTCGAGGGGTTCGACACCGCGCACAAGCTCGCGATCCTGACGAGCCTCGCCTTCGGGACCGCGGTCGACGCGGACGGCGTGTCAGTGGAGGGCATCTCCCGGGTGCAACCCCTCGACCTCCGCATGGCGGACGAGCTCGGCTACCGGATCAAGCTGCTCGGCGTCGCGCAGGCGACCGAGGCCGGCATCGAGCAGCGGGTCCACCCGACCATGGTGCCGAAATCCTCGGCGATCGCGCAGGTCATGGGCGTCACGAACGCCGTGACGATCGACGCGGACGCGGTGGGCGAGCTCACCCTGATCGGTCCCGGCGCCGGCGGCGAGGCCACGGCCTCCGCGGTGGTGGCCGACATCGCCGACGTGGCGCGCGGCGTGATCCGCCCGACCTTCGGCGTTCCGGCCGCGGCGATGCGCGCCAGCGAGCGCGTGGAGATGCAGCGTCACGAGGGCGGCTACTACATCCGCCTCACCGTCCACGACCGCCCCGGCGTCGCGGCCGGCGTCGCGCAGCGGATGGCCGAGCGATCCATCTCCCTGGAGAGCATCCTGCAGCGCCGCGTCGAGGGGCCGGAGGCCGATCCGCGCGGCCGCTCCGGCCGGCCCGTGCCGCTGGTGCTGATCACCTACGCGGCGACCGAGGGCAACATCCGCGACGCGCTCGACGCCATCGGCGCCGACGGGCTGCTGGCGGAGCCGCCGCAGCTGATCCGGATCGAGCGTGAATAACAGTGCATACGGTAGCGTGACCCGCCACCGCTTGATGCAGGATAGTGGGCCTTAGCGAACCGGCGTATACGCTGCGCGGCCGTCATCCGACGGTATCCATCCGGGATCCGACCCCAAGATCGGACCCGGCCAGAGGCAGGAAACCATGGAAGAGGCCCCCAAGCCGGCATCGCGCGGCGTCCCGCGCACGCTCGCCCTCGAACTGGCCCGCGTGACGGAGCGTGCCGCCATCGCCGCCGCCCGATTGCGCGGCCAGGGCGACGAGAAGGCGGCCGACCAGGCGGCGGTCGACGCGATGCGCGACGAACTCAACGGCCTGCCGATCCGCGGCACCGTGGTGATCGGGGAGGGGGAGCGCGATCAGGCGCCGATGCTGTTCATCGGCGAGCAGCTCGGTCTCGGGGAAGGGCCCGAGGTCGACATCGCGGTCGATCCGCTGGAGGGCACGACCCTCTGCGCCAAGGACATGCCCGGCGCCATCGCGGTCATGGCCATGGCGGAGCGCGGCTCGCTCCTCGCCGCGCCCGACGTCTACATGCAGAAGATTGCCATCGGGCCCGGCTACCCGCCCGGGCTCGTCGATCTCGACGCCAGCCCGACCGACAACATCCTGGCGCTGGCCAGGGCCAAGGGCGTCGATCCGAAGCAGATCACCGCCCTGATCCTCGACCGGCCGCGCCACGCGGCCCTCGTGGCCGAGGTGCGGGCGGCCGGCGCGGCGGTGCGCCTGATCTCGGACGGCGACATCGCCGGGATCATCTTCACGGCGAGCCCCGAGGAGACGGGCATCGACCTGTATCTCGGGACCGGCGCGGCGCCCGAGGGCGTGCTGGCGGCCGCCGCGATGCGCTGCATCGGCGGCCAGATGCAGGGGCGCCTGATCCTGGATACCCCGGACCGGCGGCGCCGGGCCGCCGAGATGGGCATCGAGAATCTCGACCGGAAATACGACCTGACCGACCTCGCGAGCGGTGACGTCATCGTGGCCGCCACGGGCATCACCGACGGGGCGCTCCTGCGCGGCGTGCGCTTCAGGCCGGACCGGATCCAGACCGAGACCCTGGTCTACCGGTCCGAGGCCGGGACGGTGCGGCGGATCCTCGGCGAGCACCGCCGCGGGCTGACCTGATCCCGCGGGCCGCCGGTCCGCGACCGGCGGCGTTCAGTCCGACGGTTCGGCCCGGCTTCAGTTCAGCACTACCACCTTGCTGCCGACGGGGACGCGGCTGAACAGGTCGATCGCGTCCTGATTGATCATCCGGATACAGCCCGACGACACGCTCTTGCCGATGGAGAAGGGCTCCAGCGTCCCGTGGATGCGGAACAGCGTGTCCTTGTTGCCCTGCCAGAGGTACATGGCGCGGGCCCCGAGCGGGTTGCGCAGGCCGCCGGCGACGCCGAGGCCGCTCTGCAGCTTGTCGACCTCGCTGGCGAGCTTCGGGCTGCGGGCGATCATCTCCTTCGGCGGGTACCAGTCCGGCCAGGCCTGCTTGGAGTTCACCGTCGCGGTACCCGACCACGAGAAGCCCTGCTTGCCGACGCCGACGCCGTAGCGCCGGGCCCGACCGTTCGCCTCGACCAGGGTGAGCTGGTGCGCCCGCGGGTCCACGATGATCGTCCCCGGCTCGTAGGGCCCGTGATAGGCGATCTCCTGGCGGAGGAACGCGGGGTTCATCTTCTTGTAATTGAACGCCTGGACCGGGAACACGTCGTCCGTGATCGGGCCGTAAACCTTGGCGTAGTCGATCGGCTCGTTGTCGGGCGCGCGGAGGACGGCCTTGGCCTTGGCGGCCTCCAGGGGCGACAGGCCCTCTGCCGGCGGCACGCTGCCCGGGCGGGCCGGAACCGTCGGATCGTCCGTCTCCAGGGTGGCGGCCGGCGGCGGCGCGACCGGGGCCTGCGCGGCGGGGCGCGGCGGTGCCGGGCGCACGAAGTCGGTGCGGCCGGTATAGGGCAGGTAGCGGCCGCCGCGACGGACGTAGAGCGCGCCGTTCTGATCCTGGTAGAGCTGACCGTCGTCGCCGAACCCGTCGATCCCGGCCTCGCCCACCGGGCCGCGGCCCTGGGCGTGCGCGGTGGAGGCGAGGGCGAGGACCGTGAAGCCGGCCAGGAGAAGGCGACGGATCGGGGCGGACATGGTTCGAATTCCTCGGGAGGCGTCGCCGGGGCTTGCCGCGACGCGCAGGCGAGCGGGCCCGCACGAAGTCGCGGCGCAGCTCATCCCGGGGCTTAGCAAAGGTCGCGCTTTACCGCCAAGTTGCCGACGTTGATCGAGGGCAACTTACAGGGTCTTCCGGGTCGTTTCTCCGCGCCTGTGTTGCCCTCGTGCAGCAATGATTTCGACGGCGTCGCTCACCGATCCGTGAGCGCGTCGGGCGGGCGCCCGTTTACTCGGCACGCCTGCCTCGCCGAGCGGCAGCGACTCGGCGGGAGGAGGTCCGGCCCGGAGACGGCCGGAGCCGGGCGGACCGCGCGGCACGCGTCCCGTGCGGTATGGCACGCTTGCTGCATTGCCCACTCAGCCGCGCCTGCTGCGGCGGCGGAGCAACGGCGCTCCAAACAGCGGACGGTGTGAGTCCGGATCCCCGGCATGAGCGACCGCGTGGCGGTTCGCCCACTTACGACGAGCACCAGCTATGGCCAGCTTCAAAACGGTGATGAAGTCGGGTCACCCCCCGACGCTGTTCGCGGCATTCCTCTACTTCGATTTCTGTTTCGCCATCTGGGTCCTGAACGGCGCCATGGGGCCGTTCATCACCGAGACCTTCAAGCTCTCGCCGGCCCAGACCGGCTTCATGATCTCGCTGCCGATCCTCGCCGGAGCGCTGATGCGCTTCCCGCTCGGCGTTCTGGCCCAGTATATCGGCCGGAAGAACGCCGCGATCACCGAGATGAGCGTGATCATGCTGGCGATGGCCTACGGCTATCTCTTCGTCTCCTCCTACAACGACGTCCTCGCCATGGGCGTCCTGCTCGGCATCGCCGGCGCGTCCTTCGGCGTCGCGCTGTCCCTCGGCTCGGGCTGGTTCCCGCCGGAGCACAAGGGGCTGGCGATGGGCATCGCGGGCGCCGGCAATTCCGGCACCGTGCTGGCCGTGCTGTTCGCCCCGCCGCTGGCCCAGGCCTACGGCTGGCAGACCACCTACGCCTTCGCGGGCGTCGTCATGCTGCTGCCCCTCGCGATCATGATCGTGCTCGCCAAGGAGCCGCCGGACTGCGAGCACCAGACCTTCAAGGAGCACGTCTCCTGTCTGTTCACCAAGGACGGCTGGGCGTTCTCGCTGATCTACGTCATCACCTTCGGCGGCTTCATCGGCCTCTCGAACTTCCTGCCGACCTTCTTCTACGAGCAGTTCGCGGTGACGAAGGTCGAGGCCGGGCGCCTAACCATGCTGGCGGCCTTCATGGGCTCGGGCATCCGGATCGTCGGGGGCTACTTCGCCGACCGGATGGGCGGGATCGCGGTCCTGTCGGTGGTGCTGCTCGCGGCGATCGCCACGCTGCTGTCGCTGACCGCGACCCCCTCCCTGGCGCTCACGACGCTCCTGTTCATGCTGTGCTTCGCGGCCCTCGGGGCCGGCAACGGCGCGCTGTTCCAGCTCGTTCCGCTGCGCTGGCCGACCAACACGGCCGTGGCCGGCTCGATGATCGGCGAGATCGGGGCGCTGGGCGGCGCGATCCTGCCGAACGTCATGGGCCTGTCCAAGCAGTATACCGGCTCGTTCTCGCTGGGCTTCGTCGGCTACGCCGCCTTCACGGCGGTCGTCCTCGGCTGCCTCGCGCTCTGGCAGCGGAAGTGGGTCGGGAGCTGGGTCGGGCCGCGCGGCAAGGCACTCGGCACCGCGGCCGAGGCCGAGCAGGGCCAGCTGCGGCCCGCGACGGCCTGACCGCCGCAGCGTCTCGTAGCGGCGAACGACCTGTGACGGGGACCCTGGGGTCCCCGTTTTCAGTTGCAGCGCGAACCAGGAATTCGCGTGCCGGATGCAGGTCGGCGGTTGCCTTCCGCCTCGCAACGCGTTTGAATAATGCATTACGAGAGAGCGCCCGGCCCCGACGCCGAGGCGCCCGGCGACCGCGAGAGGCGGAGCCCCATGGGAGGAACGGTCGATGTCGAAGCGCTTCAGCGCCACGAACGGCGTGCTCGGCCTGCTCTGTGTGATGTACTTCATCACCTATCTGGACCGGGTGAACATCGCCACGGCCGGCGCGGAGATCATGCGCGATTTCGGCATGTCGAAGACCGATTTCGGTCTGATCCTGTCGGCCTTCGCCTACCCGTACGCGATCTTCCAGGTGATCGGCGGGTCGGTCGGCGACAAGTTCGGCGCCCGGCGCACGCTGCTCGCCTGCGGGGTGATCTGGGCCTCGGCGACCATCCTGACCGGCATGGTCGGCGGTCTCGTGAGCCTGTTCCTGGCCCGGGTGCTGCTCGGCTTCGGCGAGGGCGCGACCTTCCCGACCGCCACCCGCGCCATGCAGAACTGGACGGCGCCCGGCCGGCGCGGCTTCGCGCAGGGCATCACCCACGCCTTCGCGCGGCTCGGCAACGCGGTGGCGCCCCCGATCGTCGCCTTCCTGATCTACCATTTCGGCTGGCGGACCAGCTTCGTGATCCTCGGCGCGGTGAGCTTCGTCTGGGTCGCGATCTGGTGGCTGTACTTCCGTGACGACCCGTCCGAGCATCCGGCGATCACCAAGGCGGAGCTCGACACGCTGCCGCCGCCCCGCAAGGTCGGCGCGAAGCAGAGCGTGCCGTGGGGCGCCCTGACCCGCCGCATGCTGCCGGTCTCCATCACGTATTTCTGCTACGGCTGGACCCTGTGGCTGTTCCTCGGCTGGCTCCCGAGCTTCTTCAAGGAGAACTACAGCCTCGACCTGAAGAACTCGGCCCTGTTCGCCTCGGGCGTGTTCTTCGCGGGCGTCGTCGGCGACACGGTCGGCGGCATGCTCAGCGACTCGATCCTGCACCGCACCGGCAACGTGAAGCTCGCGCGCCTGTCGGTGATCGTGATCGGCTTCCTCGGGGCCGCCGCCAGCCTCGCCGGCGTGTTCATGACGCGGGACCTGACGCTCGTGGCGCTGCTCCTGTCCTCCGGCTTCTTCTTCGCCGAGCTCGTGATCGGACCGATCTGGTCCGTGCCGATGGATATCGCGCCGAAATATGCCGGGACCGCCAGCGGGCTGATGAACACCGGCTCGGCCGTGGCGGCGATCGTCTCGCCGATCGTCTTCGGCGTCATCGTGGACGCGACCGGGAGCTGGACGCTGCCCTTCGTCGGCTCGATCGGCCTGTGCCTGCTCGGCGCCGCGCTGGCCTTCACCATGCACCCCGAGCGGGAGTTCGTGGATCCCGTCACGCCGCCGGTCGCCCCCGCGGCCACCGTGCCGGCCGGGGAGTAGGGCGCGATGGCGGAAACGATGAAGCGGTCGGGCCCGCTCGCCGGGATGCGGGTGATCGAGCTCGCCCACATCATGGCCGGGCCGGTCTGCGGGTTGATGCTCGCCGACATGGGCGCGGAGGTGATCAAGGTCGAGAAGATGGAGGGCGACGACACCCGTCGCACCGTCCCGCCCGCCCTCGAGGGCGAGAGCGCCGCCTACATGATGATGAACCGCGGCAAGCGCGGCATCAGCCTCGACCTGAAGGATCCGGACGGCGTCGCGGTCCTGCGCCGCCTGCTCAAGGGCGCGGACGCCCTGATCGAGAACTACCGCGGCGGCACGATGGAGCGCCTCGGGATCGGGTGCGAGACCCTGAAGGTCGAGTTCCCCGAGCTGGTCTACTGCTCGCTCTCCGGCTTCGGCCGCACCGGTCCCTACGCCGACCGGGCCGGATTCGACCTCGTGGCGCAGGGCATGAGCGGCCTCATGTCGGTGACCGGGGAGGGCCCCGGGCGACCGCCGATGAAGTGCGGGCCGCCGGTCACCGACATCACCGCCGGCATCCTGGCCGCCATGGGCGTCCTGGCCGCCTACGCGAACCGGCTCCGGACGGGCCGGGGGCAGGCGGTCGACACGTCGCTGTTCGAGGCCGGCATCACCCACACCTACTGGCAGTCGGCCATCGCCATGGCGACCGGGATCGCGCCCGGCCCGATGGGCTCGGCCCATCCGCTGAACGCCCCCTACGAGGCCTTCGAGACCGCCGACGGCTGGATCACGATCGGCGCGGCCAACCAGACCAATTGGCTGCGCCTGCTCAAGGCCATCGGCGCCGACGACCTCGCCGAGGACCCGCGCTTCGCGCTCAACCGCGACCGGATGGCCAACCGGCACGACCTCGCCGCGACCCTCGCGCCGATCTTCCGGGCCCACAGCTCGGCCGAGTGGCTCGCCCGGCTCGAGGCCGGCGGCGTGCCGGCCGGACCGGTCCTCGACGTGAACGCGATGCACCGCGACCCGCAGGCGCTCGCCCGCGAGATGGTGGTCGAGGTGGATCACCCGCGGGTCGGGCGCATGAAGACCCTGGGCCTGCCGGTGAAGTTCTCCGAGACGCCGGGACGCGTGCATGGGCCGGCCCCGTTGCTCGGCGAGCATTCCCGGGCGATCCTGGCCGAGGCCGGGTACGCGCCGGCCGAGATCGACGCGCTGATCGCGCGGGGCGTGGTCCGCGAGACCGCGGCCTGACGCCGCCACCCGGAGACGCCGCGCATGACCGCCAAGCCCGCGACCGACGAGCTGCTGTTCACCATCGACGAGGCCGGCATCGCCCGCATCGTCCTGAACCGCCCGCAGGCGCGCAACGCGCTCACCTTCGCGATGTATCAGGGCCTGATCACCTGCTGCGAGGCGATCGCCGAGAATCCGGCGGTCAAGGCGCTGATCATCACCGGCGCGGGCGACAAGGCCTTCGCGGCCGGGACCGACATCGCCCAGTTCCGCGACTTCAGCACCGCCGAGGACGCGCTGGGCTACGAGCGCTTCATGGACAAGGTGCTGGGCTCCCTGGAGCGGCTGCGGGTGCCGACCATCGCGGCGATCGCCGGGGCCTGCACGGGCGGCGGCGCGGCCATCGCGGCAGCCTGCGACCTGCGGATCGCCACCCGCGACGCGCGATTCGGCTTCCCGATCGCCCGCACCCTCGGCAACTGCCTGAGCCAAGGCAACCTCAAGCGCCTCTCCGGCCTGATCGGCCCGGCGCGGGTCAAGGACATCATCTTCACCGCCCGCCTCGTCGGCGCCGAGGAGGCGCTCGGCATCGGGCTCATCGGCGAGATGGTGGACGATCGCGCCGCGCTCACCGAGCGGGTGGACACCCTGGCGCAGCTGCTGGCCAACCACGCGCCGCTGACCATGCAGGCGACCAAGGAGGGGCTGCGGCGCCTCGCCGAGGAGGAGGCCGGCGCCGAGGGCGCCCCGCAGCCCGGCGATGACCTGATCCTCATGTGCTACATGAGCCAGGACTTCCGCGAGGGCATGGAGGCCTTCCTCGGCAAGCGCACGCCCAACTGGACCGGGCGCTAGGACCGCTCCCGGTCGTGCCGCGACAGTCCGGAGGGAAGGCGTCTTCGGTAACGAGACAGTGGCGCCATGCCCCCTCTCCCGTGCGGGAGAGGGTTGGGGTGAGGGACGAGAACGTTCAGGATCAAGCGCGCGATCCTGCGTTGACCGCGCGCGCCTCGTCCGGACAGACCTGATCCCTCACCCTGTCCCTCTCCCGCACGGGAGAGGGGACCCGCGCCTCGTGCGGAGCGGGAACGGCGCTGACCAAGCCGCTCAGCCCGGCAGCGCGCAGACATCGACCCAGGCGGCGCCGGTGAGCTCGGCCATCCGCGCCGGCGCGATCCGCACCGAGCTGTGGGTGCTGCCGGCCGCCGGCACCACCTCGTCGAACGCTCTCAGCGAGACGTCGCAGTAGACCGGCAGCGGCGTCGGCAGGCCGAAGGGGCAGACGCCGCCCACCGGATGGCCGGTCACGGCCTCGACCTCGCCGAGATCGAGCATCCGCACCTTGCCGCCGAAGGCGGCCTTGGCCTTCCGGTTGTCGAGGCGCGCGTCGCCGCGCGTCACCACCAGGGCGACCTGCTCGCCGACGCGGATCGAGAGCGTCTTGGCGATCTGCGCCGGGACGACGCCGTGGCCCTCTGCCGCCTCGGCGACGGTCGCGGTGCTGGTTTCCAGGACGATGACCGCGATGTCGGGCGCCTTCTCGGCGAAGAAGGCGCGCACGGAAGTGAGGCTCATGGTTCGATCCGGAGCTCGAGATCTGCGCGGCGCGGCGCGCGCGCTGCCATAGGCGGCTCCGGGCGCGGCGGCCAGAGCGCCGACGCGGGTGGTAGCTGCGCGGAACGCGGCGCTCGCCCGACCGCGTCTCCTCACGCGGCGGGCCCCTCTCCGGGCGGAGAGGGGCCCGCCGCGCGGACTCGTTGCGCGTCTCGACCTACCGCGTCGTCGTCAGCAGCAGGTCCGGCAGCCACATCGCGATGCCCGGCACGAGGCACAGGATCAGGATCGCCACCGCCATCAGGATCACGAAGGGCAAGGTGCCCCAGATGATGTCCGAGAGCGGGATGTCGGGGGCGATGTTCTTGATGACGAAGATGTTCAGGCCCACCGGCGGGTGGATCAGGCCCATCTCCATGGTGATGGTCATCACGACGCCGAACCAGACGAGGTCGAAACCGGCGGCCTTGAGCGGTGGCAGGATGATCGGCGCCGTCATCAGGATGATCGAGACCGGCGGCAGGAAGAAGCCGAGCGCGATCACCAGCGCCAGGATGGTCACGAGCAGTACCCAGGGAGAGAGCTGCATCGCGACGATCGCGGCGGCGGCCGATTGCGAGATGTGCAGGTAGCTCATCACGTAGGCGTAGAGGAGCGACATGCCGATGATCAGCATCAGCATGGTCGATTCCCGCAGCGTCGCCGTCAGGATCGGCGTGACGTCGCGGAAGCGCCAGACGCCGTAGATCGCGGCGATCAGCGCCAGGGCCATCAGCCCGCCGAGGCCCGCGGTCTCGGACGGCGTGGCGTAGCCGCCGTAGAGCGCCACCATCACGCCGGTGAGCAGGACCACGAAGGGCAGGACCCGCGGCAGCGTCGAGAACCGCTGCGCCATGCTGTACTGCTCGTCGGCCAGGATCGGCGAGGCCGGCCCGCCGCGCTCCAGGGCCTCCTTGGCGGCGGCGTACTCGGAGCGGAACCGCACCATCGACCACGCGGCGAACAGGCCCACCAGCAGGAGACCCGGCCCGATGCCCGCGAGGAACAGGCGCCCGAGCGACTGCTCGGCCGCGACCGCGTACAGGATCATGGTGATCGAGGGCGGCAGCAGGATGCCGAGCGTGCCGCCCGCCGCGATGATCCCGGCCGCGAAGCCCGGCGAGTAGCCGCGCTTGCGCATCTCCGGGATGCCGGCCGAGCCGATCGCCGAGCAGGTGGCCGGGCTGGAGCCCGCCATGGCGGCGAACAGCGCGCAGGCGAAGACGTTGGCGATGCCCAGGCCGCCCGGGATGCGGTGCATCCAGGCATGCATGGCCGTGTAGAGATCCTGACCGGCCTTGGACCGGCCGATGGCAGCGCCCTTCAGGATGAAGAGCGGGATCGACAGCAGGGTGATCGAGGCCATCTCCTCGTAGACGTTCTGCGCCACCGTATCGAGGGAGGCGCCGGGCATGAACGCCACCATGAAGGCGAGCGCCACGAAGCCCAGCGCGAAGGCGATGGGGATGCCCGAGAGCATCGCCCCGAGGGTCGCGCCCGCGTACAGGAAGCCGATCGCGGCCGTGCTCATCGTTCAACCTTCGCGGAAACGGTCTGACCCAGCGGATCCGGTCCTCGGGGCGCGACCTCGGCCGCCCCGTGCATGTCGCGATTGACGTCGGCCCCGAGCCCGATCTTGGGCTGCGCCCATCCGGCGGCCCGCGGCCCGTAGGCGAGGGCCTCCGCGATCTGCAGGACGAACTGGAGGCACAGCAGGCTCATGCCGACGGACATGAGCGTGTAAGGGATCCACAGCGGCGGCCCCCAGGTCGATTGCGAGACCTGTCCGTCGACCCAGGCCTCGTGATCGAGGGACCAGCTCTTCCACGCGAAGAACAGGCAGAAGGCGAGGCTGACCAGGTCGGCCAGGAGGAGCCGCACCCGGTTCGCGGCCGGCGGGAGGAGACCGGTCAACGCCTCGATCGCCACGTGCCCCCGCTTGGCCTGGACGCCGGCCGCCGACAGGAAGGTGGCCCCGATGATCAGGAACACCGCCATCTCGTCCTGCCACTCCGTCGGCTCCTTCAGGAGGTAGCGGACGACGACGCTGTGGGTGAGCACGAGGCAGGCCGCCACGAGGCAGAGACCGCCCAGGGCCAGGATCACCCTGTTCAGGAGGCGCATGCCCCGGTCGAAGGCGCCGAGGAGGCCCGGCAGGCGCGGCTCTTCGGCACCGCGCGCCTCCGGAGCGGCCGTGGCCGCGTCGAAGCCGTGGCTCACGCGACCTGCTCCGCGAGCTTCAGCAGCTCCGCGCAGTTCGCGTTCTTGGCGGCGTAATCCTTCCAGGCGGTGTTGCGGGCGAGATCCCGCCACTGGCCGAGGGATTTCTCGTCGACCTGGACGACTTTGGCGCCGGCCTTGGCGAAGATCTCCTCGACCCGGGTGTCGTCCTCCTTCGCGCCGGACTGGCCGAAGGCTTCGAGCTCCGTGCCGACCGCCATGATCAGGTCCTGCTGCTCCTTCGGCAGGCCCGAGAACACGATCTTGGACATCATGATCGGCTCGAGCATGAACCAGTAGGAGCGCTCGCGCCCCGAGGTCAGCGCCTTGGACAGCTCCTCCAGGCGGAAGGAGATCAGGCTCGTGGAGGAGGTGATCACCGCGTCGCAGGCGCCGGTCTGCATCGCCGCGTAGGACTCGTTCGACGGGATCGAGAGGGTGGCCGCGCCGGCCTCCTTCATCATCATGTCCATCTCGCGCGAGCCGCCGCGGACCTTCATGCCCTTGGCGTCGGCCGGCGCCACGAGGGCGCGCTCCCGGCTCGCGACGCCGCCGGCCTGCCAGACCCAGGAGACCAGGATGATGCCCTTCGCGTCCAGGATCTCGGTGAGCTTGCGGCCGACCGGAGCCGCCTTCCACGCCACCGCCTGGGCGTAGGACGTCACCAGGGCGGGCATCAGGCCGATGTTGAGCTCCGGGATCTCGCCACCCGCGTACGGGCTCGGGTAGAGCGACATGTCGAGCGCGCCCTTGCGCATGGCGCCGAACTGGGCGTTCGTCTTCATCAGCGAGGAGCCCGGGTAGACCTGGACGTCCAGGGCACCCTTCGAGCGCTCGCCGACCATCTTGGCGAACTTCCGGCACATGCGGTCGCGGAAATCGCCCTCGTCGATCGTGCCGCCGGGAAACTGGTGGGACAGCTTCAGCGTCGTGGCCGCCTGGGCGCTGTTCAGGCCGAACCGCAGGATGGCCGGTGCCGCGAGCGTGGCCGCGATCAGCGAGCGACGAGTGGGCGTCATGAAGCTCTCCCGCACCGCAAACAACGCGGCGTACTTTTGTGCGCCGCAATAGTGCGGCGCTTCGTTGTATGCATGGAAAACCGGCTTGTATATTTTGTCAATGCTCCAGCATAATGTTCGCGTGCGTCGAACATCCGCCGGCCTCAACGGGCGGGGCGTCGCGCGGCCCGATCATCGGGGAGGAACCGGGAGCATGAGCCACGCGCAGCGGCTGAGGCAGCGTATCGAGGACGAGATCGTCTCGGGCGAGCTCGCCCTGGGGTCGCGGCTCGACGAGAACCAGCTCGCGGCCCGTTTCGGGGTCTCGCGCACGCCGATCCGCGAGGCGCTGCTGCAGCTCGCCGTCACCGGGCTCGTGCAGACGAAGCCCCGGCGCGGCGCGATCGTCAGCGCCCCCGAGCCGCACCTGCTGCTCGCCATGTTCGAGACGATGGCGGAGATCGAGGCGGCGTGCGGCCGCCTCGCGGCGCGCCGCCTCGTCGCCGAGGACGCCGCCGCGCTGCGCGCCGCGCTGGAGGGCTGCCGCGCCGCCCTGGCGACCGAGGACACCGAGGCCTACTACGCCGAGAACTACGTGTTCCACACGGTGGTGTACCGCGCGAGCCGGAACGCGTTCCTGGCGGAGCAGGCGCTGTCGCTCCATCGCCGTCTCGCCCCGTACCGGCGGCTGCAGCTGCGCGTGCGCCAGCGCCTGCCGCAATCGCTGGCCGAGCACGAGGCGATCGTCGCCGCGATCATCGCGGGCGACGAGGCCGGCGCCGCGGACGTCCTCCGCAGCCACGTGATCGTCCAGGGCGACCGCTTCACCGATCTCGTGGCGGGTTTGCGGGCGCCGAGCGCCGCCTGAGCGGAGCAGCCGCAGCCGCGAGGCCGGTGCGGGCGGCCCGTCCGATCCGAACCGGGTCCGAAGGCCACGCTTTCATCGCGTCCTAACCCTGCGCGCAGGTCGGACTGCGTAGGTGTTCCGCCTGACTCGACCGTAAGTTGCAGTACCGGCATTGTTCGCCCGAACCGGGGACAGATCATGCTGAAGGACGTCGTCAGGAGCGCGGGCCGCCGGGCGGGAGTGGATATCTTCCGGGCGAGCCGGGAGGCGTTCCGCTGGAGCCACACGGTCCACGACTACTACCCCGTCGTGCCGTCGTCGCGCTGGACGCCGGGCCGGGCGCCGCACGGCCAGCTCAAGGCGGTGCTCGGCCGGTCCCACGCCGCCTACGATCGCTTCCTCACCGAACTCGAGGCGCAGGCGGACCTGCTGCACAGCGTCCCGCACGACGCCCCAATGGCCGGCGCCGCGACACCCCACTGGAACAACACGTGGTTCACCGCCCTCGACGGCGCCGCGCTGATGACGATGCTGGCCTGGAAGCGCCCCGCGCGATTCTTCGAGATCGGCTCCGGCTGCTCCACCTGCTTCGCGCGGCACGCGATCGATACCCTGACGTTGCCGACGCGGATCACCTCCATCGATCCGATGCCGCGCCGCGAGATCGACGCCCTCTGCGACTGGACCGTGCGCAGCCCGCTCGAAGCCTGCGACCTGAAGATCTTCGAGGAACTGAAGGCCGGCGACATCCTGTTCTTCGACGGATCGCACCGCTCCTTCGCCAATTCGGACGTGACCGTGTTCTTCTTCGAGGTCATGCCGCGCCTCGCGCCGGGCGTGATCGTGCAGATCCACGACATCTTCATCCCGGACGACTACCCGTCCGCGTGGAACTGCCGGCTGTACAACGAGCAGTACCTGCTCGCGGCGATGCTGCTGTGCGGCGCGCCGCCGTTCCGGGTAACCGTGCCGGTGATGTACATCTGCCAGGACCCTGCCATGAGCGCCCGGGTCAGGACGGTGTTCGCCGCCCGCGGCGCCGGCCCCGACATCCCGTTCCTCTACGCGAACGATTCGCGCACGCCGGGCGCGTCGTTCTGGTTCGAGATGACCGGGATGCCCGGCTGATCGCGCGCCTCCTCGATGGCGCCGGCCGCCCGCCGCGATTGAGGCGTTCAGGCCGTCTCGGCGGCACCGTAATTGGCGGCGATCACCGACTTCTTCCCGCGGATGTGCTCGCGCATCAGCACGGCCAGGGCGGCACCGTCGCGGGCGCGCAGCAGCGCGATCATCCGCTCGTGCTCGGAGACCGCGCGGGCCCACTGCTCCGGGGTCTGGTGGGCGGAGTAGCGCGAGCGCTGGATCCGGCCCGACAGGCTCTCGTAGATGTTGGCGAGGATCGTGTTGCGGCTCGCCGCCATGATCCCCTCGTGGATCCGGCGGTTGTGGCTGAAGTAGCCGGCCTCGTCGCCGGCCTTCCAGGCCTCGACCATCGCGTCGTGATCGACCACCAGGGCGTCGATGTCGGCGTCGGTGATCGTCCGGCAGGCGAGGTCGCCGGCCGTCGCCTCGAGGCCGGCGATCACCTCCATCATCTCCTCGAGCTCGCCGTCCGAGATGCTGGCGACGCGGGCCCCGCGGTTCGGGAGCAGCTCGAGGAGACCTTCTGTCGCCAGGATCTTGATCGCCTCGCGGAGCGGGGTCCGCGAGATCCCGAAGCGCTCGGTCAGCTCGCCCTCGTTGATCCGCGCCTTCGGCTCCATCTCGCCGGACCGGATCAGCTCGCGCATGCGCTCGGCGACCTCGTCGTGGAGGTAGCGGCGGCTGATTCCGATCCCGGGCTCGATTTTGTTCATGGTCCCCCGACACACGTCAGGTCGGTGCGACCTGTGGTCTATGTGTAGGTGCCCGGCAATGGAGTGTCGAGGCGCGAGGGCCCGATCCAGCACGCGAGCCACATGTTCCGCCTGGAGACCCAGCCCGTCGTGGATCTGATGGCGGCAGCTCGTCCCGTCGGCGACCACGAGATCGTCGTGCCCGGCGGCGCGCAGGGCGGGGAACAGCGACAGCTCCGCCATCGCGAAGGACGTCTCGATCGATTCCGGCCGGTAGCCGAAGGCGCCCGCCATCCCGCAGCAACTCGATTCGATGACCCGCAGGTCGAGCCCCGGGACCGCCCGGAGCACCGTCTCGACCGAGCCCATCGCGCCGAAGGATTTCTGGTGGCAGTGCCCGTGCAGATGCGCGACGCGGCCGCCCTGGTCGGCGAACGGCAGCGCGATCCGGCCCGCCGTCAGGTCCGCCGCCAGCAACTCCTCGAACAGGAACGACCGCTCGGCCAGCAGCGCCGAGTCCGCGCCCGGCAGCAGCGCTGCGAACTCGTCCCGGAAGGTGAGCAGGCAGGACGGTTCCAGGCCGACCACGCGGGCGCCCGCGCGGAGGAACGGCAGCAGCGCGTCGAGGGTGCGGCGCGCCTCCTGGCGCGCCCGGTCGGTCTGGCCGGCGGAGAGCCAGGTCCGGCCGCAGCAGAGGGGACGCCGGCCGCGGGACGGGTAGATCCGGTGCAGCCGGTAGCCCGCGGCCCGCAGCACGCGCTCGGCCGCCTCGAGGTTCTCCCGCTCGAAGGCGCGGTTGAAGGTGTCGCCGAACAGGATCACGTCGCGGTAATCCCCGACGACGTCCTGCGCGTGGGCGGGCTCGCCCTGCTCGCTCCAGGGCCGGCGCCAGCGCGGCAGCGAGCGCTTGGCCGAGAGGCCGGCGAGTCGCTCCGACAGGGCGGCGAGGGCCGGGTATCGGTCCCGCAGATTGAGGAGCGGCGCCAGCTTCGCGGCGGCCCCGGCATAGAGCGGCATCGCCGCGATGAGGCGCTCCCGCAGGGGAAGCCCGTGGCGGGCGTGGTAGTGGTGCAGGAACTCGATCTTCATCTTGGCCATGTCGACGCCGGTCGGGCACTCGCGGCGGCAGGCCTTGCAGGACACGCAGAGATCGAGGGTGCGCTTCATCTCCGGGCTGGTGAAGGCGTCCTTTCCGAGCTGGCCCGAGATGGCGAGCCGCAGCGAATTGGCCCGGCCGCGGGTCAGGTGCTGCTCCTCCCCGGTGGCCCGGTAGGAGGGGCACATCGCGCCGCCGGCGAGCTTCCGGCAGGTGCCGTTGTTGTTGCACATCTCGACGGCGGAGCCGAAGCCGCCCCAGTCCGACCAGTCCAGAGCGGTCTTCATCGGGGCCGAGACCGCGTAGTCCGGCTTGAACCGGAACAGGCTGCGATCGTCGAATTTCGGCGCCCGCACGATCTTGCCGGGGTTGAGTCGGTTGTCCGGGTCGAACGCGTCCTTCACGGTCTCGAAGGCGCGGGTGAGGGTCGCGCCGAAGAGCGGCTCCACGAATTCCGAGCGCGAGATGCCGTCGCCGTGCTCGCCGGAATACGAACCCTTGTAGCGACGCACCAGCTCGGAGGTCTCCTCCGCGATCGCCCGCATCCGCCGGACATCGCCGGCGTCCTTCATGTCGAGGATCGGGCGGACATGCAGGCAACCGACCGAGGCGTGGGCGTACCACGTGCCGCGGGTGCCGTTCTTGGTGAAGACCTCCGTCACCGCGTCCGTGTAGTCGGCGAGGTGCTCCAGCGGGACGGCGCAGTCCTCGATGAAGGAGACCGGCTTGGCGTCCCCCTTCATCGACATCATGATGTTGAGGCAGGCCTCGCGGACCTCCCAGACCGATCTCTGGCGGGCGGGCTCGACCACCTCCACGACGGCGTCCGGAAAGCCGTGATCGGCCATGCAGGCGTCGAGTCGCTTTAGGTCGCGCCGGAGGGTCGCGAGGTCGTCTCCGGCGAACTCGGTCAGGAGCAGGCAGTTCGGCTTGCCTTTGGTGATGTCGGCGAGCGTCGTGCGGAACAGCGGGATGTCGGCGCCGAGCACGAGGACGTTGTTGTCGACGAGCTCGACCGCCACCGGGTCCAGGCCGACGATGTGCCGCGTCGTCTCCATGGCGGCCCGGAAGGACGGGAAGTGGCACACGCCCATCACCCGGTGCGTCGGCAGGCGCGAGAGCTTCAGCGTCACCGCGGTGGTCGCGGCCAGCGTGCCCTCGGAACCGACGAGCAGGTGCGCGAGGTTCGGCTGGGCCTCGATCAGCGCATCGAGGTTGTAGCCGCCGACACGGCGCTGAACCTTGGGGTAGCGCGCCTCGATCTCGGCGCGGTGATCCTCGGCGAGGCCGCGCATCCGCGCGGCCAGCGCCGCGGCCCGATCCGATCCGTTCACGCCCGGATGAGCGTTGCCGGTCAGGTCGAAGCCGAAGGCCTCACCGTCGTGGAGCAGCGCCTCGATCGCCAGAACGTTGTCGCTCATCTTGCCGTAGCGCAAGGAGCGGGCCCCGCAAGAATTGTTGCCCGCCATGCCGCCGATGGTGCAGCGGGTCGCCGTCGAGGGCTCGACCGGGAAGAACCAGCCGTCGGCCTTCACCCGGGTGTTCAGGCGCTCCAGCACCATGCCGGGCTCGACCGTGATCGTGCCGGCCTCCGCGTCGTAGGCCAGGACGCCGTTGAAGTACCGCGAGCAGTCGACCACGAGCCCCGACCCGATCGGCTGGCCGTTCTGCGAGGTGCCGCCGCCGCGCAGGATCACCGGCGCGCCGTGCTCGGCAGCGATGCGCAGGGTCGCGGCGATGTCGGCGGCGGAGCGTGGCAGCACCACACCGGCCGGCATGATCTGGTAGATCGACGCGTCGGTGCTGTAGCGCCCGCGGGTGAACGCGTCGAAGCGCGCCTCACCCTGGAGCTGCTCCGCCAGCCTGCGCGGCAATCCGGCATCCAGCCGCGCCGCGGCACGCGGCGTCGGGGCATGCGCCCTCGCTTCCGTCACGATCGATCCCTCCCGGGATGGGACGCGCCCACCCGCCGGGAAATGTATTCAAAATTCACTGCGGAGCAAACCGGCCGCGGCGTCGCGCCGGGAGGTCTGCCGGCGCCCTGCGCGGCGGCATGCCCCGAAGGACGCCGCGATCGTCGCCCGGCGCGCGGCGTTTTTCAATTCCGCGGCGACCCGGCACGTCCGGCGCCGCGTCCGCCGAACCGATCGCGATTCGGAAACGGCCTCAGTGGTTGTCCCGCGGGACCCCGGAGGCCTGCGCGACCTTCTGGAACTTCACCGCCCCCTTCATCACCATACCCTGGTCGAGCTGTTCGACCTGATCGCGGTAGATCTCCTGCCAGGGCGTCTGAGTCGCCGGGTAGGGATAGCCGCCGCGCGCCGCCAGATCCGCGCGCCGGCGGGCGAGTTCCTCCGCCGGCAGCAGGATGTCGGCGCTCCGTCGGTTGAGGTCGATGCGGATGCGGTCGCCGGTCTGCAGCAGCGCAAGCCCGCCCCCTGCGGCCGCCTCGGGTGAGGCGTTCAGGATGGCGGGCGTTCCGGAGGTGCCGGATTGCCGGCCGTCGCCGATGCAGGGCAGGGAGGTGACGCCGCGCCGGATCAGGGCGCCGGGCGGCTGCATGTTCACCACCTCGGCGGCCCCCGGATAGCCGATCGGACCGGCCCCGCGCATGATCAGGATGGTGGTCTCGTCGATGTCGAGCGCCGGGTCGTCGATCCGCGTGTGGTAATCCTCCGGACCGTCGAACACCATGACGCGGCCCTCGAAGGCCATCGGGTCGTTCGGATTGCGCAGGTAGCGGGCTGCGAATTCCTCGGAGATCACGCAGGTCTTCATGATCGCCGAGTCGAACAGCGTCCCCTTGAGGTTCAGGAAGCCCGCGCGCTCCATCAGCGGCGCATCGTAGGCGCGGATCACGTCGCGATTCCAGCTGTGCCGTCCGCGGTAATTCTCGCCGACGGTCCGGCCGTTGCAGGTCAGGGCGCCCTCGTGGACCTTCCCGGCCTCGATCAGCTCGGCGAAGACCGCCGGGAGGCCGCCCGCGCGGAAATACTCCTCGCCGAGCCAGCGGCCGGCAGGCTGCATGTCCACCAGGAGCGGGATCTCGAACCCGACCCGTTCCCAGTCGTCGCAGCTCAGCGGCACGCCGATATGCTTGGCGATGGCGTTGATGTGGATCGGCGCGTTGGTCGACCCGCCGATCGCGGCGTTGGCCACGATGGCGTTCTCGAAGGCCTCGCGGGTGAGGATGTCGGACGGCTTCAGGTCTTCCCAGACCATCTCGACGATCCGCTGCCCGGTGGCGTAGGCGGCCTGGCCGCGCTCGCGGTACGGCGCCGGGATCGCCGCCGAGCCGGGCAGGGCGAGCCCGAGCGCCTCGGCGAGGGCGTTCATCGTCGAGGCGGTGCCCATGGTGTTGCAATGGCCGGTCGAGGGTGCCGACGACCCGACGATGTCCATGAACTGCTGGAAGTCGATGTCGCCCGCCGCGTGCCGCTCGCGCGCCTTCCAGACGATCGTGCCCGAGCCGGTCAGCTCCTTGTGGAAGTAGCCGTTGAGCATCGGCCCGACATTCAGCGAGATCGCCGGGATGTTGACCGTCGCCGCCGCCATCAGGCACGCCGGCATGGTCTTGTCGCATCCGGTCAGCAGCACGACCCCGTCGAGCGGGTAGCCGTACAGAACCTCCACCAGGGACAGGTAGGCGAGGTTGCGGTCGAGCGACGCGGTCGGCCGCTTCCCCGTCTCCTGGATCGGGTGACAGGGAAACTCGAAGGCGACGCCGCCGGCCGCCGTGATCCCCTCCCGCACCCGCTTGGCGAGCTCGATGTGGTGGCGGTTACAGGGTGAGAGGTCGGAACCCGTCTGGGCGATGCCGATCAGGGGCTTGCCCGACCGAAGCTCCTCCGGCGTCAGGCCGTAATTGAGGTAGCGCTCCAGGTAGAGGGCGGTCATGCCCGGGTTGTGGGGGTTGTCGAACCAGGCCTTCGAGCGCAGGTCGGCGGGCGTGATCCGGCGTTTGTCGCTCATGGTCGCTTCCTCGCATCCTGGGGCCGGCGCTGGCGATCCGGCTTCTGTGTTCCGCTGCCGCCGCGGGCGTCGCGACATCGGTCGCGGCGCCGCGGGCTCGATCTTGCAATACTCCGGCGGGTAATCAGCCGCAGCACCGTCGACGCTGGATTGATTTCAGGACAGCATCCGCGTGTCACCGTCGATGGAGATGGCCTGCCCCGAGATCGTCCGGCCGCGCGGCGAGCAGAGCAGCAGGATCTGGTCGGCGAGCTGCCGCGCCGTGACGTATTCCTTCACCGACACGAACGAGAACGCCCGCGCCTCCATGTCGGCGAAGCTCGTGCCCTGCTGCTGGGCCTTCGATTCGAGCACCCGGCGCTGGCGATCCCCGGCGACGAGACCCGGCAGGATCGCGTTCACCCGGATCCCCGCGCCGCCGAGCTCGATCGCCAGGGACTTGGTGAAGCCGATCACTCCCCATTTGGCGGCCGCGTACGGACTGCGCAGGGCGAATCCGAACTTGCCTGCGGCCGAGGAGAGGTTGACGATCGAGGCGTTGGCACTCTGGCGGAGGTGCGGCACCGCCAGCCGCGCGCAGTTGAATTGGCTGGTCAGGCAGACCGTGAGGCAGCGGTCCCAGTCCTCGGGGGCGATCTCCTCGACCCGGCCGGTCGGGCCGGCGATCCCGGCATTGTTGACCAGCACGTCGAGGCCCCCGAGGAACTCGACCGCCTGGTCCATCATCGCGGCGACGGCGTCGCGGTCGGCGACGTCGGTGCGGCTGCGCCCGACGGTGTCGGGCAGTGCGGCCAGGGCCTCAGCGTCGATATCGCAGGCGAAGACGCGCGCGCCTTCCTCCACGAACGCGTCGACGATCCCGCGGCCGATCCCGGCAGCGCCCGCCGTCACCACGACGCGCAGGCCGGCAATTCCCAGATCCATGGTCAGTCCTCTCCCTGAACGTCCCGCAGGCCGCCGCGGGTCAAGATGAACTCCGCGGCCTCCCGGATGTCGGCCGCGATCGCGGCCGCGGCCGCCGCGCCGTCCCGAGCCTCGATGGCCGCCACGGCCTCGGCGTGCCGCCGGAGCGCGAAGCCCTGGAGCAGGCGTTCCGGATGGGCGCGCAAATCCAGGTTGATCACCGGACCCGCCTTCAACCAGAGGCGGGCGATGATCTCCTGCAGGGGTCCGAGCCCGCAGGCGCCGTAGATCGCGAAATGCAGGTCGCGGTTGAGCTGAACGGCCCGCGCCCTGTCGGGCTCCGGCGCCTCGGCCTCGGCCCGGAAGGCCGCCTCGGCGCGCCGGATCGCCGCGAGCTCGGCCGCCGTCCGACGCTCGGCGGCCCGCGCCACAGCGATGCCCTCGACCGCGATGCGTGTCTCGACGAGGGCGCGGAAAGCCGGGGCCCCCATGACCGGTACCCGGATCACCCGATTCGGCGCCACTTCCAACACGCCGTCCGCGGCGAGCCGGCTCACCGCCTCGCGCACCGGCATGACCGAGACGCCGAGGGCCGCCGCGCTCTGGCGCAGGGACAGCCGGTCGCCCGGCGCCAGCCGCCCCGAGGCGAGGAGGTCCGACAGGGCCTCGTAGACGGTATCGGACAGGGTCCGCCGCGCGAGCTGGGGCAGTTCGGCGAGGGCCAGGGTGGAATTCATGTGCCGACACTAGACGGATCCGGCACTATCGCGCTAGTGATCTGTGATCACAGTTCGGGTGAGGGCCGTCAGAGCCCGCCGCAACAACCCGGCTGGAGGACACGCACGGGAGCGGAACGATGACGGACCGGTACGGGGATTCCCTTTCTCGCCGCAGCCTTCTGCGCGCCGGCGGCGCGGCGCTCCTCGCGCCGGCCTTCGCGAGCCCGGCGCTCTCTCAGGGACAGTCGGAGGTGATCCGGATCGGCCATCTGACGCCGCGCACGGGCTTCCTCGGCCCGCTCGGGGAGTTCGCCGTGCAGGCGGCCCAGCTCGCGGTGGAGGAGATCAACGCCGCCGGCGGCATCGCGGGCCGGAAGGTCGAGCTGCTCTCGGAGGACAGCGTCAATCCGCAGACCGCCTCGGCCAAGGCCGAGCGCATGGTCCAGCGCGACCGCGTGGCCTGCCTCGTCGGCGAGATCAACTCGGCCTCCGCGCTGGCGATCAGCCAGGTCGCCCAGCGGGAGAAGATCCTGTTCATCAACACCGGCGCCAACTCGGACGCGCTGCGCGGCTCCGACTGCAAGCGCTTCATGTTCCACGTCGAGTCGCAGAACACCATGATGGTGCGCGCCTGCGGGCGGGCGCTGCTCGACCGGGGCCTGATCAAGGGCCGCAAGGTCTACGCGCTCACGGCCGACTACGCCTTCGGCCACGATCTCCTGAAGCAGGCGAAGAAGTACTTCGCGGCCAACGACGCCACCCTCGTGGGCGAGGACCTGATCCCCACCGAGCTGACCGACTTCTCGCCGTTCCTGCTGAAGCTCCGTCAGGCCAAGCCGGACCTCGTGATCTGCAACCTCGCGGGCGCGCAGATCACCAACTTCCTCAAGCAGTACAGCGAGTTCGGCCTGCCGTTCCCGGTCGCCGGATTCGGCTTCGACACGGCGCTCGCCTGGGGCGCCGGGCCGGGCAACTTCCTCGGTACGTGGCCGGTGATCTGGCATCACCAGATCGACTCGCCCTCGGCCAAGAAGTTCGTCGCCGCCTTCAAGGCCAAGTACAAGAAGCCGCCGGAGAACCAGGGCTGGGGCGACTACACCGCGATGAAGATCGTCGCGCAATCCATGAACGAGCTGAAATCGACCGAGTCGATCAAGGTCGTGGAGCACCTCGAATCGGGCGCCAAGTTCGACATCGCGAAGGTCCGCGAGGGCTATTTCCGCCCCTGGGACCACGAGCTGATGCAGGAGATGTTCGCGATCACCGCCCTGCCGGCGGATCAGGTCAAGAACCCTTTCGACATCTTCACCTCGACCGGCCCGCTGCCCGGCCCCGGCGAGAGCCTGGAAGTGCTCGCCACCACCCGCGACGAGAACGCCTGCACCTTCCCGGCGTGAGGCGGCCATGCAGCTCGTCTTCATCCTGGAGCAGGTGCTCAACGGCCTGCTGATCGGCGTGCAGTACCTGCTGATCGCGCTGGGCCTGTCGCTGATCTTCAGCCTGGGCGGGATCGTGAACCTCGCCCACGGCGCCTTCTACGCGATCGGCGCCTACATGACCGTGCTGCTGACGCCGACCATCGGCTTCGGCGGCGCCCTCGTCGCCTCGCCGCTGGCGGTGGCGGTGCTCGGCCTGCTGATCGAGCGGTTCCTGCTGCGGCGCTTCTACCGCGGCGACCCGACGCTCGGCCTCCTCCTCACCTTCGGGCTCGCCATGGTGGCCGAGCAGGCGCTGCGCATGGCCTTCGGGGCGGCGCCGGTGCCGTTCGGGATCCCGCCGTGGCTGCGCGGGCAGGTCTTCATCGGCGACCTGATCTACTCGCGCTACCGGCTCTCGATCCTCGTGGTGGCCCTCGCCTGCGTCGCCGGCCTGTGGCTGCTGCTCACGCGGACCAGCTTCGGGCGCGTGGTCCGGGCCGGCGTGCAGAACCCCGACATGGTCGCGGCGCTGGGCATCTCGCTCCGGCCCTACATGACGGCGGTGGTGACGATCGCGGTGGGGCTCGCGGCGCTCGCCGGGACCATGATGGCGCCGGTCACGGGCGTGCAGCCCGCCATGGGCGCCGAGATCCTGACCTTCGCCTTCGTGGTGGTGGTGATCGGCGGTCTCGGCTCGTTCTGGGGCGTGGTGCTCGCCGCGCTGATCGTCGGCGTGGTCCGGGGCCTCACCGCCTACGCCTACCCGCCGGCCACCGAGGCCGCCGTCTACGCCCTCATGGTGCTCGTCCTGCTGCTGCGCCCGCGCGGCCTGTTCGGCGAGCACATCGCCCGGTTCGAGTGAGCGGAGAGCGTCCCATGTCCGGAACCGCCGAGCCGCTGCCGCTCGCCCTGCCGCAGCGCGGCCTGATCCTGCGCGAGAGCCGCCAGCTCTGGGCCGCGCTCGCCGCGCTGATCGTCCTGCCCTTCGCCCTCGACGCGATCGGCCTGACGCTGATCACCGCCACCGACGTGGTGATCTTCGCCCTGGCGGTGCTGGGACTCAACATCCTGGTCGGCTGGACCGGGCTCACCTCGTTCGGCCACGGGGCGTGGTTCGGGATCGGCGCCTACGCGGTGGCGATCCTGCAGACACGGCTCTTTCCCGGCGACATGGCGCTGCCGCTCCTCGGCGCCCTGGCGATCACCGGATGCGCGGCCCTGGCCGCCGGCGGCCTGATCCTGCGGCGGCGCGGCGTCTACTTCTCGCTCCTGACGCTCGCCTTCACGGCGATGCTCTACGCCATCGCGTTCCGGTGGACCGACCTCACCGGCGGCGAGAACGGCATCGGCAACCTGCACCGCTGGGCGGCGCTGCAGGAGCCCGGCGCCTACTACGCCGCGGTGTCCGGCATCGCCTTCGCGGTGCTGGTCGCCCTGTGGCGCTTCCGGCGCTCGCCGATGGGCACCGTGCTGGTGGCGATCCGCGAGAACGAGCAGCGCGCGGGCTTCCTCGGCTACGCCACCAACCGCTACAAGCTCGCCGCCTTCGTGATCTCGGCGACGATCACCGGGCTGGCGGGCGCGCTCGCCGCCTACAGCCACCGCTTCACCTCGGCCGACCCGATCTCCATCGCCTTCTCGGGCGAGCTGCTCGCCATGGTGGTGATCGGCGGGATGCGCTCGTTCCTCGGACCGGCGCTGGGCGCGCTGTTCTACATCCTGTTCCGCGAGTTCCTGTCGATCTACACCGCCGACTGGCTTATGTACTTCGGCCTGCTGTTCGTCGCCTTCATCGTGTTCTCGCCGGACGGCCTGGTCGGCATCGCGGCGCGCCTCATGAAGCCGTTCCGGCGCGTCCCGTCCGAGGGTGCGGCCATGTCGGCCCGTCGCGCCGGAGCCTCCGGTCGCGTCCCCGCCCGCTTCATCGCGGAGGGGCGCGGCAACGGCCCGGTTCTGGTCGCCGACGAGATCCGGAAGAGTTTCGGGCCCGTGAAGGCGGTGCGCGGCGTGTCCTTCGCGGTGGAAGACCGGACGCTCCACGCCCTGATCGGACCGAACGGCGCCGGCAAGACGACCGCCTTCAACCTGCTCTCGGGGATGTTCCGGCCGAGCGGCGGCAGCATCCGCCTCGACGGAAGCGAGATCGCCGGCCTGGAGCCGCACGCCATCACCCGGGCCGGGATCGGCCGCTCGTTCCAGATCACCAACCTGTTCCCGGGCCTCTCCGTGGAGGAGAACGTCCGCCTCGCGGTGCAGGCCCGGCACGCCGCGCATTTCAGCCCCTGGCGAGACGCGCTGGCCGTCCGCGAGATCGCCGACGACACCGCCGAGCTGCTGCGCTGGACCGGCCTGTCCGGCATCGAGCGGGCCGAGGCCGGCAGCCTGTCCTACGGCGGGCAGCGGCTCCTCGACATGGGTCTGGCGCTGGCCACGCGGCCGCGCGTCCTGCTCCTCGACGAGCCGCTCGCGGGCCTCGCGGCCGCCGAGCGCGAGCGCGTCGGCGATCTCATCAAGGCGCTGTCGGCCGACATTCCGGTGCTGCTCGTCGAGCACGACATCGACCGCGTCTTCCGCCTCGCCGACCGGGTGACCGTGATGGCCGACGGCGCCGTACTGGTCGACGGCTCGGTCGCGGACGCCCGGGACGACGACCGGGTGCAGGCGGTCTATCTCGGCTCGGGCACGGCGGCGATCGCCGCGAAGCCGCGCGCCAGCGCCGCGGAGGCCGAGACGCTGCTCGCCATGGAGGGCGTCGACACCTTCTACGGCAAGTCGCACATCCTCAACGGAGTGAATCTCGCGGTCCGCCGGGGCGAGGTCGTGGCGCTCCTCGGACGCAACGGCGCCGGCAAGTCGACCCTGCTCAAGACGCTGATCGGCACCGCGCCGCCGGCCGCCGGCCGGATCGTGCTCGGCGGCAAGGACATCGCCGGTCTGTCGCCCGACCGGATCGCCCGGCTCGGGATCGGCTACGTGCCGCAGGGGCGGGCCCTGTTCGCCGGCATGACCGTCGCGGAGAATCTGGGCCTCGGCCGCCTGCGGCGGCTCACCGGCGCCGGCATCCACTGGGACGAGGAGAAGGTCCTCGAGTTCTTCCCGCGCCTGAAGGAGCGGTGGACCGTCGACGCGGCCCGCCTGTCCGGCGGCGAGCAGCAGATGGTCGCGGTGGCGCGGGCCCTCTCGGGCGACACGCGGCTCCTCTTGCTCGACGAGCCCTTCGAGGGCCTGTCGCCGGCCGTGACGGAGGAACTGTTCGAGGCCTTCGACCGGCTGCGCCGCGAGATCGCGATCATATTGGTGGACCACCACCTCGACCTCGCGCTGGCGCTGTCGGACCGGACGGTGGCCCTGGAGCGCGGCAGCGTGCAGTGGACGGGCGCGTCGCGTCTCCTGCGCGAGGATCAAGAGCTGAGGCGGAAGGTGCTGTGGCTATGATCGAGAGCGTCGCGATCGTCGGCGCCGGCCTGATCGGCCGGGCCTGGGCGATGATCTTCGCCCGCGCCGGCTGGGACGTGCGCCTGTTCGATCCCGCGGCGGGCGTCGCCGAGGCCGCGATCCCGCTCTGCGCCGAGGGGCTGCGGACGCTCGCGGCGCATGATCTCTGCGCCGACCCTGCGGCCGCCGCGGGGCGCATCGGCGCGGCCGGCACCCTCGCGGCCGCCCTCGACGGCGTCGCCTTCGTGCAGGAGAACGGGCCGGAGCGGCTGGAGGTGAAGCGGAGCCTCTTCGCGGACCTCGACGCCGCGGCGCCGCGGGATGCCGTCATCGCCTCGTCCTCCTCGGCGATCCGCTGCTCCCTGTTCACCGAGGATCTGCCGGGTCGGGCGCGCTGCCTGATCGGCCATCCGGTCAACCCGCCGCACCTGATCCCGCTGGTGGAGATCTCCGGCGCTCCGTGGACGGCCCCCGACGCGCTGGACCGGGCCCGGCAGGTCTACGAGCAGATCGGGCAGGTGCCGATCACCGTGCTGAAGGAGATCGAGGGCTTCATCCTCAACCGGCTCCAGGGCGCCCTGCTGGCGGAGGCGTTCCGCCTCGCCTCGGAGGGCTACGTCACCCCGCAGGATCTCGACAAGACCGTCGCGGACGGCCTCGGCCTGCGCTGGAGCTTCATGGGTCCGTTCGAGACGATCGAGCTCAACGCGCCGGGCGGCATCGCCGATTACTGCGCGCGCTACACGGGCTTCTACAAGAGCCTCGCCGCCGACCCGGCGCCGCCCTCGGTCTACGAGGCACCGGCCACCGAGGCCATCCTGGCCAACTGGCGGTCGCCGACCGATCTGCCCGCACGCATGAACCGCCGCGATTCGCGGCTGGCGGCGCTCCGCGCCCACAAGGCTTCACGGAAGGACTGAGCATGGCCTCACAGCGGAAAGTCATCATCACCTGCGCGGTGACGGGCGCGATCCACACGCCGAGCATGTCGCCGCACCTGCCGGTGACGCCCGAGGAGATCGCCGACGCCGCCATCGGCGCCGCCGAGGCGGGCGCGGCCATCGTGCACCTGCACGCCCGCAACCCGGAGAACGGCCAGCCCGATCAGACACCGGAGGCCTTCGCCAAGTTCCTGCCCGTGATCAAGCAGCGCTCGAACTGCGTGGTGAACATCACCACGGGCGGCGCGCCGACCATGTCGATCGAGGAGCGGGTGCGCCCGGCCGCGACCTTCCAGCCGGAGGTCGCTTCGCTGAACCTCGGCTCGATGAATTTCGGCCTGTTCGGCATGCTCGACCGGTTCAAGGACCTGAAGCACCAGTGGGAGCGGGACTATCTCGGCAACAAGGACATCATCTTCCGCAACACCTTCGGCCAGATCGAGCACATCCTGACGACCTGCGGCCCCAACGGGACGAAGTTCGAGTTCGAGTGTTACGACACGGCGCATCTCTACAATCTGAAATACTTCTTCGACCGCGGTCTCGTGCAGGCGCCGCTGTTCATCCAGACGGTGTTCGGCCTCCAGGGCGGCATCGGCGCGCATCCGGACGACGTCATGCACATGAAGCGCACCGCCGACCGTCTCTTCGGTGACCAGTACCGCTGGTCGGTGCTCGGGGCGGGCCGCAACCAGATGAACATCGCCGCCATGGCGGCCGCGATGGGCGGCAACGTCCGCGTCGGACTGGAGGACAGCCTCTGGGACGGTCCGGGCAAGCTCGCCGAGACCAACGCCGCGCAGGTCCGGCGCGTGCGCGCGATCATCGAGGGGCTGGGCCTCGCGGTCGCCTCGCCCGACGAGGCGCGGGAGATCCTGGCGCTGAAGGGCGGCGACAAGGTCGCGTTCTGACCGATCAGTCGATGGATGATGCGTCCTGGAAGGTGGGACGCATCGTCCAGGACCAGCTGACGTTCAGGCTCTTCCGTCCTTGCGAGCGCAGCGAAGCAATCCAGTGTAGCGCGCCATCTGAGGCCTGGGCGCTTCTAGATTGCTTCGCTGCCTCGCAAAGACGTCGAGAAGCCTCAGGGAGACCCGAACACGCGGTCCAGATCCGCCTGCGCGACGCCGTCGATCTCCAGGATCTTCAGCCGGCTCTGATCGCCGGTGACGATGCGGACCGAGCCGCGACTGACCTTCAGCGCCTTGGCGATCAGCGCGACCAGCGCCCCGTTGGCCGCGCCCTCGACCGGCGGTGCGGCGACGCGGGCCTTCAGGTAGGGCTGCCCCTTCTCGTCGCGGGCCCAGCCCTCCGCGGCGTCGCGCCCCCCGCGCGGCGTGAGGCGCACCGCCAGGCGGATCGCCACGGCGGAGCCCTCAGAAGATCTTGCCCGGATTCAGCAGGTTGTCCGGATCGAGCGCCCGCTTCACGAGCCGCATGACGGCGATCTCCTCGGGCGAGCGCGACAGCTTCAGCTTGGCCCGCTTCTCGAGCCCGATCCCGTGCTCCGCCGAGACGGAGCCGTTCAGCTCCGCCAGCGGCTCGTAGATCGCCGCGTCGATCGCCGCGTTGCCGGCGGCGTCGAGGCGGGTGGTGTTCCAGTGCAGGTTGTTGTCGCCGATATGGCCGTAGACGACCGCCCGGCAGCCCGGGATCGCCGCGAGCCGGTCGAGCGCGCCGCGGACGTAGCCGTCCATCCGCGCGAGCGGCACGCTCACGTCGAAGGCCCGGTCGATCCCGTCGGCGTTCAGGTGCTCGACGCGGTCGCGGATCCGCCACATGCCGCGGCGCTGCTCCTCCGAGGCGGCGACCACGGCGTCGAGGATCGTGCCGTCGCCCATCAGACCTTCCAGCAGGCCCAGGAACCGGTCCGATTCCTCGGGGACGCACTCGACCTCGATGATCGCGTAGAACGGGTAGTCCGGACCGAGCGGCGGGGTCGCGCGCCCGGGCGCGGTCATCAGCCGGTAGAAGTCGGGCCACAGGCCCTCGAACGAGGAGACACGCCCCTGGAAGGCGCTCTGCGCCGCCCGCAGCACCCGCGCGCCGTCGTCGACTCCGGGGCACGCGATCAGCGCCGTCGCGTAGCCGGCGGGCTCCGGCCGCAGGCGGATGACCGCCCGCGTGACGATGCCCAGCGTGCCCTCGGTGCCGAGGAAGAGCTGCTTGAGGTCGAGCCCGGTGTTGTTCTTGATGAGCGGCCGCATCGACGACACCACCGTGCCGTCGGCGAGCACCGCCTCCAGGCCGAGCACCATCTCGCGCATCATGCCGTAGCGCAGCACCCGCAGGCCGCCGGCGTTGGTGGAGATCGCGCCGCCGACCGTGGCCGAGCCGCGGGCCCCGAGATCGAGGGGGAAGAACAGGCCCGCCGCGGACGCGGCGTCCTGCACGCTCTCGAGGGTGGCGCCGGTGCCGACCACCACCGTCATGCCGAGCGGATCCACCGGCTCGATGCCGGTCATGCGCTCGGTCGACAGGGTGATCTCGTCGGGCTGGCAGAGCGTGCCGTCGACGAGGCCGGTGGCGCCGCCGCGCGGGACCACGGCGACGCCGGCCGCGCGGCAGGTGGCCATGACGGCGCTGGTCTCCTCCGTGCTGCGCGGGCGCACCAGCGCCAGGGCGGCGCACGGCTCGGTCGGGCGCGTCCAGTTGGCCGAGCGCCCGCGCAGCTCCGCGTCGGTGACGAGACCGGACGGTCCGACGATCGCGGCGAGGCGGTCGAGGAAGGCGGTGTCGGTCATCGGCATGCTCTCAGGGCTCGGTCCGGTCGCCGCTCTGTCACAGAATCCCGCGCGCGGCGAGATTCCGCATCAGCGCGCGGGCGCCGAAGGTCCAGGGTTCGCAGGCGTCGCACGGGCGCATGCGGTTGACGAGGCTGCCGAGCTCCGGGCTCGCCACCACGACGCGGTCGCCGTCGGCGTGGGTGAAGCCGAGCCCCGGGCCGTGCCGATCCTGGATCGGCGCGAACATGGTGCCGAGGAGGAGGAGGGCGCCGTCGGGATAATTGTGCGTCCGCCCCATCAGCGCCTCCGCCAGTTCCTCCGGATCGCGGCTGATCTCGGAGAGCGGCGAGGTGCCCTCCAGCCGGAAGCCGTCCGTGCCGGTGACCTCGAGGGTCACGGTGGTGCGGCGGACGTGGTCGAGACCGAAGGTCCCGTCGAACAGGCGCAGGAACGGCCCCAGGGCGCAGGAGGCGTTGTTGTCCTTGGCCTTCCCGAGGAGCAGCGCCGACCGCCCCTCGAAGTCGCGCAGGTTCACGTCGTTGGCCAGCGTCGCGCCGACGATCCGCTGGTCGGAGGCGACCGCCAGCGCCACCTCGGGCTCGGGGTTGTTCCAGTGCGAGTCCGGGTGCAGGCCCGCGTCCGCGCCGCAGCCGACGGCCGAGAGCGGCTGCGCCTTGGTGAAGATCTCGGCGTCCGGGCCGATGCCGACTTCCAGGTACTGGCTCCAGGCGCCCTGCGCGACCAGCACCTCCTTGAGGGCCATGGCCTCGGGCGAGCCGGGCTTGAGTCGGCGCAGGTCGCGGCCGACCAGGCGCTCGACCTCGGCGCGGATCGCCGCCGCGGCAGCGAGATCGCCGCGGGCGCGCTCCTCGATCACTCGCTCCAGCATCGAGGTGGCGAAGGTCACGCCCGCCGCCTTCAGGGCCTGCAGGTCGACCGGCGCCAAGAGCCACGGCCGGCTGGTGTCGCGCGCGTCGGGCGGCGTGTTGGCCAGGGTCGCGTCGAGGCTGCCGAGGTCCTCGCCCTCGGCGCCGCGCAGGGCGGCGGCGGGATCCGGGGCCTCGCACAGGTCGCTGACCGTCGGGAAGGCGGCGGTGACGTCGAGGATTCGGGCCGCGCCGTCCGCGTCGGCGCGGATCGCCACGACGCTCGGACCGGCCACGTCCGGCCGCCACACCCGGCCCACGAGGGCGCCCCGGCATCCGTCGGCGGGCAGGATCTCCCGCGCGGTCAGGCCCGATAACGACATGTGCTCACGTCCCCTGGATGTCCGCCCGCGCGACGGCCGCGTGACGGGCCCGGTGCCGGCTCCGCGGCCGGCGCGCGATCCCATAGCATTCCGGGTGGCCCGTCATCCCGCCGTATGTTTCACCGGGCCCCGCTCGTCACGGGCGCCGGGCGGGTCCGCCTGACAGATCCAAGATTATCTGTAGCTTTGCCCGGGCGCCCGCTTGCTTTCCCCCGGCCGCTCCTTTGTACTGCCGACTTAGAGCCGCCGATAGAGTGGCCTTGACCGGGAGGAAGCATGGCCTCGGTGGGAATCCGCGAGGTTCGCAAGGCTTTCGGATCGACGAATGTCCTGCACGGCGTGTCCGTGGATATCCGGGACGGTGAATTCGTGATCCTGGTCGGCCCGTCCGGATGCGGGAAATCAACGCTCCTGCGGATGATCGCCGGGCTCGAGAATATCTCCGGCGGCGAGATCCGCATCGGCGAGCGCGTGGTGAACGATGTGCCGCCCAAGGAGCGGGACATCGCCATGGTGTTCCAGAACTACGCCCTCTACCCGCATCTCACGGTTCGCGAGAACATGGCGTTCTCGATGCGGATCCGGAAGGCGCCCGCCTCCGAGATCGACCTCCGGGTCAACAAGGCCGCGCAGATTCTCGGGCTCACCCACCTGCTGGACCGCTACCCGCGCCAGCTCTCCGGCGGCCAGCGCCAGCGCGTCGCCATGGGCCGGGCGATCGTGCGCGACCCGCAGGTTTTCCTGTTCGACGAGCCGCTCTCCAACCTCGACGCCAAGCTGCGCGTGGCGATGCGCACCGAGATCAAGGAGCTGCACCAGCGCCTGAAGACCACGACCATCTACGTCACCCACGACCAGATCGAGGCCATGACCATGGCCGACCGGATCGTCGTGATGCACGACGGGGTCGTGGAGCAGATCGGGCCGCCCCTCGAACTCTACGACCGGCCCGACAACCTGTTCGTCGCGGGTTTCATCGGCTCGCCGGCCATGAACTTCGTGCCCGGCCGGGTCCGGGCGAACGGGCGCCTCACCTTCAGCACCGAGACCGGCCTGTCGATCCCGCTCGCCGACGCGCCTGCCGGCGTCGACGGGCGGCCGCTCATCCTCGGCGTCCGCCCCGAGCATTTCGACCTCGCGCCCGACGGGATCGCCGCGGAGGTCGTCGTCGTGGAGCCGACCGGCTCCGAGACCATGCTGGCGGTGCGGGCCGGAGGCCAGGATCTCACCTGCGTGCTGCGGGAGCGCGTGCGCGAGCGGCCGGGCGAGACCGTCTCCCTGCGGCCGAACCGCGTGCACTTCTTCGACGCCGAGACCGGCCGTCGCCTGCCGAGCTGACCCGCGTCGGATCCGGCGCGGGATCGGGGCGCGCGGCGCCCTCAGAAACAGGATCACCGAGGGAGAAGAAACGATGTCCGTTCTCGATCGCCGGTCCCTCCTCGCGGGCGCCGCCGCGGCCGGCCTCGCCGCCGGCGGCGACCTCCTCGGCTTCGCCAGGGCCTGGGCGCAGACCGCGGAATGGAAGCCCGAGCCGGGAGCGAGCCTGTCGCTCCTGCGCTGGAAGCGCTTCGTTCCGGCCGAGGACGAGGCCTTCATGAAGCTGGTCGACGCCTTCACCAAGGCGACGGGCGTCAAGGTCACGGTGAGCAACGAGTCCTTCGACGACATCCAGCCCAAGGCGTCGGTCGCCGCCAATACCGGGCAGGGGCCCGACATGGTCTGGGGCCTGTTCTCGTTCCCGGCGCTCTTCCCCGACAAGTGCCTGCCGCTCGAGGACGTGGCCGAGTCCCTGGCCAAGAAGTACGGCCCCTGGTTCCCGTCCGCGGAGGCCTACGGCAAGGTCAAGGGCAAGTGGATCGCGATCCCCGTGGCGTTCAACGGCGGCTACCCGAACTACCGCATCTCGGCGATGAAGAAGGCCGGGTTCGACAAGTTCCCCACCGACACCGCGGGCTTCCTCGAGCTCTGTCGCGGCCTGAAGAAGAACAACACGCCGGCCGGCTTCGCCCTCGGCCACGCCACCGGCGACGGCAACACGTGGTGCCACTGGGCGCTCTGGTCCCACGGCGGCAATCTCGTCGACGCCAACGAGAAGATCGTCATCAACTCGCCCGAGACCGCCAAGGCGCTCGAGTACGTCAAGTCCCTGTACGAGACCTTCGTGCCCGGCACGGTGTCGTGGAACGACTCGTCGAACAACAAGGCCTTCCTGGCCGGCGACCTCTACCTGACCAACAACGGCATCTCGATCTACGCGGCGGCCAAGAAGGACAACCCGAAGCTCGCCGAGGACATGGACCACGCGGTCTGGCCGATCGGACCCGTCGGCAAGCCCACCGAGTTCCAGCTCGCCTTCCCGATCCTGGCCTTCAAGTACTCGAAGGCGCCGAACGCCTGTAAGGCCTTCATCGCCTTCATGATGGAGGCGGCGAACTACAATCCCTGGCTGGAGGCGGCGCAGGGCTACCTCTGCGAGCCCCTGTCGAACTACCCGAAGAACCCGATCTGGACGAGCGACCCGAAGAACGCGGTCTTCGCCGAGGCGGGCCGGCGCTCCCTGGCGGCGGGCGGCCTCGCGCCGGTGAGCGAGCGCATCGCCGCGGTGCTCGCCGACTTCGTCATCGTCGACATGTTCGCCAGCCACTGCACCGGCCGCGAGGACGTGAAGGGCGCCATCAAGAACGCCGAGCGCGCCGCCACCCGCATCTTCCGGAACACCTGACCCCACCCGCCGGAGGCGAGACCATGGCGCACACGGCCCTGACGCAGCCCGCCCCGGCCGCAATCCCGACCCGATCGGCCTGGCAGCGCGTGCGCGCGAGCCGGGGCTGGGCGGGGTTCTGGTTCATGCTGCCGACGGCGCTGATCCTCGGCCTGTTCCTGGCCTACCCGCTCCTGAAGGGCATCTGGCTGTCCTTCACCAACGCGCGGATCGGCCGCGAGGGCGTCTTCGTCGGTCTCGAGAACTACGAGTGGCTCTGGGACGACGACGTCTTCTGGCTCTCGGTGTTCAACACCTGCCTCTACACGGCGGTGGCGTCCGTGGTGAAGTTCGGGGTCGGTCTCTACCTCGCGCTGCTGCTCAACAAGAACATGCCGTTCAAGTCGATCATCCGGTCGATCGTGCTGATCCCGTTCGTGGTGCCCACCGTGCTGTCGGCCATCGCGTTCTGGTGGATCTTCGACAGCCAGTTCTCGATCATCTCCTGGTCGCTGCGCCATCTCGGGGTGATCGACGGCAACATCGACTTCCTCGGCGAGCCGGCCATGGCGCGCGCCTGCGTGATCTTCGCCAACATCTGGCGGGGCGTGCCGTTCATCGCCATCACGCTGCTCGCCGGTCTCCAGACGGTCTCGCCCTCGCTCTACGAGGCCGCGACGCTCGACGGCGCCTCGAACTGGCAGATCTTCTCGCGGATCACCCTGCCGCTCCTGACCCCGATCATCGCCGTGGTCATGACCTTCTCGGTGCTGTTCACCTTCACCGACTTCCAGTTGATCTGGGCGATGACGCGCGGCGGTCCGGTGAACGCCACCCACCTGATGGCGACCCTCTCGTACCAGCGCGGCATCCTCTCGGGGACGCTCGGCGAGGGCGCGGCCATCGCCACCGCCATGGTGCCGTTCCTGCTCGCGGCCATCGGCATCTCGTGGTTCGGCCTGCAGCGAAGGGCTTGGCAGTCCGGGGAGTCCGACCGATGAGCGCGCCCGCACCGCCGGCCCACGCCGACCCGCACCTCGCCCCCGTCCTCACGGCCCAACCCGCCGGGCTCACCGACAACTCGGAGGGGATGGCCTATCTCGAGCGCCTGCCGCGGCGGCTCGTGACGACCTACCTGCCGCTCCTCATCATCCTCGCCGTGCTGCTGTTCCCGTTCTACTGGATGGCGCTCACCGCCATCAAACCGGACGAGCAGCTGATCGATATGGAGCGGTTCAACCCGTTCTGGGTCGTGGACCCGACGCTCAAGCACATCAACAAGCTCCTCTTCGAGACGCAGTATCCGCGCTGGCTCTGGAACACGATGTACGTGTCGGTGGCGGCGACCGTGCTGTCGCTGTTCGCGAGCGTGCTCGCCGCCTACGCGTGCGTCCGCGTGCGCTACCGGGGCGCCGGCTGGGTCGGGGCGGCGATCTTCCTCGCCTACCTTGTGCCGCCCTCCATCCTGTTCATCCCGCTCGCCACGATCATCCAGGCCTACGGCCTGTTCGACTCGCCGATCGCCCTGATCCTCGCCTATCCGACGATCCTGATCCCGTTCTCGACCTGGCTCCTGATGGGCTACTTCAAGACCATCCCCTACGAGCTCGAGGAATGCGCGCTGATGGACGGCGCCAGCCGGTGGCAGATCCTCACCAAGATCATCCTGCCGCTCGCCTTCCCGGGGCTGATCTCGGCGGGGATCTTCTCGCTGACCCTGTGCTGGAACGAGTTCATCTACGCGCTGACCTTCCTGTCCTCGACGCAGAACAAGACGGTGCCCATCGCCGTGGTGAGCGAGTTCGTGGACGGCGACGTCTACAAGTGGGGCTCGCTGATGGCCGGCGCGCTGCTCGGCTCGCTGCCGCTGGTGATCCTCTACTCGTTCTTCGTCGAGTACTACGTGTCCGCGCTCACCGGCGCCGTGAAGGAGTGAGGGGACGCGTCAGACCATCGTTCTAGCGAGCGCGGCGAAGCGAGCCAGGGCAGCGGGACGTCGGTCGGCGTGGCGCTGCCCGGATCGCTTCGCTCTGCTCGCGGGGACGGAGACCGTTGCCAGCAGGGCTCGACAGCGCGGACAATGCGCGCGGATCCGCCGGCGCAGAATCGCGGGCCGGCCCCATCGAAGGTCACGCCATGGCCCATTTCATCGACGCCCGCTCCACCCTGGTCAACGATGCGGTCGACGGCCTCGTCGCGGCCAGCGGCGGACGCCTGGCGCGGCTCGACGGCGACCCGGGCATCCGCGTCGTTCTCCGCGCCGCTCCGGATTCCGGGAAGGTCGCGGTCGTCTCCGGCGGCGGCTCCGGTCACGAGCCGGCCCATGCCGGCTTCGTCGGGCCGGGCCTGCTGAGCGCCGCCGTCTGCGGCGACGTCTTCGCCTCGCCGAGCGTCGACGCGGTCCTGGCCGGGATCCTCGCGGTGACGGGACCGGCCGGGTGCCTGCTCGTCATCAAGAACTACGCGGGCGACCGGTTGAACTTCGGCCTCGCCGCCGAGCGCGCCCGGGCGCTGGGCCACAAGGTCGAGACCGTGATCGTGTCGGACGACATCGCCCTCCCGGACGCCAAGCAGCCCCGCGGCGTCGCCGGGACGCTGTTCGTGCACAAGGTGGCGGGTCACGCCGCGGAGGCCGGAGAACCGCTCGAGACCGTGGCGGCGCTCGCCCGCCGGGCCGCCGGGGCGGCGAAGTCGCTCGGCATCGCGGTCTCGACCTGCACGATCCCCGGCTCGGCGCGCAGCGAGCGGCTGGCGGAGGGGCAGGCCGAACTCGGCCTCGGTATCCACGGCGAGCCCGGCGCGGAGCGCATCGCCCTGCCCAAGGCCAGCGAGCTCGCCCGCATGATGGCCGAGCGTCTCGCGCGGTCCGTCCCGGGCGCGGACGGGCTGGCGCTGCTCGTGAACAATCTCGGCTCCGCCTCCGCCCTGGAGATGCAGATCCTCACCCGGGCGGTGCTCGCGACCGATCTGGGCCAGCGCGTCCGCCTGCTGCTCGGGCCCGCCCCGCTGATGACGGCGCTCGACATGCACGGCGCCTCGCTGTCGGTCCTGCCGCTCGACGACGCGCTGGAGCGCGCCCTGTCGGAGCCCGTCCCGGTCCCGGCCTGGCCCGCGGCGGTCCGGGTCGAGCCGCCGATCCTGCGGCCGGTGCCCGCGGGGCTCGCGGGCGAGGCCTTCGCGCCGTCGCACGACGCCGTCACCGCTGCCCGGATCCGGGTCGTCGCCGAGGCCCTGATCCGGGCCGAGGGTTCTCTGAACAGCCTCGATGCCAAGGTCGGCGACGGCGACGCCGGCACGACCTTCGCGGGCGCGGCCCGCGCCGTCCAGGCCGATCTCGACCGCCTGCCGCAGGCCGAGCCCGCGGCCCTGTGCCGGGCGCTCGCCGAGCGGATTGGGCGCGCGGTCGGCGGATCGAGCGGCGTGCTCGGATCGATCTTCTTCGCCGCGACGGCCTCGGCCCTCGCCGACGGCGCCGCGTGGCCCGAGGCTCTCGGGCAGGGGGTGGCGCGCGTCCAGGGCTACGGCGGCGCTAAGGCCGGCGACCGCACCCTGCTCGACGCCCTGATCCCAGCCGTGGAGGCGCTGAAGAACGGCGATCTGGCCGCCGCCGCGGCGGCCGCCCGGGCCGGTGCCGAGGCCACGGCCGGGATGGAGCGCGCCGGCGCGGGCCGCTCGAGCTACCTGGCGGCCGGGGACCTCGCCGGTGTCCAGGATCCCGGCGCCGCCGGCGTGGCGGCAGCGTTCGCGGCTCTGGCCGGCGCATAGGAACAGGGCGCCGCGCGTCGTCGCACGGCGACCGTTGACGCACCTTCCACCGAGGCCTAACCCCCTCTCATGCGCACCTGCCTGATCCTCGACGATTACCAGCAGGCGGCTCTCGCGCTCGCGGACTGGACGCGCCTCTCCGACCGCGTCGCCGTCTCCGCGATCGCCCAGCACATCGCGAATCCCGACGATCTCGTGGCGCGGATCGCGCAGGCCGAGATCCTCGTGATCATGCGGGAGCGGACGCCGTTCCCGGCGGCGCTGCTGGAGCGGCTGCCCCGGCTCGAGCTGCTCGTGACCAGCGGCATGCGCAACCTCGCCATCGACCTCGCGGCGGCCAGGGCGCGCAACGTCGTCGTCTGCGGCACGGATTCGAGCCCGACGCCGCCGACGGAGCTGACCTGGGCGCTGATCCTCGGACTGGCCCGTCACGTGGCGCCGGAGAGCCTGACCCTGCGGGCAGGCGGCCCCTGGCAGAGCACGATCGGCACCGACCTCGCGGGTGCGACCCTCGGCGTCCTCGGCCTCGGGAAGATCGGGACTCGGGTGGCCGAGATCGGGCGCGCCTTCGGCATGCGGGTGATCGCCTGGAGCCCGAATCTCGACGACGCCCGCGCCGCCGCCGCCGGGGTGGAGCGGGCGGCCTCGAAGGAGGCCCTGCTGGAGGCGAGCGACGTCGTCACGATCCACCTCGTGCTGGGCGACCGGACGCGCGGCCTGCTCGGCGCGGCCGAGCTGCGCCGCATGCGCCGCGACGCCTTTCTCGTGAACACCTCGCGCGCGCCGATCGTCGATCAGGCCGCGCTGCTCCAGGCCCTGGAGGAAGGCTGGATCGCGGGAGCCGGCCTCGACGTGTTCGAGACCGAGCCCCTTCCGGCCGACAGCCCGTTCCGGCGCCTGCCCAACGTGCTGGCCCTGCCGCATCTCGGCTACGTGTCGCGCAGCAACTACCGGACGTTCTTCACCCAGGCGGTGGAGGACATTGAGGCCTGGCTCGCCGGTGCCCCGATCCGGCGCCTGGGCTGAGTCCGGATACGCCGCCCGACGCGGCCTCAGTCCCCGCGGGGTTCCAGCGCGTCCGCGAGGCCGTCGCCGATCAGGTTGAGCGCCACCAGGGTCGCGATCAGGAAGGCGGCCGGGGCCGCGAGCAGGTGCGGCGCCGCCTCGATGGAGCGGGCGCCCTCGGCGATCAGGACGCCCCAGCTGGTCTGCGGCTCCTGCACGCCGAGCCCGAGGAACGACAGGAAGCTCTCCAGCAGGATCACCTGCGGCACCAGCAGCGTGGCGGTCACCACCACCGGGCCGAGGGTGTTGGGCACGATGTGCCGGAGGATGATGCGCGGTGTCCCGAGCCCGAGCGCCCGCGCGGCGCGGACGAAGTCGCGCTCGCGCAGCGACAGGGTCACGGCGCGCACCACCCGGGCCATGTCGAGCCATTCCACCGCGGCGATCGCCACCAGCATGAGCAGCAGGCTCGGGCGGAAGAACACCAGCAGCAGGATCACGAAGAACACGAAGGGGAGGGCGTAGAGCACGTCGACGGCGCGCATCATCGCGGCGTCGACGGCGCCCCCGACGAAGCCCGCCGTCGCGCCGCAGGCGACACCGATGAGCAGGGCGACGAGGCTGGCCGCGAGCCCGATCGCCAGCGAGATCCGTCCGGCGACGAGGCAGCGGGTCAGCAGGTCGCGGCCCTGGATGTCGGTGCCGAGGGGGAAGTGGAGGCGCCGGATCGGCACCGCTACGACGAGGCCGCGCCCGCCGTCCCGGTCCTCCAGGACGGCGGGCGTCCCGAACAGCGCCGAGCGCGGCAGGTAGACGAGGCTGCGGCGGTCGACGCCCGCGTCGGACCCCAGGGTGAGCCGCATCGTGTCGCCGTCGCGCTCGACCGCGTCGAGCCGCGCGCGCATGCGGAAGGCCAGGCGCTCGAGCGCCGGCCGGAGACGCGCGGCGTCGGGCTGCGCGGTGAGGCCGGCCGGGAGCTGGCGCAGGTCCGGATAGGCGCGCTCGGGATCGTGGCCGGTGAGGCCCGGGCCGATCAGGCAGGCGAGGGCGATCAGGACCAGCAGGGTGAGCGCCGCCACGGCGGTGCGCTCCCGCGCGAACCGGAGGACGGCGCGCCGGGCCGGACCCGGCGCCGCCACGGTCGCGGTCGCGGTCACGCCGCCACCCGGAGGCGCGGGTCGAGCCACGCGCAGGCGAGGTCGGCGGCGAGGTTGAGCAGGATCACCAGCCCGGCGACGAGCAGGACCGTGCCCATGACCAGCGTGTAGTCGCGGTTGAGCGCGCCCTCCACGAAGTACCGCCCGATGCCCGGCAGCCCGAAGATCGTCTCCACCACCACCGAGCCGGTGAGCAGGGCCGCCGCGAGCGGCCCGAGATAGGCCACCACCGGCAGCAGCGCCCCCCGCAGGGCGTGCCGGGCGACGCGGGCCGGCGGCAGGCCGAGGCTGCGCATGGTGCGGACCGGCTGCGTCCGCAGGGCCTCGGCCAGCGAGGTCCGGGTGAGCCGGGCCAGGGCACCGACCTGCGGCAGGGCCAGGGTCACCACCGGCAGGATCAGATGGCTCGGCGCGCCGTCGTTCCAGCCGCCGAGCGGCAGCCAGCGCAGGGTCAGCCCGAAGGCGATCTGGAGCAGCGGCGCGACGACGAAGCTCGGCAGCGAGAGGGTCAGGGCGGCCCCGACGCCGAGCAGCCGGTCGACGAACCCGCCGCGCCGGAGCGCCCCCGCGATCCCGAGCCCGACGCCGAGCGCGGTGGCCAGCGCGAGGGCGAGGACGCCGAGCGTCGCGGAGACGGGCAGGCCCCGGGCGATCAGGCCGAGGACGGTCTGGTCGCGGAACGAGAAGGAGGGTCCCAGATCGCCCTGCGCCAGCGCCGCGAGGTAGCTGCCGAACTGCGCGATCAGCGGCCGGTCGAGGCCGTAGACCCGGCGCAGGTTCTCCAGGGCGGCGGGCGCCAGCGGCCGCTCCAGGTCGAACGGCCCGCCCGGGGCGAGCCGCATCAGGAAGAAGCTGACGGTCACCACGGCGAGCAGCGTCGGCACGGCCTGGAGGAGGCGGCGCAGGATGAAGCGGATCACGCGTCGAGCCTCATGAAGCGGGTCGGCGCGGCGTTGCGCAGGTTCGGGTGATAGCCGTGCAGCCGCGGCGCGATCAGCGCCTTCGAGCGGTAGTGCATCAGCGGGATCCAGGGCAGCTCGCGCAGCGCGATCGCCTCCGCGTCGTAGAGCAGGCCGGCCCGGCGGGCGAGGTCGCGCTCAGTGGCGGCTCGCGCCATCAGGGCGTCGTAGGCGGGGTCCGACCAGTGGCCGGCATTCATGCCGTCGTTCCCGCTCTGGAGCAGGAACAGGAAGTTCTGCGGATCGGAATAGTCGGCGATCCAGCTGTAGCGGGCGACGTCGAAATCGCCGCCGTCGCGCAGGTAGGCGAAATGCGTCTTCGCGTCCGTGTAGACGAAGCGGGTCACGATCCCGAGGTCGCGCCACATCTCGCCGATCGCCACCGCGATGGTGCGGTTGTTGTCGCTGATGTTGAACCGGTATTCCACGGTGAGCGGCCGGTCGGGCCCGAACCCCGCCTCCGCGAGCAGCCGGCGCGCCTCCGCCTCGTGATCGATCGGCAGGCCGAGGCGGCCCTCGGTCTCGGGGGGCGTCCGATAATTGTCGAGGCCGGGCGGGCACAGGGAGTAGGCCGGGCTCATCGTGCCGCCGTTGAGCCCGTCGGCGAGGTACTCGCGGTCGATGACGAGCGACAGCGCCCGGCGGACGCGCCGGTCCGAGAACGGCGCTTTGCGCGTGTTCACAACCAGCGCCGCGAGCCCCAGCGAGGGGCCGAGCACCACCTGCGGCCCGAAGCGGCGGCGCAGGTCGGCGATCTGGTCGACGGGCAGGTCGGAGAGCGAGTCGATCTCGCCGGCGGCGTAGCGGCGCACCGCGGCGGCGATGTCGGGCGTCGGCAGGAAGGCGACGCGCGGAATCGCGAGGCTCGCGGCGTCCGGATGGTGCGGGTTGGCCTCCAGCGTGATCGCGCCGCCCGGCACGCGGTCGGCGAGCCGGTAGGGTCCGTTGGTCACGAGGTTTCCCGGCCGGGTGAAGCTGTCGCCGTAGCGCTCGACCGAGGCGCGGTGGACCGGCAGCGCGGTCTGGTGGGTCAGGAGCTCCAGGATGTAGGGCGTCGGCTGTTCCAGCGTGATCGCGAGCCGGAGCGGCCCCTCGGCGGCGACGCCGAGGGCGTCGGCCGGGGCCGCGCCGCGGTTCACGGCGGCGGCGTTGCGGATCGGGAACAGGATCTCGGCGTACTTCGCCGCCGTCGTCGGGTCGAGCATCCGGCGGAACGCGTAGACGAAATCGTCGGCGGTGACCGGCTCGCCGTTCGACCAGCGACCGTCGGGGCGCAGGTCGAAACGCAGGCTCACCCCGTCCTCGGAGACGGACCAGGCGCGCGCCGCGCCCGGGATGATCGTGCCCCGGTTGTCGTAGGTGAGCAGTCCGTCGCAGAGGTCGCGCAGGATGTGCGCCTCCGCGACCGTGGACGAGCGGTGCGGGTCCAGCGTCTCGGGATCGGCGTCGTTGCCGCGCCGGTAGAGCGCGTCGGCCGCGCGGGCGGGCCGCACGGCCGCGAGGGCGATCGCGCCGGCCAGCCAGTCGCGCCGCCGCGGGCGCACGGTCAGGCGCCGGTATCCGGCCTGAGGCCGGCCGCCTCGATCCCGGCCACCGCGCAGATCTCGTCGTTGTCCGAGGTGTCGCCGGAGATGCCGACCGCGCCGAGGAGACGTCCCTCGCCGGAGCGGATCAGCACGCCCCCCGGCACCGGCACGAGGGCGTCGGGACCGGCGAGGTGGGTGACGGCGGCGACGAAGTAGGGCTGCTGCTCCGCCCGCGCGTGGATCGCCCTCGAGCCGAGGCCCAGCGCCAGGGCGCCGTTGGCCTTGCCGCTCGCGATCTCGGCCCGGCGCAGGGACGTGCCGTCCTCGACCGCGACCGCCTTGAGCGCGCCGCGGGCATCGTAGACGACGACGGCCAAGGGCTTGAGGTTGCGGTTCCGCGCCTCCCGCAGGGCGGTGTCGACGACGGTGCGGGCGGCCTCGAGGGTCAGGTCGATCATCGGATTCCAGCGCGGACGCCGCTCCCGGCGGCTTACTCATCCTTACGGACCGGGGACCGCCGGGTCCACCGACGCGAAGCGCTGCGGCGTTCGATCCGCTGGGCGCGGCCGGCGCGCCGCCTAGTTTCGGCGTGGCCCGCGCGGGAGGCCCCGGCGCGCCGAGCGAGGAGCGCCCATGGAATCGGCCGAACGCCCCTACGTGATCTGTCACATGACCTCGTCGGTCGACGGCCGGATCAAGGTGCGACGCTGGAAGACGCTGGACGCCGACAGCCATTACGAGCGCGTCCACGGCGAGTTGAAGGGCGATGCCTGGATGTGCGGGCGCGTCACCATGCAGGGCTACGCCGACAGCGCCGATCCGCTGCCGGAGCCGGTCGCGGACGACGGCGTGCCGGTCCCGCGGGAGGACCACGTCGCCCGCCGCGACGCGCCCGGCTACGCCGTGGCCCTCGACGCGCGGGGTCGCCTGGATTGGGGCGCGCGCGACGCGATCGAGGGGGACCACGTCGTGGTGGTGCTCACCGAGTCCGTGCCGGATTCGCACCTGCGCGCGCTGCGGGCGGGCGGCCAGTCCTACCTGTTCGCGGGCGACCGGGCGGTCGACTTCCCCCTGGCGGCCGCGAAGCTGCGCGCCCTGTTCGGGATCGAGCGGCTCCTCGTCGAGGGCGGCGGCCACATCAACGGGTCGATGCTGAAGGCCGGGCTCATCGACGAGCTGAGCCTGCTCCTCGTGCCCGCGGTCGATGGCCTGAGCGGGACGCCGGCGGTGTTCGACATCGGCGGCGAGGAGGCGGACACGATGGGCAGCCGCCGCAAGCTCGACCTGACGGCCTGCGAGCGCCTGTCCGACGGCGTCGTGTGGCTCCGCTACCGGATCACGCCGGTCGAGCCGCCGGCAGGCGAATGATGCTCGCCAGGAACGCGTCGTAGCCGGCCGCGACCGCCTCCGGCCGCTCGAAATGCGGGAAGGCGCCGGTCGGCAGGGTGTCGACGCGCCAGTTGGGCCGGTCGGCGACCCGGGGCACCAGCCGGTAGTCGACGAAGTCGCCGCGCTCCCCGTGCACCATCCAGACCGGGAGGCGCAGGCGCTCGTAGAGGCGCGTCGCGTCGGTGGGAAACAGGTGGCCGGCGATGAAGCAGAAGGGCGCGTGCTCGGCGCCGGGCTGGTGGGCCGACGCGTAATCGTAGGCCAGCAGCCCCTCGTTGATGTCGGACGAGCCGAAGGTCTTCGCCAGGAAGAACCGCATGCTCGGCCGCGTCACCAGGGCATCGAAGAGCGGCCGCCCCAGGGGAGGGCGGTCGAGGACGCGGCGCAGCCAGTCGCGGCCGCGATGGCCGTCCGGCGGCCCGTCCCCGGAGAGCCGGGCGTCGAACCCCGTCGGGCTGATCAGCGCGAGGCTGCGATAGGCGTCGGACCGCTCCAGGCTCGCCCGCGCCAGGAACGAGCACGAGAGCGACAGGGCCAGGGCGTCGATCGCCCAGCCGCCGTGGCGGCTCCGGATCTCGTCGACCGCCGCGTGGATCGCCTCCACCATCAGGCGCGGCGTGTAGCGCCGGCGCGAGCGCTCCGAGAAGCCGAAACCCGGGAGATCCAGGGCGTAGACCGGCCGCGTGCCGCGGTAGCGCAGGTACAGCGGCCGGACCTCGTAGGCGTTGGCTGCCGCGTTGATCGAGTGGATCAGCAGGAGCGGGACGCCCTCGGCCTCCGCGGACCAGTACAGCGAGAGCGCGCCGGCGCGCCGGGTCCGGAGCCGCTCGTGCCGGCCCGGCAGCGCGGGCGGCAGAGGCATGCGCCGGTTCACCGCGAGCGCGCTCCAGCCGACCAGGGCCGCCGCCGAGCCGACGAGCGTCAGGGCCGCCGCGGTCGCGGTACGACCCGCGCGATGGCGGGACACGGAACTCATCGGGACACCTCGACGTCCATCCCGCGGCGGCGGGCCGTGCGCGACAACGCCGGGAACGTGGGGAAGTGCCCGGACGGTCGCTACGAGGCGTGGCCGGCGAGACTGCCGGCATTCACCGCCGGGGCGCGGCTTGCCGGCCGCGCCGGCGCCTCGCCCCGGCCCGCGGCCTCGCGCAGGAAGTCCACCGTGGGCTGATCGTTGAGCCAGCCCTGGACGCGCTGCGAGATCAGGAGCTTCCGCTCGCGCCGGTCGTAGTTCGCGTAGGAGGCGGCGACGAACTCGGCCCGGCTCATCGTGCGCGCGGGGCCGGACCGGCGCGTCTCCGCCTTGAAGAACAGGGCGCTGCCGGGCACGCCGTAATGCTGGGCGATCTCCGGATAGACCGGCCAGCTGCCCTGGCCGCCGAGATCGTCGGGGAGGAACGCGTCGAGGTCGCATTCCTCGAAGGGCACGCCGGCACGGGTCAGCAGACCCCGGGCGAGGTCGGCCACGACGTAGAGCTTCGTGTGGTTGATCGAGTGCATGAAGCAGCCCCGGCGCGCCCAGCGCGTGAGGTGCGTGTCGAGATCGTACCCGGCCTGGACGCCGAGCCCGCGCAGGTACGCGACCGACTCGTCCCAGAGGTTGAAGTATCCCAGGCGCTCGAAGACCGGTTCGGAGAACAGCCGCAGCGCCTGCGCCTGCGAGAAGCCCGACAGGTAGGCGAACAGCGTGATCGCCGAGTGCGAGTGCCCCATCGGCCCCGAGATCAGGCCGTTGAGGGTGACGGAATCCTGCACGCCGACGTGGACCAAGTCGGGATGGTAGGCGCTGAACACGATGGTCGGGATCAGGCGGACCTTCGGATGCGTCCGCAGGGTGTCGATCGTGCCGCCGCCCTTGAACTTGGGCAGGTAGATGCTGGTGAAAACGTGGTCGTACCCGTCCGCATGCGCCATCAGGTCGGCGAGCCGCGGGAACCGGCGTGAGGCCGTGAACGCCGAGACGAAATCGACCTGCGCGTGCGGCAGCAGGTAGCGCATCGTCTTGGCGATGGATCCGGCCTGACAGACGCCGATCACGAGGATGCGCGGCGAGCCTGTCCGCTTCTTCCCGAACTGCGCGAGCCGGTGCCGCGCGCGCCAGAGGCTATCGACGGTCAACATCCGGCCTCTCTCGCATGTCCGCGGGCCGCGGGCAAACACCGCACCCATGCGCATCCCGCAGGGCGGGACCGCCGGTCCGGCCCCCCCGCGACAGGCGTGCCCTCTGAGCCAGCGTCGGGGCGGGTCGGGAGACCCGCGTAGTCGAGCGGACGCCGTGGCAGCCCCCGCCACCTGTGGATCGCCCGCACTTTCAGTGTCGCGGTCCGAGAGTCACGAATACCCGATACGCGCCTCTGTCTTTCTCTAGCGGAGCGAAGCAACGCATCGATCGACCCGAGCTTATTTTCGAATTCGTCACCAAATCGGGTGCGGGGAATCGGAACCGTGCGAGGATTCAACTTACGCATCGTTGACAGACTCAAGTCCTTGCCCACAAATCCGATTCAACGAGGCATGAAGCTCGCGGATGGGGCGCTCGCGGTCATGAGGACCGGCGGGCCCTCGATGACCGAGGTGGTCCCTCTCTCGTCGTTACCCCGCGTAAGCGGCCGCTCCGGCAGGCGCGGCGTACTCCGATGGCCCGGCCCGCACGGCCGGCCTCGGGCAGAGCTGACTTCACGGCGCTGCCGCAGAACGCTCGGGGTCGCGGCGCTCCGCATCGCCATGACCGTCGTCAATGCCCGCGCCACGTGGCCGTCGGCGGCCGGTAGACGCCGGAGCGACGACGCTGCGCGGATCGGAGGCCGGGTTCCGCGTCGGAGGAAAAGCTGGAGACTGCGCGATGGATTACGTACCTCCGATGGCCGCGATCACGGCTGGCGCCCAGAAGGCGCTCCCCGCCGAGGCGGCCGCGCTCGCGCCGGCGCACGACGTGAAGCCCGTCGCGGCGCCGGATCCGCGGTCGATCTACACGCTCACGCCGGAGGCGGCCGGCGCCGTCTTCGCCCTGGTCGAGAACCGCATCCAGGTGATCGACGCTGCGCTCGACGTGACCGACCGGCGAGGCACGCAGGTCGCCGCCGCGGCGATGGCGGCGGCCACGGCGACGACGCCGGTCGTGTCGCCGGAGACGACGAAGACGATCGCCGCGGCCAATCGCAACTGGAGCGAGGATGTCCGGCTGGATCACAGCCCGTCCCGGCTCGTCGGGACCGACACGGTCGTGGCGTACGACAGCCCGCGGGTGACGGCGGCCTGGAGCGTGGCCTTCCCGGAACTGGCCGGCAGGAAGCTCCGAGCCGCGCACTTGCCGGGTCCGAGCCTCCGCTCCGTCGTGCACGAGGCCGAGGCACGCCTGGACGACACCGGGAGCGACATCTACCTCCTCTGCAACAGCGCGCATTTCGAGACGATCCGCCAAGCCCATCCGCGGACGCACATCAACTGGATCAACGTCGACAACGACGAGATCGTCGTGGTCTGGCAGAAGCCGTCCGAGGAGGGCTAGGGCCGCGCTCGCCACCGGTCCCGGTCCGCGGAGCCCGGACCGACGGGTGCCCTGTGCGGTCGCCCGATCAGAGCGTCGGCAGGATCGCGCGCAGGTGGGCGGCGAAGGCGCGAGTCAGCGGCGCCGCATGCGCGGCGTCCAGGCGGATCGTCAGGCCGATCCGCGGCAGCGCGGGCAGGCTGCTGCCGCGGGTCAGGATGCGCAAGTCGGGCGGGACCGCGGCGCGGGTGAGCACCGCCACAGCCTGGGCAGAGCGCGCCACCGCCAGCAGCCCGGACAGGCTGCCGCTCGCGTAGGCGATCCGGTACGCGCGCCCGGCCTGGTCGAGGGCGGCCCGGGCCGCCCGGTGGTCCAGGGTGTCGGGGTCGCCGAGCGCGAGCGGCAGCGGGTCGGGCCAAGGCGCCGCGGCGCCGCGCGGCGCGACCCAGACGAGGTCCTCGCGCCGCAGGATCTCCCGCCCGGCCGTCAGGGGGACGGAGACGAGCGCCAGATCGAGCCCGCCGCGGCCCAGGCGATCCTCCAGACGGGGCGTCGCGGCACAGACCACCTCGATCGCGGCGTCGGGGTGAAGGCGCGCGAAGCCGCGCAACAGGGCTGGAAGGAAGGCCTGCGCGTAATCGTCCGGGCAGCCGAACCGCAAGGTGCCGTTGAGGCGCCCGCCGGACAGCTCGGCCACCGCGTCGTCGTGCGAGGCGAGGATCCGGCGCGCGTGGACGAGGAGGCGCTCGCCCTGGACGGTGAGCACCACACCGCGCCCGGTCCGCCGCAGCAGCGGCTGCGCGACCAGATCCTCCAGCCGCTTCATCTGCATGCTCAGGGCGGCCTGACTGCGCCCGACCCGCTCCGCGGCCCGGCTCAGCGCACCCGTCTCCGCCACCGTGGCGAAGCTGCGCAGGAGGTCGATGTCGAGGCTCTGGGCCATCAGGATCGCTGAACCCTGGGTTCAGAACTATAAGCTTCTCTGGGGTCTTCGGTCGTCCTAGCATGGGCCGGCCTGCCACGGGACCCGGATCGATGACGACGCGGAACGACGACCCCGATTTCTGGACGCGCGCCCGCCGGCACCTGGTGCGCTACGGCGGCACCTTCGCGCCGGTGATCATCGAGCGGGCCGAGGGGAGCTTCGTCTACGACGCGGACGGCCGGGAGATCCTGGACTTCACCTCCGGCCAGATGAGCGCGATCCTGGGGCACGGGCATCCCGAGATCGCCGCCGTCGTCTCGGACCACGTCGGCCGCCTGGATCACCTGTTCAGCGGCATGCTGAGCCGGCCGGTGGTGGACCTCGCGACGGAGCTGGCCGGCCTCGCCCCCGGCGGGCTGGAGCGGACGCTTCTCCTGACCACCGGCGCCGAGGCCAACGAGGCCGCCCTGCGCATGGCCAAGCTCGCCACCGGCGGCTGGGAGATCGTGAGCTTCGCGCAGTCCTGGCACGGCATGACGGCGGGCGCCGCCTCGGCGACCTACAGCGCCGGCCGCAAGGGCTACGGCCCGGCCCCCGTCGGCTCCTTCGCGATTCCCGCACCGAACGCCTACCGCCCCACCTTCGCGCGGGACGGGGCCGCCGACTGGCAGACCGAGCTCGACTACGCCTTCGCGCTGGTGGATCGGCAGTCGACCGGCAACCTCGCGGCCTTCCTGGCCGAGCCGATCCTCAGTTCCGGCGGCATCCTCGAACTTCCGCCCGGCTACCTCGCGGCCCTCAAGCGCAAGTGCACCGAGCGGGGCATGCTGCTGATCCTCGACGAGGCCCAGACGGGTATCGGCCGCACCGGCCTGATGTTCGCCTGCGAGCGCGACGGGGTGGTGCCCGACATCCTGACCCTGTCGAAGACCCTAGGCGCCGGCCTGCCGCTCGCGGCGGTCCTGACCACGCCGGAGATCGAGGATCTCTGTCACGCCCGCGGCTTCCTGTTCTACACGACGCACGTCTCCGACCCGCTTCCCGCCGCGGTGGGGCTCAAGGTGCTGGAGATCGTCCGGCGCGACGGCCTGGTCGGCCGGGCCGAGGCGGCCGGCGCGCGGCTCGCGGCGCGGCTGCGGGCGCTGCAGCAGCGCTTCGCCTGCATCGGCGACGTGCGCGGGCGCGGGCTCCTTCAGGGCATGGAGATCGTGGCCGACCGGGACACGAAGGTGCCGGCGCCGGAGCTGGGCGACGCGATCACGCGGCGCTGCCTCGAACTCGGGCTGAGCATGAACATCGTGCAGCTGCCCGGCATGGGCGGCGTGTTCCGCATCGCCCCGCCGCTGACCGCCACCGACGCGGAGATCGACCTCGGCGTCGACATCCTCGAGCGGGCGATCGAAGGTGCGGTCTGAGGCGGCCGCCGCGCCGGTCGCCCGCGCCGGCCGGCCCGCGCGCTCGGCCGAGTCGCGCGGGCCGCCGCGTCACGCCGCCTCGATCTCGGTGCTGACCGTCAACCACTCCTCCTCGGCGGCGGCGAGCGCAGTCGCGGCGTCCGACCGCATCTTGGCGATCTCGCCGGCCTTGGCGGCGTTTTCCCGGAACGCGGACCCGTCCTCCAGGGCCGCGTCGATCTTCTGGATCGCCGCGGTCAGCTTGGCCATCCGCGCCTCGATGGCCTCCAGCCGCTTGCGCAGGGGCGCCAGGGCCGCGCGGCGCTCGACGCCGGCGCGGCGCGCCTCGGCCTTCTGGCCGCCGGACGGCTCGGCCTCGCGCTCTGCCTCGCGTTCGGGCCCCGACAGGACGAAGCGCCGGTAATCGTCCATGTCCCCGTCGAAGGTCTTCACCGTGCCGTCCGCGACCAGCCAGAGCCGGTCGGCGCAGGCCTCGACCAGGAACCGGTCGTGCGAGACGAGGATGACGGCGCCCTCGTAGTCGTTGATCGCCTCCACGAGGGCCTGCCGGCTCTCGATGTCGAGGTGGTTGGTCGGCTCGTCGAGAATCAGGAGGTGCGGGCCGTGGAAGGCCGCGAGCCCCATCAGCAGCCGCGCCTTCTCGCCGCCCGACAGCTTCTCGACCGGCGTGTCGGCCTTGTTGGCGCCGAAGCCGAGCCGCGCCGTGGCGCTGCGCACCTTCGCCTCCGGCACGTCGGGCATCAGGGTCCGGACATGCGCGTAGGCGCTCTCGGCGGGGCGCAGCTCGTCGAGCTGGTGCTGGGCGAAGTAGGCGACCTCCATCTTGGAGGAGCGCTTCACCTCGCCGGCGACCGGCCCGAGCCGGCCGCCGATCAGCTTGCAGAAGGTCGACTTGCCGTTGCCGTTGGCGCCCAGCAGCGCGACCCGGTCGTCTGGCGCGAGGCTTAGGTCGAGGCCGGTGAGGACGATCCGGTCGCCGTAGCCGGCCTTGACCCGCTCCATGGCGACGATCGGCGGCGACAGCGGCTTCTCGGGGCTCGGCAGGTGAATCACCGGCACGTCGTCCTCGAGCAGAGCCGCGATCGGCTCCATCTTGGCGAGCCGCTTCATCCGCGACTGGGCCTGCCGCGCCTTGGTGGCCTTGGCCTTGAAGCGGTCGATGAAGCTCTGCAGATGCGCGCGCTCGGCATCCTGCTTGGCCTTCGCCTTGGCCTGGAGAACGCGCTTCTCCGAGAGCTGCTTGGCGAAGCTGGTGTAGCCGCCGCGGTAGATCGTCAGCTTGCCGCGGTCGAGGTGCAGGATGTGGTCGACGCTTGTGTCGAGCAGGTCGCGGTCGTGGCTGATGATGATCGCGGTGCGCGGGTAGCGCTCCAGGTAATCGTACAGCCAGAGCGTGCCCTCGATGTCGAGGTAGTTGGTCGGCTCGTCGAGGAGCAGCAGGTCCGGCTCCGAGAACAGCACGGCGGCGAGCGCCACGCGCATCCGCCAGCCGCCGGAGAAGTCCGAGCAGGGTCGCGCCTGGGCGGCCGCGTCGAAGCCCAGCCCGTGCAGGATCGCGGCGGCCCGGGCCGGCGCCGAGTGGGCGCCGATATCCACGAGCCGCGTCTCGATCTCGGCCCGGCGCAGCCCGTCCGCGTGCTCGGCCTCCGCCATCAGGCGGGCGCGCTCCGTGTCGGCGGCCAGCACGACGGCGTGCAGCGTCTCCGGTCCGGCCGGCGCCTCCTGGGCGACGGCGCCGATCCGCATGCCCTTGGGCAGCGCCACCGACTTCGCGTCGACCGGGAGGTCGCCGAGAATGGCCTTGAACAGGGTGGTCTTGCCGGCCCCGTTGCGCCCGACGAGCCCGACCCGGGCGCCTTCCGGGATCGTGAAGCTCGCGGAATCGAGAATCAGACGGTCGCCGATGCGATAGGTGAGGTCGTTGACGCGCAGCATGCCGGCGTTCTGGCGGTCCGGACGCCGCGAGGCAAGGGCGGCCTCCGCGCCGACCGGTCCCCCCCCCCGCGTTGATCCAGCCCCTCCTGCACGACGGCCATGAGAAGTAGCGAACACCAGCTTCGGCAGTCGGAATTTTAACGGAATGCCGTCAAATCTCCCCTGAGTGCTGTGCATATAGCCGGCGATATTATGGTGTCCGGTCCTATAGCGTCCGCACACCGGTGGGTGAAGCGCCCGGGCGGGGGGCGCGCCGCAGGGGGGAGATCTTGGGCCAGACCCTGATCCTGACCGACGACGTCGAGCGCGGCGAGCGGCTCGCGCGCAATCTCGGCGGCGGCACGTCCGTGGTGCTGCACGACCTCTACGGCGACGCCGTCCCGCCGCGGGGCGCGTCGCTGATCATCAGCGACGTCAGCGCGCTGACCTCCGAATCCGTACGGCGGCTGCGCCAAGCGCTGTCCACCGCGCGCGGGCCCGACATCCCGTTCCTCGCCCTGATCCACGGCAATCTCGGTCGCGGCGAGATCCAGGCCACCGCCCTCGGCGCGACCCGCGCGATGCCGGCCTCCGCGGCGAGCGCCATGCTGCTGAACGCGGTCGCGGCGCTGACCAACGCCGCGCCGAGCCCGCCGCGGACCGGCAACTGGCGGCAGAACGTCAACGACGCCCGCTCGGCCTTCGTCAGCCTGTTCCGCGCCGATCAGGTCCCGCCGGCCGCGATGGTCGAGAACGGTGCCGACTTGGTGAACCAAGCGATCCGCGAGGCCAAGGTGCGCGACTGGCTCAAGGTCGTCGCGAGTTTCGACGACGTCACGCATCGCCACTGCCTGAGCGTCGCCGGCATCGCCGCCGAGTTCGCCCGCGTCCTGGGGCTCAACGAGGCCGATTCCCGATACCTCGTCAAAGGCGCGCTGCTGCACGACATCGGCAAGGCCAAGATCCCGCTCGCGATCCTGAACAAGCCCGCGCCGCTGACGCCGGCGGAGCGCGTCGAGATGGATCGTCACCCGGCGCTGGGACACGAGATGCTGCTCACGGGCGATTACGACGCGCTGACCCTGTCGGTGGTCCGCTCGCACCACGAGTATCTCGACGGGTCGGGCTATCCGGACGGATTGCGCGGGGCGCAGATCCCGGACCTCGTCCGGCTGATCACCATCTGCGACATCTTCGCGGCGCTGATCGAGGCGCGCCCCTACAAGGCGCCGAAAGCCCCGGGCGACGCCTACGCCATCCTCGGGTCCATGAAGGCGAAGCTGGACGCGGATCTGGTCCGCGCCTTCGGCGCCGTCGCGGTCGCCTGCGAGACGCCCCGCCGCGCCTCGGCCTGAGACCGCGGCCAACCGGCGGACCGTCGCTCAGACGAGTTCCCAGGCCCCGCCGTCCCGCATCAGGGCGGCGACGAGGGCGTGGTTGAGCTCGTGGCCCGTGTGGAAGGCGCAGATCCGGCCCTCGATCGGGTGGCCGGCCAGCGCCAGGTCGCCGACGAGGTCGAGGACGCGATGGCGGACCGGCTCGCCGGGGACCCGCATGCCGCCGAGCACGTGCCCCCGTACGAGGAGCGCCGCCGAGCGGGGCGAGACGCCCTGCAGGAAGTCGTTGCGCGTCATGTAGCCGTAGGCGCGGCCCGCCATGGCGCGCATGTAGCGGCCGAAGCTGCGCGCCGGCGCGATCTCGCGCTCGAACGTGTCCGATGTGATCGCACCCGACCAGTCGATCGATCCGAAATGCGCCAGCGCGACGTGGCCGGTGATATGCAGGCCCCGGCCCGGCTCGATCTGGAGGCGGCGCCGCCCGTTCTCGACCGCCACCGTGCGCAGCAGCCGCATCACCCGGCAGGGCAGGCCCTGCTCGCGCCGACCGGCGGCCCGGATCGCCTCGCACCAGGGCGTCGCGCTCCCGTCGAAGATCGGCAACTCGTCCGCGTCGATCTCGGCCAGCACGTTGTCGATCCGCAGCGCGCTGAGCGAGGCCATGAGATGCTCGATCGTGCGCACCAGGACGCCGTCGCGCCGCAGCGCCGTGGAGAGCGGCTGCGATTCGCGGTAGTGCCAGTGGGCGGGAACGTCGACGGCCCGACCGTCCTTCAGGTGGCGGCGAAAGACGATGCCGTGGCCGGCCGGTGCGGGGCTGACGCGGACCGTGGCGTGACGCCCAGAATGGAGGCTGCGGCCCGACCGCTCGAAGGGGAACGCGAGCGTCGCCTGCTGGCGGGGACCGGCGGAGGATGTCGAGCGCGGGAAGGGAACGTCTTGATGCATCGGGACTGCCCGCCTCGGCGGGCCAGGAATTTAGCCCTCATACCTGATCCACGCTAATAAACTCCTGTTCATCGGCGCGCGGCTTGACCGCCCCGCCCGCGACCGTCACGATTGGCGCTGCCCGATCGATCCAGCACCGCCCCGGCGGGGCGCGGCTTCACTGTGCGGGCTGCTCCCGTCCCCAGATCTGCTGGCCGGCCCCCGTCAGGGCAGGGACGGAGGCCGGAGTTGAGGGAACACGATCGATGGCGCGGTTGGGGACAATACCTTTCTTCAAGGATCCCGGCATCGAGCTCAGCCCCTACGAGCCCCGCTGCCACTGGCGCCGCTTCGACGAGAACGAGGTCCTCGTCGACTTCGACGACATCTCCACCGACGTGTACTTCATCGCTTCCGGCGAGGTCCGCATCCTGAACCGGACCCAGTCCGGCAAGGAGGTCATCCTGGGTGAGATGCGCGGCGGGGCCTTCTTCGGCGAGCTCGCCGCCATCGACGGGATCGGCCGCTCGGCCAACGTCACGGCGCTGACGCGCGGCGAGGTCTGCGTGGTCCCGGCCCCGGTCTTCCGGCAGATCGTGTTCGCCTCCGAGGCGATCGCCGACCGGCTGTTCCGGCTCCTGGCCAAGCGCGTGCGCGAGCTGAACACGCGGCTCATGGAGCACGCCCTGCTCGACCTCAAGCACCGGCTCTACGCCGAGCTGCTGCGCCTGTCCGTGCCCCGAACCGGCACGGCGGGCGAGCGAGTCGTCTCGCCGCCGCCCTACCACCACGTCCTCGCCGCGCGGATCGGTTGCCGCCGCGAGCAGGTGACCCGGGAATTCACCGCGATGGCGGCGGAGGGTTTGGTCGACCGCACGCGCGGCGCCCTGGTCCTGCGCCGGCCGGACCTCCTCGAAGCGCGCGTGGCCGAGGCGCTGCGCGAGGATTCCTGATCCGTTGTCCGACAGGCCGGCGCCGCGCCTGCGGCTCGAGGAGCTGACCAAGCGCTTCGGCACCCATCGCGCGGTGGACGCCGTGTCCCTCGACCTCGAGGCGGGGGAGTTCTTCTGCCTGCTCGGCCCGTCGGGCTGCGGCAAGAGCACCCTCCTGCGCATGATCGCGGGCTTCGAGAGCCCGACCTCGGGGCGGATCCTGCTGGGCGAGCAGGATCTCACCGCGCTGCCGCCCCATCGGCGGCCGGTGAACATGATGTTCCAGTCCTACGCCCTGTTCCCGCACATGAGCGTGGCCGGCAATATCGGCTACGGCCTGAAGGGCCTGGGCCGCGCGGCCCTGGCCGAGCGGGTGTCGGAGCTGCTCAAGCTCGTGCGCCTGGACGGGTTCGGCGAGCGTCGCCCGGAGACCCTCTCGGGCGGCCAGCGGCAGCGGGTCGCCCTGGCCCGGGCGCTCGCCCGGGAGCCGAAGCTGCTGCTGCTCGACGAGCCGCTCGGCGCGCTCGACCGCGGCCTGCGCGAGGAGACGCAGGGTGAGCTGCGCGCCGTGCAGCGCCGCCTCGGCACCGCGTTCGTCGTCGTCACGCACGATCCCGAGGAGGCGATGATGCTCGCCGACCGGATCGGCGTCATGGAGGCGGGCCGCCTGATCCAGGTCGGGCCGCCGGCCGACCTCTACCGCCGCCCGGCGAGCCGCTTCGTGGCCGGCCTGCTCGGCGACGTGAACCTCATCCCCGGCCGGCTCGGGCCGGCGGCGGGCCCCGACGCGATCCGCACGGTCGAGACCGCGCACGGCCCGGTCCGGGGCTTCGCGGAGGCCGCGCTCGCGGAGGGCGCCGCCGTCGTGGTGGCGGTGCGGCCCGAGGACGTGGCATTGGGCGCGGAGGGGCTGCCGGTGGTCGTCACCGACGCCGTGTTCCTGGGCGACCGGGTTCGCCGAACGCTGCGCCTGCCGGACGGCGCCACCCTGCGGGCGAGCGGGCGGCCCGCGGAGGCCGGCGCGGCGCCGGGCTCGGACGCGCGCGCCGGTTTCGCGGCCGACGTCGCGGTGATCCTTCCGGCATGAGGACCGGTGTGCCGGACGAGGACCCCGCGGCGGGGCAACCGGGGGTCGGGTCCGCGCGCGGCCGGACCCGCGGCCGGCTGTTCGACCGGCTGGTCCGCCTCCCGCCCTTCCTGTGGCTGGCGGCGTTCTTCCTGCTGCCCTTCGCCATCACGCTCAAGATCAGCCTGTCGGAACCCGCCACCGCGATCCCGCCCTACCTGCCGCTCCTCGACTGGCGCGGCGGGCTCGACGGCTGGTCGGCCTTCCTCGAAGCCCTGAACTTCGACAATTACCTGACGCTCGCCGCCGATCCCCTCTACCGCGACGCCGCCCTCGGCTCCCTGACCTACGCGGGCGTGGCCAGCCTGATCCTCGTCGGGCTGGGGACGCCTCTGGCCTACGCCCTGGCGCGGGCGCCGTCCCGCTGGCAGCCGCTCCTCGTGGCGCTGGTGATCGTGCCGTTCTGGACGAGCTTCCTGATCCGGGTCTACGCCTGGATCGCGATCCTCAAGCCCGAGGGGCTGCTCAATCTCGCGCTGCGCCGCCTCGGCCTGATCGACGCGCCGCTGACCATCCTCAACACCGACGCGGCGGTGATCGTCGGCCTCGTCTACGCCTACCTGCCCTTCATGGTGCTGCCGCTCTACGCGGTGATGAACCGCCTCGATCCGACCCTGCGCGAGGCCGCGGCGGATCTCGGCTCTTCGCCGAGCCGGGTGTTCTGGACCGTGACCGTGCCGCTCAGCCTGCCGGGGATCGCGGCCGGCGCGGGGCTCTGCTTCATCCCGATGGTCGGCGAGTTCGTGATCCCCGACCTGCTCGGCGGGTCTGAGACGCTGATGCTCGGTCGGGTGCTCTGGACCGAGTTCTTCTCGAACCGCGACTGGCCGCTGGCATCGGCGGTCGCCGTGCTGATCCTCGCCATCGTCATCGGACCGGTGGTGCTGTTCCGGGACAGCCTGCGCGCGGGCGAGGGCGAGGCGCCGTGACCTGGGTGACCCGCACCGCCCTGGCGGCCGGCCTGGGTTTCCTCTACGGGCCGATCGCGGTGCTGATCGTGTACTCGTTCAACGCCTCGCCGATGGTGACGGTCTGGGGCGGGTTCTCGACCCGCTGGTACGGCGCCCTGCTCGCCGACGCGCCGCTCCTGTCCGCCGCCTGGGTCTCCCTGAAGGTCGCGGTCCTCGCGAGCCTGCTCGCCACGATCCTCGGCACGCTGGCCGCCCTCGCCCTGGAGCGGCAGGGCCGCTTCCGCGGGCGCGCCCTGTTCACCGGTCTCGTCTTCGGGCCGATCGTGATGCCGGAGGTGATGATCGGCCTGTCGCTCCTGCTGATGTTCATCGGGATCGGGCTGGACCGCGGCCTCGCGACGATTGTCATCGCCCACACGACCTTCTGCACCGGGTTCGTGGCGGTGGTGGTCGGCGCGCGCCTGCGCGGCCTCGACCGGTCCCTCGAGGAGGCCGCGGCCGATCTCGGCGCGGCGCCGGGGCGCGTGCTCATGACCGTGACGCTGCCGCTGCTGGCGCCCGCCCTGGCGGCCGGCGCGCTCCTCGCCTTCACCCTGTCGCTCGACGACCTGGTGATCGCGAGCTTCGTCTCCGGCCCGGGCTCGACCACCCTGCCGATGCGGCTCTACAGCCAGGTCCGGCTCGGCGTGAATCCGGAGATCAACGCGGCCTCGACCCTGCTCGTCGGTCTGGTGAGCGTCGCGGTGCTGCTGGCCTCCTGGCTCACCGGTCGCCGGCGACAGGGCTGAGCGGCGTCACTCCGCGGCCTGCGCCGCCGTCGCGCCCGCGCGCACCGCCTGCGCCACGACGAACGTCACGATGACGTTCACCACCAGCGCCACGATGCCGACATTGACGTCTTGGAGCGGCCCCAGGACCGGCAGCTTCGCCAGGCTGAACCCGGAGAGGACGGTCGCCGCCACCGTCGCCACGCCCGCGACGATCCCGGCGATCGCGGCGCGGCGGTCGAGGGGGTTGCGGCGCATCAGGCTGGTGATGAAGCACGGGAAGAGCTGCGTCACGAAGTTGTAGCCCATGAGCAGGAGCTGCACGATCGTGTCGCCGCCCGACAGGGTGAAGCCGACGCAGACCAGCGCCAGCACCGGCACGAGGATCTTGCACAGCCGCGCGGTGGCGGCGTCGTCCATGCCGGGACGCAGCGGCCGGACGAGGTTGTTCGCCACCAGCGTGACGCCGGCGATCAGGATCATCGAGCCCGGCACGAGGGCGGTGAGCACGCCCGTGGCGCCGATCAGCCCGATGACCCACGGCGGGAAGGTGGCGAGGGAGAGCTTGAACAGCGACAGGTCGACGTCGGGACCCGTGAGGCCCGGCACCTGCATCACGGCGGTGAAGCCGATCACGAACACGAACAGGTTGATCAGCTGATAGATCGGCAGGATCACCGCGTTGCGCCGGAACGCGCCCGGCTCGCGCGCCGTGTAGAGCGACGCGAAGGTGTGCGGCCACATGTAGCCGCCGAGCGCGGTGAGCAGGACCGTGGTGGTGAACCACGTCGGGCTCTGGCCGCGGTCGGGCAGGGCCAGGAAGCCGGGCTTGGCGGCCTCGATCGCCGTGAACAGGCCCTCGTAGCCGCCGTAGTAGTGCACCGGAAGGTAGATCCCGAGGAACACCACCACGAACAGGATGCTGGTGTCCTTGATCACCGCCGTCCAGGCGGAGCCGTGCACGCCCGACACGACCACGTAGGCGGTCAGCGCGGCCGCGCCGATCCAGACCGCGGTGGTCGACGAGATCGCGCCGTAGGACGCCGTCGAGACGATGATCCCGAGGCCCTTGAACTGCAGCACGAGGTAGGGGACGAGGGCGACGATCCCCACGAGCGCCACCAGCATGCCGAGCGCGCGGCTGCCGTACTTGCGCGCGAAGAAGTCGGGCTGCGTGTAGAGGTTGTGCTGCTTGGCGTAGCGCCAGACCGGGGGCAGCAGCCAGTACGAGGTGACGTAGGCGAGCGTCAGGTAGCAGAGGATGTAGTAGGCGGGGCCGCCCTTCCCGTAGGCGATGCCCGAGCCGCCGAGGAACGTGAAGGTCGTGTAGATCTCCCCGGCCATCAGCAGGAAGACCAGGGCGGTGCCGAAGCCGCGGCCGCCGACGGTCCACTGCTCCAGCCCCATCTCGCGGCCCAGCCGCGCGTAGAGGCCGAGGGCGATCGCCAGCGCGAAGCCGGCGGCCACGATGACGAGCGCGACGCTCATCGGGGATCCTCCGGCGCGCGGTTCTGAGGGTCGGTCAGGTAGATCAGCCCCATCACGGCCGAGGTTCCGATCACGCAGAACACCAGCCAGGCGAGGAGCAGCGGCAAGCCGAACACGAAGGGCTCGACCCGGTTCAGGAAGAACGGGCCGACCAGGATGCCGAGGAAGGGCAGGGCGGCCAGCCACCGCAGATTTCGCATGCCTGATACCGTTCAGAAGGCCCCGATATCGCGGGGTGAATCAGTCACGAACCGCTGTCAACGCTGCGAACGCCCGACGGCGCTCATCCCGATCACGTCTGCGTGCTGTGCGCGCGCGCACGCGGCCGCGCTCCCGGCGCGCATATCCTCGTGAGGCGTCGCGCCGTCCGACACGGCGGACGCCGAGGGACTTCACGATGACCCGTTCTCTGACCATCGCGGCGCTGGCCGCGCTCCTCGCCGTTCCGGCAGCCCAGGCGGAAGCCCGCGCGCGACACGCGACCGCCAAGGCGCAGCCGAGCGCCGCGATCAAGTCGCGCCAGAACGTCATGAACGATTTCAACGCGCGGATGAGCCGCCTCGACGCGCTCATGGGCGTCCCGAGCACGTCGTCGGTTCGCGCACGCTCGGCCGAGGCTGGACGCTAGGAAGGCCGAAGGAAGCTCCACGAGCCGGTCGTGCCGGCCGGCTCGTCGGCTCAGCGGCCCAGGCCGCCCGCCTCCTCGACGAAGCGCGCCACCGCGTCCGCGCCCGTCCCCTCGCGCAGGGACGCGAAGACGTAGGGCCGGGTGCCGCGCATCCGCTGCGTGTCGGATTCCATCACCGAGAGGTCGGCACCGACGAGCGGCGCGAGGTCGGTCTTGTTGACGATCAGCAGATCGGACCGGGTGATGCCCGGACCGCCCTTGCGGGGGATCTTCTCGCCCCCGGCCACGTCGATGACGTAGAGCGTGATGTCGGCGAGTTCCGGCGAGAACGTCGCCGCGAGGTTGTCGCCGCCGGACTCGATCAGCACGAGGTCGAGCTTCGGGAAGCGCCGGCTCATCTCGGCCACGGCGGCGAGATTGATCGAGGCATCCTCGCGGATCGCGGTGTGCGGACACCCGCCGGTCTCGACGCCGAGGATGCGCTCCTCCGGCAGGGCGCCCGCGACGGTCAGGATCCGGGCGTCCTCCTTCGTGTAGATGTCGTTGGTGATGGCGCAGATCTCGTAGCGGTCGCGGAAGCGCTTGCAGAGCTGCTCCATCAGGGCGGTCTTGCCGGAACCGACAGGTCCGCCGATGCCGACGCGGAGGGGGCCGTTCGAGGAGGTCATGCTGGGGGCTCAGGATCGGAAGATGCGGGAATACTGGGTCTCGTGGCGGAAGGAGCCGAGGTCCAGGCGGAAGGTGGCGGCACCGAGGGCGTCGAGATCGGACGCGGCGGCCGCCTCGGCGAGCCCGGCGAGGCGCGGGGCGAGGGCGGCGACGACCCGCGTGCCGGCGGCCTGCCCCACGGGCGCCGCCCGGAGAGCGGCGGAGACGAGATTCTGGAGGAAGGCGAGGCCGTAGGCGGCGAGCACGGGCTCCGGCGCCATGCCGTGCGCACCCGCGGCGAGGCCGACCGCGACCGGATAGGCGACCGGCCCCGGCAGTTCCTCCGCCAGGGCGGCGAGGGCGTCGCAGGGCCACGCGCCCCGCGTCGCGTCGAGGAAGCTCCGGCCCTGCTGGCTCGTCTCCAAGTGCAGCTCGCGCGACGGCGCCAGGGCGAGCGCGAGATCGTTGACGGCGACCAGCGCGGCGCCGTCCGAGGTCCGCGCCGCCGCGTGGGCCTGGGCTGCCAGGATCAGGTCGTTGCGCAGGGCGCCGCGCTCGCAGACGTCGCGGAGCCACGCCGTCAGGCTCGCCTCGTCGCGGACATCGCCCGCTTCGACCGCCCATTCCAGCCCGTGCGAGTAGGCGTAGGCGCCGACCGGGTAGCCGGGCGACAGCCACGCCATCAGGCGCAGCGCCTCCAGGGCCTCAGCCGGCGGCATGGTCGTGATGGTGGCCGCCATGCGGGTGCGCGTGGTCGTGCCCGTGCCCGCCGGAATAGGCGCCGCCCTCCGGCCGGAACGGGCGTTCCACCGGCTCGGCGGTGCCGCCGAGGCCCCGGACCATCTCGGCGAGGACGTGGTCTTGCGCGATCCAGACCGCGTCCGACCCGATCTCGGCGGCGATGTGCCGGTTGCCGATGTGCCAGATCAGGCGCTTGAGGGCGTGATCGCTGGGGGCCCGGATCTCGAGCAGGCGCTCCGGTGCGGCCTCGACCCAGACGAGGCGGCCGTCCTGCAGGACCAGGGCATCGCCGTCCTCCAGCACGGCCGGCTCCGGCAGATCCAGCAGGAATCCCAGCCCCCCGGCGCCGCGCATGGCGACGCGGCGGCGGTGGCGGTCGCCGTGATCGAGGACGACGCGGTCAACGATCTCGCCGCCCGACAGGGCGTCGCGGCGGACAATGCGGGTGGCGCGGATCATGGATGGCCGCGCTCAGAACAGGAAGTAGCGCTGCGCCATCGGCAGGACCTCGGCCGGCTCGCAGACCAGCAGCTCGCCGTCGGCGCGCACGTCGTAGGTCTCCGGATCGACCTCGATGACCGGCGTCGCGTCATTCAGCACCATGCTCTTCTTCGAGATGCCGCCGCGGACGTTCTCCACCGCGACCAGTTCCTTCTGCACGCCCAGCCGCTCCCGAAGGCCGTCCTCCACCGCCGCCCGGGAGACGAAGGTGAGGGCGGTGGCGAAGGGCGCCCGTCCGTAGGCGCCGAACATCGGCCGGTAATGCACCGGCTGCGGCGTCGGGATCGAGGCGTTCGGGTCGCCCATGGGCGCGGCCGCGATGCTGCCGCCCTTCAGCACGAGGTCGGGCTTCACGCCGAAGAAGGCCGGCGTCCACAGCACGAGGTCGGCGAGCTTGCCGGGCTCCACCGAGCCGATGTGCCGGGAGATGCCGTGCGCGATCGCCGGGTTGATCGTGTACTTGGCGACGTAGCGGCGCGCCCGCAGGTTGTCGGTGCCGGACGTGTCTCCGGGCAGGGCGCCCCGCTGGCGCTTCATCTTGTCGGCCGTCTGCCACGTGCGGATGATGACCTCGCCGACGCGGCCCATGGCTTGGCTGTCGGAGGACATCATCGAGAGCGCGCCGATATCGTGCAGGATGTCCTCGGCCGCGATGGTCTCGCGCCGGATCCGGCTCTCCGCGAAGGCGAGGTCCTCGGGGATCGACGGGTCGAGGTGGTGGCATACCATGAGCATGTCGAGATGCTCGTCGATCGTGTTCCACGTGTAGGGCCGCGTCGGGTTCGTGGACGACGGCAGCACGTTCGGCAGCCCGGCCACCTTGATGATGTCCGGCGCGTGGCCGCCGCCCGCGCCCTCGGTGTGGAAGGCGTGAATGGTCCGGCCCTTGAAGGCCGCGATCGTGTCCTCGACGAAGCCCGACTCGTTGAGCGTGTCGGTGTGGATCATGACCTGGATGTCGTGGGCGTCCGCCACCGACAGGCAGGTGTCGATCGCCGCGGGCGTGGTGCCCCAGTCCTCGTGCAGCTTCAGCGCGCAGGCGCCCGCCCGGACCATCTCGACGAGGCTCTCCGGCCGGGACGCGTTGCCCTTGCCGGCGAAGGCGAGGTTCATCGGGAACGCGTCCGCCGCCTCGATCATCCGGGCGATGTGCCAGGGGCCCGGCGTGCAGGTGGTGGCGAAGGTGCCGTGCGCCGGCCCCGTGCCGCCGCCGAGCATCGTGGTGATGCCCGAGCAGAGCGCCTCCTCGATCTGCTGCGGGCAGATGAAGTGGATGTGGCTGTCGAAGCCGCCCGCCGTCAGGATCTTGCCCTCGCCGGCGATGACCTCGGTGCCCGGCCCGACCACGATGTCGACCCCGGGCTGCACGTCCGGGTTGCCGGCCTTGCCGAGCCGGAAGATCCGGCCGCGCACGATGCCGACATCGCACTTCACGATGCCCCAGTGGTCGAGGACCACCGCGTTGGTGATCACCGTGTCGACGGCGCCGTCGGCGTTCGTGGCCTGGCTCTGGCCCATGCCGTCGCGGATGACCTTGCCGCCTCCGAACTTCACCTCCTCGCCGTAGGTGGTGAAGTCGCGCTCGACCGTGATCTCAAGGCCGGTATCGGCGAGGCGGACGCGGTCGCCGACCGTCGGGCCGAACATGTCGGCGTAGGCCGAACGCGGCAGGCTGGCGGGCTTGGGCGTGTTGGCCATGGTCAGAGCTTGCCCATCACGTCGCCGCGGAACCCGTAGACGGTGCGCCCGCCGGAGAGCGGCACCAGCGCCACCTCCCGCGTCGATCCCGGCTCGAACCGCACGGCGGTGCCGGGCGCGATGTCGAGGCGCTTGCCGCGGGCCTGCTCGCGCGGGAATACGAGGCCCGGATTGACCTCGAAGAAGTGATAGTGCGATCCGACCTGGATCGGCCGGTCGCCGACGTTGGCGACCTCGATCACGGTCCGCTCGGCGCCGGGGTTGAACACGATCTCGCCCGGCAGCGTCGTCACCGCGCCGGGAATGTCGGAAGAGGCCGCGCCGCGGATCGGATGGTGCACGGTGACGAGCTTCGTGCCGTCCGGGAAGGTCGCCTCGACCTGGATGTCGTGGATCATCTCGGGCACGCCCTCCATGACCTGATCGGCGGTCAGCACGGTGGCGCCGGCCTGCATCAGGTCGGCCACGGTGCGGCCGTCCCGCGCGCCCTCGACCACGAAGTCGGTGATCAGCGCCACCGATTCCGGATGGTTGAGCTTCACGCCGCGGGCGAGGCGATTCCGCGCCACCTGCGCCGCCATGGCGATGAGCAACTTGTCCTTCTCTCGGGGCGTCAGCAGCACGGGCAACCTCGTCGTCGCGGCGGCCGGAGCAAGGATCATGCGCGCGGCGCGGTCAAGGGCGGGCTTCGGCCGTTGCAGGACCCGGACCACCGACGGTCGGCGCCCGCGCGCGGAGGCGCGCCGGGATCACGGCGCAGTCACGGCGCAGTCACGGCGCCATGGCGATGAAGCCGGCGAATAGGTCCGACAGGGCCTCGCCCTTCACGGCACCCGGCAGATCGCGGGGGTGGATGAACTCGTCGCGGAACCAGGGATAGCGCTTCGGATCGAAGGAGGCCCGCAGCCAGTCGATCGTCCGCCGCACGCGGGTGATCCGCTCGGCGTCCGGGTGATAGGTCAGCCAGATGTCGATGCTGAATCGGCCGAGATTGTCCACCGGGACGACCTGGGCGCCGATCGCGCTGGCATAGGTCGGCAGCAGGCCGATTCCGGCCCCCTTGGCGATGGCCCAGTAATACGCGCTGCTGACGTTGACCCTCAGCGTGATCGGGACCTTCGCGGGGAAGCCCGGGACCGACCGCACGTAGTCCTCGAGGGCGACGGTCTGGCCGCCGTCCTGCACCACGATCCGGTGACGCTCGAGATCCTCCGGGCGCGCCGGGAGCCCGTAGGTCTCCTCGTAGCTCCGCGCGGCGTACGGCACCATGTGGATCCGGCCGATCTTGACGATGCGCAGGTCCGGGCTGGTCGGCCGCGTCAGCTGGATGGCGACGTCGGCCTCCAGCCTGAGGACGTCGGCGGATTCCATCGCGCAGCGCAGGTCGACGGTCAGGCGCGGGTTGGCGCGCTGGAACTCGACGAGGCGCGGCGCGAGCCAGAAGGCCCCCAGCCCCTCCGTCACGGCGATCCGCACCTCGCCGGTCTCGGCGAAGGGCGCGCCCTCGCCGGTGCGCACGAGGCTGAAGGCGGCCGCCTCCATGCGGCCGGCGGCCTCGAGGATCGCGTGGCCCTCGGCGGTGAGGCGGATGCCGTCGACGTGGCGGGTCAGCAACGGCGCGCCGATCAGCGCCTCGAGATCGTCGATCCGGCGCCGCACCGAGTTCACCGACAGGCCGAGCTTCGTGGCCGCCGAGCGGAAGCTGCCGGACCGCTGGAGCGCCAGGAAGACCCGGATGCTCTGCCAGTCGGGCATCGGATCCCGGCTCGCCTCCGCCTGTTCCATCGACGGAACACCCCTGTTTCAAATTTTGCACATACAGCCAGAGCGCTAGATGCGAAGTGCTTAACCGTCAATCCGTACCCGAATGACAGGTCATCCGATGACGGTACACATTGCTCGCGCGCAGTTCGTCGCCAAGGACGCCGATCAACTCGGTACAGCGCTAGTCTCTCCCGAGCCGCGGCACGCGCTGAATGCGCTCGAGGTCGGCCGAATTGCCCGGCACCTCGTCATCTTCACGCCGACCCCGGACGATCTGGCGCGGCTGATCGCGGCGGCGCGCGCGGATCTACCCGATCTCGCGCCCCTGCGCACCGTTCAGCGGGTGATGTCGATCAATCCCGACAGCGTCCTGGCGATCGCCCAGCGCCACCGGTTCGACGCCGCGGATCCGCGGGGCGAGGGGTTCGTGGCCTGCCTGATGCTGAACGCCGACGGCATGGCGGCGCTCAAGGCCGGGACGCTCGACGCGTCCGATCCGCCCGCCGCGATGCTGGCCGGCCAGCACGAACGTCCGGCCGGGATCTACGTCTGGGCCGTCTACGCGCGGCGGCGCCTCTCCGGCGGAGTCGGCCTCGTCTTCGATCGTCTGTCGAGCCCGACCTACCGGGGCGTGGACTTCTACGCCCGCGCGGCCACACCCGAGGGGGCCGATCTCCTGTCGGCCCTCGGCTTCGCGGCACGGACCTCCGCCGGCGGGACCCTGTACCATTTCGCCCGCGGTCCGAAGGCGGAGCCGGCGCCCCCGTACGACAGTCACCGGCCGGGCGCGACCGGCATCAGCGTCGCGGTCGCGCGGAACATGGAGGACCTGTCCCGGGTGATCGCCCTGCGCGCCGCCGTCTACATGGCGGAGCAGGCCTGCCCGTACGAGGAGGAGTTCGACGGCAACGACCTCTCGGCGACGCACCTGATCGGCTATGTCGGCGACGAGCCGGCGGGCTGCCTGCGCATCCGGTTCTTCGCCGATTTCGCCAAGATCGAGCGCCTCGCGGTCCGGGCCGAGTTCCGCAACACGCGCCTGTCCTTCGCGCTGGTCCGCGCCGGGATCGAGCTCGCCCGGGTGAAGGGCTACCGCCGGCTCTACGGCCACGCCCAGAAACGCCTCGTCGGCTTCTGGAGCCGCTTCGGCTTCCGGGTCTTCGAGGGCGCGCAGGAGCTGGTCTTCTCGGATTTCGACTACGTCGAGATGCTGATGGAGGCGGAGCCGCACCCGCAGGCCATCGCGCTCGGCGCCGACCCCTACGTCATCATCCGGCCGGAGGGCCGCTGGCACCGGGCGGGCGCCCTCGACCGTTCGCGCAGCCGCGCCGTGACCCGCCCCTCCGTCGACCGCGCGGTCGCGGCGCGATGAACAGGCCGATCAACCCGGCGCTGTATCGCCGGCCGCGCAGCGTCCCGGTCCTGGTGCTGGTGGACATGCAGCAGGAATACGAGGTCGCCGGGCGCCCGCTCGCCCTGGCGGGGATCGAGCCCGCCCTCTCGAACTGCCGCCGCGCGCTCGCGCATGCCCGCGCGAGCGGCATGCAGGTGGTCTATGTCCGCTGGGTCGGCGCGCCGCTGTTCCAGGCGGGCAGCCGCTTCGTGCGCTGGATCGAGGGCTTCGAGCCCCACGGCTGCGACATGATCTTCGACCGGGATCGCCCGTCCTGCTACGCCAGCCCCGCCTTCGCGGACGCGATGGAGCGCGGCTCCCCGCCGCTGGTCATCGCGGGCTTCGCCGGCGAGTCGTCCTGCCTCGCGACCGCGATCGACGGCTTCCACCGCGGACAGGACGTGACCTTCCTGTCCGATGCCTCCGCCAGCCACGACCTCGACGGCATCTCCGCCGACGAGATCCACCGGTCGGTGAGCGCGGTGATGCGGGTGTTCGGCGACGTCACGGACACGCAGTCCTGGATCGCGGCCTCCGCGCCGTTCAAGCCCCTGCCCACAGCGTCGAGCCCCACGCACGCCAATGACTGACCGAAGCCAGAACGACGGGATTCCGGACGGGGGCCGGGGCGGCGACGAGGATGTGGACCTGCGTCTCGGCCGCCACGTGATCGAGCTGCTGCAGGCGGCGCGGGACGCCGGCGAGCCGACGCTGATCGCGCAGGCCGAGGCCATGGCGATGGCGGTCGGGTTCGTGCTGGCGAGCCGGTTGCCGGGCGCAGAGCCGGAGACCGCGTGATCAGTCGGCCGCGTCCTCGCCGCCGATGAGGCGCATGGCCCGCAGGCGCGCGGTCCGCTCGTCGCGCGCGCCCCTGTCGGCGTCGAGGGCACGCCACAAGGCGAGGAGGTCGCTCGCGTGTGTCGTATCGATGGTTTCGTCGGCGTCGTGCGCCATCTCGGCGTGATCGAAGGCGTCCATGTTCAAAGTCCCGCGCCTTGAGATGCGGTGCGCTAACAGGACATCCGCGCGATCGTCCAGCCCGAAAGATAGGCAGATCTTGTACAAGCCGGCGCGATCGTCACGCCCGGCACGATTCACTGCCGGCAAACTGATCCTCGGGCCGGCGCGAGGCGCGGCACGGATCCTCGACCGTGTCCGCGTCACAGGAGCGGCGCGTCGAATGCCCAAGACCCCACGGCAGGGCGGCATTTCAATCGAGGATCAGCCCTTGGGCGAAGTCGAAATCTGACAATTCAACAGTCGAGCGGCGCTCTTCTCCCGATTCGAACTGTTTGGAAAGAGCCCGATCCCGCGCAAGCCCGGTGATACCCTCAGAAACATCTCGGACACCGAACTGTGCCAATCCCGATCGGCAGAGGCCTGCGCCGGCTGCCGGGTCGGCTCTCCCGCGAGCCGAGACCGGCCGCGTCAGGCCCGGGATTGCGTCAGCGCGGCGATGATGGATTCGACCACCTCGATCTGCCCCTGTACGGCGACCAGCCGCGGCCCGGCCTCCGCGCCGTCGCCCAGCACGAAGGTGCCCTTCTGCCGGCGCGTGTCGCGCAGCTTGCGCACCGACGCGACGATGATCTGCCGCTCCTCGATCAGCGCGTCGCGCAGCTCGTTCAGGCCGTCCAGTTCCAGTGTCGGGGTCATGCGGCGTCCCGGTCCTACATCCCCGACGCGACCGCGGCGGGCACTCCGCGCCTCAGCGCCGGGCGCGAATCATCCGGACAGGGCGTCCGGCGGAGCGACGCGGCGCTCGGTCCGCGGCGGTAGCACGGTTTCCACTCACGGAACATTGCGGCGATCCGGGACGTGCCGCGATGTCTGGAGCGCGCATTGTATGCTATTGAATGCAAAATTATCCCGGCAGGCGAAGCGCGGGATCATCGGGCGGACAGCGGCGCATGCTGAGTGAGGACGTGCACGACCGCGGCGGGTCCCGCGCGGACCGGACGGTCGCGGACCGGGGCCTCGGCGACGCGGATCGCGCCGGGACCGGACCGGCGAAGAAGCGCTCCGGCGCGGCCGGCCTGATCCTGCTGCTGCTCGCCGTCGCAGGCGGCGGCGCCTACGGCTACACGCGCCTGAACCAGCCCGCGGTGAAGACCGGGACGGCCGCCCCGCTGCCGGTACCCGTCACCCTCGGCACGGTGGAGCAGGGACCGTTCGCCCTCGTGTCGAACGGCCTCGGCACCGTCCAGGCGTACAACACGGTCCAGGTGCGCACGCGCGTCGACGGCGAGATCCACCAGGTGGCGTTCCGCGAGGGTCAGACCGTCCACAAGGGCGACGTGCTGGTGCAGATCGATCCGCGGCCCTACCAGGCGGCGCTCGATCAGGCGAAGGCCAAGAAGGAGCAGGACACGGCCAATCTCGGCAACGCGAAGGCGGACCTCGTCCGCTACACCGGGCTCGGCGCCTACGCCTCCCGGCAGCAGACCGAGACGCAGACAGCCCTGGTCGCCCAGCTCACCGCGCAGGTGGCGTCCGACCAGGCCGCCATCGACAACGCCACCACGCAGCTCGGCTACGCCACGATCCGCGCGCCGATCGACGGCGTCACGGGGTTCCGGCAGGTCGATATCGGCAACATCGTCAACGCGGCCGGACAGACCCCGATCGTGACGATCACGCAGGTCGAGCCGATCTTCGTGGTGTTCACGGCCCCGGAGGACCAGCTGCCCGCGATCACCGCGGCCCTGAAGGCCGGCGACGTGCCGGTGGAGGCGTGGACCTCGGACGGGCTGACCAAGCTCGCGGACGGCAAGCTCGCCCTGTTCAACAACCAAGTCGACACCGCCACCGGCACGATCCGCCTCAAGGCCGTCTTCGAGAACAGGACTCACGCGCTGTGGCCGGGCCTGTCGGTCTCGACCAAGATGCGGATCGGCACCGTCGCGGTCGCCACGACGGTGCCGGACAACGCGATCCAGCACGGGCCCGACGGCCTGTTCGCCTTCGTGGTGGACGATGCCAGCCGGGCGCACCAGCGCGCGCTGAAGGCGGGCCGCTCGGATTCGGGACGGACGCGCGTTCTCAGCGGCGACCTCCGGCCCGGCGAGCGGGTGATCGTCGCCGGCCAGTACAAGGTGCAGGACGGCAGCCTCGTGGCCGACCCGCACGCGGCCCACACCGCGCAGGCGGAGGCGGTCCAGTGACGCGCGCGGCACGCCTCACGGCGGGCGCGTCCCAGCGCGGGGCGCGGCCATGAAGGGCGGCATCTCGGCGCCGTTCATCCGGTTCCCGGTGGCGACCACGCTGATCATGGTCGGCATCCTGTTCCTCGGGATCGTGGCCTACCCGCTGCTGGGCGTCGCGCCGCTGCCGCAGGTGGATTTCCCGACGATCCAGGTGACCGCGCAGCTGCCCGGGGCCAGCCCGGAGACGATGGCCTCGTCGGTGGCGCAGCCCCTGGAGCGGCAGTTCTCGCAGATCCCGGGCGTGTCGCAGATGACCTCGACGAGCTCCCTCGGGATCTCGACGGTCACGGTCCAGTTCGACCTCAACCGCAACATCGACGGCGCGGCGAGCGACATCCAGGCGGCGATCAACGCCGCCAGCGGCCAGCTCCCGAAGAACCTCCCGACCCCGCCGACCTACCGCAAGGTCAACCCGGCCGATTCGCCGATCCTGCTGCTCTCGGCCACCTCCGACAGCATGCCGCTGATCGACGTCGACGACGCGGTCGACGTCCAGCTCGCCCAGCGGATCAGCCAGATCTCGGGCGTCGCCCAGGTCTTCATCGGCGGCCAGCAGAAGCCCGCCGTGCGGATCCAGATCGACCCGGCCAAGCTCGTCGCCAAGGGGCTGTCGCTGGAGGACGTGCGCGCGCAGCTCACCCTCACCACCGTCAACAACCCGAAGGGCAGCATCGACGGCGGCAGCCACAGCTACACCATCTACGCCAACGACCAGCTCACCGCGGCGCAGAACTGGAACGACGTGATCGTGGCCTATCGCGACGGCGCGCCGCTGCGCGTGCGCGACATCGGCCGGGCCGTCGCCGGTCCCGAGGACACCAAGCAGGCCGGCTGGACCAACGGCAAGCGCGGCATCTTCCTGGTCGTGTTCAAGCAGCCCGGCGCCAACGTGATCGACACGGTGGACAGCATCAAGGCCCAGCTGCCGCGCCTGACCGCCACCCTCCCGGCCGCCATCAAGGTCGGCATCCTGAGCGACCGCACGCAGACGATTCGCGCCTCGGTCGAGGACGTGCAGTTCACCCTGCTGCTGACCATCGTGCTGGTCGTCGGGGTGATCTTCGTCTTCCTGCGCAGCTTCTGGGCGACCGTGATCCCGAGCGTGACTGTGCCGCTCGCGCTGCTCGGCGCCTGCGCGCTGATGTGGATGGCGGGCTACACCCTCGACAACCTCTCGCTGATGGCCCTGACCATCTCGGTGGGCTTCGTGGTCGACGACGCCATCGTCGTGCTGGAGAACATCAGCCGCTACGTCGAGGAGGGGATGCGGCCCATGGAGGCCGCGTTCAAGGGCGCGGGCGAGATCGGCTTCACCATCGTGTCGATCTCGGTGTCGCTGATCGCCGTGCTGATCCCGCTCCTGCTGATGGGGGGCATCATCGGCCGGCTGTTCCGCGAGTTCGCCGTGGTGCTGTCGATGACCATCGCGGTCTCGGCCTTCGTGTCCCTGACTCTGACCCCGATGATGGCCTCGCGGTTGCTGAAGGCCCACGATGCCGAGCGTCACGGCCGCCTCTACCGGATGAGCGAGGCCGCCTTCGACTGGCTGCTCGCGGTCTACGCCGACGCCCTCGACGTCGCCCTGCGCTTCCGCCGCGTCACGCTGCTGGTCTTCTTCGCCACCCTGGCGCTGACCGGCTACCTGTTCGTGGCGATCCCGAAGGGCTTCTTCCCGCAGCAGGACACCGGTTTCATGATCGGCGTCACCGAGGCGGGCCAGGACATCTCCTTCTCGGCGATGAAGGCGCTGCAGGAGAAGGTCGGCGCGATCGTCCAGGCCGATCCGGCGGTGGCCACGGTCGGCATGTCGCTCGGCGGCAACGGCCAGGCGCTCAATTCCGGGCGCATGTACATCACGCTCAAGCCGCGCGAGGAGCGCGACGTCAACGCCTTCCAGGTGATCGGCCGTCTGCGCCCGAAGCTGGAGCGCGTCGAGGGCATCCGGACCTTCATCCAGGCGACGCAGGACGTGCGCACCGGCGGCCGCACCTCGCGGACGCAGTTCGAGTACACCCTCCAGGACCCGGACCTCGCCGAGCTGAACACCTGGGCGCCGCGCATCCTCGACAAGATGAAGACGCTGCCGGAGCTGCGCGACGTCGCCACCGACCAGCAGACCCGGGGCACGACGCTGACGCTGTCGATCGACCGCGACGCCGCCTCGCGCTACGGCATCACGCCCCAGCTCATCGATGACACGCTCTACGACGCGTTCGGCCAGCGCCAGATCGCGCAGTACTTCACGCAGCTGAACAGCTACCACGTGGTGCTGGAGGTGCTGCCGGCGCTCCAGGGCAGCGTCGAGAGCCTGGACAAGATCTACATCAAGGCGCCGATCGGCGGCGGGCAGGTGCCGCTCGCGGCCTTCGCCCACTGGTCGACGGACCCGGTGGCGCCCCTGGCGGTGAACCACCAGGGCCAGTTCCCGGCGGTGACGATCAGCTTCAACCTCGCCCCCGACGTCGCCCTGGGGCAGGCCACGGAGGCGATCGGCCGGGCGATGCGGGAGCTGCAGGTGCCGCCGACCGTGGTGAGCGGCTTCCAGGGCACCGCCCAGGCCTTCCAGCAGTCGCTCTCGACGGTGCCGCTGCTGATCCTGGCGGCCCTGTTCGTCGTCTACCTGATCCTCGGCATCCTCTACGAGAGCTTCATCCACCCGCTCACGATCCTCTCGACCCTGCCGTCGGCCGGCGTCGGCGCCCTGGCGGTGCTGATGTGGGCGGGGTTCGATTTCAGCCTGATCGCGCTCATCGGCATCATCCTCCTGATCGGCATCGTGAAGAAGAACGGCATCATGCTAGTCGACTTCGCGATCGTGGCCGAGCGCGAGGAGGGTCTCTCGCCCGAGGTCGCGATCCGGAAGGCGGCGCTGCTGCGCTTCCGGCCGATCCTGATGACCACGATGGCGGCCCTGCTCGGCGGCATCCCGCTGATGGTCGCCACCGGGACCGGCTCGGAGATCCGGCAGCCGCTCGGCTTCGCCATGGTCGGCGGCCTCGCGGTCAGCCAGGTGCTGACGCTGTTCACCACGCCGGTGATCTACATCTACCTGGACCGGCTGGCGCACCGCTTCTCGTTCCGCGACAAGCCGCGGGCGGTGGACGCGGCGCTCGAGGACCCCGAGCCGGTGGAGGAGGTTCGTGGGCCGCCGGCGCTGCGCGCGGCGGAGTGAGGCCGACCGCCGCCTCCGGGCGCTGAGCGTCGCGGGACAGGCGCCGCGAAGCCGACGGCCGGGCGGCCCTGTCACCGCAACACGCTTGGCGGGGGAGCTCGCCGTTCCAGTTCATTCGCTGCCGGCCCTATGAGACCGCGCGACGCCGAAGGATCCGGATGAGCCAGAACCTGCCGCTGCGAGGGCTCACCGTGCTCGCCCTGGAGCAGGCGGTCGCCGCGCCCTACTGCACCTCGCGGCTCGCCGATGCCGGGGCCCGGGTCATCAAGATCGAGCGGCCGGAGGGTGATTTCGCCCGCGGCTACGACTCGGCGGTCAACGGGCTGGCGAGCTACTTCGTCTGGCTCAACCGCGGCAAGGAGAGCCTCGTCGCCGACATCAAGGATCCGGCCGATGCCCGCCTGCTGCACGCGATCCTCGCGCAGGCCGACGTGTTCGTGCAGAATCTCGCCCCCGGCGCGGCCGCCCGGGCGGGCTTCGGCACGGCGGAGCTGCGGGCGCGCTATCCGCGGCTGATCACCGTCGACATCTCCGGTTACGGCACCGGCAACGCCTACAGCGACATGAAGGCCTACGACCTGCTGGTCCAGGCCGAGAGCGGGCTCGCCGGGATCACCGGACATCCGGCCGGACCCGGGCGCGTCGGCGTCTCCGTCTGCGACGTCGCCTGCGGGATGGACGCCCACGCCGCCGTTCTCGAGGCGCTGATCGCCCGCGGGATCACCGGACAGGGCTGCGCCCTGGAGGTCAGCCTGTTCAGCGGCGCCGCCGACTGGATGAACGTGCCGCTGCTCTACTTCGAGGGGACGGGGCAGGTCCCGCGGCGGGTCGGCCTCGCGCATCCCTCGATCTGCCCCTACGGCGCCTTCCCCACGGCCGACGGCAGCCTGGTGCTGATCTCGATCCAGAACGAGCGCGAGTGGGCGAGTTTCTGCGCCGGCGTCCTCGGGGAGCCCGACCTCGCCCGGGCCGAGGGCTTCGCGTCCAACAATGCCCGGGTGGCCAACCGCGCCGCGGTCGACCTGCGCGTCGGCGCCGAGCTGGTGCGGCTCAGCCGCGACGCGGCCGCCGCCCGGCTGAAGGCGGCGGGCACCGCCTACGGCTTCGTCAACACGCTGGCGGATCTCGCCGCGCACCCGGCGCTGATCCACGCGGAGGTCCGGACGCCTTCGGGGCCGGCCCGGATCGTGGCGCCGCCGGTGCTGATCGACGGCGAGGTCCGCGCCCTCGGCCCGGTTCCGGCGATCGACGAGCACGGGGCGCGGATCCGGGAGGAATTCGGTCGCCGCGACTGAGGACTGCGATACGACGGCAGAACATGAACGGCGGGAGGAGACGATGAGACTGGACGGCAAGATCGCGCTCGTGACGGGGGCTGGCAGCGGCTTCGGTGCCGGGATCGCCCAGCGCTTCGCCGCGGAGGGCGCCAAGGTCGCCTGCGTCGACATCGACGGCGCGGCGGCCGAGCGTGTCGCCGCGGCACTCGGCGACAATGCCATCGCGATCGCCGCCGATGTCGGCTTGGCCGCCGACGTCGCCGCCAGCGTCGCCGAGACGCGGCAGCGCTTCGGCGTGCCGAACGTTCTCGTCAACAACGCCGGCACCACCCATCGCAACAAGCCGCTGATGGAGGTGACCGAGGAGGACTTCGACCGGGTCTTCCGGGTCAACGTGAAGTCGATCTTCCACTACGTCCGGGAAGTCGCCCCGCTGATGCGCGACGCCGGCGGCGGCGCGATCCTGAATGTCAGCTCGACGGCGGCGCTGCGGCCGCGCCCGGGGCTGACGTGGTACAACGCCTCCAAGGGGGCGGCGAGCCTCGCCTCGAAATCCCTCGCCCTGGAACTGGCGCCCTGGAAGATCCGGGTGAACGCCCTCTGCCCGGTCATGGGCGCCACGGGGCTCCTCGAGCACTTCATGGGCGTCCTCGACACGCCCGAGAATCGCGACCGCTTCATCGCCACGATCCCGCTCGGGCGCCTGTCGGAGGCGAGCGACATCGCGGCGGCGGCCCTGTTCCTCGCCTCCGACGAGGCGGCGTTCATCACCGGCGTCGATCTGCCGGTCGACGGCGGTCGCACGGCCTGAGGAGTTCCCGATGGAATCCTATACCGAGATCCGCGAGGCGGTCGCCAAGCTCTGCGCCGGCTTCCCGGGACCGTACTGGCGGGCCCTCGACCGTGAGATGGCCTACCCGACCGCGTTCGTGAACGCGCTGACCGAGAGCGGCTACCTGTCGGTGCTGATCCCCGAGGCGTACGGCGGCTCCGGCCTGCCGCTCTCGGCCGCCGCCGCGATCCTCGAGGAGGTGCAGCGGGCGGGTTGCAACGGCGGCGCCTGCCACGCTCAGATGTACACGATGGGGACGCTGCTTCGGCACGGCTCGGAGGCGCAGAAGGCCGAGTACCTGCCGGCCATCGCGGAGGGCCGCCTGCGGCTCCAGGCCTTCGGCGTGACCGAGCCGACCTCCGGCACCGACACCGGCAGCCTGAAGACGACGGCGCGCCTGGAGGGCGACCACTACGTCGTCAACGGCCAGAAGATCTGGACCAGCCGCGCCGAGCACTCGGACCTGATGCTGCTCCTCGCCCGCACCACGCCGAAGGCCGAGGGCATGAAGCGCACGGACGGGCTGTCGGTGCTCCTCGTCGACATGCGCGCGGCGAAGGGCAACGGCCTCACGATCCGGCCGATCCGCACCATGATGAACCACGCCACCACCGAGGTCTTCTTCGACAATCTCCGGGTGCCGGCGCAGAACCTCATCGGCGAGGAGGGCAGGGGCTTCCGCTACATCCTGTCCGGCATGAATGCCGAGCGGATCCTGATCGCCGCCGAGTGCGTCGGCGACGCCAAGTGGTTCATCGACAGGGCCCGCGCCTATGCCGGAGAGCGGTCCGTGTTCGGCCGGCCGATCGGCGCCAACCAGGGTGTGCAGTTCCCGATCGCGAAGGCCTACGCGAACATGCGCGCGGCCGAACTCATGGTCCGCGAGGCGCTGACCCTCTACGAGGGCGGCGCCAATCCCGGGGCCGAGGCTAACATGGCCAAGATGCTCGCCGCCGACGCCTCCTTCGAGGCGGCCAACGCCTGCATCCAGACCCATGGCGGCTTCGGATTCGCCGAGGAGTACGACGTGGAGCGCAAGTTCCGCGAGACGCGCCTCTATCAGGTCGCCCCGATCTCCACGAACCTGATCCTCGCCTACCTGTCCGAGCACGTCCTCGGCCTGCCGCGGTCGTACTGAGATGACCGATCTCACTGCCTGGATCGGCCGGACGCGAGAGGCGTCCGACCTCGTCACCCCGCGCCTCCTCGCGGAGTTCCGCGCGACCTTCGCGCCTCACCTGGCGCCGGTCTCCGACGGGATCGCGCCACCGGCGCTGCACTGGTGCCTCGCGCCCGAGACGCCACCGGCCGATGCCCTCGGTCCGGACGGCCACGCCGCCAAGGGCGGCTTCCTGCCGCCCGTGCCGCTGCCCCGGCGGATGTGGGCGGGGGGCGAGATCGAGACGGGCTCGGGCCTGCGCGCGGGGGACGCGGTGACGCGCACCGAGACCGTGCGGGACGTCGCCTTCAAGAGCGGTCGGAGCGGGAGCCTGTGCTTCGTCACCGTCGACCACACGGTGGCGACAGGACGGGGCGTCGCGATCCGCGAGCGGCAGGACATCGTCTACCGCGAGGCGGCGGGTGCGCAGACCGGAACAAGTGCTGCGCCCGAGCGCGACGATCCCGAAGCATACGCGGCGATCTGGGACGTATCGGCGACGCCGACGCTGCTGTTCCGCTACTCGGCGATGACTTTCAACGGCCACCGCTTCCACTACGATCAGCCCTACGCGACGCGGGTGGAGGGCTACGCCGACCTCGTCGTTCACGGCCCGATGCAGGCCACGCTGCTGATGAACCTCGCCGCGACGCTCCTGGGACACGGGCCGCGGAAATTCGTGTATCGCGGGGTGTCGCCGATGACCGCCAACCAAATCTTCCGGGTCTGCGGGCGAGTCTGCGGGACGGTGTTCGAGGGCGTGACGCTCGACGCGGCGGGCCATGTCTGCATGCGGGCCCGGGGCGACGCGTGAGAGGCCGGACCGCTCGGTCCGCGCCTGGGATCAGCCGGGGATCAGTGCCGTCGGCGCGCCGCGCGTGGCCGGCGGCGTCGCATCGGCCCGCGGATGCGTCGACGGGCCGAGTGGGGCGCGGGCCGCGCGGACGCGCGGCCCGCGCCGAGCGGGCTCAGGCCAGCTTCAGACCGACGTTGACGTTGCCGCGGGTCGCGTTGGAGTACGGGCAGACCTGGTGAGCGGCGTCGACGAGCTTCTGCGCGTCGGCGCGGTCGAGGCCCGGCAGGCTGATCGTCAGGTCGGCGGTGATGCCGAAGCCGCCCTCGGAGCGCGGGCCGATGCCGACTTCTGCGGTGACGCTGGTGTCGGCCGGGACCTTCAGCTGCAGCGACGGCGCGACGGCCTTCATGGCGCCCAGGAAGCAGGCCGAGTAGCCGGACGCGAAGAGCTGCTCCGGATTCGCGCCCGGACCGCCCGCGCCGCCGAGCTCCTTCGGGGTCGAGAGCTTGACCTCGAAGCTGCCGTCGGCCGTCCGAGCGGCGCCGTCGCGGCCGCCGGTGGCAGTGGCGGAGGTGCGGTACTTCACGTCTACGGGCATGGGACTCTCCGGTTTGGGGGATGCCGCCGGCATGTAGGTGCCGACTCGCTTCCGCACAGCCCAGTTAGATTGCGCGCAATCTAATTTCAAGGGTCGATCAGCGCGAAGCGGTCGACATCCACGAGACCCCGGTCGGTGATCTTGAGGTGAGGAATGACGGGCAGGGGCAGGAACGCGACCTGCAGGAAGGGCTCGGGGAGGACGACATCGAGGCTTCGCGCCGCGTCGCGCAGGGTTACGAGGGATCGCCGGATGGTTTCGAACGGCATCAGGCTCATCAGGCCGGCCACCGGCAGCGCGATCTCGGCCAGCACGCGGCCGCCCTCGACCACCACGAAGCCGCCCTCGATCTCTCCGAGCCGGTTCACCGCCACGGCCATGTCGGCATCGTCCGCCCCGACCACCGTGATGTTGTGGCTGTCGTGCCCGACCGACGAGGCGATGGCCCCGCGCCGGAGGCCGAATCCTTTGACGAACGCGACGCCGATGCCGCGCCCGCCCGGTGCCGTGCGGCCGTGGCGCTCGACGACGGCGACCTTGATGACGTCCTGACCCAGGTCGATCCGGCGCTCGCCGCCGGAATAGGGCAAGGTGAGGTCGTGGCGCAGAGTGATGATCTTGCCGGGCACCACCCCGATCACCGGCGTCGACGGACCGGAGCCCGGCGCGGCAAAGTCCGCCGCCGTCACGCGCCGCGCCCGCACGCTCCGGCGACCGATTGGCTCGACCGGCGCGCGCGCGTCGAAGAGCGCTGCGTCGACCGGGCGCCCCGCGCTGAGCACCCGCGACACCGCGCAGGCGGCGAGATCGTCGAGGACCACGAGATCGGCGCGCTGGCCGGGCGCGACGAGGCCCCGGTCGTGCAGCCCGAAGGCGCGGGCCGCCGACCAGGACGCCGCGCGGTAGGCGGCCAGCGGCGGCACGCCGAGGGCGATGGCCGTGCGGACGACGAAGTCGAGATGGCCCTCCTCGGCGATGTCGAGGGGATTCCGGTCATCGGTGCAGAAGGCCAGGAACGGCGCCGTCCGCTCGGTCAGGATCGGCGCGAGGGCGTGCAGGTCCTTGCAGACCGAGCCCTCCCGGATCAGCACGGTCATGCCCTTCGAGAGCTTCTCGCGGGCCTCCTCGGGCGAGGTTGCCTCGTGCTCGGTGCGGATGCCGGCGGCGATGTAGCCGTTGAGCCCGAGGCCGCGCAGGAGCGGCGCGTGCCCGTCGATGTGCCGCCCTTGGAAGGCGGCGAGCTTGTCCAGCACGCCCGGATCCGCCGCCAGCACGCCCGGGAAGTTCATGAACTCGGCGAGGCCGATCACCCTCGGATGGGCCGCGAAGGGGGCGAGATCCTGCGCCTCGATCCGGGCGCCGGAGGTCTCCAGATGGTCGGTGGCGGGGACGCAGGAGGAGAGCTGCACGCGCAGGTCCATCGCCAGGGTCTCGGCGGATCTCAGGAACCACGTGAAGGCGTCGGTGCCGAGCACGTTGGCCATCTCGTGCGGGTCGCAGATCCCGGTGGTGACGCCGTGCGGCAGGACGCACCGCTCATATTCCTGCGGCGGCATCAGCGACGATTCGACGTGGAAATGGGTGTCGATGAAGCCCGGCACCACGACCTTGCCGGACACGTCGATCTCCCGGGCGCCGCGGTACTGCCCGAAGGTCCCGACGATCCGGTCGCCGCAGATCGCGATGTCGGAGGCGACGAGGTCGCCCGTGACGAGGTCGAGGAAGCGGCCGCCCTTCAGGACGAGGTCGGCGTCGACGCGGCCCTGACCCTGCGCGATGGCCCGCCGGAGGAAATCCACCTGTGTCATCGCGAGTCGCCCCTCCGCCCTGCCATCCGCCAGAAGCATGCCACGGGTGCCAGCCCCTCCGCGACGCTTGCGGATGCGCGGGCGCGGGCGCAGAAGCCGCTCACCTTTGAACTGGTCGAAGCTCTCGATGCCCGCCTATCGCTCACGCACCACCACCCACGGCCGCAACATGGCCGGCGCCCGCGGCCTCTGGCGCGCCACCGGCATGAAGGACTCGGACTTCGGCAAGCCGATCATCGCCGTGGTGAACTCCTTCACGCAGTTCGTGCCGGGCCACGTCCACCTCAAGGATCTCGGCCAGCTCGTCGCGCGGGAGATCGAGGCGGCCGGCGGCGTCGCCAAGGAGTTCAACACCATCGCGGTCGATGACGGCATCGCGATGGGCCACGACGGGATGCTGTACTCGCTGCCGTCCCGCGAATTGATCGCCGATTCCGTCGAGTACATGGTCAACGCGCACTGCGCCGACGCGATGGTGTGCATCTCGAACTGCGACAAGATCACCCCCGGCATGCTGATGGCGACTTTGCGCCTCAACATCCCGACCGTGTTCGTCTCCGGCGGCCCGATGGAGGCCGGCAAGGTCCAGCTGCCGGGCATCGCCAAGAAGGTCGACCTCGTCGACGCGATGATCGCCGCCGCCGACGACCGGATCTCCGACGAGGACGTCGCCGTCATCGAGCGCTCCGCCTGCCCGACCTGCGGCTCCTGCTCGGGCATGTTCACGGCGAACTCGATGAACTGCCTCACCGAGGCCCTCGGGCTGGCGCTGCCGGGCAACGGCTCGGTGCTCGCCACCCACGCCGACCGCAAGCGCCTCTTCGTCGAGGCCGGCCACCTGATCGTCGATCTGGCCCGCCGCCACTACGAGCAGGACGACGCCGGCGTGCTGCCGCGCGCGGTCGCGAGCTTCCGGGCGTTCGAGAACGCCATGACCCTCGACATCGCCATGGGCGGGTCGACCAACACGGTGCTGCACCTGCTGGCCGCCGCCCACGAGGGCGAGGTGCCCTTCACCATGGCGGACATCGACCGGCTGTCGCGGCGTGTGCCGGTGCTGTGCAAGGTCGCCCCGGCAGTGGCCAACGTCCACATGGAGGACGTGCATCGCGCCGGCGGGATCATGGGCATCCTGGGCGAGCTCGACCGGGCCGGCCTGATCGACACCAGCGTCGGCAACGTCTCGGCCGGGACGCTCGGCGCCGCGCTCGCCCGCTGGGACGTGCGCGGCGAACCGGCCGCCTCGGTGAAGACCTTCTACCAAGCGGCGCCGGGCGGCGTGCCGACCCAGGTGGCGTTCAGTCAGGAATCCCGGTTCGACGCGCTCGATCTCGACCGCGAGGGCGGCGTCATCCGCGACGCGGCACACGCCTATTCGCAGGATGGCGGCCTCGCCGTGCTCTACGGCAACCTCGCCGAGCAGGGCTGTATCGTGAAGACCGCGGGCGTCGACGCCTCGATTCTGACCTTCACGGGCACCGCCCGCGTGTTCGAGAGCCAGGACGCGGCCGTCGACGGCATCCTCAACGGCAAGGTGACGGCGGGCGAGGTCGTGCTGATCCGCTACGAGGGTCCCCGCGGCGGTCCCGGCATGCAGGAGATGCTCTACCCGACGAGCTACCTGAAATCGAAGGGGCTCGGGAAGGCCTGCGCCCTCGTCACCGACGGGCGGTTCTCCGGCGGGTCGTCGGGCCTCTCCATCGGGCACGTCTCGCCGGAGGCCGCCGAGGGCGGCCTGATCGGCCTCGTGCGCGACGGCGACCGGATCGCCATCGACATCCCGAACCGGCGAATCCAGCTCGAGGTCGACCAGGCAGAACTGGATCAGCGGCGCAGCGCCCAGGAGGCTGCGGGCTGGCAGCCGGCGAAGCCGCGCAAGCGCAAGGTCAGCGCGGCGCTGCGCGCCTACGCTCTGCTCACGACGAGCGCGGCGCACGGCGCGGTTCGCCGGGTCTGATCAGCGGAGTTCGAGAACCAGGGCGGTGATGGCGGCCAGCAGCGCCGCCGCTGCCACCGCGAGGCCGGTGAGGCGCGCGCGAAGGGACCCTGTCGTCTCGGCGGGCGGTTCTCTCGCGGGCAGGACGGGCCCGGCATCCGGGATCCGCCCCAGGGCTCGGAGCATCAGCGGCTCGATCGCCGCGTAGCCCGCCGGGCTCAGGTGAAGCCCGTCCGTCCCGTAGTCGGGCCGGAGCCCACCGGTCTCCGTCGCCAGCACGGCGTGATAGTCGATGAACGTCGCGCCATGCTCGTGGGCATGGTCGCGGAGCCACGCGTTGACCGCCGCGATCATGGCGGGTGCGTCCCGCACCTCCGGGTTCCACGGGATCCCGTCCACCGGCGTCAGCGAGCCGATCCAGGCCTTCACGCCCAGGGCGCGGGCCTCGTCGAGCATGCCGGCGAGCGTCCGGCAGATCTCCTCGACCGGGACGAAGACGCCCTCGTTGCGGCCGATATCGTTGACACCGCACAGGAGATGCACGCCCCAGGCTTCGGTCTCCGCGAGGTCGCGGGCGAACCGCATGGTGATCCAGCGCGCCGTCTGGCCGGAGCCACCGCAGGGGATGAGGTCGTAAGCCTCGAAGGTGCCGGCTCGATGGAAGCCCCAGAGCTCCGTGATCGAGTCCCCGACGAAGACGATCGGTCCGGCCATGGCTCAGGCAGGCGTCGCCATGCCGATTGTCTCGATCACCTCCGCCTGGAGGCGGTCCGCCATCATCTGGCGCCCCTCCGAGGTCACGTGGACGATGTCGGTGAACAGGGGACGGGTCTCGGCCTCGAACAGCCGGCTCAGATCCCGCGCCGCGAAGACCCGATCGGCCGCGTCCAGTCGCCCGAGGACGCTCTCGAAGCGCTCGTACTGGCGGTCGAGATAGGCGAGGAACGCGCCGGACGCGACGCCGGCCTCCGCGGCCGCGTGCGTCTCCTTGCGGACGACCGTCGGCTGCAGGAGAAACCGCACGGGTGCGCCGATCCCCGGCGCGAGCCGCGCGAGGCGCTTCAGCGCCAGCTCGAACTGCCGCACCACCTCCCATTCCCAGATGTCGGACTGCCAGTTCGTCAGCGCGCGCAGGTTCTCGAGGCGGTTGAAGATCATCGCCTGCAGGCCGTCATACGACAGGGCCCCCGCGTCGTCGGCGGACTTCCTCGGATCGAAGAAGTAATCGTACAGGCTCTCGTTCGCGAAGTGATTGTATGGGACGCCTGCCCGCGGATCGAAGCTCCAGGGCTGGAAGATGTCGGTCGCGCCGCCGACGATCAGGATGACGTCGGGCTGCAGGTCCATCAGCCGCGTCGTGATCAGGGCGATCATCTGGTTCAGGCAGGCCGAGACCGCGCCGAAATTGTACACCCGCGCGCCCGGCCCGTGCGCCTGGTTCAGCCCGGTCTCCAGCCGCCCGGGCACGGTGTCGGCGAAGACCTGGCCGTCGATCAGGGTGCTGTCGCCGACCACGAAGACCCGCAGCGTCTCGGAGGGCGGCCGCGCGTCCGCGTGCGCGTCGTTGCGGTACCCGAGGGCGTCGTAGCGCCATCCCTGACCGGACGCCTCCGTCAGCGGCTTGCCGGCGAAATGCGCGTAGGGTGCGGGAAACCGGCTGTTGGCGTCGAAGTTCTGGAAGCTCTGCAGGAACTTCCGCCGTCGCGCGTCCGCGCTGTCGTCGGGCGGCCGGTGGGCCATGGTCCGTCTCCTCCCCGGGCGGGGACCCGGTGGCTGTGCGATCATCGGTGAACCGAGCGGCGGGGCGGAGGGCCCGCTCAGCTCCGCAGGGTCGCGTGGTTCTCCAGGAACCAGCCGTAGGTCTGGCGCAGGCCGTCCTCGAGGGCGATCTCCGGTTGCCAGCCCATCGCCCGCAGCCGCGACACGTCCATCAGCTTGCGCGGCGTGCCGTCCGGCTTGGTCGCGTCGAACGCCAGTTCGCCCGCGTAGCCGATCACCCGCGCGAGCGCCTCGGCGAGCTGACGGATGGTGCAATCCTCGCCGGTCCCGACGTTGATGTGCGACAGGTCGGGGCGGGTGTTCGCGGCGTAGACCGCGTCGTCCATCTCCATCACGTAGACGCTGGCCCGCGCCATGTCGTCGACGTGCAGGAACTCGCGCATGGCGCGGCCGGTGCCCCAGACCGTGACCTTCGCCAGACCCTCCTGCTTCGCCTCGTGGAAGCGGCGCATCAGCGCCGGCAGCACGTGGGCGTTCTCGGGATGGAAGTTGTCGTTCGGCCCGTAGAGGTTGGTCGGCATGACGCTGCGATAGCGGCGCCCGTACTGGCGATTGTAGCTCTCGCACATCTTGATCCCCGCGATCTTGGCGATCGCGTAGGGTTCGTTGGTCGGCTCGAGCAGCCCGGTGAGCAGGGCGTCCTCGCGCATCGGCTGCGGGGCGAGCTTCGGGTAGATGCAGGACGAGCCGAGGAACAGCAGCCGGTCGACATCGTGCGTGTGCGCGGCGTCGATCAGGTTCGACTGGATCAGCAGGTTCTCGTGGATGAACTCGGCCGGGTAGGTGTTGTTGGCGTGGATGCCGCCGACGCGGGCGGCGGCGAGGTAGACCTGATCGATGCGGTTCTCGGCGAAGAAGCGCCGGACCGCCGCCTGATCCAGGAGGTCGAGGGTCCGGCGGTCGGCCGTGAGGATCCGCTCGTGACCGAGCTCACGCAGGCGACGCACGATCGCCGAGCCCACCATCCCCCGATGGCCCGCCACGAAAATGGTCTGACCTCGACCGTCCATCACGCAACCGTTCCCTGCCGAAAGCTCGGAATTCCAAGCCCCTATAGCCCCTTTGCGGCGCGATATCGCCGCGCAAACACGCGTTTTCTGAGGCGGGCCGCGGCGCCCGCGCGGGCGCTCGCGGACAGCGTCACTGTACGCGAAACGACGGATCCAAATACAACCGAAAGTTAGCGTTAATCATTCTACCAGAAGCTGCATCTCGTACCTGCTCACCGACCAGCGGATGGCAGGGCCGGTTCGGAAACGCCCCCGGCCGCGCAGCAATGGAGTTCCAGATGCGTCCCTTGACCGTCGTCCCGGCTGTGCCGCGGACTGCGATGCTCTCTGCCATCCGTCCGGGCGCCGCCCGCGCGATCCCGATCGCAACCGGCCTCCTCCTCTGCACCGCCCTGGCGACGCCCGCCCGGGCACAGCTCCTCCGCGGCACGCTCGATACAACCACGAATGGCATCCTCGGCACCGGGCTGACCGTCGGCACGAGCAGCCCCGGTAGCGGGGTCCTCGGGACTGGCCTCAATGTCGGGACCACGACCGGCGGCAGTGTTCTCGGCACCGGCGTGACGGTGGGCACCACCGCTCCCGGAAGCGGAGTACTCGGAACGGGGCTCAACGTCGGGACCACCGGCGGGGGCGTGCTCGGGACCGGCGTGCTCGTCGGCACGACCGGTCCGGGAGATGGGCTGCTCGGCACCGGGCTCACTCTGGGAACCGCGGGCGGGACCGGGACCGGAGGCTGCGGCACCTGCGGCGGCGGTGGTGCGACTCCCGGAGGCGGTGGTGGGACTGGCGGAGGCGGAACCGGTGGTGGGGGAACCGGAGGCGGCTCCAATCAGGGCATCTACATCATCACCGGCAACGTGACGCAGTCCCAAGGTCAGACTGTCATCAACGAGCTGAGGCTCTCGCAGCTCACCAGCGTCACGGGCGTCGCCGCCAACAACACCAGCAACCAGGCCGCGCCGATCGCCGTCGGCAGCGACGCGCTGGCCGTGGGCTACGGCTCGAGCGCGGCCGGGACCGCCTCGACCGCCGTCGGCACGGGCGCCAGCGCGGCCAACACCGGCAGCGTCGCCCTCGGCTACGCGGCGAGCGCCCAGGGGCTCGGCGGAACGGCGATCGGCACGGCGTCCGCGGCGTCCGGGGCCGGGAGCACCGCCCTGGGCTTCGTCGCCGGCGCGACCGGAACCGGCTCGACCGCCGTCGGTGCGGCCGCCTCGGCGGCCGGCAACAACAGCGTGGCGCTCGGCAACGGGGCGGCCGCCAATCAGGCCAACACGATCGCCATCGGCGCCAACGTGAAGACGACCCAGGCCAATCAAGTGGCGATCGGCAATTCCGCCAACACCTACAGGCTGGCCGGCATTGCCTCGCAGGCGAGCGCCGCTGCGCAGAGCGGAGCGACGGCCTTCGTGACCACGGACGCGAACGGCAACCTCGCGGCCTCGGCCTACGGACCCTCGACGATCGCCGGCCTCGGCAACCGGATCGACTCGGTGCAGGCGCAGGTCAACAACCTGGAAGCCAAGACCGACTCGGTCCAGCGCTACGCGATCCAGACCCGCAAGGAGGCCCGGCAGGGCGTCGCCATGGCGATCGCGATGGCGACCGCACCCATGCCGTCGGCGCCCGGCAAGACGACATGGGCCACCAACGGCGCGACCTACCGGGGCGAATGGGCCGGTGGCCTCGCGGTGGCGCACCGGTTGCCGACCTGCTGCGTCCCGATCGCCGTGACCGCGGGCGTGGCCTACGGCGGCGACAACGCTGTCGGCGTTCGCGCCGGTCTCGCGGGCGAGTTCTGAACGGTCTGCGCAGAGATAGGTCGCGCACGTTTCCGGCCTTGCGCGCCGGGAAAGGACCGCGATAGTGTCAACCGATGCTGACACTCGCGGTCGACCACCGGGTTGCGCAAGAGATCGATCGGCGCCCGCACGCCGTCATGGTCGGCTCGGGCTTCGGCGGTCTCGCCGCGGCGGTCCGGCTGGGCGCCCGCGGCTACCGCGTGACCGTGCTCGAGCGCCTCGTGCAGCCGGGGGGACGCGCCCGCGTCCACCGGCAGGACGGCTTCACCTTCGACGCCGGTCCGACCATCGTCACCGCGCCGCAGCTGTTCGAGGAACTCTGGCAGCTCGCCGGTCGCAGGCTCGCCGACGACGTGACGCTAGTGCCGATGGATCCGTTCTACCGGATCCGCTTCGCCGACGGGACGTCCTTCGCCTACAGCGGCGACGTGGACCGGATGCGCGCCGAGGTGGCACGCTTCGCGCCCGACGATGTCGCGGGCTACGAGCGCTTCATGGCACACAGCCGCGCCGTGTGCCGGATCGGGTTCGAGCAGCTCGGTCACGTGCCCTTCGGCAGCGTCGGCGCGATGCTGAAGATCGCGCCGGACCTGCTGCGCCTCTCGGGCCACCGCTCGGTGCACGACGTGGTGGCGCGTTTCATCCGCGACGAGCGGCTGCGGACGGTGTTCAGCTTCCATCCGCTCCTGATCGGGGGAAACCCGTTCCGGGCCAGCGCCATCTACTGCCTGATCGCCGACCTCGAGCGGCGCTGGGGCGTCCACTTCGCGATGGGCGGAACCGGCCAGCTGGTCGACGGTCTGGTGCGGCTGATCCGGTCGCAGGGCGGTCGCCTGCGCCTCGGCGTCGAGGTCGCGCGCATCCGGGTGGAGGAGGGGGCGGCGACGGGCGTGGACCTGACGAGCGGCGAGACGATCGCCGCCGACGTCGTGGTGTCCAACGCCGACTCGGCCGTGACGCACGCGCGTCTGCTGCCGGAGGCGCAGCGATGGAGCCCGGGGCGGTTCCAGCGCGCCCGCTCGTCGATGGGGCTGTTCGTCTGGTACTTCGGCACCGCGCGGCGCTACCCGGAGGTGGATCACCACACGATCCTGCTCGGGCCGCGATACCGCGGCCTGCTCGCGGACATCTTCGATCGCAAGGTGCTGGCCGAGGATGCGAGCCTGTACCTGCACCGGCCGACCGCGACCGATCCGAGCCTCGCCCCGCCGGGATGCGACGCCTTCTACGTGCTGGCCCCGGTTCCCAACCTCGCCGGCGGCCAGGATTGGCAGACCCTCGCCGAACCGTATCGGCGCCGGATCGCCGCGATGCTGGAGGCGAGCGTGATGCCCGGCCTGTCGGAGGCCATCGTGACCTCGAAGGTGACGACGCCGCTGGATTTCCAGGACGACTTCCTGAGCTACCGCGGATCGGGCTTCGGCCTGGAGCCGGTGCTGACGCAATCGGCCTGGTTCCGTCCGCACAACCGGTCGAGCGCGGTCCGCAATCTCTACCTCGTCGGGGCCGGCACGCATCCGGGTGCGGGCCTCCCCGGGGTGCTCTCCTCCGCCCGCATCCTCGACAGCGTGGTCCCCGATGCCCGCGTTACCGCCTGAATTCGCCGCCGCAGCCGACCGGACCGCCTGCCGGATGGCGATCCGGGCCGGCTCGAAGAGCTTCTTCGCGGCCGGCCGATTGCTGCCGGCGGATATGCGCGAGGCGGCCTACGGCCTCTACGCCTTCTGCCGGCTGTCGGACGACCTCGTCGACGATGCGGCGAGCCCGGCCGAGAGGCGCAGCGCCGTGGCGCGGCTCGAGAGCAGGATCGGCCAAGCCTATGCCGGCCGCCCCGCCGACGCCCCGGCTGACCGCGCCTTCGCGGAGATCGTCACGGCCCACGCGATCCCGGAGGCGCTTCCGCGCGCGCTGATCGAAGGCTTCGCGTGGGATGCCGAGGGCCGGCGCTACGCCGATCTCGGGGCGCTCCACGCTTACGCCGCCCGGGTGGCGGGCTCTGTCGGGGCGATGATGGCCCTGATCATGGCAACCCGCGATCCCGACGCGCTCGCCCGCGCCTGCGATCTCGGCGCAGCGATGCAGCTCACCAACATCGCGCGCGACGTCGGCGAGGACGCGCGGATGGGCCGCCTCTACCTGCCGCTGGACTGGATGCGGGAGGCCGGACTCGATCCGGACGCCTTCCTCGCCGATCCGCGGCCGAGCCCGGCGCTGGCCGGCACCGTGGCCCGTCTCCTCGCCGAGGCGGACAACCTCTACGCCCGCGCGGAGGCCGGGATCGCGGTGCTGCCCAGCGGCTGCCGGCCCTCGATCCGGGCGGCGGGGCTGATCTATGCCGAGATCGGCAAGGTCGTGGCGGCGCAAGGCTACGATTCGGTTCGCCACCGCGCCCGCGTCACGACGGGGCGGAAGCTCGCGCTGATCGCCCGCGCGCTCCGCACGCCCGCGGACGCGGCCGGCCTCGGCGCGCCGCCGCTTCCCGAGACGGCGTTCCTGATCGAGGCGGTAACGGCGCAGCCGTTCCTGCCGATGCGCGGGCGAACGCCGCTGCGGCCCTGGTACGACGTCAGCGGCCGGGTCGTGCACGTCCTCGACCTGATCGAGCGGATGCGCGAGCGCGAGGCGTTCGGCCGCTCCGCATCGTCCTGATCGGCGCGGCGGAGGCTCCCGGGTGAGCGATGGAGCGTTCGCCGCCCACGATATCGGCCTCGTCTTCGCCCCCGCGCTGGGCGTCGGGGTCTGGCAGCAAATCGCGGTCCGCTCCAGCATCCGCCGCGATCTGGACGGCGAAGCGGATCGAAGCGACCGCGACGGACGCCGGCCCCTCCAAGGTGTGACGGCTCGGCGCAAACCTCCCCGCGATCCGGCCGCGCTCATCCACCGCGATCTCGCCCTTTCCGGCCGGATACCGCGCCAGGCACGGGCGGATTAGGCCTTCCACGAGGCCCAGGGCGCCTCGACGTTGATGATGTCGCGCCGGCTCACGTCCGACGGCGTCGCCGCCTCGCGAACGTCGACGATGTGCTACGTCGTCGAGCCCTCCGATCTTCCCGAGACGGGCGCGGGTCGTCCCCGTCCTAGTGGCTGGACCTGTCGAGAGCGACGTCGCCCTCCAGCAGACACCCGACCGGGCGCCCGTCCGCGAAGCCGAGCCGCACCCGGATTTCGGACAGGCGGCGCATGGCCCGGCCCTGCAGGATCCGGATCGGACGGTCGTCCGGCTCGATGAGGCCGTCCTGCAGCAGCCCGAAGGCCAGGGCCGCGGCGGCGATGCCCGTGGCGGCATCCTCGGGATAGCCGGACGCGCGGGGGAATTGCCGCGCCTCGAACAGCCGGGCCGGCCCGTCGAGCACGGCGTAGGGATACAGCCCGGTCGAGCCGATCCGCGCGCAGGCGGCCTCGACGGCGTCGCTCGCGGGCGCCAGGGCGTTGAGTGCGGCCGCATCGCGCATCGGCACGAGCGTCTTGACCCGCGAGGTCACGGCGTTGTGGACCGGCCGCGCGGCGAGGGCATCGCGCCCGGACCCGAGCGCCGCCTGGACGTCGGCGCTCTGCTCGTCCGTCAGCGGCCGCACGCGGCCGACCGGCTGCGTGATCGCGACGCTCCAGAGATCCGCGCCGCGCGAGCTCACGAACCCCGTCACGGAGCCGCTGCCGGTCGCGATCCGGACCGACGCTTCCGGAATCCGCCCCTCGCGAGCGAGCACCCACAGGACGCCGATGGTGGCGTGGGCACACATCTCCATCTCGTGGTTCGGCACGAAGAAGCGCAGGCGCAGATCATGGGCGGCATCCTCCGCCGGCAGCGCGAAGCCCGATTCGTGGCCGTAGCGCCGCGCGACGTCGCGCATGACGGACGCGTCGAGGTCCCGCGCGTCGGTCACGACGGGGCAGGGATTGCCGCCCGCGCCCGCGTGCGTGAAGACGTCGACCAGGGTCACGGGCGGCATCGGCCGGATCTCACTGGAGGTGGCGGGTGTAGGTGTCGCCGGCCGCCGCCTTGAGCGCGGCCCCCGCCTCGCGGCCGATGCGCTCTGCCTCCGCGACGAGCCCCTGCCGGGACGCGGCCCAGTGGCGGCTGCCGTCGGGCAGGAACAGAAGCCCGTCGATCCGCAGGCTATCCCCGTCGATCTGCGCGAGGGCCGCGATGGGGGTCCGGCAGGACCCGTCGAGTTCCGCGAGCAGCGCCCGCTCGGCCGAGACCGCGACGGTGGTCCGCTCGCACGCGATCGGCGCCAGGAGGTCGCGGATCACCGCGTCGTCCGCGCGACACTCGATCCCCAGGGCACCCTGCGCCACGGCCGGCAGCATCTCCTCGACCGAGAGGACGCTGCGCGCCATGCTTTCCAGGCCGAGACGCTGCAGGCCCGCCAGGGCGAGGAGCGTCGCGTCGCACTCGCTGGCCTCGAGCTTGCGCATCCGCGTGTTGGCGTTGCCCCGCAGCGGCACGACTCGGAGATCGGGCCGCCGCATCAGCACCTGCGCGCCGCGGCGGAGCGACGAGGTCCCGACCCGCGCGCCCGGCGCCAGCCCCGCCAGACCGTCGGCGTGCGGCGACAGGAACGCGTCCCGCGGGTCGTCGCGCTCGAGGATGCAGGCGATGGTGAGGCCGTCGGGGAGCCAGGTCTCCACGTCCTTCATGGAATGCACGGCGACGTCGACCTCGCCGGCGAACAGGGCCTGCTCCAACTCCTTGGTGAACAGGCCCTTGCCGCCGATCTCGGACAGGGGCCGGTCCAGGATCTTGTCGGCCACGGTGGTCACGACCACCAGCTCGGTCTCCAAGCCCGGATTGGCCGCCACGATCCGGTCACGCACCATCCCGGTCTGCGCGAGCGCCATCGGAGAGCCGCGGGTGCCGATGCGCAGGGGGCGGTTCAACATCTGGTTCCGGATCACTTCGCTGGACGGGACACCGCCTTATAGACCGAGCGCGGCGGCAGGCCACATTCCGTCAACCGGTTTCGGGCCAGGGTCCCGCGGCCGTTCAGTCGGTCCCGCCCCGCTTTCGCCGGACTGCGCGCCTAGCGGGACACGGCGGGTTATCGAGTCAACAGGTCGTATCGCGATGCTGATCATGCCGAGCCGACGGCAGTTCCTGGGCGGGCTCGGCGTGGGGGCCGGCCTGACCGCCGCGACGGGCGTCTACGCCTTCGACGTCGAGCCGCTGCACCGGCTGGTGGTGACGTCCTACGCGCCGACCCTGCCGCGCTGGGATCCGGCGCTGCGCCTGCGGGTGGCGGTGCTGGCGGATTTTCACATCTGCGAGCCGTACATGCCGTTCGACCGGGTGGCGGAGATCGTCGCGGCCACCAACGCCCTCGAGCCGGATCTGGTCCTGCTGCTCGGCGACTACCCGGCCGGGCGAATCGCGTGGCGCAAGCTGCCGCTCGATCAGTTCGCCCGGATGATGACCGAGCTCAAGGCGCCCCTCGGCACGCACGCGATCCTCGGCAACCACGATTGGTGGGACGACCACGCGGTCCAGCGGGCCGGCCGGGGCGTGCCGGCGGTCCGGCGCCTGCTGGAGGCGCAGGGCATTCCGGTGCTGGAGAATCAGGCCGTGCGCCTCGTGAAGGACGGGCGGCCGTTCTGGCTGGCCGGGCTCGGCGACCAGCAGCCGTTCTTGAACGCTTGGAGCACCTTCAGCCTCGCGGACCTGCCGCGAACCTTGCAGGCGGTCACGGACTCGGCGCCCGTGATCCTGATGGCCCACGAGCCCGACATCTTCGTCTCGGTGCCCGACCGCGTGTCGCTGACCCTCGCCGGCCACACTCACGGCGGCCAGGTCCGCCTGTTCGGCCACGCGCCCGCCATCCGCAAGGTGCGCGGGCACGACTATTCCTACGGCCACGTCGTCCAGGACGGCCGCCACATGATCGTCTCGGGCGGCTTCGGGATGAGCCGCATCCCCGTCCGGATGGGCGTTCCGCCGGAGATCGTTCTCCTCGAACTCGGCAAGGCGGACACGTCCGCGGCGGCCAGCTGAGCGGCGGGCGCAACGAACTTCACTGTTGACCCATGTATCAGTGAAGTACACCTCGGTCGCGCGCAATAAATTCTTTTCCTGTGTCCACGTATCCGCGATGCATTCCGGTAATCGTCAGGCATTGACGCTGGTTTGACACGCCGAGATGCCCGTGAGACCGTCCCGCGTCGATTCGATCTGGGGACGCCCATGCCGATTTTGCTCGGCCTCATCGGGATCATCGTTGCGGGACTGTTCTGGATCTTGCGGACGCACGGGACCGTGAAGGGCCTGCAGGAGGTCAACCGGGACACGAAGGGCCTCCAGCGCCGCGCTGTCTCGACCTTCGAGAACCTCGTGGGGACGCCGTTGCAGCGCGTCCGCGATCCGCGCCTGGCGGCGGTCATCCTGATGATCCAGCTGGTCCGAACGGGCAGCCCCCTGACCGCCAGCGAGAAGACACGGATCCTCGAATACATGGAGACGCCGCTGGCGGTGGATCGGATCTCCGCGACCTTCGAGCGGGCCTGGGGCTATACGCAGGCGCGGCTACCGTTCTCGCAGGTCGCCGACACCCTGGCGCCGCTGCTGCGCGACGCGCTGACGCCGGCCGAGCGGGGCGAGCTGATCGCGATGCTGACCCAGGTGGCCGGCGCGCATTCCCCGCCCAGCGAGTTGCAGCGCGAGGGCATCGCCCGCCTCAAGCGGCGCCTCCTCGTCGGAGAGGGACCCGTCCTGGTCCAGAGGCGGGGCGAATCCGCCTGATCCGGATCGGAGCGGGGCCAGGCGCGCCGGAACGCCGCGCCGCTCGCCTTTCCGGATCGCCGCGCTACCTCGCGGGCATGCGCGCGCTCCTGCCTCTCATCGTCTTCACCGCCCTCTCGGCCGGCGCCGGCGCCGCTCGGGCACAATCCTGCGACGCGCTGGTCGACAAGGTCACGGCCGAGACGGAGGCCAAGACGGCCGAGCGCCGGAGCGATTATGCCAGCTTCACCGCCGGTCCGGACATGACCCTGACGCTGGCCTGTGGCGGGCCGGACCTGTCCTCGGTGGGCGCGCAGTTTCGCGGCGCCAACCCGCCGGACCGCTACTACGACCTGTTCGGGCACGCCGGGCACGCGGTGACCGGCATCGACGCCGCCGTGATCACCGAGGCCGCGCATCGTGCCCAGGCGACGGCCACGAAGCTCCGGCACAGCAACGTCGACCTCGGCGGTGCCCGGGTCACCTGTTCGGCGATGGTCTCGCCCGACAAGGGTCCGCTGACGCTGTGCGCGGTGATCGAGAACAGCAACCGGAGCTGAGGCCGGCGGCCACAGCCGCCGGCCCGGGCACCCGCCTCAGAGCGGGATGTTGTCGTGCTTCTTCCAGGGCTGCTCCATCTTCTTGGTGCGGAGCATGCCGAGGGCCTTGGCGATCCGGCGACGGGTCGAGTGCGGCATGATCACCTCGTCGATATAGCCGCGCTCGGCCGCGACGAAGGGTGAGAGGAACCGGTCCTCGTACTCGCCGGTGCGCGCCGCGATCTTCTCCGGATCACCGATCTCGCTCCGGAAGATGATCTCGACCGCGCCCTTCGCGCCCATCACGGCGATCTGCGCCGTCGGCCACGCGTAGTTCACGTCCGCGCCGACGTGCTTCGACGCCATGACGTCGTAGGCGCCGCCGAAGGCCTTGCGGGTGATGATGGTGACCAGCGGCACCGTCGCCTGCGAGTAGGCGAAGAGCAGCTTGGCGCCGTGCTTGATCAGGCCGCCGTACTCCTGCGCCGTGCCCGGCAGGAAGCCCGGCACGTCCACGAAGGTGACGATCGGGATGCCGAAGGCGTCGCAGTAGCGCACGAAGCGCGCGGCCTTCCGCGAGGCGTCCGAATCGAGCACGCCCGCGAGCACCAGCGGCTGGTTGGCCACGAAGCCGACCGTGCGGCCCTCGATCCGGCCGAACCCGGTGATGATGTTGCGCGCGTAGGCGGACTGGATCTCGAAAAAGTCACCCTCGTCCACGACGCGGCGGATCAGCTCGCCCATGTCGTAGGGCTTGTTCGGGTTGTCCGGGATCAGCGTGTCGAGGGACGCGTCGATCCGGCTGACGTCGTCGAAGCTCTCCAGCTCCGGCACGCCGTCGATGTTGTTGGCCGGCAGGAAGTCGAGGAGGCGACGGATCTGCAGGATCGCCTCGACGTCGTTCTCGAAGGAACCGTCCGCGATCGACGACTTGGTCGTGTGAACCTTGGCACCGCCGAGTTCCTCGGCGGTCACGACCTCGTTGGTGACGGTCTTCACCACGTCGGGGCCGGTCACGAACATGTAGCTCGTGTCGCGGACCATGAAGATGAAGTCGGTCATGGCCGGCGAGTAGACGTCGCCGCCCGCGCACGGCCCCATGATCACCGAGATCTGCGGGATGACGCCCGAGGCCATGACGTTGCGGCGGAACACCTCGCCGTAGCCGCCGAGCGCCGCGACGCCTTCCTGGATGCGCGCGCCGCCGGCATCGAAGATGCCGATGATCGGGGCGCGCATCTTCAGCGCCATGTCCTGCACCTTCACGATCTTCTGGGCATGCGCCTCCGAGAGGGAGCCGCCGAACACCGTGAAGTCCTTCGAGAAGAGGAAGACCGTGCGGCCGTTGATCGTGCCCCAGCCGGTGACGACGCCGTCACCCGGGATCTTCTGCTTCTCCATGCCGAAATCGGTGGAGCGATGCTGCACGAACATGTCGAACTCTTCGAACGACCCGTGGTCGAGGAGGAGTTCGATCCGCTCGCGCGCCGTCAGCTTGCCGCGCTTGTGCTGCGCCTCGACGCGCTTCTCTCCGCCGCCGAGCCGGGCCTGCGCCCGACGCTCTTCGAGCTTGTCGAGGATATCCTTCATGGCTGTTCCCGCCCTTCCCCTGCCCGTGGCCTGCGACCCGGATCGGGCCGGGTCCAAGCTTATGCGTTCACCGATCGAGCGCCCTTAGCACGCGGTTTTCGGGTGGCAAACCGACGCGGGGCGCGGCGGGATCAGACCTTCGGGGGATGGGGGATAATGGTGGACGGTGCAGGGATCGAACCTGCGACCTTTCCCGTGTGAAGGGAACGCACTACCGCTGTGCTAACCGTCCGTACCGGCGAGTCGCCTGAGCGCACGCCATCGTCGCTCGCCCTCGGGGGCGCCGCGACCCGGTGGCGGGCCTTCTAGTGCGCGGCAGGCCGCGCCGTCAAGCGCGGCCGGCGATGTTTGGCGACAACCGGACGAGCGCCCGGAAGGCCTGTCAGAACCCGGTTCGCCCGGGCGCGGCGCAGCCGAAGCCGGCCTGGGGCTCGCCATCGTGTGCGCGGGCGAGGTTGACAAGGCCGCCGTGCCGGTGCGCTCTGCGGGCATGCACGATGGCCCAGCGGGCGCGGAGCCCGGCAGCGACGTGACGGCGGAGGGCGCGGCGGGGCCGGGCCGGCCGCGCGTCGCGATCATTTACTGCACGCAGTGCAACTGGCTGCTGCGCGCGGCCTGGATGGCGCAGGAACTCCTCTCGACCTTCCGGGACGACCTCGGCGAGGTCGCCCTGGTGCCGGCCACCGGCGGCACCTTCCGCATCGAGCTGGGCGCGGCCCTCCTGTGGGAACGGGTGCGCGACGGCGGCTTTCCGGACGTGAAGGCGCTGAAGCAGCGGGTGCGCGACCACCTCGACCCGGCGCGCGATCTCGGTCATATCGACCGGTCATGAGGCGAGGGAACGGCGACGAGCCCGCGGGGCGCGGCGGGCCGGGGACGGACCCCGCTTGAGTCCGGACCATCATGCCGAGGGCGCGGGCGTCCCCGCGGTGATCCCCGCGCGCCGTTCCTGGCTGTCGCGGCGGCTGCACCGCTTCGGGCGCAACGGCTTCTCGACCCAGGTCTACCTGATCGCGCTGGTGATCGCGCTGATCGGTCCCGGCCTGCTGTTCACCAGCATCCTGCTGATGCGCTACGCCTCCGCGGAACGGGCGCGGTTCGAGCAGGACGCCCGCGAGAACGTGCGCGGCATCGGCCTGTCTCTGGACCGCGACACCGCCGGCCTCGTGTCGGTGCTGCAGACGCTGGCGACCTCGCCGCGGATCCGGCAGGGCGAGTTCGAGGCGTTCGACGCCCAGGCGCGCCTCGTCCGCGAATCGATCGACCTGGACGTGCTCCTGCGCCGGCCGAACGGTCAGGAGGTGGTCAACACCGGCGTGCCGCGCGGCGCGCCGATGCCGATCGTCACGCTTCCCTTCGACCAGGATCTGGCCCGCGGCACGCAGCGCGCCATGGTGAGCGGCTACGTGCCCGGACCGATGCCGGGCGAGGCCACCTACGCGGTCGGCGTGCCGGTGATGGTCGACGGCGAGGTCGGGTACATCCTGAGCTTCACCGTGCCCCTGTCCCGCCTGCAGGGCATCCTGTCCCGCGAGGTCGTCCCGGGCTGGACGACGGGGATCAGCGACCGGTCCGGCATCGTCCTGGCGCGCCTGCCGGATCCCGAGGCGGTGGTCGGCAAGCAGCGCCTCGCCAGCCTCCGCCAGGTGCAGTCGTCGACGCCCGGCGTCTGGGAGGGCCAGGACCGCCAGCACAAGCCGGTGGTGGTGATCGAGGCGCGCTCGCGGCTGACCGGCTGGATGGTCGCGACCAGCATCCCGCAGGCCCTCGTCGACGCGCGGGTGCGGCGCTGGATCTGGGCCTTCGCGGGGTTCGGCCTGCTGGTGCTCGCCACCTCGTCGCTCCTGGCGGTGAACCTCTGGTCGCGAGTCTCGCGCCCCCTCCGGTTGTTGGCGGCGTCCGGGCCGGCCCTGGCCCGGGGCGAGGCGATCCCGCGCGTGTCGTCGCCGGTGCACGAGATCCAGCGGCTCGGGGTCGTGCTGTCGGAGGCGTCGCTGCGGCTGCGCACGCGGGAGGAGGAGCGCGACCGGGCGCTGGCCGAGACCAAGCGCGGCCTGAGCGCCCTCAGCGAGAGCGAGGCGCGCTTCAGGCACATGGCCGATTCGGCCCCGGCCCTGATCTGGATGACCGACGAGACCGGCGCAGTCAGCTTCGCCAACCTTCATTTCGAGCACCTGTTCGGGCTGCCGGCCGCGCAGTTCAACGATGACGGCTGGCACCAGATCGTGCATCCCGACGACCTGGAGAACTTCCGGACGGCCTTCACCGAGGCGTTCGAGGCCCGGATCCCGTTCCGCACCGAGGCGCGGGTGATCGACCGGACGGGCGCGGTGCGCTGGCTCCAGTGCGAGGGCGTGCCGCGGCTCGACGACGCCCAGAATTTCCTGGGCTACACCGGCTGCAACATCGACATCACCGACACGAAGAACGCCGAGGAGCACCTGCTGCTCCTGATCCACGAGCTGAACCACCGGGTGAAGAACACCCTCGCGACGGTGCAGTCGATCGCGGCCCAGTCCCTGCGCGGGCTGGAGGGCGCGGAGGCCGACGCGGCGCGCGCCGCCTTCGAGGCGCGCCTCCTCGCCCTGGCGCGGGTGCACGACGTCCTCACCCGGGAGAGCTGGGAGGGTGCGGAACTCTCCGCCGTCGTGGCGGACGCGATCCGGCCGCTGGAGGCCGGCGACGGCCGGACCTCGCGGTTCCAGGTCTCGGGACCGGCCCTGCGTCTGCCGCCGCGGCTGGCGCTGTCCATCGCCATGGCCCTGCACGAGCTCGGCACGAACGCCGTCAAGTACGGCGCGCTCTCGACTGAGGGCGGCACGGTCGAGATCTCCTGGACGGTGCGGCGCCTGGAGGAGATGCAGCTCTCGCTCCGCTGGTCCGAACGCGGCGGCCCGCCGGTCAAGAAGCCGACACGGACCGGATTCGGCTCGCGCCTGATCGAGCGCAGCTTGGCGCGCGAGCTCGCCGGCGAGGTCGTGCTGAGCTACGAGCCGACCGGCGTGGTCTGCACCATCGACGCCCCCGTGCCGCCGCCGGGTCTCTTGGAGCGCAAGGGCGTCGCCGCCCCGACGCGGATCGCGCCGCTGCCGCTCGCCGGGTAGGCCGGCCCAGCGCGGCGCCTCCCGTCAGTGATACGGATCCGCCGCGTCGCGCAGACCGTCACCCATGAAGTTGAACGCGAGCACGGTCACCAGCACGGGCAGGACCGGCAGGAGCAGCCAGGGATAGAGCTGCACCGCCGCGAGATTCTGCGCCTCGTTGAGCAGCACGCCCCAGCTGGTCACCGGCGGTCTGAGGCCGAGGCCCAGGAATGACAGGGCTGTCTCGCCGAGGATCATGGTCGGGATCGACAGGGTCGCCGAGGCGATCAGGTGACTCATGAAGTTGGGGATCAGGTGCCGGCCGATCACACGGGTGGGCGAGGCGCCCATCAACTCGGCGGCCTGGACGAAATCCTCCTCGCGCAGGGCCAGGAGCTTGCCGCGCACCGCCCGCGCCAGCCCCGGCCAGTCGAGCAGGCCGAGGATCACCGTGATACCGAAGAAGATCAGCAGCGGACTCCAGTTCGGCGGCAGCGCCGCCGAGAGGGCGAGCCAGAGCGGCAGCTCCGGCAGGGAGCGCACCACCTCGATCAGCCGCTGCACCCCGGCATCGACGATACCGCCGAAATAGCCCGCGATGCCGCCGAAGAAGAGCCCCAGCGCGAATGAGATGGCGACGCCCACGAGGCCGATGGTGAGCGAGATCCGCGCCCCGTAGATCATGCGCGAGAACAGGTCACGCCCGAGCTTGTCGGTGCCGAGGAGGAACAGCGTGCCGTTCTCCGGCGGGCAGACGAGATGTAGATCGGTGTGGACGAGCCCGAGCCAGTCGTAGCCGTCGCCCCGGCAGAGGAAGCGCAATGGCTGCGGGGCGGACGCGTCCACCTTGTAGTCCCGGCGGAACGTGTCGAGGTCCAGGTGGGCCCGGTAGGGGTAGACGAACGGCCCGACGAAGCGGCCCTCGTGGAACAGGTGGACGCCCTGCGGCGGCGCGTAGAGGAAATCGCCGTTGCGGCGGGCCTGCCCGTAGGGCGCCAGCTGCTCGACGAACGGTACCGTGGCGTAGAGCGCGAGCAGGATCAGGGCCGAGGCCACGGCGAGGCGGTGGCGCAGGAACTTCCGGAGGATGAGCCGCCACGCGGAGGCCGTGGCGACCGTGCTCTCGGCCCGGGCCTCGGGCTCGAAGGGTGCCGGATCGACGAAATGTCCGGATGCGGGAAGCGCGTCGGTCATCGCGGGGCGGGTCATCGCAGGCCCATGCGGATGCGCGGATCGAGCCAGACCAGGATCAGGTCCGAGATCAGCATGCCGACGAGGGTCAGGGCCGCGACGAACATCAGGATGAACCCGGCCATGAACTGGTCCTGGCTGCGCAGGGCCTCGAGGAGCAGCGGCCCGACGGTCGGCAGGCTGAGCACCAGGGAGACCAGCACCGAACCCGAGACGAGGTGCGGCAGCAGGTTGCCGATATCCGCCACGAACGGGTTCAGCGACATCCGGAACGGGTATTTCAGCAGCGCCTGCAGGGGCGGCAGACCCTTGGCGCGGGCGGTGACGGTGTAGGGCTTGGCCAGTTCGTCGAGCAGGTTAGCGCGCATGCGCCGGATCATGGCCGCGGTCCCGCCGAGGCCGATCACCAGCGTCGGCACGATCAGGTGCGCCATGAGCGAGCGGAGCTTCTCCCAGGTCCAGGGCTGGTTGGTGAGGGCCGAATCGTAGAGCCCCCCGATCGACAGCCCGAACCACCGGTTGGCGTAGAACAGCAGGATCAGGGCGAGCAGGAAGCCCGGCACCGCGAGGCCGACATAGCCGAGCAGGGTGACGACGGCGTCGCCGAACGTGTTGCGGTGCGTCGCGGAGTAGATTGCCGCCGGGATCGCTACGAGGTGGACGAACACCACCGCCGTCAGGTTGATCAGCAGGGTGAGCCACAGGGCGTCGCCGACGACGTCCGCCACCGGCTTGTCGTACTCGAACGACCAGCCCCAGTCGCCCTGAAGCAGCCCCGAGAACCCGACCGACCCGGGCAGCACGCCGATCCACATCAGGTATTGCTGCCAGACCGGCCGGTCGAGCCCGTACTGCTTGATGAGCAGCTCGGCCTTCGCCACGGAACTGGCGTCGCCGGTGGCCCGCAGCTCCATGATCCGGTTGGTCAGGTAGTCACCGGGCGGCAGCTTGATGATCACGAAGACGAGGGCCGAGATGACCAGCAGCGTCACCGCCATGGTGACGACGCGGCGAAGGATCTGGGCGATCACTGGGCCTCCGCGCGCTTGTCGGCGCCAGACTCGGCGCCCTTGTCCCAGAACAGCTCGTCGAGGCGCTGCACGCCGATCATCGCGGTGGGCTCCCAGGAATAGAGGGCGCGCTTCGGGAGGTTGATCAGGCGATCGGCGCCGACCACCGGCTGGAGCGCGCCCGCCACCGTGCCGATCACCCACGTGTTGCGCGCGTGGTTCATCAGCATCTCGCGCCAGATCGCGGCCTGCCGGCCGGCATCGTCGGTGTGGCGCCACTCCCGATCGAGCTCGATGAGGCGTTGGACTTCCGGGACGTCGCAGGGCTCGCCGCTCTTGCCGCGGCTCTCGACGTTCATGCTCCACAACGGCCAGGAATAGTGCTCCGGCTGGGCCGGGCTCAGCTCGGTCGGCGGCATGATCGCGGTCGGGACGGCCAGATCGAGGCCCTGGGCGGCCACCATGACGGTGACACCCGCGATGGAGCGCCGGTGCAGGTTCGTGCGCTCCTGCGGCTTGGTGATCAGGCGGATGCCGACCTCGCGCCAGAATTCCGTGATGAGGAGCAGCGCGTCGAGCACCATCTCGGCTTCGCCGTCGCTCTCCACCACCAGCTCCAGCGCGCGCCCGCCGGGCAGCAGCCGGGTGCCGGACCCGTCGCGGGCCGTCAGCCCGATCTCGTCCAGCAGCTTGGCGGCCCGGGCCGGGTCGTAGGACGCGTGGAGGGTCCGCATCTCGGGCTCGAACAGCGCGCTCTCCGGCACGATCGTGTCGTTGCCCTCGGTACCCAGGCCGAACAGGAGCGTGTTGTTCAGGGTGCGCCGATCGATGGCGAGCGACAGGGCGTGCCGGTAACGCACGTCGCGGTTGAGCTGCCGCCACGCCGGATCCGTCGTGGTGAGGTTGGGGTAGAGCGCGATCTCCGAGCCGCGGGCCACGGGCCACAGGTTGGTGCGATAGCGATGCGCCGCCTCACCCTCCTTGAGACTCGGGATATCGGGCATCATCAGGCCGCGGAACATCAGGTCCGCCTCGCCTGCGTTGGTCTTGGCGACCAGGAGGCCCTGGGAGGCCACGTCCATCACGATCGTGTCGACGTAGGGCAGCTGCGTACCAGCCGTGTCGACCCGGTGGTAGCTGCGGTTGCGCTCGAACCGGAACCGGGTGGCCGGCGAGCGGGTCCGCGGCACCCAGCCCTGCAGGGTTGGGCAGTCCGGGTTGTTCAGCTCGTAATTGTCGTCGAGACGATTGTGCAGGGCCGCCCAGCTGCGGAGCTTGAGCGCCTTGGCCTTCGCGTCGGCCGCATCCTTCCCGATGTAGCGGGCGTGATACGGCTTGAGGTAGTGCGACGGCCGGTAGATCAGCGGGTCGCGCGGCGCCGCCAGGGCCGGCAGGAACATCGGGTTCGGCCGATCCCAACTGTAGCGGACGGTGACCGGATCGAGGAACTCGACCGTCGGCAGCTTGCCGTCCACGCGGAAGAAGGCCGGCGGCCCGTCGGGGCTCAGCGCCTTCTCGTTGGCGACATCCTCCCAGTAGTAGCGGAAATCCTCCGTGGTGAACGGGTGCCCGTCCGACCAGCGGTGGCCCTGGCGAAGCGTGAAGGTGAAGCGGCCGCCCTCGACATCGACGCGCTCCAGCACGTCGGGCCGCAGGTTGAGATCGGCATCGTAGCCGATGAGGCGGGTGTAGCCGTAGACCGACAGGTAGCGGACGTCCCGTGCCTTGGCGATCAGGGTCCGGATCGTGCCGCCGGCGCTGCCGAGGCGGCGTCCGTGGGCGGCGAGGTCGGCCACGTAAGGGGTGGCCGGCAGCCCGGGCGCGTCGGCCGGCGGGGTGTCGGCGAAGGCCCGCGACGGCGCACGCGCCCAGATCGCCGCGGCGCCGAGCCCGGCGAGGAGGGCGCGGCGGGACACGGTACCGTCCCCTTCGTTCCGGTGCGGGAGAGCGGACGGGACGACGTCCCCCGGGCCCCAGGTCGTCATGGGCTGCCCCGCAACGTCACGGAGGTGAGCCGGGCGGGCGAGTAGCCGGTCGCCCTGTGCAGGTCGTCGAACGCGTGGGACCGGGCGATCAGCCCGGCGGCCTGCCGCACCAGGACGTCGTCGGCCGGCTGCTCGAAGTGGCGGCCGTTCCGCGTCCAGCGGATCGGCTCCGGGCTCCGCTCGGGCCCGGTGATCATCGCGATGGTCGGATGCGCGGGGCCACCATGGGCGTGGATCCGGTGCCCGGCCGCGTCGTCGTCGAAGAGCAGTCGGGTCAGCCCGCGGGCCTGCGCCTCGACGACCCGCCGGCCCTGCGCGACGTGGTCGTCGAAGAACGCCACCGTCCGCGCCGGGTCGAGCACAGCCCAGTCGGCGGTCGACCAGTCGGCGGTGCTGTAGCGCGCCTGCCGGTCGCGGTACTGGAGGCCCGACAGGTCCGGATCGTGGCAGAAGATCCGCGCCCGCGGGCGGGCCTGCCGGATCACCCAGGTGGTGAGGCCTCGGAAGACGCCCGATTCGATCACGAAGTCGGGCCGCAGCGCGCGCATGGCGACGTAGAGCTGCAGCGCACCGTTGAAGCCGCTACCGCCGCGCCGCTGCCGGACGGGGGCTGTCGGAATCAGATCCCAGAACGCCCGGACGTGCCCGAGCACGTCGCCGTCGGGGACGAGGCCGGCGGCGGCGAGATCGCGTTCCAGGATGGCGGCTGCCGATTCGAGCAGGGTCGCCACCTCGCGCGGCGAGGTCGGCCGGTGACACCAGTCGGGGGCGGCCGGGACGAGGTCGTAGCCCAGGCGGTCGAAGAAGGGCGACAGCACCTTGCGGCGCAGGCGCTCCAGCATCACGGGCGGCCGGGCCTGCATCACGCGGCCTCCGCCCTGGGGGCGGCGCCGAAGCGCACCCGGTGGCCGGTCTCGACCGCGCGCATCGCGCCGGCCTCGTCGGGAGCCAGGCGGAAGGGCTCCTCCCAGCGGGTCGGGTCGTTGCGGTCGGCGGCGACGGCCGCGAAATCCAGGGGATGGTCCAGGCTCGGATCGGGCACGGCGGCGAGCAGCGCCCGCGTGTAGGGATGGACGGGCCGGCGGAACAGGGCCGCGCGCGGCGCCTCCTCGACGATGCGGCCCCGGCACATCACGCTGATGGTGTCCGCCATGTAGTCGATCACTGCCAGATTGTGGGAAACGATGAGGTAGGAGAGGCCCAGGGCGGCCTGGAGGTCCTTGAGCAGGTTCAGGATCTGCGCCTGGACCGAGACGTCGAGGGCCGAGACCGGCTCGTCAAGCACCAGCAGCCGCGGCTTCGGGGCCAGCGCCCGGGCGATGCCGATGCGCTGCCGCTGCCCGCCCGAGAAGGCGTGCGGGTAGCGGCCGAGACCGCTCGGCTCCAGGCCGACCATGGCCATCAGGGCGCGGCAGCGCTCCCGCCGCTCCGCCGCCGGGACCCCGTGGATCTCCATCGGCTCCGACAGGATCTGCCGGACGGTCATGCGCGGGTCGAGGGACGCGTAGGGGTCCTGAAACACGAACTGGACCGTGCGGCGGTACGCGAAGAGGGCGTCGCCGTTCAGAGCGTGGACGTCCCGCGGGCCGCTGCCGTCGTCGAACAGGATCCGCCCGGAATCGGGCCGGAGCGCCCGCATGATCATCTTCGAGACCGTGGTCTTACCCGACCCGGACTCGCCGACGAGCCCCAGCGTCTGGCCCGCCGCGAGGCTCAAGGACACGTCGGACACGGCGTGGACGATCCGCGGCTTCTGCCACAGCCGACCGGCGCGCAGCGTGAAGTTCTTGCTCACCCCCTCTACCTGCAGGATCGGCCCGGCCAGCGGCGCGGGCGTCTGGCCGGGCGGGATCTCGGCCTTGGCCGGGCGGATCGGCGTCAGCCGCTCGCCGGGCGCCATATCGAATCGCGGCACGGCGTGGAGGAGCGCGCGGAGATAGGCGTGGCCCGGCGCGCGCATCACCGTGTCGCGCGGGCCCGCCTCCACCAGGCGGCCGCGGTAGAGGACGGCCACGTCGTGGGCGATGTTGGCGACCACGCCGAGATCGTGGGTGATCAGCAGGATCGCCATCCCGGTCTCGTCCTGGAGCCGGGCCAGCAGGGCGAGGATCTGGGCCTGCGTGGTGACGTCGAGGGCGGTGGTCGGCTCGTCGGCGACCAGGAGCGCGGGTTTCAGGATCAGCGCCATGGCGATCATGGCGCGCTGGCGCAGGCCGCCGGACAGCTCGAACGGGTAGGTCCGCAGGGCGCGATGCGGGTCGGGGAAGCCGACCCGGGCGAGAGCCTCCTCGGTCCGGGCATCGGCCTCCTTGCGGTCCGCCCCGGTATGGATCCGCAGCGCCTCGCCGATCTGGTCGCCCACCGTGTGGAGGGGTGACAGGCAGGTCATCGGCTCCTGGAAGATCATCGCGATGCGCTGGCCGCGTATCGCCCGCATCGTCTCGCCCTCGGACGGGAGTCGCGCGATGTCGGTCTCGGTCTCGCCGTCCCGGAACAGGATCCGGCCGCGGGTGATGGCGGCGGCGGGCGGCAGGATCCGCAGGATCGCCTGCGCGGTCACCGACTTGCCCGAGCCGGACTCGCCGACCAGCGCGAGGGTCCGGCCGCGGTGGACGTCGAGGGACAGGCCGTGCAGGGCCTCGAATTGACCGCTCTCCGTGCGGAACGCGACCGCGAGGTCGCGGATGGACAATAGCGGGCTCAACCCGTCCTCGCGATCTGTGAGACCTGAGACTTAGATACCGCCGGCCCCATGTCCATCGCGGCCGCGCCGAAGTGTCCCCGAAGATCCAAGACCTGTATCGCCGGATGCCGCAGGAGCTTGTCCACCAGCGCGCCGACGAAGTCCCAGACGGCCTCATCGTGGATGCGGTGGTGGGTGAGAAGGCCGAGCGGCCGCTCCGGCGCGCCGGCGATGTCGGCGGCGAGGCCGCGCAGCAGGCAGTCGGGATCGATCAGGCCCCGGGTACCACGCCAGTCGATCGGGTCGAGGGTGGCGTCGAGGCGGAGCAGCCCCGGGATCGGCGGACCCGGCACGGCCGAGAGGCCGCGATAGCCGAGATCCGGGAGGGCGGCGGCGAGGTCGGGCGCGACGCGGTTCCACGGCGGCACGAAAACCGGCAGCAGCGACGCCTCCGGCAGCCGCTGCCGGGCGATTTGCAGGCCGGCAGCGGCGTCGGCCATCAGGGCCTCGAGGGGCCGGTGCGCGCCGAACTCCGCCCGCTTCTCGCCCGGCGGGGCATGATTGCGATGGGCGCGGCCGTGGACGGCGACCGAGACGCCGGCAGCCGTTTCGAGCCGCCGCGAGAGGGAGGACTCGATCTTGGTCGGAATCGCGGCGAGGAGCAGCGGGACGCCGTGCCCTGCGGCGAGAGCGACGAGCCGGTCGAGTCGCGGACCGCCCGCGACCGCGTCGTCGTCGCGCCAGAACAGCCGAACGCGCTGGCCCCGCGCCGCGACGGCATCGAGGGCGCTGTGGACGGCGTCGAAGGCCGGATCCGCTGCCGGGAGGCGGCCGCGCCGCCCGCGCTCGCCCGCGTGCAGGGCCTCGGCCAGCGCGACCGTACGCGCGGCGCCGTCCAGATCGATCCTGTGGTCCCCGGGCGCAGGGAGGGCACTTTGCGACGCGATGGCCCGCACCAGGCTCTCGGGCGTCAGCGCCGATTCGGGCAGCACCCGGGCGAGTCGCCGGGCGGCGAGGCGCTCGGCACGCAGGCGCTGCTCGGTCTCGCCGCCGGCCTCGAAGGGTACCAGGACGGCAGGTGTCCGGGTAACGAGGAGATCGACGGCCGTGTTGTAGCCGCACTGGCTGACCGAGACGGCGGCGCCGGACAGGAGGGCGCGATAGTCGGGTCGGGCGCGACCGAGGATGCCGGGCTCCAGACCGTGGCCGATCTGGGACAGCGCCGCCTCGGGCACGCCGTGGCCGGCCAGGATCCGCCAGCCGAGATCCGGCCGCTGCCGGGCCGCATCGGCGGCCGCACGCAGCAGGACGAACCCCGCCGGCCCGGATCCGGCGGCGACCAGCACGCCGGAGCGGTGCGAGGCCGGCGCTGGAGCGGTCCCCTCATCCACGTATCCGGTGTAGCGGACCTTCGCGGCGGTCGCCGCGTCGAGGGGCCACGAGGCCTCGAGCGGGATGAGCGCCGGATCGCCGTGGACCAGCACGGCGTCGTAGAGGTCCGCAACCCGCGCGTGCGACTCGGCGATGCGCTGCGGCTTGGTCGAGGCCACGAGGACGTCGCGCACGGAGGCGAGGACGAGCGGGCGCCGCCGCAGGGCGCGAGCCGCGTCCACCAATGCCATGAACTCGGGCGCCAGGGCGCGCCGGCCGAACGGGAACAGCTCGGTGACGACCGCGTCCGGCCCGAAGGCTGCCAGAGCCTCGATCATCAGGCTGCGGCGGCGCTCGAGCAGTGCCGGCCCGGCCGGGTGTCCGTCGGGGTCCAGCAGCGTCGAGAAATCCGTGCCGGCGATCCGGAGCGGCGGCAGCTGCACGAGGCGCAGGCCGTCGGAGCGGACCATCGGTGCCGGGACGCCGCCCGAGACCAGCATCGTCTCGTGGCCGGCCGCCGCGAAGGCGCGGGCGATGGCGGCCGAACGGGTGAGGTGCCCCGCGCCGAGCAGATGCGTGACCGCGATCAGGACGCGCACGCGGTCAGCTCCGGTTCGTGAGCGGCCGCGTCCTGCGGCAGACCCGCGGAGGCGCGCAGCCGGCCGGCGATCAGCGCGATCGCCGCTTCCGCGGAGAAGTCCTGCACGAGCCGGGCCAAGGCCGCCGCGCCGAGCCGCTGGCGGTAGCCAGGATCGCCCGCGAGACGGGTGAGAGCGTCGGCGAGCGCCGCCGGCTCGCCGGGCGGGACCAGGACGCCGTGGACCCCGTCGGTGATGAACTCCGGCGTGCCGGCGAAGGCGGTCGCCAGGATCGGGAGCGCCTGACTCGCGGCCTCCATCAGCACGTTCGGCAGGCCGTCTCGGTCGCCGCCAGGCGCGGGCTTCGTCGGCAGGACGAAGAGGTCGGCCGCGCGCATGGCCTCGATCACCGCGGGCTGCGCCAGCGCGCCGCGGAAACGGACCCGCTCCGCGAGGCCGCCGGCAGCGATCCGGGCCTCCAGGGCGTCGCGGAGGTCGCCGCCGCCGATCAGGTCGAGCCGCCAGTGCAGGTGCGCGGGCAGGGCGGCGAGAGCGTCGATGAGGTCGTCGTGCCCCTTCTTGGCGACCATGCGACCGACGCAGAGGAGCCGGAGGGCGCGGTCCGGATCCGTCCCGTCGCGCAACTCGCGCGGCGGCGGCGGTGCCGGAAAGCGAGTCAGGTCGAGCCCGTGATAGGCGAGCTGCGTCCGGCCCGGCGCGAGGGCCTGCAGGCGGGCGAGCCCGTCGCGGGTGCAGGTCACGCCCCATTCGGCGTCGCGCAGCTTCTCGGTCAGCTCCCAGTCGGGCGTCGTCCAGATGTCCTTGGCGTGCGCCGAGAAGCTCCACCGGCGCCCGGTCAGGAGCGCGGCGTAGCGGGCAACGCTGGCGGGCGTGTGGAGGAAGTGCACGTGGATATGGGCGACCTCGGCCGGCAATTCCCGGGCGAGGACCAGTGCCTGCCCGAGGCGCCGCAGCCGCGACGCCGTCGGGTCGCGCCGGAGATCGCGGGCGAACAGCGCCAGCAGCGCGGGCAGGTTCGGCCGGCGGAGTGCCGCGCCCAGCCCGCGAAGCACCCGCAGCGGCGCGTCGCGCAGGTATTCGGGCAGGTAGGCAGCGCCGGCGCGGATCTGCGCGTGCATCGGGTGGCGCGCCCGGTCGGTCGGGCGCCGGAGCGACCAGATCTCGAGGGCCAGGCCGGACCGTTCCAGCGCCAGCAACTCCTGGGCGATGAAGGTCTCGGAGAGCCGCGGGTAGCCCTTCAGCACCACGGCGACCCGCTTGGCGCTCACGAATAGGCCTGCAGGCACGGGCGGGCTGCGGCGTCCGCGCCGCCGCGCGCGGTGAGCGCCCTGACGCGGCGCGCGACCGCGTCGAGGCCGTCGAGCAGACCCGGCACCAGCACCCGCGACGGCGGGTCCTGTCCCGGCAAGTCGCGGAGTGCCGTCGCCATGCGCGCCGGCGCCCGGCCTTCCGCCTCCATCAGCACCCGCGCGAGGCCGAGCCGCTCGGCCGCGAGCGCCCGGATCGCCTGCTCCCGCCGCGGCTCGGTCCGGGGCACGAGGACCGCCCGGCGGTCAAAGGACAGGATCTCGCAGAAGGTGTTGTAGCCCCCCATAGCGACCACGCCGGTGGCCTTGCGCATCAGGAACTCGATCTCGCTGTCGAAGGTGATGGCCGCGATCCGGTCGCCGAGGCGGCGGATGCGCGCCGCGAACCCGTCCCGGGTCCCGGCATCGAGGAAGGGACCGAAGGCGATGAGCGCGGGGAGGGGAATCGCGGGATCGGCCTCGTAGGCGGCGATCACCCAGTCGATCAGGGCTGCCCCGTCGCCGCCACCGCCCGGCGTCACCAGGATGAAGGGGCCGTCGGCCACCGGCGGCTCCTCGCGGCCAGCGCGGCGTTCCGGGAGCTCCCGGCGAAGATAGCCGGTGTAGATCAGGCGCGCGTCGATGCGGGCGGCCATGTCGGGCTCCATCGGCAGCGCCGCCAGGGGCTCGTGGATGCGGCTCAGCCCGTAGACCCAGATCTCGTCGTAGAATCGCGCCATCGTCTCGGCCGCACCCTTGCGCTCCCATTCGGGGACGAGGCGGTCGGCGTCGTCGAGGACGTCGCGCAGGCCCAGGACGAGGCGGATGTCGCGTTCGGCGGCCTGCTCCAGCACAGGCAGCAGCTCGCCGTGGAAGCCGGCCGGTTCCTTGTCGACGATGATCAGGTCGGGCCGAAAGGCGGCGCAGGCCTGGGCGATGATCGCGGAGCGCTGCTCGACGGTGCGCGCCAGCGGGGTCGCGCCGTCCAGGCTGGCATAGCCGCCGTCGGCGAACTTGGTCACCGGCGGCAGCCGGACCGTGCGAACGCCCGGCGCGAAGGCGAAGCGGTCGACCACCGGCGAGCCCGAGACGATCATCGCCCGGGCGCTGCGGTTGCTCGCCACGATCGCGTTGGCGATCGCCCGCGAGCGGCGCAGATGCCCGAGCCCGAAGGTATCGTGGCTGTAGATCAGGACGCGCGGGGCCGATGACGGCTCGTCCAGTCGCATCGATGTGATCGCCCCGGTTGACGGCGCGAGGATCGCAGCCGCCGCCCTCTTGCACAAGCCGGGCCGGGCCGCAAACACCCCTGTTAACGGGCCCGGAACCGCGCGCGCCTAGGCTGTCGCGGAATCCGGTCGCGGAAATCCTCCGTCATGCCTGCGCCCATCGAGACCCGCGCGCCGGGCCCACCGACCGCACGCGCCGCCGCGCTCTGGTCAGATCTCGCCGATCTCCTGAGCAGCGACGCCCGTCTGTCCGCGTTCGCCAGGCGGGCGGCCTGGGTGCTGGTCCCGTTCGGCCTCGCCATGGTCCTTCTGGTCTACGGCACCGGCCCGGAGCCGCAACGCAACTGGTACGGCGACCCGCTCGGCAACGATTTCGTCCAGGTCTGGGTGGCGGGCCGTTCGGCACTGGTAGGTCGTGGAGCTGAGCCCTACGACCTGCCGGTGCATCTGGCGAACCTGAAGGCGGCCTGCGGTCAGGAATGTCGGTTCGCCTGGCACTATCCGCCGGTGTTCCTCCTGCCGGCGGCCGCGATGGCGCTGCTGGACTTGCGGCCGGCCTACCTGCTCTGGACCGCGCTCTCCCTCGCCCTGTTCGCCCTCGCGATGCGGGTAGCGGCCGGCCGGCGGGACGCGGCCGTCGTCGCGCTCGCGCACCCGCTGGTGCTCTGCAACCTCGCCTACGGCCAGAACGGCCTGTTCACCGCGTCGCTGCTCACCCTCGGCGCGGTCCTCGCCGATCGCCGCCCGTGGCTGGCCGGGCTCTGCTTCGGCCTGCTGGCCTACAAGCCGCACTTCGCGGCGCTGGCCCCCATGCTCCTGCTGGTGACGGGGCGGCGAGACTGCTTGGCCGCCTGCGTTTCGACGGTGCTGGCCCTCTGCCTCGCGTCCCTCGCGCTGTTCGGGACGGCGCCCTGGATCGGCTTCTTCGGAACGCTGGGGGATACGAACCGGATCATCCTGCAGAACGCGGCGGCGGGCCTCGACCTCAATGCCAGCGCGTTCGGAGCGGTGCGCCTGCTCGGCGGGCCGATGGCCGTCGCCTGGACGGCGCAGGGCATCGTCGCCGCGTTGGCGCTCGGCCTCGCCTGCCGCGCCTGGTGCCGGCCCACCGACCCGACGCTCCGGGCGGCCGCGCTCGTCGTCTCCGCGCCGCTGCTGTCGCCCTACCTCCCGGTCTACGACCTGGCGCCCCTCGTGCCGGCCGCGCTCCTGCTGGCGCTCGCCGCGCACCGGGCCGGCGGCTTGCGGCCGCACGAGCGGGCCCTCCTGTGCGCTGTGCCGCTCTTCGCGGTCGTCCGAGAGGCGGCGGGGCTGACCGGATTCCCGCTCGGCCTTGTGCTGAGCCTCGCGACGTTCGCCTGCGTCGCCGGACGCGTCCGGCCGTGGAGCGCCGCCCCGGGCCGGCAGCCATCCGGGACCGGCGGCCTCGACGTCCGCACTCTCACCGCGCCAGCGGCCGCGGGATCCGGAACGGCAGCATGAGCCGCACCATCGGGTTTCGGAACCGGTCGAGCGACAGGCTCTCGTGCATGGCCCGCACCGGCTCGCCGCAGAGCGTCGAGGCGAGCAGCGAGCGGGCGTAGAACGGCGTGTCCTCGTAGGTCGCGAGCACCCGCGATCGGCCGCCGTCGCTGCGGGTCTCCCGCGGCATCCGCCAGAAGCGCGTCGCCGGAAGCGTCGCGCCGGGCGGAGGCCGGATCTCGCGGCGGCTGCCGTCAGCGGAGAACCTGAGCGATAGGTTCTGACCGCCGCCGTCGCGGTGATGCACGTCGTACAGGATCGCCGCGCCGTCCGGCAGATCGGCCCGGCACCATGTCCATCGCGCGAACGCGGCCTCCAGGGGCTCGTCGCCGTCGTTGGTGTCGAAGTAGCCGCTGCCGCTCCAGCGGAGGTCCGGCTGGTCGAAGTCGACCTCGACCCGCGAGGACGGCGACATCGGCCACCAGCGGTGGCGGCCAGCCCGGTCGAGATGGAACGGGCCCCCCGTGAACCCGCGCGGCTCGAGGCGCACCGTGCCGCGGATCCTGCGGGGCAGGGGAGCTCCGCGCTCGTCGATCCGCACCGTCAGCGCGGTGCCGTCCCAGTGCATGGCACTGGGTCCGACGGCGATGTGGTCGGCGCTGCGCGACAGGCTGGCGGCGCGGCGCTCGGTCATGGCGAAGCGGCCGCGGTCGCCGTAGAGCACCACGTTCATGGCGCAGTGGGCGAAGGGGTCCTTCTCGGCGCTCCAGGCGTAGTAGGGCGAGAACACGCTGCCGATGAAGGCGATGATCGTGAGGCCCTGGCGGCCGTCGTCGCTCACCGCATCGACGTACCACCACGCGTAGCCGCCCCGCGCGACCGCGCCATCGAATCGCGGTCGTCCAGGATCGCTGCCGCTGCCAGCCGCCCCGACTGCGCCGCCATCGGCACGCCCGGACCCGGATGGATCGAGCCCCCCGCGAGGTACAGGCCCGGCAGCGCCGTCCGCGCGCCCGCGCGCTTGAAAGTCGTCGCCCAGCCCTGCGCCGCCCGTCCGTAGAGGGCCCCGCCCGTCCCGGGGAAGAGGGCGTCGAAGTCCCGCGGCGTCGTCGTGACCGCCGACCACGTGAAGTCCAGGGTGAGCCCGCAGGCCTCCAGCCGGCGGAACAGGTTCCTCTCGCATCTCTCGGTCTCCGGCGGCGTGAGCGGTCGCTCCCGGCCGTCCGCCGGAGCGTTGACGAGCAGGAGCAGACGTTCCGGCCCCTGGGGCGCGGCACCCGCCGCGTCCCGGTCCTGGGCACAGACGTAAACGGTGGGGTCGTCGGGCAGGCGACGGGCGCGCAGGAGCGTGTCGAACTCGGCCCGGTAGTCGCGCGAGAAGAAGACCGTGTGGTGCGCCAGAGGGAAACCCGCGGACTCCGCCTCCGCGCAGATCGTGACGGCGGAGAGGGAGCGCTCGCCGGGCGCGAGCCGCTCGCCGGCCGCGGCGGCCTCGGGCCCGAGCAGGCCCGCACCCAGGGCCGCGCAGTCCGCGTTGCAGACGACGTGGTCGGCGGCCACCGTCGCGCCGTCCGTCAGGCGCACGCCAGTGACCCGGCCGCCGTCCGTGAGGATCCGCGCGACCTCCGCGCCGTAGCGGAAGGTCGCGCCCCGCTCGACGGCCAGATCGGCCACCGCCCGCGCGAGGCCGCTGAGTCCCCCCGCGACGGTCCAGACGCCGGCCTGCTCGACATGGGCGACGAGCATCAGCGTCGCCGGCGCGGTGAAGGGCGAGGCGCCGCAATAGGTGGCGTAGCGGCCGAACAGCTGGCGCAGCCGCGGGTCGCGGAAATACGCGCCCAGCGCCGACCAGAGGGTCGCGAAGGGCTGGATCCGCCAGAGATCGCCGAGGCCCGACAGCCCGACCCGCTGCGCGAGGCCGGCGGGCCCAGTCCGGCCTTCGCGGATGAACGGACCCTCGAGGGTGCGGTAGACCTCGGCCGACCGGGCACAGAAGCGCCGGTAGCCCTCCGCCTCGCGCGGTCCCGCGAGGGCCGCGATCGCGTCCGCCGTCGCGTCGATATCGGCGAAGAGGTCCAAACGCTCGTCCCGGCTCCACGCGTGGCGGGCGAGGAGCCGCGCCGGTGCCAGGGCGACGCGGTCGCCGAGCTCGGCGCCGCACTCGGCGAACAGCTCGTCGAAGACCCAGCGCATCGTGAACACGGTCGGACCGGCCTCGACGGCGCGATCTCCGACCGGGACGGCGCGCATCTTCCCGCCGGGATGCGGCGCGCGCTCGAGAACCGTCGTGTCGATACCGGCATGGGCGAGCCGCAGGGCGGCGGCGAGGCCACCGATCCCGGCACCGATCACGACGACGCGCTCCTGCGCCACGGCCGCTCCGAACTCCCCCGACCACGGGATTGATCTCGCCTCGCCGAAGTGTCAATAAGAAATGACACCTGTCGCTGACAACCGCATACAACACGGGAGGCAACGCGATGGAGTCCGGTCAGCGGATCGAGATGGCGCTCGATCGCGCCGTTGCGCACGCGGAGGCGCCCGGCGCGCCGCCCCTTCTGGCGGAGGCTCTCCGCTACGCGGTGTTTCCCGGCGGCCACCGGATCCGACCGCGCCTGTGCCTCTCGGTGGCCCGCGCCTGCGGCGACGACGACCCGGCAGGATCCGTCGCGGCCGCCGCCGCCATCGAGTTCCTGCACTGCGCTTCCCTGGTCCACGACGACCTGCCGTGCTTCGACGACGCGCCGATGCGGCGGCAGAAGCCCTCCGTCCACGTCGCCTTCGGCGAGCCGATCGCCGTCCTGACCGGCGACGCCCTCATCGTCCTCGCCTTCGAGACCCTGGCGCGATCCGTCGGGCGGCATCCGGCGCGCCTCGGCCGCCTCGTCGGGCTTCTCGGCCGCGCCGCCGGGTCGCCGTCGGGCATCGCGGCCGGGCAGGCCTGGGAATCGGAGGCGCATATCAGCCTGAGCGACTACCAGCAGGCGAAGACCGGCGCGCTGTTCGCCGCCGCCACCGTGGCAGGCGCTGCCGCGGCGGGGGCTGAGCCGGAGCCCTGGCGTCGCCTCGGCGAGTGCCTGGGAGAGGCCTATCAGGTCGCCGACGACCTGCGCGACGTCGCCTGCCGGCAGGAGGAGATCGGCAAGCCCGCCGGGCGCGACGCGACGCTGGGCCGCCCCAACGCCGCAGCCCTCCTGGGCACCGGCGGGGCGATGGAGCGCCTGTCCCGGCTGACACGCGAGGCGGTCGCGGCGATCCCGGCCTGTCCGGGCGCGGCCGCGCTCACCGCCGAGATCGAGGCGCAGGCGCGGCTGTTCCTGCCCGCGAGCCTGCGGGCGGTGGTGGCCTGAGCGCCGGATCGCTCCCCGGAGCCGGCACGGTGCCGCCTGCCCCGTCCGCCTGGGCGGACAGGTGGCTCGCGTGGCGCAATCGCCTGGTCGCGAGCCCCCGCTTCCAGCGCTGGGCGGCGGGTTTTCCGCTGACGCGCCGCGTCGCACAGCGCAACACGCGCGCGCTGTTCGACCTCTGCGCCGGCTTCGTCTACGCGCAGGTTCTGACCGCCTGCATCCGCCTCAACCTGTTCGCGATCCTGGCCGAGGGCCCCCTGACCGTCGACGCGCTGGCGCGGCGGCTCGACCTTCCGCCGGACGCAGCGCGACGCCTGCTGCGCGCCGCCGAGTCCCTCGGGCTGCTGCGCGCCCTGTCGGGCGACCGTTTCGGGCTGGCCGACCTGGGAGCCGCGCTCGTCGGCAATCCCGGCATCGCCGCCATGATCGAGCATCACGCGCTGCTCTACGCCGACCTCGCGGATCCGGTCGCCCTGCTGCGCGGACAGGCTCAGCCGACCCGCCTCGCGGGCTACTGGCCCTATGCGGCGGGGGCGGCGGGCGACGCGCACGCGGTGGCCCCCTACAGCAGTCTGATGGGCGCCTCGCAGGCGCTGATCGCCGATGACGTGCTCGACGCCTGCGACCTGTCGCGCGTCCGGCACCTCATGGATGTCGGCGGGGGCGAGGGCGCCTTCCTGCGGGCGGTTGCGGCGCGGCACGCGACACCCCGCCTGACCCTGTTCGACCTGCCGGCCGTCGCCGACCGCGCCGCCGCGCGCCTCGGGCAATCCGACCTCCGCGAGAGGATTGCCTGCCGCGGCGGCGACTTCCACGACGGACTGCCCGCGGGCGCCGACACGATCTCGCTGGTGCGGATCGTCCACGATCACGACGACGCGCCGGCCCAGGCGCTGCTGGGCGCGGCCTACGCGGCGCTGCCGCCGGGCGGCACGCTGCTCATCGCGGAGCCGATGGCCGGGACGCCGGGCGCGGAGCCGGTCGGCGACGCCTATTTCGGTTTCTATCTCCTGGCGATGGGCTCCGGCCGACCGCGCCGGGCCGAGGAACTGCGCGCGATGCTCGCGGCCGCAGGATTCACCGCCACACGCGAACATCCGACACGACGCCCTCTCCTCGCGCGGGTGCTGAGAGCCCGAAAAACGGGCGCTCAAAAGTAAGTGTGACTTGACGCTGACTTGTGTCTATCTAGGATGACACAGAGCGGCTTCGTACCGGAGAGAGTCGCGACGCAAAGGGTGGACAGTTCCAGCCATGGACGCTCTGGCCGTCATTCTGGAAAACCCGGAGCACCTCTCGGTTCAGCGCCTGGCCCTGACGCCGCCCGGCGATGCGGACGCGGTCGTGGCAGTGGCGTGGAGCGGGATCAGCACCGGCACCGAGCGCCTGCTCTGGTCGGGGCGGATGCCGCCCTTTCCGGGCATGGGCTACCCGCTGGTGCCGGGATACGAATCGGTCGGCACCGTCGTGGAGGCGGACTCGGGCGCCTCGGTCCGTGTCGGCCAGACCGTCTACGTCCCGGGGGCCCGCTGCTTCGGCGCTGTCCGCGGCCTGTTCGGTGGCGCGGCGTCCCATCTGGTCGCGCCGGCCGCGCGCCTCGTGCCGGTGGACGGGGCCCTGGGTGAGCGGGCCTGCCTCCTGGCGCTGGCAGCGACCGCCCATCGCGCCCTCGGGCGCCTCGTTCCCGGCGCGACGCCGCTCATCGTCGGGCACGGGGTGCTCGGCCGGCTGCTCGCCCGGCTGACGCTGGCGGCGGGCGCCGCGCCCACCGTCTGGGAAACCGACCCCGTCCGCGCGTTGGGCGACCACGGCTACGCCGTCGTTGCGCCCGACGCGGATCCGCGCCGCGACTACGCGACGATCACGGATGTCAGCGGGAACGCCGCCGGCCTCGATGACCTGATCGCCCGCCTGGCACCGGGAGGCGAGATCGTCCTCGCCGGTTTCTACGAGGCGCCCCTCAGCTTCGCCTTCCCGCCCGCCTTCATGCGCGAGGCCCGGATCCGGATCTCCGCGGAGTTCCGGCCCGAGGACACGGCCGCGGTGACGCGGCTGATCGACGACGGTCGGCTCTCGCTCGACGGGCTGATCACCCACCGTGCCCCGGCGGCACAGGCCCAGGACGCCTACCGCACCGCGTTCGCGGATCCGGGCTGCCTGAAGATGATCCTCGACTGGAGGGACGCCGCGTGAACGTTCAGCTCAACAAGGCCGCCCTGTCCCAAGCGACCCAGCTCCGCGCCGAGGCCGCGATCGAGCCCGACGCGGTCGCCACCGCGCCGGCGAAGAAAGAGACGCAGATCATCGCGATCTACGGCAAGGGAGGCATCGGCAAGTCGTTCACGCTCGCCAATCTGAGCTACATGATGGCCCAGCAGGGCAAGAAGGTCCTGCTGATCGGCTGCGATCCGAAGAGCGACACCACGTCCCTCCTCTTCGGCGGCAAGGCCTGCCCGACCATCATCGAGACCTCGACCAGGAAGAAGCTCGCGGGCGAGTCGGTCGCGATCGGCGACGTCTGCTTCAAGCGCGACGGCGTCTACGCCATGGAGCTCGGCGGCCCCGAGGTCGGGCGCGGCTGCGGCGGGCGCGGCATCATCCACGGCTTCGAGCTGCTCGAGAAGCTCGGCTTCCACGAATGGGGCTTCGACTTCGTCCTGCTGGACTTCCTGGGCGACGTGGTCTGCGGCGGCTTCGGCCTGCCGATCGCGCGCGACATGTGCCAGAAGGTCATCGTCGTCGGCTCGAACGACCTGCAGTCGCTCTACGTCGCCAACAACGTCTGCTCGGCGGTTGAGTATTTCCGCAAGCTCGGCGGCAATGTCGGCGTCGGCGGCCTCGTGATCAACAAGGACGACGGCACCGGCGAGGCCCAGGCCTTCGCGGAGGCCGCCGGCATCCCGGTCCTGGCCTCGATCCCGGCCGACGACGACATCCGCCGCAAGAGCGCGAATTACGAGATCATCGGCAAGCCGGAGGGGCGCTGGGGCACCCTGTTCGCGGAGCTCGCCGCGAACGTCGCCGAGGCCGCGCCGCATCGCCCGACGCCGCTCACGCAGGACGGGCTGCTCGGCCTGTTCTCCAGCGAGACCACCGGCCGCGACGTGGTCCTGGTCCCCGCGACCCACGAGGACATGTGCGGGGTCGCCCAGGTGTCCAAGCCGTCCCTCGAAGTCGTCTACGACGAGGTCTGACGCGCATGGCCGTCTCCCTCGACATCGCCGATCTCCGCGCCCGCCAGGCGCCGGCCAACGTCGACTTGGCCGCCGCGCAGAGCGACGGCCTGGGCTGCCACGCCGGCAAGGACGCGATGGTGGCGGCCGCCGAGGCCGCCGGCATGTCGGAGACCCTGGCGCAGCTCCGCAGCGACTATCCGCAGGGACCGCACGACCAGCCGCAGAGCATGTGCCCGGCCTTCGGCTCGCTGCGCGTCGGACTGCGCATGCGGCGCACGGCGACGATCCTGTCGGGCTCGGCCTGCTGCGTGTACGGCCTGACCTTCACGTCGCACTTCTACGGCGCGCGGCGCAGCGTCGGCTACGTGCCGTTCAACTCCGAGACGCTCGTCACCGGCAAGCTGTTCGAGGACATCCGCGAGGCGGTCCACGCCACCGCGAAGCCGGAGGAGTACGACGCCGTCGTCGTCATCAACCTCTGCGTCCCGACCGCGTCCGGCGTGCCGTTGCGCCTGCTGCCGAAGGAGATCGACGGCGTCCGGGTGATCGGCATCGACGTGCCGGGCTTCGGCGTGCCGACCCACGCCGAGGCCAAGGACGTCCTGGCCGGCGCGATGCTGAAGGTCGCGCGCTCGGAAGCCGAGCAGGGCCCCGTTGCGGCGCCGCGCGGTGGCCGTTCCGAGCGCCCCAGCGTGGCGCTCCTCGGCGAGGTCTTCCCGGCCGATCCGGTGGTGATCGGATCGCTCCTGGAGCCGCTGGGGCTGTCTGCCGGCCCGGTGGTGCCGACCCGCGAGTGGCGCGAACTCTACGCGGCCCTCGACTGCGCCGCGGTGGCGGCGATCCACCCGTTCTACACGGCCTCGATCCGCGAGTTCGAGGCGGCGGGCCGCCCGATCGTCGGCTCGGCCCCTGTCGGCGTTGACGGCACCGCCGACTGGCTGGACCGGATCGGCGAGGCCTGCGGGGTCGCGCGGGCAACCGTCGAGGCGGCCAAGAACACGATCCTGCCCGGCATCCGCGGGGCGCTCGGCGCGATGCCGATCAGGGGTCGGATCACGCTCTCGGGCTACGAGGGGTCGGAGCTGCTCGTGGCGCGCCTCCTCGTCGAGAGCGGCGCCGAGGTTCCCTACGTCGGCACGGCCTGCCCGCGCACGCCCTGGTCAGAGGCGGATCGCGACTGGCTGGAGGCCCGCGGCACGCAGGTGCATTACCGCGCCTCGCTGGAGGACGATCTCTACGCCTTCGAGTCGCTAAAGCCCGATCTCGCCATCGGCACGACGCCGGTGGTGCAGCGGGCCAAGGAGCGCGGCACCCCGGCGCTCTACTTCACCAACCTGATCTCGGCGCGCCCGCTGATGGGTGCGGCCGGCGCGGGCTCGCTCGCCACGGTGATCAACGCGGCGCTGGGCAACAGGGCGCGGTTCGACGCCATGCGCGACTTCTTCGAAGGCGTCGGCACCGGACACGCCGCCGGCGTCTGGCAAGAGGTGCCGCAGAAGCGCCAGGGACCGAAGATCGAGGGCCCCAAGACGCCGATCGGGGAGATGGCCTGATGCTGATCCTCGATCACGACCGGGCCGGTGGCTACTGGGGCGCGGTCTACGTCTTCACGGCGATCAAGGGCCTGCAGGTCGTCATCGACGGCCCCGTGGGCTGCGAGAACCTGCCGGTCACCTCGGTGCTGCACTACACTGACGCGCTGCCGCCGCACGAATTGCCGATCGTCGTCACCGGTCTCGCCGAGGAGGAGCTCGGCCGCCACGGCACCGAGGGCGCGATGAAGCGCGCCCACGCGACCCTCGATCCGGGCCAGCCCAGCGTGGTGGTCACCGGCTCCATCGCCGAGATGATTGGCGGCGGCGTGACGCCGGAGGGCACGGGCCTCCAGCGCTTCCTGCCGCGCACCATCGACGAGGACCAGTGGCAGGCCGCCGACCGGGCGATGCGCTGGCTCTGGCAGGAATACGGCGCCAAGAGATTCGCCAAGAAGGGCATCCCGGCCCGGCCCGAGAAGAAGCCCGGCGAGAAGCCGCGGGTGAACTTGATCGGCCCGGCCTACGGCACGTTCAACATGCCCTCGGACCTCGCCGAGATCCGCCGACTGGTCGAGGGGATCGGCGCCGAGGTGAACTTGACTTTCCCCCTCGGCGCGCACCTCGCCGACGTGCCGAAGCTCGTCAACGCCGACGCCAACATCTGCCTGTACCGGGAGTTCGGCCGGCTGCTCTGCGAGGATCTTGGGCGGCCCTACCTGCAGGCGCCGATCGGCATCCTCTCGACGACCAAGTTCCTGCGCTCGCTCGGCGAGATCCTGGGCCTCGATCCCGAGCCGTTCATCGAGCGGGAGCGGCACACGACCATCAAGCCGGTCTGGGATCTCTGGCGCTCGGTGACCCAGGACTTCTTCGGCACCGCGAGCTTCGGCATCGTCGCCACCGAGACCTACGCGCGCAGCGTTCGCCACTTCCTCGAAGACGAGATGGGCCTGCCCTGCCACTTCGCCTTCGGGCGCTCGGCCGGGCTGAAGCCCGACAACGCCGCGGTCCGCGCCGCCGTCGCGGCCAGGCCGCCCCTGGTGCTGTTCGGTTCGTTCAACGAGCGGATGTACCTCGCCGAGACCGGGGCCCGGGCGGCCTACGTCCCGGCCTCCTTCCCCGGCGCGATCATCCGGCGGCACACCGGCACGCCGTTCATGGGCTACGCCGGGGCGACCTACCTGGTTCAGGAGGTCTGCAACGCCCTGTTCGACACCCTCTTCCACATCCTGCCGCTCGCCCGCGACATGGACAAGGTCGAGGCGACTCCGACCCGGCGCCACGCCGAGCTGCCGTGGGACGAGGCCGCCCGGCAGGCGCTCGACGCCCTGGTCGAGGCCCAGCCGGTGCTCGCCCGCATCTCCGCCGCCAAGCGCCTGCGCGACGCCGCCGAGCGGGCCGCCCGCGACACCGAGGCCGCCGCCGTGGCGCCCACCCACGTGGCGCGCGCCCGGGCCGCCCTCGTCGCGGGAGCCCCCGCATGAGCCGCCTTTCTGTTTCACCCAGAGGAGACCTGACGATGCGAACGATGGTCCCGACCGGCCGCCAGCACCAGGAGGCGGTCCAGTTCCGACTGATCCTGGCGGCGACCTACCCGTTCTTCCTCGCCGCCGCGGCGCTGAACCGGTTCCGGCCGAGCCGCGAGACGGCCCGCCCGGGCCTGACGCCGGCGCGCCGCTCGGTCTTCGGCGAGGCCCGCGCCATGGCGGTTCAGGCGATCCCCTTCGCCTTCATGGGCTGACACGCCCCTGAGCGAGACGCTTCCGTCCGGTCACGCGGGGGAAGTCGGGCCGTGATCGCCGAGAGGCATCGCGGCTGAACCCGTCGCGTCTCGCCAGAGGCGCGGCCAACACACGGAGGTCTGAACGATGGCGAGTGGACCCGTCACAACAGAGAGACCGAGCAGCCTGTCCGGGCTGACGGAACCGGAAGCCAAGGAGTTCCACGCGATCTTCCTGACGAGCTTCCTCATCTTCACGGCGATCGCCGTGGTCGCCCACATCCTCGTCTGGCTGTGGCGTCCGTGGCTCCCCGGACCGCAGGGCTACGCCTCTCTCGAGGGCGTCCGCGACGCGGCCCACGCCCTCGTCACGATGATCGGCTGAGGAGGATCGGATGCACAAGGTTTGGTTGCTCTTCGATCCGCGGCGCACGCTGGTGGCTCTGTTCACCTTCCTCTTCATCCTGGCGCTGCTGATCCACTTCATCCTGCTCTCGACCGACCGGTTCAACTGGCTGGACGGCCCGAGAAACAACAAGGCGGCGGAGAATACCATCACGCTCGCCCTGCCGCAGATGCCGGCCTGACCGCCGGTCCGGACCGCGGCGCGCGAGGGCCGCGGTCACCCTTCCTTCCTCTTCTCCGGCCTGACTGAGGAGCAGCCGCCATGGCGATGCTGAGCTTCGAGCGCAAATACAGGGTCCGCGGCGGCACCTTGCTCGGCGGCGACCTGTTCGACTTCTGGGTCGGGCCGTTCTTCGTCGGTTTCTTCGGCGTGGTCGGGATGTTCTTCACGGTACTGGGCACCGCGCTCGTCATCTACGGCGCGGCGATCGGACCGACCTGGAACGTCTGGCAGATCAACATCGCGCCGCCCGACATCAGCTACGGCCTGCGGCTGGCGCCGCTCAAGGAGGGCGGTCTCTGGCAGATCATCACCATGTGCGCGCTGGGCTCGTTCGTGTGCTGGGCGCTGCGCGAGGTCGAGATCTGTCGCAAGCTCGGCATCGGCTACCACGTGCCCGTGGCCTTCGGGATGGCGATCTTCGCCTACTTCACCCTCGTGGTGATCCGGCCGCTGCTGATGGGCGCCTGGGGCTACGGCTTCCCGTACGGCATCCTCAGTCACCTCGATTGGGTGTCCAACACCGGCTACCAGTATCTCCACTTCCACTACAACCCGGCCCACATGCTGGCCGTGACGTTCTTCTTCACGACGACTTTGGCCCTGGCGATGCACGGCGGCCTGATCCTGTCGGCGACCAATCCGAAGAAGGGCGAGACCGTCAAGACGCCCGAGCACGAGGACACGTTCTTCCGCGACACGATCGGCTACTCGATCGGCACGCTCGGCGTTCACCGCCTCGGCCTGTTCCTGGCCCTGTCGGCGGGATTCTGGAGCGCGGTCTGCATCGTCATCAGCGGGCCGTTCTGGACGCAGGGCTGGCCGCAATGGTGGGGCTGGTGGCTCAACCTGCCGGTGTGGCGATGATTGATCGCACGGGATCGGAACGAGGGGACTAACGCGGGTCGCCGCCGCTCGGTGCGCGGCACTCCGGGGGAGGGCAGGCCATGGCCTATTACCAGAACATCTTCACGCAGGTTCAGGTGCGCCCGCTGGTACCGGAGCACGGCGTCCCGGTGGCGGTCGACGACCGCGTCGGCAAGCCGTTCAACAGCTACCTGTTCGGGCTCATCGGCAACAGCCAGGTCGGACCGATCTACATCGGCTATATCGCGGCGCTGTCGATCACCTGCGGCCTGATCGCCTTCGAGATCATCGGGCTCAACATGTGGGCGTCGGTGAACTGGGATCCGGTCCAGTTCGTCCGGCAGCTGCCGTGGCTGGCCCTGGAGCCGCCCCTGCCGAAATACGGGCTGAAGGTGCTCCCGCCCCTCAACGAGGGCGGCTGGTGGCTCATCGCCGGCTTCTTTCTGACGGCCTCGATCCTGCTCTGGTGGGTTCACCTCTACCGGCGGGCGCGGGCACTCGGGCTGGGCACCCACGTGCCGTGGGCCTTCGCGTCGGCCATCTGGCTCTATCTCGTCCTCGGCTTCATCCGGCCGCTCCTGATGGGTTCGTGGTCGGAAGCCGTGCCCTTCGGCATCTTCCCGCACCTCGACTGGACCGCGGCCTTCTCGCTCCGCTACGGGAACCTGTTCTACAACCCGTTCCACATGCTCTCGATCACGTTCCTCTACGGATCGACGCTGCTGTTCGCCATGCATGGGGGCACGATCCTGGCCTGCTCGCGCTACGGCGCGGAGCGCGAGATCGACCAGATCGTCGACCGCGGCACGGCCACCGAGCGCGCCGCCCTGTTCTGGCGCTGGACCATGGGCTTCAACGCCACGATGGAGTCGATCCACCGCTGGGCGTGGTGGTTCGCCGTGCTGACGACGCTGACCGGCGGCATCGGCATCCTGCTCACCGGGACCGTGGTCGACAACTGGTACCTCTGGGCCGTCAAGCACGGCGTCGCGCCCTCCTACCCGCAGGTCTACGGCCCGATCGTGGATCCCGCCCATCTCGCACCCGGCATGAAGCCGTGAGGAGGCCGTCATGAAGACGATTCTGGCGGTCGCCGGCGGGGCGCTGGCCCTCTTCCTCACCATCGCGATGTTCGGCGGCGCCGGCTGGACCCATCCGCCGATGGCGAACAAGCAGACCGGCTTCCGCGGGACGGGGATGGACCTGATCCGCACAAGAGCCGGCAACGAGGCGCTGTCGGACGCCAACAGGGCGCCCGCGCCGGCCGATCCGGCCGAGGCGGGCGGCGACAAGGCCTCGGCCGTCTATCAGAACGTCCAAGTTCTAGGCGATCTCTCGGCCGAGCAGTTCAACCGTCTGATGGTGTCGATCACCGAGTGGGTCGCGCCGCAGCAGGGCTGCACCTACTGCCACAGCACCGAGAACATGGCGTCCGACGAACTCTACCAGAAGCGCGTCGCCCGCCGCATGATCCAGATGACGCAGTACATCAACGCCACGTGGAAGGAGAATCACGTCCATCAGGCGGGGGTGACCTGCTACACCTGCCACCGCGGCAACCCGGTGCCGGCCAATATCTGGTTCGACCACCCGGTTCAGGGGGCGGGGCGCTTCATCCCGCGCAACAACAGCCAGAACCTGGCCTCCGCGGAAGTCGGCAACACCTCGCTGCCGTACGACGTCTATCAGGCCTTCTACCAGCACAAGGAGACGTCGGAGGACGCGGTCCGGGTCAACGCGACCACGGCGCTGCCCGAGACGAAGGGCAAGCCGATCCAGGACGCGGAGAAGACCTTCGCGATCATGATCAGCATGTCGCAGTCGCTCGGGGTGAACTGCACCTTCTGCCACAACACCCGCTCGGTCGCGCAGTGGGACACCAGCACGCCCAACCGCGTCCATGCCTGGTACGGCATCCGCATGGTGCGTGACCTCAACCAGGACTACATGGAGCCGCTGACCTCGACATTCCCGCGCAACCGGCTCGGGATCCTGGGCGACGCGCCGAAGATCAACTGCGCCACTTGCCACAACGGCGCCAACAAGCCGCTCAACGGCGCCAACGTGATCGAACCCTATCCGGAGCTGTCGCGCCCGACGATCGCCGTGAGCCTGCCGACCGGCGAGGCCAAGGACCCGATCCCCGGGACCGAGACCCCGACGCCGAAGCCCTGATCGGGCCCGGAGCGGCCGGACCGACCGGCCGCTCCGCTCAAGCTACAGGGAACCTCCGTGAGGTAGGGGCGTCGATACCGGCGGCCAAGCTCGGCCCTGCGGAGGCGCCCGTGACCATCACCATCTCGAACCTCCAGCCGCTGATCGCGATCCTGGCCGGGATCCTGATCCTCGTGATGCCGCGGCTGCTCAACTACATCGTCGCGATCTACCTGATCGTCGTCGGCGTGATCGGGCTCGGAATCCTGCATTGAGGGGTTGCGCCCGCACCGTGGGGTCGCGGGCCTGACAGACCGTCGAACCCGTCAGCCACGCACGCACAGGGCCATCGCGCGTTCATCTTGCGTTGCGTTGCGGGATGGTCCAACCCCGCCCATCAGCTCGGCCGGCGCCGGGCACCAGATACGGACGGGATCGACATGGCGACCGGCAGCGCGAAGTGGGTCTATGCCTTCGGCGACGGCAAGGCGGAGGGCAAGTCGCAGATGCGCGACTTACTCGGCGGCAAGGGCGCCAATCTGGCCGAGATGTCCAACCTGGGCCTGCCCGTCCCGCCCGGCTTCACCATCACCACCGAGGTCTGCACCTACTTCTACGATCACGGCAAGGCCTACCCGCCGGAGCTGAAGGACCAGGTCTCGGCCGCGCTCGCGCAGGTCGGCGCGCTCACCGGCCGCAAGTTCGGCGACTCGACCAATCCGCTGCTCGTCTCGGTCCGCTCGGGCGCCCGGGCCTCGATGCCCGGCATGATGGACACGGTGCTCAATCTCGGCCTCAACGACGAGACCGTCCTGGCCCTCGCCAAGGAGGCCGACGACGAGCGCTTCGCCTACGATTCCTATCGCCGCTTCATCACCATGTACTCCAACGTCGTCCTCGGCGTTGAGCACCACGCCTTCGAGGAGGCGCTGGAGCAGTACAAGGAAGGCAAGGGCTTCGACCTCGACACCGAGCTCGGCGCCGGCGACTGGAAGACCCTAATCCAGACCTACAAGAAGATCGTGCGCGACGAGCACGGCTCCGACTTCCCGCAGGGGGCGGACGACCAGCTCTGGGGCGCGATCGGCGCCGTGTTCAATTCCTGGATGATTCCCCGCGCGAAGAAGTACCGGGAGCTAAACAACATCCCGGAGAGCTGGGGCACGGCCGTCAACGTGCAGGCCATGGTGTTCGGCAACATGGGCGACACCTCGGCCACCGGCGTCGCCTTCACCCGCAATCCCTCCACCGGCGAGAAGGCGCTGTACGGCGAGTTCCTGATCAACGCGCAGGGCGAGGACGTGGTGGCGGGCATCCGCACGCCGCAGAACATCACCGAGAAGGCGCGGGAAGAGGCCGGAAGCGACAAGCCTTCGATGGAGAAGGCCATGCCCGAGAGCTTCGCGGAGCTGACCCGGATCTACGGGATCCTGGAGTCGCATTACCGTGACATGCAGGACATGGAGTTCACCATCGAGAAGGGGAAGCTCTGGATGCTCCAGACCCGCAACGGCAAGCGCACGGCCAAGGCCGCCCTGCGCATCGCCGTCGATCTGGCGGGCGAGGGGCTGATCTCCCGCGAGGAGGCGATCGGCCGCGTCGAGCCCGGCGCCCTCGATCAGCTCCTGCACCCGACGATCGACCCGAAGGCCGAGCGCAAGGTCATCGCCTCCGGCCTGCCGGCCTCGCCCGGCGCGGCGACCGGCGAGATCGTGTTCAACTCCGAGGACGCGGAGGCGCACCGCAAGGCCGAGCGCAAGTGCATCCTGGTGCGGATCGAGACCTCGCCCGAGGACATCCACGGCATGCACGCCGCCGAGGGCATCCTCACCACCCGCGGCGGCATGACCAGCCACGCGGCCGTCGTCGCGCGCGGCATGGGCAAGCCCTGCGTCTCCGGCGTCGGCTCGATCCGGATCGACTACAAGGCGCAGACCCTCACGGTCGGAGGCACGACGCTGAAGGCCGGCGACAAGATCACCATCGACGGCTCCACCGGTCAGGTGATCCAGGGTGAGGTGAAGATGCTGGAGCCCGAGCTCTCCGGCGATTTCGCCACGCTGATGGAGTGGGCGGACGCGTTCCGGGCCATGAAGGTCCGGGCGAACGCCGACACCCCGACCGATGCGCGCACCGCCCGCAACTTCGGCGCCGAGGGCATCGGCCTCTGCCGCACGGAGCACATGTTCTTCGAGGGCGACCGCATCATCGCGGTGCGCGAGATGATCCTGGCGGACGACGCCGAGGGCCGCCGCGCGGCGCTGGCGAAGATCCTGCCCTACCAGCGCCAGGACTTCCTGGAGCTGTTCACGATCATGTCCGGCCTGCCGGTCACGATCCGCCTGCTCGACCCGCCGCTCCACGAGTTCCTGCCGCACACCGACGCCGAGGTCGCCGAAGTCGTGAAGGCGACGGGCGTCTCCGAGGAGAAGATCCGGCATCGGATGCGCGAGCTCTCCGAGCATAACCCGATGCTCGGCTTCCGCGGCTGCCGCCTGGCGATCGCCTTCCCGGAGATCGCCGAGATGCAGGCCCGAGCCATCTTCGAGGCCGCCGTCCAGGCTGCCGCGGACACCGGCCAGGCAGTGACGCCCGAAGTCATGGTGCCGCTGGTCTTCACCCGCGCCGAGTTCGACATCGTGAAGGCCCGCATCGACGCCATGGCGAGGGCCGTGTCCGAGGAGAAGGGCGCGACCCTCGACTACCAAGTCGGCACGATGATCGAGCTGCCGCGCGCCGCCCTTAAGGCCGGCGAGATCGCCGAGACCGCGGAGTTCTTCTCCTTCGGCACCAACGACCTGACGCAGACGGCGCTCGGCATCTCCCGCGACGACGCCGCCACCTTCCTGGGGCCCTACACCCAGAAGGGCATCCTGCCGGCCGATCCGTTCATCACGATCGATCAGGAGGGCGTGGGCGAGCTGGTGCGCATCGGCGTGGAGCGCGGCCGCAAGACGCGTCCGGAGATCAAGCTCGGCATCTGCGGCGAGCACGGCGGCGACCCCGCCTCGGTGGGCTTCTGCCAGGAGGTCGGGCTCGATTACGTGTCCTGCTCGCCCTATCGGGTGCCGATCGCCCGGCTCGCGGCCGCCCAGGCAGCGCTGGGCAAGGTCGCCGGCAAGGAAGGCTGAGGCCGGTCCGGGGGGCGCCGAGCGCGTCCCCCTTTCGGCTATCAACCGTCCGGACGAGGATCAGTGGAAAAACTCGCCTTTCGGTCGAACTCGCCTCCTCGTGAGGCGTTCTTCGGTTGAATGGGTACACCCGATGTGCGCCTTATCGGCCCGCGTCGGGTTCAGCATCGCCCGTCAGAGTCGGCCGCCATGTCTCACAGCCCATCGCCGCTGTGCCTCGCCGAGACCGGAGCGGTCGCGTCCGTCCCCAGCGTCGCCGTTCGCGCCTACCTCGCCCTCGTCGCCGGTCTCGGCGGTCTCGTCACGGCAGTGATGCTGATGATGTCCGTCGCGGCCAATAGCGGCAACGAGGCGGAGCGCATCTCGGCGACGCAGGAGGACAGCTACGCGACCACGCTCGTCGGCGCGCTGGCGGTCAACCTCTCCAAGCCCCTGCGCTGAGCTCGCCGGTCACTCCGTGCGACCCACGGGACACGGCCGATTCGCAGCTTCGCAGCTTCGACGGCGGGTGCTCTGAACGCGCCGCGCGGTTCACCGCGCCCCTGAGACAGGGCGCGCGGCAGAGCCGGTGAAACGGCTGGGCAGATCGTCGCCCGGGCTGCGGGGACTGAACCGCGTCGTGACCCGGTCGGGCGCCGCGCCGACCACCGCATCGGGCGCGGTGCCGCGCAGCCGCGTGGTGGCCACGTGCACGGGAACAGCCCGGCTCGCCGGGGCCGCGCCCGGACCGGCCGAGACGGAATCGAACAGGGCCCGCAGCTGTGCCTTCGCGTCCGCGTCCGGCGCCACGAGAGCGCGCGCGCGCGCCGAGAGCGGTGCCGCCGGCTTGTCGAGGGCGCGGATCTCGCCCGCGGGCGCGAGGTTGGCCATCCCGCGCTCCAGCGCCGCGAACTGCACCGGACGCGGCGGCGGCAGCGGCATGGTCAGGCTCGCCGCGACGGCGGCCATATCGGTGGGGCGCCGCGGTGGGAGCGGTGCCGTGACGGCGGTCACCGTATCGTCGACGGCAACCGGCTGACTGGCGGTCAGGAGCGACTTGGCGTCGGCGGGCTTGGACTCGACACCCTTCGCCTGCGCGCGCTCCGCCAGCGAGCCGCGCAGGGCGTCGTCGGCCGCTGGCGCCGCGTAGGCGAGGGCCGCGCGCGCGCCCACCGGATCCTGCGGATCGGCGCTCGCCACGGCGACGACGGGCGCGCGCCGCGCTCGCTTCGCAGTCTCCACCGGGGCCGGCATCGGCGCGGGCTCCGGCGCGTACCGTCCGCCGCCGAACAGGCTGGCCAGGAAGCCGAACAGGCCGGGCCCGTCCTCCTCCTCGCCGCTGGCCATCTGCGTCGTGAGGCCCGCCACGGTGCCGCCACGGGCCAGGATCTCGGCCTTGGCCTCCTCGTAGCGGGGGAAGGGGCGGTTGTCGCTCGGGAGCAGCACGGTCTTGCCGTCCGGGAACAGCCGGGCGAGCTGATCGTGGGTCATGCGCGGCCACATGCGCACTGACCCCACGTCGAGGTGTACGAAGGGCGTTCCGGCATGGGGATACCAGCCGACGCCGCCGCGCTGCATCCGGAGACCGACCTCGCGGATCCGGTCGATCGACACGTCCGGCAGGAAGAAGTCCATCGCCTTGCCGAGCATGTGCTGGCTGTACTCGGCCACCATCTTGGACCGGCGGCGCAGCATCGCGTTGGTGCCCGGCGACCGGTAGGCCGACACGACGTGGATCGGCTGGGTCGCACCGACCTGGCGATAGGCCTCCCAGACCGTATCGAACAGCCGCGGGTCCATCTTGGTCGGCTCGTTGACCCGCCAGTCGCGGAGGAGCCAGTTCAGTTGCTCGAGGGCCGCGCGGTCGTACCGGCCATCGCGCTTGAACGTGATGGTCGCGCTCTCTTGCGTGTGCGTGTGATAGATCGTCAGGGAGCGCGTGTCGCCGTTGGCGACCGCGTCCTCGGTCTCGGCCGTCCCGGCGATCAGTCCGAGCACCAGGCCGGATAGGGCGAGGGTGAGATGGCGAAGGGCGCGCGGGAGACTGGGCACGACGGTCCTGATCCTCTCCCGACAGCCTGACCCGACGCTTGTTGAACCGGGTTCGCGACCGAAACGGCTAAGGCTCGACCGTGGCGAAAACGTGCCCGGCTGTGCGGCCTCGCACGCGAAAGTTGCTGGTGGAGCCGGTGGACTACCACCACCCGCGCGGCGCCGCCTGCTGCGGCGCGGGCGTCCAGAGACCCGGCTCGCCGTATTCCGGCGCGCTGTCGGCCCGGGCGGCGCGGCGCAGGGGGCGGCGCGGCGCGTCCGCCTCCTCGTAGCGTCCGGTCGGCCACGCGTCAGCACCCGCGAGCGGGCGCTCGGGGGCGCGGCGATGGACCGTCCGGGTCGCGGGCGGCTTGGGAGCGCGCTCGGCCTTGCGCCGCGGCGGCTCGTCCGGCAGCCGGGCGATCGCAGGCCCGCCACCGCCCGGCAGCCCGAGGGCCGCGCGCATCGGCGCGTCGTAGCCGTAGAGGTCCGGCAGGGTGCGGTAGGTGCCACCGTCGTCCACGAAGGCGGTGAAGTAGGCGAGGTGGACCGGCAGCTTCTCCGGCAGCCGGATCGTGCGCTCACCCTTGCCGATCAGCTTCTTCAACCGGTCCTCGGACCAGTTCGGCAGCACCACGTCGGCGAGGCGGAACGGATCGTCGACGCGCACGCAGCCGTGGCTGAAATCGCGCTTCGAGGCGGAGAACAGCGAGCGGTTCGGCGTGTCGTGCAGGTAGACCGCGTGCTGGTTCGGGAACATGAACTTGATGAAGCCGAGGGCGTTGCGCTCCCCCGGGGGCTGGCGCAGCGAGATGTGCCCGCCGCGACGGACGACCTCGTAGCCGCCCCAGGTCTTGCCGCCGTAGCCGGCGAGCTTCGGCGCCATCGTCTTCAGGATCGAGGGCGGAACGTACCAGGACGGGTTGACGACCGCGTACTCCATCATCCCGGAGAACAGCGGCGTGCGCGATTCCGGCTTGCCGACGATGACCCGCGCCTCGTCGCGCATGACGCCGCCCCGGTAAGCGCGCAGGCGATATTCCGGCACGTTGACCAAGATGTAATCCGAGCCGAGGTCGCCCGGCAGCCAGCGCCAACGCTCCATGTTGACGATGAGCTCGGCCTCTCCGCCCGTCGGGCGCGCCGTGCGGCCGGCATCGGCGAGGGCCAGGACCGTCTGGACGTTCAGGGTGCCGTTGCCCGGCAGCCCGCGGCCGCGCTGGAACTTCGCCACCGCGTCGGCCACGCCCGAATCGTACTCCTCCGGTTCGCCGGGACCCTTGTCCAGGGTCGCGGCCGGACGGTTCTCGAGGTTGAAATGCGCCCGCAGCAGCGGGACGCGGGCATCGCGCATGCCGACGCGGAGAACCGGCCCGGCCGGGAGGCGCAGCGGCTTGACGGCGGTCGGCGCCGGTCCGCGCAGGGCGGCGAGCCGCGCCTTCAGCGCCAGGTAACCCGGGGTTGCGGGATTGTAGGCCTGCAGCGCCTCGCCGGCCTTCGCGCCGGCCTCGTCGAGCTTCGCCAGGACGTCGTTCCCGGCGGGAAGATCGAGGTGCGGGGTGATCAGCCGCGAGATGGAGGCCAGGTTGATCCGGCCGCCGCGGGCATCCCGGGCATAGAGCACCGCCGCCGCGGACAGGCGCAGGTCGGCGTCGGCGACCGCCTTCTCGTCGGGCTTATCGGCGAGGGTCGGGACCGTGTAGGCGCGAGGTTCGAGACCGTCCTCGGCGGCGGCCGCCAGCCGCGCCGAGACCGCCTTCGCGGCGTCGGTCCAGGCTCCGCCGGAGATCCAGAGCGGCTTGAAGCTGCGGGCCTCGTAGAAGCTCCGGATCGCGTCGCGCTCCTTGCCGGTGAGACGCAGCAGAAGGGGGGCGGGATCCGCGAATCGTGCGAAGACCGCCGCGCCGAGCGGGTCCGTCGGGGCGACCGGAACCGCGGCGGCGGGGGCCGGGGCCGGCTCGGCCGCCGGCGCCTCCGGCTTGTAGTCGGGCAGGGCCGTCGTGGCGGGCGCCCCCGGATCCGCCTGCGCGGGCGCGGCCGGCGCAGGCGAGGCAACGGCCGGGGCTGCGGGGACATCGGCGGTCGGCTGGTCCAGTGCGGCCGTCGCGGCACGGGGGGAGCCGGCCGGGGCCAGCGTGCCGCCGAGGAGGGCGGCCAGCGCGATGAGGCTGGAGCGCGGGACGCGCATCGTAATCTCCCGGGGTGCGGCGGCAGGACCGCACGCTCAGATTGTGATTATCCGCGCAAGCGTGGCTTTCAGCAACCGCAGTTATCGCGAATAGAAGGCTGGTCCTGCAGATGAATGTGTCATTTCTGATACCGCTCAGCTTACGATCCGCTCAATGATCTGCCGGCCAGGTGCAGCAGGGCCGAGAATTTCACTGACCGTTGCCGAAACGAATGCGCGCGGTGCGCTAGCGCACGCCGCGCACGATCAGGCCGCATCCTCGGTTTTAGCGTCGTCCTCCAGGCCCAGATCCTTGAGCTTGCGGTAGAGCGTGGACCGGCCGATGCCGAGGCGGCGCGAGACCTCCGACATCCGCTGCCGGTAGAACTGGAGCGCGAAGCGGATGATCTCCGCTTCGAGGACGTCCATCGGCTTCATCTCGCCGGTCTCCTCGGCGACGAGCGACATGGCGTGCGGATCGCGGACCTCGACGCGGACGATCTCGCGCACCGGCTCGGGGGCGTAGGCCGGCATCTGCGGCTGGACCGGCGCCGCCGGGATCCGGACGTCGAAGCCTTCGACCTGCGCGGCGATCTGCGGGAATTCGGAGACAGTCAGTTCGTCGCCGTCTGCCAGCACCACGGCGCGGAACAGGGCATTCTCCAGCTGCCGGACGTTGCCCGGCCAGGGATAGCGCGTGAGCAGGGCCATCGCCTCCGGGCTGATCGCCCGCACGCGCTTGCCTTCCTCGGCCGAGAACCGCGCGCAGAACGAGCGGACGAGATCCGGGATGTCCTCGCGGCGCGCCCGCAAGGGGGGCAGCGTCATCGGGAAGACGTTGAGGCGGTAATAGAGGTCCTCGCGGAACTTGCCCTGCTTCACGAGGTCGAGCAGCGACCGGTTCGTCGCCGAGACGAGCCGGATGTCCACCCGCACCGAGCGCTTGCCGCCGACGGGATCGACCTCGCCCTCCTGGAGGGCGCGCAGCAGCTTGACCTGCGCGTCGAGGGGCAACTCGCCGATCTCGTCGAGGAACAGCGTCCCGCCCGAGGCCTCGACGAACTTGCCGGCGTGCTTCTCGGTAGCGCCGGTGAACGCCCCCTTCTCGTGGCCGAACAGGGTGGATTCCACCAGGTTCTCCGGGATCGCCCCGCAATTGACCGTCACGAACGGCTTGCCGCGCCGGTCGCCCGAGCCCTGGATCGCCCGGGCCAGGACCTCCTTGCCGACGCCGGACTCGCCCTCGATCAGCACCGGGATGTTCGACTTCGCGGCCCGCTCGGCGAGGCGGATCACCCGCTCCATGTCGGGGCTCTTCGAGGTGAGATCCTTGAAGGTGAGCGCCCCGGAGGCGCGGCGGCGCATGCGGCGCACCTCCTCCTCGAGCGTGTCGACCCGCAGGGCGTTCTTGATCGAGACCTGGAGCCGCTCCGCGCCCGCGGGCTTGACCACGAAATCCACCGCGCCGGCCCGCATCGCGCTGACCACCGTGTCGATGGACCCGTTAGAGGTCTGGACGATGACCGGCGTGGCGAGGCCGCTCTTGCGCATCTCGGCCAGGACACCCAGCCCGTCGAGCCCCGGCATGACGAGGTCGAGGAGCACGACATCCGCCCCCTCGGATCTCAGAAGGCTCAGCGCGTCCGCGCCCGTCTCGGCGATCCGCGCCTCGAAGCCGAAACGGCGCACGGCCGCCTCGGCCAGGCGCCGCTGGACCGGATCGTCATCCACGATGAGCACGGTGGCGGACATAGCGGCTCCCTGAACGGCGCACGAAGGCCGGACACGCGACGCGGGTTCGACCCGCTCGCGGCCTCCGATTCGGCGACTGTTTCGTTTCGAGCCGCAGGGTGACCGACACTCGTAAAGTGCCGCTTAACGACGTTCGCGGCGCGTCGTCACCGATCGCGCGCCGGTCCGACGGACCGCCCGCGTTGAACGCGTGGCGGCACGCTCGATATCAGGGTACGGGGCCGGAGCCCTTGGAGAGGATTGCACACCATGATGCCGAGCCACACCGCCTCGCCGGTGACTGTCCGCCTGCCGGAGGGCGTGAGTGCCGCGCGCGCCGCCGCGAAGGCTGCCGACCTCGGCCATCTTCCGGAATGGGACCTCACGGATCTCTATTCCGGCCTCGATGATCCGAACTTCTCCGGCGACATGACTCGCGCCGAGGAGGAGTGCCGCCGCTTCTCCGAGACCTATGCCGGCCGGATCGCCGAGCTCGCCGCCGGGCCGGACGCGTCCGCGCGTCTGGCCGAGGCGGTGCGGACCTACGAGGGCATCGAGGACCTGCTCGGCAAGCTCATGTCGTTCGCGGGGCTCGTGTATTCCGGCGACACCACCGACGAGGCGCGGGCCAAGTTCTACGGCGACACCCGCGAGCGGCTGACCGGCGCCTCGGCGGATCTCCTCTTCTTCGCCCTGGAGCTGAACCGCGTCGACGACGCCGCGATGAACGCCGCGATGGCCGGAGGGCCGCTCGCGCACTACGCCCCGTGGATCGAGGACCTGCGGCGCGAGAAGCCGCACCAGCTCGATGACCGCACCGAGAAGCTGTTTCTCGAGAAGTCGGTCACGTCGAACGCCGCCTGGGACCGGCTGTTCAACGAGACGATCGCCTCGCTGCGCTTCACCGTGCAGGGCGAGGAGATGCCGCTGGAGCCGACGCTCAACAAGCTTCAGGATCCGGACGGCGCGGTCCGCAAGGAGGCGGCCGGCGCGATCAGCGCGGTGCTGCGCGGCCAGCTGCGGGTCTTCACGCTCATCACCAACACGCTGGCGAAGGACAAAGAGATCAGCGACCGCTGGCGCGGGTTCAAGGACGTGGCCGACGCGCGCCACCTGTCGAATCGGGTCGAGCCCGAGGTGGTGGAAGCACTCGTCGACGCGGTGCGGGCGGCCTATCCCCGGCTGTCCCACCGCTACTACACGCTCAAAGCGAAGTGGTTCGGGCAGGAGGCGCTGCCCTACTGGGACCGCAACGCGCCGCTGCCGCGCGTCGAGCAGCGCACGATCCCGTGGACGGAGGCCCGCGACACGGTGCTGTCCGCCTACGACGCGTTCTCGCCGAAGATGGCGGGGATCGCGCGGCGCTTCTTCGACGAGCGCTGGATCGACGCGCCGACCCGTCCGGGCAAGGCGCCGGGCGCCTTCGCGCATCCGACCGTGCCCTCCGTCCACCCCTACGTGCTGGTCAACTACCAGGGCAAGCCGCGGGACGTGATGACGCTGGCGCACGAGCTCGGGCACGGCGTCCACCAGGTGCTCGCCGGGCCGAACGGCGCCCTGATGGCGCCGACGCCCCTGACCCTCGCCGAGACGGCGAGCGTGTTCGGCGAGATGCTGACCTTCCGTCGGCTCCTCGCCGCGACCACCGACACGACCCAGCGCCGTGCCATGCTCGCCGCCAAGGTCGAGGACATGATCAACACGGTGGTGCGCCAGATCGCGTTCTACTCGTTCGAGCGGAAGGTCCATCTCGCCCGCGCCAAGGGCGAGCTGACCACCGACCAGATCAACGCGCTGTGGCTGTCCGTCCAGGCGGAATCGCTCGGTCCGGCGATCACGCTGGATTCAGGCTACGAGCCGTTCTGGGCCTACATCCCGCATTTCATCCACTCCCCGTTCTACGTCTACGCCTACGCGTTCGGCGACTGCCTGGTGAACTCGCTCTACGGCGTCTACGCCCGGGCGGAGGAGGGCTTCGTGGACCGCTACTTCGCGCTGCTCTCGGCCGGCGGCTCGAAGCCCTACGGCGAGCTGCTCGCGCCCTTCGGCCTCGACGCCAAGGATCCGGGCTTCTGGCAGATCGGTCTCGGGATGATCGAGAGCATGATCGTCGAGCTGGAGAGCATGGAAGGTCGGGCCTGAGCGGGGCGCCGAGGGCTCGGCCGATGCCCGCGGCGCAGGGACCCACGCCCCTGGTTCGCGGCCGGGGGCGGCTTATCTGCGGATCATCGTCAGACGAGCAGATCGAGTGATGGCCGAGACCGACCGCGAAGCCAACCGCTTCTCCGCCCGCGCCGGGCGCTACGCCAGCGTGGGCGCCAATGTCGGCGGTGTCGCCGCCCGGATGGCCATGGCGCGGCTGTTCGGAAAGGAGGGCACCACCAACGCCGCCGCCCTGGCGCAGGCGCTGGGCGGCCTGAAGGGGCCGATCATGAAGGTGGCCCAATTGCTGGCCACCGTCCCGGACCTGCTCCCGCCGGAATATGCCACCGAGCTGCAGAAGCTCCAGGCCGACGCGCCGCCGATGGGCGCGGCCTTCGTCCGACGCCGGATGCAGTCGGAACTCGGCGCCGGCTGGCAGGCGCGATTCGGGAGCTTCGACCTCAAGCCCGCGGCCGCGGCCTCGCTGGGGCAGGTCCACCGCGCGACCACCGAGGACGGCGAGCGGCTCGCCTGCAAGCTGCAATATCCGGACATGCAATCGGCCGTGGAGGCCGACCTCAAGCAGCTGGAGGTCGCGTTCGCGCTGCACCGCCGGATGAACACGTGGCTCGATACGCGCGAGATCGCGAAGGAGATCGGCGCCCGGGTGCGCGAGGAACTCGACTACGAGCGCGAGGCCAAGCACGCGGCGCTCTACGGGGCCGTGCTGAAGGACATCGCCGCGGTGCGCGTGCCGCGCGTCTTCCCTGAGCTCTCGACGAAGCGCCTGCTCACGCTCGGCTGGCTCGACGGAGACAAGATCCTGGGCTTCGCCGACGAGCCCGTCGAAGTGCGTAACCGGATCGCTCAGGCGATGTTCAAGGCGTGGTGGCACCCGTTCAGCCGGGCGGCGGTGATCCACGGCGACCCGCATCTCGGCAATTACACGGTCTTCTCTGACGCCGGAGAGGCCGCCGGGATCAACCTGCTGGATTACGGCTGCGTCCGGATCTTCCATCCGCGATTCGTCGGCGGCGTCGTGGACCTCTATCGCGGCCTGCTGGAGAACGACGACGCCCGCATCGTCCACGCCTACGAGGTCTGGGGTTTCAAGGATCTCGACAAGGAGAAGATCGAGATCCTGAACATCTGGGCCCGCTTCATCTACGGGCCGCTGCTCGAGGACCGCACCCGCACCGTCGCGGACGGGGTGAAGCCAGGGGAGTACGGTCGGCGGCAGGCCTTCCAGGTCCATCAGGCCCTGAAGGAGCGGGGACCGGTGACGGTGCCGCAGGAATTCGTCTTCATGGATCGTGCCGCCGTGGGTCTGGGCGCCGTGTTCCTCCACCTCAGGTCGGAACTCAACTACCACCGGTTGTTCGAAGCCGAGATCGAGCATTTCTCGCTGGACGAACTCACGAAGCGTCAGGGTCGGGTGCTCGCCGAGGCGGACCTGCCGAAACCGGCCTGAGTCGGCGCGAAGATCCACCGAGAGAGCGATCAACTTGCGTGCGTCCGATTGCGGCAGGTAAACGCTTGAGCTACATCCGACCGCGACCGCAAGAAGTCGCGTCTTAGGGAAACGAGCGCACGATGGCCGAGAGTGACACGGTGGCCGGGCACACCTACAGCCCGGCGATGGACGCGAAGACTCACGAGCAGACCTATCGCGGGTTCGTCCGGTTCGTCGAAATCGCCACCGGCGTCGTGATCTGCTGGGTGCTGGCCCTCGCCATCGGCGGGATCCGCGAAGCTTGGCTGCTGGCCATCGTCGGCGTGATCGCTTCGGGAGCCGCGGGCGCGGTGGGCGCTCTCGCACCGGCCGTCGGGTGGAAGGCCCCGCTGGTCGTCGGGATTCTGCTGGTCCTGTACCTGTTCTTCGCCTGAAATGTTCGAGGGCGGTGGCGTTAAGCGCCGCCGCGGATGACGAGCCCGCTCGCGATCGCCGGGCGGGTCGCTGACGCATTGTTGGCAATTAAATTGAGCGCAAGTTACATTCCGGCCGCTTCCAACGCGGTATCGTAGGTCCGCCTCTCGAAAAGCGTCGCCGGTTCGCGCATTCGAAGGCCGAGCTTTTCCAGGGGAACCCTCGCATGCGCATTTCTGTGCTGTCCGAGACGGACTCCGCGGAGCCGCGCGTCGCCGCGGTTCCTGAGACCGTCAAGAAGTTCAAATCTCTCGGTGCTGACGTCGTGGTGCAGTCCGGAGCGGGCCAGAGGGCCGGCATTCTGGATTCCGAGTACGAGGCCGCCGGCGCCGGCATAGCGGGGAGCGCCGCCGATGCCGCCAGGGATGCCGACCTCGTGCTGAAGGTCCGGCGCCCGAGCGCCGAAGAGCTGCCGCAGTTGAAGCGTGGCGCCACCGTGATCGCGATCATGGACCCCTACGGCAACGAGGAAGCCTTGAGGGCGATGGCCGAGGCCGGCGTCGACGGCTTCGCCATGGAGCTGATGCCCCGCATCACCCGCGCGCAGGTGATGGACGTCCTGTCCTCGCAGGCGAATCTCGCCGGTTACCGCGCGGTCGTCGACGGCGCCGCCGAGTACGGCCGGGCGATGCCGATGATGATGACCGCCGCCGGCACGGTGCCGGCCGCCCGCGTGTTCGTCATGGGCGTCGGCGTGGCCGGCCTCCAGGCCATCGCGACCGCCCGACGCCTCGGCGCGGTCGTCACCGCCACCGATGTCCGGCCCGCCACCAAGGAGCAGGTCGAATCGCTGGGCGCCAAGTTCGTCGCCGTCGAGGACGACGAGTTCAAGCAGGCCGAGACCGCCGGCGGTTACGCCAAGGAGATGTCGGCCGAGTATCAGAAGAAGCAGGCAGAGCTGGTCAAGGGCCACATTGCCAAGCAGGATATCGTCATCACCACCGCGCTGATCCCCGGCCGGCCGGCGCCGAAGCTGGTCTCCGAGGAGATGGTGGCGTCGATGAAGCCGGGTTCGGTGCTGGTCGACCTCGCGGTGGAGCGCGGCGGCAACGTCGCCGGCGCCAAGGCCGGCGAGGTCGTCACGAACGACCGCGGCGTGAAGATCGTCGGCCACGTCAATGTGCCGGGGCGGCTCGCCGCCACGTCGTCGAGCCTCTACGCCCGCAACCTCTACGCCTTCGTCGAGACCCTGATCGACAAGGAGTCGAAGGCGCTGGCCATCAACTGGGACGACGAGCTGGTGAAGGCCACGAACCTCACCCGCGACGGCGCGGTCGTGCACGCGTCCTTCCAGCCCAAGACCGATGGCGCAGCCTCGGAAGCCGCCTCCGTGGGGCTGGCCAAGTCGGAGGCCAACAAGGCGTCCGGCACGGCCGCCCCGGCGGGCGCGCAGTGAAGCCCGGCCGAGAGGAGTAGCAGAATGGCAAACGTCATCGTCCCTCCCGATCAGGCCGCCGATCAGGCCCGCGTGCTGGCCGACGCCGCGCGCGCGGCGGCCGCGGTGGCGCGCAACGCCGCCGACCAGGCGCAGATCATCGCCGACGGCATGGGCCACGGGCTGAGCGCCGCCACGGGCGGCGCGGTCGATCCCACGGTGTTCCGGCTCGCGATCTTCGTGCTGGCGATCTTCGTCGGATACTACGTGGTCTGGTCGGTGACCCCGGCCCTGCACACCCCGCTCATGTCGGTCACCAACGCGATCTCGTCGGTGATCATCGTGGGCGCGATCCTGGCGGTCGGCGTTCCGCTGATCGAGAAGGGCACCGGGCTGGCCCGGTTCTTCGGCTTCATCGGCATCGTGCTCGCCAGCGTGAACATCTTCGGCGGCTTCCTCGTCACGCAACGCATGCTCGGCATGTACAAGAAGAAGGGCTGAGCCGGTGTCAGAGAACGTCTCCTCCCTTCTCTATATCGTCGCCGGCGTCCTGTTCATCATGGCGCTGCGGGGGCTCTCGCACCCCACAACCTCCCGGCAGGGCAACCTGTACGGCATGGTCGGAATGGGGCTCGCGATCCTGACGACGCTCGTCGGCCACCCGCCGGCGGGTGCCGGCGCCTGGATCCTCGTGCTGCTGGGCCTCGGCATCGGCGGCGGCGCGGGCGCGGTGATCGCCAAGCGCGTGCCGATGACCGCGATGCCGCAGCTCGTAGCGGCGTTCCACTCGCTGGTCGGCCTCGCGGCCGTCTTCGTGGCGGCGGGCGCACTCTACGCGCCGCAGGCCTTCGGCATCATCGAGAACGGCCACTTCCACAAGCAGTCGCTCTTCGAGATGGGTCTCGGCGTCGCCATCGGCGCCATCACCTTCACCGGCTCGGTGATCGCGTTCGCCAAGCTCGACGGTCGCATGTCCGGCAAGCCGATCATGCTGCCCCAGCGCCACCTGATCAACGCGCTGCTGGCCGCCGGCCTCGTGCTGCTGATCGCCCTGTTCATCGGCACCGAGTCGAAGGCGATCTTCTGGCTGATCGTCATCGCCTCGCTCGTGCTGGGCGGGCTCATCATCATCCCGATCGGCGGCGCCGACATGCCGGTGGTCGTGTCGATGCTCAACTCCTACTCGGGCTGGGCGGCGGCGGGCATCGGCTTCACCCTGGGCAACCTCGCGCTGATCATCACCGGCTCGCTGGTCGGATCCTCGGGCGCGATCCTGTCGTACATCATGTGCCACGCGATGAACCGGTCGTTCATCTCGGTCATCCTCGGCGGCTTCGGCGGCGACACGGCCGCGGCCGGCACCGGTCAGGTCGAGACCCGGCCCGTGAAGCAGGGTTCGGCCGACGACGCGGCCTACATTATGAAGAACGCCGAGCGGGTCATCATCGTCCCGGGCTACGGCATGGCGGTCGCCCAGGCGCAGCATTCGCTGCGCGAGATGGCCGACATGCTGAAGAAGGAGGGCGTCGACGTGAAGTACGCCATCCATCCGGTGGCGGGCCGCATGCCGGGCCACATGAACGTGCTGCTGGCCGAGGCCAACGTGCCCTACGACGAGGTGTTCGAGCTGGAGGACATCAACGGCGAGTTCCCGCAGGCGGACGTCGCCTTCGTGATCGGCGCCAACGACGTGACGAACCCGGCTGCCAAGACCGACAAGGCCTCGCCGATCTACGGCATGCCGATCCTGGACGTGGAGAAGGCCAAGACCGTGCTGTTCATCAAGCGCGGCATGGGCTCCGGCTACGCGGGCGTCGAGAACGAGGTGTTCTTCCGCGACAACACCATGATGCTGTTCGGCGACGCCAAGAAGGTCGTCGACAACATCCTGAAGTCGCTCTGAGACTCAGGTCTCCGGCAGATCCGACGGGCGGGCAGCGATGCCCGCCCTTTTTCGTTGTGCCGGATCGCGTTCGCCGTCGCTGTTGCGGCGAGGCGCAAGATTCCCCGCGCGGCCCGGTGTAGGGTGGCGCCCGTGTCGTCCGCTCCGCTCCTCGCCGAACCGCCGCCCTTCCTGGGTGTCGCCGCCTCCGTGACCGGTCGGCGCTGGCAGGAGCGCTGCGGCGGCGCGGCCGTCCAGAATCAGATCGCCAAGATGGTCCAGGCCCACGGCCTCCCGGAGTTGCTGGCCCGGGTCCTGGCGGGACGGGGCATCGTCCCGGAAGCGGCGCCCCGTCACCTCGCGCCGCGGCTGCGGGACCTGATGCCGGATCCGCACACGCTGCTCGATATGGAGGCGGCCGTCCGCCGCCTCGTCCGCGCCGTGAAGCGCGGGGAGACGGTGGCGGTGTTCGGCGACTACGATGTCGACGGCGCCGCGAGCGCGGCGCTCCTCGCCGGCTATCTCCGCAACCTGGGACTGCGCGCGCCGATCCACATCCCCGACCGGATCACCGAGGGCTACGGCCCCAACGTCGCGGCGATCACCGCGCTGGCGGCGGAGGGCGCGACACTCCTCGTCTGCGTCGATTGCGGGACGAGCGGCCACGCGCCGCTGGAGGAGGCCGAGAAATCCGGTCTCGACGTCATCGTCCTCGACCACCACGCGGCTTCCGAGATCCTCCCCCCCGCCCGCGCCGTGGTCAATCCGAATCGCCTCGACGACCTGTCGGGCCTCGGCCATCTCTGCGCCGCCGGCATCGTCTTCCTGACCCTGGTGGCGCTGAACCGCGCCCTGCGGCAGGAGGGCTTCTTCGGCAGCCATCGTCCCGAACCGCAGCTCACCGATGCCCTCGACCTCGTGGCGCTGGCGACCGTGGCCGACGTCGTGCCTCTCACGGGCCTCAACCGGGCCTTCGTGACCCAGGGGCTCACGGTCATGCGCCATCGCGGCCGCACCGGGCTCGCGGCGCTGCTGGACGCGGCCTCGCTCGGCGAGCCTCCGGAAGCGTGGCATCTCGGCTTCGTGCTCGGGCCGCGCATCAATGCCGGCGGGCGCATCGGCGACTCGGCCCTGGGCGCCCGCCTGCTGACCACGGCGGACCCGGGCGAGGCGGCCCGGATCGCCGCCGACCTCGATCGCCTCAACCGCGAGCGTCAGGCGATCGAGGCGCAGGCCGTCCTGGAGGCCGAGGCCGAGATGGACCGGGCCCTGACGCTCGATCCGGCCCGTACCGTGCTGGTGACTGCCAGCGCCGAGTGGCACCCCGGCATCGTCGGCCTCATCGCCTCCCGGCTGAAGGAGCGCTTCAACCGGCCGGCCTTCGCGTTCGCGATCCGTCCGGACGGGACCGCCACGGGCTCGGGGCGCTCGATCCCGGGCGCGGATCTGGGGCTCGCGGTCCGCGCCTGCGTGGAGGCCCGGCTCGCCAGCAAGGGCGGCGGCCATGCCATGGCGGCCGGCGTGACCGTGCGGGCCGACGACATCCCCCGCTTCGAGGCGCATCTGGCGATGCTGCTCGGGGCGAGCGTCGCGGTGGCCCGGACCGCCGATGCCCTGCTGATCGACGGCGGCCTCAGCGCCGGCGGCGCCACTGCGGAGACGGTCCGGCTGCTGCAGCGGGCCGGCCCGTTCGGCCAGGGTGCGCCCGAGCCGATCTTCGCGCTGGGCCGGCACCGCCTCGTCGACGCCGGTCTGGTCGGCTCCAGCCATGTCAGGGCCCGGCTGCGCAGCCGCGACGGGCAGGTGGTGGGAGCGATCTGTTTCCGCGCCGCCGAACGACCGCTCGGCCTGGCCTTGCTGAACGGGATCGGCCGGGAGATGCACGTGGCCGGGACCCTGTCCTGCGACCGCTGGCGCGGCGCCGAGCGCGCCCAGCTCCGGATCGTCGATCTGGCGCCGTCCGAATCCTGAGACGTCCGGCGTCAGCCGCCGGCCATCACGAGCGCCCAGAAGCGCTTGTACCGGGTGGTCGGGGCATCGACCCGGGCGATCCCGATCCTGCGGATCTGCGGCAGCAGCATGTTCCTGTTGTGCTCGGGACTCGCCTTCCAGCGGGCGAGCACCTGCTCCAGGGTCTCGGACCCGGCGCTGAGATTCTCGGCCGCCCAGGATCTCGCGAGACCGGCCGACGCCATGCGCGAGGTGAAGCTGCCGCCGACATCGTGGCTGAGCTGGCCGTGGCGGGCGTTGTTGCCGGCCTGGAAGGCCGCCGCCTTCACGAGAGCCGAGTCGACCACGACCGGGCTCAGGCCGTGCTGGACCCGGTAGGCCGAGATCGCCGCGGCGGCCGCGACCTCGTCGAGCACGGCGGTGTGCGTCGCGTTCTCGACGGGAGTCTCGGGCAGGACCGAGAGACCGCCGCACCCGGCGAGGGCCAGCGGGAGGGCGACAGCGAGGGCGAGACTGAGCTTGGGCACGGTCCGGTCGGCAAATCGTGTGACGGGATCGCCTCCCTCCGGCGCGGTTGCGGCGAAAGCGCGGCGCGCGGCGCGCCCGGACCATCCCGCCGAACAGCGTGGCGCCGGCGCCACGCCGGGCCCGGATCAGGCCGCCAGGGCGCTGCCCTTGAGCATGGAGGGCGCGAAGGCGCGCAGGAGATCCGGATCCAAATGCCCGGTGTTGTCGGCCATGATCGACAGCGCCTCCGCGGGAGTGGCAGGCTGCCGATAGGTGCGCCGCTCGGTCAGGGCGGAGAACACGTCGCAGATCGTCACGATCCGCACGAGGTCCGAGATCGCCGCACCGGACAGCCGATCGGGATAGCCCTTCCCGTCAAGACGCTCGTGGTGGTGAAGGACCACGTCGATCACCGCCTCCTCGAAATCGCCGTGCACGCGAAGCAGATCGGCGCCGATATCGGGATGGCGCTGCATGAGGCGCGATTCCTCGGGATTGAGCGGTCCCGGCTTGTTGAGGATCTCCGCGGGGATGCGCGCCTTGCCGATGTCGTGCAGCAGCGCCGAGCGCACCAGCAACGCGAGGTCGGTCTGACCGAGGCCGATCTGCGAGCCGAAGGTGGCGGCGTGGCCGGCGACGCCGAGGGTGTGCTGGTAAACGCCGATCTCGTGGCGCCACACCGCGGTGAGCCACTCGGCGATCCCGACCTCCGAGACGGCCGCGAGGACCAGCTCGGTTCCGCGATCCGCGTCGGCGCGCTGCAGACGGGCGCCGAGGGCGGCGCTGTCGAAGATCTCGGCGACGACGGCGGTGGCGCCCGAGACGCGCTCCAGGAGCCGACGCTGCCGCAACTCGGCGGAGCGCGTCGCCTCCTCGATCATGGCGAAGACATTCGCCAATACAAGCTGGCGGGGCGACGCGGCCGGCAGCTGACGGAGGTAGCGAGCGGCCGGCAGGGGTTCGCCGCGCACGAGAACGAGGCGCGGGACCGGCGGTCCGTGATGGGCGAGGGTGGATTGCAGCTCGGCGCTACGGGCCGGCGGCAGGTCCAGGATGACGAGATGTGGCCGCCCCGACGGCAGCGGGACGCCGGGCGGAATCGCACGACAGTCCATCACTAGCGCGATCGCGCGCTCGAGGGCCGATCGTTCGGACGGACGATCCGAGACGATCAGGACGAAAGGCCCGTCCGAGAAACGCGATGCGGGGCCGAGGGCCAACGCGGTAGCTCCTCGCCCGCACGGTCAACGATCGGTTCACCCTACGCGTAAAATTTGAGGAAAGCGTTAACCCTACGCATTCTCAGACGCTGCGGACCGGCCTTGTCCTCAGGCGAGCTTCGCGGACGCGACGTCGGCGGCGGGCTCGACGGTCGCGTGACCACCCTCCGCGGCGGAGAGGAAGTCCGCGAACTTCACGGTCAGCAACGCCTGGCAGGCGGCGAAGGCGACAAAGATGGCGAGGAAGCTGGCGATCATCGGACTATCCGGCGCGGTTTCGAACGGGACATGTTGCGATGCGATACGTGTCATGCCGCGGCGCAACTTGGTATGCCAGATTACGAATACCGTTCATGCCGTGCATGCATGGAGAGCGCGTGCACGCCCGCTCGCGACGGTTTTCCCTCGGCGCCATGCTCTCGATCGGATAGGTGGCGCGCCACGTTTGAGCGCTCCGCGGCCGGATTTTTTGCAGCGCCGCAACGATCGTGCACGATTCGATTTGAGATCCCGTTAGACCGGGTCTCGACTGTGCATCGGAGCCGACAGACGCGACGTCGATGATGCCGCGCAAGTGCGCGCAGGCGTGCTGACGGATGAGCCGCGACGCAATCCCGGTCTCATCGCCGCCGGTCGTGAGCTCGGGCGGCGATCAGTCCAGGTAGTCGCCGTAGGTGTCGACGTGTTGCGCGAGACCGAGACCGTGCTCGCGGACGAGCCTCTCGGCCAGATCTGCATCGCGGGCTTCGAGCGCCGAGATGATGGCGACGTGCTCCCGTATCGAGCGCTCCGCTCGGTCGCCCTGCCGGAGCGCGGTGCTGCGGATGCCGCGGACATGCATCAGCAGATTGCTGGTCAGATCGGCGATCGCCTCGCAGTGACCCAGCGCGATGATGCGCTGGTGGAAGCGGATGTTCGCATCGGAGTACTCGTCGATGTGCTCGGACGGCTGCCCCTCGAAGAATTCAGGGAACGATTCGCGCAACGAGCGCAGTTGCGCGTCGGTGGCGCGCGCGCAGGCGAGACGGGCCGCCATGCTCTCCAGCGCCGTCCACGCGTGGATCATGCTGACGATCTCGCGCTTGTTCTTCTTGATCACGAAGACACCGCGCCGCGCTTCGGAGCGGACGAAGCCCTCCTGCTCAAGAACCGTCAGGGCCTCGCGCACCGGCGTGCGGCTGACACCGAGATCCTGCGACAGCTTCCGCTCGTCGAGACGCACCTCGTCCGGACGCCCGTAGATGTCCATGTTGGTGATGGCCGTTTTGAGCGCCTCGTAGGCCAATGTCCGGAGACTGGAGCTGGCGACGATGGGCTTCACGCTCAGCGGTTCGGAATTCGACATCCCTCGTCCAGTCGGCTCACACGCATGATGTCCCGCACGCATTCTCTGTCGTGCGCTCTCAAACGACCTAACCCAAACCTTTGCAAGATCCTAGTCGATTGCGGCGCGGTCCCACAGACCTGTGACCTTTGCCGCCTTCCGGCACGTTAGAAGTGGCGCGAACGCAACCGAAATCCGGGCCCCTCGCAGCCACGTGCGAGGCACGTTCGAGCCAAGTGTTTAATCCAACCCGGCTGAGGTGTGTTTTTTTGCAGGTTCGATTGACAGCCTGGGATTAAATCAGCACCATCTTGCTGGCATACCGTCGACCATCAGACATCATCGTCCGGTGCCAGGCGGGTGGCGGCTACTACAGAGATTATTTGCCCGCGGGCCAAGAATTTTTCTAAGAATTCCGGTCAAGTTGTTCTGCCAAGCTGCGCTCTGGCAAGGCATAAAGCTGGCCTGAGCGCGAACGCCAACAATAATACTGTCCAGGAGGGAACGGTATGTCCGAGATCGTCAAACCGGTGGGGCGCGGCCGCTGGCTGCAACTCGCCTTCGGCGTCGTCTGCATGTGCATGATCGCCAACATGCAGTACGGCTGGACCTTCTTCGTGAGCCCGATGCAGGAGCGCCACGGCTGGGATCGCGCGGCGATCCAGGTGGCCTTCACGCTGTTCGTCGTCACCGAGACCTGGCTGGTCCCGATCGAGGGCTGGTTCGTCGATAAGTACGGCCCGCGGATCGTCACGCTGTTCGGCGGTCTGCTCTGCGCCATCGCTTGGGTGATCAACTCCTACGCGGATTCGCTCACCGTCCTCTACATCGCGGCCGCGATCGGCGGCACCGGTGCGGGTGCGGTCTACGGAACCTGTGTCGGCAACTCGCTGAAGTGGTTCCCCGATCGCCGCGGCCTGGCCGCCGGCATCACCGCCATGGGTTTCGGCGCGGGTTCGGCGCTGACGGTCGTGCCGATCCAGGCGATGATCAAGTCCCAGGGCTACGAGGCGGCCTTCTTCTACTTCGGCATCGGGCAGGGCGTGATCGTCATGCTGATCGCGCTGTTCCTGCGCGCGCCGGCCAAGGGTCAGGTTCCGGAGGTCGCCCGGGTCAGCCAGTCGAAGCGGGACTACAAGCCGTCCGAGATGGTCCGCACGCCGATCTTCTGGGTCATGTACGCGATGTTCGTCATGATGGCCGCCGGCGGTCTGATGGCCACCGCGCAGCTCGGCCCGATCGCCAAGGACTTCAAGATCGCCGACGTCCCGGTCTCGCTCCTCGGGATCACGCTGCCGGCGCTGACCTTCGCGGCCACGCTCGACCGGGTGCTCAACGGCGTGACGCGTCCGTTCTTCGGCTGGGTCTCCGACCATATCGGCCGCGAGAACACGATGTTCCTGTCCTTCGCGATCGAGGGCCTGGGCATCTACGCGCTGAGCCAGTTCGGCCAGAACCCGATCGCCTTCGTGCTGCTGACGGGGCTCGTCTTCTTCGCCTGGGGCGAGATCTACTCGCTGTTCCCGGCGACCTGCGGCGACACGTTCGGGTCGAAATACGCGGCGACGAATGCCGGCCTGCTCTACACGGCCAAGGGCACCGCGGCGCTGATCGTCCCCTACACCAGCGTGCTCACGACCATGACCGGGAGCTGGCACACGGTGTTCCTGGCGGCCGCGGCCCTCAACATCCTGGCGGCCCTGCTGGCGCTGTTCGTCCTCAAGCCGATGCGCGCCGCCTACACCAAGAAGCCCGAGGCGGGCCTCGCGCCGGTGCTGGCGCAGTAGCAGGCCCCGGTCGTCCGGCGCCGCGACGCCGAACCGACGTGATGAGCCCGGCGCCGTCTTTACGGCGCCGGGCTTCCTGCATACCGGGAACCGGGCCTTCCGGAGACCGGGCATCATGGACAGAGACGAGCGGATCGCGCGGGAGAGCGTCGTGGCGGCGGCGCGGGCGCTCGACGCCCAGGGGCTGAACCGCGGCACCTCGGGCAATGTCTCGGTGCGCTTCCGCGACGGGCTCCTGATCACTCCGTCCGGCATGCCCACCGACCGGACCGGACCGGACGACGTGGTCCGGTTGGACCTCGACGGCACGCACCCGCCGGACCAGAAGCCCTCGTCGGAATGGCGCTTCCACCGAGACATCCTGGCGTCCCGTCCGGGATTCCACGCGGTGGTCCACGCGCATCCGGTCTACTGCACCGCCTTCGCGATGTGCGGGGAGGCCATCCCGGCGGTCCACTACATGATCGCGGCCTTCGGCGGCCCGACAGTGCGTTGCGCGCCTTACGCGCCGTACGGCACGGCGGAACTCTCGGACCTCGCCCTCGCGGCGCTCGTCGACCGCAACGTCTGCCTCCTCGCCAACCACGGCATGATCGCGGCCGGCGCGAGCCTGGAGAAGGCGCTGTGGCTCGCCGTCGAGCTGGAAACGCTCTGCCAGCAATACGCCGTCGCGCGGCAGATCGGGACGCCGATCATCCTGTCCGACGACGAGATCGGCGCCACGGTCGAGCGCTTCCGCGGCTACGGTCTGAACGCGGCGCGGCAGACCGCGCCGGAGACGACCTGACGCGAGGTTGGCCTAGCGCCCCAGGATCTGTCCGACCGCCAGTCCGGCTTCCCGGGCGAACTCGGCCGCCGCGACCTTCTTGCCGCCCTCCGCCTTGACCTTGCGGACTTCGATCTGGCCGCCCTGGGCGCAGACGCTGAATCCCTGATCGTCGACGGCGATCACCTCGCCGGGCTTGCCGACGACGTCGGCGAGCTTGCGGATGCGATGCAGGCTGCAGTCGAAGATCTGCAGCTTCTTGCCGTCGTGGGTGGTCCAGGCGCCGGGCGCCGGGTTGGCCGAGCGGATCAGGTTGTAGATCTGCTCGGCGTGGGAGGACCAGTGGATCTCCGCCTCGGCGGCGCGGAACCAGCCCTCGTAGCTCGCTGCGTCCTCGTCCTGATCGATCTCGACATGCTGGCCGGCCACGACGAGATCGGCTGCCTCGAGCATGGCCGCAACGCCCATCGGGAACAGGTTGTCGAAGTAGACGTCGCCCAGGGTCGCGTCGGCGCCGATCGGGCAGGATTTCTGCAGGATCACCGGGCCCTCGTCGAGGCCGTCGGTAGGCCGGAAGATGGTCAGGCCGGTCTGCAACTCGCCCCGGGCGATCGGCCAGTTGATCGACGACGGGCCGCGGTAACGCGGGAGCAGGCTCGGATGATACTGGATGGTGCCGTGCGTCGGGATGTTGACGAAGCTCTGCGGCGCGAACTGGAGCACGTAGGCCATGATGCCGATATCGGCGTTCAGGCCGCGCATCGCGGCCTCGGCCTCGGGGCTCTTCAAGCTGGGAAACTGGAAGACCGTCAGCCCCTTCTCGACGGCCGCCGTCTTCAGGACGTCCGGCTTGGCGCCGGGCTTCTCGGGCGCGCAGAACACCGCGGCAACCTCATCGCCTCGCTCGAGGAACGCCTCCAGGACCGCTTTTCCGAAATCCTGTTGACCGATGAAGGCGATGCGCATGCAGGCTCCTGGGTGTCGTCCGGGCCCTGCGCGGGACCGGGATGGAACGGACCGAGCGCTGGCTCGGCGGCGCGACCGTGCCCTGGCCGTCGAACGGCGTCACCCGGAATCCGGGGCCGCGCGGCACGCGCGCCCCCGGATTGTAACTTCAGCGATCCGGAGCCTCGGCCGCGGCTCGCCGGAGACCGATCACTCGGCCGCGATCTTCTGGACCGCGCCGATCGCGCCGGACTCGGAGATCTCGCCGACCTCGGCCTCGGAGTAGCCGAGCACGGAGCGCAGGATCTCCTCGGTGTGCTCGCCGAGGAGCGGCGAGCGGGTCACCTCGCTCGGGCTCGCCGACAGCTTGATGGGATTGCCGACCGTCAGGTACTTGCCGCGGGTCGGGTGATCGACCTCCACGATGGTGCCGGTCTTCCGCAGCGACTCGTCCTCGGCGATCTCCTTCATCGACAGGATCGGGCCGCAGGGGATGTCGTACTTGTTCAGGGTGTCCATCACCTCGAACTTGGACACCTTCATTGTCCAGGCCTCGATCCGCGTGAAGATCTCGTTGAGATGCGGCAGGCGGGCCTTCGGGGTGGCGTAGTTCGGATCGGTCTTCCAATCCGGCTCACCGATGATGTCGCAGATCGGCTCCCAGACGGCGGCCTGGGTGATGACGTAGATATAGGCGTTCGGATCCTGCTCCCAGCCCTTGCAGCGCAGGATGCGGCCCGGCTGACCGCCACCCGAATCGTTGCCCGCGCGCGGGGTCGCCTCGCCGAAGGGGATGCCCTCGCCGAACTGGCTGTACTCCTTGAGCGGCCCGTGCGCGAGCCGCTGCTGGTCGCGCAGCTTCACCCGGCACAGGTTCAGCACGCCGTCCTGCATGGCGCAGTCGACCTTCTGGCCGAGGCCGCTCTGGGTCCGATGATAGAGCGCCGTGACGATGCCGAGGGCGAGGTGCAAGCCCGTGCCGGAATCACCGATCTGCGCGCCCGTCACCATCGGGATGCCGTCGCGGAAGCCCGTCGTCGAGGCGGAGCCGCCGGCGCACTGCGCGACGTTCTCGTAGACCTTGCAATCTTCGTAGCGGCCCGGACCGAAGCCCTTCACGGAGGCCAGGATCATCCGCGGGTTGGCCTCGTGGATCTTCTCCCAGGTCAGGCCCATGCGGGCGAGGGCGCCGGGCGCGAAATTCTCGACGAGGACATCGCATTCCTTGATCAGGCGCCAGAGAACCTCCTTGCCCTTGGGGTTCTTCGAGTCGAGCGTGATCGACCGCTTGTTGTGGTTCAGCATCGTGAAATAGAGGCTGTCCACGTCCGGGATGTCCTGAAGCTGCTGGCGCGTGGCGTCGCCGACGCCCGGCCGCTCGACCTTGATGACGTCGGCGCCGAACCAGGCCAGGAGCTGCGTACAGGTCGGACCGGATTGAACGTGGGTGAAGTCCAGGATGCGGACGCCTTCGAGGGCCTTGGTCATGATCGGTCTCGGAGCTGGAGTCGGTGTGGGGATGACGGAGGGCGGCTCAGGCCGCGCGGGATACCGATTCGATGCCTGCACGGGCCCGTGACGCGCGTGCCGCGACGCCGGGGCAGGGGCCTTCCATCCTCGAACGGATCATGTCTGTTCTCCCTCCCGAAGCGCGGTCTCGTCGTATCGCGACACCGTCACGCGGACTCGGGGTGACGAGTCCGCCAATTTGTATACCACATGCCATCTGGCGGACGCGAGTGCCTATTGTGGACGTCTCCGGTGACGGCCGATGCCGGAGCGTAAGCCGGGGCGCGCCGACGCTCAACACGCGGCACAGCGCGAACGCGCGTCGCCGGCAGCGCCCCCTTGGCATTCCGGGACAGGCGGTCCATGATTTCGCCAAAATTGCCTCTGGCTGCGGGATGAAAAGCGTGCCGCAGCCGTAGGGGGCACGATGTAACGCTGCACGAGGAACGCCCATGCTCGCCAGCACCAGCCTGATCAAGTCGTCCTGGATCGCCGTCGACGTCGCCCACGACCGCGCCGAGCGCGTTCTCGTGGTCGAGACTTACATTGCCGTGAGCCCGCTGGAACCGAATTACGACGCCGCGCAGTACGAGCGCGTGCTCGCCTGCGTCCAGAAGGTGCTCAAGACCCATCCGGAGATCGACCGTGCGTCGATCCTGAGCATGCATCGCGGCTCCGGCTGCACGGCGCTGTTCCGAGACACGCCCGCGAAGCAGCCCGCGGCCGCCTGAGGTGCTCAGGCCTCGCCGCTCTCGGTCGGTCGGGACAGATCCGGCGGCTCGAGGGCGACGCGGGCCGCGTGGAACCACCACAGCGGGATGTCGCGATTGGCCTTCGCCAGTTCCGACGCCCATCCCTCCTTGGGCATGACGTCGGCGCGATCGGCGAAGAGGCGCAGCGCCGCCTCCGCGCGCTCCCGTCGGCACCGCTCCTCGATCGCTCGCCGCTCGGCCTCGGCGCGGGCGTCGGTCTGCTCGATGAGGCGCCGGGTCGCGAGATCGTCGGCGTCGAAGGCGAATTGCTGCCAGAACGCCTCCGCCTCCCGGGCGACGTCGCGCTCGCGGCGCAGCGTCACGAGCGCCTCTTCCGCGGCACTCCGCGCCGTCTCGGCCGCTTCGGCGCGGGCGAGGAGGCGGTTGTTGGCCTCGAGGAGTTCCCGCTCGCGCTCGGGCGACATCCGCTGCCGGCGCAGCACCCGCAACTCCTCCTCGTCGGCCCGTCGGGCCGCCAGCAGATCCGCCAGCGGGCCGGCCGCGAGGGCGTCGGCGGATCGACGATAGCGCTCGCGGAGACCGGGGTGCCGGGCCTCCAGGTCCGGGTCGGTCCAGAGGGCGCGATCCTCTCCCTCCGTCCGCTCAGACTCGTACAGAGCCTGCGCCAGGGCCTCGCGCAGGTCGTCCGGAAATCGTGCCGCCGCGTGTCCGTTCATGAACCTGCATTCGCGTTGAGCGATCGACAGAACCTAGAACGCGGGCGGACGCCGGGAGAGACCATCGCCGTGTGACGCACGCGAATTTTTCGTCGCGGCCCAGCCGCGCGTCGGCGTCGGGCGCCGATCGTGACCTGTCCGCCGAGACGCGCAGACTGCAATCGCCGCTCCGCCTCGACCCGGCCATGCGCGCACCCCGTCCGCTTGCCTACGCCGGGGCGGGTCCAAGGTGGATCGTGGCCGAACCTGCTTGCCCGGACCTGTCGCGCGCCCGCAGGCAGAGCCCCGGCCGCGGACCCGCACCCATCCCGGCCCCGCCCTCGGGCCTCGCGGCACAGTCTCGGTATCTCGGAGACTTGGCCGGCTCCGAATCGCGATGGCGCCCGCCATCTACCCGGGATACATCGCGAGGAGCGCCCCTCACGCGTCGATCGCAGTCGATGGTCCATATTGGCTACAACCCGGCGCTGGTCGCCCTGTCGATCGGCCTCGCCGTCTTCGCGTCCTACACCGCGCTGGACCTGGGGGCGCGGATCCGCGGGCCCGTCGCGGGGCCGCGCTGGCCATGGATCGCCGGTGCCGCACTCGCCATGGGCGGCGGCATCTGGTCGATGCACTTCGTCGGCATGCTGGCCTTCGAGATGGGCATGCCGGCCGCCTACGACATCGGCCTCACCCTCCTGTCTCTCGCGATCGCCGTCGCGGTGACCGGGGCCGCCTTCCTGTGGGTGGCGCGCGTCGGCGAGGGGCCGGGCGGACTTCTCGTGGCCGGCCCCCTGATGGGTCTGGGCGTCGCCGGCATGCATTACACCGGCATGGCGGCGCTCCGGATCCCGGGCGACCTCGCCTACAGCCCGGCGGTGGTCGCGCTCTCGGTGGCGATCGCCGTGACCGCGGCGACCGCGGCCCTGTGGCTCTCCTTCCGGCAGCACGGCGTCTGGCAGAAGCTCGCCGCGGCGTGTGTGATGGGCCTCGCGGTGGCGGGGATGCACTACACCGGCATGGCCGCGGCGACGATCACCGCCGAGGCGGCCGGCGCCCACGCCGCCCACGTGGCCACCGGCGTTCCGGGCCAGCAGAACCTCGCCCTCTACGTCGCCGGCGCGACGTTCCTCATCCTGTTCCTCGCGATGCTCGCCTCCTCGCTGGACCAGCAGCGCGTGCAGCGCGAACTCCAGGCGAGCGAGGCGCGGTTCCGCGCCGCCGTGCAGGCGGTGCGCGGCGTGCTCTGGACCAACGATGCCGAGGGCCGGATGCTCGGCGAGCAGCCGGGCTGGAGCGCGATCACCGGTCAGACGCGGGACCAGTATCAGGGCTACGGCTGGGCCGACGCGGTCCATCCCGACGACATGGAATTGTCCATCGAGACCTGGAACGCGACCGTCCGGGCACGGCGTACCTACGTCCACGAGCACCGGGTCCGGTCCCGCGACGGAACGTGGCGACATTTCGCGATCCGCGCCATCCCGGTCTTCGACGCGCGGGGCGAGATCCGCGAGTGGGTCGGCGTCCACACGGACATCACCGAGCAGAGACTGGCCGAATCCGATCTGCGCGAGTCCAACGAGGAGATCCAGCGCTACGCCTACATCGTCAGCCACGACCTCCGCGCGCCGCTGGTCAACGTGATGGGATTCACGAGCGAACTGGAGGCGACCCGGACCGAGATCGCCGCGGCCCTCCGGGGACATCCGGAGGCGGATCGGCTCGACGCCGATCTCGGCGAGGCGCTCGGCTTCATCAAGGCGGCGGTGAACCGGATGGAAGGGCTGATCGCCGCCATCCTGAAGCTCTCCCGGGAGGGGCGGCGACAGTTCTCGCCCGAGCCCCTCGACATGACCGGCCTGCTCCGCGGCGTGGCCGATGCCCAGCGGCATCAGGCGGAGGCGGTCGGCGCCACGGTGACGATCGCCCGCGACCTGCCCGAGATCGTCGCCGACCGGCTCGCGATCGAGCAGGTCTTCGGCAACCTGCTGGACAACGCCGTGAAATACCTCGACCCGAGTCGGCCCGGACGCATCACCGTGACGGCCAAGGCCGTGGGCGAGCGCGGTGTCTGCTTCTCCGTCGCCGACAACGGTCGGGGCATCGCCGCCCGGGACCACGCCCGCGTCTTCGAGCTTTTCCGCCGATCGGGCACACAGGACCGCCCGGGCGAGGGGATCGGCCTGGCCCACGTGAAGGCGCTGGTGCGCTCGTTCGGCGGCCGGATCGAGATCCGTTCAGAACTCGGCGTCGGCACGACGTTCGACGTGACCTTGCCGCGCGGGACAGCTACAGCGGTCCGGTTAGACCCTGAACCGGCGCCCATCGCCGCCGAATGAGCGTGGAGCCGCCCGTGCACCCCGTCAGCATCGTGATGATCGAGGATGACGAGGGACATGCGCGCCTGATCGAGCGGAACATTCGCCGCGCCGGCGTCAACAACGACATCGTGCAGTTCCGGAACGGCACGTCGGCGCTGGACTATCTGCTCGGCGCGGACGGCTCCGGCGAGGCGAGCGCCCGACGTCACCTGCTGATCCTGCTCGATCTCAACCTGCCGGACATGACCGGCCTCGACATCCTCGAGAAGGTCAAGGCGAACCCGCACACGCGGCGGTCACCGGTGGTGGTGCTGACCACGACGGACGACAGCCGCGAGATCCAGCGCTGCTACGATCTCGGGGCCAACGTCTACATCACCAAGCCGGTGAGCTACGACGGCTTCGCGAACGCGATCCGCCAGCTCGGGCTGTTCTTCTCGGTCATGCAGGTTCCGCAGAACCCATGAGTGCCGGGCGTGCCAGCGTGGGCGGCACCGCTGCGGCGGCACGCATCCTCTACATCGACGACGATCCCGGCCTCGGCCGCCTGGTCCGGCGCGCCCTGGAGGCGCGCGGCTACGCCGTCGAGCTCTGTCCCGACGGTGCCGCGGGGCTGGCGCGACTGGCGCAGGGCGGGATCGACGCCGTCGCCCTCGACCACCACATGCCCGGGCAGACGGGCCTCGACCTGCTGCCGGAGATCCGCGCGCTGCCCGAGGCGCCGCCGGTCATCTACGTGACCGGTTCCGAGGACAGCCGCGTCGCCGTGGCGGCCCTGAAGGCGGGGGCGGTGGACTACGTCTGGAAGGACGTCCAGGGGCAGTTCCGGGAGCTGCTCGGCGAGGCCGTCGCCACCGCCCTCCGGCAGGAGAGCCTGCGGCGCGACAAGGAGCGGGCCGAGGCCGAGATGCGCGAGGCGCGCGACCGCGCCGAGCTGCTGCTGCGCGAGGTCAATCACCGCGTGGCCAACTCCCTGGCCCTCGTCGCCGCCCTGGCGCACATGCAGCGCAACGCCGTCACGGATCCGGCCGCCAAGGCGGCGCTCGACGAGATGCAGGCCCGGATCTCGGCGATCGCCGGCATCCACCGGCGCCTCTACACCTCGGACGACGTCGAGTCCGTCGAGCTCGACGCCTACCTGCAGAGCCTCGTCGAGGAATTGCAGGCCGCCATGCGGGCGAGCGGGCGGGACCACGCGATCCGCCTCCGGGCCGAGCCGGTGCGGCTCTCGACCGACAAGGCTGTCTCGGTCGGCGTGGTCGTGACCGAGCTCGTCACCAACGCTTACAAGTACGCCTACCCGGTCGGCACCTCGGGCGAGATCCGCGTGGCGGTCGAGCGGGACGCCGCCGACACCGTGCTGCTCGCCGTCGAGGACGACGGCATCGGCTGGACCGGGGAGGGCGAGATCCGCGGCACCGGGCTCGGGTCGCGCATCGTGCGCGCCATGGCGTCGAACCTGCGCTCGGCCCTGTCGTACGCCCCCGGCCGTCCCGGCACCCGGGCGATCCTGGCGTTCCAAGCCTGAGCCCGAGGCTGAGCGTCGGGCTCTAGCCGCCCGCTCGCCCGGCGATGCGGTCGAGCGCGTCGAGCATCGGCGCCAGGGTGTCCTCGTCGAGTTGCTGGAAGCCCAGCGCCCGGCTCATGAACAGGCCCAAGATGGCGAAGTACAGGACCGAGCCCTCGCCCGGGGGCGCGCCCTCGATCCGTCCGAGCTGGTCCAGCTGATCCGCGACGAAAGCCTGAAAGTCCTTCTGCGCTTCCGGCGATTCCATCGATGCCAGGAGGAGCGCGCGCGCGGCTTCGTTATCCTCGCAATAGTGCCCGCGGATATGGGCCACCATCGCTCTGGGCAGTTGCGACGGGCCGGCCGGGATCTCCCGCGCGCAGGCATCGATCTCCGCGCGCACGTCCGCGAGCTTGCGGGCGACCAGCGCCGCCACCAGCGCGTCCTTGGACGCGTAATGGTGCAGAACCCCGCCTTTGCTCAGCCCGGCCTCGACCGCGACCGCGTCGATCGTCAGCCCGCGGACGCCCCCCTTCAGGAGAACGGCCGCGGCCGCCTCCAGGATGATCTCGGGCCGCGCCGCCAGTCGCTGTCGCTTCACCTGCATCACAAGCCTGCACTAAAGACCGTCTGGACGGTATGTAATGGATGGCGTAGGAACGCGCCACGCAATTCGCACGAATCGCGCCGACGCAGTCGATCGCATGAACCGCATCGCCTTCCTTCCATCGACATCCGTTCTGCTGGTGTTAACCGCGCTCGCTTCGATCGGGTGCGCCCGAGCCGAGCCGGAAACGGCTTTCGATCCGGCTCTGGCCCGGGTGCGGGTGGTGCAGGCGCACCGGACGCCGCTGGCGCTCGACGTCGTGGTGACCGGCGACATCCAGGCCCAGGCGCAGGTGAACGTGTCGTTCCGGACGAACGGAAAGGTCGCCGAGCGGCGCGTCGAGGTCGGCGACCACGTCGCCGCCAATCAGGTCCTCGCCGTCCTCGAACCCCTGACGCAGCAGGCCAATCTCGACAACGCCAAGGCCGCCCTCGCTTCGGCCGAGGCGCTGCTGACACAGGCCAAGATGTCCTACGAGCGTCAGAAGCAGCTCCTCGCCGGCGGCTTCACCACCCGCTCGACCTACGACAACGCCGAGCAGGAGCTGCGCACGACCCAGGCGGCGGTCGACTCGGCCAAGGCGGCGCTGGGGACCGCGCAGGAGCAGTTCTCGTACACGGAGCTGCGCGCGGGGGTGTCCGGCGTGGTGACGAGCCGCAGCTTCGAGGTCGGCCAAGTCGTCCAGGCGGGCCAGACCGTGCTGGTCGTGGCGCAGGACGGGCCCCGCGACGCGGTCTTCAACGTCTACGAATCGCTGCTGGCCCAGCCGCCGGCCGGCGACACCATCGCGGTGGCCCTCCAGTCGGACCCGTCCGTCACCGCGGTCGGGACCGTGCGGGAGATCTCGCCCACGGTGGACGCCGCGAGCGGCACGGTGCGGGTCAAGATCGGTCTGAAGGCGACGCCCGCCGCCATGGGGCTCGGCGCCGTCGTCGTCGGCCGCGGCCGCTTCGCGCCGCACGAAGCGGTCGTCCTGCCCTGGTCGGCACTGTACCGCTACGACGGGCGGCCCTCGGTGTGGATCTACGATCCGGACCGCAGGACCGTCTCGGTGCGCGCGGTGGAGATCGACCGCTTCGGGCCCGACATCATCGCGCTGAAGCGCGGCGTCGAGCCGGGCGAGCGCGTGGTCGTCGCCGGCATCCAGTTCCTGCGCCCCGGCCAGACCGTCGCGGCCGCCGAGATCGGAGACCGCCCATGAAGACGCGCGCGTATCTCGCGCTCGGACTCGTCACGGCGGCGCTTGCCGGCTGCAACGGTCCCGGCGAGGAGGGCGGCGAGGCCGCTGCCGTCCGTCCGGTGCTGACGCAGGTGGTCGCGCCGAAGGACAGCATCACGTTCGGGCCGTTCGCCGGCACGATCGAGCCGCGCTACCAGGCGCAGCTCGGCTTCCAGATTCCCGGCCGCATGGTGGCTCGGGACGTCACGGTCGGCGACCTCGTCACCCGGGGCCAGCGCCTCGCCGCCCTCGACACCATCGTGACCCGCTTCGACCTGACCCGCGCCGAGGCCGACCTCGCCGACGCGAAGGCGCAGGCCGAGAACGCCGAGGCTGCGGAGGCGCGGACCCGGCGCCTGATGTCCGGCAACGCCGTTTCCCAGGCGACCCTCGATCAGGCGGTCGCCAAGCGCGAGACCGCCCGGGCCCGGGTGGATCAGGCGATGGCGAGCCTCCAGAAGGCCCGCGACCAGATGGGCTACACCGAGCTGAAGGCCGAGTTCGACGGCGTCGTGACCCAGCGCCTCGCCGAGGTCGGCCAGGTGCTCAGCGCCGGCCAGGGTGTCGTGACCGTGGCGCGGCCGGACGTCCGCGAGGCCGTGGTCGACATTCCCGAAGCCCATGCCGGGGCCCTGCCGGCGGACGGCGTCTTCACCGTCGCGCTCCAGAGCGCGCCGGAGCTGACGGCGCGCGGGCGCGTCCGCGAGATCGCGCCGCTCGCCGAGTCGGGGACGCGGTCCAAGCGCATCCGGATCACCCTGGACGATCCCGGCCCGGCCTTCCGGCTCGGCGCGACCATCAACGTGTCGCTCATGCGCAAGGTCCCGCCCACCGTACGGCTGCCCGCCTCGGCGCTGCTCGAGGACGGCGCCCGCCGCTCGGTCTGGGTCGTGTCGCCCGACGGGAAGTCGGTGTCGCGCCGCGACGTCACCGTGGCCGCGGCGCGGGACAACGCGGACGACGGCCGCGTCGCGGTCGTCGACGGTCTGAAGGCCGGCGAGCGCGTCGTCGTGGCCGGCGTCCACGTCCTCAAGGAAGGCCAGGCCGTGCGCCTGACCGACGGCGCCGTCTGATCCGGCCGCACGGGGTTTTCGCGTGAAGGACTTCAACCTTTCCGACTGGGCGCTCGAGCACCGCTCGTTCGTCTGGTTCCTGATGCTGGTCTCGCTGGTCGCGGGCCTGATGGCCTATACCCGCCTCGGCCGCGAGGAGGATCCGCCTTTCACCATCAAGACCATGGTGGTGCAGACCACGTGGCCGGGCGCGACCATCAAGGACACCCTCGATCAGGTCACCGACCGGGTCGAGAAGGAGCTCCAGCAGCTCAACGGTCTCGACTACGTCCGCAGCTACACGACCCCCGGATCGTCGACGGTGTTCGTCCAGTTCCGCGACACCCTCAAGAAGAACGAGATCCAGCCGGCCTTCTACCAAGTGCGCAAGCGGCTCGGCGACATCAAGGGCCAGTTCCCGGAGGGCGTCCAGGGCCCGTTCTTCAACGACGAGTTCGGCGACGTCTACGGCAACATCTACGCCTTCACGGCCGACGGCCTGACGCACCGGCAGTTGCGCGACTACGTCGAGGGCATCCGCACCGAGGTCCTGCGGGTACCCAACATCGGCAAGACCCAGCTGATCGGCACGCAGGACGAGACGATCTACCTCGACTTCTCCACCCGGAAACTGGCCGGCTACGGCATCGATTTCCAGGCCCTGATCAAGGCCCTGCAGGCGCAGAACGCGGTCTCGGCCTCGGGCGTCGTCCAGGCCGGGCCGGAGCGCATCTCGCTGCGGGTCAGCGGTTCCTTCGCCTCCGAGGCCTCGCTCCAGGATTTCAACCTGCGGGTCAATGACCGCTTCTTCCGCCTCGCCGACATCGCCGAGATCAGCCGCGGCTACGAGGACCCGCCCGCACCGCTGTTCCGGGTGGACGGCAAGCCCGCGATCGGCCTCGCCATCGCGATGCGTCCGGGCGCCAACCTGCTGCATTTCGGCGAGGCGCTGAAGGAGCGCATGCGGCGGATCGAGTCGACGCTGCCGGTGGGCGTCGGCGTCCACCTCGTGTCGGACCAGCCCAAGCAGGTCGAGCACGCGGTCGGCGGCTTCACTGAGGCCCTGGTCGAGGCCGTGATCATCGTGCTGGCGGTGAGCTTCGTGAGCCTCGGCGTCCGCGCCGGCCTCGTCGTCTCGGTGTCGATCCCGCTCGTGCTCGCCATCGTGTTCGTGGTCATGCAGATCATGGACGTCACCCTGCAGCGCATCTCCCTCGGCGCGCTGATCATCGCGCTGGGCCTCCTGGTCGACGACGCCATGATCACCGTCGAGATGATGGTGGCCCGCCTGGAGCGCGGCGACACGCTCCGGAAGGCCGCCACCTTCGCCTACACGTCGACGGCATTCCCCATGCTCACCGGGACCCTCGTCACCGTGGCGGGCTTCCTGCCGATCGGCTTCAACGGCTCCGGCGCCGGCGAGTACACCTACTCGCTGTTCGTGGTGATCGCGGCCGCGCTGCTCGTCTCCTGGGTCGTGGCGGTCCTGTTCGCGCCGCTCGTCGGCGTGACGCTCCTGCCGAAGACCATGAAGCACCACACCGAGAAGCAGGGCATCTTCACCCGCCTGTTCGTCCGGGCGCTCCGGATCGCCATGCGCTGGCACTGGACGACGGTGGTGGTCTGCCTCGGGCTGATGGCGGCGGCCATCGTCGGGATGGGCCACGTGCAACAGCAGTTCTTCCCGTCCTCGGACCGGTCCGAGGTGCTGGTCGACCTGACCCTGCCGCAGAACGCCACCATCGCCGAGACCCGGGCGCAGATGGACCGGTTCGAGGCGAACCTGAAGGGCGACCCGGACGTGACGAGCTGGTCGTCCTACGTCGGTGAGGGCGCGGTGCGCTTCTACCTTCCCCTCGACCAGCAGCTCGCCAACGCGTTCTTCGGGCAGATCGTCATCGTCACGAAGTCGCTGGAGGTGCGAGACCGCGTGATGGCGCGCCTCCAGACCATCGGCCTGCGCGACTTCGTCGGCACCGACGTGCTGGTGCAGCCCCTCAGCCTCGGACCGCCCGTCGGCCGGCCGGTGCAGTACCGTCTCAGCGGCCCGAACATGGAGACGGTGCGTCGCCTCTCGCTCGACCTCGCCAACGTGGTCGCGGCCGACAAGCGCCTCGACGTGCCGACCTTCGACTGGAACGAGCCCGGCAAGGTCCTGCGGGTCGAGATCCTCCAGGACAAGGCGCGCCAGCTCGGCGTCACCAGCCAGGACGTCGCCGGCATCCTGAACGGGATCGAGGGCGGGCAGGCGATCACGCAGGTCCGCGACTCGATCTACCTGGTCAACGTCGTCGGCCGCGCCCGCGCGGCCGAGCGGTCCTCCCTGGACACGCTGCAATCGCTGCAGGTCGGTCTCGCGAACGGCACGGTGGTGCCCGTGCTCGCCTTCGCGCGGATCGGCTACGATCTCGAGCAGCCGATCGTCTGGCGCCGCGACCGCCTGCCGACCGTGACGGTGCGCGCCACGATCCACGACGCGACCCAGCCGGCCACCATCGTGGCCGCCCTGCAGCCCGGCATCGACGCCTTCATCAAGGCGCTCCCGGAGGGATACACGGTCCAGACCGGCGGCGCCGTCGAGGAATCCGCCAAGGGCCAGGGGCCGATCGCCGCCGTAGTCCCGGTCATGCTGCTCGCCATGGCGTTCCTGCTGATGATGCAGCTCCAGAGCTTCGGAAGGATGCTCCTCGTCTTCACGGTCGCGCCGCTCGGCCTGATCGGCGTCGTGCCGGCGCTGCTCCTGTTCGACAAGCCGATGGGCTTCGTCGCCATCCTGGGCATCCTGGCGCTCATCGGGATCATCATCCGCAACGCGGTGATCCTGGTGAGCCAGATCGAGGAGTTCCGGGACGAGGGGATGGCGCCCTGGGAGGCGGTGTTCGAGGCGACGCACCACCGCATGCGGCCGATCCTCCTGACCGCCGCGGCGGCGAGCCTGGGCCTGATCCCGATCGCCCGCGAGGTGTTCTGGGGGCCGATGGCCTTCGCGATGATCGGCGGGATCCTGGCGGCGACCTTCCTGACGCTGCTGTTCCTGCCGGCCCTCTACATCGGCTGCTACCGCATCCGCCCGGAGGCGAGCGGCACGCCCACGGCTCACGCCGGCTGATCCGCCGGTTCACGCGATCGCAGCGCCTGCGGGCGCTGCGAGAAACGGTCGGCCCGCCCCTCCGCCCCCTCAGGGCGGGCCGACCGTGACGATCTTTCGCGCGGGCGGGGCCGCGTCGCCGGAAACCCGACGGTGCTCCGGCGCGTAGGGTGCGACGGAAACGAGGACCGTCCCGCCCATGAACGCCTTCATCGCCGTCGTCCTGGTCTGCGCCAACGGGATCGCCCAGGATTCCTGCACGGACGCCCAGGCGCTCGAAGTGCGCAAGGTCCGGGTCGCCAACGAGCTCGGCTGCGCCACCGGCTGGCAGGAGATCATCGCCCGCACCGAGCTGCGCGAGGAGATCGGCAAGACCGCCTACCTGAAGACGGAGTGCCGCCGGGTGAAGGAGCCCCGGTGACGCCGGCGGGCCGCTACTTCTCGTACTTGATGTAGGCGAAGCGCGGATCCGTCGGGGTGCCCTCGAGCCCCTGTCCCTCCAGGCCCGGCTGCCAGGACACGACCTCCTCGATCTTCCGGGCGAGGGCGAAGTCCTTGTCGGTGATGCCCTTGGCCGCGTGGTTCATCAGCCGGACCTCGACCCAGGCGTACGATGCCGTGATGTCGGGATGGTGCCACGCCGCCTCGGCGAGGTGCCCGACCGTGTTGATCACCATCAGGGTGCTCTTCCAGCCGGACGTCTTGTAGGTGCGCCGGATCCACCCGTCCTCCAGGCGCCACGCGGGCAGCTCGGCCTTCAGCCGCGCCTCCACGGTCGCCTGGTCCAGTGCGCCTTCGCGTCGCTCGCTCATGATCCCGTCTCCGATGAAGCCGTCGCGGCCGAGGGTGCCGCCGCGGCCAGTTGCGCGCAAGCGTGTTTGCCACGGTGGACGGAAACCGGTGTGAGCCCTATGACCTTTTGCCAATGGCGTCCGGCTCGGTCGGCACTCCAGTCTGCCGCCGCTGAAGACTGCGCAATACGATGGGAGAAGGCGTGATGCTGTCACGGCGCGCGATGCTCGCCGGGGGCCTGCTCGGCGGCCTCGGCCTGCGGGCGGCGCGCGCCGACGTGCCCACGATCCGACTCGGGAGCCTGCCCTTCGGCACGTCCACCTGGGAGGCGGCGGTGATCAAGGCCCGCGGCCTCGACACGGCCAACGGCTTCGCGCTCGACGCGGTCAAGCTCGCGGGCAACGACGCGGCCCGGATCAGCTTCATCGGCGGGCAGGTCGACACGATCATCGGCGACCTGCTCTGGGCCGCGCGCCTCGGCAACGACGGCCAGGCGGTGCGCTTCATCCCGTACTCGACCTCCGAGGGCGGCGTCATGGTTCCGGGCGACAGCCCGGTGAAGAGCCTCAAGGATCTCGCGGGCAAGCGCCTCGGGGTGGCCGGCGGCCCCCTGGACAAGAACTGGCTGCTCCTCCGGGCACAGGCCAAGGACGCGGCCGGCATCGACCTCGAGCAGGCCGCCGAGATCGCCTACGGCGCGCCGCCGCTGATCACGCTGAAGCTGGAGCAGGGCGCCCTCGACGCGGCGCTGACCTACTGGACCTACTGCGCCCGGCTGAAGGCCAAGGGGTACCGGCAGCTCGTCGGCGCGGAAGACATCATGCACGCCCTCGGGGTCCCCGGAGACGTGGCGCTGATCGGCTACCTGTTCCAGGACGCCACCGTGAAGGAGAAGCCCGCGGCCGTGGCGGCCTTCGCCCGGGCCTCGCGCGCCGCCAAGGACATGCTCGCGTCCGACCCGAGCACGTGGCAGATCGTGCGCCCGCTGATGGCGGCGGAGGACGAGGCAACCTTCGAGGCCCTGAAGCACGATTTCCTGGCCGGCATCCCGCGCCGCTCCACCGCGGAGGAGCGCGCCGACGCCGAGAAGCTCTACGCGGTGATGGCGCGGCTCGGCGGCGCCCGCCTCGTCGGCAAGGGCGACGCGCTCCCGCCGGACCTCTACTACACCGGCCGCAATGGTTGAGGCCCCCGTCCGGCGGGCGCGCGCGGCGGCCGTCCCGAGCACCGGGACCGCATGGGCGCGCTGACCCGCATCGCGTCCCTGGCCGTGCTCCTCGCCGCCTGGCAGATCGCCGCGCTCGAGGCGGGCTCGCGCCTGCTGCCGGCGCCCCTGGCGGTGCTGCGCTTCATCGTTCAGGAGGCGGAGCGCGGCGATCTCGCCCACAACGTGGGCATGACGCTGCTCCGCGTGGCGATCTCCTTCACCGTGGCGATGATCCTCGGCGTCGTCCTCGGCGTGGCGCTCGGACGGTCCAAGGCCGCCGACCTCATCCTCGACACGCCGCTGCTCGTCCTCCTCAACACGCCGGCCCTGGTGATCACGGTCCTGGCCTACGTGTGGGTGGGGCTCACCGAGACCGCCGCGATCCTGGCGGTGGTGCTCAACAAGCTCCCGAACGTCGCGGTGATCGTGCGCGAGGGGGCGCGGAACCTCGATCCCGGGCTCGACGAGATGGCCCGCGCCTACCGGCTCGACCGGCGCAGCTGGGCCCTCGACATCCTGATCCCGCAGCTCCAGCCCTACATGGTGACGGCGGCGCGGTCGGGCCTGTCGCTCGCCTGGAAGATCGTGCTGGTGGTGGAGTTGCTCGGGCGCCCGGACGGGGTCGGCTTCGCGATCAACTACTACTTCGTCCAGAGCACCGACGTGGCGGCGATCATCGGCTACAGCCTCGTCTTCATGGCCGTGATGATCGGCATCGACGTCCTCCTGCTGCAGCGGCTCGAAGCCTATGTCCGCCGCTGGCGCTGAGCCCGTACTCCAGGTCGCGATCGCGTCGAAATGGTACCGGCCCGCCCGGGCCGAGCCGGTCGAGGCCGTTCGGAACCTCACCTTCGGCGTCGCCGCCGGGGAGATCGTCTGCCTGATCGGGCCGTCGGGCGCCGGGAAGACCACCACCCTGCGGATCCTGCTCGGGCTCGACACCGCGTTCGAGGGCCGCGTCTCCGGCGCGGACCGGGCGGGCATCGTGTTCCAGGAGCCGCGGCTGCTGCCCTGGCGCAGCGTCGAGCACAATGTCCGCCTCGGCCTGCCCCGGGCGCGGCGGAACCGCGATCTCGACGACCTGTTCGCGCGGCTCGGCCTGACGGCGTGGCGGACGCGCTACCCGAAGGCCCTGTCGCTGGGGATGCAGCGGCGCGTGGCTCTGGCGCGCGCGCTGGCCGACGGGCCGCGGGTCCTCGTGCTCGACGAGCCGTTCGTGTCCCTCGACGACGCCGCCGCCGCCGAGCTGCGCGGTCTCGTGGTGGACACGGTGGACCGGGCCGGCATGAGCGTCCTGATGGTCACGCACAACGTCGCCGAGGCGATCGGGATCGCCGACCGCCTGCTGCTGGTCTCGCGGCGCCCGGCGAGCCTCATCGCCGACGTGCGCCTCGACCGGCCGCGCCGCGACCGCGACCGCGCCTGGGCCGAGACGACCCGGGCGAACCTCGCCGCGCGGCATCCCGAGATCATCGCGCAGTGAGGCGGGCTGCGCCGGTCGTTCGGACGAACCCGCGCGTCCGGATCGCGCGCTGAGGTCCGGGCGCCGCCGGAACCGAAGGACCATCCGACTTCGGCCCCGACGTCGGTCGTTCCGGTGCCACACCCGCCGTTTCCCCGGGCCGCCCGAGCAGCGTAGGATCGATCCACGGGGGTGCGCATGGCCGACCTAGAGGCGAAACATCGGGTCTTCGTGGCGCTGCACGAGCGGCCGGGCGCGTTCGTCGTGGCCAACCCATGGGACGCGGGTTCGTCGCGGATCCTGACCGCCCTCGGTCACGAGGCGCTGGCGACGACGAGCGCCGGGTTCGCGTTCGCCGTCGGACGGCGGGACTCCACCGCCTCGCTGTCGCGCGACGCGATCCTGGAGAACGCCCGCGCCATCGTGGACGCGACCCACCTGCCCGTGACGGCCGATCTGGAGGACGGGTTCGGGACCGACCCGGAGGCGTGCGCGCTGACGATCGCCCGGGCCTCAGAGATCGGGCTGGTCGGCGGCTCGATCGAGGACGCCACGGGCGACGCCGCCAGTCCGATCTTCGATTTCGGTCACGCCGTCGAGCGAGTCGCCGCCGCGGCCGAGGCCGCGCGCCGGCTCCCGTTCGTGCTGACCGCGCGCGCCGAGAACCACCTGTGCGGGCGGCCCGACCTCGACGACACGATCCGCCGCCTCCAGGCCTTCGAGGAGGCGGGAGCGCACGTCCTCTACGCGCCGAACCTGCCGGACCTCGAGGCCATTCGGGCGGTCTGTGCCGCGGTCAGCCGCCCGGTGAACGTCGTCGCCGGGCTGTCGCCCCGGCAGTACACGGTGGCCGAGCTGGAGGCGGCGGGCGTCAAGCGGATCAGCGTCGGCGGGTCTTTCGCGCGGGCGGCCCTCGGCGGTCTCGCGCGCGCGGCGCGGGAGGTGCTGGATCGGGGCACGTTCACCTACGCGGCGGAGGCGATGTCGGGAAGCGAGGCGAGATCGTACATGGCGGAGGCGACTCGGTAGGGGCGACCGCTCGGCATCGCGGTCCTTCATCCCGCAACCCGGCGAACGAGCGCCGCCGGGCCGATCGGCCCGAACGCTCGAGCCGAAGCCGACGACCGAGAGACACGGTTTGTCACCGCGTCGAGCTACGCACGGGCGGGCGACCGCTATACCGATGCGCCCGTCGGACCCGATCCGTCCGCGGTCGACCCCGGGCATCGCGGGTCGCCGCTCCGCCCGACCGTGGCGACCCACCGAGACCCGAGCCTCCCGATGTCCCGCACGTCCCCTACGGCCATCGCCCTCGAACCCGTCGCCGCCGAACGGTCGGGGACCGGCAACGTGGTCCGACTGGCCGTCGCGCAGGCCCTCGCCGGGGCGAACTCGACGGTCGTGTTCGCGACGGGCGCGGTCGTCGGCAACATGCTCGCGCCCAGCAAGGTCCTCGCCACGCTGCCGATCTCGATCTTCGTCGTCGGGATGGCCGCCTGCGCCCTGCCGACCGGCAGCATCGCCAGGCGCTACGGGCGCCGCACCGTCTTCATGGTCGGCACCGGCTGCGGTGTGCTCGTCGGCCTGCTCTCGGCCTGGGCGATCGTCGCGGCCGACTTCTGGCTGTTCTGCGCGGCGATGTTCCTCGGCGGCGCCTACGCCGCCGTGGTCTTCTCGTTCCGCTTCGCCGCGGCGGACTGCGTTCCGGCCGAACGGCGGCCGCGGGCGCTGTCGGCGGTCATGGCGGGCGGCGTCTTCGGCGGCGTGATCGGGCCGCAGCTCGTCACCCACACCATGAACCTGTCGCCCCCCCCACCTGTTCGCGGCCACCTTCCTGGCCCAGGCGGCCGTCGCCGGTGCGGCCGCCCTCGTCCTGGCGGGCGTTCGCCTGCCGCGGCCGGCCGCAGAGACCGTCTCAGGCGGGCGACCGCTGGCCGCCATCCTGGGGCAGCCGCGCTTCGTGATCGCGGTGATCTGCGGGGCCGTGTCCTACCTGCTGATGAATTTCGTGATGACGGCCGCCCCGCTGGCCATGCGCCTGTGCGGTCACGCGCAGGAGGATGCCAATCTCGGCCTGCAATGGCACGTCATCGCCATGTACGGTCCGAGCTTCTTCACCGGGCGGCTGATCACGCGCTTCGGCGCGTCCCGCGTGGTGGCGACCGGCCTCGCCTTGACGGGCGCGGCCGCGCTCGTCGGGCTCGCCGGCGCGGATGTCGGCCATTTCTGGCTGTCCCTCGTCCTCCTCGGCGTCGGCTGGAACTTCGGCTTCGTCGGCGCCTCCGCGATGGTGCTGGACTGCCATCGCCCGGAGGAGCGGACGCGGGTGCAGTCGATCAACGACTTCATCGTGTTCGGGATGGTGGCCCTGGGCTCATTCTCGTCCGGCGGCCTTCTGACGAGCTACGGCTGGGACACGGTTCTCTGGGTCTCGTTCGCGCCCCTGGCGCTGGCCGCGACGGCGCTCGCACGCACGATGGGCCGCGGCGCGCCGCGGCCCGGCGGAGCATGAGCGCGGCGCGGCGGCCGGGCCCCGAACGGACCCCGCGGACGCGTGCCCCGATGGTCGCGGAGTCGGTCGCGCGGTCTCAGCCCCCGCGGATTCCGTCCGGATCCCCGGCCTCGGGCAGGGCGACGTAGATCAGCACGCCGAGCACCGTCATGGCGAAGCGGAAGGCGGATTCCTGGCCGTTCCAGACCTTCGACATCCACATGCCGAACCACTCGCCGCCGATGCCCAGGAATCCGCCCTGCCAGACCAGGAAGCCGAGGCTGAGGCCCGCGATCGCCCAGGTCTTGGCCCGGGCGAACGCGCCGCGCGGGGCCCGCAGTCGCGCGAGCATCAGCGCCACGCCGATCCAGAGCAGGAGCGCTGTCAGCGCCTCCGCGACGACGATCAGCGTGAAGGCGCCGCGCTGCAGCACGGGATCCGTGATGGAGCGGTCGGCGATCCCCGAATCCGGCAGGATCGTATCCATCGACAGCACGTGCTGCACGAAGGCGAGGTTCACCGCGGGCTCCACGACGTTGCCGTACACGACCAGGGTGCAGGTCAGCGCCAGGGCGCCGACGAGGGCGGCCTTCGAGAGGCGGATGGCGAGCATGAACTGGCCCTCCTGACACGCGGGCGTCGGGACCGGCCAGGGACAGGGGCCGTCCGGTCCCGGCGTCTCTCAGTTCGCCTTCGCCTCGACCTCGAGCCGGTCGAGGACGGCGGCCGGCGAGCGCGCCGCGCCGAGGTCGATGAAGCCGATCCCCGCAGGCTCCTTCGACTTGGCGTGCACCACGAGCTTGCCGGGCTTCATCACGAACTGGCCCATGGCGGCGCCGATCCCCTTGGCCGCCGCGCTGTTGCCGAGGATGATCGGCACGCCGAGCAGGCTGGCAGTGACGTATTCCTTGCGCAGTTCGTCCGGCTTGAGGCTGAGATCCTTCGACTGCGCGGCGAGGAAGCGCTCGAACAGGCCGGCATTCTCCACCGTCAGGTCGAGGGTCTTGGCGCTCCCCGAGAACATCACCATCGTCGCCGCCGGCAGGGTGCCGGAGAACAGCTCGGGCCCGATGCCTCCCAGCGTGCCGGAGAGGCGAACCGTGCCGATGTCGCGCCCGGAGATCGTGACCTCGCGCAGGGCGAGGTCGCGGGCCTTCTCGTCGAGGCTCGCGTCGGCCACGAGGTTGAGGTCGAGGTCCCGGTAGCCGTAGGCCGGCAACAGGCCGACGAGCGGCGCACCCGCGAGCAGGTCCGCGGGCAGGCTCAGGCCGGAGAGGCTGATGCGGGTCGCGCTGGGCACGCCCTCGGTCAGGGGGCCGAAGGCCAAGGCCGCCTCGCGCAGGGCGATGCGGGGAGCCGGCCGCGGCGACACCGTGACCGCGAGGGGATCCCCGGTCTTATCGGCCGGCCTCGGCTCGGGCGTCCGCGCCGACCGGCCCGGCTCGGGCAGGGCGCCGCGGGCCGGGGGCCGGACGTCGCGGGGCGGCGCCCGCTCGGGCTCAGCCTCGGGCGGCAGATCGATCGACAGGTCGGTGAGGGTGAGCGTGCCGAGCTTCGGCGTCAGCCGGCGCATCTCGACGTCGGAGAACCCGGCCCCGCCCGTCGGCTCGGCGGCGATGCCCTGGAGGGTCGCGACGGTCGGCGCCAGGGACGTCCCCAGGGCGGCGACGCGGCCGACATGGATCCGCAGCGCGCCGCGGGTCATCGACAGGTTGTCCAAGATGGTGCCGCCCTCCGGGCCCGCCGACGTGTAGGCGGCCCGGCCGATCTCGAACAGCACCGGCCCCTTCGGGTCGGTGTCGCTGACGCTCAGGCCCTGCATCTCGAGGGTGCCGACCGAGGTGGCGTCGATGAGATCGGCGGCGGCGGCGGCCAGCGGGCGCCGGTCGCTGGATCCGTCGAAGCCGTTGGCCACGATGGCGAAGGCGCCGCCCCAGCCGTCCGGCACCTGCCGGCCGCCGAGGTCCCGGCCGTCGAGGCGGGCGATCTTCACGGTGGTGCCGCGCGCGTCGGAGTAGGTGACGTCCGAGACCTGGACGGCGCCGTAGACGCGCTGGACCGGTCCCTTGCCGTCGCCGGGCACCGTGTAGAGCCGGCTGAGCGCCGCGAGATCCAGGTCCGTGGCGCGCACCTGACCGTAGGTTCCGGACCCGCGGTTCGGGCCCGCGACGGAACTGACGGTCGCGCCGGCCGCCGTCAGCTCGCCGACGCGGCCGGCCCGGATGTCGCGGGCGACCACGTCGCGGTAGGTGACGGTCTGCCGGTTGTCGCCGGGACCCGCGTTCTCGGAGGTCAGGACCGGGACTGTCAGGCTGCCGGCGTCGAGACGGGCGAGCCGCTGCTCCCAGGGCACGTTGGAATCGGGCCGCAGGATCGCCGCGAGATCCTCCTTGGAGAGGCGCGTGCCGCTCGCCGTCAGCTTCGGCGCCTTCAGCAGCGTGCCGCCGAGCGGGATCACCACGTCGTTAACGGTCACGTCCTGGACGGCGGCGGCGCCCTCCTGCGCGGCGAGCGGCGCCGGCGCGAGGCAGAGGAGGGCCAGCATGGCGGCCGTCGCCCGGGCCGACCGGAGGCGGAGACGGGCCTTCGGGTGGTTCATGGCAGCGTCCGGACCAGGGCTCTCGCGGGAATGCCCTAGCCGTGCCGCGTTTTGCCGGGCGAGGCAATCGCGCGCGCCGGCCCGGGCGATCGAGCCGGGACCGGTGTCGTACGGACGCAACGGCGCGGCGGCGCCGCGCCGCGTGCTACAACGAGAAGGAGGTGCCGCAGCCGCAGGAAGCGGTGGCGAGCGGGTTCTCGATCTTGAAGGACTGCCCGATGAGGTCGTTCACGAAGTCGATGGTCGAGCCGCTCATGTACTCGAGCGAGACCGGATCGACGATCACGGTGGCGCCGTCGCGCTCGATCGCTACGTCCTGCGCCTCGCGGGCACGGGTGATGTCGAAGGCGTAGGAGAAGCCCGAGCAGCCGCCGCCGTTGACACTGATCCGCAGCGACGAACCGGCCGGCTCCGACACCATGATCTCGTTGATGCGCTTGGCCGCGCGGGCGGTCAGGGTGATCTCAGCCATCGGTCTCTGGCCACGCATTCGTTCGGTGGACGGCGCGCCCGGCCCGTTGCCGAGTGCGCCCTGACCCACAAGATATGAGCCGCAAGCCCGCGCCGCAACGCGCCGGGCGGGGAGCCGTCATGAGCAGGGTGCGTGAGTTCGAGAGCGGATGCCGTGCGACCGAACGGTGAGCGCTGGCGCGCGCCCTACGCCACCGACCCGGCCCGGACCCGGGGACGCCTGATCCCGGAAGCCGGGTCGCCGACCCGCAGCGATTTCCAGCGCGACCGCGACCGGATCATCCACTCGACGGCGTTCCGGCGGCTGAAGCACAAGACGCAGGTCTTCGTCCATCACGAGGGCGACCATTACCGCACCCGTCTGACCCACACCCTGGAGGTGAGCCAGATCGGCCGGGCGCTCGCGCGCGCGCTCGGCCTCGACGAGGATCTCGCGGAGGCGCTGGCCCTCAGTCACGACCTCGGCCACACCTGCTTCGGTCACACCGGCGAGGACGCCCTCGACGCCTGCATGGCGCGCCACGGCGGCTTCGATCACAACGCCCAGGCGCTGCGGATCGTGACGCGGCTGGAGCGGCGCTACGCCGGGTTCGACGGGCTGAACCTCGCCTGGGAGACGCTGGAGGGCCTCGTCAAGCACAACGGCCCGCTGCTCACCGCGGACGGCCGGCCGACGCCCCGCTACGCCGCCCGCGGCATCCCGGCGGCGATCCTCGAGTACGACGCGCTGAACCCCCTCGACCTGTGGAGCCAGGCCGGCCCCGAGGCCCAGGCCGCCTCCCTGGCCGACGACATCGCCTACGCCGCCCACGACCTCGACGACGGGTTGCGCGCCGGGCTGTTCGAGATCCCGGAGCTGCGGGCGGTCCCCTTCCTGGCCGGACTGCTCGACGAGATCGACCGGCTGCATCCGGGCCTGGAGCCGTCGCGGATGATCCACGAACTCGCCCGGCGGGTGATCACCCGCTTCGTCGAGGACGTCATCCGCGAGGGCGGCCGCCGCATCGCCGCCCTGGACCCGGGCCGCGTCGAGGACATCCGGAACGCGGACCAGCCGGTCATCGTGTTCTCGCCGGAGATCGCGGCGGCCGACGCCGACATCATGCGCTTCCTGTGGGAGCGGATGTACCGGCATCCGGGCGTGGTGGCGGTGCGGAAGAAGGCCGACGCCATCGTCAACGACCTGTTCGCCGCGTTCACCGCGGCGCCCTCCCGAATGCCGGAGGAGTGGAGCGCCGGCCTCGAAGGCACCACCGAGGCGCGGGTCGCCCGCCGGGTCGCCGACTACATCGCCGGCATGACCGACACCTACGCGGTCCTGGCGCATCGCAAGCTCTACGCGACGACGCCGGACCTGCACTGGGAGCTGCCCAGCCGGGGGCTGCCCCTCGCCGAGCCCTGAGGGCCCGGCGCGGGGCGGTTCGGATCAGCAGCCGCAGCCGCAGGTGAAGCTGCCGTAGCACCCGCCGTAGCCGTAGCCACCGTAGGCGGCGGGGTAGCCGTAGCCGTACCCGCCGTAGGCGGCCGGGTAGCCGTACCCGTAACCACCGTAGCCGTAGCCGCCGTAGACGCTCCCGGCGGCGAGTCCGAGCCCGAGGCCGATCCCCGCGCCGGCCAGCCCGTAGCCGAGGGCACCGCCGTAGCCGCGACGGTAGCCGTACCCGTAGCCGCGCCCGTAGAAGCCGCGGGCCGCGTAGCCGCCGCGGTAGCCGTAGCCGCCCCGGAAACCGCCGCGGTAAGCGCCGCCGTGGAAGCCGCCACCGTGGAATCCGCCGCCGCGGAAGCCGCCCGCCTCGGCACTCGGCGCGGCCAGGATGAGGGCGCAGAGCGCCGTCCCCGCAATCGTCAAGGTCTTCATCAGTAACTCCGCGATCGGCACACTCACGATCGGCGGCGATGACACCGCTTCGTCTCGGTCAAGACAAGACGGACACTGCGCGATCCGTATTCGTCGCGCGGGATAACGCCGCGTCGGCGCCCACGTGGTTACCGGGGCGATGCCGCGAACGCGGACTCCGCGGGGCCGGCGCGCGGCCCGGCGCCGTGACACCCTCCCGCCCCCTTGCTAGACCGCCGGGGCGGGCGCCGGCCGGACGGGCCGGGCGACGAGACCCCCGCGCGAGCGAGATCGAGACCCATGAACATCTTCGCCCTGTTCGAGGCGCGCGTGCGCGAGGCCGTGGAGGCGCTGACCCGCGCCGGCCACCTGCCCGAGGGCCTCGACCTGGGCCGCGTGGTGGTCGAGCCGCCCCGCGACGCCTCGCACGGCGACCTCGCCACGAACGCCGCCCTGGTCCTTGCCAAGGAGGCGCGGGCCAACCCGAAGGCGCTGGGCGAGTCCCTGGCGGCCGAGCTCCGCGCGGATCCGCGGATCGTCGAGGCGAGCCTCGCCGGGCCGGGCTTCATCAATCTCCGGCTCGACCCCGCGATCTTCCACGCGGTCGTACGCGACGCCCTGGAGGCCCCGGAGGCGTTCGGCCGCGCGCGGCTGCCCGGCGGCCCGATCAACGTCGAGTACGTGTCGGCGAACCCGACGGGGCCGATGCATGTCGGCCACGGCCGGGGCGCGGTGTTCGGCGACGCCCTGTGCAACCTGCTCGTCGCGGCCGGCCGGCAGGTGACGCGCGAATACTACATCAACGATGCCGGCGTTCAGGTCGATGTGCTGGCCCGCTCGGCCTTCCAGCGCTACCGCGAGGCCCTCGGCGAGCCCTTCGCCATCGCGGAGGGCCTCTATCCGGGCGACTACCTGAAGCCCGTGGGCGCCCGGCTGGCCGAGACGCACGGCCGCGCGCTCCTCGACAAGCCCGAGGCGGAGTGGCTGCCCACGGTGCGCGAGACCGCGCTCGGCATGATGATGGACATGATCCGGGCCGACCTGGCGGCGATCGGCATCCGCCACGACGTCTTCTTCTCCGAGCGCACGCTTCAGGAGAGCGGGGCCGTGAAGGCCCTGCTCGCGGAGCTGCGCGCCAAGGGCCTCGTCTACGAGGGTCGCCTTCCGCCGCCCAAGGGGCAGCTGCCGGAGGACTGGGAGGACCGCGAGCAGACGCTGTTTCGCACCAAGGAATTCGGCGACGACAGCGACCGGCCGCTGCTGAAGTCGGACGGCTCGTACACGTATTTCGCCTCCGACATCGCCTACCACCGCGCCAAGTACCTCGCCGGCGCGACCGAGCTGATCGACGTCCTCGGCGCCGATCACGGCGGCTACGTGAAGCGCATGCAGGCCGCCGTGAAGGCGGTCAGCGACGGCAAGGCCACGCTCGACGTCAAGCTCTGCCAGCTGGTGCGGCTGTTGCGCGCAGGCGAGCCGGTCAAGATGTCGAAGCGGGCCGGCGAGTTCGTGACCCTGCGCGACGTGATCGACGAGGTCGGCCGCGACGCGATCCGGTTCATGATGCTCTACCGGAAGAACGACGCGACCCTGGATTTCGACCTCGCCAAGGTGCTGGAGCAGTCGAAGGACAACCCGGTCTTCTACGTCCAGTACGCCCATGCCCGCGTCCGCTCGGTGCAGCGGCAGGCCCGCGAGGCGTTCCCGGACGCCGACCTCTCGGCCGCCGCGCTGGCCCGCGAGGCGGACCTCGCCGTGCTGAGCGACCCGGGCGAGATCGAGATGATGCGCCTCATCGCGCAGTACCCGCGGGTCCTCGAATCCGCGGCGCTGGCGCACGAGCCGCACAGGATCGCCTTCCACCTCTATGAACTGGCCTCCGCGCTGCATAGTTTCTGGAACAAGGGCAAAGACTTGCCGCAATTACGGTTTGTTAATGCAACCGACCGAAAGTCGACGTGGGCCCGGCTGGCGCTCGTCGAAGCTCTGCGGAGCACGCTGGCGGCCGGCCTTGCGATTCTCGGTGTGACCGCGCCGGACGAGATGCGATAGGCCCGAGTGCATCGGGCCGGTCTTCGGCGTTGATGTGAGGATGCTGCCATGACGAACGCTTCGCGCGCTCAGGTCGATTTGGACGCCCTCGCGCGCGATCTGCGTCAGGATAAGGGCCAGACGCCGCAGGCGTCCGGCAAGGCCGACCCGCTGGCGGAACTCGCCCGCATCGTCGGCCAGGACGATCCGTTCCGCGCGCTGCTCGCCGCCCGCGACGAGATGCGCGCCGTGGCGCCCGCCGCGCCGCAGCAGGCGGGCTGGAATGCCCGGGTCGAGCCGAGCTTCGCCCCGGAGGCCGCCAAGGCGACGCCGGCCGACGCGTTCGACCAGTATCTCGCCTCCGTGGAACAGGACACGCACCGCGAGGGCTCCGGCTACGCCGCGGAGAGCGGCCCGACCGCCACCGGCGACGACGAGACCTACGCGGACAGCCGCGCGCTCCGTCGCGCCAATCCGCGGCGGCGCCTCGTCTCCGTGGGCGCCGGCGTGGCCGTGGTGGCGATCGCCGTCACCGGGGCGCTCACCTACAAGGGCCTGAGCAACTCGGGCCACGGCGGCGTGCCGGTGGTCCAGGCCGATTCCACACCCCTCAAAGTCGCCCCGAAGGTGGCCGACGGCGTCGAGATCCCGGATCAGAACCGGCAGATCTACGACCCGAAGGGCAAGAAGGACGGCCAAATCAAGATCGTGAACCGCGAGGAGCAGCCCCTCGACGTGGCCGAGGCCGCGCGGGCGGCCCAGGGCCCGTCGCAGCCGACCGGCGCCCAGGGCGGCACGACGCCGGGCAACGGCCCGTTCGAGGCGTTCGGTGAACCGCGCCGCGTGCGCACCGTCGCGGTCAAGCCCGAGGCGCCGCCCGCGCCGCCGCCGCGGGAGCAGCAGGCCGCCGATGCCGGGCCGGCCCCGATCCCCACCATGGTCCTGCCGAGCGACGAGCCGGCGGCCCCGCCGCCCGCGAAGTCCAAGCCCGTCCGCCAGACCGCCGCCGCCATGCCGGCGGCCACCGCGACGCCCGTCGACGCGCAGCCGGAAGCCGCGGTCGAGCAGCCGGCGCCCAAGCCGGTGGCCTTGAAGCCGCCGCCGAAGGCCGCCCAGCGCATCGCCGCCGTCGCCCCGCCCGGCGCGGCCGCGCCCGACACCACCGCCAGCACCACGACCGACGACGACGCCGTGAAGTCCGGCCCGGTGAGTGGCTTCTCGGTGCAGCTCGGGGTACGCAGCTCCGCCGCCGAGGCGAAGGCCGCGTTCCGACAGATGCAGGCCAAGTACTCGCAGCTCGCCGGCAAGCCCGAGCTGATCCGGCAGGCTGAGGTCAACGGCAAGACGATCTACCGCGTCCGCGTCGGACCGCTGGAGAAGGCCCAGGCCGCGAGCCTGTGCAGCGCCCTGCAGGGCGAGGGCGGCCAGTGCTTCGTGGCCAAGAACTGAACCCCTGACGTCGCGCCGCGGACGGGACATTGCGCCCGTCCGCGGTGATCCGCGCCGCACGATCGACCGAGTCCGCACGGCAACACGGGCGGTGCGATCGCCCCGGCCGGCGCCCCCGGGCCGCGGTTTGGTCTTGCCCACTCCCCGTTCCCGCCCGACTCTGTCGCCATCGATACGAACCGCCCGGCGGTCTCCGCCGTCCACGCGCCGTCGTCGCGCCGCCACCGAGCAGTGTCCGAGCCGTTCCTGATGACCTCCCGCGCCCTGATCCTCGGCTGCTCCGGTAAGTCGCTCTTGGCGGAGGAGAGGGCCTTCTTCCGGGACGTGAAGCCCTGGGGCTTCATCCTGTTCAAGCGCAACATCGGCACGCCCGACGAGGTCCGCGCCCTCACCGGCGCGCTTCGGGACTGCGTCGGCTCCGAGCAGGCGCCGGTCCTGATCGACCAGGAAGGCGGCCGGGTCCAGCGCATGGGGCCGCCCCACTGGCCGGCCTACCCCGCCGGCGGCCGCTACGGCCGCCTGAACGGCAGCGCCGCCACGGTCGCCCGCCTCGGGGCGCGCCTCATGGCGCACGACCTCGCCGAAGTCGGGATCAACGTCGACTGTGCCCCCGTCCTCGACGTGCCGGCGCCGGGCTCGCACGACATCATCGGTGACCGCGCCTACGGGACGAGCCCGGAGCGGGTGGCCGAGATCGGGCGCGCCGTGGCCGAGGGCCTGATGGCCGGCGGCGTCCTGCCGGTGATGAAGCACATTCCCGGGCACGGGCGCGCCACCTGCGACAGCCACCACGGCCTCCCGGTGGTCGACGCGACCCGCGCGGATCTCGCGGGTCAGGATTTCCGGACCTTCCGGGCGCTCGCCGACCTGCCGATGGCGATGAGCGCGCACGTCGTCTTCACCGCCATCGATCCCGACCGGCCGGCCACCCAGTCGGCGACCGTCATCCGCGACATCATCCGCGGCGCCATCGGCTTCGACGGCCTGCTGATGACCGACGACCTGTCCATGCACGCGCTGACCGGCACGTTCCGCGACCGGACGGAGCGCGCCTTCGCGGCGGGGATCGATGTCGGGCTCCACTGCAACGGCGGGATGGACGAGATGCGGGCCGTGGCCGAGGCGGCGCCCGAACTCACCGGCGCGGCCGCCCGCCGCGCCGCCGCCGCGCTGGCGCGGCTCGACCCCGCTGGCGACGGGCTGGACGTCGCGGAGGCCCGGGACCGCTTCGCCGCGGCCCTCGCGGCCGCCTGACCTGAGACACCTTGCGGCCTTCCACCGCGGCCTTCCACCGGCCGTGGCATCGCCTCTGCTTGTGTTCGGGCGGCGCGATCCCTAGGTTCGCCCCGAAATCCTCAACCGGACGTGGCGTCACGCTCCCGCTTCTTCGGGGCGCCCGCAGGAGGTTGCCATGGGCAGCATGAGTATCTGGCACTGGGTCATCGTCGCGGTCATCGTGATGCTGCTGTTCGGACGCGGCAAGGTGTCCGACCTGATGGGCGACGTCGCGAAGGGCATCAAAGCCTTCAAGAAGGGCATGGCCGAGGACGAGACGCCGCCGGCGGTCCAGGCCGCGCCGCCCCCGGCCGAGCCGGTCCGCACCATCCCGCACGCTACCGAGACGAGCCCCGGAACCGCGATCCCGGCGAGCCATCTCCCCGGCGGCGAGCGCAAGCCGGTCTGACGGCGAGCTGGACTGTAGGACTGTCAGAGCGCGCGCGCTCGTGTAGAGCCTGACGGGGTCCGGCCGCCGTGCCGGATCTCGGGGCAGCAGGACCGTCGACGACATGCTGGACATGAGCTGGGGCGAGGTGATGCTGATCGGCGGCGTCGCCCTCATCGTCATCGGGCCGAAGGATCTGCCGAAGGCGCTGCGCACCGTCGGGCAGATCACGTCGAAGCTGCGCCGCATGGCCGGCGAGTTTCAGATGCAGTTCAACGAGGCGATCCGCGAGGCGGAACTCGACGACGTCCGCCGCGAGGTCGACGGGATCCGCAACACCGTCCGCACGGCGGGCTCGACCTTCAATCCGGTGCAGACGATCCGCGACGAGCTGAAGGGCGCCGTCGAGGGCCGGGCCAAGATGGGTCCGGAGAAGATGGGTCCGGAGAAGCCCGGCCCCGAGACTCCTTCCGTCGAGACCCGGTCCCTGGCCGATGCCACGGCGCAGCTGAAGGCCGAGCAGGAAGCCGCGGCGCCTCACGCCGCCGGGACGCATCCGGACACGTCCGCCGCTGGGGCGACCCGGCAACCGGCGACCGAAGCCGCGGAGGCGCCCCTGCCCGTACCCGGATCGGTGGACGATCCGTTCGGGCCTCCGCCCGACCCGCCCGCCGCGCACCCCGCCTCCGAAGAGTCCAAGAACGGCACGACGGCCCGATGATCAGCGAGGCGGACGAGGCCGAGATCGAGGCGTCGCGGGCGCCCCTGCTCGAGCACCTGATCGAATTGCGCGCGCGGCTGATCAAGTCACTGATCGCGTTCGTGCTGATGTTCTTCGCGTGCTTCTTCTTCTCGCGCGATATCTACAACGTGCTGGTCTACCCCTACGTGTCGATCGTGGGCGCGCAGAACGCCGAGCTGATCGCCACGCACTTCCTCGAGCAGGTGTTCACCAACATCAAGCTCAGCGTCTTCGGCGCGGCCTTCCTGGCTTTTCCCGTGATCGCCACGCAGATCTACGCCTTCGTGGCGCCGGGCCTCTACCGCAACGAGCGCAAGGCGTTCCTCCCCTACCTGGTCGCCACGCCGATCTTCTTCGTCCTCGGCGCGCTGGTGGTGTTCTTCCTGGCGATGCCCCTGCTGATCAAGTTCTCGGTGTCGCTCCAGCAGGTTGGCGTGGCCGGCGAGCCGACGATCAAGCTGCTCCCGAAGGTCGACGAGTACCTGTCGCTGATCATGACGCTGATCTTCGCGTTCGGCATCGCGTTCCAGCTGCCGGTCATCCTGACGCTGCTCGGGCAGATCGGGATCATCGACGCTGCCTTCCTGCGCGAGAAGCGCCGCTACGCGATCGTGCTGGTCTTCGTCGCCGCCGCGATCCTGACGCCGCCGGACGTGATCTCGCAGCTCTCCCTCGCGATCCCGATGCTGCTCCTCTACGAGGCTTCGGTGTTCTCGGTGGCGCGGGTCGAGAAGCTGCGGGCGGCGCGGCGCGCGGCGGAAGGCCTCGAGCCGTGAGGCGGCCGGCGCGCCGGACTCAGTCCGGCGCGCGCAGGCGGTAGCCCACGCCGGTCTCGGTGAGCAGGTAGCGCGGGCGCTCCGGGTCCGGCTCGAGCTTCTGGCGCAGCTGCCGGATGTAAACGCGCAGGTACTGCGGATCCGACGAGGCCGGCGCGTGGCGCATGAGCTGCGCGTGGGTGAGCACCTTGCCGGCATGCTGCACCAGCACGCGCAGGAACTCGTACTCTCGCGGCGACAGCTTGACGTCCCGCTCGCCCACCCGGACGACGCGTCGGACGAGATCGACCGAGAGGTCGTCGACCCGGAAGACAGGCCGCTCGCCCTGCATGGCGAGGCGGTGGCGCAGGGCCGTGCGGATGCGCGCCAGCAGCTCGTTCATGCCGAACGGCTTGGTGACGTAGTCGTCTGCACCGAGATCGAGGGCCTCGACCTTGCCGCGCTCGTCGTCGCGGCTCGACAGGATCACGACCGGCAGGTCGGGCCAGCGCTCGCGGATCGCCGCCAGGAGGGCGTGGCCGGCCATGTCGGGCAGGCCGAGGTCGAGGATCGCGAGATCCACCCCGCCGGCCTCCAGGGCGGCGAGGGCCGCGGCCCCGTCCGCGGCCTCGACGACCGCGTAATCCTGCGTCCCGAGGCCGGTTCGGAGCAGCCGGCGGATCGGCGGCTCGTCGTCGATCACCAGGATGCGGGCGGCACTCACTTGGGCCGCCCCTCGTGGCGGATCCGGGCGGCCGGACGGGTCATTCCGGCCGAAGCAGCACGTGCCGCTTCTTGCCGAAGGAGAGCTTGATCACGCCGTCCGCGGTCACGTCGCCGCGGCCGAGGACTGCCTTCTCGTCCGTGACCGGCACGTCGTTGACCCGCAGCCCGCCGCCCTTGATCTGCCGCCGCGCCTCGCTGGTGGAGGGCACGAGCTTGGCGACCTCCGGCCCGAAGGCCGTCAGCACCCCGAGCCCGGCCTCCAGGGTCGCGGACGGCACGGTCACGCTCGGGAGGTCGGCGGCGAGCGTGCCCTCGACGAAGGTCTTGCGGGCGGTCTCGGCTGCGGCCTCCGCGGCCTCGCGGCCGTGCATCAGCGCGGTGGCCTCGGTGGCGAGCACCGTCTTGGCCGCGTTGATCTCGGAGCCGGCGAGGGCGGCGAGGCGCGCGATCTCCGCCATGGGCAGCAGGGTGAACAGCTTGAGGAAACGGGCGACGTCCGCGTCCTCGGTGTTCCGCCAGAACTGCCAGTAATCGTAGGGCTTCAGCATGTCCGGGTTGAGCCAGACGGCGCCGGCCGCGGTCTTGCCCATCTTGGCACCCGACGACGTAGTCAGGAGCGGGCAGGTCAGGGCGTAGAGCTGCGGCGTGCCCATGCGGCGGCCGAGATCGATGCCGTTGACGATGTTGCCCCACTGGTCCGACCCGCCCATCTGCATGACGCAGCCGTAGCGGCGGTTCAGCTCCACGAAGTCGTAGGACTGGAGGATCATGTAGTTGAACTCGAGGAACGACAGTTCCTGGTCGCGCTCCAGGCGCAGGCGCACGCTGTCCATCGACAGCATGCGGTTCACCGAGAAATGGCGCCCCACATCGCGCAGCATCTCGATGTAGTTGAGCTTCGTCAGCCACTCGGCGTTGTCGACCATCACGGCGTCGTTCGCGCCTTCTCCGAAGCGCAGGAACCGGTCGAAGGTCTTACGGATCTCGGCCTTGTTGGCGTCGATCTGCTCGACGGTCAGGATCTTCCGTGTCTCGTCACGGCCGGACGGGTCGCCGACCCGGGTGGTGCCGCCGCCCATCAGGGCGATCGGCTTGCCTCCGGTGGCCTGCAGCCAGTGCAGCATCATGATCGACAGAAGGTGCCCGACATGGAGCGAGGGCGCCGTGCAGTCGTAGCCGACATAGGTCGTGAGCCGGCCCTCGAGGGCCGCCGCGTCGATGCCGGCGAGGTCCGAGGTCTGGTGAATATAGCCGCGCTCGGTCAGGATCCGCAGGAAGTCGGATTTCGGCGCGAAGCTCTCGGCGGTCATGGATGCGATCTCGGGTCGCGCGCTGGCGCGACAGGCCGAGGCCCCGCATGCTAGCTCGCGCTGGGTTCAGGATACGGCGCGCTCTTAGCAGGGCGTTGGCCGAAAGGCACGGGGCAGGACGGCATGGCGATGATGCGCGCGATCGGACTGATGAGCGGCACCTCGCTGGACGGCGTGGACATCGCGCTGATCGAGACCGACGGCGAGCGGGTCCACGTGGTCAAGGGCCACAACAACTTCCTCGAGCCGCTGGGGCCCACCGGCTACCGCGGCTACGCCGACGACGAGAAGACGCTGCTGCGCGCCGCCACCAAGGACGCCGAGTCCGTGCTCCATCCCGGCGACCGGCCCGGGCGACTGCCGGAAGCCGAGGCCTTCGTCACCCTCGCCCACGCCGAGGCCGTGGAGCGCTTCCTGGAGGAGCACGGCCTGACCGCCTCCGAGATCGACGTGATCGGCTTCCACGGGCAGACCGTGATCCACCGTCCGGACCAGCGAATCTCGATCCAGATCGGCGACGGCCAGGCACTGGCGACCCGGCTCGGCATCCCGGTCGTAGCGGACCTGCGCCGGGCCGATATCGAGGCGGGCGGGCAGGGGGCGCCGCTGGTCCCGGTGTTCCACAAGGCGCTGGCCGAGGCGTCGGGCTTCGACGGGCCCTTCGGCATCCTCAACATCGGCGGCGTGGCCAACGCGACGCTGATCGACTCGAAGGGCGGCGTCATCGCCTTCGACACCGGACCCGGCAACGCGCTGATCGACGAGTGGATGCAGGAGCGCGAGGGCAAGAACCTCGACGACGGCGGCCGCACCGCCGCCCGCGGACGGCCCGACGAGCAGCTGCTGGCCTGGCTCCTCACCCACCCGTTCTTCTTCCGCAAGCCGCCGAAGTCGCTGGACCGGAACTGGTTCTCCCACAAGCTCGCCGGCCAGCTCTCCACCGAGGACGGCGCCGCGACGCTGACGGCCTTCACGGCACGGGCCGTGGCCCGCGCCCTCGACCATGCCCCCGAGGTCCCGACCCGCTGGATCGTGGCCGGCGGCGGCGCCCGCAACGGCGAGCTGGTGCGCCTCCTGAACTACCACCTGCGCGCCGAGATCACGACCGCGGACGCGATCGGCTGGTCCTCCGCCTACCTCGAGGCGCAGGCCTTCGCGTACCTGGCGGTGCGCTCGCTCCGCGGCCTGCCGATCACCTTCCCGTCGACCACCGGGGTGCGCGAGGCCATCACCGGCGGGGTGCTGGCGCGGCCGTGAGCCTCGGCTACGCGCTGCGGCGGATCGTCGAGGAGTACCCGCTCGCCCGGCTCGATCCGCCGGCCGGCCACCCGTTGGCCACCGTCATCCGCAAGGGCGCGCCGGACGAGCTGCGCGCGGCGCTGGCGCCGATCGACGGGCCGTTCCTCGTGAAGGGCAGCCCGGGGCGCGGGAGCAAGTGGGCGGCGGTCCCCTGGATCGCCGTGTTCGATCCCGCCGTCACCACCAGCGCGACGCGGGGCTACTACCTCGTCTACCTGTTCCCCGCGCATCGCGAGGCGGTACACCTCTCGCTGGCGCAGGGAACGGTGGCGGCGATCCGGAGCCACGGCCCGGCGGCGGCCGGCACCCATCTCCGCACCAGCGGCGCGGCGCTGCGGGCGCGGCTCTCGGACTTCGCCGGCGCGCTGCCGAACGCGACGATCACACTCGGCAGTGCGGGCGAATTGCCGGAGGGCTACGAGGCCGCCCACATCCTCGGCCTGACCTACGACCTGGCCGATCTCGGCGACGAGCGCCGGCTGCGCCGGGATCTCGCCGCGGCGGTCGCGGCGTACCGGGCGCTGAAGGCGCGGGGCGGGCTCGATCTGCCCGGTCCGCCGAGGGCACCATGAGGCCTCAGGCCGCTCCGGCCCGTCGCCGAGCGCGGCAGCCTCAGCGCGTCTGCCCGGCCGCCCTGCACGGACCGCGTTTGTGCCCCCGGCGCTCCCGCGCTAAGGCAGCCGCGCCATGTCGCACAACACCTTCGGCCACCTGTTCCGCGTCACGACCTTCGGCGAGAGCCACGGAGTCGCGCTCGGCTGCGTCGTCGACGGCTGCCCCCCGGGCCTGCCCCTGGAGGCCGAGGAGATCCAGGCCGAGCTGGATCGCCGGAAGCCCGGCCAGTCGCGCTTCACGACCCAGCGCCGCGAACCCGATCAGGTGAAGATCCTGTCCGGCGTGTTCGCGGACGACCGCACCGGCGGCCGCCAGCTCACCACCGGCACGCCGATCGCGCTGATGATCGAGAACACGGATCAGCGCTCGAAGGACTACTCGGAGATCCGCGACAGCTACCGTCCCGGCCACGCCGACTACACCTACGACGTGAAGTACGGCATCCGTGACTATCGCGGCGGCGGCCGGTCCTCGGCGCGGGAGACCGCCGCGCGGGTCGCGGCCGGCGCCGTGGCGCGCAAGGTCATTCCGGGCGTGACCATCCGGGCGGCCCTGGTGCAGATGGGCCCGCACGCCATCGACCGATCCCGCTGGGACTGGGACGCGGTCGGCAACAACCCGTTCTTCTGCCCCGATGCCGAGACGGCTTCCTTCTACGAGACCTATCTCGACGGGCTCCGGAAGGACGGCTCGTCGGTCGGCGCCGTCATTGAGGTCGTGGCCGAGGGCGTGCCGCCCGGCCTCGGCGCGCCGGTCTACGGCAAGCTGGACGCGGACCTCGCCGCCGCGATGATGTCGATCAACGCCGTGAAGGGCGTGGAGATCGGCGACGGCTTCGCCGCGGCAACCCTGCGCGGCGAGGACAACGCGGATGAGATGCGCGCCGGGAACGGCGGCCGGCCGCGCTTCCTGGCGAACCACGCGGGCGGCATCCTGGGCGGCATCTCCAACGGCGAGCCGGTCGTGGTGCGCTTCGCCGTCAAGCCGACCTCCTCGATCCTGACGCCGCGCCGCTCGGTCACGCGCGACGGCGCCGAGGTGGATCTCGTCACCAAGGGCCGGCACGATCCCTGTGTCGGCATCCGCGCCGTGCCGGTCGCGGAGGCCATGATGGCCTGCGTGCTGGCCGATCACTATCTGCGCCATCGCGGACAGGTCGGATCCCAGCCCTGATCCGGGTCCGTCCCAACGATTCGAGAATGCCCGTGCCCCACTGCTCCGTCACAGAGGCCATCGCGGCCTTCGCCCGCGGCGAGATCGTGGTCGTCACCGACGACGACGACCGCGAGAACGAGGGCGACCTCGTCGTCGCAGCCTCGCTCTGCACGCCGGAGAAGATGGCGTTCATCATCCGCAACACCTGCGGCATCGTCTGCGCGCCGCTCACGCAGAGCGAGGCGCGGCGGCTCCACCTCGCGCCCATGGTGGCGTCGAACGACGCCCCCCTGGGCACGGCCTTCACCGTCACGGTCGACGTCAAGCACGGCCTGACGACGGGGATCTCGGCGGAGCAGCGCTGCAACACGGTGCGGGCGCTCGCCAACGGCAACATGGGCGCGGGCGACTTCGTGCGGCCAGGCCACGTCTTCCCGCTCATCGCCCGCGACGGCGGCGTGCTCATGCGCTCGGGCCACACGGAGGCGGCGGTCGACCTGTGCCGCCTCGCCGAGCTGCCGCCCGTCGGCGTGATCTGCGAACTCGCCAACGACGACGGTACGGTGATGAAGGGGCCGCAGATCGAGGCCTTCGCCGAGAAACACGGCCTCAAGCAGGTCTCGGTGGCCGACCTCATCGCCTACCGACAGGCGCGCGACCGGCTGGTGGAGCGGGTCGGCCACTTCACGGTCCGCTCGAACCACGGCGACGTGAACGCCTACGTGTTCTCGACGCCCTTCGAGTCGATCCAGCAATTCGCCTTCGTGATGGGCGAGATCGGCGACGGTCGGGACGTGCTGGTGCGCCTGCACCGCTCCAACGTCGCCGCCGACGTGATCGGCGGCGGCAAGCAGATCGACGCCGTGCTGAAGCGCTTCGCGGCCGCCGGCCGCGGCGTGCTGGTCTATCTCCGGGACGGAACCGCTGGCGTGCCGGTCAAGAACGTCACCGAGGAGGGGACGGAGGCGCTGCGGGCGCGGCAATGGCGCGAGATCGGGCTCGGCGCCCAGATTCTGCGCGATCTGGGTGTTGTCTCCATCCGCAACCTCGCGACCTCGTCGCGCTCCTATGTCGGCCTCTCGGGCTTCGGCATCGAGCTCCTGGGCGACGAGCCTCTCGAAGGCTGAGGCAGGACCGGGACGCCCGGTCAAGCGCGGCGCAGGACGGTCCAGACCGCGGCGCCGGCCATGATGGCGGCGGCACCGCGGTTCAGCCGCGCGCGGAAAGCCGGCCGTCGCAGCGACTCGCGCGCCCGCGCCGCGAGCGCCGCGTAGGGCGTCGTCACGGCGAGCAGGATCGCGGCTGTGACGATGACGAGGGTCGCGAAATCCGCCGCCGTCACGCCGCGCAGGTCGACGAGCGTGGGCAGGATCGCGAGGTAGAAGACGATCGTCTTCGGGTTGCCCAGGGTGACGGTCAGCCCGGCGACGAAGCTGGCCAGCGGCCGGTCGCGGGCCGCTGCCTCGACCCGGGCCCCCGCTCCGGCCGCGCGCCAGAGGCGGCACGCTAAGTAGGCCAGGTAGAGCGCCGCACCGTAGCGAACGACGACGAAGACCGCGCCGAACGCCTCGGCGACGAGCGACAGGCCGAAGATGGCGGCGGCCAGGTACGTCAGGTCGCCCAGGATCAGGCCGGCAGCGAAAGCCATTGCGGCGCCGAAGCCCGCGCCCAGGGCCCGGGCGACCAGGGCGACGATTCCGGGCCCGGGGATCGCGGCCGCGACGCCGAGGGCGAGCGCGTAGGTCAGGAATCCCGCCGGCGTCATCGCCCCGAACCCGCGCGAGCGCCGGGGGCGCGCCGATGCACCGGCGGCATCGTTCGGTTCCGTGGCGGCATGGCTGCGATCTCCCCCGAGCCGCCGATTATGGCTTGCCGGCGGACGGCCGCAACGGCCGCGTCAGCGCCCCATCAGGGCGTCGACATGGGCCGCCACCGACTTGCCGAGCCCTTCGAGGCTGTAGCCGCCCTCGAGGATCGAGACGATCCGGCCGCCCGCGCAGCGCTCCGCGAGGTCCATCAGGCGGCGGGTCGCCCAGCCGAAATCCTCGGCCTCGAGGCGCAGGTTGGCCAGAGGATCCAGCTTGTGCGCGTCGAAGCCGGCGGAGATCACGATGACGTCGGGCCGGAAGGCTTCCAGACGCGACAGGATTCCGGTCTCGAAGGCCTCCCGGAAGACCTCGCCGTCGTCGTTCGGCCGCAGCGGCACGTTGACGATCGTGTCCTTCTCGCCGCGCTCGGAGGGCGACCCGGTCCCGGGATAGAGCGGCATCTGGTGAGTCGAGCAGTAGAGCACCGAGGCGTCGTTCCAGAAGATGTCCTGACTGCCGTTGCCGTGGTGGACGTCCCAATCCACCAGGGCCACCCGCTCGGCGCCGTGCTTCTGCCGGGCGTGGCGGGCCGCGATGGCGGCGTGGTTGAACAGGCAGAAGCCCATCGCGCGGGTCCGCTCGGCGTGGTGGCCGGGCGGGCGCATGGCCACGAAGGCGTTGCGGCACTCGCCGCCGACGACCGCGTCGACCGCGTGCATCCCTCCGCCCACCGCGCGGAGCGTCGCCTCCAGGCTGCCCGCCGACAGGATCGTGTCGGAATCGATGCCGACCATGCCGTGCTCGGGCACCGCCGCCACCAGGGCGTCCACGTAAGCGCGCGGATGCGCGAGGGTGACGGCCTCGATCTCGCCGCGGGGCGCCGTGGCCCGCACGAGACCGGCGAAGCGCTCGTCCTCCAGGGCCCGCTCCACGGCGCGCATCCGGGCCGGCCGCTCCGGATGCCCCTCGGGAACCTCGTGATCGAAGCTGGCGGGATGGCTCACGTAGAGGGTGGTCACGAGGGTCGCTCCCGGATGCTCGCCTGTCGCGCACCGGCAACAGGAGCCGGCAATGTGCCACGGGCCCAACGCGCGGACTACGGCGGGGTGCCGTTGCCCCCTTATGGTTGCGCGATTCGTCAACGGGACGGATCCGGATCGCCGATCCTCCGTCCGCGGCCGCGACGATCCTCGAGGCGGGACATGCGCATCATCTCGGTACTCGGCTGCGCCCTGCTCCTGGCAGGCTGCACCTTCAAGGGCGTGCCCGATCCCGCCCTCTCGGCCCGCGACGCCGAGTACATGGCCCTCGTCCCAGAGGCCGAGTTCGATCCGCACTTCGCGCGCTACGAGATCGCCGACCCGACCCGGGAGGCGCCCGGCACGATCGTGGTCGAGACCAAGGAGCGCCAGCTCTACCTCGTCCTGCCGAACGGCCGGGCGATGCGCTACGGCGTCTCGGTGGGCGACGAGGCCTATGGCTGGACCGGCACCGCCCGGATCGACCGCAAGGCGGAATGGCCGGCCTGGAATCCGCCGGCCGAGATGATCAAGCGCTGGCCGCACGTCCACGCCATGCAGGGCGGCCCGATGAATCCGCTCGGCGCCCGGGCCCTGTACCTGTCGGATCGCGGCCGCGACACGCTCTATCGGATCCACGGCACCAACGAGCCGGAGAAGATCGGTCAGGCGGTCTCCTCCGGCTGCATCCGGATGCGCAACATCGACGTGGTCGACCTCTACAACCGGGTCCCCGTCGGGGCCACGGTCATCGTCCGGTAACGCAACCGGTCAACGTCCCAATAAGCCTGCTTGCTCGGGGGGTGTTTACCTGAACTTCCGTTCAGATCTCGCCATTAACCTCTGGAAGGGGGGCGGTCCCGTAAGTTGAAGACACACAGGGACTAGAGCCGACCGCAACAAAGGTCGGGGAGGCAGGCGATCATGACCACCATTTCCGTTCAACAGTTCTGCAACCATGCTGTCTCGGCCGGCACGATCAGCGACGAGGACCTGCTCGTCCTGAAGCGCGAAGTTCTCCCGGACGGCCTGATGAGCCGCGAGGACGCCGACCTGCTGATCGCCCTCGAGCGGGCGGTGATCGGCTCCGACGCCTTCGCCGACTTCCTGGTCGCCTCGGTCGTCGACTTCGCGGTGTGGGGCTCGCGCCCGACCGGCTACATCGACCGCGACGTCGCCGCGTGGCTCGCCGCCTCCCTCAGCGGCCGCGACGGCCCGAGCGCCGTGGGTGCCCGGATCGCCATGGAAGTGGTCCGCGAGGCCGAGAGCAGCGCCGAATCGCTGGTCGCCTTCGCCCTGGAGGCCAACCGTCGCGTCCGCGACACGGCCCAGGCCCCCCGCATGACCTTCGCCCTGGCCGCCTGAGCCTCAGACCAAGGCGCAGCTTCCGTCCGCGGCGCAACTGATCTATCGGGACAGTCAAGCCGGTGCGCAATCCGGCGATCTCGAAAGCAGTGCGCCAGCGATGTTCGACAAGATCCTGATTGCCAACCGGGGCGAGATCGCCTGCCGGGTGATCAAGACGGCCCGGAGGATGGGCATCAAGACCGTAGCGGTCTACTCGGATGCCGATCGCGACGCCGTGCACGTCGCCATGGCCGACGAGGCCGTGCATATCGGGCCCGCTGCCGCGTCCGAATCGTACCTCGTAATCGAGAAGATCGTCGAGGCCTGCAAGAAGACCGGCGCCCAGGCCGTGCATCCCGGCTACGGCTTCCTCTCCGAGCGCGAAGCCTTCCCGAAGGCGCTCGAGGCCGCCGGCATCGTGTTCATCGGCCCGAACCCGGGGGCCATCGCCGCCATGGGCGACAAGATCGAGTCGAAGAAGGCGGCAGCCGCCGCCGAGGTCTCGACCGTTCCGGGATTCCTCGGCGTGATCGAATCACCCGAGCACGCCAGGAAGATCGCCGACGAGATCGGCTACCCGGTGATGATCAAGGCGTCCGCTGGCGGCGGCGGCAAGGGCATGCGCATCGCCTACTCGGGCGAGGAAGTGGCGGAGGGCTTCGCCCGCGCGAAGTCGGAGGCGGCCTCCTCCTTCGGCGACGACCGGGTCTTCATCGAGAAGTTCATCACCGACCCGCGCCACATCGAGATCCAGCTGATCGGCGACAAGCACGGCAACGTTGTCTACCTCGGCGAGCGCGAGTGCTCGATCCAGCGCCGTAACCAGAAGGTGATCGAGGAGGCGCCGTCGCCGCTCCTCGACAAGAAGACCCGCCGCAAGATGGGCGAGCAGGCGGTCGCGCTCGCCAAGGCGGTGAACTACGATTCGGCCGGGACGGTCGAGTTCGTCGCCGGGCAGGACAAGTCGTTCTACTTCCTGGAGATGAACACCCGTCTGCAGGTCGAGCACCCGGTCACCGAGATGATCACCGGCCTCGACCTCGTCGAGCTGATGATCCGGGTCGCGGCCGGCGAGAAGCTTCCGATCACTCAGGACGACGTGAAGCTGAACGGCTGGGCGGTGGAGAGCCGCGTCTACGCCGAGGACCCGACCCGCAACTTCCTGCCCTCGATCGGCCGGCTGACCACCTACCGTCCGCCGGAGGAGGGCCAGCAGGGCACGGCGATCGTGCGCAACGATACCGGCGTGGAGGAGGGCGGCGAGATCGCCATCCACTACGACCCGATGATCGCCAAGCTGGTCACCTGGGCGCCGACCCGGGCGGAGGCGGTGGCTGCCCAGGCCGAGGCCCTCGACGCCTTCGCGATCGACGGCATCCGCCACAACATCCCGTTCCTCTCGGCGCTGATGGCCCATCCGCGCTGGCAGGAGGGCCGGCTGTCCACAGGCTTCATCGCCGAGGAATTCCCCGAGGGCTTCACGGCGCCGGAGCCGGCCGGCCCGGTGGCGGTCCGCATGATGGCCGCCGCGGCGGCGATCGACCACAAGCTCAACCAGCGCAAGCGCGGCATCTCCGGGCAGATGCGCGCGCCCGGCCTCTTCGCCTTCGAGCGTGAGCGCGTCGTGATCCTGGCGGGCCAAGCCTTCCCGGTGACGGTCGAGCCGGAGGGCGAGGACATCCTCGTCACCCGCGACGACGGCGCGGCGCTCGCGGTGGCGAGTGCGTGGCGCCCGGGCGAGCCGGTCTGGATCGGCACGATCGGCTCGGAGCGGGTGGCGATCCAGGTGCGCAGCCTCCTCAACGGCGTGTTCCTGCAGCATGCCGGCGCGGCCGCCGAGGCCCGGGTCTACACCCGGCGCGAAGCGGAACTCGCCGCCCTGATGCCGGTGAAGGAGCAGGCGGGCTCGGGCAAGCAGGTGCTCTGCCCGATGCCCGGTCTCGTGAAGCAGATCCTCGTCACCGAGGGCCAGGAGGTGAAGAACGGCGAGCCGATCGCGGTCGTCGAGGCGATGAAGATGGAGAACGTGCTCCGCGCCGAGCGCGACGCCACGGTGGGGAAGATCCACGCCAAGGAGGGCGACAGCCTCGCCGTCGACGCGGTGATCCTGGAATTCGCCTGATCGCGGCGCGCGTCGCGCTCGCGGCCCTGACTGCGTTCGCGACGCGCAGACGAGATTGTCGGCGCCGGCGCCGCGCACCATCGCCGTCGCGTCCGCGGTGATCGGCTTCGTCACGCCGATCACCGCCCTAGGCTTCGGGATCGCGGATGCGCCTGCCCGGCGGCCGGCGACCGCCTTCTTCGCGGCGATCTGGCCTTGCGCGGCGATGCCCCGGCCTCGGGCCGGGAGGCGCGTGCTTCGAAGCATCAGACCCTGTATTCGGGCGAGATCGTCGTGACATGCGTGAGTCGCGCCGTCACGCTGGCGCTCGCCGCTGCGGCCATGCGCGCCAACGGGTGGTCCGCGCAGCGCGACGCGCGCGGGTCTGTGCAATAAGTCTGAAGCTCGGCCAACGAATCGCGGCTGCATGCCCCTCTATTTCGCCTACGGCGCCAACATGGATGCCGCCGCGATGGCGCTGCGCTGCCCGGTTTCGCGGCTGATCGGCGGCGGACATCTGCCGCGCCACCGCTTCATCATCATGCGCGAGGGCTACGCCTCCGTGGTGCCCGATCCCCGACGCACCGTCTGGGGCGTCCTGTGGGAGCTGGCTGTCGACGACGTCCCGGCGCTCGACCGCTACGAGGGCGTCGCCGGCGGCCTCTACACCAAGGCGGCGCTCCCGGTCCGCACGGGAGAGGGCGTCAAGCGCGCCCTGATCTATCGCGGGTGCTCGACCGCGCCCGGCCGCCCGCGGCCCGGATACCTGGAGGCGGTCGTCGCGGCGGGGCGCGCGGCGCAGCTGCCCCCGGCCTATCTGCGGGAGCTCGGCACCTGGGCCCGCGGCCTGCCGGCCTGAGCGCCGCGCAGTTGGTACGCGACATGCTTGCCCACGATCGAGCTGGGGGGCGAACGGCAGCACCGCGCCCGGCCAGCCATCCGTGATTGCGCGGCGCGCCCGTCGGTCAACGACGATCGGCGTGCGCCCGCGAGGGAGAGTTGTGCATGTCGTATCTGGCGCCCGCCGATTTCGTGAAGAAGGCCGTCGATGCCGGTGAGGCAAAGGTCTTCATGGCCACCAAGGACACGTTCATCCGGGCCTACATGGCCGGCGCGATCCTGGCGCTCGCCGCTGCCTTCGCGGTGACCATCAATCAGACGACCGGCCAGCCGCTGGTGGCGGCCCTGCTGTTCCCGGTCGGCTTCTCGATGCTGTACCTGCTCGGCTACGACCTGTTCACCGGCGTCTGCGTGCTCACCCCGCTCGCCCTCATCGACAAGCGCCCCGGCGTCACCGTGGCCGGCGTCGCCCGCAACTGGGTGCTGGTCTTCTTCGGCAACTTCGCGGGCGCCCTGACCACGGCGGTGATGATGTCGATCGTCTTCACCTTCGGCTTCGCCACCGAGCCGAACGCCGTCGGCAAGCTCATCGCCGGCATCGGCGAGGCCAGGACCCTCGGCTACGAGAAGTACGGCGCCTCCGGCATGCTGACGCTCTTCGTCCGCGCCATGCTGTGCAACTGGATGGTCTCGACCGGCGTCATCGGCGCCATGCTGTCGACCTCGGTGCCCGGCAAGGTCATCGCCATGTGGATGCCGATCACGGTGTTCTTCTTCATGACCTTCGAGCACTCGGTGGTGAACATGTTCCTGTTCCCGTCGGCGATCCTCATGGGCGGCCACCTGACGGTCATGGACTACCTGCTCTGGAACGAGATCCCGACGCTGATCGGTAACATCGTGGGCGGCATCGCCTTCACCGGCCTGATGCTCTACTCCACCCATGTCCGCACCGGCGCGACGCGGAGCCAGACCCTGGCTGCCGGCGTCCGTCGCCCGATCGCGGCCGAGTAAGGCCCCTCCGGCCCGCGCCGCCCGGCGCGGGCCCCGTCAGACGAGACCGCGCCCGCATGAGTGAGACCCGGACGATCTCCGTCATCGTCACCGGTCGCGTCCAGGGCGTGTCCTACCGGGCCTGGACGCAGTCCGAGGCCCGCGCCCGCGGCCTCGCTGGCACGGTGCGCAACCGCGACGACGGCTCGGTCGAGGCGGTCTTCAGCGGCGCGCCGGAGGCCGTGGCGGAGATGGAGGCCCTGTGCCGGTCGGGTCCGCCGGGCGCGCGCGTGGCCGACGTGACCGCGCGGGACGGCGGCGACGTGCCGACCGGCGGCGCGTTCCGGATCCTGCGCGACTGACAACGGCGCCGCGGGTTCAGCGCGCGCCCGCGGACTGGTATGGCGGACCGCCCCTTCACGCATCCGCCATCCGGAGACCATGACCGACCTGTCCGCCGGCAGCGCCGCCTTCTCGCACCTCGATCTCGCGGCGCTGCTCTACTTCATCCTCGCCTGGATCGCCTACGGCCTGTCCGTCGGCCGATTGCGCGGCAGGATGGTCTCCCTCAGCCAGATCATGAACGGCCACCGGGCCAACTGGGCGCGCCAGGTCATCGGCCGCGACAACCGGGTGGTCGACACGCAGATCAACGCCTCGCTGCAGAACGGCACGGCGTTCTTCGCCTCGACCTCGCTCATCGCCCTGGGCTCGGTCCTGACCCTGTCGCGCTCCGGGGACGATGTCCTGAACCTGTTCGCCACGCTGCCGTTCGGGACGGCGGCCAACCGCCTGACCTGGGAGCTGAAGGTCGCCGGCCTCGCACTGATCTTCGTCTACGCCTTCTTCAAATTCGCCTGGGCCTACAGGCTGTTCAATTACACGGCGATCCTGCTCGGCGCCGTGCCGCACAAGGGATCCGGCACGAGCGAGATCGAGATGCTGCGGGCGGTGCGGCGGCTCGCGGCCATGAACGTCAGCGCCGGGCGTCACTTCGCCCGCGGGCAGCGGGCGTTCTTCTTCGCGCTCGCCTATCTCGGCTGGTTCATCAGCCCCTACGTGCTGTTCGTCTCGACGACCGCCGTCGTGATCATCATGTGGCGCCGCCAATTCGCCTCGGAGATCCGCAAGGCGCTCCTGGAAGCCGGGGAGGGACCTCACGAGGGGCCGCTCGAGGCTCCGCTCCTGTCGCCCGCCGAGGAGGCCCGCACATGACCGACCCACGACCCGACGACGCCGCGATCGAGACGACGATGCTGCGCCTCGTGGCCGAGCGCGGCGCCGACAAGACGGTCTGTCCCTCGGAAGTCGCCCGCGCCCTCGGCGGCCCGCACCCGGACGGCTGGGGTCCGCTGATGCAGCCCGTGCGACGGGTCGCGGTGCGACTGGCCCACGCGGGGCAGATCGCGATCCTGCGGAAGGGGAGACCCGTCGACCCGGACGATTTCCGCGGGATCTACCGATTGTCGCTGCCGGTTTCCGGCGCGGCCTCGGAAGCCCCCTCGGCATCCGGGCCCGGCAGCCAGTCCGGCGTGTAGCCGGACAGGCGATAGGCGACGAGGCCGATCCACTCCTTGACGGCCAAATCGAACTGGAGCAGCCCGTCCGACGCGAAGCCGTGGAAGTGCGCGACGTCGCTCCAGCCGCGGGTCCGGTAATCTACCGGGAAGGCGTCCACCGCGAAGCCGGCTTGGCGGAAGCAGCCGACCGCCCGAGGCATGTGCCAGGCCGAGGTCACGAGCAGCCAGCGCTCGCCGGGCTTCGGCTTCACCAGGGCCGCCGAGAAGGCGGCGTTCTCGTGGGTGTTGCGCGAGCGGTTCTCCAGGATCAGGCGCGTCCGCGGCACGCCGATCACGTCCGCCTGCCGGCTCACGATGTCGGCTTCGGCCATGCCGCCCGCGATGAAGCCGCTGCCACCGGAGAAGACCAGCCGCGCCGCCGGGTAGCGCCGGGCGAGGTCGCCGAGATAGATCGGCCGCTCGCCGGCATCGTTGACGACGATCTGGCGACGCGCCTCTGACAGACCCGCCTCGATGCCGCCACCCAGCACGATGATCCCGGTCGGGGCCGGGCCGTCGTCCGGATAGGCCGGGAAGCGCTGCTCGAGCGGGATCAGGGCCACGTCCGAGAGGGGCGCCAGTCCGGCGGCGCCGAGCAGGAAACTGCCCAGCAGCGCGAGGCCGAGACCGCTCCTCCGCCAGCGCGTCACCGCCGCGACGGCGATCCCGAGCAGGATCGCGAAGATGCAGAAATTCGACGGGGTGATCAGGAAGAAGATCACCTTCGAGGCGGGGAAGAACACGGGGCTCAGGCCGGCCTCGTCTCGGCCTCGAACCGGGCGAGGGCCGCGGCGTCCGGCGGGAGGAGGCTCGCGAGGTCCGCGCCGCGCTCGACCTCGCGCTGGATCCAGAGGTCGAGGCGCTGCTGCTCCACGGCCTCCAGGGCGACGCGCTCGGCGAGCGCCGCCGGCACCGCGACGAGGCCGGTCGTATCGCCGACCAGGATATCGCCGGGATGGATGGCGGCACCGCCGCAGGCGACGCGCTCCTGCGTGCCGACCAGGGCCAGGGCCCCGGTGGCCGCGACCGTCCGGCACCAGGCGGGGAGGCCGACCTCCTCCGGCAGGGCCGCGTCGGTGATCAGACCGGCGGCGCCGCGCTGGGCAAGGCGCGCCGCCAGGATCGCCCCGAAGGGAAGGACGAGGCCGGAGGATCCCGCATCGATGACCACGACGGCCCCCTCGGGGACGGCGTCGACGGCGGCGGCGAGATCACCCGCGGCGTCGTCGCGGGCCGGGATCATCCGCATCGTGTAGGCGGCTCCGACCACGGTCGCGCTCCCCCGCGCCGAGAGACCGTGCGGGGTGCAGGCCTTCACCCCGGCCCGCGCCAGGGCGCGGGCGAGGCTCGCCGGGGTCACGGCGGAGAGCGCGTCGCGCAGGGTCGGGTCGATCGCCATCGGGGGCTCCGTGAAAGGCCGGTCCGGATCCGGGCGGCGCGGTCGAGGAAGGTGGATCGCGCGGGCGCGCCGGCAAGGCTCGGGGCGCCGCGGCGACCGTCAGGCGATGGGCTCGCCGAGCGCCCGGGCGGCACCGGGGCGGGCCGCGACCCGCTCGTACCAGCGACGCAGCGCCGGGCGCTCGATCCGCTCGGTCGGAAGGTTCAGCCAGCGATGCGCCGCGCAGCCGAGAGCGATGTCGGCGATGCTGAAGCTGTCGCCGACCACGTAGGTCCGGCCCTCGAGATGATGGTCGAGGATCTCGGCCATGGCCTCGCTCTTCTCGACCGAGGCGGCGATCAGGCCGCGGTCCGGATCGGCCGCGCGGTAGAGCTGCCAGAACGCGTCGCGCATGGCCGGCGTGAAGCTCGTGGCCTGCCAGTCGAGCCACTGCTCGACTTGGGCGCGCGCCCGCGGATCCGCCGGCAGGGCCAGGGCCGGGCCGGTCGCCGCGAGGTAGCGGAGGATCGCGTTGGACTCCCAGAGGACGAAACCGTCCTCTTCCAGGGTCGGAACGAGGCCGTTCGGGTTCATCGTACGGTAGCCGGGGTCGTTGACGACCCCGTGGGCGCCGCCGGCCTCGACCCGGTCGTACGGCAAGCCCGTCTCGTCGAGTCCCCACACCGCCTTCTGCACGTTCACCGAGGTGAGGCGGCCCCAAAGCCTGCGCATAATCGAAGAGTCTCCGTCACGCCTTCGGCGGGTAGGCGTGGTCCTGCCCGCCCGGATCGGTCACGCGCACCCCGTCGGGGGTGTCGCGCAGGTAGCCGGGTCCGATCGGCACCTTGCCGTGGCCGCCGGGAATGTCGAGCACGTAGGTCGGCTGGGCGAGGCCGGAGAGGCGGCCGCGCAGCGCGCGCATCAGCGCCTGCCCCTCGGCCACGTCCGTGCGCAGGTGGGCCGTCCCGGGCGCGAGGTCGCCGTGGTGGAGGTAGTACGGCTTGATCCGGTTCTCGACGAGGGTCCGCATCAGCGCCTCGAGGGTCGCGGCCTCGTCATTGACGCCGCGCAGGAGCACCGACTGGCCGACCAGGGGAATGCCGGCATCGACCAGCCGGGCGCAGGCGGCGCTGGCGGCGGCGGTGAATTCCCGCGGATGGTTGGCGTGGACGGCGACGAAGACCGCGCGCCCGAACCGCTTGAGCGCCCGAACGAGGGCGTCGGAGACGAGGTCGGGCTTCACCACGGGCACGCGCGTGTGGACCCGCATGACCCGGACGTGGGCGATGGCGGCGAGGCGCTCGGCGATGACGCCGAGCCGGCGCGGCGAGAGCGCGAACGGGTCGCCGCCGGTGAGCACCACCTCCCAGATCCGCGGGTCCTGCGCGATGTAGGCGAGGGCGGCGTCGAGTTCGGCGTCGGTGAGCGTCCCGAGCCCGTCGGGCCCGACCATCTCCCGGCGGAAGCAGAAGCGGCAGTAGACCGGGCAGACGTGGAGCGGCTTCAGCAGCACGCGGTCCGGGTAGCGGTGCACGATTCCGGTCACCGGGGCGTGGGCGGCATCGCCGATCGGGTCGGCGCGCTCCTCCGGCGTCGCGACGGCCTCCGCGACCCGGGGCACGAACTGGCGGCCGATCGGATCGTCGGGATCCTGCGGGTCGATCAGCTCGGCCATGTCGGGCGTCACCGAGACGGCGTAGCGCGCGAGGACGGCGCCGAGGGCGTCGGCCTCCGCCCCGGAGATCAGGCCGGCGGAGAGGAGGTCGTCCGCGCTGCGCAGCGCCCGGTTCATGGCCGCGTCTCCGCCACCGGTGTCCAGATCACATCCTCGACCCGGCTTGCCCCGCAGGCGAGCATCGCCAAGCGGTCGAAGCCCAGGGCGATCCCGGACGCTTCCGGCATGACGGCGAGCGCCGCGAGGAACTCGTCGTCGATCGGGTAGCGCTCGCCGTAGACGCGCTGCTTCTCGGCCATCTCGGCCTCGAACCGGCGGCGCTGCTCCGCCGGGTCGGTCAGCTCGCCGAAGGCGTTGGCCAGCTCGACGCCGCAGGCGTAGAGCTCGAAGCGCTCGGCCACGCGCGGGTCGTGCGGCGCCGGCCGGGCGAGGGCGGCCTCGCTGATCGGGTACTCGCACAGGATGGTCGGGCGGCCGAGGCCGAGATGCGGCTCGACCCGCGCGACGAGGACGCGGGAGAACAGGTCGGCCCAGGTATCGTCCGGCGCGACCCGGAGCCCGGCCCCCGCGACGGCGGCGGCCAGGGCCTCGCGGTCCGTCCCGCCGCCCGGCGCGACGCTCGCCAGGAGATCGATCCCGGCGAAGCGGTCGAAGGCCTCGGCCAGGGTCAGGCGCTCCGGCTCGGCGAAGGGGTCCGTCTCCCGGCCGCGGAAGGCGAAGCAGCGGGCGCCCGCGGTCTCGGCCGCGCCGGCGAGCAGGTCGGCGCAGTCCGCCATCAGCGCCGTGTAGGGGGCGCCGGCCCGGTACCACTCGAGCATCGTGAACTCGGGATGGTGCAGCGGCCCGCGCTCGCGGTTGCGGAACACCCGGGCGACGCTGAACAGCCGCGTCTCGCCCGCGGCCAGGAGCTTCTTGCAGGCGAATTCCGGCGAGGTGTGCAGGTAGAGCGGCGTGCGGGCGCCGCTCGCCCCGATGGCTTCCGTGGCGAAGGCCGACAGATGCGCCTCGTTGCCGGGCGAGACCTGCAGGCAGGCGGCCTCGGCCTCGACGAAGTCGCGGTCCGCGAACCACCCGCGGAACGCCGCGAGGACGCGGTTGCGCAGGAGCAGCGCCGGGCGCCGGTCGGCGTGGCGACCGGCCGTCCACCAGGGGGAGGCGGCTCCGGTCACGACCGGCCTCCGCGCCGGGGCGGGACCGGCCGGCTCCGACCGGGCGGCGTGGCGTTCTGGAGCACTCTCATCCTCGGCCCTGACTGGCTCCGGACCGCGGAGACGCGCCGCGGCCGAGGCGCGTTGCCATCGACGGTTCATGCCCGCCCGCTGGCAACCGCGGCGCAGATGCGATAGTGGCGGGGTCCGAGATGCAGCGCCCGCGCTTGGCGCGTGCCGGCCCCCATGTCAATGCAGGACGCAATTCCGTGAAGGTGATCGCCTCAACGCTCCGTAAGGGCAACGTCGTCGAGAAGGACGGCAAGCTCTACGTGATCCTGTTCGCCGAGAACATCCACCCCGGCAAGGGCACTCCGGTGACCCAGCTCGACATGCGCCGGATCACGGACGGCGTGAAGGTGTCCGAGCGCTACCGGACCACCGAGCAGGTCGAGCGCGCCTTCGTGGAGGATCGCGAGCACACCTTCCTCTACAGCGACGGCGAGGGGTTCCACTTCATGAACCCCGAGAACTACGAGCAGATCGCGGTGCCGGAGGACGTGGTCGGCGACGCCGCCCCGTATCTCCAGGAGGGCATGGCGGTGATGCTCTCCGTCCATAACGGCGTCCCGCTGACCATCGAGCTGCCCCAGCGCGTGACCCTGGAGGTCGCCGAGACCGAGCCGGTCCTGAAGGGCCAGACCGCCTCGTCGTCCTACAAGCCCGCGACCCTGTCGAACGGCGTGCGCACGACCGTGCCGCCCCACATCGCCGCCGGCACCCGCGTCGTCGTCATGACGGCCGACGGCTCCTACGTCGAGCGCGCCAAGGACTGATCCGGTCCCCGCCGGCGGCCGGCCCCGAAAGGTCGGACGCCGGCCATCACCGCGCGGATCGCGCGGCGGCCTCCAGGGTGGCGTAGCAGCCCTGCGAGATCGCCTGCGCGCGCAGGCGCTCCGTCCCGCTGAAGGGCCGGCCATCCTCCCGGAACAGATCCTCGCGCAGCAGCGCCTCCGATGTGCAGCGGGCCGCGATGCGGCAGAGCGGCGGCTCGCCGCCGGTGCGCGCGCAGATCGTCACGTAGTCGGCGCGGAACGCCCGCAGCCCGGCGCGCGGATTGGCACCCACCACCGTCACCAGCCCGGTCAGCAGCGCCAGCAGCAGCGGCTGGTGGACGAGGTAGATCGCGAGGCTGTGGCGGCCCGCGACGGTGGCGGCGCGGCCGAGCCGCGTGCGCGGCGCCCAGGCTCCCAGACGTGAACGGGCGAGCCGCGGCAGCGCCAGCCGACCCAGGACGATCCCGGCAAGCACCAGCCCGAACCACGGGAAGAGCGGCACATAGTCGTTCGTCCGCGGCACGACCGAGCCCAGGCCGAGGAAGAACAGGGCCGGCGCGTCGAGGATCGGCGCGTGCACGACGTGCGGCGCGGCAAGCACGGCTGCGGACGCGAGGGCGGTGACCGGAATCGGCAGGAAGAGGAACGGCAGCCCGAGCAGGCTCGAGACCGCGATGCAGTGGAGCACGCCGAAGAACACGAAGGCGTCCGGGAACATGACCCAGGTGCCGAGGGTCACGAGGAGCGCCGCCCCGCCGATCCGCGCGAACCGCAGGAGGGTCGGCCGGGGCCGGATCCCGCGACCGTTCATCAGCACGAGGCCGACGCCGACCAGGACCAGGAAGCTGCCGGCGATCATCTCGGCGGCGTGCCGTCCCGTCGGGGTCAGCGCGTAGTTCTCCGCGGTCAGCCGCAGATGACCGAGATCCCAGAGCGTGTGATAGCTCGCCATCGCCAGCAGGGCGGTCGCCCGGGCCGCGTCGATGACCGGCAGGCGACGCGGCGGAGAGGGGATCGCGGCCGGCGGCGCGGAGACGGGGCGATCGAGGGTGACGTCGACGGACATGATGGTTCACCCAAACCATGTCGGGGCCGCCCTTTCCATCGCGGCCTGCACCGGAGAGCTCGCCCGGGCCCGAATCGGGTGCCGCGGCTCTCAGAAACGTGAACGCCACCGGGGCCGGCACGCGCCGCCGAGGCGGGCCTCGCGGGATCCGGAAAACCCCTCGACGGTCCCGGCGCTTAAACACCGCTCACGCCGTAGCCTGCGACCGATCGACTGTTGCGATCCGGCCTCCTTGCGCCGAGATTGCAACTTGGCGGCCCTGTTCTGCCGGTCAAATGGGCTTCCCGGACATCAGGACTTCGTTAATCTTCCCGGGAGAGCGCGCGGCGTGATTCGGTGTAGGTTGCTCGGCCATGTCTGACGAACGCGGATCCGGGCCCGAGAACCCCGAGCGGGGGATGATCGCCCGTACCGGCGAGACGGGACAGCACGAGGATGAGGCGCTCGACCTCGTCGAGGTGGCCGGCCGCATCAAGTGGTTCGACGTTTCGAAGGGCTTCGGGTTCATCGTGCCCGACGACGGCGCGCCCGACATCCTGCTCCACGTCACCTGCCTGCGGCGCGACGGCTACCAGGCCGCCAGCGAGGGCGCCCGCATCGTCGTGGAGGCCGTGGAGCGGCCCCGCGGCTGGCAGGCCTTCCGGGTGATCTCCCTCGATCAGGCGACGGCGGTGCATCCCTCCGAGCTGCCGATGCCGCGCACGCACGTCACCGTAACGCCGACCAGCGGGCTCGAGACCGCCGTCGTGAAGTGGTTCAACCGCCTCCGCGGGTTCGGATTCCTGACGCGCGGCGACGGGACGCCGGACATCTTCGTGCACATGGAGACGCTGCGGCGCTACGGTATCGCCGAGCTGAAGCCCGGCGAGTCCGTACTGGTCCGCTACGGCGACGGCTCGAAAGGCGTGATGGCGGCCGAGGTGCGGCTGATCGACGGAGCCATGCCCTCGTCCCACTGAGGACGCGTTTTCCCGCCAAGCACAGTGCGTCCTATCTCCTTGGTGGGGCTCGGAAAACCCGGGATCGGATTCCCCTCGCGCGCATCCTGGTCTATCACCGGGCGACGGACCCCGCGGTCCGCGCGCCATCCCACGAGAGGCATGAGCCTGTGAGATCCCTCTTCCGCACGGCCCGGGCGGCCGCCATCGCCTGCCTCGCCCTGACCGCGATCGCGCCGGCCCCCGCCGCCGTCGCGCAGGCGGCCGCCCGGGCCGCCACGGCCAGATCGGAGCCGCTGACGATCGTCACGAAGGCCGGGCCGAAGCGCTTCGACGTCGAGGTGATGCGCGACGACGCCGCCCGCGCCCGCGGCCTGATGTTCCGCCGCCACATGGCGGCCGACCACGGCATGCTGTTCGACTTCGAGCAGGACCAGCCCGTGACCATGTGGATGAAGAACACCTACCTGCCGCTCGACATGGTGTTCATCCGCCCCGACGGGACCATCAGCCGGATCGCGGCCGATACCGAGCCCCTGTCCACGGCGATCATCTCCTCGGGCGGCCCGGTCCTGGCGGTGCTGGAGCTGAACGCCGGCACCGCGGCGAAGCTCGGGATCGCGCCCGGAGACCGGATCGAGCACGCCATGTTCAAGACCCGCTGAGGCCAGCCTCCGGGCTTTCGCGAACGCACCGGGAACAAGCGCCTTGACCCCCGCCGAATTCCGCGCCAGTGTTCCGGCAATGTTCCGGTGCGCCGGAAGGCTGGTGCAGGGCGGAGGACCCGATGGGCAACGCGGCTGAGGTCGAACTGTTCGGCAACGACGACTGGTCGGTGCAGGCGGACGGGATCGAGCACCGCGAGACCGGCTATTTCATCGCCCGCACGGCGCTGGCGATGCGCCGATCCGAGGGCCTGTGGGACTGGCCGCTTCAGATGGCCGAGAAGCGCTGGTGCCGGCCGAGCCTGTTCCGCGAGGCGTTCCTCGCGGCCCTCGACCGGTTCGGCATCCAGCGGGACGCCGAGCTGATCCGGTCCTTCGCGCTGGGCTACGGCATCCGCGCCGTGGTCGCCCCGGCCGCCGAGACCTTCGTCAGCCTGGGCGACATGCTGAAGCCACGCGAGATCGCCGCGCCCGTGCGCGCTCCGGCCCCGCGGCCGGTCCGGGCCCTGGCGGCTGCCGGGGCCTGACGGCCCGGTAACGGCGGGCGATTTGACCCGGGCCGCCGCGCGCGGGTAGCCCTCATCCTCGAACCGAGGGAGAGAGCACCATGGCGGATCACGACCGGGCCGGACTCGACGGGCTGATCACGCCGCCCCTGTCGCGGCGGGGCTTCGTGATGACGAGCCTGATGAGCGGCCTGACGCTCGCGACCACCCGCGTCGAGGCCCAGGTGATCCACACGGACAGTGCGGGCATCGAGGCCGGCGAGGTGAAGATCCCGGCCGCGGACGGCCCGATGCCGGCCTACCGGGCGGTTCCGGAGGGCGCGGGCCCGTTCCCGATCGTCCTGGTGATCGAGGAGATCTTCGGCGTCCACGACTACATCAAGGACATCTGTCGCCGGCTCGCGAAGGCCGGTTACTGCGCCGTGGCCCCCGAGCTCTACGCCCGCCAGGGCGACCTCTCGACCATGTCGGATCCCAAGCAGATCATCCGGGACGTCATCGCAAAGACGCCGGACGCGCAGTGGATCGGCGATCTCGACGCGACGGTGGCCTGGGCGGCCTCCGCGGCGAAGGGCGACCCGAACCGTCTGGGCGTCATGGGCTGGTGCCGCGGCGGGCGCGACGCGTGGCTCTACGCGGCCCATCGTCGCGACCTGAAGGCGGCCGTGGCCTGGTACGGACCGATCGGCGGCGAGCGGACCGACATCCAGCCGCGCACCGCCGGAGACGTGGCGGCCGAGATCCACGCCCCGCTCCTCGCCCTCTACGGCGGGGCCGATGCCGGGATCCCCGTGGCGGCGGTCGAGGAGGCGCGCGACCGCGCCAAGGCGGCGGGCAAGAGTGTCGAGCTCGTGATCTACCCGGAGGCGCCGCACGGCTTCCACGCGGATTACCGTCCGAGCTACCGGCGCGAGGCCGCGGAGGATGGCTGGGCGCGCGCGCTGGCCTTCCTGAAATCGCACGGCGTCGGCTGAATAGACGCCTCAGGACGCCCGATCGAGCGCGTTCCGGGACGGCTGTGTTACCCAAGACACGGCCACAACTTCACAATCGTGCAAGGATCCAAGGAGGATCTGTGCCCGCGCGGGTCTGGCCCTTCGCGGCGCTCGGGCGTTGAACCGATCGAAGCGACCGCCGTTCAGCCCCTGTAGAGTGTCCTGGTCCATGAGCGATTCGGTACAGCCTGGCCAGAAGCCCGTGATCCTCGTCGTGGAGGACCAGCCCGACGAGCGCTTCCTCGCGGCCACGCTGCTGGAGGATACCGGCTTCACGGTGATCGAGGCCGAGACCGCCGACCGCGCCCTGGCCATCCTCAACGATCGCGCCGACGAAGTCAGCGTCGTCTTTTCGGACGTTCGCACCCCCGGGCCGATCGGCGGCTTCGAGCTCGCGCGGATCATCGGCGTCACCTGGCCGCGCGTGCGGGTCCTGCTGACTTCGGGCGATGCGGGCGACCAGCCGAGCGACCTTCGCGTCTCCGCCACCTTCATCCCGAAGCCCTGGCGCGCCGAGGACATTCTCGCCTGGGTGGAGCAGGCCGCGGGGCGGCCCTCCACCGGGTCCGGACCGTCCGTTATCGGACCGGGGGGCAAAATAATCCCGTCCGGTCTGGAAACCTGACGCGGCCCCACAGTTGTACGCCACTCCGGTGCGCGCCGCGCCCGGACTTGCGCAGTACAACTGATCCACGACGCCGCCATGAAGATCGTCTCAGCCAACCATGCCGATTCTCTCCGCCGGCCCGGCGCGCGGGATACGGTGGAATCCGCCGTTCTCGACACGGTTCGCGAAGGTCTGCTCACGGTCTACGGCGCCGCGGATGGCGACATCCCGGCCGAGTTGGCGGCCCTCGCGCAGCGGCTCGACCGCGCGGGTCCGTCGGCCTGCGGCCACGTCTAGGTCCCACCGCCGAGCTTGACGGGAGACTGGGACAGCGGGTCGCCAAGACGAGAGAATCTGCTATTCAGCGCTTTCTGACCTGCCGACGCAGTGCGTCTCTCAGTCGAGTCCTGGATGCGTCTCTCAGTCCTTCGCGGATCGTTCACAGCCGCCGCGATCATGACCCTGGCCGGTCTGGTGTCCGTTCAGGCGGCGACCCCGCCGGCCCAGCCCGCCGACGGTGCGGGCGGTGTCGGTGACCGCAAGGCGACGGTGACCAAGCGGCTTCTCGGCCGCGGCACGGCCTCCACCTACGCGTTCTACGCCGCGGGCGCGGCCCCCGAGGCGGGGCGGCCGGTCGCGATCTTTCTGCACGGGTGGGGTGCGGTCAATCCGCAGAGCTACGGCGGCTGGATCGACCATCTCGCGCGCCAGGGCTGGCTCGTCCTCTACCCGCGGTTCCAAGAGGTGAACCGGACCCGTCCGGCCGACGCGCCCGCCATCGCCGAGTCCCTGGTCAAGGCGGCCCTCGCCGAGATCTCGACGGACGGCGAGGCGAAGCCCGACCTCGGCCGCGTCGCGATGATCGGCCACCTGGCCGGGGCGCCGCTCGCCATGGATCTTGCGGCCGCCGCCAAGGCGCAGGGGCTGCCGGTTCCGAAGCTGATCTTCGCGGTCACGCCCGGCGGCATCGCCAGCGGGCCGAAATCCCGCGGTATCGCCCTCACCGACCTGTCGGCGATCGATCCCGCCACGCTGCTCGTGACCATGGTCGGCGACAAGGACACCCGGGCCGCCGATCTCGCGGCGAAGCGCCTCCTGCGCGAGGCGAGCGCCGTGCCGCTGGAGCGCAAGCTCTTCGTGCGGGCCCTCTCGGACGACCACGGCTTCCCGGCCCTGACGGCGACCCTGGCAGCCCCCGCGGGGGTCGACACCGCCTACGACGGCGGTGCCATCAAGCCGGGCCCGGAGCCGAAGGACGCGCCCAAGGACGCCGCGAAGCCGCCGCCGTTCCGCTGGTCCGCCGACATGGCGCTGTCCGGCGAGCAGCAGACCCTGGTCTCGCAGATCAACCTCGCCCGGGTCGACGCGCTCGATTACCTCGGGTTCTGGAAGACCTTCGATCTCGCCGCCGCCGCCGCCTTCGCCGGGTCGGACGCGACGGCGCTGAAGAACAATCCGCGCCTCGCCGACATGGAGCGCTGGAGCGACGGTTGGCCGGTGAAGCGGCTCGCCGTCGAGACGCCGCGGCCCACGCCGGCCGCGCAGGCCGGGACGCCGGCACCCGCACCCGCCGGCCGCAAGCGCTGAGATCGGCGACCGCGACAGCTTGGCCTTGGCGCGCGGCTTGCTAATCTCCCCCCGTCCGACACGGGAGGGAGATCATGCCCGAGTTCGTCGCCAGCCTGCTCGCCGCGGCCGCCTTCTGCCTGACGCTGCTCGCCCTGAACGCGCTGACACGGCTGCTGATCCAGGCGCATGTCGCCCCCTCGGATCTCGGCGAGAGCGGCTTGCTGCAGGTCGGCGGCGCGCTCCTGGTGGCCCGCGCGGCCTACCGTCGGGCACCCCGGCGCCACCCGGGCTGACGCTCAGCGCAGGAACGCGCCGAACGAGCGGGGGCCGTTGCCGGTCGGGATGGTCGCCAGCACCGTGAGCGTCTTCGAGTCGAGGATGCTCAGCGTGTTGTCGCCCCAGTTGGCGACGTAGAGGCGGCCGTCGGAATCCGCCGCGATCCCTTCCGGATGGTCGCCGACATCGACGTCCGCGATGGGCTTGAGCGTGGCGAGATCGAAGGCCGTGACGCTGCCGGCATACTGGTCCGTGACGAAGCCGCGCCCTCCCGCGAGGGCGATGACGTAGGGGCGGCGGCCGGTCGGGACGCGGCCGATCTCCCGCCCCGTCCGGAGATCCAGGACGGAGACGTCGTCGCCGGTGACGTTGGCCGTGTAGGCGCGCGCCGCCGCGGCATCGAGCGTGATGCCGAACGGATGCTGCCCCACCGGGATGACCTTGGTCTCCCGACGGGTCGCCGCGTCGACGACCGAGACCGTGTCGGCCTCGCGGTTGGCGACGTAGAGCGTCGCCCCGTCGGGACTGACGGCGATTCCCGAGGGCGAGGCGCCCACCGCGATCTCGCCGTCCGGGACCAGCGCCCCGTCGCGCTCGGTCAGCACGAACAGGCGGTGCCCGTACCAGTCGGCGACGTAGACCGTGCCGCCGCGCGGGTCGGCCGCGACGCCGAGCGGGCCGCCGGGCAGCGGCACCTCGGCCAGGACCTTGCCGACATCGAGGTCGAGGATGGCGAGACCGTGCCCTTCCGGGCGCGTGACGTAGGCGCGCCGGCGATCGGGCGACAGCGCGATCCCGGCCGGGGCGCCGTCGACGGGGATGCGGCGCACCACCGTCCCGGCGGCCAGATCGACGATCTCGACCGCGCCGCCGAGCTGGGCGGTGACGATGGCCTCCCGGGCCGGTTCGGCCCGGGAGGCGGTCGCGACGAGGACGAGGCCGGCGGCGAGGGCCGCGCGGCCCCGAGCCGGGCTCACGAGCCCTTCTCGACCTTGGCCTTCAGGTTGGCGAGGCTCGCCTTGATCCAGTCGCCCACGCCCTTCTCGGAGGCCTCGTCGTTCAGATCCGGCGGCGGATCGTTGTTCATGTAGCCGCGATAGAAGGCGGCCTTCCACTCGACCTTCGACTTGGCGTTGCCCTCGGGCTCGACCGTGATCGTCGCCGAATAGTCGTTCGCCGGAAGATCCTTCACGTCAACTTTGTCGATGTAGTAGGAGAACATCTTGTCCTCCGGCTTGTACTTGTTGCTGGTCTCGGAGATCTGGTTTCCGTTCTTGAGCGTCAGCACGCGCTTGAACTTGCCGGCCGGGTCGCCGGTCAGCTCGGTCTTGGTCACGTTCTGCATCCAGTCGGCATTCTTCAGGTCGCCGACCACGGCCCAGACCTTGTCGGCGGGGGCGTTGATCTCGATCGACTCGGTGATCTTGCGCCGGGTCGGCCCGTGGGCCTGCGCGGTCGCCGCCACCAGGGCCGCCGTGGCCGCCAGGGCCAGGGTGATTTTCTTCATCTTGTCCTTCTCCTCCCGCCCTCAGCGGTCGTCGCGATCGAGGACGCGCGCCTCGGGGCCGAGCGCCGCCGCGACCTTGTCCTCGATCCAACCCCAGGCCTCGCGCTCGCGCGGTCCCGCGGTCTTGCCGATGGCGATGGCGAGGTAGGCCATCTCCGTCAACACCTTCTCGGGCTCCAGCATGTGGAGCCGGGTCGAAAGAATGGCGGCCTCCAGGACGGCCGCCTGCGCGCGGTTATAGCCGATGAACGGCGCGTGCGCGGCGCTGTGGACCATCCGGCCGCGGAAGCGCGGCCGGGTCTCGTGGGCCTCGACGGAGGCGACCGCGAACTCCGCGTGGCCGAAACTGTCGGCGAGGCGGCGGCCCTCGATCGCCGCGCACGGCAGCGTCGGCCATTCGCGCCGGCCGGTCACCGCGCCGGCGATCACCCGGATGTCGCGCGGGCTCGAGGCCGCGAAGCAGGGATTGGCCTCCAGGTTGGCGATGGTCGGCGACGGCCGGAACGGCGCGAGGACGTAGACCTCCGCCTCGCCGATCAGCCCGAACGGGACGAGGTGCAGCTCCCCCGACGGGGACAGGGTCGTGACGACGGTCTCGAGGATCAGCGGCATGGCCTCACGCCTTGTCGGCGGGGACGAGACGCCCGCAGACCAGCTTGGCCGGCGGGTCCTGCGGGCCCTCGGGCGCGCCCGCGGCGCGCGCCTCGCCGTCCGGGATCGTCTCGGGCGCGGTCGCGCCGGCCTCGGGCCCGACCAGGCGGGCGTCGCGCGTGCCGGGCGCCGGCGCGTCGGGTCCGGAATGGCGGGTATGGCCGGCCTTCTTGAAGGCGGTGGCATCCTCGACATCGGCGTCGGCCGCGCAGCCCCAGTCGAGCGCCTCGTCCTGGACGTAGCGCTTGCCGAGGCGCCACGCCGTCTCGGCCTTGGCGAGTTCGGCGCCGAGGTAGAAGGCGTGGGCGCCGTCGCTCGCGACGTCGAGTTCGGGGAAGAAGGCCATCGCGTCGGTGCCGACCCTGTGGATGTCGCGGTTGTAGAGGTGGATCCCGTCCTCGGCGATCACGATCCGGTAATTCGGGTCGCGCACCTCGGCGGCCGCCTGGGCGATCTCGTCGGCGGTCTGCACGAACGGGCGCTTGTCGTGGAGGGCGAGCAGCGCCCGGCCGTAGCCCTTCGGCAGCGCCGAATCGGCTTTTGCCGCGTACATGACCCGCCGGGCGGCGTCGTGCTCCTCGACGGTGCGGCGGGTGTGGTTGGAGACCTGCACGATCAGCGCGTTGCGGATCGACAGTTCCGAGCACATGCCGACGAGCAGCGCGGTGACGCCGAGGGAGTCGGCCTCGGTCAGCTCGGTCAGGTTGCCGGTGCCCATCATCATGTCGATATCGGGCCAGCGGGCGCGGGTGTCGCGGTAGCGCGCGATCGAGTCGACGAAGCCGTGGTGGATCGGCTCGAGGATCGGGTCCGCCATGAACGGACGCCCCGCCTTGAGCATGCGCTCGATCGCCCGATCGAGGGAGGGCAGGTCGTCGGGCCGCATCGGCACGAGGATCGGCACCGCGTCGGTCTCGAAGGCGAGATCGAGGGTCTCCTCGTTCAGGCTCAGCAGGAAATCGGCGCCGGCGCCGGCGCCCCGGACCAGTTCCTCGCTCGAGAAGGAATCGACGCTGACCTTCAGGCCGGCGCCCTTCAGCGCGCGCACGGAATCCTCGAGGTGCGGGAACGGGGTATCGGGCAGCCCGCCGAGATCGATGACGTCCGCGCCGCGCCCGGCGAGATCGAGCCCCTTGGCGAGGATCTGGTCGACGCTCATCTTCGACGCGTCCACGATCTCCGAGAAGATCCGGAGGTCGTGCCGGGACAGGTCGACCTTGCGGGCGGTCAGGCCGAGCCAGGCCGGCAGGTCGACCACCTCGTCGGGTCCGCGCTCGACCGGGACGCCGAAATGCGCCGCGAGATGCTCGGGATTCGCCCGGCACCGGCCCGGCAGGACGATCCGCGTGGCGCCCTCGGGCAGGACGACCCGCCTGCGGATGATCTCCTCGGTCATCAGCGCCGCGACCTTCACCCCCGCATCCGCGATGCTCCAGCGCAGCGTCTGAGGGAGCCCCGCCGCGACCTTCTCGAGCCGCGCCCGGGCGAGACGGCCGGTCACGAAGACGATGTGCTCGGGGGTGCTCACGCGGCGGCCCTCGTTTCGACCGCGACGCGGCGGTGCGGTCCCCAGATCTCGATCGTCCCCCCGTATCCCGCCGCGAAGCCGGGGAAGGCAGCGTCCACGATCCCGTCCCGCGCCAGCGCGGCCGGGTCGAGGCCCGGCGGCGCGTCGACGGATTTCACCAGGGCGCAGCGCTCCGCCCGGACCCGCGCGGCGAGCCAGAGGGCGAGGCTGTCCGAGGTGACGTCCCACGTCTCAGGAATGTCCGGGTGGCCGGCCCGGAGCGCGCGCGGGTTCCAGATCCGGATCCGCGCGGGCGCGGCCTCCGCCCAGGGCTCCAGGCTCTGCACCAGCCGCGGCTCGATCCCGCGGAAGATGCCGGCCGCGTCGCTCATGGCGTCGAGCGCCCGGCGATGGGCCTCGGCGTCGCCGAAGCGCTCCCGCGCCTGCGCGGCCCGGACGGCGTCCGCGAAGGCGCCGCCGCCCGGCACCACGATGCAGCGACCGTGCGCGCCGTCGCCGATCGCCTCCAGCAGGGCGCGGCGGCGATGCGGATCCGCCTCGAGGCTGCCGCCGATCTTGACGACGGTGGTCACGCCGCGTCCTGCCGGCTCGGACGCAGGGCGCGCAGCGCCTCGGCCACGCGCAGGGGATCGATGCCGTTGCGGCGGTCGAAATCCCGGCACAGGCCGCCGCGGAAGCCGAGGTAATCCGGCCGGTGCGCGCAGAGGCCCGGAATGTCGATCACCCGGAGCGACCCGGCGAGGCCGCTCATCAGGCCGTGCGCCCGGCAGGCGGCGGTGAAGGCCGAGAGATCGGAGGGCGCGGCGAGATCCGGCAGGCGGGCGCCGGTCTTGCCGGCGGTGTCGATCATGGCGCCGGCGAAGCCGGCCGCCGCGAGGGCGGGCACGTGCCGGGCCGCCGGCCCGTCCTCGGCGAACAGCACGGCGATCAGCCGGCCCGGCGCGGCCGCGACCCGATCCGCCAGGGCCGACGCGTCCCGGAGCTCGGCCGGCGCGAGGCCGACCTTCACCCAGTCGACGCCGGTCCGCGCCAGGGCGGCGACGGACTCGGCCGCCGGATCGGCCACCGCGCTCGTCGCGGCACCGCCGGACACCCGGGCGACGATCTCACGCACGATGTCCTCATCCAGGGCGCCGAGCGCCCCGCGCTCCGGATCCTTGGCGTCGATCAGGTCGGCGCCGGCGAGGCGGGCGGCCTCGGCCTCGGCCGGGTCGCGGACGCTGACGAGGAGCCGGGGCAGTGGGTGTTGCGGGATGGAGGACGCGGACACGAAACACTCGGACTTGAACGGGCGGTCTCATGACTTCCCGGGCAGCGGCTCGGCGAGCAGGCGGTTCTTCACCACCCAACGCATCGCGTGCGCCCAGGTATCGTCGGTGTCGGCCCGGATCGTCACCTGCCCGCCGCGCACCACCTTGCCGGTATCGGCCTCGGCGATCGAGACGCTCAGGTTGAAGATCTGACCGGACCCCTTCTCCACATAACCGGTCACGACGAGGTCCGCACCCAGGCTCTTGGCGATGTCCGCCGCGCACCCGTTGCATTTGAACAGCGGGCCCTCCTTCGCCACGACGTCGGCCTTGGGCGCGGTGTCGACGATCTCCAGCCCGGCCTTGTCGCGCAGGGCGTTGCGGAGCTCGTCGGTGACGAGGGTCAGTTTCCGGACATCCACCGGCCGCGTCCGGGTGCCGTAGGAGGCGCCGGGGTCGAACAGCTCGACCGGGAACACGGCGGCCTTCTCGCCGGCGCTGGCCGCGCCAGGCAGGGCGGCCCACAGGGCGACGACGCTGCAGGCGAGCGCGGCGCGGAGAGACGTGTGGCGCATCGGCGGGAGCTTCCTCTCGAGGCGTTCGACCGCCCGAGGCGGCGGCATCGTTCCCGCCATAGGTCGGGCGAAGGGACAATTTGGCAATGTACTTCCGCGCCCGCCTATCCCACGACGGTAACGTGAACGTCGGGACGACACGCCGCGGTTGAGCGGCCTGAGCGGAAGCTGATAGAGGCCGCCCACATGCACCATCCTGCACCCGACACGGCCCTCCGGCCCACGACGCGCCCGTCCTGGCTGCGCGCCGCCGCCGTCGCGCTGGCCCTCGCTCCGGCGGCGGCGCGGGCCGAGGATCCGGCGCCGGCCGCGGCGGCGCAACCGGCCCAGTCCGCCGCTCCGCAGGCGCTCGAGACCCGTATCGGCCTGATCTACCGGCCGCAGCCCGCGCCCTCCTCGTACGATGCCGAGGCGGCGCCGGAGGACGAGGGCCTAGCCGGCGCCAAGATGGGCATCACCGACAACAACACCACCGGCCGCTTCACCAAGCAGACCTACGTCCTCGACGAGGTCGCCCTGACCGACGACAGGCCGGACGCCGTGGCGGCCGCCAAGGATCTGATCGGCAAGGGCGTGCGCTACCTGGTCCTGGCGCTGCCCGCGGACGCCGTCCTGGCCGTGGCCGACGCCGTCAAGGATTCCGGCGCGGTCGTCCTCAACGCTGGGGCGCCCGACGACCGCCTGCGCGGCGCCGAGTGCCGCGCCAACGTGTTCCACATCCTGCCGTCGCGGGCCATGCTGACGGACGCCCTGGCGCAGTACCTCACGGTGATGCGCTGGCGGAAGCTCTTCCTGATCGTCGGCCCGACGGACGCCGACAAGGCCTACGCCGACGCGATGCGCAACTCGGCGCGGAAGTTCGCGCTGAAGATCACCGCCGAGAAGCCCTGGACCTTCGGTCCCCTCGCCAAGGCGCGCGGCGACACGCCGACCCGGGCGGAGGCCATGGTCTTCACCCGGGGCCTCGACTACGACATGGCCATCGTGGCCGACGAGGAGGGCGACTGGGGCGACTACGTTCCCTACCGCACCGTCGATCCGCGGCCCGTCGGCGGCACCCAGGCGCTGACGCCGACGACCTGGTCGCCCGTACTCGAGACCTGGGGCGCCGCGCAGGCCCAGAACCGGTTCCGGCGGCTCGCCTCGCGGCTGATGCGCCCGCTCGACTACCAGGTCTGGGCGGCGGTGCGGACGGTGGGCGAGGCCGTGACGGCCAAGAAGACCAACGACCCCGCCGTGATCGCCCCGTACCTCGTCGAGCCCGCCTTCACGCTGCCGGCCTACAAGGGCGTGCCCCTGAGCTTCCGGCCCTGGGACCACCAGCTCCGCCAGGCGATCATCGTGGTGCAGCCCAAGGCGCTGGTCTCCGTCGCGCCCGAGCAGGGGTTCCTGCACCAGCGCACGCCCCTCGACACGCTGGGCGTCGACCTCCCGGAGACCACCTGCAAGTTCAAGTGAGCCGGGGGCCTGCGGCGATGGCGAGCGGCCAGGGCCCTCGCAACGCGCGGGAATCGCACTACAAACGTCCCCCGAGAATGTCCGTCCAGGACGCCGGGCCGTCGCAAGGGAAGGAAGTCGTATGAGCCGCCGCGTCGAGGCATGTCTGACTGGGGTCGCCCTCGGTGCGTGGTTCGCCCTGTGCGGGCCGGCCGCGGCCTTCACCGCCTATGTCACCAACGAGAAGGGCAACTCGGTCAGCGTCATCGACACCGCCACGATGGCCGTGACGGCGACGTGGAAGGTCGGGCGGCGCCCGCGCGGCGTGACCGTCTCCAAGGACGGCAAGGAGCTGTTCGTCTGCGCGAGCGACGACGACCGGATCGACGTGCTCGACACGAGCACCGGCAAGGTGGTGCGCTCGCTGCGGTCCGGGCCGGATCCGGAGCAGTTCATCCTCGACGCCTCCGGAAACCCGCTCTACGTGGCCAACGAGGACGACAGCCAGGTCACGATCATCGACATCGAGAAGAACAAGGTGCTCGCCGAGGTGCCGGTGGGCGTCGAGCCGGAGGGGATGGGCCTGTCGCCGGACGGGAAGATCCTCGTCAACACCTCCGAGACGACCAACATGGCCCACTTCATCGACACCAAGACCTTCCAGGTCATCGACAACGTGCTGGTCGACGCCCGGCCGCGCTTCGCCGAGTTCACCGCCGACGGCAAGTACCTGTGGGTCTCGGCGGAGGTCGGCGGCACGGTGAGCGTGATCGACGTCGCCCAGCGCCGCGTGATCAAGAAGATCACCTTCAAGATCCCGAGCGTGAACGACGAGGCGATCCAGCCGGTGGGGATCCGGATCACCAAGGACGGTACCAAGGCCTTCGTGGCGCTCGGGCCGGCGAACCGCGTCGCCGTGATCGACGCCAAGACCTACGCGGTCGAGAAGTACCTGCCGGTCGGCCAGCGCGTCTGGCAGCTGGCCTTCACGCCGGACCAGAAGCAGCTGTTCACCACGAACGGCACCTCCAACGACGTCTCGGTGATCGACGTGGCCGCCGAGAAGGTGGTGAAGAGCATCCCGGTCGGGCTCCTGCCCTGGGGCGTGGCGATCTCGCCGAACTGATCCGCGCGACCTCCGGGCGCCAAGCGAGGACGGCCGCGCGCGAAGCGGCCCTAGGGTGGAACACGACATGACGCGCATGTTTCGAACGGCGGCCCTCGGCCTGGCAGGGCTGCTCGCCGCGGCACCGGCCAGTGCCCTCGACCTGACCAAGAAGCGGGAGAACCTGCCCGACCTCGTCCTGGGCGACGATCAGGGCAACGACTTCGTGGTCGAGAACAAGGACATCACGCTGGAATCCGGCAAGGCCTATCGCCTGCGGATCGTCGCCAAGGGGCGCCAGGAATACAAGTTCTACGCGCCGGAGTTCTTCCGCTACATCTGGTTCAACCAGATCGTGATCGAGCACAAGGAGATCCACGGCGGCGGGCCGCCCGATCACCTGGAGTTCGACGATCCCGGCGAGATCGCCATCGAGTTCGTCGCGATCAAGCCCGGCACCTACACCTGGTCGGTGCACGGCCTGGAGGCCAAAGGCATGACCGGCACGCTGACGGTGAAGTGATGCGCGCCCTCCTGCTCTCCGCCAGCCTGCTCGCCGCCGGTCCGGCCCTCGCGGCCGACGATGCCTCCTCCTGCGCCGAGGGCATCACGATGATCCGCGACGCGCTCGCCCTGAACCCGCCCGAGACGGCGGTGCCGAAGCTCAAGAAGGCCCTGCGGGTCGCGGAGCGGGAGCAGAAGGAGGGCGAGTTCGACGAGTGCCTCGACGCCGTGACCGACGCCCGGAAGGTCCTGGGCCGATGAGCGCGTCCGAGTCGGCGGCCCTCCTGATCGAGCATGTCGGCCACCGGTTCGGCGCCCGCGCCGCGCTGGACGACGTCTCGATCACGGTGGAGCGCGGGCACTTCGCCGCGCTGCTGGGGCCGAACGGCGCCGGCAAGACGACGCTGTTCTCGGTCATCACCCGGCTCTACAACAACCAGACCGGACGGGTCTCGATCTTCGGCCACGCCCTCGATCGCGAGCCGTCCCGGGCGTTGGCGCGGCTCGGCGTCGTGTTCCAGGCCCGGACGCTCGACACCGACCTCACCGTGGAGCAGAATCTCCTCTACCACGCGAGCCTGCACGGCATCGCCCGCGGCGCCGCCAAGGGGCGCGTCGGCGCGCTGCTCGACCGCGTCGGTCTGGCGGACAGGCGCCACGACAAGGTGCGCACGCTCTCGGGCGGCCAGTCGCGCCGGATCGAGATCGCCCGCTCGCTGATCCACCGCCCCGACCTGCTGCTCCTCGACGAGCCCACCGTCGGCCTCGACCTCGAGTCGCGGGCCGACATCGTGGCGATCGTCCGCGCCCTGGTGCGCGAGGAGGGATTGTCGGTGCTCTGGGCGACCCACATCTTCGAGGAGATCGCGGACGACGACGACGCCGTGGTGCTGCACCGGGGCCGGATCGTCGCCCGGGGCCGGGCCGGCGGGATCGGCCGGCCGGGCGAGGCGCTCGCCGACGCGTTCCGGCGCCTGGTCGCCGAGCCGGGGAGGGCGGCGGCATGACCAATCCGACATCCTACGCCACCCGGATCGGCGCGGCCCCGCCACGCGGTCAGGCGGAGCGGATCGGGCGCCTCGACGCGGTCGGCTACCTGATCTGCCTCGGCGGCATCGTCCGCCGCGAGCTGCTGCGCTTCTTCCATCAGAAGGAGCGGTTCTTCTCGGCGCTGGTCCGGCCGCTGGTCTGGCTGTTCATCTTCGCGGCGGGCTTCCGCAACACGCTCGGCGTGTCCATCGAGCCGCCCTACCAGACCTACGTGCTCTACGAGGTCTACGTGGTGCCGGGCCTCGCCGTGATGATCCAGCTGTTCAACGGCATGCAATCGTCGCTGTCCATGGTCTACGACCGCGAGGTCGGCTCGATGAAGGTGCTGCTCACCTCGCCCTATCCGCGGTGGCTTCTCCTGCTCGCCAAGCTGATCGCCGGCGTCGCCGTCTCGATCGTGCAGGCCTACGCCTTCCTGGCCGTGGCGTTCTTCTGGGAGAGCGACATCCCCTGGCTCGGCTACCTGACGGCCCTGCCGGCCTTCCTGGCCACCGGCCTCATGCTCGGAGCGATCGGGCTGTTCCTCTCCTCGCTGGTCCGCCAGCTCGAGAACTTCGCCAGCGTGATGAACTTCGTGATCTTCCCGATGTTCTTCGCCTCGTCGGCCCTCTACCCACTGTGGCGGATCCGGGAATCCTCCGAGACGCTGTACTGGATCTGCCAGCTGAACCCGTTCAGCCACGCGGTCCAGCTCGTCCGCTACGCGCTCTACGTCCAGTTCGAGCCGGTCGCCTGCGCCGTGGTGGTGGGCGTGGGGCTCGCCTTCTTCGGCATGGCGGTGGTCGCCTACGACCCCGGCCGTGGCATCATGGCCCGGCGCGGCGGCCCGGCCGGCGACAACACCTGATGGAGTCCGCCCAATGAACGTCCTCCTGACCCGCATCCTCGGCCCGGCGCTGGGGCTGGCGCTCCTCGCCGGTCCCGCCCTGGCCCAGCCGAAGCCGGATCCGGACTGGCCCTGCGTCCAGCGCAAGGTCGCGACCCTGAGCCCCGGCCAGTTCTGGACCGGCCCCGACGTGGAGGCGGCCGGCGACTGGGGCAGCGACAACGACGCCGCCGCCCTGGCGCAGAAGATCGCGTCCCGCCGCACGGACCTCTCGCAGGTCGGACCGCTCCTCGACACGTTCGCGCAGAAATTCGGCTCCGACAAGGACGCGAAGGACAAGGCCCTGACGCGCGTCTACGCGGGCGTGTTCGAGGTGCTGAACGGCGAGCGCAACAAGGTGGTCGGCGGCATCGCCCGCTACGCGCAGGGCCAGCGCCGGATGGCCGAGCGGATCCGCGACGAGGCCGATAAGATCAGCCAGGTCAAGGACGCGCCGAGCGCCTCTGACGCGACCGAGCTCCCGAAGGACCAGTCCGAGCTGGAGACGAAGTTCGCCTGGGATCGCCGGATCTTCCAGGAGCGGAGCCAGTCGCTGACCTATGTCTGCGAGGTTCCGCAGCTGCTCGAACAGCGGCTCGGTGAGATCGCGCGCCTGATTCAGGCTCGCCTGTGACCTGCGCCGGCCGTCATTGCCAAATTATCCCGGTCGGGTTGCCAAAACATCCCTAAGTGGCTGAAATCTTTACCGAAACTGTTGCTGTTTAACCACGTGACGCCGCGTTCGGTCGACGCGGGCCGGAAATGAGGCCGAAACGCGTCTCACGTGTTCTTGAACCAATTGTGCGTGATCCCGGCACCCGCCAAGAGAGACCCAAGCTCGGCAGTCACGAGCACGTGTTTGGGTTTGAGGGGGTAGGGGATGTCACTTCGGGCGCTTCGGAGCAGCCTGGTCGCGTCGGCATCGGTTCTCGCCGGGACGGTCCTTCCCGCGGCGGTGCAGGCTCAGCAATCGGTGACGCTCGGCGAGATCAGCGTCGTCTCGACGTCGCCGGTCGGGGCCGGCGGCGGCAGTTCGAGCCAGGCGCAGATCTTCAACGGGCCCGGCCCGGTGCCGCCGGCCGGCTCGGTGGGACCGAGCGCCGGCGTGCGGCTGCGCGGCTCCGAGCAGCCCCTCTACAAGATCCCCAGCACCGTCGAGTCGGTCACGGCGAGCGATCTCACGATCGATCGCGCCAGCGACAACCTGACCACGACGCTGGCCCGGCGCACGCCCGGCATCAACGTCTCCGACTCGCAGGGCAACAACAACCGCGTCGACATCACCTACCGCGGCTTCACGGCCTCGCCCGTGCAGGGCGTGCCGCAGGGTCTCGCCGTCTACCAGAACGGCGTGCGCATCAACGAGGCCTTCGGCGACATCGTCAATTTCGACCTCATCCCCCCGCAGGCGATCCAGCGCATCGACGTCGTCACCGGAAACCCGGTCTTCGGCCTCAACGCCCTCGGCGGCGCGGTCAACATCCAGATGAAGAACGGCTTCACCTGGCAGGGCACCGAGATCTCGGCCTGGGGCGGCTCGGACGCGCGCACCGCCGGCTACCTCGAGTACGGCAAGGTCTCCGGCCCCTGGAGCGTCTACTTCACCGGCGACGGCCTGAACGACCGCGGCTGGCGCTACGAGAGCCCGAGCACGATCGGCCGGCTCTACGGCGACATCGGCTACCGCTCGCAGGATTCGGAGTTCCACCTGATCGGGCTCGCCGCCCGCAGCTTCTACGGTGCGGCCGCCGCCACGCCGGTGGACTTCACCCACCGCGACCCGCGGGCGATCTTCACCTACCCGCAGACCACCACCACCGAGGTAGGCACGCTCCAGCTCACCGGCCGGGTCGACATCTCGCCGACCTGGGACCTCGCCGGCAACGCCTATTTCCGCCGCTTCAGCCAGACCTACGTCGACGGCAACGACGGCAACTTCGAGAACTGCAGCACGCGCTCCAGCTTCCGCGGCAACCTCTGCTTCGAGGATGACGGCTTCAGCCCGGCGGCCGGCCAGTCGCAGACCGCGTTCCGCAACCAGTTCCTGATCCTGGGCCAGCAGAACCAGCGCATCCCGTTCCGGTCCGGCATCCCGTACGGCACGCTGGACACGACCCGGACGGAAGCCACCGGCTTCGGCGGCTCGCTCCAGGCCGCCAACCGCGACCGGATCTTCGGCCTGTCCAACAGCTTCGTGGTCGGTGGCAGCATCGATGCGGCCAACTACGGGTTCAAGTCGTCCAGCACCCTGGGCGTCATCAACCCGAACCTGTCGATCACCACCGATCCGAGCAACCCGTTCTACGGCAACATCCCGGGCCTCGGCACGCCGCAGCTGCGGACCGCGGGCGCGCTCGGCATCGCGCCGAGCTCGGTCAACGGCTCTAATCTCTACATGGGCCTCTACACCCTCGACACGCTCGACGTGACCGACCGGCTGTCGCTGACCGCCGGCGCCCGGCTCAACTTCGCGCGCATCCAGAGCGAGGATCTGACCGGCTTCTCGCCGGACGTGACCGGCACGCACTACTTCAACAAGATCAACCCGGTCGCCGGCCTGACCTACCGGTTCTTCGACGCGCTCAACCTCTACGGCAGCTACTCGGAATCGAACCGCGCCCCGACCCCGCTGGAGCTGGCCTGCGCAAACCCGGACCGGCCGTGCCTGCTGCCGAACTCGCTGGTGGCCGACCCGCCGCTCAAGCAGGTCACCGGGCGGACCTACGAGGTCGGATTCCGCGGCCAGCTGCCGAACACCTATGACGGCGGCATCATCACCTACAAGATCGGCGCCTTCCGCACCGACCTCGCCAACGACATCCTGTCGCTGGCCACCCCCGGCAACACCGCCCGCGCCTACTTCGTCAACGTGCCGTCGACGCAGCGGCAGGGCATCGAGGTCGGCGGCGAGTACACGGCCGATTACCTGCGGGTCTACGCCAACTACGCCCTGGTCGACGCGACCTTCCAGTTCAACGGCACCCTGTCGTCGCCCAACAACCCGCTCGCGGATGACGGCGCGATCCAGGTCCGCAAGGGCAACGTCGTGCCGCTGGTGCCGACCCACCAGATCAAGGCCGGCTTCGACTACTTCGTCACGCCCGACTGGCAGTTCGGCCTCTACCTCCAGGCCTTCTCGTCGTCCTACTTCCGCGGCGACGAGTCGAACCTGAACCGCAAGCTGCCGCCCTACTACGTGCTGAACTTCCAGACCAAGTACCAGGTCACGAAGAACCTCGAGGTGTTCGGCCTCATCACCAACCTGACCAACAACCGCTACGCCACGTTCGGCACCTTCGCCGAGCCGGGCGCGGTGGCCGGCAACCTGCGGATCAGCGATCCGCGGACCACGACCCTGGCGCAGCCCTTCTCGGTCTACGCCGGCATCCGCTACGCCTTCGGCGCCGATCCGGTGCCGATGTCGCCGGAGCCGATCATCCGGAAGTACTGACCCGTCCGCGATGGCGAGGGGCGGGCGCCTCCCGCGGCCTGAGGGCCGCGCGGGGCGCCCGTCGCGTTCCGGGGCTGGCGCATGCGGCCTCCTGTCTCGGGAACGGGCCCGTTCGTCCGGCGTCTCCCCGGTAGCCGCACCGGCGCATCACCGCCCCTCGCGCACGAGGGGCCGGCGCCGGCCGCACCCCGACACCGTGGAGCCTCGTCCCGATGATCATCCGTTTCGCCGTTGCAGCCCTCGCCCTGGCGGCCGCGACGCCTGCCCTGGCGACCCCGTGCTCTGACGAGGTCGATACGCTGCAGCGGCGGCTCGACAGCGCCGGCGCCGCCGCGGTGACCGGGACGACCCCGCCCGGCGGCACGACGTCGTCCAACTCGCCCAAGGCCCTCGACACGCCGCCGGCGCTCACCAAGTCCGACGCCGCCGTGAAGCCCACAGCCTCGGGCGTCGAGGAGGCCAAGAAGCTGGTCGCCCAGGCGCGCCAGCAGGACAAGTCCGGGGACGCCCAGGGCTGCCGCGACACGATCATGAAGGCCAAGGAGAAGGCCGGCGCCCTGCCGTAGCGGCGCGCACGGCCGGCACCGCTCCGGTGCCGGCCCCACCGCTCAGTAGGCGTTCTCGGTCCTGAACAGCGCGAACGGCGTGGTCAGCAGGATCTGCAGGTCGAGCAGTACCGACCAGTTCTCTATGTAATAGAGGTCGTGCTCGACGCGCCGCTGCAGCTTCTCCGAGGTGTCGGTCTCGCCGCGCCAGCCGTTGACCTGAGCCCAGCCGGTGATGCCGGGCTTGACCTTGTGGCGGGCGAAGTAGCCGTCGACCACCTGATCGTACAGGGTGTTGGCGGCTTTCGCCTGGAGCGCGTGCGGTCGCGGGCCGACCAGCGACAGGTCGCCCTTGAGCACGTTGAACAGCTGCGGCAGCTCGTCGAGCGAGGTCTTCCGGATGAACCGGCCGACCGGTGTCACGCGCGGGTCGCCCCGGGTCACCATCCGGGCCGCGCCGGCGTCGCACTGATCCACGTACATCGAGCGGAACTTGTAGACCTCGATCAGCTCGTTGTTGAAGCCGTGGCGCTTCTGCCGGAACAGCACGGGCCCGCGCGACGTGAGCTTCACCGCGAGGGCGATCGCCAGCATGAGCGGCGACAGCGCCAGCAGCATCATCAGGCCGACGCAGCGGTCGAACAGCGCCTTCACCACGACGTCCCAATCGGCGATCGGACGGTCGAACACGTCCAGCACCGGGACCGAGCCGAGATACGAGTAGCTGCGCGGGCGCAGGCGCAGCTTGGCGGCGTGCGCCGAGAGCCGGATGTCGATCGGCAGGACCCAGAGCTTGGCGAGCATCTGGAGGATCCGCGCCTCCGCGGTGATCGGGATCGTGAACACGATCAGGTCGAGCCGGGCGTGCCGCGCGTAGGCGACGAGGTCGTCGACGTTGCCGAGCTTCGGGTGCCCCGCCACCACGTCGGAGGACCGGTCGGCGTTGCGGTCGTCGAACACGCCGACGATGCGGATGCCGCTCTCGCTCTGCGTCTCCAGGGCGGCGATCAGGTCCTCGGCGGGCTGGCCGCCGCCCACGATCGCGGTGCGCCGGTCGAACCGTCCGGCCCGGGTCTGGGCGTCGATGATGCGGAAGAGCACGAAGCGCCCGAGCAGCAGCGCCGCGAGGCCGGTGCCGAAGAAGGTCGCGAGCCAGAGCCGCGAGTAATGGTCGGCCACCTTAGCCAGCACGAGTCCGGCGGCGACCATCAGGAAGGTCATCGACCACGCCGCGATCAGCCGGATGGCGGTCTTGAAGAAGCTCCGGAAGGCGGCGACCCGGTAGCCGCCCGACGCCTGGATCAGCGTCACGGTGATCACCGCGATCATGCCGATCGCGCCCGCGTAGGTCAGCCCGAACGGGACGCGCCCGCGGAGCATCAGCAGGTGCAGCAACGCGCCCAGGCCGAAGATCAGCGTGCATTCCAGGGCGCGCACCAGCCCGGCCACAACGACGGGTGAGATCGCCGTCGGCTCCGGCGCGGCGGTCTCGGCGAGCGGCGCGCCGCCGGCGGCCGGGACCGAGGACGCCTCCATCGGGACGGCGGCCTCCAGGAGATCGCGGATGTCGAACGCGCTCATCGATCGGCTCCCCCCGAGCCTTGCGGTCGCTGCCTCGAAGGAAGCTTGGCACGGGGCGTTGTGGGAACATTTAAGAGCGAGGGTGCCGCCGCCTTTTCCACCGCGGCGCACAGGCCCCGATCCTCTTCCGGCAGGTCTCGCCGTCAGGCGGTCCGGGCTCCGGCGATCGCCCGCGGCGCGGGATCGCGGCGCTCCGCGCGGGCCTCGAAGGCCGCAGCGTAGCCGGAGACAACCTCGCTGCCCATGCGGTCCAGGGAGAAGCGCTGCCGGATCGAGGCGCTCAGGCCCTGGGTCCGCGCGGCCAGGGCCTCCGGCGCGGCGTCGAGAACGCGACGGATCCCCTCGGCGAGCGCCGCCGGGTCCCGCGACGGGACGAGGTCGCGGGCGGCCGCGCCGAAGATTTCCGGAATTCCGCCGACCCGGGTGGCGACCAGCGGCTGCGCCGCCGCGGCGGCCTCCAGCACGACGTAGGGCAGCGACTCCGCGAGCGATGGGACGACGAGGATCCGGCCGCGGGCCAGCACGGAGCGGATCGCCTGCGGCGGCTCGAACGCCACCGCGTCGGCGAGGCCGAGGCGGGCCACGGATTCCCGCAGGATCTCGGCGTCCGGCCCGGATCCGACCAGGAGCAGGCGCAGCGCCCGACCCTCGGCCCGCAGCCGGACCAGCGCCTCGAGCAGGTAGGGCAGCCCCTTGGCCTCCCGCAGCTCACCGACATAGAGCAGGTCGAAGGGCTCGGCGACGCGGTCGAGCGGCGCGAACTCGGCCTCGGCGATGCCGTTGTGCACGATCCGCGTCACCCGCTCGGGACCGCCGACGAAGCTCCGGTGGCGGCCCGCGACGTACTCGCTCTCGAACAGGAACGCGTCCGTGCGGCGGGCGAGCACCGCCTCGGCCCCCATGTAGAGGCGGTGCAGTGGGCTGCCCGGCCGGTAATTGTAGCTGCCCCCGTGCGGCGTGTAGGCCCGGATCGCCGGACCCGCCGCGGCGAGCCGGGCATAGGCGCCGCCCTTGGCCCCGTGTCCGTGCAGCACGTCCGCGCCGACCTCCGCGGCGCGCTGGGCGACGGCGCGCAGACAGGACCAGTCCGACGGGTGCGGATTCCGGCGCATCGGCAGCCGGACGAGGCCGAGATCCAGGCAGGGCATCAGGTCCGCCAGGGCGCCCGCGGCGCGGTCACCGCCGGTGCTGGAGTCGCAGACGAGGCCGACATGGTGTCCCGCGGCCGCCTGGAGGCGGGCGAGATCCATCACGTGCCGGAACAATCCGCCCACGGGCGCCCGGAACACGTGCAGGATCCGGTAACGGTGAGCGAGGCCAGAGTCGTTCGTCTTCGGGACCACGGTCCAGCTCCCGGGAATATCAGTCCCCGAGTTGTGGTGCACCCGCGGTCGCGGGAAACTTAAAGCAGGTCGCCCGCGCTCGACCTTTTCAGCGGAACGGTAACCGGAGTTTTACGCGCGACGTCGCAATCGATTGCGACGCTAGGTCATCGGCGAGCCGTTCAGGCTGGCCCAGATCGTCCCGTAATGGCAGGCCGTGGCGGCGAGGACGAAGCCGTGCCAGATCGCGTTCTGGAAGGGCAGGGTCCGCCAGACGTGGAACACGACGCCGATCGAGTAGAGCGCCCCGCCGATGCCGAGCAGCCACAGGGCCGTGGGCTGAAGCGCCGCGATCACCGACTCGTAGGCGAACAGCCCGCTCCAGCCGAGCATCAGGTAGAGCCCGATCGACAGGCGGTCGAACCGGCCCGGCAGGAAGAGCTTCACCGCGATCCCGATCAGCGCCACCAGCCAGATCATCGCCAAGAGGGCGTAGGCCCGCGGCCCCGATCCCACGAGGGCGACCAGCGGCGTGTAGGTCCCGGCGATCATCAGGTAGATCAGGGCGTGGTCGGCGCGGCGCAGGAGCCATTTGCGCGGGCTGACCGGATAGAGATTGTAGAGGGCTGAGACGCCGAGCATCAGGACGAGGGCCGTGGCGTAGACGACCACCGCCGCCCGCTCGCCGAGCCCGAGATGCGCCGTGACCGCGGTCGCCACCAGGGCCACAGCACCGGCGAAGCCGAGCAGCACGCCGAGACCGTGGATCACGCCATCCGCCATGATCTCCCGCGGCGTGTAGTGCCAGGTCAGGGAGAGCGGTCGACCATCCTCCGCGAGAGACATCTTGAAGCCTCCTGCAACGCGTGCAGCTTAAAGCTTGAGAAGTCTTGGTCGTTCCATGTGCAGATTGCTGATGGGGAGTTATCCCAAGGTTCCACTGAAAGCGGTAAAAGTCTCGTGCGGCGCAGCGAGACCGCTGCACCGCACGAAAGCCTAGATCCGGCCTCCGGCCAGACCCTCGAACCCCAGCGGCGGCTCGGCGGCGGCGGGCTCGACCAGGCCGAACCCGCGGCTGAGCCGGGCATGGACGGTGGCCATCGTCAGCACCGCCATGGCGAGCACCTGATGCGCGAGCGCCGCCCAGAGGGGGACGGCGAGGAGAAGCGTCGCGATCCCCAGCGCCATCTGGGCGAGGACGAGGATCACGACGCCCGCGGCCCGCCCGGCCGCGCTCTTCGGGCCGGTGAGCCGGGCATCGACGGCGTGCAGAACCGCCACGACGAACACGAGGTAGGCCGTCACCCGATGGTCGAACTGAACGAGGGCGTGGTTGTCCACGAAGTTCTCGATCCACGGCCGGATCGCGAAGAGGCTGTCCAGCGGCGGGACGAGCTGGCCGTCCATGGTCGGCCAGGTGTTGTAGACGAGGCCGGCATGCGAGCCGGCGACGAGGCCGCCGAGGAAGATCTGCACCAGGACCAGGATCGGCAGCAGCAGGGCGGTAGCCCGCAGCCGTGCCGGGGCCGGCGCAAGGACGCCGCGGCGCTCGCCCGCGGCCAGCCAGACCAGGCCGGCCAGGATGAGGCTCGCGGTGGTGAGGTGCAGGGCGAGCTTGAGCGGCGCCACGGCCGTCATGCCGGGCTGAAGGCCCGAGGCGACCATGATCCAACCGATGGCGCCCTGGAGGCCGCCGAGCAGGCCGAGGCCGAGCAGGCCGAGACCGAGCCGCCGGCTGATGCGGCCCTGCCACCAGAACAGGATCAGCGGCAGGAAGAACACGAGGCCGATCACGCGGCCGAGCAGGCGATGGCCCCATTCCCAGCCGTACAGCACCTTGAACGCCGACAATCCCATCCCCTGGTTGAGGATGTTGTATTGCGGCGTGTCCCTGTACTTGGCGAACTCGGCCGCCCAGTCGGCCTCGGTGAGCGGCGGGATCGCGCCCGTGACGGGGCGCCACTCGGTGATCGACAGGCCGGACCCGGTCAGCCGCGTCGCGCCGCCGACCGCCACCATGGCGACCACCAGGGCCGCGACCACGTAGAGCCAGGTCCGCACCGCCCCCGACCGCCGGTCGCCCGCGCCACTCATGTCCATGCACGTCCCTTCCGCGGATGCCAGGATGCGCCCGCCTGACCCGGGTTAGGGGATGTCCGAACGACCAGCAACGGCGCCGGCGCCGCAGCCCGCGTCAGCGGGCGCGTTGCCAACCGGATCCCGGAGCGGTAGCCGTCGCCTGTCCGCGCCCGCAGCGCCGGCCGCCAGGCCAGCGGCCCAGTCCGAAGGCGCGGCCCAGGAAGTCAACCATGCGCCGCCGCACCCGGACCCTGATCGGCACCCTCGCCATCCTGGTCTTCGTCTGCCTGTACGGCCCCCTGGCGATGACCCTGGCCGATAGCCGCATCTCCGAGACGCCGGCGGCGGTGCAGGCGGTGATCTACTCGATTCTCGGCATCGCGTGGATCTTCCCGCTGATGCCGCTGATCCGGTGGATGGAGCGGCCCGATCGCTGAGTCCAACCCTCGATTTTGCCGCACTCGGGGATCACAAGCCTGCCGTCCCCGCTCGAGACCCCTCCGTGCACCGCCCGACTCTCTGCCTCAAGCCGCTGGCTGCCCTCGTCGTGCTGCTCGCGCCCGTTCCGGCCCTGGCGCAGGGGACACCGCGCTCCATCGGCGAATGCGAGCGCCTCAAGAACGACCTCGCCTACAACCAGTGTCTCGCCATGTTCGGCCCAGCGGCCAAGAACGTCGCCGGCGGCTACGCCTCGGCCGACACGACGGTCGCCGCGGCGGCCACGCCCGCGGCCGCCATGGCCGAGCCGATCCCGCAGGTGGACGAGGCGGTCGAGGCCAGCACCGGCCGCCGGCGGCGCTACCGGTCCGTGCGCGGCCGGCAATACGCCTCGTTCTCGACCGGCTACCGCCACCGGCGTCGGCGCTAGGGCCGGCTCGCGCCGGTCGCGGCCCTAGCGGGCATCCGGCGCTTCGAGCGCCGCGAGGACCTGCGCGCCCGGCACCGAGCCGTCTCCGGGCCAGACGCCCCAATCGGCGACCTGATCCAGGGCGTCGGCGAGGCGACGCTTGTAGACGTGCCGCGGCACCTCCTCGGCGCCGAACTGCGTCAGGTGTTCGGTGACGAACTGAGTATCGGCGAGCCGGTAGCCCCCGGCGCGCAGGCGGGCCATCAGGTGGACGAGGGCGACCTTCGAGGCGTCGCGGACCTCGTGGAACATGCTCTCGCCGAAGAAGGCGGCCCCCAGCGAGACGCCGTAGAGGCCGCCGACGAGCCGGCCGTCGGCGCCCGCGTAGACCTCGACCGTGTGGACGTGGCCGATGTCGAACAGGGCACCGTAGAGTTCGCGGATCCGCCCGTTGATCCAGGTGCGCTCGCTGTCCCGGCGGGGCGCGGCGCAGCCGTCGATCACGCCGTCGAAATCGGTGTCGCAGCGGACCACGAACTGGTCGGACCGCACCGTCCGGGCGAGGCGCCGGGGAACGCGGAACGCGTCGAGGGGGAGAACGCCGCGCGCCTTGGGCTCGACCCAGTAGAGCGTGGGGTCGTCGGCATCCTCCGCCATCGGGAAGATGCCCGCCGCGTAGGCCTTCAGCAGGATCTCGGGGGTGATGTCCACGCGGGCGGTGTCGTGCATGCCGTGAATGTCGCGCGCGGCCGGCGCGAAGACCAGATCCCGCGCGCGCCGCTCTCGCCGCAGCCCCGCCCGGTTCCGGTCAGGCTTTCATGCCGCCGTCTTCCAGGAAATGCTCCAGCCAGTGGATGTCGTAAAGGCCGTTCTGCACGTCCGGGTTACGGACCAGGGTCCGGAACAGCGGCAGCGTCGTGTCGATCCCGTCAATGACGAACTCGTCCAGGGCCCGGCGCAGACGCATGAGGCACTCGTTGCGGGTCCGGCCGTGGACGATCAGCTTGCCGATGAGCGAATCGTAGTTCGGCGGGATGCGGTAGCCCTGGAACGCCGCCGAATCGACCCGGACGCCGAGGCCGCCGGGCGTGTGGTAGTGGGTGATCTCGCCGGGCGAGGGCCGGAAGGTCTCCGGGTGCTCGGCGTTGATCCGGCACTCGATGGCGTGGCCCTCGACCTTGATGTCCGCCTGGCTCACCGAGAGCGGGCCGCCCGAGGCGACCTGGATCTGCTCGATGACGAGGTCGATCCCGGTGATCATCTCGGTGACCGGATGCTCGACCTGGATACGGGTATTCATCTCGATGAAGTAGAACCGCCCGTCCTCGTAGAGGAACTCGATCGTGCCGGCGCCCAGATAGCCGAGCTCCTTCATCGCGTTGGCGCAGATGCCGCCGATCTCGGCGCGCATCGACTCGTTGAGCGCCGGCGAGCCGCCTTCCTCCCAGACCTTCTGGTGGCGGCGCTGGAGGGAGCAGTCGCGCTCGGCGAGGTGCACGGCACCGCCGCGGCCGTCGCCGAGCACTTGGACCTCGATGTGGCGCGGCTTCTCCAGGTACTTCTCGAGATAGACCGCGTCGTCCCCGAAGGCGGCCTTCGCCTCGGACTTGGCCATGCCGATCGCCTGCTCCAGCTCGGCCTCGGAACGCGCCACCTTCATGCCGCGGCCGCCGCCGCCCGCCGCCGCCTTGACGAGGACGGGGTAGCCGATCTCGGCGGCCACGCGCTTGGCGGTGTCGGCGTCCTCGACCCCGCCCTCGGAGCCCGGCACGCAGGGGATGCCGAGCTTCAGCGCCGTGCGCTTCGCCTCGATCTTGTCGCCCATGGTGCGGATGTGCTGCGCCTTGGGGCCGATGAAGCCGATCTGGTGGTGGGCCAGCACCTCGGCGAAGCGGGCATTTTCCGACAGGAAGCCGTAGCCGGGATGCACGGCATCGGCCCCGGTGATCTCACAGGCCGCGATGATCGACGGGATGTTGAGGTAGCTGTCGCGGGCGGCCGGCGGCCCGATGCAGACGCTCTCGTCGGCGAGGCGCACGTGCATGGCGTCGGCGTCGGCTGTGGAGTGGACCGCCACGGTGGCGATCCCGAGCTCCTTCGCCGCCCGCAGGATGCGCAGGGCGATCTCGCCGCGGTTCGCGATCAGGATCTTGTCGAACATCGGACCCGTTAGGGCGTCCTGGCGATCCCGGACCGCGCAGGATGCTCTATCCTCTCGTGTTGCGGCGTCGTCCGGGACTGGGCGGCGAGCGCCCGGCGGACGTCCTAGGTGATGACGAGCAGGGCCTCGCCGAACTCGACCGGCTGACCGTCCTCGACGAAGATGGCGCTGATCGTGCCGGCGCGGGGGGCCACGATCTCGTTGAAGGTCTTCATCGCCTCGATCAGCAGCAGCTTGTCGCCGACCTCGACCTTCGAGCCGACGTCCACGAACGCCTTGGCGTCGGGCGAGGGCCGGAGATAGGCGGTCCCGACCATCGGCGAGGGCACGGTGCCGGGCTGCGCGCGGGCCGGCTCGGCCGGGGCGAGGGGGGACGAGGCGGCGGGCGCCGCCGGCGGCGCGGCGACGGCCGCGAGCGGGGCCGGCGCCGCGACCTGCACGCTCACGGGTTCGAGCCGCCGCGCGACGCGGATGCGCAGGTCGCCCTTCTCGACCTCGATCTCGGAGAGGCCGGTCTCGGTGACGAGGTTGGCGAGCTCGCGCACGAGCTCGGGATCGATGGCGTCGTTCTTTGGCATCCGGCCTACTTCGTCTCGCGGCACATCGGTGCGTCCATCCGGGCTCGGCCCTGGACCCCCACCGCGGCCCTGCGGCTGGCGGCTCTTAGACGAAGGCGCCCCGGCGCGACAAGGCTGCGCGGAACGCCTTCGGGGTCCCTCGGTCCGTTCCGTCAGCTCAGCAGGAGGCGTGGCCGCACTGGCGCACGTCGGCGATGGTCTTGCGCATCGGCTCGACGCCGACGGCACCCGGGATCACCTCGTCGCCGATGATGAAGGCGGGCGTGCCCGAGAGGCCCAGGCGGTCGCCCAGGCCGCGGTTCTCGCTGAGCGCGGCCTTCACCTCGGGGGAGGCCATGTCCTTCTGCAGCTTGGCGGTGTCCACGCCCATGTCCTTGGCGACCTGGATCGCCCGGGCGCCGTTCACGCGGCCCTTGGTCTCCAGCAGCTTCTGGTGGAACTCGAACAGCTTGTCGCCCTTGAGCTGCTGGCGCACCGCGACGGCGACCTGGCTGGCCTCCAGCGATTCCGGGCCGAGCACCGGGAAGTCCTTGATGACGACCCGCAGCTTCGGGTCGGACTTGATCAGCGCCTGGACGTCGCCCAGCGCCTTGCGGCAGTAGCCGCAATTGTAGTCGAAGAATTCGACCAGCGTGACGTCGCCCGTCGGGTTGCCGGCGACGACGTCGTGGGGCCCGTTGATGAGGGCCTCGCGCGATTCCTTGAGGGCGGCGGCCTGGGCGAGGCGCTGCGTCTCGGCCTGCTGCTTCTCGGCCTCGGCGAGGGCCTCCTGAAGCACCTCGGGATGCTTGATCAGGTAGTCCTTGACGATCGCCTCGATGCCGGCGCGCTGCGCGTCCGTGAACGGCGCGGCGGGGGGCGTCGCGGTCTGAGCGAGAGCGGGGACGGCGACGAGGCCGAGCGCCAGGACCAGCGCGGGCAGGGGGCGGATGAAGGGCATAGATCCTCGCTTGCGCGGCGGGGCGGCCCGCGCGTGGCGCGAGCGGTAGGGGCTGGGTTAGGCGTTTTCGCGGCGTCCGGTCAAATCCCGCGGTGGCCGCGGCGCGCGGTGCGGCAGCGCTCGCCGCGGCCACCGCTCCGCCTGCCGAGCCGAGGGGCCGCCTCCGCGGATCGACGGCCCCGCCGTCGCGGGGGCGCGCGGCCGAACCCGGCTCCGGCTTGAGGCAGGGGCCGCGAGCGTCTAACCCCCGCGGCGCCAGCTTCGTCCGGCGCAGAGCAGACCCCATGATCCCGATCTCCCGGCGCGCCGCCGCCGTCCAGCCGTTCCTCGCGATGGATGTCATGGCGGCCGCCGCCGCCAAGGCGCGGGCGGGCAGCGACGTGGTGCGGATGGAGGTCGGCCAGCCGTCGGCGCCGGCGCCCCGAGCCGTGATCGCGGCCGCACAGGCTGCGCTCGCCAGCGGCCGCGTCCCCTACACCGAGGCCCTGGGCCTGCCGTCCCTGCGGGCCCGCATCGCCCGGGACTACGCGGAGCGGCACGGCGTCGCGGTGAGCCCGGAGCGGGTGGTGATCACCACCGGATCCTCGGCGGGCTTTGTGCTCGCCTTCATGAGCCTGTTCGATTCCGGCGCCCGGGTCGCCGTCCCTCAGCCGGGCTATCCGGCCTATCGCAGCATCCTGGCCGCCCTCGACCTCGTGCCGGCGCCGATGGTGCTGCGCGCCGAGGACCGCTTCGCGCCGACCGCGGCTTTGCTGCGCGAGACCCACGCCCGCGCGCCGGTCGCCGGGGCGCTGGTGATGAGCCCGGCCAACCCGTCCGGCACGGTGATCACGGAGGGCGCCCTGCAGGATCTCTGCGCGGCGGCGCGCGGCCTCGGCCTGCCGCTGATCTCCGACGAGATCTATCACGGCCTCAGCTACGGCGAGCCCACCGTCACGGCGCTGCGCTTCGACCCCGACGCCGTCGTGATCAACTCGTTCTCGAAGTACCACTGCATGACCGGCTGGCGCGTCGGCTGGATGGTCGTGCCGGAGGCGCTGGTCCGCCCGATCGAGCGGCTGGCGCAGAACCTCTACATCTCGGCGCCCTACCTGTCGCAGGTCGGCGCGCTGGCGGCCTTCGACGCGACGGACGAGCTGGACGCCGTTCGCGACGGCTACGCGCGCAACCGCGCGATCCTGCTGGACGCCCTGCCGGGCCTCGGCCTCGGCCGCGTGCACCCGGCAGACGGCGCCTTCTACCTCTACGCAGACGTCTCGAACCTCACCAACGACGCCGCGGATTTCTGCCGGCGCATGCTCGACGAGGCGCACGTCGCGTCGACGCCCGGCCTCGACTTCGACCCGGACGTGGGCAACCACCACGTCCGCTTCTCCTTCGCGGGCTCGGAGGCCGAGTGCCGCGAGGCGGTGGCGCGGCTGAAGGCGTGGCTGCGCTGACCGGTCAGGCCGCCGGCACGAGCGCGCCGACCGCCTCGACCAGCTCCGAGAAGTGCTCGATCACCCGGTCGGGGCCGAGTTCGGCGACCGGCCGGTCGGTGTAACCGAAGGTGACCGCCACCACCGGGATGCCGGCGGCCTTGGCGGTGTCGATGTCGGTCCGGGAATCGCCCACCATGACGGCGCGGGCCGGGTCACCGGCGGCGCGGGCGATGGTGCCCGTCAGGTGGCGGGGATCGGGCTTGGCTTGCGGGAAGGTGTCCCGGCCGCAGATCGCCGCGAAGCGGTGGCCGATCCCGAGGAGGCGCAGCAGCTCGACCGACTGTCCCTCGTACTTGTTGGTGCAGACCGCGAGCCGGAAGCCGGCCGCCTCGAGGGCGTCGAGCGCCTCGACGACGCCCGGGAAGAGGTGGGACGTGTCGGCGAGATGCGCGCCGTAATGGGCGATGAAGGCGTCGAAGAGCCGGTCGTGGTCCTCCGGCGACAGCGGCCGCCCCTCGGCCTCGAAGCCGCGCCGGATCAGCGCCCGGGCACCGGCGCCGATCAGCCCGCGCGCCTGCGAGAGGGGCAGTTCGGCCAGCCCCTCGCGCTTCATCAGCACGTTCAGGGTGCCGATCAGGTCGCCCGCGGTCTCCGCGAGGGTCCCGTCCAGGTCGAACACGGCGATCGGGGGTTTGCGCGTCGGTTCGGTGGACATGCGGGACAGGCTCCGGGCTCGGCTGGATCTCGAACGGCGTCGCTATCGGGGTGGGGGAACCGGGGCAAGCCAGCCTTCGGTGTGCGGCGGGGCGCGGATCGTCTCACCGAGCGCCCCAGACTCGCCCGAAAGCGCGGACAAACGCAGCGCGTACCAGCCCCGGGACCCGCGATGAAACCCTCCCTGCCCTTCCTGCTGCCGCTCCTGGCCGCCTGCGCCGCGCTGCAAGCCCTGCCGGCGGCCGCGACCTCCTTCGAGTTCGTTCCCGCCCCGCAGACCGACCTGAACCGGATGTACCGGGTCGACAAGGTGACCGGCGAGGTGACCTCCTGCCAGTACGGGCTCCAGGAATCGGCGGGCGGCATCGGCCAGACGGTGTGCTTCGGGCCGGGGGAGGGCGCCGGGCCGCAGACCCCGTCGGAATACGGGCTGGTCGCGAGCCGGCACACCCGCGAGGCCGGCGTCTTCCGCGTGAACTACCGGACCGGCGAGATGAGCATCTGCTTCGTGCTGGTGAAGAAGGAGCAGGTCGTCTGCACCCAGCAGGGCAAGCCCGGCGCCGAGGGCGCGTCCGACACCCCGCTCACCGGTCCGGCCCCCGGTCGCGCCGGCGCCAGCGCCACCCCGACACAGGGCGGCCGCCCGTGACGCGGACGTGCGGGCGCGGGCGTTCCGGTCGGCCCGGTCCCGTGCTACGGGCCGCCCGACGCTCACGGAAAGACCGGCTGCCCATGACCCGCGCTCCCTCGCTCACCCTCGCCGACCGGGCGGTGTCCCGGTGAGCGGGCCGGACCTGCGGCGGGCCGCGGCCGCCCGCGCCCTCGACCTCGTCGAGCCGGGCATGCGGCTCGGCCTCGGCACGGGCTCCACGGCGGCGGCCTTCGTGGCGCTCCTCGGCGAGCGCGTCCGTGCCGGCCTCGACATCGTCGGCGTACCGACCTCCGAGGCCACGCGCGCGCAGGCCGAGAGCCTGGGCATCCGCCTCGCAACCCTGGACGAGCAGCCCGAGCTCGACCTGACCATCGACGGCGCCGACGAGGTCGACGACCGGCTCCGCCTGATCAAGGGCGGCGGCGCGGCGCTCCTGCGCGAGAAGATCGTCGCCTGCGCGAGCCGCCGCATGGTGGTGATCGCCGACGCGGCCAAGCACGTGGCGCGGCTCGGCGCCTTCCCGCTCCCGGTCGAGGTCAATCCCTTCGGCCTCAAGGCCACGCACCGCGCCGTCGAGGCGGCGGTCGCGGGGGCCGGCTGCTCCGGTGACGTCCGGCTGCGCGCCCAGGCCGATGGCAAGCCCCTGGTCACGGACGGGGGCCATTACATCCTCGACGCGCGCCTCGGTGCGATTCCCGATCCGGAGGCCCTCGGCGCCGCCCTCTGGGCCGTGCCGGGCGTCGTCGAGCACGGCCTGTTCCTCGGCATCGCCGACGCCGCGATCCTGGCGGCGGCGCGGGACGGGCAGGCCGAGGTCACCGTTCTCGGCAGCCTCACCTGAGGCGCCGCCCTCCATCGCCGGCCATCCTCGCAAGAAAGTCCAGCATGTCCCGTCGACCCACCGCCGTGCCAGGCCTCCTCAGCCTCGCGCTCGGCCTCGCGCTCCTGGCGCTCCCCCACGCGGCGGCCGCGCAGCCGCAGAAGGCCGCGCAGGCCAAGCCGGCGGCGCAGCCGGCCGCCGGCACCCCCGCGGCCAACAGCCCGGCCGCGGCCACCTACACGCCGGCCCACCTCGCGCTGGCCCGCGAGGTGATGCTCAGCTCCGGCATCGCCCGGTCGTTCGACTCGGTGCTGCCCGCCTTCGCCGACCAGATCCGGAAGCAGACGGTCACCCGCCCCGAGCTCTCCAAGGACCTCGAGGAGGTCCTGGCCTCGCTGCAGCCGGAGATGGAGCTGCAGAAGCAGCGCATGATCGACATCGCGGCGCGCACCTACGCGTCGAAGTTCTCCGAAGCCGAGCTGAAGGAGATCGCGACCTTCTTCCGCTCGCCCGCCGGCAAGCACTACGTGGAGGCGCAGCCGCAGCTCCTCGACGAGATGGTGCAGGAGATGCAGGACTGGACGCAGGACGTCTCGGAATACGTCATGGTCCGCGTCCGCGCCGAGATGGGCAAGCGCGGGCACCAGATGCAGTGAGGGCGGCCGCTTCTGCGGGCGGATCGCCGTGAGAGACCGTCCGTGAACGCGGCCGGCCGCATGTACGCGGCGGGCGGCGCGCTGCTCGCGGCCACGCCGCTCGCCATGGTGCTCGCCAACCGGTCGAGCCCGCTGGTCGTCGGCCTGGCGGCGCTCGCCTTCCTGGCCGGACGCTGGGCGGAGGACGCGTCCGCCCTGCGCGGCGCGCTGCTGTCCCCGCTGCGGACGCCGCTCGCCGGCGCGGCGCTCGCCTTCCTGGCCTGGGCGCTGGTCTCCCTGGCCTGGAGCCCGTTCCCGGTCGTCTCCCTGCGGGTGCTGGGCGAGTTCCTCCCGACGCTGCTCGCCGCCTACCTGCTGGCCTGCCTGGCGCCCGGGCGGATCCCGGCCTTCGCGCCGCGGCTCGGCGCGATCGCGATCGGGCTGTCGGGACTCCTGATCGCGGCGGATCTCGCCGCCGATCTCGTCCTGGAGCGGGCGCTCGGGCGCCGGGTCGCCGCCTTCGTGCACAACCGGCCGGCCCTGACCCTCGACCTCGTGGCCGGCCCGCTGGCACTCGTGCTCTGGAAGGGCCGCGCCCGCGGGCTCGCCGCCGCGACGCTCGCCTTCGCGGGCCTCGGCGTGCTCCGCTCGATCAGCGGCGCCGCCCAGCTCGGCCTCCTGGCGGGTGCCGCGACGGCCACCCTGGCGCGGCTCCTGCCCCCGCGGGTCGGCCTGGGACTCGCCGGCCTCGGTCTCGGTCTCGCCGTGGCGCTCGCTCCGGTCGAGGGCGACCTCCTCGCCCGCGCCATGCCGGAAGCCGCCCACGAGCGCCTCGTCCAGTCCTCGTCCCGGGCCCGGGTCGCGATCGCGCGCAGCTTCGGGGCCGCGGTGGCGGCCGATCCCTGGCGCGGCGCGGGCGTCGGCACGAGCGCGCACTTCGCCGAGACGCCGGTCGCCCGAACGGTGCCGCCGGAGATGCGCGTCCTCCTCGGGGTCGGGCACCCGCACAACAGCTTCCTGCAGGTCTGGGCCGAGCTCGGCCTGCCCGGCGCGATCCTCGCGGCCCTGACGCTGCTGCTGCTGCTCGCGCGGATCGCGCCGCTGCCGCGGCCGGACCGCGCCGCGGCCCTCGGCCTCCTGGCCTGCGCGGCGGCGATCGCCTTCGTCGAGCACAACGGCTGGGCGGCGTGGTGGACGGCGGGGCTCGGCGCTGCCATCACCTGGATGCGCGCGGCCTCTCCGGCCGGCGCGCGCGAGAGATCCGAGCGGGACGGTCCGGCATGAGCGCGTTCGACGTCGACCTCTTCGTCATCGGCGGCGGGTCCGGTGGTGTCCGCGCGGCGCGGATCGCGGCCGGGTACGGCGCGCGGGTGATGCTGGCCGAGGAGTACCGGGTGGGCGGCACCTGCGTGATCCGCGGCTGCGTGCCGAAGAAGCTGATGGTCTATGCCGGCCGCTTCGCCGACGAGTTCGAGGACGCCGCGGGCTTCGGCTGGACCGTGGAGAAGCCCCGCTTCGACTGGGGCACCCTCAAGACGCGGTGCGACGCGGAGGTGACCCGGCTCGAGGGCATCTACGACGCCAACCTGATCCGCGCCGGCGTCGAGATCGTGCCCGAGCGGGCGGTGATCGAGGATCCCCACACGGTCCGCCTCGTGGCGTCCGGCCGCACGGTCCGCGCCGAGCGGATCCTGGTGGCGGTCGGCGCGCATCCCGTGAAGGAGCCGGCGGTGCCGGGGATCGACCTGGCGATCACCTCGAACGAGGTGTTCGAGCTGGAGAGCCTGCCGGAGCGGATCCTGGTGATCGGCGGCGGCTACATCGCGGTGGAATTCGCCGGCGTCTTCGCGGCGCTCGGCAGCCGCACGACGCTGCTGCACCGGGGCGACAGGCTGCTGCGCGGGTTCGACGACGAGATCCGCGACGCCCTGGCCGAGGCCTACGGCCAGCGAATGGACCTGCGGCTCGGTCGCACGCTGCGGCGCGTCGAGCGCCGGGACGGCGGGCTGTGCGCGCAGCTCGACGACGGCAGCGACATCCTGGTGGATCAGGTGCTCGTCGCGACGGGCCGGCGGCCGAACGTCGAGGGCCTCGGCCTCGACCGCGTCGGCATCGCGACCGACGCCGCCGGCGCGATCCCGGTTGACGCCTTCTCGCAGACCCGAGTTCCCTCGATCTACGCGGTGGGCGATGTGACCAACCGCGCCAACCTCACGCCGGTGGCGATCCGCGAGGGCCACGCCTTCGCCGACACGGTCTACGGCGGCAAGCCCGCCTGCGTCGATCATCGCCTGATCCCGACCGCGGTGTTCTCGACCCCCGAGATCGGCGTCGTCGGCCACAACGAGGCGGCCGCCCGCGAGATCTACGGCAAGATCGACGTCTACAAGGCGCGCTTCCGCCCGATGAAGGCGACCCTGTCCGGCCGCGAGGAGCGGATCCTCATGAAGGTGCTGGTCGACTGCGCCAGCGACCGGGTGGTGGGCGTCCACATCTTCGGCCACGACGCCGGAGAAGTCATCCAGGCGGTGGGGATCGCCGTGACCATGGGCGCCACGAAGGCGGATTTCGACCGGACCATCGCGGTCCATCCGACCGCCGCCGAGGAGCTCGTGACCATGCGGGTCCCGGAAGTCACCAAGCACCCGGTCGGCGTCGGCTGAGACCTCCGCGCGGCCGGGGCCTCGACGCGGTGCGCGACCGAGCCATATCAGGGGCATGGGCAAGCAGGGCACCGGCAAGGGACGACGCGAGGACGACGCGCACGCGCGGCGGCAGGCGGTCATCGACGGCCTGCTGGAGGACGCCCTGCGGCCGGCCTTCCACCGGCCGCCGAGCCACGAGGCGCTCTCGCCGGACATCCGGCAGGCGATCGACCGTCTCCTCGCCAAGGCGGAGGCGCAGCGCAGCCGCAACCTGACCTACGACGACCTGGAGGAGGCCTTGCCGCCCCGGGACGTCTCGGCCGAGGACCTGGAGGCGATCTTCTGGATCCTGGCCGAGCACGGGATCGAGGTCGAGGACGGCGAGGCCTGACGCGAGACCCGACTCCGGGACGCGCCTGCCCCCCTCTCGCGGCACTCGCATGTCCGCGGGAACCTCTCTATAAGCCGCGCTTCGCGCGTAGGGCGCGATCGCACGAAGGGGTGCGCGGAGAGAGGTCATGGGCGAGCGTTGGACACCGAAGAGCTGGAGGCATCTGCCGATCGAGCAGGTCCCGGCCTATCCGGACGCCGCCGCCCTGGGTGCCGTCGAGTCGCAGATCGCGAGCTTTCCGCCGCTCGTTTTCGCCGGTGAGGCCCGCAAGCTGAAGGCCGCGCTCGCGCGCGTCGCCGCGGGCCAGGCCTTCCTGCTCCAGGGCGGCGACTGCGCGGAGAGCTTCGACGAGCACTCCGCCGACAACATCCGCGACTTCTTCCGGGTGTTCCTGCAGATGGCGATGGTGCTGACCTTCGCGGGCGGCTCGCCGGTGGTGAAGGTCGGGCGCATCGCCGGGCAGTTCGCCAAGCCGCGCTCGTCGCCCACCGAGACTCTCGACGGCGTGAGCCTGCCGAGCTACCGCGGCGACATCGTCAACGGCATCGGCTTCTCGGAGGAGGCGCGGGTCCCGGATCCCCGCCGGCAGCTCGAGGCCTACCGCCAGTCGGCCGCGACGCTGAACCTGCTGCGCGCCTTCGCCACCGGCGGTTACGCGAACCTCGAGAACGCGCATCGCTGGATGCTGGGGTTCGTGAAGGATTCGCCGCAATCCTCGCGCTACCAGGACGTGGCCGGCCGCATGACCGACGCCCTCGACTTCATGCGGGCGATCGGTATCAACCCGGAGACGCATCCGGAAGTGCGGACCACCGACTTCTACACCAGCCACGAGGCCCTGCTGCTCGGCTACGAGGAGGCGCTGACCCGCGTCGATTCGACGACCGGCGACTGGTACGCCACCTCCGGCCACATGCTGTGGATCGGCGACCGGACCCGGCAGCCGGACCACGCCCACGTCGAGTACGCCCGCGGCATCAAGAACCCGATCGGCCTGAAGTGCGGCCCGTCCATGAAGGCGGAGGGCCTGATCCGGCTCATCGACCTGCTCAACCCGGAGAACGAGCCGGGGCGCCTCAGCCTGATCTGCCGCTTCGGCGCCGACAAGGTCGGCGACCACCTGCCGGCGCTGATCCGGGCGGTCGAGCGGGAAGGCCGCTCGGTCGTGTGGATCTGCGATCCGATGCACGGCAACACGATCCCGGCCGGCCGCTACAAGACCCGGCCGTTCGAGCGGGTCATGCAGGAGATCGAGGGCTTCTTCGGCGTCCACCGGGCCGAGGGTACCTTCGCGGGCGGCATCCACCTGGAGATGACCGGCAAGGACGTGACCGAGTGCACGGGCGGCGCCCGGGCCCTGACCGCCGACGACCTGCAGGACCGCTACCACACCTACTGCGACCCGCGCCTCAACGCGGAGCAGGCGCTGGAGGTGGCGTTCCGCACGGCCGAGCTGGTGAAGGCCGAGCGCAGCCACGTGGAGCGCCCGCGCCTCGACGCCGCCGAGTAGGGCGGATCACCGGACCGCGCGTCCGGCCGGCCATCGGCGCGCGCTGCCCTTAGCGGGGCGGCGCGCGCCGCCGGACGCCGCGGCGTTCAGGCGATCGCCCGGAGCGCGCCGTTCCAGCGGCGGATGACCGACGCGACCTCCGACACGGGGACGGGGCGGCTGAACAGGTAGCCCTGGACCTCGTCGCAGCCCTCGGCGCGCAGGTGCGCGAGCTGCGCCTCCGTCTCGACGCCCTCGGCGGTCGTCGTCATGCCGAGGCTGGCGCCGAGGCCGATCACCGCCCGCACGATGAAGTCGGTCCCGTCCTTCACGCACAGGTCGCGCACGAAGGACTGGTCGATCTTGATCTTGTCGAAGGGGAACGAGCGCAGGTAGCTGAGCGACGAGTAGCCGGTCCCGAAATCGTCCATCGCCACGCGCACGCCCAGCGCGCGGAGGCTGTGGAGGATCGCCGTCGTGGCGCCGGGATTGGCCACCAGCACCGTCTCGGTGATCTCCAGCTCCAGGCGCCGGCCCGGCAGGCCGGTGCGCCGCAGCGCCTCGCGCACGGCGGTGACGAGGCTCGCCGAGGTGAACTGCACCGCCGAGACGTTGACCGCGACCTTGAGCTCGTCCGGCCAGCGGGCGGCCTCCTCGCAGGCGCGGCGCAGCACCCACTCGCCGAGCGGCACGATCAGCCCGAGCTCCTCGGCGATCGGGATGAACTCGGCCGGCGAGACGAAGCCGCGGACCGGGTGGTTCCAGCGCAGCAGCGCCTCGAAGCCGCAGATCCGGTCCGTCTCGAGGCTGTAGATCGGCTGGTAGTAGACCTCGAACGCCTCCCGGGCGAGGGCGTCGCGCAGGTCGCGCTCCATGATTCGCCGCGCCATGAGGCGGGCATCCATCGCCGGCTCGAAGAAGCGGAAGGCGCCGCGCGCCTCGGTCTTGCCCCGATCGAGGGCGACCTCGGCGTTCTTCAGGAGCTTGTCCGCGTTCGACCCGTCGCTGGGGGCGAGGGTGATGCCGATGGTGAGCCCGACGCTGATCGTGTGGTGCGTGAGGCTGTAGGGCGCGCCGACGACCTCGATGATGCGCCGGGCGAGGATGGCGGCGTCCTCGGGCCGGTCGACGCCGCGCTGGACCACGATGAACTCGTCGGCCCCCAGGCGGGCGACGCAGTCGATCTCGCGCACGCAGGCGGTGAGCCGGTTGGCGACCGCGACGAGCAGCTCGTCGCCGATGCCGTGGCCGAGGGTCTCGTTGACCGGCCGGAAGTCGTCGAGGTCGATGGCGAAGACCGCGAAGCCCTGGTCGCGCCCGGCCTGGGCCACGGCCACGTCGATCTGCTGACCCACCACCACCCGGTTGGGCAGCCCGGTCAGCATGTCGTGATGCGCCATGAAGGCGATGCGGGCCTCGGCCCGGCGGCGCTCGGTGACGTCCTCGTAGGTGGCCACGAAACCGCCATCGGCGGCCTCGCGACGGTCGATGGCGACGATGCGACCGTTGCTCAGTTCCTGGAAATGCGTCTGCCACGCGCCGTTGCTGAAGGCGTCCCGCTGCTGCCGCAGCAGGGCCTCGAGATCGCAGCCGGGGTGGTTGCCGGCCGCTAGGCTGGCGCTCAGGACCTCGAGCGCGGTCATGCCGGGCACGACCGCGCCGGGCGGCAGGCCGTAGATCTCGCTGTAGCGCCGGTTGACCACCATCAGCCGGCTCTGCCCGTCGTAGAGGCAGAGCCCCTGGGACATGGTGTCGAGGGCCGCGTCGAGGCGCAGGTTGGTCTGGGTGAGGCGGCGCTCCTGCTCCTTGAGGACGCTGATGTCGCTGCACACCGCGATGAAGCCGCCCTGCCGGGTGGCGCTGCGGCTCACCCGCAGCCAGCGGCCGTCGGCCAATCGGATGTCTCCGTCCCGGGCCAGGGCCCTGAAGCAATCGTCCAGCACCTCCCGGTGCTTGTCCCGTGGCTGGTCCGCAATCCGCGTCAGGGACAGACCGGCCTCGATGGCGGCATCGAGCCCAACGAAGAAGCGGAGGGCCTGCGCGTTCGCCAGGGCGATCCGGCCGTCGGCATCGACCACCACCACGCCTTCCCGCGACGTCTGCAGCGCGTCCGTCACGAGCGCCTCGGCGACCCGGCGCTGGCTGACCTCGCGCAGCGTCAGCGCCCGGATGGTCGACCGCATCGCCGCGACGGCATCCAGCAGCCTGCTCAGTCCGTCGCGACCGCCGGTGGGGATCCGATCGTCGAGCTGACCGCCCGCGATCCGTTCGGCCGCCTCGGCCGCCGCGCTCACCGATCCGCTGATGCGGCGGGTGAGCAGCCAGGCGATCAGCCCGCAGGCAAGGATCACGAGGGCGACCGCGGCGGCGTGCCATCGGATCGCGCCCACCACCCGCTGCCGCGCCGCCTGCCTGAAGGTGAAGCCGTCGCCGGCCATGACGTTGATCAGGAGATCGATCTGGCCCTCGACGGCGTCGGCCTGCTGTTCGAGGGCCGCCGCCTGATCCGGCCGCACCGTCACGGGGTCGAGCTCGCGGCGCAGGCTCTCCCAGGAAGCCACGCCGGCCTGGACCGCCTGGGCCGTCCGCGCCGCCCGCTCGGACTGGGCACGCTCGGCCGCGATGACGAGATCCTCGGCCAGAACCGCCGAGAGATCGGTGATCTCCGAATCCCGCTTCGCCACCTCGGCACCGTCGCGGGCCTGCATCCGCCGGATGAGGGTCGTGCGCATCTTGGCGAAGTCGGCCGCCGCCGCGCGGGCGAAGCTGATCGACGTCAGGGACTCGTCGTAGGTCCGCGTGGCGAGCCCGCCCACCTGCAAGATCGCCAAGCCGGTCGAGAGCGCGAGCGCGCCCAGGAGGAGGGCGACACAGAGGAATGCGACGCCGACCGCGGCGCGGATCGTCGTGACGCGGCCCGTCAGCGTCGCGGCCGCGCGAGAACGCCCTGCTCGGTCTCCGCAATCCGTCGGCGTCTCGGGGTCTCGCATCGCACCGGTCGCTGGGTCACACGTCCGGCCAGCGATAAATGACACCTGTTAAGAGGCAATTAGCCGGCGGCCTCGCGATCTCAGATCAGTCGCGCACGCCTGGCGCACAGCAATCGGCAGATTCCGCCCAGTCGACCGCGCGATCGCGGAGATCTGCGGCACCGCGTTTCTGCCGCTGGGCGGATCCTGTCGGCCGAGCTCAAGTTTTCATCTTGATTGGCGCGCAGTTCAGCAGCGGATTCGGACGGGCCGCTTGCCGTGATGCCCATGTCGCCGCCTCGACACCGGCGTATCGAACGGTATCCGCCGCGCCGGAGGCCGTATCCGCGGACGCGCACGCGCGGATCAGTCCGGCGTTCACCGCTGAGCCGAGCGGAGCGGCCCGGGCGCGGGCGACGGTTTCAGGGGTTCGACGGACTGGCCGTCGCGCAGGTCCGGGGCGGGGCTGTAGATGATCCGGGTCTCGGCGGGCAGCCCAGATTCCAGCTCCAGCGTGCGCCCGAGATCGCGCCGCACGCGGATCGTCCGCCACGTCACCCGGTCGTCGTCGGTTAGGGTAGCGACCCTGAGGTCGTTGCCGCTGAACACCGTCGCCTCGGCGGGGATCGTCACGCCGGGCTCGGCCCGCGGGATCTTGAGGGTGACGTAGGCGTAGAGCCCGGCCCGCAGCGCCCGATCGGCGTTGGGGACATCCACCTGGGTGGTCAGCGTGCGCGACGCCGCGTTCAGCGCGACGGAGCTGCGCTCCACGAAGCCGTCGAAGCGCCGCCCCGGCATCTGCGGCACGGTGATCTCGGCCCGGACACCGGGCTCGACGCCGACGGCGTCCTTCTGCGGCACGTTGACGGTGATGCGCAGCAGGCTGTCCTGATCCATGCTCAGGAGCGGCGTGCCGCCGTTGTCGGCGCGCACGAGATCGCCGACATCGACGTTGCGCACCGTCACGACGCCGTCGAACGGCGCCACGACCCGCTCGAAGGCGGTAAGTGCCTTCAGGCGGTCGACCACGGCCTCCTGCGCCTTGATGTTGGCGGTCGCGACCTTCACGCCGGCCTCGGCGGCGGCGAGCGCCGCGGCCTGGCTGAGCACGCCCGCCTGGGTGTTGTCGGCATTCTGCCGCGAGGCCCAGCCCTGGACGGCCAGCGTGCTCGTGCGGTTGTTGGTGAGGTTGGCGAGGTTGACGTTGGCGCGGGCCTGCTCGACCTGCGCCCGCGCCTGGAGCAGCTGCGCCTTCAGCTGGCCGACCTGCGCCTCGGCCTGGGCGAGCTGCTGGTCGAGATCCGGGGCGGCGATGCGCAGGAGGAGATCGCCCGCCTTCACCCGCGACCCGATATCGACCCGGCGTTCGGCGACGTAGCCGGTCGCGCGCGCGGCGATCGCCGCCGTTGTGAAGGCCTGCATCTCGCCCGGAAGTACGAGATCGAGGGGGCCCTCGGCGCGCTCGACCGCCACGGTGCGCACCTGGGGCACGAGGGTCTTGATCCGCTCCAGAGTCGCGGTCGCCGCCGCGTCGCGCTGCCAGTGGCCGTAGGCCCCCCAGGCGAGCAGGCCGAGTCCGGCGAGGCCGACCAGCAGGAACGGGGCCTTGCCGGGCGGCGGAGGGACGTCCGCGCCCGCGTCGTGCGCCTTCATCGATCGGCTCTCCGCCCCGGACATCCGGCCGGGTCACGGTGAAGGTAGCGGTCGGCGGCCCGGACGGCCAGCGTGTGGATTGGCCGCATCGGCGCGCCGGCCTAGCGCCCCGGACCGGCCACCAGCAGGCGCCGGCTGAGGCGCTTGTGCAGGTGGACCATCAGGGCGATCCCGAAGAGGGGCGTCAGCAGGTTGAGGATCGGAACGATCATCAGGCCGGCCAGCAGGCACCCGGCGCCGAGCGTCCGGATCGAGAAGGCGCGGCGCATCTCGGCGGCCTCCGGGAGGGGGCGGAACCGGGCCGCCGCCATCTCGAAATACTCGCGGGACAGCAGGTAGGCGTTGGCCGCGAAGAAGGCGGCGATCCCGATCACCGGGATGAAGAAGATCACCAGGGCCGCGAGGTTCACCAGCAGCGTCACGCCGGCGAAGCGCAGGGCGTAGAGCATGGCCGTTCCGAACGGCATGGCGCGTCCGGGCGGCTCGTTCGGGAAATCGGTGCGCTCGACGATCTCGGCCGCGTCGTCCAGGAAGAAGCCCGCCACCAGGATCGAGACCGCCGGCATCAGGTAGGCGAGGGCCACGACGAGACCGAAACCCGCCAGGTAGTAGGCGAGGCTGTCGAGGATCGGGTACTGGGCGGAGATGTGGTGGCTCGCCTGGAACGCCTGGATCAGCCGGGTCAGGCCGAGCCAGATCAGGAGCAGGAGCCCGACCGTCAGGCCGAGGGATTTCCACAGGATCGCGCGCAGCGGCGGCGAGAAGGTCTGGCGCAAAGCCGCCGCGGCGGACTCGACGAGCATCGGGCGAGGATTCCGGCCTGCGCCGGAAGCGGCGCCGGCGCGTTGTGGAGCGGTGCGGCGACCGGTGCAAGATCGGGATCCGTCGCGGGGGCGTCAGGGTGCGGGGAGCGCGCGTGCAGGACACGACAGGACAGGTCTCGGCGCCCCGGGCGTCCGATCGCCGGTGGGTCGACCCGGTCGTCCAGCCGGCCTACAGGCCGCGCCTCGCGCCGCTGCCCGAGCACCCGGAGGTGCTGGTGATCGGCGCCGGCGCCGCCGGCATCGGGGCGGCCCGGACTCTCGCGGCCCGGGGTGTGTCCGTCGCGGTGCTGGAGGCGCGGGACCGCGTCGGCGGTCGCGCCCTGACGGTCTCCCTACGCGGCCACGCCCTCGATCTCGGCGCCCACTGGCTCCATGCCGGACCGATCAATCCCCTCGTGGCGCTCGGCCGCGCGCGCGGCGAGAGGCTCCGGCGGGCCGCGCAGGAGAGCCACGTCTGGGTCGGGGGCCGGCCCGGCCGCGCCGACGATGTCCGGGCCAACGGGCGCGCCTTCGACCGCGCGGACCGCGCCATGACCCGCGGCGCCGCGCGGCCCGGCCCGGACCGGCCGGCCTCCAGCGCCCTGCCGCCCGGGCTCGGCGCCTGGGGCGAGCGGGTCGCGCAGGTGCACGGTCTCGTCTCGGGCCGGCCGCTGGCGGAGGTCTCGCTCCACGATTTCCCCAGCCTGGAATACGGCGACAACTACTTCCTGGCCGACGGTTACGGCAGCTACATCGCCCGCTTGGCGGACGGCCTGCCGGTGGCGCTCGCGACCCCGGTGACGCGGATCGACTGGTCGGGTGGCCGCGTCCGCGCGACCGGCGCGGACGGGACCGTGTACGCCGCCCGCGCGGTCATCGTGACGGTGCCGATGATGGTGCTCCGGGACGGGCCGGCCTTCACGCCGCCGCTGCCGAACGCGGTCCGCGCCGCCATCGACGGCTTCACCACCGGCATCTACGAGCACGCTGTGCTGCACTGGCCGTCGAGCCCGTTCCGCGGCCGCGACCGGCTGGCGGCGATCCACGGCGGACGGCGCGCCCCGCCGGGGCTCCTCACCCGCATCGACGACACGCCGTTCCACTATTACGAGCTCGACCTGCACGAGGCCGCGGCGATCGATGCCGCCGGGTCCGGCGCGGACGGCGTGCGCCGCCACGTCCGCGCGGTCCTGACCGAGCATTTCGGCCGGGCGCGGCTGCGCGACCTGACGATCCCGGCGGTGAGCGCGTGGCGCCACGACCGATGGTCGCGCGGCTCGTGGGCCGTGGTCCCGCCGGGCCACGCACCGGCGCGAAAGGCCCTCCGCGCCTCCGTCGCCGACACCGTCTGGTTCGCCGGCGAGGCCCTGTCCCGCGAGCAGTGGGGCACGGTCGGCGGCGCCTACGAGGAGGGCGTCCGGGCCGCCGAGGCCGTGTCCGCCATCGTACCGGACGGCGCCCGGGAGCGTATCCGGGCGGGCACAGGCTGAGATGGGCAGGCCCCGGAAGCGGCCGGGGCGCTTGCCGCAGCCGGACAAGACGGGCATCCCCCGGCCGAAACGCGACAGGGGGCGGCGATGGATTGGGTCGAGGGCATCGGCTATCTCGGGACGGCGCTGACCATCTCGGCGACGGCCATGAGCACGATGATTCCGCTGCGGATCATCTCGCTCTGCGCGAGCTGCGCCGTGATCACCTACGGCATCATGATCGGCAGCATGCCGGTGGTGCTCACCGAGCTGATCCAGATGCCGTTCAACGCCTACCGGCTCTGGCAGATGCTGCGCCTCGTCCGCGACGTGGAGACGGCCGCCGACAACGACCTGTCCCTCGAGTGGCTGCGGCCCTTCGGCTCGAGACGCCCGTTCGGCATCGGCGAGGTGGTGTTCCGCAAGGGGGATCTCGCCACCGAGATGTACTACATCGAGAGCGGCGTGTTCCGGATCCCGGAGGTCGATCTCGAGGTGCGCCAGGGCGGTATCGTGGGCGAGCTCGGGCTCCTGTCACCGGGCAACGCCCGCACCGCCTCGCTGGTCTGCGTCGAGGCGGGCCACGCGCTGTGCGTGTCCTACTCCGACGTGAAGCAGCTCTACTACCAGAACCCGGAATTCGGGTTCTACTTCCTCAAGCTGACCAGCGAGCGCCTCTTCCAGGGGGTGCAGGGCATGTCCAAGCCCCAGGCGGTGGCCGGCGACGCGCTGTGAGGCGCCGCCGCCCAGGGCTCAGAGCATGCTCGGCAGGATGCGGTCCGGCGGCCGGTGGCCGTCCATGAAGGTCTTGATGTTGATGATGACCTTCTCGCCCATGTCGGTGCGGCTCTCGTAGGTCGCCGAGCCCATGTGGGGCAGGAGGACGACCTTGCCCTGGCGGGCGAGCTTGACGAGCCGGGGGCTGACGGCGGGCTCCTGCTCGAACACGTCGAGGCCGGCCGCCGAGATCTCGCCGCCCTCGATGAGGCGCGCCAGGGCGTTCTCGTCGATCACCTCGCCGCGGGCGGTGTTGACCACGACCGCCTCGGGCTTGAGCAGCTTGAGGCGCCGCGCCGAGAGGAGATGGTACGTCGCGGGCGTGTGCGGGCAGTTCACCGACACGATGTCGACGCGCGCCAGCATCTGGTCGAGGGATTCCCAGTAGGTCGCGTCCAGCGCACTCTCGATGGCGGCCGGCACCCGGCGGCGGTTGTGGTAGTGCACCTGCAGGCCGAAGGCGCGGGCGCGCTTGGCCAGCGCCTGGCCGATGCGGCCCATGCCCACGATGCCGAGGCGCTTGCCGGTGATGCGCCGGCCGAGCATCCAGGTCGGCGACCAGCCGGTGGTCCACTCGTCGTCCGGGATGATCCGCGCGCCCTCGGTGACCCGGCGGGCCACCGCGAGGATCAGCGCCATCGTCATGTCGGCGGTGTCCTCGGTCAGCACGCCGGGCGTGTTGGTGACCGTGATGCCGCGCTCCAGCGCCGCCGCCACGTCGATGTGATCGACGCCGTTGCCGAAATTGGCGATGAGGCGGAGGTTCGGGCCGGCCTGGGCGATCAGCCCGGCATCGATCTCGTCGGTCACGGTGGGGACGAGCACGTCGGCCTCGCGCAGGGCCGACGCCATGGCGTCCGGCGCCATCGGCGCGTCCTCGGAATTGAGCCGGACGTCGAACAGCTCGCGCATCCGCGTCTCGACGGCATCCGGCAGGCGCCGCGTCACGACCACCAGCGGCTTGCGCTTCGACACGTCTCTCTCCCCGTCAGCCCCGCGGCCCTGATCGCGGCTCGCGCCCGGCGGCTCCCGCCCGGACCGCTTCCCGCAAGCGTCCGTTAACCGAACTCGGCCAGACAGGATCGGTCACGGGGCGCCGGTTCCGGAGCCTGTTCCGACCCATCGGCCTCTCTACCAGAGGTGGGCCGGAACACAATCGGATGCGGACCGGTCCGCGCGTCGAACCGGCCCCGCTTTCGACATGTCCGGCGCCCACCAACACCACGTCTGGATAGGGAGACGACCATGCGCGTGTCACGCCTCAGCCTCGCCGTCGCGGCGGTGCTGGTCGGCGGCCTCGCGACCGGTGCCCGCGCGGCGCCGCCCGCCGGCCCCGAGGCCGGGGTCGGGCCGGTGACCAAGCTGCCGCTGCCGCGCTACGCGAGCCTGAAGACCGATCGCGTCAACCTCCGCGAAGGCCCCTCGAAGGATCACCGGACCCTCTGGGTGTTCCAGCGGGCCGGTCTCCCGGTCGAGATCGTGGGCGAGTTCGAGACCTGGCGCCGGATCCGCGATTCGGAGGGCACCGAGGGCTGGGTGCTGCACTCGCTCCTGTCCGGACGCCGCACCGCTATCGTCAACGCCGGCCCCGACAAGGGAGCCGAGAAGGCGGCCGTGTCGCTGCGGGCCAAGGCCGATGACGGCGCCGACGACGAGGCCAAGCTCCAGACGGGCGTGATCGGCAGCGTCAAGAGCTGCACCGGCACGTGGTGCCGCATGATCGTCGCTCTCCCGAACAAGCGGGACGTCGACGGCTACATCCGCCAGAATCGCCTGTGGGGCGTCTACCCGAACGAGGTCGTGGAGTAGCCGGGCGCCGCCGTGCGGCGGTACGCGCTCTCCGGAGTCGCCCAAAAGCGAAGGCCCGGACAATGCCGGGCCTCGCGTCGTCTCCGAAGAGGGTTGGATCCGAGCCTCAGCCCTGGCGGCGGCCCGCCGGACGGCTGCGGCGCAGGCGCACGATCACCTCGACACCGGCGATCTCCATGCCCTCGGGCGCCTCGGGCAGCGAATCGACCGTGATGCCGCAATCCGGCATGTCGATCACCTGGCTCTCGTCCTCCAGGTAGAAGTGGTGGTGCTCGGTCGGGTTCGTGTCGAAATAGGCCTTCGACCCGTCGAGCGCGAGCTGGCGCAGGAGCCCCGCCTCGGTGAACTGGTGCAGGGTGTTGTAGACCGTCGCCAGCGACACCGGCACCTTGGCGCGCATCGCCTCGTCGTAGAGCATCTCCGCCGTCAGGTGGCGGTCGCCGCGACCGAAGAGCAGCCAGCCCAGCGACAGGCGCTGCCGCGTCGGCCGCAGGCCGGCCCGACGCAGGCGGTCGCGCAGGTCGGACAGCGGGCAGCCGCGGCGCGGAGTCCCGTTGGCCTCCAACTGGGGAGCGGGGACCCGGCCGTTGAAGACGGCCTGGAATGGCACCGGTTCGGACATCGCTGGACTGAACGCTCGACGAGGGGCCTGAAGGAACGGATGTCTCCTCAGTATATTGAAGTGGTCGGACAGTCGCAACCCGAGCGTCGCCGCAGGCCCGCGGCTGCAGGCTTTGAAGGCGCGGCGCCCCGTGCTAACCCGCGCGCCAGCCGACGGGCCGAGTATAGTCGCCCGCGACGCGAAGATCGCGCTCATCCGAGGAAACAGCCAACGCAATGCCGCCAGACGCCGAGACACAAGCGCAGGGTGCGAACCGCCGGTCGCACTATTCCTACGAGGATCTTCTGGCCTGCGGGCGCGGCGAACTCTTCGGACCCGGCAACGCGCAATTGCCGCTGCCGCCGATGCTGATGTTCGACCGGATCACGTCCATCGGGACCGAGGGCGGCGCCCACGGCAAGGGGCACGTGACGGCCGAGCTCGATATCCGGCCGGACCTCTGGTTCTTCCCCTGCCATTTTCAGGGCGATCCGGTCATGCCGGGTTGCCTGGGGCTCGACGCCCTGTGGCAGATGCTGGGCTTCCATCTCGGCTGGCTCGGCTCGCCGGGCCGCGGCCGCGCCCTCGGCGTGGGCGAGGTGAAGCTCGCCGGCCAGGTGCTGCCGACGATCAAGAAGGTCGTCTACAACGTCGACGTGAAGCGGGTCCGTCAGGGCAAGCTCGTGCTCGGCATCGGCGACGGCTGGCTCGAGGCGGACGGCGAGCGCGTCTATCAGGTCCAAGACATGCGGGTCGGCCTGTTCCAGAGTTGAGCCGCGTCGCCGCGCGCCCGGCTCGCGGCTCGGCCGCAACGCCGGACGTTCTCGGCGGTTGAGATTGTGTCCGCGTCACCTTAGCTGACCGTGACGCGGCCCGGGCGACCGGGACCGCGACGGAGGTAGTGTCACCATCATGCGCCGTGTCGTCATCACCGGGATGGGCATCGTCTCGTCCATCGGCAACAACACGCAGGAGGTGCTCGCCTCCCTGCGCGAGGCCCGCTCGGGCATCGCGCGCGACGCCAGCTACGCCGAGCACGGCTTCCGCAGCCAGGTCTCCGGCGCCCCCACTCTCGATCCGGAGGGCGTGGTGGACCGGCGCGCGATGCGCTTCCACGGCGGCGGCACCGCCTGGAATCACGTCGCCATGGATCAGGCGATCCAGGATGCCGGCCTGGAGCAGGGCGACGTCTCGAACGAGCGCACCGGCATCATCATGGGCTCGGGCGGCCCCTCGACCCGCGTGATCGTCGAGGCCGCCGCCATCGCGCGGGACAAGGGTCCCAAGCGGATCGGGCCGTTCGCCGTGCCGAAGGCGATGTCGTCGACCGCGTCGGCGACGCTGGCGACGTGGTTCAAGATCCGCGGCGTGAACTACTCAATCTCCTCCGCCTGCGCGACCTCGAACCACTGCATCGGCAACGCCGCCGAGATCATCCAGGGCGGCCGGCAGGACATCATCTTCGCGGGCGGCTGCGAGGATCTCGACTGGACCCTCTCGGTGCTGTTCGACGCCATGGGCGCCATGTCGTCGAAGTACAACGACACACCGTCCCGGGCCTCCCGCGCCTACGACGCCAACCGCGACGGCTTCGTCATCGCGGGCGGCGCGGGCGTGCTGGTCCTCGAGGAGCTGGAGCACGCCAAGGCGCGCGGCGCCCGGATCTACGGCGAGGTCGCGGGCTACGGCGCCACCTCGGACGGGCACGACATGGTCGCGCCGTCGGGCGAGGGCGCCGTGCGCTGCATGCGCCAGGCGCTGGACGGTCTGAAGGGCGCGCGGATCGACTACATCAACCCGCACGCCACCTCGACCCCGGTCGGCGACGACAAGGAGATCGAGGCGATCCGCGAGGTGTTCGGCCGCGGCGAGGATTGCCCGCCGATCTCGGCCACGAAGTCGCTGACCGGCCATTCGCTGGGCGCCACCGGCGTGCAGGAGGCGATCTACAGCCTGCTGATGATGAACAACGGCTTCATCTGCGAGAGCGCGCACATCGACACCCTCGATCCGGCCTTCGCCGACATGCCGATCCTGCAGCAGCGCCGCGACAACGCGCAGCTCGGCCACGTGCTGACCAATTCCTTCGGATTCGGCGGCACCAACGCCACCCTCGTCCTGAAGCACGTCGACGCCTGATCGCCCCACGCGGAACCGCCGGCCTCGGGCCGGCGTTTACCCGCTGTTGAGATCTGGTGGTGGCGATGGGGACTTTCATCTTCGGAACGCTGGGCGGCCTTATGATTGCCGGCGTCGCCGCGATCTACGCCAAGCAGGTCGTGCTGGAAGAAGCGGATACCCACACGGACGGGCATTTCTGAGCCCGGCCGCAGCGCCATCGACGCCCCGCCCGCCGGCGGGGTTTTTTTTGCCCGCCGCCAACCGCCGCCGCGTTTGGATCGCGGCGCGAGCCGCGTTAAGGCAGCCTGCCGCGGTTCGCTCGTCGCGACCGCGGTCCGGGCCCGCTCCGCGGGTCCGGCGTGCTCGGTCAGGATGTGAGTCGGCATGACGGGTTTGATGGCAGGCAAGCGCGGCCTGATCATGGGCGTCGCGAACGATCACTCGATCGCCTGGGGGATCGCCAAGGCGCTGCACGCCCAGGGCGCGCGACTGGCTTTCACCTATCAGGGCGAGGCGCTGGGCCGACGGGTGACGCCGCTCGCCGCCAAGCTCGATTCGGACATCGTGGTGCCCTGCGACGTCGAGGATCTCGCCTCCGTCGACGCGACCTTCGAGGCCCTCGACGCGCGGTTCGACGGCGGTCTCGACTTCGTGGTCCACGCCATCGGTTTCTCCGACAAGGCGCAGCTCAAGGGGCGCTACGTCGACGTGACGACGCGCGAGAACTTCGTGCGCACGATGACGATCTCGTGCTTCTCGTTCACCGAGATCGCGCAGCGCGCGGCCAAGCGGATGAACCAGGGCGGGTCGCTGCTGACCCTGACCTACGGCGGCGCCACCCGGGTCATGCCGAACTACAACGTCATGGGCGTCGCCAAGGCGGCGCTCGAGGCCTCGGTGCGCTACCTGGCGAGCGACCTGGGCCCGGACGGGATCCGGGTCAACGCGCTCTCCGCCGGCCCGATGCGGACCCTGGCGGGCGCCGGGATCGCCGACGCGCGGCTGATGTTCAATCACCAGCGGGCGCACGCGCCGCTGCGGCGCACGGTGAGCCTGGAGGACGTCGGCGGGTCGGCTCTCTACCTGCTGTCGCCGCTCTCGGGCGGCGTCACCGGCGAGGTCCACTTCGTGGATGCCGGCTACAACATCATCTCGATGCCGCGCCCGGACGTGCTGCAGGCGCAGGACGCGGCCGGCGTCGTCGGCGACGCCTGAGGCGCCTCACTCCTCCGGAATGCGCGCCGGGGGCAGGGGACCGGCCGGGACGCCGCGCTCGCCGCGGACTGCCCGCCGCTCCCGCGCGGCGCGCGCCTCCTCGGGCGTCGGCGGCGCGGACGGGTAGTTCGACGCGAAGGGGTTGGGCGGAGCCCCGCGCCCGGAGCCACCGAACAGCTTGTCGAGGAAGCCTTCCTCGGCGCTCGCGGGACGGGCGACGAGGAGAAGGGCGAGGGCGAGGATCGGGCGAAGCTGCATCGTCAACGTCTGCGTGCCGGGACCGCGCCGGGTTAGGTCCACTTTCCGGCAGATCGGAGGCCGAGACCCCGTCGCCTGGAACCGCGGCGCGTCCGGCGGGTTCGCGCACAACGATGACCGGCGCGTACAGGAGGCGTGATGTCCGAGGTTACCTATCGCATCGTCGAGCACGACGGCGGCTTCGCCTACAAGGTCGGCGACGTGTTCTCCGAGACCTTCCCGAGCCGCGAGGAGGCGCTGCAGGCGGCGCAGGCCGCGGCGGCGGAGCAGCAGGTCCCCGGCTCGACCGAGGGGATCCGCTACCAGGATCAGGCCGGCGGCTGGCACGACGAGACCGCGCAGGGCAGCGATCGGCCCACCGCGCGGGTCGTGGAGTAGTCGCGGCGGGCGGGACGGAGATGCGGGATCCGGGGCAACGACGGGGATCGGCGTGGCGCGCGCGCGGCGCGTGACCCCGGCCGAGGCGCAGGCCGGCCGCAGGGCGCCCGCTCTGCCGAAGGGCGCGCGCCGGACGACCCCGTCGCCGGAGACGCTGGCGGCCCTCGGGCCAGACCGGCTGATCGCGCTGATCCTCGGCGAGACCGGGCGTAACCCGGCCTTCAAGAAGCTGGTGAGCGCCGCGCTCGCCTCGCTCCAGGGCCCCGAGGCCGTCGCGGCGATCGTCGATCGGCGCCTGACGGCCCTCGAGGGCGCCCAGGGCTACATCGACTGGCAGAAGCGCCGGACCTTCGCGGCCGATCTCAACACGACCGTGACGGTGATCCTCAACGAGCTGCGTCCCCTCGATCCGGCGGCCGCGCTCGACCGGCTCCGGCGCTTCCTCGACGGCGCCGACGCGGTCCTGAACCGCGTGGACGACAGCACCGGGGCCGTGCAGGGGGTGTTCGACCGCGCCTCCGCGGCCTTCGTGGAGATCGCCGGTTCCCTGCCGCCGGAGGACGCCGCCGGGGTGGCCGCGCGCCTCGTCGAGCCGTTCGCGGCGGATCCGTTCGGGCCCCTCGGGACCGTCCTCGGCGACATGATCCCGCGGCTGCCCGAGCCGGCCCTCGCCGAGATCGACGACCGGCTCGCCGCCGCCGCGGCGGCGCTCCCGCCGGGCGGGGATCCAAGGCGCGAGGCGACGCACCACCGGCAGGCGGCCCGGATCCAGATCCTGCGCCTGCGGCAGACCATCGCCGACCGGCGCGGCGACCCGGACGCCTTCATCGCTCTGGAAGGCCTGATGCTGCCGGGGCGGGAGAACCGCGTCGCGATCGCCCGGCGGCTCCTCGACGCCGGGCGCCCCGCCGAGGCGCTGGACTGGATCCGGCGCATGCAGGACCCGGGCCTGCGCATCGCGACCCGGGCCGACCTGATCGCCGGCTTCGACCTGCGCGGACCGGAACGGGAGCGGCAGGCTCTGGAGATCGAGATCCTCGACGCGCTCGGCCGGGGCGACGAGGCGCAGGCCCTGCGCTGGGGGCGATTCGAGCGCGAGCTCGACGCGCCGATGCTGCGCACCTTCCTCGCCAAGCTTCCGGATTTCGAGGACGAGGAGGCGCTCCAACGCGCCCTCGACCACGCCGAGGCGTTCCCGCAGCCGCACCGGGCTCTCGCCTTCCTGGCGGGTTGGCCGGACCTGCGCCGTGCGGCCGCGCTGGTTGTCGCGCGGCCCGCAATCTGGCAGGGCGACCAGTACGCGGTGCTGGCGCCGGTCGCCGAGGCGCTGGCGCAGCAGCATCCCCGGGCCGCGACGATCCTGTACCGCCGGCTCCTCGATTCCATCCTCGAGACCGGCCGCAGCGCCGCCTACCCGCACGGGGCGCGCTACCTCGCGGAACTCGACGCCCTGGCGCAACGCCTCGCGGCCGGCGACGTCGAGCCGGATCCGCAGGCCTACCGCGCGGCACTGCGGCAGGCGCACGGCCGCAAGCACGGGTTCTGGAGCCTGGTCCGGGACTGATCCGGGACTGATCCGGGCGGGCGGCTCAGTCCTCCAGCACGATGGCGTCGATCCGGTCCGGATAGAACGCCACGTGGTCGCGGATCGCCGCGACGGCCGGGTACGGGTTCCCGTAGCTCCAGACCGCGTCGGAACGACGGGTCCCGTCGACGACGAGATCGTAATAGTGGGCATCGCCCTTGTACGGGCAGTGGCTCGTGCGCGTCGAGGCGACGAAGTGCTCGGCCCGGATGTCGCTCCGCGGGACGTAGAAGACCGGCGGATACCGCGCCTCCTGCAGCCGCAGGGCGTTCCGGGTCTCGGCGACCGCGACGCCCGCCACGACGACGCGGACGCGGCGGGGCTCGGGCTCGACGGTGATCGGGTGGTCCGGTCCGGGACGCTTCACGGCGTGGTCCCTCCTTCGGGCTTCAGCTCGACGGTCCCGAGCGCGTCGGCGAGGCGCGTCTTCGCGGTCCCGGGCCGCAGGGGCTTCTGCTGGGTCTCGTGCGGCACCCAGCCCGAGAGCCACAGCACCTCGAAGGTCGCCCGCACGCGGCCGTCCGGGTCCGCGAACCGTTCGGCGTAGATCTCGGCCGTGCGCAGGAGCGTGGCCCGCCGCAGGGGCGTCCGCCGCCGCTCGGTGAGCACGTTGGTCATGCCCATGGCCCGCAGGTCGCGCATCAGGCCGAACGGGTCGGCGTAGCGGACGGTCAGCGTGTCGGTATCGGCCACCGGGAGCGCGAAGCCCGCGCGCTGCAGCAGTCCGCCGGCCTCGCGCACCGCCGCGAAGGGGGCCACGCGCGGACTGACCCCGCCCTCGACCTCGCTCTCGGCCTGGGCGAAGCTCTGGCGCAGCTCTGTCAGCGTGGCGCCGCCGAGCAGGCATCCGACGAACAGCCCGTCCGGCCGCAGGGCGCGGCGCAGCTGGATCAGCGTGCCCGGCAGGTCGTTCACGGCGTGGAGGGCCAGCAGCGACACGGCGAGGTCCAGGCTCCCGGGCGCCAGCGGCAGCGCCTCGGGATCTCCGACGACCAGGTCGCCGCCCGGCTCGGGCAGGGCCGCGAGGCGGACATGCCGCGCCGCCGGATAGCGCGCGGCGAGCAGCCGGGTCGCCGCGGGACGCGGCGTGGCGAGGTCGAGAACCGAGCCGAAGCTGCGCAGGACTGCGCCGAGCCGGTCGTCGAGATCCTCGGCGAGGCGGTCGAGGAGGAAGCCCGGGTAGCCGAGGCGCCCGGCACGGGCGAGGCGGCGGCGGGCGAGGGGCGTGTCGAACAGGGCGGCGGGAGCATCCATCAGCGGGCAGATGGCATCTGCGGTCGCGTCGCGCCACCGTCCCCGCGCACGGTCTCGTGAGCTGCGCTAGGCTGCTGGAACGACTCGGGAGGGTCGCTGTTCCTGCTGCAACCGGCCCAACGGCCGAGATTCCTCAGGGAGCACACATCATGAAGCGCATGCTCGTCGGGGCCGCCGTGGCCCTCACCACCCTGGCGGCCGCGGGCGGCGCCGAGGCGAAGGGCTGCATCAAGGGCGCCATCGTCGGCGGCATCGCGGGTCACTACGCCGGCCATCACGGCCTCGTTGGCGCCGCGGCCGGCTGCGCCATCGGCCGCCACCGCGCCAACGCGCGCGACCGTCAGGTCGAGCAGCAGCAGATGGCGCCGCAGGCGCGGCCCGTCTCGGCCCAGTAGGCGGGAACTCCGGTCGCGCGTTGCGCGCATGACGGCCCTCCAGGCCGTCGCCACGGCCCTGCGCGGTCTGCCGCGCGGGGTCGTCTCTCTGGTCTACCCGCCCACCTGCGCGGGCTGCGGCAGCGCCACCGCCGATCCGGGCGCCTTCTGCCCGTCGTGCTGGTCGAGCCTGCGCCTGATCGAGGAACCGGTCTGCCAGCGCTACGGCACGCCCTTCGCGCTCGATCTCGGGGTCGGCCCGCTGGTGTCGCCCCGGGCGATCGCGGAACCGCCGGTCTTCGGCCGCGCCCGGGCGGTCGCCCTCTACGATGCCGTGGCGCGACGGATCGTCCATCGCCTGAAATACGAGGACCGGCTCGATCTCGCCGGCGTCATGGCGCGGATGATGGCCGCGAGCGGCCGGACCCTGATCGCCGAGGCCGAGTGCCTCGTTCCGGTGCCGCTCCATCGCGGTCGCCTGTGGCGGCGGCGCTTCAACCAGTCGGCCCTGCTCGCGCGGGCGATCGCCGCTTCGGCGGGACGGCCGTGCGTCGCCACCGCCCTGGTGCGCGTGCGCGCCACGCGATCCCAGGTCGGCCTGAGCCGCGCGGCGCGGGCCGAGAACCTGAGCGGTGCCTTCCGGGTGACGGCCGCCGAACAGCACCGCATCCGCGGACGCCGGGTTCTCCTCGTCGACGACGTCATGACCACCGGCGCCACCGGCAACGCGGCCGCACGGGCGCTCCTGCGCGGCGGGGCGACGTCCGTGGACCTCCTGACCTTCGCCCTCGTCGGCGACCCCGCCGGCTGAGGGGCCGGCCGCCGCGGGCCCGGCACCGGCGACCGGCCTCCTCGCCCGGCCGCGACGCCCGGCCTCAGCGCCCGGCCTGCATCCGCTCCGGAAAGCTCGCCGCCAGGGTGAAGTCGAACGCCTCCGCGATCCCCTCGTACCAGAGCGAGAACGGCGTCGGACGCGCGAGGTGCAGGGCGCCCTCGATCTCGCGACCCTCGTGCTGGAGGGCCGCCCCGTGCTTGGCCGCGAGTCGCAGCATCGGCCCGTTGCCCGACAGGCAGCGGACGTGGAGGTCCTGGACGCCGCGATGCCGCGCCGAGCGGGCGATCCGGGCGAAGAGGGCGGCGCCGATCCCCTGCCGGCGGAAGGTCTGCTCGACCGCGAAGGCCGCCTCCGCGTGCGGCCCCAGGGCGTAGCGGGACGCGCCCGGGCCCATGGGCCGGAGTTCACCGAGACCGCGCAGCACGCCGCCCACGAAGGCGCCGTACATCACGCCCTCCGCGGTCAATGCCTGCGCGGCATAGGCCCGGACTCCGGCCTCGCTGACATTACCCATGAAGCGGCTCGCCCGGGTCTCCGGATCAAGCCGCAGGAAGTAGTCGAGGACCGCCGCGCGATCCGCCGGCCAGAGACGCCGGATGGTGTGGGCCGGCCCATCGAGGGCTTGTACCGCCATGATGAAGCTCCGGTTCGTGCGCGCTGTCGCGCGAAGTGGTCCGGACGCTCCTCCCAGAAGACCGCCGGGGTGTCGCATCCCCGTATCCATTGTGCAATGCAGCAGAGTGCGGGGCCGGCCGTCCGCGTGCCTGCCATGCGCAGGCCGACGGGACACTTCGAAGGGACGTTCGATGGGACGCTTCCCTGCGGCTGTTCGGCCGCGGGCTTGATTCAGGCCGAGCTTGCGCGGCACTGGAACGGGCCCCGGGTCGTTGACCGCCGACGCGGGCGCAAGGGGGTGCCGAACCGGTGCCGCGATCAGCAGCGAGGAACCGGCGGCGTGAACGACAGATCCGGCAAGTCCATCGCACCGTCGCCGGCGGCGCTCGCCGGCGCCGTCTCGCCCGGCCCGGTCCACGAGCGCTACGAGGCGCTGGTCGGCACCGGCGCCATCGAGCGCGATCCGGCCCAGGCGCACTTGGTGCGCGCCCTCGACCGGCTGGTCCTCGACCTTCAGCGCCGCAAGCGGGCCAGCAAGACGAGCGCCCTGGGATGGCTGTTCCGGCGCAAGGACGAGGCCGAGGCGATCAGGGGCCTCTACATCTGGGGCTCGGTCGGGCGCGGGAAGACCATGCTGATGGACCTGTTCCACGAGGCGGCGCCGGAGCCGAAAAGACGGGTCCATTTCCACGGCTTCCTCGCCGACGCGCACGAGCGCATCCACGCCTACCGGCAGGCGCTGAAGGCCGGCACCGTCAAGGGCGACGATCCGATCGGCCCGGTGGCCGACCAGCTCGCCGACGAGGCGACCCTGCTGTGCTTCGACGAGTTCACCGTCACCGACATCGCCGACGCGATGATCCTGGGGCGCCTGTTCAACCACCTGTTCCGGCGCGGCGTCACCGTCGTCGCGACCTCGAACGTCGAGCCGGACCGGCTCTACGAGGGCGGCCTCAACCGGGCGCTGTTCCTGCCCTTCGTGGCGACCCTCAAGGAGCGCGTCGACGTCGTCCGGCTCGATTCCCGGACCGATTTCCGGCTCGAGAAGCTCGGCGGCGCGGCCGTCTACCATGTGCCGGCCGACGCGGCGGCGCGCGCGGCCCTCGATGCCGCCTTCAAGGCCCTGACCGGAAAGGCCCGCGGCCTCCCGACGACGGTCACGGTCCACGGCCGGGCCGTGGCGGTTCCGGAGCAGGCGACCGGGGTAGCCCGGTTCGGCTTCGACGATCTGTGCCGCCAGCCCCTCGGCGCCTCCGACTACATGGCGCTCGCCCGCGCCTACCACACGGTGATCCTGGACGGGATCCCGGTGATGGGGGAGGCGGAGCGGAACGAGGCCAAGCGCTTCATCACGCTGGTCGACACGCTCTACGACCGGCACGTGAAGCTCGTCGCCTCCGCGGCGGCGGAAGCGCAGGACCTCTACACCGCCCAGACCGGCCGCGAGGCCTTCGAGTTCGACCGGACCGTCTCGCGCCTGATCGAGATGCGCTCGCGGGAGTATCTCGGCCAGCCGCACGGCCGGCCGGACTCCGAGGCGTCGGGCGCCAGCACCGGGCTGGTGGAGACGTGAGCGCCCCGTCGCGTGCCGGATCGATCTTCGGGCTGCGTCGGCGCAACTGGCGCGGCGCCGGCCCGCTGGGCTGGCTCCTGGGCTCCCCGGCGGCCTTCCTCCTGCTGATCGTCGCCCTGGGCAGCGGCACGGCCAACTACGTGACCGGCGAGACCGATCGGGCCGCGACCGCCCGGGCGAACGCGACGATCGCCGGGATCGAGCGCCTGATCTCCGAGGTCAAGGACCTGGAGACGGGCGAGCGCGGCTTCGTGCTGGTCGGCAGCGAGGATTACCTCCGCCCGTACACGACTGCCCTCACCAAGATCGACACGGAGCTGACCGGCCTCGGCGCGGCCGCGCAGGACCCGGTGCGGGCCGGCGGTCCGTCGCTGGCCGGGCTGATCGCGCAGAAGCGCGATTTCGCCGCCCGGGTGGTCGAGGCGCGGCGGAACCAGGGCTTCGACGCCGCCATCGACCTCGTCCGGACCGGCGAGGGCAAGCGCCTGATGGACGCGATCCGCGCCGAGGCGGCGGCCCGCCAGGCCGCGACCCTCGAGCAGCTCGCCACCCTGCAGGCGCGCGAGGGCTGGCGCGGGCTCCTGCTCTTCCTGACCTCCGCCGCGGCGGCCCTCGGGGCGATCGTGCTGCTCGCGCGCCTCGCCCTGGTGCGACGGCAGGAATCCCTGCGCATGTCGCGCCTCCTCGACGGCGTGCTCGCCAACGCGCCGGTGGGGCTCGGTTTCCTCGACCGCGACCTGAAGATCCGGCACATGAACCGGGCCCTCGCCACGATGAGCGAGCGCGGCTTCGGGGCCGATCTCGGCGCGCCGATCTGGGCCATGCTCCCGACGCTGCGGGAGGAGCTGGCGCCGAAGCTGGCCGCGGCCCTGACGGAAGGCCTGGTCTCGCCGAACGTGCCGGTCGCGGTGCCGACCCCCTCGGCGCCGGGCGGCGTGCGGCACTTCTCGATGAGCTTCTACCCGCTTCGGGGCGAGGAGAGCGCGGCGGCCGATCAGAGTGTCGAGGGCGTCGGCCTCGTGGTGGTCGACGAGACCATCCGCCACCTCGCGGAGGCCCGGCTCCGGCGGAGCGAGGAGCGCTTCCGCTCGCTGATCGAGGCGAGCGCCGCCATCGTCTGGACCGCCAACCCGGAAGGGAGCCTCCACCGCCGTCAGACCGCCTGGACGCGCTTCACCGGCCAGGACGAGGCCGCCTACGCGGGGCTCGGCTTCCTCGACGCGATTCACCCGGACGACCGTGCGCACACCCGCGCCGCGTGGACCCGCGCGGTCACCAGCCTGGAACCCTACGCCACCGAGCACCGGATGCGCGCCGCCTCCGGCGCCTACCGGCACATGAGCGTGCGGGCCGTCCCGATCCTCGAACCCGACGGCACCCTGCGGGAGTGGGTCGGGACCCACACGGACATCACCGAGCGCAAGGAGGCCGAGGCCGCGATCGAGGCGGCGCGCGCGGCCGCCGAGGCCGCCAACGCGGCCAAGAGCCAGTTCCTGGCCAATATGAGCCACGAGTTGCGCACCCCGCTCTCGGCGGTGATCGGCTATTCCGAGATGGTGCAGGAGGAGCTCGAGGATATCGGCGAGGCCGATCTCGTCACCGACATGAAGAAGATCGAGACCAACGCCCGCCACCTGCTCGGCCTGATCAACGACGTGCTCGACATCTCGAAGATCGAGGCCGACCGGGTCGAGATCTACGCCGAGGACTTCGAGGTCGCCGCCGTGGTGCAGGAGGTGGCGGTGACGGTCGAGGGACTCGTCGCCAAGAAGGGCAACACGCTGGCGCTCGAGCTGGAGCCGGGTCTGGGCAGCGCCCACACCGACGTCACCAAGCTGCGCCAGTGCCTGATCAACCTCCTGAGCAACGCGGCGAAGTTCACCGAGGACGGTCGCATCACCCTGGCGGTCACCCGCGCCGACGGCGCGCTACGCTTCGCCGTGACCGACACCGGCATCGGCATGACGCAGGAGCAGCTCGGCAAGCTGTTCGAGCGGTTCACCCAGGCCGACGCCTCCACGACGCGGCGGTTCGGCGGCACCGGGCTCGGGCTCGCGATCACCCGGGCCTTCGCCGAGATGCTGGGCGGCGCGATCGCGGTCGAGAGCCGGGACGGGGCCGGCACGACCTTCACGCTGACGCTGCCGGCACGCTTCGAGACCGGCGCGGGCGAGGACGCGGGCCCGGCCGCCTCGGATCCCGGAGAGCGGGGGACGATCCTGGTGGTCGACGACGACGCCGCGACCCGCGATCTGCTGGCGCGCTTCCTGGAGCGCGAGGGCTTCGCGGTGACGGTCGCCGAGGACGGGCGGCGCGGGCTCGATCTCGCCCGCAGCCTGCATCCTCGGGCCGTGCTCCTCGACGTCACCATGCCGCAGATGGACGGATGGGCGGTGCTGCGGGCGATCCGGGCCGATCCCGAGATCGGCGCGACGCCGATCGTGATGGTGACGGTTCTGGACGAGCAGAATCTCGCCTTCTCCCTCGGCGCCACCGACTACCTGCAGAAGCCGCTCGACTGGGGCAGCCTGCGCCAGATCGTCGAGCGCTTCCGGCCCGCCTCCGGCGACGGCGCGATCCTCGTGGTCGAGGACGAGGCCGACGTGCGCGACCACGTCTGCGCCTATCTCGCGCGCGAGGGCTTCCCGGTCCGCGAGGCGGAGAACGGTCTGCGCGCCCTCGAATCCCTGGAGGCCGAACGGCCGTCCCTCATCCTCCTCGACCTGATGATGCCGGAGATGGACGGCTTCGCGTTTCTCCGGGCGCTCCGGGCCCGCCCGGACAGCCGCGACGTGCCGGTGGTGGTGCTCACCGCCAAGGACATCACGGCCGAGGATCGCCGCCGTCTGGCCGGTCAGGCCGACCGCGTGCTCGCCAAGGGCTCGACCGGCCTCAACGAGCTCGCCCGCGAGCTGCGCGCCCTGATCCCGGCGACCGAGGACACGGCCGGACCGCGAACCTTGCCCGTCTGAGCGCCCGCGGAGGACGGGCGGTATCGGCCCCGGGTCAGGGACGGGTGCCGCGTCAGAGGCCCCGGAACGCCAGCATCAGCGCGCCGACGGCGATCCCCCACAGGGCCAGCGTCGACCAGATCGCGCGGTAGCGTTCGTTGCGGGCGAAGCGCTCCAGCCGGCGGGCGTCGCCCGTGCCGGCCTCGTCGAGGCGGACCAGCACGCGCTTCAACCGCATGGCGAGGTCCGGAATGTCACCGACGACGTCGGAGATGACCTTGAGCGCTTCCAGGCCGCTCTGCGCCCGGCCGACCGGCCCCATGTTCCGGGCGATCCAGGCGCGCACGACCGGCTCGGCCGTGGTCCACATGTCGAGACGCGGGTCGAGGGAGCGGGCGACGCCCTCCACCACCACCATGGTCTTCTGGAGCATCACCAGCTCGGTGCGGGTGCTCATGTCGAACAGGGCCGTGACGTCGAACAGCAGGGTCAGGACCTTGGCCATCGAGATCTCGTCGGCCCGGCGCTGGTGGATCGGCTCGCCGATCGCGCGGATCGCCTGCGCGAAATCCTCCACGGAGTGGTGGGCCGGCACGTAGCCCGCCTCGAAGTGGACCTTCGCCACCCGGCGATAGTCGCGCAGGATGAAGCCCAGGAGGATCTCGGCGAGGAAGCGGCGCTCGTTCGGGCCGAGGCGGCCCATGATGCCGAAATCGACCGCCACGAGACGGCCCTCGGCGTCGACCAGCAGGTTCCCCTGGTGCATGTCGGCGTGGAAGAAGCCGTCGCGGATCGCGTGCCGCAGGAAGCTCTGGATGACGGTCCGCCCGATGGTCTGCGGATCGTGCCCTTGGGCGGCGAGCTCCGCGGCGCTGTGCAGGCGGGTGCCCTCGATCCACTCGGCCGACAGCACCTCGCGGGCGGTCAGCTCCCATTCCGGCTTCGGCACGCGGAAGTCGGGATCGTCCTTGGTGTTCTCGGCGAGTTCGGAGGCGGCCGCCGCCTCCAGGCGGAAATCCATCTCCATCAGCACCGAGCGCGCGAGGATCTCCACCACCTCGCGCGGCCGCAGCCGCTCCGCCTGCGGGGACAGGGCGTGCACCACCCGGGCCATGAAGCGCATGACCTCGAGGTCGCGCATGAAGCGCTCGCGGACGCCGGGCCGCATCACCTTCACGGCGAGGGCGCGCTGCGTGCCGTCGGGATCCTGCACGATCGCCTTGTGGACCTGCGCGATCGAGGCGGCCGCGATCGGCTCGCTGAACGAGACGAACAGCGCGCTCACGGGCTTGCCGAGGGCGGCCTCGACCGTGCGGAGCGCGACCGCCTGCGGGAAGGGCGGCACCCGGTCCTGCAGCTTCTCCAGGTCGAAGGCGGCGCGCATCCCGACGATGTCGGGCCGCGTCGCCAGGAACTGGCCGAACTTGACGTAGGACGGGCCGAGGCGCGTCATGGCCGCCGACAGCCGGGCGGCCCCGTCGTCGAGGCCAGGCCGCTCGAGGGAGCGGCCGATCCGCAGGGCGAGCCGCAGGTGCGGCGGCAGCTCGGAGGGATCGGCGAAGGCGAGGGCGCCCTCGCGGGCCAGCACGAAGCCGACCCGGGCGCCGCGGAACAGGTTGACGGCAGCGCTGATCACCGGTGCTGGCTCCCGTCGCGCGCGGGGGCGCTCAAGAGACCTTCCAGCCCGAATGGATCGCCACGATCCCGCCCGTGAGCGCCCGGTCGGTGACGTGCCGGAAGCCCGCGCGCTCGATCATGCCCGCGAAGGCGCCGCGGGTCGGGAACTTCCGGATCGACTCCACGAGGTAGCGGTAGGACTCGGCGTCCCCGGCCACCCGGGCGCCGATGCGCGGGATCACGTTGAACGAGTAGGCGTCGTAGATGCGGTCGAGCAGCGGGATGTCGACGGCGGAGAATTCCAGGCAGAGGAAGCGCCCGCCGGGCTTCAGCACGCGCCGCGCCTCGGCGAGGGCCGTCTCGATCCGCGGCACGTTCCGGATGCCGAAGGCGATCGTGTAGGCGTCGAAGGACGCGTCGGGCAGCGGCAGGGCCTCGGCGTTGCCGGTCACGAAGGCGATCCGGTCGCCGGCCTCGTCGACCCTGCGCTCCCGCGCCCGCTCGGCGCCGACCCGCAGCATCGACTCGTTGATGTCGAGGACGGTGACGCGGGTGCGCGGACCGCCGGCGGCCAGCACGCGGAACGCCACGTCGCCGGTCCCGCCGGCGACGTCGAGATGCGCGAAGGCGCGGTTCTGCGGCGGTCGCAGCATCGAGACGAGCTGCGCCTTCCAGGCCCGGTGCAGGCCCGCCGACATCAGGTCGTTCATGATGTCGTAGCGGCGGGCGACCGAGTGGAAGACGCTGTCGACGCGCCCCTGCTTCTCGTCGAGCGCCACGCGCTCGAAGCCGAAATCCGCGCTCGCGCGCTCAGACGCCCCGTCTCCGGCCTTCATGACGCTCCCAATCCTCGATGGGCGCGTCATAGCGAAGGTCGCGCCCGACCGCCATGCGTCGAAACAGGCGGCTGGGGATCGGACCCGGTGCTGCGACGCGCCGAAGGGGTGTCTCAGCCGACCCGGGCGCGGAGCGCGTCCGCCACGGCGCCGGCCATGGCGCGCGTGCCCATCGGGTTGACACCGGCGCCGGCGATGTCGGCGGTGCGCGCGCCGCCCGCGAGGGCGTCGGTGATGGCGCCGTCGAGGGCGTCGGCGGCGTCGCCGAGGCCGAAGGAGTAGCGCAGGCACATGGCGAGCGAGCCGATCATGGCGATCGGGTTGGCCTTGTCCTGGCCGGCGATGTCGGGGGCCGAGCCGTGGACCGGCTCGTAGAGCGCCCGCCGCAGGCCGCTCGCGTCGACCGCCCCGAGGGAGGCCGAGGGCAGCATGCCGAGGGAGCCGGTGAGCATGGCGGCGATGTCGGAGAGCACGTCGCCGAACAGGTTGTCGGTCACCAGCACGTCGAACTGCTTCGGCCGGCGCACCAGCTGCATGGCGCAGTTATCGGCCAGGATGTGCTCCAGCTGCAGGTCGGCGTAGTGCTCGGCGTGCACCCTGGTGACGACCTCCTTCCAGAGGACGCCCGACTTCATCACGTTGTGCTTCTCGGCCGAGGCGACCCGGCCCGAGCGCTTGCCCGCGAGGTCGAAGGCCACGTGGGCGATCCGCTCGATCTCGGCCGTCGTGTAGACCTGGGTGTCGACCGCCCGCTTGGAGCCGTCCTCCAGCGTGGTGATCTCCTTCGGCTCGCCGAAATAGACGCCGCCGGTCAGCTCCCGGACGATCATGATGTCGAGCCCCTCGACCAGCTCGCGCTTCAGCGCCGAGGCCTCGGCCAGGGCCGGGTAGCAGATCGCCGGGCGCAGGTTGGCGAAGAGGTCCAGCTCCTTGCGCAGGCGCAGCAGGCCGGCCTCGGGGCGGTTCTCGTAGGCGACGCCGGCCCATTTCGGTCCGCCGACCGCGCCGAGCAGGATCGCGTCCGCGTCCTTGGCGCGCTGCAGGGTCGCGTCCGCCAGCGGGACGCCGTGCGCGTCGATGGCGCAGCCGCCGACGAGGTCGGTCTCGGTCTCGAAGGTCGCGAGACCGGTCTCCTTGAGGGTGTCGAGCACCACCTGCATGCCGCCGGCGACCTCCGGGCCGATCCCGTCGCCGGGGAGGAGGAGGAGCTTGTAGCTGGCCATGACGGTCTCGCGGGTTCGGTCTCGACGTGCCGGCGGGCTTTATCGAGGCTGCACCGTCATTGGCAAGCATCGGCGTCCAGCATCGGCGTCCCGCATCGGCCGGGCGCCCGCCCGCGCACCGGGGGGATCGCGCCCCCGCGATCAGAGCATCGCGACCCGGCCGGTGCCGATGTCGTAGAAGCCGCCCACGACCTTCACGCGCCCGGCGGCGACGGCCTCCGCGAGGATGGGCCCGGCCTGTTGCAGGCGCCGGACACTGTGCCGAACGTTCTGGGCGATGGCCTCGGCCAGGGGATCCTGCGCCCGCGCCTTCTCGGCCAGGTCCACCGCCGGGCGAATCGCGTCGATCAGTACGGGGAGATGACCGGGAAGGGTCGCGTCGGTCTTCATGACGTCGATCGTCGCCTTCACGGCCCCGCAATCGGAGTGGCCGAGCACGAGGATCAGCGGCGCCCCGAGTACCGACACGCCGTATTCCAGGCTGGCGAGGCCGTCGGTGGTGACGAAGTTGCCGGCGACGCGGACGACGAACAGATCGCCCGGTCCCTGGTCGAAGATGAAGTCCGGGGCGACCCGGGCGTCGGCGCAGCCGACGATGCAGGCGATCGGGTACTGCGCCGCGGCGCGCGCGGCGCGACCGGCCGCGAAGTCCCGATTCGCCGGCGTGTTGGCCACGTAGCGGCCGTTGCCGTCGCGCAGTCGCGTCAGGGCCGCCTCGGGCGTGATGGCGTTCGATCGCGCCCCGTCGAGGGCCGCCTCGGCGCGCCGGATCCCGGCGGAAGCCCCCATCGCGGTACCGGCCGCCGCGGCCGCCAGCAGGCCGCGCCGGGAGAGAGAGGGTCGATGCAGATCGCACACGGTGGACGGTCCCCTTCGCATCTGAGGCCGGCCAGGCCCGGCGGACCGCTCGCTTCGGCAGCGCTGAGACAAGCACTGCGAGTCGTATCCCGGCGCGTTCTTCACCACAGAGTCCAAACTTTGCAGGAAATCCTGGACCTGAGGCCGGGCGCGGGGCATCCCTCCGGTCCGGATCCGGCTGAACCGGGGCACGGATGTTGGACGATCATTTCCGGGATCGGATCGCTCTGCTTCGATCCGAGCGCGGTTTCCGCCCGGCGGTCGCCGGTTACTGCCGGGGCATGATCGAGCCGGCGCAGATAGTTTGGCCCAGCCACAAGCTGCTCAACCAGATCGGGCGCTACGTGGTCTCGTTCATGCTGATCCACAACGACTACGCGTGGCGTCACCACGGCGGCCCCCGCCCCACCCTGACGGCCCTGCAGGCCATGGTGGGATCGAGCCCGCGGCAGACGGCCGGCTTCGTGTCGGCGCTGAAGGCCGGACGCTTCGTCACCGCGGTGGCGGACCGCGGCGACGGGCGGGTGAAATGCCTGCAGGCCGCGCCGGCCCTCGTCACCGAGATCGCGCGCAGCGGGCGCCTGTTCGTCGCCGCCATGGACGCCGTCGAGCGCCGCGACCCCGGCCGCGCCGGGACGCTCGACGGCCCGGACCGGCTCGGGGAACTGGTCCGCCGGTCGGCCGCCCACGTGCTGCGGCACGGCACGCTCATCGCCCCGTTCCCGCGGGTGCTCAAGTTCGCCGGTCGGGACTGCGGCTACCCGCTGCTCACCGCCCTCGTCGGGGCCCACTACGCCGTCACGGTGCCCGGAGCGCCGGCGGCGGTCTCGCTCAGCCTGCGCGGCCTCGCCGAGCGGCTGGACGTGTCGCGGGCCCATATCGGCAATCTGCTCGGCGAGGCTGAGGCGGCGGGATGGATCCGGATCACCGACGGCCGCCTGACAGCCCTCGATCCGACGCTGCTGGCGGAATTCGAGGCCTGGGCCGCCGGGCAGATGCTGTTCTACGACGATCTCGCGGCGGCGATCCTCGCAGCGCCGCCGGCCGCGACCGTCCCGGCCCGCGCGTCCTGACGCCGGTCTCGCTTGTGTTCCGGCCGCTGCGGGGATACCTACGGGCGGCACCGCGCCGTGAGACCGTCCCGCGCGGGCCGCCGACAGGAGAGACGAGCCTTGGCCAGAGCCGGCTCAGCGACCGAGACCGCCCGCGCCGCCTCTACGGCGCTTCGGTCCCGTGCGCGCCGCTCCGGGCTCCTTCTTCCGCTCCTGCTTACCCGCCCCTGAGGGCCGTCCGGGCGCGCGCCTGGGCCTTCAGGGGAGTTCTTTCATTCGCGAATCCGCCCGCGAGGGCACCACGCCGCGCCGCGCCATCCCGTGCCGGGCGGCCCGCGACAGGGTAATGCCATGACCACGACCAGCACCGCCTCCGCCCGCGACCGGATCCTGATCTTCGACACCACGCTGCGCGACGGCGAGCAGTGCCCCGGCGCCACCATGACCTTCGACGAGAAGCTCGCGGTGGCCGAGTTGCTCGACACGATGGGCGTCGACATCATCGAGGCCGGGTTCCCCATCGCGTCGAACGGCGATTTCGAGGCGGTCTCCGAGATCGCCCGCCGGACCAAGCGCGCGACCATCGCGGGCCTCGCCCGCGCCATCCCCGCCGACATCGCCCGGGCCGGCGAGGCCGTGCGCCACGCCAAGCGCGCGCGGATCCACACCTTCGTGTCGACCTCGCCGATCCATCTCGCGCACCAGATGCGCAAGAGCCAGGACGAGGTCGTCGAGATCATCCTGAAGACCGTGGCCCAGGCCCGCGACCTCGTCGAGGACGTGGAGTGGTCGGCGATGGACGCGACCCGCACGCCGCTCGACTACCTGTGCCGCTGCGTCGAGGCGGCGATCAAGGCCGGCGCCACGACGATCAACCTCCCCGATACGGTCGGCTACGCCACGCCGTCGGAGTACCGCGACATGTTCGCGAACGTCCGCGCGCGCGTGCCGAACGCCGACAAGGCCGTGTTCTCGGTCCATTGCCACAACGACCTGGGCCTCGCGATCGCCAATTCCCTGGCGGGCATCGAGGGCGGCGCCCGGCAGGTCGAGTGCACGATCAACGGCATCGGCGAGCGGGCCGGCAACGCCGCGCTCGAGGAGATCGTGATGGCGCTGCGCACCCGCGCGGACGTGCTGCCCTACGAGACCGGCGTCGAATCGACCATGCTGACCCGCGCCTCGAAGCTCGTGAGCCACGCCACGAACTTCCCGGTGCAGTTCAACAAGGCGATCGTCGGCCGCAACGCCTTCGCGCACGAGAGCGGCATCCACCAGGACGGCATGCTCAAGAACGCCGAGACCTACGAGATCATGACGCCCGCTTCGGTCGGGCTGACCAAGACCTCCCTGGTGATGGGCAAGCATTCCGGCCGGGCGGCCTTCCGCTCCAAGCTGGAGGATCTCGGCCTGCACCTGTCCGACAACCAGTTCCAGGACGCCTTCGACCGCTTCAAGGCCTTGGCCGACCGGAAGAAGCACGTCTACGACGAGGACATCGAGGCGCTGGTCGACGAGAACCTCGCCACGGCCCACGACCGGATCCGGCTGGTCTCCCTGTCGGTGATCGCCGGCACCCGCGGCCCGCAGCGCGCGACTTTGCGGATCGCCGACGAGACCGGCACGCGGATCGAGGAGGCGGACGGCAACGGGCCGGTGGACGCGGTGTTCAACGCGATCTCGGCGCTGGTCCCGCACCAGGCGCAGCTGGAGCTCTACCAGGTCCATGCCGTGACCGGCGGCACGGACGCGCAGGCGGAGGTCTCGGTGCGCCTGCGCGACGGCGAGCGCAGCGTCACCGCGCGCGGCGCCGATCCGGACACGCTGGTGGCGTCCGCGAAGGCGTATCTCTCGGCGCTGAACAAGCTGTCGGCCCATTCCGTGCGCGTGCATGCACAGCATGCGGCGGCGGAATGAGAAAAAGCTGCGGCCGGGGCTGGACAGGCCCCGGCCGCGTTGGTATCAGCCCGCCACCCCGGACGGACTTGGTGGCCACCGGGCGGTCGCAGACGCGATCGGGCGCATAGCTCAGTTGGTAGAGCAGCTGACTCTTAATCAGCGGGTCCTAGGTTCGAACCCTAGTGCGCCCACCAAGACTTAGCCTACTTCCTGCTTACCGGATCACGATCCCGGTGAGCGCATGGTAAGCAGGGCGAACCGGTAAGCCCCCCTCTCTGCCTCCCGAACCGCTCTGCGGTCAGCCAGCCTCGACGCGCTTCCTCGGCTCGCGGTAGCGTCGCTTCATGAGCGATGGCCACGATCCGATCAGCGAAGCTGTTGCGGCGCTTCGAGCCCGCGGCACACCGTGGGGCCATGGACAGGCGGGCTGCCCTGTTGGCCGGTCGACGGCGAGACGCTGACGGACGGCGACCTGCTCGCCCTCGCTGTGCGGGTCGGCCTCATGGACTCGACGACGACCACGCTGCAATTGGCCGGCCCATGGCCAGAGAACCCCCGCCCGTCACCGAACTGCGCAAGGCCGCCGAGGTGACCGATCAGGATATCGACGCCGCGGTCGACGCCGTGCTCGCGGATCTGGCAACCGAGGCCTAGCCGCTCGCGAAGGGCTGGACGCTCGACCTCGTCGAGACGCTCCGCACCGACGCGCGCGCCGCCGAGGCGCTGACCACCGAAAAGCCGGCCTGGAAGCGCAACATGGTCCGGACCACGATCCTGTTGGCCCATCCGGTGAAAGAATGAGCGAGACCGATCCGAGCGCCGACCGCGCGGCGACCATCGAACGTCTCTCCGAGCGGCTGAGTGGCTTCGTGCAGGGAATCGGGATGAGCGGCGCGGACGCGCGCGAGATTATTGACCGCGTGATCGCGTCCGACCCTCAAGCCGGGGACGGCGACCTGATGGCGAAGGCGCGCACCTGGATGTTGATCGCGCTGGGATAGCGGCATGGACGCCGCCGCCGACCCGATCATGAAGGCGGTGACCGCGCTTCGGGCCGCCGGCGTCGCAGTGGCGCCGATCGGCGACGAAATCGACCGCTAGCACTGCCGTCCGCTGGTGCCCCAGTCCGGAAGTTCCGCGACGTCCGCTACGGGTGGTTTGCTGCTGGTCCGCTGTTGGACGGCAACCGCATCGAAGCAGACGTCGCTCTTCGGTCTCTGTCTCAGACATCCCGATTGTTGAAGGCCGTTCGTGACCCTCCCGCGGCCGTCTCGCGTCCAGGCAACGAACAAGATGGATGCTCGATTGGATTTTGAATGAGTCGGCCCTGGACTCTCCGACGATAGATCGGCGGATGTCGGCTCGGATAGCGGCAAGGCAATTCGCCGAGTGCGCATGAACGTGGTGTGGCAGATGCGCGTGGCTGACAGGTGCTGCTGAAGACACGCCGGATTGTATCGGTCGCGTCCCAGCCGCCTCAAGTTGCAGCAAATCAACTTCCGGGCGATCGAATGTCCCGCGCCATCAACTTTAAGCAAAGTCCTAGACGCTGACGTCAATTATTGGGCCGTTTACTGTGATATCTTAATTTCTAGATTGTTTCCGAATCCAAGTTGATCTGACATCCGTATTATTGCTCATGAGATTGCCGCAGAAGCGGCATGTTGAGCCAGAAAGATAGAGCCCCATGTCCTCGATCACCCTGTCGGCCGCCACGCGCCAGAACCTGCTGTCGCTGCAGGACACCGCCCAGCTGATGGCGACCACGCAGAACCGCCTCGCCACCGGCAAGACGGTCAACTCCGCCCTCGACAACCCGACCAACTTCTTCACCTCTCAGGCCCTCGACGGCCGCTCCTCGAGCCTGAACTCGCTCCTCGACGGCGTCTCCAACGGCATCCAGTCGATCCAGGCCGCCAACCAGGGCATCACCTCGATCCAGAAGCTCGTGGACCAGGCCAAGTCGATCGCCAACCAGGCGCTCTCGACCCAGCTCTCCACCACCGGCACCGCCGCCAACGCCTACAGCGCCAGCACCGCCTCCCAGACGGTCCTGCTGACGATCAACGGCACCTCGGTCTCCGCCACGGTCGCCGCCTCCTCGAGCATCAGCGCCACCGTCGCGGCCCTGAACTCTGCGGTCAGCTCGGCCTCGACCGCGTCGAGCGGCTCGTTCGGCGCCGGCGCGATCTTCTCGGTCGACAGCACCGGCACCAAGATCGTCCTGAACGCCCAGGCGGACGTCGAATTCCAGAACTCCGGCAGCCAGACGGCGCTCGGCTTCACCGCCTCGGCCACCACCGCCTCGACCTACGGCACCGCCGCCAGCACCGTCGTCTCCAGCGACCTGTCGATCTCGGGCGTGACGCAGCGCGCCTCGCTGGCGAACCAGTACAACAACCTGCTCAACCAGATCACGCAGCTCGCCGGCGACGCCAGCTACAACGGCGTCAACCTCATTGCCGGCAAGGGCAATGACTTGAACATCAAGTTCAACAACACCGGCAGCTCGACCCTCAACGTCGCCTCGGTCGACGCCACGGCGAGCGGTCTCGGTCTGTCGTCGATCACCAGCTCGAACAACTCGTCGAGCCAGAACGGTCTCGGCAACTTCCTGCTGAACTCGGACGTCAACAAGACCCTGGCGACCCTGACCAGCGCCGGCAACACGCTGAACTCCGCGGCGAGCTCCCTGGGCTCGAACCTGTCGGTCGTTCAGAACCGTCAGGACTTCTCCAAGCAGCTGATCAACGTGCTGAGCACGGGTTCGGCCAACCTGACGAACGCCGACCTGAACCAGGAAGCGGCGAACTCGCAGGCGCTGTCGACCCGTCAGTCGATGGGCATCTCGGCCCTGTCGCTGGCCAACTCCGCCCAGCAGGGCGTCCTCCAGCTCCTGCGGTAAGCAACCGTCTTTTCAACTAATGAGGTGGCCGGAGCTCTGCTCCGGCCGCTTTCGATCGAGCGCACATCATGCAAGCGCGCGCGGGTAAAAGCGAAACTGTCATGACCGACTGCCGAACGATCACTCAGCTTCGTCGGGAGCTGGCATCGACAAATTCGACTCGCTCGACAATTGCCAAGTGAGGGCTTGCAGAGCTTCGTGCCAAAATACAATCAGATCAGGACCGCAGAAATTCCCCGATTGAAAAATTTCGAGATAACGCGGATCTTCTCGGCGTGACTTTAGGGCCCGACACGTGAGCACCACTCTGCCAGCAAGGTCGGCTTCTGGGCTTCCGACAGGCTAGGGGTCGCGGCTGGACCGGGTTGAAACCGGACTGCGACCTTCGCCGACCGCGAGCGGAGGCTTGTGGCACCTCGCCGCGTGCCGCGGACTCGTCGTGGACGGCGACTCACGCTAGCCCGGCGTCATGCCGAAGGTCCCATCGTCTCGACGCGCCCGGCCGCGTTTGGACCCTCGCCCTGGCGTGCTGGCGGCGCAGACGTCCGAACCGTCGACCGCCACTGAGTTGGTAGAGCGTGTGGGCATTCCCGGCCGAAAGCCCGGGAGACACCCCGCCGTCGCGCTGGCGCGGCTACAGGCTGACGGCCGCGCGGCCAGCGAGCTGAACCGGAATGTCGCCCGGTGACGTGCTGCGCATCGAGGAGTGCCCTCGATGTCTGCCAACGGACCACCCCGCTCCCGAACTCTTGCGAGCCCATGCCTCAGGCGCTCGCCGCCGGAGCTTCATCGTTCAATATCGTCGCAAGGACGGGATCAATGGAGTCTGGGTAATTTGCAGCCCGTGTGACTACGTCTTCGAGGACGCATTTTTCGACGTAGGCTTCCACTTGCTTGCTGAGGGATACCCCATTGACCCTGGCCAGATGCTCGATGGCCCTGCGCAAATCGTCGCGCACATGAAACGAGATGCTGTTGCGTCGCCGCTCGTGCACAGCGAGTCGTGGGCGGCCAGGCCGACGCGTCGGCTGTTCAGTAGGCGTCGTTGACATGTAGGGCTCGCTGCGCGCGCTGTCCGGATCAGGATCGCTGCTGGGATGACGGAACGCGCGGCATCGGCGAGACCCGATGCAGGAGGGACAGCCCGCTCGGCGCAGGCTGTCAGCGCGCAGGGTTGGAGCCGACCTTGAACGGTCGACGCTCAGCTGGGCCGGGCGCGCGGATCGAATGACAGGCAGCTGGGTCGCTCTGCCCCGGCCGTCATGTCCATCAAGGAGACTGCTCTTACCGCAGGAGCTGGAGGACGCCCTGCTGGGCGGAGTTGGCCAGCGACAGGGCCGAGATGCCCATCGACTGACGGGTCGACAGCGCCTGCGAGTTCGCCGCCTCCTGGTTCAGGTCGGCGTTCGTCAGGTTGGCCGAACCCGTGCTCAGCACGTTGACCAGCTGCTTGGAGAAGTCCTGGCGGTTCTGAACGACCGACAGGTTCGAGCCCAGCGTGCTCGCCGCGGAGTTCAGGCTTGCGTCGGCTTTGGTCAGGGTGGCCAGCGTCTTGTTGACGTCCGAGTTCAGCAGGAAGTTGCCGAGACCGTTCTGGCTGGTCGAGCTGTTCGAGTTGGTGATCGAGGTCAGGCCGAGGCCGTTCGAGGTCGCGTCGACCGAGGCGACGTTGAGGTTGGAGCTGCCGGTGTCGTTGAACTTGATGTTCATGTCATTGCCCTTGCCGGCAATGAGGTTGACGCCGTTGTAGCTGGCGTCGCCGGCGAGCTGCGTGATCTGGTTGAGCAGGTTGTTGTACTGGTTCGCCAGCGAGGCGCGCTGGGCCGTGCCCGAGATCGACAGGTCGCTGGAGACGACAGTGCTGGCGGCGGTGCCGTAGGTCGAGGCGGTGGTCGCCGAGGCGGTGAAGCCGAGCGCCGTCTGGCTGCCGGAGTTCTGAAATTCGACGTCCGCCTGGGCGTTCAGGACGATCTTGGTGCCGGTGCTGTCGGCCGAGAAGATCGCGCCGGCGCCGAAGGCGCCGCTCGACGCGGTCGAGGCCGAGCTGACCGCGGCGTTGAGCGCGGCCACCGTCGCGCTGATGCTCGAGGAGGCGTTGATGGTGGCGGAGACCGAGCTGCCGTTGATCGTCAGCAGGACTGTCTGGGAGGCGGTGCTGGCGCTGTAGGCGCTGGCGGCGGTGCCGGTGGTGGAGAGCTGGGTCGAGAGCGCCTGGTTGGCGATCGACTTGGCCTGGCTGACCAGCTTCTGGATCGAGGTGATGCCCTGGTTGGCGGCCTGGATCGACTGGATGCCGTTGGAGATGCCGTCGAGGAGCGAGTTCAGGCTCGAGGAGCGGCCGTCGAGGGCCTGAGAGGTGAAGAAGTTGGTCGGGTTGTCGAGGGCGGAGTTGACCGTCTTGCCGGTGGCGAGGCGGTTCTGCGTGGTCGCCATCAACTGGGCGGTATCCTGCAGCGAGAGCAGGTTCTGGCGCGTGGCGGCCGACAGGGTGATGGAGGACATGAACTGTTTACTTCCTGGCTGGTTCCACCGATTCGCGGTGAAAGCATTAACCAGAGCCGCGGGTTTACCCTGGGTTAATCACAGACACATTTCAGCAAAGTTTTGTCGGCTGAAACAGGACTGACAGGCGCGAGCCAACATCTTAGCCACTTACGATAAATCAGAAGCCGATGGATTTTACCACTGGTTGCAATTTTGATCATAAATGATCGACCCTGATTCAGCGTCGATCCGCGCCACTGCTACTGTCGCCGCTCCCAACGACCACTCTTCAGATCTTGAATCTGACCAAGGTCAAACAGAGCCGAGTGGAGCCCCTCGCCAATCACCGACAGACGGGGTCACGTCGACCGCATCTTGCAGTGCAGGCAGACTGATGGCTCAGTGGTCAGCGAGCTGCCCCGGAACGTCACCCGGTGGCGCTCCGCGGCGGCGGCGCGCCACGCTTCGACGCTGCTCTAGTCAGGCGAGATAACCCTCGACGAGGTTTGGCGTTTCTGGATCTACGCTTTTCCTGCGGTTCGAGCGGCCGAGCGGTTGACGTGACGGCTCTGCAAGCTTGTAGCGATGGCAGATCGTCTCTCCGAATAGCCGGGAGCCACCATCGGGTAGTCGTAAGGAGGCCCCACTTCGCCCGGTACGTCTCCGGGGTCAGGCCAATCAGTCCTTCAAAGGATCAGGTTTCTGACCGTCTGGAAGCATCTGCTTGAGCCTGTCGCGCACCACTTCCGCGCTGAAGGGCTTGCCGACGAAATGCGCCCCCTCCGGCATCTCGCCGGGACCAGGCTTATGACGCCCCGAGGCTACCAGAATGCTCACGTGAGGCCAGTGTTGGGCAGTCTCGCGTGCCAGCCCGAAGCCATCCATCGCTCCCGGCATATTCACGTCGGTGAAGAGGACGACGATCGAGACATGGTGCCCGTGTAGCACCGCTAGGGCTTCCTCGGCGTTCTCGGCCTCGAAGGTCCGAAATCCCGCATCCTCCAAGATGTCGAGCGCGGTCATGCGGACCAGCACGTCATCGTCGACAACGAGGGCGTAGGGCCGACGATCTGTTGGACTCGGATCCATGCCCTGCCTGCGGCCTGAGGTGGTCGTGGCCACTGGCCCGACAATCTGCATTTGAAGACGCGCGATTGACTACGAAGGGCCCGCACTTCCGATCTAGGTAATCATGCCTGATCCTACGTCAGAGCGGGTTGGCGGCTGATCTGTGGGACGGCGGGAAGCGCGTCTTCCGCGGGCGCTGCACCGGATCCCTCAACGGTGTTGATCAGATCGGCTTCAGAGACTTGGCGTCCGTCTGGATCGCGCACAGTGATGTCACTGTACCCCTTGGCCAAAAAATCTCGCAGCTTCTTAAGCGCCCAGTCTGCAGTCGGGATTGACAGATCACGCTGCCATCAGCTCGCATGCCACGGACTTCATAGACGAGGCGTGCGTTCATCATACATCAATCCCAGCCGCGCCTAGTATCGCGCGCTGCTTCATGATGCTGATGCGATATGTGCGGATGGCTTGATCTAAGTCGCTCGCGCCAGGATCGCTCCCATTGCGGAGGGTCGCCGCCGTTATAGCAAGGGCTTCAATCACCTGTTCGTCCAGCGCAATTGTCAGCGCAATTCGGCGATGAAGGCGATCGGCCCGGATATCGGTAGTTCTTTTTGGCTCCGACATAGCTGCCCAACGGCTATTTGGGGCAATTGTTCGCGGTGAAAATGCGATGGAGCGCTATCAGACATTTCTGAGTGAAGGGCACGAAGAAGCCCGCGCCGGGGCCGGGCGGGCCTTTCTAGATTCAAGCCTCGGGGGATGTGGGGCCGAATCTGGGTCAATGATAACGCGTTCGTCAGCGATGGAAGCCCCGCGCGGCGGTGCCGGCGGGGCTGGAGGAAGCGCGCGCAGATGATGGCGCTCAGCGGCTACTTGCTGCTGCCGCCACCGCCGCCGCCCTGAGGAACAGCGCGCTCAGGCTGGTTGGCATTCCCGGCGGACGACGAGCTGTTAGAAATCGTGTCGGCCGGCTGCCCGGTTGGTGAAGCCGTCACGGCGCCATTGCTACCGGTCGTGCTGTTCTGCGGCGCGACTACGCCCGGCGCGCCAGGAGCGGAGGGTGTAGCGGGAGTCGCCGCGGGAGCCTGTGCAGAGGCCCCGCCTGCGAGGAGGCTGAAGACGGCGGCGGCTGCGAGAACGCGATGGCGCATGAGACCCTTCCTTCGAGTTGAAGGCTGACAAACGCGCTCGCTTGAGAGTTGGTTCGATAGCACGAAGCCAAGGCAGGCTCGAAAGAGCCCCGCGCGGCCGGGCCGGCGGGGCTTCGATGGCGCTATCTTAATTCGCAGCAGCCCTTTGCGCCTCCTCGACCACCCGCACGACTTCCGCGGCGGCCGGGACCTTCTCGGGCTGGAGGATCGACGGGGTCATCTTCAGCATAGACACCACCTCGACGAGAGCTCCGATCTGATCCGGGCCGAACTCCTTCAATCCCCTGGATAAGCACCGCAGGAGCTTCTCGCCGGCGTCGACCTTGGACACGAATGCATCTGGCTGCCTGATATTATGAAGCGCCATGTTGGCGAAGGTCGAGCAACTTCGAGCTGATCGGCGTTCAGGTCCAGCTTCTTGATATCCTCTGGGGCTGGGCGCTTGTAGTAAACCGACCCTCATGGCGCATCGCCTCGCTCCACTTGGCCGAACAGCCTGAAACGATGAAGGGCGCATCGGCGGAGGCCAATGCGCCCGAGGGGACCGGCGAGGACGTTGCGGGCTTCGCTGCCCGCTCGGCGCGCCTTGTCGGCGGCTTGGCGATCTCAGGCGGCCTCGGCGACCTGCGCCAGCACCGGCGGGATCGCCAGATCGAAGCGGGCGAAGATCTCGTCCCAATCCGAGTCGTTCCCGGCCCAGGTGTTGGCCGTCCTGTCCAGCGGGATGAGATGCACGCGCGGATCGGCCGCTGCGTCCGCTTCGAGCTGCGTGAACTGCGGCAGGTAGACGAAGGCCATCTCGAACGGCAGCGCCGGAAAGCGGCTCGCCAGATAGGTGCAGAGGTCGTTGATCTCGGAGATCTTCATGACCTCAGGGTCATTCATGTAGGGCCATGCTCGCGCCTCCCCGTGGTGACCGAGAAAGCGGACAAAAAGCGTTGGCGTCGGCTCGCTCAACATGGATACCATCTTGTTGAACTTGTGTGCGAGCTTGCTCTTTCCTGTCTCTAATGCTTCTTGAGTGATATAGGGGATGACGTTCGCGTCACGCGGGAACTCGTGGTGATAAGAAACGCCGTAATTTTGGCAAATAATCTCAAATTTATTCACGGCGACATCGCTGCACAGGTGCTTGCCCTGCGTTTCGAAGATAGAGCGAACGGCGGAGAAAGGCGTAACCAGCCAGTCGAATAGACTTTTAGGCTGACCCGGGAAGCATCGGTTGATCTGGTGCGTGACTTGGCAGAGCGCACCCAGGCTTACAATCCGCTCGAAGCGCATAGAACATCGTTCCGATTGTGCATTTCGATACGCACAGGTTTTCCACTAACCGAGGGAATGCTCGGCCATTGCCCACGGAACAGCGCCGAAAACGCCGCGGCCACGAGCGAATGTTCAGTTTTGTACCTAGCGGTTGACGCGGATTCAGCGTTGCAACTTAAAGATTCAATCGCAAGGCCGTGAACGGGAAAACCCCGCGTGGCAGCGGCCAGCGGGGCTCATCGGTTGTGAGGTGTTGTGCCGAAGACACGTTGTAGTTGGGTTGTGCACAACCTGACGGGTTCATTGGGCACGAAAAACCGCCGCGGCCGGAGCCGGGCGGTTCAGGTGGTCTCGCAGATGTCCAGATTTCCGAGGGCCACCAAGGCGCGGTCCTTCGCGGGTTGCTTCTCGGCGTGCGGGTCCTCGCCCAGCTTCGCCCGCGCCAATCGTTCGCTCGCCGCCCGCCGGGCATCGGTAGCCGCGAGCAGTCCGACGCGACCGAGGGTCTCCCGCTTGGTCAGACCGATGGCATTGCGGTATTGGACGATCCACTGTCGCGAGCCGCCTGCGCTCACTCGCAGACCGAAGCCGGGAGATCGTCGTCGAACACGACGAGGCGATCCTCTCCGGCCGGGAACTGCGCGGCGGCGGCGGTCTGATTGGTGAGGCGCATTCCGGTAAGCACCCGGTAAGCACCCGGTAAGTAGGCGGAGCGATTTCAGCGGTGCTCGACGTTCGACGATCAGAGGGTACATCGAATTTCGAGAGCGCGATCAAGCTGTCGACGGCGCCGGTAAGCACGACATGCGTGTCCTGGTGCCCGGAGCCTAGTCCTCTTGATCAGCGGGTCCTAGGTTCGAACCCTAGTGCGCCCACCAAGCCTTCCAGGCACGTTGCCGAGCCTCGCGGCATCAAACCCCTCGGGTCTTCTACGCAGCCGGCACGTCGGACAGCGGCGTCGCGCGAAACGCGATCTCGACTTGTCGGCGCCGTCCCGGTTAGCTGCCGGGGTGTGGATCGTCGGGGCAGGAGGGCGCCATGACGGGACTTCGGCTGCGCGTGCCCGTCGCTGGGTGTGGTCCCCGCGTCGATCGCGCGGGCGCGGCACCCCGGCCCTCTCGCGGGCACAGCGGTGGGGAAGCGGAATGACGTCCACGGCTCTCGCCGTCATGATGGCCGGCGTGCTGGGTGCCTTCTGCACGATCGTCTTCGCGGTCGACTGGGTGCCCGGCTCCGTCGTCGGATTGCCGAACCTGCCGAGCCGGCGCGTGATCGGCCTGTGGCTCTACAACGGCGCTCTGTGCCTCGCCCTGGCCGCCTGGCTGGTCTGCACGTACTTCTGCACCGTCGACGGCTACGACGACATCCCCGCGGTGCGCGACAGCTACTGCAAGCCGCGCGCGACGATCGGCGCGTGATCGCTCCTGCTCCGGATGCGGCGGGGTGCCGGGCGCCGTAGCGGCGCGGCTCTCGGCGAGTCCCGCCGGGGTCATGGCCCCTTCCGGTGTCCCAAGTCGGAAGGAGGCGCCCGCGGCCGAGACAGCCGCGCCTCGAGCCCGCCCCCGGACCGAAGTCGGGGCTCGGGCTCGGGCTCGGGCTCGACTCGGACTCGGACTCGGACTCGGCGAGCGTCCCCGTCTCAGCCCGATCGGGAACAGCTCTAGCTCAGCTTGTCGTCGGGCTCGGTGGGCTCCACGCTCGGGCCCAGCGCGCCGCCCGCGGCCGCCTCGGTCCGGCCGTGCTGGTCCCGGCTCGGGACCCCACCAGGCTGCGGGCTGCGCCTGTCATGCGGGTGCATCGCGCGACGGTCGGCGCGGGCCATCTCCTTGTGGGTCGGGATGTACCGCCAGGGCGCCGGCGCAGTCCCCAGGCGAAGCACTGAAGGGGACCGTGTCAGAAACACCGCGAGCAGCACCCACGGAATGACGAACACGGCGAAGGCGGTGAGGCCCATGACGATTCCTCGGAGATTTCAACAGTAACAGTTGAAACTCCGACCGCTCAGTACTGATCCCATTAGCGCCGCACCAATCGATACTGCACCGCAACGCGGCCTTCGAGCTTCGCCACGCAGAACACCGCCGTATCGGCTCGGGAGAACGACGGATCTGCGCGGTGCGGCGCGGGACGCGTGCCAGCCGCGGCGGCGCGCATCCGCCGGTTCGGCGTGCCCCGTGCGGGCTGCGGACCAGATTCGTCGGGCCACCGGCCGAGCCGCATCGCCGACGATCGCGAGTTCCTCACGCAGATGCGGCGCCGTGCGGCTGGCCGCAGCCGCGGCGGCGATCTCGGGCCGGCCCGCGACCACGACGGCGCCGCCCGGGTCGCCGCCGGCTCGCCGAGGACGTTGAGTGTTTGACCGCGCTGCCCGCGCGGCGAAGCGTCGGCGCATCGCCGCCGGACTCGGTCGAGTCACGGATCTCGTCCGCGCGCGGCGGCGGACGGCGATCCCCACCTGGTCGAGGCGTTGGGCTCACGGAGTCAGGTCAAGTACGGCCAGGGTCACCCGCGCGGCGCGACCGGACGCCTGCCCGCCCGCTACGCGGCGACCGGCAGCCGCAAGACGTCGTCCATCGTGATCGGCCGGCCGGCCTCGCAGCAGAGATGCAGCAGGGTCGACTGGCGGAACCGCAGGTCGCCGGTCACCTCCTCGCCGAGCCAGGCGGGCTTGGCGAAGGACTGATCGGCCCGCGCAAGCTCGACTTCGGCCAGGACCATCCCGGCCAGCGAGCCCTGGAAGACGTCGACCTCCCAGGTCAGCCCGTCGTGCGGCACGCAGTACCGGATCTTCTCGATCACGTTGCCGGTGCACACCTGATCGACCATGGCGGCGCCGTCGGCATGCGGGATCTCGTACTCGAACTCGGCGCGGGCGATGCCGTCGCGGGCGCCCTTGACCGTGAGCCAGGCCCGCTCACCGTCGAGGCGCACGCGGACCTTCCCCCGCGCGAAATGACCGACCAAGCCGTCCTTCAGCGGCCGAATGGATGTGGCCGCCGCGCGCCAGCCATCGCCTGCCACGAGGAACTTTCGCTCGATCTCTAACCGCATCCAAGCGCCCATTGCTTCGGCCGGACGCCTCGTAGCCCATCGCGGCCGCCGAGTCAGGCGCCCGGCGATCTCCGGTGCGGACGCGCGGGAGCGGGTCCGATACCGGCACCGCGCGCGGGCGGACACCCGACCGATGCGGCGGCGTCACCCACGAGGGCGCCCGGTCGGCGACGGCCCGCTCGGATCGCCGGGACGGTGGGCGTCAGACCTCGACGACCGGTGCGCGCCGGATACGGCGTGCCAGCGTCGCAGCGCGCATCGGCGGCGTCTCTGATCGCCGCGGGTCCGACGACGCCGCGACCGGGCGCGGACCGCGCCGCCTTCGCGACCGAGTCGATGCCCGCCGGACCGCGCACGTGAAGAGACCGCGCCGCGGGCGGTGGGCCTGCGAAGGAACGCGGCTGTTCCTGCACAATAAGTTCTCAGGTCTGTCTAAATCGGTGCCAATGCTGCAGTGCATTGTGAATTCATGACGGTAAAATTCCGGACGTGTCGTCTTCGAGCCAGAAAGCGTCGCAGGAAGGCAAGCCCGTGAGAGGCCCGCCGGTAGCTTTTCATTGTCATTGATAAAAGGCTCGTCCAGCCCAGGGCAACAAGCGCCGACAGAGAAAATGCAATAGATCGTAGAGGTCGTAACCACATGGGTCGTATTACCTTAGCGGGAGTGAGCAAGATCTTCGGCGCCAATCATGCCGAGGCCATCGCGCTGATCTCCGAAGGGAAACGGAAGGCCGACATTGCCCGGACATGTGGCGCGGTCGTCGGACTCTGCGACATCTCTTTCGACGTGGTCGAGGGCGAGATCCTGGTCCTCATGGGACTGTCCGGGTCGGGGAAATCGACCCTGCTGCGCTGCATGAACCGGCTCGTGGAACCGACCTGCGGACGCATCCTGGTCGACGACGTCGACGTCACGCGCCTCGGCCGGAAGGATCTGCTGGCGTTCCGGCAGAAGACCTTCGGTATGGTCTTCCAGCACTTCGCCCTGCTGCCGAACCGCACCATCCTGTCGAACGTCGCGTTCGGTCTGGAGATCAAGAGACGCCCCCTCCAGCAGCGCAACGACCGCGCGATGGAGGCCATCGCCCTCGTCGGCCTGAAGGGCTGGGAGCACAAGTATCCGCACGAGCTCTCCGGCGGGATGCAGCAGCGGGCAGGCCTCGCCCGCGCCCTCGCGGCCGATGCCGACATCCTGCTGATGGACGAGGCCTTCAGCGCCCTCGACCCGCTGATCCGCCGCGACATGCAGGCCGAGCTGAAGGACCTCCAGCGCACGCTCAGGAAGACGATCGTCTTCGTCTCCCACGACCTCGACGAGGCCGTCGCGCTCGGCGGGCGCATCGTCCTGATGAAGGACGGCGAGGTGGTGCAGATCGGCCAGCCCGAGGAGATCGTGGCGCGGCCCGCGACGGACTACGTCGAGCGCTTCGTGGAGCATATCGACCTGTCCGCGGTCATGCGGACCGAGCACGTGGCGAACCGGGCCGCCGTCGTCCTGGCGCCGACGCTCACCGTGGCCGAGGCGCGCGCGACGGTCGCGGCGGATGACGCCGAGTCGTGGTGCGTGGCCGATCCGGAGGGCCGCTTCGTCGGCCGCGTCCGGCGCGACAGGCTCGCCGCCGCCCGTGCCGGCGAGACCGTGTCGGGCCTCCTCGATCGCGATCCGGTCACCGTGCCGGCGGGAACCTGTCTCGACGCGGTGATGAGCCGGGTCGCCGACGAAGGCGCCGTGGCGGTCGTCGCCGAGGACGGGCGCCTGATCGGCACGCTCACGAGCCGGGACATCGTCCGCGCCCTGGCGGCGCGCCCGGGCACGCACGGTCGGCCGACCCTCAGCGCCGCCCCCCTTCAAAAGCCCACAGGAGCGGAAGGATGGACTGGAACGTCCCGAAATTTCCCCTCGACACGCTCAGCGACGACGGGCTCGATTGGCTCACCGACCATGGCGCTTGGCTGACCCGCGCCGTCAGCCGCTCGGTCTCGAACGGGATCGACACGCTGACGGCGGCCCTCATCTCGGTGCCGCCCTGGGCGGTCATCGCGGTGGCGGCCCTGGCGACCTACAAGGTCGGGGGGCGCAAGGTCGGGCTCCTGACGCTCGCCGGCCTGCTGTTCCTGTGGGATCTCCGGCTCTGGCAGTCCACGGTCGAGACCCTGGTCCTCGTGAGCCTCGCGACCGTGATGGCGCTCCTGATCGGGATCCCGCTGGGCATCTGGTTCGCCCTCAGCCGGTGGGCCTGGAAGGTGTTCTCGCCGGTGCTGGACATGATGCAGACGCTGCCGAGCTTCGTCTATCTCATCCCGGCGCTGCCCTTCTTCGGCCTCGGCGCGGTCTCGGCCTGCTTCGCGACCATCATCTTCTCCGTGCCGCCCGTGATCCGTCTCACGACGCTCGGCATCCGCAACGTGCCGACGGAACTGATCGAGGCGTCCGACGCCTTCGGCGGTTCGGCGACGCAGAAGCTGCTCAAGGTGCAGTTGCCGCTCGCGCTGCCGACCATCATGGCCGGCGTCAACCAGACGATGATGCTCGCCCTGTCCATGGTCGTCATCGCCGCGATGATCGGGGCCGGAGGCCTCGGGCGCGAGGTGTGGCAGTCGATCCAGCGCCTCGAGGCGGGCGCCGGCTTCGAGGCCGGGCTCGGCATCGTGATCCTCGCCGTCATCCTCGACCGCTTCACCCAGGCCCTCGCCGCGCGCGCCCGCCCGCACGGCTCGGCCTGACGGACGCCGCGCCGCCGCCGAAGCCGCCGCCGCCCCGGCTGCTCGCGGCGCCCGGTACCGCCGGGCGCCACCCTGTCGCGCGCCGATTCTCGAAGCCCCGTCCCGCCCTGAAAGGTCCAGTGATGCGCGTTCGAACCCTCAGCGTTCTCCTCTGCTTCGCGCTCACCCTGAGCCCCGCCGAAGCTGCCGGCAAGCAGGTCCGGCTCGCCTACGTGGAATGGGCCGACGCCGTCGCCGCGACGACGATCCTCAAGCAGGTGCTGGAGGAGAAGGGCTACACGGTGAAGACTGTCCCGCTCGCGGCCGCCGCGATGTGGCAGGCGGTGGCCACGGGCGACGCCGATGCCAGCGTCGCCGCGTGGCTCCCGGTGACCCAGGCCGCCTACTACGACAAGCTCAAGGACCGCCTGGAACTGCTCGGACCGAACGTGACCGGGGCGAAGATCGGCTGGGTGGTCCCCGCCTTCTCGCCGCTCACTTCCATCGAGGATCTCAAGACCCGGGCCGCCGAGGTGGACGGCAAGGTGATCGGCATCGACCCGGGAGCCGGGGTGATGAAGAGCTCGGAGGCCGCGATCAAAGCCTATGGCCTGCCGGTTCGGCTCGTGGACGGCAGTGACGCCACGATGACCAGCGCCCTCAAGAACGCGATCCGGCAGAAGAAGGACGTCGTCGTCACCGGCTGGACGCCGCACTGGATGTTCGCCCGCTACGAGCTGAAATACCTCACCGACCCCAAGAAGGTCTTCGGCGAGGACGAGAGCGTCAACACCATCGTCCGCAAGGGCCTCAAGGACGACCTCCCCGAGGTCTACGCCATCCTCAGGAAGTTCAAGCTCGGCATCAAGGACGAGGAAGCCATGATGGCGCAGAACGAGGAGCGCGGCGCCAAGCCGGACGAGACCGCCGCGAAGTGGATCGCCGGGCATCGGGCCACCGTCGACAGCTGGCTGAAGTAAATCCCAGCCTGAAACCGATAAAAAATAACGAAAAACGCCCGCCACGGGATCTACGACGACCTAAAATCCGGGGGCACGACGATGATGAAAGGATTCAGCGCAATCCTGGCTGCCTGTACGGCTGCCACGATGCTGTGCGGTACGGCGCCCCGCGCTCGGGGGCAGAACGGGCAGGCACAGAGCGGGCAGCCGCAGGGCGCACAGGAGATCGACGCTGAGCCGACGCGGCTCAACCGGGAGCAGCCGGTGGCGGTGCCCGATCCGACACCGGTCCTGGCCGCGAGCCCGTCCGAGAAGTTCACCTTCGGCGGGGCGATCCGCGCCCGCTACGACTGGCGGTTCGACGACGTCGACCGGGCCGGGGCGCCGAAGGCCTCGGAACATCTCGACTTCGACACCCTGGCTCTGAAGGCGGCCTACGATTCCGGGACGATCTTCGGCGCCGCCCAGTACCGTTTCTACGGCGGCAGCTCGATCTACGGACCGCGCAACGGCTACCGCGGCTTTCCGGGCGAAGTCAGCTTCCCGCTCTACGCCTATCTCGGCTACAAATTCACCAGGGAAGACAGCGTCACGGCGGGCATGAATCAAGTGCCGTTCGGCCTCGTGCCGTATTTCGGCGCCAGCTTCATCGAGACCCTCGGTTTCACGATGGGACTCGAGGAGGTCTACAACCTCGGCGTGAAATACGCGCATGTCGAGCCGGAATTCAACTATCAGCTCGCCTATTATCCGGGCGCCAATCCCAACGCGGTCGGCGCCAGCGTCGACAGCGCCCGCTACTCGACCAACATCGTCAAGGCCGACAGCTACGTGCTGGGCGGCAGCCGCAACGCCGAAGAGAACATGATCATCGGTCGCGCCGAGTACTTTCTCGTCAAGAACGACGTCACCTCGTTCGCGATCGGCGGCTCGCTCTGGCACTCCGACGTCTACAATTTCGACACGCGGTCGACCGGATCGAAGCAACTCGAAGGCGTGCACGTGCTCGGCACCTCCGGGCCCTGGGGCTTCAAGGCGATCTACGTCCGCCAGGACATCAACCCGAAGAACCCGACCCGCAACGACCAGATCACCGTCGGCGGCTTCGACTTCTCGTACAATATGGCGACGCACGGCAACTTCGTCTCGGCCGAGGTGACCTACAAGATCGCGGACCCGATCGGCCCGTTCACGGCGGTCCCGTACTTCGGCTACAGCGCCTATTACAAGGACAAGGCGAGCTTCAGGACGAGCGAGCGCTTCATCCTCGGCAGCGCCTGGACGCTGACCGCCGACCCCAACCTCGTGATCTACACGGAGGGGGTGTTCGGTCGGAACGACCCCTACGTCGGCGCCGGCCAGTTCAACAGCGGCCTCGCCATGGGCGGCGACAACCGCTGGAAGTCCCGCTTCATCATGAGCATCGGCTACTATTTCTGACCGAACTGGGCGCGCCCGTTCCGGGCGCGTCCGCCCCTGCCGGCGACAGCAGGAACGAGCCTTCGATCGCCTGGCTCCTCGGGAACCAGGACAAGGTCACACGCAGGCTGCGGCACGGTCCTCGACGGAACGACCTGACGCCGCACAGTCTCCGCGGACAGGATATACCGCATCGCCGCCCCGAGACGCGTACGAGGCGCGTACGAGGCGCAGTGACTGCCGGACGCGCCTGCCTGGCTCAGGCCCCCGCCTTCGCGAGCACGACCTGCGCCGCGCCCGGCCCGCGCCCGACCGCGCCGCCGACGAGCTTGCGCTCCGCGCTCGGCGGGCGCCCGAAATGGTCGACATAGGCCTTCGAGAAGTGCGATGCCGAGGCGAAGCCGCACTCGATGGCGATGCTGAGCAGCGGCATCGCCGTCTGGCGGATCAGGTGACGGGCGTGCTCGAGGCGGATGCGCAGGTAGTGCTTCGCGGGCGAGCGACCGAGATACTTCAGGAACAGCCGCTCGAGCTGGCGCTTCGACAGGCGCACCGAATCCGCCAGCTCCTGGCTGCCGAGGGGCTCGGCGAAGGTCTCCTCCATCAGCCCGACCACGTGCAGGAGCTTGGGGTGCGCCACGCCGAGGCGCATGCGCAGGTCCATCCGCTGCCGCTCGCCGGCCTCGCGGATGCGGTGATGGATCAGCTGCTCGGCGACGTTCGAGGCCAGGTCCGGCCCGTGCTCGCGCACGATCAGCGAGAGCATCATGTCGGCCGCCGCCGTGCCGCCCGCGCAGGTGAAGCGGTTGCGGTCGATCTCGAACAGGTCCGAGCCGATCTCCAGGGCATCGTGCTCCGAGGCGAGGCTCGCGAGATTCTCCCAGTGGATCGTCGCGCGGTACCCGTCGAGGAGACCGGCCTTCGCCAGCACGTAGGTCCCGGTGCAGACGGCCCCGATCGCCGCGCCGCGGGTGCTGCTGCGGCGCAGGCTCGCGTTCAGCGCCCGGTGGTCGTGCCGGTGGATGTCGATGCCGCCGCAGACGATGAGCATGTCGAGGCTCTGCGCCTCACCGAACGCGCCGGACACCTTGACCTCGACGCCGTTCGAGGCGGTGCAACCGTCCCCGCGCTCCGACCAGAGAGAGTAGCGGTAGAGCTCCCGGCCCGCGGCCCGGTTGGCGAGGCGCAGGGGCTCGATGGCCGACGAGAAGGCGATCATCGAGAACTGGGCGACGAGCATGAAGCCGACCGATGTCGTCTCCGACGCCCGACATGCCGCGCTGATCTGGTTCATCGACGTCCCCCGGGGACAGATTAGCCGAGAACCATTCAAAGGTAAGTCCGTGCCGACCACAACCGGCTGAGGCGCGAAACACCCTCTGAATCCCGGTGCGGACGAGCGGCCGGGCTCGGCGTCGCAAATCGCAAACTCGCGGTCGCCGTCGAGAAAGCCGGCCCCGGTCGTCGCGCCGATGATCGATCATCCAAGGGGGCTCACCGATGCGCCGCTTCTCCCTCACATCGCTGCTCTCGGAATCGCTCCGGGGCCACCAGGGCTGGGGCCGTCAGTGGCGGGATCCGCAGCCGAAAGCGGCCTACGACGTCGTCATCGTCGGCGGCGGCGGCCACGGCCTGGCGACGGCCTACTACCTCGCGGCCGTCCACGGGATCACCAACGTCGCCGTGCTGGAGAAGGGCTGGATCGGTGGCGGCAATACCGGCCGCAACACCACGATCATCCGCTCCAACTACCTCTACGACGAGAGCGCGGCCCTCTACGAGCACGCCCTCAAGCTCTGGGAGGGCTTGGCGCAGGAACTGAACTACAACGTGATGTTCTCGCAGCGCGGCGTGCTGATGCTCGCGCACAACATCCACGACGTTCAGAGCTTCAAGCGGCACGTCTACGCCAACCGGCTCAACGGCATCGACAACGCGTGGCTGTCCAAGGAAGCGTGCAAGGACTTCTGCCCGCCCCTGGAGATCGGCGGCCACCTCCGCTACCCGGTGCTCGGCGGCGCCCTGCAGCGCCGGGCCGGCACCGCCCGGCACGACGCGGTCGCCTGGGGCTACGCCCGCGGCGCCGACGCCCGCGGCGTCGACATCATCCAGAACTGCGAGGTGAAGGGCATCCGCCGGGACGCCTCGGGGGCGGCGATCGGTGTCGAGACGACCCGCGGCTTCATCGGCGCCGGCCGGATCGGCGTCGTCGCCGCCGGCCACACCTCGACGGTCATGGCGATGGCCGACGTGCGGATGCCCCTGGAGAGCTACCCGCTCCAGGCCCTGGTCTCGGAGCCGGTCAAGCCGGTCTTCCCCTGCGTGGTGATGTCGAACGCGGTCCACGCGTACATCTCGCAGTCCGACAAGGGCGAGCTCGTCATCGGGGCCGGGACGGACCAGTACACCTCCTACAGTCAGCAGGGCGGGCTCCACATCACCACCCACACCCTCGACGCCATCTGCGAGCTCTTCCCGCAATTCACCCGGATGCGGATGCTGCGCTCCTGGGGCGGCATCGTCGACGTCACGCCCGACCGCTCGCCGATCATCGGGAAGACGCCGGTGCGGAACCTGTTCGTCAATTGCGGGTGGGGCACGGGCGGCTTCAAGGCCACGCCGGGCTCGGGCCACGTCTTCGCCCACACCCTCGCGACCGGCGCGCCCCACGCGATCAACGCGCCCTTCACCCTCGACCGCTTCCGCACCGGGCGGCTCATCGACGAGGCCGCCGCCGCGGCCGTCGCGCACTGACCGGCGACCACCCGTCCCAGCGAGGAGACGCCCGATGCTGCTGATCGCCTGTCCGTATTGCGGGAACCGACCCGAGACCGAGTTCCGCTGCGGCGGCCAGGCGCATGTCGCCCGGCCGGCCGATCCCGCCGCCCTCGACGACGCGGCCTGGGCCGAGCACCTGTTCGTGCGGGCGAACCCGCGCGGCATCCACGCCGAGCGGTGGAACCACGCCCACGGCTGCGGGCGCTGGTTCAACGCCCTGCGCGACACCGTGAGCGACCGCTTCCTCGAGACCTACCCCGCGGGCGCAGCGCCCTCCCGTTCCACCGACACCGAGGCGAGAGCGTGATGGCACAGCCGTACAGACTGGCCCGGGGCGGCCGCATCGACCGCGCGCGGCCGGTCCGATTCAGCTTCAACGGGCGCACGGTCGAGGGCTACCAGGGCGACACCGTCGCCTCGGCCCTGCTCGCCAGCGGCATCCACCTCGTCGGACGCTCGTTCAAGTACCACCGGCCCCGCGGCATCCTGAGCCACGGCCCCGACGAGCCCAGCGCCCTGCTGTCGGTGGATCGCGGCCCCGGCCGGGTCGACCCGAACAACCGCGCCTCGGTGGTCGAGCTGCGCGAGGGCCTCGGGACCCGGTCGCAGAACCACTGGCCGTCCCTGCGCTACGATGTCGGCGCGGTGAACGACCTGCTCTCGCCGGTCTTCGTCGCCGGGTTCTACTACAAGACCTTCATGTGGCCCCGGAAGTTCTGGGACCGGGTCTACGAGCCGTTCATCCGTGCCGCCGCCGGTCTCGGCAGGGCCCCGGCCGAGGCCGACCCGGACCGCTACGCCAACCGCCACGCCCATTGCGACGTCCTGATCGTCGGTGCCGGGCCGGCCGGCCTCGCGGCCGCCACGGCGGCGGCGAGGACCGGCAAGCGGGTGCTCCTCGCCGACGAGGGCGCGGAGCCCGGCGGCAGCCTCCTGCACGACGTGACCTCCGAGATCGACGGCCGCCCGGCCGCGGAGTGGCTGAAGGCCGCCCTCGCCGACCTCGACGGGCGGGAGAACGTCATCCTGCTGCCGCGCACGACGGCGTTCGGCTACTACAACCACAACCACGTCGCGCTGGCCGAGCGGGTCACCGACCACCTGCCCGCCGGGTCCGCGACGGCGCCGCGCGAGCGGCTCTGGCAGGTCCGCGCCGGCGAGGTCGTGCTCGCCGGCGGCTCGCACGAGCGGCCGCTGGTCTTCGCCGACAACGACCGGCCGGGCATCCTGCTCGCCGAGAGCGTGCGGGTCTTCATCAACCGCTACGGCGTCCTGCCGGGACGGCGCATCGTCTTCGCGACCAGCGGCGCCTCGGCCTACGTCGCGGCCCTCGACGCCAAGCGGGCGGGGGCCGACGTGACCGTGGTCGACCTGCGCCTCGAGGCCGATTGCGGGCCCGACCCGGCACGCCTGCGGGCGGCCGGGATCACCGTCCTGACCGGCCACACGGTGGTCGGGTCCAGGGGCCGGGCGCGCGTCACGGGACTGCTCGTGGCGCCGATCGGGAGCGACGGGCGGGTCGGCGCCCGCCGCCGCCTCGCCTGCGACTGCGTGGGCATGTCGGGCGGCTGGACGCCCGCCGTCCACCTGTTCTCGCAGTCCCGCGGCAAGCTCGCCTACGATCCCGCCCGCGACGCCTTCCTGCCCGCGACCTCGGCCCAGGCCGAGCGCTCGGCCGGGGCGGCCAGGGGCACCTACGACCTCGCGGCCTGCCTCGCCGAGGGCGACGCGGCGGGCGCGGCGGCGGCCGGCGCGACGGAGCGGCGCGCCTTCACGGCGACGCCGACGCCGACCGGTTTCCAGCCGGTGCGGATCATGCCGACCGACGCCGACCCCACGAAGCTTCGCGCCTTCGTGGACTTCCAGAACGACGTCACCGCGAAGGACATCAAGCTCGCGGTGCGCGAAGGCTTCCATTCGATCGAGCACGTGAAGCGGTACACCACGACCGGCATGGCGACCGATCAGGGCAAGACGTCGAACATGAACGCCCTGGGCATCGTCGCCGGGCAGCTCGACAAGGCGCTCCCAGGGGTCGGGACCACGACCTTCCGGCCGCCCTACACCCCGGTCACCTTCGGGACCCTCGTCGGCCCGGCGCGCCACGCCCTGTTCGACCCGATCCGCACCACGCCGATCCACGGCTGGGCGGAGGCCCACGGCGCCCTGTTCGAGAACGTCGCCCTGTGGCGGCGCGCCTGGTACTTCCCGCAGCCGGGCGAGGACCTGCACGCGGCGGTCGCCCGCGAGTGCAGGGCCGTGCGCGAGGGCGTCGGCCTCTTCGACGCCTCGACGCTCGGCAAGATCGAGATCGTCGGCCCGGACGCGGCCGAGTTCATGAACCGCCTCTACATCAACCCCTGGGCGAAGCTCGAGCCGGGCCGCTGCCGCTACGGCCTGATGCTCAAGGAGGACGGGTACATCCTCGACGACGGCGTCGTGGCGCGCGTGTCGCCGGAGTGCTTCCACGTCACGACCACCACGGGCGGCGCCGCCAGGGTGCTGGCCCACATGGAGGATTACCTCCAGACCGAGTGGCCGGACCTGCAGGTGTTCCTGACCTCGACCACGGAGCAGTGGGCGGTGATCGCCCTCCAGGGCCCGAAGGCGCGGGAGGTGATCGCGCCGCTCGTCGAGGGCATCGACCTGTCGCCGGAGGCGTTCCCGCACATGGCGATGCGCTCCGGCACGATCTGCGGCGTGCCGACCCGCCTGTTCCGGGTCTCGTTCACCGGCGAGCTCGGGTTCGAGATCAACGTCCCGTCGGACCACGCGCTGGCGGTCTGGGAGGCGCTCATGGACGCGGGGCGGCCCCACGGGATCACTCCCTACGGGACCGAGACGATGCACGTGCTCCGGGCCGAGAAGGGCTACATCATCGTCGGCCAGGAGACGGACGGAACGGTCACCCCGGACGATGTCGGCCTGTCCGGCATGATCGCCAAGGCGAAGAGGGACTTCGTCGGCAAGCGCTCACTCGCCCGGCCCGACGTGGTCGCCTCCGGCCGCAAGCAGCTCGTCGGGCTCCTCACCGACGACCCGAGATGTGTCCTCGACGAGGGCGCCCAGATCGTCGCCGACCCGAACCAGCCGATCCCGATGCGGATGCTCGGCCACGTCACGTCGAGCTACTGGAGCGCGAATTGCGAGCGCTCCATCGCGCTGGCCCTCGTGGCGGGCGGGCGCGACCTACTCGGCCGGACCCTCCACGTCACGACCCCGGACGGCTTCACCACCGCCACCGTGGCCGAGCCGGTGTTCTTCGATCCCAAGGGGGAGCGCATCCATGCTTGAGGCCCGCTACCGCACCGCCCGGGCGCACCCGCTCGGCCGCGCCGACGCTCCGGCGCCGGTCGGCGCCGGTCTCCTGATCCGGCCGGCCGCGGCCGAGGCGCGCTTCGCCCTGCGCCTGCGCGGTCCCCTCGGATCGGCGGCCGGCCTCCCCCTCGACCGCCCGATCAACACCCTGTCGGTCGACGCGACCCGCTGGATCGCCCGCCTCGGTCCCGACGAGTGGCTGATCGGCGCGCCCGAACCCGATGCCGACATCCTGGCCGCCGCCGTGACCGCCGAACTCGCCGGCCGGGCGCACGCCCTCGTGGACGTGTCGCACCGCAATGTCGGGATCGACGTCTGCGGGGTCGCGGCCGCGATCGCCCTCAATGCCGGCTGCCCCCTCGACCTCGGAGACGCCGCCTTCCCGGCGGGCAGCGCCACCCGCACGCTCCTCGGCAAGGCCGAGATCGTGCTGATCCGTCGCCCCGGCCCGGTCCCGACATACCGGGTTGAGTGCTGGCGGTCCTTCGCGACCTACGTGTATGGCTTGCTGCAGGAGGCCGCCTTCGGGGCCGGCCCGCTGGAGAGAGCCGCCGCGCGATGATCAGCGCCTTCGATCTGTTCAAGATCGGCATCGGCCCGTCGAGTTCCCACACGATCGGACCCATGGTGGCCGCGCGCCGCTTCCGCGACCGCGTCGCCGGCCGGCCCGGGCTCGCGCGGGTGAGCGCGGAGATCTTCGGCTCCCTCGCCTGGACCGGGCGCGGCCACGGCACCGACGTGGCGATCTTCCTCGGCCTGCTCGGCCACGAGCCCGCGACCGTCGACCCGGACGCCGTGGCGGGCTACACGCGGTCCCTCGCCGAGACCGGCGCCATCGGCCTGCCGGGCGTCGCCTTCGACACGACGAAGGACCTGCTGTTCAACTTCACCGAGGTCCTGCCCGGCCACACCAACGGCATGCGCTTCCGCGCCCACGACGCCGGCGGCGCCGTGCTGGACGAGGTGGTCTGCTACTCGGTCGGCGGCGGCTTCGTCGAGGAGGAGGACGCGGCGGAGACCGCCGGGCTCGACGCCGTCGCGGTGCCCCACCCGTTCGAGAGCGGCGCCGACCTGCTGCGGATCTGCGCCGAGACCGGCCTGACCATCCCGCAGGTCCAGATGGCCAACGAGCGCGCCCTGCGCACCGAGGCCGAGATCGAGGCCGGGCTCGACGCCGTCCGCGACGCCATGCTGGCCTGCATCGCCCGAGGCCTGCGCATGGACGGCGAGCTGCCCGGCGGCCTCAAGGTCCGGCGGCGCGCGAAGCGCCTGCACGAGACACTCGACGCGAACCGCCTGACGAACAGCCGGCCGGCCCACGAGATCATGGACTGGATCAGCCTGTTCGCCCTGGCGGTGAACGAGGAGAACGCGTCCGGCGGCCGGATCGTCACAGCGCCGACCAACGGCGCGGCCGGGATCGTGCCGGCGGTGCTGCGCTACATCGTCGACTTCTGCCCCGGCTGGACCGAGACCCGCGGCCGGGACTACCTCCTGGCCGCCGCCGCGATCGGCGGTCTGATCAAGCGCCGGGCCTCGATCTCGGGCGCCGAGGTCGGCTGCCAGGGCGAGGTCGGCTCCGCGGCCGCCATGGCGGCCGCCGGGCTCGCGTCCGTCCTCGGGGGCGACGCGCGGCAGGTCGCCAACGCCGCCGAGATCGCCATGGAGCACCATCTGGGCATGACCTGCGACCCAATCGGCGGGCTCGTCCAGATCCCCTGCATCGAGCGCAACGCCTTCGGCGCCAACAAGGCGGTGGCGGCCGCCTCCCTCGCCCTCCACGGCGACGGGGTGCACTTCGTGAGCCTCGACCAGGTCATCGAGACGATGCGCCAGACCGGGCACGACATGCAGGCCAAGTACAAGGAAACCTCCCTGGGCGGCCTCGCGGTCAACGTCGCCGCCTGCTGAGCGCGACCTCCCGCGCCGGCCGCGCGCCCTGGAGCGCGGGGCCGCCGATCCCGCCAGGGCGGCGTCAGGCCGCCTGCGCCGCCTCGGGCAGCGCGAACGGTTCCGGCATGTGCCCCTCCGCGCGGAGCGCGGCCAGCAGGTCGTCCGGCGTGAGATTGAGGGTGCGCGTGCTCACGAGGGGATGGACGTTGATCCGCGCCGCCGTGAGCAGGCTGTCCTGGATGAAGATCCTCACGCGGCCCGGCGCGGCGTTGAGGGCGGCGAGCGGCGAGACCGCGCCGCTCGCGACGCCGAGCTGCTCGCCGAGCGCCTCGGCGCTCGCGAAGGACAGGCCGCCCCGCGCGCCGAGGACGGTCCGGAACGCCTTCAGGTCCACCTGGGCGTCGTGATGGAGCGTGACGAGGAAATACGTCCTCTTCCCGTCGCGCAGGAACAGGTTCTTGGTGTGCGCCCCGACGATGTCGCCGCAGGCCGCCATCATCGCCTCGACGGTCAGGACCGCCGCGTGCTCGTAGAGCTTGTAGGCAACCCCGCGCTCGCGCAGACGGGCCAGGAGATCGTCGGAGGTCAAAGGCATCGGGTTCCTCATCGGGGTTCGCGGGTTGGTGGCGCGAGGACGCCGATCCGGCGCAGGTGCGCCAGGATTTCCCGGGCGGCCTCGTCGGGCTCGGGCCGGACGAGGAGGCGCCCGCCGCCGGACGCGGCCTCACCGGTCGCCGCCCTGAGCCGCTCCGCCGCCGAGCCGCCGGACGGCGCACCTTTTACGAGTTTCGGCCGGCGGCGATAGGGGCGTTCCTCGAGGGCCGGGACGGGGGCGGCCGACGGGTCCGGGTCGCCCGCGACGGTCTCGATGGCGCCGCGCCGCGCCTGCCCGTAGGCGAACGGGAGCGGCGCGGGCGCGTCGGGATGGAGCGTGGCCAGGACCGGCCCGCGCAGGGTCACGCGGCGGCGGGCGCCGCGGCCGAGGGTCTGGTCGAGGGACAGGTCACCCGCGTCGCCGACCGCGAGGGCGACGACGTCGGGGATCAGGAGGCAGTCGAGGGCCTGCGCGAGCGCGTAGGGAACCATCCCGGTCTCGTCGCCCCCCTGGCCGCGACGGCCCGCGAGGATCAGGGCGGGCGCCATCGCCGCCAGGCGGGCGGAGAGCGCCGGCACCGGATCGACTTCAGCCGGCAGGGGGACGTGCACGATCCGGGACAGGCCGTGGCCCAGGGCGTCCGCGACGGCGGCCGCGTCCGGCCCGGCGTGGAGGCCGACGGCCTCGCCGAGGCCCGTGGCGAGGCGGATCGCCTGGGCCTCCAGCCGCGGCAGGACCGTCGCGCCCGAGACCGGATGCCGCCCGGCGGAGAGGAGCACGACGCTGATCATGGGCTGCCCTCCGGGCGCGCGGCCTCCTCGGCCAGCAGCCGCAGCAGGGCGGGCATGACCGTCTGCGCGTCCTGCACGATGGCGAGGCCCGCCCGCTCGATCATCGCCGCGTGCAGGTCGGTGTTGACCGCCACGACGTGCTCGCAGCCCGCGACACCCTGCAGGTGCTGCGGCGCGCCCGAGATGCCGAGGGCGAAGTAGCAGGTCGCCGCCAGGACGGTGCCGGAGGCGCCGACCTGGGTCCGGCGCGGCATTAGCCCGGAATCGCACAGGACCCGGCTCGCGCCCGGGGTCGCGCGGAGCGCCGCGACGAGCTGCCGGAACGTGTCGAGGTCGGTGACGCCGTTGCCCGCGGCGGTGACGAACTCGGCGAGCGCGAGCGGCACCGTGGCCGGGTCGGCCGGGAGGCGCTGCGCCGAGCGGATCGCCGTCCCGACCGGCGCGGGCTCCGCCATCGCGACCGCCAGCGGCCGCGCCTCCCGGGGCGGGCCGGCGTACTCGGCCACCGCGTCGGAGGCGACGGTGGCGAGCAGCCCCGGCGCCGCCCGCTGCTCGACGCTGCGGCCCCGCGCCGGGCGGATCAGCCCGGAGGCGGAGACGCCCTCGGCCTGGGTGAACAGCGGCGCGCCGAGCCGGACCGCGACCCGGCGGGCGACGTCGCCGCCGTCGAGGGATTCCGGGAACAGGACGTGCCGCGGACCGAGTGCGGTCAGGGCGGCGGCGATCCGGGCGGCCCGGCCGGCGGGATCGTAGGCGCGGTCACCGTCGCCGTGCGCGAGGAGACGGTCCGCGCCCGCCGCGCCGCATCCGGCGCAGTCGCCGGCGGCGAGCAGCACGACCGCGCCGTCGCGGCCCGCGAGGACCCGCGCGGCGCCGAGGAGCTGCCGGTCGTGGGTCGAGAGCCGGCCGCCGGCACAGTCGGGCACCGCGACGACGAGGAAGGCCGGGTCGTCCACCGTCACGATGACTGGCGCCGCCTGGGCCGGGCGGGCCGCCTGGACCGATACCGGCACCGCGGGGCGGTCCTGCTGGCTTACGTCGAAGCGCGGGCGGGCGGGGCCGGCGACGCGCCGGCCCTCGCGCTCGGCGCGCGGGTCGCGGCGCGGGCGACCGCCGGCGGCCCGCGCCGCGCGGTCGAAGCGCGGCCGGTCTCCCGTGTCGCGGGGTGCGACGCGCTGGGCGGCCCGCTCGGCGCGGGGGTCGCGGCGCAAGCGGGTCATCGGCCCGCCTCCACGGCCTCGAGGAGCAGCTCCGCGATGTCGCGGATCTCGGCCTCGCGGTCGGTCACGCCCTCCAGCATCGCCGTGCAGGACGGGCAGGCGACCGCGACAGTTCCGGCACCGGTCTCGGCCGCCTGGGCCATCCGCAGGTCGGGGATGCGCCGCTCGCCGGGGATGTCGCTCACCGGGGCACCGCCCCCGCCGCCGCAGCACATGGCGCGGCGTCCGGAGCGGGCCATCTCGACGCGGGTCAGCCCGATCGCGTCGAGCAGAGCGCGGGGTGCCTCCGTCTCCCCGTTGTAGCGGGCGAGGTAGCAGGGGTCGTGATAGGTCACGGCCCGGTCCGGCAGGCGCCCCGGATTCAGGCGCCCGTCCCGGACCAGTTCCAGGAGGAACGCGGAGTGGTGCACCACCGGGTAGCGGGCGCCGAAGTCCGGGTACTCGTTGCGCAGGGCGTGCAGGGCGTGCGGATCCGCGGTGACGATGCGCCGGAAGCGGTGGCGGGCGAGCGTCGCGGCGTTCGTCCGGGCGAGGTCCTGGAAGGTCGCCTCGTCCCCGAGCCGCCGGGCGAGGTCGCCGGTGTCGCGCTCCTCCGGGCCGAGGACGGCGAAGTCCACGCCCGCCTCCCGCAGGAGCCGCACGAGGGCCCGGAGCGTGCGGCCGTAGCGGAGGTCGTAGGCGCCCTCGCCGAGCCAGAGCAGCACGTCGGTGCTCTCCCGGCCGGAGATCAGCGGGAGGTCGAGGCCGGCGGCGAAGTCGGTGCGGGCCCGGAGCGGCCGGCCACCGGGATCGCCGGCCTGGCGCAGCTCCGTCACCGGGGCGACCGCCTTCTCGGGCAGGGCGCCGCGCTCCAGGGTCTCGTGGCGGCGCAGGGCCACCACCGCGTCGACGTGCTCGATCATCATCGGGCATTCCTCGACGCAGGCGCGGCAGGTCGTGCAGGACCAGAGCGTGTCGGGATGGATCCGGGCGTCGGGCCCGATCAGGCGGGCGAGGGGACCCCGCCCGCCCGCGGCCTCGCGGCCGCCCGGATAGGGCGCGCCGGCGTAGGCGGGCTCCGCCGGCGACAGGCCGGCGACGAGGTCCTGGATGAGCCGCTTCGGGTTGAGCGGCTGGCCGGCCGCGAAGGCCGGGCAGGCCGTCTCGCAGCGCCCGCAGCTGACGCAGGCGTCGTAGGAGAGCAGCCGGTTCCAGGTGAAGTCCGCCGGCGTCGCGACGCCGAGCCGCGGCGCTTCGAGGTCGAGGGGCTGGAGCGCGGTGTCCGGCCGCCCCGCGAAGCGGCCGGGCCGCGGATGGGCGACGAGGTGGAGGGCGCCCGCCGCGGCGTGACGCATCGGGCCGTGGCGCACCTCGAAGGCGAGGCCGAGGCCGCCGGCCGCCGCGAGCGCCAGGGCGACGGGGGCGAGGAGGCCGCCGCCGGTGGCCAGCGCCAGGGCCGTTACCGCGCCGCCGAGGGCGTAGGCGACGAGCAGGACGGGCAGGATCTGGAAACGCCCGGCCGAGAGGCGCGGCGTCCGGCGCGGGTAGCGGCGGGCGCCGACGAGCAGCGCGCCGGCGGCCGTGACGGCGAAGGCGAGGGCGACGAGGATCCAGTAGGGCGCGAACCCGCCCAGCGGCGGCAGGATCGCCAGGGCCGTCAGGACCGAGGCCACGAGCAGGCCGCCCGCCACCACCGCGTGCATCCGCGACGCGTAGGCGTCCCGCACCACGACGTTGTGCACGTCCACGAGGTAGCGCCGGGGCAGCTTGGCGAGGCCCTCGAGCCACGCCACCGGGGCGGTCGCGCCGGCCCGCCAGAGGATCGCCCGGCGCGCGACCTGAACGAGGGCCAGCGCCGCCATCGCCCAGACGAGGCCGGGGAAGACGGTGGCCAGGGAGACGGGACCGGCCATGGCTCAGCTCAGATGTCCTTGCACAGCCGCAGGGCGTCGTAGAGCGCCGCGTGGATGTTGCGGCCGGCCACGGCGTCGCCGATCCGGTGGAGGGTGTAGCCACCGGACAGGTCGAAGGGCTGCGGCTCGCCGCGGAGCAGGGCGCCCTGGTCGGTCCGGCCGCGATTCACCGAGCCGGCCTTCAGGCCGTGATAGAGCCCGTCCACCGGGAGGGTGCCGTGATCCACCACGATGCGGTCGACGAGGCGCTCCTCCTCGGCGTCGGTCATGGTGTTGCGCAGGGCCGCCACGAAGCGGTTGCCCTCGGGGTAGATCTCGATCAGCTCCATGTTCGGCGTCATCACCACGCCGAGCCTGTAGAGTTCGCGCAGGTGGATCGGCTGGTTGGTGGTGCCGACCTCCTCGGCCACCATCCGGTCGTGGGTGGCGATCTCCACGAGGCAGCCGCGCTTGGCCAGGAGTTCGGCGACCGAGGCGGCGTTGTGCTGGCCCATCTCGTCGTAGAGCAGGACCGAGCCGGTCGGCTCGACCGCGCCGGAGAGCACCTCGGCCGTGGTCACGGCGTGCGCCTCGGCCCCCTTGGCGTGGCCGCGGGACGGGCTGCCGCCGGTGGCGACGATCACCACGTCGGGCTTCTCGGCGCGGACCGCCTCTTCGGTGGCGGCCGTGTTCAGGCGCAGGTCGACGCCGAGCTTGGTGACCTGGGCGACGAGCCACCGGGTGATGCCCGACATCGCCTCGCGCCAGCCGGCCTTCGCCGCCAGGGTGATCTGTCCGCCGGGCTGGGCGCCCTTCTCGAACAGCACGACCGCGTGGCCGCGCTCGGCGCAGACGCGGGCCGCCTCGAGCCCGGCCGGCCCGGCGCCGACGACCACGACGCGGCGGCGGACCTCCGCCTTTCGGATCTCGTGGGGCATCGTGGCCTCGCGGCCGGTGGCGGCGTTCTGGATGCACAGGGCGTCGCCGCCGACGTAGATGCGGTCGATGCAGTAGCCCGCGCCGACGCACTGGCGGATGTCGTCGGCCCGGCCCTCGGACAGCTTGCGCACCAAGTGCGGGTCGGCGATGTGCGCCCGGGTCATCGCCACCATGTCGACGTGGCCCTCAGCCACTGCCCGGGCCGCGGTCGCGAGGTCGGTGACGCGCTGGGCGTGGAAGACCGGCACGTCGACCTCGCGCTTGATCGCGCTCGGCAGGAACAGGAACGGCGCCACCGGGAAGGACATGTTGGGCAGGGAGATCGCGTGGGCGATGTGGTCCCGCGCCTGCCCGCCCAGGATGTTGAGGAAGTCCACGAGGCCGCGCCTGGCATATTCCGAGGCGATCGCGAGGCAATCCTCCTGCGAGAGACCGTCGGCGATCATCTCGTCGCCGGACATGCGGATGCCGATGACGTAGGCGTCGCCGACCTCGGCGCGCATCGCCTCCAGGACCTCGATGCCGAAGCGCATCCGGTTCTCCAGGCTGCCGCCGTACCGGTCGGTGCGCCGGTTGACCGCGGGCGACCAGAACTGGTCGATCAGGTGGCCGTGGGCCGCCGAGACCTCGCAGCCGTCGAGTCCGCCCTCGCGGCAGCGGCGCGCGGCCGCGGCGAAGCTCCGCACCACGCGGGCGATGTCCTCCGCCTCCATCTCCTTCGGGATCGTGCGGGAGGCGGGTTCCCGGCGCGGCGAGGGCGCGAGCGTCGGCAGCCAGTGCTCGGTGTCCCACTTGGTGCGGCGGCCCATATGGGTGAGCTGGATCATCAGCTTGCCGCCGTGGGCGTGGACCCGGTCGGCGAACTGCCGGAAGAACGGGATCACCGCGTCGTCGGCGACCGAGATCTGGTTCCAGGGGGCGGCCGGGCTGTCGGGGGCGACCGACGAGGAGCCGCCGAACATGGTCAGCCCGATCCCGCCCCTGGCCTTCTCGGCGTGGTAGAGCTGGTAGCGCTCCTGGGGCTTGCCGTCGCGGCCGTAGCCCGGCGCGTGACTGGTGGACATCACCCGGTTGCGGATCGTCAGCCCCTTGATGGTCAGGGGTTTCAGCAGCGCGTCGGCGTTGGCGATCACGGGAGCACTCCCGAAGGCGAGGGGGTGTGCGATGCGGGGAGGGGCCGGGCGCGGCCCGGGCCTCACCGCTCGATGACGAGGTCGCTCGTCGGCCTGGAGCAGCACAGCAGGGCCATGCCGGCATCGATCTCGCGCTGGCGGATGCCGCCCGCGTGGGTCATCGCCACGGTGCCGGAGGTCACCTTCGACTTGCAGGTGCCGCACAGGCCCTTGGCGCAGGAGGAGGGCAGGCGGATCCCGGCCTTGCGGGCCGCGTCCAGCACCGTCGTGTCCTCCGGGCAGTCGAGCACCCGGCGGGTCTTGGCGAACTCCACCCGGAAGCTGCGCACGCCCGCGGCCGGCGCGTCGTCGAGGGCGTGCTCCGCCTCGCGGGCGGCGTCCTGCTCGGCCTCCGGCAGGGCGCCGAAGTCGAAGCTCTCCTCGTGGTACCGGGCCATGTCGAAGCCGGCCTCGGCCAGCATCGCCCGCACCGCGTCCATGTAGGGTTTCGGGCCGCAGACGAAGACCGTGCGCTCGAGGAAGTCGGGCACCGTCTCGCGCAGGAGCGCCGGGGTCAGCCGGCCCCGCGGGCCCGTCCAGGCCTCGCCCGGGGCGTCGGCCTCGCAGATCGCGTGGACGCTGAGCGCCGGGTCGCGGCGGGCCATCAGGGCGAGCTCGTCCCGGAAGACGATGTCGGCCGGGCTGCGCGCCGAGTGCACGAAGGCCAGGTCGCGGCCCGCCCCGAGGTCGTGGAAGGTGCGCGCCATCGCCATCATGGGCGTGACGCCGCTGCCGCCCGACAGGAGCAGGTACTTCGCCCCGGGATGGGTGAAGCACGAGAAGTCGCCCATCGGACCGAGCGCCCGAACGCTGTCGCCGGGCGCCAGATGGTCGTGCAGCCAGTTCGAGACCGGCCCGCCGGCCACGCGCTTGACGGTGATCGCCAGGGTGTGGGGCCGGGTCGGGGCCGAGGAGATCGTGTAGCAGCGGTGGAGCGTCTCCCCGCCGATCTCGAAGGCGAAGGTGAGGAACTGGCCCGGCCGGTAGCGGAACGTCCGCGGCTCGCGGGCGGCGAGCACGAAGGTCTTCACGTCGTGCGTCTCGGCCCGCACCGCGACGCAGGTGAGGACGTCGTCCGTCTCGGCATCCCAGGGCGCGCTGGCCGCGAGCGACGCGGCGGCCGGCTCTGCCGATCCGGGACTTCTGGCGGAGGCCGCGGCCACGATCAGCGCCCCAGATGCGCGGCCATGCGGCCGACGTACCAGGTGCAGAACTTCTCCACGAGCATCTCGGTGTGGGGCGAGTACGGGCCGGGCTCGTAGGCCGGGCTGCGCACGCCCTGCTGGCAGATGCCGACGAGCTCGCTGTCCTGGTCGTTGGTGGCCTCCCAGACGCCGGTCAGGTTGGCGAGATCGTAGTCGACGCCCTCGACCGCGTCCTTGTGGACGAGCCACTTGGTGCGCAGGAGCGAGCGCTCGGTGTCGAGTGGGAGCACCGAGAAGGTGACAATGTGGTCGCCGAGGAAGTGGTGCCAGGAATTGGGCTGGGTCCAGACCGAGAGGCCGCCGAGCTTGGCGTTGGTCAGGCTGCCGAGGAGCTTCCGGCAGGCGGCCTTGGTGTCGATCGTGTGGGATTCACCCTCGCCGTCGAGCGGCAGCCGCTCCGTGCGGAAGCCCGTGATCATGGTGTCGAGCTCGTCGATCTCCTTCGACGGCAGCCCCTCCGCCTCCCACTCGCCGTGGCGCGTCCGGAGCAGGCTGCCGTAGCGCTCGGCCTGGGCGCGGTCGTGCTCGTCCATCTCCTCGGGAGCGAAGCCGAAGCCGTAGGCGAAGAGCGGCACGGTCAGCTCGGGATGGTTCGCGCCGCAATGGTAGCACTCGCGGTTGTTCTCCATCGTGAGCTTCCAGTTGCCCGGCTCGACGATGTCCTTCTGGAAGGCGACCTTGGTGTCGCGGATGTTGTGCGGCGCGATGTAGGGGCCGAGCCGGGCCGCCATGGCATCGAAATCGGCGGGCGGGTCGTCGGAGAGGCAGACGAAGAGCAGGCCTTCCAGCGAGCGGATGTGGACGGGCTTCAGCCCGTGGCAGCCGCGCCTGAAATCCGGCCCCATGTGGTCGGCGTGGATGAGGGCGCCGGTGAGGTCGTAGGTCCAGGAATGGTAGCGGCAGACGAGGTTGCCGACGGTCGACTTCTCCTCGTGGACGAGCCGGGCGCCGCGGTGGCGGCAGACGTTGTGGAAGGCCCGGACCGCGCCGTCGTCGTCGCGGACGATCGCCACGGAGGTCGTGCCGATGTCGACGACCATGACGTCGCCGGCCTCCGGCACGTCGGGCTCGACGCCGACGTAGATCCAGTGGCGGCCGAAGATCACCGCCATGTCGGCGTCGAAGATTTCGGGGCTCAGGTAGAACTCGGCCGGCAGGCTGTAGCCGCGACGGCGCTCCCGCAGGAGACGCTGCAGAGGGGTCGGCGTCACGTCGAGCATGGGACCTCCGGAGCCATTCAGGCCCCGAAACTATCGCCGCCGGACCGACCGCCCGCTGCCACGCCAGCGACACTCGCTTGGTCAACCGCGACGTGGCGCGGACCGGCCTGCGCCGGGAGCTGGAGCGGCGCTACTCGGCGGCCGACCGGGCCGCGCTCTCCGGCCTTTCGTCCGCGCCGAAGCGCGCGATGCTGTCCTCCAGACGCAGCGCGGCGTTGATCAGGGCCATGTGGGAGAAGCCCTGCGGCGTGTTCCCGCGCTGCGCGCCGCTGGCCGGGTCGATCTCCTCCGCGAGCAGCCCGACATCGTTGCACCGGGCGATCAGCCGCTCGAAGGCCGCCTTGGCCTCGCCGGTCCGCCCGTCGAGGGCGAGGCAGCCGACCCGCCAGAAGGCGCAGGCCGTGAACGTGCCCTCGTCGCCCTCCAGCCCGTCCTCCATGCGGTAGCGGTAGATCAGGTCGCCGACGCCCAGCTCGTGCTCGATCGCCGCCAGGGTCGCGCGCATCCGCGGCTCCCGCGGGTCGAGGGCCCCGAACAGGGCCACGCGCAGGACCGCGGCGTCGAGGTGATGCGAGTCGTAGGCGCCGACATAGGCCTGCTTCTCGGCGCTCCAGCCCCTCTCCAGATATTCCGACCGGATCTCGGCGGCGATCCGCTCCCACTCGGCGATCTTCGCCTCCGGCACGCCCGCGATGTTGCGGGCGATCCGGGCCGCGTCCCGCAGGGCGACCCAGATCATCGCCTTGGTGTGGACCTGCTGGCGCGGCCCGGTGCGCAGTTCCCAGATGCCGTGATCCGCGTCGTGGCGGTGGCGGATGGCCCGGGCGGTGAGGTTGTCCAGCACCTCCGGCAGCCGGTCGTTGACCTTCTCGGGCGGGTCGTAATCCACCGCCTCGAGGAAGACACACAGCGCCCGCAGCAGCTCGCCGTAGATGTCGTGCTGGTCCTGGTGCTCGGCGAGGTTGCCGATCACCACCGGCCCCACGCCGTTCCAGCCGGCGAGGTGGCTCAGCTCCTCCTCCGGCGGCATGTCGCCGGCGATGCCGTACATCAGCCGCGTCTCCCGTCCGAACGTGCCGTCGCGCTCGCGCAGGAAGCGCAGGAACTCGGACGCTTCCCTGACGTAGCCCAGCATCACGAAGGCGGTGACCGTGAAGGAGGCGTCCCGCATCCACGTGAAGCGGTAATCGTAGTTGCGGTTGCCCGGGACCGCCTCGGGCAGGCCGGCGGTGGCCGCCGCCACGATGCCGCCCGAGGGCGAGTAGGTCAGCAGCTTCAGGCACAGGGCGGACCGCATCACCGCGTCCCGGTAGGCGCCGCGATAGGTGCTGCGGGCGCTCCAGCGGCGCCAGTAATCGGCGGTCGTCTCCAGGCGCCGCCGGGCGCCGGCGAAGTCCTCGATGCAGGCCTCGTCCTGATCCTCGCCGTGCGTCAGGACCAGGTAGGCGGTCTCGCCCTCCGCGAGGTCGAACCGGATCTCGGCCGCGTCGCCCGCGAGGGTCGGGCACGCCTGCGCGTTGACGCGCACGCGCCACTCCCCGGCCTCGAACAGGACCGAACCGCCCTCGACCAGCGGCGTGCAGGGGCGGCGGGCGTAGTCGAAGGTCGGCCGCACCCGGAACGCGCCCGAGACCCGGCCCTGCTCGCAGGTCAGCAGCCGGATCAGGCGGCTCTCGCTCTCGCCGTCCGGTCCCTCGTCGGGTTCCGGACTCGGCGGGTTGACCGGCATCAGGTCGACGAGGCGCGCCCGGCCGGTCTCGGTGGTGAAGGTCGTCTCCAGGATGTTGGTGTCGGGCAGGTAGCGGCGCGCGCTCCCGGCCGGTCCGTCGAAGGCGACGGTGCAGGCACCGCCCCTCACGTCGTCGAGGAGCTTCACGAACAGCGCCGGCGAGTCGTGACGCGGCCAGCACAGCCAGTCGATCGAGCCGTCGCGGGCGATCAGCGCGCAGGAATGTGTGTCGCCGATGAGGGCGTAATCGCTGATGGGCTTCGACACGGAGCTTCCGGATGGCGGCACCCGGTCCGCCGGGCAGGACAGGTTCGTGAGGTAGCCGGGCGACGCCGGGCGGGGAGTCCCGCTCGACGATTCGCCGCACGGGCGCGCGCGGGCGATCAGGCCCCGGGCCGCGGCAGCATCCGGTCGCTGATGATCCGCCGCTGGATCTCGCTCGTGCCCTCGAAGATCGTCGTCAGCCGCGCGTCGCGCCAGTAGCGCTCGACCCGCCGCTCGGTGGTGTAGCCGTTGCCGCCGTGGAGCTGCATCGCCTGGTTGGTGACCCGCACCGCCATCTCGGTGGCCAGAAGCTTCACCATCGCCGACTCGCTCTCGGCGGGCTCCCCCTGGTCGAGAAGGTGGGCGACCTGGTGCCAGAAGGCCCGCGCCTGCGCGACGTCGGCGGCCATGTCGGCCAGCGCGAAGCGCAGCGCCTGGAAGTCGCCGATCGGGTGGCCGAACTGGACCCGCTCCTGGAGGTAGCTCTGGCAATCCTCGACCGCCGCGCGGGCGACGCCGACGGCCCGGGCCGCCGTGTGGACCCGGGCGATGTTGAGGCCGCGCTGGACGGCGGCGAACCCGCCGGAATCCGCGTCCGCCCCCTGGTCGCCGTAGAGCCCGGTGAGCCGGTCGCTCTCGGGCACGCACACGTCCTCCAGCCTCAGCTCGAAGGTCTGGAAGCCGTGATAGCCGATCTTGTCGATCACCCGGCCGGTCACCCCGGGCGGGAAGCTGTCGCGCTCCTTGAGCACCAGGAACGGCTCCAGGCCGGCGGAGCGCGGTTCCCCCGGCTCCGGGTCGCGGGTCCGGGCCAGGACCTCGATGAAGTCGGCCCCCTTGGCGAAGCCCGCCCAGCGCTTGGTGCCGGTCAATCGCCACCGGTCGCCGTCGCGCACCGCCCGGGTCTGCACGCCGGCGAGGTCGGAGCCGGCATCGGGTTCCGACAGGGAGATCGAGCCGATCCACTGCCCTCGAGCCGAGCGCCGGAGCAGCTCCGCCCGGCGGTCCGGGTCGAGGGTCTGGGTGCCGAGGCCCTGGCCGCGGGCCAGGATGCTGCCCACGGACAGCCAGGCGCGGGCCAGTTCCTCCGAGACCAGGCAGTACTCGAACACGCCGAGGCCGAGGCCGCCGTGCTCCGCCGGGATCGTGATGCCGAACCAGCCTTTCTCGGCCATGGCGTCGATGAGCGCGCGCGGCATCTCGGCCTTGTGGCGGTCGAGCTCGTCGGCGAGCGGCAGCACCGTGTCGCGGGCGAAGGCGCGGGCCTCGGCCTGCAGCGCCGCCCGAGCCTCGGTCCGCCAGGGCGAGGCGAGTTCCGGCGGCCGCGGCGCGATCAGGTCCTTCCGATCCTCGGTTCCGGTCATCGTTCCCCCCTGCGATGTGACGCCGTTCGGCAACTCAGTTCAGGTCCGTGCGGGAAACACGCGCTTACAAAATGGTTCCGTGGCCCACCTTCGAATAATCGGCGGATGGCGTCATAATAGCCTGATGATGCAGGCCGACCCGCAGACCGACTCCTTTGCGATGAGCGCACCCGCAACACCCCACATCCTCGTCGTCGAGGACGATCGGGAGATCTCGGCGCTGATCGCGCGCTACCTGCGCGGCAACGATTGCCGCGTCACGCTGGCCGGGGACGGCACCGACATGGACCGGGTCCTGGCGGAGGCGCGCATCGACCTCATCGTGCTCGACCTGATGCTTCCCGGCGAGGACGGTCTGAGCCTGTGCAAGCGCCTGCGCGGCACCTCGCAGATCCCGATCCTGATCCTGACCGCGAAGTCCGAGGACGTGGACCGGATCCTCGGCCTCGAACTCGGCGCCGACGACTACCTCGCCAAGCCGTTCAACCCGCGGGAACTGCTCGCCCGGATCCGCGCGATCCTGCGCCGGGTCGCCGCCGAGGCGCCGGACGCGGACGAGCGGCGGCGGCTGCACTTCTCCGGCTGGACCCTCGACGTCTCCCTGCGACAGGTGCTCTCCCCCGAGGGCGCCCGCATCTCGATCACCGGGGCGGAGTTCGACCTGCTCCACGCCCTGTGTCTCCGGCCGGGGCGGGTGCTGTCGCGGGACCAGCTCCTCGACCTCACCCAGGGCCGGGCCGCGGGCCCGTTCGAGCGGAGCATCGACGTGCTGATCTCGCGGATCCGCCAGAAGATCGAGCGCGACACCCGCAACCCCGAGTTCATCCGCACGATCCGGTCCGGCGGCTACCTGTTCACGCCCGAGGTCACGCGGTCATGAGCGGCCTGGGGCGGCTCCGCGCGCGGCTGCGCCCGAAGACCATCGCGGGCCAGATCGCGCTGCTCGTGGTCGCCGGCATCGCGGTCGCCCACGTGGTCGCCACCGCGGCCTTCCTGATCCTGCACGAGTCGCAGAATCCCGACACGCTGCCGGGCGTGGCCGCGAGCCGCCTCGGGGTCCTGGTGAGGCTCATGGACGCCGCTGACCCGGCGGCGCGACCGGCCCTCCTGGCGAGCGGTCGCAGCCTGCCGCTGATCCACGTGGAGCCCTGGGACGGGACGGTGCCGTCGGGGGCGACGTCGCCGCCCGACCTGCCGGTGATCCGGAAGCTGCGCAACGGCGCCGGTCGGCCCGTGACGATCACCGACCTCTCGGCGGCCGATCCCGAGCGCGGCCGGTCGGACGCGCGTCTCCATATCGGCGTCGTCACGCCGACGGGGGCGCGGCTCCAGGCGACGCTGCCGAACGATCCCCTCCGGGGTCCCCGCCAGGGGGCGCTGATCTTCACCGTGGTGTTCCTGGCGCTGACGCTGGCGCTGCTCTGCGTCTGGGCCACCCGCGCCCTCACGGCGCCGCTGAAGCGGCTCGCGGGCGCCGCCGAAGCGTTCGGCGCCCGCGACGACCACGTGGCGCTGCCGGAGGCGGGCCCGCGCGAGGTCCTCGCCGTGTCCCGGGCGCTGGACCGGATGCGGTCGCGCGTCCGCCGCCTGATCGACGATCGGACTCAGATGCTGGCAGCGATCAGCCACGACCTGCGCACGCCGATCACCCGGCTCCGCCTGCGCGCCGAGTTCATCGAGGACGAGAATGCCCGGGCCTCGACCCTGCGCGACCTCGACCAGATGAACGGCCTCGTCGAGGCGGCGCTCTCCTTCGTGCGCGACGGCCAGATCCGGGACGCGAACAGCCACAGCCTCGTGGATCTCGCCTCGGTGGTGCAGACGGTCTGCGACGACTTCTCGGATTTCGGCGCCCCGGTCAACGTCAGCCGCAGCCGGCACGTCCTGGTCCAGGGCCGGCCCGAGGAGCTCCAGCGGGCGGTGACCAACCTCGTGGACAACGCCGTGAAGTACGGCGGGCGGGCCGACGTGCAGATGGAGGCCTCCGAGCGCGGTGTCCGGGTCTGCATCTTGGATAACGGCCCGGGGATCCCCGAGGCGGAGCGCGAGGCGATGCTCCAGCCCTTCGTGCGCGGCGACCGGGCGCGCAATCTCAACGAGGCGAGCGGCTTCGGCCTCGGCCTCTCGATCGTGCAGGCCATCGTCGAGGCCCATAACGGGCGCCTGCGGCTGGAGAACCGCCCCGAGGGCGGGCTCTGCGCGGCGATCGAGCTGCCCCTGGCCGCCCAGGCCTTCGCGGGTCGCGCGGCGCAGAAGCCCGCGCCGCTCCCGGCCGAGGCGGCCTGAGGCCGCCCCGGGGGTCGCGTCCGGCCTACGCCGCCCGCACGTTGCGGAGGAACTGCGCCACCTCGGCGCGGAGCTGCTCCGAGCGCGTGGCCAGGGCGTCGGACGCCAGCGCGACCGAGTCCGCGGCCTCGCCGGCATCGCCGGCGACCCGGGCAACCTCGGCGATCTCCAGGGTCATCGTGCCGGTGCCGGCCGAGGCCTGCCCCATGCTGCGGACGATGTCCTGCGTGGTGACGCCCTGCTGGTCCACCGCGGCGGCGATGCTGGTCGACACCTGGTTCATCGCCTCGATCTGGGCCGTGATGCCCTGGATCGCCCCGGCCGCGTCGCCCGTGACATTCTGGATCGAGGCGACCTGACGGCTGATCTCCTCGGTGGCGCGGGTGGTCTGGGCGGCGAGTTCCTTGACCTCGGCGGCGACCACCGCGAAGCCGCGACCGGCCTCGCCGGCGCGGGCGGCCTCGATCGTGGCGTTGAGTGCCAGCAGGTTCGTCTGCCCGGCGATCGTCGAGACCATGCCGACCACGTCGCCGATGCGCGTCGCCGCCGCGGCGAGGTCGGTCATGGTCTGCTCGGCCCGGCGGGCCTCGCCGACCGCGGTGGCGGACATCCCGGCCGCCTGCTCGACCTGACGGCCGATCTCCTGGACGGTGGCGCCGAGCTCCTCGGCCGCGGCCGCCACGGTGTTGACGTTGTCGGAGGTCTGCTGCGCCGCCCCGGCGACGCTGGTCGAGCGCTCGGAGGTGCTGGAGACCGCGGCCCGCATGGTGTCCGAGGCCCCCTGAAGCTCCGTGACGGCGCCGGTCAGGCCCTCGACGATGCCGCCGACCGAGTGCTCGAAGCCGTCGGCCAGCTGCTTGAGCATGGCGCGCCGGCTCTGCTCCTCCCGGAGGCGCGCGGCCTCCGTGGTCTGGAGCTGCTGGGCGGCCTCCTCCAGCGACATGTCGCGGATCGTGACCACGGCCCGGGCGATGTCACCGATCTCGTCCCGCCGCTTGCTGCCGGGCACGTCGGTGAGGGCCTGGCGATCGGCGAGGGCCTTGAGCGCGCGGGTGAGGGCGCCGAGCGGCGCCACGATCGAGCGGGCGAGCAGGAGGCCGAGCAGGGCGGTTCCGGCCAGGACGAACAGGCCGGTCAGGATCAGCGTGCGCGACAGGGCCTGGACCGCGTCGATCGCCTCGGCCTGGGTCTGCTCCGCCACCACCGTCCAGGGCGCGCCCAGGACGGTCACCGCGGAGGCGGCCGCCATGTGGGCGCCGTTCTCCGCCGCGAAGTCGACGGGACCGCCGGCCTTGATCCGGTCGGCGGCCAGGCCGATCCCGGCGAGGCCCGCGCCGGCGTGCACGGCGGGGTTCAGCGGCGGGTTGCTGCGCAGGAGGCCGTCCGCGCCGACCGCCAGGATCTGACCCGTGTCGCCGAGGCCCGTCCGCTTCGACAGCGTCTGGTCGAACAGGGTCGGCGTGACCCGCATGACGATGAAGCCGATCCGCTCGGCGGCCTGCGCCGTGCCCATGGCGACGTTGGCCCGCTTGGTCATGGCGCGGCCGATGAACGCGGCCGGGACCCCGTCCACCGGGTAGGCGGCGAAATCCTCGTAGAGGACCGCGCCCGGGTCGGCGGACTTCAGGCGCTCGACGAGGCGCGCGAGCGCCGTCCCCGCCAAGCCGTCGTCCGTGACCGACTTGCCGAAATCGGCGCCCTTCGTCGTGGTGTAGTCGATCCGGCCGTTGTCGTCGAGGAACAGCAGGTCGGCGTAGCCCGGCTGTGCGACGAGCTTGCGCGCCACTTCCTGGACCTTGACGTGCCGACGGGCATACATCGACGACATGCCGCTGCCGTCGAGGGCGACCCGCGCCTCGGCGGTCTGCGGCGCGCGGAAGGCCTCGATGACGCTCGCGGTGTCGGGCTTCGCCGGGTCGAGGTTCTCGAGCAGGTCGGGGAAGTTCGAGACGATCTGCGGGTGCGCCGCCACCGCCAGGAAGTCGGCCTGCGCCCGGTCCGCCACCAGCTCGATCGCGTCCCGGCGCGCCGCCGCGGCGAGCTCGAGGCGCTCGTGGGCCGCGGTCATCAGGCCCGCCCGCGCCGAGTACCAGCTGAAACCGCCCATGGCGGTGGCGCTCAGGAGCGCGAGGCCGACGGTTGTCGCGGGAAGGCGCGTGCTCAGCCGCGATAGCGTGATCATGATGCCCCTGAATTTTTGAGAAATTGCTTGAGGCTTACCAATCGCCCAATCCTTATAAAAATCTCGTAAACACCAATACGCCGCCCGAAACTTCAGCAGACTCGAAACATACAACTTACGAGACAATCCTAGCGCCACAAACCCAAGTTATGAGTGGTCAATCCTCCGTCCCGGCAAGGTTCTGCCGGTCGGATCGTCGCCGGAACCTTGCGCGTGGCGCGGAGGCCCGGCATCCGGCGCGCCCCTGGAGCGCGCATCGTCTCGCGACCCAGATCCCGGCCCGGGCGCTCCGTCACGGATCTTGCTGGCCGATCCGGTCTCGCGGTCACCGTCATCGGACGGTTATGAGTCCGGATGGTAGAGCGGCCGCGGAGCACCGGTGCTCCGGGACGGCGATGGAGGTGTGATGAGCGGCGAAGCCCTGCCGGACGCGGCGCGCAGCATCGCGCTGATCGGAGCGCCGATCGAGGTCGGCACCAGCGAGCCCGGCGCCCTCATGGGACCGGCGGCCCTGCGCACGGCCGGTCTCGTCCGGGCGCTCGCCGAACTCGGCCACGCGATCGCGGATCGCGGCGACGTGGTCCCGGACGGGCCCGCCGGGACGCGCGGGCTCGAGGGTGTCGCCGCCTGGACGCGGGCCGTGTCCAGGGCCGTGGGGGACGCCCTCGACGCGGGGGCGCTCCCGCTGACCGCCGGCGGCGATCACAGCCTGTCCCTGGGCTCCGTCGACGGGGTGCTGCGGCACTGCGCGCGGCGCGGCCAGCCCGTCTTCGTGCTCTGGCTCGACGCCCACGCCGACTTCAACACGCCGGCGACCTCCCCCTCCGGCAACGTCCACGGCATGCCGCTCGCCGCCCTGTGCGGGGAGCCGGGATTCCCGTCCCTGTTCGCCGAGCCGGCACCGGCGCCCCTGCCGCCCGCCCATGTCCACCTGTTCGGCCTCCGGTCGATCGACGCCGGCGAGCGCGCCCTCGTGACGGCGCGCCGGGTCGGCGTCACCGACATGCGCACGATCGACGAGTTCGGAGTCGTGGCGCCCCTGCGGCGGGTGCTCGACCGCGTCGCCGCGCAGGGGGCGCATCTCCATGTCAGCCTCGACATCGACTTCCTCGATCCGTCGATCGCCCCGGCCGTGGGCACCACCGTTCCGGGCGGCGCGACCTTCCGGGAGGCGCACCTGATCATGGAGATGCTCCACGATTCCGGGCTGGTCCGCTCCCTCGACGTGGTGGAACTCAACCCCTTCCTGGACGAGCGCGGCCGCAGCGCCCGGGTCTTGGTCGAGCTGGTGGCGAGCCTGTTCGGCCGGCGCATCCTCGACCGGCCGACCGGGCCGATCGAGGCCGTGGCCGCAGAGCCGGCCGGACGCGCCTGATGCACGGCCCCCTCGCTCCCGCACCCTCGCCCGAGAGGCTCGGGGCCGCGCCCGCGCGCCAGCGCTCCGACGGGCGCGTCCGGCTGCGCGTCGGGCCGGCCCGTCCGGGCGGCGGGACGCGCATCCTGGATCTCGCGGAAGCCGGGCCGTCGCGTCTGCGCTTCCCGCGGGGGACCGGCGCGCTGGAGGCGGTCCTCGTCAACACGGCGGGCGGCGTGGCCTGCGGCGACAGCTTCGCCATCGACCTCGCCCTGGAACCGGGGGCCGACCTGGTGCTGACCACCACGGCGGCCGAGAAGATCTACCGCTCGGACGGCCCCGTGAGCCGCATCGCCAACACCCTGACCCTCGGGGAGGGGGCCGGCCTCGCCTGGCTGCCGCAGGAGACGATCCTGTTCGATCGGGCCCGGGTGCGGCGGCGCTTCGAGGCCGATCTCGCCGACGGCGCCGCGCTGATCGCCGCGGAGGTCGTCGCGTTCGGCCGCGCCGCCCGGGGCGAGCGGATCGTCGACGGTCTGTTCGCGGATTCCTGGCGGATCCGCCGAGGCGGGCGGCTCGCCTACGCCGACAGCGTCCTGCTGGAGGGGCCGATCAGCGACCACCTCGCCCGCCCGGCCATCGGCGGCGGCGCCCGCGCCTGCGCGACGATCCTCGACGTCTCGCCCGGCGCGGAGGCGCGCCTCGAGGAGGCGCGGGCCCGTCTGGCCGAGGCCGCCTCGCCCGGAACGACGGCGGCGGCGAGCGCCTGGAACGGCCATCTGGCGGTCCGCGCGCTGGGGGACGCGGTCGGACCCCTGCGCGGGCTCGTCGCCCGCTTCCTCGCGGGCTACCGGGCCCTGCCGATGCCCCGGGTCTGGCAGAGCTGACGCGGTCCGCACAATCGGGGCCTCGGGGCCGTTGCCTGCGACCGCCGACCTCTGCTAGAGACGCGCACCCGGAGGTGTCCGCCAAGCTCCGGACGGGACGGCAGCGCCGTTCGGGAAGGCCTCGTGGCGGAGTGGTTACGCAGAGGACTGCAAATCCTTGCACCCCGGTTCGATTCCGGGCGAGGCCTCCATCCCACCTCTAAAGCACTTGTAACTAAAGCGTTTCGTCCTCGGTTTGGGGGCGATTTCCGCTTTGGGTTGGGGCTTGCTTCGGCCGCAGCTTGGAATTTGCGGCGTCGTTGAGCAGCCGCTGGGCGGCCTCGCGGGTGTACCTCTCGACCTCGGCCAGCGACTTGTGGCCGGTGATGCTGGCGATCTCGTGCGGCGTGCATCCGGCCTCGGCGAGGCGCCGGGCCGCAGCCTTGCGCAGGCCGTGGGTGACGCATTCCTCCGGCAGACCGGCAGCGCCGATCGCATCGGCCATCTTGTTGCCGAGCCCCTTGGTGCTGAAGGCGTTGCCATGCGCCGTGTAGAGGATCGACTTCGGCCCCTTCGGCCACGCTGCCAGGATGCTCAGCAGCTCGTCGTGTAGGCCCAGATCCAGCTTCGTGCCGGTCTTGTCCTGTGTGACGGAGATCCGATGGCCGTCCAGGCTCACGTCGGCCCAGGACATGCGAGCCACGTCGGACACGCGCTGGCCGGTGTAGAGCAGCAGAGCGAACGCCGTGCGCTGCTGCGAGCCTACAGGCCAGTGCGCCTCGAAGGTATCGATCTCGGTCTCCGTCCAGGTGTGGTGCGCGCCCTCCTTGAGCTTCTTGATATGAAGCGTCGGGTCGTCCTTCCGGTAGCCGTGCGCGATGGCGAACCGGAGCAGGATCCGCAGCTTCTTGAGCGCGTCGTTTGCGGCGGATGGCGTCTCGACGCGCTTCGCCATGATCCGCTCGACCATGGGGCGCTGCATGCCAGCCACGGGCCGGTGCCCGATGTTCTCCAGCTTCACCAGCCGCTCGATCGCGAGACGATAGGCGCGCTTCGTCGGCGCCTTGAGCGTCAGGAAGCCCGTGCTCTCGAAATACTCGGAGATCAGCCGGTCGAAGGTCCCCGGCTCGCCGCGCTTCTTCGCCTCGGCCTCGGCCGGCTTGGCATCCATGGCGGCCGCGTAGGCGTCCAGGAAGGGCTGAGAGCCAGGTAGCCCCGGCAGGGGGATCCGCTTCCCGCCCGCGCGGCGGAAGTAGTAGCGCATCGTCCCGTGCCGGTCGCGAAACCGGTCGATGTACGGCAGACGGATCCGGCTCACTGCCAATCTTCCCAGCCGTCCGTGTCGCCTACCGCGACGCCGCGCTCGGGCAGCACCGCGAAGAAGGCGTCCACCTTCACCCGATCCCAGATCACGCGGGCGTTGACGAGCTTGGGCGGCGGCATCCTGCCGTCCTTCACCATCTCGTCGAACAGCGGAGCCGACACGCCGACGTAAGCGGCCGCCTCCTGCCGAGAAAGGCCGCGCGGCGGGAACGGCAGCGGCGGCCGGCACGGAGCGTCCTGCGTGGTGTCTGCCGGCCTACGGGGCACCTCGTGCTCCTGTGTTCTCAGATCGAAAATCGGGAAGCCCCCCTGCTGCGCGGACGGCAGGCGCCAGCTGGTAGCCAACGAAGGCAGAGGACGCTTCGGTGTAGGCGAGCAGACCGGCGGCCAGGGCGAGGGAGGTCATGCGGCCTCCCGAGCAGCGCGCAGCGTCTCGGCGAGGCTGTCGCGTAGCGCTGCGCAGTAGGCCTCGTGAGCGTCCTCAAGCTCGGCGAGGGCTTCCGAGCAGGACTGGTCAGCCATCCACCAGAGGGCGGCGTTGCAGAACCGCTCCTTGGCCTCGGCGCGGGCGTCAGTCTGTGCAGGCGCAGTCAAGGGACTCCTCCTGCGGCTCGAAGGTGAGGAGGTCGCCTTGGTCCTGCGACAGGCGCAGCAGCTCGGCGTAGGACGGGCGGTCCTTGCGGAAGTAGGCGAAGTCGCCCGGCCGCTTGGTGCTCGCGAACCGACGTTCCTGGGCGATCCACCAGTCGGCCAAATCGGGACGATCCCGCAGGATGCCGACGATAGTCGCGGCGCCCTTGAGGAAGCACAGATCGCAATTGCCGTGCGGCGTCTTCCCGCCGACGTTCTCCAGGCGCAGGTCGAAGGACTGCCGGGCCCACCACGCCGCCACATCCCGACGGGCAACGCCAGCGTCGGCCAGCGGCATCATGGGGCGGCCGAAGTTCTTTCCATCCTTCCCGCTGGCTGCCCGGGCGTGCTGCTTGGCGACCCGATCGGGCTCATCCGCCCGTAGGCCGACGACGTTCGCCCAGGTCGCGAACCCGAGGATATGCCGGGCGTAGGCCTGCAGCCGCTTGATCTTGCTGTCGATCGTGCAGAACCGCATCACCGGGTTGGCAAGCATCTGCCGCTGAGCCAGAACCGCGGCAAGCGGCTCACCATCGCGCCCGGCGCTGTTGTGATTGACGATGGCCGTCTTGTGCGGTGCCTCCGGATCGAACTCCAACCAGACGATCGGCACGCCCCAGCGCTCGGAGCACTCCTGCACGAAGTCCAAGGTCTCCGGCATCTCCCGGCCGGTGTTGGCGAAGGCGACATGCACATCCGCCGGAAGCGTGCCGCCGTGCGCGTCGAGGATGTGCTTCAGCATGTAGCCGGAGGTCCGGCCGCCGCTGAAGCTGATGAGTGCCGGGCCCTGGATGAGGTACGGGTTCTCGCTCACGCCGCCCTCCCATTCTCGTCCTCACCCGCCTTCTTGGTGACCAGGGCATCGGTGGCGGGGAGAGCGGCAGCCGCGACGTCGCGCGGCCACGCCCAGATCTTCATGCGGCGCCCGGATCGGCCGGTGCGCGCGTCGGTGCCGCCGCCACCACCACGGCCGACAAGCAGCCAGCCGTCGAAGCGGTAAAGGTCGCCCGAGTGCATGGCCTCGTCCTGGTAGGAGACCGCGAGCGCGCGACCGTGGGCGGCGGCGATCGCTGGGAACAGCATCTCGCGCCACAGGCGGAGCATGGGCCGGCAGAGCCCGGGCCGGGCCGCGCAGAGGCGCACGAGCTCGACGCACGCCGCCCGGCGGATCCCGGTCTGCCCGACCACCTCTCGAACTGTCTCGCCCGCAGCTGCGACCGCGACCGGTTCGCCACGCTCGAACATCGCGTGATGCGCCTCGAAGGCGTAGGCCGGGCGCTGATACGGGCCCATGCGGTGACCCCAGCGCACGAGGAGCCGGTTTAGCTCCGCGCGGTCGACCGCCTCGATGTGCTGGACGGGAGCGACGAGCATCATGCGACGAGTTCTGAAAGCGCAAATTTGTGAGAATCGGCGATGTATCTGCAGCGAATTTTCAACCTCAAGCAGTCAAGCTTAGTTCGTTGAGAACTTGGAATAGCACCATGCCTGCTTGGCCATTTGAGATTGGGCGCACCTACAATCGGCGCGCCGACATCCATCGCCGATTTGATGGTCAGCAGCAGGGAGGCATCATCACGCCTGCTGCGCATCCGCTCGTCATCATAATCACCGGCGAGGAGGGGCGCCGTCATGGGTATGAGGATCGCCTCCGTGATGACGGTGTCTTCGAGTACTTCGGAGAAGGTCAGATCGGCCCAATGACGATGGATGCCGGAAATCGCGCTGTACTCCTGCACTCGGCCACCGGCGAGAGCCTTCTGCTCTTTAAGAAGCAACGCGACGGACGACTGCAGTATCAAGGAGAATGGGTTTGTCAGGGCTACCAAGAGCGCCAAGCCCCGGACAGCCTGGAAGAAATGCGCCTGGCGTTCGTCTTCGAACTTCGCCCACTCCAGGCGCTCTTGGACAATGTTGAGATTGAGCCTGAAGACGTTCCTCTCGAGGAGTTGAGAGAACGAGCATTCGCTTCTGTTCGCCCTCCTGAGGGACCGGTACCTGCGCGCAGGAACATCTATCAGCGTAGTAATGACGTCCGTGCTTATATACTCGCGAGGGCTGGCATCAGCTGTGAGGGCTGCGGAGAAAATGCACCCTTCAATCGACCGGATGGCAGCCCATACCTGGAGCCTCACCATCTTCGGCGGCTGAGTGACGGAGGCCCCGATGACCCACGGTTCGTCATCGGTCTCTGCCCAACCTGTCATCGCAGGGCGCATTATTCGGTTGATGGTGTTAGATACAACGCTGAACTTATGGCAAGAATGCCGAACATTGAGCGCATGAACTAATATCTGCAGCAGCAACTGTATTTTTAAGTCGTGATGTCCTGAGGCTCTAAGCCGACAGACCACTTCGCCAAGCTGCGTCTGGCTTAGGCCGGCGGCGACGCGGGGGGGCCTGCCGCGGCCGCCGTCAATCTTGTCCATAGGCCGGGCGCGCTTCGGCCCCTGGATCGCAAGGGCGGCGTTCATGGGCACACCGCGGCGAGCGCGGCGCGGCGCTCGTCCTCGGATGCTGCGCGGAATCGGTTCAGCAGCACGCGCTCGTCGGCCGTCGCCGCAACGGCGGCCATGTCCAGCCCGTCGATCAGCGCGATGTCGAAGCCGTAGAGGTCCGCGATCTTGGTGCGCATCTCGGGCGGGACGGTCTGCTTGGCGCGCTCCCACTTCGAGAGAAGGGCTTGCGAGATCCCGAGCTGCCGGGCGGCCTCGACCTGGAGCATGCCCTTCCGCAGGCGCGGCTCGCGGATGAGGCGGGCAACGCGCAGGCGCTCGGCCTGCTCGAGGCGGCCGTCCACCCGCTGCGGGCGAGGCCCGGCCTCGTAGCGCGGCCGCGACGGACCGCGGGGCGCCGGCTGGCGCAGGAATGCGAGCTCGGTAACGCTCATCGGCGCGGCTCCGTGAAGGTGTTGCGGGGAAGGCCGGCGAGCTTGCTCGGGACCCGGCAGGGCGAAGGCTTGTCGGCGGGCCGGCCGGGCAGGCCGCGGCCCTGGATCGTCTTCTGCGGCGGCTGCCAGCGGTCCGGCTTCGGCGCCCACCGCGCGATGCTCGGATCGTCGGGGGCGATCTCGCCGCGTTCGATCCGCTTCTCGACGAGCTGCCGCGTCTTCCGCATCTCGCCAACATCGCTGCCGGCGGTGGTGGCGCCGGTACCGCGGGTCTTCACCGCATGCCGCGCCTTCGGCCGCCAGACGAGATACCTGGGGTCGTGCTGGTGCGGGCGGTGCTCGCCGGTGGCGGGATCCACGTCGCGGAGCCCGAGGGCCGGCTCGTGGTCGAGCTCCAGTTCCACGGGCTCGCTGACTGCCACCATGCCCAGGCGCTTCATCAGCTCGGCGATCTGGCGCTTGGACGCCTCGAGCTGCTTCGCGAGCGGCACGGCGCGGCGGGGCTCGGCCTTCATGCCGCCCTCCCGACGTTCGCGCTGAGCGCCGAGGCCGGGACGCCGATCAGGTCGGCCACCACCTCAAGGCAGCCCTGCTTGGACCGCTGGAAATCCTCGCGGCCCATGGCCCGCAGTGACTGCGACATGGCCCGCAGATGCCGGACGACGTTCCGGCGGACCTCGGTCACGCTGTACGGGTCGAGGCTGGCGATGACGGTCGCGAGGCGCTGAGCCTCGGCCTGCGAGCCGCAGACGTGCTCGGTGACCGTGGCGAAGCCGGCCTTGATGAGGGCGAACTTCCGCAAGGCCTCGGCGGTCGGGAAGCGCTCGGCCAGGTGCTCGGGCAGCGTGCGCCATGCGTCGCCGATCTCGGCGAACTGGTGCCCGTGCGACGCCTTGGAGCGCTGCTCCTCCGGGACGAGGTTGCGGATCTCGCCGATGGCGTAGTGCTTGTCGGCGACCCGCTGCCAGTGCGGGGTGAGCGGCGCCCAACCCTCGCCCGTGTAGCGGTGCGGGATTGGCGGAACGACGTCCGTCACAGCGCGCCTCCAGCGTTCGAGAAGAGGTCGATCTGGCCCGGGAGCGCGGCGGGCCGCGTCGGCGAGCGGCGGGCCGGCGCGGCCGCGGCGGGTGCGTCCGCGAACAGCATCGAGCGGTAGACCGGGGACTGATGGGCGTGCTTCGTCCGGTCCGTCCGGCAGGCGCGGACCCGCCCAGTGCGGACGATCACGCCGTCCCGAATGGCGCGCGCCCAGACGCTGCCGGCAGCGTTGAAATGCTGGGCCCGGACCGTCAGGATCGGCAGCACGTCGTCCACGTGAACGGTCGACTGCCTGCGCGCGACGGCTAGGATGGCGGCGTACAGCGCCGGGGCGTACTCGGGCTGGTCGCGGCGTTCAGCCTCGGCTGCGGCCTCCATGCCGGCATCGCGCCGGGCTTGGGCGTCGGTGAGGGCGCTCACGAGCTCGCCCCCCGCTGCGCCGCCTCGATCGCCTTCTTCGTCTCCAGCGGATCGCGCGAGGTGTCGCGGCCCCACCACTCGCGCAGGCCGTGCCGGTTCTGCATCTGCCAGGCGCGCACGGCCGCCGGGTCGCCGGCGAGGGCCTTGAGGTGCTCCCGCACGCGGTCGGCGATGCGGCCGATCTCAACGGGCTCTAGCGGCGTGTTCGGCCCGAACTGGAAGAGGATCGTCCGGCCGGCGCCGATGCGCTCCAGCCGCTCCTGCGTGGCGCCCTCGGCTGCTGCCTCGGACGGCAGGACCTCGGAGGCCCGGCTCCGATCCATCTCCTCGGCCGCGTAGACGTTCGCGAGATCGTCCGGCCACGCCTTGCGCAGCGCCAGCGCCTCGGCGACCTTCGCCAGCATCAGCCGGGGCATCTTCCCCCAGTTGCCGGACGTATCGAGCGTCTGCCGACCGGTCGGGCGGCGCTTTCCGTCCTCGCCGGGCGCCCACTCCTCCTTAATCGGGGCGTACTCGTCCCAGTAGGCCGAGGCCGTGACCCGGTGCCACGCTCCGTGTGCGTGCTTGTAGACGCGCACGGTAGCCTTCACGAGACCGGCCGGGTTGGTCGGGCCCTTCGCCTCGGGATCGACCTCGAAGGACGGCTCGTCCTCGTCCGGCCGGTAGGCGCCAGTCCGGTCCGCGATCGCGCGAAAGCCGTCGATCGCCACGATGATCGACATCCGCCGACGGTCCGGCTTGTCCTTGTTGTAGACGAAGGCGAAGATCTGCCGGCGCAGCGGATCCAGGCGCAGATGCCGGGCGGTGTGGACGAAGAGGTTGAACTCGTCGTCGTTGGTGTCGGCGGCGACCGTCCGGCGGATCAGCGCGACCGCCTTGGCGTCGTAGGCGGCCACGGCCGCGGGCATGGTGACGACGTTCGACACGCTCAGGCCCTCCGGATGCTGATGGTGGTGCCGCCGTTGCTCAGGCTGGCGCCGGGCACGTCCCGGCCTTCCTTCAGCGCGGCGAGCAGGGCGCGGCGGTCGAGCTTCGGCGGCTGCGGCTGCCAAAACTCAGCGGGGATGTCCGCGATTTCACCCTCGACGACCTTCTGAGCGACCGGACGCAGGGTGACAGTGCCGCCGTCCGTCTCGATCGTGGGCCGGCCCGAGATCTCCAGGGCCTGCACAAGCAGCCGGCGCTTGAACTCGGCGCGCTCGCCGTACAGCGCGACACGCTGCGCGATCTGGTCCTGATAGGCCTTCAGGCCGACGGCGTGCGCCTCGTCCTCGCCGATGGCGTGCACCAGCGTGGAGACGAGGCCGTCGAGGTCGGTTTCCCCCTCGAGCGAGTCTCGGATGAAGAGCTCGTCACCCTGCGCGAGGTCGGAGAGGTGCTCCCGCAGGACGCGGGCGGCCTCCAGTTCCTTCACGGCGTCACGGGCGATGTCCGGGCGGCGGCGAGCGGCACCCATCAGAGAGCACCGACGCTGGCCGTGGCGGGCAGACGCTCCGCCGGCGCCGCCAGCCGCGCATCCTTGTCGTTCCGGCCGAGCCGGATCTGCATCGCCAGGGCAAGCGAGAGGCTGGTGACGGCGCCCGCGTGGGGCTCGCCCAGCATCACCGCATGGGCGGCCTGCTGGTAGGCGTACTCGGCCTGCTGCGCGATCTTGTTGATCCGCTTCAGGCGCTCGTCGGGAAGGCCCTTGCCGAAGGCAGCGGACCGGGCGCCGTCGTCGATGTCCTGGAGGAGCTTCTGCCGGGCCGCGATGGCGATCAGCAGATCCTCATAGGCCGCATCGGCCTTCTCGCGCAGCGTGGGCGCGTCGGCGGCGTGCGGCTGGTCGGTGGCGGTGAGGAGGCACATGGCTCAGATCGCTCCATGCAGGCGGAGGAAGCAGGCTGCGCCGATGCCGATGCCGGCCACGACGTAGAGGGTGAGGCCGGCGGCGAGGCCGCGGGCGGTCGCGTCCGGCAGGACGTCCGCGAGGAAGGCGCGCATGACGGCTCCGGAGGCTCAGGCTGGGAGGAAGGCGGCGCTCGCGGCGGCGGCCGTGAACAGGGCGGCCACGGCGATGAGGGTCAGGATCTCGACCACGGCTCAGGCCGCCGGCTTGAGGTCGGAGACGATGGCGGCGCGCTCGGCGGTGTTGTCGGCCAGCCGGTGCACGTGCACCTCGGTGGCACCCTTGCTGCGGGCCTTGGCGGTCCAGCGCTGGAGGGTGTCGGCGTCGAGGCCGGACACAGCGCTGATCAGCTCGGCGATGCCGCCCTTGTCGCGACCGACGGCGATGCAGACCGCCTCGGCGCCCTCGTCAGCCTCGAAGCCAACGATCGGATGCACGCCGACGACGTAGCGACGGCCGGACCGACCACGCCAGGCAGAGAGCGGGAGAGCCGGCGTGCCCCGCAGGCCCGCCGTAGTCTTCAAGCGTTCCTCGCGCACGTCGTGCCTCCGCTGCCTGTCGGACTTCAGGTCGCGAAGGGCGGCGGCCCAGCTCATCGTGCGGTTGGACATGGGCGGCTCCATCGCGTCGGGCGATGAAGAAACGCTACATGACGTAGCGATCGCGGTCAACACGCCATGTAGCGATATTGCGATCGTCGGGGTTCGGCGAACTGGGAGTAGCGGCCCGCTATCCACATTCGTCCACAGGTAACAGAAAGTTTGTTCTTGCTATGTTCCGATCCTGAGGCGGATCATCTCGGCGTCGTTCCGGAGGAGCCCGATGCCGAGTACCGAGCGCTACGCTTTCCAGACGTTCAAGAAGATGCCGACGGGCAATTTCAGCCCGGGACGATCCATCCCGTGCAAGACGCTACAGGAAGCGCTCAAGAAGGCAGAGCAGAGCTGCACCGGGAAAGTGGATCACGGTGCTGCCGCATATGTCCTCACAGGCGACGAGGATATCGGCGAGACCGAAGGGCCTAAGACTGTTGGCGTCTATGGCGCTTGCCCGCCGGAACTCACGGACGATCTTCCGTTCTGATCGTCCTATTCGGCAGCTTGAGTCGCAGCCTGCGTCGCAGCTTGCGAGATCTGCGACCAGCTTCGGGCATGCACGGTGCTGATGATGCCCGAAGCCCATTTGATCCGCGCGTCAGAGATCAGCGGCGCGTTGAAGCTCTCGAGGTGGAAGCGGCCCTTCTTGGAGCCCTGCAGGATCCGCTTCAGGTAGCGATCGCCCGTTCCGGTCATCACGACCGCATAGAGGCCCACGAGCCGTTCCGGGTTCTCGCCGTGCTTGGAGCAGAGCACGACGTCGTCGGGATCAAACTTCGGATAGCCCGAGGTGCCACTAACGCGGAAGGCAATGGTGCCTTCCTCGACAGGAAACGGGACCGAGATCTCGTAGAGGTCGGCGCCGTCGGGGAGCTGCTCGGATGCAGTCTCGATAAGGCCGCCGGCGCTGACCAAGCCTTTCACGCCGACGATGTTCTGCCCTTCGACCACGCGCACGGGCGCATCTGTGTCGCCGAAAAGGATGCCGCGAGCGGTGACGTCCACGCCGTCGAAGCGGAAGCGTGCAGCGTAGCGCTCGGCGTCGTCCTGGCCAATCGTCCGGGTTCCGCCTTCATGAGCGCGGTACGAACTCTCGGGCCACTCGTTCTGGATCGCGGCATCGCGCGCCGACCGATAGCCGGCAGCGGCACGAGCCGCCTTCAGGCGAAGCCCCTGGTCCTTCCTGATCTTCTTCACGTCCATGCCACGCAGCGTAGCGACCCGAACGCTACGTGCTGTGTTGACGAGCGTCGCTACCTGATGTAGCGATTGGAGCATGGACACGTTCTCCGATGTCATAGACGCCCTTGGCGTTTCAGCGGTCTCCGAGATCCTCGGCATTCCGGAGAACCACGTCCGGACGCTCAAGGCGCGTGACAGCATCCCGGCTGGCTACTTCAAGCGCCTGGTCGATGCGAAAGCCGGACGCTCGGCGGGCGTGACCTTCGAGCTGCTCTACCGCCTTCACGAAGAGCGTGCCGGCCGTCGCTCAGCCAAGTCGCCGCCCGAGCCTCAGGCGATCGCATCATGATCTGGGCAGCCCTGCCCATCATGATGCTCGCGGCCTTCGCAGCCCTGCCGACGATCGGTGAGGACGGCGAGGATGGCCGCTCGATCTCGCAGCATGCGGCGGGATCGCTTTTCGCGGTCGCCGCGGCCCTCTTCGTCGGCGCGCAGGTGCTGGCATGAAGACGCTGGCGAACACGCCCGAGCGCATCGCCCGCGAACTCAGCGACGGCGCACAGGTCGAGATCACCCACGCCCACGGCCGCACGTACCTCCGCATCAAGCCGAAGGGCGCGCGGTGCTGGTGCTCGGCCCCGGTCGATCTCGAGAGTGCCGAGATCCTGGCCGGTCGCTGGGCTCTCATGAACAGCGTCGAGCGCGCGGCCCGCGCCGCCAAGCAGCGGGAGGGCTGAAATGCTCGCCGATCTCGTCTGCCTCGGCATCGCACTCCTTCCGCAGATCAGCCTGCTGTTCTGGTCGCCCGCGACCGCGCGGGTTGCTGTCGGAGGCCGCCGCTGATGCGCGCATCGCTCCCCTTCCAGACCCCGCGACAGGGGCTCACCACTACTTCCGACCTGTCGCGGCTACTCGCTCGGCCCACAACGCCCACCGGGCCGAGCCTTTCTCTTCCGCAGATCCGCGACGCTAGCTGCCCCGCTGGCCCGTCGCGGAGGGCTCTCGGCCGTCCTTCGGTCGCTCGTGTTCAGCCGAGAGCCCGCGCCTCTTCACCGCGTACCTGCGCCCAGTCGGCGCTCTCTCACCGGAGCATGCGCCGCGTGACGCAAGATGCCCCTGACCTATCCGCCTTGGCCGCCGCGGCCCGGGTCGCCGCCGATGACGCGCTCGCCCTTGCGGCGCGCACGGATCACCTGACGCACCTGTGCGGCGAGAGCGCTGGCGACTGCCAGCGCGGCATGGCCGACGCGATCCGCGCCCATGCGGAGGATCTGGATCGCGGTGCGGTGTTCCTGGAGCGCTGCTCGACTGTCCCCGAGCTGCCCGCCCTGATCTCGGCCATGGAGGCCGGGATCACCTTCGTTCCGACCTCGGCCACCTCCGTCCGGTCGGTTGTCGTTGTGGGCCAGGACGAAGCCGCCAACCGCTCGCCGCTTCGCCATCGCGTTGCCGCGGGCCTTCGCCGCCGCCTGCGCGGGGGCGCCTGAGATGATCTCGTCCGTCGTCATGGCCGCGCCGACCAGTCTCCGTGCCACCGGAAACTGTATCGCGCGCGCTGTCATGTCGTCGTCAACGGCTCGAAATGAGCTGTGCATCGTAGTTCCTCCGTCGCCCTTGCCGCGAAGCCGCCAAGCAATCGGCCTGGGCGCCTGTGTTCCTGAGTTTCGTCTCCTGTTCGACCAAGACCGGCGCTCCGGCCCGCTCCACTCTTTGAGCACGGAGCGCAGTCTTGGATCGTCCAATCGCTGTTCGGAAACGGACAATGCATAGCGCAGCCAGCATCACCCTCCCGATCCTCGGTGCGCTCGTTGAGCGTGCCTCGCGTCGCGCTGGTTCGCGGATGAGCGCCTACGACGACGTGGGCCGCACCATCGGCGAGACCGGTTCCTGGGTCCGCAAATTCCTCGGCCGTCAGCCCGTCCGGCTCGACGCCGACACGTACCTCGCGATCAAGGCCGCCTACGCCCGCGAATGCGAGCGCCTTGAGGCAGAGGCCGCCACAGAACGCGCGCGGTTCTTCGCGCTGGGAGGGAGGCTCGATGCGATGGCTTCAACGGAAGCTCGATCTGCTCGCCTGGAGACGAGCGGCAACTCTTCAGGCGCGCGGTCACCCGCTCCCCTGGTGGTTGCGCGCGTGGCTCCGGTGGTGGACGAGAAGCGGCGATGACTGAGCCGGTCACCGTCGTTCATCGCATCGTCCTGCACCGCTGGCGTGCCGGCGAGAACAGCGCGGACATCGCCAAGGCGGTGTCCCTGACCGAGCAGCAGGTGCTGCACGTGATCTGGGCCGAGCGCGCCGAACGGCAGCGCCGGGACGCCGCGCTCGCGGCGCGCCCCTGGGCCTCCTGACCTTCGCCGCGGCGGGCGGCTCCCGCCATCACCGCCACGAGGCCGAACCCATGGCACAGCCCGACGTGTCGTCAGCCGAAGGCGTCGCCGCCGACGAGCTCAAGCAGTTCATCGAGCGTCTGGAGCGTCTTGAGGAGGAGAAGGCCGGCATCATGGGCGACATCAAGGAGGTGTTCGCCGAGCTGGCCGGGCGCGGATTCGACAAGAAGGCCATCCGGGAGATCCTGAAGATCCGCAAGGAGGAGCACGCCGCCCGTCAGGAGCGCGAGGCGATCGTCGAGCTCTACATGCAAGCCCTCGGCATGGTCTGAGCGCCATGGCTGAGCACCCGATCCTCTCCCTGTTCCTGGCCGAGGCCGAGAGTGGTCGGGCCACCGCCCGCTCTCTCGCGGTGCTCTACGCCCTCATCATCGCCGGTGGTGACCACGTGCACCACGGCGACTGGATCCGGGTGAACGAGGCCGTCAACGCGGCGCTCGGCTTCCGCACGCCGAAGCAGAACGACGCCTTCCGCCGGCTGGCTTGGTCGATCGTCGACGCGACGACCGAGCGGCAGCACGCCGTGCTGGGGCTGACGGCGGCGAGCGCCCACGAGGCACCGAGGGCCGTGCAGTGACGCTCACGGCCGACTGGATCGACACCATGCTGGAGAGCGGCATCCCCGCCGAGCAGGTCCTGTCGGCCGTGCGCGGCATGCTGGTGCGTGAGCAGGAGCGCGCCGCGGCCATCGCTGACGAGCGGGCCGAGCGGAAGCGTGAGGGCAATCGGATCCGTCAGGCCCGCTTCTACGATCGGCACCACCGCCGCCCGACGGAGGACGACGAGCCGACCAATCCTAACGGTTCTAACGGCGTTAGTGGCGTTAAAACGCGTGAGGAGCGTGAGGCCCCTAAAAGGTCCCCCGCACCCCCTAAAACTACACCCCCAGAAGATTCCCCCTCGGACCCTAAAGGGTCCTCTGCCCCCAAGGGGGCGAACCGGCAGCGGGGCACCCGCATCCCGGACGATTTCGCCAGCACCGACGAAGCCCGCGGCGTCTGCGCCGAGATGGGCCTGACCGGTCCCGAGGTCGACGAGGCACTCGCCGAGTTCAGCGATTACTGGCGCGGCGTCCCCGGTGTCCGGGGCACGAAGCTCGACTGGCCGGCGACCCTCCGCAACCGGCTCCGCGAGATTGGCCGCCGCCGGCCATCCGCCCGAGCCAGCCCCCAGAAATCCCGATCCTCGAACGGCTTCTACGACCTGCTCCGCGAAGATTTCGGAGGCCCCGATGACCAGCGTTCAGACCCGCACCGTCAGCACCTCCGTATCGCCGCCGGAGGCCGCCACTAGGCCGCTGCTCGACCTCGTCAGCCGGTTCACGAATCGCCTCGAGGACGGCGACCGGCCGGGTCACAAGCTGATCAGCGCGGGGCTTGCGCCGCGAGGCGCCGAGCGGGCCATGCTGGAGAACCGGAAGCAGTATCTGCTCACCAGCCTGACCCCGCCCGGCAGCGAGGACGACCGCCGCGCGCTGGCGAAGATCATCGCCGCGCTGCTGGGCGCCTTCCCGACCTACGGCGCTGACCGCGAGGACGCGAAGGCGACCGTGGGCCTGATCTGCCGGGCGCTCGACGATGTCCCGCTCTGGGCTGTTCAGCGCGCAGCCGGGCACTTCTTGAAGGGCTCGACGAAGACCCGCTGGAATCCGGACCGCGCCCCGACCCCGCCGCAGATCCGCGCCGAGGCGAAGCTGCTGGTGCTGGATGTGGAGAGCGAGCTGCATCGGCTCGGCCAGGTGCTCGACGCCGAGCTGGTCGACAACGACACCACCGAGGACGAGCGGCGCGCGGCGGTAGCGGCCTGGGACCAGATCAAGGCCGGCATGGGCCGCACCAACGTCCTGCACGAGCGCACGGATGAGGAGATCGCCCTGGAGAGGTCGGAGCAGCGGCGCGCCAACGACCGATTCCGCCAGCGCGATGATCGCACCAAGCGCCGCCTCCAGGCCGAGATCGATGCCGCCCTCCAGTCCGGCGGCGAGCCCTTCGAGGGCGTCGAGCGCACTGCCTGACACCACCGTCGCGTAACCCACAGAGGCCGCCGAGATGAGCAGACGCCAAGCCGCTTTCGCACAGGCCGCCGGTGAGCCGAATCCGCTCACATGGCATGTTGCGGTGACGAACTATGGCTGTGAGCTTCGAGTTCGCGAGCAGATGGCCGAGCGCGGCATCGACACGATCATTCCCATGGTCAGGTTCTGGCGCGTGAAGAATCGGCAGCGGAGCGTCGCCGAGCGCCCTCTTATGGCTCGGACCGTCATCTTCGGCATCGATCACAGCACCCAGAGCTTGATGGATCGCGAGATGGGTCACGAGTGGGTTGGTGAGGGCGAAGATCGGCGCCTCGTGCCGACAGGGCGCACAGGGCGCCTGATTCCCATCCGCGGTCTGGAGCGCATTGCCCGTGGGACGGACGACTGCTGGGCCGTCATGCCGGAGGCCCAAGCCTTTAAGCTACGCTTCAGCATCCTGCGCGGCGACTTCGACGCCACGCTGCGTCAGAGCAACCCGGCATGGGAACTGCCGCCCATGATCCAGTGGCTTCTTGAGCGTGGAGAGATCCCGCGGGATGGAGTGCTGACCCACAAGGAGGCGCGTCGCAGAGGATTGAACTTCTCTGCTGCCGCGTGATATCTAGAGATGTACCGCACGGATGACGGTGTTGCAGATTTGCAACCGTCAGCCGTGCGTTAGCTTTGCGGCTAGATCAGTAGAGATCGACGTAGCCGCGCGTTCCGTCCTTCCAGTGCTCCTCGATCGCGCGATGAACGCGGCCGACCCAGGACTGGTCACCAGCGGCGGCCTTGCCGACATAGCCGTTCCCGGCATTGAGCGTGTCGAGGCGGAAGCGAACGCCCGTCAGGTTCTGACTGCCGATATCGTCGGACAGCACCACGTCGCCGTTGTCCATGACGCGGATCTGTCGGTCCGCGCTGTCGTCCTTTGACGCGATCAGATCCTTGACGCTGTCCACGGTCAGCGAACCCGGATCGTTGAGGTTGATCATCGGCTGCTCCTGTTGAGCCCCCGCCTGCTGCGGATCGGCCTCATAGGCGGGGTGGACGACGTGTTGCAAGGGCGCCAGCGGAGGAGCGATGCTCATGTCTGAGCCCCGCTTCGGATCAGAAGCAGACCGTCAGCACGATGCCCGTCGCCGTGACACCCAGCCCTGGCGCCGCTGGTACCACACAGCCCGATGGCGCCGACTCAGGGCCGGCCAGCTGACCCGCCAGCCCCTGTGCGAGAGATGCAAGGGCCGAGGCGTCCTGACCCCCGCCACCGTGTGCCACCACGTCGTGCCGCACCGAGGGGATGAGAGGCTGTTCTGGTCGGGCCCCTTCGCCTCATCCTGTGCTGACTGCCACGATGTGGACGAGCAGCGCATCGAGCGAGGCGGCCAAGCCCGGCAGACCGTGGGCGAGGATGGCTGGCCTATCGAGTAGGCGCCTATGCGGGGCTGAGCGATAGGCCGCTGCGGGCCCGATACGGGGCAAAGGGTCAGATACCGGACAAGGGTGGGGGCGGGTCGAAAGTCTGAGGCCTAGGGGGCGGCAACCGGTCTGGGACCCCAAAACGAAACGCCGCAGGTTTTCAGCAAATATCCGGACCGTGACCATGGGCGCTCGAGGACCGCGCAAGAAGCTCGCCGAACTAGCCCGTCTCGATGGGAATCCGGGCAAGCGGCCGTTCGTCGACCCGAACGTCAGCGCACTGGGCGATGTGTTCGTGCCCGAGCACCTGCACGAGGACGCGCAGGCCTGCATCGAGGTGATCCGGGGCTCGATGCCGCCGAAGGTCTACGCGGCCCTCGACAGTTTCCTCCTGTCCGGCTTCGCCACCGCCTGGGCGGTCCACAAGCGGGCCGCGCACGAGGTCAGCAACCCCGGGTTCCAGTGGACCGTGGTCAACGGCGCCGGGAGCCTCGCGAAGAACCCATGGCTGAACATCTTGAGCGGCGCGCTGCGCGATATGATGGCAGCGGGCGACCGGCTCGGGCTCGACCCCAAGGCGCGCGCCGCGCTCAAGCTCCCCGCGGAGCAGCCGGCAAGCAAGTTCTCCGGCCTGATCGCGCAGCCCGGGTCATCCGCTTCGTCGAGGCACTGACCGTCCCGAGCGGAGAAGGGCAGGGCGGGCCGTTCAAGCTGCGGCCCTGGCAGAAGCGCTTCATCCGGGACGTCTACGAGCCGCACGGTCTCGACAACCGGCGCCGCGTCCGGCGCGCCATCCTGTCGATCGCCCGGAAGAACGGGAAGACGGCCCTGATCGCGGCCCTGGTGCTGGTGCACCTCGTGGGTCCGGAAGCGATCGCGAACGGCGAGATCTACTCGGCGGCCAACGACCGCGAACAGGCCGCCCAGGTGTTCAAGGTGGCGGCGCAGATCGTGCGGGCCGACCCGGAGCTCGCCGCGCTGTGCCGCGTGGTGGACTCCACGAAGCACATCTCCTGCTACTCGAACGGGAGCTTCTACAAGGCGGTGTCGGCCGAGGCCGGCACGAAGCACGGCCTCAATCCGTCGCTGGTGATCTTCGACGAGCTCGCTCAGGCGCGGAATCGCGAGCTGTACGATGTGCTCGACACCTCCATGGGGGCCCGGGCCGAGCCGCTGTTCATCACGATCAGCACGCAGAGCAACGACCCGGAGCACATCCTGTCGAAGCTCATCGACGATGGGCTGGCCGGCGCGGACCCGACCATCGTCTGCCACCTCTACGCGGTGCCGGAGGAGACTCCGGTCGAGGAGCTGTTCACCGAGAAGGCCTGGAAGCTGGCGAACCCGGCGCTCGGCGACTTCCGGTCCCTGGAGGATCTGCGGACGCTCGCCGCCAAGGCGCAGCGGATGCCGGCCGAGGAGCCGAAATTCCGCAACCTCTACCTCAACCAGCGCGTCGCGCCGGTGTCGTCGTTGATCAGCCGGGTGGAGTGGACGGCCTGCGCGGGCGCGGCCGAGATCGAGGACGGCGCCGAGGTGTATCTGGCGCTCGACATGTCGGCGATCCTCGACCTCACGGCCCTCGCGATGGGCACGGCGGGCGAGCGCACGCGGGTCCGGGCCACGTTCTGGAAGCCGGACGACCTGCTGCGAGAGCACAGCCGCCGGGATTTCGGCTCGGGGCACCTGCGCTACGAGGAATGGGCGAAGGCGGGGCACATTCTGCGCTCGCCGGGCCGCTCTATCGACCCGGCGGCGGTCGCCCTGCACATCGCGGGGCTGGTGCAGCGGTTCCGGGTGCTCGGGCTGGCCTACGATCGCTGGCGCATCGACACGCTGCGGCGCGAGTTCGACCGGATCGGGCTCGCCACCTACCTCGACGGCGAGAAGGGCGACGGCCTCCGGCTGATCCCGTGGGGCCAGGGCTTCAAGGACATGGCGCCGGCGATCGACGCGCTGGAGCAAGCCGTGATCGAGCGGAAGCTGGAGCACCCGGCCAACCCGGTGCTCACCTGGAACATGGCGAACGCCGTCGCGGTCACGGACCCAGCCGGCAACCGCAAGATCGACAAGGACAAGGCCCGGTTCCGCATCGACGGCGCGGTCGCGCTCGCGATGCTGATGGGCCTGAAGTCGCGAGACCGGAAGGACGAGCCCGTGAACCTCGACGACTTCCTCAGTAACGCGGTCTTCGTGTGATGCGGTGGCTCCGCTGGCTTGGCCGGCGCGTGACGGCGCGGGATGGCGACTTCTGGTCGGACTACCACGGCACCGACAGCTGGTCGGGCGAGCGCGTCACGGTCCAAGGCGCGATGAATCTGTCGGCGTTCTGGGCCTGCGCTCGGATCACCGCTCAGACTATCGCGACGCTGCCGATCACGGTCTACGAGCGGAAGTCGAATGGCGACCGTGTGCCGGCCCCGGACCATCCGCTGTATCGGCTCCTGCGTGACACTCCGAACGCCGATCAGACCGCCGTCGAGTTCTGGGAGGGGCGCGTCCTGGGGCTCTGCACAACCGGAAATGGGTTCGCAGAAAAGGTCTCATCGGGCCGGACTCTGATCGCGCTCAACGCAATGCCCGCCGACACCGCGGTCGACGAGCAGCAGGACGGCTCGCTGCGCTACCGCTTCGTCGACCGCGGCAAGGAAGTGACCCTTCCAGAGGAGAAAGTGTTCCACGTCCGGGCATTTGGCGACGGGCGTTCAGGCATGTCGCCCGTGGCATACGCGCGGCAGACGCTCGGGATCGCGATGGCCACCGACAAGGCGGCCGGACAGCTGTTCTCGAAGGGGATGCGGGCCAAGGGCTTCTTCACCTTCCCGTCGCAGCTGACCTCCGAGCAGAGAGAGCAGGCGCGCAAGAACTTCGCCGAGCGCTACAGCGGTTCGGACGCGCCGGGAGTGGGCATCCTCGAGGCGGGCGTCGCCTTCCAGCCCGTGAACATCTCGCCGCACGATGCCGAGTTGATCCTGTCGCGGAAGTTCAATGTCGAGGAGATCTGCCGCTGGCTCGGGGTCCCGCCCATCGTGATCGGGCACTCGGCCGAGGGTCAGACGATGTGGGGCTCCGGGGTGGAGCACATCATGCAGTCCTGGCTAACGCTCGGGCTGCGGCCGTACCTCAAGCGGATCGAGCAGGCGATATCGAAGCGGCTGCTGACCCCGGAGGAGCAGCGACGCTTCTTCGCCGAGTTCAACGTCGAGGGGCTGCTCCGTGCAGACAGCGCCGGCCGGATGAAATTCTACCAGGGCGCGATTCAGAACGCGATCATGACGCCCAACCAAGCCCGCGCGAAGGAGAACATGGAGCAGATGGAGGGCGGCGATCAGCTGCTGGTGAACTCCACGCTCATCCCGCTTGCACTCGCCGGCCAGCAGCGGCCGAGCAACCAGGGGAGCGGCACCCGGGCCGCTGACGACGAATGACCATCCGCCAGCTTCCGCGGGCGCCGCTCGCCGCCACCCCCGCCGCAGTCCGCTCCGACATCCTGCCGGGCGCCATGGACCGATGGCACACTGGGATCCGTGCCGCGGCCGGGAACGACGAGAATACCATCTCGATCTTCGACCCGATCGGCGCCGACTGGTTCGGCGAAGGTGTGACGGCGAAGCGGGTCGCGGGCGCGCTGCGGGCAATCAAGGGCGACGAGATCACCGTCCAGATTAACTCGCCCGGAGGGGACGTGTTCGAGGGGCTGGCGATCTACAATCTGCTGGCCGAGGACGAGCGGCGCGTGACGGTGAAGGTGTTGGGCCTCGCCGCCTCGGCGGCCTCATTCATCGCCATGGCCGGAGACGACGTTCAGGTGGCTCGCAGCGGCTTCCTGATGATCCACAACGCCTGGGTGATGGCGCTCGGCAACCGGCACGATCTGCGGGACGCGGCCGACACCCTGGAGCCGTTCGATGCCGCTCTGTCGGACATCTACGCGACCCGCACCGGTCTCTCGGCCGACGAGATCGCCGCGATGATGGACAAGGAGACCTGGATGAACGGCAGCGATGCTGTCGCCAAGGGCTTCGCCGACGGCCTTCTGGCTTCCGATGCGGTGAAAGAAGAGAAGGGGGGCAGGGCCTCCGCGCTTTCCCGCATTGATCGCCTTCTGGCCAAAGCCGAGGTGCCGCGCACCGAGCGCCGCGCCTTGATCAAGGAATTGACCGCCACGCCGAGCGCTGGCGGTCAGGGCACGCCGAGCGCTGCCGACGCCGTCGATGACGACGGCACCACCGCCGTGAGCCTCGCGCTCGCTCGGCTGAAGCTCACCCGGGCCTGAGGCGCCCAGGAGACACCATCATGGCTGACGAAACCCGCGACCTGCTTAAGCAGGTCTCCAACGAGCTCGTGCGTGTGAGCGACGAGTTCACCAAGAAGGCCGACGAGGCCATGCGTGAAGTCAGGGCGGCGGGCAATCTGTCCACCGAGACCAAGGCGGCCGTTGACCAGCTCGCCACGGCGCAGACCACCCTCACGGGCATGGTCGACGATCTGAAAGCCCGCCTCGGGGAGGTCGAGCAGAAGAACGCCCGCCGTGGTGGCGGCGGCGCGGAACCGCGCAAGTCGGTCGGCGCCCAGCTGGTCGAGGCCGAGGGCGTCAAGTCCTTCGCCGCGAGCGTCCAGGGCGGCCGCCGCGTCTCGGTTCCGGTGAAGAATGCGACGCTCAGCACGAATATCCCCGAGGGTGTCGTCGAGCCGCAGCGCCTGCCCGGCATCGACGTGATGCCCAAGCAGCGCCTCTTCATCCGCGACCTGATCGCGCCGGGTCGCACGACCAGCCCGGCCATCTTCTGGGTGCAGCAGACGGGCTTCACGAACGCGGCCAAGATCGTCCCGGAGGGGACCCCCAAGCCCTACTCGGACATCCAGTTCGACACCAAGATCACGCCGGTCGCCACGATCGCACACATGTTCAAGGCGTCGAAGCAGATCCTGGACGACTTCGCGCAGCTGCAGTCCACGGTCGACGCCGAGATGCGGTACGGTCTGAAGTACGTCGAGGAGCAGGAGATCCTGTTCGGCTCGGGCGCCTCCGGCCACCTGCACGGTATCGTCCCGCAGGCCTCTGCGTTCTCCCCGGCATTCGCGCCGACCGCGCGGACGGAGATCGACGATCTGCGCCTCGCGATCCTGCAGGCGCAGCTCGCGCGCCTGCCCGTCGACGGCTTCGTGGTCCACTTCACCGACTGGGCCAAGATGGAGCTCACCAAAGACGACAGCGGCCAGTACATCCTGGCGAATCCGCTGCGTCTCGCTGGCCCGACCCTCTGGGGCCTACCGGTCGTGGCGACCGAAGCCCCCGAGTTCGAGGGCGAGTTCCTGGCTGGCGCGTTCCAGACCGGCGCTCAGCTGTTCGACCGCGAGGACGCGAACGTCGTCATCTCGACCGAGAACGTCGACGACTTCGAGAAGAACATGGTCTCGATCCGCTGCGAGGAGCGCCTGGCGCTCGCCGTGAAGCGGCCCGAGGCTTTCGTCACCGGCGCCTTCGGCGCGGCCGTCGCGGCCGGCTGATCGCCTCACGTAGCGGGGCGACCAATCCCGGTCGCCCCGTCACCAGGAGGGTGACATGCAACTCAAGGCTCTGCGCACCTTTCGCCACGGCTCGACCACGTTCCGGCGTGGCGCTTCCGTCACCATGCTGAGCGCGCCCGTGGTCAAGGATCTTACGGCCGCCGGGCTGATCGAGGAGGTGAAGCCGGCAACCCCGCCCAAGCCGGCCGAGAAGCCCGTCAAGCCGGCCAAGGCCGACTGAGCGCTGAAGGCACGAGGGCGCCACCGTGGCCGCGACTATCATCACGCCGCCGCAGCCGATCATCTCGGCCGCGGACGCGAAGGCATGGGCGCCGGTCCTTGCCGAAGACGCCGAGGCGCGCATCGAGGCGCTGCTCGCCGTCGCGCAGGCGGGGATCGAGCCCCCGCTCGGCTGGGTCGGCCGGGCCTTCGGCGTCCAGACGCTGGAGGTGGTCTTCGACCGCTTCCGCGACCCGTGCCTGTTCCTGCCGTACCCGCCGCTCCGGAAGGTGATCTCGGTCACCTACGAGGGCGCCGACGGCGAGCAGCAGGAGATCGCGGCGGCCGACCTGCGCGTGCTCGGCCTCGGCACCACCACGGGGTCGATCGCGCCGAAGGGCAGCGCGTCCTGGCCGGCGGCCGCCCGCGGCCCGGAGGCGGTGCGCGTGCGCTTCGAGGCCGGGTACGATGCCGACGACCTGCGGCTCGCGCCGGCGCGGCAGGCCGTTGTGCTCGCGGCGACGCATCTGCGCTCGCTCGGCAGCCAGGATCTGGCCCTACGCAGCGATGAGGTCGAGGGCATCGGCACGAAGACGTGGACCGTGTCCGACGTGGCGCAGAAGCTGATCCAGACCACCGTCGACAGTCTGCTCGCGCCCTACAAGGTCTGGGCGCTGTGACGCCGGCGGACGCCATCGCCAGCCTCGACCGGCAGATTGCCGAGCACGGCCAGAGCGTGAGCCTGCGCCGCGTCGTGGCGAACGCGCCGGCCTTGGAGAAGGGCTGCAAGGCGTGGGTCCGGGGCTACAGGCCCAATGAGCTCGTTGGCGGCCTCCAGCAGGGCGACACGCTGCTGATCTTCAGCCCGACCGACCTGCCGGCCGAGTTCGTCGAGGAGCCGCTGGAGCGCGGCGACGGTATCAAGGTGGATGGCCTGCTGCGCACCGTACAGTTCACCGATCCGGTGCGCCTCAAAGACGTGCTGGTGCGGCTCAACGTGACGGTGAGGGGCGGGAACTGATGGCGCGCGCCACGCGCCTCCGCCCGCTCTCGCGCGATCTCACGCTCGCCGTGCAGCGCGCGCTCGCCCCGCAGGAGCGTCAGCGGCTGATCGCCAGCGCGGCGCGGCGCGTGCTGGCCGAGACCCAGGCGCAGAACGCCCGGGCGATCGGTCGAACCCCGCCGCACGACACCTTCGTGGACGGGCGCGCCGAGGCGCCCCTGGAATCGGTGAACCCGGACCGGGGCGAGATCGTCTTCCGGTTCAGCCTCGCGACCGAGCTGTTCGAGTGGATCGACGAGCAGCTCATCATCCACTCGCCGGTGGGCCGCACACCGAAGAGCCCGCAGTACAGCAAGAGCCACGTGTTCTTCGCGGACGGCGAGCAGGCCGACCCCGCGGCGCCGGTCTCCGGCGAGGTATTCGTGTTCCTCTCGACCGTGCCCTACGCGCGGAAGATCGAGCGCGGGCTGTCCCCGCAGGCGCCGGAGGGCGTCTACGAGGTGGTCGCCGCCCTAGCGCAGCGCCGTTTCGGCAACCTCGCCCGGATCCGCTTCACCTTCCGCTCCTTCCAGGAAGGCGCGATCGTCTACAACGTCGGGAAGTACGAGCTCCGCCAGAAGTTCGGGCGCGCCGCGGCGCACGACATCATCAAGCGCGAGCGCGACACCCGGCAGCCCGCCATCGTCATCACGATGCGCTGACGCCATGGCCAAGAAGCTCGTGATGGACACGGTGAAGCAGGTGCTCACCGCGTGGACGCCTGCCGATGGGCCGCCGCTGGTCGGCGTCTACCCCAACGGTGCTGGCAAGGCGCCGAAGGCACCGAACCCGTACTTCTACGTCCAGTTCCCGGTCGCGAACTCCGACCGCACCACGCACAGCCGCAGCTATGTCGAGGAGGGCGCGGCGCGCATCGTGATCCTGGCCGAGGTCGGATCCGGCACGGATTGGCTCGCGCGGCGGGCCGAAGAGGTCGAGCGGCTGTTCCGGTCGCTGAAGAAGAACGGCATCGAGTTCCAGACGCCGACCTCGCCTCTGATGAACGACGACAACGATAACGGCAATTACTTCCTCGCCTCGGTCGTCGTCCCGTACCTCTATCACTTCGACGATCCCGACGAGGATTGACGAAGTATTGAGATGGCCGCGTTGCCCAGCGCGAGCCTGTGCGAGCCCTTCTGCGGCATGGGCAGCCGTGACAATCGAAAAGGACACCTGTCATGGCGATCAAAACCGCCTCAGGAACCCGCATCTGGATCGGCACGGCCGTCGATCCCGACACCGTGACGCTGACCAGCCTGAAGGCGATCACGACCTGGACCGAGATCAAGAAGGTCGAGAGCTTCGGCGACTATGGCGACGAGTCCGCCGCGGTCGAGTTCTCCGAGGTCGGCCGCGGCCGCAAGGAGAAGGCGAAGGGCGTGCGCGACGCCGGCACGCTGGCGCTGGCCGTCGGCCTCGTCCAGGGCGATCCCGGCCAGCTCGCGATGATCCTCGCCGAGGGCAGCTCCTCGAACTACGCCTTCCGCATCGAGACGCCGGACGGCCCCACGGACGACGACGACAACACCATCGAATACTTCGCCGGCCTGGTGATGTCGAAGAAGAAGAACGTCGGCACCTCGGACAACGTCCTGCGCCGCAACTTCTCCATCGGCATCAACTCCGAGATATTCGAGGAACTCGGCCACATCGTCTGATCCAGATCACGCGCGGCCGCGGCCCCCCGCGGCGGCTTGTGCGTGAGGGGCGTGGTGTTCTGCCGGGAGCGCCACGCCCCACCACCGCATCCCGGCTATCCCGGAAAGCAGGAACGACATGGACCTCTCGACCCTCGAAACCACGACCGTCGCCGAGCAGGGCGCCAAGATGGAGGTGCAGCACCCGGTCTCAGGCGCGGTGCTGACCGATACCAGCGGCGCCGCGCTGACTATCACCCTCGCCGGGCAGGACAGCGAGCGCTTCCGCAAGGCGGACCGCGCCATCACCAACAAGCGGCTCGCGACCCAGGCGTCGGGCCGGCGTGTCGCACTGACCTCCGAGGGCCTGGAGGCCGACAGCATCGCGCGCCTCGTCGCCTGCACGATCTCGTGGAGCGGCATCGAGTTCGGCGGCTCCCCGAAGGAGTGCACCCCGGACAACGTCCGCGAGGCCTACAAGCGGCTGCCCTGGCTGCGCGAGCAGGTCGAGCGGTTCGTGGAGGACCGGGCCAATTTTTTGCGGACGCCGTCGGCGAGCTGATCGCCTACGCGGAGCACATGGCGCGGCGGGCCAAGGGGCCCGTCGCCTACCCCGCCGCGCTTGAGCACGTCTGGAACTGGTTCTGCGCGGTGGCGGCGACCCGGGGCAACAACGGCTTCGGGTTGCTGCCGATCAGCTACGGCGAGATCGCGGCCTGGGCCGCCCTGTCCCGGGCCGAGCCGACGCCGTGGGAGATCTCGCTGATCCGGGAGATCGACGCCGCGGTCCTCGCGATCCTCAATGCCAAGAAGGACGACCGCGAGCCCGAGATCGAGGTGGCCGCCGACGACATCGCGGGCGTGCGCACCGTGATGGGGGCCCTCAAGGCTCGGTCGAGAGCGGTCTTTGGGAAGAAGGCGGCCAACGATCCGGCGAAGCGGCCGGCCTGACCGTTACCGCTTCTTGCGGGCCGCCGGAGCAGCTTCGGGCTCGCACCGGTAGGCCTCGCCGATCCCGCGGTTGCCCATCATCCCGGACTGGACGTCGATCAGCAGCAGGTGGTTGCCGCCTGCGGCTGTCGTCTTCTCCCGCATCTCGGAGAGCATGTTCTCGTAGCCGACTTGGCCGAGGGCGCCGCCGATCAGCGAAGATCCGGTGATCTCGGTCAGACGGGTGCAGCCTGCCACCGCCCCGGAATCCCTTACCAGCCGCACCTGAGCTTGAGCCGCGCCCGCCGCGCAGCACGCTAGGGCCGCCACAATCCACCGAACCATTCACGTCTCCCTGTCGACGGCGCGCAGATAGCGCGACGGGCGGGAGGTACAACCGTAGGGGATCCGATGGCCGATCTCGACACAATCCAGGAGATCCGGATTGTCGCCTCCACGGAGGGCGTCAACGAGACCATCGCGGCCGCCAACCGGCTCGGGACCAGCCTGGATAAGCTGGCGACCACCAACGATAACCTCGCGGCGTCCGAGGCGCAGGTGGCGGTCGCGGGTGACCGGACCACCAAGTACCGCATCAGTGCCGCGGCGGCCGCCGACCGGCTGCAGCGCAGCCTGGACGCCGAGTACCGCGCTCAGAAGCAGATGGAGGCCGCGCTCAAGGACATCGAGCGCGCGCGATCGCAGGGCATCATCAGCGCTACGCGCGAGGGCGAGCTGCTGAAGCTGGCGCAGGACCGCTACAGCGGTGTAGCGGTGGCGATGAACCGCGCGTCGGCGGCCAACACCAACCACGCCGCCTCGTCCGGCATCGCGGCCCATCAACTCCAGAATCTCGGCTACCAGCTCAACGACGTGGCGACTTCGCTCGCGAGCGGTGCGCCCCTCTTCCAGGTGTTTGCCCAGCAGGCCGGCCAGATCGGGCAAGTCCTGGGCGAAGCTGGGGTCATGGCTACGATCCGGGGCGTCGGCGGGGTCATCGCCCGCTTCCTCACCCCGGCCGTGGTGTCGATCGGCGCCCTGACCGGCGCGGTCGTGCTCGGCTACATGGCTTGGAGCCGGTACGACGACGATAGCCGAAAGGTCAGCGTCACGCTGCAGGGCCTCGGTCGTGAGACCGGGCTGACCCAGGATGCGTTCGAGAAGCTCGCCGCCTCCGCGGCCGCGGCCGGCAACATCAGCGTGCGGCAGGCCTCCGCCCTAGGCGCGACGTTGGCCGCCACCGGTCGGATCGGGCCCGAGAACATCGGGAAGCTGATCGCCGTCTCGAAGGATCTGGCGGCCACCTTCGGCACCGACCTCGACGGCATCAAGGACAAGCTGACGGCGTTCGGGACGGTCGAGGGCATCTCGCGGCTGAACGATCAGCTCCAGTTCCTCGACGCGCGCACCCTCCGCGTGATCCAGAGCCTGTTCCAGGCCGGCAAGGAGCAGGACGCAATCCGTCTCGCTGTGGAGCGGCTGCCGGCCGCCCTGGCGAAATCGGAGACCGCCCAGGGTGCCGTCGCGCGCGCGTGGGAGGCGATCAAGAACGGCGCCAGCGACGCCGACAACGCCGTTGGGCGCTTCATCGACCGGCTCACCAAGGGCCCGTCGCCTGCGGATCGGCTAAAGGAGCTGCAGGACCGGGTCGAGGCGTTGAAGGCGGCTGACGCCGAGAACCTCGTGCAGCCCGGCGGCACGCGGCGCGCTTACGTGCCGCCGACCTCGCCGACCGTCGCCAGCACGACCGCGGTTCCGATCCCGCCCTCGCGGCCGACCGAACTTCAGAGCGCGCAGTCCGAGCTCCAGAAGTACATGGAGAAGCTCGCCGCCACGAAGCGCGAAGAGCTGGAGGTGGCTGAGCGTAAGGAACTGGAAGCCAGCCTAAACCGGAAGTCCAACGAGCTGAAGAAGCTCACCGAGGAGGCCGGTCTCGGGTCCGACTCCTGGCGGAAGTACAAGGACTTCCAGATTGCGGCAGACGAGGCGCTCAAGTCCGGCAACCCGGAGCTGATGAAGCGCGTCGACAATGTGAAGGACTTGGCCGAGGCCGGCTCCATCCTCGAACACGTGGTGAAGACGACCTCGAACGCCGAGGGCGAGCGGCTCACCGCTGGCGACAAGGCGGCGGAGCAGCGCCGGATCGACATCGCCAGCACCCGGGCCGTCACGGTCGAGGAGCGGGCCCGCGCCGCGCAGATGCAGGTCGAGGCGCGCCAGCGCGGGCAGCTCATCACCGTGCAGCAGGCGCAGGCGGATGCCGAGCACGCCGCGCAGATGGTGCGCGAGCAGTCGGACGCCCAGTTGCGTCAGATGCTGCGCGACCAGGGGCTGGAGGCCGACGGCATCCGGAAGCGGATCGATCTCATCGGCCAGGGCGCCGAGGCGCAGGCGGTCGCGGTGGCGCGCCAACGCGCCGAGCAGGATCTCACCCGCCAGGGCATCAGCCTCAACGGGTCGCTCGCGCAGAGCGTCATCGCAGGCGCGGAGGCCAACGCCCGGCTCAGCGTGTCCTACGACAAGGCCGCCGAGGCGCAGCAGCGGATGCGCGACGGCCAGCGCGAACTCGCGAGCGAGTTCACCGGCTTCATCACCGACATTCTGGCGGGCGGCCAGAAGATCGGGCAGGCCTTCGACACGGTCGCCAAGAACCTCTCGGCGAACTCGCTCCGCGCGGTAATCAGTGGCGAAGGGCCGCTCGCCGGCCTGCTCGGTACAGCTTCGACCGAGAAGGGGCAGCTCGGCGGACTCCTCGGGGGCAGCCTCAACCTCAACAAGCTGTTCGACGTCGACAAGATCACCGAGACGCTCGGGATCGGCGCGGAGAGCGGCATCGGTAAGGCGCTGAGCACGGCACTGAAGCCGTCGCGGTCAGGCGGCGGGATCCTGTCCTCACCGCTGGGCGGCGCGCTGACGTCGGCAGGAGCTGGCGCCTCTATCGGGTACAGTAGCCAAAGCCCGCTCGTCGGCGCGGCCGGTGGGGCGCTGGCCGGCTATATGGTGGGCGGTCCGATCGGTGCGCTCGTCGGTGGCGGCGCGGGCCTTCTGGGCGGCTTGTTCGGCGAGTCGCAGGCCAAGAAGCAGGCCAAGAAGCAGCTCCAGCAGGAGCTCCAGGCCCGACGCGAGGCGCTGGATCAGGCGCGGCCGCAGATCGAGCAGCTCGCCTTGACGTTCGAGGGCGGCTCGATCGGCAACATCGGGAAGCAGATCTCTGACGCGCTGACCCAAGCGAAGCAGGCGATCAAGACTGCCAGCGACGGTGGTGATCAGGCGCTCGCCGACCGGCTGATGAAGGGCTACCAGACCTATGTCGCTCGCGTAACGGCGGTCTTCTCCGAGGGCTTCAACGGCGTTGCGGCCGAGATGCAGGCCGGCTTCGGCACCGGTGGCCCGTTTTCACAGGCCATCGCCTCGGTCCAGCAGCTCGGCGAGACGATCAAGGGCTTCGTCGCGGATGCCGGTCGGCTGAGTCCTGCCGCTGTTGCGGCTGCGCAGGCTGCGGCGGTGACGGGCGCCCTGGCGGCGCTCCAGCCGCCTCCGAACCTGTCAGCGACCCAGACGGAGCTCGCCCGCATCAACGGCACGGCCACTGGTTTGAACCAGGTGCTGAAGGATCTCGGCCTCTCCGCCGAGGAGGCGGCCGACGCGATCCGGAACGGCACGAACAAGGCGCTCGACCAGCTCCGGACGAAGTTCACTGACGACCTCGGCCGCAAGATCAACGACGCCCTGAACAAGGGCTATCTCAACGACGCGGCCGACCTCGTGAAGGAGGTGGCGAGCCTTCAGGAGGATGCCTCGGCGATCGGCGGCGACCTCGGACAGGTCGACACCTACTTCACCGCGGCGGCGCAGAAGATCGTGGACGGCAGCCAGCTCGCGGGCGGTGCATTCGACGAGCTGATTGCCAAGTTCCCGCAATTGGCTGGTCGGGTCCGGGAGTACTCCGAGACCGCGTCCATGAGCGCGGATCAGGCGGCGAAGGCTGCGCAGGAGGCGCTCTCCGCCATCCAGGACAGGATGCGCGGGTACGAGGACCGCTACGTCGCCGCCACCTTCGAGACCGAGAGCCTGCCGGGCAAGCTCCTGGCGTTCGACCGGGCCGCGGAGTGGGAGCGCTGGCAGGAGGGCGCGAAGGGCAATCAGGCGATCAACGAGCTCGAGCAGGCGCAGGGCGCGGAGCGGCTGAAGATCATCACCGACTTCGCGAAGGCAGCCACCGAGGCGCTGAACACCCGCCTGAGGGGCTACGCCGACCGGCTGTTCGCCGCGACCAACGACACCTCGACCCTGGGTGGTCAGCTCGCGGCCTACGACCGGCAGGCTCAGCAGGAGCGTCAGGATGAGGTGAAGGCCGGCGGGCAGGCGCTCGCCCAACTGGAGCAGACCCAGTACGCCGAGCGGCTGAAGATCATCACCGATTTCCAGAAGCAGGCCACCGAGGCCGCGAAGCAGCAGCTCGCCGCCGCGCAGACCGCATTCGAGACGTTCGTCAAGAACATCAAGACGTACCTCGACAACCTGCGCTCTGGTGCCTCCACGCCGCTGTCACCGAAGGATCGCCTCGCTGCGGCGCAGAGCCAGTACGATGCCCAGCTTGCCCTGGCGAAGGGCGGCGACCGCACGGCGCTCGACAGCATCACGCAGTACAGCGACGCGCTGCTGGAGGCGTCGAAGGCCTACAACGCCTCGGGCGCGGCCTATCAGGCGACCTTCCAGAAGATCCTGACCGACCTGCAGGCGCTGCCCACGCAGGTCTCGGCCGAGCAATTCATCGTCGACGCGATCAACGACAGCAAGGAGGCCATCGTCTCGGCCACCGAGGCGATGCGCGCCGCGCTGCAGGCGGGCCTCCAGGCTAACAGCCCGGCGCTGATCGCGACCGCACTGCTGCAGAACTTTCAGATGCTCGACACGAGCGTGAACGGGCTGCTCGACCAGGGCGAGTTCCTGGCGGGTCTCGGCCCGCTCGCGACCTCGGATGAGCAGCGGCAGGCGAAGCAGATCTTCAACGCAATCGACACGAACGGCGATGGCCAGCTCAGCCGGCTCGAGCTTCAGAATGCCTCGTCGTATCGCGTCGAGCAATACACCGCGGCGACCAACAGCAACGTCGATACAAACAACAACATCGCAAACGCGCAAAAATCGACGATGGATTATCAGTCCGGCATCCTGAACAATCAGAATGCCATCCTCAACAACGTAAACGCCCTCAACAACGCTCAGCTCGGCACGCAGCAGCAGCTAGTCAACTTGAATTCCAGCATGAATGGGCAGAACTCGTTCATCCAACAGAACACTGGCTTCACCAATGATGTGCTGGTGAGAACTTATGGCACGCTCGCCGGAACCTACGATCTCACCACCTCGATGCTGAACAACCTGCGTTCCGCGAACGCGAAGAATGGCGCTGGCGTGTTCGCGACCGGCGGCTGGGTTAACGGCCCCGGCACGGGCACCTCGGACAGCATCTCCGCGCGCCTGTCGAATGGCGAGTTCGTCGTGAACGCTGCGTCGGCTCGGCTGTACGGCCCGATGTTGGAGGCGATCAACGACAACGCTGGCGTCTCGATGCCGGCTGTTGCGATGCCGGTGCCGGTTCGGGCCGGCCGGGACGACAGCGCGCTGATCGCCGAGGTGCGGGCGCTTCGGGCTTCGAACGAGCGGCTCGAAAAGCGTGTCGCGGTGCTGACCGAGGTCGCTGAGGCGGGCCACCTTCAGACGATTGGGGCGGTGAAGCAGACCACAGCGGCGGTCCAGGACGGCAACGCCAACGAGTCGCGTCGCTCGCTCGCGAAGAAGGTCGCCTGAGCCATGGCGATCTACACGATCGAGCTCCAGGCTCACACGGGCGCCGGCGGGGTGCAGACCTTCTACCTCGCCGACGGCCCCTTCAACACGGCCCCGGACGACCTGCCGGCCAATCAGCACTTCCACCCGTCGCTCCAGACGCCGGCCAACTTCGAGCGGGCCCTGTTCTCGACCGGCAGCACCTCCGGCGCATCGAGCATCGGTTACGGCGAGATCGTGGTGGTGAACGCCCATGGCCGATACGACGCATGGCCGGATTATGCCTTCGACGGCCGGCCCTGCATCGTGAAGGCGATCCCGACGGATCCGGAGAACGGGAAGCCGCTCTGGTCCTATCGCAACGCGCCGGTGCTGATCCGCGGCACGGTCGAGGCCATCGACATCACCGACGCCTTCAGCACAATCCGGCTCCGGCTCTACGACCGGATGACGGTGCTGGATAAGCCGCTGCTGACGGTGAAGTACGCGGGCACCACGACCGCGGGCGGCCTCGGCGTCGAGGGCGTCGAAGCGCAGAAGGACACGGGCAAACCGGTCATCTACGGCACCAAGCGGAACGTCGCACCGGTGGATGTGAACCCGTTCGACCTGATCCGGCAGGTCTCGGCCCGGGCATGCGTCAGCATCAAGGTGTTCGACGGCGGAGTCGAGCTCACCAACGTCGGCGACTTCGCCACGGTGGCCGCGCTCACCGCGGCAGCGCTGAGCCCGGGCCAGTACGCGACCTGTCTCGCGCTCGGCCTGTTCCGGCTCGGTGGCGCGCCCGTCTTTCCGGTCACCGCCGACGTCGTGGCGGCCGGGCCGACCTCCGCAGCCGGTATCGCCCGGCAGATGCTGCTCGACTTCGGCCTGACGCCTGCCGACCTCGACGGCCCGGCCTTCGATGCGCTCGCAGCGGCAGCCCCGGCATCGTGCGGCATCAGCGTGTCCGGGGACACCACGGCGATCAGCGCGATCAGCCAAGTGCTGGCGAGCATCGGCGGTTGGATCATCTCCGACAATCTCGGGGTGTTCACGGTCGGGCGGCTGGTCCTTCCGCAGGGCAAGCCGATCGCGGCCTTCGACGAGTGGCAGTGCCGGGGCAGCATTGAGCGCCAAGCCCCGGGAGACAGCAGCAACGGGATCCCCGCCTACCGGGTGACGGTGCTATACGGGCAGATCGGGCAGACCCAGGGCGACGGTGATCTGGCCGGCGCGGTTCCGCCGTCCCTCCGAGCGGATCTCGCCCTGGAGTGGCGCTCGGCCATGGCGGAGTCCCCGGCGGTCAAGGAGCAGCACCTCCTCGCCGCCGAGATCACGATCGACACCTGCTTGGCGGACGCGGCCGACGCGCAGGCGGAGGCGCAGCGGTTGCTGGCGATCTATGGCGCCCGCCGGGACGTCTGGCGGATCAAGGTCGACATGACCGCGCTGGACTACCGATTCGACGATGCCGACGGCGACCCGTTCACGATGGCGATCCGCCTCGGGTCCGTGGTCCGCCTCACCGCCACGCGCTTCCTCGTCCCGTACCGCGACCTCGTCGTGATCGGCCGGGTCGAGGACTGCGTGAACAACCGCATCCAGTTCGATCTGTGGGGGTAGGCGTGGGACAGTCGAATCTCGCCCTGATCTACGAGAACTATGCCGATCGCGGCACGCTGTCGGGCGGCTCGTGGCAGACCGGCTCCCTGAAGCTGGCCAACCTGCAGACGCCATACCTCGCCGAGGTGGCGCGCTCGAAAACGACCGCCGAGGCTGACACGCAGTTCACGGTCACGTTCGGGCAGCCGTACCTGATCAGCGGAATCGCCTTCGGCCCCTGCAACGTGCGCCCGGACGCCCTCTGCCGCTACCGGGCCTATGACCAGAACGGGCTCGTCTACGACAGCGGCCTGCTGCAATTTCCCGGCAGCACGATCGACAGCGCCAACCTCGAATGGGAGGACAGCGGCTTCTGGGAGGGCACGTCGCGGGAGTTCGACGACCTCTTCAAGGGCATCTACCTCATCAACCTGCCGGACCTGCCGCTCTCCTGTGAGAGCATCACGGTCGAGATCATGGACGCCGGCAACCCGGCCGGCTTCATCGAGATCGGCCGCCTGATCTGCGGGAAGGCGTGGCAGCCGAGGTACAACTATGGCCCCGACGGCCACAGCCTCGACCTCGAAGACCTGACCGATCGTGAGGAGAGCCGCAGCGGTGCGCGGTTCTTCAACCCGCGGCCGACCCGGCGGAGCTTCTCGTTCAGCTTCGACTATCTGCCGGAAGCGCAGACCTTCCAGGACGTCTACCGGATCGCGACCCGCTCGGGGACGCACCGGCAGGTCGTCGTGATCCCGAACCCTGGGGATCCGGACAGCTACGCCCGTGAGGCGTTCGTGGGCACCCTCGGCACCCTGCCATCGCTGCGGCGGCCCGTATTCGGAGGCGCGGCGACCGCCTTCAAAATCGAGGAGACGCTCTGATGGCGTACACGCCCGAACAACAGGCGGCGCTGCAGCGGCTGCTCAAGTATTACAACGCCACGCAACCGTACAACCCGAACACCAACCCCGGCGGCCTGCGGAACGGCGGCCACCGCACGAATTTCGTCCCGGCGCTTCAGGACGTCGCGCTCATCGCGCAGCTCATCGGCGTGGTGCTCGATCAGGGGACGGCGGACTCCCGGGCGGCCCAGGCCGCAGCGGAGGCCGCCCGGGACAACGCGCGCGGTCAGGCAGACACCGCCACAACGGCCCGGCAGGATGCGCAGACGGCCCGCGATGCTTCCCGGACGGCTCAGACCGGATCTGAGACTGCCCGCGCCGGATCGGAGGCCGCCCGCGACGCATCCCTCGTCGCCAAGACCAATTCCGAGATCGCGCGGACCGGCTCGGAGCAGGCCAAGTCGGCCGCGGAGACCGCCCGCTCGGCCGCGGAGACCGCTAGCTCGGGGGCGGTTGCTGCTCGCACGGCGGCAGAGACCGCGCGGGCCGGCTCCGAGAGCGCAAGGGCAGACGCAATCGATGCCGATGCCCGCGCCCAGGTAGCCCGCACCGGGGCCGAGGCTGCGGTTCTCGCGGCCCAGGCCGCACGGGTCGATGCCGCGAACTACGCGGCCCTCGCCGGCGCCGTCATCTACGATTTCAGCTTCGACGCTGATCCCTCTCCTCAAGACGACTGGAGCAATAGCTGATGTCCCGCCAGCCGCGCCAATTCATGCGCCAGGGGGTCTCGGACCTCCCGACGCGTCAGACCGTGAAGGACTACGTCGGCGCCCCCGGTGAACCGATCTTCGACTTCTCCACCCTGCGCATGCACGACGGGGTGACGCCGGGCGGTATCCCGCTGCTCTCCCCAGCCGAAGATCTCGAGCTGACGCCGGATCAGCAGGCCCAGCTGCGGGAGAACATCGGCGTCACCGCACCCGCGGATGCCCCGGTCTCGACCGCGCAGCAGGCTGAGCTCGACAAGAAGGTGACCGTCGGCGGGGACGTGTCGGACGCGACTGCGACGACCGCCAGCGGCCTGAAGGTGTCGGTGAAGGACGTCGCAGCGAAGCTCTACCCCTCGGCGGCAGACAGCAAGCGCGTCGTGATCTTCGGCTCGTCCAACGGCGCGGGCCTGGGGGCGTCGGGCTACTCGGGCGACCCGAGCGCGGCGAACGGCTATGCGTCCCCGCCGACCAGCTGGGCCGGCCTGCTGCGGACCGCCCTCAAGGCGATCGACAACTCCTGGGAGGTCATCAACCGCTCCATCTCGGGTTCGGGCACGGCGCAGTCGGTCGCCCGCTTCTGGACGGACGTAGCGCCCTACCGGCCGAGCCACGTCGTCCTCTGCACCCACCCGCTCAACGACAACATCGATACGCAGCTCATCTTGCGTAACACCGAGCTGTTGTGCCGGATGTGTGAGCAGATCGGCGCCGTTCCGATCCTCCGTGGCGCCTATTGCTGGAACGGGTACACGGCCGTCCAGTATCAGGCGATGCTCAGCCTGAACCGCCAGCTCGATCTTCTGGGGCGGCACCGCATCGATCACTTCGCCACGCTGGACGACGGCACGGGTAAATTCATCGGCGACACGGCATTCCATATCGGGGACGGCTTACACCCGAACGACGCCGGCTATGCCGTGCTGTTCGACGCGATCGACATCGGCATCTTCCTCCATGGCTCGTCCGGCCGCTTTGCGGACGCTGACCGCGGCGCCGCGTGGCGCGTGAAATCCGACACGCCTGCCGGCAACGGGATCCTCATCAACGCGGCGTCCGGGCTGCTGAAGTTCCCCCGTTCGCTCACGATGCGTGTTCGGGTGAAGCCGCCGGCGACGAACCCCCGCGGCGCAGCGGCATTCATGTGCGCCTATGCGGAAGGAGACCTCGGGGCGGCGCAGCCTGTCCGGTTTCGCAATTCTGCGGGCCCCTATGACGTCGGGGACGGGGGCGCTGCCGTTCTCGGAACGTCCGCATTTTCTCCGATTACCGACCAGACGACGCGGGATCTTGTTCTGGTCGTCAACGCCGCCACGAACAAAATCCAGGCTTACGTCGATACTGTGAAATTCGTGGATGCAGCACCGGCGATCGCTCTAACGCCCTGTAAGCTGTTCTCGTTCATGGCTCGCGGCGAGCCTACGAACCCGTCGCAAGCCACGCTTTACACGGCGGCGGACTTTGCCGTGTGGACCGTGGCGCTCGGGCCTGCTGCGATCGCGGACATCTTCCGCACCAATCGTCTGCCCCCCGCGAGCATGATCTTCCGGGCCAACCTCGCCGGGTCCCCGGGTGTCGGCGGCATCGTCCCGAACGGCGTCGCCAACGGGCTCTCGGCCGTGATCGGCGAAGCGACGTTCGAGGCCGTCCCGAACATCTAGGCCGGGCGCTCACCCCACCTCGTGCCGGCCTAACACCACCCCCGCCCCAGCGACCGCAGATCCCCGCCGCAGGGTGATCCCGGGGCACCAACCCTGACATCGTGAGGATTACCATGGCAGCCGCCAACTTCGAGCGGGCGCTGGCGCTCGCCCTCGTGCATGAGGGGGGCTACGTCGATCACCCCGCGGATCCGGGCGGCGCGACGAACCTCGGCATCACCATCGGGACGCTGTCGGACTGGCTGGGCCGGCCGGCGACCAAGGCCGAGGTCCGCGCGCTCACGAAAGCGACCGTCGCGCCGATCTACCGGAAGAACTACTGGGACGCGGTCCGCGCCGACGATCTGCCCTCCGGGGTGGATTACTGCGTCTTCGACTTCGCGGTGAACTCGGGCCGGGGGCGGGCGATCCCGTCGCTCCAGCGTGCCGTGGGCGTCGCTGATGACGGCAAGATCGGCCCGATCACCCTGGCGGCGGCGCGCGCGAAGGATGCCGGCCAGACCGTCGAGCGGATCTGCGCGGATCGGCTCGCCTTCCTGCGGCGCCTCTCGACGTGGCCGACCTTCGGCAAGGGGTGGAACTCGCGCGTGCAGGGCGTGCGCGCCGAGGCGCTGGCCCTGGCCGCTGTCGCCGTGCCCACCGTTCCGGTCGAGGTCGTGCCCGTCCCGCCGCTTGTGGCGCCTGCCCCACGCCGGACCGCCGACCCGGCCCTGCCCGCCACCGGCGGCGTCACCGTCCAGACCGGCGGCGTCGGTGCGTGGCTCAAGTCCCTGTTCTCGAAGAAGGCAGCGTGATCATGGAATGGCAGAGCATCGCGGGTCAGCTCGCGCAGATCGGGCTCCCCGCGCTGGGCGGCCTGTTCGGTGGCCCGCTGGGCAGCACCATCGGCGGCCTCGTCGGAAAGGGCGTGGCGGCGGCGCTGGGCGTCGAGCCGACCCCGCAGGCGGTATCCCAGGCGATCGCGGCCGATCCAAACGCAGCGGCCGTGAAGCTGGCGCAGATCGAGGCTGAGACCAAGGGACGGGAGGCCGAGCTCGCCGACATCGCCAACGCCCGGGCCATGCAGATCGCGCTCGTGCAGAGCCATTCGTGGGTGCAGAACATGCCCGCGATCCTGACGCTGCTCATCATCGCGTCGTGGATCACGCTGACGATCGCGCTCTACTTCGTGCAGGCCGAGATCCCCGAGCGGGTCTACCAGCTCCTGAGCCAGGCCTACGGTGCCGCGAACCTCGCGCTCGGCACGGCCATCGCCTTCTGGCTCGGCTCTTCTCGGTCGTCTCAGGTCAAGGACACGCAGATCACCGCGCTCCTGCCAGCAGCAACGCGGCGCTGAGCCATGCCCCACAGCAAGAAGCCGCTGATGCCGGCGCACCCCGCGGGCCCGTACAGCACCTATCGCCTGTTCGAGTGGTGCATGGCGACGATGATGATCCTCATCGCCATGACCCTCGCCATGCCCGGCGACACGATGGAGCGGGCGGCGCTCAGGCCGATCGCCGAGATGGGTGCCACCGAGGAGAACATGGCCCTGTTCTTCGGTGCCGTGGGCGTGCTGCGCGTCATGGCGCTCTACCTCAACGGCCACATCAACAACATCGTGGTCGGGCCGAAGGGGGCCTACATCCGGGCCGTCGGCGCGGCTGCCGGCTGCTTCATCATGGGGCAGCTCACCGGCGCGCTCGTGTTTGATGCCTTCAAGGCCGATGCGCCGAGCTTCGTCATCCCGGTGTTCGGGACGCTCGCCGGGTTCGAGGCGCTCTCGGTCTACATCGCAGCTCTGGACGGCGTCTCCCGCAAGAGCCGAATCGGCAAGGCGCTCGACAATCTTGAGAGGGTGGTTGGTTGATGGACGCGTTCCTGACGTTCCTGGCCAACATCGTCGCGACGCAGCAGTTCTTCCAGGTCTGCGTCGGTGGCTGCACCATGTGGCTGATCGGGTGGATGGTGACCCGAGGTCGCAACGACAAAGACGCGCTGCCAGCACCCGCTCCGGGCACGATCGCAGACGTCCCCTCAGTCCCGTTCGCCCAAGGCCCGCGTGAGGTCCTCGACATCATCCGCGAGCAGCGGGACATGGATCGGCGGCGCACCGAGGACAGCACGCACATTCGGGAATGCGTGCGGATCATCCGCGAGCAGGCGCTGAAGCAGACCGAGCTGCTGCAGGAGATTGCCGAGGATCAGCGCCTCGAGCATCGCCTGAACGCTGAGCGGCAGCACCGGCACCCATGACCTGCGCTCCTATCGAGCAGGACCTCAGCCTCGTCTGGGCGCTCCTCGCCTTCTTGGCCGGCATCATCCTCGGCAATCGGACTGCGCCGAAGGATTAAGCTGCCCCGCGCCGCCGTCTACACCCCGTGAACGCAACCACCTCGAACCGCCCGGCTCCGGCCGCGGCGGTTTTTTCGTGCCGAGCGCTGGTCAGATCTGCATCCGGCGCCGTGGCATACCCGCAAGCGCGGGCGTACCGTTTGTCGTCTCTCTCCCAGAGATCACCTCCAGCCCCGCCGGCACCGCCACGCGGGGCTTTTCTTTACCTACGTCGCCTTAGGGTTGCACCGGATCTAGGCGCTTGCCCCCACTCGCCTCGGATCTGGGGAGGGCCCGCCCGGTTCGCCGGCGCGGGCCTCTTCGTCTTCGTGAACGATCCGTCGGCCTTCGCGTTGACCGCGAAAGCAGGAGCGCACGATGCAGAGCAAGTGGATGACCTTGGCCGAGGTGGCCGCCGATCGGCACCTGACCCTCGCCGAGGCGCAGAAGCTGGTCGATGAGAGCAACTGCCCGAAGGCCTTCAAGACCAGTGGCACTGTCTACCTGATCTGAGGCCGGCGCCAAGCCGATCACCGCCCGCCCGGCCAGCCGCCGGCGCGGGCTTTTTCATGCGCCGACGGTCGCATCACATCCTCGCGCGCACGCTCTGCGGAGACAGGCCGGTAACCATTCGGGCGCACTGCTGCGCTGCAACAGCGAGAGCGATTATGCCCAGCCGGCAACCCACTTTGCGCCGTCCTATGACGGCGGCACCCTCTAGCCTCGAGACGACGATCCTTGAGGGTCGGGCCGCTGGTCTCGGGAGATGGGACGCGCGTGCAGCTATGGCTAAAGCGACTGAGGCAGCTGCCTGCCGACGCGGTGCGCCTTCGATCCGCCTGGCCGCGTAGCCCTGCCGGACGGTATCTCTCGCTGATCTGAGCCCGCCCGGTCTGTCGGCGCGGACTTTTTCGTGCCTGGAATCCCGGCGCGAGACGGCTTGCCCGCCGGCCCGGCACGGCCCGGTAACCGACGCCCGCCATCCTGCCCCCGAGCCAAGTTGCGTATCGGCTCGGCTCACACGCTGGTGAGATCAGGCGCTCCCCCGCCCCGTGAGCAGATCGGGGCGGGGCCGAGCGGCTTTGATCGTGCGCCTCCCGGCAGGGCAGCCGCCGGGATGGTTGTGTCGAAGGGCCGCTAGATCAGCCGCCGGTAGCGCGGTGCTCGCCGACTGGTGCCGGCCGCTCCGCACTCGGGTGCTTCTGATTGAAACGCCAGGTCAGCAGGGCAAAGAAGCCGCCGCCGCCAACGACCGCCAATCCGAGGGCGCTCCATAGGAGCATGGTGGGTGTCACAGCCTACTCCTCCGATTGCATGACGAGAAAATTTAAGACGTAGGGCAGGATATGAAACCCCAGCGCGATAAGACACCACTGGGCCGAGTTCGCGTCTAGGGCCGCGTCGGCATTTTTGACAAACGGGATAATCGCGGCCGCCGCGAGGATGCCCGCGGCTAGCGTATTACAGAACGCATTGAAGTGTTTCAGACTTTCGTTGATGCGCTTCGCATCGAGTTTGCGCCTAACAGTATCATCGGGCGAAGGGGGCAAAGTTCCCCCAGTAAAAGATGTCCCGTTGATCTTTCGAAGAAGATCTTGAGTTTCTGTCTCCGTAAATTTGTCGACAGACCTCAGCGACGCAGAAGTTTTCTTCGAAGCCTCCGACATTAAGCCGGCTTTCTGAGAACGTTGTAAACAACCTGATAGATCACACCGACCGGCGCGCGGCACGGCATCACTGAGAACGAAACGAAGTAATCAAATTTTTCGTCATGCGCAAAACTTGGCTCTACTCGCGTAGCAGTAGGCAAGACCAAATTCTTGCTTCGAAAATGTTCTATATAAAGAACACCCTCAGCATCCTCAAAGATGTTGTTTGATGTCTGATCATCGAGATCGACCCGAATCGTAAATTTTATTTGATATTCGTTATCATCGTCGAAAGGCTTTAAGGTCACCACCTCATCGAGGCCGGTTATGAAGGTGTCGGTGTAGACCAACTCCTTACCTTCAATGACGGCGGACACTCTCACCACAGTACCGTCTCGAATCGCGATGCGGCCAGCCGATCAGGACCTGCCGATGATTTCGGGGCTCTTACTCTATGCCGCACGCACAAGACCCCTGCTGGCTTGCCGGGCGAGAGCCTCGTGCTGCCGTGAGTTGGCGCCTCGTTAATCTCACTCTCCTACGACGCCGGCTATGTCAAACCTACCGCCCGCCGTTGCCTCCTGGCGCGACCAGATCGAGCGCCTGTCCGAGCACGCCTCGCCGTGTCGATACCTGGCCCCGTCGCGATGGGCGGCGATGCGGGCGAACGCGCTGGCCTTCATCGACGAGCACGGTGCCGAGGCGCATCGACTCGGCTGGACCGCGCAGCAGCTCTTCGGCGTCCATCCGGAGCACGGCTTCCTACGCGTAGAGTATGCCGGCGCGCTGATGGTCAACGATAGCCGGGTGGTCGGCGTCGAGCCGGACCGGATCGTGTTCGACCGGTTCAGCGGCTACCGGACGAAGCCCGGGCAGACCTGGGGCCCGCCGGTCTGGGAGTTCGCGGCCAAGGGGCGTGGCTGAACATCAGAGCGTAGACGCGACACTCGACAATTAAGTCGGACTACGAGCCTTTCGGTCAGATCGACGCAGATCGGACGAACCTAACATCTGGCTAGGGAACACACGGCCGCGTCGTGTCAGCAGGTACACAATCGCGGTCACGATCTCTCGGCACCCGCGAGTGAGGGTTCGATGCGCCCCCGCCGGCAACGAACCGGATACCGGAATGCCGCGCTTCTACTTCAACGTTCACGACGGCAAGAGCGGCCTCGACGTGGTCGGCACGGAGCTGCCGGACATACCCACCGCCCGCATTGAGGCTGTCCGGCTCGCGGGCGAGATCCTGAGAGACGAAGCTCCGCACATCGTTCTCGACAACGACTGGCGCCTTGAGGTGACCAATCACCGCGGGCTCGTCTTGTTTCAGATGGCGGTCCTGCTGATCGAGTCGCCGGTGCTGTCTCAGGGCTCACGGGATTTGGTGGACGACGCTAGTTGAGGGGTTGAGGCGCACGTGCCGGTTCACCGAAGCGCCTGACTGGTCTGAGCTTTCCGAACGCCATCCACACCGCTCCACCACGACTTCGCGCGACTCAGTCGCCGCCGGTTGAAGCGCGCGGGCGCCTCAGGCTTGTTCCGCATTCGTTCGCGAGCGGAGGGCCACCAGAATGGGGCGCCTGGGGGATGCGGGACCCGGTCGGGTGTACGTCGACTGCGCGACCTGCAAGCGCTCGGGCCGCTACACCGTTGCCAGCCTCATCGATCGCTACGGGGCCGACGTCTCGACGATCGACCTGCTGCGGCATCTGACGGTCTCGTGCCGCTACCAGCGCGCGCCCGGGGCGCCGCCCGCGCGGAAGTACGAGCACCTCTGCCTCGCCGCGATCACGCTGCCGCCGGCCGCCAGGAAGATCCCGCCGGTGCCGCCGGGCGTCCCCTACACGATTGAGGTTTGGCGCGAGATCGGCGGCGGCATCGAGCTGCATCTCGCCACGATCTACCCGCTGGCCGTAGCGATCGCTGCATTCGAGGCGGCATGCCTGGAATGGCCGACACACGAGGTCACCCTGCGGGATCGCGCTCGGATAGTTCGGATGCGGGAGCGACCGCAACCGAGCACCACCGCGTCCGGGTCCGGCGGATGACGCTGTACGCCAGTCCCTCGGCCTCCAGGTGCTCCAGCGCGCGGGTAGCCTGCACAGCGCGTTCCCGTCCTGGGATGCCGGCCCGCTCGGCGATCTCGCTCGCGGTCGACGGCTCGGGCGTGAGGGCGGCCAAAACGCGCGGCCGGAGGTCCTGGCGCGGACGGGCGCCTCGAGGCGATGGGACCTTGGGCATGGCGCCGGGCTACCGCGCGTCGCCGCCGTCGACCAGCCCGCGGCTCTCGGCCAAACGCAACACGTCGGCATCTGAGTAGATCAGGTTGCCGATCTGCCAGAGCTCCATGTCGTGGCCCGTGGGGATGGCCTTGATGCCGGCAGCCCGTAGCGCTGCGACGGCTGCAAGGACCGGGTCGGTGTCGTCGATCATGCCAGCGCGATCAGCATCCAGGCCCGCGCCTTCGCCTCGATGTCGGCGACCGACGCAGACGAGTCATCAGCGATGGCGCGCTCGATGATCTGCCGCGCCTCCGGGACGCTCAGACCGATTCCTTGGATGAAGCCGCCGAGACGGATCACCAGCCGTTCGCGGAGTTGCCCGGGATCCTCGCTCATCCCTTCACCGGGTGCGCCAGCAGGATCGCGGTCCGGACCATGTTCCGTTTCCAGGCCGGCTTGTCGGTTGTGAGCGCCTCGACCGCGCGGGTGTTCGTGCGGAGCGTCTCGACGAGGTCGAGGGTCCAGCCCTTTGCAAGCGGATACGCCTCGGTCGACAGATCCGCGAGCACCGCGTCGACCGCGGCGTCGATCTCCTGGTCGGTGATCTCGGCCGACTTGCGCAGCTCGGAGACGGTCGGGGGTTCTTTGGCCATCGGCCGGCCTATTGCAGCTTGGTCGTCGTCGAGTCCATGAGGCCGACCCGCACAGCGAGGGCAAGTAAGTCGCCGTCTGTCAGCGTCTCACCGTCTACTAGCCAATAGGGCAGGCCGCCGGTCCATGGCTCGACGGTATGGCCGCGGGCCCGAAGCGCCGCAACGGCTTCGCGAATCGGATCGTGGCCGTCGCTCATAAGATGACGCTACCGCGGGCAGGGGAGGGGCGTCTAGGCAAGCGGATACCTTGGGCTAGGGTTGGGAACTGGCCGAAAAGCCTTTTCCTTTCATTGCCCGGCCAGACAGGGTTGGGACCAATAAGCCATTGCCGGTACTTCCATGTGGAAGAACGGGCGAGGCCTCCATCCTTCCCCGACAGACTGAACCGGCCGCGCCGCGCCGATGCGGCGCCCCTCAGGCGCCGTGGACCTCCACCATGAAGGTCTCGATCGCCCGCTGCAGGCTGTGCGTCCCGGCATTGACCCGGGCGGCACTGCCGCGCACCTGGCCGGCCTGCGCCTCGTTGGACGCGGCCGCGGCCTGAACGCCGGCCACGCTCTCCGAGACATGCCGGGCCTCCGCGGCCGCGCCGGAGATCGCCCGGGCGATCTCCTGGCTGGCGCGGCCCTGCTGGTCGGTGGCGTCGGCCACCTCGGACGCGATCAGGCTCATCCGGGCGATCGTCTCGCCGATCGTGCCGATGGCGCCGACCGTGCGCCCGGCGGCCCCCTGGATCGACCCGACCTGTCCGGTGATGCGGTCCGTGGCGAGCGCCGTCTGGCCGGCCAGCGCCTTCACCTCCGCGGCGACCACCGCGAAGCCCCGCCCGGCAGCCCCCGCGCGGGCCGCCTCGATCGTCGCGTTGAGCGCGAGAAGGTTCGTCTGCTCGGCGACCTCGCGGATCAGCGTGACCACGGCGCCGATCTCCTCGGCCGCCTGCGAGAGGCTCATCACCGTCTCCTTGAGCCCCTGCGTGTCGGAGAGGGCGGAGGTGGCGATCGCGCTCGTGTGCCGGACCCGCGCCTCGATCTCCCGCGCCGAGGCCGAGAGTTCCTCGGCGGCGCTGGCGATGCTGTCGACGAGGCCCGCGCTCTGTTCCGACGCTCCGGCCACGACGGCCGCCTCGGCGGTCATCGCGCCCGCATTGCCCGAGAGGGTGTCGGCCGCCGCCTGCATCGCCTCGGCCGAGTCGGCGAGATCGGTGACGGCGCGATGCGTCTCGGCCTCGAAGGCGCGCGTCGCCGCGGCCAGGGCCTCGGCCCGGCTGCGGTCGCGGTCGCGGCGCGCCTGCGCCTCCGCGTCGAGGTCGCGCTTCTCGATCAGCGCCGTGCGGAACGCCGCGATGGCGGCGGCCATCTCGCCGATCTCGTCGCGGCGATGCGTGAACGGGATCGCGCGGTCGAGATCGTTGGCGGCGAGCGCCGTCATGCCGTCCTTGAGCCGATGCAGCGGCCGCCGCACCTGAGTCAGGATGATCCAGATCGCCGCGAGCAGGCCGAGCGCCAGCGCGACGGCCGGCACGACCACCAGGGTGATCCGCGACCGGCGGCGGTCGGCCGCGTCCGCGGCGCGACGGGCGTTCAGGCGGCTCAGCACCTCCCGCCCGAGAATGCCGATCTCGGCCACCATGCGCTCGCGGTTCTTCACGGTCGCCTCGTCGGTCGCCTGGATCAGGGCGGCCTTCGGCGAGACCGTGAGGCCGAGTTCGGCGGTATCGGTCTGGTAGGCGATGAATTCCTTGACGAAGAGGTCGAACCGCCGCCGACGGTCGGCGGGAAGTTGATCCTTCATGGCCTCCAGGAAAGGCCCCCGCACCTGCTCCACCGTGGCGAGGGCGTCGTGGAGCGCCGACAGGCGGGTGCGCGCCTCGGTCGTGTCGTCCGCGGTGTAGAGGGCCGTGGCCTGCACCACCGCGTGCTCGATCGCCTGGCCCAGAGCGCCGGCCTGCAGGCCGGCGTTCCAGATCCGGTCCGTGGCGGCCGCGCGCTCCTGCTCCCAGTTCGATTGGCGAATCGCGAAGGCCGCGATGCCGCTCGCCACAAGGGCGAGCAGCCCGATCACCGCAGAGAGCTTCAGGCCGAGTGAGATACGCATGGCAGGAGGGCCGCTGTGACCGGAGGATCGCGCTGCCGCAGCTATATCCAAGCCAATCTTTTCGGAAAAATGAATATAGCCGGCAAATTCGACCCTTTTACACTGCGCAAAAGCGCATAGATGGCCGACAAAATACCGCAATATTCGGACGATATACGGGATCAATACGCAGCACCGATCCAGATTTCGTGCCGCGCGGGACTGTCAGTGCGGTCTCGCGCGCGCCAACAGTCGGCTCTGGGACGGGCGCGAGGTTGAATTCGCCCGGACCGCACCGGAGCGCCGCGCCCCGAGCGTCGGCGACGCATCCGCTCGGCGATCAGGGCAACCGGATCTCGGCCCGGCCGGGGATGCGCGGCTCCGGCAGCAGAAAGGCGGCGACGATCTCGCGACGGAGATCGTCGCGCTGCGCCTCGACGAGGTCGGGCAGGATATCGGCCTCGTGCTCGTCCAGGGCCGCGATCAGGCAGGGATGATCGGCGGCCCACTCGAAGGCGACGCGCACCTCGCGCTCGGCGTAGGGGTCCTGCGGGTCGAGGCAGCGATGGGTCAGCATGGGTGTCAGGGTCTTCACACCGGCGCGCCGGCGAGGTGGCTCGCGTAGGGGCGTGTCACGACAGACGGATGACTTCCGTCGCCCGCGAACGAGGCGATCGCAGCCGGACTCGGGCGGGAGCGGCGCATGGGGTCGACCCGAATGTTGCCGATCAGTCACAGTCCGGGCCTCGCGAACGCCCCGGGGAGGGCGCCTGCCCCGTGGCGCAGGGCGCCGCGCGTCGGTTTGAACGCGGATCCTGCAACGAGGCCCTTGCGCCCCGCGATCCCGGTGTGTAGAGACCCCCTCGTGATCCCCGATAGCTCAGTTGGTAGAGCAGGCGACTGTTAATCGCCTTGTCGCAGGTTCGAGTCCTGCTCGGGGAGCCATCCACTTACCAACATCTTGATCTGACTCAGTTTTCGGCATCCCGGCCTGCGGCGGGCTCTGAGGCCGGGAACAGCGTTGCCGTTCCGGCATTCGGCAATACGCGCGGCGCGCTGTGCTCGACCGGCGCGAGGCAGAGAGGCCGGCGGCCGGGCCGATTGCGGCGGCTGCAGGACGGCGCCCGTCGAGGCGGCGTCGCGGATCGTTCCTCGCCCGTCGCCGCCGGATCCGACGCGCGATGGTATCGATGGAGTTCGGGATGCTTCGGGCCCGCTCGAACGTCTCTGTCGGGCAGCCTTGCCGCTCGGAGGCGGCGGCGCGCTGAGCGACGACGACAGCCACGACGGTGATCCCGATGTCGGGCGACATGCTCGGACCCTTGGTCCTCGCGGCCGTCTTCACGCTGGGCTGCCTCAGCATCCACAGCGCGCGCAGGCATCCGGACGCCGTGACCATCGGCCTGCTTCTGCTGCTCGGCTTGCTGGCGACCCTGTACGTCGGCCAGCACGTCGGATTGGACGCGCGCCACCCCACTTGGCAGCACGAGGTCTTGCACCGTGAGCCAAGCCCGGCGTCGCGTCCGACGATGTGACGGGTGCGGCATCTCCTTGCCAGCGCGTTCGGCCGCACCGACATCGGCGGCGCCGCCGCCCCGCAGCCCCACCCTCAGACGCGTGTGGCCGGGCGCCGGGCGCGACCTAGATCCCGGATCCACCCTGCGAGAGACCGGTCATGGCCTTCACCGATCCGAACGAACCCAGCGCGACGTCGATCAGCGACCAGGAGTTGGTCAACACCCTGATCGAGCGCAAGGAAGCCGGCGAGCCGGTCGACGCCGACATCCTGGCGCTCCTGACCGACATGGAACGGCTGGGGCTCACCGGCACGGATGCCTACGCGACCCTCGACGCGTATCGGCCGGGGCCCACGGTCGGGGCAACCGGCGGCGACGACGAGGCCGAGACGATGTCGTAGCGCCGGCGCTACGTCGTGCCGCGTGTCTGATCAGGCCGATCGCGCCGAGGCCACCTCCAGTCCCGCCGACGCCGCAGCGTGCCGGGACTGTTCCATGGCCGATTCAGTCGCCTCAGGACGGCCGAGCCTTACCGGCAGCGATGGCGGCGCCCGTCCCGGCCGAGATAGGTCCCGCTCTGCGGGTCGTAGGACCGGAACCGGCGCGCGCAGCCGCGGTCATCGTCGACGACGCGGTCGGTCTCGGTGTCGGCGTAGCCGTAAGTGACGGGCGCGTAGCCGCCGTAGTACCCGGCGTCGTAGCCGTATCCCGGATAGCCGTAGCCGCCGTACAGACCGCCCACAGCGAGCCCCAGGCCCAAACCGCCGAGGCCATACCCGCGCCGGCCGTAGCCGTAGCCGTAGGGCCTCCCGTAGAAGCCGCGGTTGTAGCCGTCATGGCGATGATGACCGTAGCCGCGATGGGCCCCGAGCCCGTGCCCGAAGCCCAGGTTGGACAGCCCGCCGCCGACAGAGGGCCGACCGAAATTGTGGTTGCCGAAACCGTGATTGGCGAAGCCGGCGGCAGCCGCTCCCGACCCGAGCGCGTGATTGCCGAAACCCCGGTTGGCGAAACCGCCGCCTGCGGGACCGGCTCCGAAGCCGCGATTGCCGAAGCCGTGATTGCTGAAACCACCGCCGCCCGCGACGGCCGCAGCTCCGAAGTTGTGGTTGCCGAATCCGTGATTGGCGAAGCTGCCCGCCTGCGCGCTGGCTCCGGTCGGCATGCCGAAAAGGGCGCCGGCAAGGATTGCCGATGCCACCGCTGTGACTGTTGTGGTCATGGTCGCTACTCAGGCTGTGTCATATCTATCCGAATGAACGTCGCGCAGGAGACGGCCAATCCCGCTTCCTTTTGTCCTGCGACAGTTCAGAGAGGCCGCCACTTCGGCGACCGTCACCTCGTCGCGCGGCGTCGCTGTACCGGCGGGCACGCTCAGGTCGGCCGACGGCAAAGCCCCGTGAACCGCATTCGGCTCCGGTGCGGTGTCCGTGGGTGGGCTGGAGGCGGCGCGCACGGTCCCACAGTCCCGCGAGGCGGCGCTCCGTCACTCAGCGCCGGCGGGCGCGCAGCGCGTACAGAACCGCGAAGGCGATGATGATGCCGATCAGCAGCAGGGCCGGCATCCCGAGCAGCCCGTTGGATTGCGCCGCCTCGGTTCCCGGCGTCGGATTCACGGCCTGCGCCTGAGCGCGACCGGCGGCCAAACCGAGCAGCGCTGTGGCCAGACCTCTCACACGCGACATCGCGCCTCTCCGGGATGGGGTGGCCGGCGCCGCAGGTCGAATGCTGCCCGCGCGAACGTCGGACGCGGCGCGCCGGTATGGGCGCGCGGGGGGTTCCGCGCGGTGCGGCCTCGGGAGACGCGGATCTCGCGCCGCGCCTCCCCGATCGTGGACTGGGCGCCTACGAGTGCTGCTGACGCTTCAGGCTGCTCTGCGCCCCGGACTCGTCCGTCTTCGGGTTCGCCAGGCCGCTCGTGTTGCCGTCGGCGTCGGCGTCCAGCTCGGCGACCACCTGCCGATTGCCGGCGTGATCCTGGTACTGCTCGGTCTGGACGTTCTTGCTGTCCAGGCCTCGCTCGTCGCTGTGCCGGGACTTGTCGCGGTTGCTGAGCACCATGTTCTCCGGCAGCACGCCTTCGGGCAGCTCCGACATGGCCCCGGTTCCGCTTCCCTTGCCCTGGGCGCCTGGGCCGACCTTGTGCCGACTGGCATTCGCCATGATCATCCTCCGGTGCAGATCAACACTCTCGTCGGGCACGGCGGCTCGCGGCGCCCGCGCGGCTCGGACCGTCAGCGGTCCTGCTGGTAGCCCTGGTTGGTGGTGTTCACCTTGGAATTTCCGGCTTGGCCGACCTTGTCCGGATCCTTGGTCTGGGATCCGGCACGGCCCTGCGTGAGCGGCGCTTCGGTGGCGCTGCCGGGCCCCTTGTCGGACCGGTTGGCCGGCGGAACAGGCGGTGGCTTGGTCGTCATGGTAACCCCGTGTTGGCCGAATACGGAGCCAACCCGACAAGGTCCGCATCGTTCCGGACCAGGCTTTCCCGGTCACGCTTGGTAGCTGATCCGCGAACGCGGCACCGTTCGAGCGAAACTATACATTCATCCGCCCCGATCACGGAGGCGAGCGAGCGCCATGATCGGCGCCATTACTGTGCCCGTGCGCGCAACGACCTCGACACTGCGCGGCGGCTCGCGAATCCCGCGAAACAATGCCGGCCGGGTCGGGTTGTCGACACGGGGGACGATTCCTGCCGAGACCCCGGTCCCGGCCACGCTCGACCTCCGCGGCATCCGGCGGCCGGGCGCAGACATGTCCGCGGTCGATCCGGGCGCCGAGGCGCAGCTCCCGTTCGACGCCCCGCCTGGGGATCCCCGCAGCGCGACCACCTCAGCCGCCGCCCAAGGAGCGCCACATGACCGACTTCCCGAAGCCGCCCTTCGACCGGCAGCGCCAGCTCACCCCGCCGGCCCGCGACGCCGACATGGATCCGCGACCGGATTACGGCGAGTCGCACTATCGCGGCTCGGGGCGGCTGTCCGGCCGCAAGGCGATCATCACCGGCGCGGACAGCGGCATCGGCCGGGCGGTGGCGCTCGCCTTCGCCCGCGAGGGGGCGGACGTGCTGGTCAGCTACTACGACGAGCACGACGACGCCCGGGAGACCTGCCGCCTCGTGGAATCGGCGGGCCGCACGGCCGTGGCGGTGCCGGGGGACATCAAGGACCCGAAGCATTGCCGCGCCATCGTCGACAAGGCGGTGGCCGCGTTCGGGCAGGTCGACGTGCTCGTCAACAACGCCGCGCACCAGAAGACCTTCGCGAACCCGGAGGAGATCTCCGACGAGGAGTGGGAGGTCACCTTCGCGACCAACATCCACGCCATGTTCTACCTGGTGAAGGCCGCTCTCCCGCACATGAGGAGCGGCAGCTCGATCATCAACACCACCTCGGTGAACGCCGACGCGCCCAGCCCGCAACTGCTCGCCTACGCCACCACCAAGGGCGCGATCCAGAACTTCACCGGCGGCCTCGCCCAGATGCTGGCGGAGCGCGACATCCGGGTGAACTGCGTGGCCCCGGGGCCGGTCTGGACGCCGCTCATCCCCTCCACCATGCCGGAGGAGAAGGTCCGCTCCTTCGGGTCGCAGGTGCCGATGAAGCGCCCCGGCCAGCCCTGCGAGCTCGCCCCCGTCTACGTCATGCTGGCCGGACCGGAGTCGAGCTACGTCTCCGGCGCCACCGTGGCGGTGACCGGCGGCAAGCCGATCCTCTGACCCATCCCGTCACAGCTCAGGAGAACCGCCATGGCCCGCAACCCGACCGATGCGAACCCGTCCGACCGCGCGAGCCTGCGCAGCTTCAGCGCGACGGCCGACCGGAACGGCCAGGATCTGGGTCAGGACGAGGCCCGGGATCTGGCGCGCCCGGCGGAACTCATGCACGAGCGCCAGTCCGATCCGGGCTGGCAGGCCGAGGTCGTCCGCACCGCGTCGGGTCAGCACCGCGTCGACGCGGTGAGCGGCGGCAGCGTCGACTCCGTGGAGGCGACGGAGGCCGAGACGCCGCCCGAGAACCTGCGCCATCTCGGCGACGCGAGCACCGGGCCGAGATCCGCCTGACCCGCTGCCGAGGCCGTGCCGGACATGATCCCGATCCACGTGCACGCCGTCACCGACTACGCCGTCCCCGCCCTGATCGCCGCGCTGTCGCGGCGGCCGGGGCGGGAGCCCGCGGCTCGGAGGATCATGCGGACCGGGCCGGTCTGGCACGCGGCCTACACGGTGCGGACGCGCTACGAGGGCGACCTCGTCCCCGCCCCGTCGATGCGGACCCCTCACGCCTGCGACGCGGTGGGCGCCCGGCCCCTGTCGGGACGCGATCGGTGATGCCGTCCGGTCTCGGCTTTCCGCTCGCGATGGCGTCCCTGTTCACCCTCGGCTGGATCGTCATCCAGAAGGCCGGGACCCGCACCGAGGCCGTGGCGGAGGGGCTGGGAGCCCTGTTCCTCCTGAGCGCGTTGCTGGCCGTGGTCGCGCTCCTCGCGGCCTTCGGCAACGGGCACGCGACCGGGCTCGTGCTGATGCGGTCCGTGTCGGCCGGCTAGGAGCGGCAGATTCTGCCGCCCGGCCGATCCTGCCGGCCAGGGGCCCGGACGCGCCGCTGAAAACATTGGGGAAATCCTGGAACGGCCCGTGCCTGCCCGCAGCGAGGGCGGTCGCGGAGACGTACCATGTCGGTGAATACGGTTTCGGGCAGTTCACTCCAGCGGGATCTCGTCGGCGCCCTGAGGCAGGCGCGCGCGGCGAACGCGGCCCGCCTCGACGCCGGGACCGCCGCGACGGCGGGCCAGGGGACCGGCGCGCAGGCGGCGACCGCGGACAGCGCCGCCCCGTCGACCGGGACGGCATCGACGCCGACCCTGTCGAACGACCTGATGGCGTCGCTCCTCCAGCTGCAATCCGACTTCAGCCAGATGGGGCTGCAGAACGGCGTCACCGCGCCCGCGGAAGCCGCGGCCAACGCCGACGACGCGTCGACCACCGGCACCGAGGCCGGCCAGGCCGCGGCCGGCGCGCGCCCCGTCCAGCACCATCGCGGCCACCACGGCCATCGCTCGGTGTCGGATGCCGAGCAGGGCGGGGCGGCCGCCCAGAGCGGCGGCGCCGCGGACGCGTCCGCGGCCTCGTCCGCAAGCACCTTCGCGAGCACCTCCGCGAGCACCTCCGCGAGCACGTCCACGACCGCGTCCGCCGATCCCGCGACGGCCACGGCGACGGACAGCGGCAGCGACCTGCAATCCTTCCTGCAGCAGCTGACGAAGGCGGTCACCGCCTACGCGGCCGGCGGACCGCTCGGCATCGCGGCCGCGCTCACCAGCAGCACCAAGGCCTGACGCCCCCGGGTTCGACCCGCGTCTGGAGCGGCGCGGCCGGCTCTGGCATGATCGGGACAACCGGAGAGCGCCATGGCCCTGACCATCCCCGTGATCCTCGGCAGCGTCCGGGCCGACCGCATCGGCATCCGCGCCGCGCGCTTCCTGATCGCGCAGCTCGCGGCGCGCGGCCACGCCGCCCCGCTGGTCGATCCGGCCGAACTGGCGCTCCCGCTCCTCGACCGGATGTTCAAGGAATACCCGGCCGGGACGGCCCCGGAACCCCTGCAGCGCTGCGCCGACCTCTTCCGCCGCGCCGACGCCTTCCTGGTCGTCACGGCCGAGTACAACCACGGTGTGCCGCCGGCGCTGTCCAACACCCTCGATCACTTCCTCGAGGAGTATTTCTGGCGGCCCTCGGCCATCTGCTGCTACTCGGCCGGCCAGTTCGGCGGCGTCCGGGCCGCGATGCCGCTGCGGGCCATGCTCGCCGAGATGGGCATGTCGAGTATCCCCTCGCTCCTGCCGATTCCCCGGCTCCAGAAGGTCGTCGACGCGCAGGGCGTCCCCGCCGAGCCCTGGCTCGCGGCGGCGGCCGGCCGCTTCCTCGACGAGCTGGAATGGCACGCCGAGGCCCTGCGGAACCGGCGCCGGCGCGGCACGCCGTACTGACCCGCGGAGCGCCTCCCGGCTGGCGCCGACTCGTGCCGGGCGGTGACCGCGAGGCCGTGCGGCCGCCAGCATCGTCCCCGGCGAATCGGAGGTATTCGGGCGGCGATGCTGGCCTCCACGCGGGGGTTTTCTGTGCCCTGAATCTGTCGAGATAGCGCATTCGATTCTCGAAACGCCCAAATACTCGGCACGTGATTGTAGAACAACTGAGCCGGATCGCGGCGGCGAGACGGTGAACGGGCAGAGCGCCCCGGTCGCGAGACAGTATTGCGCTGTTGCAAAAAGGTGGCTGCACACGGCCGCGAAGTATGAGAGCTTGGCCGTGTTCCCGAACCCGGACCGATTCCGATGAAGATCGACGAGAGGGCGCTCCTGCAGGAGCGCGTGCGGACACTTGTGCTGCGCCACGCCCTGGAAGCCGTGCTGGACCGCCTCGCGTCCGTCGCGCGGGAGGCGGGCAAGGATGCGGAGACGGAATTCCTGAATCTGGAGCAGTCGCTCGTCTCGGCCGCGCGCGGCCTCGCCGATCGGGCCACCGCCCAGAAGCTGGCGGTGCTGGTCGCCGTCGAAGACGCGGGCACGACGATCCGGGCCGCGTTCGACAACGCCCATGACCGTCTCGAGGTGCTTCGGCCGGCCCACCTCACCCTCGTCGCGCCGACCGCGGCCGTCGCCGCCTAGGCGCGCACGGGTCGGCCTCTGCCGGGAACGCGCGGCGCGGACCGGGCCTCAGCGCGGGTGCGCCTCGGGCAGGGACGCGCCGGCGCTCGCGGGCGCGGGCCCGCGGAACGTCGCGAGACCGGCCGAGAGCCGCACCAGCGTCGCGAGGCCGAAGGCGAGGAAGACGGCCCCGCCGGTCAGGACCACCCGCTCGATCCGGTCGGTGTTGATGATGTGGTCCGGCACCTCGACGCATTGCACGAGGATCTCGGCGACCAGCCCCAGGACCAGCAGGGCGAGGCCGCCGTGGTGGCAGAGGGCGTCGATCGCCGCCTCGTGCTCCGGATCCTCGCTCGGCAGGCCGCCGAGGAGATGGCTCACGCCGTGGCGCTCCTCCAGCACCACGCCCCAGCCGATCAGGATGACCCCCATCCCCTCGATCAGGTGGCCGGCTTCGTGGATCGTCGCGTGGGTCCGGAAGCCCGTGCCCCAGAGCAGCGACGCGACCTCGACGAGCGCCAGCGTCAGCGGCAGCGCGATCAGCGCGTTGAACACGACGATCGACCAGCGATCGAGGAGTAGTTTTGCCAGCATGGACCGGAGCGCAGTCTGAACGCGCATGGACGCAGAACTCGGGCGCGACGCGGGCTCACCGATCCCGGTCAAGCTCAGCAAGACCGCGCCGCTCCGGCTTCGTCGAGGACGGACGGCATTCGGGACGCGAGGTCCGGTTTCCAGGACTGAACGCGCTACCACGCGCCCGATACAGGCGGCGCCCGCCGCCGCGCAGCTCACGTCTCCGAGTCGCGTCACCCGGCCGGACAGGTCCACGACGCTCCTCGCCGGCGCGGCCCGGTAGGGCGGAACGTCGGATCGGGCAGGCGCGTGCGCGACGCGCCCGCCCGGCGCCTCACTGCTTGGCGCGGTTGATGATCGCCCAGAGCGCGCGGGCGACAGGCTCGGTGACGGTTCGACGGTACTTGCGGTGAACCAGTTGCCCGTTGTGGTAGACGTCCTGCTCCACGTAGAGCCGCTCGCCGTCCCAGCGGACGATGTTGTCGGACTCGGTGGTCTCCTCGACGCCGAGATCGCCTCGGAGAATCGAGTTGCCTGTCTGGGTCAGCATACGCGCGTCCTCGTTCACGCAGTCGGTCCTACCCGGGAAGCGCCATCGCGGCCCGTGCAGCGCGACCCCAGGCAGCCCCCGACAAGGGCAGCATAGGAGGGCATCGGCGGACTTGCCAGCGAGGCGGTGGACGCAAGCGCCCGACCGTCACGTCGTCCCCGGCCGGGCCCGCGAGCCGGCCGGCCGGGAGGGCCCTTAACGTTACCCGTGTGCGCTTCGGCACGTTCAGCTCGGCCGTAAGGTGCGATGCTTCACATGCGCACCCTGTCTCTCTGCACGACGCAGGCGGGATCGGCGGCGCGACGGAGGCGTCCATGCTCGCTCGCCCGTTCCGCCTGATCGCCCCGGCGCTCGCGGCCCTCGGCCTCGTCGCCCTGCGCCTCGCGAGCCCGTTCATCGGGCCGGTCTCGCCCCCGCAACCGGGCGCCTCCGACGACGGCGGCGTCGTCTTCCGGCACTATCTCTGAGACTCAACCCCGGCGGCTCAGCACGGGAGCCGCGGCCGGCAGCGGGCACGACGCTCCGGCCGCGGGCCCGAGGATGATGTCGCCCTGGCGCGGGTTGTTCACCGTGAAGGGCGCCGTCTCCTGGAGGCCGATGAAGCCGCGCCCGAGCTGCGGCACGAACAGGTCGCCCCCGAACCGGACGAAGCAGCGGTCGAGCACCGCCTCGTAATCGAAGGTCCGCTGGGTGACCGGGGTCCCGCCCGCGGCCGGCACACCGCAATAGGCCGCGATGTCGATCTGTCCCGGCCGCGCGAGCCGCACCGGGAGCGACTGGCCGGGCAGCAGGGTAGCGGGCGGCCCGCCGTCCTGACGGGCGACGAGGACGAGGTTCGACCGGTTATAGACCCGGCGCAGGCAATCCGCCGACGCGCCGGAGACGGCCGAGACCGACCCGGCGATGCCGAGCAAGAGGCCGGCCCATGCGCACGCTACACGCTTCGTCACCGCAATTCCTCCGCCGGCCGGGCGCTCGATCGGTCGAGGCCGTCGATGTGCCGTGCATGACTTGAACAGCGGCCAGCTTGGCCGCGCAAGACGAACGCGGCAAGACCCGCCGCGTTCACGCGCGTCGCGGAAATTCCCGCGCGCGCCTCGCGGTCAGCGGCGCTCGTACAGGAGGCGGGCGCGGATCGTGCCCGGGATGGCGCGGATCTCGGTGAGCAGCGCCTCGGCATCCGCGTCGGTGGCGTCGGTCTCGAGCACCACGTAACCGACCTCGCCGTCGGTCTGGTAGAACTGCGCGGCGATGTTGACGTGGCCGCGGGAGAACACGTCGTTGAGCCGCCCGAGCATGCCGGGCAGGTTGCGCTGGACGTGGATGAACCGCGTCCCGGTCGGGCGGGCCGGGAGCTGCACCTGCGGGAAGTTCACGGCGCCGACGGTCGAGCCGATATCGGAGTAGTCCACGAGCTTACGCGCCACCTCGGAGCCGATCCGCTCCTGCGCCTCCTCGGTGGACCCGCCGATATGCGGGGTGAGGATCACGTTCTCGAGCCCCTGGAGCGGGCTCACGAAGGTTTCGGCGTTCGAGCCGGGCTCCACCGGGAAGACGTCGACGGCCGCGCCCTTGAGATGGCCGTCGCGCAGGGCCGCGGCCAGCGCCTCGAGATCGACCACGGTGCCCCGGGCGTTGTTGATCAGGAAGGCGCCGGCCTTCATCGCCCGGATCTCGGCCGCGCCGATCATGTTGGCGGTGGCGTCAGTCTCCGGCACGTGCAGCGAGACGACGTCGCTCTGGGCCAGCAGATCGTGCAGCGTCTCGACCGGCTCGGTGTTGCCGTGGCGCAGCTTGTCGGTGTGGTCGTAGAACAGCACCCGCATGCCCATGGCCTCGGCCAGGGTCGAGAGCTGCGTGCCGATATTGCCGTAGCCGACGATGCCCAGCGTCTTGCCGCGCACCTCCAGCGAGCCCGCCGCCGACTTGTCCCAGCGGCCCGCGTGGGCCCCCACCGAGCGCGGAACGATCCGGCGCAGCAGCATCACGATCTCGCCGATCGTCAGCTCCGCCACCGACCGGGTGTTCGAGAAGGGGGCGTTGAAGACCGGGATGCCCCGGTGACGCGCCGCTTCCAGATCGACCTGGTTGGTGCCGACCGAGAAGCAGCCCACGGCCAGGAGCCGGTCCGCCGCCTCGAAGGCGGCCGCGTCGAGCTGCGTGCGCGAGCGGATGCCCACCATGTGAACGCCCTGGAGCGCCTCGTGCAGGGCCTCCCGGTCCAGCGCCTTCGGCAGCCGCGTCAGGTTGGTGTAGCCGGCCGCCCGCATCAGCGCGACGGCGCTGTCGTTGATGCCCTCGAGCAGCAGGACTCGGATCTTGTCCTTCGGCAGGGAAAGCTTGTCGGGCGTCATGGGCGTCGATCGTCTGGCAGCAGGCCGTGCCCGGCGGAGCCGGCCGACCCTGGAATCGAGCGGCCTGGGATAAGAGGGCGCCGTGTGCGTTGCAACATGGCGCAGTGACGGACGGCCCCGCTTGACCGCAGCCCCGCCCTCGGCCTGCCGCATGGCTGCCCCCGAGGCCCCGAGGCGACCGCCGCGCGGCCCTTGCCAAATATTCAGGCAGCTCAAACTGTCTTGAACTGACCTCGCTGACGGAACCTGACCTCGGCTCGCGGTTTGTAGGGCCCTGTACTGTAACGATCCGTCTGCCGGCCCGGCCGGACAGCGACCATTTTCACGGTCTCCGACGATGCACATCCGCACCGGCTTCTCGATCGCCTTCGACACGTTCGGCCCCACGCCGATGAACCTGCTCCTGAACGTGCGCCCGGAGCGCCGGGGTGACCTCCTGACGCCGGAGGTGATCACCTTCGATCCGCCGGTCGCGGCGGCGCAGCACATCGACGCCTTCGGCAACGTCTGCACGCGCATCGTCGCGCCGGGCGGCCGGATCACCGTGGCGGCCGATTTCACGATCGCCGACAGCGGCCTGCCGGACGATCAGGCCCCGGGCGCCCGCCAGATGGCGGTGCAGGATCTGCCCGACGACGTCATGCCGTACCTGCTCGGCTCGCGCTACTGCGACACCGACAAGCTCTCGCAGACCGCGTGGTCCCTGTTCGGCGGCACCCCGGAGGGCTGGAGCCGGGTCCAGGCGATCGTCGATTTCGCCCATACCCGCCTGCGCTTCGACTACCAGCAGGCCGACGCGACCCGCACCGCCTTCGACGGCTACACGCAGCGCGTCGGCGTGTGCCGGGACTTCGCGCATCTGGCGATCACCCTGTGCCGGTGCATGAACATCCCGGCGCGCTACGCCACCGGCTACCTCGGCGATATCGGCGTCCCGAAGGATCCGGCGCCGATGGACTTCTCGGCGTGGTTCGAGGTCTTCCTCGAGGGGCCCGAGGGACCGCGCTGGTACACGTTCGACGCCCGCCACAACCGGCCCCGCATCGGCCGCATCGTCATGGCCCGCGGGCGCGACGCCACCGACTGCGCCCTGACGACGAGCTTCGGCGCCGCCCACTTGGTCCGGTTCGACGTCCACACCGACGAGGTGACCGAGGCCCCCGATACGCTGGCCCGGGCCGCCTGAGGCGCGCGCCCGCCGGACAGTCCGCCGGACAGTCCGCCGGCCCGCCCCCTAGACCGCCTCGGCGGCCTCGCGGGCCGGGATCGAATTGTTCGCGAGGTGCAGGAAGGTCTGGTCGAACTCCGCGACCTCCGCCAGCGCGTCCCAGTCCTCGATCGTCAGGAGGCCGCCGCTGAGCGTGACGAGCCCGCGTCCGCGAAGGGTGCGCAGGACCCGGTTCAGGTGCACGCTGGTCAGACCGAGCGCGTCGGCGAGTTCGGACTGCTTGGGCACCAGCGGGCAGCTCAGGCCGCGCGCGAGCCCGACCGCCTTCTGCCGCAGGTACAGTTCGCAGAACAGGTGGGCCACGCGGCCGAGCGCCTGCCGCCGCCCGAGGCTGGTGATGCGCTCCCGGTAATGGGCGGCGTCGATGAGGCTGTCGCGCCAGAGGGTGCCGGCGAGCCCCGGATTGCTCAGGAGGACCGCGCGCAGGTCGTCATGCGCGATCAGCGCCACGACGCAGGGCGTGAGGGTGCCGAGGTTGTGATCCATCCGGTGCAGGTGAAGGCTCTGCAGGTCCGGCAGGTCGCCCGCGATGTAGAACGACAGGATCTGCCGCCCGCCCTCGGCGAGGGCGGCGTAGCGGTAGACCCAGCCCTGCAGGACGAGGCAGCTGTGGGTCGGCCGGTCGCCGAACCGGACGATGTCGTGGCGGGCCGGCAGGTTCCGGACCGTGTGCGGCAGGTCGAGGAGCGCCGCGCGGTCGGAATCGGCCAGGCGCGAGATGCTGTCGAGCTTGCGCGCCAGCATCTCCATCGGGGTGCTGTACCCGTTCGGCATCGGAGGCTCAGCCCCCGGATCGCGCGGTCCCGCCGCGCCGACGGTGGTCAACCCGTAAGTCGTGATCAGGACGCCGCACGCTTCACCCCCTAACACGCCCCGCATCGCCGGACCGGCCCGGATCCCGGCCGGTCCGGCGATGCCCCCCTCGATTCGCGGAAGCGCGACCGCGAGTGTTCGATGGCGGACACGTTCGCCAAAACCGCCGCCGGCGGCAAGACCGCCCGGTCTCCGCGGACCGTCCGCCTCCCGCCGAGCCTAAAACCCTAATCGGTTGAAGTCGCAAGGGCGATGTTGTAAGGGACGCGCGTCCTCCCGGATCCGCCCTCGCGCGCTCGTCTTCTGGCGCGCCCGCCGGGCCGCCGGACGGACCGCCCTCGTCATCCGTATCGACGCGTCGGCAAACCGGGTCCCACGGGACCGGTCGCCTCTCCCGAAAGACTCCGGGAAGGCCGCGGCGAACGGGGGCGCCTGCAACGCGAGCCGCCGACGCAACGGGCCTCCGCCGGGGGCCGTTCAGGAGACAGAATGACCGCAGGTACCGCTCTGGGGCGTGGCCCGAGCCGCGAGGATTTCGCAGCCCTCCTCGAGGAGAGCTTCCTCGAACACGAGATCACCGAAGGCTCCGTCGTCAAGGGTCGCGTCGTCGCGATCGAGAAGGACGTGGCCGTCATCGACATCGGCGCCAAGACGGAAGGCCGTGTCGCGCTCAAGGAATTCACCGGTCCCGGCCGCGAGGGCGAGCTGAAGGTCGGCGACGAGGTCGAGGTCTACGTCGACCGGATCGAGAACGCGCTCGGCGAGGCCGTCATCTCGCGCGACAAGGCGCGCCGCGAGGAGAGCTGGGTCAAGCTCGAGAAGTCGTTCGAGAACAACGACCGCGTCACCGGCACGATCTTCAACCAGGTCAAGGGCGGCTACACCGTCGACCTCGACGGCGCCGTGGCGTTCCTGCCGCGCTCGCAGGTCGATATCCGTCCGGTCCGCGACGTCACCCCGCTGCTGGGCACCCCGCAGCCGTTCCAGATCCTCAAGATGGATCGGCGCCGCGGCAACATCGTCGTGTCGCGCCGCACGGTCCTCGAGGAGAGCCGCGCCGAGCAGCGCTCGGAGCTGGTGGCCAACCTTGAGGAAGGTCAGGTCATCGACGGCGTCGTCAAGAACATCACCGAGTACGGCGCGTTCGTCGACCTCGGCGGCATCGACGGCCTGCTGCACGTCACCGACATGGCGTGGCGCCGCGTGAACCACCCGTCCGAAGTGGTCACGATCGGCCAGACCGTGAAGGTCAAGATCATCAAGATCAACCACGAGACGCACCGCATCTCGCTCGGCATCAAGCAGCTGCTGGCCGATCCGTGGGAGGGCATCGCCGCCCGCTACCCCGAGGGCGCCAAGCTCAAGGGCCGCGTGACCAACATCACCGACTACGGCGCCTTCGTGGAGCTGGAGCCGGGGATCGAGGGCCTGATCCACGTCTCCGAGATGAGCTGGACCAAGAAGAACGTCCATCCGGGCAAGATCGTCTCCACCTCCCAGGAGGTCGAGGTTCAGATCCTGGAGGTCGATCCGGTCAAGCGCCGCATCTCGCTGGGCCTCAAGCAGACCCTGCAGAACCCCTGGGAGGCCTTCGCCGAGAAGCACCCGGTCGGCTCCGAGGTCGAGGGCGAGGTCAAGAACAAGACCGAGTTCGGCCTGTTCATCGGCCTCGAGGGCGACGTCGACGGCATGGTCCACCTGTCGGATCTCGACTGGAACCGTCCCGGCGAGCAGGTCATCGAGGAGTTCAAGAAGGGCGACATGGTCCGCGCCCAGGTTCTCGACGTCGACGTCGAGAAGGAGCGGATCTCGCTGGGCGTGAAGCAGCTCGGCGGTGACCCCTTCGCCGAGGCCGGCGAGATCAAGAAGGGCCAGATCGTCACCTGCGAGGTGATCGAGGTGAAGGATGCCGGCGTCGAGGTGAAGATCGTCGACACCGACATGCAGACCTTCATCCGTCGCGCCGAGCTCGCCCGCGACCGCGGCGACCAGCGTCCCGAGCGTTTCGCCGCCGGCGAGAAATTCGACGCCCGCGTCGTCCAGTTCGACCGGAAGGCCCGCCGCGTGCAGGTCTCGATCAAGGCCCTCGAGGTCGCCGAGGAGAAGGAGGCCATGGCCCAGTTCGGCTCCGCCGATTCGGGCGCCTCGCTCGGCGACATCCTCGGCGCCGCCTTCAACAAGAAGCGCTCCGACGACGAGTGAGCGACGGCCTCCGCCGCCCGGCCTGTCCGGGCGGCGGATCCGCCGCGTCGTGACCCGCGCGGGACCCCGGTCCCGGGCGGGTTTTTCTTTTGGCACCGACAATTCAAGGTTGCCGAACGCGGGCCGCGAGCCCGGTCGCGCCGTCCGACGCGACAGCGGCCCGCCGCCCCGTCATTTTCTTCGCGCGCCCCGTATCCACGCCCGCGGAAAATGCTCTAGAACACCGGCCTCGCACGGCTCGGACCGAGCGAGCCGAAGGAAACCAAGGACTTGCCCGGCGCGGGGGTACGCCTCCCGCACCCCGTCGAGGGGCCGGTCGGGGTGCTTTAGGGGAAGCGACAGCATGGCAGCCGATGCCGAACTGCTGATTGACCGGCGGCGCCTGCGCCGCAGGTTGTCCCTCTGGCGCGTGCTCGGCGTCGGCGGCCTCATCGTGGCGGTCGGGGCTCTCGGGTACCGGGTGCGGACGGGCGCGGACGGCGCCTTCGCGGTCCAGCCGCAGATCGCGCGCATCTCCGTCTCGGGCTTCATCGCCGGGAGCGAGGCCACCGCGAAGCTGATGAAGCGGGTCGGCGATTCGGACGCCGTGAAGGGCGTGATCGTCTCGATCAACTCGCCGGGCGGCACCACGACGGGCTCGGAGGAGATCTTCCGCAACCTCCGGGCGCTCGCCGCCAAGAAGCCGATCGTGGCCTTCGTGGACGGCACCGCCGCCTCGGGCGCCTACATCACCGCCATCGCGGCCGATCACATCGTCGCGCGCGAGACCAGTCTGGTCGGCTCGATCGGCGTGCTGTTCCAGTACCCGGACTTCTCGGGTCTCCTGGACAAGGTCGGCGTCAAGGTCGAGTCGGTGAAGTCGTCGCCGCTCAAGGCCGAGCCCTCGGGCTTCACCCCGACCTCGCCGGAGGCGCGCGCCGCGCTCGCCTCCGTGGTCGGCGACACCTACGCGTGGTTCAAGGGCCTCGTCGCGGAGCGCCGCGGCATGGATCCGGCGCAGCTCAGCACCGTCTCGGACGGCCGGGTGTTCAGCGGGCGCCAGAGCGTGCCGCTGAAGCTGGTCGACGAACTCGGGGGCGAGCGGCAGGCGGTGGCGTGGCTGGAGAGCGCCCGCGGCGTCCAGGCGAACCTGCCGATCAAGGACTGGAAGCCCGCCTCGGAGAGCCGGTTCTCCCTCTGGTCCGCCGCCGGGATCGGCGCCGACCTCCTCGGCCTGGAAGGCCTCGCGGCGCGGCTGCGGGCCGTCGGCGCCGAGGCCGAGGCCGCCCGGGGCGGGATGCTCGCCCTCTGGCGCCCGGAACCCTGAACGACCGCCGCCGCGCAGCCCGCCCCGATCCCGCGAGAAGATCCCACGCCATGATCAAGTCGGAGCTCGTCCTCAAGATCGCCGAGCAGAACCCGCATCTCTACCAGCGCGACGTGGAGATCCTGGTCAACGCGATCCTCGACACCATTTCCGACGCGCTGGCCCGCGGCGACCGGGTCGAGCTGCGCGGCTTCGGCGCCTTCTCGGTCAAGCGCCGCGAGGCGCGCCGGGGACGCAACCCGCGCACGGGTGCCGCCGTTGCCGTGTCCGAGAAGGCGATCCCCGTGTTCAAGACCGGCAAGGAGATGCGCCAGCGCCTCAACGCCGCCGGGATCGGCGAGAATGCCTCGGCCGCCGAGTAGGAAGGACCTGTGAGCGCGATGATCCGTTTCCTGAAGAGCCTCGTGCTGCTGCCGATCGCCGCCCTGGTGATCCTCCTGGCGGTGGCCAACCGCGCGCCGGTGCGGCTCTCCTTCGATCCGTTCAACGTGGACGCGCCGGTCTTCAGCGTCGATCTCCCGCTCTACGCGATCCTGTTCGGCGCGGTGGCCCTCGGCATCGTCGTGGGCGGCATCTTCACGTGGCTGGGTCAGGGCAAGACCCGGGCGCGGGCGCGCTACCACCGCCGCGAGGCCGTCCGGCACGAGCGCGAGGCGACCCGACTGCGGGCCTACGCGCCGGAGACCGAGACCTCGGGCGCCTACACGGTGCCCAATACGGGCCGGACGGCCCTTCCGGCCCCGCGCTGAGCCGGGGGCCTCAGCGGCCGCCGCGCGCGGCGGCCACGAAGGCCGCGATCCGCGCCGGATCCTTCACACCGGGCGCCGTCTCGACGCCGGACGACACGTCGACCGCGCCGATCCCCGTGCGGGCGAGGGCGTCGGCGACGTTACCGGCATCGAGACCGCCCGACAGCATGGTGCCGGCCGGGAGCGCGGCACCGCGCAGGATCTCCCAGTCGAAGCGCCGGCCGTTGCCACCCGGCAGGGCAGCATTCGGCGGGGCCTTGGCGTCCAGCAGGATCCGGTCGGCCACCGCCGCGTAGGCGGGCATCGCCGCGAGATCCGTCGACGTCGCGACGCCTATCGCCTTCATCACCGGCCGCCCGGTCCGGGCGCGGATCGCCGCCACGCGCTCCGGGCTCTCGCTCCCGTGGAGCTGGATGAGGTCCGGATCCGCCGCCTCGACCGCCGCGGCGAGCAGCGCGTCGTCAGGATCGACGAGCAGGATGACCCGCTCGGCCCGCCCGCGGGCGCGGGCCGCCAGGGCGGCGGCCTGCGCGAGCGAGACGTGCCGGGGACTGCGCGGGAAGTGCACGAGGCCGATCCAGTCCGCCCCGGCCTCCAGCGCGGCGGTCAGGGTCGCTTCGGTGCTGAGCCCGCAGATCTTGACGCGAGTCGGGGACGCGGATGAGGCCATGGGCCCTCTATAGCCGATCTCGCGACGCCGAGCAGGTCCGCGACCCGGGTCAGCGGGTCGCCTAGTACAGCGCCGGCACGTAGACGTTGGGGATCGGGAAGCCGCTGAAGACGACCTTCCCGTCGACGAGCCGCAGCGGCGGGAGCGCCTTGAGCGGCGTCGCGTCGGCCGGCGCGCCCGGGTTGGGGCGCTGGGCCAGGCCCAGGAGTCCGCCGACCAGCTGGCCCACGAGGGCACCCTTGTCCGAGCCGAAGCGCTGGCCGACGATGCTGCCGACCAGCGCGTCGACGCCGGCCGCCCGCAGATCGACCTGACCCGCGGGGCGGTGGGCGGCGTCGAGGGCGAGCGTGCCCTTCGCCTGGACGCGCTGCGGGCCCTTGGCCAGCGACAGGGCCGTCAGGTCCAGGGCGCCCCCGGCCTGACGCCAGCGCTCCAGCTCGCGCGCCACCGTCCCGGTGCGCAGCACGGTGGCCTGGGTCAAGGTCGCGTCCACGGCCAGATCGGCCGGATCCTGCGTCCCGGTGAGGGCGTCGAGCTGCGGCACCGCCGCTTGGTTCAGGCGCAGGCTGATATCCACGGCGCCGTCGGACTCGAACCGGCCGGGGCTCGGCCGGGCATGCAGCTCCAGGTGCCGGCCCGAGACCGCGATCGGGTCGGGCTCGGCGCCCGTCACGGAGATGTCGGGATTGTCGACGACCAGCGAGGCGCGGGTGAACCCTCCCGCCGCGCCGTGGAAGCTGCCCTGGAGCGCGGTCCAGGACGCGTCGCCCGTCAGCGGGCCCTGCTCGACATGGAACGGCCCGACGCTCTCGAACACGACGAGGCGGGGCTGATAGATCTGCGCCACGGCGGTGCTCGGCCCGAGCCGGAAGCGGCCGTCGGCGCGCTCGAGGGTCACGGCGCTGCAGCGCAGCTCGAGGCGGAACGGGTAGCCCCCGAGGGACCGGTCCGCACAGGTCCAGGTGCGCCCGGCCGCCGCCTCGCGGGCGATCCAGCCGTCGATCTCGCTGGCCGCGCGCTCACGCATCCACAGCCAGCCGGCCGACCAGCCCGCCACCACGAGGGCGAGCAGGATGTAGGGCAGGAACAGCCCGAGCCGGGATCGCCGCGCGCCCCGAACCGGGGCTGTCCCAGCGGCGCTCTCCGGCCGCGTCCGATCCTGCACCATGCGCTCCGCTCCCCGACCCCGTCCCCTCGGGGACATCGTGGCCCCGCCTTGAGGCCATGCACGGGGCGAAACTGGGGCAGCGCCGCCCGGGGTCGACCGCCACGGACGCGATCCGTTCCTGCGCGGCGCGTTTCCGCTCAGACCTGCGCCGGCTCGACGGTGTCGACCTGCAGATCCTCGACGATCGCCGTCCGCTCGGCCTCGTTCTCGGCGAGGCGGTGCACGTGCATCTCGGTGGCACCCCGGCGACGAACACGGTCGAGCCAGGTCCGGCGCAGATGGTCGCGCGGGCTCTCGCTGGAGCTCGCCACCGAGACCATCTCGGCGATGCCGGCATTGTCCCGGCGGACGGCGATCACCACGGCCTGCGCCATCTCGTCGAGGTCGAAGCCCCCGGCCGGATGGACACCGACCACGTAGCGCCGGCCGGAACGGCCACGCCAGGCCGAGAGCGGGAGCGCGGGGGAGCCGCGCAGACCCGCGGTCGTCTTGAGGCGTTCTTCACGCACGTCCTGCCTCCGGGTGCGATCGTCCTTCAGGTCGCGGAGCGCGGCCGACCAGGACAGGGCTCTTCTGTTCGCCATTTGTTCCAACCTAACGCGCGATATCCACAGGCGTCAAGGGCGACGTTCCTAGAGGGAGATGTGGCGACGATGCCCGTTATCCACAAGCCGCCGGGCACCGGCCCGACGCGGAAAACCGCGCCCGCGAGCGGCTCAGCGACGGGCGTCGGCGGCGGCCGGCGCCTCGTCGGCCGGCACGGCGTGCCCCTCGGCCGCGAGGCCCTGGAGTCCGCCCTCGACGAGGGCGTTCGAGGCCGTCTCGAGACGCTCCTGGGCCAGCGCCTGGAACGCCTGGCGGGGCAGGCCCGGGGGGATGGGCGGCAGGAACTCGATCACGGCCCGGCCCGGCCGGCGCACGAGGCTGTTGCGCGACCAGAACAGCCCGGTGTTCAGCGCGACGGGCAGGCAGGGGACGTTCAGGGCGGTGTAGAGGTGCGAGAGCCCCTGCTTGTAGGCGGGCGGCGCCCCGACCGGACGGCGGGTCCCCTCGGGGAAGATGATGAGCTGGCGCCCGTCCCGGATCGCCGCGCCGGCGGCGGCGTTCATCAGGCTCATGGCCCGGGTGCCCTTCGACCGGTCGATCGCCACCATGCCGCTGCGCGACAGGTACCAGCCGATCAGCGGGATGAGCAGCAGCTCCTTCTTCAAGATGTAAGCGAAGTTCGGCAGCACCGTGCAGAGGGCCAGGGTCTCCAGGGCCGACTGGTGCTTGGCCGCCACCAGCAGGGGGCCGGGCGGGATGTTCTCCAGCCCGCGGAACTCGACCCGCGTCCCCGCGACGACCCGCAGGAGCCACAGGGTGATCCGCCCCCAGGCGCGGGCGAGCCGCAGCACCGACCGGCCGGAGACCAGCATGGGCAGGCCGGCGAAGGCCAGGACCGTCGTGACGGCGTAGAAGCAGACGTTGAAGGCGAGAGAGCGCAGGGCGAGCATCGGAAACCGTGTCGTGGCGGCTCCCCTGTAGCGCGCCCGCGCGTCCGGGGCCAAGGGCGGCGTCGCGGGAAGCGTCAGGTCCCCTCCGGGCGATGCCGGTCCCGGAGAAGGCCGGCGCCGCGCCCGGCCACCAGCCAGTAGACCAGCCCGGCGCTGGCGCCGACAGCGAACAGGATCAGCGTCAGGCGCGCCTCGCCGGCGAGGAGGGCGGCGTCGCGGGCGCCTCCGCCGGACCGGAGCGCGCCGCGCGTCAGCCAGGGGAGGGCGGCGGTGAGCAGCCCGCAGCCGGCGCCGTACCACAGGACGCCGCGGCGCCCGAGGATCTCACCGCCGAGACCGATCAGGGCCGGGGGCACGAACAGCAGCGCGAACAGCGCCTTGGCGAGGCCGGCGAGGAACAGGGCGAGCCCCTCCGGCGGCAGCCCGGCCGAGAGGTCCGACAGGGCCATGTCGAGGCCGGCGAGCGCCCCGCCGGTCAGCCAGGCCTGCGCGTCCGGGTCGACGAGGAGCGCCAGGACGAGGACCGCGAGGCCCGCGGGGACGGCGAGCAGGAGGGCGAAGGCCCCGAGAATCAGGCGACCGAGGGCGTGCATGCCGCGAGCCTCTACACCGGGCGCCCCCCGCCCGTCGCGCGGAAGCCGCGCCCGACCCTCGCGGATCCGGCGCGGCCTCCGGGTTCTGGCGGCCCGGGCTTGGCGGCCGCGCTGGCCGTCAGCCGTGGGCCGGGGCGGCGCCGCCGGGATCGCCGTGCGTGTGCTTCTTCCGGAATCGGCCCAGCCAGATCGAGAAGTGGCGGATGACCACGTAGAAGACCGGCGTCAGGAACAGGCCGAAGAAGGTCGCGCCGATCATCCCGAAGAACACCGCGGTGCCGAGCGCCTGGCGCATCTCGGCGCCGGGGCCGGTGGCCACGACCAGCGGCAGGGTGCCGAGGATGAACGCGAAGGCGGTCATCAGGATCGGGCGCAGGCGGAGACGGCAGGCCTCCACCGCCGCCTCGACCGGGCCGCGGTGCTCCCGCTGCTCGATGTCGTGCGCGAACTCGACGATCAGGATCGCGTTCTTCGCCGCGAGGCCGATGAGCACGATCAGGCCGATCTGGGTCAGGATGTTGTTGTCCTGCCCCCGGAACTGCACGCCCGCCAGGGCGGCGAGCACGCCGGTCGGCACCACCAGCAGGATCGCGAGGGGCAGCGCCCAGGATTCGTACTGCGCGGCGAGCACGAGGAAGACCAGCAGCACGCCGAGGGCGAAGACCGCGCCGGCCGTGCCGCTCGCCGCCTTCTGCTGGTAGGCGATCTCGGTCCAGTCGTAGGAGTAGCCGTCGGGCAGCGCCTTCTTGGCGATCTCCTCCATGGCGTTGAGCGCCTGGCCGGTCGAGACGCCGGGCTTGGCCACGCCCTGCACCGGGACCGAGTAGTACAGGTTGAACCGCTGCACGATCTGCGGCCCGGTGACGTCCCGCACCGAGGCGAGCGTGCCCATCGGCACCAGCGCGCCGGTGGAGGAGCGCACCTTGATCTGCGAGATGTCCTGCACCGACGTGCGGAAGGCCGCGTCGCCCTGCAGGCGCACCTGGTAGATGCGGCCGAGGGTGTTGAAGTCGTTGACGTAGGTGCCGCCGAGATCCGCCTGGACCGACGAGAACACGTTGGCCAGCGGCACGTTCAGCATCCGCGCGATGGTGCGGTCGATGTCGAGGAAGAGCTGCGGCGTCGAGTTGTCGAAGGTCGTGAAGACGCGCTGGACGTCCGCGCTCTGGTTCGCCTGGGCGATGACCTCGCCGGCGGCGGCCATGAGCGGACCGATGTCCGACGATTGGCGGCTCTCGATCTGCATCTTGAAACCGCCGCCGTTGCCGAGACCGCGGACCGGCGGCGGCGGGATGACGATGACCCGCGCCTCCTGGATGTCGGACGTGGCCTTGAGCACCTCACCGGTGATCACGGCGGCGCTCCGCCCCTGCTCGGCGCGCTCCTTCGCCCCCTTGAGGGTCAGGAACATCACGCCGGCATTGGTCGTGTTCGTGAAGGTGGCGCCGTCGAAGCCCGCGATGATCACCGCGTTGGCCACGCCGTCGACCGTCCGGGCCTGCTTGGCGGCGCGCAGGCACACCTCCGTGGTGCGGTCGAGGGAGGAGCCGGAGGGGAGCTGGACGACGCCGATCAGGTAGCCCTGATCCTGGTCGGGGATGAAGCCCGTGGGCGTCGTCTGCGCCAGATGCAGCGTCCCGGCGATCACCGCCGCGTAGACCAGCAGCATCACGCCGAGGCCGACGATGCCGCCGGTCAGGACCCGGATCAACCGTCCATAGGCGTTCGACGTGGCGTCGAAGGCGCGGTTGAAGCCGTTCGCCAGCCAGTTCACGAACCGGGTCAGGAAGAACTTCGGCTCCTTGCGGGCGTGGTGGGGCACCAGCAGCAGCTTGCAGAGCGCCGGCGACAGGGTCAGCGAGTTGAAGGCCGAGATCAGGGTCGAGGCCGCGATGGTCAGCGCGAACTGCTTGTAGAACTGGCCCGAGATGCCCGGGATGAACGCCGTCGGCACGAACACCGCGGCGAGCACCAGCGCGATGGCGATGACCGCGCCGCCGACCTCGTCCATGGTCTTGTGCGCGGCATCGCCCGGCGACAGGCCCTCGGCCATGTTGCGCTCGACGTTCTCCACCACCACGATCGCGTCGTCGACCACGATGCCGATGGCGAGCACCAGCCCGAACAGGGTCAGGTTGTTCAGCGAGAAGCCGAAGGCCGCCATCGCCGCGAAGGTGCCGATCAGCGAGACCGGGATCGCGATGACCGGGATCAGGGCCGTCCGCCAGCTCTGGAGGAAGACCAGCACCACGATGACGACGAGGCCGACCGCCTCGAACAGCGTCTTGTAGACCTCGTGGATCGATTCCTCGATGAACTCCGTCGGGTTGTAGGCGATGCGGTACTCGACGTCCGGCGGGAAGTTCTTCTTGACCTCCTCCATCACCTTCTTGACCGACGCCGCCGCGTCGAGGGCGTTGGTGCCCGGCCGCTGGAAGGCGCCGATGCCCACCGCGGGCGTGTCGTTGAGGAACGAGTTGGTCGTGTAGTCCTTCTGGCCCATCTCGACGCGGGCGATGTCCTTGACCCGGACGAGGCGCCCGTCCTGCGCCTTGATGATCACCTCGGCGAACTGCTCCGGCGTCTTGAACCGCGCCTGCGACTGCACGACGAGCTGGAACGCCTCGCCCTTGGCGGCCGGCGGACCGTTCAGCTGGCCGGCGGCCACCTGGACGTTCTGCTCCTGCAGGGCGGTCGTGACGTCGGTGACCGAGAGGCCGTAGGCGGCGAGCTTGTTGGGGTCGACCCAGACGCGCTCGGCGTACTCGTTACCGCCGAAGATCGTGATGTCGCCGACGCCGTCGAGGCGCAGCAGCTCGTCGCGGATGTTCAGGTAGATGTAGTTGGCGAGGTAGTTCTGGTCGTAGGTCTTGTTCGGGGAGAGCAGGTGCACGACCAGCATCAGGTCGGGCGAGGCCTTGCGGACCGTGACGCCGAGGTTGCGCACGTCCGGCGGCAGGCGCGGCTGCGCCACCGACAGCCGGTTCTGCACCAGCACGTTCGCGATATCGAGGTTGGTGCCGACCTTGAAGGTCACGGTCAGCAGCATGTTGCCGTCGTTGGTCGACAACGACGTCATGTAGAGCATGTTGTCGACGCCGTTGACCTCCTGCTCGATCGGCGTCGCGATCGTGGCGGCCACGGTCTCGGCGTTGGCGCCCGGATAGGAGGCGCGCACCGTCACGGTCGGCGGCACGATCTCGGGGTACTGCGAGACCGGCAGGCTCTCGTAGGCCACGAAGCCGAGGATCAGGAAGACGATCGACGTGACGGACGCGAAGATCGGTCTGTCGACGAAGAAGTGGGCGAAACGCATCGGTCAAACCTCTGAGGCCCGCCGGTCTCCCGGACGGGGCCCTGCGTCGTCGGTGCGGGGCGCGCCGCGCGGCGCGCACGAAGGCGTTCGTGTCGAGCCGCGCGGGCTCAGGTCTTGCTCGGCGGCAGCTCGATCGTCTCGGGGGTGACCTTCGCGCCCGGACGGACGCGGGACAGGCCGTTGACCACCACGGTCTCGTCGCCCTTCAGCCCCGACTGGATCACCCGGTAGCCGTCGACCTTCGGCCCGAGCACGACGTCCTTCTGCTGGATCACGTTCTCGGGTCCGACGATGTAGACGATGCGCTTGTCCTGGTTGGCGGACACCGCCTCGTCGGGCAGCAGGATGCCCTGGAACGGCTTGGTCGCCGGCATCGAGACGATGCCGAACAGGCCGGGCTTGATGAACATGTCGGGGTTCGGGACGGTCGCGCGCAGCAGGATCGTGCCGGTGGCGTTGTCGACGCGGTTGTCGACGAAGTCGAGGGTGCCCTTGCGGGTCGGCTTCGCCTCCCCGGACAGCGCGATCAGGATCGGCACGCCCTTGCCCTGCTGGGTCTGGCCCATGCCGATGCCGAGGCTGTTCTGGTACTTGAGGAACGACTTCTCATCGACCGTGTAGCTGAAATAGATCGGGTCGAGGGACACGATCGTCGTCAGCATGGTCTGGTCGGCACTGACGATGTTGCCCTCGGTCACCAGGCGGCGGCTGATGCGGCCGTTGATCGGCGCCTTCACCTCGCTGAAGTCGTAGTTCAGCTGGGCGTTGTTGAGGGCGGCCTGGGCGCTGTCGACGTCGGCCTGGGCGGTCTGCGAGGCCTGCCGCCGCTGGTCGGTGACCTGCTCGGAGATGTTACCGCTCCGGGACAGGGTCTGCGCGCGCTCCAGGTCCGTCTGCGAGAAGGACTGGCGCGCCTTGGCGGAGGCCAGGGCCGCCTGGGCCTGCTCCAGCGCCGCCTTGTAGGGGCGCCGGTCGATCACGAACAGGACGTCGCCCTTCTTCACCGTCTGGCCGTCGACGAAGTTGATCTTCTCGAGGTAGCCGGTAACCCGGGCGCGGACCTCCACGTACTCGATCGCGTCGAAGCGACCGGTATACTGATCCTGCTCGACGATCTGGCGCACCACGGGCTTGGCCACGGTGACCTTGGGCGGCGGGCCGCCCGGCGCCTGCGCGCGGGCGGGGGTCGCGAGGGGCCCTGCCGCGAGACCCGCGATCAGGCCTGACAAGACGGTGAGAAGGCTGGGAAGCCGGCTGCGCATCGGGTCCTGCTGTCCGTTGGCCGACCGTCCGGTCGCGCCGAGCTTGACGATTGTTCCGCCGCGGGTGCGCCGTAACCCGCGGTCGACGGTGTTGCTTGTGCGCGACCGCACATCACGGCCTCGCGAGCCGGATTGAAACGGTTGATCAGTCGACGGTTTCGCCAGCGCTGTACCAGTCCTTGAAGCCGCCCTTGTAATGTTCGGCGAGGTCGAGCCCGGCGTTCTGCGCGGCCATCAGCGCGTGGACGGAGCGGACGCCCGCGGCGCACGAGAAGACCGCCCGCCGGCCGTCCTCCGCCACGAGGGCCGCGACCGCCCGCGGATCGAAGCTCGAGAGCGGGTGCGAGACGGCGCCCGGGATGTGCCCGGCCGCGTATTCATGCGGTTCACGGACATCGATGATCAGCATCGAGCCGTCATCGAGCCCGCGCTTGACCGTCTCGCGATCGAGGTCGACCACCCGCATCGGCAGGATCTCCGTTCCGCCCGCTCTCGGCCAGGCTGGTTGACTGACGCTTTTCCTTATTCGTCAGACCTCGGCGGCGCAACGTGCGTCGTCGGCGCGCGACCGGCCGGCAGGCGGGCCGACCGTTGCCGGCCCGGCGCGGGCCGGCCCCCTCTCAGAGCGCCGCGAGGGTCGGCGCCACGGCGGCGAAATGCGCGGGCCAGTCCGGCGGCCGATACCCGTCGAGACGACCGGCCAGCTCGGACCGGAGGGGCGCGCCGGGCCGCGCGAGCGCCTCGATCGCCTCGATCCAGCCCGGACCGTCCAGGGGATCGCGGAACAGCGCGAAGCTGTCGGCGATCTCGCGATGGACCGCGATGTCGGAGGCGACGACCGGCAGCCCGGAGGCCGCGGCCTCGACGACGGGAATGCCGTACCCTTCGGTGAAAGACGGCATCAGCAGGGCGGTGCAGCTGCGCATGAGCGCCGCCAGACCGTGCGTGGACAATCCCGAGGCCTCGATGACGTGGGCGCGCACGCCGGGGCAGCGCTCCAGCATGTCGATGGCGCTCTCCGCCTCCCAGCCCCGGCGACCGACCACGACGAGCCGGGGCGCGGCATTCCCGTGGCGCTCGGCGAGGAGCCGCCAGATCTGGAACAGCAGCAGATGGTTCTTGCGCGACTCGATGGTGCCGCAGACCAGGAAGGTCGGCCGGTCGGGCGTGAACCGGGGTCCGTCGCGCCCGAAGGCAGGCTCGACGCCGAGATGGCCCACGGCCACCGGCGGCCTTCCGAACCCCTCGGCGGCGAGGTGCGCGAGGGTGCGCCGGCCGGTATCCTCCGAATTCACCAGGATGGCGGAGGCGTGCCGCCCGATCGTGCGCAGGCGCGCCCGGTGGCGGTCGGCCTCGCCGGACCGGCCGTATTCCGGATGGGTGATCGGGATGAGGTCGTGGACGAAGAACGCCGCCCGGACGTCCCGGCGGGTATAGAGCCAGTCGAACCGCCGCGGGTCGTCGAGGCGCAGGTGCGAGGTGTGCAGGTAGAGCGCGTCCTGGGGCAGGACGGCGACCGACCGGCCACGCAGCGCGATGTCGACGGTCTTGCGCGCCTGGATCCGGCGCCTCTCGGCGGACCCGGTCCGCGGCGCGGCGAGCGGCGACGGCGGGGCGGCGGGATCGCCGCACCGGGACGCGAGCCGCCGGTAGACCGGGTCCGACCCGGCGTCCCGGTCCTCGACCCAGCCGGCCGCCACCGCCTCGACGATCTCCAGCGCCTGCGCGCGATCGAGGATGCGCGGTCCGAAGGCCGTGGCGACGACGCCGACGCCCGTCTCCGCCCGGCCGAGATAGGCGCGCGCGTAGGCGAGGTCGACGCGGTCGATGCCCGACGGGCTCGCGTGGCGCAGCCGCGTGACGAGGCGCGTGAGATCGAAGGCGATCGGTCGGTCCGTCATGATCCTCGGGCAAGTGTCGGGGTGAGGCCTCCCCGTAGCGGGCCTGACCCGCGAGAGCCAGCATCTCCGCGCGGCCCGCGCGCGCCGGAGGGCTTGCGCGGGCGCGGCGCGGAGGCTAAGAGCCGCGAGCCCTAGCGGCGTCGGAGTGTAGCGCAGCCCGGTTAGCGCACTAGTCTGGGGGACTAGGGGTCGTGGGTTCGAATCCCGCCACTCCGACCATTAAAGCCTTTGGGCTGAAAGGCTTTTTCCACGAACAACCGACCGGCCGCCGGTAAGCCGAAGCGGAACGGACGGTGCACGTGGGGACCATGGGGCGCCAAAACCACCCACGGAATCCCCCACGGTGTGTTCTCGGTTGGTGCGCCGCTCGTGATGGAGGGTAGCCGGAGCCGATGGCCAAGGAACCGCCGACCGTCTCCGAGCTGCGCAAGGCCGCCGAGGTCACCGACCAGGAGATCGACGCCGCGGTCGACGCGGTGCTCGCGGATCTGGCGACCGAATCATACCCGCTCTCGAAAGGCTGGACCCTCGACCTCGTCGAGACGCTGCGGACGAACACCCGCGCGGCCGAGGCGCTCACCACCGACAAGCCAGCCTGGAAGCGCAACATGGTCCGGACCGCGATCCTGCTGGCGCACCCGGTGAAGGGATGAGCGAGGATGAACCCGACAGCTCTCGGATGGATGCTCGCGATCCTCGCGGGTGGGGTGGCCATCGGCTTCGAGGCCTTCAGGCTTGGCGCATGGGCAGGCGTAGGCCTGTACGTCCTGGCGCTGATGGTCCTCGTGAACCCGCGCTTCTGGTGGCCGAGCCGGCGACGAACCGATCGAGGAAGCGGTGAGCGACGATTCCGCATCCGCGCATGAACGCGCCGCCATCCAGTACATGATGCGGCGGCTGGATGGATTTGCGCGCGGGCTCGGCCTCGACGAGGCGGCCACGCGGCAGATCGTTATGAGGATCGCCGCTGACATGCCGGAGCGATCCGACGAGGATCGGCTGGAGAGCGCCCGCAGGTGCCTGCTGGCCTCGGCGTCGGCATAGCGGCATGGCTGAGCAACCGACCAACCCATTCGGCCTCTCCCTGCCGCTGCGCATCGTGCAGCTCGATGAGGCCGTGAAGGTGATGGATTCGGGCGACCGGGTCGCGGCCTACATCTACGTGTCCGAGGACCGAGAGCGGCGGATCCAGACGCATCGGGTCTCACCGGCGGAGGGCATCGAAGCCGCGAAGGTGATCGCCCGGGCGCTGACGGACGCGATCGCGGGCGGATCATGACCGACGAGCAGAAGGGCTACCTGCAGGCGCTATCCGACGTGCGCTCCTGGCATCGATGGGAGCTGGCGCAGTGCCTCGGCGATGTTCGCGCCATGGAAGCCCACGAGAAGGCCATCGCGTGGCTCGACATGCTCATCGCCACGAAGAAGCTGCACGCAGCCCAGGATGAGGATGAGCGGCGACGCGGCGGCCCGGTGCCCCTGGGCTAGAGCAGGCCGCCCACCGGGCCGCCGGTCAGGGTCTTGCCGGCCCGGGTCACCAGCTTCGAGAAGGCCAGCGCCGCGGCCGACGCCTGCGCCTCTGACGGGAATGTCCGATCTGATTCCATCACCGTCAGGTGGGTCGCGTCGAGCAGCACCCAAGTCCAGAGGTGGCGGCCGGTGGAGCGGATCTCGAAATGCATGGTCGGCTCGGTACGTAAATGGACATACCGGCACTTTGCTCTCGGAAAAGGCGCGACGTGTTAATGGCTTGCCCGGCGCAACATCCTGCGCCGGCTCACAACGGGCTTGCCCCCGACATCCTCGCAGATCACAGGCGCGATCAGCCGCGCCCCTTGGCCGCGATCTCCCAGACCGGCGGTCCCCAGGTTTGCCCAGGCTTCGTCCGGTAGCCGCTGAACCGGTCGAACACGATCCGGTGCGGCTCCACGCCGACGACCTTGCTGTCGTTGACCATCAGGGCACCGGCATACTCGACGCGCAGGAAGCCGTGCTCCGGATGGACGCCGAACAACTGCTCCGCTGTCCAGCCGAGCCGGTGTGCCTCGGCGCCGTGCTGGTCGATGAAGGCCAGCGCGTTCGCCCGCATCGCCGCCCAGCGAGTCGGCGTCAGATACCGGCACGGCGAGACGTGCTCGGACAGGCGCTCGATCTGGTCGCGCCAGGAGGCGACGGCGTTCGGGAGTTCTGACATGAACCGCGCCCATAGTGGGGCCAAGTTAATGATCTATGTAGAGCGTACGTGAAAGTACGCCACCCAATTAAAATATACGCGAGATAAAATATTAGGATAATCGCAGAGCTGCTATGGATTGCGATTAATTTGTTTTGGCTGCTCCTCGTGCCGATGCTTTTCGAAGAGGATAAATACGCAAAACGCCCTCAGATGCTTTTCCTCGAAAGCAACCAACCGGTCAATCTGATTTTCTGCACGCTGTATGTCGATAAGAACTTCTGTTCGCTCGGGGCAATAGCCAAATTCGTAGTCGCTCTGATGACGTTTATATTGTATTTGTAGAAAGAACTCGCAGAAATCTACTATCGTTTGTGGGAACCGCTGTAGATGTTTCTGCGCGCACTTTGTGGCTATGCGCGTGTGATCGTTGGCACGATAAACGTGACGCCAAGCGCGCTCAGCTCTGTCGGGTCCGGGCTGCCCAACTATTAGATCAGCTGTAAGCTTCGCGAGGGCCTCGAAGACCGCGTAATAGGTTGTGCTTATTGCGGCGCACAGATCTTCGCGCGTACTTCCTCCAGGCCGATCAGTAAGATACTGAGCGGTCTGAAGTGTCGCATTGGGCAAAGCTAGGCTCCCTGGAAGCCGGCCGAACGAAAGCGAACCACAGGAAACGCGTGGTAAACGTCTTCGACGTGCGCCCTAAGTTTTGACAAGAAACCAGGGGGCTCTTTACGGGCGATTTCGGAAGGGGTGCCTTCAACCATGATGGTTATATTGAAAACCGGCAGCCCGTCGCGGTCAAAATCTTCGTCCACCTGAATGGACCTGATTTCAACAGCACCAAATCGACCTCTGATAAAATCCTCAATCGACCCCTGAGGGTCGTCGCGATACGCGTGCGTCATGCGGCCCTCCTATGGAACCTGAGAAAGCCGGAGCTTGCCACGAAAGTTGCAAAACTTGCACGCTAACGCACACGAGAAGTTTGCATCAAGCGCGATAGCGCTTGATGCAAGTATCACATTCGCAACTCTTTTGCAAGGGGGCTAAGCCTTTGACATGATTGAGTTTGCATGGTCTTTTCCAACGTTGCAAAAAACTAGGAACGCAACATGCAAGCGGACGCCGCGGTTCGGAAGCAGCTCGCCACGCGCTTGAAAAGGTTGCGGCAGAAGGCAGTAGCAGTATCTGCTGAGATCGAGCTCGTGGAACGGCTTCTTATCGGCTTGGAAAAGGGGCCGTCCCAACCCATTCGAGGGCTCAGGAAAAACAGCGTCGCAAGATTATCCTTCCAGAGCATAGTTAGGCAGACGATTGAAAAATCCGGATCGCCACTCAAATCTGCCGAAATATTTAAGGCACTGATTGATGTCGATCCAGGCCTTAAGCCGGCAACATTTAGATCGCATCTGAAGCGGATGGTCGATGCTGGTGTTCTTACTCGCAAGGGCCCACGGGGATTTTACGACGTTGTCGATAAGAATTTTGATACTGTAAAAGAGATAATTTATCCAAAAAAGAGGCCGGACTTATCGCGATATGAGGATTAATCAAAAGCAATTTTCCAGCTCTGCCTAGTTACAACTATGAATATCGGAAACGACAAAAGGCGCCCCGGCCGAAGCCAGGGCGCCGGAGGGTGTGAGGTAGGATGTGGAGTGGCGTTCAGATCGGGATGTGCGCGCTCGAATAGATCAGCTTAAGCAGCAGGCCGCCGAACGCGGTGATGATGCCACCGCTGCCCCAGACCACGAGGCTCTGGAGCTTCCCGACGTCCTTCCGAACCTCGCCGAGCCCTTCCTTCGCCTCAGCCTTCGCGCCCTCGACGGCCTTGTCGATCCGGCGCTCGATCTCGTCGCGGTGCATGAAGGTCTCGATGTCCCGGCGGTAGGCGACACCCTCTAGCCGCTCGTCGATGCGGCTCATCTTCTTCTGCACGTCGTCGAGCTGGCGCCCGTTGGCGTCTGAGCGCTCCAGCAGCCTGCCGAGCAGGCCTTCGATCTGCGGATTGTGCATGGGGTCGTCTTCTCGGCTCGCTCGCTCGAGGAGGCCCTCGCCGAGACCAGGGGGAATCGGGGGTGGAACGCGACGGTCGAGGCCCTCGCCAATTAGGTCCAGTCCCTTGCGCGGCACGGCCGGCCGGCGGGCGCGGCGGGGCTTCTCGTCGGACATGGCGCGGGTCTCAGGAGGGAGCGGCTACTTGCCGAAGATCCGGCGGACGGTCGGGGCGATGCCGGCGACGCCGATCACCGAGAGCACGATGGCGTTCTCCATCGCGTCGTACGGCGCCGGCAGCTTCGCGACCTGCCAGTTGAACCGGAAGGTGCTGTCGAGGACGATCGCGCCGAAGTGGATCATGCAGAGCCCGAACGCTGTCGGGATCATCCAGGCCGTCCAGGGCGAGAGGTGCTGCTCGGCGCGCTCCTGCGCGACCACCTTCCGTTCCTCGACGTAAGCGGTGAGCTGCGCCTGGGCGAACGTGACGTCCCCGGTCACGTTCTGCGCGTTCGTCAGCACCCCGTTGTCGGAGCGCTTGTTCAGATAGGCGAGCACCGCCTGAACGATGCCCGAGCCGAACAGCTTCACGAGGAGGCTGCCGGCCATGGCGAGGAGAGCTGGCATCAGCGCGGCCCTCCGGCGGCCGGGGGCGGGCCGACCATTGCGAGGCGCCGGATCACGATGCCCAGCACGACGCGCGCGATGGCGAGGATGGAGGCGGACTTCGCGCCCCAGCCCGGCGGCAGCAGCACGGTGAAGTCGACGCCGGCCAGCGCGTCGAGGATGTCGGGCACGGCGAGCACCAGGGCGAGCGCGTAGATCCGGTACCCGCGCGCGGCAGCGTACCAACGCAGGATGCCGAGGCGGACCCGGCGGAAGCGGGCGCGATGCATGTCAGGCCACCTTGTCCTTCCGGGAGAGCAGAGCGTGGAGACGCGCCCAGAAGCCGGGCTGGGCGGCCGGGACCGGCGCGGCGACCGTCGGCTTGGCCGCTGTCATCGGCGCAAGCGGGTCGGGTGCGGTTGCCGGAGCCGGCAGCGTGCCGGCCATCGCCTTCACAGGCGAGCGGTCGCCGCGGCGCGCGTAGACCTTGACGCCATCGTAGGAGGCGAGGGCGGCCTGGTCGTGCTCGCCCTGCCGGCGCGAGATGATCGCGGCCGGCTTGTTCCACATCAGGAACGCCTCGACGGCACCCGCGAGGTCGCCGGCATTGGCGCGGCGGACCACGGTCGAGTGCGCGAAGCCGACCGGCCCGATGTTGTAGGCGAGGCTCACGCAGGCGTCGAAGAACGGCTGCGGGACCGGCTTGGCCAGGGCGGCGCGGACCGGGGCGGCGTACTTCTCCAGCGCGGCGGCGAAGAGCGCGTCGGACTGGAGCGGCGTGATCGTGAGGCCCGGCACGACCTTGATCAGCCCGGAGGCGGTCGTGATCCCGGTGCCGATCGTCCAGACGCCGACGGAATCCTTGTAGGCGGTCAGCCGGGTGCCTTCCCGCCCCTCGAGGGCGGCGCGTCCGATGGGCGAGACGTCCATAGTGGTCTCCGGGTCAGCCGAGGATGGCGAGGTGGACGCGGCCGACGCCCGACAGGCCGATGGCCCGGGCCGCGCCGCGCGAGAGGTCGATCGCTCGGCCGGCGACGAACGGGCCGCGGTCCGTGATGCGCACGACGACCGAGCGGCCGGTGGCGGCGCAGGTCACCCGCACCCGGGTCCCGAACCGCAGGGTCTTATGCGCGGCGGTGAGCGCATCCTGGTCGAAGCGCGAGCCGTCGGCGGCTCGGCGCCCGTGGAAGCCCGGGCCGTACCAAGAGGCGGTCTCGGCCAGGGCGCACGGAGCCGATCCCGAGAACACGAGGCACGCGAGGGCGGCCCGCGCCAGGAAGCGCAGGGTCATCAAGCAATCCAGAGATTGAGGAGGGCGGCGAGCTACTTACTGGCAGTTAAAGCAAGCAGAATGATTACTTGATGCCGATATAATTACCGACGTTCTGAATGGCCGGCAGAGCGACGTTCCAGCCAGTCTTTTGTACGCCGAGGATGTTGTGCTGAGTGTCAGCATCGATTTGCAGAAGCGTGCCCGAGCCCGTCCCCGCATCATCCGGGCGCAGGTTTGTGACGCTGAGCCGCCCGCCGGATCCCTTCTGCCAGATCACCGGCTGCGTCCGGGTGACGTTGCTGATGCCGCCAATCCGGGTTTCGCCCAGGTTCATCTCCCCAGCGCTGCACAGCGCGAAGATGGTCTGGCAGCGGTTGTCGGGCACGTGGGAGTTGTCGTTGAAGGCTTCCATCCGCGTGACTGCCGCCTGCAGCACGCCGGCGGCGCCATCGACCAAGATCAGCGGGTTCGCCGGCGTCTTCTGGCCCACGCCCGTAATCGAGAGCACGCCGATCGTCGGCTTGCCGCCGCCGACATGCATGCCGATCGACTGGGCATCCGTGTTGATGCGCAGAGAGGAGAGCGTCGCTTGGCCGCCGACGAAGTCGATGTTGGGGCCACCATTGGCGCCACCATCGAAGAACATGTCGCCGAGATGCAGGCCGAGGTTGCTGATATTGTTGTAGATCAGCCGCGAACGCCAGAAAGTTGAGCGCGTGATGGCGCCGCCATCAACGCCTTCGATCGTCGCGAACGGGCTGTACGTGTTGTAGATCGTCTCGAACTCGGTTCCGCCGATGCCGAAAACCCATCCCCGGACGTTGTCGATCGTGACGAAGTCGGTGCCGGTGCAGCCGATGTGGTAAATCTCGTTGAAGCACCCGAGTTCGAGATCGCGCCAGTTCCAGGCGCCGCCGTTCTTGCCGGTGGCGTTGCTGTTGCCGTTGATGCCATTCCACGCCCGCTGCACCTGCACGTCAGTCAGACGGCTGCGGCTCGAGGTCGTGAGATCGATTGCCCACGGGTACCGGATCAGATCATCCCGGGTCGGCGCCCTGCCGAGCTGCGCGGAGCCGGGATGCCAGAAGGAGATGCCGACGCTGGAGAGCGAGCACTCGTGGGTCTGCTCAACGACCGACGATGCTCCCAGATTGAAGCTCGGATAGCCCGCCCGGCCGCTCGCCACGCACAGGGACGCGCCGTAACGATACTGGAACTCGTACGAGAACGGGCGCGAGCCGAGGATCTGCTGGCACTGCCGCTTGTACGTCAGCTTGTCGGAGAGCCAGAACCTGCCGCCGGAGCCGAGATCCAGGTCCTCGCCGGCATCGAGAGCCGACTGCAGCATGGGGCGGGTGTCGGCGACATCGACACCGTTGCGGATGCCCCATTCGCGCGCAGGGTCGATCCACCAGAACGGCGACAGCGGCTTGTCGCGCGGGATGCCCTTGAGCAGCCGCGGCATCGGCAGGGGAGCGGGGGCCTGATTGGCGGAGGAGGCCGCCACGCTCATCCCCTCGACCGGGCCCTCGGAGCCGGGACCGTGGAGGACGATCCGGTCCATCTCCGGCCGGAACATCAGCGGCGAGCCGTACCGACGCGCCTGGGTGGGGTCGAACATATTGAACCTCGGGAAGAGCTCGACCAGCGGCGAAGAGTAGGGAGCGCGAGACGCGTCAGAACCCGATGGCCGAGACCACCGGCGTGCCGCTGGCGGCGACCGCGAAGAGCGCTGCGGAGGTGTTCCGGGCGTCGAAGGTGATCGTCTCGCCGGGCTTGAGCGGGTACCCGTTGCTGGCGGTCACGCCGCTCGGCCCGAGGTAGATCGTGATCGAGGCGTCGGTGTTCTTGATCGTGCGCTGGTTGGTCAGGCTGCCCGCGGCGACGATCTGCTGAGCGCTCGTGGAGAGCGTCGTGGTCGCGACCGCGTAGGGGGATGACACCGAGCCCAGGGTCGCATTGACCTGGCCGCCCGTGACGTAGGCGGCGTTCGGTGACCATCCGTTCGCGCGCAGCGTCAGCGTGCCGGCCACGGTCCCGGAGCCGTAGATCGCCACTGAAAGCCGCATCAGCTTCCCCTGGACCGGAACGCGCGTCAGTCCGCTGGACGGCACGGCCTGGAAGGCGAGCAGTCCGCCGGTCGGCAGATTGCCCGGGAAGAGGGTGACCGCCGTGTTCGCCGCGCCGCCGGAGCCCTGGTACTGCACGACCACGGAGTTGCCCGAGCCGAACGACGACAGGTCGACGTCGAGGTACGCGTACCCGGTGGTGTCGATCCATGCGGTGCTGCCAACCGCGGTGAAGCTGAAGGCGGTGGCCGCCGGCGCATCGGCCGGGGCGGAGGTCAGGGTGCCCAGAAGCCGGTCGCGGATCGCCCGAAGCGCGCCGATCACGCTCGTGTTCGCACCCGACGCCGTGGCGGCGTCCGCCGTCGTTCCGGTCGCGGTGGAGAGGCCGGTGATGGAGGTGTTGACCGTACCCAGAAGCGCATCCGTTGCGGCACCCGCCGGCAGCGGCAGGGCGGCCGCCGAGATCGGCTGAGTCACGCCGGATCCGTCCACCTTCCAGGCGGCGGCGCCTGCCGCACCCTGGTTCGAGGTCACCGTGCCGCTGACGGTCAAGGTGCCGAGCAGCTTGTCACGGATGGCACGCAGGGCACCGATGATGCTGGTGCTGGTACCGCCGGCCGTCGCGACATCGGTCGGCGCGCCCGTCGCCGTGCTGATGGCCGCGTTCGAGGTCGCCACCCCCTGCAACGTCGCGTCGAGCGCGAAGGCGTTCCCGATGGTGCCGATCTGCGCCGCGCCGGCCCCGAGGCTGACGGTGCCGGAGACGGGCTGCGTCGCAGGGAAATTGCCGACCGTGACCGGCTGCACGACGCCGGACCCGTCGACCGAGAGCCGACCGCCGACCAGCGCGGCCGGAAGGCGATCGCGGATCGCGGCGAGGACGGTCGCGATGCCGGTCTGCGTCCCGAGAAGGCGCGTCACCTTGGCGATGAGCGAGCCGGTCGCTGCGTCGGATCCGGGCGCGACGTCCGACGGCGTGCCCAGGCCGGTCGCGATGTTCGAGAGCGTAGCGTTGGCGGTGGCCAGCAGCGCGCGGCACGCCTCGAGGCGCGCGTCGGTCGCGATCAGCGCACCGTCGTCGCGAAACCCGGTGAGGGGGCCCGTCGCGAGGCCGGTGGTGTTGGCCGCCAGCGTCATCACCGAGCCGGCGATCGACGCGTAGCCGAGCCCGGAGCGGCCCTTCGCGAAGATGAACCGGTTGGTCGGCTCGTGCAGGACGGCGAGCACGGTGCGCGGATCGAAGCCGGCACCGAGCGCGGAGAAGTCCAGCGTACCGGCGACGGGATCGAGGACGATGCCCGTGAGGATGGGGGGCAGCTTCATGTCAGATCCCGCCGAAGATGAGGGCTGCGGTGATGGCGATGTCCTCGGCCTGGCCCTCGTCGATGCCGCCGAAGTCGCTGACCCAGGCGTTCCCAGAGGCCACGACGAGGTAGAAGGCGCCGGCCTGGATACGGCCGGGCGGCGGGGCGGAGCCGTCGAAGTGCCGCCAAGGGCGGGCGCCCATGCTGTCGACGTTCAGCGTCGGCGAGCCGGTGTTGTCCCGATCGGCCTGGATGAGGATCGCGATGCCTGGGCGGATCCGGGGCACGCCCGAGGCGGTGCGCGCGAGGTACGCGTTGGCCAGGCCGCCGGTGACGATGGCGCCGCCCTGGTCAGCCAGCACCGCGGCCTGCGCCGCCATGAGGTCCCGGACGAGGGCGGGGAGGTCGCGGGCCGATGTCCCGTCGCGCGCAGGCACGTCGGCGTCGGCCGTGGCGTTCTGCACGGCCTGCGTCGACCAGTCGAAAGCACCCATGTCAGTCCGCCGTCGTGAAGGCGATCGAGACGCCGTTGAACCAGGGCTTGCCCTTCCCGGGCGGGGGCGTGTTCGGCAGGATCGCGGTGAGCGCCTGCAGGAGCACGTTCACGTTCAGCACGGCGAGATCGGTCGGGCCTGGATTGACCTTCCGCCATCCGGGCGATGCGGGCATGATCGCCTCGTCCCAGACCACGAGCTGGAACTCGCCCTTCCGCACCGCGCCCGGCGCCAGTTCGACGCCGGAGGAATCCCGCCACGGGGCGGGTCCGTAGCCGTCGACCGCGAGGGCCGGTTCGGCGATGCAGTCGCGGTCCGCGAAGAAGCCGATCATCACGCCGGGAGCCGGCTTCAGCCCGGAGGTGGTCTGCACCTCGAAGACGTCACCGGCCCCTGTCGAGACGAGCGCGCCACCCTGATCCGCGACCAGCATGGCCACGCCAGCCATGATCCCGCGCGCCGCATCGGGGAACAGGCGCGCCGTGGTCCCGGCCACGGCCGGCACGGCGGGATCGGCCTGACCGTTCTGGGTCGGGTCGGTCTTCCAGTCGAAGGCGCTCATCCGGTCCTCAGGTCTTGATCGCCCACGTCACCACCGCGCCCGGCGGGACGTTCGGGTGCGGGTCGCCCGAGCCGGCCGTGTCGATCACCAGCGTGTGGGTGTGGGCCGGGGTCGGATCGATCGTGTGGGTGTGGCTGCCGTCGAGCTGGATGCCGTGGCTGTGCGTGCCGCCCGGATCGGTGCCGAAGCTGTGCGCGTGGTTGCCGGTCGCGACGGTTGTGAACGTGTGTACGTGCGGGCCGCTCTGGGTGGTCTGGCCGTTGCCCTGCGAGCCCAAGTTGATGCCGGTGACGACCTGCGCGTTGTTCGGCGTGGCGGTGCTCACCAGCCCGTAGCCGTACTGGACCACGTGGGCGTGGTCGCCGCTGATGTCGGTCGTCCCGACGTGGGCGTGGTTGCCGGTGACGTTCGTCGACCCGGTGTGGTCGTGGGCGCCGTCGATGTTCGTGCCGCCGTGGTTGTGCGCACCGGCGGACTGGATGTTCGGCGAGAAGGCACCGGCCGGCGACATGGTCGAGGTGTGCATGTGCCGCGGCATCTGGTTCGGCAGCATCGCCACCACCTCGCCGCCGCCGAGGTAGCCGAGCGAGCCGACGAGCCCGCCCGCACCCGAGAGCAGGTTCAGCCCGCGGTTCGCGCCGAACAGCGACCGCCCGCGCAGGTCCGGCAGGTTGAAGGTCGTGAAGCCGTCGCCGTTGCCCCAGAACGTGCTGATCGCGGCGAGCAGGGCGGCATAGCTGGTGCGCGAGACCGGCCGGCCGTCGCAGATCTCCCAGCCGGAGGGGACGTTGGGGCCGCCGAAGGCCTTGATCGCCCCGGCCTGCTCGGTGGTGGGCGAAAGGGTCCGGTAGACCTTCGCGTCGGGGTCGTAGACCACCGACCAGACGACGTTCTGTCCGATGTCGCCGGGCCCGAACTGCGTCCCGTCCCAACGCAGCCACGGCTTCGGTGCGTTCCCGTCCGCAGCCAGGGTGCAGGGGTTGAGGTTGGTGGTCGTGGTCCGGAACTTGAGCGTGTGCGCCGTGGCCGCAGCTTTCGCCGAGACGCCCTGCTGGGTGATGACCGTGTAGGCGTCCGAGCCGTAGGCCTGGTTCACGCCCGCGTTGTCGAGCATCCAGAGCTTCATGGAGGCCATCAGCGCGCGCATGGCGTCGTTGATGGTCTTGGCCGGCTGCCCCTCGTTGAAGATGATCGGGGGATCCGAGACGTCGTTGCCCGAGGGCGCGACGTCCCAGTTGATGGCGCCGGGCATAGAGCCGTCCTCGGGTTAGCGGGTCTTGGTGCCGGGCAGCAGCGCGAAGAAGCGCTGCGCGTCGAAGGCGGGGGCCTGCCGGCGAGCCGGCTGCATCTGGACCGGAGCCTGCGCGGGTGCCGCGGCGGCCTGGGCCACCGGCGAGGCGGCCGGCGCATCGGCGGCGGTGAGCGTCCGGAGGAGCGAGGCGACCTGGAGGGTGCGGTCCGCCTCAGGCGACTGCATCGCGGCGCCGCCCGCGGGGGTCACCGAACCGTCGGTGCCGGCCGCGACCGGTCCGGACAGACCGAACGCGCCGCGGGGCGCAGCCGAGCCGGGCGAGAACGCCCCGCCGAGGAAGGCGGCGGCCTTCGCTCGGTGGCCGGCCATCTGGCCGTTGACCTTGTCGGCGACGGTGCCGGGCGTGCCGCCGTTCGCCGTGTCGCTCCGGTCATAGAGCCCGGGTCGGCCAGCGTTCACCGTCGAGTAGAGGTCGAGCATCCCCATGCCGGGCTTGAAGCCACGGTCGGTCAGGTAGCGCTCGACGGCGGGAAGCTGGTCGGCGAAGCTCTGGTCCTGGCTCGCGCCGTACTGCTGCTGCTCGGTCGGCCCGAACTGGATCAGGCCGATGTGCCGGTTGCCCGAGCCGCCCCGGATCGAAGGGCTGAACCCGCTCTCGAACGACATCACGGTCGCAAGGTCGAGCGGATCCGCGCCGATGCGCTGCGCGCTGGCGATCAGCGCGTCGCGGTCTGCGGCAGTCGGCATGTCGGGAGGTCCTGAAACGCGAAAAGCCGCCCTTGCGGAGCGGCTTTCAGGGTCCGGCGCGCAGCGCTGCGGACGGTGGCTTATTCCCGCGGTTCGCCCGTCGGGTCAAGTGTGTGGCTGGCACGTCATATTCAGCGCGCCGGACACGCGCGTAGGTTGATGGCCGCGACGAGGGGACAATGGCGCATAGCAGGCAACAGAGACGATGAGCGCGCCGTTGAATTTGGGTCAGCGTCTGATCAGGGGCGCCAAGCGGATTGGCCTCCTTATATCAGTGCCGGTGTTTGCGGCCGGCGTCATAGCTTCTACATTTTGGGGTTATAATGAGGGCGATTTCGCAACCAGTAAGTACGATCAGACATCTTGCCTGCTAGAAAAGATCAATAAAGGACTGACAACATCCCAGGGCAATAACGGTTTTTACACAACTGACGTTGGATGCCCCGGTAAGGCATACTATATATCAAATCAAGATCTATATGGCAGCTTCGGCACAGACAGACCAAGCTTTCCTAATATATTTGCCAGATTGTTCGGCTCGGGATTGTTTATGTCTTCGATGCTGGCGCTTGCGCTATATGGCCTCTGCTGGGCAATTGGCTGGGTTTGCGCAGGTTTTACGAGCGAATAGGTAGCTGTATGCCCCGTTGGCTTTCCTTCACGCTATGGATGATCGCGCAGGCAGCAGCGACATGGTGCTCCATGTGGGTCCATGCGGCGGAAGCGGGAGCTCTCTATAGGTGCGTGGCGGAGGATGTCCGGCGGTTGGGTGAGGATGGAAGGCTCGGCAGCTACCCAGATGATCGCCCAGCCCGCGACGCCCTAGGTACGCTCATCGTTGATACCGATGCCGGCACCATCCGTGGACCTCTCGGCGTTGCTCAATGGCACATTGTCCAGCAGGGAGGCGACAGTAGTGATTTTGTCGCTAGTCCGGGATTGTCACCCAGCAGGATGATCACCGACTTCATTCGCGTTCGCGCCTGGAAATCGGAGACTAATGTGACGTTTTTCCGCGTTGGTCTAACAACCGTTATCAGCGGCCGCTGCGAGGCGATCCGCTGATGCGCCGCTGGCCCGAGATCCTGCTGACCCTCGTCCTGTTCGCCGCCGCCATGGCGGGGGTCTCGTGGGTCGTTAACGCGACCGTGCCGGGTGCGGTGGACTGGGCCTGGGATCGCTTCGGCGGGTTCGCGTCCTGGGCGATCTTCCTGGTGCTAATGGCTGGGTGCGGCCTCTACGCGTGGCGTGGTCACCGTACGGCGGGCAAGAACCCGAACGGCACGTAAGCCCGCGCCCGATCAGCCTGCGAGACCGTCGCGGCCGTCGTCCCGATCTGCGCCGCGCGCCCAACGCCACTCGCCATCCGCTCCGCGGCCTGCCGGGCCCCGATTGCCTCCAGCAGGGCGTCGAGCTGCTCGCCCTGGCGGCGAGTCAGCGCCTCAGCAAGTTCCTTGTTGCGGGCGATGTCGCGGGCCCGGCCAGCGGCGTTGAGGCCAGCCTGTGCGCCCTTGATGCCGAGCTTCGCAGCCTGCGCGGCGAGGCCCGCCTGGACGCCGCCAACCGCGGCGGCAACAGCCGGCACGGCATCGGACGCCGACGGGCGCACGTCGCGGGGCGCGAGGTCAGCCGCGGCTGCCGTCCGCTGCGCTGTCTGCGAATTCCGCACGATGTTCTGGTGTGTCGCGTCGAACGCAGCCTCACGGTCGACGGCCGCCGCCATGCCCGCGGTCGGCTCCTCACCGAATACGGTCCCCATCCGGGCGCGGTTGTAGTCTCCCTCGCCCATCAGCGCCTTCCGGAGTGCCAGCCGGTCGTTGAGCTGCGTGCCGACGAGGCGGTCGACCTCCGTGCGTAGGCCGAGACGCTGGGCCTGCTGCACCTCCGGCGTCATGGCCGCGGTGTCGGCGGCGACCTGGGCGGGGCGGGCCGCCTCGCGACCCCCGTTGAGCAGGCGCTGCCCGGCGTCGAAAGCGTCGCGCTGCTGGAAGAAATGCTGCGCCGTCCGGTTCGCCTCGGCGTAACCTGGCACCTGCGCTTCGAGGGCATCGTTCACGCCCGAGCGCACGGCTGACAGAGCGCGCAACTCGCTCGCGGCGGCCGAGCCCTGCTGCGCCTGGACGTGCGCGATCATCGAGTCCAGCGCTTCCTTTGCGTTGTGCAGCGCCTCGGGGCGCCGGTCCGGCACAACCGCACGGCCGAGACCCGGCACCTCCTGCTCGGCGTGGAGCAGCCCCCAAGCGCGGCGAAGCGCCAGCTCGGCACCGCCCTTCTCTTGCGCGCCCATGCGCCCAATCGTCTCCAGCACGGGGGACGTGTCGACCTGGACGGGCTGACCGAGCGCCTGCTGATAAAGAGGCGGCACGGCCTCGCGATAGGCGTTCTGCCACTCGGCAGCAAAAGCGGCCGGGTCCATTGTCGGGCCGAGATGCTGATCAACATCGGCAGCGAGCCGGGCATTTGCACCCGCCGCACGCTGGCGCAGCGGGTCGACGATGGCTTCCCGGGTGTCGGGCAACACGGCGAGGCCCTGCGCACGGCCCTCGAACGAAGGCGAGGCGTCGAGCAACATCGCCTCGGGGCCGAGCTCGCCCAAGCGCACCCGCACCGCGCCGGTCCCGCCGGCGTTGGAGGTGTCGGCCGCCAGCTTCTCCATGGCCGGTGCGCCCATGCCAGCGGACGGGACCGCACGCATGCCCACAGCCTCGGCGATCTTGCGGGCGCCGGCGCCAACTGCTTGCCCGAGACCGGGGGCGGCAGCACCAAGGGTTGCGCCCGCGACACCGCCCTTCAGCGTCTCCTTGGCATCACCGCCACTACGAACGGCGGCATCCGCCGTGCCGAGGATGCCACCAGAAAAGGCCGAGGCCGCCGAACGGGCCATGAGGCCACCGGCCCCCGCCCCGAACGCGGCCGGCGCGGCCAGGACGAGGGGCGCGGTGCCGACGATGCCGCCGCCGATCCCGCCCGCCGTCTCGGCGATCGGGTGCTCGGCCGCGACCTCGGCGCCGTAGCGCTTCGCCCCGTCGACCTCGTCGGAGTAGCGGGAGTCGTTCTGGACAGCGCGCACCGCCGCGTCGGCGCGATCGATCCCGGCCAGTGCGTACGGGCCGACGATGGGCAGACCGTTCACGACGCCGCGGGCGAAGGCGTTGAGGGCACCGTGCGCGCGGCCGCCCTCTGCCGACGCGGGCGCATCGTCCTCGACGAGCGTGCCCGAGAACCGCGGGCCGGCCGGAGCCGGTGCCGCATCGTCCTCGACGAGGGTGCCGCTGAAGCGGGGTCCGGCCATGGATCAGTTCTTCCGGTAGCGGCGGCCATCGGAGGGGTCGACGTACATCGCCCCCTTCGGCAGGGCATCGAAATCGGCCTGGGAGCGCGGGGCCGCGATGCCGCCGGGCCCACTCGCGCCGGTGGCGCCGTCGGACCGCTGCGTCGCCGCGGCCTGCGCCGCCGGGAACAGCGGGTTGGCGCCGGCATACTCCTCAAGCTTCTGATCGAAGCCGGAATCCAGGCGACCGCCGTTGTTCGCGGCATAGTCCCGGGCCAGCTTCGACACCGCCTGCTGCCGCTGCGCGAGAGAGCGGGCGATCGCGATGAGTTCGAGGTTGCCGGCCTGGCTCTGGGCCAGCGTCGGCGCGGTGCGGCCGATATAGTCGCGGTCGGTGTTCGAGATGCCCGGGCCGAGCGAGCCGCCGAGACCGTCGAGCACGACCTTGTTGGAGAGGGCGTCGAATACCTCGGTGGGCTTGGTGTAGTTCGCGTCCTTCACGCCCATGGCGACGAGGAACTGATTGGCCCGCTTCACCGTCTCCGCGCCCGTGCCGGAGTAGAAGTTCGGGTTGCGGGCCGCCTGCTCCATCAGCGCGAGGCTGTTGAGGGTGTTGCCGGCGTTCCGGCCCTTGGTGGCTAGGTCGACCTGATAGTCGCCGTACGCCTTGCCCACGGTCGCGTCCTGCGCCTTCTCGGCGCCCATGTTGATCGTGGTGCCGGTCGCGTTGATGGGGCTGATCTTGCCGTTGGCGTCCTTCTGGTAGGAGCCCGCAGGCAGGCCAAGCGCCACCCGGTCGGCCTCGGGGACCGGGGTCACGGTCTTGTCGTCGTCCTTCTTGAGCGCGATGGTTTCCTGGCCAGTCCGCTCGTTCCGGTTCCACCGGTTGCCGTCAGCGTCGGTGTACTGCTTGTACAGCTCCGTCGGCGGCAGCACGCCCTTGAACAGCTCGTTCATGAAGGCGCTGTTGCCGCCTAGGGTGAGCGCCTGCTCCGGGCTGATGCCGGGGATCTTGCTCGCAACGTACTGGGCGTTCCCGGAGAGTTGGCGCTGCTCCTGCGCATCCTTCCGGACCTTCAGGCCGAACTCGGCTCTGGCGAGGTCGGAAGCGGCGCGCTTCCCCTCGTTATCCTGGTAGTTCTTCAGCCCGGCAGCGACGCCACGCCCCCAGCCCGGCGTCGACATCAGCCCCATGCCGATCGACATCAGCAGATCGCCGCCGCCATTGGAGTTGAGGTTGCGCAGGCCGTCGCCGATCCTGTCGAGGAACGAGGGATCCGCGGCGGACGGTGCTGCGGCTGATGCTGTGCTGGACGAAGCGGCCGGAGCGGTTCCAGTCGTCGCCGGGGACGCAGGGGCCACCGGGGCCACAGGGGTATCCGGCGCCGCGGGAGCCGCAGTCGGCAGCCTGCCAAAAGTCAGCGGGCGAACCGGGGGCGTCGGCATGGCGCGCGCGGCGGGCGCGCCGGTCTCGGGCTCCGGCTGGGCGGTGGCAGCCGGCGGCACGATGGTTCCCGACGTCCCGGAGAAGCCACCCTGGCCGCCCAGGCCGGACCGGTCGAACAACAGCCCATCTACTGGAGAGGGGACGGTCGGCTGCTGCGAACGAGCGACGCGGGCGAGATCGTCCGGCGAAAGGCCGGCGAACTGCGGTAGGGCGCCGAACGGGATAATGCCTGCGGCCACGGCTCGCTCCTACTTGCCCATGAACTTCGACGCGACGTTCGCGCTGGCGAGGCCGGCGCCGAACAGCGACTGCAGCACGCCCGGCTGCGGGATCTTCTGGACGGTCGTGCCGCTGGTCTGCGAGCCGAGACCCGCGATCGGGTTGACCAGGCCCGAGTAGAGGCCGAGCTGCTTCCAGGGCGACGCCTGCTGCTCGTCGAAGACCTGCTGGGCAGTGTCGAGCTGCTGCTGGCGGTCGGCATCGAGGGCGGCACCGACACCGGCCAGGGTCAGTCCCGGGCGCTGGAGGTTGTCGATGTTCGTCCCGACCATGCCGAGGCCCTGGAGCGCCGCGGCCCTGTCCGCCTGCGCTGCGGACAGCTTCAGGCTCGACTTCGACATCTCGTTCTGGATGTTCTGGTTATCCAGACCGGCCAGTGCGGTCGCGCCGCCGAGCGCCGTCGTGTTCGTGTCGTTGTAGAGCCCGGCCCCGGATAGCGCGAGGCCGGCGTTGACCTGCTCGGCGTTATTGATCGACCCGTAGAGCCCCTGCTGGAGGCTGGTCCGGGCGTTGCGCGAGCTGTCGATCGCCGTGGCCGCCTGCGCCTGTCGGGTGCGCTCGTTATCGTAGTCCGTGTACCGCGCCTGCGTGGCGATCCCGCCGAGGGTGTCGGCGATCGTCGCCGCGTAGCGGCCCGAGCCGCTGCGGCCCGCCGCGCCCATACGCTGCGCGATCTGCGATGCCGCCTCGCCCTGGCTCCGGCCGATCACCGCGTCGAGGTACGGGTTCGCCCCGCCCAGGAACTTGCCGTCGGCGGCATCCTGCAGCGACTTCTCCGTCTGCGTCTGGCCGGACAGGCTGTTGAGCAGGCCGGTGTAGCCGTCGGTCGAGAGGTTATAGTCGCCCCGGGTGAGCGCCCGCGCCGTCGAGTAGGCGAGGTTGTTCGGGTCGGCCATCTGGTCGGCGAGCGACGAAACCCGGGACGTGTCGATCTTCCCGATGCTGTCGAGGCCGGAGAGCGCGGACTGGATGCCGGAGGTCGTGCCGCCGTTCTGGAGTAGGCCAGTCAGGTAGCTGTCGCCGGCCTTGGCCGCGCCCTGGCCCGCGCTGGCGCTGCCGGCGATGCTGTTCAGCGCATCGAGCGAGACATCCCCGAGGCCGGCATAGCGCTGGCCGCCGTAGACCTGCGAGCCGACGCCCGAGTTGTACGCCGCGGTCGCACCGGAGAGCACGCCCTGGAGCGCGGGCTGTGCCGGCGCCCACGGGTCGTTGTTCTGCTGCTGGACCGTGGTCTGGGTCTTGGTACCGCCGCCCATGTCAGGCCCCGATGCGCTTGGTGAAGTGGTGGCCGAGCTCACAGGGCGCGGCGGTGTAGTCCGGCAGCACGCGGGCCCAGCCGCGGCGGCCGACGAACTCGACGGTGGTGCAGCCGAGCCGGGCCGCGCCGCGCTCGACGGCCGCGATGACGGTGCCCCACGGGCCGGCCGCGCGGCCACCGAGCGACAGCACCCAACAGGACAGCCGGCCGCCGCGGTGCTGGCGGACCTGCGTCACGCCCGCCGCTACGAACCGATCGCCCTCGAAGATCCCGACGAGCTGCGCCTGCCCGGCCGCGCAGGCCGCGAGCAGGCTAGGCACGGTCAGGTCGCAGCGGGGCAGGGCGCAGGCGGCGCCCAGGCATGCCTCGACGTGCTCGGCGAGGTCAGGCGCGAGCGGCATCAACAGGGGCTGGAGGCGCATCAGGCCCGGCGCATCTCGAAGCGGAAGGTGCGGTCCGTGGCCGAGTTCAGATCGTGCCCCACGGTGAAGCTGCGGCGGTCGGCCGAGACGAGCCAGAGCTGCGCCTTCGACGCGGATTCCGTGATCGGCACCCAGCGCGGCAGGGCGCCCGGGCCACAGTTCTCGCAGGGCACGACGGTGCGCGAGACGCCGTTGGCCAGGGTGAAGGTGCTCGACGCGATCGCGTTGGTGGCGCCGCGCGCGAGGTCGTCAATCGCGCGGCTGAAGAGCGACAGGTCCTTCTCGTTCCGGCCGGGGACGTTCATCGCGAGCCCTCCGCCGTCGCGTCCGGCTCGATCGCCGAGACGTAGGACCAGGTCGTGCCGGCCGGGATCCGCACCCGGGCGCGGTGATAGCGGCCCGACGCGCGGGTCGGCGCGATCCGCTCCACGGTCGGGGCGGTCTCCGGCAGCCAGCGCACCGGCGCGGAGGCGGCGAGGCTCTCCCGGACGCCGATGGCCACGCGCCAGTCATCGGCATCCGTGTCCAGCCGGGCCCCACGCAGGAAGGCCCGGTTCGGCCGCGCCAGCATGGCGTCGGGGGTCTGCACCACCGCCTCCAGCGGGGCGCCATCGAGCACCGCCAGCCGGTTGTCGGTCGTCATCACCGCGAGCAGCGTCGCGCCGCCCTGGTACATCGGGTCGTCGAGCGAGGGCTGGACCGGATCGTCGATCGACCCTTCGATGCTGTCGACCGAGGTGTCCGGCGTGGCCGCCGACATACCGAAGCGGATCGGGGTGTTGAGGAACGACCAGCGGTCGAGCAGCCAGTCGTACAGCAGCGCCTCGCCCAGGAGCGACGGGTCCGCGGCGTCGGTGCCGGCGAGCCGGTAGGCGAACAGGATCCGCTCACCGGTCGGGTCGCGGAACGCCACCGTCATGCCGACCCGCTCCGGATCGACCCGCCCCTGGAAGAACCGGTTCACGCGCTCGGCGCCGATCGGCTGCGAGGGGCCGCCGCCGATCACGAGGGCATAGAAGCCGTCCCGGTCGAGGAAGAAGATGCGCGGCCCGACCTTGGCGATGCACCAGGGCGCCACCGCGCCGCGGTTCTCCTCGAGGACGGAGCAGTCGAAGATGTTGCCGGAATCCGGGCTCAGCGTCATGCGCCGGATCGCCCGCTCCTGGAAGATCACGCCGTACTCGCCGCCCGCGAAGCCGGTCACGGCGCCGCCGTCGGGGAGCTGCTGCTCGTCGGCCTCGTGACCGTCGAGGCCGAGGCCCCACTGCTCGATGTCACCGCTGTCCGACCAGCGGACCGACTGCGGCTTGTCCGGCAGGCCGGCGAGCACGAGGAAGTCGCCGACGACGCCCATATGCCGGGCCCGGGGCGGGTTGCCGAGGAGATCCGTGAACGGCTGTGTGCCGGCCTGGACGACGTCGATGGTCGCCTTCTGCACCGGGGTGCCGGCCGAGCAGGCGAGCAGCAGGGTGCCGTAGACCGCGAAGGACCAGTAGTCCCCGGGCGGCACGCTGTAGGGCGTGTTCGGGTTCGTCACCTCGTGCCACGCCTGATCCGTCGTCCGGTAGACGAACAGTCCCTTCGAGGTACCCGCGACGTAGATCGGGAAGTTGTAGGTCGGGGAGAACACCGCGATCGCGCCGCGGCACTCCGCCGGCAGGGCGAGCGACAGCGGCACCGGCGCCAGAACCGGGCCGTACCCGTCGGAGCGCGGCACCACGTTGGTGGCGACCGCCGAGACCGATGCGTCGACGGAGGCCGTGTCGGGCGCGAACGGCGCCAGCTTGATCGGGTCCATGCTACTCGGGCCGCGCCACGGCCTGCGTCGAGGCCTGGAGCTCGGCCGGGCGGCCGGTGCGCTTGGCCACCTTCGCCGTGTCGGCCTTGATGCCGAGCGCGGCCAGGACCTGGAGCATCAGGCCGGTGTGCGCCTGGACCGCGGCCGGATCCTTCTGGAACAGGTAGGCCTCCGCCAGGACGGCGTAGAGGTAGGCGTCCGGCGCCTTGGCCAGCAGCCAGTTCTTCGGCGCGTCGGAGGTCAGCGGCGGGATCGCGGCGTAATAGGCCAGCGTCACCACGCCGGGCTTCTCCGGCACCATGCGCACCTTGCCGGCGCGGATCGTGAAGTACTGCGGGTCGCCGCCGGGACGGTGCCGGAAGCGCGCCTCGGGGCTGTCGGCCTCGGCGAAGGTCGGGCGCGCCGTGCGTCCGGAGCCGACCCACGACACGGCCAGCCACTCGATGAAGTCGGTGGGAAGGTCCATCGCGGCGACAGGCGTCGCGGCGGTGCCGCCGCTCACCTCCGCCTCCATCTCGCGCGCGCGCAGGATCGCGTTGAAGTGGCTCTCGGCCAACGCGATGAAGCCCGGCACCGCGTCCACGAGGTCGGGGCGGGCGATGTAGTCCAGCACGGCGGCCTGGAGGCTCGCCAGATCGGTGATCGGTGCGGCCATCAGCGCCTCAGGGGGTCGGCTCGGTGCTGCGCATCCGGGACCGGCCCCAGCGCGCGTCGCGGTCGAGGTCCTTCAGGTCCGAAATGCCGGCCTCCAGCATGGCCCGCCACGTCACCATGCGCGTGTCGTTGCGCAGGAACGGCTCGGCCTCCAGCAGGGCGGCGTAGAGGTAGAGGTCGGGGTTCTTGGCCAGCAGCCAGTTCGACGGCCGGCGGTCGCTGAGCGGCGGGATGCCCTGCCGGTAGACGAGGTTCACCGAGCCGAACGAGGCCGGCCGCACGCGGAGGAAGGCGTTGTCGAGCCCGAACTGCCACGCGTCGGTGGAGTCCGGCACATCGTCCAGCGGGATCGACCCGAGGATCGTGAACACGCCCGCCGCGAAGCCGGTCCCGCCGTAGGGCAGTAGCGGGTCACGGAAGAGCGACGCGGAGGCGTGGGGCGGCATGTAGTCCAGCCGCTCGCCACAGGGGCCGGTGAGCGAACGCCACGCCCGGTAATCGTCCGGGAGGGGCGCGGCGCCATCTACGAGCGCCAGCGACAGGGCCGTCTCGTTGTCCGCGAGGTTCAGCCGCCGATCGAGACGGACCTCGGCCAGACGGATGAACGTCGGGATCCGGGACCGCAGATCGGCACGCTCCAGGTAGTCTTCGAGCGTGCCGGTGAGGTCGTCGAGATTGTCGAAGCCGGCCATCGGATCAGATCCGGCCCGCGCGGGTGCGGAAGCGGGCGTGGTTGCTGTCGTTGAGCCAGCGCGACAGGTAAGCGCGATCCTGCTGCACGATCGCCGGCGCCAGCCGGTTCGACCAGATGTGCATCGGCACGCGGGCGACGAGCGCCATGTCGCCGAACGGCCGGTTCAGGTTCTCGACCTGGAGCGTGGCGTTCTCAGCTAGGATCTCGTCGACCGGCATCACCTCACGGATGCGCAGCTTGCCGCCCTCGTCGAGGGCCCAGACCTGCTTACCGGTCAGCGGATCGTGGTCGATCAGGCACCAGTCGCCGTCGAACACGAGGTCGGATTCCGCCACGACGGCGGAGGTCGCGGCGGACTGCATCAGGCGACCTTCGCGCGGTCGCGGCGGCCGATGCCGGCCTCGACGACGTCCATGGCCTCGTCCACGCCCAGCTCGGCGCTCTCGCCGGCGCGAACGCGGTACTCCTGATCCTCCGGCAGGTCGGCCGGGCGCGGGCCCTTCGGCCAGTAATCGCGCTCCATCAGGACGATGACGGTGGGCGCCGGGGCGGCGGCGGGCTTGTCGGCCGGCTTGGCCGCGGTCGGGTTCGAGGTATCGGCCACGCTGGCCTCCGGGTTCGAGGGGTGCGGAAAAGCGAACGGGGCGCCGGTGAGGGCGCCCCGCTCAGGGTCGTCTCAGGCTGTCAGCCGAGGATCAGGTCAGGTCCTCGATCGTGCCGTGGGCGGCCTCGTTCGAGACCTCCAGGGTGTACTCCGTGAGGAGCATCCGCTTGGTGGCGTCGCCGGTCTGGGCCGGCTTCACGACCTGCATCGGGCGCAGCCACGCGAGCTTCACCATGGAGGGGTCGATCATCAGCACGCGGTTGGCCACGAACTGGCGGTTCGGCACCGCGGACAGCGGACCGAAGTCGCCGACGTAGACGTCCGCGGCGGCCACGATGGTCGCCGCCTTGTTGCCCGTGTCGCGGCGCTGCTGGGCGATGCCCGGGAAGGCCGAGAACTGGCGCTTGTAGGCGACCGGCATCATCAGCATCGAGGGATTGCCGCCGGCCGTGTAGCAGGACTGCTGGATGTCCTTCACCTGGCTCTCGGCGAAGGCCCGCGCCGTTCCGGCGGTCGGAGCGACCACCTGCCCGGTGCCCTGATTGAAGCCGCCGTTGGCGCCACCGGCACCGCGGGAGACGTTCGTCACGAGCCAGGACGGGAAGCCGCCGAGCTTGCGCGGGGTGTTGGTGCCCCCGTTCGAGGTCGAGCCGCCGGCGTTGGAGGCCTGCGCGGACAGGAGGATGGCCTCCTCGTCCTTCTTCAGCTCCTTACCGGCCTTCAGGCTCTGGTACTTCACCTCGGACTTGCGGCCCGCCTTGTCGACGGCCTCCGCGGTGCCCGAGACGATGATCGGCTTGCGGCTGATCTGGCAGACGTTGCCGACGCGGATGGTGCCAGCGCGCTGGGTGTAGGAGAACTCGTCGCCTTCCAGCTGCGCGTTGGTCGTGTCGGCCGGCGCCAGGGCGTCGGTCTGCCACTCGTGCTTCACCGCCTTGGCCTTGCCGCGCCCGATGTTCGAGATGAACGGCGTGTCGGCCTTGGAGATGTTGTAGATCGCGTCCTGGAGGTCCTCGCGCTGGCCCTTCTGGACGTAGGTATCGAGGGTGCCCGCAACCTGGGTCATGATGTCCTCGGAGAGATGATCCGCCGGCGCCCCTCAGGCGAACGGACGGCTCGGGTCAGGAGAAGAGGCTGTCGTCGAGGAGTTCGGCGGCTGCCTCGATGGACCCGTCGCGCTCGAGCCGAGCCCGGGCCGATGCGACCGCATCCGCGCTCCGGGTGCCCGGGGCCTGCCTCGCGGCGGCCCGGATCGGAGGAGCGGCCTGCGCGCGCTGGACGGCGGCGGGCTTCTTCGCCTGCAGCTCTCGCCACTTCGCAGCGTCGGACAGCACCAGGAGGGCCCGGTGATCCTGGATGCCCCGCACGTCCTCCGGGCTGAGCCCGTAGTGCGCGCCTGCGGCCTCGGCCTTCGCGAAGAAGGCCTTGTGCCCCTCGGGCGTCCGGAGTTCCGGAACCTTGGACTGGAGCGTCCGATACTCGGTGGCGAGCGCCTCGCGTTGCGCCGTCTGGGCCTGCTCGTCCGCGGCCTGCCGCTCCTGGTCGGAGCCGGCGTTGGCGGTCTTGCGTGCGTCGGCGAGCTTCTGGAGCTCGGCCATCGCGGCCTTGTAGGCGCGATCCTGCTGCATGTAGCCGACCACGTCCGTGTCGATCAGCGCGGGGTCCGGCTCCGGGGGGAGGTGGGCCTTCACGATGTCGGTGGCGAGGTCGAGGATCGACGCGAGCTGCTGGCGGTCGTTCGTGACGGTGGTGCGCTCGGCCTGGAGGGCTTGGCGCTCGGCCGCCACCTCCTGGGTCTTGCGCGTGTAATCGGCCTGGCGGAGGTAGCCGTTCTGCACTTCCTGGAGGGGTATCGCCTTCCCGTCGATGACGACGGTCTGCGGTCCCTCGGCGGTGGGCTCGGGCTGCTCGGGTTCGACCGTCGGCTCCTCCTCGGTCGGCTCGGGGGGCAGATCGCCCTCCGGCTCTTCCTCGGTGGGGGCCTCTTCTGCGGCGGGCTCTTCGCCACCCTCGGGGTGCTCCTCGGCGGAGTCCTCGAGCAGCTCGAACGCGTCGTCGGGAACAAGGTCCGCGGCTGCGGACATGTCGAGTTCACCAGTCTCGGCCGGGGCCGAGGTGTTGGCATCGCTCATCGGTCAACTTTCAGAGGTGGATGGCCCCGCCCTCAGGCGAAGGAGGGCCCGGGGCGGTCGCTCAGCGCGGCGTTGGTCACGATGGACTCGACGTGCCGGCGGACGGCTCTGACGGCCTGAAGGAGGGCCGTGTGTTCGATCAGCGCGGCCGGGTCGGCCACGTTGGCGCGGGCGAGGGCGTCGACGGCACCGGCCTCGATCTCACCCAGCGCCTCGACGAAGGTCTCGTCGGCGAGGAGGGCCTGCGCACGCAGCGCGCGGGAGGCGGGATCGCGGTCGCTCATCCCTGCCTCGGAATGTCGGTCTGGGCCGGCGAGTGCATCCCGGCCAGGATCTCTGTGCCCTTGAGTTGCGCCTCGAGGCCCATCTCCTCGCGGCGCAGGGCGAAGTCGCGCTCCAGCCGGTCACGCTCCAGCGCCTCTTCCGAGACCATGCGCTCGCGCTCGATCTGGATGTGCGCCTCGGCTCGGGTGCGGTCGCCCTGTACCTGCGCGGCGATCTTCTGCTGGTCACCCTGGACCTGGGCCTGGATCTTCGCGACCTCGGCCTGCGCGCGGGGATCCTGCTGTTGCGGACGGCTCGCCATCCACTTCGCGAAGTCCTCGTCCGACACGTCGGCGAAGTAGGTCTCGGGCGCCTTCAGCCCGGACGCCTCGACCATCTTGTGCAGGGTCTTCACGTACATCGACGGCGTCACGACCGGGTTGTCCGGGCCGAGCTGCTCGATGATCTTCTCCTGCCGGGCCGCGACACCGGCCAGCATCGTCAGGTCCCGCTCGCGCGAGCCGGTGCCCATGCCGATGTTGACCTCGACGTCCATCGACGCATTCCAGGCGCGCGGGTCGAACTCCACCCACTGGTCCCGGAGCCGGATCGTCCGCGGCCGGTCCTGATTGCGCACGATGATGCGCAGGATCTTCGAGAACAGCTTCTTCACGCCGAGCTTCGCCATGTTCCGGGCGATCAGCTCGACGCGGGCATAGCTGGCATCGTGCTCCAGTTGCTCGGCCGTGGCCGTCTGCGGCTCCAGGGCGGTCGCGTCGAGCGAGGCGGTGGCGCCCGACACGCCGGTGCGGCGCTGGGCGATGCCGTCCACCGCCTGGATCGCGACGAGGATCTTGTCGGCGATCTGCGGGGTGACGACGTCCCGGACCGCGCCGGCCTTCTTCACCCGGATAACGCCGCCGAAGGTCGGGTTCAGCACCTCGTCCGGGTTGATGATGTCGTCCTGGACGGCCTCGCGCTGCGGCCGGTTCTGCGCGTACGTGTTGTCGAGGACGCCGCGCCAGAGCGAGGTCTTCACCCGCATCAGGTCCATCACGTCGTCGGCGATGGAGCGGCCCATCCAGCGATGCGGGACCACCTGCGGGGTCAGGTCCGCGAACGGGCGATCGTCGCTCCACTCCTCGTTCTTGAGGAGCTTGCGCCCGCCCGCCCCGCCGGCCGTGACGACCTTCCTGGATTCCGCGATGCCGTCGCCATCGCAGTCCGCGAAGACGTAGGCCTCGACGATGTCGATCTCGGTGTTCGCGCCCGAGCCCTCGGCGCCGACACCGGCATCCTGCTCGCGGTCGACCGTCTCGGACGGCGCACCATCGGAGGCCGGCAGCGACCACACCAGGTCGCGCTTGTAGCCCTGCTTGAGCAGGTCGGACCGGGTGAGCTTCGTGCGGTGCCAGACGCACCGGGCCGTGTCGACCGACTTCCCCCGGCGCGAGATGCCGAAGTCCTCCGGGGGCACGTTCTCGATCACCAGCCGGCCGGACGAGGTGCGGCGGCGGATCTTCACATCGTGCAGCGGCAGCGGCACCGACTGGCCCGTGGCCGGATCCTGGACCATCTGCGGACGCTCGGCGTAGCCGACCACCTCGACGTCCGGATCATCGAACAGGATCACGAGCTGCTCGTCGGAGAGCCCCGTGAACTCCTCGGTCTCGGTCTCCGGCGTCGGATCCCAGTAGGCCTTAACGATGCCGTTGCGGACCTGGAGGGCATCCATGATCCAGGTCAGCAGGATCAGGTACCCGTCGCAGTCATTCGCCCAGACATGGTTCACGTAGTCCGTGGCCTGGTCGGCGCTCTTCTCATCGCCGGGGCGGGCCGGGCTGTAGACCGCGACGCGGTCCGAGCCGTCGAAGACCCGCATCAGGCCGGGCAGCATGGTCCCGATGATGTCGGACACGTCGCGGGACACGACCTGGGATCGGCCCTTCTCGGCCGGCAGATCCCGCACGACGCCGTCGAAGTACTCCAGCGCGGTCTCGCGGTCGCCCTTGGCCGAGCCGGTGCGACGCTCGCCGTTCGCGGTCAGGTCGTTGTCGAACGACACGCCGCCGGCGATTTCCTCGTCGATCAGGCGCAGCAGATCGCTGTCGCTGACCGCATCGGTGCGCGCCATCGAGGATCCTGCAGATTGTAGAGGGTGACAACGAGACGGGGCAGCGCCCGCACGTCTCGCGGCGATAGCTCTCTGACGGTGTTCGCCCGTCGGGTCAAGCGGTTCTACTGCGTCGGCTCGCGCGTGATCACCATCACGGCGGCATTCGCGGCCGGGGTGGCGAAGGGGCTCACCAACAGCCCGGCGAGCGACGCCAGGGCGCCGGGCAGCGTCGTCGAGGTGGACTGCCAGCACTTCCCCGAGGCGGCCGTGGCGGAACGCGCTGCCACGTTGCACAGGATCGGGAGCGACCCGGTGTTCACCGGCAGCGGGTTCACCACCGGAGCCGACGAGGTGAAGCCGCGCGCCCAGGTTACGGACCATGCGCCGTTCCCGTCGGTCTGGACGTTCGCCGCCTGGACCGATGTCGGCCGCGACGCGTCCTTCGGGACGTAGCAGTTGGCCGAGCCCGCCGAGCCGTTCAGCGTGTCGGCCATCGGGATCGCGCCGCAGGGCGCCGGCATCTGGGCGCGGGTGGCGTAGGCCGACAAGTCGGTCGGCGTGCCGGACGGTCCCGCCGCCAGGGCAGGGCCGCACGCGAGCAACAGAGCAACGAGCGCACGCACGACAGTCTCAGTAGCTCATGACCGCGACGGAGCCGCCGGCCGCCGAGCACGCCACGAAGATCGCGGCCTTGGTCCGGCCGGCGTCGTCGAAGGTGAAGGCTTGCCCGGCCGCCAGCGGGTAGCCGGTGCCGTAAGCGGTCGCGGCCGGCATGATCTCGCAGGCCACGGCACCGATGTTCGACACCGTGCGGCGGTTGGCCGGATCGGCGGCCGAGACCTGCACGCCGGTCGTGCCGATGCCCGTCGTCCGGGCGACCGAGAACGAAGCTGAGCCGCCAGTGGTGATGCAGAGCTTGCCGATCGCGTCGACGACGAACCCGGTGCCGTCGCCGGACGTCAGCACCGGGCCGGCGCAGCCGGAGAAGACGCGCGCCTGCTGTGCCTCGGCCGGGGCGGCGCAGGCGAGCGCGAGCATCCCAGCCAGTGCGAGGAATCGGAGCTTCATGGAGAGGTCCAGTGCTGCGGATCAGGAGATCCAGGCGGTGCTCGGCGTGCCCCAGTCCTGAGGCTTGGTCTCGATCACCGGCTCGGCGAAGGTCAGAGCGACCGCGTCCCAGAGGTCCGGCGAGGGGATGCCCATCGAGCGCATCTTCTCCTTCGACCAGAGCTGGATGTACCCGCGGCTGTTGTGGCTGTAGCCGGTCGAGCAGGCATCTGCCTGCAGCTCGTCGTCATCCGGCACATCGACGCCGGCCGGGTCCATCAGCCAGTCGAGCGAGTTCAGCCAGATCTCGGCGCGGCGGTTCAGCGGGCCGGGCAGCTCCTCGTCCGTGGTCGGTGAGACCCGCGCGGGCTGGAGGGGCGCGCCGCCGAAGTTCACCGGCACGACGATGTTGCGGCCCTCGGGGCCGTACCCACGCTCCACCAGGATGTCGTAGACGCCGGCGCCGTAGCCGCCGGTCACGTCAATGAAGCACTTGATCGGGCCGTCCCGGTCGATGTGGCCCGCGACGTAGTTCGCGCTCTCCGGGATCGACAGACCGGGCTTGCCGCCGGCCCAGAGCACCTTGCGGCCGCGGCGCTTGGCCAGTGCGTGGCGGTCGCCTCCCTGGTGCGCCGGATCGTACCCGAAGACGAGGGGGCCCGAGGGCTGCACGGTGCGCTTGCGGGCGGCCACGACCAGCTTCGAGCTGATGAGGCCGTTCGTGTTCGCCATCTGGAAAGCCTCGGCCGCGTTGGCGGGGTATTCCTGCCGGAACAGGGTCTCGCCCAGGTCCGCGATCTTCCGGCGCCGCCAGAACATCTGCTCCGCGTCGAGCCCGTAGGCCTCCGCGTAATCGACCTCGGACTCGCCCTGCTCATCCGGGTCGGGCGACAGCGTGAAGTCGGGCGGCGGGGCCTTCCGATACTCGTCCTGCCAGAACCACGGCACGAAGATCGCCTGAAACTCGCTCTCCCCACGCTCAGCCTTGCGCCACTGCTGGTGGAAGTAGTTCCCGACGCCGTTGGCCGTGCTCTCCAGGATCACCTCGGTGCCCGGCTCATCAGCGATGGCCTGCAGGATGCCCGACGCGTGGCTCTGCGCGTGCGGCCAGAACCCGACCTCCGAGCCGTGGAAGAGTTGGAGCGTGTTACCGCGACCGACCGCCTTCGAGCCGGCCGTGCCGACCTTGTAGCCGCTGTCCAGGCGATCGAAGAGCAGCTCCTTCGCGTTCGCCGCGCCGGCAGACGGGCGCACCAGCGACGGGCAGTGCTCGTGATAGCGTGACACCATCTCGAACAGCGCGGCCGTGGAATCGTCCTGGTGCGTCAGGATGAAGGTCCGGACGCCGCGCTTGTGCGTCGTGCGCCAGAAGAACCGGCCGCCGATGTAGGTCGAGGCGCCCTGCTGCCGTCCCTTCAGGATCAACGCCCGGACGCTCCCCGACGTGCGGAGCTGCTCCTGGAGGCGCTCGTGGATGTACTGCTGCGCCCGGTTCAGCGTGAACGGGACGATCTTGCCCGACTTCGTCCGGATGCGCAGGCAGCGGGGCGCGTAGTGCTCGAAATCGTCCTTGAGGCGCTGGCGTATCTCGCGCTCGCGCTCACTCAAGGTCGCCGAGAGCGTCCTCGTGGCTGCGGACGGTGTGATTGGCATCGATCCGCTGGCGGTTGGTGAAGACGTCGCCGACCTCCTTCGCCGCCTGGACGACGAGCTGGGCGGCCAAGGCGATGTTGCCCTGCGTCTCGGCGCGATCGGCGAGGCGTTGGAGCGTTCGGAGGCGGGTCACGCGGTGCGAGATGCCGATCGACGCCGTGTCCTCGAGGAAGGCCTCGCGCGTGACGCGGAACAGCTCCCGGAGGTGCTCGCCGAGGTTCTGGCCCGCCCGGCGCTCCGGATTGTAGGACTCGACCTGCTGCGGGGAGACGGTCTCGTTGAACTCGGCCTTGACCGCCTTCACCACCACCGAGGGCGGGTCGAAGCACGCAAGCTGCTGGACGATGAAGGTTTTCACCTCATCCGAGAGCACGTTCACGGCTGCGAATCCGTCAATCCAGGATCAAACTCGGCGCCCGCAGGTGCCGCATGCGCCGACGATGTCCGCCTCGCACACGATCGGGGGCCGGTTGGCCGCCTCGACCAGCGCCGCGGTCTGGCCCGCCGCGGCACCGACGCCGTAGCGCGCGACGACGCCGACGAACTCCTCGACATCGTGGCCGCGCATCGTGAAGATCGGCCGGCCCGTCGCCTTCGAGAACCGCGGGGCGCCCCAGGCGTCCTTCGCCTGCGCGCAGTGGTAGAGCTCGTGCTCGACGAGGGAGCAGAACGTGGCGTCGTCGGCCTGGTCCGCGAAGCCCGCGTCGAGCGTAATCATGAAGTCCGGGACGAGGCCGAACCACGCCTCGACCTGCTGGAAGAACCGGGCCCGGGCCCACTTCCCGCCCTGGATGGACGGGATCTCGGCCTGCCCGACGACACCGTTCCCGCCGCGCGCGTTCGGCACGGACGTCCACATGAAGCCGAGCGTGGCCTCGCGGAGGTGCGCGTGCTCCTCGTTCAGCAGCACCGCATCCTCGCTGATGAAGGCGGCGCGGGCCCAGGCTTCCAGCTCGGGCGCCGGCTCGAAGGGCAGCGCCGTGAGGGCGCCTTCCTGGCCGAGCAGCCGCTCCGGCGGGCGAGGGCGGGCCAGCATCAGAGCGCGCGGACCCGAGCTTCGAGCGCGGCCGGGACGTGCCACGCGCCGTCGGCGCCCTGCACGAGGTCGATCACCTCCGGGCCGTCGAAGCGGGAGGGCTTGCGCGGCTCGGCGGGGCGCATCGTGCGGAAGTCGAAGGTGTCACCGGCCCGTGAGGCGGTCCGGGCCTGGGCGCCGTTGATCGCGTCCCACTGCGCGTAAGCCTGTGCCTGTGCTTGCTGCCGCAGCAGCTCGGCGAAGTAGGCATCCCGGGTGCTCGCCATCGCTCAGCCCTTCCGCCGCTCGCAGAACGTCTTGTGCGTGCCGCCGGCCGGCAGGCTCAGATGCGTGGCCAGCAGCGTGCCGACCATCGGGCACTCGGTGACCAGTGCTACCGGCTGGGTGAGCACGTCGAGCGCGGTCTCGCGGGTGCAGTCCGGTCCCTCGACGCCGGCCGGGCAGGCGAGGGCGCCGGCCAGGAAGCCGGGCTGTGCGGCATGCGCGGGGCGATCGAACACCCACACCCAGGCCCAGCCAGCAACGAGCACCAGCAGGATGCCGGCAGCGTGCCGGAGGCCGACGATGCCGCGCATCAGTGCTTCGCCTTGGACGGCATGTCGCCGAAGAGGAGCGTCAGGCGCTCGGCCGAGACGCGCACGTCGTCGGGGACGGCAGGCCGGACCAGCACGAAGGAGGCCGGCCGGCGCGGGCGTAGGGCTGCCGCGGCGATGCCGGCGAGCAGGACGGCGGCGCAGAGGCGGGGCATCAGTGCTCGTAGCCCTTCGCGATCACGGACAGGATCAGGATCGCCACACCGGCGGCAGCCGTGAGCGCGACGAGGGCGGCGATGCCGCCGATGACACCGGCAACGACGGACATGCTCATCTCCCCTGGTGGACGCCGAAGCACCGAAGCGCCTCGTCGTAGGACAGCTTCGCGATGGGGCCGGCCGGTGCGCCGAGGTCGGGGCCGGACGTCAGCTCGCGCTCGCCGCGGTGGACGATCGGGGCAGCGGCAGCCGACTGACCGCGGAGCAGCCAGCGGAGGACGAGGCGCTTCAGCATGGCCGGGCTCGCAGCATCGCCATGGAGCGGCGGACCTCGAACTCGCCGGCCCGAGCCTCGTCGTACGGGGTCTCGGCTGGGAGCTGGACCGGCGCCGGGATCAGGCCCTGGCGGCGGAGGTGGTCGCCGTAGGCTTGGGCCGCCGGGTCGCGCTGGAGGCGCTGCGCATGACGAAGCGCCCGGTCCGCGTCGGCCGAGGTGAAGTCGGGGCGTGCGGTCACGCGAAGGCCTGGCGAAGCGCCGACGCGAACGCGGGCCGGGCAGCCTCGGCGTCCTCGCGCGTGGCGAAACCCTCCTGGACGAGGCCGCCGGCGAGGCGAGCGCGCAGCAGGAAGGGACGAGGCCCGGCGGAGGGCTCGTGGACGAGTTCGATGCGCATGGAGGCCTTCAGCCGATGATGGCTTCGTGGGTCCCGGGCTGGAGCACGTGCTGCTCGGCGCCGGTCCAGGTGAACAGGTACTCGACCGCCCCGCGGTACTTCGGGTTGTCGAGGACGTAGCCGACCGTGTCGTGCCGCCACCGGCGGCCGGTCGGGGAAGGGATGCCGTCGCGGTTCAGCCCCTCGGCGATCGCCTGGAGGGTTGCCCGCGGGCGCTTGCCGCGGCCCCGCTCCCGGAAGATGCGCCGGACGATCGCCGCCTGCTCCGGAACAATGACAAGGCCGCCGGCCCGGTCGGTGGCGTAGCCGTAGGGGACCCGGCCCCCAGCGAAGCCGCCGCGGCCCGCCTTCGCCAGCTTCCCGCCCGCGGTCCGGTCCCTGATCGTGAACCGCTCCGATTCCGCCATGCCGGCGAGGATCGCGAACACGGTGCGCCCCATCGGCGTCGCCGTGTCGATCGGCTCGGTGACGGACCGGATGCCGACCTCGTGCGTCTCGGCGAGATCCGCCACCGTGGTCACCGCGTACCGGATCTCGCGGGCGAGCCGGTCGAACCGGTAGACCAGCAGCACCGAGAACTTCCCGTCGGCCGCGAGTTGCAGGACCTCGCCGAAGCCGGCACGGTCGGCGGGCCGGGTCGCCCCAGAAACGCCCGCGTCGGTGATGACGGCGACGAGCTCGTAGGCCTGGCTCTCGGCGAAGGCGCGAAGGGCTCGCTCCTGCGTCTCAAGCCCGAAACCGTGAGCGGCCTGCTCATCGGTGGAGACCCGGAGGTAGGCCACCGCCCGGGTGGCCAGAACCGCCTTCGCGGCCTCTTGGGTTTTTATTCTGCCCCGGGCGCGAGCGGTTCGCCGCGACCCTGAAATCGCGGGTAAGTCACTCATTTTACTGCGCTATTTACGCTGTCGGAGCGGTTCTTGCGGAAATGTCTTGGTAATTCCGCATCGACCTACAAATCAGGCCGCCCGGCGCCGCCTCGCGACGGTGAACGGCTTGCCCTTCTCGCTCACGCCGGACTGGCCGAACGTGCGCTTCTCTACGGTCCCGAGCTGAGGGCGGAGCTGGCGCACGAGCGCGGCGATGCGCTTGCAGTGCGAGTCCTTGGCTTCGAGGTAGTCCGCCTGATCGCGGAAGCGCCGCCGGCAGAAGGCCGCGGCCTCCTGCTCGATCGCGGTCACTGTCGCATGCGCGCTCACGCGGGTGCGCCCGGCTGGATCATGGTGAAACGACCATATCGCGGAACCGCTGCCGCGTCTGCCGGAGCAACGCCTAAGCTGTTGAGCGGGTTCGGTGAAGTTGGGCCCAGACACACAGACGCCCGGCGGCTTCTCAGCCCCGGGCGCGCGTCTCGCTTCATATAGATCCCTGCCGTTTCGCCCGTCGGGTGTCAAGCCGGGGCGGTTTCGGAGACCTCCTCGTCCGCGGCCCGAGCCTTCAGCGCGGCGACCCTGCCCGGCACCGTGTCGGCGTCGGCGGAGTAGATGTCATCCGGTGCATAGCGCCGGGCGCCCTCCGCGGTGTGGAAGTGATCCGTCACCGATTCCAGCAGCCACCGGAAGCGATCCCCGACCCGGCCGACGCCGCGGTCACCACCCCCGACCGTGCACGAGGCGTAGGTCTTGAGGGTGTGGCCCTCGACCAGGATGGCCTTGAGGAATCGAACTCCGATCCAGCCGATGACGCCAGCGAGTTTCTCGTCGAGCTGCGTGACGGCGCGAACCCGGAACAGGTGCCGCAACATCCCCATCTCGCGAGGGGCGAGGTCCTCGCCAGACTGGCCACCGGGGAGGATCCCGTATTGTGCCAGCCGGTCCAAGCGGCCGTCGACCTCGGATCGATCGCCGACCCACGCGGCCTGGAGGAGGCGGCCGACGGCGAACTCCTGATCGCTGATCCGATTGGCCGAGTGCTCCATGGTCAGCACGTCGAGCTGCTTGTTGACCTGAACCTCGACGAAGCCGCCGAGCTTCGTCGGATCGGTGACGATGCGGCGGCCGGGCTTGATCGCGGTGTCCCGCTCGACGTGCGGGTTGAGCTTGAGCCGGCGCCGCTGCTGGTTCGCACGGTGCCGTTCCTGCGGCGTCTCCAGCTTCCGGCGCGCCCGAGCATCGGCTTCCCGCTGCTGGATGCGCCCGATCACGACCTTGCAGAGGTCCTTCGCCCGCTCGTTCTCGGCCGCATCCTTCGCGGCGAGCCGCGCCTTCAGCTCGTCGTTGTCGGCGCGCTTCTCGGCCAGATCCGCCTGCTCGGCGCGAAGCACGGCAAGGCGGTCGACACGGCGCTGAGACCGGCGGATCGTCTTCGTCAGGCGAACGACCTCGGTCTCGTGCGCAGCCAGGACCTCCTCGGAGGCGCCGGCATCGCGGTCTCGCGCGAGGCGAGCCTGGCGCCGCTCCAACGCGGCGGCATGACGGGCGACAGCGCCCGGCGGGTGAAACGCCGGCGAGCCGGCGAGGGTGATGGCCTTGGTCCTGGACGCTGCCACGGTGGTACCCCTTGAGGCGGTCGACCTTCCGTCGATCCGTGACACCTGATCTGCGTCCCGTTTTTGGACACACGCAAGCGTGATCTATGCCTGCGTCACTCCGGCGTGCCTGTGACCTTTGCGTTCCAGGCATCGGCGAGGCGATGGCACGCCCGCTTCCGGCGCCGGTCGAAGGTGCGCCGCTGGACGCCGACCTCGGCGCAGTAGTCCGTGACGGTGCCCCCGGGGACCTCGCGCAGGAGGCGGAGCCGGCGGTGGCGCCGGATCCGCCGCCGTGCCTTCGCCCGGGCCCAGGTGAGGAGCGCGATCCGCTCCGGGCTGTCGAGGCCGAGGACCTCGGCGGAGAAGACGATCCAGTCGAACGTCGCCCGCATCTCCTGAGGGTCGTTCGGCTGGAGCCGGTTCGGCCGGACGCTGAAGATGCCCGAGCTGGTGAAGGCCATGAACGCCGCTACCAGCCACCGCTCCACATCAGCCGGCGCGAACGGAACGCTCTCTGACCTTCGATTCATCTCGTGGAGTCGTGAGCGCCCGATGAGGATCCCACCCGGCGACCAGACGCTGGCGGACGGTGGCGGTCGAAACGGGCGCCTGTTCGCAGGCGTCCAGAAGAAGCATGTGCTCGCCGTTGTGGTCGACGAACCTGTTAGCGCGCGTGTTGCGCATCTGCTCTGACCACGTGGCCCACCGGCAATTGCCCGGCTCATAGTTCCCGTCGTTGTTCACGCGCTCCAGACTATGATCAGAAGTCGGTCGCAGCCCCATATCAGCAATGAAGTTGTCCACCGATGCGACCCAGCGCTCGCAGACGCGAATGCCGCGGGCGCCATAGTTACAGTACGCAGCATCCTCAGGATCGGTGCAGCGCTGGATCATATGTCGCCAGATGCCGTACTCGGATGTTCTTGAGAGCCCGTGGCGGAAATTGCCGTTGCCGGTTCCGCGGCGAGAACAGCCGCAACTCTTCGTCATGCCCCGCACAACATCGCGCACGCGCAGGTCTTTCTCGACGCCGCAGGCGCATCGGAACAGGAACCGCTGAAGGCTGGATTTCGGGTCCCGAGGTCGAGGAGCGATGGCGGTGAACAAGCCGAAGCGGTCTCCGGGGCTGACGGCGATACGATTCATGGGCTGCTCCTCATTCGTCCGCGCACGTCATGGCCGGCGGGTCTGGGCCTTCGATCCTCAGCGGGTTCGCCATCAGCACCGGACGCGGATACTCCTCACGCAGCCGATCGGCCGAAGAGGTCAGCCGCCGGCGGGTCAGCGCGGGCGGGCGCGGCCGGCATCTGAGGCACCGCCACGCGCGCCTCGACGATCGCGCGGCAATCCGGATCGGCGCACGACCACATTCCGTCGGAGCGATTCCGGAAGACGCCGAAGCCGAACGAGGCGCCGAACACGCCGCAGGACGCGCAGGTTCGCTCGATCCCTCCCTTCGCCGCCTGCTCTGCGGCTTCTTCTGCGGCCAGCCGATCCGCCTCGCGACGCCGCAGCTCCGCCTTCCAGATGTCGGGGCGCTTGCTCATGCCGGCACCCGCTTGCGGTCGAGGCTCGCCATGAGGTGCGAGACGTCCAGAGTGCGGAGCGGCGCCACCATCTCGGCATCAGAGGGACGAGGGATCGCCGGTGAGGAGCCGCGCTCTGCCCTGCCGGCGATGAGCAGGCTGTTCGGCGCAGCCGCGATGTCGTCGAGCACCTTCTGGCGCTCGGCATCGGAGATCGGCCGGTACGGCACCGCGTCGAGGACCTCCACCAGCCCGGCGATCTCCGCGTGGATCTCGTCGAGCGACCGCCTCGTCTCCGCGGCGAGCTGCGGCGGCGTCGGGCAGCGCTCCCCCGCCCACGGGAGCAACGTCTTGCCGGCGAGGAAGCGAGCGGCGGCCTCACGAACGGCCCACGTTGGCAGCTCGGCCAAGGCCCGGACGTAGAGGTTCGCCGTGGCTCGCGCGCCGTCGGCTGCCACGCCGAAGGTCGGGAACGCAGCCAGCAGCGCCAGGACGACGTCGCGCTTCGCCACCTGCCCTGGCCTCGGATCCTCGCCATCAGAGAGGCCGGCACGGAGCAACGCGAGACGGTTCACCATCACGCCGCGGTCTGCCGCGGTCGGGGCTTGGTCCGACCGGATCGCAGGCGGCACGCCATAGCCGCCGCTGCGGTCCAGGCGGTTGCGGTAGATCGCGACCACCACGTCACCGGCCCGAGTTGCGGCCGCCGGCCGCGAGGCGATGGACGTTTCCGTGTTCTGAGTGCTGGTGGCTGGAACCTGGGTCATGGGAACCCCCGTGGTCGTCGAGGAGAGCGTCGAGGAAGCCGTTGCCGGTGCCGCGGCGGGCAGGGGCGTCTCGGGGGCGGCCCTGGCGGCGGGTGGATTCGCGGAGGCGGTTCCGAAGCGTGGCGAGCCAGTCGAGCTTCATGCCGCGGACGCCGGGAACGCCGACCCAGAAATCCTGGAACTCGGCCAGTGCCTCCTCGACGTCCCGACCGGTGAGGCCGGCATCGAGGCAGGCTTGCCGGGCTTCCGGCCGGAGACCGAAATCGACCGGGATGCGGGTGCCCCGATGCCGGTCCGCCCCCTTGGGGGCAGAGGACCCTTTAGGGTCCGAGGGGGAATCCCCTGGGGGTGTAGTTTTAGGGGGTGCGGGGGACCTTTTAGGGGGCGTAACGCCGTTACTCGCGTTATCGGCGTTACTTCCGTTACGTTCGCCGTTACGCGCGTTACGCCGGGCCCGGAAGGCGGCCTGCCGGAGCCGGTTGCCCTCGCGGTTCGCCTCGATGCGCGCGCGCTCCGCCTCGGCCGCCGTGACATGCTGACGGGCCAGCTCGGAGCGAACGACGACGAGGATCTGCTCCGGGCTGATGCCGGCAGCGACCATGGCGTCGATCATCTCTGCGGTGACGGCCATGGCGGCTACTCCGCCGCCACAGGGAGGGGCAGCGCCTCCGCAGCCGGGTCGAACTTCGTCGATTCATTACCCCAGGCATCCCAGCCCGGGCGCGATTGGCGGGCGAAGATCTCAAGGTACGGACCGGGGCAGAAGCGCTCGATGCGGCGGTAGAACTCGTCCGGCTTCCGGCTGTGCTCACGCACCGGAGCGAGGATCACCTCGTGCACGGACGCGGAGAGGCGCTGCGGCCGCCCTCGCCGGAAGAGGAGGCAGTCCTCGGCATTCTTCCGGGTGGTGTAGCCCTGGCCCATGAAGAGGCCGTCCCGGTAGGCGAAGAGCGAGTCCTGATCGCCGCGCTCGGTCTTCACCCAGAGGAAGGCGCGGGCCGAATAGCGGAAGCCGTAGCCCTCGACGATCTCCTGGGCAGTCAGCCGCGTGGTGGCGCGCGGTGCCCGGTAGAACTTCGGCGACGTGTGCCAGTAGAAGAGGAAGCAGCCGTCCGGATGCGCGAACTCGCCAATCGGAAGGGCAGCGATCTGGTGATCTGTCATCCGCGGATAGTGCTGCGGACGCCCCTTCGTCCCGCCAACGAAGCGGGTCGGCGAGTCCATCACGATGCAGCGGTAGTGCCGGCGGGGCAGGGTCGCGAAATCGCTCATGCGGCCCTCCGGCGGCGGACCGGCATCATGTCTTCCGGGACCAGGCGCACGCCGGGCGCGAGGCGGGGCGCCATCTCGGTGCCGTCCAGGTGGAACGACCGCGCGCAGAGCGAGAAGGACTCGGCGGCGTCGAGCGCCTGCCCGTAGGAGCCGCGGTAAAGGACGCGGCTGGCGCTCATCAGGAGCCACGTCATGCCGCCGCCCTCACGGCTTGCGGCTCCAGCGCCGTGACCTGGATCACCAGATCGGGCGTCTCGCCGTAGAATTTGCGGACAAGGCCATCGACCACGGAAGCGTCGTCGGCCCAGACGACGTGGTTCAGCGCGTCGATGACTTTGGCGATGTTGTCCCAGTCGGGCTTGGTCGTGGGCCGCAGGCGGCGCTCGATCGCGTCCAGCCGCTTCCGCTTCGACCAGCTCGCCGGGATCGGCATGGTGGCGAAGATCCGGACCTCCAGTGGTCCGGTGAGGGGGGCGCGCCCGCGCATTACGGCACCGGCCGCGAGGCGCAGGGCGCTCTCGTAGGCCTCGGTCTTCTGGTCGGGATGGGAGTGGATGCGCGCCACGCCTCCCCGATGGACGAGTTGCGCGCGGTGCCGGCCCTTCCCGCGAGGGGCGCCGGGCAAGCGGATGATGACGGTCTCGGACACCGCGCGCCTCCAGGCTCAAGCGTCCGCGGGTTCGCGCGAGCGGCGCGACCGGGTCTCGCGGGCGGGCGGCTCCGGCAGGGGCGAGCGATCGGCGTCGACCTCATCACCCTCCTCGTCGCCGTCCTCGGCCCCCGAGTCCTCGTCGATGGGGAGGTCGGGCTGATCCTTGTCGGCAACCGCATCGGCGCGCTGCCCGAAGAAGACGCTCGGCTCCGCCAGGACGAGGACGGCCGGCTTCGCGCCGTGCTCGGCCAGCTTGGTGATGTCGTCGACCGAGCCGGACGCGCCGACCTCGAGCTTGAGGCCGTCCTTCACGGTCCACTTGCCGGTCGAGACGACCAGGTGGTCGAAGCCCTGGTGCGCCACGACCTTGATGGCCTCGCGCACGGTCTTCCCAGCGACCTCGTCACAGCGGCCGATCATCAACCGCTGCTCGTGCTCGGACATCTTGGTCCAGCACGGCATCTGCCGGCAGATGTTGTCGAGGATCCGGTCGCGGATGTCGCCGCGCAACGTCTCGATGCCGAGCTCTACAGCGGCTTCGGCTTGCGCGACCGCGTCTGTTGTGGCTTCCATTGGTCTCTCCATGGATGGGCACCACGCCCATTCTGTTCAGACCGCCCGGCACCCGCTCCCACAGCAGGCCGGGCGGTTCTCGTTTCAGGGATGCGGGCGGTTGCCCGGCAGGCGCGGGTCGTGGCCGGCGTGACGGGGCACGCGCGGCTCCTCGACGACGGGCGAGCGGTCGCCGAGCGGCGCGTGGAACTGCTGCTGGGCGGGCGCCGGCGTGATCGACACAAGCGCGTGGGCCATCGCCTCCGCCCAGCCGAGCAGGGCGATCAGGCCCTTGCGGACGATCGCGTTCACGGCCGTCTCGGGCACGTGCGTCTCGACGCCCTCGCGCAGGGTCGCGAAGTGCGTCGGCAGGGTGGTGACGAAGGCGCCGTCGGACATGGTCAGGCTCCGAACGACAGGGGCGCGCGGGCCAAGCCCAGGAAGTCCTCGCGGGTCAGGCCGAACACACGGCGGCGCGGCCGCTTGTTCTTCTGCTGCTCGGCCTGAGTGGCCCAGCGGACATTGCCCGGCGCATAGTCTCCGAACGTGTCCCTACGATCCACAGTGTGCTTCGGCGTCGGACGAGGACCGATCTCGGCCAAGAACTGCTCGAAGCTCGTGAACAGGCACCGGATGCCAGCACCGCCATAATTGGCGTACTTCTTCGCCGCCTTGTTCGTACAGCGGGCCTTCATTGTCATGAAGATCCCATACTCGGGCGTGCCGACCGCCCCGTGCGTACGGCGAGCGGCAATCCGCGACGCGGCAGCACACGCATCACATCCGACCGGCGCCGGTGTCCTCCGGAGATTGCCGCCGCGCCTCACGCACTCGGCGCCGCAGTCGCAGCGACACCGCCACGCGGCGCTTCCGCGGAAGGTGCGGACCGCCTCGATTGCCACGAGGCCGCCGAAGCGCAGACCGGCCATCTGCCGGAAGTCGCGACGGGCCTTCATCGACCGGCATCCGCCAGGGACTGCCGAAGTAGGTACCCTTCGAACGCCCAGATCTGCCGGAACGCGTCGTCGTAGGCGTACCGCTCGCCGAGCGCCTGGCTGTAGTTCTCGGGCGAGGCGCAGGCCGACTTCCCGACGATCGTGAAGCCGTTCGCCAGGGTCAGGATGCAGATCGTGAGCGTCTTCGAGCGGAAGTACTCCGCGCTCGCGACTTTCGCCTCCAGGCTCTCCAGAGTGACGCGCGGCGCCGGGGCCGCCGACAGGCTGGCATCGGCCTCCGCGCGGGTGATCGCCGGCTTGCCGGTGGCGTCAGCCTCGCGGGAGGCCGGCATGTAGGACGCCGCGAAGATGTCCGGCTTGCAGGGGTACAGCTCGCCCTTCACGCCGCGGATGATCCAGTCGCCGGGGCGGGCGATCATGGAGCCTTCGAGCGTGTCGATGAGCGCGGTGCCGTCCTCGACGTAGCGCACCCGGCCGGACGCCACGTCGGCGCCCAGCTCGGACGGCTGCTCGCCTGCCAGGAACTGCACCGCTTCGATCGTGACCGGCTTCTTCGTGTACTGGGGCATGACGGCTCCTCAGGGTGAGCCGAGCGGCCGCGCCGCCCGGGGAAAGGGTCAGGCGGAGACGACCATCCAGTCGTCAGCGAGCATGTCAGACTGGGAGGCCAGCCAGCCCATGAGGATCTCACCGGTGGCGGTCTTCATGTTGATGCAGGGCAGCACGGTCGCGGAGCCGCCGTTGAGGCGAGCGAACTCGCTGCAGGGCTTCGACCAGAAGTTCTCGAAGGCGATCTCGCGGCCTGCCAGCGGGCCGGACAGGGCGAGCCACATGCCCTTGCCGTTCCAGCCTTCGCGGGCGATCCGGTCGCCAGCCTTGAGTTGCTCCAGCGCTTGGCCGAACGTCAGCCCGCGGCCGCCGCCCTCGTAGGATTTCCGATGCTCGGCCGGCACGATCGCCGTGTAGCCGGCATCGAACGGCGCCCGCGGTGAGAACGCGAAGTAGCCGTCCGGCTCGCGCTCGTTCGGCTCGTAGCGGACCAGCATGGAGCCGGGCTCGGGAGTGCCGCGCGCCGTGATGCTCGCCGGCACCGGGATCTCGCGATGCGAGCCGCCGACGTCGACGATCGCGATGAGGCCGCGCTCATCCTGCTCGTCCAGCCTGAGGCGGACGAGCGGATAGGCCTGGACCCGCTTGTGCGAGATGTGCGTCGGCGAGAACGGCGGCAGCGAGCTGCCGACGACAACGCCCTGTTCCGACGGCACCACGTCGCTCTCGTCTTTCGGTCCGCAACCCATGCTCAGCTCCTGAAGGTGGCCGAGCGGCGCCGATCGCCGCCCGGAGGTGGCGATCAGCCGATCACGCGCTCGATCTGCTCGAGAGCGGCGGACAGGCGAGCGAGGGCAGGGTCGGCAGACACCGCACGCGACGTGACGCGATCCACCGACACCTGCATGGCGGCGAAGGCGGAGGAGGGGCTAGCTTCTTTCGAGGTATCGCCACGTCCCTCGGACTGGCCGCGCGAAGGGTACGGACCGGCAAGCGTTGTCGCGATGGTCTCGGCACGCTCCACCAGCGCGAACAGCGACTTCACGCGCTGGCCGACGGCTTCATCGGCCACGTTGGCGGCGTCGATCACCGTCGCGATCGAAGGGTTCCGAGCGCCGATCGCATTCGATGTGTTGGTGGCAGCGTTCAAGGACTGGCCGCTCGCGGCCATCTTCTCGGCCATCCGAGCGGAGTCCCTGTAGCCATCAGCCACGTCGTTGCCCCAGTTCATCGCTCACTCCTCCTCGTTCGCGGCCCGCCACAGCGGCAGGTCGTTCAGTTCCACCGGAAGCGCTTGAACCGGCTGGCGAAGCGGACGCGCCACGCGCGCAGCTGCGCCTTCAGCCGGGCGGTCTGCCGCGCGAAGAAGAGCTTCACCCGCGCGCACAGCAGGGTGCGCAGGGCCAGCGATGGCGGCGGTGACCTGGACGTCATGGGCGAGCCTCCTGAGTTGCCGCTCGCATTCGGCGGCGTGGGCGGCCTCGATCCGCGCCAGGATGTGCGAGGCGATTTCCTTGGGGGGCCGGTAGCGGAGCGCCCACAGCTTCCCGAAGGGGATGGCGGCGCGCGTCGCGATCCGGCGCATGGCGTTGGCCGTGTCGCCCGGTCCGCGGATCTCGAGGCGCAACAGCTCGTCGAAGGCGCTACGCGCCCGGATCACGTCAGCGTCTGGCATTTGAGCTTTCCGCAAAAACCTTTTGCACATCAGCAAATCCGTCCGTGGTTACTTGAAGCCACGGACGGAGAGGGCCGACATGCAGAGGGAGTTCTTGAGGGTACGCACGACACACAGCGCGACCGCCGGCTTGGCGGCAGGGACGGGCGCGCAGGAGAAGGGACGACCCGGCCGAGGGTCCGAGTTTGCGATGGTCTCGGCCGGGTCGCTCGCTGGCGGGAGGCGTGAGCCTGCGACCGCTGCGATGGGGGATGAGGGACGCCTGCCCGCCGTTGGCGAAACGGAGGGGAAGGTGCGGGCAGGCGATCGGCCGGTGAAGCCCGGCGCGATAGGGGGACGCTGTGCACAGGCGCGCAACAGCAAGTAGAGACGCTGTCACGATCCGCGAGTTACTATCGTCGCGGACGAGAACGGCAGAGCCGACGATGTGCACGGGCAGCGACATACTAGGCCGCCCTCCGGAAGAGGCGGCCGACCGCACGAGCTACGCGGTCCAGCAGACCAACATCGTTCGCCGCGGGCCGAGGCTGCTCCGGCTGGCGAACGACAACCGCAAGGGGGAGCAGCAGGACATCGCCGCCGGCCGCCCGGTGCGCGAGGTAGGCCTGCAGGTCCGCGTCCGCAGCCTGGCGGTCCAGCTCCTGCGCCGCCTCGTGCATCCCGAGCGCCAGCAGGGCGATGTCTGCGCTCCGGCCCGTCGCCGCTTCCGCGGGACGGCGGCGCTGGATCTGCTCGACCTCAAGGAATAGCCCCGAAGCGCCGAAGCGGAGGATCCGCGCGAGCTGCATCAGGCGGTCGGCGGCGGTGAGAGCTTGCGGCATGGCAGTCGTCCGGAGGGAGACCGCCACCGGGCCGAATGGCCTACGCGCGTGGCAGATCAGGGTGGAACGCAGATGAGGAATCGGGGCAGGGGGCGTCATGCGCTTTCCCCGAGGTCATTCAGTCGAGCATAGTCGCCGTGCATCTCCAGAGCTTTGGCATTGTACGCGCGCGCAGCCGAGACCTTATCGGCGAACATGCCGATATAGTGCTGTCGACCGTTGGCGCGGATCTGTGCTCGAAACTTGCCGCGCGACCGATAAACGCCCTTGTAGCCGCTGGTATTGTTGCGGCCGATGCGGCGATTACGAGCGTTCTCCGACGCGCTACAAAGACGAAGATTGTGCCGACGATTATCGAGCGTATCGCCGTTGCGATGGTCAACGAAATCGCCAGGACCAGCCAAGAGGATGCTTCGGTGAAAGAACTCGACTACGAAACGCCGACCAATTCGGGTGTTGCGGATGGCGTAGAGACGTCGGCTCCCGGCGTCGCCTTGAACGCGCCACGCGAAGGCTTCCGCCAATTCCAAGTCGCAGGCGTCGATCACCGTCGAGTATCCGCGGGTGAGTTCGACACGGAAAGCGCCGCACGGCAGGGCAACGACCGCCCGCGGCGCGCTGCGCCTGCTGGCCTGCTCACCGAACCCCGGAGGCCGCATAGCTACGTCCGGCATCGAGCGGATGATGCCGTGAACAGTATGCTTGCCGACCCCAAACCGAGCGCCGACCTGCGAGAGGGATAGACCCTCCTCGACATAAGCCGAGGCCATCGCCGCGTTACGCGCAGCACGGCTGATGAAGGGGATGAAGCCGACGTTCTTGCTCACCGGAGCGCTCCGCCGCAGACGATCAGCCCAGCGCCGACCACGAGGCCGACGTGGCTCGCGCGGCGGACCAGCGCGTCAGACGGACCACCCGAGATCAGGGCGCGCCCAGCGGTGCAGCTCAGACCGATCCAGAAGCCGAGGCAGAGGCATGCCGTACCCATCAGCGGCCCTCGATGTGCGGGGCCACCGGCGCGGGCCGGAGCGTCCAGTGGACACCCGACCCGCGCGGCCTACCATCGGAAGTGCGAAGACCGATGGAGCTTGAAAAATGGCTGACCCGACGATCACGGTGCAGGGCGTCGTCCGTGAGACGAACCCGAACACTCGGCAGTCCGGCTGGCGCGCTACGCTGCGCATTACTGAAGACGCCGGCCCGCAGTACGAGTTCTCGGCTTGGTACAACGACACGACGGAGGATTTGGCCGCCATTGTGGCGCAGGCGAAGGCTGATCTGCATCGGATCAGCTCCCAACTGGCCGCGGGGGCGGCGCAAACGCCCGACCCATCCACTCCGTCAGATCTGGGCGAAAGCGAGCGGGAGCGAAAGTGGCGCGAGGGCCAGGAGCGTGCTGGGTCCGGCTGGGCCGTGTGACGCCAAGCGCCCGGTACGCCATCTCCAGAAAGAGGTTGGCGCGGCCCCAGTCGGTGGCCGCGACGTAGGCGCTCAGAACGTCGGCGTAGGCCTGCGAGCAGGGACCGTCGTACCGTTCCAGCGCCGCCTCAATCACGCGGCGGGCATCGTCGTGCGTGTTGACGGCGCGATCGGTGCCGAGGACGTCCGTCAGATCGGCGCCCATCACGCGGCCCTCCCGGATTGGTCGAGGGCTGACGGAGGCAGTGATTTCCAGACGCGCGGATCAGCAGCGCGACCGATCTCTTCAAGGGCACGGCTGATCGGCTCGTAAGCCGCCGCCGTGAACAGCCCGCGGTCCCGCCAATTCGAGACCGCCTGCATCGTTCGGCCGGTGAGCCGCGCGACCGCGGCCGTTCCGCCCAGAGCGTCGATGACTGCGGAGGTGGTGCGAAGCGGCTCCATACCCCCGTCATATACACAGATTGGGGATACGACAAGATGCAGAACGTGTTGATGGATACACAGATTGTGAAGTGCGAGAATGCGGGCATGCCGCAGGTCTCGTATCCGCCCGGGTATCTGGATGAAGTTGCCGCCAGGGTGCGGCTTTTCCGTTCGGTCGTAGCTTCCTCGCAAAGGGAGCTATGCGATCGGATCGGCATCTCCACGACGTCGTGGAATCACTACGAGTCGGGACGCAGCCCGCCGAGCCAGCCAGTTTGCGCGAAGTTAAAGCGCCTGCACGGCGTCACGCGGGATTGGTTCATGGACGGCAGTCTCGCGGGCATGCCTGTCGATCTCGTCGAGAGACTCGATAAGGCTGATCCTCCCGAGTACCGTAAGAACAAGAAGCGCGCCTAGCGGGCGACCTTCGGCCGGAAAGGTTGGATTTTCTTCTCGGCCTTACCTGCGTTGCACAGGAAGAAGTCATACCCGACTCGCATCAGCTCCATGACGTAATGGGCATCTCGCTCATTGCGGGGGAGCTGCATTGCCAGCTCCATCGCCAGCGAGCGGAGGTCTCGTTCGCTTAGGTCCACGGTGGGCGGATCTTCTGCTGGCACGCTTGCTCTCCCGGTCTCCCAATGAGAACATTGCAGGAACGATCGCGCAAGGGTTGATCCGAGGACCTGGGGATATCCCAGCGATCAAAATACACAGTTTGTGAAGTTCGCGCTTGCGTATCCCCAAACTGTGTATATGCTCCCTCCATCGCCGCTCACCGAGCCGATGGAGCCCCAGATGCTCACCGCCTACCTCGACCACCTCCAGCACGCCTCGGCCACGACGGCGGTCGCGCACTGCCTGCTGGCCTCGTTCACCATCGGCATCGCCCCGTTCGTGCCGGGCTTCATCATCCAGCACGTGGCCGCCGTCCGGGGCTCCCGCTGATGGCCGGCCAGCCCGCTACCGACGTCGACGTCCGCATCGGCGAACGCATCAGCGCCGCCAGGATCCGGGCTCGCCTCACCCAGCGCACGGTTGCCGCCGCGATCGGCGTCTCTGCCGCCCAGCTCCAGAAGTACGAGAAGGGCACGAGCCGCATCAGCGGCGTCGCGCTGAGCATCGTCGCCAAGCTCACCGGTGCGCCGATCGCGTCCTTCTTCGACGTGCCGGAGACGCCCGCGCCGCTGACGGCCCCGCAGACCGTCGACAAGGCTCGCGAGCACCTTCTCCGAGCCGCCGACCTCTACGTCGAGGCGCGACTGGTGGCCGGGGACATGTACGGCCCGCGCTCGCTCGCCCTCGTCCCTGAGGCGGCCTGACCATGGCGCGCCTCGACATCCCCGCCGGCTACCGGATCAGCGGCTCTCCCGCCGGCTACGCCGCGCACAGCCCCTACGGCCTGATCCGCGACGACTGCGACTGCTGGGCCGAAGCCTGTTTCGCCGCCCAGGACCACGCCGACTCTCTCGCGCTGGAGGCCGCCGACGAGCTGGCCGCCATCGCGGACTTCGAGGCCGATCAACTCCGCGAGGCAGCATGAACGCCCAGCATCCCATCCGGGCCGCTTTCGGCCATCTGCCGAAGGTCGCGCCGCACCTCGTCGAGAGTGTCGCCGAGGATCAACCGCTCGTCCGGCTCGCGCCGGGCGTCACCGTCGAGGCAATCGAGGCGCGACTCTCGAACTTCGATCGGGGCCACTCCATCGGCGAGCTCGGTGCTGGCATCTCCGGCCTGGACGGATTGATCGAGTCCCTCGCCATGATGGCTTGGCACGTCGAGCGCGCTGTCGAGCGCGGCGCCGGGCAGGCCTACGACCTCGACAAGCTGGAGCGCATCAAGGGCCGCATCGCCGAGGTTCACCAGAAGGTGGAGATCTCCGCCGGGCGCATCACCGCGAAGCTGGCGGGTGCGCGATGAGGCCCGCCCGCACTTCCGATGCGGCCTTCCTGCGCCCGGAGTACCGGCCGCAGTCCCGTCCGCGCTTCGCCGCCACGGGGCCGCGCCCGCGCGGTGTGCCGAGCGGCGCCGAGCTGTCCGAGCGCGAGACCGTCGCGGGCATCGTCCGGGAAGCCCGCCTGCGTGCCGGCATGCCTCAGCAGGACGTCGCTCACCTGATCGGGACGTCCCAGACGGTGCTCAGCCGCTGGGAGCGCGGCGAGGACGCAATCCCCTTCGCCCGCCGTGCCCAGTTCGCCGGCCTCTACGGCTTTGATCTCAGCCTCATCGCGGGCCTCGACGTCGATGGCGTCGCGGTGACCGCCGACGAGCGAACCCTCCTCACCGCCTTCCGCCACCTGCCCGCGGCCGACCGCAGGGCCCTGCTGGAGCTCGTTCGCCCGTGAGCATCGTCAGCTATCTCGACCTCGCCCTAGCGCTGCCGGCGGCCCTGGCGCTCGCCGCCCCGGAGCCGCGCCCGGCCGCGCCGGCACCCGAGGATATGCGCCTCACGCCCGCCGAGGCGGCCGAGCTGCTCCCGCGTGTCGGCATGGTCCACGTCCAGGTCGGACACGTCCGCGCCCGCTGGGAGCGCGGGGACCTCATCGCGGCGCTCCGGGCCGGCCGCGACCGGCGCCTCACGCTCGCCGCCCGCTCCGCCGGCTTTGGCCTCTCTTTCGTCCGCGACAGCGGGGAATCCGTCCTCGTCCAGACCGACGACGCAAAGGTCCGCGGCTGGCTGGAGCGCCAGGCCAAGCGGGCAGGGGACTGAGCCTGTCACCCGCCCCGTAGCCCCTCAGGAGATCCGCCGTGAACCAAGCCAAGCAGCAGCTCGCCACCGTCGAAGACCACCCGCCAGCACCGGTCGCCGCCCAGCCGGCCGAGGGCGCTGCCGTCCTCTCCATCATCGAGCGGATGGCGCGGGACCCGAACATCGACCCGGACCGCGTAGAGCGGTTCCTCGTCATGGCGCGCGAGGATCGGGCCGAGCGGGCACGGATCGCCTTCAACGCCGCGATGTCCGCCTGTCAGGCCGAGCTGCCGCGCGTCCTGCGAGACGCCCGCAACACGCACTCTGGCGCCGCCTACGCCCGCCTGGAGAGCATCGCCAAGGCGACAGCGCCGATCATCGCCCGGCACGGCTTCTCGCTGTCGTTCGATACCGAGCCGTCGCCGATCCAGAGCAACCTCCGGGTCACCTGCACCTGCGCGCACGAGGCGGGGCACGAGCGCGCCTATCACCTCGACCTCCCGCCCGACACCGCCGGCGCCCAGGGCAAGGCGAACAAGACGCCGATCCAGGGGATCGGCTCCACGATCACCTATGCGCGGCGCTACCTCGTCCTGCAGGTGTTCAACATCGCGCTGACGAACGACCCGTACGACACGGACGGGGCGCCGGCCGGCGGCAACGACGACGTCATCAGCGACGAGCAGGCGGAGCAGATCCGCAAGCAGCTCACCGAGCACAAGATCCCGCCGGACCGGCTGCTGCGCTTCTTCGGCGTCGAGAGCGTGCCGGACCTGCCGGCCAACCGGTTCGACGAGGTCCTCGCCTCCATCAAGACCACCGTGGCCAACCGCGCCCGCCAGCAGGAGGGCCGCTGACATGGCCGATATGGTCCAGGGCTCGCCGGAGTGGCTCGATGCCAGGGTCGGCAAGGTCACCGCGTCCCGCGTCGCAGACGTTCTCGCGGTCAAGGCCGACGGGAAGACGCCGAAGGCAGAGCGCGAGCGCTACCTGATGGAGCTGGTCGGCGAACGGCTGACCGGACTCGCCACCTCGCATTACCTGACCGGCCCGATGCTGGAGGGCTCCGAGCGTGAGCCGCAGGCGGCCGACGCCTACGCCTTCCTGCACGGCGTCGACGTCGACCAGATCGGCTTCGTCGAGCACCCGAGCATCGCCATGGCCGGCGCCAGCCCGGACCGGCTCGTCGGAGATCTCGGCCTCGTCGAGATCAAGTGCCCGACCCTGCGGACACACCTCGACACGCTGCTCTCCGGCGCGATCCCCGAGCAGTACCTGCCGCAGATGCGCTGGCAGATGGCCTGCACGGGCCGGAAGTGGTGCGACTTCGCCTCCTGGCACCCGAGCGTGCCGCCGGCCCTCCGCCTCTGGGTGAAGCGCCTCCACCGCGACGACGAGCAGATCGCGAAGGACGAGGCGGCCGTGCGCGCCTTCCTCGGCGAGGTCGAGGCCCGCGTCGCGTCCCTCCTGGCCATCGGAACGGCGGAGGCCGCGTGATGCTGATCCGGGTCGTTGATCTCGAGACCACCGGCTTCGAGCCGCCGGAGGCCGGTGTCTGTGAGGTGGGCTGGTGCGACCTCGCCGCGGCCGGCCGGGACGAGGCCGGTGCGCTGACGGACTGGCGCGTTGAGGGCGGCCTGTGGTCCTTCGTGAACCCGGGCCACCCGATCACGCCCGCGACGTCGGCCGTGCACCACATCGTCGACGAGGATGTGGCGGACGCTCGCGCGTGGGACCGGGTGCTTCCGGGCGTTCTGACGACGGCCGCGCCGATCGTCGCGCTGGCCGCGCACTCGGCGAAGTTCGAGCGCCAGTGGTTCACCGACGAGGTGACCGGCGGCCTGCCCTGGATCTGCACGTACAAGTGTGCCCTGCGGCTCTGGCCCGACGCTCCGCTGCACTCGAACATGGGCCTGCGCTACTGGCGCCGGCCGGAGGGACTGGACCGCGCCCAGGCCGCGCTTGCTCACCGGGCCTACCCAGACGCCTATGTCACCGCGCACCACCTGCGGGACCTCCTCGCCCTCGCGCCGATGGAGGATCTGATCCGCTGGTCGAGCGAGCCGGCGCTCCAGGTCCGATGCCACATCGGCAAGAACCGCGGCCTGCTCTGGTCGGAGGTGGACTTCAGCTTCCTCCAGTGGGTCGCCGACCGCGACTTCGACGAGGACGTGCTCTTCACGGTCCGCCACGAGATGCAGCGCCGCCGCGATGCGTGGGCGGCCGAGGCGAAGGCCGAGCGCGAGCGGGAGGGCATCGCCTGATGGCCCGCTACGTCCTCGAAGGCGAATGGTCCGGCTACTCGTCGTCCCAGCGCCGCGTCGTCCACCGCGAGACGATCAACGAACGCCGCCGCGCCCGGTACGAGGGCCGCGGCCGCCTGTTCGCGGTCCGGTTCACGGACGGCACCCTGCTCGAGCTGTCCGTCCGCCCGGTCCGCCGCGGCGAGAAGGTCGAGCCCCTCATCGGCTACGGCTCCCTGATCTGCGAGGCCGAGGCGAGCACGGCGACGTGCTTCCAGGTCCGGCCGATCAGCGGTTCGGACGAGGCCGCTTGATGTGCTGGCCGAGCTTCTTCATCGGCTTCGGCGCGGCGAGCACCCTGGCGGCCTTCGCCTGGATGTTCGCCTCTGCCGCCCGCGACCTGCGGGCCGAGGATGCCGCGCGCGGGGAGGGCGACCGCTGATGGCCGCCCCCATCTGCCCGACCTGCGAGACCGCGGCGCGCCTCACCGACGGCCGCGAGATCTACCCGCACCGCCCGGACCTCGCGGACAAGCCGATCTGGGCCTGTACCGTCTGCGAGGACACCTATGTCGGCTGCCACCCCGGCACCGAGGATCCGCTGGGCTTCCCGGCCGACGCCGCGCTGCGCGAGGCACGGATCCTCCTGCACCTCCGCAGGATCGACCCGCTCTGGAAGGATGCCCCGCGGACTGGCGGATACGGCCGTCTCGACGCCGACGGCATCAAGGCTACGCAGCGGGCCGCCCGAGCGCGCGTCTACGGCTTCCTCGCCGCCCGCATGGGGCTCACCCGCGAGACCTGCCACACGGCGATGTTCACGCTGGAGCAGTGCCGCGAGGCTTGGGCCGCGCTGACCGGCGTCGCGTACCCCGAGGTGCGCGAATGGGCGAAGCGCGGTGACCGGCCGAAGCTCAAGGGCCGGAAGCGGCGCGCCCCGGCGAGCGGCGAAGGGGTGGCGGCATGACGGTCCGCATCCTTCAGGGCGACTGCCGCGAGGTCCTGCGCACCCTGCCGGACGAGAGCGTGCATTGCGTCGTAACCAGCCCGCCGTACTTCGGTCTGCGGGACTACGGCGTGAACGGCCAGATCGGCCTCGAGGCTACGCCGACCGCCTTCGTGTCCGAGCTGGTGGCGGTTTTCCGCGAGGTGCGACGTGTGCTCCGAAAGGACGGCACGCTCTGGCTGAACCTCGGCGACAGCTACGCTGGATCTTGGGGAGCACAAGGACAGCGGGAGAGCAGCGCGGCCGATCACTCATGGAAGGGCTCGCGCATCCGCAACCACGCCAAGCGGTCGCAGGGTGCCGGCACGATCCGGGAGTTGGGCCTCAAGCCGAAGGACCTGATCGGCATCCCGTGGCGCGTCGCCTTCGCGCTTCAGGCGGACGGCTGGTGGCTGCGCCAGGACATCATCTGGTCGAAGCCCAATCCGATGCCGGAGAGCATCGAGGATCGGTGCACGAAGGCGCACGAGTACCTGTTCCTGCTCTCGAGGAGCGAGCGGTACCACTTCGACGCCGTGGCAATCGCTGAGCCCGTCTCCGGCCCAGAGACGAAGACGGGCGTAGGCTGGGGGCGCCTCGACCAGCTGCGCCCGGCCATCACGCCGCGCGGCCGCGACCGCATCAAGCGGTCGGGCAACATCGAGCGCAAACCCGGGACAGCCCGGGGCTGCCCGGAAGGTACCGGCTCGAACGTCTGCGGCTCGGTCCCTTGGGAGGGGCTGACCCGCAACAAGCGATCCGTCTGGACGGTCACCACGGCGCCTTTCGCCGAGGCGCACTTCGCGACATTCCCGCCTGGGCTGATCGTCGACTGCATCAAAGCCGGCTGCCCAGCCGGCGGCATCGTCCTCGATCCGTTCGGCGGCGCCGGCACTACCGGCCTCGTCGCCCAGCGGCTCGGCCGCGACGCGCTGCTGATCGAGCTCAACCCCGAATATGCGGCCATGGCCGAGCGCCGGATCGCGGCGGACCGGGCTGGCCCCGTCGAGCGCGACCGCATCCGCCACGGCCACAAGCCCGCCGACCACGGTCCCCTCTTCGCAGACCCAGGAGCGGCGGCATGATGTGCTGGGCCTCTCGCACCGGCACGCGCCGGAACCTCGACGCCCTCGGCCGGCACGGCTGGGGCCTGCTGGTCTCGCGCGCCGGCGTCTGGCGCGTGGAGGCGTGGACCTGTCCGGAGACGGGCGAGCCGATCCGTTTCCGCATCGTCGCCGACAACGGCGCATGGAGCGATTTCCAGATCGGACGCGAGTTCGACGAGGAGGAGTTCGAGCGCTTCCTCGACTGGCTATTCCGGCTCGACCGGCCCGCGGAGTGGCTGGTGCTGCCGGACATCGTCGCCGGCGGCCTGCGCTCGCTCGACCTGTCCGTCCGCTACCTCAACCGGTGCTTGGCAGTCGTGCCGCTGGTCCTGATCGCGGTGCAGGACGGCATGGAGCACGCCGACCTCGCGCCGCTGGTGGGCCCGAGCGTCGGCATCTTCCTGGGCGGCTCGACCGAGTGGAAGCTCGCCCGCATGGCGGACTGGGGTGCGTTCTGCCGCGAGCACGGCTGCCACTTCCACGTGGCCCGGGTGAACACCATCCGCCGCATTCGCATGGCTCACGCCGCGATGGCGCACAGCATCGACGGCACGAGCGCGACCCGCTTCGCGACGACCTTGCCGGCGCTCGATCTAGCGGCCCGCCAGCCTGATCTCATCGGGAGGGCGGCATGATGCTCGTCGCCCCCGTCCAGCACATCGAAGCGATAGACCGCGCAGAGCTGAACCGGCTCCTCGTCCGCTGGGGCCACCGCATGGGGCCGTACCAGCGCCCGGCTTACGCGTTCGAGGCGCACCACGCGATGTTCGAGCGCGGCGAGCCGGTCGCGGTCGCAGCTGCGGGCGAGACGGTCCGTGAGGTGGTCGGGCAGACCGGGATCCGCCGAGCGGCGTGCGTCGAGCTCATCCGTCTCTGCGCGGCCCGGCCCGGTCTCTGCCGGCCCATGCTCCGCCTGTGGCGCGAGATGCTGTTCCCGGCGATCGCCGCCGCGCACGGCCGCGCGCTGGCGATCTCCTACCAGGACGAGGCCCTGCACTCGGGTGACCTCTACCGCTTCGACGGCTGGCTGCTGCTCGGTCGCGGCGGTGGCGGCGGGCCCGATAGCCGGACCGGCCGTCTTGGGCGCCGCATGAAGATCTGGGCGTGGCCGCGCGACGTCGCCGCCGCCGCTCTCACCCCCATCCCCGAAGCCGCGGAGTAGCAGCATGGCCGAGTCCAGCACCATCACGCGCGAGCCGGAGATCTCGGCGCGCGACGTCGCCGCGATCCCGCCCGACGATTATCCGGCGGTCCAGCAGGCCCTCAAGCGGGCGGCAGCGACCGACGACCAGGTCGCGAAGAACTACGCGCTGAAGCGGGCGGCCGAGAGCATCGGTCTGCTCTCCGGCCACCAGCCCTTCCCGGTCGAGCCGTTCTCGGATGGCGCCTATCCCGCGGTGTTCCTGCTGATCCGCGAGAGCCTGGAGGCAGGCGCGCCGGGCATCGCCGCCGGGCTCAAGGACGCGATGGCCCGGAGCGCCGCGTTGAAGGTGGTCGCCCGGAAGCTTGCACCGGCCGCCTACGGGGACAAGCGCCGGCCATACTACACCCACGCCTGCGCCGGCGTGGAGGGCATGTCCGCGACCCTGCACCTCCGCGACGGCTCGCTGGAGCTGGTCTTCAAGGACGAGGAGCTGGACCTCATCAACGAGGAGGGCCGCGACCTCTACGTGGCGCGCATCGAGGCGTCCGAGGTGCTCGCGCTCCGGCAGTGGCTGATCGACTTCCTGCCGGCGTCCGAGGCCGAGATCAGCGCGGGGCATGGCATAGCGCCGCTCGTGAGCGTCACCGTGCCCGCGCCCGGCACCGAGGAGCGCGACTTTTGGCTTGAGGCCGCGCGCCAGCACGGCTTCGAGGAGACCAGCGAGGAGCAGCTGCCGTATCTCGCGCTTCCGGCCTACGCCTCGAATGAGGAGGGTCTGCTGGCGCTCATGGCCGCGGCCCGTGAGCAGGGGCGGAAGGACGTGCTCGACGCTCTCGCGAAGAGCGGCCCAGCCCGGCCGGTCGCGCTCGCGGATGGCTGCCGGTCGGCATTCGCGCCCTGCGCTCACCAGAAGGACGACCCGACCACGCTCTGCGGCTCCTGCCAGCGGGCAGCGGCGGATCGCGACTTCGACGAGGACATGATGCCGGGAGGGTTCAACTGATGGCTGAGACCTCATCCATCGAGTGGACCGACGCGACCTGGAACCCGATCGCGGGCTGCTCGCTGAAATCGCCCGGCTGCACGCACTGCTATGCTATGCCGACTGCTCGCCGGCAGGAGCTAATGATGGCCGCTCTCGGCCGGGTCAGCCCCTACGCGGGCCTCACCCGGGTCGTGAACGGGAAGGCGGTCTGGACCGGCGACATGCGCTTGGTCGAGGCCGCGCTGACGCTGCCGCTCCGTTGGCAGCGGCCGCGGCGCATCTTCGTCAACAGCATGTCCGACCTCTTCCACGAGGACGTGCCGGACGAGTGGATCGACCGCGTGTTCGCCGTGATGGCCCTCTGCCCGCAGCACACCTTCCAGGTGCTGACGAAGCGGGCGGACCGGATGCGGGCCTACCTTACCCGCGGCCCGGGCGGCGGCAAGCAGGACGTCCGCAATCACATCGCCTGGAACGTCGTCGGTGACGTCCTCCGTCTGGTCGCGCCAGCTTGGACGATGGAGCCGGTCGACGGGAAGTGGCGCAGCCGCGCGATCGGCGCTTGCGGGACATGGCCGCTCCCGAATGTCTGGCTGGGCGTCTCGGCCGAGGACCAACGTCGCGCCGACGAGCGCGTGCCGGACCTGCTGGCGACGCCGGCCGCGGTGCGGTTCGTGTCGGCAGAGCCGCTGCTGGGACCGATCGACTTCCGCCACATCGCGATCCCCTGTGATGCCCCGCAGACAACCTTCTTCGTGGATGCGCTGACGGGCTTTCATGGGGCTCGCTACTCGCCACACATGATCGCCTCATCACCGAACCCGCTGCCGAAGACGAGCGGTCTCGATTGGATCATCGTGGGCGGCGAGAGCGGCCCCGGCGCCCGGCCGATGCACCCGGACTGGGCGCGCCAGATCCGCGACGCCTGCGCGGCCGCGGGAGTGGCGTACCTGTTCAAGCAATGGGGTTCGTGGGGGCCGGGCGCGGCCTTTGACGCCGCCCCTTCAGCCCGCAGTGCCTACCTCGGCGAGATCCAGACCCTCGTCGGCCCAGGCACGCGCACCATCAAGATCGCGATCCCGACGCGCATGGATGACGTGCTCGGCCCCCCGCTGACGCTGAAGCAACTCGGCAAGAAGGCCGCCGGCCGTCTCCTCGACGGTGTCGAGCACAACGGATTCCCGGAGGTGGCCCGTGGCTGACCGTCCCATCCTTTTCAGCGCGCCGATGGTCCAGGCCCTGCTCCGCGAGGCGCACCAGCCTGGTACCGGCAAGACGCAGACGCGGCGGATCCTGAAGCCGCAGCCGCCGGATTGGGCGACGTTCTGCCAGCAGCCCGACATGCTCAACGTCGAGCACCGCTGGGTCCCGTCCAGGCTTTGGCGCTGGAGCGAGCCGGAGCAGACCCCGCGGCGGGCCCTGCGCGCGTGGCCGGTAGATGCCGAGGGCGAGCACTACTGGATGCGGCTGCCCTGGCAGGTCGGCGATCGGCTATGGGTGAGAGAGTCGTGGCGGACGCTCCAGAAGGTCGACTGCCTGAAGCCGCGGGATCTCGCCGACGACCGGTCGAAAGTGACCTACGAGGCCGACCCCGAGAACCGGAACCCGCTCTGGGTATTCGGCAAGCGCCGGCCGTCGCTGTTCATGCCACGCTGGGCCTCGCGCCTCACGCTCCTGGTGACCGACGTCCGGGTCGAGCGGCTGCAGGGCATCAGCGAGGCGGACGCGATCGCGGAAGGGATCGAGCGCCTTCGGTCTGGCCGCGGCTTCTACGATCCGACCCTCTCACATGCCGACAGCCGCGCCGCGTGCCGGTTCGGCGGCTACTTCGAGACGGCGACCCATGCCTTCGAGGCGCTCTGGCGCAGCATCAACGGCGCCGACGCGTGGGAGGAAAACCCGTGGGTCGTGGCCGTCACCTTCTCCGTCCACGCGCGCAACATCGACCAGCTCGCGCCGATCGCCGAGGCCGCGGAATGAGCTGCTACGTCGACCAGCCCATCTTTCCGTTCGGGCGCATGATGATGTGCCACCTCTGGGCCGACAGCTTGGACGAGCTGCTGGCGATGGTGGACCTCATTGGCGTCGACCGGAAGTGGATCCAGGGCCACCCGGATCTCTCGTTCGGGAAGCACCGCAACGCCTCGTGGATCCACTTCGACATCGCGAAGGGCAAACGCGCCTTGGCGATCCAGGCCGGCGCGCTGGAAACCGACCGCTACGGGGCCTCCTACTTCGACGCGCAGCAGCGCGGGCGAAGCAAGATGGTCGCGGACATCGAGGCGATCCGAGCCAAGGCCGGGAAGCCGGTCGACGGCATAATTCGGCCGACCGAGGACACGAGCGGGAGGGCAGCGTGAACCGCCGCTACGCCGCCGACACCTCGGTCCCGATGGACCGCAGCATCTCCGAGATCCGGACGACCGTCCGGCGCTACGGCGCCAGCGAGTTCGCCCACATGGAGAGCGACACGCAGGCCGCGATCCACTTCACGATGCGCGGCCGGCGGATCCTCTTCCGGCTCGCGATGCCGGACCCGAAGGCCGGCGAGTTCGTGCTGACCGAGACCGGCAAGGTGCGCTCTGCCAGCGTCGCCGAGGCCGCATGGGAACAGGCCTGCCGATCGCGTTGGCGGGCGCTCGCCCTGGTCATCAAGGCCAAGCTGGAGGCCGTGGAAGTCGGCATCGTGGTGTTCGAGGACGAGTTCCTCGCCAACACGGTGCCACCCGGCGCGAGCGTCACCTTCGGCGAGGCTGTCCGCGAGGACATGAGACTCGCGCACGAGAAGCGCGAGCTGACACCGCTGTTGCCTTACCTCGGAGGAGGGGAATGACCGAACGTCTGCCGGTGCCGAGCCGCCTCGCCGCGGCCTTCGACGGGCGCACGACTCTCACCCTCCAGGAGACCGCCTCCGCCCTAGAGATGGACCAGAAGACGCTCCGCCGCGAGGTCGACCGGGGCCGGATCAAATACGTGTTGCGGGGGACTGGGGAGAAGCGGAAGCTCCGCCGATTCCTGCTCAGCGACCTGCTCGATTACCTTCACGATCAGAGGCGATCGGAATGTCCGTCTATAAGCGTCCCGACGCGTCGGCCTACTGGTGCGAGTTTTGGATCGAAGGTGACCGATATCGCCTCTCTACGGGCCAGACTGAGCGGCGTGCCGCGCAGCTCACCGAAAAGCAGCTGAAGGCCGAAGCCAAGGCGAACAGGGCGGCGGTCAAGAAGCAGCGCCAGGAGTGGGGCGGGAAGGAGCCGCCGACGATGGCGGTGTTGGTTGCGCTCTACTGGGAAGAGGTCGGCAAGCATCACGCGGTACCGGCGACGACGTGGCGATCACTGGAGTGGATTATGGACCACTTCGGCGAGGATACGCTGCTCACCGAGATCACCGGCCAGAAGATCGCTCAGATGGTGGCGCGGCGCCGCGGCATCCGCGTCGTGCGAGACAAGGACTCGCGTCGGCTGCGCGAGATCCCGTCCGACACGGTCCAGAACGCGACGGTGAACCGCTACGCGGTCGACCCGCTCCGCAAGCTGTTCCTGCGCGCCCGAGATGTCTGGGGCTACCCGGTGATGTCTCCGAAGTGGGGCGACTTTCGCCTTCGCGAGCCGGAGGAGCGCGTCCGCGAGGCCAGCGTTGACGAGGAGAAGCGTATCATCAAGGCGCTCGGCCCCGATTACGGCCGGCTCTTCCGGTTCATGATAGCCACCGGCTGCCGGGCACAGGGCGCGCTGCTGACCTGGGCCCAGGTCGACCGGCTCAGCATGCTCGTCCGCATCAAGAACAAGGGCAAGGACGGACAGGCCCGGTTCTACACGATGCCGCTCACGCCGCGGCAGCTCGCGATCATCGACGAGGCCGTCGGTCATCACCCGACCCACGTGTTCACCTACGCCGAGGCTCGCCCCGGCAAGGGACCGGACGGCAAGCCGCTCGAACCGAAGCGCCACCCGATCACCGACAACGGTTTCAAGTCGCACTGGCGGCGGCACGTCCGCGACGCTGGAATCGCGGAGGGCTTCCGCCGCCACGACACCCGCCACACCATGGGCACGCGGCTGGTCCGGGCTACCGGGAACCTCAAGCTCACCCAGAAGCAGCTCGGCCACTCCCGCATCGAGACGACGATGCGCTACGCCCACGTTTTGGTCGAGGATATCCGGACCGGCGTCGAAGCGATGGAAGAGGCCCAGATCGCAAAGAACAACCACGTTTCCCACCCACGCCGCGCGCGGAAGTAGCGTAAAGCACTGACGCCAAACACAATATTTTCGAAGGATCTTGTTCTGGGGGACTAGGGGTCGTGGGTTCGAATCCCGCCACTCCGACCATTAGAGCCTTCGGGCAACAAGGCTTCTCCATCAACGGCCGCCAGTCCGCCCGCAGGCCGAGGCGGAACGGACGGCGCACGGGGAACCACGGGGCGCCAGAACCGCCCATGGGGCGACTCACGCTCTCCTCGCGGTCTGTGCACTGCTGGGCGCGGCGGGTAGCCGAAGCCCGTGGCCACGCATCCGACCGTCTCCGAGCCTCGCGCGGCCCCGAGGCCTCCGACCAGGAGACCGGCGCCGCTCAGGGAGCGAGCCGCGCGCTGGCACGGCCGGAGGCCAACGGCTTGGCGAGTGGCGAGACCCACTGAGACTGGACGCTGGCGCGCACCCCGCTGAGAACGCTCCCCGCGGCTGCCAACGACCCACCCGGGTATTCGGAGCGGCATCGCCCCGCCCCGAAGGCGGACGGTCGGTGGAGGCGAAGCCTCACGCAGCGCGCCTGTCCAGATGCAGGTACCGGGGGTCGAACTCAGCAACCTCCATCAATTCCTCCCACGCCTCGATCACCAGCGTGCGGCTGCGGAGCGTGATCAGGGCTCGGCTGCGCAAACCCATGAGCACGCGGTTGATGTGGACGGGCGTGAGACCCAGCGCATCCGCCAGGTCCATCTGCGTGATCGGCATCGGGCAGCGGTAATCGCCGGCGAGCCCCACAGCCTGGAGCTTCAGGTACATCTCGCAGAACAGGTGTGCGATCCGCTCGTCGGCCGAACGGCGGCCCAAGCCGGTCATCCAGGCGCGGAAGATCGCCGCGTCGATCAAGGTATCGCGCCACAGGAGCGCGGCGAGATCGGGCAAGCGTGCGGTCAGAGCGCGCAGGCTCTCATGCGAGATGAAAGCGACGGTCGTGTGCTTCATCGTGGCGAGGCTGTGATCCATGGTCGGCAGGTGCAAGCTCTGCAGATCCGGGATATCGCCCGGAACGTGGAACGACAGGATCTGCCGCTTGCCCTGGTTGAGCAGCTTGTAGCGGCAGGCCCAGCCGTCGAGGATCAGGCAGCATTGCGAGGACGTGTCGCCGTCGCGCACGATGTCCTGGTGCGCGCCGAAGACCTGCGTCCTCACGGGCAAGCTCTGGATGGCCTCACGCTCGACCTCGGAGAGGGCGGTGATGCTTTCCAACTTGCGAATGAGAGCTGATGTCACTTGCCTATCGGGGGCTGACGGCATGTCGCTCCACCTTCGCCTTGCAGGTGGAAGCGCACGGCTCTCCCAGTCGCCGACACCTGTCGCGAGTCAGCCGACGATGCCCATCATCTTAAACATGCTATAACAGGATTTCATGACGTACATCAATTTGTGTGAGAATATATATTCCCATTGTCCTCGGAACCACGCCGGATTTCGTCCGTTTTCACCGTCGCCCAATATCGCGTGGTTCGCGCGAAATCGCTCTCTGGCTCAACGTTTCCGGCGAGATTTCGGCGGCCCGCGCGGCGAATGCACGCGTTCCTCGTTCGCCGGTGCGCGGAAGAGACTTCATTCTCCCGCGCCCGATGAGTGTCGCAGGCGGATCGGATCGCGACGGCCGCTCCGATGCATGCTCCACTCGCAGCGGGCAGACCGCTCCCCACAACGAGCGGTCATTCCGCAGGCGACCCAGCCCGGTCGCCCGAACCGCTCGGGCCCTCCCGAGCGCGGTCCATCGCCGATGAAGCTGCAGGGTCGTCGTCTCGACACGCGTGCCCTGGAGACCGCCGTCGGCAACGGCGCGAAATTTCACGTGGAAGCACCGATGCCCCTCAACGCTGTCGACCTCGCGAAGCAGCTCATCCGGTTCCGGTCGATCAATCCTCCGGGTGAGGAGAAGGAATGTTCCGAGTTCATCGCTCGCCTGCTGACCGGATACGGGTTCGATGTCGTCAGCTACGAATTCGCCAGGGATCGGCCAACGCTGGTCGCGCGCATGCCTGGGACGGCCAACGGCAAGCCGCTCTGCTTCACTGGGCACATAGACGTCGTGCCACTCGGGTCGAACGAGTGGCAATTCCCTCCCTTCGACGGGATCGTGCAGGATGGCCGGCTGTACGGCCGCGGCGCCAGCGACATGAAGGCGGGCGTGGCCGCGTTCGTGGCGGCTGCGTGCAACTTGATCGAGGACGGGCGCAGCTTTCACCGCGGTATCACGCTCGTGATCACCGCCGGAGAGGAGACCGGATGCGAGGGCGCATTCCATGTCGCCCGCGAGAAGGGTCTCGGGCCAGCCGAACTCCTGATCGTGGCAGAGCCGACGTCGAATGCCGCCCTCTTCGCCCATAAGGGCTCTCTCCGCGTCGTCGTGACCGCGCGCGGGCGGACGGCGCATTCCTCGATGCCGCACGAGGGCGAGAACGCGATCAGCAAGGTCGCGGAGTGGATCCGGAGGCTCGAAGGCTACGATCTCGGCGCCCGTCATCCACTGCTGGGCAGCGCCACGGCCTGCGTCACCACCGTCCGCGGTGGAGAGAATATCAACTCCGTCCCTGACTGCGCCGAGTTCACCGTGGATATCCGGACCCTCCCGGATCAGAGACACGCGGCGCTCGTCGTCGAACTCGGCCGCCTCTTCGGACCCGAGGCCGAGATCCGGATCGTCACGAGCTTCCCGGGCTTCGCGACCGAGCCGGACGATCCGTCCGCTGCCCCGCTCCTGGCGCTGCTGCGAGAGCGGACGGGGGCAGCGGCGGAACCGGCCGGGGCACCCTACTTCACCGATGCGTCGGCTCTCGTGCCGGCTTTTGACGGTGTCGCCACGCTGATCGTCGGCCCCGGCGAAGCGGCGCAGTGCCACAAGACGGATGAGTACTGCCTCGTGGAACGGATCGAGGAGGCGCAGGCCATCTACAGAGACTTGATGCTCCGCATGTGCTGCGGCCGCGCCGAGTGAGGCCCAGCGACAGGCGCCGTTCCCCCCCTTCGAAATCGTGACCCTGGGAGTCCGGAGTTCGGATGCCGCCGCGCCGACCATTCCTCGTCCGCGACAAGCGATCGGCCGCACGGGCCCGGCCGAGCGCCATCCGGATCTTCGCGCCATCCGGATCTTCGCGTCGTCCGGGCCGGCCGGACCGTGCCGACCCGAGATCGAACCGGCCGCGAACCGACAGATCTCGGACGTCCGTCGTCGGGCCGGTGGCCGCCGATCTACGCGCGCCCGAAGTGACGGAGCACGAGGGGCTCGGTCCGGGCCAGCCTGACGCCGCGCGGCCGCGAGCGGGCGCCCCGTCCAGTGAAGAGGGCCAGGCCGACGAGGCCGACCGATCCGGTCAGCGCCACGGCCACGCACCACCAGAACGCGACATCAAGCATGACTGTTCAGGGGCTCCGGTTGAGGCTGGAACTCTCGGACAGCACGGTAAACGGAGCGTTAAACGCCTGTTCGACCGAAGTGCGCCACCGTTTTCGGCGACCGCGCCGTGTACAATCCATCCGGGCGCGCCGCATTCGGGCACCCGAACCGGCCAGTGACCGATCCGAAAGCGGATCCGACGCCCAGTCGATGAGGGTCGGGAACGGAACCCTGCCGCTGCGTGGTGACCGAGGCCGCCCTGGAGGCCGGCGAGCACGTCTACTCCGAGGAGCCGCTCGCCATGGAGTACGCCCGGACCGGTGCGCCGGCAGAACGCGCCGAGGCGAGGGGCCTCTCGCCGAGCGGCGCAGCCGCGAGCATGCTCGGCGAGGCGCGCGACCGTGGAGGCCGTCGCGTCCGGCGAGATCGGGTCGGTCCGGCCCGTCTCGGATTCGTGGGCCAGCCGGGGCCCGGTCCTTCTCCGGTCGCCGAGCGCCTCCACACCGACGCGGCGGGCCGCTAGCGCGCCGCCGGGCTGAGGGTCAGGGTTCCGCGGAATGGCTGGGACCTGTCGTTCACGCTCGTGCAGCCGTAGGGATACTGGCCGGCCGCGATCGTCCGCACGCGGATCTCGCCCTGGCCGTTCTGCTTGACCGTATAGCCGTCGTTGCTGGCCACGTGCACGACGTCGCCGTCGTGGTGGAGCACGTTCTTGTTCTCGAAGATCTGGGGCGCGGTCAGGACGATCTGACTCGTGGACTTGTTCTGCACCCGGATGCTGACATCCGACTCGGCGGGCAGACGCAGCTCGGCGGGCGCGCATGTCGCGGCTCCGTTCTCCGCGGTCATCGTCAGGTCGACGGAGGGCATCGCCTCGGCCGCACGGGCGCCATCGGCGAGAGAGCCGGTCAGCGAGCCGACGCCCAACCCGGCCGCGACGGCCGCCGCCATGCGCCAAGCCGGACGTGCGGCCCCGAGCCGGAAACCGGATTCAGACATCATACGTGGTCTTCCCGCCGTGTCGTTGTCAGGAGTGACACTGGCTCAACCACACGGAGCAAGTCGCAGTTCAAACGGGCCGGGGACCGAATGACGGCCCGGAGGCCATCAGCGCGCCGCGCCTGCCGCCTTGGCGGAAGGGAGCTTGCGCAGGATCCGCGCGATATGCGCCCGCAGGGCTGACCTCTCAGTCACCGGCTCGGCCTGCCCGGCAGAGGCGGTCGGCTCCTGGAAGGTCGCGAGAAGATCGGTCATCGACGCCGGCGCTGTGATGGGAAGCCGACCGTACCGCAGGGCTTGGCCGTTGAATACATCATTTCATAGATTTTCACGATCGGAACACAAAGTGTTTGGACCTACGATAACCGCAGTATCCTGGCGACAATAGCGACCGCGCCTTGCCGGCGTCGACATTCCCGCTCACGGCGCGCGGCGCCGCTGTCTTGCGAAGAAGCGGCGGGCGGAATTCCTCGACGCGGTGCGCGGCTTCACACATCCGTGGCTGCGCGCGACGATCATCCACGATGTCGGTACTTTACATCGCGACGCCCGATCTCCGCCGAGTCGTCCTGTAGAGCGGCTGACTGGCCTCGCGCCTGGGCGAAAACCGGTGGAACGGTCGCGATGAATTGTGCGCCGCGTGACAGACACCGCCCGCCATTGCGGTTTCGATGACCGTGGGCGTACAACCAACAGCCAAGCCATGCGCCCGGTGCAACTAGGACTTGCGCAACTTATTGGTGCACTAAGCAGTTTTTGGTTGTGTTTTTTACCGCGACACCCGGTAAGTCGCCCCCGTCCCGCATGCCGAAGGTTTCCGTCCGATGTCGTCCTCCCCGAAGCCCAAGTCCGCCACCGAGACCGATCGCACGATCGGCGGCCGTATCGCGGCGCTGCGCGTGGCACAGGGCCTGAGCCAGACCGACCTCGGTCAGGCCATCGGCGTCAGCTTCCAGCAGGTTCAGAAGTACGAGAAGGGGCGCAACCGCATCGGCGCCGGGCGGCTTCAGGCCATCGCCGACCTGCTGAAGGTGCCGGTGGACACCTTCTTCGCCGATCCGCGGGACACCGGCGGCGGACGCGTCGGGCCCGCAGCCCTGTTCGAGGATCCGAAGGTCATGGAACTCGTTCTGGCCTTCACCAGCATCACCGACGAGACGACCCGCGGCGGGATCCTGTCGATCGTCAAGGCGGCCGCAGCCCTCCAGGAGAGCCGCGCAGGCGCGCAACGTCCGAACGCCGTCGGCGAGGCGTGACGGCGCCGGTCCGGTGCCGGACCGCCGAGGGTGTGACCAGGGCTTGTGCGGCAAATTCCCGCGCGGTGGGACACCTGCGCGTGATCGAGCCGCACGCGCCGGAGAGTGGTGCAGGCTTTAATTCAAATTAAACCAAGACAAAGTCACGTAACGATGTAGATAGGCGCCCGCGTCCGGAGGCTGTTTTACAGCGCATGAGCGGACAGCATGTTTCGCGCTGACGCTGGAAACCGGGTCCTGACCATGCCGATCGAGACGTCGAAAGCTTGGGGCCGCGGCGAGCTGTACGAGACCCTGTGCCTGCTCGTGATCGGCGTCGGGATCTGGTTCGTCGGCGTCACGCTGGGGACCTTCGCGTATCTCAACACCCTGGTCGCCACCTACAACCTCACGGATCTCCTCCTGCTCGCCGCCTGCATGGGCGTGGCGCAGTGGGGCGCCAGCATCCGCAAGTCGATCATCCTCCGGCGGCTCATGCTCGAGCGCGCCGCCGCGGCGGCGCAGGCCGAGGCGATCGCCCGGCACGACGGGCTGACCGGTCTGGCGAACCGCCGCCGCTTCATCGACGCCGTGGAGCGGGCGCACGCGTCGGGCGCCGGGGACGCGGCGGTGCTGCTCATCGACCTCGACCGGTTCAAGCCGGTCAACGACCTCTACGGCCACGCGGCCGGGAACGCGGTCCTGTGCGCCGTGGCCGAGCGCCTCCAGCAGCTCGTGCCGTCGGGCGGCCTGGCGGCCCGGCTGGGCGGCGACGAGTTCGCCATGCTGGTCCCGCTCCGCTACGAGAGCGAGGCGCTGAGGCGTCTCGCCCAGGCGGTCATCGGGCGCATCGCCGAGCCGGTGACGTGGAGCCAGAACGACCTCAAGGTCGGCGCGACGGTCGGCGTCGCCGCGGTGTCGGCCGAGCACGGGGACGCCGACGCGATCCTGCACGCGGCCGACCTCGCCATGTACCAGGGCAAGAAGGACGGGCGCGGCAATTTCCGGTTCTTCCGCAGCGCCATGGACGCGGAGCTGCGCGCCCGCGCCCGCATGGAGACGGAACTCCGCGGCGCCATCGAGACGGGCGCGATCGAGCCCTTCTACCAGCCGGTGGTGTCGCTCCCCGAGCGGGAGATCGTCGGCGTCGAGGTGCTGGCGCGCTGGCGCCACCCGTCGCGCGGGCTGGTCGGACCGAGCGAGTTCATCCCGGTGGCCGAGGAGACCGGGATGATCGCGGATCTCAGCTACACGCTGATCCGCCGCGCGTGCCTGGATGCCCGCGCCTGGCCGCCCCACCTGATCCTGGCGGTGAACATCGCCCCGCAGCAGTTCCAGGACGCGTGGCTCGCCCAGCGCATCCTGGGGATCCTGACCGAGACCGGCTTCCCGCCGCAGCGCCTGGAGGTCGAGATCACCGAGAGTGCCCTGATCCAGGACCTGGAGGCGACCCGGACGACCCTGCTGTCCCTGCGCGAACTCGGCGTGCGCATCGCGCTGGACGATTTCGGAACCGGCTATTCCAGCCTGTACCACCTGCGCGAACTCAAGTTCGACAAGCTGAAGATCGACCGCAGCTACGTGGACGCCATCACGATGAGCGACGAGCGGGCGAAGCTGGTCGACGCCATCATCAAGCTCGGGGCGAGCCTCGGCCTCTCCACCACCGCCGAGGGGATCGAGACCGACGCCAGCCTCGACTGGCTGTCCGACCAGGGCTGCCATTTCGGCCAGGGCTACCTGTTCGGCCACGCCATGCCGAAGGCCGAGATGGACGACGTGCTCGCCGCCGCGCGATCCCCGGCCCCGTTCCCGGATCTGGCGCGGGCCTCGTGAGGCGTGGGACGCCGCCCGCGCGGCGTCGCGCGGGTCAGCGCGGCGCCCGGTAGGCGGAGCCGTCGGCGGCCCCGAGCGGGTGCTCCACGAACCGGCCCGTCTCCGGGACCGCGACCCGGTCAAAATCCTCCGCCAGGGCGTCGAGGGCGCGGCGCATCTCGGGCCCCTGCAGCGGCCGGCCGTGCCCGGTGATGACCCGCTCCGGGGCGAGCGCTGCGAGCGCCCGCACCGACGCGCGCGCCGCCGGCCAGTCGATCGTCAGGTACATCGGCGGCCCGTGCAGTTCCGGCGCCTGCGTGGCGACCGCGTAGGCGGATTCCTGCGCCGTGGTGATGAAGGCGTCGCCCGCGATCAGCGTCCGGTCGGACTCGCGCCAGAGCGAGACGTGGCCGGGCGCGTGGCCCGGCGTGTGGATCCAGCGCCAGCCGGGCAGGGGCGGCACCGAACCGTCCTCCGGCAGGTGGTGCAGCCGCCCGGACACGTCGACGGGGTGGGTGGGGAACAGCGGCGACAGGCGACCCAGGAGGCCGCCGCCGACGCTCGGATCCGGCGTCGGGTAGGCGGCGCTGCCGTCGAGATAGGGCCGCTCCAGGACGTGCGCGTAGACCGGGACATCCCATTCCTCCGCGAGGTCTTCCAGGACGCCGACATGGTCGAAATGGCCGTGGGTCAGGACGATCGCGGCCGGCCGGGCCCCCGCGCCGAAGCGGGCCCGGGCGGCGGCCTGGATCCCGCGCTTGGCGCCCATCACGCCGGCATCGATCAGGACCCAGCCCCGGTCGCCCGCGCCGGGGGCCCCCACGAACACGACGTTGACCAGGACGTGGCGCTGGTAGGCGACGTCGTCGGCGATGGCGTGGGTCGCGTCGTCCCGCTCGGCGTCGCGGCGGGGATCGTCGGCCCGGGCCTGCGGGTCGACGGGGATCTGCTGGGCCATCTGGGGCGGCTCCCGTACACGGTCGCGGAAGGGACGGTCGGGCGCGCGGCCCGGCCGGGGCCCGACGGGATCGACCGATCCCGGCGCGGCCACGGGCGTCCCGGCACCGGATGGCGCGACCGCCCGTATCCTGGCCAACCGGCCTCGCCCGGGCGTGTTCCTGGCGCTGTTCCCGGCGCCGTTCCCGGCTCGGTGCCCGGTCCCGCACGGCGCGCCGGGCCTCACGCCGGTCGACACGGACCCCATATTGGCCGCATCGATACCGTCCGCTTCGACGCGCCGTCGCAGGTCACAGCATGGCACCGAGCCCTCTCGCCCTCATCGCCTCCGCCGCCCTCATCGCCGTGGTCGCCACCGGCACCGGGGCGATCGTCCTCCAGCAGGGCTCGCGGTTCAGCCATCCCCGGAAGGTCGGCGGGCCGTTCACGATGGCGGATGTCGACGGCCGCCCGGTGACCGAGGCCGATCTCCGCGGCAAGCCGTCCGTCCTGTTCTTCGGCTTCACCCACTGCCCGGATGTCTGCCCGACGACGCTCGCGACCCTGTCGGCCGCCCTCGGCCGGATGGGTCGCGACGCGGACCGCCTCAACGTCGTCTTCGTCACCCTCGACCCGGAGCGCGACACGCCCGACGCCCTGCGGGAGTACCTGGCCTCGTTCGATCCGCGGATCCGCGGCCTCGTCGGCACGCCGCAGCAGGTCGCCCGCATGGCCGACGCCTACCACGTCGCCTACAAGCGCGTGCCGACCAAGGACGGCGACTACACGATGGAGCATTCCGCCACTGTGGCGCTGTTCGACAGGACCGGGCGCATGGTCGGGGAGATCGGCTACGGCGAGGACGAGGCCAGCACCTTCGCGAAGCTGATCACCCTGGCGCTGCCGGGGCAGTGCCCGCCGGGAGGCGGTGCCAACCTCTGGACGACCGACGGCAGCACCGGCAGCTGCGGTCCGCGGAGCTGAGCCGCGGGCCGGGAAATTGCGCCGCCGCGCCGGCGTGGCTAGAGGGCGGCGCGGGTCGCGAGGCCCGGCCGCATCGGGGGGTTCCAGCTTGATCACGCGCCGCGTCCTGACCGCCATCGGGCTCCTCGCCCTCGCGCCGTATCCCGGCCTCGCCCGGGCCGCCGGCAGGCCGCGCCTGGCGCCGCCGGAGCCCATGGATCTCGACCGGCTGAAGGACCTCGCCCGGACGCTGCGGGACCGCCCCTACGCGCCGCCGCCGGAGGCCCCCGCCTCGGCGGCCCTCGACGCCCTGACCTACGGGCCGCTCCAGGAGATCCGCTACCCGCCGGGCCACGCCCTGTTCGCCGACAGCCCCTACCCGGTGACCTTCTTCCACCTCGGCAACTTCTTCCGTCACCCCGTGAAGGTCTACGCCCTGGAGGGCGGGCAGGCCCGCGAGGTGCTGTACGCCCACGACCTCTTCACCTACCCGCCCGGCAATCCGGCCAAGGACGTCCCGGACGGGGCGGGCTTCGCGGGATTCCGGTTCCAGAAGGCGCCCGCGGGCCAGCCGGGCGACGACGGCGACTGGCTGGCCTTCCTGGGCGCGTCCTACTTCCGCGCCGCCGGGGACGGTGCCCAGTACGGCGCCTCGGCCCGGGGCATCGCGATCGACACGGCGCCCGGGCCCGGGAAGACCGAGGAGTTCCCGGTCTTCACCCGCTTCTACGTCAGCCCGGCCTCGGACGGCGCCGTGACCGTGCTGGCGCTCCTCGAGGGCCAGAGCCTGACCGGCGCCTACCGGTTCGTCGCCCGGAAGGAGCCGCACGTCGTCATCGACGTCGCCTGCACGGTCTACATGCGTGAGGCGGTGGAGCGGTTCGGCATGGCGCCCCTGACCTCGATGCTCTGGTACTCGGAGGGCATGAGCCGCTTCCTCGCGAGCGACTGGCGTCCCGAGGTGCACGATTCCGACGGCCTGCTGATGCAGACCGGGTCCGGCGAGCTGATCTGGCGGCCGCTCAACAACCCGCCCCGCCTCAGCGTCAGCGCCTTCGCGGACCGGTCGCCGAAGGGGTTCGGCCTGCTCCAGCGCGACCGCGCGTACGAGACCTACATCGACGACGGCTTCGAGGAGAACCGGCCCGACATCTGGGTCGAGCCGCAGGGCGACTGGGGCCGCGGCAGCGTCCAGCTCGTCGAGATCCCGACCCACCAGGAGACCGACGACAACATCGTCGCCCTCTGGGTGCCGGACGACGCGCCGAAGGCCGGGTCCGACCGCAGCTTCGCCTACCGGCTGCGCTGGACCGTCGCGGAGCCGGTCGCCACCGATCTCGCCCGGTGCGTCGCGACCCGGGCCACCAAGGCCGCGTGGCTCGCGGATGCGGACCGGCGGCCGGGTCGCGCCAACCTCGTGCGGCAATTCGTCCTGGAATTCGAGGGCGCGGCCCTGTCGGGCCTCGATCCCGAGAAGGCGACGGTCGCGCTCACCCTGTCGCGCGGCAGCGTCGAGGAGGTCGGCGCCACCTGGGCGCCCTACGGCAAGCCGAGCCCCTGGCGGGTCTTCCTCAAGGTCTACGCCGAGGGACCGGATCCGGTGGAGATGCGTCTGCAGCTGAGATCGGGCGACCGGCTGCTCTCCGAGACCTGGGCCTACCAGTACTACCCGCAGGCACCCGGCACGGTGCTGTGAGCGGCGGGCGGCGGCGCCCGGCCGCCGGTCGCCCGAACAGGTCCGGCTCCCGCCCGCCTCGGAACGGCCCATCGTCGCATCGGAGACCGCCATGACCGGCGAGACACCGCCCGGCCCGCACCTCCCGGAGGCGCTGACGCGGCTCCTCAAGGCTCCCCGGGCGGCGATCTGGCCGACCCCGGAGGACCGGAACCGCCTGCGGCTCGGTCGGTCGCGGCCACGGCAGCCGAGCCGCGCCGTCCTGGGTGTGTGGATCTGGGCGATCCTCTACAACGTCGTCGGCTTCGCGATCCTCGCGGCCCTGTGGTGGACGATGCGCTGAACCGATGAGCCGACACGCCTTGATCTCCTGCCGAGCCCCCCTCGCGGCGACCCTCCTGCTCGGCCTCTCCGTGCAGCCCGGCGCGGCGCAGAGCCCGGGCGACGCGCTGAACGCCGATGACGGCACCGGTGCGATCAAGGTCTGCTCGCCGGTCGCGATGCCGCGCTGGCGGTCCATGACCCCGGTACCCAAGACCTGGACCTTCCTGGACTGCATGGGCTTCGCGGGCGAGATGGGCGCGACCCACTTCCAGCTCGGCTGCCTCTTCGCCAACGTCACGCCCCACGCCCAGAAATACGCCTGGGGCGCGATGGTGCAGATCGAGAAGTCGGCGATGGCCAAGGCGCAGCCGCCGATCCCGAACTGCGGCTGGTAGGGCCCGCGCTCAGCCGTCGGCGGCCTGCCAGTCCAGGTCGAGGGTGAGGCGGGCGCGGAAGACCGTGCTGCCGGTCGCGTCCCGGACCCGCGTCTCCAGCACCAAGCCGGCATCGCCGGGAGCCGGCCGGTCCGCCCGGACGCGGAGCCGGTCCTGCGCGGCCTCGACCAGGGCCTCGGTCGCCGACAGGCACGCCGCGTGGCAATCGGCGAAGGGCAGCCCCTCCTCGTCGCGGGACAGCCCGCGGTCGTCGGTGAAATCGGTGAAGTAGCGCACGGCGCAGAACCTCACGGCCAGATGACGAGCGTGCGCCGCGACCTGAGCGATGTCGTTAACCTGTGTGTGGGCACCGGCATGGCCTCGCGCGACCGGACGCCCGACCCTCGCGTCGCGGCGACCGGGCAGGAAACGCGGCTCTCCGGGCCGCGATCCGGCCGCCCTCGAAAAAAATGTATGAGTGTGGACATAGGCCCCGGTGCGGCGGACGCCGTTCGGAGCGCCGGATCCTCTGCGCGAACGTCCGATCGGGCCGGCATGGTCCGACCCGCAGGCGTCGGCGCGCACGATGCCGCGGCCGCCCGCGCGCACGCTGCTCCTCCCGGCGGGTGCGCGGCGGCCGGCCCCCCGCCCGGCGTGGTCCGCGCCGGTCCGACACCCTGCTCAGGCCCCGACTCCGCTCCGACAGGGGAATGGCGCTCCGATCCCGACGGCGGGGCACGCCGATCGCCGATCGGGAGGGCGACGAGCTGCCCGACCGGGCCGCGGCCGAGCGCCTCGCCCACGACGTCCTGAGCGCGATGCGCCGGCCGCACGTCGACGGCACGCCGCGCGGCCGGCGCCGTGGTGGCCGAAGCGCCCTAGGCCAGCGTGCTCTGAGGGCGCCGCAGCGGGCCGATCAGGCGCTCGTACTCGGCCTCGGCCGGGCCGTAGGTCTGGCCGGCAGCCTCCTCCAGGCGCATGCGGCTCAGGACCCGGATCCGGCCGCGCCGGGCCCGGATCAGGCCGGCGCCCTCGAGGGTGTGGATCGCGACCGTGACCGTCGGCCGGCGTACGCCGAGCATGATCGACAGGAACTCGTGCGTCACCGACAGATCGTCGCCGTCCTGCCGGTCGTGGTACATGAGGAGCCACCGCGCGAGCCGTTCCTCGGCGGGCGCGCCCGCGTTGGCGATCGCGGTCTGGGCAACCTGGATCAGGAAGGTCTGGACGTAGCGCAGCAGCAGGTTGCGCAGCGACGGGCTGGATCGCAGGGCTTCGCGCAGGGCCGACACGGAGATCCGGCGCCCGCGACCGGCAACCTGCATGAAGATCTGGTACGGGATCGTGTCGGTTCCGAGCAGCAGCGCCGGCGCAGCCATGCCGTCGCGTCCGAACAGTCCGATCTCGATGCGGCCGCCCTCGGCCATGGTCGACACCACGGAGCACAGGCCGGTGTCGATGAAGACCGCGTGCGGTATCGTGGCGGCCGGCTCGACGAGCACCTTGCCGAGAGGAAGGTCGATCGCCTCGAGATGAGGCCGGAGCAGCGCGCCATCCGCCTCGGATAGGGCAGCCAGAAGGCGGTTCTGATGCGGCATTCGGCAGACGCGTACGCAGAGATCGACATCCGCGCTCCGGCTCGGGTGCGGGAACCGGGGCGCACCCCCGAGCCATGCTCGGATCAACACGCAATAGCGAGCGGATATTGCATCTAGCGGACGAAGCGTCTGCAACCAGACAAACCAATGCCGGCGATTTTCGGATGTCTTGGCAAACGCGCGCGGACGAATGCGCAAACCTTCCTTTAAGATCTGCCTTCAGACTGCGGGGTGGAAGACCGGGATGTGGCCGACGCGCCACGGGCGCGGCAGCGCTGTGCACTTGCCAACATCCGCGTGCGCGGTCGCGCTTTGACGCGCGGGCCGGATCGGGCTAGAGAAAGCGCAACGGAACAAGCAAGAACCATGCCGTGAGCAGCGTGGCTCCGGCTGGCGAACCGCGCCGGAAGGGCATCGGGGCCTCGCATGAGTTTGGTGCAACGGCTGGAAGTGCGTCAGGGCCAGGCCCTGGTGATGACGCCGCAGCTCCTGCAGGCGATCAAGCTTCTGCAATTGTCGCACCTCGATCTCTCGGCCTACGTCGAGGCCGAGCTGGAGCGCAACCCGCTGCTGGAGCGCGCCGAGCCGGACCTGCCGGCCGCGGGCGATGCCGCCGAATCGGGCGGCCACGCCGACGAGGCGGGGTCGGACGGGTTCGAGGCGGCTGAGCCCGAATCGTGGCTCTCGGTCGACCTCAACCCGAGCCGCGGCGAGATCGAGAGCGACTTCGACACGCGCCTCGACAACGTCTTCCCCGACGAGAGCCCCGTCCAGGCGCGCGAGGCGGGCGGGGGCGACATGCTCTCGCTGACGCCGCCGCCCTACGGCAGCACCGGCGGCAGCTTCGACGCCGAGGCCCCCGACTTCGAGGCGACCCTGACGGCCGAGACCTCGCTGCGCGAGCACCTCGCGGGCCAGCTCGACCTCGCGACCCGGGATCCGGCCGAGCGGCTGATCGGCGGGTTCCTGATCGACGCCGTCGACGAGGCCGGCTACCTGCGCGAGACGGTGGAGGGCGTGGCCGAGCGCCTCGGCGCCGACCCGGCCCTCGTCGGCCGGATGCTGGCGCTGGTCCAGACCTTCGACCCGCCCGGGATCGCGGCCCGCGACCTCGCCGAGTGCCTCGCGATCCAGCTGCGCGAGCGCGACCGGTTCGACCCGGCGATGCAGGCGCTGGTCTCGCGGCTGGACCTCGTGGCCAAGCGGGACTTCGCCGCGCTGCGCCGCCTCTGCGGCGTCGACGACGAGGACCTCGTCGACATGCTGGGCGAGATCCGGCGCCTGGACCCGAAGCCGGGCCGGGCCTTCGGGTCGAGCGCCGTCGAGGTCCTGGTTCCGGACGTGTTCGTGCGCGCCGCGCCGGACGGCTCCTGGCTGGTCGAGCTGAACAGCGAGGCGCTGCCCCGGGTCCTGGTGAACCAGAGCTACTACGCCCGCGTCTCGCGCAACGCCGCCGCGGAGGGCGACAAGGCGTTTCTGTCGGAGGCGCTGCAGAACGCCAACTGGCTGACCCGCTCGCTGGAGCAGCGTGCCCGCACCATCCTGAAGGTCGCCACCGAGATCGTCCGCCAGCAGGACGGTTTCTTCGTCCACGGCGTCACCCACCTGCGGCCGCTGAACCTCAAGACCGTGGCCGAGGCGATCGGCATGCACGAATCGACCGTCTCGCGGGTCACCTCCAACAAGGCCATCGGCACGAGCCGCGGGACCCTGGAGATGAAGTACTTCTTCACCGCGGCGATCCCCGGGGCGGCCGGCGCCGCCGCCCACTCCTCGGAGGCGGTGCGCCACCGCATCAAGCAGCTCGTCGACGGCGAGACGCCGGACGACGTGCTGTCCGACGACGCGCTGGTGCAGAAGCTGCGCGGGGAGGGCGTCGACATCGCCCGGCGCACGGTGGCGAAGTACCGCGAGTCCCTGCGGATCCCGAGCTCGATCGAGCGCCGCCGGGAGCGTTTCGCCCACGGCTCCAGCCAGCACGTCGCCCTGGCGCTGCGCTGATCGCTCCGGACGGGGTTGCGCCGGGCGCCCGTCCGGCCCATCCGTCGTGGCCTTCGATCGACGCCTGGACCTGCGATGACCCCGACCGGAACGCCCTCGCGCAGCCTCACCGCCATCGTGCTCGCGGCCGGGAAGGGCACGCGGATGCGCTCCGACCTGCCGAAGGTGCTGCACCGGATCGCCGGCCGCAGCATGCTCGGCCACGTCCTGGCCGCCGTGCAGGCGGCGGGCGCGGGCCGGATCGCCGTGGTGGCCGAGCCCGGCCGCGACGACGTCGCCGCCGAGATCGCCCGGGCGGCCCCCGGCGCCCGGGTCTTCCCGCAGGCCGAGCGCCTCGGCACCGCCCACGCGGTCCTGGCCGCCCGGGAGATCCTGGCCGACCCGGACGACGACGTGGTGATCGCCTTCGGCGACACGCCGCTCGTCTCGGCCGACACCTTCCTGCGCCTCCGCGCGCCCCTGGCCGACGGCGCCGCGGTGGCCGTGCTGGCCTTCGAGACGGCGACGCCCGCCGGCTACGGACGGGTGCTGACCGAGGGCGACCGCGTGCTCGCCATCCGCGAGGAGAAGGACGCGAGCGCGGCCGAGCGGGCCGTGACCCTGTGCAATGCCGGGCTGATGGCGCTCGCCGGACGGCACGCCCTGGCGCTGCTCGCCCGCATCGGCAACGACAACGCCGCCGGCGAGTACTACCTGCCCGACGCGGTGGCGCTGGCGGTCGCCGACGGGCTTCCCGTCACGGTCGTGCCGGTGGACGAGGCCGAGGCGCAAGGCGTCAACGACCGGGTGCAGCTCAGCGTGGCGGAGGCCGCGATCCAGGCGCAGCTGCGCCGCAGCGCCATGCTGGGCGGCGCGACGCTGATCGCGCCCGAGACGGTGTTCCTCAGCCACGACACGGTGCTGGGGCGCGACGTGATCGTGGAGCCCCACGTGGTGTTCGGCCCCGGCGTGCGGGTCGCGGAGGGCTGCACCGTGCGCGCCTTCGCGCATCTCACCGAGAGCAGCCTGGAGGCGGGCGTGAAGGTCGGGCCGTTCGTGCGGCTGCGCGGCCACGCCGTGCTGGAGGCCGGCGCGGAGCTCGGCAATTTCGTCGAGCTGAAGAACGCCCGGATGGGGGCCGGCGCCAAGGCCGCGCACCTCACCTATCTCGGCGACGCGGAGATCGGCGCCAAGGCCAATATTGGCGCCGGCACGATCACCTGCAATTACGACGGCGTGCTCAAGCACCGGACGACGATCGGCGCGGGCGCGTTCATCGGCTCGAACTCGGCCCTGGTCGCCCCCGTCTCGGTGGGGGAGGGCGCCTACGTCGCCTCGGGCTCTGTGATCACCGACGACGTGCCGGCGGACGCGATGGCGGTGGCCCGGGGCCGGCAGGCGGTGAAGCCGGGCTGGGCCAGGGAGAAGCGGGCGGCGCTGCAGGCCGAGAAGGCGCGGCGCGGGAAGGCGTGAGCGCGAAGGGCCGCGTGACCGGGGCTGGCCCTGCGCCGTCCCGATCCGGTAGAAGTCCCGCTCGGCCCCGCACGGCGCGGGGCGGCCCGGACCTTGCGCAGCGCTGCGCGTAGCCATCCGGGCGCGACAGCGAGAGACACTCCTATGTGCGGCATCGTCGGCATCGTCGGGCGCGACGCGGTGGCGGGGCAGGTGATCGAGGCCCTGCGGCGGCTCGAGTACCGCGGCTACGATTCCGCCGGCATCGCCACCCTGGAGCACGGCCGGCTGGCGCGGCGCCGGGCCTCGGGCAAGCTGGTCAACCTGGAGGCCAAGCTCGCCCAGGAGCCGCTCACCGGCACGATCGGCATCGGCCATACCCGCTGGGCGACCCACGGCCGGCCCAACGAGACCAACGCCCACCCGCACGCCACAGCGCGCCTGGCGGTCGTGCACAACGGCATCATCGAGAATTTCCGCGAGCTCAAGCAGGAGCTGGAGGCCGACGGCGTCGTCTTCGAGACCGAGACCGACACCGAGGTCGTCGCCCAGCTCGTCAGCCGCAACATGGACCGGCAGATGGGGCCGGTCGAGGCGGTCGCCGCCGCCCTGCCGCGGCTGCGCGGCGCCTTCGCGCTGGGCTTCCTCTTCTCCGGCGAGGAGAACCTGCTGATCGGGGCCCGCCACGGGGCGCCGCTGGCGATCGGCTTCGGCGAGGGCGAGACCTACCTGGGCTCCGACGCCCTGGCGCTCGCCCCGTTCACCGACGCGATCACGTATCTCGACGAGGGCGACTGGGCGATCCTGTCCCGGGGCGGCGCGGAGATCCGCGACGCGTCGGGCGCCACGGTCGAGCGCGCCCGGCAGAAGATCGCCACGCAGGCCTACCGGATCGACAAGGGCGAGTACCGCCACTTCATGGCCAAGGAGATCCACGAGCAGCCCGAGGTGGTGGGCCGCACGCTCGCCCACTACGTCGACATGGCGAACGGGCGGGTCATGCTGCCCGAGGCGCTGCCCTTCGACTTCGCCAAGCTCAGCCGCGTCTACATCACCGCCTGCGGCACGGCCTACTATGCGGGCCTCGTGGCCCGCTACTGGTTCGAGCAGGTGGCGCGCCTGCCGGTGGAGATCGACGTCGCCTCCGAGGCCCGCTACCGCGAGGCGCCGCTGGAGAAGGACGGGCTGACGCTGGTGATCTCGCAATCGGGCGAGACCGCCGACACGCTGGCCTCCCTGCGCTACGCGAAGACCCAGGGCCAGCACACGCTGAGCGTCGTCAACGTGCCGACCTCGACCATCGCGCGGGAATCCTCCGTGGTGATGCCGACGCTGGCCGGGCCGGAGATCGGCGTCGCCTCCACCAAGGCGTTCTCGTGCCAGCTCACCGTGCTGCTCTGCCTCGCCATCGCGGCGGGGCGCGCCCGCGGCACGCTCGACGCGGCGGGCGAGCGGCGCCTGGTCGACGGCCTGATCAAGGCGCCGGGCCTGATGGCGGAGGCGCTGACCCACGAGGCGGCGATCGAGGGTCTGGCGCGGGAGGTCGCGAAGGCGCGGGACGTGCTCTATCTCGGCCGCGGCACCAGCTACCCGATGGCGCTGGAAGGCGCGCTGAAGCTCAAGGAGATCAGCTACATCCACGCCGAGGGCTACGCGGCGGGCGAGCTGAAGCACGGGCCGATCGCCCTGATCGACGAGAGCGTGCCGGTGATCGTCATCGCGCCGCACGACGCGGTGTTCGAGAAGACCGTCTCGAACATGCAGGAGGTGGCCGCCCGCGGCGGGCGCATCGTGCTGATCGGCGACGCCAAGGGCGCGGCCGAGCACGGGCTGGACACGCTCGCGACCTTCACCATGCCGGCGCTCGATCCGACGGTGGCGCCGATCGTGTACGCGGTGCCGATCCAGCTGCTCGCCTACCACACGGCGGTGTTCATGGGGAAAGACGTCGACCAGCCGCGCAACCTCGCCAAATCGGTCACGGTCGAGTAGGCGCGGCCGACCAGATCGGCGGATCGTGCGGGCGCGGCGCCGTCCTTGCGAGCGGAGCAACCCAGGGCGGCGCAGCTCTCGCAGTCTGGCGCCGACCGGATCGCTTCACTCCGCTCGCACGGACGTCCGGACCGCACGGTCCCGGCAGCCCGGTATGAGGACCCCGATGACCACACCTGACACCGACGTTCTCCGCTGGCTCGACGGGCAGGAGGGCGCGATGCTGGCGCTCCTCGAGGCGCTGGTGAACATCGATTCCGGCTCCTACGACAAGCCGGGCGTCGACGCGGTCGGCATCCGCATCGCCGAGTTCCTCGCCGGCCACGGCATCCCGGTCACGACGATCCCGGTCGACGGCTACGGCGACGCGCTGAAGGCGAGCGTGGCCGGGTCCGGCGGCGGCAACCGGCCGGTCGTGCTCATGGGCCACCGCGACACCGTCTTCCCGAAGGGGGAGCCGACGCGGCGGCCGTTCCGGGTCGCCGACGGCCGCGCCTACGGGCCGGGCGTCGCCGACATGAAGGCGGGCCTCGTGATGAACGCCTTCGTGCTGGCGGCCTACCACCGGGCCGGCGGCGCGCCGGTGCCCCTCGTCGGCCTGTTCACCAGCGACGAGGAGATCGGCTCGCCGGCCTGCCGCCCGATCATCGAGGAGACCGCCCGGGGCGCCCGCGCGGTGCTGAATTCCGAGCCGGGGCGGCCGACCGGCAACGTCGTCACCGGCCGCAAGGGCGGGGTGTTCATGCACCTCGAGGTGCTCGGCAGGGCTGCCCATTCCGGCGGCAACTACGCCGACGGGCGCAGCGCCATCCTGGAGCTCGCCCACAAGACCGTCGCGCTCCACGCGCTCACCGACCTCGACCGCGGCACCACGGTGAATGTCGGCCTGATCTCCGGCGGCCAGTCGGTGAACACCGTGGCGCCGCGGGTCACCTGCGAGATCGACCTGCGCTACGTGACCCCGCCCGACCGCGAGGCCGCCATGAGCCGGATCGCGGAGATCGTGGCGGGATCGACGGTGCCCGACACCACCGCGCATCTCACCATCAAGGGCGAGTTCCTGCCGCTCGTGCAGGACGAGGCCTCGCGGGCGCTGTTCGAGACCTACGCCCGGGTGAGCGCGGACGGCGGCCATCCCGTCACCGGCGAGTTCGCCGGCGGCTGCGCCGATTCGGGCTTCACCGCCAGCGTCGGCTGCCCCACGCTCTGCGCCGTGGGCCCGGTCGGCGGCAAGGCCCACTCGCCCGAGGAGTACCTGGAGGTGGGAAGCCTCGTGCCGCGGGCGCGCGCGATGGCCGAGACCATCGCGGCGCTCTGACGGCGCAGAGACCGACCATCGCCGGCCCGGCCGCGCCGTAGCGGTCGCCGTCTCCGGGCGGACGCCGCGGCGCCGGACGCGCCTGTCCGTTCGAGGCGCAGGCGGCGGCCGGGATATCGCGGCCGGCCGCCAGATGCGGCCGGTGCTCAGGAGCTTCGTCGATCACGTCCGGGGCCGCTAGCGCCGCCGGCCCGCCTACGGGCGCAGGGCCGCGACGAGGCGCAGCAGGAAGCCGTCGACGGCCGTCTTGTCGATCCAGCGCAGGACCGCGACGAGGTCGTGCTCGGGATCGCACCAGATCACGTTGTTGCCCGCCCCGAGGGCGCTGAAGGCCGAGGCCGGCAGGTGCGGCTTGGCGGCCGCGCCGCGGTTCAGCCACCAGAGGTAGCCGTAGCTGTCGAGGGTCGGGGACGGCGTCAGCATGGCGCGGATCCAGCGCTCCGAGAGGAGCTGCCGCCCGTTCCAGGCGCCTCCGCGGGCGATGAGGAGGCCGAAGCGGGCGTGGTCGTCGGCCCCGATGAACAGGCCGCCGCCCCAGTGGCCGCCGCCGGGGACCGACTGGACCCGCGCGCCGGCGACCGCGACCCAGGCCGTCCCGTAGCCGTGCCACGCCCAGTCGCGGGAGGCGCCGATCGGGTCCATGATCCGCTCGCGGAGCACCTCCGGGAGGGCCCGGCCGAAGCGGCGCATCAGGCAGTACGACAGCAGGTTCACCCGGACGTCGTTGTACTCGTAGTAGGTGCCCGGGCGCCGCAGCGCGCGGGCCTCGCCCTTGCGGCTGTTGTCGGCGCCGGGGCCGATCTGCCGGAAATGGTCGACCTGATCGGACTTGCCGAACAGCGTGCCCTGCCACTCGCTCGATTGCTGCAGGAGGTGGCGCCACGTGATCGCGCCGTTGTGCGGGCCGTCGAGCAGCGGGTCGGGGACGCTGTCCCGCACCGGCGCGTCGACGTCGGGGATCAGGCCGTCGTCGTGGGCGAGGCCGGCCAGGACCGCGAGATAGCTCTTGGCGATCGAGAAGGTCATGTCCGGGCGGGCCGTGTCGCCCCAGGTGGCGACGCGCCGGCCGCGCTTCAGGATCACGCCCGCCGGGCCGCCCCGCGGACGCACCGGCCCGTCGATGGCGCTCCAGGGCCCGGTCTCGTTCCACTCGACGATCCCGACGTAGCGCCCGTCGGGATAGTACAGGCCGCGCGGCCACGCGCTCTCGTGGGCCTCCGCGAAGCCGACCGCCTCCGCGAGCCGCCCGGCATCGAGCCCCGCCGCTTCCGGGTCCTGTCCCGCCCAGTCATCCGTCGGCCAGTACGGCCCGGTCACTTCGGTCACGCGCGTCTCCTGACGGTCCTCTCCGGTGCGGACGCATGCAGGGCCCGCGCCGCGGATCGGACCCTCCGTAGAGCCATCGCCGCCGCGGGGGCAGGGCGCGCGGCGCGGTTCCCCCCGCCCCGCGCGCCCGAGACGGCTGGGTCAGCCCTTCCCGGTGAAGCGCACGGCGCAGCCCGGACGGGCCGCGACGAGATCCGCGCCGCGCGCGGGGCCGAGGACCATGCAGGCGGTCGAGAGCCCGTCGGCGACGAGCCCCGTCGGCGCGGTCACCGTCACCGACGACAGGGCGCGCGGCGACCGGCCGGTCGCCGGATCGAAGATGTGATGGTCCGCGCGGTCGTCCGAGAAGCTCATGTTGTAGTCGCCCGAGGTCGCGGCGAAGCCCGTGAACGGCGCGAGGACGGCGGCGACCTCGCCGGGGTGGCGGGGATCGGCCAGACCGAGGCGCCAGGGCGTGCCGTCCGGATGCGCGCCGGCGGCACCGAACTCGCCGGTATCCACGAAGGCGTCGGCGATGCCGCGCGCCCGGAGCGCCGCCATGACCTGGTCGGCGGCGTAGCCCTGGATCAGGGCGTTCAGCGTCAGGGCCGTCCCGGGCTCCAGGACGATCCGGTCCGTCGCGACCCGCACGCGCCGCCAGCCGACCCGCGCCAAGGCCGCCCGCAGGGCCTCCGCCCCGGGGCGCTCGCCGCGGGCGGCCGCGCCGGCCCAGACCGGCCAGAGCGGCTGGACGGTCGGGTCGAAGGCGCCGCCGGTCTCGGCCGCGAGGGCGAGCGCGAAGCGCAGCAGGGCGACGAGGTGCGGGTCGGGCGCTTCCAGGGACCCGTCCCGGTTGAGACGGGCCAGGGCGCTGTCGGCCCGGAACAGGCTGGCGGCCGCCTCCACGGCGCGCATCGCCGCGAACCCGTCGCCGAGGGCCGCCTCGATCGCCGACGGGTCGGGTCCCGCGGCGGTGAGCGCCACGGTGGTGCCGAAGGCGAGGCCGGCGCGGGTGCGCAGCGCCAGCCCCCGCGACGCCGCGGCGGCGCGGAGCGCCGCGACGCCGCCGAGCGCGGCCAGCCCCGCGGCACCGACGAGGAGCCGGCGCCGGGCCGGCGCGAAGCGGGCCGGCGCGAAGCGGACCGGCGCGCTCATCCGACGGTCACCGGCCGGGGCGCGGCGCGGCGGCCCCGCTTGCGCGCCACCACCTGCGGCACGCACTGCCCGGGATCGTGGATGATCGTCACGCACTCCATGCACTGGAAGCACTCGGCGTAGTCGACCCGGCCGGAGGGCGCGATGGCGCCGTAGCGGCAGCGGACCTTGCAGAGCTGGCAGGGCGAGCCGCACTCCGCCCGGCGCGGGATCCAGTCGAGGACGCGGACCCGCCCGAGGAGGGCGAGGGCGGCGCCGAGCGGGCACAGGTAGCGGCAGAAGCCCTTGTAGACGAAGAGGTTGAGCACCAGCAGCCCCGCCGCGTAGGCGACGAACGGCCACGCCCGGACGAAGTACAGGGTGACGGCGGTCTTGAACGGCTCGACCTCTGAGAACGTGTCGGCGAGGGGCGACCCCGCCGCGGCCGCGCCGAGGATGCCGGCCAGCACGACGTATTTCAGCGACCGCAGCGCCCGGTCGAGGCCGGGCGGCACCGCGACCGGGCGGATGCGCAGCGGCCGGGCGAGCAGCGCCACGAGTTCCTGCAGCGCGCCGAAGGGGCAGAGCCAGCCGCAGAACGTGCCGCGCCCCCAGGCGACCAGGGCGGCCAGCGCGAAGGCCCAGAGCACCAGCGAGGGCGGGTCGTAGAGCAGGAAGGCGAGGTCGTGGGTCGCGGTGGCGGCCCGCACGAGCCCGACGAGGGTCACGATCGACAGCTGCGCCTGCGCGTACCAGCCGACGAAGCCGAGGGTCAGCGCCAGGAAGCCGAGGCGGAAGAGGGTGAAGCGGCGCTGGTCCGCCACCAGCCCGCGCTGGCGGCTCAGGACCGGCACCAGCACGGCGAGCATCAGGCCGATCAGCGCGAGTTCGGGCGCCCGGGCCCGCCAGGGGTCGGTCCAGCTCGGCCCTTCATCGGGCCGGACCCGCGTGAACAGGTCGGCGGGCAGGGCGGTCTCGACCGTGAAGGTCCGGGCGATCTTCTCGGACAGGATCTGGCCGCGCTCGCGGACGATCGTCTCGGTCAGCGCCCAGGGCGCGGACGGGTCGAAGCCGGCGGCCTGGTCGATCCGCAGGACCGTCCAGGGGCCGGACGGCAGCCCCTCGGCGAGGCCGGCCTCGCGGCGCTCCACCGCCATGTCGCGCGCGTTCACGATCAGGCCGCCCTGGCCGATCGCCAGCCGGTCGGGGACGGCGCCCAGCACGAACCGGTCGCCGACCGGGTTCTCGGGCGCGTCCTCCGGCCCGGCGCTGACCACCATCACGGCGTGGTTGCCGGGGCCGAGCTCGCGCATCAGCGCGTCGTAGCGCGACGGACCCAGAAGGTTGCGGCCGATCGAGGGCGGGTCCAGGACGGCGACGTACAGGTCGGTCAAGGCGGCATCGGGCGGCCCCTCGGACGGGTCCGCCACGCCGGTGCCCCGGAAGGCCGCGGCGGCGTCCGCGTTCGTCACCGTCAGCCGCCGGACCCAGCCGCGCGCGAGAAGGTCGGCCAGGGACAGGGGCTCGTAGCGGTCCGGCCGGGCCTCGACCTTGAGGCCGACATTGGCCGCCCCGAAGCCGAGCTTCGCGCGGGCGACCGCCAGCGCCGAGGCCAGGATCGACTGGTTGATCACCCGGGTCGAGGCGGTGGCCATGGAGATGCCGTCGACGGTGGTCTGGGGCGCTGCGCCGGCGGCCCGCGCGTTCGGGCGCCCGACCCGGATCGCCTGCCGGGCCGAGAGGCCGGCATACTGCTCGACGAAGGCGAAGAGCGGCTCCGGGCCGAGGCCCTCCAGGAAGACCGGCTCGTGGTGCGAGAGCACCGTCACGTCCCGGAAGGTGCCGTCCGGGGCGAGCGCGATCAGCAGGTCGGGCGGCGTGCCGCCGAAGCCGGGGATCGGCGCGAGGTCGACGGATTCGAACGCGTAGGCGAAGACCTCGTAGGAGCCCGCCTGCTGCTTCAGGATCGGCCAGACCGGGAGCCTGTCGTCCTTCTCGCCGACCACCAGCGGGGGCGGGAAGTGGCGTTCGACGCCCGCGCGATCGAGCTGGCCGGCCCGGGCCGGAAGGGTCGGCAGGAGCAGGGCGAGAAGGAGGAGCGCGGCTCGAAGGAGCATATCCGCGCCTCGAGCCACTGCGGTTCGGGACGCGAGCGGGCGCGGAGACGCCACGCTCCGCAACGACTGGGCCTTCTCCCTGTCTCCGCCCCTGGCCGCGTCGGTCACCCATAGGGGTCGCGCACCGACGCCGGCGGCAGTGCGCGACGGGCCCCCTCTCCCGTGCCGGAGAGGGTCGGGGTGAGGGACGAGGAGTTTCAGGATGGAGCACGGTCTCGACCCGCGGTCGCCTCGCGCCTCGTCCGGACGGCCCTGATCCCTCACCCTGTCCCTCTCCCGCACGGGAGAGGGGACCCGAGTGTCCTTCGGCGCCGCTGTGGCCCAGCCCCCAGTGTGAATCCGGAAGCCTCCAGCGAGGGAGGCGGATGCCTGGGTCCGCGTCGGCCAGACTGTCACGGCACCGCACCGGCGGCGCGTCCGTCCGTCGCCTGCGCCGAAGGCATCGGCCGCGCCGCCGCACCCCAGGGGAAGCGGCCGACCTTCACGGTCTTGATCGGCCGGAACGTCGCGGCGTCGATCACCGTTACGTCGCCGGAGACGCCGTTGGTGGTGAAGAGCCGCGTGCCCGCCGCGTTGAGCGCGAGCTGCCACACCCGGCGGCCGACCAGGATGTAGCTCTCGACCCGGTAGGTCGCGGTATCCACCACGGCGACCCGGTCGGACGGCCCCAGCGCCACGAAGGCGTGGCGCCCGTCCTTCGACATCTGGATGCCCACCGGCTGGATCCGGTCGGCCGCGATCCCCTTCACGGCGAACGCGATCGTCTCGATCACCTTGCGGGTGGCGACGTCGATCACCGACACGGTGCCGCCGATCTCCGAGGACGCCCAGAGCCGGGACCCGTCGGCCGTGAAGGCGGCGAAGCGCGGCCGCTGCCCGACCGGCGTCGCGTCCACGGCCGCGAGCGTCCGCGTGTCGATCCAGTGGACCATGTTGGTGGTCTCGGAGGTCGTGACGGCCGTGCGCCCGTCCGGGCTCACCGCGACACCCTCCGGCTCGATGCCGACGTCGATCTGCGCCAGCACCTTGCGGGTCTGCGCGTCGACCACCGTGGTGGTGGCGTTCTCCTCGTTGGCGATGAACAGGGTGCGCCCGTCGGGCGCCAGGGCGAACTGCTCCGGGTCCTCGCCCGAGGGCAGGTTGTGCCGGACCTGCCCGGTCTCCGGGTCGATCACCTGCACGGCGTCGGAATCGCTGGCGCAGACGTAGAGGGACCGCCCGTCCTGCGAGAAGGTCAGGCCGCGGGGCCGACGGCCAACCGGGAAGGTGCGCAGCACCTCCAGGCTGTCGCCGTCGATCACCGAGACGGTGTTGTCGCGCTCGTTCGAGACGTAGATCTCCTCGGCCCGCGCGGGGCCCGCGAGGCAGAGGAGCAGCGCGAGGGCGGCGAGCCGGCTCATCCCGATGTCCCTGAGAAGGCGCGGCAGGCACTCTCGGGCTCGTCGAGGCCGAGCGTGTCGAGTTCCGTGCGGTGGTGGAGGAAGCCCTCGATCGGCGCCGTCGCGGTGACGGCCCCCGGCCAGAGCAGGAAGACCGGCTGGCGCAGCTGCCCGTCCCAGGCGCGGAAGCTCAGGGGGCGCCCCTTGAAGCCGCCGATCTCGAAGCCGGGCGCCGTCAGCGCGGCGCGGACCGTCGCGGGGTCGGTGCTGCGCGCCTTCACGGCCGCCTCGCCGACGGCGTGCACCGCCATCCAGCCGGCCCAGTCGACGGGCCGCATGGCGCGGCCGGCGAGCTTGCGGAACCGGCCCTGGAGCTGGACGGCGGCCCAGGCCTCCACGGCCCGCCCCCAGGCGGCCGGCGCGAGGCCCTGCGTGCCGACCAGGGGCCGGGGCGAGGCGGTGTTGTAGTTGAGGCTCGCGCCGAACGCGCCGGCCTCGTCGGCCACCGCGACCACGTCGTGCTCGGGCCCGCGGGTCGGCAGGGCGAACTCGCGCAGGGCCGTGTCGCGGACGTCGCCGCCCTGCGGGTCGTAGCGCGACTCGGCGACGATCCGCGCGCCGAACTTCCTGGCGCTGCGCCGCAGCGCCTCGGCGAAGAGCGCGTCCTCCGGCGCGGGACCGGTCACCAGCAGGATCCGGGACCAGCGCTTGAACGCCAGGAACTGCACCAGCGCGTCGGCCAGCATGGCCCGGGACGGCAGGACGTGGAGCAGGTTCCGGCGGCAATCGGCGTCGCGCAGGCGCGTGTCCGGGGCGCCGATGTTGAGGATCACGCTGCCCTTCGCCTCCGGCAGGTCGGCGAGGGCGAGGACGTCGGCGGCGGGCGCGTTGAGCACCACGAAGCGGCGGTCGGCGAGGTCCCGGAAGGCCTGGCGGATGTCGTCGCCCGGTTCGACGACCGCGGTGCCGAGGGCGAAGCCGAGGCCGAGGAAGCGGCCGGTGGCGTTGGAATCCCTCAGGCCGAGTTCCGCGCCCTTCGCGCCCTCGTCGTCGGGGACCGGGTCCTCGTTGTTCAGCGGCGCCGGCCGCTCGACCCGCCGCTCCAGGTAGTGAATCGTCAGGGGCGGCCCCGCCGGCGCGGGCGCGGCCCGCGCCTGGGCGACCGGCGCCAGGGCCGCCAGCACGACGGCGAGCCGCAGGCCGGCCCATGGCCCGCCGCGCATCCCGGGCCGCCGCGCACCGGAGGACACCATCCCGCCCGTCTCCTCCAGACCCGCGGTTCTCGTCGTTGGCCGGGAGTCTAGGAGCCGAGTTGCGCCCTCGGATATTGGACCAAGGTGCACACACGGATTTTGATGCGGCGCAACACAAGTCGTGGGCGGCGCTATTCTCGCGGATCCGTACCAAAGCATAATGGGTCCGCCGCCCGGTACTTGCTAACCGTCGTGCAACGACGACGGGAGGGGCGGATGCGCACGATGAAGACGGCGGCGGGCGGCGTGCTCGCGGCGCTTGGATTGGCCCTGGCCGCCGGCGGCGCCCTCGGGCACGGCGATGTCCAGCCCCAGCCGGTCAACACCGACGGCCTGAAGCCGCTGGGCACCGAGTGGGTCGCCGAGAACCCCTACAAGGGCGACAAGCACGCCATCGCGATCGGCGCCTCGGGCTTCAACCAGAACTGCGCCCGCTGCCACGGCCTGGAGATGATCTCCGGCGGCCTCGCCCCGGACCTGCGCTACCTGCCGCAGGGCAAGGAGGGCGACGAGTACTTCGTCGAGCGCATGAAGCACGGCGCGGTCATCAACGGCGTGACCAAGATGCCGGCCTTCGAGGGTGTGATCTCGCAGGAGGGCCTGTGGGCGATCCGGAGCTACATCGAGTCGAAGCATGAGGAATAGGCCCCCCGCGATGGGCCGGCGCCCCCTCCTGCTCGGGCTCTGCGGCCTGCTCCTGGCGGCGCCGCTCCCGCCGGCGGCCGCGGCGCGCCCCCTCGACCAGGTCACGACCGACGGGACGCTGCGGGTGGCGGTCTACGGCGACAACGCGCCGTTCTCCGAGGAAGCGGCGGGCAAGCCCCGCGGGATCGACGTCGATCTCGCCCGCGCGATCGCCGAGACGCTCAAGGTGAAGCTCGACCTGCGCGTGGTCGATGCCGGCGAGAACGTCGACGGCGACCTGCGGCTGAACCTGTGGCGCGGCGACCTCGCCGGCACGCCGCTCGCCGACCTGATGCTGCACGTGCCCACCGACCGCCAGCTCGCCCTGCGCAACGAGCAAGTGTTCTTCACGGCGCCGTATTTCGAGCAGGAGATTGCCTTCGCCTACCGGAAGGGCGCGCTGGAAGGCTTCGACAGCCTCGACGACATCGGCGACAGGAGCGTCGCGCTGGAGGGGACGGGCGCCGCCGACCTGATGCTGCTGACCGCCCAGGGCGGCCGCTTCCGCCCGAACCTGAAGCACTACAAGAGCTTCGAGGAGGCCGCGAAGGCCTACCTCGCCGGCGAGGCGCCGATCCTGGCCGGAACCCGCGCGGCGATCGAGGCGGCCCTGTCCGCCGCGAAGGCCCCCAAGGACGACAACCCCGTCGCCACGGTCCCCTCGACGGGGCTGGTGAAGACCCGCTGGGAGATCGGCGGCGCGGTGCGGACCGATTCCCGCGACCTCGCCTACGCGGTCGGGGACGCGATCACGGCGCTGAACGCGGACGGTCGCCTCAAGGCGATCTGCGAGACCTACGGCGTCACCTACACGCCGCCGAAAGGGTACTGAACGCCTCCGTCTCGGCGAGCGGAGCGAAGCGATCCAGACAGCGCGCCGTCTCGGGATGGTGCGCCGCCCTGGGTCGCCTCGCTGCGCGCGCGATGACGGCAAGGGCGAACATCAGATTTCCCGAACGGGATGTCCGGCAGATCCGCGCCAATTCGGGCGTCGATCTCGCCGAATACATTGCATCCGCCAGTCCGCAGAACGGCCTCATTGGACCAATGGCCAATAAGACTTTTCTGAGAACAGCGATAGCCTCGATCTCCAAGGGGGCGCCCCGCGACTCGTGCGGCCCGCGTCGAAACCCGGATGCCCCGGCCACACGGACCGGGGCCGACCACGGAGGACACGTCATGAGAATGCGGACCCGGTTCCTCGCCGCGGTGGGCGTCGCCGCCCTCGTGGCGGGCGGCGCCCTGCCGGCCATGGCCCAGGGGGTGACCGAGCAGGACATCATCAACGACGCCAAGACCCCCGGCGACGTCGTCACCTACGGGCTCGGGCCGCAGGCCCAGCGCTTCAGCCCGCTGAAGACCCTCAACCGCGACAACATCAAGGGCCTCGTCCCGGCGTGGTCGTTCTCGTTCGGCGGCGAGAAGCAGCGCGGCCAGGAGAGCCAGGCGCTGGTCAAGGACGGCATCATCTACGTCACGGGCTCGTACTCGCGCATGTACGCGATCGATTCCCGCACCGGCGAGAAGAAGTGGGAGTACGATGCCCGCCTGCCGGAGGGGATCCTGCCCTGCTGCGACGTGGTGAACCGCGGCGCCGCGCTCTACAAGGACAACGTCTACTTCGGCACGCTCGACGCCAAGCTGGTCGCGCTGAACACCAAGACCGGCAAGGTGGTCTGGCGGAAGGAGATCGACGACTTCAAGGCCGGCTACAGCTACACGGCCGCCCCGATCATCGTGAAGGGCAAGATCATCACCGGCGTGTCGGGCGGCGAGTTCGGCGTGATCGGGCGCATCGAGGCCCGCGACGCCGAGACCGGCGAGGTGGTGTGGAAGCGGCCCGTGATCGAGGGCCACATGGGCGAGCTCAACGGCAAGCCCTCGACCATGACCGGCAAGGTCAACGAGACCTGGCCGGGCGACATGTGGAAGTTCGGCGGCGGCGCCACCTGGCTCGGCGGCACCTACGACCCCGAGACCAACCTCGTCTATTTCGGCACCGGCAACCCGGGCCCGTGGAACTCCTGGCTGCGGCCGGGCGACAACAAGTGGACGTCCTCGCGCCTCGCCCTCAACCCCGACAACGGCGAGATCGTCTGGGGCTTCCAGACCACCCCGCACGACGGCTGGGACTTCGACGGCGTCAACGAGTTCGTGCCGTTCGACCTGAACAAGGGCGGCAAGACCATCAAGGCCGGCGCCACCGCCGACCGCAACGGCTTCTTCTACGTCCTAGACCGGACCAACGGGAAGTTCATCTCGGCGACGCCGTTCGTCGAGAAGATCAACTGGGCCAAGGGCATCGACGAGAACGGCCGCCCGATCTACAACGAGGAGAACCGGCCCGGCGACCCGAGCAAGGCGACCGGCGACGACAAGAAGGGCAAGTCGGTCTTCGCGGTGCCGAGCTTCCTCGGCGGCAAGAACTGGATGCCGATCGGCTACAGCCCCGACACCAAGCTGTTCTACGTGCCCTCCAACGAGTGGGGCATGGATATCTGGAACGAGCCGGTGAACTACAAGAAGGGCGCCGCCTATCTCGGCGCCGGCTTCACCATCAAGCCGGTCTTCGACGACCATATCGGCTCGCTCAAGGCGATCGACCCGACCTCCGGCAAGGTCGTGTGGGAGTACAAGAACAAGGCCCCGCTCTGGGCCGGCGTGCTGACCACCGCGGGCAACCTCGTCTTCACCGGCACCCCGGAGGGCTTCCTGAAGGCCTTCGACGCCAAGACCGGCGAGGAGGTCTGGAAGTTCCAGGTCGGCACCGGCGTGGTCTCCTCGCCGATCACCTGGGAGCAGGACGGCGAGCAGTGGGTCGGCGTCGCGGCGGGCTGGGGCGGCGCGGTGCCGCTCTGGGGCGGCGAGGTCGCCAAGTCCACCGCCGGCATCAACCAGGGCGGCAGCTTCTGGGCGTTCAAGCTGCCGAAGACGGTGGCGTCGCGCTGAAGGCCCTCAACCGAAAGCGTGCCGGCCCCCGCGGGCCGGCACGCCCAGGCTCCGGGGCAGGGCGGTCGTCTCAACACCCGCTTGCGCCCCGGGGCCGCATCGATCACCTTCGGCCCTCCCGCCCGCGATTTCGGCGGATCCTGTGAGGATCTCGAGCGAAGGACCGAGGTCTCCGTGCATCTCCTGATCGTCGACGACCACCCGCTGTTCCGCGACGCCCTGGCGGCCACGATCCGCCTCGCGCACCCGGACGCGGTTCTGCACGAGGCCGACGGGATCGAGGCGGCCTGCGCCGTTCTGGCCGCCAACCGCGGCATCGACCTGACGCTCCTCGACCTCTCGATGCGGGGCGTGACCGGCTTCGACGGGCTGATCACCATCCGGGCCAGCTTCCCGCGCATCCCGATCCTGATCGTCTCCGGCCACGAGGACCCGCGCATCGTCCGCGAGGCCCTGCAGCACGGGGCGGCGGGCTTCGTCCCCAAGGCCATGGACAAGGCGACGCTGACCCGGGCGATCACCGAGGTGATGAGCGGCGCCCTGTTCCTGCCGCCGGGGCTCGCCGAGGCCGGCGCGCCCGCGCCCCGGAGCAAGAAGGCGCCGCTGCCGGAGCGCCTCGCCCGGCTGACGCCGCAGCAGTTGCGGGTCCTGATGATGATCCGGCAGGGCAAGCTCAACAAGCAGATCGCCCACGAGCTCCAGGTCGGCGATTCGACCGTGAAGGCGCACGTCTCCGAGATCCTGCGCAAGCTCGAGGTCATCAGCCGCACGCAGATCGTGATCGACACGGCGTCCCTCGATTTCGATCAGATCCACAACAGCCACTCGGCCTGACGGCGCGGCTGCGGGACCGGAGAGCTCCTGACCGGCGGCCCCACGCTCCACCTCATCCCGAGGTGCCGGAGCGCCGCGGAGGCCCCGCAGGAGAGCTCCAGCCGGCCGCGCTCCTCGAAGCTTTCCGTCGAGGCCCGCCGACGCGGACATCTCCGGACGCGGGGAGGCGTCGGAACGTCCGGTCCGCCTCGGTCTCGCCACGCATTCCGCCGACGCCGGATCGGCACGGAAAAGGTGCGAACCTATTCGTCCGGCGCAACTCTGATGGCGCGAAACGTCTCCCGGTCCGAATCGGTATGATGCTATCTATCAGCATGCGAGCTGATTGATCCGGTCTCTCCACCGGGTCCTCGCGTGGATGGATCAGGTAGTGACCGGCAACGACGATCCGAGGACGCGCGAGCGGCTGCAGCAGGCCTTCACCCACGCCCTCCTGACCACCGGCCGCCACTGGCGCCGTGCCGCCAACAATGTCGCGGAGGCGCACGGCCTGTCCGACGCCACCGCGCACCCGCTGATCATCATCGGCCGGATGGAGGAGGAGCCGCGCCAGAACGTCCTGGCGGAGGCCGTCGGCATCGAGGGCCCCTCGCTCGTCCGCCTCATCGACCAGCTCGCCGCGGCCGGGCTGGTGGTCCGCCGCGAGGACCCGTCCGACCGCCGCGCCAAGGTGCTGGGCCTGACCGCGCGCGGCCGACAGGTCTTCGAGCGGATCGAGGCCGAGCTCTCGACCCTGCGCGCCCGGGTGTTCGCCGAGGTCGACGGCGCGGATCTCGAGGCGAGCCTCCGGGTCTTCGCGGCGCTCCAGCGCCACGGGCGGGAGGCCGCCGCGGCCGCGCGCGAACCGGAGGCGGTGCCGTGATCCTCCCCGGATGGCGCGACTGGGCCTTCGCGCTGAAGACCTACGCGGCGGCGATGCTCGCCCTGTTCCTCGCGCTCTGGATCGACCTGCCGCGGCCCTACTGGGCCCTCGGCACCGTCTACATCACCAGCCAGGTCCTCTCCGGCGCGACGCGCGCGAAGGCGGTCTACCGGGTCTGCGGCACCGCGCTCGGCGCGGCGGTGAGCGTCGTGCTGGTGCCGAACCTCGTGAACGAGCCGATCCTGCTGAGCCTCGCGGTGGCGCTCTGGGTCGCGCTCTGCCTCTACGTCTCGCTCCTCGACCGCACGCCCGCGAGCTACCTGCCGATGCTCGCCGGCTACACGGCGGCGCTGATCGGCTTCCCCGCCGTCGACGATCCCGGGGCGATCTTCGACACGGCGGTGGCGCGGGCCGAGGAGATCTCCCTGGGGATCGTCTGCGCCAGCCTCGCCGCCACGCTGATCCTGCCGCAATCGGCGGCCCCGCTGATCGTCGCGCGGCTGGACCACTGGTCGGCGGAGGCCCGGGCCTGGATCCGGAGCGCCCTCGCGGCCGCCCGCGCCCCGGAGGCCGCCGGGCCGAGCCAGGGCCGGCGCCTGCGCCTCGCCTCGGACGCGCTCGGCCTCGACGCCCTCGGCCTCGCCCTGCGCAACGAGGCGTCGGGCGCGGAACGCGCCGCGGAGGCCTTCGCGCCGCTCCGGCAGCACATGCTGATGGTCCTGCCGATCGTGGCGGCCGTCGCGGACCGCGTCGCCGCCCTCGAGCAGGCGGGCGCGCTGCCGGCGCGGGTCCGGGCCTTCCTGTCGGACCTCGCCGTCTGGCTCAACGACGAGACCGGGGATGGGGCCGGCGATGGGGCCGGGGATCCGGACCGCGCCGCGCGGCTGCGCGGCCGGATCGACGGGTTCGAGCCGGCCCTCGGCCGGGCTCCGGACTGGAACACGCTCCTGCTCGCGAGCCTCGCGGTGCGCCTGCGCGACGTCATCGACCTGCGCCAGGACCTGCGGGCGCTCCGCGGCCACCTCGCCGCCGGCACCGCCCCCCGGGCGCCGCTCGCCTTCGCCTACACGGCCCGGGTCCGCTCCATCCGCCACCGGGACCACGGGCTGGCGGCGTTCTCGGCCTTCGGGGTGTTCGTGGGCCTGCTGGTCTGCTGCGCGATCTGGATCGCCACCGGCTGGCCGGACGGCTCCGCGGCACCGATGATGGGCGCGGTCGCCTGCTGCCTGTTCGCCGCGCAGGACGATCCCGCGCCGCAGATCCTGAGCTTCACCAACTCGGCGATCGTCGGCGCCCTCGGCGCGGCCCTCTACCTGTTCGCCGTGCTGCCGCTCGCCACCTCCTTCGAGATGCTGGCCCTGGCGCTGGCGCCCGCCCTGATCCTGTGCGGCCTGATGATGACGCAGCCGCGCACCACCCCGATGGGCATGGGCGCGGCGCTGAACGGCGCGACGCTGCTGGCGCTCCAGAACGGCTACAGCGGCGACTTCGCGCCCTTCGCCAACGGGGTGATCGCCTCGGTGGTCGGCATGTGGGTCGGCGCGGTGGTCACCCGGCTGATCCGCTCGGTCGGCGCCGGCCGGAGCGCCCGGCGGCTGGTGCAGATCAACCGGCAGAGCCTCGCGGCCGCCGCGGCCGGGCGCGGCGCCGGCCACGGGCTCGAGCTCGCGGCCCTGATGCTCGACCGCGTCGGGCTGATCGCGCCGCGGCTGGCGAGCCTGCCCGCCGACATGTCGGCCTCCGTGGGCGACCTGCTGGCCGATGTCCGGGTCGGCATCAACCTCGTGGAGGTCCGCCGGGTGCGCCGGCGGCTGACGGGACCGGCCCGGAGCGCCGTCGACCGGGTGCTGGCGCTGGCGGCGCGCCAGCTGCGCGGCCGGATCGGCCGGCCGGATTCGGCGCTCCTGGCGGCCCTGGACGACGGACTGGACGCCGTCGCGGGCGCGGCCCCGTCGCCGGAGCGGCGCGCCGCCCTGATCGGCCTCACCGGCCTGCGCCGCGGGCTCTTCCCCGACGCGCCGGCCTACCGGGCGGCGCCCGCGCTGCCCGACCGGGAGATGGCGGCATGATGGGCGAGATCGACCTCTACGGCGTGTTCGTGCCGGGCCTCGCGCTCTGGATGGCCGTCGCCTTCGCGCTCAGCCTGCCGCTGCGCCGCCTGCTGGCGGCGACCGGCTTCTACCGCCTCGTCTGGCACAGGCCGCTCTTCGACCTCGCCCTCTACGTCGTCCTGCTCGGCGGCGTCGTGACCCTCGCCCACCGGATCCTGCAATGACCGCCCTGTTCTCCACCCTCGGCCGCCTCCTGGTCACCCTCGGCATGGTCGCCGCGGCGCTGATCGTCGGCCTCGGCCTGTGGGACTACTACATGGACGCTCCCTGGACCCGGGACGGGCGCGTGCGCGCCGACGTGGTGGCGGTGGCCCCCGACGTCTCCGGCCTCGTCACCGAGGTGCTGGTCGAGGACAATCAGGTCGTCCGGAAGGGCGACGTCCTGTTCCGGATCGATCCGGACCGGTTCCGCCTCGGGCTGCGGCAGGCGGAGGCGATGGTGCAGAACCGCAAGGCCACCGCCGAGCAGAACGCGGCCGACTACGCCCGCTACAGCAGGCTCTCCGACGCGGCGGTGTCGCAGCAGAAGGTCGAGGCCGCCAAGGCCGCCGACCTCTCCGCGGAGGCCGCCTACGAGCAGGCCCTGGCGGATCGCGACCTCGCCAAGCTCAACCTGGAGCGCTCGGCGGTGCGCGCCTCGGTCAACGGCCGGATCACCAACATGGAGCTGCGGCCGGGCGCCTACGTCACCACGGGCCGCGGGGTCATGGCGCTGATCGACAGCGATACCCTGCGGATCGAGGGCTACTTCGAGGAGACCAAGCTGCCGCGGATCCGCGTCGGCGCGCCGGTGACGGTCCAGCTCATGGGCGAGGACGGGGTGCTCAGCGGCCGCGTCGCCAGCATCGCCGGCGGCATCGGCGAGTCGGGCCGCAGCGACGCCGCCAACCTGCTCGCGAACGTGAACCCGACCTTCTCGTGGGTGCGCCTCGCCCAGCGCATCCCGGTGCGGATCGCCCTCGACGGCGGCACGGCGGATCCGCGGCTGGTGAGCGGCCGGACCGCGACGGTCTCGATCGCGCCGGCGGCCGGCGGGGCGGCGCTGCGCTGGCCCTGGACGGCGTGGCGCGAGGCGCTCGCCCGCTGACGGCGCGCCCGAACCATCCTGGCGCCCCCGAGTTGGCCTGACACGACAGCGCGACGTCAGCAGCGCACCGTCATGTCAGGAGGTCCCATGTCGAAGACGATCCTCGCCCTCGCCACGTCCGTCGTTCTCGCCACGTCCGGGGCGGCGCTCGCCCAGGCGCCGCAGACCGGCGGCGCCAACCAGGGCAACGTCAACAAGTCCGGCGCGGTGGGCGGCACCGGGACGGGGGCCGGGTCCATGGAGAGCACCGGCTCCACCGGCGCCGGCACGGCGCCCGGCACCAGCGGCGGGCCGCGCGTCAGCACGCCGGGCGCGCCCGCCGGCAGCAGCTCGGGCAACGCCGCCACGGGCAGCGGAGCGGCGCCCAGCGGGCGGTAGCTCCGCCGACGCGTCCTGTCCGGGCGCGTCGGTGCGTCGGGCTTGCCCGGCTCCCGGCGCGCCCCTCCGGGTCCGGGCTCGCCTGCGGCGCACCGGGAGGACGCTGCGCGAACGGGTCGAGAGCGCCGGGGCGGGCGTCAGCCGCCCAGCCCGCCCACGCACAGGTACTTGGTGTTGAGGTAATCCTCGATGCCCTGGTACGAGCCCTCGCGGCCGAGGCCGGATTCCTTCACGCCGCCGAAGGGCGCCACCTCGGTGGTGATGATCCCCTCGTTGATCCCCACCATGCCGTATTCCAGCGCCTCCGCGACCCGGAAGGTCCGGCCGAGGTCGCGGGTGTAGAAGTAGCAGGCGAGCCCGTACTCGGTGTCGTTGGCCATGCGGATCGCCTCCGCCTCGTCGCGGAAGCGGAACAGCGGCGCCAGCGGCCCGAAGGTCTCCTCCCGGGCCACCGCCATGGCGGGCGTGGCGCCGGTGATCACCGTCGGCTCGAAGAACTGGCCGCCGAGCGCGTGGCGGTGGCCGCCCGCCACCACGCGGGCGCCCTTCTCGACGGCGTCGCGGATATGGGCCTCGGTCTTCTCCACCGCGGCCATGTCGATCAGCGGCCCCTGGGCGACGCCGTCCTCGACGCCGTTGCCGACCTTCAGGCGGTTGGCCGCCTCGGCCATCTTCTCCGCGAAGGCGTCGTAGATCCCGTCCTGCACCAGGAACCGGTTGGTGCAGATGCAGGTCTGGCCGGAATTGCGGTACTTGGCGAGCATCGCGCCGGCGACCGCCCGGTCGAGATCGGCGTCGTCGAACACGATGAACGGCGCGTTGCCGCCCAGCTCCATCGAGACCTTCTTCACCGTGCCTGCTGCCTGCTCCAGCAGCACCTTGCCGACCTCGGTGGAGCCGGTGAACGTGATCTTCTTGACGAGCGGGTTGCCGGTCATCTCGCCGCCGATGGCGCGGGCCGAGCCCGTCAGGATGCTCACAACCCCGGCCGGGAAGCCGGCGCGCTCGCACAGCACGCCCCAGGCGAGGCCCGAGAGCGGGGTCTGCGAGGCGGGCTTGATCACGATCGGGCAGCCGGCGGCGAGCGCCGGGGCGATCTTGCGGGCGATCATCGAGGACGGGAAGTTCCACGGCGTGATCGCCGCCACCACGCCGACCGGCTCCTTGGTGACGAGGATCTTGCGGTCGCCCCAGGGGGAGGGGACCACGTCGCCGTAGACGCGGCGCGCCTCTTCGGCGAACCACAGCACGTAGGCGGCCGACATGGCGACCTCGCCGCGGGACTCGGTCAGCGACTTGCCCTGCTCGGCGGTGAGGATCTGCGCCAGATCCTCCTGATGCTCGGTGACGAGCGCCGCGAGCTTGCGCAGCAGCACGGCGCGCTCGTTGGCGGTCTTGGCGCGCCACGCCGGGTAGGCCTCGTGCGCCGCCTTGATCGCCTGGCGGGTCTCGTCGGCGCCGGCATTCGGCACCTTGGCGATCAGCGCGCCGGTCGCCGGGTTGGTGACGTCGATGCTGCCGGAGCCGGCCTTCGACCATGCGCCGCCGATCAGGCAGGCATCGACCAGCAGGGCGCGGTCCTTCAGGGAGGGGGTCTCGAACTCAGGCATCCAACGGTTCCTTCGGCGGCCGCGGCATGTCGGTCTGGGACATGCCGGGCCGGGGCTTGAGAGGCACGCTCTGGGCCGTATTCCTCGCCTGCGCCTCGGCTCTTGTCTCGAAGACATGGGGAGCCAGGTCGCGGCTCGCCAACGAGGCGCCGAGTTTCAGTCGCAAGAACGCGCTCGTGGTATACCGGGACGCGGTCTCGTAATAGCGGTTTTCGAGATAGGCGATCGCCGAGAAGTACGCGTCGCTCACCGTCGGGTCGATCTCGAAGCCGTCGTAATTCGCGATGAGGTGGACCTTCCGGCCGATCTCCTGGCAGGCGCGCTCGTATTCGCGGCGCACCAGCTCGACGTCGTCGATGGTCCGGACCTGGAAACCCTCGAGGTTCGAGAACAGGATGTTGCGCTCCGGGTCGTAGCTGATCCGCTCCGACAGCGAGAGTCCGAGCAGCCACGGCTCCAGCGCCATCACGGACTCGCGGAACAGGCGCGGATCCATCGGCCGCGGATCCTGCACGATCGGGGTGAAGCCCATCTGCCCGAGGATGTCCCGCGCGATGTCGATCCCCGGCGCCACCTCGACCAGCTCCATGCCGGCCCGCGTCCGCCGGAACACGCAGCGCTCGGTCACGTAGAGCACCGGCTGGCCGCGCTCGGCCGCGTAGGCCCCCGAGAAGGTCACCTGCTCCACCGCGGCGATGAATTTCCGCGAGCGCCCCTCGCTGAGGATCCGGATGCCGCCGTCCTCGACCGCCACCTTGAGGCCGTCGGCCGTGAAGGTGCCGGCGAAGACGAGGCTCTTGGCGTTCTGCGAGATGTTGATGAACCCGCCCGCGCCCGCGAGCCGCGTGCCGAACCGGCTGACGTTGACGTTGCCCTCGGCGTCGCACTGGGCGAGGCCCAGGCAGGCGAGATCGAGGCCGCCGCCGTCGTAGAAGTCGAACTGCTGGTTCTGGTGCAGCACGGCGGCCGGGTTCAGGGCGGCGCCGAAATCCAGCCCGCCCTGCGGCAGGCCGCCGATCACGCCGGGCTCGGCGGTCAGCGTCAGGTATTTCAGCACCCGCTCCTCGGCGGCGACCGCCGCGACGCCCTCAGGCATGCCGATGCCGAGATTGACCACGCCGCCCGGCGGCAGCTCGAAGGCGCAGCGCCGGGCGATGACCTTGCGGGTATCGAGCGCCATCGGGGCGATCCGGTCGAGCGGCACGCGCTGTCGGCCCGTGAAGGCGTGGTTGTACGGCGTGCCGTAGGTCTGGCGGTGGTTCTCGGGCGTGCTGAGCACCACGCAGTCGACCAGCACGCCGGGCACCTGCACCTCCCGCGGGTTGAGCGAGCCGGCCTCCGCGAGCCGCTCCACCTGGGCGATGACGAAGCCGCCGGAATTCTTCGCCGCCATGGCGGCGGCGAGGTTGTCGAGGGTGAGCGCCTCGCGCTCCATGGTGATGTTGCCGGCGGGGTCGGCCGTGGTCCCGCGGATCAGCGCGACGTTGACCGGGAAGGCCTTGTAGTGGAGCCAGGTCTCGCCGCCGAGCTCGACGACGCTGACGAGGTCCTCCCGGGTCACGGCGTTGAGCTTGCCGCCCTCCAGCCGCGGGTCGACGAAGGTGCGCAAGCCCACCTTGGTGATGTGGCCGGGGGTGTGGGCGGCGATCTCCCGGTAGAGGTGCGAGACCACGCCGAGCGGCAGGTTGTAGGCCTCGATCTCGCCCGCCACCGCCATGGCGCCGAGCTTCGGCACGAGCGCCCAGTGGCCGCCGACGACGCGGCGGACGAGGCCCGGTATCGCCAGGCGGTTGAGGCCGCGCTCCTTGCCGTCGCCGGGGGCGGCGGCGAACATCAGGCCGAGCCCGTGCGGGCCGGCGCCGGATTCGAAGCGGCGGGCGAGCGCCAGGATCAGCTCGTCGGGCGTGCCGATCCCGACGAAGCCCGACACCGCGACCATGTCGCCGTCCTGCAGGATGGCGGCGGCCTCGTCGGCGCTGACGATCTTGTTCTTCAGGCTGCCCATGCGGTGCTCCCCCGAGACTGCACGCTACCCCCGCTCGCCGAGCCAGTCGGCGATGCCGGAGCCCAGCAGCTTCTGTGCCTTCCCGCCCACGAACACGCCGACATGGCCGCCGGGCAGACCCATCTCGGTGTAGTCGGTGGTGCCGATCTTATCCCTCAGCGCCTGCGAGGTGGCGGGCGGGATGATGTGGTCGTCCTGGGCGAAGACGTTCAGCACCGGGCAGGTGATGGCCTTCAGCTCCACCCGCCGGCCGCCGAGCTCGAAGGCGCTCTCGACCAGCTTGTTGTCCTGGTAGAGGTCCTTCAGCCACTGCTTGGCGGCCTCGCCGGGATGGTCCGGACGGTCGGCGATCCACTTCTCCATGCGGAGGAAGTTCAGGAACTTCTTCCTGTCGTCGAGGGCGTCGAGCAGGTCGAGGTTGTACTTCGTCATGGTCCGCATCGGCGTCATCATCGAGAACACCGAGCCCATGAAGGCGCCGGGCAGGGAGCCCTGCGCCTCGATCAGCCGGTCGACATCCTCGGGCGTGAGCGAGCGGGTCCAGACGTTGATGAAGCCGTGGCCGGCCCGGTTCTCCCGCGTGTCGGCGTGGAAGTCGATCGGCGTGATGGTCAGCACCATCGCGTTGACGGTCTCGGGGTAGAGCGCCGCGTAGCAGGTGGTGAAGACGCCGCCCTCGCAGATGCCGAGCAGGCTGATTCTCTCCCGCCCGGCCGCCTCCTGGATGAAGGCGACGCATTCGGCGAGGTAGCCGTCCACGTAGTCGTCGATGGTGACGTAGCGGTCGGCCCGGCCCGGATTGCCCCAGTCGACCACGTAGAGGTCGAGGCCGAGATTCAGCAGGTTGCGGACCAGCGAGCGGTCCTCCTGCAGGTCGGCCATCGTGTAGCGGCCGATCAGGCCGTAGACGATCAGGACCGGCGGCAGGCCCTTGCTCTCGGCGAGCGGCCGGTAGCGGTAGAGGCTGACCTTGTCCTGGCTCCAGACCAGATCCTTCGGCGTGGTGGCGATCTCGACATCCGCGTCGCTGACATCGGCGAACAGCTTGGCGCCCTCGCTGATCCGCCGGCCGAGGGTACCGACCTCGGCCAGCAGCGCGGCGGGGGTGAGATTCAGCGGCGCGGCCGGTCCCTTCGGGCTTTCCTGATCAGCCATGGGCGTCCTCCCCGACCTGTGAACCGCCCGCCTTCGCGGCCTTGCCGGCCTGCCGGCGCTCGCGGCGGAGCGCCCGGACCTCGCGGCGCAGCTCGGTCAGGCTCTTGTGCACGTCGTCGAGCTCGGCGCGGGTCGGCTGGCCGTAGAACTCGGACAGGAACGCCGCGACGTCCTGCTGGGCGAGGCGCAGGTCGGTCGAGGCCCGGAGCACCGCCCGCTGAGACGCCAGGAACTTGTCCGAACGCTGGACCTCGAGCAGGACCGCGTTGGCGGTCTCGATCCACCGGCCCATCATCTCGCGGGCGGAGGCGAAGCTCTCGCCGCGCTCGGCGCGGGCATTGGCTTCCTGGGCGAAGGTCCCGGCCGCGCGCGTCCAGGCCTCCAGCATCACGGCCTGGTGCTCGCTCTGCGCCCGCCGGAGCGTCGCCCAGGCGGTGAACAGGGCCGCGTAGCGCCGCTCGGTCTGCCACAGGTCGGCGAGCTGCGGGCCCTCGGCCATGCGGGTCAGGGCGGCGTCGAACTCGGCCGAGCCGCCGAGCCAGGCCTGCGGATCGAAGATCCGGGCGAGAACAGCCCCGGCGGTCGGGTCCGGCGCGCCGGGACCGCCCTGAAGGGATCTGGCGAGGGTCTGCGAGAGGGCGGTCGCGGCGGTCCAGGCCTCGGTCAGCTTGGCCTGCGCGGTGGCGAGGCCGGCGACGTCAGGCGTCGGAAAGGTCGGCCAGCCGAAGCCGGGGGCGGGTTGCCCCGCGCCCTGCGTGAAGAAGCCCGCGCCGGCCCGGGTCCAGAACTCGCTCATCGCCCGGAACGCGTCGAACTGGTCCATGCTGGCGTCTCTCCTCACAGCCTCAGGGCTGAAGACATCGGACCCGCCGTCTCCGCGAGCCAAGCGAAGCGATCCAGCAGCGCCACGCTCGGCGCGGGCGCGCCGCCCTGGGTCGCCTCGCCGCGCTCGCGATGACGGTGGAGGCTGGACCGATCGGGCGACAGCCCCAGCACCGCCGCCGCCGTCGCGCTCACGCCGCCGGCCGCGCCTCTCCCAGCGCCTCGGCGTAGATCGCGAAGGCGTCGTCGTAGGTGACCTCGCGCGGGTTGTTCACGAGGAGCCGCGTCTGCTTCATCGCGTCGGTGGCCATGCGCTCCAGGTCCTGCCGGGCGACGCCGACCTCGGCGAGGGACGCCGGCACCTTGCAGTCGCGGCAGATCGCGTCGAGGCTCTCCACGAAGCGCCGGGCGGCCTCGGGCTGCGGCAGGTCCGCGGCCGCCGGGTCGAGGATCGGCGCGAGCTCGGCGTAGAGCGCCTCCGCGTGGGAGAGGTTGAAGCGCATCACCCCCATCAGCACCAGGGCGTTCGAGAGCCCGTGCGGCACGTGGAAGATCGCGCCGACCGGGTAGGCGAGGGCGTGCACCGCCGCGACCGGCGCGTTGGCGAAGGCCATGCCGGCCAGCATCGAGCCGAGCAGCATGCCGGAGCGCGCCTCGAGGTTCTTCCCGTCCGTGCAGGCGGTGCGGATGTTGGCCGAGAGCAGCGCCAGCGCCTGCTTGGCGAGCTGGTCGGAGATCGGGTTCTTCTTGTTCTTGCTGGTGAAGGCCTCGATGGCGTGGACCATGGCGTCGATGCCGGTCGCCGCCGTGACGTGCGGCGGCAGGCCGAGCGTCAGCTCCGGGTCGAGCACCGCCCAGTCCGGCAGGAGCTTCGGGGCGACGACGCCCTTCTTCTCGGTGGTCGGCGTCGTGACGATCGAGATCGGCGTCACCTCCGAGCCGGTGCCGGCCGTGGTCGGCACGAGGATCAGCGGCAGCCGGTCGCCCTTGGCGAGGCCGACGCCGTAGATCGAATCCAGCGGCTCGTCCGACTTGGCGAGGTAGGCCACGAGCTTGGCGGTATCGAGGGCCGAGCCGCCGCCGATCGACAGGACGAGGTCGGTCCCGAGGTCCCGGGCGCGCTTGGCCGCCGCCTCGATCACCGTGGAGGGCGGGTCGGCGACCACGTCCTCGTAGATGTCGAGGGCGACGCCGGCCTCCGCCAGCGCCGCCTCGGCGGCCTTTGTGAGGCCGGCGCCGCGCACGCCCTTGTCGGTGACGAGCAGGACGCGCTTCGCCCCGAAGCTGCCGACGATCTCGGGCAGCTTCCGGGAGGCGCCGGCCTCGAACAGCACGTTCGGCGTGGTCTGGAAGGTGAACGGGTTCATCGCGCTGCCCTGTTGTCGTGCCGATCCGTCTGCAAGGCCGAGGTCACTCGGCCGGCTCGAAATCCTTCACCTTGGCGCGCAGCTCGTCGACCAGCACGCGGGTGTTCTCCGAGTAGTCGATCGGCACCGCCACGAGGTGGACGCCGCCCGCCGCGAAGGCCCGGTCCAGCGTCGGCACGAGGTCGTTGACCGACTCGACCCGGTGGCCGGTGGCCCCGTACGACTTGGCGTAGAGGACGAAGTCCGGGTTGTTGAAGGTCATGCCGTAATCGGCGAACTTGTCGACCGCCTGCTTCCAGCGGATCATCCCGTAGGCCGAGTCGTCGAGCACCAGCACCACGAGGTTGAGCTTCAGCCGGACGGCGGTCTCCATCTCCTGGCTGTTCATCATGAAGCCGCCGTCGCCGCACACCGCCATCACGCGCCGCTTCGGGTAGAGCATCGCCGCCATCATGGCCGAGGGCAGGCCGGCGCCCATCGTGGCCAGCGCGTTGTCGAGGAGCAGCGTGTTGGCGACGTAGGTGCGGTAGTTCCGGGCGAACCAGATCTTGTACATCCCGTTGTCGAGGCAGACGATCCCGTCCTCGGGGATCACCCGGCGCACGTCGCGCACGAGGCGCTGCGGCGTCACCGGGAAGCGGTCCTCGCCGGCCCGGTCGCCGATATGGCTGAGGATGTGCTCGCGCAGGTGCAGCAGCGCGCCCGCGTTCGGGAGCTTGCCGTCGAGCTTGTCGGCCAGAAGCTTCAGCGTCGGGCCGAGGTCGCCGACCACCTCGGCGTCGGGGTAGTAGACCTGCTCGACGTTGGCCGGCATGTAGCTGATGTGGACGACCTTCTGGTCGGCCTGGCCCATGAAGAACGGCGGCTTCTCGATCGTGTCGTGCCCGATCGCGATGATCAGGTCGGCCCTGTCGATCGCCTCGTGGACGTAGTCGCGCTCGGAGAGGGCGGCGGTGCCCATGTAGAGGTCGGTCCCGCCCGCGACGGTGCCCTTGCCCATCTGGGTGGTGAAGAACGGGATGCCGGTGCGCTGCACGAAGCCGCCGAGCTCGCCGGTGGCGCGGGGGCGGCTCGCGGCGGCGCCCAGCATGATCAGCGGGCGCTCGGCCTTCAGGATCATCTCCGCGGCGCGCGCGATCGCGGTCGGGTGCGCGACCGGGATGTCGATCGGGTGCGAGGGGACGAGGTCGGCCTCGGCCTCCTCGGAGGCGATGTCCTCGGGCAGCTCCAGCAGCACCGGGCCGGGCCGCTCCTCGGTGGCGACCCGGAAGGCGTCGCGCACGATGGTGGGGATCGAGGAGGCCGAGACGATCTGCCGGGCCATCTTGGTGATCGGCTTCATCGACGAAATCACGTCGACGATCTGGAACTTGGCCTGGCGCGAGGACAGGATGCCCTTCTGGCCGGTGATGATGATCATCGGCATGGCGCCGAGATGCGCGTAGGCCGCGCCGGTGGAGAAGTTCAGGGCGCCCGGGCCGAGCGTCGAGAGGCAGACGCCCGGCCGGCCGGTGAGGCGGCCGTGGGTGGCGGCCATGAAGCTCGCCGCCTGCTCGTGGCGGGTCAGGACCAGCTCGATCTTGGAGTTCCGCAGGGATTCGACGACGTCGAGGTTCTCCTCTCCGGGAATCCCGAAGATGCGGTCGACGCCCTCGTTCTCGAGGGCCGCGACGAGGAGATCTGAACCCTTGGGCATGCGAAGTCTCGCTGATGCAACGGTATTCCCGGGACGTCCACGCCGATCCCGGCACTTCGATCGCGAGGCCGTGAACGACACGAGACGGAGGAACACCCCCCGAATACTCGGTTCGTTAGAGGGCCGGCCTGTAGGGTGGTCAAGGGCCGTCCGGGCCCGTGACGTCACAGAGCCGGCCGGATGCTACCGTGCGGTCGTCCGCCCCGGCTCCGGGGTGGGCGACGGCACGGACGGGGCCGCCCCGCATTCCGCGATGGGACAGCGATGGATCGCATCGAGAGCGACAAGACGGCGCCGCCCGAGGACCGGGAGGCGGACGCCCCGGGCCTGGACGCGGTGCTGGCGCCGGTCGCCGAGTTCCCGCGGATCGACCTCCGCGCGGGCGTCGAGGCCTGGGACAAGCGCCGCAAGGCCGGCAAGCGGCTGCGCGCCGAGGTGCCCCACGCGCGCCAGGCCGCGCTGAATCCCGATCCGGACCGGCCCGACCCGGTCGCCCTGATCGAGGCCGCCCACGCGGGCCGCCAGCCGCACCTGATCCCGCTGCGGGTCGCCCGGATGGCGAGTTCGCCCTTCGCGTTCCTGCGCGGGGCCGCGCACGTCATGGCCTGGGACCTGTCGCGCGGGCCGCGCAGCGGCATCGACGTCGTGATGAACGGCGACGCGCACACCGACAATTTCGGCCTGTTCGGCACGCCGCAGCGCGACATCGTCCTCGACCTCAACGACTTCGACGAGGTCACGATCGGCCCGTGGGAATGGGACCTCAAGCGCCTCGCGGCCGGGCTGGCGGTCGCCACCGCCGACGCCGGCGCGCCGGCGAGCGAGCGGCGCGCGGCCGTCACGGAGGCGGTCTCCGGCTACCAGCACACGATGCGGCGCCTCGCGCCGCAGGGCTCCCTCGACGTCTGGTACCAGACCACCCGCGCCGACGCCCCGCACATCGCCGGGCTGCAGATGGACGCGGAGGCCCGGGCCGTGGTGCGGCGGGCGGTCGACAAGGCGCGGCGGCGGAACAACCGCAGCCTGCTGGACCAGGTGGCCGAGCGGCGCACCGACGGCAGCTGGCGCCTGCAGACCGATCCGCCGATCCTGACGCCCGTGGACGCGGAGACCCGCGAGGGCGTCGTCACCGGCCTGGAGCGCTACGCCGAGACCCTGCCGCGGGAGCGCCGCTTCATGCTCGACCGCTACCACGTGGTCGATGTCGCCCACCGCGTCGTCGGCGTCGGCAGTGTCGGGACCCGGGCCTACCTCGCGCTGCTGTTCGGCAATTCCGACGCCGACGCGCTCTTCCTCCAGGTCAAGGAGGCGGTCCGGCCGGCACACGCGCCCTACCTGCCGGGCGTGCCGGCGCCGTTCTCCGGGCACGGGGGCGAGCGGGTGATCTACGGCCAGCGCCTGCTCCAGGCGGTGGGCGACCCGCTGCTCGGCTGGACCAGCATCGCGGGCCGGCCGTTCTACGTGCGCCAGATGAAGAACCTGAAGGGCGCGATCCCGCTGGCGCGGATGTCCGGCGCGCCGCTCCTGACCTTCTCGTACGCCTACGGGACGCTGCTGGCGCGCGCCCACGCGCGGACCGGCGACGCGGCGGCGATCGCCGGATACTGCGGCAGCGGCAAGCACCACGACCTGAGCGGGGCGATCGCCGACTGGGCGGCTTCCTACGCGGAGCGCAATGCGGCCGACTTCGCCCTGTTCCGCGCGGCGATCGCGAGCGGCCGCCTGGAGGCCGCGGACGATCCCTGCCTCTGAGCCCCGAGCTCAGATGATGCCGGGGGCCGGCGGCTCGTGGGCCAGCCGGACCAGGAGTTCCCGGAGCCAGCGATGGGCCGGGTCGTGGTCGTACGAGGCGTGCCAGAGCATCGACACGGACACGTCGTCGAGGGGGACCGGCACGGGGCTGACGCTGAGCGCCAGCGCGCTGGCGAAGGAGGTGGCGAGCCGCGCGTGCATCGTGGCGATCACCGGCGCCGCCCGCACCATGAACGGGACGACGAGGAAGCGCGGGGTCGTGACCGCCAGGGTGCGCGAGCGCCCGATCAGCGCGAGGGCGTCGTCGACGACCCCGTGGGCGGTCTCGCGCAGGGACGTCAGCACGTGGGGGAAGCGCAGGTAATCGTCGAGCCCGATCGGCGGCTCCAGGCCGATCAGCGCGGCGTTGAACAGCACCACGTAGCTGTCCCGGTAGAGGAGGCGCTGCTTGTGGTGGAGCTGCCCCTCCGAGAACAGGCCGATGGCGAGGTCGACCCGGTCGGCGTCGAGCTCGTCCAGGATCCGGGTCCGGTCGACCGAGCGCAGCAGCAGCCGGATGCCGGGCGCGTCCCGGCGGAGCTGCGCGATCAACCGCGGCCCGAGCAGCGCCTCGACGCTGTCCGGAAGGCTCACCGTGAAGGTGCGCGCGACCGTGGCCGGATCGAACTGCTCCTCCCGGTGCACCAGCGCCTGCACCTGCCGGAGGGTGCTGCGCAGCGGCTCGGCGATCCTGCGGGCGCGGGGCGTCGGCCGCATCCCGTCCGGCGCCCGGGTCAGGAGCTCGTCGTCGAACAGGCGGCGCAGGCGGGCGAGGCTCGAACTCATCGCCGACTGGCCGATCCCGACGCGCGCGGCGGCCCGCGTGACGCTCCGCTCGTCGAGCAGCGCGTCGAGGGCGACCAGCAGGTTCAGGTCGATCCGGCTGAGATCGATATGGTCGATGGCCACGGGCGTCGCGCTCGATGGGGATTCGGCAGCCCGACATAGCAGACGCGACGGCGTGCCCGTCATCCCGGGGATCCCCGCGCCGATGGGCCAGGATCCCGCTCCGACGTCGCCGGTCGGGACACCCGCGCCGTGCCCCCTCTCCCGTGCGGGAGAGGGCTGGGGTGAGGGACAAGACGTTTCCGGATCGGGCGGACCATCACCGCGCGTCCGCGTCGAGCCACGTCCGGACAGACCTGATCCCTCACCCTGTCCCTCTCCCGCACGGGAGAGGGGACCCGCGCTCGCCCCCGCGCGTCGAGACGTCCAACTGCGCCCCGAGCCTTGACAATGTTCCTATTTTGTGCCTCCTGACCGCACCTGTCCGCGGCGTTTCGGGAGCGATCCCGGGGCGTCCTTCGGGGGCCTGCCCGGTGGCTGACCGGTCGGGTCCGGGGACGGGGCGGCGCCCGCGTCGGTGGCTCTCAGCCGCCATCGCCCCGGGCGGCGGACCGGTGCGGGGCGTGCCTCGGACGCGGGCGTGAGACCGGGCGGCACTCTGCCCGGCGGGGGAGGAAATGCCCCCGCGCCGACCCGCCTCTGGGCTGACCCTGAGCGACCTGCGGACCCGCCCACGACGAGGCGGGGGACGGCTGGAAGGCCACGGCGCCGATGCGGGTTCCGGGGGTTGCGGGCACGGCGTGCGCGCACCTCGCCCGAGACCGCTAACGGGGAGTCGCAGGACCGGGACGTCGGAGACGCCGCGACGAGAAAGACGGCAGCGGCCGGGGACCATGCCCGGCCGGTGCCGCGGGGCGCCGCGGGGATCGGATCCCGCGCGTGCTTGGCCGACACCTGGGTTCCCGCGGCGTCCCGCGTCCCTCGTGCGGTCTCCCGGGCCATGCCCCCGGCGCCCAGGCGCGCGGGGACGATCACGCGTGTCCGGTGCCGGCACCACGGGACGACCCGGGGAGAGCGGCGCTCCGCGCCCCGCCGATCCTCAGGCCGGCAGCGGCTCCCGCGGCTCGGTGTGGTCGAAGAGCCGGGGCGGCGCGATCGCGTCCCGGGCCCCCATCCGGGCGACGAGATGATCGGCGACCCGCAGGGCGTTGGCGATGATCGTCAGCGTCGGGTTCACGGCGCCGATCGACGGGAAGAAGCTGGCGTCGGTCACGTAGAGGTTGTCCAGCTCGTGCGCCTTGCAGTTCGTGTCGAGCACCGACGTCCTCGGATCCGCGCCGAACCGCAGGGTCCCCGCCTGGTGGGCCGTCCCGCCGATCGGGACGTTCTTGCCGAGGTAGAGCGAGCGGTCGAACAGGTGCGGGTGGATGTCGGTGAAGCTGCAGATCTCGCGCAGCTTGTGCCGGAGCCGCTTGTGCGCCTCGACGTTCGTCTCGGTGAGGTCGAGATGGACCTTGCCGTCCTTGTAGAAGATCCGGTTCTGCGGCAGCGGCACGTCCTCGGAGGTCAGCCAGAAGTCGACGGAGTGCTTCGCGATCCAGTCGAAGGGTTTGTCGGGGAACCACTGCAGGAAGCCCGGCAGGCCCTCGCCGTGGATCTGGGCCCCGTCCGACTTGCCGACCATCTGGATGTGGCCGAGGGGAAAGTCCCAGCTGTCCTTCGGGTCCGGATCGCCGAAGTAGAAGTCGTTGAGGCCGAGCGTCTTCTGGAAGCGGGTCGGGTTCGGGACCTTCGAGATCGCCAGCACCGTCGAGTTGTTGTGGCGCATGTAGTTGCGCCCGACCTGGTCCGACCCGTTGGCGAGGCCGTTCGGGTGCCGGTCGCTGGCCGAGCGCAGCAGCAGCAGCGCCGAGGAGAGGGCACCGCAGGCCACCACCACGATGTCGGCCGAGGCCTCGAACGGCGCGCCATCGCGCGTGCCGACGACGCCCGTGACGGTTCGCCCCGAGGCGTCGGTGACGAGGCGCTCGACGTAGGTGCGGGTGAGCAGCGTCAGGTTCGGGCAGTCGCGCAGGGCCGGGTCCACCACCATGGTCTGCGCGTCGGACTTGCCGTTGGTGGGGCAGGGGAAGCCGTCGAAGGATTCGCACTTGATGCAGGGCGAGGTCGGCACCGCGCGCCCGTCCTTCTCCACCAGCCGCACGCCCACCGGCAGGTGGAACGGGTGGTGGCCGGCCCGCTTCAGGTTGTCGAACAGCTCCTGGATCCGCGGCTCGTGCGCCACCGGCGGATGGGCGTAGGGCTTCGTCGACCAGGGCTCGGTCGGGTCCTCGCCGCGCAGGCCGTGGACGTGGAACAGCTCCTCGGCCGCCTGGTAGTACGGCTCGAACACGTCGTAGCCGACCGGCCAGGCCGGCGCGACGCCGTCCTGGTGGCGGATCTCGGCGAAGTCCTTCTCGCGGAGGCGGAAGAGGATCGATCCGTAGAACTTCGAGTTCCCGCCGACGTAGTAGTGCAGGCCCGGATGGAAGCTCTTGCCGTCCGAGGAGTACCACGTCTCCTTGGCCTGGTAGTAGCCGTCGACGATCACCGCCTGACTGTCCCAGTTCCGCGGCTCCCGCAGCAGGTAGTCGCCGCGCTCGATCAGCAGGATGCGCTTGCCCGTCTGGGCGAGGCGCCACGCCATCGTGCCGCCGCCGGGTCCGGACCCGACAATGATGACGTCGTAGTGCTCACCGGGCATGTGCCGTCTCCGTCCGGACCCGCGTCCTGGCAGGCAACTCGCGAGCCGCTTTTCGGATCACCTCACGGTTCCGTTAAGCGCGCGCCGCGTCGCGGACTCCGCCGCGGACTCCGCCGCAGACTCCGCAAAGTCCGCAACCGGCGGTTAAGGGCCTTTCCCAACGCCGCCTTCAGCTTCGGCTGCGATCCTGCCGCGAACCGGCCCGACGCCGGGGAGGCCGGAATGATCGACACGATGGCGCCTGTCCTGGCGCTCCTGACAGCGGCCGCTCTGGCCTTCGGCCTCTGGCGCCTGCTCGGCACGCGGCGCGCCGAGCGCGAGGCCGAGCGGCTGCAGGACCGCATCTGGCGGATCAGCGAGAGCGAGGACCGCTACCGGGCCCTGGTGGCCGCCACCACCGAGATCATCGTCCAGCGCGATGCCCGCGGACGCATCACCTACGCCAACGAGGATTTCGCCCGCCTGCTCGGCCGCGAGCCGATCGCGCTGATCGGCTCCCGGGACGATCTCGAGATCCTCGACCGGAACGCCGTGGAGATCGGGCCGGACGGGGTCCGCCGCCTGGAGGCGCAGGTCCGGACGGCGGACGGGCGGGCGCGCTGGTTCGCCTTCGTGGAGATGCCGGTGGCGCACGGCGACGCGACGCACTGGCTGCGCGCGGGCCGGGACGTGACCGCGCGGGTCGAGGCGATCCGCAGCCGCGACGCGGCCCTGGAGCGCGCCGAGGCGGCGAGCGTCGCGAAATCCCGCTTCCTCGCGACGGTGAGCCACGAGATGCGGACGCCGCTCAACGGCATCCTGGGCATGGCCGACCTCGTGCTCGGGACCGAGCTGAATCCGGAGCAGCGCACCTACGTTGAGGCGGTCCGCACCAGCGGCCAGGCGCTGCTCGGCCTGATCGACGGGGTCCTCGACTTCTCGCGGATCGAGGCCGGGCGCCTCGACCTCGCGGCCGAGCCCTTCGACCTGCCGGCGCTCTCCGAGGGGGTCGTCGAGCTGCTGGCGCCCCGCGCCCAGGACAAGGGCATCGAGATCGCCCTCGACGTGGCCGAGGACTTCCCGGCCGCCGTGCTGGGCGATGCCGACCGGGTGCGGCAGATCCTGATCAACCTCGCCGGCAACGCGATCAAGTTCACCGAGCGCGGCGGCGTCGGCGTCAGCCTGGGCTTCGCGCGGGCCGGGACCGGCGGCGAGGTCGTGCTCGCCGTGGCGGATACCGGCCCGGGCATCCCGGAGGAGAGGCTGCCGATCCTGTTCGAGGAGTTCGAGCAGGGCGACGGCAGCGCGAGCCGCAGCCACGAGGGCACCGGCCTGGGGCTCGCCATCACGCGGCGGCTCGTGACCCGCATGGGCGGGCGGATCGAGGCGGACTCGCGCCTCGGGCGGGGCTCGACCTTCCGGGTCCTGCTGCCCCTCGCCGAGGTCGCGGGGGCCGAGGGCGTCGGGCGCGCGCCGCTGCCGACGCTCGCCCCGCGGCGCTGCCTGATCGTCGCCGACTCCCCGTTCCAGGCGCCCTACCTCGCCCGCAGCCTGTCCCGGGCCGGGGCCGCCACCGTCATCGTCGACAGCCTGGATTCGGGCCTCGACGCCCTGTCGGGCGCGGCCTTCGACGCGGTGCTGGCCGACCGGGCTCTGGGCGACACGGCGGTGCGGCAGATCGCCGACGCGGCGCGCGCCTGCGGGGTCCGCACCAGCCTCGTGCTCCTCTCGCCGTTCGACCGGCGCGGCTTCGGGGCCCCCGGCGCGGCGGGTTTCGACGGCTACCTGATCAAGCCGGTCCGGCCGCGCTCCCTGTTCGAGCGCCTGCTCGCGTCGGCGGGCCCGGTCGAGGCCGCGGCGGCCCCGCCGGCGGTGCCGCCGCGCGTCGGCAGCAGCCTTCGGGTCCTGCTGGCCGAGGACAACCCGATCAACGCCCTGCTGGCGACCCGGGCCCTGGAGCGGCTCGGCGTCACGGTGGTCCACGCCGCCGACGGCCTCGAGGCCCTCGCGCGTCTGGAGACGGACGGCCCGTTCGACCTCGCGCTGATCGACGTGCGGATGCCCCGCCTCGACGGGCACGAGACCGCCCGGCGGATCCGCGCCGCCGAATCGGACGGGGCGCAGCGGCTCCACCTCGTCGCGCTGACCGCGAATGCCGGACGAGAGGACGAGGCCGCCGCCCGGGCGGCCGGCTTCGACGGGTTCCTGGCCAAGCCGCTGAACCTGAAGCTGCTGCCGCCGCTGCTGGAGCGGCAGTCCGCGCGCGCCGCCTGAGGGCGCGCGTTGACAGGCGGGCGGGTACCGCGCCAACAGGACGCCCATGTCGACAGCCAGCCCACCGCCGCCCGCACCGCGCTCGTCGAGCGGCGCGCTCGCCGCCTGGGGCGCCGCACTCCTCGTGATCGCCACCGTGCTCATCGGCGCCCTGGCGCCCGCGCGGCACGCGGCGCCGGCGGTCTCGGCGGCCGAGGACCCGGCCTGCCTCGAGTGGAGCGACGGCTGCACGGTCTGCCGGCGCCTGGCGGAGGGGCCGGCCTGCTCGCTGCCCGGGATCGCCTGCCAGCCCGGCGCGCTGCAGTGCCTGCACCGCCGCGACGGCTGATCCGGCGGTCCGGCCCGTGAGCGCCGAGGCGCCGGTGCTGCGCTTCGCGCCGAGCCCGAACGGGCGGCTGCACCTCGGCCACGCCTACTCGGCCCTGCTCAACGCGGACCTCGCCGCCCGGATGGGCGGCGTCTGCCGCCTCCGGATCGAGGACATCGATCCCGCGCGCTCGAAGCCGGACTTCGTCCACGGGATCGTCACCGACCTCGCCTGGCTCGGGCTGACCTATCCCGAGCCGGTGCGGCATCAGTCCCGGCACATGGCGGACTATCGGGCCGCCCTCGACGGGCTGATCGGCCGCGGGCTCGCCTATCCGTGCTTCTGCTCACGCGGCCAGATCCGGGCGCGCATCGCCTCGGGCGTCGACAGCCCCCGCGATCCGGACGGCGTGCCCCTCTATCCCGGCACCTGCCGCCACCTGGGCCCGGCGGCGGCGGACCGGATCGCCCGCGGCGACCCGCATACCTGGCGGCTCGACATGGCGGCCGCGACGCGCCGCGCCGGCCCGACGCACGGCTACGTCGCCTTCGACGGGACCGGCGCGCACCGGGTCGCGGCGGATCCGACACGCTGGGGCGACGCGGTGATCGCCCGGCGCGACGTGCCGACGAGCTACCATCTCGCCGTGGTCCACGACGACGCGGTCGAGGGGATCACCCACGTGGTGCGCGGCCGCGACCTGGAGGCGGCCACCGACCTGCACGTGCTCCTCCAGGCCCTGCTCGGGCTGCCAGTGCCGCGCTACCGCCACCACCCGCTGCTGCTCGATGCCGGGGGCGAGAAGCTGTCCAAGTCGCGCGGCTCGCGATCCCTCGCCGACCTCCGGGAGGCCGGCGCGACGCCCCAGGCTGTCCGCGCCCGGCTCGGCTTCGCCTGAGCGGCGACGCGCACCCTCAGCGAACCGCCGCGTCGCGCTGGGCGAGGGCTGTGGCGCTCTTCGATTTCTGCATAGTGGCGTCGATCTGCTCGCGCTGGCGCTTGAAATCGGCGAGCAGGCGCCCGTCGAGTTCCCGGCCACGGGGGACGCGGATCTTCATCGGGTCGACGAAGTGGCCGTTGATGATCACCTCGTAGTGGAGGTGCGCGCCGGTGGACAGGCCGGTCGAGCCGACATAGCCGACGATCTGGCCCTGCCGGACCTTGACGCCCTCGCGGATGCCGCGGCCGAACCGCGACATGTGGTTGTAGGTCGTCACGTAGCCGTTGACGTGCTGGATCTCGACCCGGTTGCCGTAGCCCGAGGTCATCTCCGCGCGGATCACCACGCCGTTGCCGGCCGCCATGATCGGGGTGCCGATCGGGTTCGACCAGTCGACGCCCGTGTGCAGCTTGGCGTAGCCCAGGACCGGGTGCCGGCGGTAGCCGAAGCCGGAGCGCATGATTCCGTCGGCGATCGGCTTGCGCAGCAGGAACTTCTTCAGCGACCGGCCCTGCTCGTCCAGATAGTCGATCGTGCCGTCGTCCGGGGACTGGAAGCGGTAGACCCTGCGGGTCTCGCCGCCGAGCGTCAGCGCCGCGTAGAGCAGGTCCGGACGATCGGCGCTGGCATCGTCGTCGGTGCTGTAGAAGACGTCGAGTCCGTCGCCGCTGCTGATGCGGCGCTGGAAGTCGAGGTCGTAGCTGAAGACCCGGACGATATCCTCGACGGTCGCCCGCGGCAGGTCGTGGCGCGCGGCCGTCTCGTACAGGCTCTGGTACAGGCGCGGCCCGGAGCCGGAATCCTCGTCCTCGTCCTCGCCGGCCTCCGCCTGAGGCTGCGCCTTGGGGGATGGAACCTCCTCGGCGGGGGGCGCCACCGAGACGAAGGCGCCGCGGTCGTTCAGCGCCGCGATCCCCTCGATCCCGTTCTCGCCGTAGAGCACCACGCGCGTGACCTGCCGGGGATCGCCGGGACGCGGGCCGGGCGCGATCTGGACGCGCATCGGCTGGCCCTCGCTGAGGGCAGCCGTGCGGGTCTTGCCGCCGAGCGCGGCGACGATGCCGCGGACGGCGTCGTCGCTCGCGAAGCCGGTGGCCTTCAGCGTGGTTTCCACGGTCTCGCCGCGCTTCAGCGCGAGATCGCGCTCCTCCACGAGCGGAGCCTCGTTGGCCTTCAACTCGATCTTGGCGACCTTGGTGACGTTCTCCGGGACGACCAGCACCTCGATCGACTTGAACGGGTTCGCCTCCTTCGGCGCCGCGCCGTCGCCGTCTCCGGTCGCGCCCTGCTGGAGCGTCCGCGACAGCATGATCTGCGGCGCGATCGGGATGGCGGCGCGACGTCCCGCCTCGGCGGCGATGCGGCGCTCCTCCTCCACCTGCGCGGTGACGTCGTCGTCGGTGAGGGCGGGCGCGTTGGCATCGACGGCGGCGTCGGCGAGATCGCGCTTGACCACGGTGACTTCGGCGCTGGGCGCGTCGGCGGACGCGTCGGGCGCGCGCTCCAGCGGCTCGTCGGAGACGAATTTCATCGGGTCGAAGCGGGGAGGCTCGCTGGCGTAGACGCCCGTCGTCATCGACAAGGGCGTGGTCAGCCGCACGAAGGCCTTGGCCTTGATGATCTCACGGTCGCCGAGGCGGACCGTGACGGGCGCCTTGAAGCTCTGCTTGGCCGAGGCGATCATGAGGTTGCGAACCAGCCGATCGCCCTTGCGGGCGATGTTTGCGCCGCTCTCGCTCGGCTGAGGCCGGGGCATGATGGTCGCCTTCTCGGGAATGGCCGCGAAAGAGACGTCGCCCTGAAGAGACACGTGGAGCGCCGCCGCGATCAGGCCGGCGCCGGTCAGGCCCGTGAGGCTGCTGGCGCAGAGCCAGCGGAGGTTGACGGCGCGCCGGTCGATCTGCGTCGCGGTCGCGCCGAGATGATCGAGGGGCTCGTGCCCACCGCGGGCCGAGGGGAGGGCGGCCACATCGCCGATCTTGAGTCGCTCGCGCTTCACTCGAAGGCCCTGAGAAGACGATGGCGAACGGGCGTCCCTGCAGGACCCACGGCGCTGAGGCCGGACTCGACCATACCGGAGCGCGCCACCCGCGCCCGGTAATCTCATCTCACGGCCCAGCGTGTCGAGATTGAGGCGTGCCGCGGCCGAGCGCCAGTCCCGTACAGAGGACACCGGGATCGTCCACCGGGAGGCTTCGGGGCAGGCCCGACGCACCCGCCGGCGAAAAGGGTGTTGACGGGCGATTCCGAGGGCTCTATACCCCGCTCATCGGCGCCGGCC